>CAVYEO010000001.1:0-2117848 GCA_963767705.1 uncultured Acidobacteriaceae bacterium | reverse complement strand
TTCACCTGGATGGCCTCTCAGCCATGGTCATCGGGGAAAATCGGTCTGATCGGCTGCTCCTCGACAGCTGAGTGGCAGCTCGCCGCTGCATCGCTCGGGAACAAGGCGCTCACGACGATGATCCCGCAGAGTTTCGGAGCGGGCGTGGGCAAGGTCGGCCCTTACGACGAGCAGGGAAACTGGTACCGTGGTGGCGCCGTCCAGATGCTGTTTATCGACTGGCTCTATGGCGAGCAGAACCAGGTGCGTCCCATATTCCCACCCAACACTTCACAGGCTGATCTCATTGCTGCTTCGAAACTGTTTGACCTCGCTCCGCAGATGCCGCCTGTAGATTGGGCGAAAGCCTTCGAGCATCTGCCGGAAAAGGACATCATCTCGGCCGTGGGTGGTCCCACTGGCATCTACAGCGACCCGATGCCGAACACTACAGGTGGCGCGATGATCGAGCGCAAGCCCAGTGATCCCGCCTGGCGTAAGGGTGGCCTGTGGCAGGCTGACACAA
Source organism: uncultured Acidobacteriaceae bacterium (assembly GCA_963767705.1). Taxonomy (GTDB): domain Bacteria; phylum Acidobacteriota; class Terriglobia; order Terriglobales; family Acidobacteriaceae; genus CAWCJL01. Next base: position 2,117,343 of record CAVYEO010000001.1, on the reverse strand, counting down.
TGCCGATCAACATCCCGGGCTTCTGGTTCATGACCTGGTACGACGTCTCGATTGGGCCGAACCTGGCGGCCTACAACTACGTGCGCGAGCATGCAAAGGGCGAAGTCGCCAACGAACAGTATGCTGTGATCGCACCCGTGCTCCATTGCCAGTACAAGCGCGCGACGGAGCACACGATTGTGGGCGAACGCGACATGGGCGATGCGCGACTCGATTACGACTCGCTCACGTATGCCTGGTTCGATCACTTTCTGAAGGGTGAGGATAATGGCTTCCTCCAGAAGCAGCCCAAGGTGCAGTACTACACCATGGGTCTGAACAAGTGGCAGCATTCCGACACTTGGCCGCCACAAGGTGCCAGGGAGGTCACGCTCACGCTCGCGAGCGAGGGCCATGCCAACACGCTTCATGGGGACGGCAAGCTCGTCTATGCCGCCGCAAAGAACGCATCTCCACTGCTCAAGTTCACGGCCAGCCTTGGGCCCGCGAACAAGCCGACGCAGGATGTTCTCGACACCTTCACCTACGATCCCATGATTCCCACGCCTTCCTATGGCGGGAATGTCTGCTGCGCGGCGAACACCATACCCGGGAATGGGGGCGCGCTCGATCAGCGCCAAATGGAACAGCGGCAGGACATCCTCGTTTACACCTCAGAGCCGCTTGCCGAAGGCATCGAAGTCTCTGGACCGATCACGGTTACGTATTACGTTTCCTCAGACGTAAAGGATACGGATGTTACGGCAAAACTGATCGACGTCCAGCCCGACGGCAAGGCTTATAACCTGGATGAGACGATCCAGCGGTTGCGGTACCGGGACGGAGACGACAAAACGGTATGGCTGGAGAAGGGCAAGGTCTATAAGGTCACGCTCACTCCGATGCAGACCAGCAACTACTTCGGCACGGGCCATCGCATACGGCTGGAGGTTGCGGGCGCGAATTTCCCAAGGTTTGATCGCAATCTGAATACCGGGGGGAACAACTACGACGAAACCACGGGTGTGGTGGCACACACGTCCATCCACCACTCGGCGCAATACCCCAGCAGTATCAGTATGAGTGTTGTTCCTGGGTCTTCCCGGCCCTAAAGCCGCTGTACTGCTTGCATCTGACAGGTCAACAGGCGCCGGGCCCGACTGCCGGTGCCTCAGTGTCGATGCGTACGCCTGAGATCCTGATCCGAACGCCCGAGACTTCCACAACTGCAATAGTGCACTGCGCCTGATTTCGGTTTACCTGGCATGAAACCTAATCCAGCCAAAAAACTGGCAGTTCCAACAGTCGTCAAGCCGCCCACACCTTCACGCCCCCAGGCCGTTGCCTCTGGTCGGAGACAACGCCCAGCAAGGAAGCGCAGCACAACTCCGGTCTGTGATGTTATGGGCCAAAATTTCATCCCTGCCAAACGCATCGACTCTAGCCTGCAGCGATGAAGACGCACTCCGTACACGGGGAGGGCAACGCAGGGTCAAGGTGGGCGGGGTACTCACGGCGAGGAGCTTTCGTTCCCAACAACTTTTCCCCGTCGTAAGGAAAAAGCTCACCCGTCGATCCCTCATCAGCGAGGGGGCACATCATATTCCGATGAAAGTGCGGCAAAAGCGGCTCGGCCACATTGACCCGAAAACCACCATGAACGACACGCATCCGGTCAGCGAGGATGAACGGAAACTCGCGGCAAAGCTGGCGAATTCTTTGCCCAAGTTTGCCTAAACGCAGAAACGGCCCAAGAGAGCATCTCTTAAGCCATTGCAAATACAGCGCGTTTTGGTTGCGGGGGCTGGATTTGAACCAGCGACCTTTGGGTTATGAGCCCAACGAGCTACCGGACTGCTCCACCCCGCAACTTGATATTAACAATGGCGGGCTGTGGGGTCAAACCGCGGACAGAAGGTGAACAGCAGAGAGTTCAAGCCGCGGGCAGGCGACGAACAGCAACTGGGAGTGTGATTCCCACATCAGTGCACCAACAGCAACTGCGAGCGTAATCACCCTCATCATTCCGCTTCAAAGCAACTCATCGAGCACCGCCAACAAGGCCTGCGGCTCAGGACGCACCCGAAAGTCGGCGTAGCCCTCCGACCACATCACCTTTCCATCCTTGCCGACCAGGAAGGTGGCCGGCAGCGGAAGACGCCAGCTGTCTTCGCCATTTACGAAAGGGATGTTCACCAGGATAGAGCGGTAGTGATCGCGCAGGGAGTGTGGGACGGAATAAGCCGCTCCATAGAGCTCTGCCACGCTCGCACCCGCATCGCGCAGCAGCGGAAAGGGAAGACTGTGCTGCGTCAGCGTGAAATCATTCTGCCGGACGCTTTGCGGCGAGACGGCCACCACCAGCGCGCCGCGTTCGCGAAGAGCAGGAAAAAGATCGCGCCAGCTTTCTAATTCCGTAACGCAGTAAGGACACCAGCGGCCGCGAAAGAAGTCGATGACCAGCGAGCCCAGCGCCAGCAGGTCCTGCGAACGAACGAGCTTGCCGTTCACATCTGTAAGGGCAAAGTGCGGCGCGACGGAGCCGGGCGCCAGCAAGCGGCCTTCGATGCCGGTCGAAAAGAGCTCAGTAACTGCTCGCTCCGTGACAGCCAGTCGCTCCGGCTGCACCAGCGAACGGGTCTGCGCAGTGATCTCGTCGAGCTTTTCCTGGAGAGAAGTCATGCGTAATCACCGAGAAAACAAAGACACTGTGTCTGCTCGAATCAGCGGCCCATGCCCGGGCCGCCCATGCCACCCATCCCGCGCATGGCGCCGAGCGAACCCATCAGTTTGCGCTGCATGCCACCACCCTTGGCCGCCGACTTAAACATCTTGCGCATCTGCGCGTATTGCCGCAGCAGCTGGTTGACCTCCTGCACGGATGTGCCGGAACCGTTCGCAATGCGTTTGCGCCGCGAGCCGGAGATGATCTCGTGGTTGGTCCGCTCGTGCTGTGTCATGGAGTTGATGATCGCCTCCACGCGGTTGAACTGCTTTTCGTCCACCTGGTCCGCGAGCTGCTGTATTCCTTGAAAAGGACCGACGGAGGGCAGCATCTTCATGATGCTCTGGAAGGAGCCAAGCTTGCGGATTTGCCGGAGCTGATCGCGAAAGTCCTCAAGCGAAAAGCCGTCCCCGGAGAGCGCCTTCTTTGCGAACTCTTCCGATTTCTTGCGATCCAGCGTGGACTCCGCCTTTTCAATCAGCGACATGATGTCGCCCATACCCAGAATGCGGCTGACGATCCGGTCCGGATGGAAAGGCTCGAAGGCATCCGGCTTTTCCCCCGTGCCGATGAACTTGACCGGCTGCCCGGTAATGTGGCGGATGGAGAGCGCTGCGCCGCCCCGCGCATCCCCGTCCATCTTGGTAAGAATGGACCCAGTGAGCGCCAGCTGTCGATGGAACGACTCGGCGGAACGCACGGCATCCTGCCCGGTCATCGCGTCAGCCACGAACAGGATCTCCTGCGGCGCCAGCAGCGCTTTAAGCTGCTTCATCTCGTCCATCAGGTCTTCATCGATATGCAAACGGCCGGCGGTGTCCACGATCAACGTGTCGCAGCCGTAATTGACGGCCTCGCGACGCGCTTCACGGGCCAGGCGTTCCACCAGTGGGGTGCCCGCAGGCTCGCCTTTCATGTCGCCTTCGTAGATATTTGCCTTCACGCTTTGCGCCACGATCTTCAACTGTTCGCGCGCGGCCGGGCGATACACGTCTACTGACACCAGCATGGGCCGGTGTCCGCCCTTTTGCAGCCATGCCGCCAGCTTGCCCGAGGTGGTCGTCTTCCCGGAGCCCTGCAGTCCGGCCATCAGGATCACCGTCGGCGGCTTGGAAGCGAAATTGAAACGCGCCGTGTCCTTGCCCAGCAATGCAATCAGCTCATCGCGCACGATCTTGATGACCTGCTCGGTGGGCGAAAGGGCCGTCATCACGTCCTGGCCCATCGCCTTGGTGCGGATATGCTCGATCAACTCTTTGACGACGTTCAGGTTAACGTCGGCTTCAAGCAGCGCCACGCGGATTTCGCGCAGCGCGTCGTTGATGTTTTCTTCGGAGACGGTGCCTTCGCCCCGCAGATTTTTGAAAGCACGCTGGAGCTTATCGGAAAGATTCTCAAACATAGGGATCTCCTCAAGTTTACCAGCCCATGTATAGCGGAAGCTTTCGCCGGTGATATCGTGGAAGCCTATGTTGCGAATTGCCGGAACCGTTGTGCTTTTTGCTCTAACGTTTAGCGGCGGCGCGATGCTAGCGCAAGAGACGGCCGGCAATGCTCCGGGACTGCAGCATCGGGAAGACGCCAACACCGGGCCAGTCGTCGCGTCCCCAGTACCGGCGGCGAACGCCGCGTCAACTCCCGTAGCGCCTGCTGAGCCGGTACTCACCGGTTGGCAGAAGAAAAACCTGGACGTGTTCGCGATGGACTTCGGTCAGCTCGCCCGTTATCGCGCGGCCGACGCGGCGCTGCCTGCGCCCGCCGCGACAGAGAAGCGTGTCGTCTTCTTCGGTGACTCGATCACTGACTTCTGGAAACTCGATCAGTACTTTCCCGGCAAGGGATACGTCAATCGCGGCATAGGGGGCCAGACCACGTCACAGATGCTGGTACGTTTCCGTCAGGATGTCATCGACCTGCAGCCGAAAGTGGTCGTGATCCTGGCAGGCACCAACGATATTGCCGGCAATACAGGCCCTGTTTCGCTCGGGGACATCGAGGCGAACCTGACCTCCTTCGCGGAGCTGGCGCATCTGCACGGTGTGGACGTGATCTTTTCCTCCGTCACCCCGGTCAATAATTACACCGAACGCGCAAAGCCATTATTCGATCAGCGGCCGATTCCTGAGATCCTCGAACTGAACACGTGGATGAAGAACTACGCGACGGCAAACGGCGCCGTGTATCTGGACTACTACGATGCCCTCGTAGACGATAAAGGGATGCTTCGGGCAAACCTTGCAGAAGACGGGCTGCACCCGAACGACGCAGGTTACAAGATCATGGCGCCCCTGGCGCAGGCAGCGATCGAACGCGCGCTCACGCCACGTCAGTGAGTTGACTCCTCGCCTGCCATGCTGACTGGCACTGTGGGCATTACGCCGATCGCAACTTCGCCCCAGAGGCGCGCGTCAGCAACTCGTAGCGCCGTGGAAGCTGAAGACCTCCGCCGCAGCAAGCACCGTATTGGTATGAATGGCCACAGTGTCTTCGAGGTCCCGCGCGTAGCCGCCGGCGAAGACTGAAAAGATCGGGACGCCTTCTGCCTGTGCGCGCCGGAAGACCATCGCATCCCGCTGCTTCAGGCCGTCGAGCGTGAGCGCCAGACCGCCCAGCTTGTCGTCGAAATAGGGATCGCTGCCCGCCACGTAAGCGATCAGTTCTGGACGAAATCGCTCCAGGGCGAGCGTCAGCGCGCGGTCGAGCGCATCAAGGTACTCTGTATCGCCCGTGCCGTCCCGCAGGTGCACGTCGATCGAGGACGGTGGCTTGTAGGCGGGGTAGTTGTTGCGCTGATGCAGCGAAAGGGTAAAGACGCCGTCGCCGCTTGGCAGCCCCGTCCCGACGATCTCCCCGAAGGGAAGCGACTGCTTTATGCCTATCGCATTTCGGGCAGCAGCAGGTGCAAAGATCGCGGCCGTACCGTTTCCTTGATGCACATCCAGATCCACTACCATGGCTCGCCGGATGGCGCCTTCATGGAGCAGTCGTTTGAGCGCGATGGCCACATCGTGCAGCATGCAGAAGCCTTCGCCGTGGTCCGGATGCGCGTGGTGAAAGCCCCCGCCGATGGAGACGGCCACTCCATCCCTGAGCGCCAGCCGAGCAGCCGCGAGCGTGCCTCCGCAACCCAGAAGCGTCGCCTCGACCAGCGCTTTTGAGTAGGGCAACTCCATGCGCCGGATTTCTGCCGCGTCGAGCGTGCCCCCGAGCAGGCGGTCCACAAAGCCGGCTTCATGCACGCGCAGAACGTCGTCAGCCCCAACCGGCTCTGCCAGTACAAAATCCTGCGGGTCCGCGGCGTGCGTTTGGAGCAGCCGCTCGCGAATGAGCTTGTACTTCACTCCCGGAAAAACGTGAGCTTTGCCAAAGGGAAGATAGAAACCTTCGCGATAGACAAGAGAAAAGGGAAGCATGCAATCCACTCCGGCGTTTGGCGCCTCTGCCTTCTGATTCATTACGATGGCACAAAGAGCGCTCGGTGAGCTCGCTCGCGGCGATCTCGCGCCTATCTCGCTTCCGGTGCATCGAATCGGTAGTAGCCCGATATGCCATCGTGTCCAAAGTAGAAGAATACGCACGCGAGCCGCGAGCCGCTGCCGATATCGGCGGTGCGGGTCCCTCGGTCGCCGGCAGTGGCAAGCCGGGCGCCCTTTCGCATGCCTGGCGGGCTTTGCGCGCGCGCAACTTCCGGCTTTTCTTCAGCGGGCAAAGCATATCCCTGATCGGCACGTGGATGACACGGATTGCCACCAGTTGGCTGGTATATCGGCTCACCGGCTCGGCGCTGATGCTCGGGCTGGTCGGTTTCATCGGACAGATCCCCACGTTTGTGCTGGCGCCCTTTGCTGGCGTCTGGGTAGACCGGTTGTCCAAGCGAAAGGTGCTGGTGTGGACGCAGGCGCTCGCCTCAGTCCAATCCCTCGCCATGGCGGGGCTCACGCTGGCCAAGATCATTAGCATCCGCGAGGTGCTGGTGCTGAGCGCCCTTCAAGGGCTCATCAATGCCTTTGATATGCCGGGGCGGCAGGCGTTCCTGGTGGAAATGGTCAATGACCGGAGCGATCTCGGCAATGCCATCGCCCTGAACTCGTCTATGGTGAACATCGCGAGGCTGATCGGACCCGCGCTGGCAGGATTGGTCATCTCGGCCTTCGGGGAAGGCCCGTGTTTTCTGATCGACGGCGTCAGCTATTTCGCCGTCATCATCTCGCTGCTGATGATGCGCATCGACCGCCCGGCTGAACGCAGTCCTGCGGCTCCCATGCTGGAGCAACTGCGCGAAGGCTGGACCTACGTTCGCGGCTTTGTTCCCATACGCACCATCCTGATCCTGTTCGCCATCGTGAGCCTCATGGGGATGCCATACACCGTGCTCATGCCCATCTTCGCCTCAAAGGTGCTCCATGGGGGCCCGCATACGCTTGGCTTTTTGATGGCTGCCACCGGTGTGGGCGCGCTCGTGGCCGCTGTCCTTCTGGCCCTGCGGAAATCCGTGTATGGACTGACCGGCGTGGTCCCGCTTTCGGCGGCAGTTTTCGGAGCGGGATTGATCCTGTTCGGCTTCTCGCACGTGCTGTGGCTATCGCTTGTGCTGATGCTGGTCGTCGGCTTTGGCATGATGGAAGGCATGGCCGCCAGCAACACCATCATCCAGACCCTTGTGCCGGGCGACAAGCGCGGCCGCGTGATGAGCTACTACACCATGGCCTTTGTGGGTATGGCGCCTTTCGGAAGCCTGCTGGCCGGCGGACTGGCCCATGTGGTCAGCGCGCCGGTAGCGGTGATGATCACCGGCTCCTGCTGTATTGCGGGAGCGGGATGGTTCTGGACACAGCTCCGGACCGTCCGCCGGGCGATGCGGCCTGTCTATGCTGAGATGGGATTGATTCCGCCAGAGCGTCTTGAGGCCATTCGGAGCGGGTCTGGGTAGGTGGAAACGCAAATAGCGCTCCTACAGCCCCGCCTTCCTGAGCGCACCGAATCATCCATGCAGCGGCGTAGTTCTTAACGGGACTAAGTTGCCGAACCGTAGAAGCGGCCCTTCGCGATGGCCTATCGGCTACTGCTGCGGGCTACCCGTGCCACCCCCGGTGGGCGCAGTGGGCGAGGATCCAAAGCCACCGCCACTGTTACCCAAGCCGGAGCCGCCCGAGCCCGAGCTGCCAAATCCGGATCCCGAGCCGGACCCGCTGCCGAAGCCAGAACCTGTGCTGCTGCCGAACCCCGAGCCCGACCCGCTGCCGAACGTCGTTCCCGAACCCTGATCAGTCCCGCCAGTTGGCGTGATCCCACTGGATCCGGCTTGTCCCTGCAGCATGCCGGCGCCAGTCTGCCCATTGATGCCGCCCTGGTCCTGCGACGGATCGTAGACAAACTCCCACTCGTCATAATGCTTCTGCTTGTGGAATTCGCGGATCGAGGCCTTTTTCACCGGGATACCGACCCCAACGATAGGACCTCCGGAGCCGAAGGTGCCAGTTCCGCCCGTGCCCCCGGCCAGTCCACCCGCCGTACCGGTTCCGGGCAAAGTGCCGTTCACACCGTTGCCGCCGGCCGGTGAAGAGCCGTCGGAGCTCGAGCCGGGCGACGACCCAAAGCTGATCCCGCTCGATCCCGAACTGCCAGACGAGGACCCAAAGCCGGAAGACGAGCCAAACCCGGAAGAGCCTGACGAAGAACCAAACCCAGACGATCCGGAAGACGAACCGAAGCCGGAGCTCGACCCGATACCGCTTGAACCTGAGCCAAAGCCCGACGAAGCTGAGCCGCTGCCGAACGGGGTGCCACTTCCCGGCGCTCCGCCTCCGCTCGCATCACCGCTGCCAGTGGAAGTTCCCACTCCTGGCGTTCCGGTCCCGCTCGCCCCAGACGTACTGGTTCCGCCAGTGCCATTCGGTCCAGTGGTCACGCTGGTCAGCCCCGTTTGTGCGGGCTGGCCAAAGAGGCCCATCACAGGCACCTTCGCCTCGCCCACGTGGATCAGCTTCCAGTCATCTTTGCCGGTGATCGGATCGGTGTACTTCTTGCGCAGAAAGCGGATGTTGTTCGTGCTTTGCAGTTGCTGGACGTTTGCCGGATAGCTGCCGAATTTCTTGTAATACAGCCGGATAGCGCGCGCATATTGCATCCCGCGGTGCATCGCCTCGGTCTCTTTATCGCGCTGTATGTCCTGGGCTATCTTGGGCGCCGCCACCGCGAGCGACAGCGCGAGCAGCGCCACCAGCACCAGCACAGTGAGCAGCAGATAGCCGGCTTCCGGCGACTCCGTGCGGGGCAGTGCGTTGTGGTGGCGGTCGGTGGGCATGGCGGCTCGTCAGTTCTGGGTTAATGGGATGCTTTGTGTGTTGTGGTAGGGAATATCCTCCACATCGACGGAGAAAGGATGAATGGCGGCCACCCGGTACCGGCGATCCACCACATCGCCTTCATGCGCCAGAAAAATATCATCCCCATGGAGCAGGAATACCTGCTTCGGGCCGCCTGGAGACGCTGAATAGCCGTAGAACTTCAGGTCGATAGGTGGCGGCGGTGGCGGCGGTGGTGGTCCCTCCGGCACTACTGGGCGAAAAGCCTGCGGCTTTTCAATCTTTACCGGGGTTGGCGCAACCGAGTTGGGCGAGAAGATATTGCGGCCGTTGCCGGCGTAAACGGTATCCTCCGCCTGCGCCATTACCTCGGGGCGCAGCGTGGGGTCGAGCCCTGCGGCGCTTGGCAACTTCACTGCTTCGTGCCCATACGGGCTTGCGGGCGTCGTGGACGAGGTTGCGGGAAGCGTCTGCGAACTCGCGGAAGATGCCGGCGATGCGGCCGAAGGTGTGCTGCCGCCGAAGAACAGCGGCCCAAGCTGCCAGATCGCCAGCAGCAAAGCCAGCGCGCCCAGCCCGCCGGCCAGGTACACCTTCTTCTTATCTTCAGATCCGACACGGAGAGCCATGTTACTGTCCCTCCCCTGTGACGCCAGATGCCTGCATGCCTTCCACTGCGGGGGGCGCCATGCGATCCAGCCCCGCGCCATGCAGATAGGTGGTCAGCCGCAGCCGAAGGTTCACCTGCCCTCCTTGCGAGCCATTCAACGTCAGGCCGGTGATGGTGAAGAACATCTTGTCGCGCTCAATGCTGTTGATGAACCGCATGATGGAGGTGTAGTCGCCGCTCACACTGGCATCCATGCGGATTTCCAGCAGGTCGCGGATTGCGGGAGCCTGTGCATACTGGTTCCGGCTCAGGCGCACATTGTTCTTCTGTGCCAGATTACCCAGCTCTTCCAGCACGGACGAATAGTTCGCCGGTACTCGCCGCTCGTAGAAGCCCAGTGCCTGCTCCTTCGAGGTGGACACCTTCTGCGGCAATCCCCGCAGCGGAAGCGTTTGTAACTGCAGTGTGCGCAATTGCGCCTGGTCCTGAGCGATCTGGTTCGAGTTGTCGGCGCGCAGCGTGTGCCAGGCCAAAAGCAGACGCGTGGCAAAGACGAGATTCACGACTACCAGGATCGCCACAATCGCGAAGTGAACGTTGAGCGGTGTGATTGCGTTCTTGCGGCCGGCGTTCATCGCGCACCTTCCTGGGGCGGGCGCTGCGCCGGATCGGAATTGCGCGCCTGCGCCACGCCTGCCGCCGTTCCCGCGCTCGGCTTCGGAATCGCCCGGCGACCGTGCCGCTTCGCGCCCGTAGCGGCCTTACCTGATTTCTCCTTGGACTCCGCGCCCGAAGACTTGCCGCGTTCGGGCAATGGATTGTAGTCGGCCAGAAGGTCGAAGTTGACGCCGGTCCCCGTGGCGCTTACCTGGCGCAGGCTTTCACCATTCTGCGTAGTGGTTTGCGTTGACTCGCCGACCAGCCTGGGCTGGAGAAAGCGCCTCGAATGCTCCAGGTTGCGTACCAGGTCCACCGCCTTTTCGCGTGGGCCGGCTACTCGCAGCCGGATGGTAACGTGCCCGTCCTTCGCGATCTGCGGGTCGATATTGATCACCTGCACGCCGTTGGGCAGCACCTGCTCCAGGTCCATCATGACAGCGGTCCAGGAGAAGGCCTTCCGGAGGAAAAGATTGTTCAGGAACTGCGCCTGCACCAGCGCCGCTGCGTTCTCCGGCTGGTGCATCTCGGCCTCGGAGCGCTGGCGCTGGTGCTCCACATCGGAGACGGAGTTCTGTATCGAGGTAACGCGTGCCTGCGCCTCCGCCGCGCGCGTACGTTCGGTGCGCAGCACCCACCAGAGTGCGGCCCCGGTGATGGCCAGAAGGAGCATGAGTAGCCGCAAGCGCTGGTACAGCGGGCGAAGCTCGACATAGGGCCGCGAGGCCAGATTGAGTGTAATGCGCATTAGCTTGCGAGCGCTCCTACCACGCCGGCCAGGAGCCCCTGAGTAGAGCCCAATGCTGCGGAATTCTGTGCTGCGGAGGTGGAGGAACCGCCTGGTCCCGGCACCAGGTCCCGGACCGGGACGGAATCGTCATGCAGCAGGCGCCCAAGTTCGCGGGCCCCGCCGGGGCCCGCCGCGAGCAGGCTGTGCGGCACTGTGGCGAGGCTGTCCTCGTAGTAAGCCATTGCCACGGAGACGGCCTGCTGCAGCTCGGCCGCCGCCGAGTCGTCGCGCAGGTCCACGTCGAGCGTGCTTTCGCCCAGGTCCAGTGTGCGGTACAGCAGCAGCGTATTGGCGCGGGTAATGGCCGTGGTGATGGAGTTTGCGTTGCGGTTCACGATCAACGCGGGATCCTCTCCGGGGACTGCGGCCAGCGCGGCCAGCGAGCTGGGCAGAACGGCGCCGGGTTCATAGCCTGCTTCGCGAACAGCCTCTTCGTACTCTGCGCGCACCGGCCCAGGCATTACGGCAACGACTGCGCGCACCAATGTTTCTCCGGTGGCAGACGGCATCGTCTGATAGCTGACCGCGGCATCCTCCACGTCGAAGGGCACCAGCTTGCGCAGGCGGAAGCGCAGGATCGGCAGCGCATCGCTCGCTTTACCCGGCAGGGTGTCAAAGTCCAGCAGGAGCACGCGGGTCGTCACATCTGGAACAACGATGGTTACCTTTCGGTCCCGCTCGACCAATTCATCGAGCGCCTGCCGCAGCGCGCCCGCAACGGCCGCGCGGTCCAGCAGGTTGGGCACCTTGAGCCCTGGCGCGAGCACTCCCAGCCGCAGGGAAGCGAACGAGGTGCGAATATCCTGCGCTTCGCCGGCAACAGCTACGGAACCGGGACGGCCGGCGAGCACGCCCGCTGGCGTGATCTCGCAGGCCAGCCGCGGACGCAGCGCGTCGGTGGCGGAAGGAAAAATGCGGCGGACGATGCTCATCGTTGAGAACTCATGCTTAGCGGTTGGCCTCAATAAACGTGACCTTGTTGATCTCGTGCATGGTGGTATAGCCGCGTCGCACCCGGTCCAGAGCCGACTCGCGCAGAAACTGCATGCCCATCTGCTGGGCAGCGCGGCGAATTTCCGAGGTCGGCCGCTTTTCCAGAATCAACTCGCGAATAGTGTCGTTCAGGTCGAGAAGTTCGTGAATGGCTGTGCGCCCGCGGAAGCCGGTGCCGCCGCATTCAATGCAGCCCGTGCCTTCGCGGAAAGGGAAGTCCCGCCACTCGGCCGGATCCATTGCGCTGTCGATGAGAAACTTGTCGTCGTAGTGCACCGGCTGGCTGCAGAACTCGCATACGGTACGCACGAGCCGCTGGGCCAGGATGCAGTTCAGCGCGGAAACGAAGTTGTAAGCCTCGACACCCATGTTGAGAAAGCGGCCGAGCACGTCAAGCACGTTGTTGGCGTGCACGGTGGTAAAGACCAGGTGGCCGGTCAAAGCGGAGTTGATGGCGATCTGCGCCGTTTCCTGGTCGCGGATTTCGCCCACCAGGATCTTGTCCGGATCGTGGCGCAGGATGGACCGCAGTCCGCGAGCAAAGGTCAAACCCTTTTTCTCATTTACGGGAATCTGCGTGATGCCGCGGATTTGGTACTCGACCGGGTCCTCGATGGTGATGATCTTGTCTTCGTCGCTCTTGATCTCGTTGAGCGCGGCATAAAGGGTCGTCGTCTTGCCGGAGCCGGTCGGGCCGGTGACCAGCACCATCCCGTAAGGTTCGCGAATGTAGCGGCGAAAGCGTGCGAGGTCGTCGTCGGCAAAGCCCACCACGTCCAGCGTGAGCTTGCGGAACTTTTCGCTCATGGACTCCTTGTCGAGCACACGCAGCACCGCGTTCTCGCCATGGACTGTGGGCATGATGGACACGCGAAAGTCGATGAGACGGCCCTTGTAGCGGACGCGAAAACGGCCGTCCTGCGGCACGCGGCGCTCGGCAATGTCGAGCTCGCTCATGACCTTGATACGCGACAGGATAGTGGTGTGGTGCTCGCGCGCAATCGGCGCCATGGCCGCCTGGAGCACGCCGTCAATACGGTACTTCACCATCAGCGAATCGTCATAAGTCTCGATGTGGATGTCGGAGGCGCGGCGCTCGAGCGCGGTAAAGATCGTGGTATCGACCAGGCGGATGATCGGGCTGATGTCCTCTTCCGAGGTCAGCTTCTCGATCGAGATGTTCTCGTCCGGGTTTTCCTCTGCCGAGATCACGTCAAAGGTCAGGCCTTCGCTGGCCTCATCGAGCACGCGCTGGGACTGCTCGGTCTTCTTAAGGATGTCGACGATCTGCGAGAGCGTGGCCACCCGCGTCACCAGCCGCTGGCCCAGCAGGCTGGCGATTTCGTCCAGCACCATCAGGCGGCTCGGGTCGCTGACCGCGATGATCAGCCGGTCCTCAAGTTGCTCGAGCGGGACGAAGTTGTACCGGAACATCATGTCCACCGGCACCGAGCGGAAAAGCTCATGCTGGATGCGGAAGTTTTTGAGATCCACGAAGTCGCACCGGTAGCGGCGCGCCAGCATCTGGGCGTGCGTGATCTCGTCGCTCGGCGGTACCGCTGGCGGCGGGGGGACAGCGGTAGGCATGGTCAGGACCGGGGTATCGGCCATTGGCAATAACTCCTAAATTGCAACAAGTACTGCTTCAGTGTTGACGCTCTTGTTCAAGGCAGGTGAGCCTTCGATCCAAACTCTCGATGCGCTCCACCCAACTGTCATGCTCAAGCCGCGCGAACCTCATTTCAAGTTCTCGCAGCAACTGTCGCGTTTGTCTTTCCTGGGCAGCTAAGTCGGTCTCGGCCCCACGGTCATGCGCATAGTATTCCGCCTTCCTCCATTATCGCCCCATGTTGCCGGCCTGGCCGAGCGAGAAGATGGGAAGGTAGAGTGCGACCAGGATGATGACCACCACCACGCCCATCACGATAAGAATTGCGGGCTCAATCAGGGAAAGGGATGCGGTCAGCGCCGTCTGCACGTCTTCCTCGAAGAACTCGGCGACGGAGTTGAGCATCTGGGGTAGTGCGCCTGTGGATTCGCCGACCTCGATCATCTCCGTAGCCAGCTCAGGGAAGATGCGCGTCGCGATCAGGCTTTTCGAGAGCGTGGTGCCTTCGCGCACGCTGCCCACCGAGGTGAAAACAGCCCGCGCGATGCTTCGACTGGAGATGGACCGCGCCGCTGTTTCCAAGGACGGCACCAGCGGCAGGCCGCCTTGCAGGAGCGTCGAAAGCGTTCGAGCAAAGAGCGCGACCTGATACTTGAGCCAGATATTGCCAAAAATCGGCAGCCCCACGCGCATCTTGTCGATGCGACTGGCGCCGCCTTCGGTCCGGCTCCAGCGGAAAAGCAGAAAGCCCAGAAGCACCAGTACCGGAATGGCGTAAAGGATGTAATGCTGAAAGTTGTTGCCGAGCGCCAGCAGCATCAGCGTCAGCGCAGGCAGCTTCGTGCCGATCTGGTCATAGAGTTGCGCGAAGCGGGGCACCACAAAGCTGATCAGAAAGATGAACAGTGAAATCACCATCACGATCAGCAGCACCGGATAGAACAGCGAGGCTGTCACCTTCTTCCGAAAAGTGAGCGAGATGCGTTGGAAGGCGAGATAGCGCCCGAGCACTTCTTCCAGGTTGCCGCTGCGCTCCCCAGCCAGCAGCGTCGTCGTGTAAATGATGGGAAACCCGCCTTGAGCCTCGAAGGCTTCCGAAAGCGACTCGCCCGTACGCACGCGCTGAGCCACATTTTCCAGCTGGCTCTGGAAGATGAGGTTCTTCTGCCCCTTGGCCAGCATGTCCAGCGAGCCCAGAATGGGCAAGCCGGCACGCACGAGCGTAAGGAACTGCTGGTTGAAGATCAGAAAGGTCTCCAGTTTGGCCTTCTTACGCCCGCCGCCGCCCCTCGAAAAACCACGAGGCTTCACAGAATAGACGTAGTAGCCCGCCTGCGTGAACCGGCTGCGCAGCTCTTCCGGCGTGGAAGCGACCTGCACCTGCTCCTGCATGCGTCCCCGCTCGTCGGCCAGCTTGATTACGAACTCTGCCATTGTGACCTTTGGGTCTATTTTCCCTTCAAAGAAATGAACTTGCCAATACGACCTTCGGGGCCCACCACCCAGGGAAGGCTGATTGCGTTAAATCCATCATCGCCCAGCGCCGACCATGTCTTGCCGTCGTCATACGACACATCCGAGCCATTCGGGCCGACGGCGATCCATACATTGTCTGCTGCATCCCACGCCACCGCCGACCGGTACCCATGCGGCAGCTTGGTGGCCGGAAGCCAACTGCCGGCTTTCACGTCCAGATAGGCCGCTGTGCGGTTGACGGCTGCGGGGTGACTGTAATCACCCCCTACCGCGACTGCATGCGTGCTGTTCCCGCTCGCATCCTGCCGGAACGCCAGGGAAAAGACACCGGCAGAACTCGCGCCTCCGGCTACCGGCACGCCAGCCTTGGCGAAATGCCACTCCCGGCTGAGGCAGGACGACGGGTTCTTCTGCAACACCTCCGCGGCGCAGGTTACGCTACCCGCATAGACGAAGGGGCCTGCTCCTCCGCTCACGCCGCTGGTTGCAAACCACGGCATCGGTACCCCCGCCACTTTCGGCCCACCCAGGGCAAGGGCGGAGTTGCTGGCCGCGAACGCTCCCAACTTTTCATCTCCAATGTTCAGGTCCCGTGTCCGGACAGCCGTCCAGTGCTCGCCGCCGTCGGCGGTGCGCAGCAGCACGAAATTGCCTTTCACCGGGTCGCCCAATAGGAATCCATTCTTTTCATCCGCAAAGGCCAGCCCATCCCAGAAGCCGTCGCTCTCGTGATTGGTATAGAGCAGCTTCCAGGTCACGCAACCGTCCGTGGTCTTGTAGAGTCGCGATTCACGGCCGGCCCCGGAGGACATCACCAGCGCCGTCTTCGCATCCCAGGCCCACACGCTGCGGAAGTCCAGGGTATCCGCACCTTCTGGCACCTTGCATTGCTGCCAGACAAAGCCGGAGTCCTCCGTGCGCAGAACCGTTCCGTGCGCGCCGCTGGCCCAGGCCACGCCATTGCCTACGGCATGAATGCCACGCAGAGCCTCCTTGGTGTTGCTGTGCTCCGCTTCCCAGGGATCCCATCGTGTGGTGGCCGGGGTTGGAGCAGTCTGTGCCGGGCAGGACATGCAAAACAGGCCCGAAATGCATACAAAAACGAGCGGAACTGCGCTAAATTTCATCCTTTTAAGCATAAATCACGCGCTCTGCATGCGCGCGCGGCATAGGCCGGGGTGGCGGGTACTGGCGGTGTAGTCAGACGGGAGGCAGCCCTTTGACCACCGGAACGCCGGCTGGAGGTTGAAAGGCGAACTCCGCATCCGGCACCGGAACGTTTGCCATCTGGTCGGCAAAGGTGAAGCTGGTACGCGCGCCGTCCAGCTCTTCCAAGATCATGGAGTGGATCGTTCCATCCCCTGTCACGTCCAGTGCGAGCCGGCTTACACGCTGCTCCATGCCACGCGGAACGCCGGCCAGCGTCCAGCCGCCGTGGCCGTCGGGCGCGGCGGTCATTCCGTTCAGCTCTTTGCTGAGCTTTGTATGGCCAAGCAGGAAGCGTAGCGGCGAGCGCAGGTCGTCCAGCTCCTTGGCATCGATCTCCTGCACCTGAGCGTCGCCCGGCGTATAGAACCAGCCATGCTTGCCGTCGAGCACAAAGAGCTTTCCGGGCGGCTTTGCGTAGTTCCAGCGCATCCGGCCGGGCTTTTTGAGCAGCAATTCTCCGCCTTCGGTACGCTCGGAACCCATACCCGCATAGGTTTCCGTGAAGTGAACGCGGAGCGAATGGAGGCTATTGTAGTGATGGTCTACGGCCGCGGCGAGCTGCGCTGCGGTTTGCGCGTGGAGCGACGGCACACCCGGCAGAACTAGCGCGAGGATTCCTAGGACATACGGGACCGGCCGGAATCGATCAGGCCAGCACCGGAGCTGGCCTGATCCCCGCACAAACCCGATCATTGCAAGGGTACAGTGCAGTTGGTGCCGCCGGCTGGATCTGCCTTGATCTCGCCAGCTATGTCCATACAAAAACCACGATGGCCCGTCTTGCCGATGGCCTGCGGAACCGCCGTCAACTCATAAGACGTATACATGTCCTGGTTGTTGACGCTGGCCTTGGTGCAGTTGGTGATGTTGAAGGTATAACCTGCCTTATTTCCAGATTCCAGGCCGGAAGCCAGTACTTGTGCGGCCTGCGCGCTGGGTGGTCCGGCAGTGGGGTTGCCGCCCAAGGCGGCGAGCGTGCAGGCGAAGCCGTTGGCCGGGTAATTGGACTGGTACTGCACCTCGGCCTGGTAGATGGCGCGCATCGATTGCAGCGCGGAGGTTTCATTGGCCTGGGTGCGAACGTTTAGCAAGCTTGGGATCGCGACCAGCATCAGGATCAGGATGACGGACATCACGATCAGCAGTTCCATCAGGGTAAAGCCGGATTCACCCTGCCGGAGGGATGCTGCGGTTTGATGGCGCGTCCGATGACTGCGCCCGAGAGTGTGAAGATACATCGCTAGTATTGTCATTAGAACTGAATTCCTGGCTCGCGAAGCTATCCGCCATATAGACAGCTGCTTTTGCTGAATGTGCGGTTTCGCCGTCCCGAGGGTATCAAAAGCGGCGGAAAATCCGAAATGCTTTTGGCAATGCGGGGCCATAACAGGACGCGTTGCCGAGGCATGCCGCTCACGACGGCTAAGGATCGGCCTTGACGCCGGATAGCGGGCAGCGCCAAGCACCCGATGCTGCCCCATGACATAGTTCGCGGATCGTGCGTGCATTCATGGTAATCTTTTGCCGCGCTGCCGGATTTGCTCGCCCGGTCCCAGGGGCATCAATGGCAAACTCACGGCGACAATGCAGTGAGAGGAGTGTCGAGCCATGGCACAACACACGATCGTCCGGCGGTTCCTGATCTCCATGATAGCTTTCGCCTTGGCCGTGAATGCCAGTTACGGCCAAAGCTATTCAGAGGAGCAGTTGAAAAGCACGGATGCCTTTGCTATAGGTTTGGACGCCTATATCTTCGGGTATCCCCTGGTCACGATGGGAGTGACAGAGCGCCTTACCACCAACGTGCATGATGCTGTAACCCAGTTGGGCCGGGCCCCGATCAATCAGTTTTCCAACGCGACTACGCTACCAAACTCTTCGTACAAAGATGTTGTTCTTCCCAATGTAAACACACTCTACTCTCTTGCGTGGCTTGACTTGAGCGCGGAGCCGGTCATCCTCCACCTGCCGAATGTCGACCGCTTCTTTCTGATGGAGGTAGTGGACGGCTGGACCAGCGTCGGGGGCGTAAGCTCATCCTGCATCGGTGGTTCCAAAGCTGAAGCTTTCTGTTCCCTCGGGACCAGGTATGGCACCGGGGCAGGGGACTACGCCTTTGTGGGACCAAACTGGCATAAGCCGCTTCCTTCTCAGATCACCCAGATCATTCGCGTCAAGACAAACACTGTCTGGATTATCGGACGTACCTACACGACTGGAACACAGGCAGATATTGACGAGGTCACGCGGCACATACAGCCGCAGTACACCCTCACACCGCTCGGCGAGTATGGCCACTCCTACGCCGCGCCCGCCGACTCACCCGTGGATCCGACTGCGGACATCAGTACGCCGCCCGTACGGCAGGTTGCCAACATGGATGCATGCGCTTTTTTCAGCACCATGGCAGCCATGATGCGGCTCAATCCGCCGTATCCGCAGGATGCTCCTACCGTTCAGCGCATGAAGCAGATCGGGCTTTCGCCGGGCAGCCAGTTTGATTGCAGCAAGCTTTCCCCACTCAACCGGGCGGCGTTGCAGTTAGCTGTCCTGGTCGGTCAGGACACCATCGTAAAGGCCGCACAGCAACAATCGATGACGACAACTGGCTGGATCATGGCGCTTAATCTGGGAGATTACGGCCGGCGTTATCTACTGCGGGCGGGTGTAGCCTATGGCGGCATTGGCGCAAATTTGTACAAGGACGCCATCTATGCCGGTAATCTGCTGACCGGTGGACATAACTACATCCTGCACTTTGCCGCAGGCAAGCTGCCGCCGGTGAACCCCGCGGCATTCTGGTCTGTCACCATGTACAACCGGCCTGGAGAGAACCTCGTGACCAATCCCATCAACCGGTACGCGCTGGGTATTCCGAAGGTACAGGATCACCTGCCATGCCTGAATTCTGATGGATCGCTCGATCTGTATATTCAGAACGCGGCGCCTTCGGATACCAAGTCACAGGCATACTGCAACTGGCTGCCGGCTCCGACGGGAGACTTCCTGATCCTGCTGCGCATGTACTGGCCGGACGATTCAGTACTGAACGGCGACTGGATTCCACCCAGGGTCCAGCAGAACTGACGAGCGGTGATAGTTCGCAACGACTCCTGAGCTTTCAAGTTCAGGAGCCGTTGCGCCGAGCTATTGCGCTTGAGTGGCCGCTCTCAGCATGCCAGATTGCCGCGGGTCACCTTGATGCCATCGAGCCGGCCGAGCATGGTGACCGCAACCTTCTCCGGATCGAAAAGGAAGTTGGCCATCTCCATGACCTGCTCGCCGTTAACCGCCTCGACATGCGCCAGAATTTCGTCTACACCGAAGAAGTGGTCGAAGTACATCTCCTGCCGGGCTAGATTGGACATGCGTGCGCCTGAGCTTTCCAGGCCCAGGATGATGTTGCCCTTCAGTTGATCCTTGGCGCGCCGCAACTCATCGGCGGCGAGCGGCTCGGATTTCAGGCGGCGAAACTCGTCCATCACCAGATCGATCACCTGGAGCGCCTTGCCGGACGAGGTGCCCGCGTAAACGCAGAGCATGCCGGTATCTCGGTACGGGTTCAGGTCGCTATAGATGGAGTAAGCCAGGCCGCGCTCTTCGCGCACCGTCTGGAAGAGCCGGGAACTCATGCCGCCACCCAGCACCGTGTTGAGCAGCAGTGTGATGTAGCGACGCTCACTGGAGATAGGCGGCGAAGGCACGCCCAGGCAGAGCTGCACCTGCTCGAGCGCCCTTTTGTTGCGCAGGACGATGCGGGCGTTGGTGGTGGGCGTCTGCTGGCTATCCTCGGGCGCGCCGCCGGGCAGGGACTCGAACCGCTGGCGCACCATCTGCACAAACGCCTCGTGGTCTAGGCTGCCGGCTGCGGTAAAAACGATATTGCCGCCCCGGAAGCGATCGCCGTAGTAGCCGAAGAGCATGTCGCGCTCAAAGCGGCCGACCGTCTCCTTGGTACCCAGGATGGGCTTGCCCAGCGGGTGCCCCTTCCAGAAGTTCTGGGTGAAGATCTCGTGGACCAGGTAATCCGGATTGTCCTCGTCCATTTTGATCTCTTCCAGAATGACGCCGCGCTCGCGGTGGATATCGTCGTTCGCGAAGGTGGGATGGAGGACCAAATCCGAAAGTACGTCGAGCGCTTTGGGGATGTGCTCGTCGAGCACTTTGATGTTGAAGCAGATGGTTTCTTTCCCGGTAAAGGCGTCGAGATTGCCGCCGATGGCGTCCACTTCGCGAGCGATGCTTCGGGCGGAGCGCGATTCCGTGCCTTTGAAGACCATGTGTTCTACAAAATGCGAGATGCCGTTGAGCTCCGGAACTTCATGCCGCGAGCCGGCGCGTATCCACACGCCCATGGCTACGGAGCGGATGTGCTCCATGCGCTCGGTTAAGATCGTCAGCCCATTGGGCAGGACTGTTCGTTGAATGCTTCTTTGGGTCACCATATAAGTGTAGAGGCTTTCCGTCGTATGCGCTTCGGGGCCGCAGGTGCGCACCGGAAACGAGTGCTATTCTGAGCGGTTGCGGAGCCTGCCTGTATGTCACGAGAGCCGAACGGAGGAGAGCTTGTCTCTCTATTAGACGCGCGAGCGCCGGTTTTGGACCAGACTTCCGCGCGGCCCCTGTTCGGGCTTTCTTTTGAACAACTTAGCGGTGTCATGTCTGAGCAGGGGCAGCCCGGCTACCGTGCCCGGCAGTTGGCGCAGGCCCTGTACCGGGAGTGGCGCGGCCGCCTGGAGGAGATCTCCACCCTGCCTGGGGCGCTACAGGCCTCGTTGACGCAAGCCGGATTTGCCGTGGGCTTGCCGGAGATCGCCCAGGTCTTTCGATCGGTAGACGGGACAGAGCGTTACCTGATCGCGGTTGCTGGCGGGCAGACGGTCGAGACGGTATGGATGCCGGAGGGCGATGGTGGCGAGCAGGAGGATGGGTCGGACGCCGCGGATGCCGCCGGACGGGAACCAGGGGAACGGACCTACCGGCGCGCCACCGATCTGCGTTTCCAGCCAGATTGGCTGCGCGGTCAATTGCCAGTTCTGCCTGACGGCCAAGCTGGGCATCGAACGGAACCTGACCGCGGGCGAGATCGCGGGACAAGTGGTCGCAGTGCTCAAGCAGCAGCAGGTGGAGCTAGGCCGAGACCGCATCAACCTGGTCTTCATGGGCATGGGCGAGCCCTTTCTGAACTACGACGCCTTCATGGATGCGGTACGGCTTCTGGTCAACGAGATCGGGATACCGGAGTCGCGCATGACGGTTTCAACCTCGGGGATCGTGCCCGGCATTCTGCGGTTCGCAACCGAGCCGGTGCGCCCCAAGCTGGCCATCTCGCTCAACGCCTCGAATGACTTCGTGCGTGAATCCATCATGCCAGTCACGCGCAAATGGCCGATTGAGTCAGTGCTGGACGCGGTGCGGCAGGTGCCGCTGCGGCCCAAGGAAAAGGTGACCTTTGAATATGTGCTGCTGGGCGGAGTGAATGACTCGGTGCTACATGCAGACGAGGTGGTTACGCTGCTGCGCCGCGCTCACCTGCCGAGCAAGGTGAACCTGATTGTGTGGAATCCGGGGCCGGGCATTCCGTATTACCAGCCGGATCCGGAGGCCGTGGATCGCTTTCAGCAGCGGCTGGTGGCACGCGGCGTTCCGGCGTTTCTTCGGCGCCCACGTGGCCGTGATATTTACGCCGCGTGTGGGCAGTTGAAGAAGACCAGCGGGTGAGAACGGATTGCGAGCTGTTCGCCCACGCAGGGTTACAGATTGGAAAGACCGAGATCCTCGGTGTTGAATCCAGCCTGACCGGCTGCCGCCAGAAGTTTCCGATCGCGTGAAAGGAAAGCCTGATGCCCGGTGCTTTTTGCCGCCCATCGTTGAGCAGCCGCAAGCTGAAGAGCATCCGTAGCTCGCAACCCGAAGCTGTGCGATACCAGAATTGCTTGAGCGCGCAGATCTTCCGTTGCCATTACCTGTTTCGCTGTCGCAAGAAAGAGTTCGAGGGCGCGCCGGGCATGCGCGAATTGCGTGTCATCGAGAGCGCGTTCGCGTACCAAACGGGCCAGAGCGCTTTGTACCTCAACAGGCGTACCCCACCAGACCGCAGCCGAATACACGTGGAACATTTCGTGAGCTCGTTCCGTTTCTTTTACTGCAACCAGCAATAGAAGGATTGCGCTGGAATCCCAGAACGCAGCTTGTTTCACCGTTCTCGTCGCTCTTCGTCAATAATCGACTGCAAATAGCCGTTTTTTAGCCGACGACCGAGGGGATATGGCAGCTCGGCATTCTCTGGGTCGGTCGTAGGTAAGGTTAACTCGCCACGCACAACCATCTGCTGCTCATGCTCGCTGAGACTCGTGAAGTTATAGGGCAGTAGACGCGCAACCGGCCTATTCCGGTCCTTGATGATGACCTCTTCGCCGCTTCTTGCCACGTGTAGCCATGCGCTAAGAGAAGCCTTGATTTCAGCGATACCGACCGTACGCATGCGCCCTCCACTCGGGACCATTATAGTCACTTTCAGGAGACCGATCTACAAATTGGACACCGCTGCCGGTCATCCTTCCAGTCCCAACTGCAGCAGCGTCTCGGCTACCCGGTCTGCAGCGTGGCGGAGCACGTCGCCTTCGGCGGCGAAATCACCGGCGATGCAGCGAACGCCAAGCGCTTCAATGCGGCCGATATCCGGCTCGATGGGAGCGGCGCCCTCTTCCGCGTAGCGATGGAGCAGAGTGTCGGAGACCGGGGCGATATTGACCAGCGCGTAATCGAAGATAGGCTGACGGGCGTGCTCGTAAATGCGCTCGATGTGCTGCGATGCGGTGAGCCCCAGGCTTTCGTTTGCCTGGGTCATCAAGTTACAGACATACACACGCGTGCCGCGTGCGCTGGCCAGCGCCTCCGGTATGCCTTTGACCAGCAGATTGGTGATGACGCTGGTATAAAGCGAGCCCGGCCCTATGGTAATGAGGTCGGCGCGCATGATCGCTTCCAGCGTCTCCGGTAAGGGCTCGGCGCCCTGCGGTTCGAGAGTCAATTCGCGGATGCGTTGCTTGCTGGCGGTGATGTTGGTTTCGCCGCGCACTACTGAACCATCTTCCATCTGCGCGGCCAGCGAGACGTTCGCAGTGGTCGCGGGATAGATATGCCCGCGGGTTGCGAGTACCTGGGATGAAAGCTTGATGGCTTGCGCGAAATCCCCGGTGATCTCAGCCAGCGCCGCGACAAAGAGATTGCCGAAGCTGTGTCCTTCGAGGCCTTCGCCGGCAGAAAACCGGTGGCGGAAGAGCTGGGAAAGCAATGCCTCGTCGTCGGCCAGCGCGACCATGCAGTTGCGCAGATCGCCGGGGGGCAGCATGTTGAAGTGCTTCCTAAGACGTCCGCTGGAGCCGCCATCGTCTGTAACCGTCACCACGGCCGCAAGATCGCTGACCAGGTCCGGGACCTCAGCGGGTTCGTGCGGATGCGGGGAAGCCACGTAGCGGCGCAGTCCACGGAGCAGGGTGGAAAGACCCGTGCCTCCGCCCAGGGCCACAACGCGAAGCGCAGCCTTGCGGGACCCGGCCGGCGCGGACTCAGGGAGACTGGCGGGAGAGACGGCTCCATGCACAGAGTTGTTCGTCAGGACATCTCCGGGTACAGCAACTCGGTAAAACGCGGGTCGTCGGCCATGTCCTGGAAATCGGAGTCGGCGCGGGCCTGGATGCGGTTGCGTGGGTTGATCTCAATGGAACGCTCCAGATGCTCCAGACAGCTTTCCGTCTGGCCGGTCATGCTTTCCAGGATGGCAAGGCCGTACAGGGCGTAATCCGTATCCGGAGTCCGGTCGAGAATGGCTTCGAACTGCTCTCGCGCCTCTTCATAGAAGCCGGTGTTCAGGAGGGAAATAGCGTAGTCGTACTGTTCTTCCGGGCTGCCAAAGTCCAGGCCGTCGCGTTTAGCGTGCCGCTCGCATGCAGCAAGGTAGACGCGGGAACGTTCCAGGAGTTCCGGCGGGCCACTCTGGGCGAGTGTTTCGAAGCCCTGGCGCGCCTTGTCATACTTGCCCTCCTGCATCCATTGCACAGCGCGTGCGTAATCCTCCATGCTTTTTTGCTGCGCGGGATCGGCCATGGTGCGTACCTTGCCCTGGATCGTCTTCGGGTTGCGGTTCCTGGCCGCGGTCCCACCAGTACTCGACATACTCAGTCTTCCTTCCAACGCGAGCCTCCTCAACGTCTTGCCCGAAACGTGTGAATACGGCAGGTACGTGCTACCGGCCCAACGGATTACGTTCCCCACGTTGTACACGCATCCCCCCATGGGCCGTCAACCACACGGAAGAGTCATCCGTCACTGCGGGCCTCCAGCGGGGCGTAGATGCGGGGATTGAGTGTGGGATCGTTATACATCTTGAGTTGGCGGTAGAGCTTGAATCGGCGCTCCCCGGCAACAATCTGTTGCCAAAGCCGCCCCAGACACCGCGCCAGATCCGTCTGCTGCTCCATCAGCGTGCGCATGCGCTCGGCATTGCGGCTCCTGTGATCCACCGGTGCAGCGGGCCGGTCCAGCTCTTCCCGGGTGTGGAACAGTTTGAGTGACAGGATAGACAGGCGGTCGATCATCATGCCCGGCGTTTCGGAGTGGAGTTCAGCGGCCTCACGCATCGGGTTCTTCCTGGCCAGGGCGTCCAGGAGCAGGGTGTCGATCTGTTCGACCAGGTCGTTGCGGCGCTGGTTCACAATATCGATGCGGCGTTTAACCGCGGCGATCTCGCGATCGCTGGCTTCCGGTGTTCGCGCTTCATCTTCTGCATGCCAAAGCTCGAAGTTGGCAAGGTGCTCAGACAAAACGGCATGATCCAGCGCATCGAGCATGGGAGGGGTTGCTGGCGGGTCGGCGTGCCACTGCGCCGTGTAGGCATCGTGGAGATTGACGACATGCTGGGCGGAAAGCATAGCGGAAGCCGAAGAGGTGAAACAAAGAAAGTGGCCGGGCGGATCGGCCAACCTGGATGCGCGTGGTGAGCTCGCTGGGACTTGAACCCAGGACCCACGCATTAAAAGTGCGTTGCTCTACCAACTGAGCTACGAGCTCACGCGTTTGGCCGCTGTTATCCAAACTACCACAGGGTGGGCAGGACGGGCGGGCGCTTGTCCGAGAGTGGAATGCGCAGGCCCTGAAGTGCCTCGCGTCCGCAATGGGGCCCTAGAGCGGTAATCGTCTGTGGAGCAAACTCGCCGGCTACCCTCGTGTCGGCGTTGGCGCGCAAGCAGCCAAACCGCCCCGCACCTTTGCTTACCCCAATGTCTACCCGCCGAACGCACCCGGGTGAGCTCATATATCCACTGCGGTATTCCTACATATTGAGCTCATTTCATACGTTTTGACAATATTTGATCGGCTGGTCTACAACACTCAGGGCAATACGTGCGTCGAGCCAGGCCATTTTTTGCAGAAAGAACACCTCGTTCACGGCGGAGTGCCTCAATCCTACTCGGATCACCCCGGAGCGGCCGCCCGGCTGCTCGTACCTGATCCCGAGCGCAATTGGCCATTGCCCGCTCCACCGAGTACCTGTGGGGTCGGCCCTGGATGGCAGGAAAGTCTTGTGAAGTATTCACCAGGAGGTTTACCGTGCACCAAAAGTCATCTCGCCACATGCTCGGCACGTTTGTCACAGGCCTGAGCCTGCTGGTAATGTCGTCCTTCGCTATGCAAGCAAAGGCGGCACCCCCGGCAGACAAAACTCTGCCCGCCAACACTCGGTTTTTTGTTCCTCAACCCGCAGACGGCTCTGTGCAGCAGGTGATTGACCTTCTGGACAAAGGTCAACGGAGAAATGCTTTGTTAATCGCAGCCATGGAGGTGACCCCTCAGGCTGTTTGGCTCACCAGCGGCGCGCCCTCCGACGTCAGTGCCCAGGTGAAGAAGGTTCTCCACAAGGCCGACGCGCAGCAGGCGGTGCCGGTCATCGTGCTCTAAAACATCCCCGGACGTGATTGCGGCAGCTACTCCGCCGGCGGTGCACAGAACACCGCCGCCTACGAGGCCTGGATCGACGCTATCGCGCAGCAGATTAAATATCACAAAGTCGTCATTATTCTGGACCCAGACGCTCTCGCCAACCTGCCGAGTGACTGCGGCTATCCGGCCAATGCGAACCCCACCCAGCTTACTGCCGACCGCTACACCCAGATCAATTATGCAGTGACAGCCCTGGAGGCCCAACCGCGCACTCTCGTCTACCTTGACGCTGGCCACAGCGCCTGGCATGCCGTGGGGGATATGGCGACGCGCCTCGTCCAGGGCGGCGTACAGCGGACGCAGGGCTTCTACTCGAACGTGTCGAATTATCAGTACACGAACCACGAGACGAAGTTCGACACCTGGATTTCCGAGTGCATCGCTTTTGCCAACAATGCTGCTGACGGGGGCTGGCGGGTGGGGCACTATGATTACTGCGCCAGCCAGTACTACCCAGCTAGCCCGAATGACTTCTCAACTTGGGGCTTAACCGACGCATGGTACCAGGCCAATCTGGGAGGCGCCGTCCCGACCACCCACTTCCTTATTGACACGAGCCGCAATGGACAGGGGCCGTTTGATGCCTCTCCCTACGCAAATGCGCCGTACAATCAGCCGGCCTCGGTGATCTCCACTTTGAATGGTGGGAACTGGTGCAACCCCCCGGCGCGCGGCCTTGGCCTCACTCCAACGGCCAATACAGGCGTTCCGTTGCTGGACGCGTATCTCTGGGTGAAAACTCCGGGCCAATCCGATGGCACATGTGACGCACAGGGCGGTGCACGCGCATGGAATTACTCCCTGTACACGCAGTCCGGCTGGCCGATTGATGCGACAGGGCAGGCGACCTTTGATCCGCTCTGGGGACTCTTTGATCCTGCAGCGGGTGCATGGTTTCCGCAGCAGGCTCTGCAACTCGCTCAGGAAGCGAATCCTCCTCTCCTGCACTAAGGAGAGCCTCGAAGAGGCCCCGCAAAGCGCCCGGCATAGCCCGGCCTTCGCGGGGCCTCTTTTGTTTGTAGGCTCTTGTGCGAGCAGCCGCTCACTCCAGGGTGGGCAGCGGGCGCGTCGGAGGGTCTGCAGCTCTGGATTCGACATCTAACCGCGGAGTTCGCGTTCGCTCAACCGCACGATGACGACTTTTGCCCTCCTCAGCTCGGTAGTATGCCTGGCCGCCCTGTTTGGCTTTTTAAGCTATCGGGTGCTGCGCCTGCCGACCACGGTCGGCACCATGATCCTTTCGCTGGTGCTGTCCCTGGCATTGCTTCTGGCCAATGGCCGGGGCGGCTTCCTGCACAGCGCGGCGCAAGCTATCGTCGGCAGTATCGATTTCAACCAGGTCGTGTTGCACGGGATGCTGGCGTTCCTGCTCTTTGCGGGCGCACTCCATTTGGATCTTCCGCAGCTGAACAAACAGAAGCTGCCAGTAGCGGCGCTCTCGGTCTTCGCCACGGCGCTTTCCACGGTGCTGGTGGCCGGGTTGGTAGCGCTTTGCCTGCGGTTGGTGGGTGTGCATACGAATGCGATCTTCTGCCTTCTATTCGGTGCGCTGATCTCGCCCACGGATCCGATCGCGGTGCTCGAAATGCTCGGCCGCGTGGGCGCGCCGGCGGCCCTCAAGACGTATCTGGCGGGTGAGTCGCTCTTCAACGATGGGGTGGGCGCAGTGCTGTTTTTGGCGCTGCTGGAGGGTGCCCGGAGCGGCTCGTTACCATCGCCCGGCCGCTTTTTCGGCCTGCTCCTGGTGGAGGCTGGCGGCGGCATTGCGCTGGGGCTTGCACTTGGGTACCTGGTTTATCGGTTGCTGCGGCTGGTGGATAGTTATCGCGTCGAAGTGATGCTGACATTGGCGCTGGCCATGGGCGGATACGCGCTGGCCGATGCGCTTCATTTATCGGCGCCGCTGGAGGTGATTGCCGCCGGCATGCTCGTAAACGGGCGGGCACGAAGTTTTGCAATGTCGGAAAAGACGCGGCGCAACATGGAGACCTTCTGGGACCTGACTGACGAGATCATGAATGTAGTGCTGTTTCTGCTCATCGGGCTTGAATTGCTGGTGGTGCCGATGGAAAAGCGATTTTTTGTTGCTGGGCTCCTGGCGATTCCAGCAGTCCTGCTGTGCCGCTTAGCCAGTGTTGGCACAGTGTCGGCAATCTTCCGGCGCTGGCACCCGCATGTTCCGGGCTCGATCACGGTGCTTACGTGGGGCGGACTGCGCGGTGGTCTTTCAGTCGCGCTGGCGCTGTCGCTTCCACCTGCAAACGGGCGTAATTTGGCATTGGCCATGACCTACATGGTGGTCATATTTTCAGTGATCGTACAAGGACTGACGATTGGCCCGCTGCTGCGCCGCATGCGTCTTGAACCCTCCTGAAGCATGTATGCTGCCGCGGATTGTTGCTCGCGTTTGCAGAGTGGATGCGTCCCCGAAAGATAGGTACATGTTGCAGTTGCAGAAAGTCACCAGCCCATCGATGCTTGAATCGAAGATGGAGATGCGATGAGCACGCAACGAACTATGCCAGGCGGCAACGTACTGCGGGCGGAACTGCCCCAGGGAGAGAATGGCCGCGCTCTCTGCCGCTGGTGCGCGCTGGAGGTGCCGCATGGGCGCTTTACCTTCTGCTCCGCCTGGTGCGTGCATGAGTGGAAGCTGCGATCCAATCCGGGCTATCTGCGCGAACAGGTGCTGCGCCGGGATAAGGGTGTCTGTGCCCAGTGCGGGACGGACGCGCTGAGCGCATTCCGGAGCCTGCGACGGGCTCGGGGTACCAGGCGTGCGGCGATGCTGGCGCAATGGGGACTGAAGCGGTTTACGCGCCGGAGCCTGTGGGATGCCGACCACATCCTGTCTGTGGCGGAAGGCGGCGGCGAGTGCGACCTCCGCAACATCCGCACGCTTTGTCTCAAGTGTCATCGCGGCGCTACCGCGGCGCTGCGGGTCCGTTTGCGCGCAGCCCGGCAGACAGCAGTCGCATAAACGGACGCTTACTGTAGCTGAAAGATCATGAAGTAGTCCTGGCCATCGGCTTTGGTGAAGTCGTAGGTCGCGGTTAGGCGATAGCCGGCTTGCGCCGCTTCGCGGATGATTACCGCGGGCATGATGCCGTGATCCGCTCCGTTGCCGTTGCGGTCAATGATGCCGAGCTTTGCTCCGGGCTTGAGCGAGGGCCGGAGCGCTTCGAGGAACTTCACTGGCTCCGCAATCTCGTGATACGTCTTCATCAGCAGCGCGGCATCCAGGCTGCGTGGCGGCAGCCCAGGATCATCGGGCTTTCCCAGCACTGGGCGCACGTTGGCAAGGTGCTCGGACGCTGCGCGCTTCCGGATGTACGCGATCGCCTCAGGATTGATGTCCTCTGCGTAGACCGCGCCTTCGGTGCCGACCCGCGCGGCGGCACGGACGGTGAACCAGCCGGAACCCGCGCCAAGGTCCGCGACGGTTTTGCCCGGCGCGATGCCGAGCAGGTCCATCACGCGGCCGATCTGCAGACGCTTGTCGCGGTCCTTGGATTCGAAGATGGAAAGGTCGCCGGTATAGGGCGTGCTGGTGGCCCGCTGGCTTTCCGTCGCGGCTGGCGCATTGGCAGCAGGCGCCTGTGCTCTGGCGGCAGGCCGCGGTAGCGTTGTGAGCATGGCTATTAGCAAACCGGCCAGGAGCGTGCGGCCTAACGGCGTTTGGGCTCGGGTGAGGAGAGAGGGCGTGGAAACCATGATTCAGCATAGGCGATTCCCGCTCCGGGGTTACGACCGCTGTTGGCGCGATGAAGTGCGGGTTTGACCGCGTCCTCGCTTTGCCGTCTTTGCGATCTGCGGAAAGTGTGCCAAAGTATCTCTTAAGCATCGTCTGCAACGCTTGTCTGCGCCGCACTTGCCGCTCCGTTGGCATGTGCGTAGAACGCAGTTTCCGAAACGCAGCACCTGGTACAAATGAATTTTCAGCTCCGCCGGGCGGTACAGCCGGAGAGTGAACGTGTCCTCATTCCATTCCGAAATGGAGTCCGATGCGCCCCTCTGTCCGTATGCTGTGGTTGGTACTGTTTTCAGTTCTTCTGCTTGCGCCGCACGCGCACGCTCAGCCGCTCGCGATCTCAGCGCTGGCCGCTGCGACACCCAGCGAAGCGGACCGCCTCCTTGCGCTTGAACATGCGGTGGCAGACGCCAAGTCCTCCGCCGACAATGCCTGGATGCTGGTCAGCGCGGCTCTGGTTCTGCTGATGACCGGGCCCGGTCTGGCGCTCTTCTATGGCGGTCTGGTGCGCCGTAAAAACGTGCTCGGTACCATGATGCAGAGCTTCGCCATGATGGCCCTCATCACGGTCACCTGGGTGCTCTTCAGCTATAGCCTCAGCTTCGACGCGGGGACAGGCTTCATCGGTGGACTGCACCATGCATTTCTGCGCGGCGTGGGCGCCGACCCGGATCCCGCCTACTCGGCCACGATCCCGGCGCAGACCTTCATGATTTATCAGCTCATGTTCGCCATCATCACGCCGGCGCTCATCACCGGCGCTTTCGCAGAGCGCATCAAGTTCAGCGCGATGGCGCTCTTTCTCGTGCTCTGGTCTGTGCTGGTCTATGACCCCATGGCGCACATGGTATGGGGGCAGGGCGGGCTCTTGAATATCGCGGGCGGACGATTTCCGTGCCTCGACTTTGCGGGTGGCACGGTGGTGCACGTCACCTCTGGCGTCTCTGCGCTGGTGTGCGCGCTGTACATGGGCAAACGCGTGGGCTATCCGCGGGAAAAGATGGCGCCGCACTCCGTGGTGCTTAGCTTCATCGGCGCCTGCCTGTTGTGGGTGGGCTGGTTCGGCTTCAATGCTGGCAGCGCGCTGGGGTCAGGTCCTCTGGCCACCAGCGCCTTTGTGGCGACCCACCTGGCTGCTGCCACGG
The DNA here is from genome assembly GCA_963767705.1 of uncultured Acidobacteriaceae bacterium. Lineage (GTDB taxonomy): Bacteria > Acidobacteriota > Terriglobia > Terriglobales > Acidobacteriaceae > CAWCJL01. The sequence goes on along the minus strand of CAVYEO010000001.1, from coordinate 2,086,092 downwards.
CAGCCCTGGGGTGGATGGCCGCGGAATGGCTGAAGAATGGCAAGCCAAGCGCGCTGGGCGCCATCTCCGGCTCTGTGGCCGGCCTGGTCGCCATCACTCCGGCAGCCGGCTTTGTCCGGCCCATGCCGGCGCTTCTGATCGGCCTGGCTGCCGGCCTCTTCTGCTATTTCATGGTTGCGGTAGTGAAGCAGCGCTTTGGGTATGACGACTCGCTGGATGCCTTCGGCGTGCACGGCGCCGGAGGCACGCTGGGCGCTTTGCTGACCGGGTTCTTCGCTACCAGCGTGGTCAATCCGGTCTTCAAGGATGCGCGCGGCAATACACTGCCCTCCGGCGCTTTCGAGGGCAACTGGCACCAGGTGCTGAACCAGCTCGCGGGCATCGGAATCGCTATTGCAGTTTCCGTTGTAGGGACGCTGGTGCTGCTCAAACTCGTCGATCTGCTGCTGGGTCTCAGTATGTCGCCGGAAGCGCAGGTGGAAGGCATGGACGTAACGCAACACGGCGAAGAAGGATACGACTGGGCGTCTTGAGGGGAAAGGAAGACGGATGCAGAAGATTGAAGCGATCATTCAGCCCTCGCGGCTCGACGCGGTGAAAGACGCGTTGCTTGAAATCGGCGTAGAGGGCATGACGGTGCTGGAAGCGCGGGGCCATGGCCGGCAGAAAGGCCACACTGAGTTCTATCGCGGCCGCGAATACACCGTTGACCTGCTACCGAAGATCAAACTGGAAGTTGTGGTGGATGACAGCGTGGTGGAAAAGGCAGTGGCGGCGATCATCGCCGGCGCGCGCACTGGACGTATCGGAGATGGCAAGATCTTCCTCTCGCGCATCGATGAGGCCATCCGCATTCGCAACGAAGAGCGCGGGCCCACCGCTCTGTAGAGGTATCAGCATGCAACCCGGCACTCCCTTCACCACGTCCTCCGCCTTTCGCGAAATCAAGGCCAGCCACGACGCGGCAACCGCGATGCTGCGCCACTCCTTCGAACGCGCCGGGGATGGGCTGGCCGCGATTCGCAGACGCAGCACCCTCATCGACAACGCTGTGCGGCAGCTTTGGAATGCGCACCTGGGACATGGTGCGAACGCTGCTGGCGTCGCGCTGGTCGCCACGGGCGGCTTTGGACGCAGGGAACTGTTCCCTTATTCCGACATCGATCTGTTATTCCTGTGCGCGGATGCCGGGGTGGAATCTGCGCTGAGGGAAGAGCTGCGCGCCTTGAGCCAGAGCATGTGGGACCTCGGCCTTCGCGCCAGCGCTACCACGCGCACCTTGCGAGAGTGCGACAGGTTCCATGCAGACAATTATGAGTTCACGTTGTCTCTGCTGGACAGCCGTTTTCTGTCTGGGGATGCCGTGCTCCATGCTGCGCTGGGCAGCAAAACAGTGCCTGCCTTGCTGGAGCGGGAAGGGAAATCTCTCGCGCTGGCGCTCGCGGAAGGGACGCGTGCGCGTCACCACCGCTGCGGCAATACCATCTTCCATCTTGAACCGAACGTGAAGGATGGCCTGGGCGGTCTGCGCGACCACAACCTGGCCCACTGGCTCGCGCTGCTGCCCGGTTATACAGAGGACAGGCAACCTGCGGCAGCTGCAGACAGCGCGCTGGCGCCAGACCATGCCGCCCAGGATGAGTTCGAAGCAGCATTCGCCTTTCTGAGCGCGACGCGCTGCTTTCTCCACCTCCGGGCGCACCGGGACGATAATTCTCTGAGCTGGGCGGCGCAGGATGAAGCATCGGAGCGCAGCATCGGCCTGGATAGCACCGGCACGGCAGACCCCGCCTACTGGATGCGCACGTACTACCGTCATGCGCGGACTGTTGCGCGCAGAGCCGTGCTGCTGGCCAAATCGGTTGCTCCGGCCCGCACCCGCGCATCACGGTTTCTGCGCCGGAAGCGCACGCCTTTGGACGGTACAGGCTTCGTGCTGACTGACGGCCGCATCGAGTTAACCCAGCCCGGTACGGTGGCCGACCCGGAATACATCCTCCGCATCTTTGGCATCATGTCGGCCTATGGCTACCGGCTGAGCGCGGAGGCGGAGGAGGCGGTCGCGGGCGCGCTTCCTGTGCTCGATCTCCATGCCCCTGAAGGTCCGTTTCTGTGGAACAACCTGAGAGAAATCCTCACCGGTCCGCATGCCGCGCACACCTTGCGCACCATGCATGCGCTCGGGATTCTGGAGTTGCTGATCCCTGAGTTCCACGGCATCGATGCGCTGGTCATCCGCGACTCCTACCACCGCTATACGGTGGACGAGCACACCTTTCTCGCCATTGGCACACTGCAAGCGCTGCGCGATACGCCGGTGGATTGGGAGAAGCGCTTTGCCGCGCTGCTGACGGAGGTGGATAGGCTCGATCTGCTGATGTTGGCTCTCTTGATGCACGACACTGGGAAGGGAAGGCGCACAGGCGACCATACAACCGAAAGCGTCGACCTGGCGGAAGGGCTGCTGGCGCGCCTCGACCTGGATGCCGAAGAGCGCGACATGGTTCTGCGCCTGATCCGCGATCACCTGGAGATGTCCGCCGCGCTCCGTCGCGATATCTTCGATCCGGAGGTGGTGAAGAGCTTTGCCGAGAAGATAGTTTCGCCGGCACATTTGAAAATGCTCTGCTTGTTGACCTTCGCCGACATCCGCGCGGTGAATCCGGAGGCGCTGACTCCCTGGAAGGCCGAAAGCCTATGGCAGCTTTTTATCGCGGCGGCAAATTATCTGGATCGGAGCGTGGATGAAGAACGCTTCCACGCCGATGTGGACGAGGCCCGGCTTCGGCGCTTAGTAGCGCCGGTGCCGGCGCATGCGGAAGCCCTCCGCGGCTTCCTGGAGGGCCTGCCGCACCGTTACATCCAGACACGCATGCCGGAGCAGATTCGGGCACACCTGGAAATGGCAGCCAAGCTCGGCAGCGAGCCAGTGCAGCTCGCGCTGCGGCGCACACGGCTGCTCTTTGAGCTCACGCTGATCACGCGGGACAGGCCCATGCTCTTCGCGGACATCGCCGGCGCGCTCTCCGCCTGGGGCATGAACATCGTAAAAGCCGACGCATTTTCGAATCAGGCCGGCATTGTGGTGGACAGCTTTCAATTCGCCGACACCTTTGGCACGCTTGAACTGAACCCGTCGGAGTTCAGCCGCTTCACCCAGAGTGTGCTTGGCGTAGTAAGCCAGAGGACGCCAGTCGATACTCTGCTACGGGCTAGAAGGCGTGCACCCGGGGTCTCGGCAAAGGTCAGGATCCCCACTCGACTGGCGTTCGATCACGATGCATCGAGCCACAGCACGGTGCTGGAAGTGGTCGCGCAGGATGGCCCCGGGCTGCTGCGCGCCATTGCGTCCGCCGTGGCCGCGGAAGGCTGCGACATCCGCGTCGCGCTGATCGATACCGAAGGCGAAACCGCCATCGACGTCTTCTATCTCAGTTATGGTGGCGAGAAGCTTTCGACAGAGAAGGAAATGAGTGTGGCGAACGCACTCGAAAACACAATCGCGGAATTACAGCCTAAGCCGGCGCTCGCCGTCTGATTGAGCCGTAAATGAGCAGCATGGCGAAGCTGCCTGCATGCGCGCTGAGACATCGATTGCATACCAGAACAGTGCGCGGCAACGCGCCGCTATTACCCTCCTCTGCACAGCCCAACCAGAGACTGGTCCGGCCTTCATTTGCTATATGTGCAGGTGTCTGTTGCTTAATCTCGCGGCAGTAACACTTCACAGAAACATAGTTAGATCCATCAAGGCATCCGAGCACTTCGAGTTGCCAACCAGTGTCCCCCGTTTGTGTGATTTACAGGTCCAAATGCAGGCCGCAGATTGATTGTTAGCTATCTTCTTCAACAAAGGGCAGCAATAGTAATCTGGCGAAAAACGCATACGGCGCATATTTTCCGCTATCGCTGTAGTTTGTACACGTTCGGCGGAAGATGCAGGTAAATTCTTACTCGGCCCATTTTAAACACACAAATTAATGGTCGAATCGTTGACTATGCTGATTTATTTATTGATAGTTATTCAGAAGCAACCTGATGTGCCGATCCGATTTAGTACAGCAACTCTCGATTGCTGGTATCCGGCACCGGGCACCTCGCCTTGGCTCCAACCGCTGCAAATTTCCCTGCACATGCGGTTCAACCTTACTCACTTCGGCGTGGGATATCCCGCCGCAACACCCTTTTTATTGGAGCTGAATCAATGACAAGAAAGTTTTATCTTTTCCTTCTTGCCGCGTGCGCTACTGCGTGTGCGCAGGCCCAGAGACCGGCCATCTTCTATACGGATCTGACCTCCGGCCCGGCAGGCGCCATCGTTACGGCATATGGACAGAACTTACACGGAACCGCCGCCGTTAATGGCCAGGCTGCTCAGACGGTGCTATCCACGCCCACCAAGTTCAGCTTTGTGGTCCCAAATACAGCGAGCGGCGCAGTGACGATCGGAAACTCGAACAGCGTTCCATTCAGTATTCGCTCAGGAAACATCTACTATGTGGCGCAGGGCGGGTCGGACGGAAGCAACGGATCACAGGCCGCGCCGTGGGCGACGATTCCACACGGCTTTTATACCGCAGGCTGTGGCGACATCGTGTATGTAAAGGACGGTGTTTCGCAGACAGGTATTGACGATTACAACGCGGCTCTGGCCGTAGAGAAACGCTGCACAGTGTCGAACCCTATCGCGCTTGTGGGGTATCCCGGCGCTACTGTCACCGTAGGGAATCCATCAGGCCCGGAGTACGGCATCCGCAACCCGGATGTTCAGGGCGATAACTTCAACGGGATTGTGCTCGCTAACTTGCACATCCGGGGCGGCAACGAAGGTATCTCAGTGGTCGGCTCTTCTTATTGGCGCATAGTTGGCAATGATATTCAGGTGCCGAACGGCGGAGGCGAGTCAGGCGTTGTGCTCATTGAGACGTCTTCCAATATCAAGTTTCTGGGAAATAATCTGCACGACTCGGGTGCGGGCGGAACGAAATACTATCACTCGTTTTACGCCACCACCGATTCCAACCATATCGAGGTTGGCTGGAACACGATCCAGAACAATAAGAGCTGCCGCGGAGTGCAGTTCTACTCTACTTCCGGCTCGCCGCAATACGACTTGATCGTTCACGATAACGTCATCCACGGGCAGGAGTGCGACGGCATCAACTTCTCCACCATCGATGCCACGCAGGGGCCGGTGCAGGCTTATAACAACCTGGTCTACCATGTCGGGCTGGGCGGTGCGAACGATGGTCTGCCCAACTATGCATGTATCGCAAGTCTCGGCTACGGCGCTTCCGGCGGGGAAATCTACTGGTCGGACAATACAGTTGCGGATTGCGGGCCAGCGGGCGGCAGCACTGCCGGAGCCTTTACGGCGCAGACCGGCTCGCCGATCGTCCGGTTGCAAGGCAATCTTGTGATCCAAAATCCGGGAGAGGCTTTGTACAGTCCCGATTCCAATCCCAGTCTGTTTTCAGTCGCGAACGATGTTGTGAGCCTGAAGGGGCCCAGCGGCGTGGTTGATGCCAACTATCACCTGGTCGGCGGCAGCCCCGCTGTCGGACATGGCATGGGCGTGCAGGGCATCCTGTTCGACCTGGCAGGTCTGCCTCGTCCGCAGAGTGGCACTTCCGACGCCGGTGCCTTCCTCTATGGCACGACAACTCCGCTGCCTCCCGGCGGCAGTGTAGCGGTTCCGATGAACATCACGTTCACGGCGACTCTGTCAGACGGCAGCAAGGTCAATGTGAACGGCACGGTGAACTTCCAGGCCAATACGTCGGTAAGTGGAATCTCCGCTGCGAATGTTTCGGTGAGCGGTACCATGCCCAACGGAACGGCGGTCTCCGCAAGCAGTCCTCTCTCGTTCTAGTATTGGCGGGCGGGCAGGCCAGCAGAAGGATGCTGGTTTGCCCCGCCATTCCCGTTTGGTGCGTCACTTGGCGGCAAGACGCATTGGACGGCTGTGGCTGGCCCGGGGTTGAGAACGTGCTTCGCCTGTAGCCGAGTATGCAAAGTTCTTCTCTTTGCAGCCAACCTTCTTGCAACACCATCCCCCGTCCGTAGCAGTAAGCCGTAGTCCAGAGCCCTTTCGCGCCCATTTCCCCTTCGGCACGCAGCTTGCAATGTCCGAGTGGGGTGAGCATCATGAGAGCGCGTGCACTGAAGCTGCCGGACTTGCGACCGAAGGTTTGCATTCTGGTCCCGGTCTGCAATGAAGAGGAAAGCCTGAACGGGCTGAAGGCGAAGCTCGAAGAGCTGCACCGTTCGCTTGAGTCGCGCTATGAGTTGGAGTACTGCATCGTGGACGACGGCAGCACGGACGCCACTCCGTTCCTGATTGGCTCCGCTGCGCCCGATAGGGCGAAGTGCACGGTGCTTTCGCATCTGCAAAACCTGGGCGTAGGCGCGGCCTTCCGCACCGGATTCGCACACGTCCATGCCGACATTGTGTGTACCATCGACGCCGACTGCAGCTATGCTCCCGCCGAAATGAGCGGGTTGCTGGAGGTGATCGCGCGCGGTGAAGCCGACGTGGTGGTGGCCTCTCCCTATCATCCAAACGGAGCCGTGCAAGGCGTCCAGCGCTGGCGATTGCTGTTGAGCCTTAACTGTTCACTCTTGTATCGCGCGGCCACTCCGCTCAAGCTGCACACGTACACCAGCATCTTCCGCGCATACAAAGGCTCGGTTGCTCGTAAAGTGATCTTCCCCAGCAACGGCTTTGTTTCTGCAGTCGAGATACTGCTCAGTGCAGCCAGCCAGGGGTTCCGGGTGGCTGAAGTGCCGTCCACGCTCACGCGGCGGGTGGCCGGTTGCAGTAAGATGCGTCTTCTCCGGACGGTTCGAACTCACCTTCAATTACTGTCCCGCTGCTGTGTCGCGAAGATGCGCGGCGGGTATCCGCGCTTCACGCCGCCGGCCATTGCGCCGACAGCTGCCAGTGGGGTTCGCGTAACGCTGGCAAATTCTGGCACAGCGCCGCGAGCTTCTGTTTTCGCTTCCCCGGGACGCCTTCCACGGGCAGATGTGGCCCACACGGATGCGGCGAGTCTCGGCCGTATAGCCCAGGCTTAGAGCCGTCGATCATCACCTCGAAGCACTGTTCGAAAGAGAGATTGTGAACATACACGCAAGCGCCCTCGTTGCTGAAAAGCTACAGTGCGGTCAGAACGTGGTTATCGGGCCAAATGTCACTATCGGCGCCGATTGCGTTTTTGGCCATGGCGTCGTCATTCATGCGGATACCAGGATCGGTTCCGGTGTGCGCATCGACGACAACACAGTCATCGGCAAACTGCCAATGCGCTCGCCCATCAGCGCGGTGACGCGCATCGTGGAACTCGACCCATGCTCCATCGAAGACGGCTGCCTGATCGGCGCCCTGGTCGTGATCTACAGGGGTGCGCGCATCTGTGCGGGTGCCATGATCGCAGACCAGGCGAGCGTTCGGGAGCAGGCTACCATCGGGCGCTCCACGATCATAGGACGAGGCGTAGCGGTAGAGAACAAAGTGGAGATCGGCGAGCGCTGCAAGATCGAGACCGGGGCCTACATCACGGCGCTTTCGTCCATCGCGGATGCGTGCTTCGTCGCGCCAGAAGTGACGTTTACCAACGACCAGTTTCTGGGGCGCACGCGGGAGCGCTTTCTCCACCATAAGGGCGTGACCATGCTGAAAGGCGCCCGCATTGGCGCAAATGCCACGATTCTCCCCGGCCTGATTCTGGGCGAAGATGCGCTGGTGGCAGCGGGATCGATCGTCACGCGCGATGTGCCGGCCCGGACGACCGTGCTGGGATCGCCTGCCCGCATCCTGCGACCCGTGCCGGTTGAGCAGCTTCTGGAAAATCAGTGAAAATCCTCTCGGTAGTTGGCGCCCGCCCGCAGTTTGTCAAAGCCGCTGTGCTCTTCAAGGCTTTTGAGACCTATGCTTCGCAAAGCGGTAAACGCATAGAACATCATCTGTTACATACCGGCCAGCACCATGATGCGGGGCTTTCCGACATCTTCTTCCAGCAGCTCCGGCTGCCACAGCCGCACGTTTCGCTGGGCATCGGCTCGGGCAAGCACGGCATGCAAACCGCAGCGATGCTCGCCAGCATCGAAGCGGCTTTTGAAAACTGGCGGCCCGACGTTGTTGTCATCTACGGCGACACAAATTCGACTCTGGCCGGCGCGCTTGCTGCTTCCAAGATGCACATCCCGCTGGCTCATCTCGAGGCGGGCCTGCGCAGCTTCGATCGCGAGATGCCGGAGGAGATCAACCGGATTGCCAGCGATCACCTTTCGGACCTGCTGCTGTGCCCCACCAGGACGGCGATGATCAACCTAAGCCGGGAAGGCCGCGGACGAGCAAGCGCCTGGGTGGGCGATGTGATGCTGGACGCGGTAAAGATGTACGCGACCAGTGCAGACGATTGCCCCAGAAAGCAGCTTGGGCTGCCTCCGAAGAGCTATGCCGTGGTCACGCTGCACCGTGCTGGAAATACGGATAGCCCGGGAAAACTGCGCGACTTCGTGGACCTGCTTGAGCAGATGCCGATAGACGTGATCCTTCCCATGCACCCTCGACTGCAGCGCTGCCTGGGAGAGCAGGTGCATCAGCTCCTGCGGTGCAGCCACGTCCACCTGATCCCGCCCGTCGGCTACTTCGAGATGCTGGCGCTTCAACGGGACTCCAGGATGATCCTCACGGATTCAGGCGGCCTGCAGAAGGAGGCCTATTTCCTTGGCGTGCCCTGCCTTACTTTGCGCGATGAAACCGAGTGGGTGGAAACGCTGCATGGCGGCTGGAACAAAGTAATGGGTATGGATGTCAACAAAGTGCTGCCGACAGTGCACAGTTTGCTGGCCAACGATGGCGCGTGTCCGACGACGGAGCGCGATCTGAGCAAGTTCGGCAACGGACGTGCTGGATTCGCTTGCGTAGAGGCCATTATGCAGTTTGGATCGGAGAGAGTATGAAGAAGGTATTGGTCACCGGGGCCGCGGGATTTCTGGGCTCCCACCTGGTAGATGCACTGCTCTTGAAGGGCTACACGGTTGCGGGTTTCGACAATCTGAGCCATGGCGAGTTACGAAATCTCCGCGATGCTGAGCGCCATCCATCGTTCAGCTTTCACCAGGGTGACGTGCGCGACATGGAAGCACTGCGTTCCGCGGCGGCAGGCGTGGACACGATCGTCCATCTGGCGGCGTTCAAGATACCGCGGTATGGCAACGCGTTGAATACGTTGCTGATCAACTCGCAGGGAACCTCCAATGCGCTCGAAGTTGCCCGGGAACTGGGAGCGCGATTCGTCATCACCTCAACCTCCGATGTGTATGGAAAAAACCCCAAGCTGCCCTTCTCCGAGAGCGATGACTCCGTGCTGGGACCGCCAACGGTAGCGCGCTGGGCCTATGCCGCTTCCAAACTCTTCGACGAGCACCTGGTCTTGGCCGCCGCGAGCGAGTGGGGGCTCAATGCTTCCATCATCCGCATCTTCGGCTCCTACGGGCCGCGGCAGAACCTGAGCTGGTGGGGCGGCCCGCAATCGGTGTTTATTGACGCAATTCTGCGCGACAGGTCCATACCCATCCACGGCGACGGACAGCAGACGCGCAGTTTTACCTATGTCGCCGATACCGTGCGAGGCATCCTGGCGGTCACGGAAGCCACGAATGTGAGCGGGGAGATCATCAACATCGGCAACAACACAGAGATCAGCATTGTGGAACTGGCGCAGTTGATCCACCGCATGTGCGGAGTGGAAACCGAGCTCAAGCTGGAATGGACGCCCTACGAACAGATCAGCGGGAGGCAGTATGAAGATGTACGCCGGCGCGTTCCGGACATTGAAAAGGCGAAGCGGCTGCTCGGCTTTGAAGCAAGGGTGACGCTGGAAGAAGGGCTGGCGAAGACCATTGCATGGCAGCGCTCCATGATATCTCCGCAGCAGGAACAGGAGATGCTTCCATCTGAGGTCTCAAGCAATCCCGAAATACAGGAAGAGGCGTTGCTTTCCGCAGCCGTTCGCTGATTGAGTAGAACAAGAAGGAACGGAAAGGGCGTAGCTGTAAGCTACGCCCTTTCCATTGCGATGCGAGCATCAAACGCGCAAGGTAGAGCGATGGGCGCTGGGAGCGAGCCCGTATTGCTGGATTTTATACAGGAGCGAGCGGTAGCTGATATGGAGGTTGGTCGCCGCGCGGCGGCGATTCCATCCTGAGGCATGGAGAGCTTCCTGGATGATTCTGATCTCGGCTTGGTCTTTTACCTCCCGCACAATGGATCGCATGCCATCGTTGATGTGCTGCTCCACCTGCTGGGAGGCGCGGATGCTGCACTGCTCGCGCTGCCCCTTTGTCTTGGAGCGCAGGTCGGCAATCGCCGCCGCTTCATCCCGGAGAACCAGGATGCGGGTGACAAAGTTCCGGAGTTCGCGGAGGTTGCCGGGCCACGCATATTCCTGCGCGGCTTCGATCATCGTGCTCGATACCTCGACTGCCGGCCGGTTGAGTTCGAGAGCCTGGCGGCGAAAGGTCTGCCGCAATAGCGCAGGTATCTCTTCGCGACGCTCGCGAAGCGGCGGCACGGTAATCGAGAAGGCGTTGAGCCTGTAATACAGATCTTCGCGAAAGCGCCTCTCTGCAATCGCCTCTTCCATATTGATATTCGTAGCCGCGAGCACCCGCACATCCACCTGGGTCGAGGAGCGGGCGCCAAGACGGGAGAACTGTCCATCCTGCAGCACGTGAAGGAGCTTGGCTTGCATGGGAGCGCTCATCTCGCCGATCTCATCCAGCAGGATGGTGCCTTTGTTGGCCATCTCGAATTTGCCGGGCTTGGCCTTGGCCGCGCCGGTAAAGGCACCGACTTCGTAGCCGAACAGCTCGCTTTCCAGCAGGTCGGGCGGAAGCGCAGCGCAGTTCACATTCATGAATCCGCGCTGTGCGCGCGTGGAATGCTGATGCAACAGCATGGAGACGATCTCTTTGCCTACACCGCTCTCGCCCAGGATGAGTACGGGAACATCTACCGGAGCGAGCAGGCGGATGCTGTTGTAGATCTGCCGCATCGACGGGCAGTCCGCGAGGAAGAAGCGTCCATTGGCAAGCTCTTCTACGTGCGCGGTAGCGGCGCCGTCCGGGGAAACGGATGGAACGCATGCCCGCTCGTGATCTTGTACCGGCGCCATCCGGGTAAGCAGGTTATGGAGATCGTGCCGCAGAATTGGCTTGGTGAGCACACTATCGACGCCGATCTGCTCGGCAAACTGCTTGGACGGCGCATCGCCGGAATCGAGCAGCATGCACAGGCGCGTGCGGTCGATAAAGCGAAAGTAGTCAGCCGCTTGAAGACGGCTGGACCAGTCACGGCGTGGCGAGTCGCGAATGACCAGATCGGCGGCATATTTTGCATCCAGCGTGAGCAGAGCTTCTGCATCATTGGAGGCGTGCCGGATGCGATGGCCTTCGGCAGTGAATACATTGTCCAGCAGAGTACGAAGGCGAGAATCAGCACTCACGGCAAGGACGTTCAAAGCAAACATAGTTAGCTACCTCAGCAAAGAAATCGGGAAGCGGGGCCGCCCGGGACAAACATCAGCCGTGGCTCGAACCGAAAAAGCATCGGATCGACCAACAGCAGCCTTTGGGGGAGGAAGCAGTGCGGGGCCTGGAATAAGTTTTACTGACGAGACAGGCTGACGATAGGGGAAGGGCCTTGCTTGCCGCGATCACAAAAAAGAGGCCGGCCTTCCAAGAGACTTAGCAGGCTGATACGTCTTTTGTGGGAGTGCAAGACGACTGTAACCATGATGCTTCTGACTGTCAAATGAAAAAAGATGCAAGCTTGCGCATGGCTTTCTGCATCCAGTGTGCTGTGATTTGTCGTACTGTAGACACTTTCTTGCGACTAACAGTCCGGGGTGGGCTTGTTTATCTTTAACCCGGCGCGAACGCACGAGCAGCTGGAGCAAAGAGCTCATGCTACGCGGCGAAAGCTTAACGCAGCTCATCGTCAATAGATTGAAAAGAGTGCGGCCCGACAGGGGGAAACGCGGTTTGCGTGATTGACCGACCAACATCTGACGTGCGCGGCAAACGCTGAGAGTTATGCGCGACCAGCATGCGACCTCCGCACTAAGTGCGGGGCACCGTAGGAAGTAAGCTGCTGGAAGTTACGCCAGGGTGTTACCAAGAAGAGCCTCAGATCGAGATAGCACGTTCAAGGCTCACTATGTAGTGGCCTGAGCTCTTGGGCGGAGCCGCGGATATTCCAGTAACTTCGCCGTCGCCGGGTGCGGCATATAACCGGCGAGTCGCTTCATCATAGGGGTCGCTACCGGGCTGCCCCGGCCAACAACTCTGAACCAAATCCCGCTGCGCCGTCCAGGTCCTGCTCGCCGCGGTACCAGGCAAGCGTCTTCTGCAAGCCCTCACCGAACGAAACGCGTGGCTGGTAGCCCAGTGCCGAGCGGGCCCGGCTAATATCGGCTTCCGAGTGCAGAATGTCCCCCATCCTGGGTGCGTCGTAGATTGGTGGATGCGGGAAGCCGATGAGACCGGCGAGGGTGCTGTAAAGCTCATTCAGACTCTGACTGCCACCCGTGCCGATGTTGAAGATTTCGCCCGCGACGGTCTCGGCGGGTGCGGTGCAGGCAAGCAGGTTCGCCTCGACTGCGTTCTGGACAAAGGTGAAATCGCGACTCTGGGCGCCGTCGCCAAAGATGGAAGGCGTGTCGCCCGCGAGCATCATGCGCGCAAACCGCGCGATGACGCCAGAGTACGGCGAGTCCGCTGCCTGGCGCGGACCGAAGATATTGAAGTAGCGAAGGCACACGGTTTCCAGTCCATAGGCACGGAAAAATGTTTGCATATAGAACTCGCCCGTCAGCTTCTGCACGGCATAGGGCGACAGCGGCTGGGGTGGCATGCCTTCGTGCTTGTGGGGTGTGGGCTGGTCGCCATAGGCGGAGGAAGACGCGGCATATACCACCCGCGAAACTCCGGCGTCGCGCGCTGCGAGCAGCACATTGAGGGTCCCGTCTACGTTGTTCCTGTGCGTGCCGAGCGGGTCGTGGATGGAGCGGGGCACGGAAGCAACAGCAGCTTGGTGAAGCACGAAATCGATGTCGTTCATAGCGCGGTGCATGGCACTCAGATCGCAGATGTCTGTCTTCTGGAAATCGACTTTATCGAGAATGCCTGCGAGATTGCCGACCGAGCCGTTGGACAGGTTATCGACCCCGCGCACCTCGTGCCCTTGCGCCAGAAGCGCATGCGCGAGAGAAGACCCGATAAAACCCGCAATGCCGGTGATGAGATAACGCGCCACGGTGCCTCCAGTGCGGGAGCGCCGGCAGCTGCTGGCCAGTCATCCCGCAAGGAGGCACAAGCAAACGCATCGCCATATCGCAGGCCACTCAGAGCAGGCGACAGTGCACAGGCAGAGACCCGGGGGATGTTTAATCGCCGTGGGACAACGAGCATCGCATGATCCCGCTCTGTGTCGATGCAGCTTGACCTGCGGGCTATCCGGCTTGGGGACGAAGTGGCGACCGTCGTGCTTAGGACGCATGCGGAGATATCTTGCAACCGCAACCCGTCATGGACTCTGCAAAAAGACTACTCGATCACTTGATAGAACAGGACGTTCCTGAAGAGGAGATTCTTTTTGGCGCTTCGTGGGCAATGCTCCGGGTGAAGGAAATGGTGCACAAGATCGCGCCCACTAACATTCCAGTTCTCATCCGCGGTGAAAGTGGAACCGGAAAAGAGGTACTGGCGAAACACATCCACCTCCACTCGCTGGTGCGGCAAGGTCCATTTGTCAAAGTCAATTGCGCAGCGCTGCCTGGACCGTTGCTCGAAAGCGAACTCTTCGGCTATGAGAAAGGTTCCTTCACTGGCGCGGCAGACACCAAGCCGGGCAAGGTGGAGATGGCCCAGGAGGGCACGCTCTTTCTCGATGAGATCGGCGAGATGCCGCCCTCCTCACAAACCAAGCTCCTCCATTTTCTCCAGGGCTGCGTCTTTAGCCGCATTGGCGGCCACGAAATACGTCATGCACAAGTGCGGATTGTATGTGCAACCAATTGCAACCTGGAAGAAGCGATGGTGAACAGCGGTTTCCGGCGGGATCTCTTTTACCGCATCGACGTTGTCAGCCTTCATCTGCCGCCCTTACGCGAGCGCAGCGGGGATATTGAGATCCTGAGCCGCTACTTCCTTCAAAAGTTGACGGCCAGATTCGGCCGTGCTCCTCAGCCATTGTCGCCGGAAACGCTGGCACTGATGAAGCGTTCACGGTGGACCGGGAACGTGCGGGAATTGGAGAACTGGATCGCCCGGTACGTGGTGATGCAGGACGAGGAAAGCCTGCGCAACGAGCTGCGCCTGCGATTACCGGAGCAGCAGGCGGAGGGCACAGTCCAGCTTCGTAAGGTGATCAAGTCGGCCGCGCTCGCCACACAGCGCGAACTGATCCTGCGCAGCCTGGACGCTCACCATTGGAACCGGCGCAAAGTAGCCAGGGATCTGCAGATCAGCTACCGCGCCTTGCTCTACAAAATTCGCGAAGCCGGTATAAGCCGGTGATCGCTTATTGAAAGGAAACACAGCTCATGACAAGTGCAACGCAGGCTGCTCCACAGACCATTCCTATCCTTGACCTTGGCGCGCAATATCGCGCCATCCGCAGTGAGATTCTGGCAGCGGTGGAGGGGGTTCTGGACGCACAGCATTTCATCCTCGGTCCCAATGTGGCGGCGCTTGAGCGGGAGGTCGCCGAGTATTGCGGTGTGGCGCATGCCGTCGGTGTTGCCTCCGGCACAGACGCCTTGCTGCTTGCATTGAAGGCCGCGGGCACTGAGCCCGGAGACGAAGTCATCGTTCCTGCGTTCAGTTTTATCGCCACCGCCGACGTCGTCAGTCTTCTCGGCGCTGTGCCGGTCTTCGCAGACGTTGACCCCCGGACGTTGAACATCGACGTCATTTCCGCGCGCGGCAAGGTGACAGGCAAGACAAAGGCGATCATGCCTGTCCATCTCTATGGCAGGCCCGCGGACATGGAGCCGGTACTGGCGCTCGCAGCCGGGCATAACCTCGCTATTGTCGAAGATTGCGCGCAGGCGCTGGGCGCCAACTATGGGGAGCGCCGGGTCGGCTCGTTTGGCCACTATGGCTGCCTAAGTTTCTTCCCCAGCAAAAACCTGGGCGGCTGTGGGGACGGCGGCATGATCCTGACCGATAACGCCGGCGCGGCTTCGCACCTCCGCATGCTGCGCAGCCATGGCAGCCGGCAGAAGTACCACAGCGAAGAGCAGGGTTGGAACAGCCGTCTGGACGAACTGCAGGCCGCGGTACTGCGAGTGAAACTGCCACACCTTCCGTCGTGGAATGAGGGCCGCCAGAAAAACGCGGCTTACTACAACAAGCTGCTGGGCGGCTTGGAGGGCGTGGAACTCCTGACAACCCAGCCGGGCACCACCGCCGTCCATCACCAGTACACGATCCGCGTCAAGAACCGGGATGCCGTGCAGCAGTTCCTAGCCGATGCCGGAATCCAGACCTTCGTCTACTACCCGGTACCGCTCCATCTGCAACCGATGTACAGCGCGCTGGCGTACCGGCCCGGCGACCTGCCGGAGGCCGAAAGGGCAGCCCAGGAAGTACTGTCGCTGCCGATGTATCCGGAGCTGCGGCCGGAACAGATGGAATATGTGGCCGACACATTGCGGGAGGCGATTGCATCCTGCGCAGTCAGCACCATGGCATTCACTCCCGCGCTTACTTTGTAAACGGAGTACAGCAAATGAGAATTTGTGGAAAGGCACTTCCGCCCCGCGCGGCCCTGCTGCTTACCTCGGACTTGGTGATCTTTGCCGTTCTGCTTCCTTTTCTTCTGGCGTCTTCCTCGTTTGTCCTGTTGCCGGCGCCGCACGCGTATTCCTCCGTCACGCTACTCGTCCGGCTCATGCTCGCCGGCATTCTTTGCCAGATCACTTTCTATTACAACGAGCTTTACAATTTGCAGCTCGTGCGCAATTTTCCCATGGTGATCGCGAACCTGCTGCAAGGGCTTGGCATGCTGCTGGTTCTGCTGGGCGGTGTGTACGCTCTGTGGCCGCGCCTCTCTCCCGGACTCGATCGCGTCTTGCTTCTCGCCGTCGCGCTCTTTGCCACGACACTGTTATCTCGCCTGTGTGCCTTACCCAAAAGGCGGGATCGCGTGCTCGTTGTCGGCTCGGGCGCGCAAGCGGGTGAGCTCCTGAATGTAATCGAAACTTGTCCGGAGTGGAACATCGAGATAGTAAGCGCCGTGCATGCGAGCGAAATCCGGGATGAGAGCACCCTGGACGAACAAGACGAACGCATTCCATCCGTGGACGGCGTCATTGTGTGCACGGATGCGGCACGGAAATCCGGTACGCTTAACACCCTGCTCCACTGGAAAATGCGCGGCGTACGCATCGAGGAAGCTACACACTTTTATGAGCGGACGATTGGGCGTGTTCTGGTCGATTCGCTGCAACCAGAGTGGTTTGTCTTTTCAAGCGGATTTGCCAATGGTAGGCGCAAGCGCATTGTGAAGCGCGCCTTTGACATCTTCATCGCAGGAGTTCTGCTAATTCCGGCGCTGCCGCTCATGGGCCTGATCGCGATTGCCATTTACCTGGAAAACGAGGGACCGATCCTGTTCAGCCAGGACCGGGTGGGCCTCAACAACGATCTGTTTCGCATTTACAAATTCCGGTCCATGCGTCCGCGCACCAGTGTTGGCGCGTCGCAGTGGGTTTCAGAGGAGACCAATCGCATCACGCGCCTCGGCTCTATTCTGCGCACCTTCCGCCTGGACGAACTGCCACAGTTGTTCAATATCCTGAAAGGTGACATGAGCGTGGTCGGGCCCCGCCCGGAGCAGCCCTATTTTTGCGACCTGCTGGCACACGAGATCCCGTACTACCGTCAGCGGCATACGGTGCCACCGGGGCTCACAGGCTGGGCCCAGGTCCGCTATCACTACGGCGCCAGCGTGGAAGAATCCCGGCGCAAGCTGGAATACGATCTGTTTTACGTGAAGCACCTGTCACTGTGGCTTGATTTAGCCGTACTCATCGAGACGGTAAAAGTGGTCCTGGTGGGCAGGGGAGCCCGGTAACCGCGACAACGCGTAAATCACACAGCGCTGCTGGAAGCGAGAGTTTCGCCCTAAGCCGCCTGGAGCGCCTTGCAAAAGACGGAATACTCCAGGTGCTCGGTGGAAAAGCGGCCGTGGCGATCGGTAAGCTTTCCGTCCCAAAGGTTGACGCGCGGAATCAGGAGCGGGTCCGTTGTGCCGCTCCAGATCCCGGCCGTGTTTCGGAACCCGTACCGGTAGCCTGCGCGCCGCGCTTCCTCTGCCACACATGCATCTGCATTCCCATTCGGATAAGCGATCAACGGTGTGTCCGTGAGCTCTCTGCGAAGTTGCATGCGGGATTCACGAAGCTCCCAGGCGATCTCCGGAATGGAACGCGCAGTCAGGATCGGATGGCTTACCGTGTGGGAACCAAAGGCTACGCCCTCGGATAGAAGCTGCCGCATAGCCGTCCAGGTGAGAAGGCGTTCGCTGTAGTCCACAGCCTCCTGTGGCGTGTCACACGCCAAATGTGCCGCCCACTGCTCGCTTTCGGCGATCCATGAGGTGAGTACCTCCGCTGGCATCTCCTTGCACCAGTCCACCGCCCTGCCTGGGAAATGGGCAAGGTCCGGTGGAATGGCATTGGCTGGAGCGACGGCGTCACGAGGCGAGCGGCGCGTGCCGGCCAATGCACACAGGCGTTGCTGGGCCTCGCGCAATGCGCCCGCCCCCGCTGCGGTGCGCAGCACGCCGATGAGCCGCTCCGGCCAGAATGGGGCTTCTCGTCCAGCGAGACCTGTGGTGACGAAGATGCACATCGGTAGGCCTGCACTCTTCAGCGCCGGCCAGGCGATCTGCGCATTGTCCGCCCATCCATCGTCGAAGGTAAGCAGCACCCGCGGCCTGCTCGCGTGTGCCTTCGGTTCGTCAAGCTGCATCGCGGATACGGAGGTGGTGCGCTCCGCCAGGTATTCGACCAGTCTGTGAAACAGGGTTTCGCGAAGCACCATTCCGCGCGGCGATCGAACTTCAGCACACAGGTCATCGGGCACGATGCGGTGCAGTGTCAGGACAATGAGCCCGCGCCTGGCTGTCGCTTTGCGAGCGCGCTCTAACTGCCCGCTACTGCCCAGCAACGAGACGAATCTGTCGCGTGCGATGTCGCGCCAAGAGGAAGTGCGGAAGGGGCTCAACGTGAGCTCGTTCCGCGCGGCGGCGTTGTGTTCAGCACACGCTCATAGACACGAATGTAGTTGTCCATCATGCGCTCGGAGGTGAACTCAGCGTGGACGCGGGCGATCGCAGCTTCGCCCATTGCAGCCCTCAATGCGTCATCCGCAAGCAACCCCAGCACCCGTTCGGCCGCCGTATGGGAATCGCCCGAGTCAACCAGCCATCCCGTGGCTGCATGTGTTACCGCCTCCGGAGTTCCCCCGACGCGTGTGGCAACCACGGGCAGCCGGGCTGCCATGGCTTCAAGGACGACGTTGGGAAAACCTTCACTTCGCGAGAGCAGGCAGAAGATATCGCTCTCTCCCAGCAGTTCATTCACATCCTGCATCGGTCCGATCCAATGCATATGGGCCTGCAAACCCAAATCACGCGTAAGCTCGAAAAGGCTGGCCGTTAAGGACGCATCGCTGAATGCACCGGCGGCCGCGAAATGCACATGCGGCGCACGGGTGTGTACCTCAGCTGCACAGCGGAGAAACACATCGAGACCTTTCCAGGGCTGCAGGTTGGCGATGGTCGAGACCAGAGGCGCGCCGTGTGGTATCGAGTGTTTCGCTCTCAGCTCACTCGGAAAAGAAGTGCTCCGCGCAAACTGATCAAAAGGAATACCGTTGTGGATAGTAACAACCTTGGACGGATGGAGCAGGTCACGACGAATGGTTTCGGCGCGAACCTGATCCGAGACAGTGAGGACCGAGTTGTAAAAATGCGAGACGAGCCGGTAGGCCACCTCGTGTTTAGCGCGCCGTAGAATGCCCATATCCCGGCGGCTCGAGATAACCGCGCGGACTCCGCTTAACTTCGCGACGAGCGCACCGAAAAGATCAGAAGTCTCAAAAAACGTGTGTACCACGTCCACTTCGCATGCGCGGATGAGATCGTGGAGTTTGCGCGCGACACGCAGGCCATCCATCCCATAAGACCGCGTCATCGGAAAGATGCGGATATCACAGGGAAGCTTCCAGATGGACGGGTCCGGATTGTCGCGGAATGCTGCAATGACAACCCTGAACCTGTCTGCCGGAAGGTTCTGTGCAATGCGCAGCAGGATGCGCTCGCCGCCGCCCAGCTCAGTCAATTGATCGACGAGAAAGAGAATCGAAATACGCCGGGGCGTCTCCGCGACTGCAGCGGAAGGAAATAGCCCCATGCTTCGCCGAGGGTGAAGCTTGACGTGGTTCGTCCATCAATGTTGCCAAGCTGCACCCTCTTGCATATCCAGGCTTTCTCCTGATCCGATTGCAATCGCGCTGCCAAGTGGGCGCATGCTGTAACTGGTCTCATCCAGTAATCGCCCCGTAATTTCACGCGGAAACATGATGTGCATGGCTAAGGTTTCATTACTGCGGGTGAGGCCGAGTGCTGGTAAGCACCGATGTCGAAACTGCCGGAAGAGGCGCGTGGGGTGCCGGCAAGGTCAAAGGAAAGTCCTGTGCTCGTTCCTGCGCCGGTTGCCGGGCTGTTGTTCGGTAACTGGAAATTCAGGGGTGAGCCAGCCAGGATCGGACCGCTTGTGACATTCTTTTTGAGTGCGGTGGCAAACCGAATCGGCAATCGACCCGCGCCGTACCAGGCATTGCTAGAGCCTTCCACCAGTGACGCGTGGCTTCCTGGAGAAAAGTAATTCTCGCCGTCCTTTAATTGCACGAGATTGTTTTCGAGCCGCACCATGGGCGATCCGCTCCCGATGTTGAAAGCGCCCGCATCACTGCCGCCGCGCGCCCCGCAATCGGAAAGCGTGTTGTTGTAAAAGCTGACTGTGCCCTTGCCCGGCGAACCGTGGTTCGTAATGCCCGGTGATGCAATGCACGCATAACTTGCCTCGCCGTCTGGCGGATCCGGTCCCAGGCCAACGTGGTAAATCAGATTGTTATACGCAACAACCTGACCCCTGGAAGGATCGATGGTGGCGAAGTTAATTCCGTCGCAGACCTGCCCTGTAATGACGTTGTCGTGAACAGACAAGTCATACTGGTTGAAGCCTGAATTGTCGTCTTCCGGTGACGAATGAAACTGGATTCCACGGCAGGAATGGTTGTTTACGATGGTGTTCCAGCCTACCTCTATGTGGTTGCTATCCGTGGTGAAATAGACCGAATGGTAAGTCTTGCTGGTGCCCGGCGGCGAGGTATCGTGCACCTTGTTGCCCAGCAGCTTAATCTCTGTCGAGGCTGCTACCTCCACGCATCCCGCTGAACCCCCGCCCCTAGGACAGGAGATATCGTTACCCACAATTCTCCAGTCCGATGCGCCCACGATTCCGAACGCCTCGTTGCCTCCACGCACGATAAATCCCGCAACTGTCCAATGACTGAACGGGCCGCCGTGGATGGCCGGCGTTCGTATTCCATATTCCGGCCCACTGGCGGCGCCGATCGCCACCTGCGCTCCCGGATATGCGACGAGGGCTTTGGGAAAACCCGGATTTCCGCTACTGGCGACGGCAAGCGAGGCGTTGTAGTCGTCGATGCCATTCTGGTGAACGCCGTTCATCACGTAAGTGATGTCGCCGGGCGCCATCACATAAGCGGCTTTAGGCACGGACGCCCAGGGATTCCCAAACATTCCGCTGGCATGGTCATTGCCGGAGGCACTGACGAAATGGATTTTGCCTTTGCGGACAGTGAAAGGAAGGGCGTTTGAAGCGCTGACTTCTGGAAGATGAACAACGATAGTACCGGTCGTTGCTGCTGTGCTCAGCTGGAACGCAATGCGCGTGTTGGTCCAAACCGGGTAGCTCGCTGCCGGCACATCGCCGATGGTTACAGTAGAGAATCCGCGACTGTCGCCGAAATTGTTTCCATAAAGGGTGACAAATGCTCCGTTTCCGTTTTGGCCTCCAGTAGAAGGACCACTTTCTATATCTGAATAGAACAGCACGGGTGCTTGCTGCGCTGCTGCAAACGGAACCAGCAATAAAAAATACGTGAACCATGCGGCTCCGAGGAAGATCGTTCGACGAAACATATATTTATATCCTCGAGCCTGGACTGGCAACCAGTTTTTGCAGTTAGCAACAGAGGGAAGTGGTTGAGAGGCGACGCTCTCGTCAGATAACCCGGAGCTTGCGACGGTGAAACTCGGCCATTTCGCTCTGGCTGGGAAAGGTGAAGTAGCTCCCTTTCTCTTGCATGGAACTGAGCGGCTGTGTTGTACCCTCGCCAAGCTGCTGGAGCACACGCAGCACAGCAGCGGCGCCAGAACGTTTAGATCGCTGAATCAATTCATGCATCGATTCCCCAGGCACGATCGGCAGGCTGTCCTGGTACAGGATGGGCCCCTCGTCCACTTTCCTGGCCACGATGTGAACGGTCAATCCGACAGAGCGCTCACCGTGATACATCTGCCAGAACGTTGGCATCATTCCCTTGTATCGAGGCAGGGGCGCGTGATGGAGATTGATCGAGGTCTGCGCTGGCAGCGACAGTACGCCCTCTTTCAGAATGTACGGGCAGGCGATGGAAACCAGCACATCCACCCGCAGGGCCGAGAGAGCTTCACGCATCTCTGGCTGGTTCGGGTCGCCAATGCGCGCATACGGAACGCAATGCAACGCGCAGACCTGGCGCATGGAGGCATGGCTTTTAAGCCCCAACAAACCCTGCGCGCGCTTGGCGGCTTGGAGCGCGAGCAGCTTCAGAAATCCGCCAGGGCGATAGAGCCGGAGCAATTCTCCGAACAACTGTCTCCGCTTCCGCTTGCCCATGGAGCGGCAGGCATACACGCCGGCCACCTCGATCTCGCTGCCAGCTTGTGCAAAGAAGCTTTGAAAGAAGGGAAGTATGTAAAGCGGATCGTCCTGCGTAAGAAAGGCAATGCGCATGTTATCTCCGGACCGGCTGCCATACGGTGAAATGCCGCCCTTCGAGCAACTGGAAAATGCTGATGAGACAGGCCGCATTGATAGAGCAGAAATAAAGGGGAAGGTTGAGCAGGGCGGGTCGCCGCGGCGCGGGAACCATCGCCACTAACGCCGCGGTGAGGTAAAACACTGCCTGCGCCAGGAAGACAGGCTGCATGACTCGATGGTCGACTAGCAGGGCACTACCGAGAAAAATGCAAATTAGAAAAAAAGGCGTGAACCAGCGCAACACTTTGTGCGACCAGAGCTGGACTGCGACCCATGGATACACCCAAGGGGTAAGCAGCGCGGGAACACTGAGCAGTCCCCGCATGCCCCGGGTGATCACTCGAACGCGCATCCGGAACTCATCCTGGCTGCTGGTCGTCGTCTCTTCCCAGGCAAGTGCGCGATCTTCAAAAAGAACGCGAAATCCTTGTAGCAGAACATGCAGCGGCTGTACCAGGTCACTGATGATTTGCGGCGCCAAAGGCGTGTAAAGACTGCGCCGCACGGAGTAAATGCACCCGCAGCATCCACTCAGAGTAGCAATGCGGGACTGCATGGCCTTGATCTGATTTTCAAAGCCCCAGAACGCCACACTTCCTTTGGCTGTCGGGGAAGCCTGTGTCGGATCGTAGTATTGGTATCGGCCACTCACGGCACCTATCCGCGGGTTTGCATAGTTGCCCGCGAGGTACTGCAGGGCATGAGGGTCGTAGAGCGTGGTGGCATCGGAAAAGACGAGAATTTCGTTCTTCGCGTACCTGACCGCGATGTTCTGCGCCTGTGTCTTGCCTGCCCGGGCAGGCATCGCGATCAGCTGCACGCCATCATCGCTAAATTCCCGGACTATCTGGTCCGTCGCGTCCGTGGAGCCGTCAGACGCGACAAGGATCTGCAACTTCTCTTTGGGATACACCAGCTGGAGCGTGGCTTCAAGCTTCTGCCGAATTCCAGCGGCCTCGTTGTGCGCCGCGATGATCAGAGAGATGCTTACCGCTTCAGAAGGAGCAGCGGCGGTACGCCTCTTGAAGCGTGATAAGGCCCATAGCAGAAGAGGATAGCCCAGGTAGACATACGCCAAGGCCAGGCTGCCAAAGGCCAGCATAGCCAGCCCGACGCGATGCACGCTTAACCCAAGCAATAAGATTTCAGCAATCATGATCGTCCCTGGAATCGTGGTTAGCAACCGCAAACGATGTCGCGCTTAAAAAGCCGTTGTGGATGACAGCGCCCCCCTGGCAACTGCACCCGAGAACCCACCCTGCAACGGTATAGAAGACATGCAAAACTCTGCATACTGCGATGTGCTCGCCGATGGTACAGGCCGGAGAGGTAGGCCACAGAACCCACTGCGGCGCACGTGATTACGCATGCCTGATCCTTTGCACGCCGCCTTCCAAAGAGCTACACAGTGCATGCTTCCGCCTCCTTTTCTGAGATCGGCAGAGCTGAAGCGCGTCCGCGCATGCTATCGGGCTGCATCGCCGGCTCAAGGCCGATCAGACGAGCGCGGCATACCAAGGCCAGCGCGGCCCACATGTAGGCAGTCACCTGCTGGAACATCCAGCGATCTCCAAAGAAATTTACCGCGACCACGCATACCATCATGGCCCCGAACCCCAGACCGAGGCCACGGAAGAAACGGTCGGATGTGGACCGCATCAGAGATATGCCTTCCCATGTCATCTTCCAGAGCAGCAATACGAATACGATCAAGCCGACAAACCCAGTCTCCACCGTGACCTTCATGTAGTAGTTATGTGTGTCGGTGTAATCTTCACTGCGCCCCAGCAGCTTGTAAGTATCGAAGCCGGTGCCCAGGACCGGGTTTTTGGGAATGATCGTCATTGCATCTTGCCAGAGCTGCACGCGTTCGCCAGAGGATGAGTCCACTTGCCCGTCTTCGTAGGTCATCAGCACACGTTCTCGCACGGCATTCGGCACTACGGTCTGCCAGGTAAGGAGAATGACGCCGACGACGACCAGGTACTTACGCTCTCTTGCCAGCCCCAGGAAGAGAAGTCCGGCGAGCAATCCTAGATAGCCGCCGCGGGAAAAGGAAAACATCAAGCAATATAACGATAAAGCGACCGATACCGCGATGAGCAGCTTGAAACGCCATTCGCGCACTGCGGAGAACAAGCCGAGACACAACAGGATGAACTGGGCTTCGAAAGCGGCCAGCCCATTTTCGCCCGCATAACCGAGCGCCCCGGCATAGCGTAAGCCATAGTCAAAGTGGCTGAAATCCCGTTCGGAGACTGTATGGTAAAACCCCATATTTGCGCGGAGCACGGAAATCATCATCAGTGCGAGCAGTATCTTCATTTGCCGTTTGGTCTGGATGGCGGCCGCGATCACAAGGAAGAACAGAAACATCTCCGCATAGTTCTTCCAATCGGCAAATCGCTCGTCACTCGGCAACAAAGGCAGCGGAAGGCTCAGAAACAGCGCACCCATCCAGAGCGAGAGATAGGTGAAGGCAGACAGGCCAAACAGATACTGGTTCAGTCGTGTTCGCGGAGGAAAAGCGCCCCGCTCCCGTACGTACAGCCCTAGCAACGTGCTTAGCAGAAGAGCATCGACAAATTTATCGCCAAAAGGGAAGGACTGGATCTGATAACGCAATGTCTGCAGCGGCATGAGCGGAACAAGTATGTAGACGCCAAGCCGCGGATTCCAAAGCACGCATAGCGGAATGGCCGTCAGAGCGAGAACATAGAGCAGCGCGCCGGTCGTTCCAGGACCACTTACAAAGAGAAACAGTGAGAGGGCGCTCATGCGCTTTCATCTACTGCACGCGGTGGGCCGTTTCGGGCAGGACGGAAGCGGAGCATTCCCTGCGTAATGGCATGGAGTTGGCGAGCCCGGGTGTCCCACTGGAAACCCGCCAGCGCGCGTGCGGCGCCGGCTTCACCCATGCGCTTTCGCAGCACAGGGTTACGCAGCAGCGCCAATAGCGCCTCGGCAAAACCGCCAGGCTCTCCGGGCTCACAGAGAAACCCTGTTACGCCGTCCACCACCGCGGCGCTAGTGCCGCCGGAGCGCCCTCCGATTACCGGCTTTCCGCACGCATTGGCCTCTACGAAGACCATGCCGAACGACTCAATGTCGCCGCCTGTATCCATGCAGTTTGCCATCGCGAAGATATCAGCCGCGCGGTAGTACTCCCCCAAAGCATCATGGGGCACGTCGCCCGCGAAGATCACCTGTCGCCCGAGTTCCAGTTCCTTTACTAAAGCTTCCAGGGCGCGGCGCTCCGGTCCGTCCCCGGCGATTACGTAGCGCAATGTAGGGAACTCCGCAATGACGACCCGCAGGCTTCGCAACAACGTGTCGTGCCCCTTCTTCTTTACCAGGCGTGCCGCCGTCAGCAGGATCGGGCCATCCTGTTCCTGCAGGCCCTGCTCCGTTCCATGACGCAGCCACTGTTCCCGTAACACGCGCGAAGGCTCACCGGCATGGAAGTGTCGGCTGTCGACCCCGGGCGTCAGCAGATGGCATCGCTCCGTAGTTCCAAGGATCCGTTCAAGATGAGCAAGGGCATAAGGATTGGCCGCTACCAGGGCTGCTGCTCCCCGATAGATTGCGTCGCGGAGTTTGGGCTGGTGCTTGCGCTTTTCTGTCTGGCTGATCTCGTCCCCATGCACAAAGACCAGATACGGCCTACCGGTCGCCAGATGGAGCAGCCAAGCGCTGGCGGCCTGCGGCAGCAAATCTCCGCAATGAAGTGCGTCCGGCGAGGTGCGAGCCAGGAATCGGCGAAGCCGTAGCAGGTGGGCAGCGCACGCTGGCGCACGCTTGTAGCGCCAATCCGGGAGGCTGCGCCCGTGCCGCACAAGGTGGAAATTCGCCTGCCGCGCCGACGCGTCAAAAGCGGCATCCCCGGCTGCATGGGAGGTGAGAACGGACACATCGTAACCGTAGCTCTCCGCCAGGCGCGCATATAGGTTGTGGTAATACACGCGCGATCCGCCAGACCACGGCAAATAGGCGTCTGTCGCCAGTACGATTCGGGTTGCGGACGATTGATGCATGCTGGACCTTTGTTCTAGCTGGCGATCTTCTGAACTGTCGATGTCACTGCGAGCCGGTCTTCTGCGCTGTGCAGCCGGCTCGCTAACAGGGCGCGCAACTCCGGACGCGCCACGCACACGCACACTGCGTAAATCACCAGGCTACTTGCTGTTTTGGCGCCGATATCCAGCACCAGATGCGGTGCGGAGACATGCCGGCACACCGCGAAGACCAACACTGCGGTCACTGCATTCGTCAGCATGCCGCGTGCGGGAATGCGAAACGGCAAATATCGCCGGGATACGACCGCCAAACCCAGAACCAGCCCGAGATAGCTCACCAACGTGGCGATGGCTGCTCCCATAATTCCCATCCGGGGCAGCAGGACGATGTTCATTGCAATGTTGCCAGCGCAGCACACGACTGTCACGGCCGTGAGGACCATGGACTTGCGATGAATCAAAAGCGGAGCGTTGAAGAAGATATGCAGTGCATAGATCAACAGCCCTGCCACTAACACCGGCAAAAGAGTCTCGGCGGCGGAGAACTTCTTCGATGCCAGCAGGGTTATCAGGCCGTGCGAAGTTAAGGTGACAACCAACAGAACGCCGCAGGCAAGGGTGAAAAAGATATCAAAGGCCGTTGCCAGAAAGCGGGCAGTGGCCTCGGCGCCCTGTGTGACCCAGATCTTCATGTACATGGGAAAGAGTGCCATGTTGATGGGTGCCATCAGCGCTTCTTCTGTATAGGTTGCGATTGAGTACGCAGCGGAATAGAAGCCCACCTGGGCCAGGCCGAGATAGTGACCGATAAGGACGCGATCGCCGGAATCAAGGATGACGCTCGCAATCTCGTAAGCGATCAGCGGCGTAGAAAAGAGAAAGGCCTGACGGGCAAACCGCATGTCCGTCAGCTTCAGATGAAGGTACCCGCGCGCTCGGAACCAGAGCAGAATCCCGCCGACGATCGATCCCTCCGCCAGTAGGAGGCCCGTCAAATAGTAGTGGAGATCAAGAGAAACAAAGACGAGCGCAGCAAGCGACAAGCTGATTCCGAGGGATTTGCCCAGCAGTTCGCATACGTTGAACAGGATGGTGCGTTCTTCGGAGCGCAGGATTCCAGAAAGCACCGGCTGTATCGAGCGGATACATACCAGTGCGAGCGCCAACGGCACCAGGGTGGCCGTCGCCCGTGATAGCGGGATGAAGTCGAGGCGGAAGAGGGCATAACCGATCATTCCCATGGCGCCCGCAATCACGCAGGATTCCGCAACGAGCGTCGCAATGCACGCGCGATGCGCATCCGTGCCGGCCTTTGCCGCTTCAGGCGCAAAGCGCAGGGCGGCATTCTGCAAGCCTGCTTTGCTCAGCACTGTCCAGAGCAGGGCCAGCTTGAGTAACAGACTTAGCTCTCCATACTGCTGCAAGCTCAGCAGCCTGGCGAGTATGGGAAAGGAGACAAATCCCATCAGCATCAGCCCTACGCGGCCGAGGAGATAGTGGCTCGTTTGTTTCCAAAGTGCGCGAATATCACTCATGAGCGCTTTGCTCTTCTTGGCTGAGCTTGGTGGCGAGCGGCTGCGGCGGTGGCCCGATGCGACGGTAGATCAGATAGTTCGCGCTGGAATAGATGGGACGGAACTGCTCGGCGTGTTGTAGTTCCGCTTGCACTGCGGCATAACTCTCAGCCGTGTGCACACTCAAACCGCTGCGCGCCGCATCCCGATCGATCACCACAAATTCCGCGTCTGGATGGTGATATTCGAGTAATCGCAGGGACTGGTAGACGCCGTCTCGATTGGCAACCAGCGGCAGCATGTAGCGCGGAACCGCAACAGGCGCGGCGGGAGGAAGCATCGCGGCAACCTGCCGCGCTTCTTTTTGCCATCCGGCCGGGTGCCACCATGCCAGTTCGGTTGCACCCACGGCGAGTACTGTCGTCGCCACGCTGCTTAGGAGAACAAAGGTGGCCACGGCCAGTGGAGGGACCGGAGCACGTCTTTTATCGGAAGCCAACCAGGCTGCTGCACGTATGACGCCGGGCAGAAGAAGAATTGCCGGAATCAGCGCGTAGTGGCGAAACACGATGGCCGCATCACACCCACGATCTCCCAGGATGTTGATCAGCAGATACGGCGAGGCAATCAGGCTTACAGGAGAGGACAGCGGCAGCAGCATGCCAAAGGGAGTAAAGATCAGTTTGAGATAAGCAAACACGTTGTGGGTCAGCACGAGAGAAGGGTGCAGCGCTGCCGTGCGCAGCATGGCCAGGGGAGTCTGCCCAAGATAGGCAAAGCAGCCCTGCACGGCAGAGACGGCGCCATGTTGAAAATGCGGCAGCAGCCAGCGCCAGGTCACTACGGCCCACGCCAGGGCTGCCGGCATGGGTACGGCAGCCCACCGCAGGCGGCGCTTTTGCCAGAGCGCAAGCGCACCCAGACCGAAGACGACAAAGACCAGATCCTCTCGCACCAGAAGGCACAGCAGAAGCGCACCGAGAAATGGCCAGTATCTACGCTCCATGTAGAACAGCAAGGCGAACAGGAGCGGCAGCGCCACCAGGCTGAGTGGAGCATAGTCGTAGAAATTCTGGAATAGGATTGCCGGCGCAACCAGGTAAGCAAGCGTAAGCAGCATGGAGGGAAGCGGCTGCAACGCCAGCCGGCACATGCGAAATACGGGGTAGGCCGCAAATGCCAAGAGCAGGTTGCGCGAAAGCAGGAGTGTTTCAGCGTGGGGAAACAGGCGATACAACGGAAGGAGTGCAAACAGCACAGGCTGGTTATGCCCGGCAAAGTCGCTTTGCACCGTTGTGGTGTAGAGCAGGTCCTGATACTGATTGCTCCAAAACAGGTGGTGGTGCGACCCGGTGTATAGACATTGCATGAAGTAGGCGACGTCCTGTCCGACATAGCCGAAGCAATACAGCTTCCAGATAGCAAGCAAGCTGCCGACGAGACAATATAAGAGTACAAACGAGCTCAGCAACACCCTTGCGCGACCCTCTGCCCTGCGCGCGATCGAGAAAGCTAGCCTTCTCGCTCCATCGCTACGTTCCGTCCAAATCCCGACTATCAGCCAGGCCAATGCGAAACAGGTCGGGAGCAGGTGAGGCTTAACCGCATAGCTGTTGCCCAGAAGGTGTTCAGGAAGAAACTCCGCAAGCAGAAAAGCCCAAAGCATCTGCCCTGGACGCAAGGCGGAAACGCCAGCACGCAGCCACTGCCAACCGCCCAAAGCACACAATATAGCTGTCGAAAGCAGGACCATCATGCGTCCCGGCGCACCATGCCAGGCATACCGCAAGCTACCGAGTGCCCATAGAGCAACAACAAGCAGCGCGAAGGTGGAGAGCAGGTACCCCATCCGTGGATGAACTGTCCGCGGACGGGGTACCTCCCAAACGTGAGGGGTGCTGATCGTGGAGGCGGCCATGGTGTCTGTATTCGCCCGGGGAAGCGAACCGGTCTTTTCTCCTAGAAAATCACACTGACATTGCTGTAAGACAGGACCTGGTTTGAAACGTCGAGCGCTATTGCCCCGCTCGTATAGCTGGTATCTGTCTGCTGAAGCATCTGTACGTTATCAAGAAAGGCCGTAATGGTTGATCCTTTCACGTCGATGCGGATATGGTGGGTGCCTGCCTTGATCGTCACGCCAGTCTTGGTGGCCAAAGTTGTGTTTGAGGTGTCGATGTTCCACTGAGGAACTTTAAATAGAACGACTTTGCTGTTGCCCGGGTAGAGCCAGAAAGCATAGCCCGCACCTGTCGATGTGTTCAGCCGGAAGCGAACGCCACCGGGATAATTGTTTGCTGTACTTAAGGTGATGTCCGTTTGAAAGGTGTAATCCGTCCACGACGTGCTGCCCGCATACTGCTGTGTATGACCGCCTCCGTTGTACTTGTATGTGTTATTCAGGACCGACCAGCCGGATGCGTTGCCAAGCGGCGAAGCGTGCCAGTTCGAAGCGTTGTTGAAGGTGTCGCTGAACAGCAGAGATCCCACCCGCAGTGAAACGGGAATTGCGAGCGGTGAGCTTCCCGAACTGGCGGATGGAGTGATAGTGAGAGTGTCGCTATAGTTTCCCACCGCCAGTCCTGCGCTCGCAGCGCCCACCTGGAAGCTGCTTGGCGTGGTGCCGCTGGAAACGGAAGGAGTTAGCCAGTTGCTGTTCTGCGCGCTTGTCCAGGAGACTGCCTGCTGCGGGGTAGTGCTGAGCGATACAGACTGGATCGGCGCGCCTAACGTAGTGGCGCCGACGAACGTGAGGCTGGGTGGAGAGAAGGTAAGCACCGGGGCCGATGCGGCGGCCACGGTAAATGTAACCGGCACGGTAACGGTCGGATTCTGTGCGGCAGGTACGGACACTGTGATGTTGCCTGTGTACTTGCCAGCAGCCAGCCCGGTTTGATTTGCGGTGATCTGAATGGAGCCTGGCGTGGTGCCCGAGACAGGAGCCGCGGTCAGCCAGCTTGCATCGCTGCTGATGCTGTAACTGGTATTGGTGGGCGAAGTTTGCACGGCAAGAGCCTGGGATGCCGGAGCAGTGCCATTCGCCGTGCCGGTGAAGGTGAAAGAGGTTGGCGAGACGGTCTGTTGCAGGCTGCTTCCTGATGTCACAGTCACGGATACGGGAATGCTGACGGTCATGTTTGTCGAACCGAACGAGCTGACGCGCAGCGTGGCCGAGTAGTTCCCGGCGATAAGGGAGCTGGCGTTCACCGCGACGGCTACGCTGCCGGGCGTAGAGCCCGTAGCAGGCGCGACCTGCAGCCAGGAAGCAGCCGAAAGCGCAGAAAATGCCACTGCGGAGCCGTCATTCGTGGCTGGAGTCACGGTTTGAGAGGCACTTGAGGCACCCGCGACCACTGTAAAGCTGAGCGATGCAGGCGTCGCAGCGAGGGAGCTGGACGTAGGTGTGCTTGCCGTGACCAGGATGTTCTTGAAACTGATTGGCTGGCTGGAAACGTCGAGCGCAATGAGACCGGATGCAAGGGTCGCGTCCGTTTGGCTGAGAACGCTGTTGCCGTCATACAGCACTGTAAGCTGGCTGCCCTGGGCTGTGATGCCAAGGGTGTGCCAGTTTGTGGAGTCGTAGCTCACCGCGGAGGAGGTGCCCAACAATTGCAGCCCAGAGCCATCGATGTTCCACTGCGTCGTCCGGTAAAGCCGGATATACCCCTCCGCTGGATACATGAGCGCGACATACCCAGCCCCCGTCGCTGGGTTGACCCGCGCCCGGATACCGCCGGGATAGTCGCTCAGGCTTGAAAGCTTGAAACTGGTTTGCACCGTGTAGTCAGTCCAGGAGCCGTTTCCCGCATAGAGTTGTGTCGCTTGGGTGCCGCTGTACGTTGCGGCGCCGTTCGCAACCGACCAGTTGGCAGCATAGCCGAGTGGCGAGTAAGCCCACCCGTCAAGCGTGCCGCTGCTGAAGGTCGACTGCATATAGATATCGGCTACCGTGAGTGTGACCGCGACCTGTTGCGGAGAGTTCTGTCCGTTTGCGGAAGTGATCGTGACGGTTCCGGAGTATGTTCCCGGCCCCAGGCCAGTCGTTACTGCCGTCACCGACAGGCTCGCCGGGGCGCTGCCGCTCGCAGACGAGAGGTGGAGCCAAGTGACGTTCGCGCTGGCACTCCAGGTCAGAGACCCTCCACCGGAGTTCGAGATGGCCACCGCCTGCGAGGCCGGACTCGCGCCGCCATACGAGCCGAAGTAGCTGAGGGCGAGGGGTGCGACCTTAAGAGCAGCAGAGTTGATGGTGAAGGTAGTGGCGATCTTCTGTGGGCTGTTGCTTGCGCCCGCAGAGGTCACACTGACGTTCCCCGTGTAAATGCCACCGGCAAGTCCAGTCGGGTCGGCAGTCACTGTCAGCGTGGCCGGTGCGGTGCCGGTGCTGGGCGAGGCGGAAAGCCACGACGAATCCGATTGCGTGGTGAATGGCAGGGTTCCGCTTCCTGTATTCGAGACAGATACGGTCTGGCTGCTCGCCGAACCCCCGGGCGTGCTCGCAAAGGCGAGCTGGTCCGCGCTCAATCCTATGCTGGGTGGGGCGGCATTCTGGGTCGTGTACGTATAACCGTTGGTGAAGCCGGGCACCTGCTTGAGAACGCCTTCGTCGTCTCCGTAGTAGATATAGAAATACGTTGGGACCGGATTGCTGTCTCCGTCCAGCGCTCCGCCGGTGAAGTTCAAAGTGAGCGTCGAAGGACTCGCCTGCGCGGTCGTCAACACTGACTTGGTGCGCGCGCGCATGTAGCCGCCCAGGTCTTCCATGAAGAGGTGACGCACGCCATGGGCATTCAGGAAGGTCGATATGTTGGTGATGGCCTGCTGGCGCTCGGCTTCGGTGCTCTTTTCATAATTACCGCCATCGTGACTGTAGACCTGGGATGGCGCCTGGCTCGACCAGAACCTCCACGCATACTCCGAGAAGTTATCGACGCTATAGGAAACTGAGTATCCATCAGAGTCACTCGGCCATTTCGCGTCAAACGTCGGAAAGGTGTAACCCAGCAATTGTGTGCAGAAGCTGAAGAACGTGACTGGCGGCAGCCCAGCCGTGCTGCCCACCACCAGATCGTCGGCCATGTACATTGGCCAGATCTCATTAGGCTCCCCATAGCTCGGCGGCAGCTCATACACACGGAAAGGATGGCCCGAAATCCGCTGGCTGTCGGGCTTCGAAGGTGACTGGTTGAAGTAAGCGCCCGGTTGCTGGATCTCGGTGATGTAGCGCGTGCCGAATGTGTTCCACATGTCGTAACCCACATTGTTGCTCAAATTCCAGAAGTGCGGGTTCATCGACTTCGAGAGCGGAGGCAGCGTATCGGCTCCACCATTGCCTTTCATCACAGACACGCCGAGCGCAAGATTTGTCTTCCATTGCGCATCGGTGAGTGATTGTGAGGAGTCAAGGTTCCAGTAGAGATCGCCCTCGGAACCACCGGTATTCGTGTGGAAAGCAATCTTCAGGTTGCCAGAGTTCACTTCTGCAATGGCGGCGGTGCGGTCCTGGCCGCCCGCGTCAAGGTCCACAAACTGCGCCATGGCAGTCGATTTCCACGGACCGCCAGTCCCGTCCGCCTTCAGCGTCCCGGTATAGCTGGTGTTCCACAGGTCGGTGAAACGGGTGGGGAAGTCCGAAACCTCATCATCCAGTTGCAGCGCGAAGAAGTGCGGATAGCCGCGCAGTACAAATGGTTTGCGCGCCGCCCATACCAGGCTGCGCCAGAAAAGATCGTCGATGCCCATCACGAAACCGAAACGGTCGGGACGCATGAAGTCGTAGCTCGCAAAGTTCACCGCGCGTCCGCCTGCGCTCTGTGTGGCCAGGATCAACGGATTGGCGCCGGCCTTGGCGATCACGGTGCCGGCCGCACCCTGCAGCACTGTCGGCGTCATCGCATTTGTGACACCGTTCGCATCCTGATGGAAGGAGTACACCAGGTCGCCCGCGGGCGTGCTTGGAAATCGTAATTGCAGGGCGGCAATGTAATGCGGTTGCCCGCCGTCCGGCATCACGGCGGAAGGAACGGTGACAGATGTAGCGCTGGCGCCCGCAGCCGAGCCGGTGGCGCCAAAGATCTGCTGGATGTGGGCGTTCGTGCCTATCGCAGGATCAGAATCGAGATTGACGAATCCCGTGCCGCCGGCCACTGCCTGCGCGATGGCCTGCTGCCATGCCGGCGACAGGCTGAGCCCGCGATGTCCCGCAACGATCAACTGCGCAGAGGAAAGGCTCGTGGGCGGCGCGGAATTGGCCGTGTCGATCACGCGGTAGGGTATCTGCAGGTGCTCCAGATAGCGCTCCGGGTAACGTTGATACTCACCAGGGGCTGATGTGCTTGTGTTATATCCAGTCGCATTGGAAGAATTGACGAGGACATCCATGGTCATGTCGTACGTTTGCGCCGGCAGTGCCTGGGCGCCCACCATGCCGAGAAGCACGATGAGGCATGCACGAACGAACTGGGAGATGCGGGAGGACGGAAGTGTGAATGAACCGGAGCGCATGATGTTCCTCTAAGCTTTGTCTGCTGTTACGGTGTAATCGCGAATGTAGCTGTAAGCTGTATCCGCACACGCCTGCCCATCATTAAGAATGCTGTAGCGGAGTCTGTGGCCAAGCGCATCGATGGTGCGGCGGAGCAGGGGCGCGGGGGTGTGGCGCGCGCGCACCACCAATGTAACGAAATCGCATAACGGCGCGATCTCGGAAACATCAGAGATGGGCAGTACGGGTGGGGCATCAATCACGATCCAGCGAAAGCGCTTGCGAGCCCAGGCCACCAGTTGCCGCAACCCATCGCCTTGAAGCGCTTCGCGCACGTCGGCAGCGGCCGGACTGGCAAAGCCGATGCTCAGCTGGGTGTCAAGGACTGTATACAAGGCAGCCTCCGGCGCCGAAGCGCCGCGGAGCACCGCGCCGAGATCGCCAGGGCAGCTTTCCAGCCCAAGCACCCGCTTCATGGAAGGGCGGCGCAGATCGAGTTCCAGCAGCACCACTCTGGAACGCTCCGCCAAAGCGTAGGCCATGTTGAGCGCAGTGAACGTTTTGCCATCTGCGGGCACCGGACTGGTCACCAGAAATGCGCCGCCGGAGGGGTGCTGTGTATTGAGTCGTCCAGCCATCAGCCGGAACTGCTCGGCAATGAGATGATGCCGCCGGTTCAGAAAGACGAGGCGTCCCTCCGCCGCTCCAGAAGGGATACGGATCTCATGCGAGTTGACCGAAGGGGTAAGCGGGGCGTCGTAACGCTTCGCGGTATGAACGTATGCCTGCATCGAATAAACCTGCTTTCGTGGCCTGTCTGTCCTGTCTCAATTGCTGTTGTAAATATCCCGGCTCTACGCAGAGCGTCGCCAGACGGTGGCAGGTGCTGCTTCCAGCCGGGGCACGGAGCCCAGCAATTCCACGCTGCCGAGCAGACGTTGCAGCTCGGCCTGGCTTTTTACGCTCTTGTCGGTGTGCTCTCGGAGGAACGCAATGCCGAAGCCGGCGAGCAGCGCAAAAAATCCAGCACCCAGCAGGTAGCGCGGGCGGTTCGGGCGTGCAGCCTTGTCGGGCGGCTGGGCGCGGTCCAATACCTGGAAGCGCTCGCCTTGCTGCTTTTCTTCAAGTTCGGTGGCCATCTGCGCTGAATAGGTCTTATCCAGCAGCGAACGGTAGTGCTCCTTGGCGCTTTCATAATCGCGCGTCAGGTTGCTCAGCTCTTCTTGCCTTAGGGGCACCGCATCGACCTTTGCCTGATAAATTCCGATGCGGTGCGTGATGATCCCCTGCTGCTCAACCAGCCGGTTCTTTTCTCGCGTCAATACATCGAGTCGCACCTGGGTTACGGGATCGGCGTTGGCAGCGGCGCCCGTGCGTGCCGACACGCTTTTCCATTGTGAGCGGAGGTCAGCCAGACGTGCCTTGGCTGCGACCACGTCCGGGTGTTCCGGCGTGTAACGCGACTCCAGATCCTGCAACTGCGCTTCCGTGCTGCTGATCTGGGCCAACAGGGACGTCCGCGTGGAGGCGGCCGCCGAAGAGCTTGCCTCGTGCACCGCTTCCGGCGTCCGCTCCAGCACGATCCGCTCTTCTTCCAGGCGATTCAGCTGGTCGGCATTGGTTTGCAGCTCGACCTGCAGTTGCGCCAGCGCCTGGAGATTCGCCTGCATCTGCTCGGGCATCTCCCCAAGATGCTGCATGCGGTACGTACTGATCTGTTCTTCCTGCTTCTGCAGGCTCTTGCGGGTTTCGGCCAGTTCGGCTGATAGGAACGTTGTCGTGCCTTCCACCTGCTGCTGCCGCGACAAGAGATGCCGCTGGATAAAGCTTTCCGCCAGCTTGTTTGCTGTATTCGCCGCAGTAGTGGGCGAGGATGCCTCAAAGGTGAGCGTAAAGGAACTTGGACCGGAACCGGAGCTGTGCTTTGTTTGGATCTGTATCTTCGATCGCATGTACTCGACGACCGCGTCGTGACCCTTTTGAGCCCGCATCTTTGGATAAAGGTCGAGGTCCTGAATGACTTGTTCCAAACGCGTACTGCTGAGCACCTCCTGCGTAAGCAGGTTTAAACGCTCACTGGGATCATCCACGACCGTTGTGCTGACATACTTGTCCGGAATCTGTTGAGGATCCACCATGATCGTGGTCGTTGCCTCGTACACATTCGGCAGCAGCATGATGGCTGCCGCAAGCAGCGCGAAAATGCCAAGAGCGCACAACAGAATTAAGCGCCAGTGCTGGACAAAGATAGCGAGATACTCTTCCGCCATTGCGCCGATATTGCGTGTCTCGCTGGGAAGGGAGTCGTTCACTGGATTGCCACCTCGTCACTGGTACGGGCGGAACGGCGGGCGCTCGACCAGCCAAGGGTCGCGTACACCTGTGTTCTGCCCAGAAGGGAAATGTTCGCGCCGCCATAGGTGAAGCGACGCAGGCTGAAAGCCAGACTGAATCCGCCCGGAAGCGCTCGCTCGACGCTTCCGCTGACGAACGTTCCGTGAAAGTTATCAATCTGCTTGGGCTGCGTGCCGCGCAGGTAGCCGGCATCCATCCGCAGCTGCGTGCCAAGACCCACCCGCTGCGAAATACCTCCCTGAACGGTGTCCTGCCAGGTTGCGCCAAGCACCAGCGAGTCGTTCAGGTTGCGTGAGCCAGACGCATAGAGCGCCGTGGTGTTGCTCAGTTGCGAGGTGAAAGCGCCAAAGAAATTGCCCGTCACCGTAACCACGCAGCCCTTGCTCCCCACCGCCGGACCGCCGCTGAGCTGCAGCGTGGAACGCCGCATCACCTGGCGCTCAAACGAGACCCCGAGCGTTTCCGTGGTGCAGCGGATGGTGCCAGTTTCGTGCGCAGTTTCACTGAAAATTCCCCAGTTCGCCGCCGGAGAGGTTTGCACCGCATATTCGACGCGGCCGTGGAGGGTATCGTCCGATAGGTTCTGGTCGAAAACTTCGCGATAACTGTTATGCACCAGATATCTCCATGACTGCCGTCGCGAGATACTCTGCACCAGCGAAAACGAAGCATCGTTATCCAGCACGCGTCCTGCCTGGACGGCAAACGCGGGCGTGTCGGGCGAAGGTACAGCCAGATTGTTCTGATTCACAGTGTTAAGGGGCGTAATGACCTGGAGGGAATCGTTCCCTATCGCGTTTGTCAGGTTCGCATCCCAGGACCACGTACTGCTCAGCTCGCCGCCTGCGGTCAGTCCGGCATTATCGAAGTACTGGCGCGTGCCGTTGCCGACGCGGTAAGAGACGAAGTCAACCGAGTTTTGCAGAACGAAATACCCGCCGGGGCGCCCGAGAAACACCGCCGCGTATCCGTTCTGGCCGGTAAAGGTGGCGCTTGCGTTCGGGCTTCCGGCAAAGGCTGAATCATAGCCACCCAGAAAGCCTGCTCCGAAGACCGCTTTATGCCCGCCTCCAGTGATCGGAACCACCCCGCTCCCGTTCAGAGCCACAAATTGCGAGCCCGCTTTGGGCGCCACCGTTGGCACATTGCAACCCGCGGGGTAGCCGTGGAGATCTGTATCTGCAGAGCGGCTGCAATCCAGGGCGGGCGTCTCCGAGGACACTGGAGCAGATGCGGTGGGCTCGCCTGGTCCGGCGTCGGGCGCTGCTTGCGCATGCAGATGCGGGGCACAGAGCACGAGCACGGCTGCCAGAACCGCAGGTGGGCGGCCGTGAACAGCGCACTGCAAACGGAGCAGCCGGGTCCGGTTCACGGCACCACCACCGTATCGCCCGGCGCAAGCTGCACGTTCTGGTCCTGCGTCTTTCCGCGCACCACATTCTGGTAGTTGAAGTGAACGGGTGTCCGGGCATTCGCTCTCAGCAGGTAGATTGCTTTCTTGTGCGCATATTCCGTAAGCCCGCCCGCGCTGGCGATCAGTTGCAGCACATTCATGGAGCCAGTCAGCGGGTATGCGCCGGGGTGGCCAATCTCGCCCGTGATGTATACCTGCCGACTGTGGATCTCAAGCACGGAGATGGTCACCTGCGGGTTCGTCAGCACGCTGTGGAGCCTGTCCGCAATGACCGCTTCTGCCTCGATGACATTCTTGCCAGCTACCGGCACCTCACCAATCAGAGGAACCGATATGTTGCCATCCGGTCGCACGACTGCCGTCTGGCTCAGTTCCGCTTCCTTCCAAACCGAAACGCGGATGACATCGCTTGGGCCAAGGACATAGCCGGCGGGCGGCGCCTTCAACGCTGGAGTCGTCACCGTACTGGTATTCGAGGCGAGACTGCCTTGCGTGCCGGTAAGTTCCGCCACATGCTGCTGGCCCATGGACTGCCCGTGGGCCCACTGGGCTGCCGCTAGTGTCGCCAGCATGAAAAAGCTTGAAAGAACGGATGGCTTCTGCATAGTCGTTTTCCGGCGCGGAGAAGGATTGAGCGCACGGTCATCCAACAGGCAATTGGGGAACCACCCGGATTGCCGGGAATTACCCTTGGAACTGCTGTGGGAAGTCGGTGTTCTGCAAGCGAGGTAGAAGAAGTATGCAATCCATTGCACTATGCTTGCGGTGCGCAGGAAGCTGATGCAACCCGACGCGCGAGCAGGGCCTTTTCGTAAACCGCACGCGTGCGGTTGGCGATTTCCGACCACTGCACCTGGCGTTGCCTGTTGCCCGCCGCTCCGCGCCGCAAAGCCTGCAGCAGCGTGCTATCTGTGACCAGGCGGAGCATGGCCCCGGCGAGCGCATCCCGGCTCGCCTCGCCCAGCAGTAGTCCATTCACGCCGTCGCCGATCACGGCGCGAAATGCCGGCAGGTCGGTAGCGATGATCGGTGCCTCATAGTTCAGACCTGTCATCAGCGCTCCACTGGTGGTGATCTCGCGGTACGGATACAGGAGCGCATCGGCGGCCTGGTAATAGTACGGGAGCTCTGTGGCCGAGATATATCGAAGATCGAGCCGGACAGAATTCTCCAGCGCAAGCCTGCGCACCTTCGCTTCAAGCGTGCGTACTTCCTCCGCGCTGCCCCTCCCCGCGATGAGTAGGCAAGGGGGCGCTAAGCCTGCGGGAAGACGCTTTTGGAGGTCGGCCCAGGCATCCAGCAGAAGATCGGTACCTTTGTAGGGCGCGAGGATGCCTTGCCATACAAACAGGAACCGGTCGGGATCGAGCGAGAGGCGCAGCCGCGCCTCTCGCGCACTCATTTCCGGCCGCTCCGCAAAGAGGGGTCCGTGCGGGATCACATCGACGCGCTCCGGGCGCACTCCGAACATCGCACTGAGTCGCGTCGCAACGTCTTCGGAGTGGCAGATCAGGCGGTCACACATCCTGTATAAACGGCGGTGAAGGCCCGCAGCATCCTTACCCGCATCATGCGGCAGCAGATTGTGGACAGTGTGCACAGCGCACGCTCCCCGGCGCTTTGCCCACGCGAGTAAGCGCAGGTCCGTGCTGACGCCTCGCGCAAGTAACGGACATAGTTGCAGATGGAGGATTTGCGGGCGCCGCTGGAGGAGGCTGAAGGCCAGCGCTGCCGTGTTTGCGAGATTTTCTGCGGAGCGCAACATCTTCCTGAGAGCTGGTTGCGTGACCTGCAGCCCGGAGACGATATCGATCATGCCGGGGCGGGGAGCCAGTCCGCAGCTGGCGAAAAACTCCGGCTCAAAGTGGTAGCGTGGGCACACCAGCCTCGTTCCCACGTCGGCCGTGCGCAGCGCTCGCGCCAGCGCAGCCGTATACCACGGGGTGAAACACCATGGATCATAAAGCCATACGCTGCCCCGCTTTCCCAGCACTTTCGACACATCAGCCGTATCTGCAGAGACGGCGTCATCCATGCCGTTGTGTTGGGCCGGTAGGCGAACTGCTTCAAGCGTGCCCATGGTCAAGCCGTGGCGGTCAAAGCCGCTGCCGCCTCTGCGTGGCACGCAGCGTGGTAGATTTCTTCGTACCGTCGCGCCATGGCTGTCGCACTGCAGTGCTGGATGACGTATTCCCGGGCAGCATCGCCCAGCTTCGCGCGCAGCAGGGCATCTTTGCTCAGGGTCTCTAAATGACCTGCCAGCATCTCATGGTTCCCTGGCTGAATCAGAAGCCCGCGCTTTCCGTTCCCAAGCAACTCCGGAATCCCGCCAATCGCGGATGCAACGACCGGCAGCCCGGACGCCATCGCCTCCAGCACCGACATGGGCATGGCATCCGCCAGGGAGGGCTGGGCGAAGATGTCGAGGCTCGCCAGGTAGGCACGCACATCTTCCACGAAACCCCGAAACTCCACTTGGCCGGCAATGCCCAGCTGGCGGCTTAGCAGGAGCAGGCGTTCGCGTTCCGGCCCATCGCCAGCGACGACCAAGCGCGCACGCACTCCCCTGTGCAGTATCTCCGCTGCTCCCCGTAGCAGCACATCCACACCTTTTTCCGGAGAAAGACGCGTGAGCGCACCGATCACCAACTCTCCACTGGAAGTGCTGCGCGGGAGCGCCTCGGGAACGAGCACGCCATTGCCGATCACCGATACCTTGTTGGTGGCTATATGTGCCCTTCGCAGGCGTTCGGCCGTAGATTCCGAGACGGCAACCACGCGGTCGAAGCGCGACAGCAGCATTCGATCGAGGGTTCCGTAGATGCGCAGGGCTGGTGTCGTATCAGTCCAGTTATGGCAGGTCGCGATCAGCTTGACGCCGGTGCCGCGAGAAGCAAGATAGCCATACGCGTTCGATTTGTAATTATGTGTATGGAGCACATCTATGTGCCGCGACTGCAGCGTCGTGCGTAACGCATGCACCGCGCCGGAGCGGATGCGGCCCTCGCACCGCAGGTTCACGAGTGCGATGCCGCTTTCTCTGGCTTTCGTGATCAACGAGTGTTCCGGACAAAGGTGTGCGTTGAAGAGTCCGATCGAGACCTCATGACCGAGGGACTGCAACGATCGGCAGAGCTGGAAGACGACATTCTCGGCTCCGTAAAAGCCTCTACTCGAAATCAGGTGCAGCACACGCATTGGCATTCCGCGCTTTCCATGTGTCACGGCTCTGTAGCCGTGCTCTCTACATACAAGGGTTCTGTAACAACAGCTGTGCTCTCGCTGGCGAGATCTCGCAACGCCCGCCGCCATAGCCGCTGGTACAGCCGGTCGCCCAGCAGCGTCTTTGCGTTCTCCTTGATCTTGTATTCCACCCAAAGCCGGCGCGTAACGGCCTTGGTTCCCGCAAGGTAGCCGGCCAGTGTTTCCAACTGCATACCTCGGCGCACGATCAGCCGGCCGATTACCTCTACTCCTTCGGCTGTATTGCGTGGGCGCCCAAGCGCGCCTGTATCCGGAGCGGAGGTGTACACGCGCGCATAACCTGCCTGTGCGCAAGCCGCAAGAACGCGCGCGTTGTAGCGGCCGCCCGGAAGCGAAATGGTTTGAACCGCCAAGCCGAGCCGGTCTTCGAGATTCTTCTTTGAAGCGGTGAGCTCCTCTTGGAGTGCCAGTGGCGAGCACTGTGTCAACAGCGGATGCGTGTGCGAATGGGAGCCGATTTGGTGGCCAAGCCGGGCAATTTCGCGGAGCTGCGCCCAATCGGCCGTGTTTGGGTCCTTGCCTACGCGCGCGGTGGGAACAAAGAAGTGGGCCATGGTCCCCGCCGCGGAAAGCAGGGGCAGCGCGAGCTGTACCTGCGAGCGATGCGCGTCGTCAAAGGTGATTGTCCCCGCGCTGTCCTGAACCAGGCTCCGGACCAGGGCGATATGCCCCGCGAAGACGGCGGGCGTGAGCGTATAAACATCTCTCGAAACAACCGGCGCGAACTCGTGATATCCCAGAAACATCGTCTCCCTCCTCACGCGGCTCGCGGTGGCAGTGCTACCGAGGAGCAGCGCACGCTGGAGAGCTGCCAGACCTTTTCAAACGAGCAGAACCGATACTGCTTGAGCAGCGTGCCCAGGGTTGCTTCCATGCCGCGGAGTCCGGTGTAGTGGCGAAAGCGGGATTTCCAGCTTCCACGTAACCGTGGCTGTTCTGGATCGAGTTCCCATGGATGCAGATAGACCACGGCCCGTTGCTGCTCGCGGGCGATGCGATCGATCGCCATCCTGTTATAGGCCAGCGGAAAGATACGGAGATAGCCACCGCCCGCAGCCGGAGCATGCACCGGGCCCAGCTGCACAGTGGAAGGCGGGAACTCAAAAAGAAATCCGCTTTTGTGACGCCATGCATAGGGCTCGCGTCGCGCTCCGGGAATGCCATACAGATCGTGCCGGATGGGAAAGATGCTGGAATCGTAGCGAAAGCCCTCCTCGCCCAGGATCTCCAACGCCCACATGCTGTCGCGCGTGATCGACCAGGTCGGCGCTCGG
Organism: uncultured Acidobacteriaceae bacterium; assembly: GCA_963767705.1. Lineage (GTDB taxonomy): Bacteria > Acidobacteriota > Terriglobia > Terriglobales > Acidobacteriaceae > CAWCJL01. The sequence goes on along the minus strand of CAVYEO010000001.1, from coordinate 2,043,578 downwards.
TAGCCCAGGACAGCAGTGCTGCCCGCATCTTCGAGCGCGCGCAGAGCGTCGCGCGTGTCTGCGCGGAACTCCGCCGGCGTAAGCCGATAGATCGGCCGGTGCCAGTAACTGTGGCAGGCCACTTCGTGCCCCCGCCCGAGCACTGCGCGCACCAAGTGCGGCAGTTTGTGCGCGATCCATCCGAGAAAGAAGAACGTGGCAGTCGCCCCATGCGCGTCGAAGAGATCCAGAACGCGTTCCATGTTGCGCTCCACCCGCAACGGATAGGTGTCCCAGCTCTCGCGCGTGACGATGCCGGAAAACGCTTCCACCTGGAAGTAGTCTTCGACATCGACGCTCAATATGTGCGGAAAGCTATCTTGTGACTGGGCCAGGTTGTTCATCGTTTTGCACCCTCCGCCAGGGGCAACTGTGGCGCGGGCGATTCTCCCACACGCTCCGTAACGACGACTGGACGCCGCAGCGCCGCTGCTGCTTTGCGCACCAGCATGGAACACAGCATCAGCGATGCGCCAGCGGCAAAGAGTACCGCCAGCTCCAGCCGGTGGCCGCTCAGGTGGAGATGAGAACTCAGGTGCAGCTGCGAATTCAGTTGCAGTGCCGAACCGGCGGCCCAGGAGCGGACAGATGCAATTGCTAACGAGCAGGACTCCGCATCATGCGGAAAGGTGAACAGGACTGACATACTGGTCCTCCTTTGTTCGCTCTGTCGTCCGCTCCAGGCTGGGAGCGAATGCGTGCTCGCTTGCGGAACTTTCAGCCGGGGAACTCCCGATCGCGGAACTCTGGCGCCGCATGGCGGCTGCATGGCGCTCAATCACCATGCCGGAAGCCTTGCGCGCTATCTCCGTCATCACGTTATTGTTCAAAGTGTTGTTCACGATTTGCGAGGTATTAGCCAGGAAGATGCCCGGCAACGGAGTCTGCATGGGTGGCAGCACCTTGGACGAGTAGTGGAGGGTGGGAACCGGCTGCACGGCTGCTTCGCGGAAGAAGAACTTCGCGGTGATGTCGCTGCTGTGGAGCGTCGGGTACATGCGGAAAAGGTCGCTGCTGAATTCCCGCCACAGCGCCTCGTCGCCCATGCTAAAGACCGGGTCGGAGACCGTCGTGTATTTGGGCAGGTAGACAAGGGAATACCCATTGGTTTCGCGCTTGTCGATCAGATTCGTCATCTCGACCACGCCGGTGAAGCGTGACTCCTGCGTGATGTTCGTCAGGTAATAAGGACTGAGCGGCCGTCGAAGCAGCAGCACGACGCATACCAGGGCCAGGTACTTTACTTCGCGCAGCCGGAGTTTGAACGCATCCGGCAGTGCGGGGCAGATCGCCTCCACCGCCCGGCTGGGCACCGTTAGAATCGCGCTGCTGAAGCGTTCTAGCGTTCCATTTACGTCGATCGAGACCCCATCGCCTTCGCTGCGCACATCCTCCAACCGCACCCCGGGGCGAATCTCGCCGCCGAGCGCCTCGATACGTTCTACCAGTCGCTGCAACACTACGTGGTAGCCACCCCGGACGTAGCCCAGCTTCTCCTGCTTTTGCGCGCCCTTCTCTCGCGTGGAGTAAAGGCGCTTCAGCGTGGATTGCAGAAATGCTGCCGAGGCGCTTTCGCGGAGTGAGCCAAGCTTGCACCGCAGCAGCGGCTCCCACATCTCGTGGTACAGGCTTTCCCCGAAGACGCGCACCACCCATTCCCGCAGCGGCACCGCTTCCAGATCCGTCGCTCCGGAGAAACGCGCCGCGTACAGCGTGCCGAGCGCGAAACGGAGCTTGTCGGTGATGGACAGATGGGGAAAGCGCAGCAGGTCCGCCGGCCGCGTCATCGTGTGTAGCCGGTTGTGCGCGTAAAAGCCCACTTCTGTTGCTGTCCATTGCAACTCGGAGGTGAGATCGATGTCCTCAAGCAAGCCGAGCAGCGAGCGGTCTGAGGTCAGAATGCAGTGGTAGAACCGGTCCCAGTGAAAGGGACCGAAGTCGAAGCTGCCGGCCAGCCCGCCTATTTCCGGCTTGGCTTCCAGAACCGTGACGCGGTATCCAGCGCGCAGAAGATAAAAGGCTGAGGTCAGTCCGGTAATCCCGCCGCCGATGACGGCGATGTGGGGAGCGGATGCGAGGTTGCGCGCATGCGAAAGAGGCCGCACGTCAGTGGCTCCTGGCCACGATGACCGCGCCGGCCGCGATTAGCAGAATTGCCATCCAGCGCCGCATCGTGATCTTCTCTTTGAGCAGTGAGGCCGCCAACAGCACGACCAGGACGTACCCAAACCCCAGCAGCGGATATGCGTATGAAATCGCGAGATGCGCTAACGCCGTGATCCACAACACCGTTGCCGCCGCGAAGCTGGCAGCCCAGGCCAAGACCCACGGCGAGGCGCAGCGCTGCAGCAAGCCGCCATCCCCTGCACCGCTCACGCCGCGCTTCAAAAAAATCTGTGCCGAGGAGCCAAGCACCACGCTGCTGCCCAAAGCCAGCCATCCGGTCATCGCCGCACCTCGTCGCGCGATCCCATTAATAGCCCCACGCCCAGGCTCATCACTGCTATGCCCGCCCAGCGGTCCCAGCCCACTGTTTCTCCAAGCAGCAGACTGCCGCCCAGCGCCACCAGCGTGTAGGTGAGCGCGCTCATTGGGTAGACGTAGCTGATGTCGCGCTTCGCCACTGCCTGGATCCAGAGCACCGTGCCCATCGCGTAAACAGCCAACCCCAGCAGCACCAACCAGGAGATATGCAAGCTGCCAAACGAAACAGCCGCGCCGGTATGGCGATTCAACCCGAGCTTGATCGTCAACTGACCGCTCGATGCCAGCAGCACAGAGCCCAACACCAGCCACTCCGCGCGCAGCCCGGAAGATGGCTCGGCTCCGCTTTCCCGCGCGCTTTCAAGAGGCGTGGTTTCTTGTTGCATCTCTGCATAGCTCATCTTTGATCGTTCTCCGAAATGGCCTGTGCTGCGCCGTGGCTGGCGGAAGGGAATTATGCTCCCAGCGCGGACCAGCGCCTGTCGCCACGCTCCAGTAACGGCGCCGGCGCACTGCTTTCGGCCCCGGCGATCGCGACCGGAATGCCGTCCAACTCCAGCGACTGTTGCGCCGCACTCAAAATGCGCACCACCCGCAAACCATCCTGCGCATCGCTGCGCGGCTGCGTTCGATGCCGCACCGAGTCCAGGAAGTGCTGCAACTCGAGTTTCAGCGGCTCTGCGGCGGAGATGCGCGGGATATGAATGTCGCCAAAACGGACCTGGATTGCCTCGCCATAGCTGCGTGCGGTGGAACCGGTTGCGCAGCTGTCATAAATGCGCAGCTTTTCCGACGTTGCCACGTCATCGAACACTGCCATTTTCTTGCTACCCACAATGGTCGTGCTCCGTACCTTGTGCGGATCCAGCCAGCTGAGGTGAATGTGCGCCATGATCCGGTTCGGGAAGAACAAGCTCAAAAAAACGACATCTTCTATGCCGTCCTGAATGTAGCTTTGGCCGCGCGCGCTGACATCTTTCGGATCGGCGCCGAGCATGTAGAGGATTTGCGAGATATCGTGCGGAGCAAAGCTCCACAACGCATTCTCGTCCCCGCGAATGCGGCCCAGGTTTACGCGCTGGGTGTAGATGTAGTAAATCTCGCCTAACTCGCCGGACGCGATCAGGTCTTTCAGCTTCTCGACCACCGGATGGTACTCCAACAGATGACCCACCATCAGAATGCGGTCGCGCACCGCAGCTAAATTCAGTAATTCTTCCGCATGGGGCACGCTGAGCGTGAACGGCTTTTCTACAAAGACGTCGTAGTCGGCCAGCAAAGCCTTCTTCACCAGCGGGTAATGCGTCACGGCTGGCGAGCTCACCACCACCGCGTCCAGCTTGCACCGTTCCAGCATCTCCTCCATGCTGACGAAGGCCTTCACTCCCGGCCAGCTTTTCTCGGCAGATTCGCGCCGCTGCGCACTCAGGTCGCTGGTGCCGACTACATCACAGCCGGGCAGCTCATACAGGCAGCGCGCCACGTTCCAACCCCACGCTCCCAGGCCAACTACGCCGATTCGAATCTTATCCATCGCGGTCCTTCCGTGTGCAGCTTTCAAATGCCATGCACGCCTTGCGCCTTCGCCACGTGTGCCCAGCAGGCATTGCGAGCCGGATGGGCAGACGGGGAGACATGCTGTCTCCAGAGCAAGTGGCGTGCCATCTAGCAGGCGGGCGTTGCGGCTAAATCGAGTATTCGCCGCTCTATTGCCGGCCCCGAACGATCACTGAGCATGCTGGCGCTCACCTGCAGCAACAAACACAGCGCATAAATTTGCATACTGTATGCGCAAAGGCGGCGCGCACACCCCGGCTTCGTCGCCCGTACCGGGAAACGCAGCATCGTTCCTTCCAGTCTCCCTCTTGGCACGGTACGTGCAAGCATGCGTCAGCATGAAACAGCCGAGTGTGACCTCCTTACCGCAGATTGCCCAGGAGCGACTGGACCGCATCGCTTCTCGAACCGCCAACGTCGGCATCATCGGGCTCGGGTACGTCGGTCTTCCACTGTCGCTGCTGTTCTCTGAGGCTGGCTTCGCCGTCACTGGTTTCGATATCGATGCGCGCAAGGTGAGCGAGCTCGAAGGTGGACGCTCCTACATCTACCGCATCCCCAGTACGGAGATCGCCCGTGCCCGGGAACAAGGCTTTCGCGCTACCTCTGACTACGCCCATCTTGCGGATCAGGATGTTGTCATCCTGTGCGTGCCCACGCCGCTTACTGAGCATCGCGAGCCGGACCTCAGCTACATCAGCAACACCGCGCATTCCATTGCGCCCTGGGTCCAGCCGGGCCAACTCATCATTCTCGAAAGCACCACGTATCCCGGCACTACGGAAGAATTGCTGATCCCCATCTTGGAAGCCGAGAACAGGAATCAGCTTCGCGCCCGCCATGCCAACTCCACAGAGGAGGACGACAGCTTCTACGTCGCCTTCTCGCCCGAGCGTGAGGACCCCGGCAACGACACCGTGGCGCGCCGCGATATTCCAAAGGTCGTCGGGGGCCACGAAGCAATCGCCACCACCTTGGCGGCTGCTCTTTACCGCGGCATCTTCACGCGCGCTGTCGAAGTCTCCTCCACCCGCGCCGCGGAGATGACCAAGCTGCTGGAAAACATCTACCGTTGCGTGAACATTGCGCTGGTCAATGAACTCAAGCTGCTCTCCCTCCGCATGGGCCTCGATATCTGGGAGGTGATCGATGCGGCGGCCACCAAGCCTTTCGGCTTCCACCCCTTCTATCCAGGGCCGGGCCTCGGTGGACATTGCATTCCCATCGATCCGTTTTATTTAAGCTGGAAGGCCAAGGAATGGGACTTCCACACCAAGTTCATCGAGCTCGCCGGCGAGATCAACGAGTCTATGCCCGCGCACGTGGTGCAATCTACGGCCAAAGCCCTGAACCGACATAAGAAAGCCATCAATGGCTCACGCATCCTGATGCTCGGCATGGCTTACAAAAAGGACATCGACGACTTACGCGAATCGCCGGCGCTCACCATCATTGAGCTGCTCCGCCAAGAAGGCGCAGAGGTGGACTACAACGATCCTTACTTCCCGACCGTGGGCCGCGGGCGGCACTACGACCTGAACATGCGTTCCACTCCGCTCGACAGGATCGCGGACTATGACTGTGTCTTGATTGTGACCGACCACTCCGATTACGACTACGAAGCGATCGTCCGTGAGGCCAATCTGGTGGTAGACAGCCGAAACGCGACCCGCGGCATTAGCTCCGAGAAAGTCGTCCAGTGCTGACGCCATCCTCACGACGTTGAAAGCGGGGCAGCACAACCGGCCCCCGCCCAGAACCCGGCACGCGCACGCAGCGTGCCGGGTTTTCTGTTCCCGCTGACGGTCGCTAGACCCGCGGCATGAGCCGTAGCAACTTGCCTGCTTCCGATTCCCACGATCCAAGCAGCGCGCCAGCACGGCGGCTGCCGGTTTTTGCGGCGTGTTTCTCCACCAACGCGCGAAGTTCGCACTGTTCCTCAAGCGTGCAATCTTGAAAGGGCACAGGCTGCACAAACTCCGGATGAAAGCGCGCTTCGCTCATGAATCCGCCGTCCTCATCCAGCACCCACGCCGTCCCACCGGTCATGCCGGCGCCGAAGTTGAATCCAGTTTGCCCCAGCACCACCACTGCGCCGCCGGTCATATACTCGCAGCCGTGGTCGCCCACGCCCTCGACGACGGCTACGGCGCCAGAATTACGCACTGCAAAGCGCTCGCCCGCTCGCCCCGCGGCGTAGAGTGCGCCGCCGGTCGCGCCATACAGCGCCACGTTGCCCAACAGTGCATGGTGCCCGCTGTCCCGGGCGGCACGTCCTGCGCCTCGCAGAATAATTTCGCCCCCGCTCAGGCCTTTGCCCACGAAATCGTTCGCGAGGCCGTCCAGTTCCAGATGCATGCCGCGGACCGCAAACGCGCCGAAGGATTGTCCGGCGACGCCCTGCAGACAAAAACGTAACTGTGCCGGTTGCTCCGAGCGATCCAGCCCTTCAAGCGCCAAACGTCCTGCCAGTCTCGCTCCAAACGTGCGATCGCCGTTGCCGATCCGCGACGCCGCCGCGAAAGTTTCGCCTTTCCGTCCGGCTGCAAGCGCCGTCTCTACCCAGCGCTCGTCGAGCGGCGCTGCGCTCTCCGGACGATCATTCCTGCGGCCTGCCCATCGCCTTTCCTCGACCGGTCCGCTTGCAAGGCCCAGCATCGGCTGCAGATCGAGCGCCCCCGTGCGCCGGACTTGCGTGAGCAGGTCCGTGCGGCCGACAGCATCTTCCAACCGCCGCAACCCCAACTCGGCCAGCAGCAGGCGTACATCCTCCGCTAGCTTTTCGAAGAAGCGGATCACGTGCTCCGGTTTGCCGCGGAACTTGGCACGCAGCTCCGGGCGTTGTGTGGCGATGCCCGTGGGACACGTATTCAGGTGGCACTGCCGCGCCATGTCGCAGCCCAGCGCCACCAACACTGCGGTGCCAAAGGCGAACTCATCGGCGCCCAGCATCGCCGCTGCCAGCACATCGCGCGCGGTCTGCAATCCGCCATCGCAGCGCAGGCGCACGCGTCCGCGCAGGCCGTTGGCGACCAGCACCTGCTGCGCCTCCGCCAACCCCAGCTCCCACGGATTACCCGCGTGCTTGATACTCGATAGCGGGGAAGCGCCGGTGCCGCCGCTGCCGCCGGCAATGACGATGTAATCCGCATAAGCCTTGGCTACGCCCGCGGCAATCGTTCCCACGCCGCAGGAGGAGACCAGCTTCACCCCCACTGCCGCGCGCGGATTGACCCGCTTGAGGTCATAGATCAGCTGCGCCAGATCTTCGATCGAGTAGATGTCATGGTGCGGCGGCGGGCTGATCAGCGAAATGCCCGGCTGCGCATGCCGCAGGCGTGCGATCAGCTCCGTTACCTTATGTGCGGGAAGCTGGCCGCCCTCGCCCGGTTTCGACCCCTGTGCGATCTTGATCTCGATCTCTTCCGCGTGCGCCAGGTACTCGGCCGTCACGCCGAACCGGCCGGAAGCCAATTGCTTCACCTTGTTATCATGTGGGCCGCGCGCACCGCTTCCCTTTGCTGCCCTGTACGCTTCCGGGTCCTCGCCGCCCTCGCCGGTGTTGGACCGCGCACCGAGCGCATTCATCGCCTCAGTAATCGTCCCGTGCGCCTCCGGACTGAGCGAACCCAGAGACATCGCGGATGCAATGAATCGTGTCACGATATTTTCCGCAGACTCCACTGTATCGCTCGCCAGCGCCGGCCCTGCGGGCTGGAAGGCCAGCATGTCGCGCAGCGTCGTCGGCGCTGTTTCTTCAATCACGCGCAGCGTGTTCGCAAACACGGGAGATTGCGAATCCGCCACCGCGACTGCATTCCGCGCGGATCCCACCCCACTCTGCACAAAGCGCACCCGCTGTGGCTGCCATGCATGCCACTCCGCTCCGTCGGCTTTGCGATAACGCACCGCGCCGAAGTCGGGCAGGTCTTTCGCGTGTGTAACGTTGACAGATACCAATACCTTCTGCCCGCCGTCATCTTCCTGATCGCCGTAACATCGCGCCCAGCTTCGCCGCACCGCCGCCTCGATCTCCGGCCACCCGATGCCCCCCAGCGGCGCCGGCGTGCCAAACAGGCACATCTCCACCACTTCCTGGCTCAAGCCAATGCAGTCGAACAGATGGGCGCCCCGGTAGCTGTCCACCACCGAAATCCCCATCTTCGACATGATCTTCGCCAAGCCCACATCAAAGGCATGCAGCAGGTTTGCTTCTCCGCACGCAGGCTGGTGTTCCCGGGCTGTTTCCAACGCCAGCCACGGACACACCACGCCTGCCCCATAGCCCAGCAGCACCGCTCCGTGGTGCAGGTCGCGGCAATCTCCGGCTTCCACGGCCAGCCCCGTGCGAGTGCGCAGGCCGGCGTTCACCAGCGCCTGGTGCACAGCCCCGGTAGCCAACGCCATGGGCAGTGGAATGCTTGCCTGTCCGGCGCCACGGTCGCTCAGGATCAGTATCTGCGTCCCCGCGCCCACCAAGTCGATAGCCCGTGCGCACAACTCCCGCAATCCCTGCTCGAGCCCGCCAGAAAACGAGAAAAAACAGGGCAGCACCCCAGTAGGAAGCTCACGCCGCAGCGCATGCTCGCCCTGCTTCAAAGCCTCCATCTGCGGCAGGGAAAGGAAGGGGGAACTCAGCGACAGGCCCGGTATGCGCGCATGCGGATCCAGCATGTGCGGCCAGGGCCCGAGCCGCGTATGCAGCTTCACCACGCAGGCTTCCCGCAGCGAATCGATCGGCGGATTCGTCACCTGCGCAAAGCGCTGGCGCAGGTAGTTGTAAACCGGACGCGGAGAACGGGCGAGCGGCGCAAGCGGCGTGTCGTCGCCCATCGACCACACCGCTTCCTTGCCGTCGGCAGCCATCGGCTGCAGCACCATCTTTACGTCTTCCTTGGAGTACCCGTAGGTGAGTTGCGCCCGCTGCAGCACGTCGGCCGTCAACGCTGCGGGTGCTGGACTCTCCGCTTCCAGCCGCACATCCGGTAGCAGCTTGTCGTAGTCGATCGCGCTATCGAAACGCTGCAACAGCGCCTGGGTATCCAGCACCGTATGTTTTTCAAGATCGACAGCAATCATCTCCCCCGGGCCCAGTTGCCCGCTGGTGACGATGCGCTCCGGATCCAGGTCCACCAGTCCCGCCTCCGACCCTGCGACCACCCATCCGTCCTCGGTGATGAAGTAGCGGCACGGACGGAGCCCGTTGCGGTCCATCGCCGCGCCCACCATCGCACCGTCGGCAAAGGCCACCGCAGCCGGACCGTCCCACGGCTCCACGCAATCCTCGTGGTAGCGCATGAACGGGGACTCCGCGTCGCCCCGCGCCGGCGGCAGCAGCATGCGGACGGCCTCCGCCGCGCTTCGCCCATTGCGCGCAAGTAACTCCACCGCTTCGTCCAGGCTGGTTGAGTCCGACCCGTCCGGTGTCAACAGCGGATGGCACTCCGCCGGAATCGTGCTCGCGCGTGCATCCATCCGCGCGCGATTCCCCCACACAGTGTTGATCTCGCCATTGTGCGCCAGCATGCGCAGCGGCTGCGCCCGGCGCCACGCCGGCAGCGCATTGGTGGCATAGCGTTGGTGGAAGATGGCAAACGCGGTTGTGTACGCAGCGTCCGCCAAATCTGGGTAGAAGTCCGGGAGCAGACGCCCGGCGCACAGCGCCTTGTACACCAGCGTCGAAGTCGACAGCGAACACACATGCGTGGCGGAGAGCTCACGCTCGAAGCGTTTGCGTGCCAGGTAGAGACGGCGATCGAGTCCCGCGAATTCCTCTGTCGTAACAAGCACTTGCTGAATCGCGGGCAGCGAAGCCGCTGCCTGCTCGCCCAGGTGCCTCGTATCCACCGGCACCGTACGCCAGGCCAGCACTGCCAACTGCTGCGTTGCAAGAGCCGCAGAGAAGCGCTGCTGCTCAGCCTGCTCTGTTTCTCGCTCCAGAAAGAGTACGCCCACTGCGAGCGGCCGCTCCGGCGCAAGCGCGATTCCGGCGGTGCGCAGCAGGAAGTCGCGCGGGATCTGCGTCAGAATGCCCACGCCGTCACTGCTCTTGCCGTCTGCAGCCACCGCGCCGCGGTGCGCCAAACGGCCCAAAGCCGTAAGCGAGCTGGTCAGTATCGCATGCGACGGTACATTGGAGAGCTGCGCGACAAAACCGACGCCACAAGAGTCCCCGTCAAAGCGGGCGTCGATCAGCGTTGCGCGAGAAGGGGCACATCCGCCTGCAGGAAACGTTCCCATAGGCCACTATAAGCCGATTTGTTGTGCTGGTCCGCAGTCGTCTGCGAAGTTTATTGCAGGACGCGGCCTATGGGTGGGAGTGCCGGATCGTCAGGGATGTGAGCGGAGCGCGTCATCAGGGGTGGGCGGAGCGGGTCATCAGGTAATAGAGCGTCGGGGTCAGGATGAGCGACAACACCATCGAGACCAGCAGGCCGCCGATGACCGAGATGGCCAGCGGCTGCAGCATCTGCGAGCCCTGCCCCAGCGCAAAGGCCAGCGGCAGCATCCCGCTGATCGCTGCCAGTGCCGTCATGGTGATGGGCCGCAGCCGGCGCTGCGCCGCCTCCAGCATGGCTTCGTAGGCGGACATTCCTTCAGCCCGGAATCGTTCGTCGGCATCCAGCAGAAGAATGCCGTTCTTCGCGACGATGCCGATAACCATGATCAGTCCCATGAAGGACGCCACATTGAAGTCAGTGTGCGTGATAAACAGGGCAGCGATGACGCCAAAGGTAGAAAGCAGGGAAGAGCAGAGAATTGAGATCGGCGCGGAAAAGTTGCGGAACTCCGTAAGCAGCACGCCAAAGACCAGCACCAGCGCCAGCAGCAGCACGCGCAGCAGATCGTGGAACGACTTTTGCTGCTCTTCATAGGTGCCGCCATACACCACGCGGATCGACGGCGGGAGATGGAGCGCCGCTACAGCGGCCTGCACCTTCTTAACTGCCGCGCCCAGGTTTGTACCTTCCAGCCGCCCGGTCACCACTACCAGCTGCTGCAGGTTTTCGCGGCGGATCTCATTCTGCTGCGGCAGTTGCTGGATGTCGGCGAGCGATGAGAGCGTTGCCAGCTTACCGGATGCGCTGTTTAGCACGGTTTCCTTGATCGCATCCAGCCCTGCCCGGTAGCGCGCATCGAAACGCACCCGCACCGTGAACGGACGATTGTTCACGATCAGCGGCTGGCTTGCAGGCGCGCCTTCCAGCAGCGCTGTCGCATCCGTAGTCACTTCCTGCGTGGTAAAGCCGAGCCGCGCCGCCACCGTCGGCTTTACCTGGAAGAGCGTGGCCGGCCCACTGATCGTGTTTTCAATCCCGTTCAGCACGTCCACCACGCCCGGCTGCTTGCTGATGGCATCCGCCACCTGTGGCGCCGTGCGCTGGAGGAGTGGCAAGTCGGTAGAAAACAGTTTGATCTGGATCGGTTCGGGCGAGTTCGACAGGTCGCCAATCATGTCCTGAAGCACCTGCGTAAATTCGATATCCAACTCGGGCTCGCTGCCGCGTACCTGTTGGCGCGCTTCCTCCATGATCTCGTCGATGCCGCGTGAGCGATTCGACTTCAGCTTCACCGTGAAGTCGCCAGTGTTCGCCTCGGTCACCGGAGACAATCCCATCTGGAGCCCTGTGCGGCGAGAGGTGCTGTCTACCTCCGGAATTCCGCGCAGGATAGACTCCACATGCTCCAGCACGCGGTTGGTTTCTGTCAGCGACGTGCCTGCGGGCATGATGTAATCCAGCACGAAACCGCCCTCATCCATTGCCGGCAACAGATCCGACCCCAGGCCGCGATACGCGAAATAGGTGCCCGCCAACAGCAGCAGACAGATCAGACCAAGCCATAGCGGCTTGGCCAGCGCCCATTCCAATCCCCGCCTGTGCCAGCGGAGCAGCCCGCGCATGATCTTGCTGTCGTCATGCACGCCGGCGTGCGCTGCCGGCACAGTTCCGTCGTTTATTGCAGTGCCGTCCACAGTCGTCAGTTCTGCGGGTGCTGCGGCCGCAGTCGCTTCCTGGGCAGGTTGCGGTTGCTTTTTTCTGCGCAGCAGGTACAAGCTTAAAGACGGCGTCCACGTCAGCGCGAGCGCGAGCGAACACATCAGCGCCACCGACATGGTGATAGCGAGCGCCCGGAAGAACGCGCCCGTCACGCCCGTAACGGAGACGAGCGGCAGAAACACCACGATCGGCGTGATAGTGGAAAAGACCAGCGGTCTCGTAATCTCCGCCAGCGCTTTCTGCACAGCCATCACACGGCCTTCGCCGGCGTCGCGATGCATCACGATGTTCTCAACCATGACGATCGCATCGTCAATCACCAGGCCCACTGCGGCCGCCAGTCCGCCCAGCGTCATCAGGTCGAAGCTCTGGTGAGTGATCGACAAAAACAGGAACGTGACGCAGAGCGTAACTGGGATGACCAGGCCCGCAACCAGCGAACTGCTCCAGTCATGGAGAAACACGATCAGCACCACTGACGCCAGCACAATGCCGATCAGGATGGCGTCCCGTACACTGGCGATGCTGCCGCGCACCAACTCTGACTGGTCATAAAAGGGCTGGCTGTTGATGCCCGGCGGCAGTTGCGTTTTGAGTTGCGCCATCTCCTGCTCAACTTCATTGGCTACGGCCACCGTGTTACTGCTCGGCTGTCGCGAGATATTGAGCAGCACCGCCGGCTTGCCGTTGGCGGTCACCAGCGTATACGTCGGCTCGGTTGCGGATTCGATCTTCGCGACGTCGCCGATGCGTACCGGGACGCCGTTCGCAGTCGTCTTTACGGCGATCTGTGACAACTCCCCGGGCACATGCACCTGCCCGCCTACCAGCCCGAGCACCAGTTGGTGGTTGTCCTCATACAGGCCGGGCGAGTCAATTACATTTGTCAACTGCAGCGCGTTCAGCAGGTCGGTCACGGTGGTGTTTGTCGCCAGCAGTCGCGCCGGGTCGGGCTCCACATCGTATTCGGGTATTTCCGCGCCCTGCACCAACACCGTGCGCACTCCCGGAAGCCGGTTTAGCGGCGGCTTCAGCGTATAAGTGGCCAGCTGGTAAAGCTCTGTCAACGGAATCGTATCCGAAGTTAGGCTGTAGCCCAGGATGGGGAAGGTTGCAAATGTCAGCCGATCCGCCCGGAGCTGCGCCGTCGACGGCAGCGCCTGCTGTGCGCGGGACAGCGCTGCGTTGACCAACTGCAGCGTTTGGTACATGTCTACATTCCAATTGAAAAAAAGACTGACCTCCGCCGAGCCGCGGCTGGTATTCGAGCGCACGGTCAACAGTCCCGGAACGGTGTTCACCGCCTCTTCGATCGGGCGGGTGATCGTGACCTCCATCTGCTCCACCGGCATCACGCCGTTGTCGATGCCGATCACCACGCGCGGGAAGTTCGTCTCCGGAAAGACAGAAATCGGAATTCCCAGCGCGAGGTAAATGCCTGCCGCCGCCAGCGCAATGGTGAAGAAGATAATGGTGCGCGCGTGCGTCTTCAGCCAGAAGGGCTTTTCCGGCTGCGCGGCCTTCTGGGAAGACTCGACCGGTGGGGTTTTGGCGGTCGTTATGGAAGCCATCAGTCCTTCTCGCTCTGTGCCGGCTTGGCCGCATCCGGCTTCTGGCTGTCGGCTTCTGCGCTCTGCCCCGGCTCTGTCACCTTCACCTTGGTTCCATCCGCCATAGCATAGGCACCCACGCTCACAATCTTCTCGCCTGGCTTGAGCCCGCTCACCACCTGCACATCATCTCCCTGGACGATGCCGGTCTGCACCTCGCGCGTATGCGCAACGGAATCCGCGCCGATGACCATGACTGTAGTCTTGCCATCCGGCGCCTTCGTCATGGCCTCCTTGGGAATGATCACGGCATCTGGCGCAGTTTCGCTGGTGATGGCGACGTGTACCGGGGTGCCGGCTTTGAGTTTGCCCGTCGGGTTCGGGGCCTCTACCCACACTTCCAGCGTGGTGGAGCCGGGATCGAGCGCCGGGCTGACCACGCTCACCTTGCCGGCCACCGGCTGCTCAAATCCCGGTACCTGGAGTGTCGCCCCCTCGCCCACCCGCAGCCGGCTCGCCTCCTGTTGCGGCAGGTGCGTCCTGGCGATCAGGGAACTCGTATCCATGACTGTGATCAATGGCGTACCGGCCGGTGCAGTCTCTCCCGCATACAAAGGCCGATCCGTCACCACCCCTGCGATCGGGCTGTGGATCTCGGAAAAGCTGAGCTGCGCTTCCGCTCCCTGGTACTTGCCCTCAGCGGAGACGAGCTGCCCCTTGGCTGTCTTCACCGCGTCCTGCCGGCCAAAGGCCTTTTGCGACTCGAAGTGCGCCTTGGCGATGTCGAACGCGCTCTGCGCCTGAACCAGGTTGCTCTTGGCCGTATCCACGTCGCGTCCGGGGATCGCCCCCTGCTGAAACAGGTTCAACCGGCTGTCGTACACCCGCTGCGCCAGCGTCAGGTTGGTCGTCGCGGTGTCGAGGTCCAGCTTGACCTTCTGATAATCCTCGGGGATCGCGGCCCGTGTGGTGCTACTGTAGGCGGCTTGCGCCTGATCATAGCTGCCCTGTGAATCCAAGGCCGCCGCGCGCAGGTCCCTGTTGTCCAGCACCGCCAGCAGTTGCCCGGCGCGGACATGGCTGCCTCGCTGCACATAAAGCTTGCGCACCGGCGCGGTGATACGTGGGGAAAGCGCTGCCTGGGCGCGCGGCGAAAGCACTGCATCGCCGGTCACGATCTCCGAAATCGCCCCCGTCCGGACCACGGTGGCCTGCACCGGCACCTCGACTGCAGGCTCCCCCGCTGGCTTGCTGCCGCATCCGGCACAGAGCCAGAGCGCTGCAACCGCAACTCCCCCTGCATGAATACTTTTCACGGTAGCGTCCCCGTCAATGTTTGCAAATTCGCGAGCGCCGATTCGTAGCGTACCGCCCCGTCCGCTTGTGCATCTTCGGCCAGCAGCAGCGCATTCTGCGCATCCACCACTTCAAGCGCGGTGCCCTCCCCGGCCTGGTAGCGCAAGTTGGTCAGACGCAGCGATTCCCGTGCCGTGCCGACACTTTCATCCAGCGACTGCAACTGCCGGTTGGCGATTGCCGCTTCGCTATAAAGCTCGTCAAGTTGCACCAGCAGCCGCTTTTGCGTGTAGTTCAGGGTCACCTCGGCTGCCGTACGCCGCGCCTCCCCTTGCCGTATGCGGTCGCGCGTGGCGAACCAGTTCCACACTGGGATGTCCAGGTTTACAAACGCCGAGTAGCCCAGGTTTCTCGGCCGGATCACGCCACCGCCCGTCTCCGGGCTCGTCGGCCCATGGGCGGCAAACTGTGGCGCGTCGATGCCGAACAGGTAATTGAACGACAAGTCCGGCAAGTAGGCCAGGCGCGCAATGCTTACCTCCTCCCTGGCTACGCCGAGTGCTGCAAAGGTGCTCCGCAGCTCTGGGCTG
This sequence comes from uncultured Acidobacteriaceae bacterium, assembly GCA_963767705.1. Classification (GTDB taxonomy): domain Bacteria; phylum Acidobacteriota; class Terriglobia; order Terriglobales; family Acidobacteriaceae; genus CAWCJL01. The sequence continues at coordinate 2,028,062 of CAVYEO010000001.1, read as the reverse complement.
TAGCGCTTCGCCGCAGTCTCCACATCGGCCCGCGCGGGCAGCAGCGGAGGAGCCCCGGTGGTTTCAGCCAGTCGGTACTGCGTTCGGGGATCAGGAAAGAGCAACACCGCCAGGTCCAGCCGCGCCTTTTCCGCGAGCACCTGCGCATCGTTTCCGTCGCGCTCCCGCTGCTGCAGTTGCAGGTCTGCCTTCACCACGTCCGCGTGCGCCACTTCGCGCCCTTGCTCGAGTTTTGTGGTCAACGCCACAAAACTCGCTGCCTCGTCGCGCGCCCGTTGCGCTACCCGGTATTTCTCGTCGGCCGCCAGAAGACCGTAATACTGCCCTACCACCGTGGCCACCAACCCGCGCCTCGTAATCTCGAACTCTGCTGCCGTCTGCGCAGCCGTTGCATCCGCACGCCGGATCTGCGCGAACCCGTCCGCCGCGAGCGTTTCCGTGACGGAGGCCTGGCTCACATATTCGTGGACCGAGTTGTTGGCGATAAACACCGGCGACGGCTGAAACCCCGCCTGCCCACCGCTGTTCACAGACCCGTTGGACTCGGTAAATAGATATTGATTGTGGTAGATCGCTTGCGGAAGCAGCGCCGTCCGCGCCAATCGGCTGTCGATCTTCGCCACTATGTCGTTGGCGCGCGCATCGGCCAGGGTGGGCTCGTTCAACTGCGCTCGCCGGATCGCCTCGTCCAGCGTGATAACGGGCAGATTCGCCGGGGTTTGTGAGGCGGCAAGCGTCGTCGCGACCGGGGCAACGGGTGGTGGCGCTGTCTGCCCAGCTCCGCCGGGCGGCACGGATTGCGCCACTCCGCTCGACAGTCCACAAACCGCGAACAGAGCCACGGTCAAGGGCCCTGTTTTGCGCCGCCACCGGCTGCCCAGCCCCTTTCCCGCTCGACCTTTCATCGGCCCCCTATGTGTCTCCATTCATCACGTTCCGGCTTGTTGCCGGACTCGGTGGCGTACCTAGACTCTAGCCGCTCTGATCTTAAGTGTCACTGAAGGCGGCCCGCGGTATCCTGCATGCACAGTCGATTGCTACGATGCTTACCAGTTCGGTGCAACCCGGCCCATTCCACCGTCTGGATGACTGCAATCTTTATGCGCGTGCTCATCATCGAAGACGAATTGCGAGTTGCGGAAAACATCGCGAACGCGCTTCGCGAAGGTCCGGGGTATGCGGTGGACCTCGCCGAAGATGGCGAAACCGGTGAGCTGCTGCTCCACCAGCACGATGTCTATGATGCCGTGATTCTTGACCTCATGCTGCCGAAGAAAAGTGGACTGGATGTGCTCAACTCTCTTCGGCAAAAGGGGAACCGCACCCCCGTTCTGGTGCTGACGGCGCGCAGCGAAAAGGCCTGGACCGTTCGCCTGCTCGATGCCGGGGCCGATGATTATCTCGCCAAACCTTTCGATCTCGGCGAACTTCTCGCCCGCACCAAAGCCCTGGTCCGCCGCGGCAAAGGCGTTGCCCACCCATCCATCATCGCCGGCGAGTTCGAGATCGATACCCTGGAGAAATCTGTTCGCCGCAACACTGAGCTGATCGATCTTTCTCCCACCGAATACCGGATTCTTGAATACCTGGTCCACCGCAAACGCGCCATCGTCTCCAAACGCGAACTCCTTGAGCACCTCTACGACTACAACTGGGAACGGCACTCTAACGTGATCGAAGCGCACATCTCCAACCTGCGCCGCAAGCTGGGGCAGGAAACGGAACAGCCCTTGATTGAAACCCTGCGCGGCCGCGGCTACCGCGTCGTGCTCGCTCCCACGCCCCAGGCGGAGTAGTCCTGTGTACTCGCTTGCGCGCCGCCTGGTGCTCACCGTCATCGCCGCGGAACTTCTCCTCACCGCGTCCATCACGGTCACCACCTTGTGGTATGAGCGCGCCCAGCGCTACCAGGCTCTTGACGTCATGTTGCGTGGCCGGGCTGATTCCGTGCTCGGCGCGGTCGAGGACGCCGGGGATGAAGCCGACAATGTCATGCTCGACACCAACGCGCTCGATCTGCCGTCTTCCGATCTGTACGACGTGCGTGAACGCTCCGGTCACCTCCTCGGCCACTCACTAAACTGGACAAGCTCTCTCAATTTTCCCTGTAGTCCCGGCCACCCCCGCACCGTGCACCTGAATGACGTGCGCTACCGCGCTCTGTGCCTTGAAGCCGTGCGCGTGGTCGACCCGGATCAGCCCCAGGGCGCCAAACCGCATCCCGTCACCATCCTTTACGCAACGCCGCTTTTGCCGCTTCACGCGGCGTTGGTCCGCACCGCGCGCTTTCTCCTGCTCGCCAACTCCCTCGTCCTCCTGCTGACCGGAACGCTCGCCGGTCTTTTTGTCCGCCGCGGCGCCGCACCGCTGCAGGCTCTGGCTGCGGAAGCCAGCCGTGTCTCGTCCCGGTCCTGGAGCTTCCATCCTCCTCCGGAAGCCCGTCGTATCCGCGAGTTGCAAACCCTGATCGCCGCACTGGAAACTGTCCTCGGTGGGCTTGAGCGCTCCTTCATGCAGCAGCAGCAGTTCGTCAGCGATGCCGCGCATGAGCTCAAAACAGCCGTGACCATCGTCAAGTCATCACTGCAACTGATGAACTTCCGCGAGCGGACTGCGGACCAGTACCGGGTTTCCGTCGAAGGCTGCTTGCGCGACTGCGCCCGCATGGAGGAGCTCGTGCAGAAGATGCTCATGCTGGCCAGTATTGAAAACACGCCCCTGGCGGAACGCTCTCCCTCTGCGCCCACCCCGCACGCCCTTGCGCCTACACTGCGCGCTGCTATCGACGAGCTGCAGCCAGTGGCCGAGTTGCGCGGGGTCCGGCTTGTCTCCGCCCTGACCCTGCCCACCGATGCACTTTCCACCCTGGCGCCCGAAGATGCCGCCACGCTGGTACAAAATTTGCTGATGAATGCCATCGACCATAGTCTTCCCGATGGCCGCATCGATGTAACACTGGGCCTCCGTGACGATGGTGGCGTACGACTTACCGTGCGCGACCACGGCACCGGGATCAGCACCGAGCACCTGCCATTTCTCTTCGACCGCTTTTATCGCGGCGACGTATCCCGCTCCCGGAAGAGCGGAGGCGCCGGTCTCGGTCTGGCCATCTGCAAAGCACTGGTGGACGCACAGGGTGGCGACATCCGCATCGAAAGCGTCGTGGGGCAGGGGACCACCGTGATCATCGAGTTGCCGCCCGTGCCCGCTCCCTCTTTGCCCGCACTCGCTGAGCTTTCATCCTGAGCGCGAAGTGGCATCGCTGAAACCCTTACAGGCGCGCGCGGCGGTCCTGCGCCAGCACGATGCGCAACGACCTCGACGCGATCAAGCGAGTCAAAGGACCTGCATTTGCTCTTGCCTTGGCACTACTGCTCCTCGGCAATCACCACATCCCACGGCCCTACCTGCACCTGCTCACCCTGGTTCAGGTGTTTCCCCGTCAGCAGATCCGTAGCCGCGCCGTGTTCGTAGGCAAAGGTCGCCGGCGCACTTGCGTAGTTCAGGTAGTAGTGGATCGCCTTACCCGCGCCGTTCACGCCATCCTTTTCGCGCACCGTAGCCGGCAGTTGCTGTGCTGCCCCGGCCAGCGATGCCCGCTTTAACTCGTCGAGCACCAACGCTTTCTGCAGGCCGTCGGAGAGCATTGTCCCCTCATAGGTCAACGTGCCCGCGCCATATTGATTGCGCGTGATGGCCGGCCACTTCCCGAAGAAGGGATGGTCGTAGTACGCCAGCGGCTGCGCATGCTCCGGCATCAGAAACTCCGCCCACGTACTCACCTTGTTGTCTTCCGCTCCCACATGGAACGGGTCGCCCTTTAACGCCAGCGGCTTTTCCAGGTTGGAAAACTCCTGGTAGCTGATTCCCGCCGCATCACGCAGCGGCCCCGGCGCGCGCACTGCGCGCACCGAGGAGTTCTGATTGGTAAACCCGCTCTTGAACTCCATCAGCACATGCCCGCCGCCATGCACGTAATCGGAAATCTTCTTCAGCAGCGCATCATCCGCCACATACAACGGTGGCACCATCAGCAGCTTGTACTGCGAAAAGTCGGCGTCCTCCGGAAAGACGAAATCTGCGCCGACATTCGCGTCATACAGAGACTTGTGCAACTGAGAAAGCATGGAGACGTAGCTGCCCTGGCCCTTTCCAGGGGTCCAGCCGTTCGCCTCTTGTTTCTCGAATGGCATGAAGTTGATCGCGTTCAGCGAGTCCACGCTGTACAGGATCGCTACCTGATTCTTGATCTGCAGATTCACCAGTTGCGGCCCGACTTCTTCCAACTCATGCGCAGTCCGCGACACCTCCGCATACGCCCGGTTGGGTTCGAGGTCATGACTCAGCACGCCTTTCCAGTACGTCTCTTGCCCGGCGTGGATCGAGGCCCAGTGCCAGTACTCCACCATGTTGGCCCCGCTTGACAGGTGCGTGTACACGTCCAGCCGCAACTGCCCATCATAGGGAGGGAACTGGCTGGTCGAATCCCACCCCAGCGTCTGGGCGTTCGTCTCCGTCACTAGGTAGTTGTTGTGCTTCAGCGACCGCGAGAAATCTCCCTGCAGCGCCTGCCAGTGCCCATCCATGTGGTCCTGCGTGCCGTGGTACGGATTGTCGGCAACGATGTCGAGCGCCTTGGCCTCTTCGAACTCGTTCACGTCCCCCTTCATCATGCCGCCGAAGTCCTGCGTTACCCACTGGCTCTTGCCGCCGTATTGCCGCACTAGCCCGGCCTGCCATTTGATGTAATCCGTCACGCGCATCTGCTCCCAGCGCGACCACTCCAGTTTGTAACCGGTACTGATCGTTGCATCGCGCGACGGCAGGTTTTCCCACCCATTCACGTCCTGCCCCCAGTAGTTCAGCCCCCACGCCTTGTTCAGCGCATCTGTCGTCCCGAACTTCTGCTTCAGGTGCTCCAGAAATCCGGCAAAGACATCCGGGTTCGACGCCCCGTACGATGCCGTCTCGTTATCCACCTGCCAGCCAATCACCGCGGGATTGTCCTTGTAATGGGACACCATGTTCCGGATCAGCCGTTCCGCATAGCGCCGGAACTCCGGGTTGGAGTAGTCCATGGTCTGCCGCATGCCGTAGAACACCTGCTGGCCGCCCAGCGGCCGCACCATGAACTCCGGATGCTCCCGGTACATCCATGTCGGGATCGAGTAGGTCGGCGTGCCCATGATGACCTTGATCCCCGCCTTGCCCATCGCGTCCACCACGCAGTCCATCCAGGCATACTCGAAGCGCCCATCCTCCGGCTCCCACAGGCTCCACGTGGACTCGCCCATGCGCACCACCGTGAGCCCAGCCTGCTTCATCAGCGCCACGTCTTTGTCCAGGCGCTCGCTCGGCATGTACTCGTGGTAGTACGCCGCTCCGTAAAGCACGTTATCGAAGCGCGGCGCGGCCGGAGTCTGCGCCACCTCGGCTCGCATTTCGTGCTGCACCGGAGGTGTATGTGTCGCCTGTGGTCTGCTGTCTCGCGCCTGCGCCCAGGACGCGGTCGCCGATGCTGAGAATGCGATTCCAAAAGCAAAAGCGGCGCGGCCGAAACCGGCGCGCCGCGACCTTCCCAACAATCCGTGCATGCATCTCCCCCTGAAAGCTGCTGTTCTCACAGCACGGGCAGCATACAGCATTCTGCGCATCGGACTGTTGCGCACCTGCGCCCCAGCCCGGGCGACTTTACTTCTTCAGAACGCAGCAACGCTCTAAACGAAGACCACGCACTCCGGCTTGGCTACCGGAAAGGTCTTGACCGAGGTGGCCAGGCGGCCTGTCGTGGTATTTCTCTGGATCACGGCAATGTGCCCCGAATCCTGGGTTGCCACTACGAGCCAGCCCTCGCTTGGGTCAAGTGCAATGTGCCGCGGCGTCGAGCCTCCAGACGTGCTCCGGCCCAGCAGACTCAATGTGCCGTTCGTCGCCGAGACCGCAAACGTTGCGATGAAGTTGTCGTCGCGGTTGGCCACATAGGCAAAGCGCGCATTGCTGTCCAGCAAGATCTCCGACGCTCTTGAATACCCCGTGTATCCAGCCGGCAGCAACGCGACTTCCTGTACCTTGGCCAGGGTTCCGTCAACCGTGTCCCACTGGAGCACGTCCAGCGTCGACTTGATCTCGTTCACGCAATACGCCCACTGGCCGTTCGGATGAAAACGCAGCGCCCGCGGTCCCGATCCCGGCGTCGCATTCCACGCCGCCGGCGTGTTTGGGGTCAGCTTCGCCGTCGCCGCATCCAGGTGGAAGATGTGAATCATATCCAGGCCCAGGTCATTCACCAGCAGCCACTTGTTATCCGGCGAGACAGTCACGCGATGCGGATGCGGCGAGGTCTGCCGGCTCGTGTTCGGCCCATGCCCTTTGAACACCTCCAGCGACACTTCGTTGCTGAGACTTCCGCTCGCTCCCACCAGGAACGAAGCCGCGCTTCCGCCCCCATAGTTCGCTGCAAAAACCGAACGTCCTGTCTGGTCCACCGCCACATGAACGGGCGACCCCCCGTGCGTCCCAACCTCGTTCATTTTGGTCAACCGCCCCGACGTCCGGTCCAGCTTGTAGCTGGAAATGCCGCCGGAGTTGCCCGTTCCCCCGTAGTTCTGGATCTCGCTGATCGCATATACCGTCTGCCCGTCCGGTGCAAGCACCAGGAAGGTGGGATTGTCCGCCGCTGCCGCCAGCCCAATCGCCTGCAGTTCGCCGGTTGAAGAATCGAAGGTGAACGCGTAGATGCCCTTGCTGGTGGTCGTTGTCTCTGTTCCCACCAGCAGCAGATGCTGCGCGGGCGACCCAAAAGCTTGCCCAAATCCGGCGTGGCTTGCCAATACCGTTAAGGCTGAGCCCTGGACAAACCTGCGCCTGGAAATCTGCGTCATCATGGCCCTTCTCACTCCTCATCCCTTCGGAACAGCCGGCCCGGATCGCTGCCCATCCACTGCCGCACACACTACTCCTCCGGGAGAGCACTGTACAACCGGAACGAAATTGTCTCGGGCCCGTGGGAACTGCCGCAGCAAAATTCAAGCTCCGCGGAGCCGCCGGTTGCATTGTGCGCGTCCTTGTCATCCAACTTAGCGGAGGACGTTCGATGTTAGATCCCAACCAGTTCACTGCACTTGCCACCTTTTGGTCCGACAAAGCCAATGCCATCAGTTTTTATTACGGGCCGCCGCAACCGGAAAACCTCGCCCACAAAAAGACCATCCTCACTGCCAAGGAGCAGGCCCGCGAGTTGTTGCGCGCCGCGCACGACCGGCCTGACCTCCGCGGCATCTTTGAACGCCTGGTCGCGCGCGTGGAAGATCTGCGCATCGCCGATCCTGCCGGTCTCGCCATCTTTGCCTCGCCGGAGCCGGAAACCTGGGTCGAGTTTGACCTGCCTTACCACGTCGAGTCGCAATCGCAGGTCGGCAACGCCTTCGCGCTCGCGCCTCTGGCGCCGCTAGCCGCCGAACTTCCTCGCTACTTCGTTCTTCTTCTCGACCGCTCCGTTACCCGGCTCCTGTTTCTCTCTGGCAGTCAACTCACCGAGCGCACCCGCGAGTTCGGCGAGGAGCGCGTTCCCGTGCGCGAAACCGGCACGTCGCGAAAGAAAAGCGACGAGCGCAGCAAAGACGACGAGACTTTTCACCATCTTCGCGATGTGGGCAACCGGCTTTTCAGGCTGCTTGAGCAGGGGGCAGCGGACTTCGTCTACGTCGGCTGCCGGACCGAACTCTGGTCTGAGATCGAAAAAGCCATGCCCGATGGCGTGGTCCAGAAAACCCTCGGCCATTTCCATTGCGACCCCGGCCTCGTCACCCTTCCGGAAGTCTCTGCTCTTGTCATGCCTCTGATCGACGAGCGCGTGGCGCGAGAGCTGCAAACCCTGGCTGACGAGATCCGCGGCGCAGCAGCGGGCGGCCGTAAAGGCGTCGTCGGTCCCGCGGAGGTCGCCAATGCGCTCGAAATGGGCGAAACCGAGACAATCCTCGTCGCCCCGCATCCACCGGCTCCTGCTACCGTCTGCACCTCATGCGAACACATCGCCATGGGCACTGCCGCGGTGTGTGAGCTCTGTAACAATCCCAACCGGGTCTACCCCGACCTCGCCGAAATCCTTGCGCGGCGCGGCGGACGTGGCACCTTCCGGCTGCAGCTCGTGCCCCACGGCATGCTTGACCCCGAAGCGAAAGGCTTTTCCGCTCTTCTTCGCTTCCGTGCCGACCAGCAGGACACCGGCTCCCCCGACGCCCTGGTCGCCTGACCACCAACCCAACCCCGGCGCTGCGTCCAGCCGCGCCGGGAACGCGGCACATCCGTTTATGATGAACTTCCCATGCGGAATCTCCCTCTGCTCCTCACTGCTCTTTTGTTCAATGGCCTGATCGCCGCGCCGACCCTCTCAGCCCAGACCGTCGATTCCACGCACACCGACCCGACGATCACCCTGCTGCAAAGGCTGGCCGACGCGCCCGGACCTCCGGGCGCTGAAGAGCCGGTTCGCGCCATCATGGTCGATGCCATGCAGCCGCTCGCCTCCTCGCTCAAATACGACGGCATGGGGTCCGTCATCGCGCAGCAGGGAAGCAGCGGTCCTCGCGTCATGATCGACGCGCATATGGACGAACTCGGCGGCATGGTGCGCCGCGTCGCGCCCAACGGCCTGCTCACCATGCAAATGCTCGGCGGCTGGCTTGACCAGGCCTTGGTGGACCAGCGCTGGACCATCATCGGCTCGAAAGGCCCCGTCCACGCCGTTACCGGTATCCGCGACATCCACGTCGTCCCGCTCGATGAGCGCTCCAAGGTGTACCCGCGCGACACGCTCTTTCTCGACATCGGCGCGAAAGACGCCGCCGACGCGGCAAGGATGGGCATCGAGCCCGGCGACCCCGTCGTGCCCGACTCCCCCTTTACCGTCATGAACGGCTCGGACAACTACCTGGGCAAGGCCTGGGACGATCGCATCGGCTGCGCCGTCCTGATTGAGGCCATGCGCCGCACTGCCAAGGGTGCGCACCCCAACCAGCTCTTCTACGTGGCCACCACCCAGGAAGAGATCGGACTCCGCGGCGCCAGGACCGCCGCTCAGGTGGTGCGGCCGGATATCGGTATCGCCATCGAGGGCGGCATTACTGGCGACGTCTACGCCGGCCATCCCGAGGAGACCCAGGCCAAGCTCGGCGCTGGCCCGGGACTGTTCCTCTATGACTCCAGCACTCTGCCTAATCGCAAGTTCGTCGCCTTTGTAAAATCCACTGCTGCCGGCGCAAGTATCCCGCTGCAGCTTGATCTGGTGCAGGGCTACGGCGACGATTCTGCCGAGATCCAGGCCAGCAACGGCGGAACCCCCACCGTCAATTTAGTCGTTCCCGTCCGCTACACTCACGCCCACAATGGCATCGTGAACCGCCACGATTTCGACGGCATGGTCGATCTGGTCGTCGCCCTCCTCGGCAAGCTCGATGCAGGCACTGTGGAGCGCATCCGCGATTTCGCGCCGGCGAAGTAGCCATATGTCGATTGCCTGAACGCCTTGACAGCGTTCGATAAAAGTTATTATCCTATTAAAGATGAGTACGGCAGACAGCGTCACCTCCTTTCGGGCCCTCTGCGGTGAGCACGGCATCACTGTGACGCACCAGCGGCAGGTGCTCTATGAGGTCATGCAGGGTTTGCCGGGCCATCCCAGCCCGGAAGAGGTGTACGCAGTTGTGCGCAAGCGCATCCCCTCCATCTCGCTGGCTACGGTCTACAAAAATATCCACCTCTTCATCGAGAGCGGTCTTTTTCGTGAGGTAAGTCTCCACCATGGCTCGCTTCGCGTTGAGATGAACGGCCACCCGCATCATCACCTGGTGTGCACCCAGTGCAAGACCATCTTCGATGTACCGGCAGAGCAGATCGGGTTCGATGAGCAGCCGCGGCAACTCGCCAATGGCTTCACTGTCGAGCGCTATGCGGTCGATGTTCTGGGCTGCTGCGCCACCTGCCAGGCTGCATCGTAATTCGGCGCTCGGTCATCTAAACGAACGAAGGGTAGTAGCGCATTAGCGCGGTCCCGGCTCACTCCATTGAGTGTCTTCCTGAGCGGAGCAGATCTAGCGCATCCGCAAGCCGCGGGACCAGCTTATGTCCCATATCTGCCCGCCAATACACATAAGGAGCTTTACATTGCTTAGCGTCGGTGAGAAATTCCCCAATTTTTCCGTTACTGCCACTGTCAGCCGCGACAAAAACAAGGCCTTTGAAACCATTACTGAGGAGTCCTATCCCGGCAAGTGGAAGCTGTACTTCTTCTGGCCCAAGGATTTCACCTTCGTCTGCCCCACGGAAATCGCCGCCTTCGGCAAGCTGAATACCGAGTTCGCGGACCGCGATACCCAAATCCTGGGCGGCAGTACGGACTCTGAGTATGTCCACCTGGCTTGGCGCAATAACCACGAAGACCTCCGGGACCTTCCGTTTCCCATGCTCGCTGACGTCCGCCGCGATCTGACCGAACAGCTCGGCATACTCGACATCAAGGAAGGCGTTGCTCAGCGCGCTACCTTCCTCGTAGATCCGCAAAACATTATCCGCTTCGTGTACGTCACGGACCTCTCCGTAGGCCGCAACCCCCAGGAAGTCCTCCGCGTGCTGGATGCTCTGCAAACGGACGAACTCTGCCCTTGCAACTGGCAGAAGGGCGAAGAAACCATCCACGCGTAGGACTGGCCGTCCAGGCGTATGCGCCTCGAGCTGCAGCGCCCAGCGCTGCTGATTTGCCATCCCGAGCGAAGTCGAGGCACCTGCTTCTGACTTCGCTCGCACCGCGATGAACCCGGATGCCCATCCTTCACCTCAAGGAGTGTTTCCACTGCGCAACCGAACGCGAACAGTGAGCCGCGCCTCCAAATGCCAGCATCCCGAGCCTCAGACGCTGTCATCCCGAGCGAAGCCGAGGGATCTGCTTTTCTTCACCCTCAGGACAGAAAGGACCCACCTATGACTCTCGACCAACTCATCGACACCCTCCCGCCCTACAGCAAGGACCTCAAACTCAATTACTCCACTCTGGTGCGCCAGAACACGGACCTCACCCCCCAACAGCTCTGGGGCACCGTCGTTGCCTCGGCCATGGCCACCCGCAACGCCCAGTTGACAGAAGCCGCTCTCACGGCCGCCGCCCAGCAACTCTCTCCGCAGGCCCTCGACGCCGCCAAGGCCGCCGCTGCCATCATGGGCATGAACAACATCTACTACCGCTTCCTCCACCTCACCTCCAACGAGAAGTACGCGACCATGCCCGCCCGCTTGCGGATGAACATCCTGCGCCAGCATGGCGTCGACTCCCTCGACTTCGAGCTGTGGTCCATCGCCGTCTCTGCCATCAATGGCTGTGGCAAATGCGTTGAATCCCACGATCAGGTCGTGCGGCAGAAGGGCGCCTCCGAAGAGATCGTGCTTGCTGTTGTGCGTGTCGCTTCCGTGCTTCACGCAATCGGCGCTGTTCTGGACACGGTAGCGGTGGACCAGACTGCTGGCGCGGCGGAGCTCGCGACTGCCTGATCCATGTGACCGGCGTGACCAGGCGGCCCCGACCACATGTGCGAGCCAAATGTCGGAATCGAGAGGAAAGGCGGACGTGCTTCACCTGTCCGCCCTTGCCCAGGAGTGCTAATCCTGTAAGCAAGCTTGTCCTGCTCCACCGTACTCGTTGGCTCCATAACGCACTGCTTCCGTCCGCTTTCCAGGGCATGCTGATATGTTGAGCGTTCCCACTCCCTCCCGCGTCTCGTCCCTGAACCTGTCCCGGCAGATGCGAGAAGCTGTCTCGGGGAAAACAGCGCATGCAAGCGCGCGGGGCTTCCTTGTTAGCGTGATCTTTTTCAGCAGCTGGGGAATCCCAGGAACGCGCATGCAGTACAGTCGTGCTTGACACTTTGGAGAGATACGGACCATGAAACCGAGACGGCTGTCTGGAATGAGCGTGTGTGCAGGACTGCTTCTGCTGAGTGGCTGTAACGGCTTTTTCACCAAGCCGGTTCCTACCCCGACCAACACCGTCGGCGATTATCTGTACGTTGGCAATCTCACCGGCAGCGTTGCCGGTTTCGCCGTCTCCACCACCGGAGCCCTGACCGGCATCTCCGGCCTGCCGCTGCAGGTGGGTACCAGCAGCATCAATGCACTGGCCGTCACGCAAGGGAACAGCTATCTGTACGCCAGCGCCGGAGCCAGCGGCCTCTTCGTCCTGAACATCAACAGCGGCACCGGCGCGTTAACAGTAGGGAACAGTGGAAACCCGGTATCCTCCGGCCTCGCCACTACGTCCCTCGTTACCGAGAGCACCGGCAAGTTTCTCGTCGCGGGCGGTTTGTTCAACGGCGGCTCGGCCGTGGGCAGCTACACCATCAACACGGACGGAACGCTCGCGACTGCGACCGCCCCAGTCAATGTTCCCAATATCGGAATCAACAGCGCTGCCAGTAATCTTCCGGGCCAGATCGCGGTGACTCCCGCCGACAGCTTCGTCTACCTCACCATGGGGTCTTCAGGCGTTGCCGTCTTCAGCTTAAACACTTCCGGCGTTTTGGCCACGACGAATCTGATCCTCAATCCCGGCACTAGCGGCGGCATCGTCAATCAGGACACCTGCATCGCCACCGACCCGACCGGCCGATTCCTCTTCGTAGGCGAAACCAATGCCGGTCTGCGCGTCTTCACCATCGGCACCGACGGCTCGCTGACCCCTGTCGCTGGTTCGCCTTACAAGATTGGCGGCCAGCCACGCGCCATCGCGCTCGACTCCACCGGCAGCTTCGTCTACGTGCTTAACGCCGGCACCGGCACCAGCAGCAACACGGTAAGCGCCTTCAGCCTTTCCAACGGCGGCGTGCTTGCGGCGCTCAATCCCGCAACGATCGCTGCTGGGACCTCGCCCGCCTCGATAGTTCTCGATCAATCCAAAAAATACATGGCGGTGGCGAACTCCGGCGGCACTCCTGATCTCCAGATCTACAGTTTTGACGCCACCACGGCCGGCAAGCTCGACCCCGGTGCAACCGCCGCGACGGGTTCCACCTCGCCCGCCGGCGCGAGTGTTGTAGTGGGCACTCACTGAAGCATCCTGCAAGTAAAAGCCCCGGCAGCGTGCCGGGGCTTTTACTTTGGCGCATATCAAATGGTCTTGATGTTGCCGTTCATCCCTTGCGGGAAGAAGCCGCCACTGCTGGCCCCGGTAGCCGCGCCGCCGTAGACAATCTGCAGCACCTGCGAAGGGCTGCGAGGTGCCGAGTACAGACCCGTCGAGGCTTCGGTATTGAAAACCTGCGTACCGGTGGGCGGCAGGTCCACACTGTCTACCGCCGGCGACATGACATTGAGCTGGATACAAAGCTGGCGGAAGACGCTCTCGTGCTGCGATTCCACTTCATGGATAGCCGCCGCGTAGGTCAGCCCCGCAGGCGTGGAGGTCAGGTAGCCCGCCGCGCCCTCATAGGCCCCCACGCCCGTTGCTTCCAGGCCGCGCGCCAATGCGATGAACTGCGCATCCATGGTGACGACATATTTGCCGCCGCCAGTCAGGTCGAGCGCAGGCAGGTCCACCGGCGTCCCGCCGCTTTGCGTGATCAGCGTGCGCAGGAAGTTGACGTGGGCCTGCTCGTCCGCAGCAATTTCGGCCGCGATCGAGGCCACAAGCGGGTTTGCAAACGGCACCTTGGCTCCACCCGTCACCGTACCGGGGTTGGAGCCCACCAATGTGGCAGGCAATCCGTTGCCAGTCGTTGCGTAGGAGTAGAACGACGCCTCGAAGTATTCAAGATTCAGCGCGAAGTTCAGGACATCCACAACCGACGGCCCTGCCGGTGGTGTCGGGGGTGGCGCCGGATTGTTGCCTGAACTGCTGTCGCTGCTGCAGCCGGCCAGAGTCGCCATGCCTGCGGTTACGCCCAGCACCCCAAGAAAGCCGCGGCGGTTAACGTGAACGGCGGAACGCGCCTTGGCTGCCTGCTGCAACTCCGCCGCGACTTCCGCGTTCTGCTCATCGAGAGCGAATACAGAACTTTGATCGTATTTCGACACTTTAATATCTCCTCATAGCTGACTTCGCTGGAGCGCCGCCACCCAACTGCCGTGGCGAGAAAGGCGAACTGCGCCGTTACGTCGATTTGATGTTCCCGTTTACCCCGTTCGGAAAGTAGCCACCCATCGTCACCCCGGCTGGCGGATTGGTCGTCGTCGCGGTGGAAGCGCCATACCCCACGCCCAGCACCTGTTGCGGCGTCCGCACCGGCGGCAACCCATTCATGTCCGCGTCGAAATACTGGGTCGGGGACGGCACATGGTCCTGCGCATCGATCAGCGGGGAAACAACGCCCTGCTGCACGCACAGCAACCGCAATGCTCCGTTATGCTGTCCTTCCGCTCCCAGGATCCGCGCCGCTGTTCCCAGGGTGCCCGCATCGCTCACCAGGAACTGCGCCGCGCCCGCATAGGCACTGTTTCCCAACGCTGTGAACTGTCGCGCCGCTACCAGAAATTGTGCCTGCGTGGTGATAAGCCCCGCTGCGGAATAGTTGATTGCCGGCTGCGCAATCGGCATGCCGCCCAATGAGGTGATGGCGCCACGGAGCAGCTCGACGTGATTCAACTCGTCCTGCGCCAACGCCTGCGCCACGAGCAACGTATTGCTATCGAACACCTTCGACAAATCGGGAGGAGCTCCCGTGACTGCGACGGCCCCGGTCCCCATATCCGTCGCGCTTAGGCTCTGGCCAGTGGCCGCCAGGTAGAAGTTGGCTTCCAGGTACTCCAGGTTGAGCGCAAAGTTCAACACGTCGGGGATCGAGGGCGCTGAAGCGGTCTGCGCATACGCTTTCGTGCCAGCCGCGCCGAGCATGCCAACCACTCCGGCGAAAGCGCCAGCCTTGGCCGCAGTGGCAAAGAAATTGCGGCGGCTGACTTGTTGTATCGATCGTTCCAGTGCGAGCAGATTCTTCTCCGTCGCCAGTTGCTCCCCTGTCACTTTTTCATCGGGACAGAGCAGAGATTGGTAGCAGTACTTGGACACGTGGACAGCCTCCTGGCATGCTGATTGACATCGCTTCAAGCACAACCATGCTCGAAAAAGCATGGTACACGGTAGATGCCTTTCGCGGCGCTAACTTTACGGTGCACCCGCGAGCGCTAAGGTTGTTTTGGAACCAACTTCGCCACCGTGCTGTCAAAGTGTTGGCCATGCATCGTGTGCGAAATTGCAGTTGCCCGGTCCGTAAACACCGGCGCTCCATGCAGATGTCCCTGCGTGATTACCTGCTCGACCGCGCATTTTACTAAGAGCTCCATGTCCTCCCTTCCTACGTTGGAAAGCTCTGCCTCCCTACCGTGTTCGCGCGTCTGTTCGGATTCGTTGCGCGGGAATCGGCACTGACACTGATTCCACTTTCCGGTGATAGCCTTGTGGCACCGTGTCGCATACCATCCTTCCCAGGCGCATGCTTCGCCCCGGCGCGCATCCCGCTCAGCAATTTCTTATGCATCGTCACCTTTCGCTTCTACTTCTCTGCGCGGTCTTGTTCCCCGCCGGATGCAGGCGCATGCATCGCAACAGTGACGAGCACGTATATGTTGTGTCGAAGCAGACCTTCCTCCGCGACCGCGTGGCCGCCGTCTCCAACAAGGTCGCGCCCGTCAGTAATGGCGAACAACTGGAAGTGATCGAACATGGGCGGCGCTTTCTGCGCGTCAAGACCAAAGCAGGTCAAATCGGCTGGCTGGAAGAGCACGCGGTTATCGACCAGCAGACCTACAACGCGTTCGCCGCGCTTCGCGAGCAGCATGCGCACGATCCTGTGGTGGCCACCGGCATCCTGCGCGATGAACTCTATGCCCACCTGACGCCCGGCCGCGATTCCGAACACTTTTTGCTCCTGCCGGAGAACGACAAGCTCGAGTTGCTGATGCGCGCCAGCGTCCCCCGGCCCACGCCCGAGCAGATCTATGCAGCCGCCGTGCATAAGCAGGCCGCCAAGGTCGCCGCAGAAAGGCAGGCGCAGGAAGCGCGCCTGGGCCATCCACCGGCGAAGTCTGCCGACCACCCAGCGAAAGGTGGCGCGGTCACGCCTCGCTCCGCTATATCCCATCCGCCTGCTGCTCCCAGAAAAACTGCTGTAAGGCCGGCTCCGGAAGAAGCGCCGGCGCCCATCGAAGACTGGTGGCTGGTGCGCGACGCCGCCGGCCGGGTCGGCTGGCTGCTGGCGCGCCGGGTAGACGTGGACGTACCGGAAGAGGTGGTGCGCTATGCCGAAGGGCAGAAGATTGTGGGCGCCTACCTGCTCGCCAAGGTTTACGATCCCGAGTCGCCTTTCCCCGACAAGCAGGCACCGGAATACGTCACAGTTCTCAACCCTTATAAAGACGGCCTCCCCTACGACTTCAGCATGGTTCGCGTCTTTGTCTGGAACGCGAAGAAACATCGCTACGAGGGCGGCCTGCGGCAAAAAGATCTCGTCGGCTATCTGCCTGTGACGGTGCAACGCCAAACTTTCGACAAAGCAGGCCCTGTCCCTACCTTCACGCTCAAGCTCGCCTCCGATGGCGCTATTCCTGCCATCGATCCGGTAACCGGCCTGATCAAACCTGTGCCGACCTTTAACGCCACTTACCGGCTAGATGGAGAGAATGTCACCCGCGTCCTCGCCTCCGGCGAACAGCCGCCGGAGCCGGCCAGCAGCGCGTCGCCCGAGGAGCAAGCGCGACATCGGGCGCGGGTCAAGCTTCGAGCGGAGCGTGCCGCATTGCGCCACCACCATCGCTGACCCATCGCCCGGAGGATGTCCGCTAGGACAAAAATGCCGTAATTGCCGCCACCACTGTTTCCTGTTCCTGTTCGCGCAACTGCGGAAAGATGGGAAGCGCCAGGACCTCTTCCGCCGCGCGCTCGCTCTCTGGGAAGTCACCCCGCTTATAGCCCAGAAAAGCCAGCGACGTTTGCAGGTGGAGCGGCACCGGATAGTAGACCTCCGTGCCGATCCGGCGCTCCGCCAGAAATGTCCGCAAAGCGTCTCGTTGCCGCACGCGAAGGCAGTACTGGTGAAAAACGTGGGTCGCCCGCGGATCCGTCTTCGGCAAGATCACACCCGCCTCCGGATACACACCGTTTTCGGCAATCCCCGCCTCGGCAAAGAGCCGCGCGTAGTTCGCCGCCAGTGCGCGGCGCCTCTCGTTCCATTGGTCGATATGCTGCAGCTTCACCAGCAGAATGGCCGCTTGCAGTGTGTCGAGCCGGCTGTTCCATCCGATCTCGTCATGGAAGTACCGCCGGCGCATGCCATGCGCGCGCAGCATGCGGGCCCGTTCCGCCACTCGCTCATCGATGGTCGTGACCATGCCTGCGTCGCCCGCCGCGCTCAGGTTTTTCGTCGGATAAAAGCTGAACGCCGCGGCATCGCCGAGCGAACCCGCGGCCCGCCCCTTCCAGCGCGCTCCAAACGCCTGCGCGGCATCCTCGATTACTTTGGCGCCAAATCCAGCCTTCAGCGCGTCAAAGCCGTCCATGTCGGCGCATTGGCCGTAAAGGTGCACTGGCAGAATGGCCGCAGCGCCGTCTCTCTCCAGCACACCACCCACAGCGGCGGGCGAGAGATTAAATGTTTGCGGATCGATGTCGGCGAGCACCGGGGCCAGTCCCGCGCGCAGGATGGCGCTCACGGTAGCGAAAAAGCTGAAGGGCGTAGTGATGACGCGCTCGCCTGGCTCGAACCCAAGGGCCGCCATGGCCAGCCACAGGGCATCTGTCCCGGAACCGCAGCCGACGCCCGCCCGCGCCTCGCAGCGTGCTGCTGCGGCCTGTTCAAAGGCTTCCACCTGCGGCCCCAGCACGTACTTCTGGCTCCCCAGGACCTCGGCCACCGCCGCGAGCAGCGACGCGCCTATCTCGCCCTGTTCCCGGGCAAAATCCAGCAGCGGTACCCCCTCCGGGGCTGCGACAGGAACTGCCGCCACTGCTAACCCTTGTGTTTCTTTCTGCATCCCAATCCCTGTTCCGCCGCTGCACCGGTCTGCTTACATGTTCGCCCTGTGCACTATCTTCCTCTCAGTGGCGAGAAAGCCTGTAAGCTGTTCATCAAGGCTGGCGGATTGGCCTAAGGACCCTTGCTTGTGTGTCCTTTTGTTTCATCGTAGCAGTGCAGGTTGTGCAGTGCGCAAGCAGGAAAACTGCCGCAAGGGCATAAGGAGATCGGCACTATGGATAGTAAGCCGGCACAAAATATTCAGGATACGTACCTTAATACAGTCCGCAAGGACAAAACCCCCATCACGATTTACCTGGTGAGCGGCGTAAAGCTCACGGGTAAGATTCGATCGTTTGATAAGTATTCCGTGCTTCTGGAGAACAACAACCAGGAGCAGCTCATTTTCAAGCACGCCATCTCCACCGTGGTCAGCAACCGCTCGGTCATGCATGGCGAGCACCGGCCCGGCCACCCCGCTCCCGGCTTCGCGCCGTCCGCGCCAGGAGCCGCCGGAAGCGCCCTGCCACGGCCGGAAACCGAGCCCTAGCCTGCCGGATTTACTACACCCGTGAGCCGCACATCCACTACGGTCCCAGGCGCGACCGGCAACCGGGCCCTCCTCGTCGCTGTCGAGATTGCCACCCGGCGTAAGCCGTTGTCGCCATCTGCGGCTGCTGCGCGGGAATCCGCGCGTCTTGCGGATCCCGCCGCGACCCACCCCCTTGACGAGGAATTTGCCCCAGAGCCCGCCCCGGCGGCTTCTAGGCAGCAAACCTCTTCGTCAAACCGTCTCGAATTCGAAGCCGCCCTTAACGAGTTTCGCGAGCTGGTGCTAAGCGCCGGCGGCATCGTCGTTGGGGAGGTGCTGCAACGGCGACTCCAGCCGGATCCCGCCACGCTGGTCGGCAAAGGCAAGATCGAAGAGATCACCGCCGTCGCGAAATCGGCAGAGGCGGACGTGATTCTCTTCGACCAGGACCTTTCGCCCACGCAGTTGCGCAATCTGGAACGGGAACTCCCCTGCAGAGTGGTGGATCGGACGCAGTTGATCCTGGACATCTTCGCCCGCCACGCACGCACCCGCGAAGGCCAGTTGCAGGTGGAGCTGGCGCAGATGGAATACATGCTTCCGCGGCTCACCGGACGCGGCGCGGCCATGTCGCAGCTCGGTGGCGGCATCGGTACGCGCGGTCCTGGCGAGACAAAACTTGAAACCGACCGACGCCGCATCGGCCGCCGCCTCCTGCAGCTGCGGCATGAACTGGACGCTGTGCGGCGCGTGCGCGGGCAACAGCGGCAACGCCGCGAAGCCGTTCCCGTACCCACCGTCGCCCTGGTCGGCTACACCAATGCAGGCAAAAGCACGTTGTTCAACACGCTGACCAATGCCGGCGTGCTCGAGTCGTCGCGCATGTTTGCGACACTCGACCCCAAGCTCCGTGCCTTGGTGTTGCCGTCGCGCCGCAAGGTGCTGCTCTCCGACACGGTAGGATTTATCCGCAACCTCCCGCACACGCTCGTCACTTCGTTCCGCGCCACCCTGGAAGAGGTGCAAAAGGCGGAGGTGCTGGTCCATGTGCAGGACAGTGCGAGCCCCATGCGGGAAGAGCACAAGGCTGAAGTGGAAAAGGTACTCGCCGAGCTCGATGCGAAAGACAAGCCCCGCCTTGAAGTATTGAATAAGATCGATCTGCTCCCGATCACCGAGGCGCTGGCGCTTGAGGCCCAGGAGAGCATGATCGCGGTCTCCGCCAAAACCGGCGCAAACGTCACGGAACTGCTCGACCGGATCGACAAAGCCCTGGGAGCGGACCCCATCACCGAACAGGAGTTTATTGTTCCGCAGAGCGAAGGCGCGGTGCTGGCTGCCTTGGGCGCGGGGGCGCGCATTCACAAGCGGAATTTCGAGGACAACACCGTCACCTTCGTGGCCGAGGGCCCGGCATCGCTGCTTGGCCGGTATCGCAAATACTGGCTGCCGCAGGCATAAGAAACGGGCTGCACAACAGGAAGCGGAGCGACGTTCCTGCCTTACAGCCCGTCTGACCCTGAACCGGGTCGGGGGTGTTCTTTTCAGTTTATGCGCACACACGCCTGAGTCAATACAATAAACGTCAATTTAGTGCGCAATTGTGCGCCAAAACCGTCACATTGACACCCTAATTTGGCCTCCGGTATAAACAAAGGTTCCAGACACTTTCTCGCCACTTTCCATCGTTGCGGATGGCACCCTCAAGGACTGCATGGACGAAATTCTGCACCAGCTCGGGGATTTGCTGCTCGGTTCGATACCGACAATGGTGCTGTTTTTGCTCACCCTTCTGTTGTATCGCCTTCTGGTATACGGGCCCCTGACGCGCGTTTTGGCGGAGCGTCGCGCACGCACCACCGGTGCGGTTGCAAAGGCGCATGCTGCCATTGCAGCCGCCGATGCGAAAGCGCAGGAATATGAGGCGAAACTGCGGGCAGCGCGTGCCGAAATCTTCCGTGCACGCGAAGCGCGTGTGCAGGGGTGGAACAGGGAACGCGAAAACATTCTTGAAGAAACCCGCCACGCCGGGCAGGAGCGCGTGCGCGTGGCCCGGGCACGCATCGAGGCTGAGGCGGAAGAAGCGCGCAAAGGCATCGACGCCGCCGCTGACCGGCTCGCCAACGACATCCTGAAGGCCATCCTTCCGCGAGAAGCTGACCTGGTGGGGAGTGCGCGTTGAGACAACGACAGAGCCTGCGACTTGGCGCCGCACTACTGGCCTTTAGTAGCTTCCTGTGCGTTCATGCGCAAGACACGAGGACCGCACCGGCCAAGGCCGCCGATACGCGAGCGACTCCGGGCAATCACGACTTCATTACGCCCAAGACTGCGAGCACGCAAAACCTGGCCAAGGCAGAACAAGAAGACGAGGAATACGTTTTTAAGCACTCCTCGTCTGTCCGTGCGTTTGGTCACCTTTTCCACCTCAGCCCGGACGCAGCATCGCTGTCCTTCTGGGGACTGAACTTTATCCTCCTCGCCGCCTTTGTCGGCTACTTCTTGTACAAGGGGCTGCCAAAAGCGTTTCGCGGAAGACGTGAACTCATCGAGAAGCAGCTCGTCGAAGCCAGGGCGGCGACCGAGCAGGCCGACCAGCGCCTGCGTTCCGTAGAAGCGCGCCTGTCCCGCCTCGATACCGAGATCGCAAGCATCCGCGCTTCTACGGAGCGCGACAGCCAGCACGATGAGCAGCGCATCAAGGCTTCGATGGAAGAGGAGCGCCGCAAAATCGTGCAGTCGGCAGAGGGCGAAATCACTGCTGCAGGTGCAGCGGCCGAGCGTCGTCTGCGCACGTTTGCAGCAGAGCTTGCCGTGGAACGTGCTTCCTCCCGCATCCACTTGACCGAAGAAGACGACCAGCAGTTGATCCGGCAGTTTGCCTCCGGCGCCACGCCCAATGGGCAGAACGGGGGGCGCAGCTAATGTCCGTTTACGCGGCTCGCTATGCACGTGCCTTCGCTGACGTGGTCGGCAGTGCTCACCTGGATCCCGGGCAGGTGGACCGGCAACTGCGTGACTTTAGTGCGGCGCTGGAAGAGAGCCGGGATCTCCGCCAGGTGCTGAGCAATCCCGCCATGGCGGTGGATGCTCGGATCCGGGTGATCGATGCGCTCAGTTCCCGCCTGGGGCTAAGCCGTGAACTGCGCAACTTTCTGGCGGTGTTGATTCGTCACGAGCGGATGAACGCGTTTGATGAGATTGTGGGCGAGTTTCGGGCAGAGATGGACCGCCGCGCAGGCGTCTCCGAGGCGGAGGTCGCCACGGCGCGTCCGTTGGGTCCGGCTGAGCGGAAAGAACTGGAAGAGCGTGTGGCCAAACTGGCCGGCACCCGTGTCCGGGCGCGTTTCAGTGAAGACCGCTCGCTGATCGGTGGCGTGGTGGTAAAGATTGGGAGCACGGTCTATGACGGCTCCGTGCGCGGCCGCTTGGCGCGTATGAAAGAAGAACTCGTAGCTGGCTGAAATCTACTGGGCGGCGTTCGCCGTCATTCGACAGCGAAAGAAAGAGAAGCGGAAGCATGGCAATCAAAGCAGACGAGATTACGCAGTTATTGCGCGAACAGATCCAGAATTACGACGCAGAGGTGCGCGTCGACGAAGTCGGCACCATCATCTCGCTCGGTGACGGCATCGCGCGCATCCATGGCCTGGACAAAGTGATGGCGGGCGAGCTGATCGAGTTCCCGCATGGGGTGGCCGGCCTGGCCATGAACCTGGAAGAAGACCAGGTCGGCGCGGTGCTGCTCGGCGACTACACCGAGTTGCGCGAAGGCGATCAGGTCAAGCGCTCGGGCGAGATCATGAGCGTGCCCGTAGGTGCTTCGCTGATCGGCCGCGTGGTCAACGCGCTGGGGCAGCCCATCGACGACAAGGGCCCGATCGAAAACACGCAGCTTTCTCCGGTAGAGCGTCTAGCTCCTGGCGTAGTGGACCGGCAGCCGGTGCGCGAGCCCATGGCCACCGGCCTCAAGGCCATCGATAGCATGATTCCGATCGGACGCGGTCAGCGTGAGTTAATCATCGGCGACCGGCAGACCGGCAAGACCGCTGTGGTGCTCGACACCATCATCAACAATGCGAAGAACAACCTGATCTGCATTTATTGCGCTATCGGGCAGAAGCGCTCGTCCGTAGCCCAGGTGGTGAACACGCTGCAGGAGTACGGGGCGATGGACTACACCATCGTGCTGGCCGCGACGGCCTCGGAGCCCGCGCCGATGCAATACATCGCGCCCTATGCCGCGACCGCCATCGGCGAATACTTCCGCGACAATGGCAAGCATGCGCTGGTGGTCTATGACGATCTTTCCAAGCACGCCACGGCGTACCGCGAAATCTCGCTGTTGCTGCGCCGCCCGCCCGGTCGCGAGGCCTACCCCGGCGATGTGTTCTATCTCCACTCGCGCCTGCTCGAACGCTCCGCCAAGATGAGCGATGCGCGCGGTGGTGGCTCGCTGACGGCGCTGCCGCTCATTGAAACCCAGGCGGGCGACGTCTCTGCCTACATTCCCACCAACGTGATTTCGATCACGGACGGCCAGATCTATCTCGAAACGGATCTGTTCAACTCCGGCGTGCGTCCCGCTGTGAACGTCGGCTTGTCCGTAAGCCGCGTCGGTGGCGCCGCGCAGATTAAAGCCATGCGTCAGGTTGCCGGCACGCTGAAGCTCGATCTGGCGCAGTACCGCGAACTGGCGGCTTTTGCGCAGTTCGGCAGCGATCTCGACAAGGTCACGCAGAACCAGCTCAACCGTGGACAGCGCCTGACCGAACTGCTGAAGCAGCGGCAGTTCTCGCCCCTGCCGACCGAAAAAGAGATCTTCATCATCTACGCGGGAACGAATGGCTACCTGGACGATCTCAAGGTGGAAGACATCCGCCTCTTCGAAGAAGGGCTCTACAAGTATCTCGATTCGGCACAGTCCGCGTTGCTCAACGACATTATCACCAAAAAAACGCTGGATGACGACCTGAAAGGCCGCATGAACGCCGCGCTCAAGGAGTACAAGGAGAACTTCGTCTCCGAGCATCGCGAGGCCAAGTTGCGCGAGTCCTCTGTGAAGCCGCTCGACTCCGCAGAGCGGAAAGAAGAGGCGCAGGCGCAACCCGATAAGCAGCAGCGTGAAGTGGCGGCGCGCACCTAACCGAGGCAGCAGAAGGAAACGATGGCAAACGTCCTTGATCTCAAACGGCGCATCCGCAGCGTGCGAAACACGCGCCAGATCACCAAAGCCATGAAGATGGTCTCCGCCGCCAAGCTGCGCCGGGCGCAGGAGCGTGCCGTGGCGGCGCGGCCGTATGCCCAGATGATGGCTGCGGTGATCCGGTCGCTGATGCGGCGCATCGACATCTACGACCCCCAAACAGGCGAGCCGCGCCACCCACTGCTGGTGCCCCGGGAAGAGAAGAACGTGCTGCTGGTGGTCGTGTCCGGCGACAAAGGCTTTGCGGGCGCCTTTAACGCCAACATCGCCAAGGCTGCCTTCCGCTTTCTGGATGCGCAGCAATCCGGAGGCCGCCAGCTAGGAGTGGATGTGGAGCCGATCGGACGTAAGGCGCGCGACCTCTTTCGCCGTCGCTACCCGGCCGCGCAGATGATCGAAGATGAAGCAGCGCGGCGCAGTGTGGAAGAAGAGAACCGGACTCTTGGCGAGGAAGGCCATGTCAAGCAATTGCGCCGCCGCGGCGAACGTACCGCCCCGGTCGAAGTCACGGGCGACCATCCTGGCCTGCTCGACAAGCTGGGTTTCGATCGCGTCAGCGAGCTCGGTCGCGAGATCGTGGACCGCTACGTCGATGGCGAGATTGACGCCGCATATGTGGTCTACAACGAGTTCAAGTCCGTCATCGCGCAACGGGTTGTGGTGGAACGTATGCTGCCGCTCGCTGAACCCGGCCAGACGCACATCGAGCAAGCCGAAGTGGTCAGCCGGGAAGAGCGTGAGCGCGCAGGCGAGGCGGCGCGGACCGCGGGCGTGAGTACCGAAACGCCGGACACCACCGAGGCCGATCAAGAGGCCAAGACCTTCGGCACCGCCGAAGTCGATTACATCTACGAGCAGTCGCCGGAAGAGATGCTGCGGTCGCTGTTGCCGCGCTACCTTTCGACGCAGCTCTACCGCGCCATGCTGGAGTCGGTCGCTTCCGAGCATGCCGCGCGCATGACAGCGATGGATGCGGCGAGTAACAACGCCTCGGACATGATCGATGCACTGACGCTCACCATGAACCGCGTGCGCCAAGCGGCGATCACCAAGGAAATCATCGAAATCGTGAGCGGCGCAGCGGCCATCTAGAGAACAGGAATTTATGGAAAACAACGGACAAAATCAGTACTCCGGCGATCAGCAGTTTGGCAAGATTGGCGAGTTTGTGGAAGGGCAGGACCAGGGCAGGGGATACCAGGGCAACGCCAGTGGGCGGGGGGCCGGCACTGTGGGCCGCATCGTCCAGATCTCCGGGCCGGCGGTCGACGTCCAGTTCGACGAAAAGACTATGCCGTCCATCTACCAGGCCCTGCGCGTCGTCAGCGAGGGCTTTGACGTGCCTGCGCCGATCAACGTCATCCTCGAAGTCGAGCAGCACATCGGCGAGGGACGCGTGCGCTGCGTCGCCATGGAATCGACCGAGGGTATGGTGCGGGGCATGAAGGTGATCGATACCGGCGGCCCTATCACGGTGCCGGTGGGCGTGCCGACGCTCGGACGCATCCTGAACGTGATCGGCCTTCCGGTAGACGAGCTTGGTCCGGTCAGTTCGACGGAAATGCGGCCGATTCATCGCTCAGCGCCTACTTTCGAGGAGCAGTCCACCTCCGAAGAGATGTTCGAGACCGGCGTGAAGGTCATCGATCTTATCCAGCCTTTTTTGAAAGGCGGCAAGATCGGCCTCTTCGGCGGCGCGGGTGTGGGCAAGACGGTCGTCATTCAAGAACTGATCAATAACGTGGCCTCCAAGCACGGCGGCGTATCGGTCTTCGCCGGCGTGGGCGAACGAACGCGTGAGGGCACCGATCTCTGGCTCGAGTTCGAAGAATCCGGCGTGATCGACCCCAAGGATCGCACGAAATCCAAAGCCGCGCTCGTCTATGGGCAGATGACGGAGCCGCCAGGCGCGCGCCTCCGGGTGGCGCTCACCGCACTCACCATTGCCGAGTACTTCCGCGATGAGCAGGGCGCGGACACGCTGCTGTTCATCGACAACATCTTCCGTTTCACGCAGGCCGGGTCTGAGGTGTCGACGCTGCTGGGCCGCATGCCATCCGCCGTCGGCTACCAGCCCAACCTGGCGACCGAGATGGGCGAGTTGCAGGAGCGCATCACTTCCACCAAGCGCGGCTCTGTGACTTCCGTGCAGGCCATTTATGTGCCCGCTGACGACTTGACCGATCCGGCGCCGGCCACGGCATTTGCTCATCTCGACGCAACGACGGTGCTCTCGCGACCCTTGTCCGAGTTGGGCATCTATCCGGCCGTCGATCCTCTGGCCTCCACCTCGCGCATCCTCACACCGCGTATTGTCGGCCAGGAGCACTATGACGTGGCGCAGGGGGTCAAGCGCATCCTGCAGCGCTACAAGGACCTGCAGGACATCATCGCCATCCTGGGCATCGACGAGCTTTCGGAAGAGGACAAGCTGACAGTGCAGCGCGCGCGCAAGGTGCAGCGCTTCCTGTCGCAACCCTTCCACGTGGCCGAGGTCTTTACCGGCACGCCGGGCAAGTACGTCAAGGTCGCGGATACGGTTCGCTCCTTTAAAGAGATCATCGACGGCAAGCACGACAATATCCCCGAGCAGGCCTTTTACATGAAGGGCGATATCGATGAGGTGCTCCAGGCAGCAGAGAAGCTGCAGGGAGCGGCAGTCTAGCGATGGCCGATCAACTCCATGTGCGCCTGGTAACGCCCGACCGCATGCTCGTCGACACGACAGCCGATGCGGTCGAACTGCCCGGAAAATCCGGCTACCTCGAAGTGCTGTATGGCGCAGCGCCGCTGCTTACCGAATTAGGCACGGGCGATGTTCGGATTCACGGGGGCGACGCTAACGACGACCGCTACTACGTGGCCTGGGGCTTTGCCGAGGTGCTGCCGAACCGCGTCACCATCCTGGCCGAAAGCGCACAGAAGCCGTCGGAGATCGACACCGGTGAGGCGCAACGCGAACTTGACGAAGGGCACCGCATCTGGAGCGAGGCCAGTGAGGATCCTGAGCAGTACGCGCGAGCCAACGAGATTATCCGCGATGCAGAGGCACGGCTGGGCAGCGCTGGCGCAGGGGACTGATTCGTATCGTTTCCATCCAGGTAAAAGGCTGGCAGCCATGCCAGCCTTTCTTGTTAACAGTGCGTTACTTTGTAACTGGCGTTCTGTCGCCCGTGTTGAGGATCCGGACAAGGCCGTTGTAGAGGAAATTACTTACCACGTCCGGAGCACCATCGCTGTTGATGTCCAGCACTGCCGCAGTTTCAGGAGTGCTTAGATTAGCCGGATAATACTGCGGCGTGGCGCTCAGCTTTCCACCGCCGATGCCGTACCAGAGCGTCAGCGGGCCGCCCGGGGTTTTCCCGGACAGCGAGACGCCTTGCAGAATGAGCAGATCTGGCTTGCCGTCGCGGTTGAAGTCGCCCACCAGCGTCGGGTACTGCTGGTACTGGCCGTAGCCCAGGGTGTACTCGATCGGCTTTTCAAAGGTGCCGTCCCCCTTTCCCAGCAGGATGGACAGTATGTCGGTTTCATCGACGAGGGCCGAGCGCAGGATCAGGTCGGGCTTGCCATCGCCATTCATATCGGCAATGGCCAGGCTGCCCGCAAAGGCCGTATCGGAATGCTGTTCCTCCCCTTTGATCGTGTAGCCGCCTTTCCCATTTCCAAGCAGGACATAGGCGTGCCCCCCAACGCTATCAACCGTAGTAATAACAAGATCGAGGACGCCATCTCGATTGAAGTCGCCTCCCGCCATCTCGTAGATATCTGCGGAAATAGCCGAAAGCGGGATGGGGTGGCCGAACTGTCCATTGCCTTCGCCGAGCGCCACTCCCCAGTCTCCGATGAGGTCGAGCTTGCCGTCCCGGTTGACGTCGGAGAGCGCGATGAATTTGGATTCGGTATTTGGTCCACCTCCGTGCGGCCCCAGGATGCTGTAGTTCCTGGCTGGCTCGAATGTGCCGTCGCCATTGCCCAGCAGCACGCTTAAGTCCCCCTGCGTGTTGTTGCAGCTATAGTGTGGTGCGCGCGCGACTACCAGATCCAGCTTGCCATCGCGATTCACGTCGCCGGCTGCAATGAGGCCAACACAGACGCCAGTCTGATAGCTCTTTGGAGCGCCAAAATAGCCCTTTCCTGTTCCGGGATAGACCACCACGGCCGCAGGATTACCGTTAAAAGGTTGGCTCATGATAGCGATGTCGGTTTTCCCGTCCTTGTTCAGGTCCGCGGCGACGAGAGTTCCATAACTGCTCCCATTCACACCTCGTGAGGTGGACAGGCTGATTTTCGGAGCGCGGAAGTTTCCCTTCCCGTCGTTTGCGGCCAAGGAATAGCCGGAGACATCCGGGTCAAGCAGGTCGAGCCTTCCAGTGTTGTTGAGGTCTACAAGCGTTGCGCCGGTGATCCTGAAGACTGGGTAATACGCATTGAAGTTTCCGTAGGCGCCAGGGTAGTAGACAGGGGAATTGTTTACCGTTCCATTGCCGTTGCCCGGAAAGACCTGCAAAACGGTAAGGTCGGTAAGAAGGGCGACATCCTGCTCGCCGTCTCCATTGATGTCGGCGATCGTGATTCTGGAAACGTCGATGGGGCTTTGAAAGGTTCCTCCGTAGCGGAAGGTGCCGTCTCCGTTCCCGAGCAGGATGCGACCCGGATTGGCGGGCTTGTCTTGATCGAGCTGCTCAAGCGCGACCAGGTCAAGCTTGTGATCGTGGTTCAGATCGCCCAGGGCGGCGACATTCGCATTCACGCCGGGATAACTGGCGCCGGGCGTAAAGCTTGTGCCGTTGTGGTTCAGATAGACCTGAATGCCGGTGGAGTTACTGTTGGCTAGAGAAAACACCACATCGGGATACCCATCGCCATTCAGGTCCCCGGCAGCAACAAAGCTCCCTTGGCCAATCTTTTCTGCCGCTTTGAATTTACCATCCGATGAGCCATTCCAGACGGTGTAGAACGGGGGCGCGCTTGACCCATCTGCCCCCACCGTAATCGATTCGATGATGAGGTCCGGGCTTCCGTCTTTGTTTAAGTCAACAAGAGCGTTGAGCTTCGCGTAGAGATGGTGGGCCACGACTGCCGGGCCGACAGACCGGAAGGTGCCATCGCCATTACCTAGATACGCGCTCAATGTAGAGTCGCCGCTCGGGTAAATGTAATCCCGGTTCTGGCTGCTGGGCGAAGAGGTGACGACGATCAGGTCAGGACGACCGTCATGGTTTACGTCTGCAATCTGTACCGTGTCGGAGATGACGCCGAGCAACGGGTCGTACCCAACCGGGATGCCGGTGAGTTTCGGGGTATAGCTCCCGTCGGCTTCATGGAAGAGGACCGTGTATTGCTGCACGTTTCCGCTCGTGTCGAAGCTGTAGCCCAGGATGTCTTTTCGGCCGTCGGTATTGAAATCCGCAACACCAACAATGCCGCCAACCGTGAGAGGGGGTTGCGTGCCAGTGCGGTTGATCTTGAGCTGGCTGGGAGTAACAAACTGTGGGTGAGCCGTGGATTGCCCGAGGAGCGGAACGAGGAAAAACAGGCAGAGTGCGATGAACGGGGTGCAGCGGAACAAAGTGCGGAACATAGGTTGGAGCCTCCGTAGGCAGACGCAATAGAGTGCTTCGAAAAGGCGGCGGACAGAGTTCGCAGGGGAGTGGGCCAGTGCGGCAGACCCGGAATACCGCGACCATGGAAGCTAGGGCTTGCCACCGAGGGGCAAGCAGGTACGCGCAGCGCCGGTCTTTGCCGGCTGACAAATCCAAATGCAAGGAGCGCTCCAAAATATACAGAGGACGCAGGCTTCTTGCAATCCAGTACGGCGCGGGAGCGCAAGCCGGGGTTTTCTTGCAGGCTGCAAACTAGACGCTGGCGAGGATGCCGGCCAGTACGCGCGCGAGAGATCATCTGTGTGCGAAAGCGGCTGGGCAGCGCGGGCGGTGGGGACTGGTACTCTACGGTTCACAATGTGCCGTGGCCGGCAGCAATGCCAAGCTATTTTTCCAAACTGGCTCCGCGCGCCCTATCTCCCGGCCGTGATTGGGACCAAGTTGCTGCGATCGGGCGGCAGTTCACTAGAGTAGATCGTGTGGTTTGCTGAGTCGAACGCTCTTGATAGGTGACTGTCATAGCACTTTGAACGAAAGTCCTTCTGAGAATAGTCCTGCAAACAAAGGTTTCTACGGAATAAAAGCTATCTTTGCGGCGGCAAGCTAAGCGCGCGGGCAGGGTCAAATTGCATGTGATTTGTGAGAGATAAGTGAGATGGCGCAGATTTTTGTTCTATTTAGTTGACAAGACAGGGAAGATAGTCCGAATCTTTCCCTGCTCCGATTTAGGAAACATCTTTCCTGGTCTGGAGCTAGCATTTCGATGAATTGAGATACTTCCCCCTATCTCCAACTGCAACGCACGCTTGAAACATCGAGAGACAAAGGTGAAGTTATGGAACCAGTTCAGAGGCGCGATTTCTTGAAGAATATGGGCGGCTTGGCCGCCTCGGCAGCGGTCATCGGCACCACGATGGTCCCGGTCGCCAGAGCGGCGGGGCTCTCGTCCCCGCAGCACGGTAATGAAGGAGATGGTGGTTGTTGGGATAACGACCATTATTGTCAACACCAATCCTGTTGTTACGATCAGTATTGTGGCCAGCAAGGCGAGCAGTTTGACTACTCGTGCTATTTCGAGATTCAGTGTCAGACTGATCAGAACAATCACTGCTGGTTCGATGTTTACTGCCAGGGCAACGGATTGAGCTGGCGCAAGTCGTGCAACGACGGCCATAAGAGGAAGCACCATTGGCGGTTCAAGTCATGCGAAGGAAAGTCGGATTGCGGATGGGGCAACGGCTGCCAAGTCGAGTGCAAGCTGTGGTGCCACTGCAAGGACGATGACGGGTGTAACTACCAGGATCATTGCATCAACTTCTGTGTCTATTGCTATGTGGACGGCCAGGGCTGCTGCTGCTACACAGTCCAGTGCAACGGTTTCTCGCTCTCCTAAAAGCAAGACAACAAGAGGGTCCGGCGTGTCGCACGCCGGACCCTTTGTCATGGCCGGTGCATTAAGACAAATGCTGCCTCACATGGGGCGCGGGCGCGCTTCACACGCGAATGAAGCCCTGTTACTGACTTTCGCAGAACTCCTGTGACTACAGCGGCCGATCGGTGTAAAGAGACTTATCCGCGAGTTCCTGCACGAGGATGGCTCGGGCGCCGAGGAGGGCCTTGACCTTGTCAGCATTTTCCGCTTCGGCGAAGAGGAATTTGCGGTTGCCCGCGCCCCAAAGTGCGAGAAGATCGCTATTGGTCAGGAAAATATGCGGCGCGTCCGGATACCAGGAGCCCCAGATCATTGAAGAAGTGCGGCCATTCACCAACAGCGCCTGCCGGTGGGTGTAGAAGATAACCGACGAGGCGTAGGACTGGTCCCCATACACCAGCAGGGTGGCGCGAGAAGCCGCGGCGGGGTCAGTGAGTGCGTCACCGGCGATGCGGTTGATAGTCTCCGCCATGGCACGCGAGGACAGCATGGGTGCAAACCGGACCAAGGCGATGTGCGCGGCGATCAGAAAAATGGCCGCGGTAAAAGCAACCGACGCGGTAGCCTGTAGATTCTCGCCGCGACGGCGCAATCGCCATGCGATGGCCGGACCCACCAGCAGCACCACTGCGGCGAGGGCGGCGGGCAGGCGCAGTGCCGCGAAGGACGGCCCGGTGAGGTCGAAAAGGTGGGACATCGAGAGGGAGTAGTTGCCGACCCCACGGTGCGCCAGCAGCACGCCTATATCGGGTACAAAGGGCAGGTGGCGCGAGGACCAGAGCCCGTAGCCGAGCGCGATAGAGGCGGCGACGCCGATCCCCGCAAACAGCGCATGCGCTCCGGTGAGCCAGCGACTGGTGTTCTCCCGTAACAGTAAGTCGTTCGTTTCCGAGCGCAGTTCAAAAGAGGTAAGCACGCCGGCCGTGATGAGGAGTAGCGGAAAATAGGCAGGAAAGGTGTAGTACTCCTGGTTAGTGGAAATGGCGAAGAAGATGAGAATAAAGCCCGCGTACAGCGAAAGCAGCCAGACGGAGCGCTTGCGGAAGTTGCGACGTGCCAGCAGGCGCTCGGCTTCCGCAAGGCTGGCGAAAGCGGTAGGTTCACCGGCCGCCGAGATATCTCCCCACCCTGGGCGCAGATCGCTGAGCCAGCTCCGCCGGGTGCGCCAGGCGCGCCGAACGACCAGCGGCAGATACAAGCTCCAGGGGAAAAGCCAGGCAAGGTGGCCGATCCAGAAGACCCAGGCGGGCTGCTTATTGTAGTCGTGGGGATAGCGGCGGCCGAGGAAGCGGAGCACGTGCTCGTTGATGAAGTAGAAGTAGAAGAATCCGTGGACGCCACCAGGCCCGGGCACGTTGCCCACCGGGTGGCCGTAATCGGGGTTACGAAGCCCCGCCAGGATATGCCACGGCGCGGCAATCATCAGGAACAGCAGCAGGCCGGTGGGGATGCGGAACTCGCGCCAGCGTCGCCAGTCCCCGGTGATGACGAGATACGGAACCGTGGCGGCGACGAAAAACACGGGAGCGATCAGTCCTTTGACCAGCATGGCCAGCGCGAGCAGCGCCCACACGGCATAAAATCGGCGGGGTTTGCGGTCTTCCAGCGCGGTCAGAAAACAGTAAAGCGCCGCGGAAACAAAAAGCGTGAGAAGCACTTCCGGGATGTAAACCCGGGTGAAAAGAAAGACACCGATGCTGGTAAGGAACGCGAGCGCGGCGTAAAACGCAGCGCGGTCTCCATAGGCGCGACGCGCCCATTGCCAGGCGAGCGCCGCAACGCCCAGGACGCCGAGCGCCATCGGCAGGTGCGTGGCAAAGACGTTAAAGCCGAAGATGCGGTAGTCAAGCGCGACCAACCAGTAGGGAAGCGGCGGCTTTTCCAGGTAGCGGATGCCGTTGACCTTGAGCGTGACCCAGTCGCCGGAAAGCGCCATGTGCTGCGCGGCGTTGGCATGGGTGGCATCGGCATCATCCAACAGGGGTGGCGCGAAGAGCGCGGCAAAATGGACTGCCAGCCAAAGCAGCAGGAGCAGCGTCCAGGCGCGGCGCGGGGAGAGAAAAGACGATTGTGCTTCCGAGGCCTCTGCGGGATCCGCGAGGGGAAGTAGGAGATGTTTCGCCATACCGAAAGGCAAGAATACCAGCCGGGCGACCGTGTGATCTGGGCACGTGCTGGTGGGGAGAGCGGCATGAAAAGCGGCGGAGCAGGAAATGCAGGGCCGGTTGGCAAAGATGCGGCCAGCGAGAAGACGGTCAACTATCAGGCGCGGGGAAGACGATCCGGGCCCGAATACCCCGAAGCCGCGGAGCCGGCCGTCCACTTGCGGGCACTTGCGGAAGAACTCCACGGAACCATTGCGGAGTGCATCGCAGATGCGCAAGTGGAAGCTGTGCATCGCGTGCGCACGGGGTCCCGGCGCGTGGAGGCGATGCTGGAAACAGTGATGCGCGCGCAGGGCACGCGGGCAACCGCGACACGCGGTGAACTGGCGGAGGCTGCGGATCGCTGGTTGCGCCAACTGGACAAGGTCCGGCGCGCCGCAGGCAAGGTGCGCGACCTGGATGTGCATCGGCAGATTGTGGACAAGCATTACCTGAACCCGGCTGGTGAAATAGAAATCGTAACTGTTACCAAAAATGAGACAGTGGCGGCGGCCTCGCCACTGCACCACCAAGCGAAGTTGCTGGACGGCTGGCTGAAGCACCATCGGGAGAAGCGGGCCGTAAGGCTGACCAAGCAGCTACAGAAACGGAGGCCCAAGTTGCAGAGCGCCGGGGAGGCATGCCTGGCCGCACTGCCGCAGGCTGCCCGCCGGGACGGACGGCAGGCGCGGCCGGTTTCCATGCTGGCGCTCGAAGACTTTCTGCGCCTGGTGGACACGATGCCGGTGCTCGATGCGGACAATCTCCACGACTTCCGCAAGGGTGCGAAGAAGGCTCGCTATGTGGCGGAAACGGGCGGCGAAGATCGCGAAGCCAAGGCAATTGCGAAGGCTATCAACCGGGTACAGGACGCCATCGGGGACTGGCACGACTTCCTGATACTGGAGGACGAAGCGAAACAGGCTTTAGGCAAGAACGGCGCGGAGCTGCGAGAGGCGATCGGCAGAGAAACGGCACGGCTCCTAAGCAGCGCACTGCGCACGACCGATACCGTGCGGCGGCGGCTTGTAGGCGAGTGGCTGGCGCGGCGCGCAAAATCGGGCTCTCGATCGCTGCACACCCGCGCGCCGCGGGCGCAGGCCGGGCAGCGGAGACCGGCCACCGCCTCGAGTTAAGGTATGCTCTCGACGGAGATGGCCATGCAGAAGCGTACGAAAAATAAGCGGAGCGCGACCGCAACCGTGGGGCAAACCTTCGCCGCGATCGATATTGGGTCGAACTCCTGCCGGCTAAAGATCGCGCGCGCGCAGCAGCACCGGTTGAAAGCGCTGCATGAGGATCGCGAAGTAACGCGGCTGGGCACGAGCGTCTTTGAAAGCGGGCTGGTATCGCCAGAGGCGATGGCCGGCACGCTGGCCGCGCTGAAACGCTTTCACAAAGCCATCCAGGCGGCGGGAGTCGATCGGGTGCGGGCAGTGGCCACGGCGGCGCTGCGCGGTGCGCGAAACGGGCCGGCCTTTGTGGCCTGGGTGAAGGCAGAAACGGGATGGGACCTCGAGATCATCTCCGGCCTGGAAGAAGCGCGGCTGATCCACCGCGGCCTGATGCGGGAGCACGACACCAGTGGGCGTTGCCTGCTGGTGGACCTGGGCGGCGGTAGCTGCGAGATCACGCTTTCCGAAAATAAGCGGATCGTGGAAACCGTGAGCCTGCCGCTGGGCGCCGTTCGGTTGACGCAGGAGTTCCTGCAGGGCGGCGATCCGCCTCCTGCAGACGATGTGGCGCGGTTGAATCAGTTCATCGCGCGCGAGCTTGGAAAAGTTGCGAACCGGATTCCGACAAAAGGGATCGAGCAGGTGATTGCGACCTCCGGCACCGCGCTCGCATTGGTGCAGGGCAGCGCTGCCGTGAGCAAAACCGCATTGCGGAATGGCCGGCCGCTGGATGGTGCCGTGGTGCCCGGGTTTACAACGACGCAGGATGTGCGGCGCCTTGCCAACAGGCTGCTGAAGTTGAACCAGGCAGAACGCGGCAAGCTGCCCGGCATCGGGCCTCGCCGGGCGGAGATCATCATTCCCGGCGCTCAGGTGTACGCGGCCCTTCTGGAGCATCTTTCGCTGCCGGGCTTCCGGTATTCCGACCTGGGACTCCGGGACGGCATTCTGGCGCAGATGCTGGCGGAGCAGGACGCGCACACAACCGCGCACCAGCAGATCGAGCGCGATCGCAGGGAAAGCGTGCTCGGCACGTGCAGACGGTATGGCGTGAAGCCGGAAAGCGCTGAGCCGGTGCGGTGCCACGCGGCCCAGCTGTTTCGCGACCTGCAAAGCATGCATGGGCTGCCGCCGGAATACCGGGAATGGCTGGATGCCGCCGCCATGCTGCGGGACATCGGCAAATACATCAACTACCAGGGGCACCACCGCCATACCCAGTACATCATCGCGTCATCGGAGATGAACGGCTTTACGCCGCAGCAGCGGGCGGTGGTGTCGGGCATCGCGCGCTATCTAGGTAAGTCGCGCCCGGATGCCCAGGAACGCAGCTTCCGCGTGCTTCCCCCGGAGGAGCAGGTCCATGTGCATCGCGCTGTGGTGCTGCTGCGGCTTGCCGTGGCGCTTAACCAGGATCGCGCCAGCAACGCGCTCAAGGTAAATGTGCGGGTGTACCCCAAGCGCGTGCTGATGGAACTCCATCCAGGCCGGACGGGCGCGGAATTGGAGCTTTGGTCGTTGCGGAAAGAGGCGGCTTACTTCCGCGAGGTCTTCCGGCGCGAGCTCTTTGCGACGCTCGTGTAAAGCTGCCGGAGCACCCGCGGTTCGATGAGCGATAAAAGCTGCGCGGGGCGGCGGGTGGCATCCAGGCGAGCAAGCGAGCCTTTGCGCAGCCGGACACTGGCCCGGTGCGGCGAGCAGATCATCGCGCCGAGAAACTGCGACAGGTTTGGATTGTGCCCGACTACCAGGATGTTCTCCATCCCGGCATGGCGGCGCAGGATCTCTTCAAAGGCCAGAAAAGTGCCCGCGGGCGCAAGCGCCTCATCCTTTTCTACGCGTCCCTCGAAACCCGTCTCCGTGGCCACCAGGGAGGCAGTTTGAAGGGCGCGCTTCAGGGGACTCGAGACCACGGCGTCAAAGTGGACCTTGGTGGCATTGAGATAGTTCCCGACCAGGATGCACTGCTGCTTGCCCTCTTTATCCAGTCCGCGCTTGCGGTCGGTGATGGGATTAGTGCGGCGATTGCCAGCGCTGGCATGGCGAAGAAGGTAAACGTTCATAGGATCTACGGCGCGCCCAAACCAGCGGCGGGGACGCGCGCTGCGTGCTGGCCTTTAACCTGATTGTAACAATTCAGCTCATTCCCGAGCGCCGGTTTCCGGGGACGCACGTTACTTTCGAGAGACGCGCACTTCCGAAGTGGTCCTATTGCAAGGTGACGGGCGCTGGAGCGGGCAGCGGATCGAAGGGCGCGGGATCGGGATCCGGCTCGGGAAATCCGGGGTTGCCGGGTTCAGGATCGGGGCCCGGCGTGGGAAATCCCGGTCCGGGAAAGACGTCTGGAGCTTCGCCGGGAAATCCACCGGCGCGGAGGGGGAGGGCGGTGCTGATCAAGAACTGCATAGCGGATGTGAGGTCGAGGACGCGACGGGCGTTGCCTGCCCATTGCCATCCTGCTTCTGCCACAGTTCACTGCGGAGCAGGCCAGCTAGCGCAGAGCGTTCCGCGCGGAGCGTAAAGCCTTCTTGCCGAAGCAGCGAAGCGTAGTCCGGCAGCCGCTGCGCGCGCAACCCGGTGAGCAGGTGAAACGCACGATACAGCGCCGTAATGATAAGCCGGCCGAGCCAGTTGGCGGGTTGACCCTCCGGGATAGCGAATTCGGAGATCAGCCACCGGGCGCCTGGAAGCAGGTGCGGCCGGACCCGAAGCAGGAGTGCCGAAATCTCAGCTTCGGAAAGGCAGTCGAGGAAGAAGTGGGTAACGAGGAGGTCGCAGGCGTAGCTGGGTACATACGCGAGCGCATCGGCGTGGTGGAAGTAAACGCGGGCGACGGCTGAGGGGCCAAGCCGGCGAACTCGCTCACGGGCCAGCGCGAGCATGGCCGCGCTGCTGTCCACCGTGTCCGCTGTCACCTGCGAATGCTCCGCGAGCAGTTTCGCCAGGAAACGACCGTCGCCATCACCATAGAGAAGGACGCGCCGCGCGCCGCCCAACATAGGAAGAAAGGCGAACCGGCAATGCTCCAGGGCCCGAAGAAAGGTTGCGTATTCCATGAACCGGTACAGGCGGGCGACGGAGTCAAAGGAAACTCGACGACGGAATGGCATCGCCACGGTTACCGAAGCACCGGGAGGAACAGCAGGGGCGTGAGCAGGGCGGCGTCGGCCACAACACGGAGGCGCAGGGGAGCAAGCCTGCTGCGCCCCCGGTTCAGCACCGCAAAACAGATCGAGCTGAGGCCAATGGCAATGAAGGCGGCCGTGCTTGCGGCAGGTGTACTGTAGCCCACCCGGGCGTACATCATGCCGGAAAGCGCGAGTAGCAGGACGGTGTAGCAGGCCGCCTCAAGGTGTCGCGCGAGCCATCGCGTCGATGCCGACGGCCGAGGCGCAGGCGCGTCGTGGCCCTCCGGCGCTGCGGCTTCCCAGGCCTCGATAGCGACGCAATTGATCCAGCAGATCGCTGCAAACAAAACATCTACCAGGAGCAATGGTTGACGAGCGGGAGCATGGGAACTCAGGCGTGCCCACGCCGGGACCGCAGTGGCCAAGGCAAAGACGACGCCCACCGCGAGTTCTTTCGGGAACCAGTGCGCGATCCTTTTCCCATCCGTGCGCAGATGCACGATGGCGAGGTATACCGCGGCGCAGAGTCCCAGCAAAAGGTCCTCGTGCAGTGCGCGGGCCGGAAGCCGTGTGTAAACCAGCCACAGCAGCACGAGAAGGCCCACGGCCGCAGCGGCGAGAAAGGTTCGTCTGTGCCGCTGATGGAACCTGTGCCGTTCCCGCAGAGCAACCGGATCGGCCGCAAGGAAGCCATCGAGCAGGCGATCCCCCACATAAAGCAGCCAGGTGCCGAGCGCGAGCATGAGCGGCGCAGTCCATGGCAGATGGAGACCTGCAGTCCGCCCCAGCGTCCAGCACCAGAGCGCGGCAACGCTAGGCGCATCGAGGCTGAGCAGGTGCCACAGTTCGAAAGGATTGCGGTAAGCGCGAGGCAAACTTCAGTGTAGCCGGGACACGGTTGGCTCGTGGCTATCCGGAGGACTGGCAATGCCGCGAACAGCGACAATGTGGGACAGAAATCTTAGCGAGTTTGCGGAACTATGTAGAAAAGCTAAACCCTCTAGAGTCGCTATATCTTGCCACTCGGAGTGGTCTGGCGTTTGCGCGGCGCGGATGCGGTCTTGCGCGGGTGGGCGGGCGCTGGGCGGCGCGCGGCAGGCCGGTGGGGCGGCTGCAGCGCGCGCGCGGGGATCTGGTCGGGAGTAGTTTTGCCTTCCGCCAGTTCCATGAAGAACTCCTGGGAGCTGAACGGCTTGGCATTGCCATGCGGGCGGATGCGGCGATAGTCGCCGCCTGGTTCGAGCAGGCGCGCCTTGGCCGTATCCGCCAGGCACGCGGCCAGGATCTCGTTCAGAATGCGCGCGCGCAGTTGCGGGTCTTTGATGGGAAAGGCCACTTCACAGCGCTCAAACAGGTTGCGCGGCATCCAGTCCGCGCTGCCGCAGTAAATCTCTTCCTCGCCCCCATTGGCGAAGTAGAAGATGCGGCTGTGTTCCAGAAAGCGGCCCACGATGGAGCGGACGCGGATGTTCTCACTCAGACCCTTCACCCCCGGACGCAGCGAGCAGATGCCGCGCACGATGAGATCGATTTCGACGCCCGCAGCGGATGCCGCATAAAGAGCTTCCACGATGCTTTTTTCCAGCAGCGAATTCATCTTGGCGATGATGCGGGCGGGGCGGCCAGCGCGGGCGTGCTCGGCTTCGCGATGGATCTTGCCGATAAAGCTTTCCGCCAGCGTAAGTGGGCTGACCAGCAGGGGCGAGTAATCGTCGGATTCGGAGTGCGCGGTGAGGTAATTGAAGACGGCCTGCGTGCTGGCGGTGATCTCAGGGTCCGCGGTAAGCAGGCTTATGTCGGTGTAAAACTTCGCTGTGTTGGGGTTGTAGTTGCCGGTGCCCAGATGGGCATACCGGCGGGTCACCCCATCCTCATCGCGGCGGACCAGCAAGGCCAGCTTGCAGTGCGTTTTCAGGCCGACGATACCATGAAAGACCTGCACGCCGGCGTCTTCAAGGTTGCGCGCCCAGCGGATGTTTGACGCCTCATCGAAGCGCGCCATCAGTTCCACCACCACCGTGACTTCCTTGGTCTGCGCGGCATCGATGAGCGCCTGAAACATGGGGGAATCCGCGCTGGTGCGGTACAGCGTTTGCCGGATGGAGACCACCTGGGGGTCTTCCGCCGCCGCCTCAATAAAGCCGACGACGCCCTCGTATGAGTCATACGGATGGTGAAGCAGGATGTCGCGATGACGGATCTCGTCAAACAGGTTGGTCGACCGTCGGCTGAGACGCAGTTCGCGCGGAATAAAGGGAGGGAACTTGAGGTCGGGCCGCGGGGCGTCAGTGTAAAGCGCCATCACGCGCGACAGGTTCACCGGTCCGTCGGTGCGGATCACCTGCGAGTCGTCCAGCTCGAAGTTGACGCGCAGACGATCCACGATCTCGGGATCGGCCCCGCGCTCAATTTCCAGCCGAACCGCGTCGCCCTTGCGCCGGTTGTGGAGCTCCGTGCGTACGCTTTCGAGCAAGCTCCGCGACTCTTCTTCCTGCAGGTAAAGGTTGCTGTTGCGCGTCACGCGGAAAGCCGCTTTGGAAAGCACCTCGTACCCGCGATACATCTTGCCGGCGTTGGCTTCGATCAGGTCGTGGAGAAAGATGAAGTCCTGGGTGCCGTCCGCCGAAGGCAAAGGCACCAGGCGGGGCAGAGCGCGGGGTACCGTGACCACGCCAAGCACCGGCCCGGTGGCGTTGCCTTTGCGCTTGCGCCGCAACAGGAGCGCCAGGCAAAGTGCCTTATTCAGCACCCGGGGAAAGGGATGGGCGGGGTCGATAGTGATGGGCGTGAGCAGCGGGTCGACCTCGCGCTGGTAAAAGAGCGTGGCCTCCTCGCATTGGGCTTCCTCGATCGCGCTGTAATCCAGCACCCGGATGCCGTTGGCGTGGAGCGCCGGTCGTATCTGCTCGTTCCAGCAGCGGTACTGCCCCTCCACGAAGCTGCGCAGTTCTTCGGAGTCACGCTCGAAGGTTTGCTGCGGAGTCAGGCCGTCCGGGCCAGGCTCGTTGTACCCGTCCTCAATGCGCTGGAGCACACCGGCCACGCGCACTTCTACAAACTCGTCCAGATTGGACGCGGTGATGGCCAGGAATTTGACTCGTTCCAGCAGGGGGTTGGAAGGGTCTTCGGCCTCCTGCAGCACGCGTCCGTTAAAGCGCAGCCAGGACTCGTCCCGGCTGAAGAAGAGATTGGGTCGGCGTTGTTGCCTGATTGCCATAGGGTCAGCAGGTGGTGCGGCGGAGCGTGCTACTGTTTTCGTCTGTTCCAGTTACGACATGTGTTACAGCAAACGTTGGCTCCTTTTCATGAACAGGAGACGAATTGCGACTTCCGGACTGGCTGCACAGTCAAAACCAGTGTCGCACCCGCAGAAGATTTGAACCTGGTTCCGGCGCCTCATGGGTTAGTCTATGTGGAACAAGGCATCCGCGGCGAACGCGAGGAAGGTGAGCCATGCCAGCAGATTGCACGCAAACAGGATACGCCGAGCACGCAGCACTCGAACTCTTTCAAACGGCAGCTTTGCTCCTGGGCGACACCACGGAAGCAGTGAGTGCCGTGGAGGAGACCGTGGCCGCCGTCAAGGTAGACCCCTGCGCGGAGCCGGGAGCAGCGCGGCGCGAGGCCGAGCGGAAACTTCTGGAACGCTGCATTGCGCGTGCACGCGCACTCCACGAAGACGCGCTGCGAGCGCCGGTGGTTGGGGAGCGCAGCGCTCCGGTCTCCTGTATTGAAACCGATGATCTAAGCGCAGCGGGACTGGACCAGACCGATCTGGCGCGACTGCTTGACGGCCAGGGCCGGGACAGCATGCGGCGCTGGCTCGACGACCTCCATCCGGCATTGCGGATCATCTTCGTGATTCGCGCAGTGCTGGGAAAGAGCAGTGGCGACGCAGCAGCCAGCCTGCAAGCTGCGGGAGCAGGCCCCTGGACACCGGTGCTGGTCGGCGACGCGTTTCGCGAAGCCCTTTGCTCGCTCGCTAGTTCTCTGGTGCATGCAGCGGTTCCAATTCCCGCCACAGCTGCATAGCGTACGCTGAAAGCTGGACCGTGCCCGGTGAGACAACCCGGCCATTTCCGGTGAAACTCCACCGGCCAGCCACATTTTTCCATCTTTGGATACGGCTCTGCATCCAAAGTCTCGTAAACAGGTTTCAGTTTCATTGAAGGAGTGCGTCCGTGGGTAAGCCGCGCAACGGCCGATGTTGGAGTGCAGGTGCGTTAGCGCTGCTCTGCGCCCTATCACCGGCATGGGCACAAACCCAGAGCAGCGGGTCAGGCGGTGGGTTCAGCAGCGCGGGTGGCTCGGGTGAAGCTGCATCCGGAAGCACGCCCGCATCCTCATCAACCTCATCCGGTACAACCACCACGCAGACGAACGCGGCACCGGCGCCGGTTAACCAAAGCTCCTACTCTGGCAGCGTGGTAACAGAAAAGGCCACCTCGGGGGTACGGTCGCTTTCTATTGAGGACGCCATCAACCTTGGCCTGCGGAATAACCTGGGGCTGATCCTGTCCGGGCAAAACGTGCAGCAGGCGGGCGGCCAACGGCTACAGATTCTGCAGCAGCTTCTGCCCACGGCGACCGGAGACTTCCGCGAAGCAGCCCAGCAAACGAACCTGCGCGCCCAGGGTCTCTCGATCCCTGGCTTTCCGACCATCATCGGCCCGTATTCCTACACCGATGTTCGCGGCAACCTGAACTGGACGCTCTTGAACATTTCGTCGCTGCAAAACTATATCGCGGCCAAACACAATTTCCAGGGAACACGGTTGTCGCTCGAAGACGCGCGTGACCTGGTCGTGCTCACAGTGGGGAATGCCTATCTCCGCTGCATTTCCGATCAGGCGAGTGTCGAAAACGACCAGGCCCAGGTAGCAACCACAAAGGTTTCGCTCGATCAGGCGATTGCGAATCACCAGGCCGGCACCTCGCCCCAGATCGACGAACTGCGTGCGCGCGTGGACTACCAGACGCAGCAGCAGTTCCTGATCAGTGACCAGAACGCCTACGAAAAGGACAAGCTCGTGCTCCTTCGGGCAATCGGCCTGCCGCTGGAGCAGCAGGTCGTGCTGACGGATCGCGCTCCCTATGCTCCGCTCGACGCGATGGATCCACAGACTGCCTTGCAGACCGCTTACAGCACTCGCAAGGATCTGCAGTCGCTTCAGGAACAGGTCAAAGGAGCCGAGGCCAGCCACAAAGGGGCGCGCGCCGAGCGGCTGCCCACCGTGGCCTTCCAGGGCGACTATGGGGATATCGGTCCCACGTTAG
Source organism: uncultured Acidobacteriaceae bacterium (assembly GCA_963767705.1). GTDB lineage: Bacteria > Acidobacteriota > Terriglobia > Terriglobales > Acidobacteriaceae > CAWCJL01. The sequence continues at coordinate 1,985,578 of CAVYEO010000001.1, read as the reverse complement.
GGCACTCCCATGGGACCTTTGACGTAGTGGGTACGGGCAGCGTTCCGATCTTTGAAGAAGCAAAGCTGCGCGGCGATGCGCAACTTGCGCAGGCGCAGTTGAATCAGGCGCAGGCCCGGTTGAGCGATCTGCGCGGCCAGATCGATGCCGATGTCCGCGATAGTTTTCTCGATCTCCAGTCAGCGCAGAAGCTGGTGGAGGTGGCGCGCAGCAATGTGCAACTGGCGAATGAGTCTTTGGTCGAGGCGCAGGAGCGCTTTGCCGCCGGCGTGTCCGACAATCTGCCCGTGACCCAGGCGCAGGCTTCGGTGGCGCAGGCCAACAGCCAATACGTGGCCAGCTTGTACCAGCACAACCTCGCGAAGCTGGAGCTGGCGCGGGCCCTCGGCGTCGTCGAGGTCAAAGTTAAAGCATTTCTGGGAGGAAGGTAACCGTGGCGGAACAGGATCCGGCGTCGGGCAGATCGGAAGATCACGGCCAGAACGATCAGGGAAATCAGCAGGACGGGGGCGGCGAAGAAACCAACCAGCACCCCCAGAAAAAACGCCGCCGGCGTTGGATCATCATCGGCGTGGTGGCGGTCATCGTGGTGGGGGCCCTGCTCTATTGGTGGCATTCGACTTTTTACGAGGACACCGATGACGCGCAGATCGACGGGCACATCGTGCAGCTCAGCGCGCGTATCAATGGCCACGTCATTAATGTGCCGGTCACGGAAAACCAGTATGTAGCGGCTGGCACGGTGATCGCCGAGATTGACCCCAAGGATTACGACGTCGCCGTGCAGCAGGATGAAGCCAACCTGGAAGCGGCGGAAGCCAACTATGAGTCGGCAAAGGTAACTATTCCGGTGACGAGTACGCAATCCACCAGCACGCTCTCCCAGGCCGGAGCCACCGTACAGGCTTCTGACGCGCAGGTGCGGCGGGCCGTGCGCCTGCTCGAACAAGCGCAGGCGCAGGTAGCACAAGCAGAGGCGACAAACACCAAGGCGCAGCTCGATTTGCAGCGCTACACCACCCTTGTGCAGAAGGACGTCATCTCGAAACAGCAGTTTGACCAGGCGGTTGCCACGGCGCAGGCAGACCAGGCAGCCGTGGTTTCTGCCAAGGCCAATGCTATCGCCGCGCAAGACCAGATTGCGGTCTCACGTCAGCAGGTCGCGCAATCGCAGGCGCAACTCGCGAATGCTCAGTCCGGTCCGCAACAGGTCAAGGCGCAGCGCGCCAAGGCGGACCAGGCAGCGGCGCAGGTGGAGCAGGCTCGCGCCCAGTTGAACCAGGCGAAGCTGAACCTGAGTTACACCAGGATTCTGGCCCCGGTAAACGGCATCGTCACCAAGAAAAGTGTCGAAGTTGGCCAGAACGTCAGCATTGGGCAGAACCTGGCAACCCTGGTCTCGCTCGACGACCTGTGGGTGACGGCAAACTTCAAAGAAACTCAGCTTCATCTTATGCAAACCGGACAGCCAGTGCGGGTCAAGGTGGACTTGAACGGCCGTGTCTATGACGGCAAGGTCACCCAGATCGGCGGCGCGACCGGCTCCATGCTCAGTCTGTTCCCGCCGGAAAACGCGACTGGCAACTACGTCAAAGTTGTTCAGCGGGTGCCGGTGCGCATCGATTTCACCAATGCGCAGCAGAACAACGACCATCGCTTGCGGCCCGGGCTGTCCGCCGAACCTACGGTGCGCGTCAAGCAATAGCAATCGGCGCTCGATCACGAGACGAGGCCCGGGCCCACCAGCCCGGGCCTACCTTTTTCTTCGGCTCCCATTTTGGATACGGATCCGATTACGAGGGTTTCGCATCTTTTGCCCCAGGTTCACATCTATGGTTTAGCTTGTGAGCAGGTGTGCGTATGCCAGTGGCCGTCGACTTCTTCCTCCATTACGGGTATATCGTCCTCTTCCTGTGGGTGGCGGCCGAGCAGTTGGGAATGCCGATTCCCAGCGTGCCGCTGATGCTTACAGCTGGCACGCTGACCACGACGCACCGGTTTTCCCTGACCCTGGTGATCGCGTCGGTAGTTGCCGCGTGCCTGCTCAGCGACTCGGCATGGTACTTCATGGGAAAGCGGTTCGGCGGGTCCATGGTGCGGCTGGTCTGCAAGCTTTCTTTTGAGTCCGCGACCTGCGTGCGGCGGACGGAGAACTACTTCCAGCGGCAGGGGCCGCGCGCGCTCCTGTTCGCGAAATTCATCCCGGGGCTGGGCACCGTCGCCGCGCCCATCGCCGGGCAGAGCGGCATGAGCTATCCCACCTTCCTGGCCTTTGACATGGGAGGAGCGCTGCTTTGGAGCGTAAGCGTCACTCTGGTGGGCCGCTTCTTTGGCGACGTGCTCAAGCGGCACCCGGAAGCGCTGGCCTACGCGGCCCACTTCGCGGGAGCTCTCTTCCTCCTTGTTCTGGCCGGCTATCTGGTCTTCCGGGTATGGAAGCAGCAGTCCTTCCTGAAGAAGATCCGCGGCGCCAAAATCGAGCCGGAAGAGTTGAAGCAAATGCTCGATGGGGGCAAGAACGTCTACATCATCGACCTGCGCCACCCGCTCGACTACTTGCCTGATCCGCGCAAGCTGCCCGGCGCCGTCATGATCTCGCCCGATACGCTGGTCGCGCAAAATGAGGAAATCCCCCGCGACCAGGATGTGGTGCTCTACTGCACGTGTCCCAGTGACGCCACCAGCGCGCGGACCGCGCTCAAGTTACGGAGGCTGGGCATCTATCGCGTGCGCCCACTGCGGGGCGGCTACGACGGGTGGAAGCAACTCGGCTACCCTCTGGTCGAGATGGATCATCAAAAGACCGCTGCTTAGCCCGGCATTCCGCCTCACCGCCAACAGACAACTTCGCCTTAAGAGCGATTTCGCCAACAGGTGTAGAACGCTGTGGCAAATGCGGGCTGCGAGCAAGTGGGCCTTTGCGTGGACTCTTCGCTATGCGGCGAAGAACCACCGTACCCTTGGCATAAAGAGAACTGCCACAGGGCTGTCCTTGGCTTCCCGCGCAACACGACCTATATTCTGTGCTATTTTGCGATGGAGACGGATCGGAGTAAGCGAACAGATGGCCTGGACAGAGTCTTATCACTGCGACGTATGCAACAGTCCCAGGAACGATGCGGAGGACTGGTGGCTGGCCTGGACCGAAACCTTGCAGGCGGACGGCAATAGCGCCGAGCAGCCGGTCTTGAAGGTTACGCCCTGGAACCACACTCTTTCGCATGGACGCGAAGCCCGGCACCTGTGCGGTGCCCGTTGCGCGCAGACTTTCATGGACCGCTGGATGCGCGGCGAAGACGCGCGGTGAGCATGTGTCTCGAGATGCGCTGTGACGATCTGCGCTCAGCTCGCTCCCTCGCTGCCCCGCGCGGACTTTGGCATGGCAACCCCCGTTATGATGGGCTAAGGAGCACGAGCTTGGCCTATAACGATCTGCGGGACTGGATAGAGCGGCTGGACAGAGCCGGCGAACTGAAGCGCATTCACGAAGAAGTGGACCCGATTCTGGAAATGGCGGAGATCGCCGACCGGGTCGCGAAATTCGGTCGCCGGGGCAGCCCGGAAACTGCCCGGAAACTGCCCGGCGGCTCGGCCCTGTTGTTCGAGCGGGTTAAGGGCTACCCCGGCGCACGCGTGCTCATGAACCAGTTCGGCAGCGAACGGCGCATGCGCATGGCGCTGAACGTCGATTCGCTGGATGAGGTTGCCGGCCGCATTCAGGCGCTGATGGATGTGAAGTCCCCCGAGGGTCTGCTGGAAAAGCTCAAACTGCTGCCCATGCTGGCGGAGGTCGGAAAGTTCTTCCCCAAGACCGTGGCCGCGCGCGATGCAGCCTGCAAGGAAGTCATCCTGCGTAAGGACTTCAGCGTGCTGGATTTTCCCGTGCTGCAGTGCTGGCCCATGGATGGCGGCCGTTTCATCACGCTGCCACTCGTCATCACGAAGGATCCAAAACACGGCAAGCGCAACATGGGCATGTACCGCATGCAGGTATATGACGCGCAAACTACCGGCATGCACTGGCAGCGGCAGAAGGTGGCGGCGGAACACTTTCGCGACCGCCTGCGCATGGCCGCGGGCCCAGACAGCGCGGCCCGCGTACACAGCATGGCGGAGTCGGCGGGCGGCAGCGCAGTTCCTATGCAGCCGGCGGGTGGGATGCCGCACGTAGCGATGGGCAAGGTCGCGGGCGAGCGCATGGAGGTGGCCGTTGCCATCGGCACCGACCCGGCAACCACTTTCGCGGCCATCGTGCCTGCGCCCCCTGAGGTCGAAGAGTTCGTCATCGCCGGCTTCCTCCGCCAGAAAGCAGTCGAGTTGGTGCAATGCGAAACGGTCGATCTGCAGGTTCCCGCCCATGCCGAAATCGTGCTCGAAGGCTATGTGCGGCTGGATGAACTGCGGTCCGAAGGCCCATTCGGCGACCATACCGGCTTCTACACGCTGCCGGACGACTACCCGGTTTTCCATATTACCTGCATCACGCACCGCAAGAATCCGATCTATACCGCCACTATCGTGGGCAAGCCGCCCATGGAGGACGCCTGGATGGGCAAGGCGGTCGAGCGCATTTTTCTGCCGCTCATGCGGCTCACGCTGCCTGAAATCGTCGATGTCCACCTGCCGCCCGAGGGCGTCTTTCACAACCTGATGATCGTGTCCATCCGCAAGAGCTATGCCGGGCAGGCGCGCAAGGTCATGCACGGTATCTGGTCTCTGGGCCAGGCTATGTTCACCAAATGCGTAATCGTGGTCGATGAAGACTGCGACGTGCAGGACGTGGCCGAGGTGACGCTGCGCGTGGCCAACAACATCGATCCGGAGCGCGATATCCAGTTCACGCTGGGGCCGGTGGATTCGCTCGACCATGCGTCGCGGCTGCCGAATTACGGCAGCAAGATGGGCATTGACGCCACACGCAAATGGGCGGCGGAGGGCTTTACCCGCCCCTGGCCGCCGATGATTGCGATGGATGGCGCGACCAAAGCGCGCGTCGATGCAATCTGGAAGAAGCTGGGACTGGAGTGACGGACCGCTCACACATGCTAAGACCTCAACAGGAGACGTCATTCTGAGTACAGCGAAGAATCCAGTGAACCCCCGGCAAGGGAAATGCGTTCGATGGCTTGGAGTCGCCGCCCTTTTATTTGCGACGTCACGCGCAGCACACGCACAGGCGCTGGAGGGCTTTCAGTGGGCTGACCTCCGCACGAACACCGATGTAATCGAGACTGTTAAGAAATCACTGCGTGGCGCCAGCTACACAGCGCTCCGCGAGATCGGCTATGTAGGCGTGCCCGCGGCAGAGTCACCCGCCGTGGAAGATACCAAGACTTCCGCCGCGCCCCGGCTCCCCATTCCGCCGGACGCGCATCTGCTCGTTATCACTGCGCAACGCGAAACCTCTGCCGCGCTGCCCGCAGACGACACCTACCGCGTCTATGACGTGGACCAGAAAAGCGCCACCGCCACTGAGCTGCTTTCCGGCCCGGAACTGAAGCTGGCCGGCTGGCTGCGGATGCGACGCGATGGCGACCCGGAGATGGTGGCTACCTATCAGGATTGCGTGCAATGCGAGCGGACCACCTTTTTGACCACCTTCTATCTCGATGCGAAGACGCACGACTGGCATGCACGCTGGCCGCGGTCGAAGGCGGGCGCACCGATCTACTCCGAAGGGCAGGAGGCAAACGGGGGCCAGCAGGTGTATGCACTGCTGGACGACGAAGCCGGACGCGCCATGCTGGGTGTATGGCAGCATTTCTCCGGGCGGAAAAGACACGACAGCGACTTCGTTTACGAGTACCTGGTGGACAACTACACCGGGCAGGAAGTGACGCAACCGCTGGCCGGCGCGGATGCCCGCGCGCTGGAGCAGCGGCTGTGCAAGGCGCAAGGCGAGGTGCTGGGCATCGGTGGCGGACAGGAAAGCGCGATCTGCAAGGGCGGCGGTCTTGCGGGCGCGGGTTCCTCTACCGAAGGCTCAACTGCGCGACACAATCGACGCTGATCCTGCACATGTCATTTAGAATCGAGCCGTGACCACAGCGGCCAAACCAGCTCTCACTTTTCAAGAGCTCCTCTTCAATCTGCAGATCTTCTGGGCGGCGTGCGGATGCGTGCTGCAGCAACCCTATGACGTGGAAGTAGGCGCGGGCACCATGTCGCCGGAAACCTTCCTCCGCGTGCTCGGCCCCAGGCCTATCCAGATCGCGTATGCGCAGCCCTCGCGGCGGCCTGCGGACGGGCGCTATGGCGAGAACCCGAACCGGCTCTTTAAGCACACCCAGTTTCAGGTCATTCTGAAGCCGCCGCCCGCGGACGTGCAGGAGCTGTACCTTCAATCGCTTGGCGCGATGGGCATCAATCTCCGCGAACACGATCTGAAGTTCGAAGAAGACAACTGGGAGTGGCCCGCGGGCGGCGCTTCCGGCGTGGGCTGGCAGGTGATGCTCGACGGCCTGGAGATCACGCAGTTCACCTATTTTCAGCAGTGCGGCGGGCAAGAGCTGGACCCCATCTGCGCGGAGCTGACCTACGGCCTGGAACGTATCGCGGCCTTTCTGCAGGACGTGGACTCGATCTACGATATCGTGTGGGCGCGCGATCCAGTGAGCGGCCGCGAGATCATTTACGGTGAAGTGCGGCACCGCGAAGAGGTGCAGTTTTCCGTCTACAACTTCGAATACGCCGATGTGGAGAAGCAATGGGAACACTTTCGCTTGTATGAAGCGGAGTGCCAGGCGCTGTTGGCGTTGGCGGCGAAGCAGGAAGGCGCTGTCGAGGAGCGGAGCCGCGTGCCCGTAATGGCCGCCTACGACCTGTGCCTGAAATGTTCGCACCTGTTTAACCTGCTCGATGCACGCGGAGCGGTGAGCGTAACGGAGCGCGTGGGCGTCATCGCGCGCATCCGCAACCTGACCGTCGGCGTGGCGCGGGCCTATGCTGCGCAGCAACTTGCAGCTCCTGCCGTAGCGGCCGTGGCGTAGCGGAACTGAAAGAGAACGATGGCAGAATTTTTGTTTGAGATTGGCCTGGAAGAGATCCCTGCGCGCATGATCGCCGGGGCGGAAGCAGAGTTGGCGCGCCGCGTGCGCGATCTGCTGGCACGCGAGCAGTTGCTGCCGGGTGATGCGGTCGTGAAGAGTTATGCCACTCCGCGACGGCTGGCTGTGCAGATTGCGGGCGTGCTCCCGAAGCAGCAGGACGCCGAAGAGAAGCTGACGGGGCCTTCATGGAAGGTCGCGTTCAAGGACGATGCTCCAACGGCTGCTGCTGTTGCTTTTGCAAAGAAGGCGGGCGTCGAAGTGAGCGTGCTCGAAAAGGTCACCAATGCCAAGGGCGAATACGTATCCGCAACGGTGTCGAGACCGGGACGGAAGGCTTCTGTCCTCCTAGTTGAGGCATTGCCGCGTGAACTCGCCGGCATGTACTGGGCCAAGAGCATGTACTGGCGCGCAGGCAAGCCGGAGCGTTTTGTGCGGCCAGTGCGGTGGATGATGGCGCTGCTCGATGACGAGGTGGTGCCGGTTGAATTCGGCGGCGTGATTGCGGGAGACCACACCTATGGCCATCGCGTCCTCTTTGGCGACGCGCCCATCGAGATAGCAGACCCGGAGGAATACGCCGCGAAGCTCCAAGCAGCGTTCGTGCTGCCGGATGTTGCGGCGCGGCGGCACCGGATTCGCAAAGACTTGGATCGCGCGACGCGGACCGTCGCCGGCGCGCGCTGGCGCGAAGATGAGCCGCTGATTGAAACCGTAACGCAACTTACGGAATGGCCTTCCGTGGTGCTCGGCAGTTTTGACCGCGAGTATCTTGAGCTTCCGGAAGAGGTGTTGGTCACTGTCATGCGCGACCACCAGAAGTATTTCGCGGTTGAGAATTCCGGTGGCACATTGCTGCCGCATTTCCTTGCCGTGCTCAACACAGAGGTCGATACGGTAGGGCAGGCGATCATCCGCCACGGCAACGAGCGCGTGCTGCGGGCGCGCTTCAACGACGCGCGCTTCTTCTGGGACTTCGATCAGAAGGTGCCCCTGGCTGCTCGCGTGGAGTTGCTAAAGGCCGTCACCTTTCAGAAAGACCTGGGCAGCTATTGGGAGAAGACGCAGACAAACCTGCGGCTTTCCGAGGCGCTGGCCGAGCGCGTGGCCGGTAGCGGAATTGTTTTTGACCGGGCCGCGCTGCAGGAAGCTGTGCTGCTTGCCAAAGCCGACCTGACTGCGGAGATGGTGAAGGAGTTCACTGAATTGCAGGGCGTCGTCGGCGGTCTGTATGCGCGGGCACAAGGCCACGGGGACACGGTAGCCGACGCCATCTATTGGCAATACCGGCCGGCCTCCACGGACGACGCAGTGCCGCCAACCACGGAAGGGAAGTTGCTGGGCCTTGCCGATCGCATGGCAACAATTGCCGCTATGTTCGCGCTCGGGCTGGAGCCCACGGGGTCGAAGGATCCGTTCGCGCTGCGACGCGCGGCCAACGCGGTCATCAAGATTCTCGCCACGGGAGACCTGCCGCTATCGCTCGAAGATCTCGAACAATTGGCCACCAGCCCCGCGCAGAATACGCTGGCCGAAACGGCAACCGGGGCGATCGGTGCATTTCTGCGCGAGCGAGTGGAGTTCTACCTGCGCGATGTACGCGGCTATGCCTACGACGTGGTAAAAGCGGTGCTGGCCGCCGGCGCGGACGACGTGCCGGACGCGATTGCACGCGCCGAGGCGCTGACCGCAGTGCGCGGTTCCGAAGACTTCCTTGCAATCTCGACAGCGTTCAAGCGCATCAAGAACATTCTGCGCCAGGCGGCGGAGAAGGGCGACACCCATGGAAGTGCCGCTGAGGCGAGCGCATTCGAAGAGCCGCAAGAACGCGAATTGCGCGGACATGCATCGGCGCTCGTGCCCGAGGTCGAGACGCTGAGAGCAGAGCGGCGCTACCGCGAGGCGCTGGAGCGCATAGCGACACTGCGGCCCGTCGTGGACGCCTTTTTCGACAAGGTCATGGTGATGACGCCCGACCCGGAGTTGCGGCGCAACCGCCTGGCGCTCGTGGCCGAGGTGCTCCGTAACTTCTCGCGTATCGCGGATTTTTCGGAGATCGTGGTGAGCTGAATTTGCCGTTTACACCACAATGGCGGTTACGGATTGAGCACCTGCATCGGACAGGGTGTTCGCCTCACAACCCCTCCCGGCGTCTCACTCAGCTTGTACTTGAAGGCGCACTGGACACCCGCGTTTCCGACAACTGCGCCCGGGTACACGTAAATAGTGCGCTCGCTGGGGTAGTAGAGAGTAAGCGCGCCATCCTGCCCCAATCCCTGCAACTGGAAGAGGACGCTGCTCGAACTCTGCGCCTGTACCGTCTTGCTCGTGTGTGACACCCAACCTGCCGCGAATGCGGCGCACAATGCCAATGCTGCGATGCTGCGATCCATTCTGATCATGACGTCCTTCCCTGATTCCCGACGCGCGGGGGCAGTGTAGCGCAGGTGCTGCCAGCCAGAGAAGGGAAAGAAGCGGGGAATCACCAGCGCCGTCGGGTGGTCGTGCCTCCTAATAGCGACCCCATCACGCCGCGTACAAGGTCGCGTCCCACCGAAGAACCCACGCTGCGCACCGCGCTCTTTGCCATGGCTTGCACCAACGAGTCGCCGCGTCCGCTCCGACCCGTCGGTTGGGTCAGAATGCTGCCGAGCGACCCAAGCATCCCCGCCAGGCCTCCGGATGCAGCTTCAGCCCCGGCGGGAGCAGATGCGCCAGTCATCGCAGGCGCAGCAGGCGGAGGTACATGAGGGGCCGCCTGGGTTGGGCCTGGCTCCACGGCAGCGCGGCCTTTCAGGCGTTCATAGGCCGACTCGCGATCGACCGGAGTCTCATACACGCCGGCTACCAGAGAGCGCGCGAGAATTGCCTTCCGCTCCTCCGGAGTGATCGGCCCGATGCGGCTGCGCGGCGGGGCTACCAAAGCGCGCTCCACGACAGCCGGCGTTCCTTTTTCGTCCAGAAAAGAGACCAGCGCTTCACCCACGGCCATCTCCGTAATAGTCTTTTCCACGTCGAGATTGCTGTTTGTGCGAAAGGTCTGCGCCGCTGCCTTCACTGCTTTCTGGTCGTTGGGCGAGTAGGCCCGGAGCGCATGCTGCACGCGATTCCCAAGCTGGCCTAGAATGCGTTCGGGAACATCAACCGGGTTCTGCGTAACGAAGAAAACGCCGACGCCTTTGGAGCGGATCAGGCGAACGATTTGCTCGACCTTGTCGCTCACCAGCTTGGGCAGTTCGCTAAAGAGCAGGTGGGCTTCATCGAAAAAGAAGACCAACTTGGGCTTTTCGAGATCACCGGCTTCGGGCATGCGCTCATAAAGCTCCGTGAGCATCCAGAGCAGAAATGTGGCATAGAGCGTGGGCGATTGGATGAGCTTGTCGGCGGCCAGGATATTCACGACACCATGGCCCTGTGCGTCTGTCTGCAGCAGGTCGTCAAGGTTAAGTGCCGGCTCACCAAAGAATTTATCGCCGCCTTGCTGTTCCAGCGCAACCAGCCCGCGCTGGATTGCGCCGATGCTCGCGGCGGAAATGTTGCCGTACTCTGCTTGGTAGCTTTTGGCATTTTCGCTCGTGTGTTGCAGCATTGCCTTCAGGTCTTTCAGATCCAGCAGCAGCAGCCCGTTATCGTCGGCAATCTTGAAGACCAGCGTGAGCACGCCGGTTTGCGTATCGTTCAGGTTCAGCAAACGACTGAACAGCAGCGGCCCCATTTCCGAGACGGTGGCGCGCACAGGGTGGCCCTGCTCCCCGAAAACATCCCAGAAAGTGACCGGGCAGCCGGCAAAGGCGAAATCCGTCAGCCCGAGCTTCTGCACCCGTTCGCTGATCTTGGTGCTCTGCACTCCCGGCTGGCTAATGCCGGAAAGATCGCCTTTTACGTCGGCCGCAAAAACCGGCACGCCGATGCGGCTCAGGCCTTCCGCCATTACCTGCAGCGTCACCGTCTTGCCAGTGCCGGTGGCTCCCGCAACCAGCCCATGCCGATTGCTCATGGCAGGCAGCAGGTAGAGTGCCTCTTGGTCGCTGCGTGCTATCAGCAAGGGATCAGACATGGACGGATAGGCTCCTCAGAAGGCAATCTAGCTCCCGCAAACATACACCCACAAACGTGCGACAACCGGTTGAGATGCGTTTACTCAATTGCCGCTATGGAGGGAGACGCAGTGGCTTCGCATCGATTTCGAGCAGATAACAGAGTGCTTCGACAACCAGGCCGTGGTCCATCCGCTGGGGCAAGCCGGAACTGCAGACACTGCCGACGACTCCTCCCTGAGTGAGCCGCAAGGGAAAGGCGCCGCCGTGCACGCAATACCGTGATTCCGGAAGCGCGTACTTCTGGGCGAGGGTCGAACCCGCCTGCTGGAGCGAGAGGCCGACTGCATAGGAGGAGCGATGGAAGTGGAGGGCAGTGTTGGACTTGCGCTCAATCCACCGCAGATTGTCCGGAACCGCTCCCGGCATGCAAACCGAGAACAGACGCTGGTTGGAGCGGCGCACATCTATCGCGACGGGATACGCGTGAGCTGTGGCTGCCATGCGCAGCCACGATCCCAAACGCCAGGCGAACTCCTCGTCGAAGAAGGGGAGTTCGAGCGCACGCTCCTGATTCGAAATTGCTTCGAGATCCCGGACGTAGATGTCGCTTTGTGCCCCGCTCATTGTCTGGCGACTCCATGGTAAGGGACCCTTACATGACGACACGTCTTCAGTTCTACGGAGTGGGTTGGCTCTAAAGATGAACCCTAAAACGGAATATCGTCGTCAGTGATACCGGTGTCGCCGAAATCGTCGTGGGCCGGGGTGGGGGAGCGCTGATCGAAGGAGCCGGTGTTCTGGCGGCTGTAGCCGCCGCTCTGGCTACCAGCAGAGTAGCCGCCTTCGCCGCCCTCGCCGCGTCCGGAGAGCAGAGATATGTCGTTCACGATGATCTCAGTGCGATACTTCTTTTCGCCGCTCGTCTTGTCATCCCACGAGCGCGTCTGGATGCGGCCTTCCACGTAGAGCTTGTTGCCCTTCTTCACGTAGTCGCGGATGATCTCGGCCGTCTTGCCGAAGGCGACGAGGTTGTGCCATTCCGTGCGATCCTGAAATTCGCCGCTCTTGTCCTTGACACGGTCGGAAGTAGCCAGCGTAAGGTTCGCCAGGGCCGAGCCGCTGGGCAGGAACTTTACCTCGGGATCCTTTCCGACATTCCCCAAAAGGGTAACTTTGTTGACACTCTTTGCCATGGAACCTCCGAGACCTTATCGCTTACAAAGCATGAGGATAGCAGAAGGGTGGTGGAGAAGAAAAGGCGAAGACGCTCCTGCCGTGACTCAAGTACCTAATTGTGAGATGACCATGCCCAGCGGTAGTGAATGACTTCTACAGTGTGTCTGCGTTCTCCATTTGGCTCCGGAATGGCGACCGCAGCGAATGACGGCGCAGTGCAGCAGTTACCGCCCAACCCGCCGGTTTCGCAGCCACTTCGCCGCGCCCAGAACGAACAGCATAAGCCCGAAGGGCAGGCACATCATGGCGACCAGCAGCGACAGCCAGCCGGCATTCGTGTGTGGCCCATGGATGCCGATACCGCCAAAGACAGTGCGCGTTGCCAGCGCCGCCAGCACACCAACAACCAGTATCCAGAAGCCGCTGGCCAGCAGCGGGCGCGTGCCGTCGTCCGGCATGGGCCGGGAACCTGCTGCGCCGGGAGCCTGGGTCTGCTCGCGTTCCATCACGGGTGCTGGCATGGAGATTAGACGTGCCACCCTGCAAGCATGGCATAGACCACCACGCCCGTCACCGAAACATAAAGCCAGATCGGGTACGTCCAGCGGGCGATTTTGCGATGGTATGGAAACCGGCCGGTGAGCGCGAAGAAAAAGGTGATCAGCACCAGAGGCAGCGCGAGTACGGAAAGCAGGATGTGGCTGATCAGGATGACGATGTACAGCTTCCAAACGGCGTTATGCGGCCCGGGGAAGCGCATTTCGCCGTGCAGGTAGTGATTGGCGATGTAGCTGACCAGGAACAGCGACGAAAAGATAAAGGCGGTCAGCATGGAAGCCCGGTGCGCCGCAATCCTGAGCCGGCGGATGAAGGAGTAGCCCACCACCAGCGCCACTGCGCTCAGGCCATTAAAGAGAGCGTTCAGCGCCGGCAAAAAGAGCAGCCGCCCGCCGTAGCCGGCGGGTGCATGGTGCGCGTACACCAGCCAGAACAGAAACGCGGAAGCCGCCGCGCTCACGATCAGGATGGTAGCTATGGGTAGCCCGGTCCCGGACGGAGCTGCCGGGTCCACATGTGGCGGTCTCTGTTGCGGCCTCTGGGCAGTAAGCATCGCGTCTAAGCCGCCGGCCGGTTGGTACGGCGGTTCACCACGGCCCAGGAGGCCACAAAGGTAAGCAGGCAAAAGCCAGCCGTGACTAGGAGGTTCACCGGCATCGAGAACTCGGTGTGCGCAGTGGGGAAGAGCGCGTTCCGCAGCGCGTCCACGCCATAGGTCAGCGGATTGGCGAGCATGATCCAGTGCAACCAGCCGGAAGCGCCGCTGGCTGGAAACAGTGCGCCGGAAAGCAGCCAGAGCGGAATCAGGATCAGGTTGACGACGGCATGGAAGGCCTGCGTGGAATCCATCGGCCAGGCGATGGTAAAGCCGAGCGCCGTGAGTTCAAAGCTGATCGCAAGAATGATGGCAATGCTCAACAGGATGCCCGAAACACCCGCATGCACCCCTGCAATGGGCGAGAAGACGAGGAAAAGAATCCCCTGGATGGCCGCGAGTGTTGCGCCGCCCAGCACCTTGCCCAGCACGATCGCGGAGCGGCTCACCGGCGCCGCCAGCACGGAAAGCAGGAAGCCCTCATTGCGGTCCTGGATGAGGGACATCATGCTGAAGATCGCCGTAAACAGCACGATCATGACCAGCGAGCCGGGGAAGAAGTAGCCGAAAGAGTGCCCGGCTGCGCTTCCCGCTGTGCTGGACGCGGCGTTGCCGGGCGTAAAGCTGTGCGCAAAGCCCGCGCCGAATGCCACCCAGAAGAGCAATGGCGACACGATCACGCCGATGACCCGCGCCTTCTGCCGATAGAAGCGCACGATTTCCCGCTGCCAGAGCGAATAGGCCGGAACCAGGATTCCCGGATTGGCGACGCGCGTGGTGGAACCCGGCGCGGCCCGGCGGGGTGCAGTTGCTGTCATCGTTGCCATCTAGTCCATGCCCTCCCTCTGCTTATCGCTGGCATCGCCCTTTTCGGTCCAGAAGCGGTGACCGGTGCGCTGGATGAAGACGTCTTCGAGGCTCGGCTTGCTTACGGATACAGACTCGATCTCGCCTGGAAAGGCCTCCACAGCTTCGGTCAGGAAGCGATGTCCGCCTTCGCGCTCCAGGCGAACGGTCGCCCCCAGCACCGCGGGTTGCACACCGAAGCGGCCCGCCATGCGCGCGGCCAGCGATTGCGCGGCATCCTCGTTTACCGTCTCGAACAGGACCATGTCGCCCCCGATGGCAGACTTCAACTCGAACGGCGAGCCAAGCGCTACCAGCTTGCCTTCGCTCAAAATCGCCAGCCGGTCGCAGTGTTCCGCTTCTTCCATCAGGTGCGTGGTCACCAGCACCGTCACGCCTTCTTCGTCGCGGAGCGTCCGCAGGTACTGCCACAGATCGCGGCGTGCTCCGGGGTCCAGGCCGGTCGATGGCTCATCCAGCAGCAGCACGGAAGGCGAGTGGATCAGGCCCTTCGCCAGCTCCACCCGGCGCTGCATGCCGCCGGAAAGGGTTTCCACATAGTCCCTGGCGCGGTCGCTCAAGGCCACGCGGGCCAGCACGTCGGCGATTCGCGCCGCGAGGTGCTTGCCTTTCAGGCCGTACAGGTGGCCGGCGTGCCGCAGGTTCTCTTCCACCGTGAGCTTGATGTCCAGGCTGCGCGCCTGGAACACGATCCCGGTCTGCTGGCGAACGCGGTTCGGCTCGCGCGCGACGTCGAAGCCCTGGATGCGCGCATGTCCGCCGCTCGGAACCATAAGAGTCGAAAGGATACGGAAAAGCGTCGTCTTGCCGGAGCCGTTCGGCCCCAGCAGTCCGAAAATCTGCGCCGGCCCGACTGTAAATGTCAGGCGATCGAGCGCCACGCGCGTGCCGTAATCATGCGTCAGCGCGACGATTTCAATCGGGTCCGTCGATGGGCTGTCGATCGCAGGCGCGGTAGTGGTTCGAGAGACGGCTGTTGCGACGGCAGGGTTGGGTGTCAGGGTAGCCATGTATTTATCTCCTTCCCCCGATAGCATCGAGCATCATGACAATAAGTAGCAGTGGCAGATACAGAACGCTAGCCTTGAGCAGGTCGCGTGCGTACCCGCGCGAGGCCAGCGTGCTCGAGGCCCGGGTAATGCGGCTGAAGCGAATGGTGTAGAGCAGGTATCCGGCGCCGAGAATCACGGCCGCGACGGCATACACACGGCCCGAGATGCCGAAATACCAGGGCAGCAGGCTCACCGGGATCATAAGCACCGCATACACCAGGGCTTCGATCACCGTGGACCAGCCATCCGGCTGCACCACGGGCAGCATGCGGATGCCAGCCCGCGCGTAGTCTTCGCGGTACAGCCACGCGATAGCCATGAAGTGCGGGAACTGCCAGACAAAGAGGATGGCAAACAGCGCGACCGCGGGCCATTCGATACGGCCGCGTGCGGCCGTCCAGCCAAGTAGCGGACCCATGGCGCCCGGAAACGCGCCGATAAACGTGGCCAGCGTGGTGCGGCTCTTGAGCGGCGTATAGATCGCCACATAGGTAAAAACCGTCAGCAGCGCCAGGAGCACCGTAGTGAGATTGGTCCAGCGGAGCAGCATCAGCGAACCGGCGGCCGTAGCGCCCAAGCCAAGCAGCAGGCCATGCGCCAAGCCGATGCGTCCCGTCGCCAGCGGGCGGTGCGCGGTGCGCAACATCCGCCTGTCGGATTTGCGCTCCAGCACTTCGTTCAGCGCGGCCGCTCCGGCGGAAATCAATCCGATGCCGCAAAGCGTTTCGAGCAGACCGATATGCAGACTGGGGATCGCGGAACGGACCGAGCCCAGGTAGAAACCCGCCCACGCGGTGATGACCACCATAGCCGTGACGCGGACCTTGAACAACTCCTGGTAATCCGAGAGCAGGGTGTGGCGACCTCTCGTCCGGGCCGGAACACTGGCCGCCAGAACGGGCTGCCCTGAGGTCTTTTCGGCGTCTGCGGTCTCTACTACAAGCGCCGGGATCATCGCGGTATCGCTCTCATCTGTTGCGACCGCATCCTCCGGCACGCCTGGGCGCGGGCCGTGTGAGGCATGCACAGTGCTCGTCACCGGGAGATTTTCCCTAGCCGCAGGCTCGCGATGGAAAGATGGGCCGTTTGCATAAAAGCGCGACTAGGTCGCAAATGGGCTGGAGGCTTCAGGCTGCGTGCGCCGAATCCGTCTCTTGCTCCCTTCCATGATAGCAAGGAAGAGCAGGCGAACACGGTGGCCATCCGATGCGGGCCAGGGGACTGGTGCGTGTGATCACAAGACGGCGCGGCTAATGCAATGTGCCCGGCGCGGCGCCGCTTACGGTTGTTGCGGTGAGCGCCGCCGGCTCACGCGAAAGCTCCCCGGCGTCGGCAGGGAGTCATGCTGCACCAGGTATTCATCCAGCAGCACCGCCACCAGCACCGCCGTCGGCACGCCCACCATCGCGCCCACGATTCCGTCAAAGGCCGAACCCAGCAGCAGGGCGATAATGACGGCGAGGCCAGCGAGGTCCACGCTGCTCTGCATGATGCGGGGAGTCAGATACGAATTCTCGATGTTTACATAGATGAAGTAGAAGATCAGGGCGCCCAGCACCTTACCCCATGAGTCGATAGCCGCAGCCAGCAAAACCAGCGCCATCGAGATCATCGCCCCGACGATGGGGATCAGGTTGAACGCGCCCATCAGCACGCCCAGTGCGTAGGCATACCGGATATGCAGAATCACGAAGACGATCGTGCTGCAGACGCCCAGGATCAGCATCAGGAGCCCCTGCCCCAGCAGCCATTTGCCCATACGTGTATCGGCACGCAAGAGGGCATTGTTCAGCCGCGCCCGCTGCCTTTGCGGGAAAAACGAGAGCATCCATCGATAGGCGTTCTCGCCTTCCAGCACAAAGTACACCGTCAGCACAATTCCGGTGATGATATCGAAGGCTTTCCCCGCCCATCCGGTGAAGGATTTAAGGAAGTAGGCGAGGAAATTCGAGCCGTAATCCTGCAGCTTCGTATTGAGCGAGGTCACGTCAAGCCGCCTGGCAAGAGGTAGCCTCTTCAGCCGTCCCAGGAGCTCCGGCCCGCGTGTGGGCAGCTCAACGATGAACTGGCGCAGGTCGTGGATCACTGGCGGAAGCGCAAACATGATAAATAGCGTGATGGAGCCCGCGAGCACAACCAGGATGAGCAGGATCGCCATCCCCCGGCCGGGGGACCACTTGCCGATGCGCACGCCCATGATGCCCCGCACGACCGGCGTCAGGACCACAGCAAAAAGCGCGCTCACGTACAGCAGCGCGATCACATCGCGTACCCGGTAGGCTAGCGCCAGCCCTATGGCCACTGCGAAGGCAAAGAGAATGTCTGCCCGCCGCGAGCGCGACCCGGAAGCCGGTGGTGTTTCGAGCACACCAGAATTGGCCACACCAGAACTGGTCACACCCTGACTGCTGGTCACTTCGGAGCTGCCGGGCAGGGCAGGACTCTGCTGTTCATTTTCAACCATGGGTGCGTGATCGCCTCAGTGATTCCGAATGCTTGTTAAGGTTCCAGGGTAGCCGGTCTTACCGGGTGATTTAGCGCAACAACTGCGACAAAGCCTGCTGAATGCGGGAAGCCGTGCCGGGCGCCGAGCTTCCGCTGGTTTCTACCGTCAGATGCGCATTCTGGTACCGTGGCAGACGTTTTTCGTACCGCGCCTCCGCCTCGCGGAGGTCCCGTAACAGGGGCCGCTGCACCCCACCCCCATGGTGCTGGCATCGAGCGAGCAGTTCAGATAGCGGTGCGCGGAGAAAGACGAGTACGGTGTGCGATGCGCTTTCGATCACTTGAAAGGATGAGTCGGCTTCCAAAGCGCCGCCGCCAAGTGCCAGGACCAGGTGCTGCCGGCTGAGGACACGAATCACTTCCTGAGCTTCGATTTCCCGGAAATACTCCTCGCCATGTGCGTCAAAAATCCCCGGCACGCTCAGCCCGGCTTTCCGGCAAATCTCGTCATCGAGATCCAGGAAGTTCCAGTTGAGCACCCGGGCGAGAGCCCGCCCAACGGACGACTTGCCGGCGCCCATGAATCCGGTGAGCACGATTCGCTCGACCCGATCAGGAAGCGGCCATTTCCCTTTTACCGGAAGCGGGGCTCTCGTCCGGACTTGGTCAGCGTGCTCCAGTTGCCGAGCTCTTCTTTTTATCCCCGAGCGTGGACTGGATTCCTTCCCACACGGCCGGGCTTGGTTCGTGGATGGGTAGCAGCAGCTTTGCCTGCTGTGCGATGTACTCCAGGTCGGAAACCAGCGAGGCGCATTGCTCACACCCCTGGAGGTGCGCTTCGGTATGGAGGTCTGCCCCGGATTCAAACAACTCCGGCAGCCGCTCCTGGAATTCAGCACAGGTCATCGTCTGCTTACGTGTCACTTCGGCGCTCACTGGAAGACCTCCTTGCGCGGTGTTTGCTGGCCAGCGCGCAAAAGGTCGCGCAGCTTCATGCGCGCCTTGTGCAACTGCGACTTGCTATTTCCGATGGAGCACTCCAGCATGCCGGCTATCTCGTTGTGTTCGTACCCCTCCACGTCGTGGAGGACAAATACCAGCCGGTAGCCCGGCGGCAGGTCTTCTACCGCGCGTTCCAGGGTCACGCGATCGATGGAGCCGGAAAGCATCAGGTCGCGCGCACCAATGTCCTTGCGCGGTCCGTCTTCCTGCGATGGCTCCAGCGTTTCTTCCAGCGAAACCTGGGGCAGCCCCTTCTTTCGCAGATGCATCAGCACCACGTTCACCGCCAGGCGATGCAGCCAGGTGGAGAAGGCCGAGTCGCCGCGAAAGGTCCCGATCTTCCGGTAAAGCTGGAGAAAGGCCTCCTGCGTCAGGTCTTCAGCCTCCGCTACATTGCCCAGCATGCGCAGGCACAGCGAGTAAACCCGTCGTTTATGCAGCGCATACAGCGTTTCAAACGCTGCGCCGTCTCCAGCCTGGGCCCGCGCTATCGCTTCCGCCTCTCCCGCGATCGGAGGGTTGCGCCGCAGGTGCTGGTTCGGCGCCTTTGGCTGGGCCTGCTCCGCGCCTGCACCCTCTTTCTTTTCCGGGGAAAAAACACCGTTCGTTACCGATTTCGTCATTCTCGTTGGACTCTTATCTTGGAGCGCACTTGGCATACGTTAGGATCGACCGCGGCAGTGTTCTGAATCGGGGTTAAGTAAAGTCGGACGTCAACCGCGCCCAAAGAGTTGCTTTTGCAGCATTTCGGTGCCCTGCTCGCGGCCTCAGGAACCCACAAAGCGCGCATACAGCGTGCGCGCTACAGTGACATCGGTGGTCCCCTGGATCAGGGCGCGCCCGTCGGCAAAAAGCGTCAGCGTGTGCTCGCCCCGCCGGAATTGGAGCAGCATTCCGTTCTGCCGTACTTCGCCGTGCGCCCGCAAACGCGCCGCCATCGCCGGGAGGTCGACCGGGCGGTGATGTTCATGGATCTGCACAGAATTCCGCCCGCATAACGTGATATGTGGGCGGCCTTCGCCGCGCAGGTGCGCAAAGTCCCGCCGTTCGCAAACGGCGCAACCGGCACGGGGCCGCCCGGCGCTCACCTCCGAGCGTTCATTGGTCCATAGATCGTAGGAAAGCAGCGTGCGCCGCATCCGTTCGCGGGCGCCGGTGAGGAACTTCAACGCCTCCGTCACTGAGATCGAAGCCGCGAAGTTGACCGCCGTGTTCAGAATGCCCGCCGTGTCGCAGGTTTCCACTGCGCCCGCTGGCGGTTTGGGAAACAGGCAGGCCAGGCACGCCGTTTCGCCCGGCAGTATGCTCATGGTTGCCGCATAGGCCCCCACGGCTGCCGCGTAAATCCACGGCCTGCCCTGCTCGACCGCGAAGTCGTTCAGCAGGTACCGCGTCTCGAAATTGTCCGTCGCGTCCAGCACCATCGCTGCCTCGCCCAGCAGCGCGTGCACATTGCCGGGCAGCAAGTCAGCTACGTGCGCGTGAATGGTAATGTCGCTGTTGAAAAGCGCGATCTTTTCCCTCGCGGCCACCGCCTTAGGTGTCGCGTTGCGCGCGTCGGCTTCGTCAAAGAGGACCTGTCGCTGCAGGTTGCTTTCTTCCACGAAGTCGCGGTCGATGATGGTCAACTTTCCTACGCCGGCTCGGGCCAGCAGTGCCGCCGCTGCAGCGCCGGTCGCTCCACACCCCACCACAGCGACATGCGCGGCCCCAAGCCGCTGTTGGCCAACCGCGCCGATGGGAGCGAAGAGCACCTGGCGCGAGTACCGCTCCGCAGCGCGCGAGTACCGCTCTGCATCGCTCGAGTACCGCTCTGCAGCGTGCGGGGTCAGTTCCGCCGCGGGCTGTGACGGCTCATTTCGCTGCTCTGTTGGCGTGGGAGGCATGGCGCTCGTTTAGTATAGAAGCTGCACGCCTGGCCAAATATGCCTCCCCGGCTCGAGCCAGGCCATAGCACCCGTCCGTTTGAAATCCGTCGGGCCAGAGGCGATGCTTCCGGTCTGCGCGGCATCTTATAGTTTCCGAAACGCACGAGCATGGGCGCGCCGGAGCGGGCGTGTTCGGGCAAATGAAGTTCTGGGTCTGAGAGGCTGATGACTGCTGTTGGGAGATGTCTGCGCGAGGTGAAGGCGAACCTCAAGGTTTCCGGTGTTTTCGCCGCGGCTTGGATCCTGCCGGTTCTGGTTGGCTCCGTCCCGGGGGCCCTTGGTCAGCAGACTGCAACCACCCCACTTCGTCCCGAGCCGCCCTCTGCGCCTGGCGCACCCAGCGTCGCCGGCGGTACCACGCCCGGCCTCACCGCCTTTCGCGGACTTAAAGTGCTGGACGTGCAATTCAAAGGTGTTGACGCCGGGCTGCTGCAGCCCTTGCCGTCCCAGCTAGCGCTTCAACCTGGCCAGGTGCTCGATCCGCAAAACGTCCGGCAAAGTCTTCGGAGGCTCTTTGCCACCGGCCTCTACCAGGACATCCAGGTGGACGGCATTCGCTCCGGCGCCGGACTGATCGTCGTTTTTACCGGCACGCCGCGCCTCTTTCTCGGGCGTACTGACATCTTCGGCGTCAAGGATGACCGGCTCAAGACCCAGCTTCTCGCCTCCACCAAGCTGAGTCCCGGCACCTCCTACTCTCCATCCAAGCTGAGCCAGTCCCAGGAGCTGCTCGACGAAACGCTTCACGAGAACGGCTACTACCAGGGCAAGATCACACGCACAGAAGAAGCCGACCCTGCCAACTCCCAGGTCAACGTCTTCTATGAGATCCATCCCGGCAAGGCGGCCCGCGTGGGCGATGTCAAGGTAGACGGCACGCCGGGCATGTCTGTCGATCAGTTCCGCAAGACCGGCAAGCTGAAACCGGACAGCAAGGTGACGCGCACTACGGTGAGCCGCGCTCTGACCCGTCTGCGCAAGCGGTATGACAAGCAGCAGCACTGGGCCGGAAGCGTCACCCTCGAAGGCAGCCAATACAAGCCGCCAGTCAACCATCTCGATTACCAGTTCAAGGCCAAGCAGGGGCCCATCGTCAAGGTGCAGGTAGCCGGGGCCAAGCTCAGCAAAGGCGAGATCCAGCGGCTGGTTCCGATTTACGAGGAAGGCACGATCGATCTCGATCTCATCAATGAAGGCGCGCACAACATCCGCAACTACCTGCAGTCCGAGGGCTACTTCGACGCCACCGTCACTCATCAGCCGGTGCACAACAGCGCGGACGAGATTACCGCGCTTTACACGGTGAACCGGGGACTCGAACACCGCATCGACTCGGTCAGCATCCAGGGCAACAAATACTTCGATGACGATACGATCGAGGAACACATCTCGGTGAAGCCGGCCAACTTCGTCGAGCGCCACGGAACCTACAGCCAGGCCCTCGTCAATGCCGACGTTTCAAACCTCACGGCCCTTTATCAGGGCAACGGTTTCAGCCACGTCAAGGTCACGCCCGAGATCAAGGACCGCGATACCACTGACGACAAGAAGAACATCGCCCACCTGGCCATCACCTATGTTATCGATGAAGGGCAGCAGCAGAAGATTGGTACTTATGAGATTCTCGGTGCCGACAAGATCCCGCTCTCCGAACTGCAACCGCTGCTGAACACGCAGGTCGGCCAGCCCTACTCCTCCATCAATGTCACCGGTGATCGCGACACGGTCCTGAGTTATTATCTCAGTCGCGGTTACGAAACCGCGCAGGTCAACGTGGTGCAGCACACAGACACCAAGGATCCGAGCCTGGTCGATATCCGGATGAACATCACCGAAGGCGACCAGGTGTTCGTCAACAAGGTGCTGGTCTCCGGCCTGCACTACACGCGGCCGGAGGTCGTGGCCCGGCGCGTCTCGATCAAGCCCGGCGCTCCCCTCGACCAGTCGGCCCTGCTCGACACCCAGCGAAGCCTCTACAACCTTGCGCTGTTCAATGAGGTGAATACCGCTATACAGAATCCCAATGGCGACCAGCTTCACAAAAACGTGCTGGTGCAGATCTCCGAAGCCAAGCGCTGGGACGTGACCTATGGCTTCGGCTTTCAGGCCCAGACAGGCACGCCCTACCACAACACCCCCACCGTGACCGATCTTTTCCGGCTGGGCCTGAACCCCAGCACCTTCAACGGCGGGGCGAACGGCCACTTCGGCGTCAGCCCTGACGTACTTCTCGACATTTCTCGCATCAATCTGCGCGGCACCGACCAGTCCCTCACCCTCCGCACCGCGTATGGCACGCTGGAGCAGCAGGCGCTGCTTACCTATCTCGATCCGGGCCTCTTCCACAATCCGAAGTTCGACCTGGCCCTTACCGGCGGCTACACCAGCAGCGAAAATGTGACCACTTACCAGGCCTCCTCGCTGGGAGCCAACGTGCGCGTAACCCAGCACGCCACCAAGCCCACTACCTTGATCTACTCCTTTGAGTATCGCGAGGTGAAGGTCAACCCCAACAGCATTCAGGTCAGCGCCTCTTTGATCCCGCTGCTTTCGCAGCCCGCACGGGTGGGCGGTCCCAGCCTCACCTTTATCCGGGACACCCGAGACAATCCGCTGGACGCTCACCGCGGCACTTTCAATACCGCAGCGCTCTTCTTTTCCGACGGTAAGTTCGGCTCGCAAGCCAACTTCGGCAGAATTGATATGACGAACTCCTCGTACTACACCTTTGGGAAGCGCCAGTGGGTTGTTGCCCGGCAAACCCGGTATGCCCAGGAGCGCTCATTCGGTACGCCCAGCCAGGAGTTGATCCCACTGCCCGAGCGCCTCTATGCCGGCGGCGCTACCTCGCATCGCGGCTTTTCGATCAATGCCGCCGGGCCGCGCGACCTCCAGACCGGCTACCCCATTGGCGGCAACGCGGCCTTTGTCAACACTTTTGAACTCCGGACGCCCTATCCGAACCTCCCCTTTGTCGGCAATAATCTCGGTTTCGTTTTCTTCCACGACATGGGGAATGTCTTTGACCGTTCGCGCGACGTGTGGCGCAGCTTTCTGCGCTTTCACGAACCGAACGAGGGTAGTTGCCGTACCCTGCCCACCGTCTCCACCAATCCGAACGGGCAGTACAACATCGTCGAGAGTCCCTGCGACTTCAACTACTTTTCCCACGCCCTCGGCGTAGGCCTGCGCTATCACACCCCCATCGGCCCCATTCGCGTGGACACCAGCTACAATCTCGATCCGCCGTACTACCCCATCGTCTTCAACTACGAGAGCAGCACGTCCAATACACCAGCGCCGCAAACCGGGCGCGCCGGTCACTTCAACTTCTTCTTCAGCATCGGGCAGACCTTCTGATGAGCGGACCGCATTCCATTCCGGCGATGCCTTACCTACGGGCGCCGCGTCCCCCTGCGACTAGCAGGCCATGGCTGGCCATGCTGTGCCTGGTCCTGTGCTATCCGGCCGTCTCCGCGAGTGCGCAGGCCACACAGAACCAGAGCACCTTGCCTTCTTCACCCAGTCTTTCCGAGCCCACGCCTACAACCGACAGCACCAAGACTGCTGGCAGCCACCCCGCGCCGCCTTCCGTCAACGCTCCGCCTAGCGGCCTGCGCCCGGGCTCGACGACAGACAAGCCAAACAGCAGCATCACCGTGCTGCCCTACACCGGCAGGCCGCTTGGCACGCCTACCCTCACGCCCCCTCCGAGCGGCGCCGCAGCAGTAACAGCGGAAGCGCGCAGCGATGGCGCGGCTGCGCAGTTGCTGGACAGCGTAGTAGCCGTCATCAACGGCGACGTGATCCTGTCGAGCGACGTGCGTGAAGAACAGCACTTCGCCCCTTTTGAGCCCTATTCCGTCCCGGGCGGTCGTTTCACTCCGCTGGACGCGATGAAGCACATCGTCAACCGCACGCTCATCCTCCAGCAGATGAGAGAGCAGCGGATGACCACGCCACCTACCGACGCGGAAGTGGACGCGCAGCTCGCCGACCTTCGCAAGCACATCCCTGCTTGCGCGCAGTATGACTGCGCATCCGATGCCGGCTGGAATGCCTTTCTTGCTGCTCAGGGCTTCACGCCGGCCCAACTGCAAGCCCGCTGGAAGCAGCGCATGCAGATCCTGCAATTCATCCAGGTCCGTTTTCGCAGCGGCATTCGCATCTCCCAGCCGGAGATCGCGGACTACTACAACAAGCAGCTTGTTCCGCAATTTCGCGCGCGCAAAGTGCAGCCGCCGCCCCTGAATACCATCTCCGACCGCATCGACGAGGTGCTGCTGCAGCAGCATGTGAATCTGCTGCTGACCGACTGGCTCAAAAGTCTGAAAGATGCGGGCAGCGTCTCCATCCTCGATCCTGCATATGCGCAGCTCGGCGGCAAGCCCGCGGCTGAGGCCACCGACGATGACAATGCCCCCGGAGGTACTCAGTGAGCACCCCGGTTTCCAGCTCCGCCCCTCGGTCTCCCCAGCCGCGGCATCCCGCCTGGCGCATGGTGGGGCGGCTTATCCTGGGCTTCTGCCTTCTCCTGGTGGTGGTCGTCGCGGGTGCGCTCTGGTATGCCTCCACCGCGCAGTTTGCGGACCGCGTCCGCCGCGAAGTCATCGACGTGCTCCAGACGGCTACCGGTGGCCGCGTCGAGCTCGCCGGCTTCCACTGGCATCTCCTGCAGCTCCAGGTCGAAGCCGACGACCTGACCATCCACGGGCTGGAGGGCCCGCAGGAGGTCCCCTATGCCCACGTGGATAAGCTGCTGGTCCGCGCCAAAATAATCTCGCTCTTCAAGGCACAGGTAGGCCTCCGCCTGCTCCAGGCCGAGCACCCCGTCTTTCACCTCATCTTCTATCCCGACGGCACCACCAACCAGCCCACGCCGAAGACCAAAAGCACCAGCACCAAATCCACCACCGACGAGATCTTCGACCTGGCCGTGGACCACACGCAAATCGACAACGGCCTGATCCTGCTCAACCAGCGCAAGATCCCCTTCAATGTCGCCGCCAACGACCTCGCCGCTCAGGTCAATTATCTCAAAGCGAAAGACCATTACCTGGGCAGCTTGCAGGTCGCGGACTTGACCGCCGCGCGTGGCAAAGCTCCTGCCGTCCACTCTAAACTGGACCTCTCGGTCGAGATGGCGCGCAACGCGCTCGACCTCAAAGGGCTGCACTTTGTCTCCGGCGACTCGAAACTTGAAGCTTCCGCCGCGGTCGCAGACTTCAAGACGCTCAACTGGAACATCGCTGCCAAGGGCGGCGTCGACCTCCGCGAAGTCGCCGCGCTGGCCGGCGTGGACGGCCTCGGCCCCGGCGAAGCCATCCTGCAGCTGAAGGGGCAGGGTACCGGAACCACCGATTTCAATCTTGCGAGCAATCTCAAGCTCCGCAACGCCGACTACCGCTCACCTTCGCTGCTGTTGACCGGACTTAACGCATCCACCTCGCTCACCGCCACGCCGGACGCCATCTCCTTGCCCGACCTCCAGGCCCGCCTGCGCCAGGGCGGCGGCATCGATGCGAAGATCAAAGTCCTGCACTGGATGGCCCCGGCCCCGCCGACCACCGTTGCCGCCGCGCAGAAAACCACCCGGCCGCTCCCCAAGGCGGTTCCCAAAGCCGAACAGCAGCAGGCCTCTATCAACGCCCGGCTCTTCGGCCTTAAGCTGCAAACCATCCTCGAAGCCATCGCCGCCAAGCGCTACGCCGATCTCGGCTTCGATACCGAACTCAACGGCACCGCCAACATCGCCTGGACCGGCTCCGTCGCCGAGATGAAGGCCGATGCCAACCTGGCGCTCGCGCCCCCACACCCGGCCACGCCGAACGAACTCCCCATCACCGGCGTGCTCGACGCCACCTACTGGAACCACGGCGGTCGCCTCGAGGCGCGCCGCATCGAGATTCACACGCCTGCCTCCTCTGCACAGGTCAGCGGCAGCGCCAGCCTCTCCCCGGCCACCGGGCCCTCCGCCCTCAACATCGCCTTTCAAACCACCAACCTGAACGAATTCAACCGCGCCCTCATCGCCTTTGGGGTCTCGTCCAAGGGCAAAAAGGGCGTGCAGGCTCTTCCCATCCAGCTCCATGGACAGGCTGGGTTCCACGGCACTCTCAACGGCTCGCTCGCCAAGCCGGACGTCAAAGGCCACCTGAGCGCGACCCAATTCGCCACCGCCATCGATATAGCAGCTACCCCGGCCACCGCCTCCAGCAAGGCCGTCCCCGTCAGCATCACCCCGCCGCACCCGCCGCCGCCCTCCGCCGGCGCCACGCAGACCATTCAGTGGGACGATCTCGAAGCTGACGCCGAATACGCTCCGGCCCTGATTTCTATCCAGCAGGCGACGCTCCGGCGCGGCGCCACCGTTATCCATGCCTCCGGCCAGCTCCATGCCCACCGTTTGCGGCATAACCGTCTCGCTTTTGACGATCTTTCCCCACTCACCGCTAACGCCAGCATCGCCAACGCCAGCGTGACCGACCTGCTATCGATCGCCGGCGAAAACCTTCCGGTCACCGGCACGCTCAACCTCCAGGTCCAAGCCGGCGGCGCCATGGGCGACCTCAACGGCGGCGGCCACCTTTCCATCGCCGGTGGCGATATCTACGGTGAGCCCTATAAGGCGCTCAACACCGACCTCCGCTTTGCCGGCAAAGACTTCGGCATTACCAACCTGGTGCTCGCGCAGAATGGCGGCAAGCTGACCGGCAATGCCGATTACGACATGGGCAGCAAAGAGTTTCGTGCCGACCTGCAGGGCCGCGGCTTCGAACTCGCCCATCTCCAGCAACTGCAAAAGGGCAAAACCTCCATCGGCGGGAGCCTGGCCTTTGACCTGCACGCCAACGGCACTGCGGAGGCTCCTCTGGTCAACGGCCACGTGCAGCTTGCGCAGCTTGTACTCGGGGGCCAGCCGGCAGGCGCCGTCACGGCCGACATCCGCACTGCGGACAACACCGCTTTTCTGACCGCGCATTCCAACTTCGTCGGCTCGCAGCTCGACGTTACCGGCCAAGTCGGCCTCGCCGGCGATTACCCGGCCCAGGCGAAACTCACCTTCTCCCAGCTCGACATCCAGCCGCTGCTTGAAATTGCCAAGGTGCAGGGCATCAAAGGCAGCTCGGCTATCGCCGGCTTTGTCACCCTCTCCGGGCCGGCCAAAACGCCCAAAATGCTCAACGCCGATGCCGAAATCGACCAGTTCAAGGTCACCCTCCAGGGCATGCCCATCACCACAGAAGGCCCGATCCGCGCCTCCTTGCGCGGCGGCGTTTTCCACCTGCAGCAGGTTCATATCACTGCGGAAGACACCAACCTGCTGGCCTACGGCACCGCCGACCTTTTCGGCAATACAGGCGTCAGCGCTCATGCCAGCGGCGCGGTCAACGCCAAGCTCGCCCAGAGCTTCAGCCCGGAAATCTCTTCCTCCGGCCACGTCGATCTCGACTTCGACGCCACCGGGCCCCTCAAAAAGCCAAACCTCCAGGGCAAGATCAACTTCACCAACGTCAACTTCGCCTACCAGGAAATTCCGAACGGCATCAGCCGCCTCAATGGCTCGCTGGTCTTTGACCAGGACCGCCTCGACATTCAGAACATGGTCGGCACCACCGGCGGCGGCCAGGTCAAGCTCGGCGGCTTCATCACGCTACAGCAGGGCGTCTACGCCGATGTCACCCTCGCCCTCAAGGACACGCGCTTCCGCTATGCAGGCTTGAGCACCTCCGCGGACGCCACCATGCGGCTGCAGGGCTCTACCACTGGTCTTCTGCTGAGCGGCAACGTGCTCATCACGCGCTTCCTGGTCGGCCCCAACGTAGACTTCGCCGCCCTCAGCGGCTCCGGCGCCGTCTCCCCGCCACCAGATCCGGCGTCTTTCACCAACAAGGTGCGGCTGGACGTCCACATCACCTCCTCCCCCTCACTGGATTTCCAGAACTCCTTTGCGCAGATCGCCGGGACCGTCGATCTGCGCATTCGCGGCACCGTCGCCCAGCCCTCCGTGCTCGGTCGCATCACTGTCACCGACGGCCAGGCCACCTTCGCTAACACCACTTACCAGCTCCAGCATGGCGACATCTACTTCACCAATCCGGTGCACATCGAGCCCGTCATCGATCTCGACGCGACCACCCGGATCGAGGAGTACAACGTCACCATCGGCCTCCACGGCACGGCCAGCAAGCTCACGCCGACCTTCCGCTCCGAGCCGCCCCTGCCGGAGGCCGACGTCATCTCGCTGCTCGCCCAGGGCCGCACTCAGCAGGAGCAGTCCGTTTATTCCACCGAGCAGTCCGCGGCCGGCGTCAATGGCACCACCGATGCCCTCCTCGGGAGCGCCCTCAACGCCACCGTCAGCAGCCGTATCCAGAAACTCTTTGGCGTGGGCAGCGTCAAGATCGATCCCACCTATGTGGGCTCGCTCGGCAACTCCAGCGCGCGTATCACCGTTCAGGAAAATGTCGGGCAGCAGATCCAGCTCACCTATGCCACCAACATCAACACCACCACGCAGCAGCTCATTCAGGCGCAACTCAACCTTTCGCCCACTTTTTCCATCACCGCCGTGCGCGATGAGGCGGATGTCTTTAGCCTCCTCTTCAAAGTGCACCGCCGGTATCGCTAGACAGTCGAACCCGTTTGGACTCCGTGCCGTTTGGACATCGTGCCGCTTGGACATCGTGCCGTTTGGATATCGTGCCGTGTAGGATGGGAACGCGCCGGGCCGACACCCCATCGGCACTGCATACGCGTCAAATAACACAGGAGAGGCACACATGAACCGAACGATGTTGTGGACTTCAACAGCTCTCGCCGGCATCCTGCTGATTGGCGGAGCGACCATCACTGCTCCCTCCGCCTTTGCCGTACCTATTGCTGGGCAGCAGGGGAGCGGTCAGCAGCCCAATGCGCAGGACGACACCAAGTTGCAGACCGAAGTGCAGAAAAAACTGAAGGGGTCAAAATTCAAGAGCGTTCAGGTCTCGGTGCACAACGGCATCGTGACCCTGAGTGGCCCAGTCAAGGTCTATGCCATCAAAGAAGACGCTGACAAGAAGGCCAGCAAGGTCAAGGGCGTCACCTCCGTCGTCAACGACATCGAGGTGGCAGCTGGCGAAAACTCAGACCAGCAAATTCAGGACAAACTGCGCAAGCAGCTTGCTTATGACCGTGTCGGCTATGGCAATGTTTATAACGCCATTACCGTTTCAGTACAGAACGGCGTAGCCACGCTCGCTGGGCATGCCCTTGGTCCCGTGGCCAAGGATTCCGCGCTCGGCCTGGCCAAGAACACCCCCGGCGTGACCAACGTCGTCGACCATATCCAAGTGGACCCACTCTCTCCCATGGACGACGGCACGCGCCGCCAGGTCGCCCGCGCGGTTTACGGGTACCCCAGCCTGAACAAATACGCCATCAATCCCGCGAACCCCATCCGCATCACCGTCGTCCATGGGCATGTCATCCTGTCCGGCGTAGTTGATAGCGAAGCAGACAAAAACGTAGCTGGTATCCAGGCCAACACGGTTCCCGGCGTCTTCAGCGTTACCAACAACCTCCAGGTCGCCGGGCAACCCGAACGCGAACACTAAATACGGCGCACCGCTTTCAAAGGCTTACCACAAAACGCGGGTGCCCCATCCTACACGCAGGAAAGTGCAAACACATCCACCTCTGCTGGGCGTGTAGGGTGGGCATCGGCGCCGAGCGCCGACCGCTCTTTGAGCGCTCTTTGTTCTGTTATCAGGCGGAATAAACTCGCGGCGGCCGATCGCTCCCTCCCGAATGCGCTTCGAACCCCTACACTGGGTAGGTAATCCCACTCACAGCCATGCCCATCGCCCGCAACCTGGCCATCACGCTGGAAATGATCAAGTGGGAGCATTCGGTTTTCGCCCTGCCGTTTGCTCTCACCGGAGCCATGCTCGCCGCCCACGGCTGGCCATCGCCTCGCCAGCTTCTGTTGATCGTGCTCTGCATGGTAACGGCGCGCTCCGCTGCTATGGCCTTTAACCGCTGGGCAGATGCCACGCTGGATGCTGCCAACCCACGCACAGCTGCCCGCGCCCTTCCTGCCGGGCTGCTTTCCCGCAGCTTCGTCGGCCTCTTTACCCTGGGGATGGCCGCGGCCTTCGTGCTCTCGGCGCTGGCGCTGAACCGGCTTACTTTTCTGCTCTCGCCCGTGGCCCTCGCGGTCGTCCTGCTCTACTCCTACACCAAGCGGTTCACTCGCTGGTCGCATCTGTTTCTCGGGCTCGCGCTCGGCATTGCGCCCGCTGCCGCCTGGATTGCGATCCGCGGCAGCCTCGATCCCCGAATCCTTGTCCTCACCGCCGCCGTACTCTTCTGGGTCGCCGGCTTCGATGTCCTCTACGCCTGCCAGGATATGGAGCACGACCGCGCTGCCGGTCTCCACAGCGTGCCACAATCGCTCGGCCTCCATGGAGCTTTCTGGACGGCACGCGCCATGCATCTCCTTATGCTTCTTCTCCTGGCGCTGCTGGTCCATCTCTTCGCCCTCGGCCTCGTCGCCTGGGTGGGCATCGGCATCGTTGCCGCCCTCTTGCTTTACGAACACCTCATCGTCTCTCCGGGCGACCTGCGCCGCTTGAACGCCGCCTTCTTCACCCTGAACGGCGTTATTTCCATCCTCTTCTTTGTCTTCATGGCCGCCTCCATCCTGCTTTCCCCGCATGCCGTGCGCTGACCCGGCTCTCATGCCGCCCCATAGAGCGCGTCTTTCTGAGCGAAGGGAAGAATCCATAGAGAATGCATTCACTGGGCAGATGTCTCCCATACCGAATAGCTGAGCCACACAAAACAAAAGCCCCGCTCGCAAGCGGGGCTTTTTCTGACGCTAAAACAGCGATCTACCGGTTGCGGTCCTTGAAGTCGTCGATCTTCTCGTTAATCGAGTCCTTCACATTTTTCACGGAATCGCTGAAATTCTCCCGCGCCTCGGTTCCGCTGCCGGTGCGCGTGGCTTGGCTGGTTGTGCCCACGCCGACCGCGTCCTTCACGTTCCCCCAGGTCTCCTTGCCTGCACCTTTTACCTGGTCTGCTGCGCCTTCATTTGCCAGCCGATCGTTGCCAAACACCTCGCCAGCCTTCTGTTTCAAGCTGCCAATCGCCTGATCCACTTTCCCGCCCACTTGGTCCTTGTCCATTGTTCACCCCTTCCCGGCCCGCAATCGGAGTTGCGGGCCGCGCATTGCTAACTGTTCAAGTTTTTTCTACAACACTGGCCGGCGCCGACCACCGCCGATCAACTGGATCACCAGGACAACGAGAGCGATGACCAACAGAATGTGGATCCACCACGCTACCAGGTGAAATCCGATAAACCCTAGAAGCCACAACACCAGCAGGACAACGAAGATCGTCCAAAGCATTGAATCTGTTCTCCTTCCCAGGAACTGAACTCGGTGTGGTATGGTGCATCTCCAGAGATGAAGGTTGCCGTACCGTTGGAAAAAAGCAGCTATTCTGCCGCCCATGGAGATCGCTATCCCGTGAAAATCGCCATCCAGGGTGAGCTCGGATCCTTCAGCCACCAGGCCGCTCTGCTCTTCGACCCGCGGGCGGCGATCGCGCCCTGTAAACGCGCCCCAGAGGCATTTGCTGAACTCGAGGCTGGCTCCTGTGACGCCATCGCGTTGCCGATCGAAAACACCCTCGCCGGTTCCGTGGTGGAGCACTACGATCTCCTGCTTGGCCCCCCTATTCACATCGAGCGCGAAACCTTTCTCCACATCGAACATGCCCTCATCGGCCTGCCGGGCAGCCACGAAAGCACGATCAGCCGCGCCTATTCCCACCCCGTCGCGCTGGCGCAGTGCCGACGCTTTTTCACCGCCCATCCCGCTATCGAGCCCATTCCGTTCTATGACACCGCCGGCGCTGTGAAGCAGATCGTCGAATTGCGCGATCGCCATGCCGCCGCCATCGCCGGTCCGCTGGCCGCCAGTCTATATGGCGGCAGCATCCTGCTCCGGGGCATTGAGGACGACCCCGCCAACTACACCCGCTTTCTCCTGGTGCGTACGGGCGAACCCCCGCCTTGCGACCGAGCCCGCGACGAAGCGTCTGCCGGCCAACCCTGCAAATTCAGCTTCGCCTTCACCCTCGAGCATCGCCCCGGCGCCCTCGCCAGCCTGCTCCGCATCGTGGCGGACGCCTCCGCCAACATCACAAAAGTGCAGACGCGGCCTATTCCTGGCCACCCCTGGCGCTATACCTTCTACCTCGACTGCCTCGTCTCCCCAAGACTCTGCCAAGACCTTACCGCATCTCTCCGGAAGTTCTGCCTCACCTTCCAGTCCTTCGGATGCTACCCGCCAGCCGAACTCCCCGGCGCGCCGGACTCCTAGTACCCAGGCTTTTTCCAGGTTGTGCCGATGTGGAAACAAGAGTTCGGACCGAGGTAATGCCTCGCGGAGGTGCAGGGCATCCTATCGAGAAGATTCTCAGCCATACTGGCTTGAACAGATCAGACCAGAACCGCAAGAATCGACCTTTGGGAACCAGGGCACAGTCAGCAACTTGCCCTCGCGTGCGTCTTATACCTGATGGCCTTCAATAAACGGTGAAGCCGTCCGGGTTGCGACCTTTTGCAAGTTGCGGCATCGAATGTATAGAAATCTTATAGAAGGACACTCATGGCTAACGATTTCCTGAGCATCATCGAGCCAGCCAACCTCCGGCAACGCGAAGAACGCAAAGAAGGCGAAGCGGCCCGTGTACTCCCTATCCTGCCTGTGCGCGATACCGTGCTCTTCCCCCATGCCGTGCTGCCGCTGACGGTTGGCCGCGAAAGCTCGATCCACCTGATCCAATCCCTCGGCGAGGAGAAAACCGTAGTTGTCGTCGCTCAGCGCGATGCACGTATGGACGCCCCTCAGCCCTCCGACCTCCACTCCGTCGGCACCCTCGCGACCGTTCATAAAGTCGTCAAAATGCCCAATGGCAGCCTCTTCGTCTTTACCGAAGGCACCGAGCGGGTGCATCTTGGCGAATATCATCAAATCGAACCCTTCATGACCGCGGAGATCGAGACCGTCCCGGACGCTCGTCCCTCGCGCGACTCCGAACTCGAAGCCCGGCAGCGCAATGTTACCCAGCAGTTCCAGCAGATCGTGGCCGCTTCGCCCACGCTTTCCGATGAACTCCAGACCATTGCTCTCAATATCGAAGACCCCGGCCGCCTGGTCGACTTCATTGCCTCCTCTTTGCCCTTCCTGCCCACCAGCGACAAGCAGGAACTGCTTGAAACCCCCGACATCACCGCGCGCATGGAGCGCATCACCAAGCACCTCGCAAAGGAGCTCGAAGTCCAGCAGCTCCGCAACAAGATCCAATCGGAGGTGCAGGACTCCGTCCAGCAGTCCCAGCGCGACTACTACCTGCGCGAACAACTCAAAGCCATCCAGAAGGAGCTCGGTGAACAGGACGAGGGCCAGAAGGACATAGAAGATCTGCGCGAAAAGATCGAAGCTGCCGGCATGCCGGACGACGTCAAGAAAGAGGCCAACAAGGAGCTCAACCGCCTTTCCCGCATGTCGCCCATGGCTGCCGATTACTCGCTCACCCGCAACTACATCGAGTGGCTCGCCGTCCTGCCCTGGGCTAAAAGCTCGGGTGGGGAAGTCGATATCGTCAAAGCCAAAGAAATCCTGGACGAGGACCACTACGACCTCAAGAAGGTCAAGGACCGCATCCTGGACTACCTCAGCGTCCGTCGGCTCAAGCCGGACATGAAGGGCCCCATCCTTTGCTTTGTCGGACCTCCAGGCGTCGGCAAAACCTCGCTCGGCCGCTCCATCGCCCGCGCTCTCGACCGCAAGTTCCAGCGCATCTCTCTCGGCGGCATGCACGACGAAGCGGAGATCCGCGGCCACCGGCGCACCTACATCGGCGCGCTCCCGGGCCAGATCATCCAGGCGCTCCGCCGCGCGGAAACCAACGACCCCGTCTTCATGCTCGACGAGATCGACAAGCTCGGTCGCGACTTCCGTGGCGATCCCGCCTCGGCCTTGCTCGAAACACTCGATCCGGAGCAGAACAACACCTTCCGGGACAACTACCTGGATGTGCCGTTTGACCTTTCCAAGGTGCTCTTCATATGCACCGCCAACATGCTCGACCCCATCCCGGAGCCGCTGCGCGACCGCATGGAGATCATCGAGCTCCAGGGCTACACGGAAGAAGAAAAGGTGCACATCGCCTTCCGTTATCTCATTCCGCGGCAGATCCGGGAGAACGGGATCGACGGCAAGGACGGCGCTCAGGACCTCATCGAGTTTCCGGAAGAAACCGTTCGCTATATCGTGCGCCATTACACGCGCGAAGCCGGCGTCCGCAAGCTCGAACAGCTCCTCGGTACGGTTTGCCGCAAGCAGGCCCGCCGCATCGCTGAGGGCAATACCGAAAAGCTCGTCGTTACCAACGAGGTCATCCACGAGTTCCTGGGCGGCATCAAGGTGCGCGTGGATACGGAAATCGCCGAGCGCACGCGCCGCGCCGGTGTGGCCGTCGGCCTCGCCTGGACCCCCGCCGGTGGCGACGTCCTCTTCATCGAAGCTAACCGCATGAAAGGCAAAGGCGGCTTCACCATGACCGGCCAGCTCGGCAGTGTCATGCAGGAATCCATGCAGGCGGCGCTTACCTGGGTACGATCCAACGCTCGTTCGCTCGGCCTCGAGGAGGACTTCGTCAAGGACCAGGACATCCATATCCACGTACCTGCCGGAGCCATCCCCAAAGACGGTCCCTCCGCCGGCGTCACCATGGCCACCGCCCTGGTCTCGCTCATGACCGATACGCCCGTGCATCCGCTTACCGCGATGACCGGCGAGATCACCCTGAGCGGGAACGTGCTCCCCGTCGGCGGCATCAAGGAGAAATTCCTTGCTGCCAAACGCGCCGGCGTCACCCAGGTCGTCCTTCCTGCTGAGAACCGGCAGAACGTGGAAGAAGACCTGACCCCGGACCAGACCGCCGGCGTCACCATCCACTACGCCAGCGTCATCGAAGACGTCCTCAACGTGGCCCTCCCCAAGTCCCGCACCGAGGAGCGCCACGACGAGCAAATCCGCGAGGAGATCATCGAACACGCCAACGCATAAGCGCTAGCCCACACCGCCAACGCACCTTGGCGCAAACCAAAGCCCCACCGAACCTGGTGGGGCTTTTTCGTTCAGGCAAGCCTCCGCTCCGCTGTGAACTCGGCAGAAACTAGGCTTCTGGAGCACGCAAACGAGAAATTTCGGAATTCACCGTTCCATAGTCCAGCCGTGGGCTATGGGCAGGGCTCCTCTGCACGCGCCAATCCTCCCAGGAGACAGGAGGCTTTATGACAGGACTGCAATTACAAAAATGCGACGAAGCGCCCTCGCGCGAGGGCTCATTCTAATGAATATGTCGGCCTTCGCCCCACCGTCCCCTGAAGTTGAAGACGAGAGCATCCTCCCCCCTACCGATACGATTTCCGGAACTGCCACAACCGCCCACTCTGCCGCGCGTCCGCAGCAGCAGGTACCCATTCCCGAAGCGCTGGCCCTCAGCCGCACCGCACAAACACTCCGGCTCAACTGGACCATCTTCGCGTTCATGCTCATCTTCCATGCTGGGGCAATCGCGGCCTTATTCTTTTTCAGCTGGAAGGCGCTGGCCGTGGCCGTTGCGCTTCACGTCATCGCTATTAATGTCGGCATTGGCATGGGCTACCACCGCCTGCTTACGCACCGGGGTTACCGGGTGCCGAAATGGCTGGAACATCTCCTGGCCGTGTGTGCCACGCTCAGCCTTGAAGGCGGGCCGCTGGTCTGGGTCGCTACTCATCGTGTGCATCACCAACTCACGGATCGCCTGGGCGATCCGCACACACCGCGCGAGGGCGGATGGTGGTCTCACGCCGGCTGGGTCATCCATGGCGAAGGTGCAAACGAAGAACCAGCCCTGCTGGCCAAGTATGCGCGCGACCTGCAGAAAGACCCGTTCTACCTCCTGCTGAACCGTTACCACTGGGTCCCACTCACCGTGCTTGCCTTCGCTCTGCTGGCAATCGGCGGCTGGCCCTGGGTGCTTTGGGGCATCTTCCTCCGGGTCACCCTGGGACTTCATGCCACTTGGCTTGTCAACTCCGCCACGCACATGTGGGGCTCCAAGCGCTTTCCCACCCGCGACGATTCGCGCAACAACTGGTGGGTCGCGCTGCTGACCGGTGGCGAGGGCTGGCACAACAATCACCACGCGCACCCCGTCTCCGCCCGCCACGGTCTCGTCTGGTACGAGTTCGACCTCAACTATTACGGCATCTGGCTCCTGGGTAAGCTCGGGCTGGCCAAGAACATCAGCGCAGCCACCGCTACGCAGGCCGGCAAGGCATCCTAGCGGGCGGACACGAAATCCGCGGGCGGTGGCGTACTAATTGCGCCTATCTGTCACACTGGAAATAGGGGACAAAATAAACATGCAGGGAAACCGCCGCCGTATTCTGCATGTTGAGTGAACCGATCGGTAAGCAAATTGCTCTGAAGGGAGTGCAATCCGGCTCCTAAGTCCAATGCTGAGAGGACTTTGCGTGTAAGTACTTTGTTTGCAGGAATTTGCGCCGGGACCCACCAGCTAACCCTTTCCTTATGAGGAATTTAGCTGAAAAGTCCTAGGGGGTGGGGGCAGCGGGCAAACTAACTGCAACGCTAGCCAGCCGGGCCGGTAAGGTATCCTGATCCACGATCATGGCCCGCATCCTGACCGCGCTTGTACTCATCCCGCTGGTGCTGCTCCTTCTGTTTAAAGGGCCGTTCTGGCTGGTGGCCCTGGTTACTGCCATTGTGGCCATGCTTGCCACCTGGGAGTACCTGGCGCTGGCCGACGGGAGCGGCGCCCGTACGCCGCGCATTGTTGTTCTGTTCGCAACCGCACTGGTTTTCGCCTGTAATTTCTGGCGCCCGGACCTGCTGACTCCCGTCCTCAGCGCCATTGCCCTGGGTATCTTCATTATCTCGAGCTTTCGCAGCCCGCTCGACCGCGTCCTGCTCGATACCTCAGCCTCGGTCTTCGGCATTCTCTATATCGGCCTCTCGTTGACCACCATCCCGCTCCTGCTCGCGCAGGAGAACGGCCCGTCGCTGCTGCTCTTCCTCTTCTTCGTCGTCTGGTCCGGCGATGTGGCGGCGCTCTACATCGGCAAACCCTTCGGCCGCCACAAGCTGGCTCCACGCCTCAGTCCGAACAAGACCTGGGAGGGCAGCATCGGCTCCGTCCTGGGCAGCGTCGTCGTCGCCCTGCTCCTGCTTGCGCTGGCCGGCGCCGTGGAACGCCGCGGCTTCACCTGGATCAGCTATCCCGGTCATTGGCTCCGATGGGCCGCACTCGCTGTCCTGCTCAACATCGCCGCCCAGATCGGGGACCTGATCGAGTCCGCCATCAAGCGCGGCGCCAGGGTCAAGGACTCCGGCGCCCTCCTCCCCGGCCACGGTGGCATCCTCGACCGCATTGACGCCCTCCTGCTCGCCGCCCCGGTACTGTGGTACGCTCAATTGTTTCAGCAGTACTTCTAGCGAGCCACCGTCACCTTGAAGCAGATCGCCATCCTGGGTTCCACCGGTTCCATCGGGACCAGCACTCTTTCCATCATCGACAGCTACCCTGACCGCTTCGCCGTGGCCTCGCTCGCCGCCGGTCGCAACGTCGACCTCGCTTTCGAACAGGCCGTTCGCTGGCGTCCCCGTGTCATCTCGGTGGCCACGCCCGAGTTGGCCGCCAACCTGCGCGGCCGTCTGCGCACAGCCGGCGTGACCGGGACCGAAGTCGTCTCCGGCACAGAAGGCACTGTCTACGCAGCCACGCTGCCTGAGGCCGACTTTGTGGTCTCCGCCATTGTCGGCGTTGCCGGCCTCCAGGCCACCTATGCCGCAGTCCAGGCCGGCAAACCCGTCGGCCTCGCCAACAAGGAGTGCATGGTGACGGCAGGTGACATCCTGACCCGCGAAGCACGCCTGCGCAGCGTGCCATTGCTGCCGATTGATTCGGAGCACAACGCGATCCACCAATGCATGCGCGCCGGCACAAAGGCGGAAGTCCGGCAGATATGGCTTACTGCTTCCGGTGGCCCATTCCGGCAACTTCCGCTGGCCGACTTCGACACCATCACGGTTGCGCAAGCCCTGAAGCACCCCACGTGGGTGATGGGCCAGCGGATCACCATCGACTCCGCCACCATGCTCAACAAAGGCCTGGAGATCATCGAGGCCTGCCGCCTCTTCGACCTGCCGCCCTCGGCGGTCAAGGTCACGGTGCATCCCCAGTCCACGGTGCATTCGCTGGTCGAATACATTGACGGCAGCATCCTGGCGCAGATCTCGGTTACGGATATGCGGCTGCCGATCCTGTACGCGATGAGCTATCCGGAGCGTATCGCTTCCGATCTGACCTTCGACATGGCCGCGCTTGCGGACCTGCATTTCGAGCCGCCCGACTTCGCGCGGTTTCCATGCCTCAGGCTGGCTTACGAGGCGGCGGAGGCGGGGGGCGCTCACCCTATCGCCCTCAACGCGTCTGATGAAATAGCTGTCGCGGCATTCCTCGAAGGACGTATCTCGTTTTCCGCAATCCCGCGTACAATCGAGGCTGTATTGGAAGCAACTCCTGCAGTGCATCCGTCCACGATTGACGAGGTGCTCGCGCTGGACAGGGAAGCCCGCCGGCGGGCGCGCACTCTGCTTGTAGATGGGCAAAGGGCAGTGTCGTCCTTATAGGCTCACCGCAGGCCCGCAGGTATGTTCACCGCCAAGGAAGGGTCCGTAACACTCGCAAGCTATGTCCTTTGTCGCGTTCAGTATCTTTTCCACCCTTATCGTGCTCGGCATCATGGTGCTGGTGCATGAGTTCGGGCACTTCGCCGTTGCCAAGCTTTGCCGCGTCCGTGTTGAAGTTTTTTCGATCGGCTTCGGCAAACGACTGTTCGGCTTTCGCCGGGGAGACACGGACTACCGTGTCAGCCTGCTGCCGCTCGGTGGCTACGTCAAGATGTATGGCGAGTTGGGCGGCGACGGCGCGATGCCAGCCACCACTCTCCCCGGCGAAGCCATGCTCGAGTTACGCGACTCCGGCGACCTGAACAGCAAGCCACGCTGGCAGCGTGTGCTCATCGGGCTGGCCGGCCCGATCGCCAATTTTATTCTCGCCCTCGTGCTCATGACCGGGTTTTACATGATGCACAACGAGGTGGAACTCTTTCGGTCGCAGCCGGCGAATGTCGATTACGTATTGCAGGATTCCCCCGCTGGAAAAGCAGGCATTCAGGCTGGCGATCGCATCACGCACTTTGAATCCGTGACTAGCCCGACTTGGGAACAGATATCCATTCGCTCCGCCATGAACATGGGACAGACCGTGCCGGTTACACTGCTGCGTAACGGGCGCTCTGTCGAAACCAGCCTCTTTATCCAGACGCCGCGCAACTCTGACGACTTCAGCCTGGAAACGCTGGGTCTCATACCCGAGATGCAGACTGGCCCCATCGTGGTGCGCAGTGTAGAGCCATCCATGCCAGCCGCAAAGGCCGGACTGAAGGCTGGGGACAAGATACTGTCCGTCAACGGCCAACCTTTTCACTCAACCCCGGCCATGCTGGCCTACCTGCAACAGACTAAGGGTGCGCCGGTCAACCTGGGTGTAGATCACAACGGCGCGACCGAACACCTCGACCTGCAACCCGTGATGGCCGAACTCGGCGATGGGTCAAAGGGATACCGTATGGGCTTCTCGCCCGAGATGCCTCCCTTCAAAGTGCAACAGCTTCCGTTACCGATGGCGCTGCACCATTCCATCCAATTCAATCTGAAGAACTCCGGCCTGATCCTCGAGGTGCTGCACCGCATGGTGACACGCCATATGGCGATGCAGAACCTGAGCGGCCCCATTGGCATCGCGCGGGAGACAGGCATTGCGGCAAGCCAGCCGGGGTGGCAGCCCATCATTGGACTGATGGCGATCATCAGCTTGAACCTCGGCATCTTCAACTTGCTACCGATCCCTATCCTCGACGGCGGTGTGATCCTGCTGCTGCTCATCGAGGGCCTCCTGCGACGCGACCTTAACCAGCAGTTCAAGGAGCGCATTTATCAGGCGGCATTTGTTGTTCTGCTGATCTTCGCGGCATTTGTGATGTTCAACGATATCTCCAAGCTGTCGTTATTCACGAAGCTCAAGCCGTAACTGCTTACGAGAGCGTCCGGCACTCTGCCGGACGCTTGCCCTGTATCCTTCTTGAGCGATGACCTCACCGCCTGCATCCTCTACGCTTGATCCCCGCTTGAAACGGTTTCTGGTCTGGTTTTCCCTCCTGCTCGCGGCCGGCTACACCTTTCTTGATTATTGGAATTACAACCGGATGGGTCGCGAGGATCCGCGCGAGTGGACTGAACTGCTGGCCGGTCGGGGTATCGCGCCCGCGCAGTACCGTGTCGGCGTGCTGCGCGCGGCTGCGCTGGTGGCCCACATCTCTCATCTGCAGTTGCGGCACGGCTTTGCGCTGATCGACTTCGCTTGCCTGCTTGCCGGGCTGGGAAGCATTCTTTACCTTCTCACCCGAACACCGGATTTCCGAACAAGCGCCCCAGCGATGCAGTGGGGCTTGTGCCTGCTCTGCTTCACGGTTTTCGAGGTGTACCTGTTTTGGACATTCTGGTTTCAGAAGCCGGAGACGATGGCCACCTTCGCCTTCTTCGGCTTGAGTGCCCTGGCAGCCTCGAAGGGAAGAAAGGCTTTTGCGCCCTTGATGGCGATAGCCATGGTGGTCATGGCTATTCTGCAGGCCACGATTCGTGCGGATGCAGCAGTTGCCTTTCACCTTGGAATGCTGCTCGCCTGCCTTTTATTCCAGATTATGCCCATGCCGCTCGGGCGAGCGCTGCAGATTGTCACCAGCACGGTTGCAATATTCGCGGCTGCGAGCGTGCAGTGGCTCATTGTGCATCGGATCTACCCGGGAGCGCAGCGCAATGTGAGCGCCTTCCAGTTGATCGGCAATCTGCATTCCGGCATGGGCTGGCTGGCCATCGTGCTCTCGCTCGCTCCGTACGGCGTTACGCTTTGGCTGGCAGCAAGACACTGGCATACTCTTGGCGGCTGGAGCCGCGGGTTGATCCTGGGTTCGGTGATTCACTTCGCCATGTTCTATATGCTGGGCATGGCGGAGGAGGTGCGCATCTTTCTGCCGTTTGCCATGGCGGTGCTGCCGGTAAGCGTGCCGCTCTTGGCCGAATGGCTGCATGGCTACGGCGTCGCTGGAACTGGGCCGGTACACTGATCGCTAAGCCATGTCTAAGACCACACACACGCCTTCCCGCATCACGATTCGCGTCCGCTATGCCGAAACCGACCAGATGGGCGTCGTGTATTACGCTAACTACTTCGTGTGGTTCGAACTGGGACGGGTGGAGTTCCTTCGGGAACTTGGATTCGAGTACAAACGCATGGAGACGGACGACGGCTGTTACATTCCCGTGGTGGAAACGACCTGCCGCTATAGGGCGCCGGCACGATATGACGAAGAGCTTCTGTTGGAGACGCGACTTTTGCACCTGCGCACCTCTGTCCTGAAGTTCGGCTACCGGCTCCTTCGGGCAGAGGTGGATAGAACGGAGAAGCTGCTAGCCGAGGGTGAATCCGTACACGTGCTGGTAGACCGCGAGATGCGCAAAGTGCCGCTGCCGGAGAAGTACGTCACAGCGCTCCGTAACCAACTATAGACTCCACTTTAGTTGCAGTTTCGTCTGCGGGGAGAGGCGCTATTATCCGTTCATGAGAAAGTCCCTCCTCGTCCTCGTCGTACTGGCCAGCGTGGCAGCCCCGTTTGCCCAGGCCA
This sequence comes from uncultured Acidobacteriaceae bacterium, assembly GCA_963767705.1. Taxonomy (GTDB): domain Bacteria; phylum Acidobacteriota; class Terriglobia; order Terriglobales; family Acidobacteriaceae; genus CAWCJL01. Next base: position 1,942,989 of record CAVYEO010000001.1, on the reverse strand, counting down.
AGACCCACCATCACCACCGCCATCATCACCACACCGCCGTCAAACAGCAGTAGGCGCTCCGCCAAACCATCCAGGTTTTTCAAGCCCGCATAGCAAAAGCCCCGCTGGTTGGCGGGGCTTTTCTGCGTTCCGGGAGAGCTTAGCTATAAAGCAGCACGCCTTCCGATTTTTTCTCTTCGCCTTCCTGACCGACCGGGCGGTAGAAGAGCTGGTTGTTTTCGAGGTAGACCTCGAGGAACGCGGGCCGCTCCTGGATACCACCAGCGATCAGGGCTTCGGAGAGCGGGTCCTCGACGTAACGCTGGAGAGCGCGGCGCAGCGGACGCGCCCCGTAGGTGCGATCCACTAGCGTCTTCTCGAGAATCCACTTTTTGGCTTCTTCGGTTACGGAAATGGTGATGGACTTCTGGGCCAGGTTCGCGTTGAGCTGCTGTACCAGCAGTTCGAGGATCTGGATCAGGTCCGCGTCCGAAAGCGACAGGAAGATGATGATCTCGTCCAGCCGGTTCAGGAACTCCGGATTGAAAGTGCGCTTGACCTCGTTCTTCACCAGGTCTTCGATCTTCTCCATCACCAGATCTTCACGCTCGGACTGGAAGCCAAGCCCCTGCTTTTTCTGCAGGTGCCGGGCGCCTATGTTCGAGGTCATGATCAGGATCACGTTTTTGAAGTCGACCGTGTTGCCAAGACCGTCGGTCAACTGGCCGTCTTCAAAAACCTGCAGCAGGATATTGAAGACATCCGGATGCGCCTTCTCAATCTCGTCCAGCAGGACGACGGAGTAAGGCGAGCGCTTCACGCGTTCCGTCAACTGGCCGCCTTCCTCGTAGCCCACGTACCCCGGAGGCGAACCGATAAGCTTCGAGACCGAGTGCTTCTCCATGAACTCCGACATGTCGAAGCGGATCAGCGACTTCTCGCTGCCAAAGAGGAACTGCGCCAAGGTGCGCGCCATCTCCGTCTTGCCCACGCCGGTGGGTCCGAGAAAGAGGAAGGAGCCGATGGGCCGGTTGGGCGATTTGAGCCCGGCACGCGAACGGCGGATCGCACGGGCGAGGGCGCTGATAGCCTTCTCCTGCGAGATCACGCGTTTGTGCAGTTCCTCTTCCACCCGCAGCAGCTTCTGGGTTTCTTCCTCCTTGATGGAGGTGATGGGCACGCCGGTCCAACGGCTCACTACGTCTTCTATATCCTCCCGGCCAACGATACCGGCAGTAGAGTCATCGAGGTGGTATTTGTCGCGAAGAGCGCGCAGGTTTTCGCGTTCCTTGCGCTCCTCGTCGGAGTAGAAACGCGCCTTCTCGAACTCGTGGTTCGCGATGGCGTTTTCCATCCGGTGGACGATGAACTTGATCCGCTTCTGGACCTCGGTGATCTCCTCGGGCAGGGAAGTCTGGCGCAGTTTCACGCGGGCTCCCGCCTCGTCGATCAGATCGATGGCCTTGTCCGGCAGGAACCTGTCCGGGATGTAGCGGTTCGAGTGTGAGACGGCAAACAGGATCGAGTCATCGGTGTAGCTGACCGCGTGGAACTTCTCATAGCGGTCCTTGATGCCCATGATGATCTTGATCGCGTCTTCTTCGTTCGGAGGCGGCACCTTGACGGCCTGGAAGCGCCGCTCGAGAGACCGGTCCTTTTCGATGGACTTACGATACTCGCCGGGCGTGGTGGCACCGATGCACTGGATTTCGCCACGGGAAAGCGCTGGTTTGAGGATATTGGCTGCGTCCAGCGACCCCTCGGCCGAACCCGCACCGACCAGCGTGTGCAGCTCGTCGATGAAGATGATGGAGTTCTGGTTCTCCATCAGTTCCTTCATGATCGTCTTCAAGCGCTCTTCAAACTGCCCGCGGTACTTGGTTCCGGCGACGATAAGCGAGAGATCAAGCGCCAGCACGCGTTTGTCCGCCAGAAAACTCGGGACGTCTCCGTCGGCAATGCGTTGTGCGAGACCTTCGACAATGGCTGTTTTGCCAACGCCCGGTTCGCCAATCAGCACTGGATTGTTCTTGGTGCGCCGGCACAGGATCTGGACTACGCGTTCCACTTCCTGGTCGCGGCCGACCAGTGGATCGAGTTGCGCGTCCATGGCCGCCTGCGTCAGGTCGCGCGAGAACTCAGTCAGCAGACTGGACTCGCGGTTGCGCTGGGACTGCGGCTGTTTTTCCTGCGTCGCCCGCGCCAGTTCTTCACGGATAGCGACCAGCCTCAAGCCGCGCTCATGCAGGATCTCCGCGGCGAAGCACTTTTCCTCGCGCAGAAGACCAAGCAGCAGGTGCTCGGTTCCGATGTGTTTGTGGGACAACCGTTCGGCTTCCTCAGCCGCATAGGCCAGGACGCGCTTGCATTCGTTGGATAAAGGCAGATCGACTGAAGTTGACACCTTCTCACGAATCGTCGTGTGACCCTCAATCTGCTTGCGGATCGACTCGACGGATGCGTGTGAGCGTAGGAAACGGTTAGTGAGCGCCTTGTCTTCCCGCAAGAGCCCGAGCAGCAGGTGCTCAGTCTCGATATAGGGCGAGCCGAACTGACTGGCCTCATATCGCGCAAAGAAGATGACGCGGCGCGCCTTTTCTGTATACCGTTCGAACATGTTCCCCCTTGCGGAGCGTTGCGGTCAGCGTTCCTGACTACAACGACCCTGGTTACTGCTTCGTCCTAAAGAAGAGTCGGCTACCTGTAAAGATGCGCCGACCCCCGGTCTGGACTCTTCCGGCAGACTCGGCTTCCGCTCGCGCTTTCATGCGGTCGGAAGCCCGGTCTGCCGCTTACTCCAGCCTGCCATTGCCCTACGGGCGGGCAGGTCTTTGTCGTTCCGCCGCCGCCTGCGTCCTGCCAGGCGACACGTCTTCCAGGCGGCCTGTTTCCAGCCGCAAAATCCTGTCGCACCGCGCTGCCAATTCCTGATTGTGCGTTACCAGTATAGAGGTCAGCTGGTGACTTGCGTGAAGCTGTTCCAGCAGCCGGAAAATCGCGTCAGCCGTTTTGGCATCCAGGTCCCCGGTCAGCTCATCAGCCAGGAGGAGTCGTGGTTCGGTCACGAGCGCTCGGGCAAGAGACACTCGCTGTTGCTCGCCCCCGGAAAGCTCCCCTGCGCGGTGATCGGCCCGCTCGCTCAGTCCTACCTCGTGAAGCCACGCCGCAGCCGAGGCAAGCGCGTTCTTTTTAGACTCGCCTCGGGCCAAAAGGGGCATTGCGACGTTTTCTGCCGCCGTGAATTCAGGGAGCAAATAGTGAAACTGCCACACATAGCCCACTCTTCGATTGCGAAAATCTGCGGCTTGCCGGGATGTCAAGGTATGAAGCAGTGTTTGCGCAAACGAGACCTCGCCCGCCGAAGGGGTGTCCAGCGCGCCCAGAATGTGCAGAAGGGTGCTTTTGCCTGCTCCGGACTCGCCCACTATAGCCAGCAACTCACCTTCCGGCACGGTAAAGCTCAGGTCATTGAACAGCAGCAGGCGGCCCCGCCCGGTGGCATATTCCTTACGCAGTCCGCGTACTTCCACCAGAGGTGGATGTTGTAAGGCTGCTCCGCCGGCGGTCCACTCGGAATCGGCAACTCCCGGAGGCTCTGCTGTCTGGCTTCCCATGTCTTTGTCTATCACCGATACGGCTCGAGGGGAAAGGGGTAAGCGGAAATCTGCCCGGACAGATGATTCAGAAAGTAACGGGCTTCCCGCCCGGCAGTCACTCGTAACGCAGCGCTTCCGCCGGTAGCACGCGCGCTGCCGAGCGTGACGGGTAGAGAGTGGCGAGGAGAGAAACGCCCAGTGCCACAACCGCTACGATGATGGCGTCGGTGATGCGTGGGGCGAAGGGGAGGTAGTCGATGGAATACACTTCGGCGGAAAGGTGAATGAATCGGTAGTGCCCCCCGGCCCAGGACAGTAAATATCCCGCAACGAGGCCGATTGCCGTGCCCACACCGCTGATCAGTAATCCCTGCAGCAGGAAGATGCCGCGGACCTGCTCCGCCCGGACGCCAAACGACATTAGCACAGCGATGTCGCGTGTCTTTTCCATCACCATCATGGTCAAGGCAATCAGGATATTCAAAGCCGCCACGCAGACGATGAGCCCTATGACGATGAAGGTCACAATCTGCTCCAGCTTGAGCGCGCGAAAGAGCTCCCGGTTCTGCTCCATCCAGTTTGTAGTCATGAAGCCGGGGCCGGCTGCGTGCTCAATCTCCCGCCCGATCGCATCGGCACGATACAGATCGTCAACTTTGAAAGAGATCACCGAGATCACGTCCGGTTCGCCAAAGAGCCGCTGCGCATCGCCGAGGCGCATGAAGGCCATGGCTGAGTCGTATTGGTAAAAGCCGGAGTGGAAGATGCCCGCGACCTGGAAGCGCTGGAACTTCGGCACAATGCCCAGAGGCGTCAGCTCACCTTGTGGGCTGGTCACGAGCACAGTCGAGCCAACGCGCGCATCCAGCGTCTCGGCAAGGTCGCGGCCAATCACGAGTGGCCCGAGCGCAGCAGTGGCGGGAGCTTCTCCGCTACTGCCCACGCCTTGATCAGGCACGGGCGCAAGCGGCGCTGCGCTGCCCGCCACCACCGTGTCGAGGAGGTCGCTGACACGGCGTTCCTCTCGCGGCAGGATGCCTTTGATCAGTACGCCGCCCGAGCGCGCTCCGCGGGAGACCAGCACCTGCCCGTAGAGCCCCGGAGCATCGGCAGTCACATGGGGCAGCTTAGCCAATCGGGCAGTCAACGGGCGCCAATCGCGGATGCCGTCACTGGCCACGCGCATAAGCTCTACATGCGCAGTTGAGCCGAGCAGCCGGTCCTGCAGGTCGCGCCGCATCCCGTTAGTTATTGCGAGCGCGATGACTAGCGCCGCGACGCCGGCCGCTACCCCCACCACTGAAATTGTCGTGATCACGCCAACTACCGCTTGCCGCCGCTTGGCGCGCAGGTATCGCGACGCGATAAAGAGCTCAAAGCGCACGCGTCACCAGGCTTTAGCGCACCACGGCCTTGGCCGAGGCGGCGTTGTCGTAGCGGTCATAGACGCGCAGCGTGACCACATGCTCCGCCGGGTCGGCCTTAGTTTGTTTAGGAGATTGCGTTACTCCGGCCTCCTCTGTCCGCAGTGGCGCCACGAAATCGTAGTGTTCCGTGAGCGCGTCGGAGAGCTTGCCCACCGGCTCGACATACTGCCAGGGCCCCGCATCGACCGAGTACTCGGCATGCGTGATCGGCGAGGCTGCATCCTTTGCATCTCCCGTGACATGCACCTTCCCATTCTCCATGCGAGCTGTCATCTGCCCAACTTCGGGCGAGGTCGTATCCAGGACAAAGCGGTCGCTCTCGCGACTGCCGGTCAACGCCTCACCGGGGGCGTGCGAGGGCGCATCACTGGCGACTACCTCTAGCCGATAAGCGCCGTCGGGAAGCTGCCCTGCGTCGAAGGAGTAGAAGCGTTCGCTCAGGTTGCCCTTCAACAACTGCCAATTCCGCTCTTCTGCGGTCCGGTAGTAGATGGCGAAGGTTAACTCGTCGCCATTGTCGTCATGCGCGGCCCAGCGTGCCGTGACGGCGTTCTTGTCCTTGATGCCCTGGAGCGGCGCGTTGGACTGGTCCTGCACGAGGTTGATCATGTTTGCGGAAGCGGAGGGCAGGTTGATAGTGACGGGTGGAGGCTGGGGCTGCGCCATAGCCTGCGGGTTCACGCGCGCGCCCGGCTGCACGACTAGCTCGTCCACCACAGGAGCCACGTTGACCGGCAGGTATGCCAGCGCGACTGCGTTCAGCCGGGCCCCGGGCCGCAGAGCCGCCTTCCATTGAACAAAGCGGGCAGAAGGCGCGCCGATCATCGCTGCTCCGGGCGCGACCTTCTGCCAGGGGCTCCAGTTGCGCTCCGGATTGCTCACGTTTCCGGACCGCGTATACAAGTCATACGCCGCATCTGGGGCGGCATCCACCTCCGCCCGGCCCCAGCGGGAAAAAACGCCTGCGTCGAACGCGGCGCTCAGGTACGTGCTCTGCGGCGCCGGCGTCTTGCCAAGCCGGTACAGCCGACCCGTATTGCTGGTGCCCAGATACCAGCCATCCGCGGCGGCAGCAAAGCCCGTGCCTTGGGCGGCCTGGACGTGCGCGACATCCATGTATTGTCCATCCTCCTGCACCCGGTACACGCGCCCGCGGTTTCCGGTTGCGGCGAGCAATCCGTCCGGCGTCCACTGGAGCGCATAGATCACATCATCGTGCGCGGCCCATAATCTGCGTGGAGCGCCCTCAGGGGTGAGTTCGTACAGCTCGGAGCCATCGGGCACCAGGCTGTTGGTGCTGGAAGCCTGCACCGATCCTGGCGTGAGTATTGTAATCGTCGCGGTGACACTAGCAATTCCCTGCACAGGAATCGGAGGCAGGCTGCTCTTGCCTTTTTCACCCACCCCTGCCGCGTAGATAGTGCCATCAGGCCGCTCCGCGAGGGCGGTGATCTCGCGCTTGGGAGCGTTGTAAAGAATCACGCCCTTGCCAGCACGATCGATGTGGTAGACCAGTCCGTCGCCGTCGGAGCCAGCCAGCACGCTGCCGTCCCGCTCCACCAACATCGAGCGGATGTGCTGCTCGTCGCTTGCAAAGAAAAGCTCCGGCTTCGCGCCTCCGTGCATCGGAACGCGATAGATAGCGGCCGGCCCGCCAGTTGCTACATAAAGCCGGCCTTCCGCATCGAAGCCAAGGTCCCAGATGTACTGCGGCCCGGTGCTTTGCCCCGTCTCGGTCCGGGTTTCCGCGGCCGACGAGGATTTGCCTCCTACCGCGGCCGCCGGATCAAAGACAACGGTCGCGTTCTCGGCGGCGACATCGACCTTTGCGGGATCCAGCCGGTACACCTTTCCACTGGGCATGGTAGCCGCGTAGATAGCTCCATCCGGTCCCACGCGCACCACCTGGACGTTCAGGTCTTTGCTCCGCAGCAGGGTCGCTATCTTCCCGTCTGCCGCGATGCGCAGCACCGTCGCGGGCGACCCAGTGGCTGCATAGACGTTTCCGTGGCCGTCCGCTGCAACGGACCAGATATACGTCGAAGGCGTCTTCGCGATCTCCTGGAGAGCCGGCCCCGGTTCCAGGTGGCCATCACTGCCGATGGCCACCCCCTGTGGTTGCCCCTTTTCCCACTCGTCGAAGTGAGACTGACTCCAGAACTTGGTGCCTTGCGCGTGAGCGGAAAGAGAAGCACACAAAAGAAGGCCGGCGAGGAGGGCAGAGAAGCGTTTGACCATGCTGATCGCAGTCTACTAGACGGGTCTCGGTGGCTTCCTGAAGCAACGCTTGCCGCGTCGGAAAGGATCGCCGTTGTCGGCTCTAACCGGCTACTCCACTTGCAGTGTGATGACCCGCTCGCCCTCGACCATGCCGTCCATGGGCACCGACGTTACAGGAACGGCAGACTCCCCGTTCAGCGTCAACGTGCGGCTTGCGCGTAGAGGCTCAAGCGCATTTGCCATGGAAAGCGGCACAGCGGCAAGCGTGCGCCCGTCCACGGCTGCCTGGGGCGCCGGTACGAGCATCGTCACGTACAGGCGGTCATTGGCATGGAGCGCGTTCAATTGCGCCACCGTCTCAGGCACGTCGAGGTTCTGCGCCGCCAGCCCTTGCGTCTGTCCCATGCGGTCCAGGGTTCCGCCGTCGCTCACCACCAGACGCACTGGTCCGGGATCGAGTGTCGCCGGCACTCGGACCGGCACGGTCACATGCCGCGCCTCGCCATGGTAGGGGCGCAGCACGGTTTCGATCTCCACCGTTTCTCCCGCGCGCACCGCATTTTGTTCCGCTGTGGCTGACTCGATCGAAAAATTCTTCCGTCCGGGCGTCGCTTCGATCTCCAGATCTACAGCACCGATACGTGTCTGTCGCGCACGGTTTGCATACAGGCGGGTAAAGCGGTCGCCTACGATCAGCGCCGTGCTCAGGGCCGAGGGCATGGACTCCGTGGGAGACTCAAGCTGCTGCAAGCGCACTTCCTGCCCGGTCGTGTCTCCGGCGCTGTCGCGAGGAGAGCCGGCCTGGCCCTGCTTCTCGCCAAATGCGTGCGTGGCATCGGTGGCAATTCGCCCGTGCACGCTATAGGTCGTCTCCGCCCCATAGCTGTTGCTTTCCATTAAAGACTGGTAGACGGAAACCATGAGCAGGATCGGCGTCAGATCCGGATTGTCGATCACATCGAAGCGCACCGTTCGATCCGGCGATGCTGTGTGGGCACCCGCCCCATCCCGCAGCCGAAGGGTGACCGGGATCATGCGCGCTTTCGCGCCAAAGACGCCGCGGATGGCCGTTTGCCGGTCCTGGTTGAACGCCCCGACTTCTTCCGTCGTGTTCACGATCTTAAAGGCGTTAAGAGGCGAGGGAAGCGTGGCCACAACTTCGGCCTTGGTCATCGGCATGGAGACGTTCCCGTATTGCGTGAGCGGATGACCGCAGGCAAGTAGTTGTTGCTGGTCCACATAGGTCGCCGTGCAGGTCGCGGCAATCTCCATATCGCCCCGCACCAGGAGCGCGCTTACGGCGGATCCTGGCACAATCGGCTCCGGCTGCTTCTGGTCGCTGGCGCCCCCGCCGATACCCGCCATGGGCGTAAGTCCGGCTGCCACAAAACGGCTCCCAAAGGCCTGTAGAGTTTCCGGGCTGAATCCACTGAAGACCAGGGGCGTTTCAATGGCCTGAAACTCCGCTGCGCCACCCGCTCCTGAACTCACTGCGGACGTCAACTTTTCCACCCCGGACGCCGGCGTTGGCGTGCCTTCCGGGATGCTGTGCACTTCGAGCATTTGTTCAATGGGTGTGATGCCCGCGATCGGTTCCTTGCTGAACTGCCCGATACGGAAGGCGAGCGCGCCTACCAGTTTGCCGTCGATGTACACCGGGCTGCCGCTCATCCCGGCGACCACGCCGGTGTAGACCGATTCCTTGCCACCCAGCCGGGCCAGAATCATGTCCTCATGCGGGCCCAGGGCGTTGCGCAGCACTCCCAGTATCTCGACCTCCATGGCCTGCGGCTCCACGCCTTCAAAGACCGTATAGGCCACCCCATGCAGCCCGCGGTGCACTGCCGAAAGCGGGAAAACTCCAGCCGTGGCTGAGGGTGGAGCGGCAGCCCGCGGCGGAGGCGTCCGCGTTTCTTCCGGCAACGGCGCCTTGGGCGGGGGCGCGACAGGAACCGTTTGCGCCGAAAGGCCGGCAGCGGCAAGAATAGAAGTACTCGCAAGCAGCAATGATGCTATTCGGGGGGCACGCACGTCTTTAGAGTAGACAATTGGTTCGAAGAGGGCCAATTCTGCTGCTTTTAGCAAGCAGAAGCTGCCCAGCATGCGCAGTAAACCCGCAGGAATAGATTTTGAGGAACAGACCCGTGAAGTTCTTTCGCCACTCAACTCCCATGCATCTGTCGAGGATCCCGGTCTCTTCGGCTTCTCGCCTTTTCACGACGGTTCTGGCTGCCGGGCTGCTCGGACTCGCGCCGGCGGGCGTCCTCGGCCAGGCACCAGCCCCAGCGCCGGCTCAGCAAACGCCGCCCGCGCCCGCGCAGCAGACACCGCCCGCGCCTGCGGACCAGAGCTCGCCCGAAGCTGGAGGCCCCGGTGGCGACAATGGCGCAATCGCCATCCCTAAAAAGAACCCGGAAAATCAGCCTCCTCCCCCGCCAGTGGAAGAACCCAAGGTCAAGAACCCGGCCGGGCTTGAGAACTTTTCTCTTCGCGTGGACGTGCCGGTCGTCACTCTCGACGTGGGTGTGCTGCTGCAGAAGACAAAGCAGTTCGTTCCCAACCTCCGTGAAGACAATTTCCGCGTCTATGAGGATGGCGTGCCGCAGAAGCTCGTCAGCTTCAATCGCATCCAGGCTCCCATTACAGCCGTGCTGCTATGCGAATTCGCGGCGACGAACTACTGGTTCATCTATGACATGGAAAATGCAGCCTATTCTTTTGCGCAACAACTGCGGCCGGATGACTACGTGGCCGTGGTCAGCTTTGACATGCACACGCACATCCTGACCGACTTCACGCAGGACAAGCGAGTGGTGGCGCAATCGCTCCAGGCTCTCCAGATTCCTACATTCCAGGAGACCAACACCTTCGACGCTCTTTACGAGACGCTGGACCGCATGAGCCGTATCGAAGGCCGCAAGTACATCATTTTTGTCGGCTCTGGTCGTGACACGTTTTCCAAGATCAACCTGGACAAAATCCTCCAGAAAGTCAGAGCGACGCCCAACGTCACGATCTTCTGTATCGGCACTGGCCAGACTGCCCGTCTGACTGGCAATGCGCAGCAGGGCGGAATGTTCGGACCGAAGGAGATTGACTACCTGCAAGCTGATAATCAACTGAATACCTTTGCCCGGCTCACCGGGGGACGCGCCTACTTTCCGCGCTTTGAAGCGGAGATGCCGGAGATCTTTCATGACATCAATAGCTCCATCCGCAACCAGTACGTGCTGACGTATCGGCCCAGCAACGCCAAATCGGACGGCACGTACCGCAAAATTCGAGTGGAACTGGTCGATGCGGAAGGGCATCCTCTGCAGATGCAGGATGAAAAGCACCACAATCTGAAATACGACATCGTCGCCCGTGATGGGTACAAGGCCAAGCAGGAGGTGGAATAGGCTGCTGATAGGATTTGAGTGATACCTAACCTATGAACGATCTCACAATGGAAAAGCTCGCCGCAGGGGTGGCGCGCTTTCAACAAACGGTATATCGGCCGAATCGCGAACTGTTCGAGCATCTTGCGCAAGGACAAGCACCGAAGGTGCTGTTTCTTACCTGCTCAGATTCGCGCCTGGATCCGAATCTCCTCACTCAGTCCAAACCAGGTGACCTCTTCATCTGCCGGAACATTGGTAATATCGTGCCGCCGCACGGGACCAACGATGGCAGCGTCGCCACCGTTATGGAGTATGCGGTGGATGTTCTCAAGGTCGAGCACATCATCGTCTGCGGTCATTCGCAATGCGGCGCCATGAAAAGCCTGCTCGACCCCAATGACGACAACCAGGTGCCGCGCGTGACGGAGTGGCTGCGCTACTCAGAGGTGGCGCTACGCATCGCTTCCGATTCCGCGGAGGATCGCGGGCAAGAGGAACAATTGCGCTTTACCACGCAGCAGAACGTACTTGCCCAACTCACCCACCTGCGCACCTATCCTGAGGTCTCCTCACGCATGCTGGCAGGCACGCTCGCTCTGCATGGCTGGTTCTATGACATCGCTACAGGGTCCGTCGAAATTGTTGCGGAAAACGGCCGGGACTTTGTCCCGCTTGTGGCACAGACAGGTACTGAGCAGCGGTGAAGTTCAGTCGTGGCCTGAGTTGAAGCTGGGCCCGACGCTTTCGCAAATTGCTCTGTCAGCGGACAGCGCGCGTCTGCTGTTCCGCAATGTTGCCGATTACCGGCAGCTTGAACCACTTGCCCTGTGCCGCACTCACGATCGCGATCAGCCAGACAACAAACAGGGCAAGGCTGATGAGCGAGTAGAGCCCCCATGTGTGGAAGGGCAGGAAGACGACCAGCGTGCGCAGCACGATGGAGGCTACTGTCAGTCCGATGCACTGTACTGCGTGGAACCGCACGAACGGCCGGCTGCGATACGGCTCTACAAGAAGAAAGATAATGGCCGGGATTATGGTTACGTACGCGATCGCTGCCGCTGCATTGTCAGACAGTCCCCCCTGCATCACGGGAGCCTGCCCATAAGCGGCAGACCCGGAGGCAGTAGGGCCTGGTACACCGGCGTAGGCTGTTCCAGTTTGGGTTGACCCGGTATATGCGGTTTCCGGCTGCAATGCCGTTCCGCAGCTCTGGCAAAAACGTGCATCCGGAACATTTTCGGTGTGGCAGGACGGACACTGCATAGAGCTCTCCTCGTGAAAGATCTTGTGCCGGGGCCCGCAATTTGCTTCGTCCGCTGCGGAGGCGAGAAAGGCGAGCAAATCTGCCCGTCACTCTACTACGCTGTGTCGTAAAGGGAAAGCGGAAACGGTATGCTGCGCCTTCGGTGGGTTTCAGCGACTCAAAGCTAATCTCTGCGGCAAAGCTTCCGCCGATTGAACTCAGGCCGTTTGCGCATCTGAATTCATGAGGAGCAATTCATGGATAAGTTTGCAATTTGGGCGCAGATGGAAGCCAAGCCGGGCAAAGAGCAGGAAGTCGAAGAGTTTCTGAAATCCGCGCAGCCTATGGCGGAGCAGGAGCAAGGCACGACCACTTGGTATGCCCTCAAGATCGGTCCTAACAAATACGGAATCTTCGACACGTTTGCCGACGAGCAGGCGCGCGATGCTCACGTCCACGGCGAGATCGCGAAGGCACTTTTCGCAAAAGCGAAGGACCTGTTTACGAAAGAGCCGGAGATCGACATGCCGAGTATCCTGGCGGCGAAGGCTCCCGGAGCATAAAAGGCGCGGCACTTATACCCAATGGAAGGCAGCCTCAGAGCTGCTTTTCTATTTCGCCGAATGGCTGCCCAGATATCGCGAAGAAGATACGTGCCCGGCACAGGTCAAGCGAAAAGAAACTCCTTCGTTCGCAATTCCTTGATGACGTCGCGCAGCTTGGCAGCCTTCTCGAACTCGAACTTCTTTGCTGCTTCACGCATATCTGACTCCAGCTTACCCACATAGCTGTCCAGCTCCACCTGGCTTCGGAACTCCGGCAGCTCAGCATCCTGCTCCGTCAAATCCGCATATTCCGCTTTAAGTATCTGCGCCAGTGACATATCAGTAGACCGGATGATAGATGTCGGCACGATGCCGTGTTCGTCGTTATACTCCTGCTGAATCACTCGACGGCGACCGGTCTCATCGAGCGCCCGCCGCATGGAATCCGTCATCACATCCGCATAGAGGATGGCGCGCCCATTCACGTTACGTGCGGCGCGGCCGATGGTCTGGATGAGCGAGCCAGCAGACCGCAGAAAACCTTCCTTGTCCGCATCGAGAATCGCAACCAGCGATACCTCCGGCAGATCGAGTCCTTCACGCAGCAGGTTAATGCCGATCAGCACGTCGTACTCGCCCTTACGCAAATCGCGCAGTAGCCGTACGCGCTCCAGGGTCTCGATCTCCGAGTGCATATAGCGGCAGCGCACGCCAACCTCTGTGTAGTAGCCGGACAAGTCTTCCGCCATGCGCTTGGTGAGCGTCGTCACCAATACGCGCTCGTTCTTCGCCACGCGATCGCGGATCTCCGCGAGAAGATCGTCGATCTGCCCTCGGATCGGACGGATCTCGACTGGCGGATCCAGCAACCCGGTCGGTCGAATAATCTGCTCTATGACTACTCCGGCGGACTTGGTGAGCTCATAGGGCCCCGGTGTCGCAGAAACATACAGGATCTGGTTGGTGCGCGATTGGAACTCCTCGAATTTCAGCGGACGATTATCCATGGCCGAGGGCAGGCGAAATCCGTACTCGACCAGGTTCTGCTTGCGTGAGCGGTCGCCGTGCCACATGCCGTGCAACTGCGGCACGGTCACGTGGCTTTCGTCGATAAACAGCAGGAAGTCGCGGGGAAAGTAGTCCAGCAGCGTGGGGGGCGGCTCACCCGGTAAGCGGCCAGAAAAGTGCCGCGAATAATTCTCGATACCGTGACAGTAGCCGACTGATTTGATCATCTCGAGGTCGAAGCGTGTACGCTGGTGCACGCGTTGCGATTCCACCAGCCGCCCCTGTACTTCAAGCTCTTTCTCCCACCAGCCAAGTTCGTCGAGGATTGAATCCATCGCGGTCCGCTTCCGCTCCGGCTGCACCACATAGTGGCTCTTGGGATAGATCGGAAGCCGTGCATACTTCTGCCGCACTGTGCCAAACAACGGATCGATCTGCGAAAGAGTCTCGATCTCGTCACCGAACAGCTCGATCCGATACGCCATCTCGTCGTATGTGGGGTACACCTCGATCACATCGCCGCGTACGCGGAAGGTGCCACGGCGGAAGTCCGCATCGTTGCGTTCGTAAAGGATCTCAACCAGCCGCCGCGTAATGTCCTCGCGCTTGATGCGCTGCCCGCGTTCGAGCAGCATCAGCATCCCGTAATACGCCTCCGGGCTGCCCAGGCCGTAGATGCAGCTGACCGAGGCGACGATGATCGCATCGCGGCGCTCGAAGAGGGTCCGCGTCGCGGAGAGCCGGAGTTTATCCAACTCTTCGTTGATGGTCGATTCCTTTTCGATGTAGAGGTCGCCAGCGGGAATGTAAGCCTCCGGCTGGTAATAGTCGTAATAAGATACGAAGTACTCCACAGCATTGGACGGGAAGAACTGCTTGAACTCATGAAAGAGTTGGGCAGCGAGCGTTTTGTTGTGCGCCAGGATAAGCGCGGGCCGGTTCATCCGCTCGATGACCTTGGCCATGGTGAAGGTCTTGCCCGACCCGGTAACGCCCAGCAGCGTCTGGTGCTGCTCGCCGGATGCCAGGCCGGAGAGGATCTCCTCTATCGCCCGGCCCTGATCCCCCTGCGGCTTGTATTCACTGACTAACTGAAAGTCCATGTGCTTTCATGGTAAATGAGCACTCTCGCGCCGAACCGTGCAATCAGCACAACTCCTTCAACGGCCGCAGTTGCTCGACATTCCAGTCTTCCGGCATGAGCAAAAGATACCGGCGTGGTGGCAAATACCAGAGCAGCATCTGCGTGGCGCGCGCGGCCACCTCGCGGTCCGGAAAATCGGAGAACTTTCGTCCGATCACCAGGTTGCGGGTGGGGGTCATCTCGGCATCGACAACCAGGGCCACCCGGGGGTCTTCCATCTTCCAGCCTTCCGTCAAATGCCGATACAGAAGTTGCGCGGTGTGCTTGGGCAGGTACTCGGGTGATGGAGACCCCACCATCACTTGCCGCTCCTTGCTGACCGGGACCTCCTCTGCTCCGCCCGCGGAGGCATCCGCCGGTTGGGGAGGCCGGGCCAGCATCTCAGCCGTGTCGGCCGGGTCGCCATCCCAGGTGCCGAACGAGCGCAGGGATTCGAGGACACCGGTGGGCATCACGTATTCGGCCTGCTCGGGGGTGTCAGTGCTGTTGCGGAAGAAGGCGGCGCCGAGGCCCTGCGCGGCGAGGGAGATGTAGATATTGGACAGGCAGTTGGTTTGCACTTGCTGCT
Organism: uncultured Acidobacteriaceae bacterium; assembly: GCA_963767705.1. Taxonomy (GTDB): domain Bacteria; phylum Acidobacteriota; class Terriglobia; order Terriglobales; family Acidobacteriaceae; genus CAWCJL01. Next base: position 1,927,873 of record CAVYEO010000001.1, on the reverse strand, counting down.
CGGGCGGGGGCAGTTCCATGCGGACATAGGGCATGCCGTCCGGGCCCAGGAAGACCGGTTCCGCCGGGAGCACGATAGAGGCATTCCAGGCAGCCTCCTGGAAGGCCAGCAGCCAAGCTGCATCGCGCTGTTCCCGCGGAAGCTCGTACAGGGCCGCGATCCGGCTGGTGTCTTCGAGGTTGAACCGTTCTTCCGCGATGGGAAGGAAGCGCCGCGGCTCTGCGGCGGGCGCGGATGCGTCGGCGACTGGAGCTTCGTCCAAGGCTGGGGCGGTGTTCACGACCGGCTCCTGCGGCATTGCGGAACGGGGAGCTGCGGCGGAATCTTCGGTACGGTCCTCGGTGTCATCCTGCGGCTTGGGTAGAGGCGCGCCTGTGGGCGGCTTGCGAAAGCGATCGAAAAAGGGCATAGAGCGATTGTAAGCGTGGGGTGCCGGGCGTGCGGTGGTGGTGATGGGCTACCGCGGGGGTGAGGGCAGGCCCAGGGCTTCCAGCCACTCCAGGGGGGTATCGACCAGGCAGTCCGGGGGTGCGGTCTCAAGCGTGTGGGGGGCGAGGCCGAAGCGGCAGCCCAGTACAGAGGCGCCGGCATTGCGCGCCGTCAGGACGTCCACATCGGAGTCGCCGATCATCAGGGTTCCCGCAGCATCCGCGCCGGCTTCGCGCATGAGGGTAAGCAGGCCAAGCGGATCGGGCTTCTTGGCCGGGAAGGTGTTGCCGCCGTAGATGCGGAAGAAGTAGGGGGCCAAGCCGAGCGCTTCGCAGATCGCGACCGAGGGCCCGACGGGCTTGTTGGAGAGCACGGCCATCTGTGCCCATGGCAAGGCGGAGCGCAGCGCGTCGAGGGCGGCGAAGACGCCGTCATAGACATAGGTGTGGTCGAGCTTGTGCTCGCGGTAGTAGCTCAGGAAGTAATCGACGGCTGCATCCAGGAAGGCGTCGTCCTTGGGGTCGCCGAGGGCGCGGCGGACGAGCATAGCGGCGCCGTCGCCGATGTAGCTGCTGATCACTGGTTCGGGCAGCGGCTGGCGATGGAAGTGCGACAGCATGGCGTTAATGGAGGCGGCAAGGTCGGCGCGCGAGTCGATCAAGGTTCCGTCAAGGTCGAAGACGAGCAGGCGAAGCGCTTCCGTGGGAATGGGCTGGAGGCTGTGGAGCATTCCCTTCAGTGTAAAGGGCAGGAGCAGCAGGCCGGCGAGTCAGCCGTTAGCCAGGCACCTAGGGGTACCCCCTCCCCCCAAGTCCTGGGGATCTTGTGGGCTAAGTTGCCTATTTTCAATGGGTTAACGGAAAGGTTTACTCGTAAATACCTGAGCTGGTTGAAGTTAGGCACAAATTCCTTTGCTGCAACAACTTAGCCCTGGCAAGCGATCTCACCAGGGCTCGTTTTCTTGATCCCTAATTCAAGTTTAGCGAATTACAGCAATTACTACGCCAACAATCGCGATCAGTGGATCCGGATATCTCCAGAGCCGGTTTCCACCTTCACCGTCGGGCCGCCGCCGTTCACATTGCCACTGACGTGATGGCCGCTGAGACTGCCCTGCATGGAGACGGGCTGCGCGGAGTGGATGGAGCCGGAGCCAGTTTCAGCATCCAGGGTGAATTTGGAGCTGCCCAGCCCAAGGTCGATAGTGCCGGAGCCGGTTTCGAGTTTCCAGTTTGCTGCCGGCTGTCCAGAGGCAGTGATGTCGCCGGAACCAGTTTCGGCTTTGAGGCCGCCGCGCACGTCGCTGAGCTTGATGGAACCGGAGCCGGTGCCTGCGGTGATGTTGCCGCTGCCGCCAAAGCCGGCCCGGATGTCGCCCGAGCCCGTCTGCAGATAGGTGTCTCCGCTGAGGTCCTGGGCTTCGATGGTGCCGGAGCCGGTTTCCAGTTTGGAGCCGCCGGTCAGCCCGTTGGCATGCACATCGCCGGAGCCGCTGTCGGCCTTCACCTGCGTGCTTTTCGGCGTGGTGATGTCGTAGTCGATCGAAATGTGCTGCATCCAGTCGCTCGAGTGCTGTTTGCCGACGCGGACCGTGTTGCCGTCCTGCTCGATGGGAGGATTGGCGACGACCTTTTTGACCTGCTCGTCACTACTGCCGCCACCCATCCAGCCACGATTGCTATGCACATGGCCGATGATGTGAATCTCGTTGTCGGAGCCTGGGGAAAGGTGGATGTACCCCGACCCGGTGATGACGTTCAACTGCGCGGCGCCATTCACCTGGAGGGTTTTGTCGAAGGTGCCATCGGAAGCATAGGCGGGGGCTACGATGGCGAGTGCCGCGGCGGCGGTGGATGCGAGTGCGATGGCGCGTATGGAACGCATGGGTGTCTCCTCTGCTTGCAAGTCCTTCTACGTGGACGGCCCGCTTTTTGTTCCAGGAAACTAGGTTTCGAGCACGACCTTGTCGCCTTCTTTCAGGCCGGAAAGAATTTCGGTGGCGCTCCCGTTGGAGAGCCCGACCGTTACCGGCACTTTGCGCACCCCGTCCTTGCCATGGGGGTCAGGCACATTGACGAAGGCGTGCTTGTCCTTGTCGTAGCTGACGGCCTGTTCCGGCACGCTGAGCACATGCTTGTGCTCCTCGATCAGGATTTCGGCGTTGGCGGTCATGTTGGCCTTGATCTCGAGGGTGGGGTTGTCGATGGAAACGCGTACGGAGAAAGTGGTGACGTTATCTTTCTCGACGCCGAGCGGGGCGATGCGGGTGACCTTGCCCTGAAATACCTTGTCCTTGAAAGACTCGATGCGGATGCGGGCCGGCTGCCCCATATAGACCTTGCCGATATCGGCCTCGTCCACCTTGCCATCGACGTAGACCTGCTTGATGTCGCCGACGGTAAAGATGAGCGTGGCGGTGGAGCCGAGCACCAGGATGGAGCTGACCGCGTCACCGACTTCCACGTCGCGGGAGAGCACGACGCCGTCCATCGGCGAAACAATGGTGGTGTAGCTCAACTGCTCTTCAAGCTGGCGGAGACTGGCCTGGCTCTGCGCGACCTGGGCCTGCGCCTGGACGTACTTCGCCTTATCGACGTCTACGGTGGCCTCGGCGACATGCTGCTTGTTGAGCATGGAGAGGTAATCCTTGTTCGCATTGTCGAGCGCCTGCTGGGAGACGACGCCCTGCTTGGCCATCTCTTCGTTGCGATGGAGGGTGGAGGCGTACATGGGAAGGTCCGGCGCCGCGGCGTCCACCTTATCGTGCGCGATGTCGGCTTCGGCGGTCTTGACGTTGGCCTCGGCAGCTTGAAGCTGCGCGCGCTGGGCCTGAACCTGGGCTTCGATCTCCTGGCGGTCGAGCTGGGCCAGAACCTGCCCTTTGTGGACGGGGGCGTTGGCGTCCAGGTACCACTTCTCGACAATGCCGCTGGCTTTGGACTTGACTTCGACCTTGGTGATGGGCTGCACCTTGCCGGTAGCGACGACGCTGCGCGCGATATCGGTACGCGTGACGGTAGCGATCCGGGTGGGGTCGATTTTTGTGCCGCTGCCATGCGCCACGACCACGGCGACGAGTGCGATCAGGACGACGGCCGCGGCGAGCGAGCTCCAGAGCCACAGGCCTTTTCTTTTGCGCTTTGCTGCCAACACAAACCTCCGGGAGCGCATCGCCGCCCCGATCTTCGTATATTACGCGGAGCGGAGCGGTTTGGTTCCGGGCAAAAGCCGAACCAAAAGTGCTAATGTACGGGAAAGTCCCCGTTTTCAGCAGGACAGCAATCCAGCGAAGCGGGGTGTTCTGAGCGAGTGCCCTTAGGATGTCAAGTGCAATGTGGAGGCGATGACCTCAGCTAAATCATAAACAGAGTCGAAATCGTACTTGCGCCCGAGTTTTGGGTGCCAGTACCTCCCGTGGGCGACCCAGTGTCTGAGCTTCAAAGCTCCGTGCAATCGACCGATCAGTGGCGCCACGCCGGGGATGTACTTCTTCCATCCCTCCAGTATGTCCTCGTCGAAACGTACTTGGTCTCCACGTGTCTTCTCAATCTCACGAAAATAGCGTGACAGCTCATCTTTTAGTCTTTCTCTACATCGCAGGTGGAAATCCACGCGGAAACTGGCCTCTAAGCTGGTTAATACAATCAGGGTCGATCTGATATCGGACTCAGCAAGGCGCAGCTGCAACTCTTGAGCTACTTTGTTCTTCGGATACCCCAAAAATCTGATAGGAAAGTCCGGCGCAGTGGGGCTGAAACAAAGGCGCAGCGAAGCATCTATGTCGTTCTGATAAGCGGCGAGTTCCACCAAGTGAAGATTGGAAATAAGTGCGAACTGCGCTCTACGCATTCACAACTTCCATGATGAGCGTAAGGAAAGATTCTTTGTCGAGATCGACAAACCTCATCTGAGCTCTGTCTAGATCAACAAAGCTCATGGGCGCCCCACGGACAACGATCTTCCAGACCCACGAACAGGTTCCGTTCTAGGGATGGGCAGGGGAGGCATGTTCCCGCTTGTGCTCACAGTTACGTGAATGAGGTCAGAGGCGTGCTTAACATGCTTGTCGACGAGCATCATTTTCGCCGTACCGGCGGAGCCTACGACGTCTACTCGTCCCTTGGTCGCGATCAGCAGTGTGCCAATGGGCTCCAGATAAACGTACTGTTTGCCGATCCTGATATCCATTCTCTTCGCTCGATAGATACCGATGTTCTCTTCGTTAAGCGTGATCTCAGTAAAGCTGTAACGAATTGAGCCAGACGTCACATAGTCCTGCAGGAAACCAATGATCTGCTGATACAGCGAATCGAGGGACTGAAGAAACTCTCGCCGCATCTCGGCCCAGTCAACCTGTGGGTCTGATTCTGAACCTTGCTGGTCCGCAACAAACTTGCCGAAGTCGTTAGCTTGCATATGGCCTCCAAACCCATCATATCGAGCCAGCAACTCCGTTAACAGATCCAATGCTCCCAGACTGTACAGATTGCCCACCTCATACATGCCCGCGATACCCTAGACGCACATGCTCCAAAGTCTTCCTTTTCCGCGCGGTCGCTATCGCCATGCTGATCCTGGCGAATGGGTTTTTCGTGGCGGCGGAGTTTGCGCTGGTGAGCACGCGAGAAACGCGCATCGAGCAATTGCTGGCGCAGAACAGGCCGGGGGCGCGTGCGGTGGCGCGGTTGCGGGCCAACATGGGGGAGTTCCTTCCAGCCGTGCAGTTTGGGGTGACGCTGGCCAGCCTGGCGTTGGGGTGGATTGGCGAGCCGGCGGTGGCTACGGTGTTTGAGCACGCGCTGGCCGGGCTGCCGCACGCAGTGATCTATGCACACGTGGCGAGCGTTGTAATAGCCTTCGCTCTGATCACCTATCTCCATGTGCTACTGGGAGAGCTGGTACCGAAGTCGCTGGCGCTGCGTAAGGCGGAAGAGATGGCGCTGGCGGTGGCGGGGCCGATGGATGCGTTTATCCGCACCACGCGGCCGCTGGTGCGCTTTATGAACAACTCCGCCGGGGCGGTGCTGCGATTGTTCCATGCCAGCGTGGCGGCGGAGGCCGGGGCGCATTCCCCGGATGAACTGAAGCTGATTGCCACGGCGACGCGCCGCATGGGGCTGCTGCCGGAGTACCAGGAAGCGCTGATCCATCGCGCTGTGGAGGTGAACGACATTGCGGCGCGCGAGATTATGACGCCGCGGCAGCGCATTTTCTCTTTGCCATCGGACATGCCTTTGGAGCAGGCAAGCGCGCGCATTGTGGACGAGCAGCATTCGCGGGTGCCGGTGTATGACGCGGCGCGGGGGCCGGAACATATAGTGGGCGTGGTGTATGCAAAAGACGTGGCGCGGCTGATGCATTTCACGGCGATGCGGTACCTGCCGGCTGTGCCGCGCGATGGCCGGCGGGGATGCGGCTGGGGCAGATGATGCGCGACGTGCTGGTGGTGCCGGAGACCAAGCCGGTGCTGGACCTGCTGTATGAGTTCCAGGAGCGCCGCCGGCACCTGGCGCTGGTGGTGGACGAGTTCGGCTCAACCACCGGGCTGGTGACGGTGGAGGATGCGCTGGAGCAGGTGGTGGGGGAGATGGAGGACGAGTTCGACGTGGCGGCGCGCGGAGCGGGACGGAACGCGGCCGAGGTGCTGGTGCTGGACGGCGCGGCCAGCCTGCGCGATCTGGAGGTGCAGCGGCATTGGAGCCTGCCGAGGGACGGCGGGGTGGAAACGCTGGCCGGCTTCCTGTTGACGCGGCTGGGTAAGATTCCCACCGGGGGCGAGAGCGTGGATTTCGAAGGACGCCGGTACACTGTGGTGGAGATGAATGGACATCGCATCAGCCGTGTACGCGTGGAGCCCCTGCCGGGCGGGGAGACCGTGGCTGCGGTTGCCGATGCACCGGCGACCAGCAGACGCAGCGAACGAGCGCGATCTTCCTCGAGCCGTTCTGCAAACGATGGCGGTAACGCCTGATCGATGGGCCTCCTGCGCGCGCTGGGCAAGCGCCTCCTTTATGCGGTTCCGGTGGTCTGGCTGGTGGTTTCGGTTGTGTTTTTGCTGATTCATCTGGTGCCTGGGGACCCGGTGGCGCAGATGCTGGGCGAGGGCGCCACGACCACGGACCTGGCGGTGTTGCGGCACCAGTATGGGCTGGACCTGCCGCTCGGCACGCAATATGCGCGCTACTGGCGGGGCGTGCTGCATGGGGACCTAGGGCATTCGCTGCGGCTGAATGACTCGGTGACGCACCTGATTTTGACGCGCTATCCATACACGCTGGAGTTGACGGTGGCAGCGCTGCTGCTGGCGCTGCTGCTGGCGACGCCGGCGGGGATCGCGGCGGCGCTCCATCGCGGACGGTGGCGGGACAACGCGGTGGGTGTGGTATCGCTGCTGGGGCTGTCGTTTCCGGCGTTTGCGCTGGGGCCGATCGCTATCCTGCTGGTGTCGATCAAGCTGGGCTGGCTGCCGGTTTCAGGCGCGGGCACGCCGGCGCACCTGGTGCTGCCGGCGATCACGATGGGCATGTCGCTGGCGGCGATCCTGACGCGGATGATCCGCACGGCGATGCTGGAGGAGCTGGGGCAGGATTACATACGCACGGCAAGGGCGAAGGGATTGCCGGAGCGCACCGTGCTGTACCGGCATGCGTTGCGCAATGCGCTGATCCCGGTGGTGACGCTGGTGGGTTTGCAGTTTGGCGTGCTGCTGGCGGGCGCGATCGTGACGGAGACGATCTTTAGTTGGCCGGGGGTGGGGCGCCTGACGGTGGCGGCGATTTCAAACCGCGACTACCCGCTGGTGCAGGGGTGCATTCTGGCGGTGGGGCTGACGTACATCGTGGTGAACCTGGTGACGGATGTGATGTATGCGGTGCTGAATCCGCGGATCCGGGCGTGAGCGATGCGCTCATTCCTCCACAGCTCTCGCGATTTTGTCTCCAGCGCCCGTAAGAACTGAGAGTAGCGAAGAATCCATAGAACTAACTTACTTCGCGCGAGTCTGTCCTTCAGGCTAGTCAACCTGCGACCATTCGGGTCGTAATTTGCGCTGCTGGCGTCGAAATCCATGCTGCTCAGCTTCGGCGAGCTTGGAAAGTAACTCGGACTGAACTAGTCTCCTTTTGAAAGCAGACCATATTGGTCTGCTTTCAAAAGCGCCAGGAGCTAGCGACGCTTCAGGCCAAATCCAATTCTTGAGAGAGCCATGTTTGCCGCTGTACCGAACCGTGTTGTCCTCCGTTGTTTATTCGCGCTGGTGTGCTGTTATTTAGGCCATTCGCTCCCGGCGCAAGAGCTGCCCTACTTCGTTGCCTACTCCCATCACATGGAGGAGCCGGGAAGCGTTGAGATTGAAACCAAAACCGCTAGTGGGCAGCCCCGGGACGGCAACATATTCTTTGGGACCTCGACTGAAATCGAGTACGGCACCCGCGCGTGGTGGACTTCAGAATTGTATCTGGATTCGCAGAGCACCGTTGGAGAGAGCACGATTTTCACGGGCTTCCGCATCGAAAATCGCTTCCGGCCATTCCTGCGCGAGCATGCGATTAACCCCGTGCTGTATGTGGAGTTCGAGAACATCAACGGCGCAAACAAGAGCCTGCTCGAAGTGGTGGGCCATGACGGTGCTAGCGATCTTCTCGAGAGCAACCGGACGGCGCGGGCGGACAAGCAGCGCGAGCTGGAACTAAAGCTGATCCTGTCCAGCAATACCAAAGGTTGGAATTTCGCCGAGAACATCATTACGGAAAAGAACCTGGCGAACAATCCTTGGGAGTTCGGCTATGCGCTGGCCGCCAGTCGCCCACTGCGGCTGAAAGCCAGCGCGCGGGAGTGCCGTTTCTGCGCGGAGAATTTCCAGGCGGGCGCGGAATTGTACGGCGGTCTAGGAGACCGGTACAGCTTTGGCCTGCGTGATACCTCGCATTACATCGCGCCCACGGTGAACTGGGCGATGCCCTTCGGCGCGGTCATCACGTTCTCGCCGGGGTTCGGACTGAGTGATTACAGCCTGCCGCACATCTACCGCATCGGCATGTCCTATGAGCTGGGGCAGATTGCGCATCTGCTGGGGAGGCGATAATGGCGCCGGTCTTTTCTCGCGGGCTGCTGTCCCTGTGTTTGCTCGCGGGCATGGCGCCTGCACCCGTCCTTGCGGCTTCCCAGGCAGATGGCAGTTGGCTGCACCATGTGCCGGAGGTGGCGCGTGCGCGGCCCAATCCGCTGGCCTACGATCCCGAAGCGCCCGGAGCAGGAGAGAAGCTATACCGCCACAGTTGCGCTTCCTGCCATGGCGCTGATGCGCGCGGGCGCGGCTCCCGGCCCTCGCTGCACAGCATGCGCGTCCATAATGCGACGGATGGCGAAGTCGAATGGCTCCTCACCAACGGCAATCTTGCGCGCGGCATGCCCTCGTGGTCGCGCCTGCCGGAAGCGCAGCGTTGGCAGATCGTGCGTTACCTGCACACGCTTCCTGTGAACGATAGCCGTTGAACAGTCAGGTCATTAACGCAACAATTTCCGGGGTGAGGCCGACGGGGCTGGTGGTGATCCAGCCGATAGTGACGGGGAGCGAAAAGCGGCGGGGGCCGGCGCTGCCGGGATTGAAGAAGAGCACATCTTTGCGCCATGCGATGAGCGGCTTGTGGGAGTGGCCGGAGATCACGGCGGCAAAGCCGGCCGCGGCGGGATCCAGGTCGAGTTGTTTCGCGTCGTGGAGCATGTAGAAGGTGCGGCCATCGAGTTCGACGACTTCGGTGGGCGGGAGGAAGGCGCAGGCTTTGCGCTCGTCGATGTTGCCGCGGATGGCAGTGACGGGGGCGACGGTGCGCAGGGCGTCGAGGATCGCCGGATCGCCGACATCACCGGCGTGGAAGATGTGGTCTGCGCCTTGCAGGGCAGCGAGGGCCTCGGGCCGGAGGAGGCCGTGTGTGTCGGAAATGATGCCTATACGCATGGGATCACGGCATACGCATGGATTAGAGACCGATGGCGAGGCGGGTGCGCGGGTCGAGATAATCGCGCAGGGCGTCGCCGAGAAAGTTGAAAGAAAGCACGCAGCCCATGACGGCCAGGGCGGGGAAGACGACGAGGTGGGGCGCGTCAAAGAGATGCGATCGGGCATCGTTCAGCATGGAACCCCAGCTCGCTGCCGGGGCAGGGATGCCCAGGCCGAGGAAGCTGAGGGTGGCCTCGGCAAGCACGGCGCCGGCCATGCCGATGGCGGCCTGGACCAGGATGGGCTGGAGGATGTTGGGCAGGATGTGGCGCAGAAAGATGCGGAGGTCGGAGGCGCCGAGGGCGCGGGCGGCTTCGACGAATTCGCGCTCCCGCACCGCGAGCACCTGGGCGCGCACCAGGCGGGCATAGCCGACCCATCCGCCGATGGAGAGCGCGAGGATGAGGTTCCACAATCCCGGGCCGAGGAACGCGACAAAGGCGATGGCGAGCAGGATGCCGGGGAGGGCGAGAAAGGCGTTCATGACGAAGACATTGACCAGCGTGTCCACCCAGCCGCCGTAGTAGCCGGCGAGGCCTCCGAAGATGAGTCCCAGACCGAGCGAGAGCGACACCACGCTGACCGCGACGGCCAGCGAGATACGCGCGCCGTAGAGGATGCGCGAGAAGATGTCGCGGCCAAGCTCGTCAGTGCCGAACCAGTGCGCGTGGGTGGGGGATAGGAGGCGGTGCGGCAGGTCGATTCCGGCGGGATCGTAGGGCGCGACCAGCGGCGCAAGGAGGGCGGCGGAAAGGAAGAGGACCAGCAGGGCGATGCCGATGACGGCGAGCGGCTGATGGCGGAGCCTGTGCAGCATGTGTGGATGATCGCATAGGAGCAGTGGGCGGAGAAGCTGCGTGCGGAGGGGCAGTTGGAGGAGGAGCAGAACTTGGGGCAGAAGCTGGTGTTTCGTTCAGTAGAATCGGAGCGCATATGAGAACAGTCTGGGTTGCGTTTGCCTGGTTGGGGATGGCCATGGCCGCGGCAGGGCAGCAGGGTGCGACAATGCCAGCCGATGCGGAGCAGTTGTTGGCGTTGACGAACCAGGCGCGTGCGGCGGATGGACTGGGACCACTGAGGTGGAGTCCGGCGCTGGCGGAAGCGGCGCGGGGCCATGCCGAGATCATGGTGGAGAGCGGGGCGCTGTCGCATCAATATCCGGGAGAGCCGGATCTGGCTCCACGGGCCGCAGCGGCGGGCGCTCACTTCCATGCGGTCGCGGAGAACATCGCCGTAGGCCCGGATGTCACCAATATCCAGACGCAATGGATGCACTCGGTCGGGCACCGCACCAACATTCTCGATCCGCAGATGAACGTGATGGGGATTGCGCTCCTGCGGCGCGGGGGCGAGCTGTATGCTGTCGAGGACTTCGCCAATGAGGTGGAGAGTCTGACGCCGGCGCAGGTGGAGGCGCGGGTGGCATCGCTATTGAAGCAACAAGGGATCGCGCCCACGGGCCCCGCGGTGGATGCGCGGCAGACATGCGAGATGCCGCATGGGACCGCGGGCGGCTCGCGTCCGCTGTTCGTGATGCGGTGGGAAAGCTCGGACGTGAGCCGATTGCCGCCGGCGCTGCTCGACCGGATTCACAGTCGCGGTTACAAATATGCAGCAGTGGGCACGTGCGGGTCGTCACATCCTGGACAGGGGTTCACGACCTACAGGGTGGCGGTGCTGCTGTACTGAAGAGCAGCTGCTAGCTTCTAGCTCCAGCGAACAGCTACCAGGCTGTGGCTTCCAGCTTCCTGGAGCTTTCAGTTAGAAGCTGCGTTTTCACATCGGTTTCATCGGGGCTTGCACCACGCCACAGGCGATGCGGCTGCCGGCATTGCCAGCGGGATCGGTCATCATGTCGTCGGCCTTTTCATGGACGACGATAGCTGTGCCGCCGTTGCTGAAGACGGAGTTTTCAGCCCCTGGGCTGAAGGAGACCGAGTTCGTCTGGAACTCCTGGTTATCGGTCCCGTCCGCTTTCACCGTCAGGTTCATGGGCAAGTCCCCGGCGTGAGCGCCGTTGGGATTTTTCGTGCCGTGCTGCTTGCCTGCGGGGTTGAAGTGACCGCCGGCGGATTTGAAGTCCGGCCCCTCGCATTTAGCGTTTTGATGGATATGGATGCCGTGTTCGCCGGGAGGAAGGTTCTTGAGCGCGAGCTTGAAATCGACGCCGTTCTTCGCGGGCTTCAGCGTTACAGTGCCAGCATCCTGTCCCTGCGCTGTTTGCATTTTGACTACCACGGGAGCTCCGTTGCCGGCCTTCTGCGCGATGGCGGGAAGGGCCAGCAATGCCGGCATGACACAAGCCGCGATTGCACCTGCTTTTCTCATCTCACTCTCCTGTTTTCAGGCCTGCGGCTCGGAAGCCGAACGGGCACACCCAGCATACCCGAGCGTGCTTGCGGGATTCTCCACTAAACTTTGCAGGGTTGGAGTGCAAAGCACTTGCGTAAGGAGCATGCATGATCGAGACGCCGCAGATTCTACGGACTGCTGGCCAGCTAACGGCTTTGATTCACATCACTGTTCCGCGGCAGGATATTCAGAAGGTAATGGGGCCGGGGTTGAGCGAGTTGGGCGCTGTTCTGAAGACTCAAGGCATTGCTCCCACAGGGCCGTGGTTTACGCATCACCTGAGGAGACCGACGGACAGCTTCGACTTCGAGATATGCTTCCCAGTCGCTGCGCACATTGTCCCGGCGGGCCGGGTGACTGCTGGCCAGCTAGCCGCCCGGACAGTGGCACGGACGATTTATCACGGGGGCTACGAGGGTCTGGGCGCGGGCTGGGGTGAGTTACACGCTTGGATCGCGGCCGAGAAACACACCGCGGCCACTGACCTTTGGGAGTGCTATCTAGTGGGACCGGACTCAAGCAGCGATCCGGCGACGTGGCGCACGGAACTGAACCAGCCGCTGATCGATTGAGCGCCGGGCAAACCGCAGGCGAGGCCGGGAGCCGTTCCGGTAATGCCCGTGGTCAGCGAGACGTGACTGTGATCTGCTCGGCTACGGATGCTTCCGCGGGCGTCGCCGGTTTGGTCGGCTCCATGGCGAGCAGGTTGTTGAAGCGGTTGAAGTAGTTGAAGAGGCCGCTCGCGGCCATGAGCTCGATGATCTCGCCTTCTTCGTAAAATTGCCGCAGTTCGGCGAACTCGGCGTCGGTCAGCGGGCGCTCGTTGCGGGTGAGCCGCTCGGCCAGGCGCAGCGCGGCCTTTTCGGCATCGGAAAAGTCGGCGCGGTTCTCGAAACTGGCCAGACCGGCAATCTGGTCCTCGCTCCAGCCAAGCTTTTTCGCGATCAGCGAGTGCGAGGCCAGGCAATATTCGCAGTTGTTGAGCTGCGAGGTGCGCACGATGACAAGTTCCTTCAGTCTGGTGGGCAGAGTGCCGGTGTTCAGCACCGCTTCCATGTGCGCGATCATGGTGGCGAGGATCTCCGGCCGGTGCGCCACGGTGCGGAACATGTTGGGCACGTTGCCGCGCTGCTGCATGTACCGGTCGTAGATGGCTCCGGCTTGTTCCCCAACGTCCTTGCGTCCCAGTCTTGAGATTCTTGGCATGACAGCCCTCCAGATTTATTGACCTGTACGAAACAAGCCAGTTTACGCAAGGGCGAGGACAGATGCACCTCCGGCCTGCCGCGCATCTCAAGAGATGAGACACATTCTTGATTGGCACAGGAGCGCAGCAAGGTGAGCAAAGATCCCGTAGCGCAGTTAGCGGAAGAGCAGAACTGGCTGGCCCCGGCGGAAGAGCCGGTGCAGAACGCGGTGCGGTCGGTATTCCAGAGCCTGGGGCCGGATGGAGGCCGGAAGGTGCGCGACGCGCTCCATGGGACATGGCTGCACGAGCCGCTCCATGCGGTGCTGACGGATATCCCGGTAGGCTCCTGGACAGCGGCGGTGGTGTTTGACGCGATCGCGATGCTGGGCGGCAGCCGCGCTTTCGATACGGCCGCGGACGCTTCGGTGATTTTAGGGCTGGTGGGCGCCGCTGGAGCGGCTGTAACCGGGCTGAACGACTGGGCTGATCTGGACGGGGCGCCACGCCGCATCGGCATGGTGCACGGATTGCTGAACGTGAGCGCGGTCGGATTGTTTCTTACCTCTTCGATCGTGCGCAAACGGGGCTCCCGGAGCGCCGGTCGCGGATGGGCCGCGCTTGGCTACCTTATCGCTTCCGCTTCGGCTCATCTGGGCGGCAACTTGGTATATGAGCACGGCGTTGGAGTGGAGAGCTCGCATAAGCAGTCTTCCCGAGGACCACATGGGGTGGTGGCCGGTGAGGGCGGAGCACTTTAGGCCGTGTTATTAGGGAGCTAGGTGCGGCGGGTGCGGCCACCGCCGGCGTCCATTTCGTAGCGGTAATGCTCGACGAGTTTTTCCGCTGTGGGCGCGAGCGACTGCGTGCGGCCCATGCGTCGCCGGGCCGCCTTTTTGCGCTGCAATGCATTCAATCTTGCCATGAGCCGGCGGAGATCGGTGTAGTGTGTACGCCACCGGCTGGTGTCGTCTTCCATGATAGGCAGGAGGTCGGTGTAGGTGGGCAGCAGCCATTCATAAAAGGTGTGCCAGATGTCATAAAGATCTAAATGGCCGCGCTTTTCGAGCAGGGCAAGATGCTCATAGAAGTCGAGCACTTCAAAGGCGCTGGCCGGAGGTGTGTCCACATCGAGGGGCGCCAAAGACGAGCCGGCCAGCCTTTCCTGGGCAAGCTTGCGGCGGATGGCAATAAAGCTTTCCGAGCGAAACAATCCCCACTGCTGTTCCAGATTGGTGGCGGCGCGATAGTGGCGTTCCCCCGCGAGCTGCTGGCTTGCATAGACGATGGCGCCGGCACTGGTGAGCACCAGGGCTACCGTCGCGAGAGCGTTGACTTCAGTCCAGTCGATCATCTTCCAAGTTTTGTAGCGCTGCGCAGGCGCAAAGGGGGCTGCTCATCTGGTTCGGCCAACGCGATGGCCCCGCTGCGTCCGGCCGGCCCGCGACGCAGGGGAGAGCCGACATGGGCATGCGGATCCTGCGGCTCTGGGCGTTGGCGCCAAAGTCGCGCAATCGAGTTCCACAGAGTTGTGATGCGAGCGCCCACAGCGGCACCTCGGGTGAGAGTTTCTATCTGCAAGTGTGCCTGAAGGCGGAAACAGCGCGCCAGCTTCGATTGCACCGAAACGGCTGGGCCAAGGAAAGAAGAGGGCGATGTGGTTTGGCGCATCCCACCGCGCACGTATGCCGGGCAGAGCCAACACTTTTGAACGTTTCATGCAGGGCGCGAGCACACTTTTCGATGGCGAGATCGCCCGCGCGCGTCCCACGTCCGCCGAGGCACAGGCACGCACATGGGTCTACCAACCGTACGACCGCTGCACCCTGGCGACGGGACCGCTCCTTGAACTTGGCCCGGAGCGCGCGGGACTCGTTCTGGTGGAGAGCCATTCCAAAGGCGTGAGGCGGCCTTACCACAAGAAGAAGTTGACGCTGGTGCTGTCGTCGGGGAGGCACTTTGCGTTGGAGGCGGCGGCGCGCGGCTTCAAGGTGATCCATATGCGCGACCACCGGAGCTTCGGGGACGGACTGCTCGAGGCGCAGGAAGAATACAAGCTGGCCGGGGTGACGGCGATGCGCCCGGCGGAGCGCGAACTGCGCGCGGACTTGGCACACGCGGTGGCGCGTGGGCTGCGGCTGAAGCTGGAGGAGGATACAACGTGGCTGTCCACGGAGGCCGATTTCGATACGGTGTTTGGAGTGAAGGACGGGCAGCGGCCGCCGAGCTTTCGGATGGATCGCTTTTATCGTTTTATGCGCAAGAAGACCGGCTTGCTGATGACGCTGAACGGCAAGCCGTTTGGCGATCACTACTCGTTCGACACGGAAAACCGCCAGCCGTACAAGGGACAGGTGCGAGTGCCGGAGCGGCCCTCCTATGCGCCGGACGCGATCACGCGGGAGGTGATGGCGTTTGTGGAGCAGTTGCCGGAGGGGGAGACCTTCGGCAGCCTCGCGGGCTTTGACTGGCCTTGCGCGGAGGAAGATGTGCAGGCGGTTTGGAGGTTTGCGCTGGCTGAGTTGTTGCCGGAGTTCGGGCCGTTCGAGGATGCAATGTCTGCGGGGCAGCGCGATCTGTTCCACTCGAAGATCTCCGGGCTGATGAATCTCAGCCGCATTTTGCCGGCTCAGGTAGTCGGCGAGGTGGCGGAGGCTTACAGCAAGGGCCGCATGTCGCTGGCCAGCGCGGAGGGATTTGTGCGCCAAGTGCTCGGCTGGCGCGAGTTCATGCGGCATGTTCATCGTGTGACGGACGGCTACCGCGACCTAGACGCCTTCTACGAAACCAGGCCAGAGAACAGCGGCGCGGCCCCTTCCGCCTTGCACGCGACGTTGCCGCTGCCGGCGGCGTATTGGGGCGTGAAGAGCGGACTTTACTGCCTGGACACGGTGGTGGAGCAGGTGGTGGACGAGGGCTGGTCGCACCACATCACCCGGCTGATGGTGCTCAGCAACCTGGCGACGCTGTGCGGATTTTCGCCACGCGAACTGTGCGACTGGTTCTGGTTTGCCTATGTAGACGCGTACGACTGGGTGGTAGAAAGCAACGTGCTCGGAATGAGCACCTTTGGCGATGGCGGCGTGACGGCGACCAAGCCGTATGTGAGCGGGGCGGCGTATATCGATCGCATGAGCGACTACTGCGGGCATTGCCAGTACAACCCGAAGAAGGCGCTGGGTGCGGACTCCTGCCCATTTACGGCGTTGTACTGGAGCTTTCTGGAGCGCAACATGGAGGCGCTCAAGGACAATCCGCGGCTGCGGATGTCCTACGTGACGCTGCTGAAAAAGCCGGCGCGGGAGCGGCAGCGGTTGCGGGAGCGCGCGCAGGAAGCCATCGATGCGTTGGAGGCCGTGCCGCGGCCGGAGTACTGAATGCAGCAGAACTCGGCGGAGAAATCGCGCGGCAGTGCCCGTTGGCTGCATCTATCTAGCAACGTGACGGACCGGCGCCGAAGGGGCACATGGTCGAGCGGTATGCGGAGGCAGGATGGACTGGACACCTGGGGGGCTTAGCAGCGATGTCGAGGACCGGCGCAGCGACTCTGGCGGTGGCGGCGGATTCAATCTGGGCGGCGGTGGACTCGGCATTGTCGGCTTCCTGATCTTGCTGGTGGTCAGCCTGGTAACGGGCCGGAACTACATCGGAGCCTACCTTTCGAGCGGCTCGTCTGCACCCACCACGCAGGCGGGTCCGCAGCGTCCAGTCTCGCAGCAGGAGGATCGTTCGGCGCAGCTTGTCTCCTTTGTGCTGGATGATGCGCAGAAGACCTGGACCGCGATCTTTGCCGCGCAGGGGCTGCAGTACCGGCACGCCAAGCTGGTTCTGTATCGTGGCGCGACCTATTCCGGGTGCGGCACGGCGCAGGCAGCGACCGGGCCTTTCTATTGCCCGGCAGACGAGAAGATCTACATGGACCTGGACTTCTGGGACGAGCTGCGGCGGTTTGGGGCGTCGGGCGAGTTCGCGCAAAGCTATGTGGTGGCGCACGAATTGGGACATCACGTTCAGAAACTGCTCGGGATCGAGGGCAAGGTGCGGCGACTACAGCAGCAGGATCCGGCCGAGCGCAATCCGCTATCAGTGGATCTGGAGCTGCAGGCAGACTGCTTTGCCGGGGTGTGGGGACACAGCACCGAGCAGCGCGGCATTGTGCACGAAGCGGATGTCGATGCCGGTTTGAAGGCAGCGGCGGCGGTCGGGGATGACCATCTGCAGCGCATGGCCGGACGGGCCGTCAGCCCGGAATCGTTCACGCATGGGTCCTCGGCGCAACGGGTGGAATGGTTCCGGCGCGGGCTGGATCAGGGAACGATCGGAGCTTGCAATACCTTTGCGCAAAACCAGTGAGGGCTATCGAGAGTTCTCTCTCCTAGGGGCTCCTGATTCGTGCTGACTAAAGCCGGACGAACATTCGCCTCCACTCAAGTTCGTGGTGAACCGAGCAGGAATGCAGGTCCTTCGGCTGCGTGCCTGCGCCACTTCGCTCAGGATGACAAGAGTTTTATGACATGACCCCGGGCTGCGCTCGGGATGACCCGACGCTGTGCTTGAGATGGCAGCGCCGGGTCGGGAGCACATGGTGGGATGACTTACTTACTGCCCGGTGTCTTCACGCATGTAGGGTTTCTGGAGATAGACGCGGGCTTGATTGACGGCCCCCTGGGTGTTGTCATTGGTTTGGACGGCCTGGCGATATTCGTTAACGGCGCGTTCGCGCTGGCCAGTGACGTCAAAGATTTTGCCGAGTTGTATGTGACTCCAGACTTCGGTCCACTTTGGCTCAAGGTCGCCGCGCAGGGAATCGCGGTAGGCGTTAGCGGCGGCCTGGTAGTTGCGCTGGGTGAAGAGGGCTTCGCCGATGCGGTAGTTAGCGAGCGAACTGGCGGGGTTAGCCTGGAGCGCCTTCTGGTACTCGTCCAAGGCACCGGGCAGGTCGCCCTGCGCGACCAGTTGCTGTCCACGCAGGATGGAGACGCGGACCTGCAGGTCGGGCGTGTTCTTGAGCAGCCAGTTGTCGGGGTCGATAGCGATCTTGCGGGGCATGCCAAAGGTATCAACGGTGAAGGGCGAGTTGGTGCCGGTCACGTCGATGCGCTTGTCTTCCGTTTTGCCTTCGGTTTCGATCTGGAGCTCGACGGGCATGGTGAAGAGGTCGAGGTCCTGCTGAATCTCCCCGATGGTGCGGAAGCCGGCGTTGTTGCCCAGCCGATAGACGGTGTACTTGTTGTTGAACTGGGGTGCGCCAGTGCCGTTGACCCACTGGGCAAAGAAGGCGGTCAGGTTTCCGTTGGGCGCCTGGGCCTGCGCGATCTTTTGGAGCTGGTCCGACGTGACGGAACCATCTTTGTACGTCGTCAGAACGGTTTCAAGAGCTTTCTTGAAAGCGGCATCGCCCATCTCCCAGCGCAGCATATGGAAGACCATGGCACCCTTTTCAAGGGTCATGGACTGGAACTGGGGCGAAAAAGGATCGAGGCGGGCGGCGGAGGAGAGCGGGATGGTGTCATAAGCCAGTGCGCCAGCGGAGACGTCCTGCACGGCCTGGGAGAGCGCTATTTTGCCTGCGACGTCTTCCAGGTACATCAGCTCACCGTACCGGGACATGCCGTTAGTGATCCAAGCGTCGTTGAGGGTGGCGGGCGAGACCTCGGAGCCCCACCACTGGTGCGCAATGGTGTTGGAAGCCAGGCGGTAGTTGTTGCGGTCGGCGATGCGGGCACCGGCGAGGGCGGCAATCTCGGGCGCCCAGGTGGCCGGCAGGGTGTCGTCGGGGAGCTCGACCACGTTGAGACGAGGGGAGTCCGGCGCGCCAAAGGTGTCAGTAAAGAAAGTGAACTCCTTGTTGGCGGTCTGGGCCAGGTCCGCGGCAGCGCTCTGGTGGGCCGCGGTAGTGTAGACGCGGACGTTGGGGGAACCGGCAACCGCGGTGGGCTCTTTGAATTTAGCGGCAATGATGGTGCCGGGGAAGCCGGGCTTGTCCCACCGAAAGTCAAATTGCTGGAGTCCGTGAGCGCCGGGATGGGGCGCGCCGGTTTGTCCGCTGCCGATGACGCGATAACCGGTGGGGACGCGGACGGAGATATCAGCGGTGAAGCGGTCGGTCAGATAGCCGGTCATGGGGAACCAGCGGCCGGGGTAGAGCAGATAGGAGATGGGGTCGGCAATGGTGGCGAGCTTGAGACCTTCGACCGGGCCCGGTTCGGCGCCGCTGAGCGTGCCGTCATAAGTAAAGGTGTAGACGGCGGTGTCGCCCTTCGCGAGCGGCGTGGGGGGCGTGACGCGGAGGCTGCTGTTAGCGGCGCGCTCGGCGGAGAGAGCTTTTCCATGGGCGTCGGTCACACGGGTGACTTTCAAGGCGCTATGGAGGTCGAAGCTGGCGCTGTCCACGTTGTCGAGCGCGGTGAAGGCGACGCGGGCGGTGGCCTGGAGGGTGTGGGCGGCGGGGTCGAGCTCGGCGTCAATGGTGTAACCGGTGATGTTAATGGTCGGCCGGGCGGGCGGTTGCTGGGCGCACAGGCTCAACGGGGCGGCAAGGGCCGCCAGGGCGGCGAGCGATCGGGGCAGGGCGGCAAGGCGGCGCATTGGCAAGGTGGCGGTCATGGAATCAGGGTCATGGAATCAGGTGGTGTGGTCCGGTTGCAGCAGAGGCTCGGAGGTGGCCTGGGCTCCGCTATATGACGGTATCAGGCTGAGTGAGATGCGGGCGACGCGGTCGATCGCAGTGCCCTCGGCGTCTTCCGCGACGGCAGGGCGGAGGAGCGAGCGAACCTCGAAGAGGCCGCGGAGCATCGCCGCGCGCTCAGGCGTGTCTGAGTGGTCTTTCGTTCCGGTAAGCAGGGGCACCATTTCTTGGACGATGCGGGGGGCGGTAAAGTCACCCTGGATGAGTTCGGGGACCAGGCGGCGGCCGGCAATGAGGTTGGCCATGGCCACGTGGGGAACGGTGACGAGGCGTTTGGCTATGGCGTGCGAAAGGCGGGAAAGCCGGTAGACGACGATAAACGGGTTGCCGATGAGCGCGGCTTCGACCGTGGCGGTGCCGCTGGCGACGACCGAGGCGCGGGCGTGGCGCAGGGTGGTGCGGGCATCCGTGGTGAGGTGGATCGGAACCTTTGGTGCGTGGTCAGCGACAAGGGTAGTGATGCGGGTGGCATCAAGGGTGGGGGCGACGGGAAGGAGGTACTCGTAGCCGGCGCCGAGGGCCGCGGCGGCACGAAGCATCTCCGGCAAGTTAAGTTCGACCTCGCGCATCCGGCTGCCGGGCAGAAGGCCTACCCAGGGTTTGTTGGGATCAAGGCGGTAAGCGCGGGCGAAGTCTTCGCGGGAAAGCGTGGGCATGGGGAGGTCGGCGAGGGGATGGCCGACGAAGTCCACGGGGACCTGGTGGCCGCGGTAGAAGGGCTCCTCGAAGGGAAAGATGACGAGCATGCGGGTGACATATTTCTGCACGCGGAGGATGCGGCGCTTCTTCCACGCCCAGAGCTGGGGCGAGACAAAGTAAACAACGGGGACGCCGAAACGGTGGAGTTCCTGCGCCAGGCGGAGATTGACGTCGGGAAAGTCGATAAGGATGGCGAGGTCGGGCCGGGTCTCCGAAAGCGAGCGCTTGAGTTTTCGATACTGGCGGTAGATGTAGGGGGCATGGCGAACGATTTCTGTGATCCCCATGTGAGCCACGTCTTCTGCGCGGACGATGCGGCGGAGGCCGTGCTCGGCCATGCGCGGGCCGCCGAGGCCGAAGAAGGCGGCCTGGGGCGCGAGGCGGCGAATGCTGTCGATGAGCAATGCGCCGTAATGCTCGCCGGAGGCTTCGCCGGCGGAAAGGAAGAGAAGCGGCCCACTACGGACACTGGAGTTCTGTCCCGCGTCGCTAGGCGTCTGAGACTCCCGCACGGAAGGCATGCTTCGATGATGCCACGAGGGGTCGCAGGCCGGATGGGTAGAGCAGTGTTGAGGCCGGCACAGACCGCGGCGGATGAGGGGGCAGCGGTCTGTACGGGTGGTGTGCTTAGCGTACGCCGCCGGAGGCGAGGAGGGTTTCCCCGGTGAGCCAGCCGGAGTTGGCCGAGGCGAGGAAAACGGCAATCAGGCGCGATATCGTCCGGCTGCCCGATGCGTCCGAGCGGTGTTTGTGCTTCGCTGCTCTTGCGGAAGTCGCTGCCGATGATGCCGGCGCTGTGGCGTCCTTCTGTTTCAACCATGCCGGGGTTGATAGAGTTGACGCGGATTTTCTTTGGGCCGAGTTCCTTAGAGAGGGTCCGAGTCACTGCGTCCACAGCGCCTTTGGTGGCGGAATAAACGGCGCTGGTAGGTGGTGTAGTCGGTGCTGGCGACCGAACCGATGTTGATGACGCTTCCGCCCTCGGGTCCGAAACGTTTGGCGGCTTCCTGGGTGGCGAGCAGGAGTCCAAGGACGTTGGTATTGAACTGGCGGTGGAACTGATCTCGGTGATGGTATCGAGGGGGCTGAAGCCATACACGCCCGCGTTGTTCACGAGGATATCGATGCGGCCGAAGGCCTTTTCTGTTTCAGCAAAGATGCGCTGGACGTCGGCGGCGTTATGGCGACATGCCCTTGTACCGCGACGGCATTCGCCGCCCTTAGCCCTGATGTCGGTGACGACGCGGTCGGCGCCTTCCTTGCTGGATGCGTAGTTGACGACGACGGCTGCGCCTTCTGCGGCGAGGCCCTTGGCGATGCCGGCACCGATGCCCTTGGATGCGCCAGTGACGATAGCTACCTTGTTTGCGAGCTTGCTCATGTTGTCTCCCCTGGTCTTTCGATATTTCGATAAGCATCTAATTGACTCAGCGGACCCCGGAAAGGATTCAAGCTGTTGGATAAATCCTTCTTCGATCAAATACGGGCGAGATGGTTGAGGTAGGCGGAGAGCACGTCCCGCCGGAGGGTGAGCCTGGCGAACCTGCCTTCGCGGGTGATGCGGATGAGGCCCGCTGCTTCGAGTTCCTTCATGTGGTGGGAGAGAGTAGCGGCGCTGATCGGCTGGCACTCGCGGAGTGCAGAGCACTGGAGAGCTTCCTGTGCGCCGATCTGCTGGAGGATTTCGTAGCGCCGCGGGTCAGCGAGCGCCTTGGAGATGCGTGTCACCTCGTCTTCGGAGAGCCTTTTCGGTTTAGGCACGGTGAGCGCTCAGTCCGTTCCTGCGGGGAGCGGCGCGTCCATAAGGGCGCTGGTGGGGAGCTGGCCGTCGGCCAGGGTGGGCTCGGGCAGAGTTGACGTCTTCTGACGCGATGTTAGTAGGGTCGGTGCGGGTGGGGTCGGGCAGTTCCTGGTCGCGGTACTGGAGGCGGTACAGACGCCAGTAAAGTCCGTGTTCAGCGAGGAGCTGCTGGTGGGGGCCCATCTCGCGCAGCACGCCTTTGTGCATGACGAGGATCACATCCGCGCGCTGCACAGTGGAGAGGCGATGCGCGATGACGACCGAGGTGCGGCCGGTGACCATGCGATCGAGCGCGGTGCGGACGCGGAGTTCGGTCTCGGTATCAACGGAGGAGGTGGCCTCGTCAAGGATGAGGATGCGCGGGTTGTGCGCGAGGGCGCGGGCGAAGTTGATGAGCTGCTTCTGACCAGTGGAGAGGCCGGCGCCGCGTTCGCGAAGCGGCTCGTTGAAGCCGTGGGGCAATGTGTGGATGAAGTCGGCGACGTTGACCTCTTCCGCGGCGCGTTCCATCTGCGCATCGGTGATCCAGGAGGTGCCCATGCGGATGTTCTGCGCGATGGTGCCGCTGAAGAGAAACGGGTCCTGGAGGACGACGCCGAAGCGCTGGCGCAGTGCCGTCAGGTCGTGCTCGCGCACATCGATGCCGTCGATGAGCACCTGCCCGCGCTGGACGTCGTAGAAGCGCATCATCAGGCGAAATGATGGTGGTCTTGCCGGCGCCGGTGTGGCCCACGATGGCGGCGGTCTGGTCGGGCTCGATGGTGAAGGAGACGCCGCGCAGGATCCACTCGACCGAGAGGGCTTCGAGGTCGGCGGGCGAGGCTTGCGCGATGGCGGCGAGGTCTTCGGGCGTGAGGCGTTGATAGGTGAACCAGACGTCGCGGAACTCGATGCGGCCCTGCCCGCGGGTGTGCTGTGCAGCGGCTTGGGCGCTGGGGTAGACGCTGTTTGGCGAAACGATTTCGGGCTCGGTGTCCAGGAGCTTGAAGACGCGTTCGCTCGCGGCCATGGCGGCCTGCAGGATGTTGTACTTTTCGCTCAGGTCCTGGATGGGACGGAAGAAGCGCTGTGAGTACTGGATAAAGGCGACCAGCACGCCGATGGTGACGGCGTTGCGCATGACGCCGCGGCCGCCCAGCCAGATAGTGAGCGCGATGGCGACGGAGGAGAGGATTTCGACCGCCGGGTAGTACAGCGCATAGGCCAGGATGGCGTCTTTGAAGGCCTCCATGTGCTGGTTATTGACGGCCTTGAAGTCCCGGTAGGCGCGGCGCTCGCGGCCAAAGAGCTGGACGACGCTCATGCCGGTCACGTGCTCCTGCGTGAAGGAGTTGATGCGGGCGATGGCGGAGCGAATGCGGCGGTAGGAGTCGCGGACGTATTTGCGGAAGATGCGCGTGACCAGCAGGATGAGCGGCAGCACCGAGAAGGCGACCAGCGCCAGCCACCAGCTCATCTTGCAGCATGACCAGCACGATGCCGAGGAGGACGAAGACGTCTTCAAAGATGGCGAAGACGCCGGAGGTGAACATTTCGTTCAACGCGTCCACGTCGCGAGGTGAGACGGGTGACGAGGCGGCCGACCGGGTTGCGGTCGAAGAAGCCGATGTGCATGCGCTGGAGGTGGCGAAAGATCTGCGCGCGCATGTCGTACATGATCTTCTGGCCGGTCCACTGCAGGATGTAGGTCTGGACGAACTCGAGTCCGTAAGACAGGACGAGCGCGCCCAGGTAGATAAGGGCAATCTGCGTGATCCCGTGGGCAGCGTTGGAGCTGAGGTGCTGAGCAAGCCAGGAGGCCGGCGTGCGGCGGGGCCGAGGTCATGTAGCGGTCGACCGCGACCTTGGTCAGGTAGGGGCCGAGGACGTCCGCGGCGGCTTTGAGGAGAATGGCGACCAGCGAGACGATGGCCTGCCACTTGTAGGGACGCAGGTAGGTGAGCAGCCGGCGCATGAGGCGGCTGTCATAGGCTTTGCCGACGACGTCCTCTTCGTGCGTGGGCGCGGGCTTATCTGGCGCGGGGGGACTGTCTGCTGCGCTTCGGTTTGCTTCTGCTGCTCGGCCATGGGCTGGTTCTATTTTACGGTGCGGATTCGAGGTGCGGGACTTGCGGGTGTGTTGGAGCCGATATTGCTGCTCTGTTGGATGGGCGGAAGCGTATGCTGGATTCGCTTTCCGGGAGGGCGCGCGTATGCGGGACAGGGTAACCAGGCGGGATGTAATGAAGGGCGTGGGCGGGGTGGTGGTCGGGGCGGCGCTGGCTGGGCCGCGCAGCTATGCTGGGCTCGCTTCGGGTTACGGAGCGGAGGGGTCCGCTGCCGATGAGAAGAGTGCGGCGGAGAAGCAACAGAATGCCATTTCGCCGAAGGCGGCGCTTGCGCGGCTGATGGAAGGGAATGGCCGGTATGCGCGCAACCAGCCGGCGACCAGGGACTTCTCTGCTGGGCGGGCGGCGCGGGCGCAGGCGCAATACCCGATCGCGGCGATCCTGGGGTGCGCGGATTCGCGGGTTGCGCCGGAGTTGCTCTTTGACCAAGGACCGGGCGATCTGTTCGTTGTGCGGGTGGCTGGCAACTACATGAATACGGACAACCTGGCCAGCCTGGAGTATGGCGTTGCGGTGCTGGGCGCCCCGCTGGTGATGGTGCTGGGTCATGCGAACTGCGGCGCGGTAAAGGCTGTGGTGAAGAATGCACAGCACTCGACCCCGCTGCCGGGACACATCAACTTGATCGTGGACGCGCTGCAGCCAGGCGTGGCCGAAGCCTTGAAGCAAGGCGACACGGACCTGCTGGAGCATGCGATCGAGGCGAATGTGCGGCACAACGTGGAGCGGCTGCGAGGAGCACAGCCGGTGCTGGCGCAGGCAGTGGGCGAGAAGAAGATCGAGGTCGTGGGGGCGGTCTATGACTTGGCGACGGGAAAGGTGCGGCTGCTTTAGGGACGCCGCCTGGAATTTCAGTTCCCGCTAGCCTGCAATGAAGATGGGACAATGAAGAGGTGACGGATTCTCTCGGCGTCTACATCTCGGTCCCATTTTGCAAGGCGAAGTGCACGTACTGCAACTTCGCCTCCGGGGTGCATGGGGCGGGGGAGCATGCGCGGTATATCGCGCGGGTGTGCGATGAGTTGCACGGGGCGGGGAGCTTCGCTAACGAAATAGACGCGCACTTGCCAAGCGTGGTCGGGAGCGTGTACCTGGGCGGGGGGACGCCGAGTCTTTTGCAGCCGGAGTTGCTGCTGGAGTTGTTCGCGTGCCTGCGGGGCGAGTTCGAGGTCGGGGTTGGCGCGGAGATCACGGTGGAGTGCGCCCCGGGGCAGATTTCCGATCCATTCCTAGAGGCCATGCTTAAGGCCGGCGTGAACCGGGTGAGCCTGGGTGTGCAGTCCTTTGTGGATGCGGAGGCCCGGGCGACGGGGCGGTCCCATACCGGAGCTTCCGCGGTGGCGGAGATCAGCAGACTGCGGGCGGCCGGGATCGCGAAAATCAATGCCGACCTGATCGCAGGCTTGCCGGGGCAAACGGTTGCATCCTGGCGGCAGTCGCTGGAGGCACTAGCCGCGAGCGGGGTGGATCATGCTTCCGTGTACATGCTGGAGGTGGATGAGGATTCCCGGCTGGGGCGGGAGCTGATCGGTGGCGGCGCGCGCTATGGGGCGGGGCTGGTGCCGGGCGATGACGCCATAGCGGCCATGTACGAAGAGGGCTGCGCCTTTTTGCAAGCGGAGGGTCTTGCGCAATACGAAATCTCGAACTTCGCGCGGCCTGGTTGCGAGTCGGCGCATAACCGGAGGTACTGGGAGCGGCTGCCGTACCTGGGGTTGGGGCTGGACGCGAGCTCGATGCTGAGGACGCAGACGGGATGCGCGGTGCGCTGGGGACAGACCGACGATCTCGGCGAGTATCTGACAGGTGAGTTTGGGCGCGAGGCGCGCGTACTGGGAGCGCAGGAGGAATTGGAAGAGGCGTGGTTCCTGGGGCTGCGGCTGAACGAGGGTGTGAGCGTGGCGGCGCTTCGGGCCGAGTTTGGGGCGGGAGCGCTTGCGGCTTACGATGACGTAATGGAGCAGTTGGCAGGCGACGGGCTGCTGGTGCGCGATGCGGACCGGGTGCGGCTGACGGCGCGGGGACGGATGGTGTCGAACGATGTGTTCGGGGAGTTTCTGCTGGGCGAGCTCACGGCGGTGTAAGAGCGTTCACCACAGAGAGCACGGAGACATCAAGGAACTGCGCCCAGGATGACAAGCTGCCGGCTCAGGAGACAGGAAGGTGAAGATGGGAACACAGGTTTTACCAGAAGCAGCAGTGCAGGAGCAGAAGCAGACGAGAGTCATCGATCTGCGCAGCGATACGGTGACCAAGCCGACCCCGGCGATGCGGCGGGCGATGGCGGAGGCCGAGGTGGGCGATGACGTCTACGGCGAGGACCCCACGGTCAATCGTCTGGAGGCGCGGGCAGCGGAGGTCTTCGGCAAAGAGGCGGCTTTGTTTGTGCCGACTGGGACGATGGGGAACCAGATTGCGATCCGCCTGCACACAGAACATGGACAGGAGGTCATCTGCGAGGCGCGCGCGCACATCGTGGACTGGGAGATGGCGATGGTTTCGGCCTTTTCCGGCTGCATGCTACGGACCGTGCCGGCCCGGGAGCGCGGCGTGCTCACCTGGGCGGAGATCGAGCGGGCGATTGCGCCGCCGATCTACTACCGCGCGCAGACGGGGCTGATCTCCCTTGAAAACTCGCACAATATGGCGGGGGGCACGGTAACGCCGTTGCCCGTTCTGGAGGAGATCTGGGCGGGCGCAAAAGAGCGCGGGCTTCCAGTGCATCTGGATGGGGCGCGGGTGTTCAATGCGGCGGCGGCGCTGGGCGTTCCAGTAGCGACGTTGACGCGCGGCTTCGATACGGTAATGTTCTGCCTTTCGAAGGGGCTGTGCGCCCCAGTGGGCTCGGTGCTGGTGGGTTCACGGGCGTTGATGGACCGGGCGCGGGCAGTGCGCAAGGCGTTGGGCGGCGGGATGCGGCAGGCGGGCGTGCTGGCCGCGGCCGGATTGATTGCGCTGGAGGATATGCCGAAGCGCTTGCCAGAGGACCAGGCCAATGCTCGCTTTCTGGCGGAGCAACTGGCGAAAATTGACGGAGTTGAGATCGATTTGGACGGCGTGCAGACCAATATCGTGATCTTCCGTCCGGTGCGGCAGAGCGCGGCGGAGGTGCTGGCTGGGCTGAAAGCGCGGGGCGTGCTGACCGGGACGGCCGGGCCGGACCAGGTACGGTTGGTGACCCACCACGATGTGGACCGCGCGACATGCGAGATGGCTGCGGAGGTGCTTAAGGAAGTCCTGAGCTAAGGGGCGGATACCACAGTCCGCCTGCAGAGTCTATGAATGCGGGACCCGGGGCGGCGTCAGTGTTTGCGGGCGGGTCGCGCTGGCGTTCAGGATTGTCGACGCCGTATCCAGACGGCAGACGGAAACCTTGCTGTTGCTGTAAAGGCAGTTGAGACCATGAGGCGCGGGCTGCTCGACTACCACCCAGGTGACCGGGTATTCCCGCGCGAGTCGCTCAAAGTCCGCTGCCTGGAACTGCTTCCATCCCTCCTGCGCGTTCTGCTCTCGTTCCCACTCGGGGGCGAGCTGGGGGAAAAGAGAAACGGCCCCGCTGTCCTTGAGTTCGTCGGCGAGCACGCTGCGCTCCGCAATGGCGCGGAAGCCGTGCTGGTCCTCACCGGGTGCGGCCAGATATCTGGGGTCGAGTGCAAAAACGGCGTTGGTCGGCGTGTTGCTGCGAATCCATTGGAAGGCTGAGACCCAGGCGTTTCGTGTATCGCCAGCGTGCCACTCCAAATGGTCACTGTGTATGTAGGTGAACCGGTCAAGCACGAACATGCCAAAAGCCAGCGGCGCGAAGAGTGCAACGTGACGCCAGGCGCGACGCTGCAGGACGTATTCGCCCAGCACCCCACCGAGCAGCAGGAACAGCACGATATAGATCAGGTGGAAGGAGCGCATGGGCTGGAGGCGCACAAAGCTTTCCAGTCGCTCCGTTGAGTTCAAGACGAGAAATATAAAGATGGAGAAAATGCCAAGCGAAGCGGCGGCTGCGCAGAGCCGGCGAAATGCGGGAAGGGTTCCGCTAAGCGGAAGAGCGGCAAGCGCCAACAGGATGGCAACAGGGGCGAAGGCACCGAACCACTCCCACCAGGCCCAGTCCTGGGCGTAGAAGAAGGTGCGCGTATGCAGCACGTCGCGATACGAGCCTTGCACCGGGTTGAAGCTGAACCCTTGCGGTAGCCTCTGGGGCAGGACCGCGGCGGCGGGCAGGGCAAGCACGAGCTCTTCCTGCCTGGCCTTGGCCATACGCCCGGAAAGCCAGAAAAAGCATAGAAAGCCGACGCCGTATACCGCCATTTGAGGATGGATGAAGCCGGCGAGGAGCAGGCAGGCAAATGCGCTTTTCCAGCGCGCGCTCAGCGAAAACGCGATGACGAACAACGTCATTGGGGCCGAGAAGGATCGCGCCGTCAAATAGGGATCCATGATCACGAGGGCGGTTCCGGCGACCGGCACGGGAAGGGTGGCTGCCAACAGCAGGACGGCTGACCAGCGCGCATGAGCGCTGGCGAAACAAGCGGATGCGACCTGCCAGCCTGCGAGCAGTAGAAGAAAGATACCCGCGACATGCCAGACAAGGATGCCGCAATCGACGGGCAAATGCAGCAGTCGGGCGGAGCCACCTACGATGGGCGCGAACAACGATAGCCTGCCGTGCTCGAGAAAGAACTCTGAGCCGAAGGGATACAGGCCCGGGTTGAATATCTTCTTGACGGCCGGAATATAGATCGCGCCATCGTCCACACCGAGGTGGTAACCCTGGATGAGAACGGTGAAGCAGGCGAGGAAGAGAAGCTTGAGAGTCCGGGGGACTGCCACAGGTCTCATTCAGCAGGGCTCCTCGGAAAGCCGGAGCGACCCGCGATGCCGAGGAGCAGGGGAGACCCGAAATGTTTGTAGCAATGCATCATCCTGAACAATCTCCGAATATATAACCCGGCTTGTGCCCCTGTGTAGCGGAAGAGGTCACTTTATCTGAGAAATGGTCTCGAAAAGTTACTCCGGCGCTTTGTGGGCGAGGATCGCGCGAGTGCGTTTTATAATCAAAGGACTATGCCGAAGTACTCGATCGTCGTTCCGTTTCACAACGAAGAAGAGAATGTGACCGCGCTCTACGACCGCCTGAAGGCGGTGATGGAGGGCATTGGCGACAGCTTTGAGCTGGTGCTGGTGGATGACGGGTCGAGCGACCGGACGTACAAGCTGCTGGAAGAGATCGCGGCAGTGGATAGCCGGGTGCTGGTGGTGAAGCTGCGGCGGAACTTCGGGCAGACCTCGGCACTGGCGGCGGGCTTCGATCACGCCCAGGGCGACTTCATCCTGGCGATGGATGGGGACCTGCAACACGACCCGGCGGAGATCCCGAACTTTGTAGCCAAGCTCGAAGAGGGCTACGACGTGGTAAGCGGGTGGCGCAAGGAGCGCATCGACAACTTTGTGATGCGGCGGATTCCATCGCGGTGCGCCAACTGGCTGATGGCCAAGCTGTCGGGCGTGGACATCCACGACTTCGGCACGACCTTCAAGGCGTACCGGCGCGAGGTAATCACCAATATCCCGCTGTACGGCGAGATGCACCGGTTCATCCCGGCGCTGGCGTCGTGGTACGGGGCCAGCATCGCAGAGATTCCGATCCGGAATGTGAACCGCGAACGGGGAAAGAGCCACTACGGCATTTCGCGGACCTTTCGCGTATTCTTCGACCTCCTGACGATCCGTTTTCTGCTGAAGTACATGTCGCGGCCGCTGCACTTCTTCGGCACGCTCGGCGCGCTGAGCATGCTGGGCGGCGGAGCGATCTCGATGCTGTTGCTGTTGCTGAAACTGTTCACGCACCAGCATGTAATGGACCAGCATGGGCCGTTGTTCGTGGTGGCCGGGGTGCTGATCCTGGCAGGGATCCAGATGCTGGCCATCGGTCTGCTGGGTGAGCTGCAGGTGCGGCATTACCATACGTCCACGCAGCGAGCGCCGTATGCGGTTGACCGGCTGGTGCGGCTGCGGGCTCCGGAAGAGCCGAGTCTGTTGCACGGGGACTGAGCTGCGGGATGCGGGTCCGTGGTGCTGCGAACGGAAAGCAGATCCCCCGGCTCTCCACCCCAGCACGCAACAGCGCGTGCCGGGGAGCCCGGTTCGCTCGGGATGACAGCACGCTGCATTCGGGATAACGAATGCTGCACTCGGGATAAAACAGGTTAGGGATTGCAGGTGGGGGGTGGCTGGCGGGGCTGTATGCTAGCTGGGAACTCCGAAAGGACTCTGCTGATGACGCCGGCCCTCCTGCTCGTGCTGTGCTTTCTGATTGGCTGTGTCACCGGGCTGCGATCCATGACAGGCATTGCCCTGGTGTGTTGGGGCACACGGCTGGGGTGGCTGCACCTCCATGGCACCAAGCTCTCTTTCCTTGCCTCAACAATTTCTCTTATTGTGTTTTCCCTGTTTGCGCTGGGTGAGCTGGTGGCGGACAAGCTGCCGCAAGTGCCGGCGCGGACCACCGCCGGGCCGCTTATAACGCGCATTCTCTTCGGGGCATTGTGCGCCGGGGCGCTGGCGCTTTCCGCAGGCGTGGGATGGATTGGGCCGGCGGTGCTGGGCGCGGTGGGCGCGGTGGCCGGGGCATTCGCGGGCCGTTCATTCCGCAAGGCGATTGCGAGCCGGGGACATGTCAAGGACCTTCCGGTAGCGCTGCTGGAAGACGCGGTGGCGATCCTGCTCGGATTGTTTGTGGTTTCCCGTTTCTAGCTGCGGTATTTACGGAAGGGACGACTGATGGCTGCAGGCGAGGGTGCGTTCGAACAGTACGATCTGCTGATTCTGGGTTCGGGGCAGGCGGGCAATCCACTGTCTACCGCCTTTGCGGAAGCGGGAAAACGCGTGGCGCTGATCGAGCGCGCGGAGGTGGCGGGCACCTGCATCAACTACGGCTGCACGCCCACCAAGACGATGGTGGCGAGCGCGCAGCGGGCGCACCTGGCGCGCACGGCGGGGCCGCTCGGGGTTGATGTCGCGGGCGTGCAAGTAGATATGGAGCGGGTACGGCAGCGAAAACGCGAGATTGTGGAACAGTTCCGGCATAGCAGCGAGAAGCGCTTTGAAAAGGGCAATCCGGAGCTGGTGCGCGGCGAGGCCTCGTTTCTGGGGCCGAAGCAGATTCTGGTGAAACTGAACGGTGGCGGGGAGCGGCGGCTGCAGGCGGAGCAAATCGTAATCGACACGGGTACGAGTCCCAGTGTGCCGAAACTCGAGGGGCTGGTAAGCGTTCCGTTTCTCGACAATGTGAGCCTGATGGAGCTGGGCGCGTTGCCGGAGCACCTGGTAATCCTGGGTGGCGGATACATCGCGGTTGAGTTCGGGCAGATGTTTCGGCGGTTCGGGAGCCGGGTGACGGTGATTGAGCGAGGGCCGCAGCTGCTGGCGCGGGAAGACGAGGATGTGGCGGAGGCGCTGACGCAGATTTTGCGCGAGGATGGGCTGGAGATCCTGACGGGGGCGGGGGCCACGGCGGTGCGCGGCGCTGCGGGGCAGGTGGCGGTCCGGCTGCAAGATGGACGAGAGATTGCGGGGACGCATCTGCTGGTGGCCACGGGGCGGGTGCCGAACACGCCGGGGCTAGGGCTGCAGGCGGCCGGTATAACTGTGGACGAGCACGGCTTTGTGCGCGTGAATGAGCGGCTGGAGACCAATGTGCCGGGTGTTTACGCCACGGGCGATGTGAAGGGCGGCCCGGCGTTTACGCACATCTCGTATGACGATTACCGCATTCTGCGCGCGAACCTGCTGGAGGGTGGCGACCGGAAGACCACCGACCGGCTGGTGCCCAACGTGGTTTACACCGACCCGCAGCTTGGCGGCGTGGGCATGACGGAGCGGGAAGCGCGCGCCTCCGGGCGAAAGATCAAAGTGGCGAAGATGCCGTTCTCGTCCGTAGCGCGTGCCATTGAAACGGGGGAGACGCGCGGGCTGCTGAAGGTGATTGTGGACGCGGAAAGCCAGCAGATCCTGGGCGCATCGATCCTGGGCTCGGAAGGCGGTGAGATCATGTCGATGCTCGAGATTGCGATGATGGGCAAGCTGCCGTATCCAGTGCTGCAGGAAGCGGTGCTGGCGCACCCGGCGTATGCGGAGTCGCTGAACAATGTCTTTGGACATTTTGACGAAAAAGGATGAAAGCACGAGGAACACCTATGGATACCAGCGCAAACACCACGGCTCAACCCGCTGCAACGATTCCGTCCGATGATCCTTGGCGCAATCTGATACTTGCCCGGCCGGACGATGACCAAAGCCTGCCGCACATCGGGTTAGTGGGAGATACCTATACGATCCTGCTCACGGGCAAAGACACTGCCGGCCGCTTCTGTCTGATCGACATGCATGTTCCGCCCGGCGGGGGCCCGCCGCCGCATCGCCACGATTTTGAAGAGTCTTTTGTTGTTCTCGTAGGCGAGATCGAGGCCACCTTTCGCGGCGCGAAATCGACCGTGCGGGCTGGCCAAACCGTGCACATCCCCGCCAATGCACCACACCAGTTTCGAAACGCATCGGAAGAGGCAGTGCGACTGCTCTGCATCTGCTCGCCGGCCGGGCAGGAAGAGTTTTTCAAGGAGATCGGCGTTCCCGTCGCGACTCGGACCACGGCGCCGCCAAAGCTCGATGCGGAAGCCCAGGCGGCATTTAAGGCGAAATCCGAAGCGCTCGCTCCAAAGTACCGGACAGAATTGCTGCAGCACACCTGAAGTGTTGATGGAGCGCATGAGCGGTTTTGCACACCGAGTCTCGCTGAAATTGAAAGCAAGGGGAACGCAAGCAGGGAAACGCGCATCTTCGCTACTGAACATTGGCAATTGAACGGGAGAGCGATGGCCAAGAGTGCAGCAGTGGTAGCGACAAAGGCGAAGCCGCAGGGGAGTCCGAAGCCGGAAGACGGACGCAGCCGGGTGGTGATCGAACAGGTGACGCCCGAGGTGGATTGCGGGCGCTTTCCGGCGAAGCGCGTGGTGGGCGATGTAGTCGTGGTCGAGGCCAACGTCTTTGGTGATGGGCACGACCTGGTGCGGTGCCGCGTGCTTTTCCGCCACGAGGCTGAGAAAAACTGGCGCAGAGCCGAGATGGCGGCGTTGGGCAACGACCACTGGCGCGGAGAGTTTTCCGTAGACACGCTTGGCTTTTATGTCTTCACTGTTGTGGGCGAAGTGGACCATTTCGGCACCTGGCGCAGCGACCTGAAAAAGCGTGCGGATGCGGGGCAGGAGTTGGACGTGCACTTCAAGACCGGGGCGCTGCTGGTGGAAGCCGGCGCCGCGCGTGCCAAAGGGGCGGACGCGCGGCGGCTTGCGGGCTTTGCCAAGCAGTTGGGGGAGCCTGCGGCGACGACCGAAGTGGCGTTTGACCCGGAGTTGCTGCAGCTGATGGACCGCTATCCCGACACGGCGCTCGAAACGCGGTACGGGCGCGAGCTCCGCATCTGGGTGGACCGCGAGCGGGCGCGGTTTTCAAGCTGGTATGAGCTGTTTCCGCGGTCGTGGGGCAAGCCCGGCGAGCACGGCACGCTGCGGGACGTAGCGGACAATCTCGGTTACGTATCGGAGATGGGCTTCGATGTGCTGTACCTGCCGCCGATCCATCCCGTGGGCCGGAGCTTTCGCAAGGGCCGGAACAATACGACCGATCCCGAGCCCGGGGATGTGGGGAGCCCGTGGGCGATTGGGGCGGCGGAGGGCGGCCATACGGCGATCCTCCCGGAGCTGGGAACGTTCGCGGATTTCGACTACCTGATGAGCCATCTCCCGGAACATGGCCTGGAACTGGCGATGGATATTGCGTTCCAGTGCGCGCCGGACCATCCGTGGGTGACCGAGCATCCGGAGTGGTTCAAGAAGCGCGCGGACGGGTCGATCCAGTACGCGGAAAATCCGCCAAAGAAATATCAGGACATCTATCCGCTGGATTTCGAGTCTGCGGACTGGAAGGCGTTGTGGGATGCGCTGCGCGATGTGTTTCTGTTCTGGGCGGAGCGCGGCGTCCGCATCTTTCGCGTGGACAATCCGCATACCAAGGCCTTTCCGTTCTGGGAGTGGTGCCTGGCCGAGGTGAAGCGCAGCTATCCGGACGCGATCTTTCTGGCCGAGGCGTTTACGCGGCCTCGCGTAATGGAGCGCCTGGGCAAGCTGGGGTATACGCAGTCCTACACCTATTTCACCTGGCGGACGACCAAAGAAGAGCTGACGACTTATATGCGTGAGCTGACCGAGACCGAGGTGCGGGAATACATGCGGCCGAACTTCTGGCCGAATACGCCGGACATCCTGCCGTTAGGGCTGCAGGAGGGCGGGCTGCCAGCCTTCAAGAGCCGCCTAGTGCTGGCCGCAACGCTGTCGTCGAACTACGGGCTCTATGGGCCGGCGTATGAGCTTGGCGAGAATGCTCCTTACAAGCCCGGGGGCGAAGAGTACCTGTACTCCGAAAAATACGAAATCAAGCAGTGGAACCGGGAAGCGCCGGGCAGCCTTAAGCCGGTGATGACGCGACTGAACCAGGCGCGGCGCGAGAACCCGGCGCTGCAGAGGAACGAGCGGCTGGTGTTTCACGCTGTGGACAATCCGCAACTGATGGCCTACAGCAAGACCTCGCTCGATGGCAGGAACGCGGTGCTGGTGGTGGTGAGCCTCGATCCGGTGCATGCGCAGGCCGGTTGGGTATCGCTCGACCTCGATGCTTTGGGCGTGCTGCCGGGCGATGCGTTCGAGGTGCATGATGTATTGGCGGAGCAGACGTATACGTGGCTGGGAGCACGCAATTACGTGGAACTGCGGCCATGGGAAATGCCGGCGCATGTATTTGAGATACGGCGGAATGTGTTGGGGAACCGGCCGTGATGTGGGTTGTGGTCTCCACCCTGCGCGGCGGAGCCGTTCAGGATGGGGCACCCGGGTTTCGTAGTGCTGCGAGCAAATGCAGGTCCTTCGACTCGCTGCGCTCGCTCAGGATGACAATGCTTTGTAACGCCGCTCAGGATGGCAAGTGGTTTCGTTGACAAGCGGTTTGGTTAAGGTGAAAAGGAAAGGGAATCGGCTTTGAAGAAGCAGGGAAGTGCCGCAGATCCGTTGTGGTTCAAGGACGCCATTATCTATGAGCTCCATGTGCGGGCTTTCATGGACAGCAACAACGACGGCATTGGCGACTTCCGCGGGTTGTTGAGCAAGCTCGATTACGTGCAGGACCTGGGCGTAACGTGCCTGTGGCTGTTACCTTTCTTTCCTTCGCCACTGCGCGACGACGGTTACGACATCTCCGACTACAAGGGCGTGAACCCGAGCTACGGCACGCTGGAAGACTTCAAGGAGTTTCTCGACGCGGCGCACGCGCGCGATATCCAGGTGATGGTGGAACTGGTGATCAACCATACCTCGGACCAGCATCCGTGGTTCCAGCGCGCGCGGCATGCCCCCAAGGGATCGCCGGAGCGCGAGTTCTACGTGTGGAGCGACACGGAAGAGAAGTACAGCGGCGCCCGCATCATCTTTACCGACACGGAAAAGTCCAACTGGACGTGGGACCCGGTGGCGCAGCAATACTACTGGCACCGCTTTTTCTCGTCGCAGCCGGACCTGAACTACGACAATCCGCAGGTGCTTGAAGAGGTGCTGAACATCATGCGCTTCTGGCTGGACATGGGTGTGGACGCGCTGCGCATCGACGCGATTCCGTACCTGGTGGAGCGCGACGGCACCAGTTGCGAGAACCTGCCGGAGACGCACGAGGTGATGCGCCAGATCCGCGCCGCCATCGATGCGGATTACGAAGGCCGGGTGATCCTGGCCGAGGCGAACCAATGGCCGAGCGATGTGCGCCCGTACTTCGGCGATGGCGACGAGTGCCACATGGCCTTTCACTTTCCGCTGATGCCGCGCATGTACATGGCGTTGCGGCAGGAAGACCGGCTTCCCATCACGGAGATCATGGCGCAGACGCCGGACATTCCGGAAAGCTGCCAATGGGGACTCTTTCTGCGCAACCACGACGAGCTGACGCTTGAGATGGTCTCCGACGAAGAGCGCGACTACATGTACCTGGCGTACAGCGCCGATCCGCGCATGCGGATCAACATCGGCATCCGCCGCACGGCTGGCGCCGCTGGTGGACAACAACCGTCGCCGCATCGAGCTGCTGAACAGCCTGCTGTTCTCGTTTCCGGGAACGCCGATTCTGTACTACGGCGATGAGATCGGCATGGGCGACAACATCTATCTGGGCGACCGCAATGGCGTGCGCACGCCGATGCAGTGGACGGGCGACCGCAATGCGGGATTTTCGCGCGCCACGCCGGCCAAGCTTTTCAGTCCGGTGGTGATGGACCCGGTGTGGGGATACGAGGCGATCAATGTGGAGGCGCAGGCGGGCGATCCGTCGTCGCTGCTGAGCTGGATGCGCAACATGATCGCGTTGCGCAAGCTGTTCAGCGTCTTCGGCCGGGGTTCGCTCAAGTTTCTCCATCCTTCGAATCGCAAGGTGCTGGCGTACATCCGCGCGTCGGAGGACGCGACGATTCTGTGCGTGGCCAACCTGTCTCGCTTTGCGCAGCCGGTGCAGTTGGATTTGTCCGAGTACGCCGGCATGGTCCCGGTGGAGATGCTGGGCTACGTGGAGTTCCCCAAGCTCGACAAGACGCCGTATGCCATTACGCTGGGGCAGTACGGATTTCTGTGGCTGGAATTGCAGGGCGCTCCGGAACCATTGGCGGAACGACTGCCGGACCGGCAGCAGGAGCCGGTCATTCAACTAGCCGGCGAGCGGGATTGGACGGGTGCTTTCCGCGGCGAAGGCCGCGGCGAGCTGCAGACGCTATTGCCGCAGTTCCTGATGAAGCAGCGTTGGTTTGGCGGCAAGAGCAAGCAGATTACGGGCGCCACGCTGAAAGACTGGGCGCCGTTCGACCAGGGGCGGGCGGCCCTGGTGTTTGTCGACATCGGGTATGCCTCGGGTGAACCGGACACCTACCTTGTGCCGCTCGCGATTGCGATGGGCGAAGCGGGAAGCGCGATGTGCGAGCATCACGGCAGTTCTGTGCTGAGCAAGGTGGTGACTCCGGCCGGCGAGGGCTATCTGTATGACGCGATGCTGGACGACAGCACAGCGAAGGCGCTGCTTGCGCTGATTGCAGATGCTGGCGAACTGCAGACACAGAATGGGGTTGCGCACGGGATGCCCAGCACGCGGTGGGCAGAGCTGCGCGGGGATGCCGCGGAGATTTTGGACCCGAAGCGTGGGTCCGCCGAGCAAAGCAACACCAACATCCTCTTCGGCCAGCGGCTGATCATGAAGCTGTTCCGGCGACAGCAGATGGGTCCCAATCCGGACACGGAGATCGGCAAGTATCTGACGGAGTCCACCAGCTTCCGCAACATCGCGCCCTTTGCCGGAGCGATCGAGTTTGCGCCGGCGGGGCACGCGGAGGATCCGGAGTTTACCTCGACGCTGGCGATGGTGCAGGGATTGGTGCCGAACGAGGGGGATGGCTGGGAGTGGACGCTGGAAGAACTGGGCCGCTTTCTTGAAGACAAGGTAGCGACGCCCTTGCCGGAGGAACAGCGGCCGCCTGCAAACCTGCCCCTGCTCGCGCTCGTTGAAGGCGATGGGAGCCCGGTGGTGCACGAACAGATCGGCGCCTACCTGGATGCGGCGGCGCTGCTGGGGCGGCGCACGGCGGAGATGCACCTGGCCTTGGCGACGCCGACCAGCGACGCTGCATTTGCGCCTGAGCCATTCGGGCCGGCCGATGTGCAGCGGCTGCGGACAGACCTGGCCATGCATGCGGTCGAGGCATTCGATGCACTCAAGGAAAATCTGGCGCGCCTGCCAGATGCGGTGGTGGAGCCGGCGAGTTTGATCCTGAGCCGGCGACGGCAGATATTGGCGCGCTTTCAGCGGTCAGCGCCAGCAGAGCTGCATTCGCTGCGTACGCGCGTGCATGGCGATTATCATCTGGGGCAGGTGCTGCGTTCACGCGGCGACTTCGTGATTCTGGATTTTGAAGGCGAGCCCGCGCGTTCGCTGGCGGAACGCCGGACCAAGCAGCCGCCCATGAAGGACGTGGCCGGAATGCTGCGGTCGTTCAGTTATGCTGCAGCGACCGCGCTGACGAAGTGGACCACCCGGCACCCGAACGATCTGGAGCGCCTGGAGCCCTGGGCACGGTTGTGGGAGCAGTCGGTATGCAGCGCATTTCTGCGGAGTTACCGGCAGACTGCGGCTGGGTCTGAGGTGGTGCCGGCATCGCTGGCTGGATTCGCGGAGCTGCTCAATTTGTTTGTGCTGGACAAAGCCTTGTACGAGCTGGTGTATGAGTTGAATAATCGCCCTTTGTGGGTGCGCATTCCGCTGGCCGGCATCCTGGCGCTCGACCTGTAACCGGAGACCTGCGACAGGTCACAGGCAGGCATGGCGGCGGAATGAGGCGAGGAAGTGGGAAAGGGTATGGCAAAGGTAGACGCGGCCGAAGAGGTGGCGAGGGCAACAGTGGAGACGCAGGGGACGCAGATCCTGATTGGGGTGCCGGGGCCGGTAGACGTGACGCAGTTGGCTGCCGCAGCAGCCGACGCGCTTGCGGCTGCGCAGGGAACGAGCCGTGGCCGGTTTGCGGACGGTGTGGTGGGTGTGGCATTTCCCGGGGCTACGGCAGGGTCGGCAGGGAGCGGGAGTGCCGAGCCGGAGATCGCCGGGGGCGTACGTCTTCTGCCATATGAGCCGCATGGCGCAGCCAACGCTCAGCTTTCCTGGATGCCGCAGGCGGGTGCATATGAGGCGCTGTTCGCGCTTGCCGCGGCACAGGGCGCGAGCGTGTGCGCGGTGCTGCATCCGGATTTGAAGGCATGTGTGCCGGAAGCCGTCGAGGCGCTGATCCGGCCGGTGTTGAACGGGGAATGCGATCTCGTGATGCCGATCTACCCGGCAAGGCGCTTTGAAGGCCTGCTGAACTTGGGCATTCTGGAGCCGCTGGCGCGGGCGCTGTATGGGCGGCGGCTGCAAACGCCGCTCGCGCCGGATTTCGCGGTTTCCGGGAACTTCGCCAAAGCCATGCAACGGCCTACGGGGAATCACCAGCCCGGGGCTGCGCCGCTGCTGTGGCCCGGTACGGAAGCGGTGGTGCGCGAACGGAGCATGGCCGAAGCATACCTGCCAGTACACCACGATTTTTCCGCCGAAGGCGTGGACCTGAGCACCATCCTGACGCAGATACTGGGGCCGCTGTTCGCGGATACGGAGCGCTATGCGGCGGTGTGGCAGCGGGTGCGCGGCTCGCACGCAGTGGTGGTACATGGCACGCCGTTTCATCCCGCCGGCGACGATCATGCAGAAGAGCACCTGATCGATCCCAAGCCGATGATCGAAACCTTCCAGCTAGGGCAGCGCAACCTCCAGGAGGTTTGGAGCCTGGTGCTGCCGCCGGTCACGCTGCTGGAGCTGAAGCGATTGGGGCGGCAAACGCCGGAGACTTTCAAGATGCCGGACGATCTTTGGGCAAAGATCATGTACGACTTTGTGCTGGCGCACCGGCTGCGCACCATCGGGCGGAACCACCTGCTGGGAGCGCTCACTCCGCTTTACCTGGGGTGGGTGGCCTCCTATGTGCGCGAAGCCGGGGGCGCTTCGGAAAGCGAGCTTGGGGAGCGGCGCGAACGGCTCCAGCGCGCCTTTGAAGAGACAAAACCATATCTGTTGCAGCGGTGGCGCTGGCCCGACCGCTTTAATCCATAGCGGCGGCTTCCGGAGGGTTTATGTGGCATGGAGTGATCGATACGCTCGGAGATTCGATGAGTCGCGTGATGAGCCGGCTGGCGGCGCTTCTGCCCGGCATCTTCGCGTTTGTGGTGGCGGTGGTCATCTTTGCGCTGGTGGGCTGGGGCCTGGCGTGGGTGGTGCGGCGCTGCCTGGTGGCGTTGCGCTTTGACGAGCGCGCCGGCCGGGGCACGGAGGCGCTCTCGGAGTGGTCGCCGCGGCAGACGCCCACCCGGCTGATTGCCAGCCTGGTCTTCTGGGTATTCCTGGTGATTGGCGTCGCCGTCGG
This sequence comes from uncultured Acidobacteriaceae bacterium, assembly GCA_963767705.1. Taxonomy (GTDB): domain Bacteria; phylum Acidobacteriota; class Terriglobia; order Terriglobales; family Acidobacteriaceae; genus CAWCJL01. The sequence goes on along the minus strand of CAVYEO010000001.1, from coordinate 1,887,540 downwards.
GCTGGAGGCTTTCGGCGCTTCGACCAACTCACTGATCGCCGTCGGCGTGCTGGCCTACCTGCCGAAGCTCATCGGGGCCGCCGTGATTCTGATCGTGGGCAACATTGTTGCGCGGGTGCTGTCGCGCGGCGTGTTGATCGGCGCGGTCAACATGAACCTGCAGTATGCGCGCATGTTGAGCCTCGGCATCAAGTGGCTGGTGCTGGTGCTGACGGCGGCGATGACACTGGATCATCTCCGCATTGGCGAGGAGGTGGTGGACCTGGCCTTTGGGATCTTGTTCGGAGGCATTGTGCTGGCTTTGGCGCTGGCGGTCGGGCTGGGCTCGCGTGACCTCGTCACACGCTCGCTGGAGCGCGAAACAGCGCGCGTGGGCACGCATCCCGCGCCCGAAGTTCCGGTGGAAGAGACGATCCGGCATTTTTGATCGCCCTTTGCAAGAGCGCGCCATCCAATGAATGTGCCAAGTTTCTCTCATATGAGGTTTGCGATGAAGGCAGTGTTGCTGCGCGGGTATGGTGGTGTGAATCAGTTGGAATATGGCGAAGCGCCGCGGCCGAATCCGGGCGCGGGCGAGGTGCTGGTCAAAGTTGCATCGACCAGCGTTAACCCGATCGACTACAAGCTGCGGGAAGGCGCGCTCAAGGAGCAGATGCCATTACAGTTTCCGGCGATCCTGGGGCGGGATGTCGCGGGCACGGTGGAAACGGTGGGCGACGGGGTCACGCAGTGGAAGCCGGGGGACCGCGTGCTGGGACTGGTCAACCGATCCTATGCGGAGTTCCTGGTGGCCAAGGCCGAAGACCTCGCCGCTATCCCCGATGGCATGAAGACGGAAGCTGCCGGTGCGCTGCCGCTGATCCTTTTGACCGGCGCCCAGCTCATCGAGATCGGCGTGAAGCCGCAAGCGGGGCAGACGATCCTGGTGACCGGTGCGGTAGGGAGCGTGGGACGCACGGCTGTCTTTGTAGCGAAGCAGCACGGCATGAAAGTGATCGCCGGCGTGCGGGGGAATCAGCGGATCGAAGCCGAGCAGATGGGCGTTGACCAAGTGGTGGCGATCGATAGTGATGCGGAGATCGCGAAGCTGGGCGAGGTCGATGCGATCGCAGATACGGTGGATCACGAAGTGATCGAAAAGCTCCTGCCGCACATCCGCAAGGGCGGCCGGCTGGGGTCTGTGCTAGGCAAGCCGAAGGGCGCCGATGAACGAGGGATCGAAGTCGGTGCGATCATGGCCAAGCCGGATGCGAAGCGGCTGCGGGAACTGGCTGAAAAGGTCTTCGGTGGAGAGTTGCTGATTCCGGTCGCGGCCGAGTATCCGTTGTCCGAGGCGGGGGCAGCGCAGGAGAAGGCAGAGAAGGGTGCGAACGGCAAGGTGCTGATGATTGTGTGATGGGGCAGTGCGCGGCAGTAAGGGTCTGCGCTGCCCGCGCAGATCCCTACCCCTCGCGCGCTCCTGCTACTCTGCAAACCGGTCGCATTGGAGGCGCGAATGATGGGGCGCGCATCAGCTATGGCCGAGGACCGGGTGCGGCTGATACGGCTCATTCAGGGCTTGTATCTCTTCCGGCGTGAGATGGATGTCGAGAGCGCGGACCGCATCGTCCAGGTGGGGCAACTTGCTGGCGCCAACGATAGGGGCGGTAACGCCGGGTTGCGCCAGCACCCAGGCGAGCGCAATCTGCGCATTGTTGACTCCGCGCTTCTGCGCAATCTCGGTGATGCGATCAACGACGGCGTAGTCCGACTCCTTGCCGTATAGCCCGTGCGCGTATTCGTCAGTCTTGGCGCGGATAGTCTCATTCTTGTCGCGTTTGCGATTGCCGGTGACGAAGCCGCGGGCCAGGGGACTCCAGGGAATAAGGCCGATCTTCTCTGACAGGCAAAGCGGTATCATCTCGCGCTCTTCTTCACGGTAGACCAGGTTGTAGTGGTTCTGCATGGTAACGAAGCGGGCAAGGTGGTTCTGCCGGGAAAACTCAAGCATCTTGAGGAACTGCCAGGCATACATGGAAGAGGCGCCAATGTAGAGCGCCTTGCCGGAGCGGACCACCTGATCGAGCGCTTCGAGCGTTTCCTCGATGGGCGTTTCCGGGTCGTAGCGGTGGATCTGGTAAAGGTCTACGTAATCGGTTCCGAGGCGTCGCAGACTTTGGTCGATGGATGAGAGGATGTGCTTGCGGGAAAGGCCGCGATCGTTGGGGTCATCGCTCATTTTGTTGAAGACCTTGGTGGCGATGACCAGCTTGTCGCGGCTGCCTCCGAACTCCTTAAGCGCGGCGCCGGTGATCTCCTCGCTACGTCCGACGGAGTACATGTCGGCGGTATCAAAAAAGTTGATGCCCTGCTCTATGGCCGCGCGGAAGAAGGGCTTGGCTTGCTCCTCTTCGAGAACCCATTCGCGCCATTGCTTTGAGCCATAGGTCATGGTGCCGAGGCAGAGGCGGGAGACCTTGGTTCCGGTCGCGCCCAGGTTGACGTACTCCATTGTGTAGCTCCTTATCGGCTTGATCCTGATGAGATGTGCTCCGGGCAGCACGAGTCGAAATGCAGTGGAAGGATCGTGTGCGGAACACGCGTGGTGGCGGAAGCGCAGTTGTTTACGAGAGTGATTTCCAGCGATCACACCATGCGCGCACGCGGCATCCAACCGATCAGCCATGGAAACGATGACCCCCTTCTCCCCGGAAATGCTTGTCGCCAATGGGTATCAATATGTCTCCACTCCACGTCCTCTGGGCACCCATCCGATCGAGATCACGGTAGACGGCAAGCCGATTACCGCGGAGCGCGGCGAGTGGCTGGTGGACTCGATCATGCGCGAAGCCCACGACATTCCGCACGTCTGCTACCACCCGCAGATGGGGCCGATCCAGACCTGCGATACATGCATGGTGGAGGTAGATGGAGTCCTCGTGCGCGCCTGCGCGACGAAGGCGACGCCCGGTCAGGTGGTGGTGACAGAGTCCAAGCGGGCGACGGACGCGCAGAAGGAAGCCTTCGACCGCATTCTGGGCAACCACATGCTGTACTGCACCGTTTGCGATAACAACAACGGCAACTGCGAGGTACACAACACCACGGCCTTCCTGAATGTGGAGCACCAGCACCACCCGTACAAGCCTAAGCCGTATCCCAAGGACGAGACGAATCCGTTTTACCGCTACGATCCCGATCAGTGCATCCTGTGCGGCCGGTGTGTGGAGGCGTGCCAGACGGTGCAGGTGAATGAGACGCTCACCATCGACTGGAGCGCGCAGTTTCCCCGCGTGCTGTGGGACGGCGGGCACACCATAGGCGGATCAAGCTGTGTGAGCTGCGGGCACTGCATTACGGTGTGTCCCTGCAATGCGCTGATGGAGAAGTCGATGATCGGCGAGGCCGGCTACTTCACCATGTGGCCGCAAAAGGCGCTGGACGCGATGATCGACGTGGTGAAGGAAGTAGAGCCGGAGGTGGGCTACGGCCCGATCCTGCAGCTTTCAGAAACAGAGTCGGCGATGCGGCTGGCCAACCGCATCGAGAAGACAAAGACAGTGTGCACCTATTGCGGTGTCGGATGCTCGTTTGAGATATGGACCAAGGACCGGCACATCTTGAAAGTGGAGCCGACCAACGGGCCGGGCAATGGCATTTCGACCTGTGTTAAGGGCAAGTTCGGATGGGACTACGTGAACCATCCCGACCGGCTCAAAAAGCCGCTGATCCGGGAAGGCAGCGACTTCCGCGAGGCGAGCTGGGAAGAGGCGCTGAGCCTGGTGGCGAGCAAGCTGTCCGGATACAAGGAGAAGTATGGGCCGGACTCAATAGGCGTGATCACTTCATCGAAGTGCACCAACGAAGACAACTACGTGATGCAGAAGTTTGCGCGCGCGGTCATCGGCACCAACAATGTGGACAACTGTTCGCGCTACTGCCAGTCGCCGGCAACGCAGGGACTCTTCCGCACGGTGGGCTATGGCGGCGATTCCGGATCCATGGCGGACATCGAAAAGGCCGACCTGGTGATCACCATCGGCAGCAATACGACGGAGAGCCATCCGGTGCTGGCAACGCGGGTGAAGCGGGCGCACAAGCTGCGCGGACAGCGGCTGGTCGTGGCTGACCTGCGGCGGCACGAGATGGCACAGCGCGCGGACCTCTACTTCAGTCCTGCCCCGAGCACGGACTTGATCTGGCTGTCTGCCGTAACCAAATACCTGCTCGATAACGGGCTCGCGAAGACGGAGTTCCTGAAGACCTGGGTTAACGGGCTGGAGGAGTACCGCAAAAGCCTGGCCCCGTTCACGATGGAGTTCGCCTCCGAACGGTGCCAGTTGCCGGTAGAAACGCTGAAGGCAGTGGCGCACGAGATCGCCAAGTCCACCGCGACCTGCATTCTGTGGGCGATGGGAGTGACGCAGCACTGCGGCGGCTCGGACACCTCGACGGCTATCTCGAATCTGTTGCTGGTTTCCGGAAATTACATGCGGCCGGGGACTGGAGCGTATCCGCTGCGCGGCCACAACAATGTGCAGGGCGCGAGCGATTTCGGCGCCATGCCGGCGTATCTGCCCGGGTATGACAAGGTGGAAGACGACATGGCGCGGACGCGCTACGAAGAGGGTTGGGGCGTCAAGCTCTCGCAGGGCAAAGGACTCGACAATCACCAGATGATCGACGCGGTCTTTGAAGGCAAGCTCAAGGCCATTTATTTGCAGGGCGAGGACATGATCAGCGCCGACTCCGATGCGAACCGTGTCGGCAAAGGCTTTGGCGAACTCGAGTTCTTTGTGGTGCAGGACATCTTCTTCACGGAAACCTGCCGCTACGCGGATGTGGTGCTGCCGGCCACGCCGTCGCTCGAGAAAGATGGCACTTTCACCAGCACGGAACGGCGCATCCAGCGGCTGAACAAAGCCTTGGAGCCGCTAGGTGACAGCAGGCCGGACTGGCAGATCACGATAGACCTGGCGAACCGGCTGGGTGCTGGCTGGACCTATAAGCACCCGGCGGACATCATGCACGAGTGTGCGTCGCTGGCGCCCCTGTTTGCCGGAGTGACGTATGACCGGCTGGCCGGCTTTAAGTCACTGCAATGGCCGGTGGCTGTCGATGGGACGGACACGCCGCTGCTCTATGTCGAGAGCTTTCATATGCCGGACGGGAAGGCGAAATTGTATCCGCTGGAGTGGCAAGAGCCGTGCGAGCAGCAGGACGAGGAATACGACATCCACCTGAACAACGGCCGCATCCTGGAGCACTTCCAGGAAGGCAACATGACCTACAGGGTTCCCGGGATTCAAGAAGAAACGCCGGAGCGGTGGATCGAGATTTCTCCTGAGCTCGCCAAGGAGCGCGGCATACAATCCGGCACGTGGCTGGACGTGATATCGCGCGTGGGTAAGATTCGTGTGAAGGCGCTGATCACCGACAGGGTGAAAGGCAAACAGGCATACCTGCCATTGACCTCGCAGGAGGGCCCCGTCAATGTGCTCGTGGGCAACGCGACTGATCGCGTGACGCATACACCGGCTTACAAGGAAACGGCGGTGCAGCTTAAGGTGCTGCACTTTAATGGCGACAATCCGTTGAGGCCGATCAACTTCCGCTATGCCGGCCACCGCACGCCGCAGATGGGCGTGGACGTGGAACGCAAGTGGCAGCGCTCCGACTATCGCATGCCGGGTGAGCCACCGGCACTGGTACAAATCAAAGCTGCGAAAAACGGCGCAGTGAAAGTGAGGAGCTAGCAGCTATGGCACAACCAGTTCCGTACCGCGTATTCACGCCTCCGGTGGACCAGGATGCATTGACGAAGAAGCTGGAGGATTTGCCGCGCGAACATGCAGAAGCGCTGATCTCCGGCTACCAACTGCTGCAGGCGGCCCAGGACAGCGGCACGCTGGATACGCTGCGCGGGGCGCTGGGCGCGGGCGACGCGATCATCAACCACGTGGTGGACCTGGTAAGCGCGCCGGAGACGGTAACGGCGCTGCGCAACCTGTTCCTGCTGGGCAAACTGCTGGGCAACATCAATCCGCAGATCCTGCATGGAGCGCTGGGCGGCGTGGCGACGGACGGCAGCCAGCGTTTGCAGGAAGAACCGCCGTCGATCTTCGCAATACTGCGCAAGCTGTCGTCCCGGGATGCGCGGCGCGGGCTGGGCGTGGCGGCGGACCTGCTGGTGGCATTTGGAAATGGGCTGGCGCAGGAGCAGGGGATTGCGCCGGAGACGAGCAAGAAGAGCGTGGCTGAGTAGGAGCGCCAGGCGGGAGCGACGGGCGGGAGCAACGGGCGGGAGCAACGGGTACGTGCTCTCCCACCCGTCGCGATTAGGCAGCTCAGGATGGGGCACCCAGCGCCGTTCTCACACGAGCACGCCCATCAGGCGATGCTGACTTCCTCATAGGTGCCCAGCACCTCGCGCATGGCGTTGCAGATTTCCCCGACAGTGGCGTAGGCGCGCACGCAATCCAGGATCAGCGGCATCGTGTTGGCGCTGGCCATCTGCCCGCGCGTCGCTGCTTTGGGTTCCTGCTTGACAGCGTTGCGCAGGGCAGCGAGAGTGCGTTCCACGGTCTCGTTGGAGCGGCGGGCGCGTAAGGAGCGCAGTTTCGCGGTCTGGGATTCGCGCACTTCTTCGCCGATGTAGAGGATCTCCGGCATCTTCTCCTCCACGGCATACTCGTTCACGCCCACGATGATCTTTTCGTGCTTCTCGACTGCACGCTGGTAGACGTAGCTGGCTTCGGCGATTTCTTTTTGCGGGAAACCATGCTCGATCGCCTTGACCATGCCACCCATGGCGTCGAGTTTCGCAAAGTAGTCGAATGCGCCCTGCTCCATGTCGAGGGTGAGCCGCTCCAGGAAGTAGGAGCCGCCGAGGGGGTCAACGGTGTTCGCCACGCCGGACTCGTAGGCGAGGATCTGTTGCGTGCGGAGCGCGATCCGCGCGGCATCTTCGGTGGGCAGCGCGAGGGCTTCATCAAAGCCATCGGTGTGCAGCGACTGTGTGCCGCCGAGTACGGCAGCGAGGGCCTGGATAGCCACCCGCGCGATGTTGTTCTTGGGCTGTTGCGCGGTCAGTGAGACGCCGGCGGTCTGCGTGTGGAAGCGCATCCAGGTGGAGCGCGGGTTCTTTGCGCCGAAGCGCTCGGTCATCAGGCGGTACCAGATTTTGCGCGAGGCGCGGAACTTTGCAATCTCTTCAAAGAAGTCGTTATGGGAGTTGAAGAAGAAGCTCAGGCGAGGGGCGAAGTCGTCCACCTCGAGACCGCGGCGAAGCGCCCACTCCACGTATTCCACGCCGTCATAGATGGTGAAGGCGAGCTCCTGGAGAGCAGTCGAGCCGGCTTCGCGGATGTGGTAGCCGGAGATCGAGATGGGATTGAAGCGGGGCGTGTGGAGCGCGCCGAATTCAAAGGTATCAATGACCAGGCGCATGGACGGCGCAGGCGGATAGATGTACTCCTTCTGGGCGATGTACTCCTTGAGAATGTCATTCTGTAACGTGCCGGAGATCTTGTTCCAATCGGCGCCCTGCTGCTCGGCGACCGCCAGGTACATGGCCCAGAGGACGGAGGCTGGCGAATTGATGGTCATCGAGACGGTGATCTTTTCCAGGTCGATGCCGGAGAAGAGAATCTCCATGTCCTCAAGAGAATCAATAGCGACGCCGCACTTGCCGACCTCGCCTTCGCTTTCCGGCGCGTCGGAGTCGTAACCCATCAGAGTGGGGAGATCGAAGGCGACGGAAAGGCCGCCGCCCCCAGCCGCGAGCAGGTATTTGTAACGCTGGTTGGTCTCTTCCGGCGAGGCAAAGCCGGAGAATTGCCGCATCGTCCACAGCTTGCCGCGGTAGCCGGTGGGGTGAATGCCGCGGGTGTAGGGCGGCTGTCCGGGCTGCGCTAGATACTGCTCGGAGGCGCTGTTGAAGTCTTCCGGAAGGTCGGCTTCGGTGTAAAGGCGGCGCACGGGGACCCCAGAGATAGAGGTGAAACGGGCGTTGCCGGCTTCATCGAGGTTCACCCCGGAAGCTGCTCCGATGGGGCGTTCGGGCGCCTTGGCGAGCGCCGGGGCAAGGGTGCGCTCGGCCCATTGCTGCTCGGCTGCGGAAGGGTGACGATCTCCGGTCAGGTCGGCAATAAGGAGGTCGTCGGAAGTAGCTGGGGCCTGGCTCTTCGCCATGGGGTATGCACCTCGGGGAAACCCTTCAGCATAGGGGACGGCGCAGGTGTTTGGCTAGTCTGTTTCGCTACGATGTTACAGTTGCAACGGTCACGCGACTATGAATATGAATGTTCTATCTTGGCTGGCATTCGCAGCGTATGCCGTGCACATACTGGAAGAGTACACATTTGACTGGCGCAACTGGGCTCGTGCGGTAATCGGGCTGCCAGTCGATTGGACTGATTTCTATATGACCAATGCTGTGGTGGTGATTCTCGGAGTCGTTCAAGCCCAGCTCACGCCAGACTTGACGGTTGCTCCGCTTACATTCGCAGCGCTGATGCTCATCAATGCCACTCTCTTCCATGTACTGCCGTTCATTCGGACGCGCGGGCGGTTCTCACCCGGCCTAGTGACAGCAATTTTTCTATTCTACCCTGTCGCGATAGCGGAGTTCATGCAAGCTCGTGCTGAAGCTCGCCTCAATGTTGCCAATACGGTGAGCGCATTCCTTATCGGAGCTGCATTGATGGCGTACCCGATCGTGATGCTTAAACTCAAAGGGCGTCCCTACTTCCGGCAGGATCGAAACTGAAACACTATTCAGTCCAGATCGGCGAAGAGTTCTTCGAGGGAGAGGATGATTGGTGTACCTGTGACCATGAGTATTTTCTGTTCACTCCAGCCACTGAGCGCCCCGGAGCTACAAGCCCAGCCAATGGCCCTTTGAGGATCGATGACCCATACGCCGCGGGTGCCGAGCGCGAGATATTCGTCGATTCGTGCAGTCATTCTGCCGAAGCGGTCTTCCGGCGAGAGTATCTCGATGCAAAGGATCGGCGCGCGCGTAATGATCTGTTCTATGGGCGCGTTGCGGTCGAGCACCATAACACCCGGAATGCGGAACCGGTCCGCGCGGGTCTGGAAGCGAAGCTCGGGAATGACCCGCAGATTCCAGTCGTTGCGATGGGCGCGAAACCAACTGATAAGCGCTGCTTGTACAGCGCCGTGATCGTATTCTCCCATGTTGCGCTCCTGCAACTCTCCAGAGACATAGTCGACATCCGGGCGGTAGCTGGTGTGCAGGTACTCTTCGATGGACACATGCGTTGTTGCTTGCTCCAGTGTGGAGGTATTCATGCGCTTGTTTCCCGTCCTTCTACCTTACACCTGCAGGCAAACTCTTACAGATTTTCCACCTTGCCGCCGTTTTCCCACGCTTTGGCATACTTCCAGCTCACGTATGCGGAGTGGTAAAGGTGCAGCAGCAGGCCTTCGCGGCCATCCAGGAAGCCAAGGCGGAAGAGGTAGTTATAGACAAAAGTGGCAAGTGGATTAAGCAGGACATTCCACAGGAAGGTCAGCAGATGGCGGCCGCCTTTGCCGCGCTCGGCTGCGGTGACCGCGCCCAGAGTGCTGTAGCGGTTCATGTGCTCGATGTAGGCCGCGAGCGTGTAATAGGCGTGATGGAGCAGGGCGCCATTAAGCTTTCCGGTGGGCAGCGATTTGGGAATGGTTTCGTGTACTGGCGCATTCTCGAAGAAAACATTGCCACGGACAAAAAGACGGAGCTTGCGGTCGGGATAGTAGCCACCGTGCCGGATCCAGCGGCGGAGGAAGTAGTTGCGCCGGGGCAATGTATACAAGGAGCAAGGCGGCTCGGCTGTCAGCAGGGCGCGTATTTCCGCGATCAAAGCGGGGCTGACCTCCTCGTCGGCATCGAGAGAAAGTACCCAGTCCGAGGTGCACTTCTGAATGGCAAGGTTTTTTTGCGGGCCGAAGCCCTGCCAGTCCTCCTCAAAGATGCGTGCGCCGAAAGCCTCCGCGATGGCGAGCGTTCCGTCGGAAGAGCCGGAGTCTACCACCACGATCTCGTCGGCCCACGCCACACTGCGAAGAGTGCGCGACAGGTTGGCTTCTTCGTCAAACGTAATGATGGCGACGGAAAGGGTCTTGCGCATGGCAGCGGTCAGGAAAGCGTGACTGCTGCCGTGCCGAGGTGCTGGTTGATAGCGCGGGCGATCACCTGCTTCAGGGTTTCACCAGTCTTCGGCAGAACGAACGCCGCCGCTTCGTCGGACCAGTCCAGCTTGAAGCTGGTGGAGAGCGCCGAAATCCATATCTGGCGCACCGGCGTATTGGGGGTGACGACGAACTTGCCCGGCGGGTCCTCAAAGAGCACGTTGAGCACGCCGTTCTGCTCTTCGGCTTCGAAGCCGCCCTCTTCCTCAGCCTCGATGAGGCTCTTCTTCAGCGAGTCGATGGCGGCGTCGGCGGAGCGGCGAAAGGCGGTCTCATCCAGCATGGGAACAGTGTAGCGTGCGAGGGCTGAAAGGGCGCGGCAAACCTGCGGTCACTTTTACTGAACATGCTGCAGTCGAGCGATCAACTTTTCCGCCAGACTTTCCCCGCTTTCCGACCAGAGGAGACGGCTGGAGATGCCGGCGTTCTTCTGCACTGCATTGGTGAAGTCGATGAGCTTCTGCACATTCTGCTGCACATGGAGAGCGGCCTCGCGGTCGAGCGCGACATCTTCCAGCAGAAACGGGGTATCGGTGCCGAAGTCCACGCGGATGTGGCCATTCTGTTCATACGCACCTTCGTCGAACTCCGGCCCGTAGCCTACAACGCGTACGGTGCGGGGCTCTTCTCGCCACAGCACGTCCGGTATCTCATCGGCTGCCTGGTCGCCGCCAGCTTCAGGAATCCAAAGATCCCACTTCACCTCGAACTCGTACGCGAAGTCATCATGCAGCAGTTCGAGCGCCTCGACCACCGCGTGTTCCGGCGCAGCGAACTCCGCTTCCTCCGGATCGTACACGCGCGCGTAGACAGGAGTCTCATGCCAGGAGATAGGGTAGGCGGCGGCCGCGGTGACGGCGGTTGCACCTCCACTGGCACGAAGCTCGCGCAGCACGGAAACCAGCGCCGGGGCCAGGGCGGTCAGCCGGAAATTGGGAAACCAGAGACTCAAGTAAAGTTGATCGGCCACAGGAATATTGTAGTCTGCCGGAGAAAGTGCGGAACATTGGTTAGATTGGAAGTATGCGGATAACAATTGAGCGGCTGCGGACCTCCATTGTCATCCTGGCCGCCGTTTTAGTGGGAGCGATCCTGCTGTTTTTCGCGTACGCGCGCTATCGCGTGCGGCACATTGGCCGTGATCTGCCGGGCAAACTGGGCATCGAGATACAACAATCCACGAATGGCTTTACGTTTTCCAAGTCGGATAAGGGGCACACGCTGTTTACGCTGCATGCGTCGAAGGCTGTGCAGTACAAGGGTGGGGGCCGCGCCCTGCTTCACGATGTGAGCATCACTGTGTTTGGGAAAGACAACAAGCCGAGCGACCGTATCTCCGGCCAAGAGTTCGAGTACGACCCGGCCGCCGGGACAGCCCGCGCTATGGGCGAGGTGGACATCGAGATAACAGCGCCGGCCGGCAATGCGGGGCAGGGCAGCGGAACGCCGGTTCGCGTGAAAACCAGCGGGCTGATTTTCAACCAGAAGAGCGGGATGGCGGAGACGAGCGAGCGGCTGGAGTTTGCCTCAAGCGGGCAGGGCAGGACTCTGCGCGGAAGCGCAAAGGGAGCGTCCTACAACTCAAATACCGGCATGATGCACCTCCACAGCGATGTTGTTCTCAATGCCGTGCTCGATCGCGGACCGGTCGCATTGCGCGCACAGGCAGCGGAGTTCAGTCGTGCGGACAGGCTGCTCACGCTTCATGGCGCGACTACGAGAGCAAATGGGGAGGACGCCGCATCGGATCTGGCCCTGGTCTTTTTCCGTTCCGATGGCAGCGCGGAACGCGTGGACGCGCGCGGCAATGTGCGCGTAAACGGAGATGGAGGCGAAGCGCTGCACTCGCGCACAGCCACCGTGACGATGGACGATGAGGGGAACCCGGAACGGGCGACTCTTGGTGGTGGCGTGAACTTCGCGGCAGTGCAGGGAAACCGCGCCGTGGACGCGACCGCGGCTACGGCGGTGCTTGGCTTTGGGTCCGGTGCGGCGCTCGAGCACTTGCACCTTGCCGGAGGAGCGCACGCCATCGACCGGGAACGGAGCGCGGCAGACGGAGCCGGAACCGCGCCGGGGTCGAGACCGGGTGACGTGGTCCGAGAAGTCAATGCGGCACAGATGGACGCGACCTTTGTTCCAGGTGAAGCAGGGCGGCCGGAGGCGCGGACGCTTGTGGCCGACGGGAACGCCATGCTCACCGAACACCAGCCCGACGCAAAGGCTCCCAAGGGAGGCAAGGGGACGAGCCAGGGCGAAGAGGTGACCACGCTCGCGGGCGATCGGCTGCTGGCTTCGTTGGGCCCGGCAAACGCGCTCGAAAGTTTGCATGGCACTGGCAATACCCAGTGGACGCACAGTGCAGGGGGCATCCAGCAGACCAGCCGGGGTGACTCGCTGGAAATCAGCTTTGCACCCCGAGGCACGCCCAGGCCGCTCACGAACAAACCTCGGAGCAAGCGACGGGTAGCTTCGGTCGGCGGCAGCACTGTGGTGAACGCGGTGCAACGGGGACACGTGGAACTTGTACAAATCGCGCCGCCCGCCAACGGGCAGAATAGGCCGGTGCGTTCCACCGCCAGCGCAGAGGAAGCCGTGTATGACGGAGCTTCAGAAACGATGCGTTTGCAAGGTGGAACACCGCGGCTGGCTGAGCAGCAATCAGAACTCACTGCCACTACTATCGACTTTAAGCAGACGAGTGGCGATGTGACTGCGGCCGGGGCCGTGAAAGCGACGTATCGCCAACCGGAGAACGCAGTCGCCGCCGAAAAAGCGAACGGGAGCGCGGGTAAGCCGGCCGCCGGAAAGGGGGCAGCGGAGCCGCTGCACATCGCGGCAGGCAAGGCGTATTTCGAACACGCCAGCAACCAGATCACCTTCTCATCCGCGAGCCCGGAAGAGAGCCGTGTGTGGCAGGGGGAGGCCTCTGTATCCGCGCCGGAGATTGTGGTCTCACGCACGAAACAGATGCTGACCGCGCACGGTGCCGGAGCGTCCCGCCCAGTGCTGGCGGTCTTTCCAGCCAAGGCAGACACGTCAAAGGGTGTCGCTCGCACTCCGGCGCAGGTGGCGCGGGTAGAGGGTGCGACGCTGGTGTACTCAGCCGGCGAGCGCAAGGCGACCTTTACCGGAGACGTGGTGGCGCGCGAGGGCGATGCAGAGGTGCGGGCTAATAAAGCGGAGGTTTTCCTTGCTCCTGCTGCCGTGCCGGTTGCACAGCGTGGTGGAACCTTGCCCGGGCTGCCGGCGACCAGTGCTGCTGGATCGGTCGAGCGCATTGTGACCGAGGGGGATGTGCGCATTACTCAAGCGGGCAGGCGCGGAAACGGCGAAAGGCTTGTCTACACGGCGGCCGATGGGCGCTTTGTGTTAACGGGAACCGCCAGTGCGCCGCCGCAGTTGACGGATCCGGAGCACGGCACGGTGACCGGCGCTTCGTTGATTTTCAACAATCGCGATGGTAGCGTCATGGTCAATGGTGGCGTCGCACCGGCCATCACAGAGACCCGAGTGGCGAAATAACCATGCAGAAGCTGTTTACGGACGAGATCGCCAAGTCGTACAAGGGCCGCCAGGTGGTGCGCGGGGTAAGTCTGGAAATCTCGCAAGGCGAGGTGGTAGGGCTGCTCGGGCCCAATGGCGCGGGCAAGACCACGAGCTTCTATATGATCGTGGGCCTGATTGCGCCGGATGCGGGCCGCGTCTTCGTGGACGAACACGATATTTCGCGCGTGCCGATGTACCTGCGAGCGCGCCAATACGGCATTAGCTACCTGCCCCAGGAGCCCTCGGTCTTCCGCAAGCTGACAGTCGAGGAAAACATCCTGGCGGTGCTGGAAGCGCAGTCCATTTCCTGGGAGATGCGGCGGGCCCGCACCGAAAAGCTGATCGATCAGCTGAACCTGGGGCACATACGCAGGACGCGGGGATACGCGCTCTCCGGCGGCGAACGCCGGCGTGTCGAGATCGCGCGCTGCCTTTGCATCCAGCCTTCCTTTATTCTGCTGGACGAGCCGTTTTCCGGCATCGACCCCATCGCGGTACTCGATTTGCAGGAGATCATCTTCGATCTCAAGGCCAGCGGCATCGGCGTGCTGATTACCGACCATAATGTGCGAGAAACGCTTTCGGTGACGGATCGTGCCTACATCATCAACGAGGGCAAGATCTTTCGCGCGGGCACCCCCGGCGCTTTGGAGCGCGACCCGGAGGTGCGTCGCATTTACCTTGGCGAAGGTTTCTCGTTGCACTAGGGCCGGCCATCCGTTACCGTCGTCAGCACGAAGGCTATTTCCCCCTGTGCCGCCGCAAGCGAACCTTGTACACTGTTCGCAAATCCAGCAATAAACAGTACTCCAGGAAGAAATGGCACTCCTTCAACCAAAGCTGAGCCTCAAGGTGTCACAACGGCAGATCCTGACGCCTGGCCTAATGCAGATGGTCAGCGTGCTGGCGTTGAACAAGCTGGAGTTGCGGGAGATGATCAACGCCGAGATCGTGGAAAATCCGATTCTCGAAGAGCTGGAAGAAAACGTCCCGCTGCTGGACGATGTGGAAGGCCGAGAGGCAGATCGCGATCGTCCTGTCGAGGAGTCTGCCGCCACTGCCGAAAGCACGCCGGCGGAGCGCGACCCTTTCGACGAGATCGACTTCGGTTCGTATTTCCAGGATTATCTCGACCCGGGTTTCCGCACATCGAACAATTTCGAGCTCATCGAGAAGCCGTCGTTTGAGAATTTCCTGTCACAGCCCAGCACGCTGACCGACCACCTTTTCTGGCAATTGGGATCGCTCAGCATCAGCCCGGAGTTGCGAGAAGCGGTCGAGTACATCATCGGCAACCTGGATGAAGACGGGTACCTGGCTTCCGCGGAAGACGAACTAGTGGAAGGCTTTCTGCGCGAGCGGGTCAGGGAGTGCACGGCGAAGCCGGCGCTGCCGCTCATGAATGGGGAGCAGGCGGAGAAGTTGCTGGGTGAGGCGATCGGGATCGCGCAAAAGCTCGATCCATGCGGCGTGGCCACGCGCGATTTGCGCGAGTGTCTGCTGGCGCAAATAGACATGCAGCGGCGGGAGTTCGACCTGGTCTATGCCCCTGTATGCAGGCCCCTGGATGGGCTGGCAGACGCTGGCGAAGAGCACGCAAACCACTCCGAACACCAGGGGCAGAACGGCGCGTTGCGGGATGCCATCGAGCCGGAGCAGAAGTCGCCGCATGCGCAGGTGGATCGCACAGAATCTACGGTCATAGCGGGAAAGCGGCAAGCCTTTGCATGTGCGCGGCGCATCATCGCCGAAGCCATGCCGCTGTTGCTGAAGCGCGATCTGAGTGAGCTCAGCAAGGCGGTCGGGGTTACTTCTACTGAAGCCCAGACGGCGATGGATTTGATACGGAACCTTGACCCTCGGCCGGGCCAGCGGTTCAACCGCTCCGATGCTCGCTTGATCGAGCCTGATGTTGCCTTTGTCAAGCGCGACGGCAACTATGTAGTCGTGATGAACGAAGAAGATATGCCGACGCTGCGGCTGAACCAGGGGTACCGCAAGCTGCTGACCCAGGAGGGGACCGAGCGCGAGGTCAAGGATTACGTGAAGGAGCGGTACCGCTCGGCGCTGCAGCTGATGCGCAATATCGAACAGCGCAAGAGCACGATCCTGCGCACCTGCGAAGCCATCCTGCAGCACCAGACGGAATTTCTGGAAACCGGCGTCGATGCCCTGAAGCCGATGATGATCAAGGATGTAGCCGAGGAGATCGGCGTGCACCCTTCCACCGTCAGCCGTGCTGTTTCCAACAAGTACGTGCACACACCGCAAGGCGTCTTTGAATTGCGATTCTTCTTTTCGGAGGGCGTGAACGGGCCCGAAGGAGCCGGTACGCCGTTGCTCCTGCTCAAGCGAAGAGTGAAAAAGCTGATCGATGAGGAAGACCCCAAAAAGCCGTTGACCGACGATCTGATCGCGAGCATGTTGCAGGGGCAGGGCATCCAGGTCACGCGCCGCACGGTGGCGAAATACCGGGAAGACCTGCGGATACCCAGCACACACCAACGCCGCATTCGGCAATGAACTTCGCGCATTCGGCGATGGCCCTGAACCGTCTGTTGCGCTAGGATGATCTCTCGGTTACAGTCTTGCATCTTCTCAACGAGGAGGACTTTCCCCAATGCAGGTGGAGTACACCGGAAGACAGGTTGTCATTACGACAGCCTTGAAGCAGCTCGCAGGCGAGGGCCTGGCGCGGATCGCGAAAGTGGTCGGCGATGGTTGCAGCGCTCACGTGATCCTGACCGCAGAAAAGTACCGGCAGATTGCGGAGATCACGGTGCAATGCCGGCAGCATCAAGTGGTAGGCCTGTGCGAGTCGCCCAGCATGGAGACAGCGCTTCGCGATGCGCTGAATAAGGTTGAATCGCAGGCAGTGCGGCATAAAGACCGCAAACGCGCGCAGACGCGCCAGCCCAAAGAGGATAAGCAGATAGTGGAGCCCGCCCTGATGCGTCCTCGCCGTAATGCGGGCGTGCCGAAAGCAGAGCCGGATGTGCAGCTTGTGGCCGCGGCTCAGAATACTATCCGCCCGGCAGGTAAATCGACCCCGGAAGTCAGATGAATTGAGTGGGAGCGGCTTCTGACCGGGACGCGGGCTGGCCACCGCGCCCACAGCACCGCGTGCGCATTGTTGAGTAACCACCCAGTGCTAGGATGAGCCATGCCCAGGAAAGCCCTCCCCCCGGCAGGGAAAAAACAGGCCAAGAAGAAGGCATTGCCCGACAGCAGCGTTGCCGGTCTTGAACAAGGCCGGGAGCTGGTCATTTTGACCGGCCTCTCGGGTTCGGGCAAGGCATCTGCACTGAAGGCGTTCGAGGATCTTGGTTTCTATTCGGTCGATAACATGCCGCTGGATCTGGTTCCAGCCTTTGCCGACCTGGTCCGGCAATCCGCCGAGATCACCCGAGCCGCGATGGTGGTGGACGTACGAGAAGGGCAGCGGCTGGATCGTTTCCCAGAACTCCTGCGGGAAGTCCGAAAAGTCTTACCGACGACCGTGGTCTTTCTGGAGGCCTCTGACGCAGCGCTGCTGCGCCGCTTTTCTGAAACGCGGCGTCCTCATCCACTCGGCCGGACGGAAACTGTGGTCCGCGCCATCGATGCGGAGCGCAAGCTGCTGGAGCCGGTCCGCAACGTGGCGGATGAGACGATCGATACCTCGCAGCACAACGTGCACGAGTTGCGCGCGTTCATCCAAAGCAAATTCGAACGCGGCGACGGCGCCAAGCACCTGCTCGTGTCGTCCGTCAGCTTTGGCTATAAGAACGGGGTGCCGCTGGAAGCGGACCTGGTCTTCGATGTGCGTTTTCTTCCCAATCCGCACTTCGTTCCGGAGTTCCGCCATCTGACCGGGAAACACCCAAAGGTCGCCCGCTACATCCGGCAGTTTCCTCAAACGTCCGAGTTTCTGGACAAGACGACGGACCTGCTGCTCTTTCTGCTCCCGCATTACATTCAGGAAGGTAAGAGTTATTTGACGGTCGCGTTCGGCTGCACCGGCGGGCAACATCGTTCGGTGATGATCGCCGAAGAAATGCGTAAGCGCCTGGGCAAGGAAGGCTACCGGGTAAAGACGGCGCACCGCGACATGCCAAAGTGAGTTCGACCCCGCTTCGAGAGGCGGTATCGCCTACGGGCGTGGCCCGAAAGAGTCATGGCCAAGCCCCACAAGAGCGGCCCGAACCCTCGTACAATAACGTCATGCATCCGCAGCATGTACGGTCAGGACAGCCGGAATCCGGGCTCGTGCCGGTCTGCCGTAATTTGCCTCCTTCCTGGAGCGCCTCCGCGTGACGGGCATGCGGCGCATCGGACGGCTGCTTCTCTATGCGCGTCCGTATGCGGTGCAGGCGATTGCCTCCGTTTTCCTGATGGCGGCTGTCGGGCTTCTGGACGCCTTCCGTCTATTGCTGGTCGGTCCGATCTTCGACCGTGTGTTGAACCCGAATTCGCCCGAGCGCCAGATTTGGCTGTTTGGGAGCCGATTCCATGTGAGCCTGCAGCAGTTTGTGCCTTCGCATCTGCATAATGCCTGGACGGTCGTCGCCTTCTCCCTGATCCTCTCAACGATCCTCAAGGGCGTCTGTGATTACGCAGGCACGTACCTCGTGAACTATGCCGGCTTCGGAATGATCACCGATATGCGCGACGACCTGTACCAGGCGATCCTTCGCCGGTCGGTTTCGTTCTTCCAAAAGCATGCGACCGGCACCATCCTTTCCACGCTGATCAACGACATCGAGCGGGTGCAGTACGCCATGTCTTCGGTGCTGTCCGAGTTTTTGCAGCAGATCTTTACCCTGCTGTTCACCGCGTGCGTAGTGGTGCTGATCGGCGGCAAGCTGGCTTGGGTGCTGTTGCTTTTCGTGCCAATCGTTGTAAGTTCCGCGCGACGCGTGGGCCGGAGCGTGCGGCATACCACTCGGCACGGGCAGGACAAGCTGGCAGAAATACAGAACATCCTTCACGAGACCGTGACCGGGAACCGTATCGTGAAGGCCTTCAACATGGAGATTTGGGAGATGCTGCGCTTCAAGGAAGCGGCGCGGCGGCTTTTCCGCGCGAATCTGCGCTCCGTGCGGGCGCAGGCAATCAGCTCCCCGCTGATGGACGCGATTGGCGCCATTGCTATCGCCTTTCTCCTGCTAGTGGGGCGCGGCCGCATCCAGCACGGGGTCATGACGGCCGGCACCTTTGTCGCCTTCATCATCGCTGTTTTCAAGCTTTACGATCCGGTGCGGAAATTCGCTCTCTTCTACAATAATTTCCAACAGGCCGTTGGCGCATCCTCTAACATTTTTGAATTCATGGATGAGCAGGACGATGTCCGGGAGAAGCCGGGCGCTGTCGCCATCAAAGGTCTCGGGAAGGCCATTCGCTTTGAGGACGTGAGCTTCAGTTATCGCGAGGGCGACTCGGAAACAGAAGTCCTGAGCGGCATCAACCTGACCGCGACGCGGGGTGAAGTGGTGGCGCTGGTGGGGCCAAGTGGCGCGGGTAAATCGACACTCGTGAACCTGATTCCGCGTTTCTTCGATGTCACCGGCGGGCGGCTACTGATTGATGGACGCGATGTCCGCGACCTCAAGATCGACTCCCTTCGCAAGCTCGTCGGCAATGTGACCCAGGAGACCATCCTGTTCAATGACACGGTGCGGAACAACATCGCCTATGGTCAGCCGGATGTCCCGCTGGAACGCGTAAAGGCCGCGGCGAAGGCCGCCCTGGCGCATGATTTCATCGAGCGCATGCCGGAGAAATATGACACGGCCATCGGAGAAAAAGGGTTTCGGCTGTCGGGTGGAGAGCGGCAGCGGCTTGCCATTGCGCGTGCGCTGCTTAAGAATGCGCCGCTGCTGATATTGGACGAAGCGACCTCCTCGCTCGATCTGGAAAGCGAATCCCTGGTGCAGGCCGCGCTGGGGAACCTGATTCAGGGGCGCACGGTCTTTGTGATCGCACACCGGCTCTCGACTGTCCGGCGCGCCGATCGCATTGTGGTCTTGGAGGCAGGACGCATTACCGCCATTGGCTCGCATGAGGAGTTGCTTACGAAGTCTCCCACGTATCAGCGCCTGTATCAATTGCAGTTTGATGACGCGCCCGGCGTCCTTGCCGCGGCCGCGCTGCCGGTGGAAGCATGACGCCAGCCCTTGACGCAGCGGAGAAGCGGGTCTTCTCCATGACCGGGTTCGCGCGCGGTACCGGGCGGGTGCATGACGCGCTTGGCTGGACCCTGACGATCAAGAGCGTGAATCACCGATTTCTGGATCTGCACTTCCGTCTGCCCGCCAGCACGGACAGCCTGGAGATGCGGTTGCGCCGGCTTCTGAAAGAGCGGCTGGTTCGCGGGCACATCGAGATGACGTTGACTCTGGAGCGCGCGACCCGGCGCGAGGCGCAATACGACGCGGCCCTGCTCCAGGCCTACCTGGCGGCCTTCCAGGCAGCGGCGAAAGAACACGACCTGGCGGGTACTCCGGATTTGAACGTCATTCTCGGTCTCCCGGGAGTCTTCGGAAATGGGCACGGCGGCGGTCCAGGTGCTGAGGACCGCGCAGCCGAAGCAAAGCAGCTTGAGGCGTCCGTGTTGAGCGGAATCGGCGAGGTGCTGGCCGCGTTTCAGCAGATGCGGGCCGAGGAGGGCACAGCGCTGGCAGCCGAGCTGCGTGCCCTGATGCGCCGCATGGAAGAGCATGTACGGGAAGTGGCCGGCGCGCACCAGCTGGCCGAGCGTGAACACTTTGAGCGGGTCAAAGACAGGATCATGGCGCTGCTCGGCGGCCAGGTGGATCGGGAACGCTTGCTGCAGGAGGCAGCCGTAGTCGCGGAACGCAGCGATGTATCCGAAGAGATCGCACGGCTACGCATGCATGTCGCGCAATTCACGGCACAGCTGGAGGCGGGCGGCGAGCTCGGCAAGAAGCTCGATTTTCTTTTGCAGGAGATGAACCGGGAAGCGAATACACTGCTTTCCAAGACGGCGGGGATTGGCGGCGAGGGTACGCGGATGACCGGACTGGGGCTGCAGATGAAATCAGATATCGAAAAAGCGCGGGAACAGGTACAGAATATCGAGTAAGCGGCCGTTCCGCTGCAGCTCTGGCAGCATAACGACAGTGAGGAAGCTTGGCAGGAATACTCTTCATCATTTCGGCGCCTTCGGGATCGGGCAAATCGACGCTCGTGAACCAGTTGCGATCGCTGGTCGGAGATCTGCAGTTCTCGATTTCCTACACCACGCGGCCACCGAGAGGGTCAGAGCAAGGCGGCCGGGAGTACCACTTTACGACGCGGGAAGAGTTCGAGCGGATGCAGCGCGATGGCGAGTTCCTGGAGTCGGCCGACGTCTTTGGCAATCTCTACGGAACAGCATGCCATTCGCTGATGGACGCCAAGTCGGAGGGAAAGGACCTGTTGCTGGACATCGACGTCCAGGGCGCGAAGCAGGTGCGCGAACGCATGCTGGACGCGGTGAGCATTTTTGTCATGCCGCCCAACCCAGAGGTGCTGGCGATGCGGCTGCGTAACCGGAGCCGGGCCGAGGGCAGCATCTCGGAAGAGGTGATCGAGCGGCGGCTGGCAAAGGCGCGCCATGAAATTGAGAACTATCGCGATTATGGATACATTCTCGTCAACGACGTGCTGGATCTTGCGGTGGAGGAGTTGGCCGCGATCGTTTTCGCTGAGCGAGTCAGACGCCATAACGGGCGGCTGTCCGCGGAAGATGCGCGGCTCATCGCGCTCGCTGAAGGGTGTCGCCAAGGACATGCGCAGGAGCGTTTGGGGCCAGTGCTGGCATCTTTCGGCCTGCGTGATAGCAGCTCAAACGATCATCAACTTGCAGAAGCGAAGCAGGCGGAAGCAACACCTGCATAGCAAATTTTTTGGAGGAAGCGCAATGGAAATCAAAGAGGGATTCGATAGTAACTACCGTTACGTATTGGTGGCTGCACGGCGGGCACGCCAGTTGCAGAACGGTTCACAGCCACTGGTCAGCTCCGGCTCACAGAAGGCCTGCCGGGTCGCCCAGGACGAAGTTGACGCGGGCCTGGTCAGCTATAAAAGCAATCCCGTCGCTGAAGCGCTGGCGGAACCTTTGCCGAATGAATTCCGGCCTATTCTCGCCATTTAGTCCGGCGAGATAAGCCGGGCCGAGCGCCGCGGGAAGCGGTAGTAGAATGAGACCCGATGAAGATCACCGTCGGGGTTTCCGGTGGCGTGGCCGCTTATAAGGCGGCCGAGCTGGTGCGCGCGTTGCAGCAGCAGGCGCTTGATGTCTACGTGGTGATGACGGAGGGCGCGCGGCAGTTCGTGCAGCCGCTTACCTTTGCTGCGCTCACAGGACACCCGGTGACCACTGGGCTGTGGCCGCAGGAGGGCGAGGTGGCCGACCGCGACGCGGCGGTGGCGCATATTGCCGAGGCCCAGTCGAGCGATGCCCTCGTGGTCGCTCCGGCGACAGCGGATGTGCTGGCTCGCTTCGCGCACGGGCTGGCAAACGACTTCCTGACCACGATGTATCTGGCGACGACCTCGCCAGTGATTGTTGCGCCTGCGATGAACGTAAACATGTGGGAGCACCCGGCGACGCAGGCCAACCTTGCGCTGCTGGAAGGACGCGGTGTGCGGGTGGTGCCGCCGGCGAGCGGTTATCTGGCATGCCGCATGGTGGGGAGCGGAAGGCTGGCCGAGATACCCGTGATCGTGGAGGCGGTGCTGGCCCAGTTGCGCGGCCGCAACGATCTGGACGGGGAAACGGTATTGGTCACAGCCGGCGGCACACGGGAGCGCATCGACCCGGTCCGCTTCATTGGCAATCGCTCCAGCGGAAAGATGGGCTATGCGCTGGCCACGGCGGCTGTAATGCGCGGAGCTCGCGTGATACTGGTCACGGCGCCCACTGCGTTGCGCGCCCCAGCAGGATGCGAAGTGATGCAGGTCACCACTTCGGAGGAAATGCGCGCGGCGGTTCTGGAAAGGTTACCGGAGACGACGATCGTCATCAAGGCTGCAGCGGTTTCCGACTATCGCCCGCGGGCCTACGTGCCGCAAAAGATCAAGCGGACAGAGGCGATCACGCTGGAGCTTGAGCCGACCGCAGACATCTTGAGCGAGATCGTAGAGAAGCGCCGGCCGGCAACGCTGGTGATCGGATTTGCGGCCGAAACGGAGAACCACTTCGAGCATGCCCGCGGCAAACTGCTGCGCAAAGGGGCGGACGCGCTGGTGTTGAACGACGTGTCGCGATCCGACCGGGGCTTTGACGCCGACCGGAATGCGGCAACGTTTCTTACCCCGCACCGTTCCGTCGAGCTGCCAGAGATGAGCAAGCAGGCGCTGGCTGAGCGCATTCTGGATGAAGTGATAGCGCTGCGACGTCCGCCGTCGTTGATGGCAGAGATGGACGAATCGCCGTCCGTGCTTGTGAAGGAGAGATAGTATGCTGGCCGATCCTTCCCTGCAGCGCGCCATTGAAGCGCGATTGGAGTTCTACCGGGAGCTGGGCGTTTACGATTTCTATCGTCGCGATGGAAACGGTGGAGCGACTGCCGAAATAGTAACAGAAGCGGATACCTATGTTGCGGAAACCACGGCGAATCCGCTCGTGTCCAGTGCTGTCGCGGAAACTGCGCCCGTTCCGCACGTTGCAGCGCAATTTCCCATCATCCCCGCGCCCACTCCTGGATTGCAGGATCGCGGGGAGGCGCTGGCCGCCATTCGCGAAGAGATCGGCGACTGCACACGCTGCAAACTGTCGCTCAGCCGTAACAAGATCGTCTTCGGTGTTGGCGACCCGCACGCGCGGTTGATGTTTGTGGGCGAGGGCCCGGGAGCCGACGAGGACGCGCAAGGCTTACCGTTCGTGGGCCGGGCGGGGCAGTTGCTGAACAACATGATCACCGCCATGGGCCTGACGCGCGAGGCGGTGTACATCGCCAATATCGTGAAATGCAGGCCTCCGCAAAACCGCGTGCCGGAGCCCGATGAGGCGCACACCTGTATGCAGTTTTTGTGGCAGCAGATCGACGTTGTGCGACCGGAGGTTCTGGTGGCGCTGGGTTCGACCGCGGCGACGTATCTGCTAGGCGCGAAGTCGTCATTGAGCGGGCTGCGCGGACGCATCCATGCGTGCCGAGGTTCGAAGTTGATCGTCACCTACCATCCCGCGTTTCTGCTGCGCGACCCGCGACAGAAGAAGGAAGCCTGGAAGGATTTGCAGGCCGCCATGATCGAACTGGATCTTGCGCCGCAAGGCAGTCGCGCACCGCAGTCCTAAGTGGCTTGGGCTACCAGATGCGCTCGCGCCGGATGGTATTCTGAACCCGGTCACGCCGCGCCCAATATCTTTCTCGGGAGTTTCGATCTCGCTTGAGCGCCCCCGCTTCTCCCCCCACCGCTTCGTCGTCTGTCGAGGATGAACGCAGGCGCACTCCGCTACTTGTTCTCTACTCCAGTTTGGTGGGCTTGTTCTGCGCGTGGGTATTGTTGTTGCCTATCTTTCCTTCGCAAGACGGCCCCATGCACCTGTTCTTCACCCATGTGCTGGCGCAGTTGCTTACGCACAGTTCGCCTGTCTATGAGCAGTACTATTTCATCCGGCACCTGTTTCCACCCTATTCGCTTTACTACTATCTGCTGATCGCATTGTCCCGCATCATGCCACTCGTCTGGGCGGACAAGGTAATCGTAGCCGTGGCGGTTGCGAATCTTGCATTTGGGCTGCGCTACCTTTGCACGACGCTGGGACGGAATGGCGCAGTGATGGCCATGCTGGTGTTTCCCGTGCTGCTCAATTGGCCGCTGTTCATGGGCTTCGTCAATTTCACCCTGTCGCTGGGCATGGCGGCATGGGCGATCGGCATCTGGACGCGGCTGGAACAGCTTCCTCCGGCGCAGTCGCGCGCCGGCCTGCGAGTTCTCTTTTCGGTGTTGCTGGTCGCGATGACGATGACGCACCCCGTCCCGTTCGGTCTCGTCGTGGTCTTCTGCATTGGTGATTTGTGCATGCGAGCGGCAGATATGTGGCGAGCGCGCCGCGCTCATGCAGCACAGCAGACATGGCGACGCGACTGGACATTCGACGCGCTACTACTGGCCAGTATGGCGCTGTGCTGTTCCGCCTATATCTCCGCTTTCACCGTGAAGCACATCGCGGAGCAGACGCAAGCGCCCGCTCCGAAGCTGGTGGCGTTGGCTTGGCTGCTGGAGGCACATGGGTTGATTGTGTTGGGCGGGAAGCAGCTTCCCGTACTGCTCTATCGGTTGAGTGTGTACGTTGTGCTGCTGCTCCCGCTGGCGCTGGGAGTCACCCACGCGATCCGGCGCCCCGCGCCGCGGTTGCCGCGGTGGCTGATATTCGCGGTGGTGCTGATACTTGCGTTGCCGTTTATTCCACCGGACCTGAATGCTTCGCATCTCTTCCGGGACCGGCTTCTGATCGTGGCCTGGATTGCGGCAATCGCAGCAGGAAGCAGTTCAATCGAGTTGAGCCGTCGCGGTTGTACAGCAGTCGTTACATATGCCGTAATTGCAGCGCTCGGCGTGCTCTGGGTAGCCAACCATTACCTGCGGCCGGTGGCGCAGCGGATCGCCGAAGTCGAAAGTGTGCCGCTAGACCATCACGGGCCGGTAGGTTTGGTGCTGCCGGCGGCTACGCAGACGCTCGATGGCCAGTTATTTTTCGATCCCTATAAATGGGCGGGCGCGCATTTCGTGCGGCGGGCCAATGGAGTGTTGCTGAACACGCCATGGCTCGATTTGCCGATCATCCCCATTGCCGCGCGCGAGGGACATCTATTGACCGGCAGGGTCATTGCCATGGACATCGAGGCGTACTCGAATCTCCGTCAGGATCTGTTGGCCTCCACGGCGACCAGGCAGCTTGTCTTTCCACAAACGGATTATGCCATCCTGATCGACCGGACAGACCGCACGCCTGCATCGCCGCCGGATCCAGTGCTGGCGGCAGACGCGCATGCGAGCTGGACATGCCAGACGGAAGACTGGTTCCTGATCTGCGACCGGAAGCCGAAGTAAAGCACCCTCAGGCGACCAGGGACTGGTACTGCGGGTGGGACTGGATGAAGCTGGCCACGAAGGGGCACTCCGGAACCACCTGTAACGCATGCTCGCGAGCGTAGTCCAGGGCAGCCTTAACGAGCGAGGTACCGATGCCGCGGCCTTCCACCGCGGGCGGAACCTCGGTGTGCGTGAAGGTGATCTGGTTGCCATCGACGCGGTAGTTCAGGAACGCGGTTTTCTTGCTGACTTCCGTTTCGAAGCGGTGCTTGAGGGTATTGTTGGTGATGGGGCTGGGCATGGCTTATGGTCGCACGGATGAACAAGTACACGCCCGTACTGCGGTCTATTCCCCTTTTGGGCAATTGGGGAACAAGGGTACTCATTCGTAGACTTTTGACATGTCACGATACCTAGTGGTTTCTTTTGCCGTACCTTCACTGATCACTGCACTTTGCGCAGCTTTCGTCCTGCTGGCTCCACACTTCCCGCAAACAGCGTACCTGCAGATCGCAGGGCTTGCAGCGCGGGTCGTCATCCTTGGTTCCTTCGTTTACGTAGCACACCAGACGCGGCGGGTGGCGGCCTTCCGGCGGAGCACCGTTCTTTAGGCGGGGCGCTTGTCCGGCGCATCCAGACCGCGCGTTACTTGAGATCCTGCTCGGTTGTGATCTTCCATGAGCCATCGAGGTTCTTGAGCTCGAGGCGAGATTGCGTGGAGTGGCCGGGATCGGGCGGGGCGAGCTGCCAACGCTTCACCAAACGGACCTTGACGTCCATTGGGGAGACAGGGTCGAGAGCGACGTCCTGCAGTGCAAAACTTTGGAGGCGCTTGCCGGAGTGCACAAAGCGGCGTTTGTCGTCCATTACAGCGCGTTTTGACACGTTCTGGTACAGGAAATAGCGGTCGAGCCTGTCTGCGTAGAAGGCGGCCTCGCGCTCCGGGTCGTTTGATTCCATGGCGTACGCCCAGTCACGGAGAAAGCTGCGCAGCCTGGCGTCTGTTTGTGGGTCGAGTGATGCGGACGTGGCCGGCGGTTTTGGGACGGCCGCTCGCGACTTTGCGGGTGCGGGCGCCTCGTCAATGGCGCCATCCACATCGGGTGGCGTTGCGTCCGCGCCGGCATCGACGGCCGCATCAGGGCCGCTGCCTTGGGCTTGCGGCGCAGCGGCCGGCTGTGACGAAGGCCGGCTCGAGTTGAGAAGCAGGGCGCCAAGCAGAACCAGGAAGGCAGAGGCGAGCAGGCCGGCGAAGCTCCAGCTTTGCCACCGGCGCACTCGGACGGCAGTCTCCGGCAGGTGGGGCCGGCGGTTCGCGATCCACTGCGGAACAAAAAACAGCACGGCGCCGCTGCATATGGCGGCGATGAGACCGACGGTCATGAGGCCGAGCAGCAGGGAGTGGGCCATCGGTAGCGGGTGGTGCTGTTCCGATTATGCCTGAGTTGTGCGCCAGGAAAGCACGTCAGAGAACCGGGCGGAAACGGGACTACCGTCTGCTCCGCCGGTGCAGGTCAGCGACCCCCCACCTACCGCAGGTTCACATTGCGAAGCCGCAGGGCATTCGTGATCACGGAAACTGAGCTGAAGGTCATGGCTGCGCTCGCAATCATGGGGCTGAGCAGCAGGCCGAAAGCAGGATACAGCGCACCCGCCGCCAATGGAATTCCCACGCCGTTGTATAGGAAGGCAAAGAAGAGGTTCTGGCGGATGTTACGCATGGTCGCGCGGCTCAGGGTGCGTGCACGGAGGATGCCGCGCAGATCTCCCTTGACCAGGGTAAGCCCGGCGCTTTCCATGGCGACATCTGTTCCTGTGCCCATGGCGATGCCCACCTGAGCCTGCGCGAGCGCCGGGGCATCGTTCACTCCGTCACCAGCCATGGCCACGATCTTCCCCTCGGACTGGAGCTTTTTGACGATTTCGGCCTTACCCTGGGGCAGCACGTCCGCTTCTACTGTGTCGATGCCGAGTTGCGAAGCTACTGCATTGGCGGTAGTGCGGTTGTCCCCGGTGAGCATCACAATTTTCAGGCCCGCGCGGTGAAGCGCTGCAATGGATTCCGCAGCCGAAGACTTGATCGGGTCGGAAACGGCAAGCAGGCCCGCGGCTCGGCCATCGATTACCGCATACATCACCGTCCGGCCTTCGCGGCGGAGCTGTTCTGCAGCAGAGGGCAGTTCTCCTGCGTCGGTCTGGAGATCGTTCAACAGAGCTGCGTTGCCAACGCTGATCGTGCGGCCGTCGACCGTTCCGCTGGCCCCTTTGCCGGTTTGCGACTGGAAGTTTTCGGCGCGGCCGAGTTGCAGACCGCGCTCCCTGGCTGCGGCAACGATAGCCGCGGCGAGCGGGTGCTCGCTGCTTACCTCAAGGCTAGCCACCAGGCGGAGCAACTCTGCTTCCTGCACCTCCCCCACGGGCACAATGGCCGTGAGCTTCGGCTTGCCTTCCGTCAATGTGCCCGTCTTGTCCACTACCAGCACGTCGACCTTTTCAAGCGTCTCCAGCGCTTCTGCATTGCGAATGAGGACACCGGCCTGGGCGCCTCTGCCAGTGCCCACCATGATGGACATCGGCGTGGCCAGCCCCAGCGCGCACGGGCACGCGATGATGAGCACCGCAACGGCATTCACGAACGCATAAGCAAGCCGCGGCTGGGGACCCCAGAGCGCCCAGCCGGCAAACGTCAGGACGGAGACGAGGATCACGATGGGAACGAACCAGCCGGCAACGGCATCGGCAAGGCGCTGGATCGGCGCACGCGTCCGCTGGGCCTCGCCCACCATGCGAACGATCTGGCTCAGCAAGGTATCGCTTCCAACCCGCTCCGCGCGCATGGTAAAGCCGCCCCTGCCGTTGACGGTGGCGCCAGTTACCTGGCTGCCGGCCGTTTTCTCAACCGGAAGCGGCTCGCCGGTGACCATCGATTCATCGACGCTGCTTGAGCCTTCAAGCACGGTGCCATCGACCGGAACCTTCTCGCCGGGACGAACCCGCAGGGTCTCCCCAGCCTGAATTTGCTCAAGCGGCACGTCTTCGTCGTGCCCGTTTGCACGCACCACGCGCGCTGTTTTCGGCGCGAGGTTAAGGAGCGCCTTCAATGCGCTGGATGTCTGGCTGCGTGCGCGCAACTCCAGCACCTGCCCCAGCAGCACAAGCGTGATGATGATGGCCGCCGGCTCAAAGTACACGTTCACTTCGTTCGCATGCATGTGCAGCGAAGCCGGTATCAGGTGTGAAAAGAAGAGCGCGAAGACACTGTAGGCATAGCTCGCGCCCGTGCCGAGCGCGATCAGTGTGAACATGTTGAGGTGCCGGTTGATTAACGAGGCCCAGCCGCGCTCGAAAAACGGCAACCCGCCCCACAGTACGACCGGCGTGGCAAGACAGAACTGAATCCAGAGCAGCGCGCGCGGACTGACCAGGTGCTGGAGCGGTTTGCCGGGCAGCAGATCGCTGATCATGAGCGCGAGAAAAGGGATGCTGAGCGCCAGGCTGATCCAGAAGCGGCGCTGCATGCTGATCAGTTCTTCGTTGGCAACTTCGCCGGTGACCTCGCGCGGTTCGAGAGCCATCCCGCAGATTGGGCAATCGCCCGGCTCGTCGCGAACGATCTCCGGATGCATGGGGCAGGTGTACTCTGTGCGCTTCGGGGCTGCTGCCAGTGTTGCCGGCTCGAGAGCCATGCCGCACTTCGGGCAGGCGCCTGGACCTTTCTTATGAACTTCCGGGTCCATGGGACAGATGTATTCCACGTCGCCTTGGGCGGGTGCCGATGGACGACTCTCTCCTGGCTGCAAAAACTCCCGCGGATGCGCCGCGAAGCGTTCCGCGCACGACGAATTGCAGAAGTAGTACGTCTCGCCCTTGTACTCCTGCTGGCTTACCGCGTCCTGCGGTTCGATCATCATCCCGCACACGGGATCCCGCACCAGCTCTGCTTCCTGTATCTCTGCCATACGCTACTCCTGCGTTGAGGGACGAGCTGCGGCGGACCGCAGCTCCGGACGGTTCATAACTTACTTCACATATTGCTGTGGGTTAGCATCGAACTTCCGCTTGCATCCCGGAGCGCAGAAGTAGTACGTCTTGCCCTGGTACTCGCTTTGCCCCGCTGCTTTCTGTGGATCGACGTTCATGCCGCAGACTGGATCCTTCTCCATAACTGTTCTCCTTGTGCGCTGACTGAGGTTGTGCTGATGAAAGGTGAAGCTTGCTAACGTACGTTCTTATAGATGAGGCCAACCAGCTCGTCGTACATGGCCCGGGCCTCTTCAGGTGAACCGTCTTTGATTGCCTTGGTCGCGCAATGCTCCAGGTGATTCCTCATCAGCGAGCGCTGCACGCCGCGCAGGGCTTCCTGTGCCGAGGCAATTTGTCCAAGGATGTCCGCGCAGTAGCGATCCTCCTCGACCATCCGCTGAATGCCGCGGACCTGTCCTTCGATCCGGCGAAGCCGCTTCACGTTTGCGGCCTTGATCTCTGGATCGACGGCAACGGCTTTCCTTGACTTGGCTGCCTTGGCTGCGCAGCCGCACAAAATATCGTTGTCGAGCAATGGCGGTAGCGCGGTGTTACGAGCTGGCATACATGCCCTCTCATCCATTCTTGTATAGGGGGAGGGGGTATGTCAACGCCGGAGCCGCTCGTGAAGTGAGCCGTCCCGAGTGCAGCGATCGTCCTCCGACCTACACGACTGATTCGGGGCAGTGGGGCCCAGCATGGTGCATACGCTTCCAGCTATTCGCTGCCTCCGCCATTTGGCAGGTTGATGGTGGTGGACATGGCCCCACGGCTCGTCGGCGCTTCGAGTCCTCCGCTGAGCGTGTAGTTCTGGAGCGCGGCGCCGTAGGTCCATACGGTAGAGAGCGCGTGCAGGTAGTCGATCTGTAGCTGAAACAGTGTCCTTTGCGAAACCAGCACCTGCGGATATGCCATGGCCATCTGCTGATACTTCATCAGGTAGAGCTCGTAGGCTCTCCGGGCTCGCGGAATCAATTGCGTCCGGTAGCGGTCGACTTCAAAACGGGAGGCGAGATACTGCTGTGCCAGCGGCTCGGCTTCCTGTTTCAGATAGAGCTGGGTGCGCGTCACATCCTGTCTGGCGCGTTCCACGTCCGCTTTGGCAGCTTCGATGTTTCCTTGATTGCGATTCCACAGCGGCAGGTCGATGCCGGCGGTCGCAAAGCTCATGGGGCCGGCTGCTCGTTGTGTGCCTCCCGTGATCTCGCCACTCCACCACTCGCCCACACGCAACTGGAGATCGGGCACCGGCTCACGCTGTGCATTCTTCAGGCGCGCCTGTGCCACAGCTACCTCCTGCTGCGCCCGCTTCACGGTGGGACTCGACGCCACGATGCTCGCCACCTGCTGCTCCGGGTCGAGCTCCGGCGCATGCTCCAGGTCGCCCTGCAACGGGCTCACCGGCAGATCCGGCTGGTTCGCCACAGCAGCAACTGTGCGGAAGTCTTCAATGAACTGTCGTTGCGCGCGGACGAAATCCACCTTGGCCTGCTCCGCTTCGACCTCCGATTGCAAGATATCCGGGGCATCCGCCTGGCCCACATTGGCCAGTTGATGAGCAGTCTCGACCGCGTCCAGAGTGATATGCAGCAATCGCTGGCGCAGCACGACTGCGGCCTGGGACGCGAGCGCGCGATAGAACGCCTGCTGCACGTTGTTGCGCACCCGGTAGCCCTGCTCGTCGACGCCGATCTTGTCGGCCAGTGCTTGCTGTTGATAGATGTTGCGCCGCAAACCCAGCTTGCCGCCGAGCACGATTGTCTGCTGCACATACCCGCCCTGCTCGCCCGCGCCATAGCTGCCACCGCGAATATGTTCGCCATCGTAGGCAATCGACGGATTGGGATACAGACCCGCCTGCTGCCCCTGCTGCTCCGAGCGGCGCGCGAAAGCCTGCGCCTGCGCGAGGGTTGGATTGCCGTGTTCGGCCCAGCCCTCAAACTGTGCAAGCGTGAGCGGCGCACGTTTGGCCACATCGTTCAGTAACTCCGGCGCAGGCAGATTCTCGCCCGTGCGGTGCCCGGGATTCTCCGGTTCCTGCAATGTCATGGTTGCGTGAGAGATCGATTCAGCATCGCCCATCTGCCCGGCGTTCTGTTGCGATTGGTCCTTCTGCTCCTCTTCGGAGCCGTGCATGCTTTGCGATTCCGTGTCGGCCGGTGCGTTTCCCGGTGAAGGATGCTGCATGTCGCCCGGCATCTGCATCGCCGGCGTGGATTGTGTTTGCGAGGGCTTCCCCTGCTGCATCTGTATGCCGGGCATGCGCTGCTGGTCCTGCTGCGCATAGGCCAGGGTCGTCGCTCCGCCCAGCGCTACCATCGCGATTGCGGTCAAGGTCACTTTCATTCTGCTCAGCTCTCCTTTCAGTGGCCGCGCGTTAGCTGCGCAGGATGGAAGCGTATGGGTCGTTGGGACGGTTGGCCTGCCGCATGCGGGCGATCACCTCGTCGTACTTGTCCGGCGGCAGTACGCGCATAAAGCTCATCATGCCCTGCATGAACGGACTCCAGCCAGGACGCAGCCCATAGTTCTCCGGAATCTGCAGCATCTTGTCCTTTTCCATGTTCATCATTTCGCTTTCCATGTACGCGTCCTGCGGAAAGTTCGGCACGCTGTTGGCATTCGGCGCGATCCCGCTCATCTGCTGCGACGTCGCTTCCTTGCTCGTGTCCATGGACATCATGTTGCGCATCTGCATGGGCCCCATTTCCGGTGTGCCGGTTTTCATTTCCTCCTTCATGCTTTGCATGGAGGCCTGATTCCTCGGCTCGGAGAGTGGACCGTTGGTCGTGTTCATGTCGGCGGTCGAGCTGAAGCCCATGCCGCGGCCCAGGCTTGTTCCGTAATCGTCACCGAGCGGCGCACCGGGCTCGCCATTCAGCATGCCCATGCCATTGTTCATGTCCACGCCGGCCGGCATGCCATGGCTGCCGTTCATGCGCGACATCCTGCCCACATTGGAGGACATCTGGTTCATCATGTGGTGCGGCAGGTGGCAATGGAGCATCCAGTCACCAGGGTTATTGGCGACGAACTCGATATTCCGCGCCTGCGCCACGCCGACGAGCACAGTGTTTCCCGGCCACCACGCCGTCTCGGGAATGCGGCCGCCCTCCGTTCCCGTGACATGAAAGGTGTGGCCGTGAATGTGAATGGGGTGGTGGTCCATGCCGAGATTGATCATGCGGATGCGCACGCGATCGCCCTGCCGGATGATCAGTGGCGTGATCGCCGGGCCCGCCTTGCCGTTGATGACCAGCCAATTGAACTCCATATTCATGGTGTTCGGCACGGTGTTGTTCGGCAGCACGGCGTACTCCTGAAAGTGGAGCGCGAAGTCCTTGTCGCAATGCGGACGATACGGCTCCTTGGGGTGCATGATGAAAGCACCCAGCATGCCGGCCATCTCCTGCATGGCCATATGCGAGTGATAGAAGTAGGTGCCTTCCTGGTGAATGTCGAATTCGTAGGTGAAGCGCCCGCCCGGTTTGACCGGCTCCTGGCTGATGCCGGGCATGCCGTCGTAGCCGATGCGGTCTTCAAAGCCATGCCAGTGGATCGAGCTGGGCTCGGGAAGCTGATTTTCAAAAATCACCCGAACGTGGTCGCCCTGGTTCACCTGGATGGTCGGCCCGGGTGCCGAGCCGTTGAAGCCCCAGGCGTCGATGGTCTTGTCGGGAGCGAGCCTTTGTTTGACCACCTGTGCCGTGAGATGGAAGACCTTGACGCCGTTGTCCAGTGTGTACGGCAGGTCGCCGACATCAGGGGTCACCACTGGCGTGTTGAAAGCCGGGCCGGGATGGAGGCCGCGGTCGCTCTTTTCCGCGCTGCTTGATTCGCAATGGTTATCGGACTGAGAGGCGAAAAGGCGTGACGTGGTAAAAAGACCTGCGCCCAGCCCCAGCGCATGCTGAAGGAAGTTGCGGCGATTGCTCATGGTTCCTCTGGATCCTGGGTGGCAATGAACTGGAGCCGTTGGCGAGGAGGCGTGCTTGTGTCCAGGGGTGGACGAGATAGCGAACTCCGGCCAGTGACGTGCAGGCTGGCGGGCCGAAGCTCTAAATGCGAAGGTTGGAAACGGGCGAGGAAAAAGGTTCAGGTAGGACGCGTCTTAATCGCCAGGCATCGGGTTTGGCGCAAGACATTGCCGAGTGAAGCCACCCATCAGGCGGAAGTATCGCGACAACGGATTTGATCTCGGACCGGTACGCTTGCAAGCGTGTGAACGCGCTGGCGTCTGTAGCTGCGGCAGTGTCCATAATCCCGCAGTGCCGGTCACAACACCGCTGCTGAACGGAATGGCTGGCGGGAAGCTCCTTTGCGGACGCCTTCGCCATGGAGTCGCAGCCCTGCATGTCATCGGCAGCGCCCATCTCGCGATCCGGACCTTGAGCCTGATTTCGCGATTGCGCCTGGTGGCGAGTCTCAGCGTGCATGCTGGACAGATGCATGTCGCAGCGTAATCCACACACCGCAAAAAGCGTCTGTGTGCAAAGCACCAGAGCAACCATGAGCGATGTAGAAAAGGACCGCTTCATCTCAGACCGCACGTCTCCTGTATACACCAGATAAGGTGTGACGCTGCGAGATGCATGGATTTGCTCACCCGGCAGGCAGGATCAAAAAATTCTGCGAATCAATGCCCCTCGCGTGCATACCTGTGATGAGCCCGAAAGACATAGTGTCCGACGAGCCATCCGGCCGCGCTCCCTACCAGCACGTCGGTGGGGAAATGTTGCTGGCCGAGAACTCTCGTTATGCTCACGCCGGTGGCGAGCGAATACACGCCAAACTGCGTCCAGTGGGACGGGTACTTTCCGGCTATCACAGCCCCTGTTGACCAGGCCAACACGCCGTGAGAAGAAGGAACGCGACACGACGGAGCCCATGGTGTGGTGATCCGTCGCAATACCGGCGCTTGCCGCCGCGGCCAGCGAGGCAAGCCACACCAGATCATGCGCGGATGCGCCGGCCAGTATTCAACCGCATGGTCGTACTTTTATCCTGCGAGCGTGCCAGTTGTGATTCGTTTCGTTGCGTCCGTCAAACAGTGCCTTTCACTTGCGGACATCAGATGTCGTGGCATCGGAGCGGGTGCGCTTCTCTGTCGGCGAAGTCCGGCCGCAGCCGCAGCATTGCCTGCAGGGCGCGACCGCGATGGCTGAGCTGCTGTTTGGTGGCCAGGTCGATCTCTGCCATGGTGAGGTTGCGATCCGGCAGAAGGAAAAGTGGATCGTAGCCGAAGCCGCCACGGCCGCGCGGCTGCGTGAGGATGGTGCCCTCCACAAATCCGGTAGCGGTGGCCAGAAGTATGCCGTCGCGCGCAGCCGCGAGAACGCAGCAGTAGCGCGCTGTCCGCTGACCCTCCGGCACAAACTCCAACTCGGTGAGCAGGTGCCGATTGTTCATGGCATCGGCGGAAAGCTGGTGCGGGTTCGCGATGCCGGCGTTCACTGCATAGCGGGCGGAATGCACACCGGGCGCACCCCCGAGCGCATCCACCTCCAGGCCGGAGTCGTCGGCCAGCACCACCGCATGCGGTTGGAAACGACTGTAGTACAGGGCTTTGTCACGAGCATTCTCAGCAAAGGTGGTGCCGTCCTCCGGCGGTGCGACGATGCCGTCGAGCGCGGGAAGGGGACGGATCTCAACCCCGAAAACCTCCGCTGCCGCAGCGAAATCACGCAGTTTGCCCGGATTACTGCTCGCGACGAAAAGTGGTTGGGGCACGTCGACAGTTTAATCGGGCGCGCAGTTTCGGCGCTAAGCCGGTGGAGGAAATGCCGCTGCAAAGGATGCAAGCGGGCAGCCATCGCAGCGGGGCCGAGGACCGCAATGCGTCTTGCCGACCATCACCACCAGCGCATGCAGCTCGTTTGCATGTTGCGCCAATGTAGCGGCCGCCATTTCGCCAAGAGCAGTCATTGCGAGCTGCTGCAACTCCGCATACCCGGCCCTCTCCGGCACAAGGCCGTGGCGGACGGCAACCCGGCGCAGGTACTCATCGGCAACCACGACCGGATGTCCCAATGCATACAGTAGAATGGCATCGGCGGTCTCCGGCCCCACGCCGGGCAACGCCAGGAGCTGTGCGCGGAGTTCCTGTGTGGGCTGCTCGGACATGCGCTGTAGGTCACCGGCATACTCGCGGTCGAGAAACTGGACAAACGCCTTGAGAGCGGCGGCTTTGCGGACCATGTACCCGGAAGGCCGGATGAACTCGCGTAACTCGATCTCGGGAAGCGATCGCAGACCTTCCACCGTGAGCAGCCCACCGGCTTCGAGATTGGCGATCGAGCGCTCGACGCCTCGCCACGAGGTGTTCTGGGTAAGATAGGCGCCGGCGACGATCTCGATCCGTGTGCTGGCCGGCCACCAGAACTGTGGGCCATAAACGCGCAGGAGCTCCCCGTACATAGCGCGGAAGACCACTGCTGCCCGGTGCATGGTGTCTTCCCGGCGGTGTGCAAGTTCGCTTCTTCGCCCTTTGGCTGATCGGCTTCCTGAGCGCGGACGCATCTCATCTCCCAGGAACAGGATACCGCCGGGAGTGTAGAGGGGGATGGCGCAGGTGAGCGAGAAAAGCAGCAGCGGAGGTGGCGTATGCCGCGTGCACACGGAATATTTGGAAATGCACACCCGGCAGCGGCGCGAGATGGTACACATTACGCCAGAGGTGGAGCGCGCCGTGCGAGCGAGCGGGGTGCGGGATGGCCTGTGTTTTGTTTCGCCGATGCATATCACCGCCGCGATCTATGTGAACGACAACGAGAGCGGGTTGATTGAGGACATCGGCAAGTGGCTCGAAGAGTTGGCGCCAGCCCGCCCCGCCTATCGCCACCACCAGACCGGCGAAGACAATGCGGATGCGCACCTGAAGGCGCTGCTGCTGCACCATGAAACAACGTTGCCAGTGACCGCCGGGCGGCTGGACCTGGGCACGTGGCAGCGTATCTTCTACGCAGAGTTCGATGGGCAACGAACAAAGCGGGTCATCGTCAAGGTGCTCGGTATCGAATAGGGAGGCGACCGCATCCGGAGTTGCAGGTCCTCCCAGGTGGAGCCCCGAAGTGGAATTGAGCTGACCCCCGGTCGGTTTTACGTCTCAATGTTCAGGGTTTTCTCCACTTATCCATTGGAGCCGCGGAAGCGATCACCAAAGGCCGTGCGAGAAACACGACATCAACGCGCCGGTTCTGCGCTCGCCCCGAGCCGGTCGCATTGCTGGCAATGGGATGCTGACCTGCATAACCGGCAGCGGCGAGCCGTGCCGGATCGATGCCTGCGTCCTCGATAAAGAAGCGCACCAGCGCGGCGGCTCGAGCGGTAGAAAGCTCCCAGTTGGAGGCGAAGCGCTCGTTGTGCACCGGGACGGCATCCGTATGCCCTTCGATCCGCAGATCGCAGCGCGAGGCTTTGGCGGACTGGGCGATGCGCAGCAGTGTGGGCAGGGAGGACGGGCGCGGTGCAGCGCTCCCGCTCTCGTAAAAGCCCGCTTCGCGGAGCGACAACACCAGTCCATCCGACCGCGATGAAAGCGCCAATGCGCCGTCCGAGAGTTCGCGGTGGAATGCCCGTGTCAACTGGCTGCGCACATCGTCAAGCGTCGGCTGCTCGCTGCCATCTGGGGGCGTAATTCTTGATGGATGTAGCAGTAACTGTGACGGGATGGACAATTTCGAGAAGGCCGTAGCGGCTCCCGGGGTGAACTGAGACGAACCCTCCAGCGTGGTTCGCGACAAGGCGTAAAGCACCACGAAAAAGCAGAACAAGAGCGTGATGAAGTCTGCGTAGGAGATGAGCCATCGCTCCCGCATTTGCGCGGAGGTGGGGGGCGTCGTCGCGCTCTCATGCAGCAACACCGGGTCTTTGCCGCGGCTCGCGAACAAAGCTGCGCAGCTTCAACTCGAGCATGCGCGGGTTCATGCCTTCTATCATGGAGGCCACGCATTCCAGAACCATCTCTTTACGAAGATATTCCTCGCGTACCGGGCGCGCAGCTTGCCGGCAGCGGGCAGCAGTACCAGGTTGGCTGCGGCTACGCCGTACACGGTGGAGACAAACGCCACAGCGATTCCGGTGCCGATGTCGCTGATGTCGTGTGAAGATGTCCCATCACCTGAATCAAGCCAAGCACCGCGCCGATAATGCCGATGGTAGGGGCGAACCCGCCGGCAGACTCGAAGACTGCCGGCGCCTCTTCCTCATGCTCCATCGCATTCTCAAGTACCAGGCGCATGATGGCCCGGAGCTGTTCGGCAGGGGTGCCGTCCACAGCCAGAGTGAGTGACTGTTTGAGAAATGTATCCGTGACAGTGTCCAGACCTGGTTCAAGAGAGAAGAGGCCATTGCGCCGGGCCTGCCGCGCGAGAAGCAGCATTTGGTCGATTGAGTTCACTGTTTCGGTTCCGCTGGTGCAGAAGGCGTCCAGCAGTTTGCGTACTGCCTTGGAGACCGTGTGGAACGAGAACTGAAACAGAACGGCTCCTGCAGTACCGCCAAACACGATCAATGCGGCGGTGGGCTGCAGCATCTGCATCACACGGCCTCCTTCCAGCCAAAACCCCGAAGCGATTCCCGCGACGGCGAGGGCAATTCCGGCAACGCTGCTTTTATCCATGGCGCGACTGCACCTTCCCTTACACAGTTTCCTTATCGGCGCTTGCGCGGAAAACGTGAGCGAATGGAATTGCGTCCTGAGCTTAAAGTCTTGGCGTTCAGAGCCGATGAAGGCATTGGGTCAAGCGGTTTCTCTGCCAGGGAGCTATCCAATGGTCGGGAAGCCAGGGACAACGCAGCTATTTACCAATAGGAGCGAACGCATGTCTTTAGGTGTCCTCAATAATATCTCTGCCGTGTACGCGGCCAACAACCTGAACAACACACAGAGCAGTCTGCAGAATGTGCTCACGCAGCTTTCTTCGGGCTCTCGCATCAACTCGGGCGCGGATGACGCGGCGGGGCTTTCGCTGGCTGACGGTCTTCAGGCAAACCAGACGGCGCTGACACAGTCCTCACGGAATGCCGGGCAGGGTGTGGGACTGCTGCAAACTGCCGACGGCGCGCTTTCGCAGGTGAACAACCTCCTGAATCGGGCAGTCACGCTGGCCACAGAAGCCTCCAACGGAACCTTGAACAGCACACAGGATTCCGCCGCCAACCAGGAATACCAGTCGATTCTCGCCGAGGTGAACAACATCGGCTCCACTACTACCTTCAACGGCCAGCAGGTGTTTGGCGGCAGCTTCGCGATCTACACTGGCGACGGCACCAGCGCGGGAAGTTCCACGGACACGCTCAATGTCGCGGCTCTTACCAGCGCGAAGGTCGGCGATGCAAACGGCACACTGACCTACACGGCGGGCACGAACTCGTTGTCGTACGCAGTCGGTACGCAGCAGGATCTTTCTGCGACGGACCTGACGAGCGCGGCGAATGCCAAGACGGCTCTTTCGGCCATCAACTCGGCCATTGCCGATGTATCCGGGCAGCGCGGCTACCTGGGATCGCAGATCAATACATTGAACTCGATCTCAAATGTGGAGACCACACAAACGGAAAACCTGACCGCGGCGCAGAACTCTGTGACGGCCACCGACTATGCGCAGGCAACCTCGCAGATGTCGAAGTTCGAAATTCTAAGCCAGACCGGGATTAGCGCTTTGGCACAGGCCAACAGCACGCAGCAGGAAGTGACTAAGCTGCTGCAGTAATCAGCCGTGCAATGTGTAACTGTGACGGACGCGCGGTTCTCTGCTGCGCGTCCGCCATGGATCGAGTAAATGCAGCGATAAGAGGAGCGAACCGATGGGTTCTGTCGGGCTTAGTTTTGGTTCACCTACCAGCGGCCAGGGTTTCGATGTGAACGCGGCAGTCAATCAGATCGTCACCAATCTCCAAGGCACGGAGACGCCCTACAAAACGCAACTATCGAGTCTTCAGTCAGAAGACACTGCACTGTCGAGCCTGGGTGGCCTGCTATCGACGCTGTCGAGCGACATCAGCGCATTGACCGATCCTGCCGGCGTACTGGCGACGAAATTGGGTGCGAGCTCGGACACCAATGTCCTTGCGCTCACTAATGCAAGCAGCACGGCAACTGCGGGCAGCCACACTGTCGCAGTCAGCCAGCTGGCGCAGACGTCCGTAGTCTATTCGCAAGCAGTAGCAACCATGGATGCGTTCTCTGGCAGCATCTCCATCCAGGTAGGCGGCGCGGCTGCGCAGACGGTCAGCGTGGACCCGCAAATAATACCCTGGCCGGTTTGGCAGCAGCGATTAACACCGCGGGCATAGGTGTAACCGCGAATGTAATCACAGACAGTTCCGGCGCGCGCCTTAGCCTTATAAGCGGAACCAGCGGGGCCGCGGGCAGCTTGCAGGTGAACGCGTCGCAGTTGACTGACAGTACGCAGGCGATCACACCCAGCTTCACAGTGGCACAGGCGGGACAGGATGCGCAGCTTGTGGTTGATGGCATCGCGCTTTCGTCGTTCCAGCAACAGTGTGGCAGGCGTCATCCCCGGCGTGAGCTTTCAACTGCTGAATACCACCAGCGCGCCTGTTCAGGTGCAGATTACAAACGACAACGCCGCGATCGCCCAGTCCGTAGCGGGATTTGTGAAGGACTACAACGCTGTTATCAGCGCCATGAGTGCGCAGGAGGGAAACAATGCGAGCGGTACCGCTCAGCCACTCTTCGGCAGCCCGGTCATCTCTGCTATGCAGCAACAGCTTTCTGGAGTGCTGGCTACCCAGGGAAGCGGTGGTCTTGCAAGCATTTCCGATCTCGGCATAGCTGTTCAAAAGGACGGCACGCTGGCGTTGAACAGCGACCAGTTAAACAGCACTCTCGGGTCCGAATACGCCGACGTGCAGAACTTTTTCCAGGCAGCCGGAAGCTTCGGCCTCGCGATGTCGGCAGCCGTAGACGCCTCTGGGGCGGAGTCGCCAACCGGCATCGTTGCTACGTCACTGAAGCAGAACTCAAACATCGAGAGCAGCTTGAACGATACGCTCACCAAGCTGGACGCCAACATCGCAACGCAGAAGAGCACGCTCACGGCGGAGCTCAATGCGGCCAACCAGACCCTGCAGTTCATCCCCATGCAGGTGAACGAAGTGAACGAGCTATACAGCGCAATCAGCGGCTATCAACAACAAAAGGGGTAAGGCATGAAAGGGTATCGTGAGGCTGCGCTTGAAGGGGCGAGCAGCGTGGATCTGGTAGTAGCGCTCTATGACGGGCTGATCCGCTTTCTTCTTCACGCGGCGGAAGCATGCGAGAACGGGAGCATCACGGAGCGTCGTGCGGCGGTGCGCCGGCACTGCATCTCGGCGAGTTCTACGCGTCCGTCTTTGCCGTAATCCTGCGCGCCTCGGCCGCAGCCTCGCGCGAGCAGTTCTTCGAAGCCGTGCGCTGTGTGCGCACGGTGCGCGAGGCCTGGCAGAAAGTCGCCCAGGACCACCGATCGATGCCACACGATCTGCAGACGTACGATGAACGTCAGCAGTATGGCGCGACTCCTGCTCCTCCGATGTCTATTGCCGACGGAAACCTCGAATCAGGCGGAAGCTGGGTTGCATGATGGCGTGAGCTGTGCGGCCGCAAAGTGAACTGAACCGATGCTGCACACGCAGGAGATGGAATATCTGAGCAGACTCCGGAATTAGCGGGCGCCGGCAAGCTCTTCTTCGAGTTGTTGCTTTTCAAACAGACTCGCGTAGAAGCTCCCGTGCTCCAGCAGTTGCTCGTGTGTGCCGAGTTCCGCGATTCGCCCGTTGACCAAGACCGCGATCTGGTCGGCGTGGCGAACGGTCGAAATCCGGTGCGAAATAAAGATCGTTGTCCGTCCGCGCATGACGGAATGGAGATGTTCCAGAATCTTCTCTTCCGTATACGTATCCACGCTCGCCAGTGCATCATCGAGCACCAGAATCGCGGGATCGCGGACCAGGGCGCGGGCAATCGCGGTGCGTTGTTTTTGTCCTCCGGAAAGCGTGAGGCCGCGCTCGCCGACCATGGTCTCAAAGCCTGCCGGGAACTCCTCGAACTCGCGGCGGATATGAGCAGCTTCAGCGGCCTGTAGTACGGAATCCGCATCTGCATCCGGCGCACCGAATGTGATGTTTTCCCGGATGGTCTCGCTGAAGAGAAATGTCTCCTGCGGCACGAATCCTATGTTGGCGCGCAAGACTTCAAGCGGGTAGTCGCGTACCGGGCGGCCATCAAGCAGGACCATGCCCGGAGCTGCCTCATGGATGCGTGGCAACAGGCTGACCAGCGTCGATTTCCCCGAGCCCGTTGGCCCTACGATGGCAATGCTGGTGCCTGCCGGGATACGCAGAGAAATAGAGTGCAGCACTTCATTCTCATTCCCATCGCCGTCCTGATACGAAAAGCTTAGGTTGCGGAACTCGATCTCTCCGCGCAATCGC
Organism: uncultured Acidobacteriaceae bacterium; assembly: GCA_963767705.1. Taxonomy (GTDB): domain Bacteria; phylum Acidobacteriota; class Terriglobia; order Terriglobales; family Acidobacteriaceae; genus CAWCJL01. The sequence continues at coordinate 1,845,330 of CAVYEO010000001.1, read as the reverse complement.
AGGTCCAACGGAACATCGCTGGCGGCTGCCGCATCGTCGATGGCAGGCGGCTCTGACAACAGCTCATCGATGCGCACCACAGAAGCTGTCCCGCGTTGCACCAGGTTCACCACCCAGCCGAGCGCGATGATCGGCCAGGTCAGCATAAGCATGTAGGTGTTGAATGCCACGAAATCGCCCACCGTGATGCGATGCGTAAGCACTTCGTGTCCGCCCACCAGCAGCGTGATGGCCATGGCCAGGCCGAGGACGAACTCAAGCGTAGGCCACAGCATGCCCATAAGCTGGACCAGCCGTAGACCGCGCCGCACGTTCTCCTGATTGGCTTCTTCGAAGGAAGCGATCTGCGCATTTTCCTGGGCAAAGGCACGGACCAGCCGGGCGCCGGAAAAGTTCTCCTGCGCCTGCGCGGAAATCTCGGAGAATTGCGCCTGGATGCGTTCAAAGCGCTCGTGGATTTTGCGGCCCATGGTCTGGACGAGAATGCTGGCCAGCGGCAAAGGTACCAGCGCCACCAGCGTAAGAAAGGGGCTGATGCGCAGCAGAAAAAAGACCGCCCCGACCGAGAACAGAATCGTGTTGGCGCTGTACATGATCGCCGGGCCCAGCAGCATGCGGACGGCGTTCAGATCATTAGTCATGCGCGCCATGATGTCGCCGGTGCGCAGGCGCTGGTAGTAGCTGGCCGGCTGCGTTTCCAGATGCTCGAACAGATCGTTGCGTAAATCGAACTCGATCTCGCGCGAGATGCCGATGATGATCCATCGCGTCAGGAAAAGAAAGACGCCCTTCGCGGCCGAGATGGCGACCAGCAGTCCCGCGTACTCGAGAATCTTCTGCCTCGTGACGCCATGGTTCAGATCGTCAATGGCGATCCGGATAATCTGCGGAAACAGAATCCAGATGAGGTTTGAAAGTACGACGGAGATTCCGCCCCATAGAAAGCTGCGGCGGTACCGGCGCAGGTAGGGCAGTAAGGGGCGAAGTTTGCCAAGCATACGTCTTCTATTCTACGTTTCCGCACGTTTAATCGCGGAACGACCCTGAGCAGCCACCTTTGGCACAGGGTCAGCGCACGGTCAGCCTGGCGCGGCACCGCTGTGCTCGCCGGTCGGGCCCCACGCGCCTCCGCATCCTCGCCTTGCTACACTTGTTTCTACGAGCTCTCCATGATTCAGACCCTGTTTGGCAGCCTTAAAGAGGCGGAAGAACCGAAGAAAAAAGGCTTTTTCGAACGCATGCGCGAGGCGGTCTCGCGCACCCGCGAAAGCCTTTCCGAGAAGATTGAGACCATTGTTGCGCTCACCGAGGAGATCGATGAGCGGGCGCTGGACGATCTGGAGATGAGCCTCATTGCCTCCGATCTCGGCGTCGGCACCACGCAGGATATCCTCACCGTGCTGCGCGAGCGCGCCTTGCACCACCAGATCCATTCCGGCGCGGAGCTCAAATCGCTGCTCAAGAAGGAGATCAAGGGCATTCTGGACGCGCACAGCCGCCCACCCAAGGTGGTCGCTTCGGGACCGGAGGTCATCCTGCTTGTCGGTGTGAACGGCACCGGCAAGACGACCACCAGCGGCAAGCTCGCCGCCTATCTCCGCCGCGAAGGCAAGTCGGTGTTGCTGTGCGCGGCGGATACGTTTCGCGCCGCAGCCATTGAGCAGCTTGAAGTTTGGGGTCAGCGCACCGGGGTCGAAATTATCAAGACAAAACAGGGCGGAGATCCATCAGCCGTGCTCTTTGATGCTATGAATGCCGTCAAAGCGCGCGGCACCGATGTGCTGCTGGTCGACACCGCTGGCCGCCTCCACACTAAGAACAATTTGATGGCCGAACTCGACAAGATGCGCCGCACCGCGCAGCGTTTCATTCCCGAAGCGCCGCATGAAGTGCTGCTGGTGATGGACGCGACCACCGGCCAGAACGGTCTCCAGCAGGCGCGGCTTTTCGTCGAGTCGGCAGGTGTAACCGGCATCGTGCTCACCAAGCTCGACGGCACAGCCAAGGGCGGCATTGCTGTCGCCATCGCGCGCGAGCTGCAACTGCCGGTACGTTTTGTCGGTGTGGGTGAGAAGCTCGAAGACCTTCTGCCTTTCGATAGTGAAGCCTTCACCGACTCGCTGCTCGGCGCCTGAAATCTGTGCCCGAGGACAAGGAGCCGCATCCGCCAGAGCTGGCCAATGCCAACTCGGCAGACGACATCCGCTGGATGCGCAGCGCGCTGGCACTGGCGGAGCAGGGCATCGGCCTCGCTTCGCCCAACCCGACTGTCGGCTGCGTGCTCGTCAAGGACGGCAGCATTATCGGTCGTGGCTATCACCAGTACGAGCATCGCGACCACGCAGAAGTGGTCGCCCTGCGTGATGCCGGCGCACAGGCTCGCGGGGCTGTTGCGTATGTCACGCTGGAGCCGTGCAGCCACTTCGGCCGCACGCCGCCCTGCGCCCGCGCGTTGATCGAGAGTGGCGTAAATCGTGTGGTGGTGGCCACCGCAGACCCGAATCCTGCTGTGCACGGTCATGGGATCGATCTACTACGCGCCGCGGGCATCCCGGTCACAATCGGCGTTCTCCAGGCCGAAGCTCGCGGCCTGAACAACGCCTTTGCGCGCTTCATCCGCACGCGCCAGCCCTTTGTCACGCTCAAGGCCGCCAGCACGCTTGATGGCCGCATCGCCCCCGCTCTGGACGCGCACCCGGCGGGCGCTCCGTTTCCGATCACCGGCGCGGCTGCTCGCGCCGAGGTGCAGCTTCTCCGGCATAGCCACGATGCGTTGCTTACCGGAATCGGCACTGTGCTGGCGGACGACCCGCTGCTCACGGACAGGAGCGGCCGCGCTCGCCGCCGGCCCTTGCTGCGTGTGGTGCTGGACTCTCAGTTGCGACTCCCGCTCAGCTCTCGTCTGGTGGGCACAGCGCCGCAGGATTTGCTGGTGGTTACGCATAGCGAAGATGCTGCCAAGCGGCGAGCCTTCACTGAGCGCGGCGTGCGTGTCCTACAGGTGGATGCGCAAGATGACGGCGGCATCTCCCTCCACGCCGTGCTCGCGAAGCTGGGCGAGCAAGAGATCACCAGCGTGCTGATCGAAGCCGGCAGCCGCATCAATCGCAGCGCGCTGCTGAGCGATGCGGTAGACCGGCTGTATCTTTTCTACGCGCCAACCTTTCTTGGCCCGGAGGCCGTGCCATTGCTGGCGGAAGGCGCCCTCGCACATTGGCCGCGACTGCCTGACCCAAAGTTGCATACCTTTGGGCAGGACTTCGCCGTCGAAGGGCTTCTCCGCGACCCCTGGCTGTGACCGCGTAAGTGGTGGGGGTGAGGCGGAAGGCGTGGCGATGCTCTCGTGGTTGTACCCTTATGGCATGTTTACTGGATTGATCGAGCAGACCGGGACCATTCTGCGGCTGAACGACCGCGACGGCGCGCGCCGCATCACGGTCGGCGCACCGGGGCTCGCGGCCAAGTTGCGCGAAGGCGACAGCGTCGCTGTCAGCGGAGTGTGCCTGACGGCGCTGGCCCTCACACCGGAAAGCTTCGATGCCGACCTGGCGGAGGAGACCGTCCGCCGCACTTCGCTCACCCGGCTAGCACCGGGCAGCGTTGTCAATCTGGAGCTCCCCACCCCGGCCGGCGCACCACTTGGCGGACACATCGTGCAGGGTCATGTGGATGGCACCGGCGTTCTCCGTTCGCTCCAGCCTATTGCGCACAACGGGTCAGCGGCGCAGGACTGGTGGCTGGAGGTGGAGACGCCGGAGAGCATAGCCCGCTATGTCGTGGAGAAAGGCTCAATCGCGATTGAAGGCATCAGCCTGACCGTAGCGAAGCTCCAGGGCCGCACGCTGGGCGTGGCTGTGATCCCGCATACCTATGCGCGCACCAATCTCCATACGTTGCGGCCCGGCGACCCGGTCAACCTTGAGGCCGACGTGCTGATGAAATTGGCTGTCGATAAGGCAGGCGACACTGCCGACGCACTCACGCTCGAGTTCCTCATCGCCAATGGTTACTGACAGGTAAACGGCATTCGGCGCTGATCGTCATCTAAGACTGACGGGAGCACATGAATGGCGGAGCGCAAGCTGGGCAAAAAGAGAGTTGTCGAGTTTCTGGTGTTGATCGCAATCGTGGCCGTCTGCCTGTATTTCATGATCCTCATGCTGATGAATGCGCATCCGCACATCGAGCCGGGGGTGAAAAGCGGCGGCGGCCACACCTCCTCGCTTTCTCCAATTGCGCCGGCGAGCAGGCCGCATGCGGCGGCCGACGCCACTCGCTCTCTATATCCAAGGCGACTCACTTCCTGAACAGAGCAATATCCGGAATAGAGCGGAACGCAATCTGCGGCGGCGCGAATTCTCTTGCCGCATGCGCGCTGCCCACCGATAACGCACCTTGTCCAAAGCGCTCTTGAATGGCATCCATGGTGCGCATCAAGCGATTCTGCCGTGCGTCTCCGGGCAGCAGGGACGCGGTATGGCCCGGTTCTGTGACCAGTTCATATAATTCCACTCCGACAAACGTAGGCTTGCCCTCCGGACACTCACTCCACATCCGCCCAAAGACTTCGAGCAGCGCAAAAGTATCCTGTGTGTCCACAACCCGCGCGTGGCACTCCCATAAGCGCTTTTCACGCCCGGGTGTAAAGCTGAGATACACAGAGAGAGCCCCGGCCCAGAGATGCATCCGCCGCAGGCGTGCCGCCGCCCGGCAAAGCAGTTTGCGCGCAACTGCGCCGGCTAGCTCCCGCGTGCGCAGGGCAGGGGGAAGCACGTGCTGGTGCCCGATGCTCGACGGGAGACTCGGCGGTTCATCTACGTCATACCCGCGGAGGGAAAGCCAGAACCGCTCGCCCACGATGCTGCCCCATAGAGCGCGCATCTCCCGCCTGCGCAGGCCGTACAGTTGCTTCATGGAAACAATGCCGTGCTGGCGCAAACGCACCTCCATGCGCTCGCCGATGCCCGGTAGGTCGCGGGGCTGCAGGTGCAGCAAAGCTCCTGGGATATCGCCAGGATTGAGATAGACCAGACCATCCGGTTTGTGCATCTCCGCAGCCACCTTGGCCAGAAAGCGGTTGGACGCCAGCCCGATCGAACACGGCAGCCATGCGCCGACTTCCTGCCGGATTCTCTGCTTGATTTTTCCGGCCAGCGCGGTCGCGCCTTCTTGTGAGGTCTCGGACCCGGTGAGTCGGCAGGCCATCTCGTCAATGGACATCACGTGCGTCACCGGCACACACCGGCCTACGGCTTCGACGATCTTATGGTGGTACGCGATGTAGTGTTGCTGCCGGGCTTTGACCAGCACCAACGCTGGACACAGATGCCGTGCATCGCGCACCTCCGTTCCCGTGCGGATCCCGTACTGGCGCGCCTCATAGGAAACGGCGATGCAGCAGGTTGTGTCGGCCTCCACGGGAACAACGGCAACAGGCCTGCCCCGCAGCTCCGGCCGCAACTGCTGTTCGACGGAGGCGAAATAGGCGTTGAAGTCAACAAACAGCCAGCTCACTACATCCTGCTGGGGACGCATTCCGCCAGTATAGGCGAAGATAAGGCGAATATGCGTGCACTGCTCTTCTCCGCGGGCCGGTGTAGCGCCGCCCGCTTATCGGCGATTGAGCCTTGCGTTTTTAGAACTCTTCGCGTCCAGGGCGAGCCATCAGTTCGCGTACGGCGTCGAGCGGCGGCTTCGTTTCGTGCAGAATCGCCCACATCTGCTCGGTAATAGGCATTTCGACGCCCTTTGTGCGCGCGAGGCCGAGCGCTGCGCCCGTCGTGCCCACGCCTTCGGCTACCTTCCCGCCAAGCTGGGCCAGTACGACTGAAAGCGCAAGTCCCTTGCCGAGCTCGATGCCCACGCGACGGTTGCGGGAAAGTGCGCCGGTGCAGGTGAGCACCAGGTCGCCCACACCGGCCAGGCCCGCCAGCGTCTCCTGCCGGCCGCCGCAGGCCACCGCGAGCCGTGTCACCTCGGCAATGCCGCGCGTGATCAGGGCAGCGGCGGCGTTGTGCCCGAGATCCAGCCCGGCCACGATTCCTGTTGCAATAGCGATTACGTTTTTGAGCGCCCCGCCCAGTTCCACTCCCACCACGTCGTCGTTAGTGTACAGGCGCAGTGCAGGACCCGAAAATTGCCCGCTGAATCCGGCTAGCGAGCGCAGTGTCGGCTGACGCTATGGTCACCGCGGTCGGCCGCGCCGCAGCCACTTCCTGCGCGAACGATGGCCCGCTGAGCACAGCAAGCGGCAGTGCGAGCCCGCGCGCCTGGAGCACATCGGCGATGACCTCGCTCATCCGGAGATGCGTGCCGTCCTCGATGCCTTTGGTGGCGCTGACCAGCACCTGCTCCGGGCGAAGATACGGCGCCATTTTCCCGAAGACCGCGCGCACATGCGCGGAGGGCATCGCGCTCACGATGACCTCCGTTTGCCGCAGCGCCTCATTCAGATCAGACGTGGTTACGATTTCCTGTGAGACAGGGAAGCCGGGCAGGAAGGTTGTGTTCTCGCCGGTCTGCCGGATTATATCGACAACCGCCGGGTTGTGGGACCAGAGCGTCAGGGCGTGGTCGCCCCGCGCATGGAGCCGGAGCGCAATGGCGGTGCCCCAGGCGCCGCTGCCTATGATGGCGATGCGGCTCACGCGGCATGCACCCTGGACTTGCCGAAGCGGCTTTCCGTTCCTCGCATCAGCCGGACGATGTTGGCGCGGTGCTTCAGGATGATGAGCAGGGGAACGAGGACGACAACGGCCCGGAGAAAGGGAGTTTGCCGTGAGCCGAACAGCAGCAGGTCAGCCAGGAGCAGGGCTGCCGCGCCACAAACAGAGGCCAGCGACACATACCGCGAAAGCAGCACCACGGCCGCAAAAACAACGAAGGCGATGAGCACCGCGAGCGGGGCAATCGCGAGGAATACTCCAAGGGCCGTGGCCACGCCCTTGCCCCCATGGAAGCGTAGCCAGACAGGGAAGACGTGCCCCAGCACCGCTGCCAGCCCTGCGAGTGCCAGCGCATTCTGCAGCAGCGACGGATCGGCCATTCTGTGGTGCATAACAAGGTTAGCCACCATGACTGCGACAAATCCCTTGGCAGTGTCCAGCAGAAGGGTGAGCGTCCCCAGCCCTTTACCGCCGGCGCGCACCACGTTGGTCGCGCCAATGTTGCCGCTGCCCTGCGCGCGCACGTCCTGGTGGCGAAAGACACGCACCAGCACCAGGCCGAAGGGGATGGAGCCAAGCAGGTACGCCATGCAGCCGAGCAGGATCAGCGGTGTGATCATCGGGGTTCCGGGTACGAGTGTAGCAGCGGTACTGGCTGCACCGTCGGATACGGCTTCGCTGCAAGGGATAACCCTTTCCCGAGCCCGCTGAGGTTACAAGCATAAACGCGCGCGCAAACCCGGGACGTGTTCCGCTTTGGAAGGGCCTTTAGCCCTCCATGTGGCCGACTCGCTCGGTAAGCTCGATCATTTTACCGGTGAGGTGGCGCATATCCTCGCGCAGCCCGTTCATCTCCGCGCGTAGGCTTTCGCGTAAGTCTCCCATTTCCGCGCGTAGGCTTTCGCGTAAGTCTCCCATTTCGGCGCAGAGGCTGACCGCGAGTGCCTCTATCTGGCGACCGTTCATGTACGCGCCGATCAGGACGGCGGCGAAGGGGGAAAGGATGGCGGCTACTGCGAGGGTGATTTCAGGCTTCATAGGGTCTCATCCAATCTAAGCGAGTTGCAGTGTGAAGAAGAAGTGCATGGAGTGTGGACGATGCCTCCATACTTACATCAGCTTGCGCCGTACCATGTCGAGCGCCTGTTGGCTGGCCCACGCGCGCACACGCCCGCGATCGCCCATGAAGTTCCTGTGCACCACCTCGGTCTCTTTGCCGTCCGCCACAGCGATATAGACCAGCCCCACAGGCTTTTCTTCTGTGCCTCCGGTCGGCCCGGCGATACCGGTGATGCCCAGTCCGTAAGTCACGCCAGCCTTCCGCCGGATGCCCTCGGCCAGCGCACAGGCGACCTCTTCGCTGACCGCTCCATGCTGCTCGATCAGCGCCGGGTCCACACCGGCAAGCGCGGTCTTGAGCGCGTTGGTGTAGACGACCGCGCCGCCGCGGAAGGAACGCGAACTGCCCGGGATGGCGGTGAGCCGTTCCGCCACCAGACCGCCGGTGCAGCTCTCTGCAGTGGCTAGCGTGCAGCCTTTCATGCCCAGGTAAAGAAGCACCGTGCCTTCCAGCGTCTCGCCTTCCGAGGAGTAGATCAGGTCGTCCAGCTCTTCCTCGATGCGCCCGGCCAGCTCATCCACACGCGCCTGCGCCAGCTCCATGGCCGACTTCTCGCAGATCAGGTTGAGCTGGATGTCTCCAGTGTGCGCCAGGATCGTGGTCTCCACATCGGGATATTGTTTGTAGATGGGCGCAATACGTGCGTCCGCGGCGGACTCGCCGATCATGGCCGCCTTGAGCGTCCGCCGGGCGATGTGCCGCGCCGGCAGCACCGCCCGCAGGCGCGGAACGCACTCCGTATCGACCAGCGGCTTGAGCTCCGACGGCGGCCCGGGAAGCAGGACGATGATCTTGCGATGGCCGCCGACGACCGTGTCCAGCCACTGCGCGGGTGCGCTCCCGTTCTCGTTCGGCACCACGCTTGCGCCTTCCAGCACATCGGCCTGCTGGGCATTGTTTTCCGTCATGGTCATGCGCCGCGCGGCAAAGCGTTTGTAAAGCTGCGCCACGATGTCGGCATTGCGCTTGATGTGCAAACCCAGGGCTTCGGCCACGGCCTGGCGAGTCAGGTCGTCTTCCGTGGGGCCAAGCCCGCCCATGATGATGATAATGTCCGTACGCTGGGCCGCAGTGCGGATAGCGCTGGTGAGGTGCGGCAGGCGGTCGCCCACGATAGTTTTGAACGCCACGCGCACACCCAGCTCGTTGAGCCGCTCCGTGACGTAAAGCGAGTTGGTGTCCTGGCGATGCGGCGTCAGCAGTTCCGAGCCGACAGCGATGATTTCTGCGATCATCCGGTACCTACACTCCTGGAATTCCGAAACCGATGCGGGAATGCTTTTCGATTCAGCCTGGGCGCGCGAAGGCGCCTCCTTAAAAGAAGCGTAGCCCTTCCACGCCCAACGGGACATCATAAACGGCGCTATGCGTGGCGACGATGGCGCTGCCACTCGGGGCAAAGGCAAGACCCACGATACCGTTACCGGCGATGACGAGTTCCGGCTCGGCCCCGGCCGTCTTGCCCGGAGCGATGCGCACCACGCCCCGCTTGCCGCGGAAGGAAGCTGCCAGGTAAAGGCCGCCGGCGATATCGACTGCCATGCCCTGCGGCCGGCCCAGTCCGCGGTAGTAGGTGCGTATGGAACCATCCTGATCGACCGCATGCACTGCGTCATTGCTGGACGTCGTGGGCCCGCTGACGAACAGTGTGCCATCTATGCCAAAGGCCAGGTGGTAGGCCGAGACGCTGGGCTCCAGTGTGGCGAAGACAAAAATTTGCCGGTCCTGGGCGATTTTGAAAATAGTGCCGCTCCGGTCCCCGCAGTACAGGTTCCCGGCCGCATCGAAAGCCAGGCCTGTAGCCACGCCCATCCCCTCGGTGAAGAGCGAGACGGCGCCCTCTCGGGTCACGCGGTGGATGGTGCCCTCGTGCCGCGATGAGACGTACAGCACTCCATCGGCGTCCAGTGCCAGGCCGGTAGGATTCACCACGTCGGTCACCAGCGCATCCATATCGCCTTCAGGTGAAATGCGGTAAACCGATACGGGCATCTTCTGCCCGCGCGGGCCGGAATAGGTGGCGTACACGTTGCCTTCGGCATCGACCGCCGGATTGGCAACCGGGTGGAGGTTCTCTGCGAGCTGCCGCCCGATCTTCAACGTAACCGCGTTGCTCGCGGCCCCGTTCTGCCGGATCTGCAGCTTGCCTGCTTCCACTGCCTCAGGCACGCGGATGATCATCCGCGAAGCGCGGCTGAGCAGCACCGGGGCGATCGCGCTGTCGAGCATGGCGACCGGTCGGCGGTCGGCCGTGGGCCCGAGCTGCGTGCCCTGGATTTCGATTTCCCCGCCGGGCAGCGATGCGTCGGGAACGACCGCCTCAATCCGGGGCGCCGCCGGTGCTGCATGGTCCTGTTTTGTTAATCGGATCATTGGTTGACCTGTCTTCTCTAGTGTAGATGGGAGAAGCAGCCTGCGGGAGAGCAGCTTTCAGCGTTCGGCTTTGGCTCGCCACTCATTCCTGATCCCCCTCCGAGCTGAAGCGGGCAGTTAGGAAAATCGCCTACCACCAATGCTGGATGACGAGCAGCGCGAGCAGACCGTACACGCCGGCCGCGAGATCGTCGAGCATGATGCCCCAGCCTTCCGGGAGAGCTTCAAACTGGCGCGCCGGCCAGGGCTTGGTGATGTCGAACATACGAAAGAGGGCGAGGGCGACGAGGGCGTGCTGCCAGTCGGGCCGGCAGACCGCAAGAGTGAGCCACTGGCCGGCGACTTCGTCGATCACGACGTGGCCGGGATCTTCGCGGCCGCTTTCACGGGCAACGCGGGTCGCGGCGGGGATGCCGATGGCCGTAGCAGCAAGAGCTCCGAGAAGGCTAGCTGACACAATGAGCGGGCGTTTGCTACCGATCGCGGTGTTGCCAAAATGATAGGCAATCTCGAAGGGTGCCGCCTTGAGGAGGCAGGCTGCCCCGTACCAAAGCGCCGTGGCCGCGAGTGAGCCCCAGGTACCCGGCCCTGGCTTGAGCAATCCCGCGCCGAAGAAGGTTCCAACGGCCCACGCCCACGGTGTCCTCTTTACGGACTCCGGTGCCGTCCCCGGCCTGTTATTCATCTTCGTTGGCGCGGGCGCGGCGGAGCGTCTGCTCGTCTACCTCTTCCAGCAGTTCCGGATCCATGACAGGTGAGGAGATGCGGTACTCCCCGCTGGCCCACTTGCCCAGGTCGATCACCCGGCAGCGGTCGCTGCAGAAGGGCATGTCGGGGTCGCCCAGCTTTACAAGCGTTTTACAGATAGGGCAGCGCAGCAATTTCGTTTTTCTGGTTGGCTCAGCCATAATTCGGTCCTATTCGACAACGCGCGCGACCACGTCGTAGTCGTGCGCTTCCGTGATCTCGCACTGGTAGAAACTCCCGGGAGTGAGCTGCTCGTGCGGGCCGAAATCATTGAGGTACACCTTGCCGTCGATCTCCGGCGCGTGGAACTGCGAGCGCCCTTCCCATAGCAGCGGTGTCTCTTCTGACGGGCCCTCGACCAGCACTTCCATGGTGCGCCCGATCCATTGCTCCTTTCGCTCGCGGCTGATGCGTTGCTGCAGCTTCATCAACGCGCGCCGGCGGGCCTCGACGGTACGCTTCGGTACCAGGGTGGCGCCGGTTGCGTGGGCATGGGAGCCCTCCTCGTCGGAGTAGGAAAAAGCCCCCATCCAATCGAACTTCGCGGCCTTTACAAACTCGGTGAGGACCTTGTGGTCGGCCTCGGTCTCTCCCGGAAAGCCGACGATGAACGAGGTGCGCAGTGCGATGCCGGGCACGGTGGCCCGCACCTTCTCGAGCGTCTTCAGGAAGATGTCAGCATTTGCGCCCCGGCGCATGCTCTTCAGCACCGGACCCGACGCGTGCTGGAGCGGCACGTCCAGATATTTCACGATGGTGTCGTGGCGCGCGATGGTATCCAGCAGCCGGCCGGTAATCTTGTTGGGGTAGGCGTAGAGAAAGCGCAGCCACTTCAGCCCCTCGACCTGCGCCAGCCGGTCGAGCAATTGCGCCAGGCCGTCCTTCATGCCGAAGTCCTCGCCGTAGCAGGTCGTGTCCTGGCCGATTAGGGTGATCTCACGGGTGCCGTTGGCGACCAGTTGCTCGGCCTCGGCGATTACGGACTCGAAACGGCGCGAACGGAATTTGCCGCGCAGGTTCGGGATTACGCAAAACGAGCACGGATGGTCGCAGCCCTCGGCGATCTTGATGTAGGCCGAAGCCTTGGGCGTGGCCAGAATGCGCGGCGTCGTCTCATCGTATAAGTAGGCGGGCAGGGCAGCGGTGGCGCCGTCCCAGGCCGCGCGTGTGAAGCGCCCCTGTTCTTCGCGCAGATCCCCCTCGGCGCGTGAAGGCGTTGCAGCGGACGCGCTCAGGATATTGAAAAGCTGCGGGGCCACCGGCGCGTGGCGCGATTGTAATCCTGCTGCTTCCAGCACCAGCTCAAGCTCGCCCGTGCCTACGACGGCATCCACTTCGGGAATGTTCTTACGTATCTCATCGCGGTAACGCTCGACCAGGCACCCGGCCACAATCAGCTTCTGCGCGCGCCCAGTAAGTTTGTGCCGCGCCATTTCGAGGATGGCGTCGACCGATTCCTGCTTGGCCGAGTCGATAAAGGAGCAGGTATTGACGACAAGAATTTCTGCCAACTCAGGCTGGCTGGTCAGCTCGGCGCCGGCCCGGTCCAGCAGGCCCATCATCACTTCGCTGTCCACCAGGTTTTTCGGGCAGCCCAGGCTCACAAAACCGACCTTGGGGCGGGGTGCCGCGGGTGAGGCCGCCGGTGCGATCACGGGCGCCTCTTCAGATGTCAAAAGGGAAGTCACTTCTCCATTTTAACGAATGCCGCGCAGCGGTGCCGTCCCGCGATGCCAGCACTAACGCTTTCGCGGTATTTCCTGTCTTCGATTGCCGCGCTACCTTTCTTGCACTCTCGCCAGCGATGCGTTCCTGAGCCGGAGGGGAGCAACGAACGAAGTTTCTGGAGGCGAACATGCACCTGGCGAACGGAACACTGATTGGAAAAACCATGGTCATCCGCGGCGAGATATCGGGAGCGGAAGACATTCTGCTCAATGGGATCGTCGATGGCAATATCACGCTGCACGAAGGCCGGCTGACGGTAGGCGCGGAAGGCCATGCCAAGGCCAAGGTCGAAGTGCGCGAAGTCGTGATCGCGGGCCGCGTGGAAGGATCGGTACGCGCCAAGGATAAAGCAGAACTGCGCGGCACCGCTTCATTCATCGGCGACCTCAGCGCACCCCACCTCCTGATCGAAGGCGAAGCCATGATCAAAGCCTCGCTCGACACCACCGAAGGCCGCGAGATCAAGGCCGCCAAAGGCCCGAAAGCCGTAGCGCACACCCAGACCCGCGGTCGCTGCAAGTCATCACCACGAGCACGCTACCGTTTAGCCGTCGAACGTGATTCTGGTGGAGGGCTGCTGCTAATCCAGCAGCTTCTCGACTTCAGCCATATCGAAGGAGATCCCCCGCTCCGGTTCCGAGAAGGCTGAAGCCGGGGAGAGCTGGCCGGTTTGAAAGCGGTAGCACTGCTTCGTCTCCGGATCAATCACCCAGATCTGCGGGATGCCCATCGCGGCATAGTCCCGCAATTTGTGCATCATGCGCGTCATCGTGTCTTCCGGCGAAAGCACTTCGAAGACGGCGATCGGGGCATGTGTGATGATTTGCTCGACAGGTAGGCTGCGGTCGAGCACGGTGATGTCGGGAACGCGGAAGTTCATGGCCGCCACCTGCACGCGCAGCTCTGGCTGGACGCGAACGTTCCATTCCCCCGCATGCTGCCGAAACCAAAGGATCAGGGCTGTCTGCCAGGATGCGTGGTCGTATTCACCCATGGGCCGCTCTTCTATCTCTCCGTTCACGTATTCCGCATCCGGCTCAAAGGAACTGCGGAGATAGACTTCGACCGGAACGTGTGCCGCCGTCGTTGCCATTCCACATCCCTCCAGACGCACAGTTTAGCATCCGGGGTTTCCGTCCCGGGGTCGTGAATCAGGCCGCGGAATGGTATGCTAAACCTCGTGCCGGGTCCTACGCGACGGAATCCCGCCAACCCCGCCAGGTCCGGAAGGAAGCAACGGTAACGGGTCATTTCGGGCGCAGTAGGCCGCCCGGTACATGAAACACACCTCCCGGCACAATATCCCTCACATGATCCTATGCAGTCTCTCCTTTTCCGCTGAAGCGGTCGGATAGACACCCCTCGCGCTCTCGGCGAGAATAAGCATGCAAGTCTGCACACGCTGGGAGAGAACAATTTGAGCAATGCTGCTGCGGCCAGTTCGGGAACCCCCGACTTCAGATCTCCGAAATACCAGCGCCGCGCCAAAATCAGCGCCCTCGGCACCTACGTTCCGCCCCGCGTCCTTTCCAATGCCGACCTCGAAAAGATGGTCGAAACCAACGATCGCTGGATTACGGAGCGCACTGGCATCCGGGAGCGGCATCTCGTGGAAGGCGGCATGGCCACCAGCGGCATGGCTGTGGAGGCAGCCCGCCGGTGTCTGGACGAGCGCGGCATTCCGGCCACGGAACTCGAAGCCATCCTCGTCGCCACTGTTACTCCGGACATGCTTTTTCCCGCGACTGCCTGCCTGGTGCAGGACAAGCTGGGTGCCAAGGGCGCCTGGGGATTTGACCTTTCCGCCGCCTGCTCCGGGTTTATCTATGCTCTCCAGGTGGGCGCCAAGCTGGTTGAGAGCGGGGCACACTCCAAGGTAATGGTCATCGGCGCCGATACTATGTCCTCCATCATCGACTACACCGACCGTGCGACCTGTGTCATCTTCGGCGACGGCGCCGGGGCTGTGCTGCTTGAACCGGCCGAGGAAGGGGAGACCGGGATGATCGACTTCCTGCACGAGATCGATGGCTCCGGAGCTCCTGCCCTGAACATGCCGGGGGGCGGCAGTCTCCATCCGCCTACAGCCGACACCGTCGCGCATAAAATGCATTACGTCCATCAGGATGGACAGGCTGTTTACAAGTACGCCGTCCGGAAGATGGCCGAAGTCTCAGAGAAAATCCTGGTGCGCAACGGGGTAGCGGGCGCTGACCTCGGCTGCTTTATCCCCCACCAGGCCAACAAGCGCATCATCCTGTCCACCGCCGAGCGGCTGGGAATGCCGGAAGAGCGGGTCATCATCAATATTGACCGGTATGGTAATACCACCGCAGGCACTATTCCGCTGGCCATGGACACGGCTCGGCAGGAGGGGCGCCTGAGCAAAGGCGACCTCGTCCTTCTCGCCTCTGTGGGTGCTGGGTTCACCACCGGAGCTACGCTGCTGCGCTGGGAAATCTAGTGGCCGGAAGCAGCAGCATTAAGCTGCCGCCTCCTCGGCCTTCTCTGCGGACTGGTTCCCGCGACCCTGTTTTGCGCCGCCGCGCTTCCATTGCCATATGCCCCATGCGATGCCGATGGCAAACAGGCTGAAGATCACCCAGGAGATCGTGCCGGAGTAAGCCGCCAGATAACGATTCCACCAGCGCACCATATGATGCCCATAGAGCACGCCCAGCCATGCCACCAGGCCGTACCGGATCACGCGCCCGCCCGTAAAGGCGAAGAGGAACTTCCGCAAAGAAACGCCCAGCGCTCCGGCCGCAAGCAGGAAGGGCATCAACGGCATGGGAGGAGGCAGCACGGTCGAGAGCATGACCGCCATCGCGCCGTGCCGCTGCACCCAGCCGGTGATCCGCTTCAGGTACTTGGCAGGTACATACCGCTGGAGTGCCGCCTCGCCGCCCTTTTTGCCGGTAGACCAGGTCAGGAATCCGCCAATGAGCGAACCCACCACGCCCAGGCTGGCCAGCAGCCACGGATTCCCGTGGTGCGCAATCAGGATCAGCATCAGCAGGTCTGTCGAGCCCGGCACGGGGAGCGGGAAAATCGACGAGTCAATCAGGGCTGTGCCAAAAACGCCCAGCGCGCCGAAGCGGACCAGCCAATGCAGAAGCTTTGAATGACTTCCGCCGGAGCGGGAGGAGGCGTGGCGGGCAGTAGCAGCAAGGAAGCTCACCCTCCTAGGACGCGAAAAACCTCTGCGAAGTCGCAGGAAAGTGCGAGTTTGTCCTTTGGCCTCTTCGGGATCCGCACCGCAACACCGTCGTTGATGTTTTTAGCTCTCCAATATATGTAGGGAATCGGCTGCTGGAAGCACCTGGCAGTCGCGAGCAAGCGCCAGAAAGTGGTTGAGCCCGCGCTGGCACTCCTCATCGAGCACATAATGAATATTGTCGCAAAGGTAGTTACGAATGGTTGCCGGCGGCACAGGTAGCTTGCGGGCCCACTCGGCGACCAGATCGCCGCGGTGCAGCAGACCGTGATCGCGTGAAGCTAGAAGATCCTCGACCAACTGCCCGGCCACCCCGTCGTTTCCCGCCAGGCTTTCAGCACGGACAGCCCAGACGGCAGACACCCAGGGGAGCCCAGTGTGTTCCCGCCAGGCTGTTCCAAGGTCTAGGTACTCGAGCCGCTCGCCCGTGCGTGCCTCGCGTGCCGCCCGGTCTTCCAGCGCCAGCAGCGCCGGGTCGCCGATCAGGAGAGCCGCATCGGCCGTCTCAAGCATGCGATCGAGCACAGGCGGGTGTTGCTCGAATCGTGCCGCAATCCGCCAGAATCGCCGGAAAAGGATCTGGGTATAGGCCAGCGAAGCGCGCGACGAGGTATCGGCCGCGACCGTGCGCACGCTCCCGAGTCCGCGGTCCCGTCTGAAGACCAGCAGGATCGACCGGATCGCACCCTTGGAAGCGATGACGCACCCGGGCGCAACCAACAGGCCGGGCGTCGTGGCCAGGGCCGCTACCGGAACCAGGCCCACGTTCGCAGCGCCGGAAGCAAGCTGCGCCGCGCACGCGGATGGCATCATGGTCTGGACCGCATAGCGGTCGCGTAGAACACTGCGGGAAGGCTCGTGATCGAAGTCCCACATCAGCGGGGCGGGATTCAGGAAGTCGATGGCAGCGATGCGGAGGCGGCTCACCCGTCATTGTAAACGGCGGCTGCGCTTCTACGGAGCGCGGTATACGTCGCGGCGATGACCGACCTTGACTACGGTCACCAACATCACCTGATCCTGAATCAGGCAAATGAGCCGGTAGTCGCCGACACGGTATTTCCAGTACTGGCCGAAAGCGGCGCCTTGGAACGCCTCGCCCAAACTGCGGGGGTTTTCCAGAGGAGTAAGCCGCTCCCGGACAAACGTGGTAATCCGTTTCGCAATTTGCTTGTCGAGCTTACTTAAATCTTTCTTTGCGCCTTCACCAATCTCAATCTGCCAGGCCAAGATCGCGCTCCACTTCTTCGAGCGAGTAGGTCTTCACTCGTCCAGCCCGGATATCCGCGACGCGCTCTTCCGCAATTAAAAGATCTTCCAAGTCCTCCAGGTACGACGACAACGCTTCTTGGACGACAGCATTTTTATCGCGTCCAGACTGCCGCGCCAAAGTGTCAAGCCGCTCTTCCAGCTCTTCGGGAAGTTGAATGGTCAGCATCGGATAGACCTCCTGCTACGCTCCACTATAGCAACCCCCCTGCCCTGCTCGGATTAGCGCAGCCGCCGGCATACACGTTCGTTGTAGAGACGCGCGCCCGCTCCCCATCTACTCTCGCCGCAATGGTCTCAACTCCAGCTCCTTCCGCCATTTCGCAAACCCAGCTCGCCTGGCTGGCGCTGGCAATGACGCCCGGCGTCGGGCCGCGGCGCATGCAGCGAGCAGTTCGCTTGCTCGGCGACCCGGCGCGGCTCTTCGGCCTGTCGCTCACAGAAATCGAGTCCCTCCAGCTTCCTATCGAGGCGGCGCGCTTCATCGCTGAAGGCCAGGCGCGGCAGGCCGCCGAGCAGGAAGCCACGCGCGTGGAACAGACGGGCGGGTCCGTGATGACCTTTGCGGATGCAGATTACCCGGAGCGCCTGCGAGAGATTTTCGACCCTCCCGGCGTGCTCTGGATCCGCGGCGACCGGGCCCTGCTTGCCCGGCCTGCGATTGCGATCGTCGGCACGCGCCACCCCACCCCTTACGGCACCGGCATGTCCGAAATGCTCGCACGCGACCTGGCCAGCCGCCGCCTTGTGATCTTGAGCGGAATGGCGCGTGGCGTGGACACCGCCGCGCACAAGGGAGCTCTCGCGGCCAAGGGGCCAACCATCGCCGTATGGGGCACGGGTATCGACGTGATCTATCCCAAGGAAAACAAACGGCTGGCCGAGGAAATACTGATGGGCGGAGGCGCGATCGTCTCCGAATACCCCATCGGCACCTTTCCATCTCCCACCAACTTCCCCCGCCGCAACCGTATTCTCAGCGGCATCAGCATCGGCGTGCTCGTGATCGAGGCCGGCGAGAACAGCGGCACCCGCGTCACCGCCCGATGCGCCATCGAGCAGAACCGGGATGTCTATGCCGTCCCCGGCAATGTCACCACTAAAAATGCATGGGGGCCGAACACGCTGATCAAGCAGGGCGCCAAGCTCACCGCTACCTGGGAAGACATCTGGGAGGACCTGCCCTCGCAAGTGCGCGTCCAGCTTGAGGAGGAAATGGGTTTTGCATCGAACGGCGACCCTGCCGCATCGTTATGGGAGACGCCGCCCATGGGTGAGCAAGAGGGCATGGTTTACGCTGCTCTCCGGCATGATGAAGCGCTCCAGATCGATCAGGTCATTGATGCTCTGGAAGGAAAGCTCACCTCCTCTGAAGTCTTCACGGCATTGTTTGAGCTGGAATTGGGGAACCACATCCGGCAGCTTCCAGGCAAGAACTACGTCCGTCGCTTCTAGCATCGTTCTGTTGACCGGTGCGTCTAACCGTATGCGCTTTCACATGTCCTGACTGGCTTCTTCTCCCCGTTGGTGGTAGCGTTCGGAGAATTACCGGATGGGCAACTCGGCTACCCCGGCGATCCGTTTTCTGATGTAAGCCGTTCAGCAGCCCTTGCGCCATGTCCACACCGCCGATGGCGGGCAATGAAGGAAAAGAATGAGTAAATCACTGGTTATCGTCGAGTCGCCGGCAAAGGCGAAGACGATCAATAAATATCTTGGCAGCGGCTACACCGTCGAAGCCTCGATCGGCCACATTAAAGATCTTCCCAAGAACAAGCTGGGCGTCGATCTGGAAGACGGCTCCTTCACGCCGGACCTGATCGTCATGCCCGACAAGCAAAAGATCGTGGACCGGCTGCGCAAGCTCGCTAAGACTGCAGACCAGGTCTACCTGGCCCCTGACCCGGACCGCGAAGGCGAGGCCATAGCCGCCCACCTCGAGGAAGAGCTGCGCGGTGTTGCCGCTGAAGGCAGCATCCACCGCGTCACTTTCAACGAGATCACACCCAAGGCCGTCAAGGCCGCCTTCCAGCATGCGCGCCAGGTCGACCGTAATCTCGTGGATGCGCAGCAGACGCGCCGCGTCCTCGACCGTATCGTGGGCTACCAGATCTCGCCGCTGCTGTGGGACAAGGTGCGCCGCGGGCTCTCCGCAGGCCGCGTGCAGACCGTCGCCTTGCGGCTGATCGTGGAGCGTGAGCGCGCCATCCAGGCCTTCCGGCCAGTGGAGTATTGGACGCTCGACGCAGACCTGAACGCGGAGCGGCCCGAATCCAGTTTCACTGCCCGCTTTACCGGGATCGACGGCAAACGCGCCGAGGTGGACACCGTCTCCGGCCCGGCCTTGCCCGACCAAAAGTCCATGCAGGAGGTCGTCACCGCTCTTGAAACGGCGAAGTGGTCCGTCCGCGATGTGGAGCGGAAAGAGCGCCGTCGCAGCGCGGCTCCACCCTTCACCACCAGCCGCCTGCAACAGGATGCATCGCGCCAACTGGGCTTCAGCGTCAAGCGCACTATGGGCGTGGCTCAGCGTTTGTACGAAGGCATGGAGATCGGCAATGAAGGTACAGTAGGCCTCATCACCTACATGCGCACCGACTCCACCCGTGTATCTCCGGATGCGATCGGCGAAGTGCGGGAATATATCGGCGCAAAAATCGGGCGCAACTACCTGCCGGAAAAGCCGAACGCCTTTAAAAGCAAAAAGGACGCGCAGGACGCACATGAGGCTATTCGCCCTACGCACGTGGAATACCATCCCGACCAGGTCAGACGGTATCTGAGCGAGGAGCAATATAAGCTGTACCGGCTGATCTGGCAGCGCTTTGTCGCTTCACAGATGGTGCAGGCAGTCTATGACCAGACCGTAGTCGATGTGCAAGCTAGGGCGGACCGCAGGTATGACTTCCGCGTGACTGGCTCCATCCTGAAGTTTGACGGCTTCCTGAAGGTCTACGAAGAAGCCAAGGACGCCAAGGATGAGGATGACGAGGCACTCAAGAACAAGCTGCCCGATCTTTCCCCAAATCAGCCACTTGCACTGGAAGACCTCAAGCATGAGCAGAAGTTTACCGAGCCTCCGCCGCGCTATAACGAAGCTTCGCTGGTCAAGACGCTTGAGGAACGCGGCATCGGCCGGCCCTCCACCTACGCCACCATCCTCTCCACCATCCAGGAACGCGAATACGTGCAGAAGGTCGGCCAGGGACGCAGCGGCAAGTTCATGCCGACGGAAATCGGCCTGGTCGTCACCGACCTCCTGGTCGCCAATTTCCCTTACATCTTCAATCCCGAGTACACGGCAAAGCTGGAAGAGGAACTGGACGACATTGAGGACGGCAAGGAGCGTTGGACCGACCTGCTTCAGGGCTTCTACCAGCACTTTTCCCAGGAGCTGACCCATGCCGGAACGCACATGGAAAACATCAAGCGGATGGAAAAGGCCACTGATGAAAAGTGCGAACGGTGCGGCTCTCCTCTGGTCCTGAAGTGGGGCAAGTTTGGTACCTTCTTCGCCTGCAGTGCTTATGACAAGAAGAAGAAAGACAGTTGTTCCTTTACCAAGGAGAACTTCGCCGCCAAGCCCGGCCTCGACACGCCGGAAGGGGAAAAGGAAGAAGAATACTGTGAGGCTTGCGGCCGCGTAATGGTGCTGCGCAATGGGCCGTTCGGGCCGTTTATGGCTTGCCCCGGTTACAACGAAGACCCGCCGTGCAAAACCGTGCGCCGGCTGACCTCGAAAGAACAGCAGAAGCCGCCGCAACCGCTTGACGAAAAGTGCCCGCAATGCGGCAAGCAACTGGTGCTGCGCAACGGACGCTTCGGTGAATTCGTCTCCTGCTCCGGCTACCCGGACTGCAAGTACATCAAGCAGAACCTGGTCGAAGGCATGAAGTGTCCCAAGTGTGGCAAGGGCGACATCGCGGAGCGCAAGACGCGCTTTGGCACCACCTTCTTCGGTTGCACCAACTACCCGAAGTGCGACTTCACGGCCAACGGCAGGCCCGTTCCGGAAACATGCCCGGAGTGCGGCAGTTCCTACCTAATCGAAAAGACGCTGAAGTCCGGTGTTTACCTCACCTGTCCCAATAACAAGAAGCCCGCCGCGTCGGACGAAAAGGCAGGGAAGAAGCGGAAGAAGGCCGCGCCCGAAGCTGCTGACCAGGTGAGTTGCAGCTATTCCAAACGGCTTGGCGACGCACCGGTGGCGGACACGCCGCCACCTCCGCCGAGGGTCCAGCCACAACCACAGCCGGTTGCATAAGGACCAGTGTCCCGTACTCCACGGAGAAAGTTCTTGCCAGAGAGATTCGATCCAGCTAGAACTCTGGTGACCCTTCGTGGAGAAAACCGATGAAACGAATACTGGCGGCTGCAGCCTTGTGCGCGATGCCCCTGCTGTCGATGGCGCAATCCCCTCCATCCCCGTCAACGATGGTCGGCTACATCAGTGATTCCAGGTGCCCCGCTGGACCTGTTTCAGAGAAGCCCGATGACAGCTGCATCCAAAGGCACCATAGCAAACCGGTTCTTATCGTCAGCAAAAGTGAAACCTGGATTGTCGACAATCCCCGAAGCGTCAAAAAGGCCAACTACGGGAAGAAATTCTCTGTGGAGGCCACCGTCACCGACAGTACCAGGAAATTGATACACATCATCCACCTGACCCCGACTCAGCAGCCGATGCCGGAGTGATGGGCGGGCAGAATAACCGGGCTGTACGTCCGGGCCCGAGCAAAGCAGCAAAGCGCTGGCGAGGCTCGGCAGATACGGTTGCAAGCTGTTGCTACCATTGTGGTTACACACACGCTCTTAAAGATAGTTCTTGCTATCGTTCCCCATTGCAGGTAGAACTCTGTTGGGCCTACCTGAGGGGGAGATATGAAGCGAATACTAGCGGCAGCCGCGCTCTGCGTGATGCCATTGCTGTCCATGGCGGACATGAGTGCGAAGCCGACGAAGTTGATGGGCTATATCAGTGACTCTAAATGCGCCGCTGCGCACAATTCCATGAAGCCGGATGCCAAGTGTGTGCAAAAGTGCATCTCGCAGGGCGCAAAGCCCGTCTTTGTCGATGCGAAACAGCAGGTCTGGACCATCGACAATCCGGACGCGGTTTCCCAGGCTTATGGAAACAAGGTTACGCTGATGGCGACTGCGGATGACGGCTCCAAGGTGCTTCACGTCATCCATCTGATTTCAAATAAGCCCGTAAAAGGTTCTAGCGGCATGATGGACTAGTCTTAAGGCAATCGGCTGGAGCGCGTCATCTTGCGCTTCCAGCAGGGAAAGGACGCTTCTCGCGTCCTTTTTTTATGGCACAGGAGAGCGCTTCGCCCCCGGCTGCGCAATCTGCTAAGGTGTGGGTTGGGTATCCATCCTGCCCCAAGAAAGTGGATAGGGAACTATGGCGAAAGCAATCTGGAATGGCAAGGTCATTGCCGAAAGTGAATCGATAGAGACAGTGGAAGGGAACACCTACTTCCCCGATACTGGCGTAAACCGCGAGTACCTCCGCCCAAGCTCTACTACCTCCACCTGCCCGTGGAAGGGCCAGGCCCGCTATTACAGCCTGCTGGTGGACGGCCAGGAGAACCAGGACGCCGCCTGGTACTACCCCGACCCCAAGCCCGCCGCCAAGAACATCAAAAACTACGTCGCCTTCTGGCGCGGCGTGGAGGTTGAGAAATGAATACAATCAATAACTTAACCCGAAGTTGTTAATCTATTCGTTGTAGTGCAGCAGGCTAAAGACGTCGTATTCCGGAAAGCGTTCCCGGCCTTTAAGGAAATCAAGCTCGACGGCAAACCCCAGGCCGGCTATCCGGCCGCCGAGTTGCCGCACCAGCTTGATGGTCGCTTCCATGGTCCCCCCGGTGGCCAGCAGATCATCCACGATCACCACGTTCTGCCCGGGTTCGATGGCATCGAGATGAATCTCAAGCGAATCGGCCCCGTATTCCAGGTCGTAGGTCACCTTCGCCGTGGGCGCCGGGAGTTTGCGCGGTTTGCGCACGGGCACGAAGCCGGCATTCAATCGGTAAGCGAGCGCGGGGCCAAAAATGAAGCCGCGGGCCTCGATGCCGAGCACCAGGTCCACATCGCAGTCGAAGTAGTGGAAGGCCAGCCCATCGATCAAAGTCGCAAAGCCGGTCGGATGCTTGAGCAGCGTGGTGATGTCGTAGAAAAGAATGCCGGGCTTGGGAAAATCCGGCACCGTGCGGACGAGCTTCTTGAGCGGTTCGCAATTCACGGGTTCAGTCGCCATCGGTCGGTCTACCATGCTCCTTCAATCTGAAACGGGCCCAGCCCGTCGCCTTCGCTTGCCTGGAGTTCGCGTTCTTCCACTGCGTCCACGCGGCTGCCCCGGGAGCCGCGCCCGAGCGCCTTTCTCAAGTCGGCGAGGTCCTCTTCCGGCCCCGCCGCGACCACTTCAACATGGCCGCTTTCGGTATTGCGGACCCAGCCCTTCAGCCCCAGCGCTGCCGCCTCCCGATGGACAAACCAGCGGAAGCCGACACCCTGCACCCGGCCTTTGATGAGGTAATAAAGAACCATAACAAGGGATCAGCTTATCTATGCCCGGCTCAAGTAAGCGCCCTCCGCCGTATCCACGCGGATTTTTTCCCCTTCGTTGATAAACGGCGGCACCTGGACCACCAGGCCGGTTTCGAGTGTCGCCGGCTTAGTAACCGACGAAGCGGTCGCGGACTTGAGCCCCGGCTCTGTCTGCATCACGGTCATCTCGACAGTCTGGGGCAGTTCGATGCCGACCGGGATACCGTCGAAAAAGGAAACGCGGATCTGCAGATTGGGGATCAGGTACTCCACCGCATCGCCCAGCGTATCCCGCTTCAGGTTCGTCTGCTCGTAGTTTTCCGTGTTCATGAAGTAGTAATCGTCGCCATCCGTGTACAGGTACTCCATCGGGATCTCGTCCACGATGACACGCTCGATAGGGTCGGGCGAGCGAAAGCGGTGCTCAAACATGGCGCCGGTGCGCAGGTTGCGCAGCTTGGCTTGGATAAAAGCGCGCAGGTTGCCGGGGGTGCGGTGCTCGACGCTGAAAACCGCATGGAGCTCATTGTTGTGCTTGATAATCATGCCCGGGCGCATCTGTGTGGCGGGAATCGCCATAAGGTAAAGCTCCTTGAGGTGTAATGCCTGGATCGCGGCGAACGGGCCGCTAAGGGACGGGTTCTCTGACCCACACTAAAGTGGAATTGTAGCGCAGTTTCCACCACTGCTACGGTAAGCACGACCTCCGTACGTCCGGCCAGGCAATCAGTTGGCCGAACCGCGGTAGCAGAAGGTGGATGGATGGATCGTCGACAGTTCCTGGGTTCGGTGTTGGCCTCTTCAGTGGCTACGGGTATTGCCGTCTGTGTGCCCGAAAGAGTGCTGGCGGAGGCTGCTGCCGGAACCGCGCCCACCAAAATGGGGACCGCCCATCGCGCGTCGGTCAGCGATTTCGGCGCCGACCTCACCGGACACGACGACGTGACCGCAGCCGTGCGGCGAGCCATCGCTTCGCTATCGCGCACCGGCGCCCGGCTGGTCTTCCCCGCGGGTCGCTACAATTTTGCTGCCTCTGACGATGTGGCTATGCGCTTTGACGGATACGACGGACTGGAAGTCTTCGGCAATGGTGCCGACCTGCTCTTTGCCGGGAACACCCAGCCTTTCCTGGTGACCGGCTCCAAAAATATCGAGATCCATGACGTAAAGCTGGACTGGGCCCGGCCGCCCTTCTCGCAAGGCACCGTGGCCGAGACCGCGCCGGGATCATTCACCATCGCGATCGATCCGGAGTTTCCGGTGACCGGGGCCGAACAGGTAGACACACTTGCCGAGTATGACGCGAAGACAGCCCTGCCAGCGACGCACGGCGTTCAAGGAACGGTCACAGCTGTGCGCCTGGCGGGCAGGCAACGCTTGCATGTAGAAACCACCCGAAATGCGGGCGTGCAGACAGGTATGCGCCTGGTGCTGCGCCATCGCGCGGCGGGAACGGCCTGTATCCAGATACAGGGCTCCGAGATGGTGTTGCTGGAAAGTGTGGCGCTGTATGCGGGTAACAGCGATGGAGCATTGCTGGAAGGATGCCGGGACGTTTCGCTCGAAGACGTCAACGTGGGCACGCGGACTGGAGGCCGACGGCTGCTCTCGGTAAATGGCGCCGGGGTCCGGCTGGTGGATTGCCACGGAGCCCTGGCCATCAAACGCTCCGGGTTCCGCAGCATGGGTGGCAACGCCGTCGAGGCGCATCAGCCTTACTGGAAGATCCGCAGCCGCTTGGACGACAAAACGGTCCTGGTGGAGACATCCGGAGGCCGACCGTTTGCACCGTGGCAGTTGCCGGAGACGGGCAGCATACTTCAGTTGAGTGAGGGGAGTAGGCTAACGCTCCTGGGAGAGATCGGCCTGGCAACAGCGGAAACCTCTGCCGGGGGCGCAAAATTTGCGTTCAAGGAAACGCTTTCGCCGGTGATCGTCCCCGGCACGCTGGTGTGCAATGCCCTTGCGCAGCCGCGTACTACCATCGATCACTGCACCTTCGCGGGCAATGGCGGAGATGGAGTAGTGGTGCATGGCAAAGCGCATATCACAAATAGCCGCTTCGCCGGATGTGCGGGCGCGGCGGTGCGCATGGCGGCTGAAATCGCTGTACTCGAAGGCCCGACGGTCCAGAGCGTGACCGTGGCGGACAACAATTTCGATGGGTGTAACGCCGGACAGGGCAGCGCAGATCGAGGGACGATCCTGGTCGGCGTCGCCGGTGAGCAGCGTGCAGGGCAGGAGGCAAAGCCGGATGATCCCGAGCGTGTAAATCAGGGCATCACCATCCAGCGGAACTCCTTTACCAGGGATGGCGGCGCGGCGATTCGCTGTTCGGCTGCCTCATGGGTGACCATCGAAGGAAACATATTCGGCCCCGTAGATAGGAACGCAGGCGCGGCCACCCCGCAGGCTATTGTGCTGCGCAATGTAGACCAGTCCTTTCTGCAGATGAACCAGTCCAAAGTCCAGCAAAGCATCCTGCTGATCGGCTGCACCGAGCGGGTGCAGGCAGCGGAAAATGTTCTACTGGCGGAGGTGCGGCAGGCTTAGCCTGGGTTGCCGATGGAGGTCGCTCATTCCGCCCCGAAGACCCGGGAGAAAAACCGGCCGACCTTGCGCAGCAGGTTCTTCGCTGGCGATGCTGCAGGCTTGGGCGCTGGCCGGACCAGGGCCGGGGTCGGGGTCTGCGCGACCGAATTCGTTGGCGAGCCGTGTGCTGCAACGCTCTGTGCAGGAGCAGCAGGCTGAGGGGGAACAGGGGTGCTCGCAGAAGATGCGGGCGTTGCCGCTACCGGCTTGGCGGGTGTGATGGATCTGGGAGTGGGTAGATCCGGGACAGGCGCTTCGAGTTCCTTCGGAGGAGGTGCGCTGCCATTGAACGTCAACGGAACTACCACCTGAGCATGCACTTCGCCCGGCGCGGCCACCGGAGTGGCGGGTTGGGGAGGCGGCGTGGCAAGCCCCTCGCTCAGGGCCAGAGGAAAGGCAGTGTCGGCGGCCGTTGAGGACGGTCCGCCTACCGCGTGGCTGGGGGTGCCGGGAGGCTGCCCGGCGCCGGCCAGAGAGGTCGGCGGAACGGCCGGGCAGCCGCACGGCTCCGTTTCCGTATCCACCACCTCGCGCAGGCTGCCATGCTGGAAGCTGACGTGCTGGTTCGGTTGTACGCGGTATAGGCCGCCTTCCAACTGGCTGGTGATGGTGATGTACGGCGCGTTCGGCCCGCGATTGTCCACGCAGGTGTCGCCCTTGCCGTTCACGCGGATACTCAGGTCGGCCACCCCGGGGCCGGAGATCAGCACGCGGAGGTCCGGGGTCAGCAGCACGTCGGAGTATTTGCCCACCGTGTACCTGGCTTCGATGGCCCCGCGGTCCAGCGCCAGCATCAGCGCGGTAGAGTCCGGCGCATCGACGGAGCGGTCGTGCGAAAGGTGGACGCTGGTGGTAGAGCAGAGGCGCAACTGGCCGCCGCGGTTGAGCGCGATCGTAACCGGTTGGTCAGCGGCCGTTACAGTGCTGCCGTTGCCGAGCTGCATTTCGCCGTTATGCACCGAAACGGCGCCCGCAACCTGGAGGTCCCGCGCGCTGGTATGACCTATAGGGGAGGACGCGGTCTGGGATGGCGCTGTTTGCGCCTGGGCGGCCTGAGCCTGCCCCGAATCTGAATGCGCGACGGAAAAGGCAACAACGGCAAGCAGCAGGATCGGCGATGAACAGGGGCGCGTTTGCATCGAGAGCGGGGCCAAATCAGAATGCTTGTGCTCCAATGAATAGTGTAGCCGGGAAGGGAACCTTCTCCGTAGCTCAAACGTGTATCGACAGGAGCTTGACCGGGAATGGATCAGGAGACAGGGGCAGGAGCTGCAACACACGGCAGGTACGTTCAGTTTGGATGTGGCCTATGCGCGCCGCCCACCTGGGAAAATTTCGACGCTGGGCCGGCATTCTGGATGCAAAAGAACCTTCCCTTCCTGAAACCGCTTCTGCTGAAGCGCGGCTTTCCAGACTACCCGGCCAACATCCGCTACGGCGACGTGATCCGGGGTCTGCCAGTTCCGGCGGGCTCGGCGCGTGCTGTCTATTGCTCGCACGTTCTCGAACACCTGACCCTGGCAGAGCTGCGAACCACCTTACGAAATACCTTCGGCTACCTTCAGCCCGGCGGCACATTTCGCTTTGTGCTGCCCGACCTGGAGTGGCTGGCCAGGAGCTATGTGGCGTCAGACGACCCGGAAGCGGCGAGCCGCTTTATGCGGGACTCCTACCTGGGCACGGAAGAGCAGAAGAAAGGCTCTGCGGGAGTCATGAAAATGTTCTTCGGGAGGAGTGCCCATCTCTGGATGTGGGACTTCAAGAACCTATCGCTGGAGCTTCATTCTGCTGGATTTAATTGCATTCGCCGCGCTCAGTTGGGTGACAATCCAGACCCGCGCTTTCGAGAGGTCGAAGAACTGGGGCGTTGGGAGAACTGTCTGGGAATGGAGTGCCGTAAGCCGGATTAGGAATGCGTCGAATAACAGCGTCGCTGCGGGTGTGCGGTCAGAGAGTGTCACCCAGGGTCACCAGATGCGCCTTCAAATTGGAAAGCCGGGATTCCAGCCCTTGCGCCTCATCGCTTGTCAGGGTGCTGTTCTCCAGTGAACGGATCACGGTGTCATAGGCCTTGCGCGCGTTTACCCAGTTCCGCTGCTTCTTTTCAGCGCTGCCGTTTTTCTGCAGCGCGATGCTCGCAAACGTAAGACCAAGCTCCAGTTCGGTGCGCAGGAACCGTACACGCTGTGTACGCAAATCCTCCAGGGATATGCCCGAGTTCCCCCCCATTGCAGTTGCCTCCGGCCCCATGCGCAGGGCTGCCAGGTGCGTCAGCAGACTGGATTTTTGCCGTTCATTGCGGGATTGATTGATGAGATCCTTCGTGCGCTGGCCCAACACTGGAGCATCGTCGCCCGGCTGCCGAACTTCATCATCTGCCGACATATCGTGACTAGTCTGCCATAAGTCACGCTAAGCCGTGGACGCCATCTCGCGCCGGAATATTCAACCCGGAAATCTCAAGCCGCGCTTTCCTCGTCCGTGGCAACGACCTCATCCACGTCTTCGACCGGCTGCTGAACGTCTATCCCGTAGCGTGGGGCAAGGTCCGGAGCGTAGCGGGCAAAATCATTTCGCAAACGAATCAAGGCGAGATCTTTCGCCTTGGCCTCCAGCATCACGTCGGCCTCGTACTGCGCGACAGAGCGGAAGAACGGGATAGCTTCGAAGGGGTTGTTGTAGTCGGCGTGCCCGGTCCAGATCGGAGGCAGCAACACCCGCTCGATCTTCTTGGTCTTCCGGTTCTTGCGCTTGATCTCGCGCATTTCGGTGCGGGCGCAGGAGTAGTGAAGCTTTGGCCGCACACCGGCCGGCCACGTCGCCAGCATGCGCCGGATGGTGTCATGCATATCGAGGCCCTCGGGATTGAAACACCAGAAATGCTGGTAGTCGAAGACCAGGGGAACGCCGGTCTCTTCGTGGATCTTTAGAACGTCACCAGCACTGTAGCGTATATCATCGTTCTCCAGCACCAGCCTGCGGCGCACCGGCTCCGGCAGCCGTTTCCAGGTCTGGCACCAGCGGCGGCACCCGCTTTCCCGATCCCCGTAAGCACCCCCGGCGTGCACCACCAACACCGCCTCAGGCCCGCAACCCATGCGGTCCAGGATCTCGGCTTGGGAGGCGAGGTCCCATATGCTTTTGCGCGTTAACTCTTCATTCTCGCTGTTCAGCACAATGAACTGCGAAGGGTGGAACGACAGCCGAAGGTCCTGCTGCCGAGCCAGTTTGCCCACCTGCTCCAGGTCGGCCGCAGACTCCCGCACCATGGCGTGGAACTGCGGCATGTCCGGGTGCGTGGCGTAGGGCGCCAGGTCCGACGACATCCGGTACATGTGGATGTTGTGTTTGCGCAGGTACGCGAAGATCTCGCACAGGTAGCCGAGCGAGACACGGAGGTGCGGGCCTGCCTGCCAGCGGCGCGTATCGTTGCTCTTCAGGCCGGGCTGGC
Source organism: uncultured Acidobacteriaceae bacterium (assembly GCA_963767705.1). Lineage (GTDB taxonomy): Bacteria > Acidobacteriota > Terriglobia > Terriglobales > Acidobacteriaceae > CAWCJL01. Next base: position 1,815,610 of record CAVYEO010000001.1, on the reverse strand, counting down.
CCATCACCTTCACGGCAAAGCCCAGGCGCATTGCGGCCGCTGGCCATGGCAAAGGCGTGATCGTATCCGGGTCTGCGCATGGAAACATTGGCGCGGCAAAGCGGCGAGCAGCTTCCGCTTCCGCCAGAGCCTTCTTGCTCACCCGCTTCTTCTTGGTCGCAGACTTCCTGGCGGCAGACTTCCCGGCCGTAGGCTGTTTGGAGGAGTTCTTACGCGTCTTCGTTTCCCCAGCATCGGCGTTCGGCTCTTCCGGGCTTTCCGTCATATTGCGTTCTGATGCGAAGCGGATTTGCCGCGATACCGCAGGCTGTTTGCATTGTGTTTTTGCAATGCAGAAAGGCCGGTTGCAAGCATCTCTTCCGCGCACTGGATGGCGCGTTCCAGCGCAACATCGCCGATATGCCGCTCGGCGGGACGCGAAAGGTGGCGATACCACGCATCCCCGTAAGCAGCATCGAGCGTGATGCGCTTGAAGCAGTGATCCAGGCGCACCGGCCAGCGCTCGTTCGCCGCACGCTGGGGAAGCTGCGCTTCGGTCAAGTCCTTCCAATGCCGAACGCGAGCGTTGCCGGTCAAGCCGGACCACCGCGTGTCACTTCAAACCTGGTGCGTTTGGATCCACCTCGACCTGCATCTCCGGCCCGAAGCCAAGCTCAGCAGCGAAGCGGTTCCAGGTAGCCGTGGGCAGGGCCCCTCCGCTGGCCTGGTCGTGGCCGTTGCCATAGCTTTCATCGGCATCCGGTGGCGCGTGCTCGCGCAGAAAGCGGATCAGGTTTACGGACCTGGGAGCGCGCGCGCTGAAATGCACCCAACCCGGCCGAAACCCTGTGTTGACTCCCATGATGATGCTGGTGCGGAAGCGCCCGCGCCACACCTGGGCTACTAGCAGGATGCACCTGGCACGGCGTATCCATGCGTACCGCAACCAGGTCGCCGCCGAGCTCATCGCGAAACTTGCGGCTGAAGCGAGGCGGCGCTTTCTTCGCCAGTGCCAGCGCCGCTCCTACTTCTTCACGCGCGCGAAATAACTCGGCACTCTCCGGGTGTTCGCCGCTCAGTATCTCCGCTGGAGAGTTCGCCCGGAGCAGCAACGCCAGCGCCGATTGCGCGTCACCTTTCGCTGACCGCCGAGGCGCGTTCAACAAGGCCGTGGCCTCCCGCAGCGTCTTCAGACTCCATTGCTTGCGCGCTTTACGCAACTCATCAAACGGCGCCTTCTCGCCGAGATCGCTGAGCAGACTGATCGCAGCCAGCCACAGCCAGGGCGCGCGCGTCTCTTCCGGAACCAGGCCAGCAATCGCCCAATACGCCAGCAGCCCGGTAGTCGGCGTCGGCTCGACGCCATACCCGGTCACCAGCGTTGCTTCCGGCGGCACTCCCAACGGCGCGTGGTGATCGATCAGCAACGTGGGCACATCGGCAAGCAATGCGGTGGGGCGACTTCCCAGATCCAGCACAAAAAGAGCTTCCGGCGCACAGGGACGAATGCGGTCAAGCACCGCCGGCGTCCATGCAGACTCAGCTTTCCTGCGGGCCTCTGCGCGCACGGAACTATAGCCCGCAGCCAGCAATGCGCGGACCAGCAGGGCAGCGGCAGGCAGGCCGTCTGCATCGCTGTCCGTAAGCACGAAAAGTCTCGATGCCTTGCCTGACGGAAGCCGCGCCAGAAAGCGCGCCAGGTGTGCAGGCGCGGCCTCCAGCAGCTCCGCATCGGCCACAGGCTCGCATGCCGAGCCCGGGCTCACCAGGGTTGTGTCGCACGCAAAGAGTGGGTCGAGGCGCATCAAGCAGAAAGATGCGCTCACCCGCCATGTGCCGCTGGCGTGCCACCCTTTCGGTTTCCATCCCATCGTAGAGAGTGAGCTGTGCCGCCCTGCCGAGTGTGCAGGCGGCCAGTACGAGAGGAGCAACATGGCAAGGGTTTGGAGATCGGCAGTGCATGCGGGCCTGGCAGTGGCGGCCACGTATGCGGCGCGGCAAGTGTTGTTGCGAGCGGAAAAACGCGAAGGGAATCGGGGCATTGCGCAGGGCAAGCAGATACTCATCCTGGGCGCGGGGTTTGGCGGCCTGGGCGTCGCGAAGGAGTTGTCGCGATTGTTGCCTGAAGGAGAGAACGGCAAGATCACGCTGGTCGATGCGGATAATTTCCTCCTGTTCACGCCCATGCTGACGGAGGCTGCCGGAGGCGAGCTGGACACGCGGCACATCATCAGCTCGGTACGCAAACTCCACGAACGCATTGAATTTGTGCAAGGACGCGTGACACATATCGACGTGCACGGCAAGAGCGCAACCGTGAGCCTTGGCCCTGAGCATCTCGATCCGAAAGAACGCACCCTCCAAGCCGATCATCTTGTGATCGCTCTGGGATCGGTGACGAGCTATCACCACCTGCCGGGGGTGAAGGAAAACTCGTTCGCCATGAAGGCTCTCCACGACGCGGCTTCCGTGTGCGCACATGCGCTGGCCTGCCTGCAGCGCGCCAACGACGAAGAGGATGCGGCCAAGCGCAAGGAGCTGCTGACCTTCACAGTGGGCGGCGGTGGCTTTACCGGCGTGGAAACCATGGCCGCGCTCAACGATCTCGTCCGCGAAAAGGCTCAGCGCTTCCGGAATCTGTCGCCGGACGATGTGCGCACCCTGATTATCCATCCGGGCAAGCGGCTGCTCGAAGAGATTACGCCAGAGCTGGCCGCCTATGCCGAGCAGAAGCTCAAGGAACGCGGCGTAGAGGTGCAACTGAATGCGCGCATCGGCAGCGCCGGGCCGGATTTTGTGCAAGTGGAAGGCGGGGAGCGGGTTTCTACGCGCACGTTGATCTGGACCGCAGGCGTGACCCCGAGCCCTGTCATCGAGCAGACGGATGTGCCCAAGGGCAAGCACCACGGCATTACGGTAGAAGGCACCTGCCAGGTGCCAAACGTGCCCGGCGTGTGGGCTCTGGGCGATTGCGCCGAAATTCCCAAGCCGGACGGCAAGGGCACCTATGCGCCCACCGCGCAGAATGCGACGCGCGAAGGCAAGCTGATCGCTCGCAACATCGTCGCCACCCTGCGCGGTGAGCAGCCGCAGCCGTTCCGCTACACGCCCGTCGGCGAGCTGGCGCTGGTGGGCCGCCGCTCCGGCGTGGCTCGGGTCTTCGGCCAGAACTTTTCCGGCTTGCTGGCCTGGGCCATGTGGCGCGCCGTGTATCTGGCAAAGATGCCGGGCACCGGGCAGCAGGCGCGCATCCTGGGCGACTGGGTCTTCGATGTGCTCTTCGGGCGCGAACCCATGCCGGTGGCCGGGGATGCCGGCGCGCCCAAGCCAACGGCCGGAACGCAGGCCAAAGCTGCGGCGTGAGCTCGCTGCAAACGGCACGGCGCCGCTGTGCATCTTCACCAGTGGCGCCCAGCAGTCAAACACCAGGGAAGCAAAACCGGAACGGAGAAACGCACATGGGATTGTTGAAGAACGTGGCAATGAAGGTCTTGTTCGGCAAAGTAGAAGGCAACATGCCGAAGCTGATCGATGGACGCACGCATGGCGTGATTGATTACACCTATGCCACGCTCTTTCTGAGCGCAGGCTGGTACTTCTGGAAGCAGGACCGCAGGGCAGCCGTGGTCACCCTCACCATGGGTGGTTTCATGCTGGCCGAGGCGTTGCTTACGGACTACCCCATGGGCGCCGCGCCATTGATCAGCTTCCCCGTGCACGGCAAACTGGACCGCGGTCTGGTGGGCTTTACCGCAGCCGCGCCGCGCACCTTCGAGTTCAAGTCCAAGGCGGCGATACAGTTCTATCGCGCAAACTCGTTGATGGAGGGGCTGGTGGTCTCGCTCACAGACTTTGAGCATCCGTTCGCAAAGCTCCCCGCGGGACGGAACGCGAACTCCACCGCCGCGGTTACATCAGCGGCCTGAGCGAAATATCCACTCCGCTGAAAGATTTCCTGCTGCGCGCACAAACCCGTCCGCGTAGCAGGCCATCTATGTCACTGGTAATTCATAAACTCTGAACTTCCAGGACGGCACGGATGGCGCTTTCAAAAACAACGAAGGATCATGAAGAGATACAGCGGTGGGCGGAAGCACGCGGTGCTGTTCCGTCCGAAGTGGCAAGCACAGAGACCAGCGGCGGCCCCGGCATTCTTCGCTTCCAGTTCCCCGGCGCTGTGAACGCGAACGACTCCGCGCTCAAGGAGATTCCATGGGAGGAGTTCTTCCAGAAGTTCGATGAAAGCAATCTGGAAATGGTCTTTCAGGAAAAGACAGCCGATGGACAGACCAGCAACTTCAACAAGCTGATCCATCCGGAAAGCGAGAAGGGACGGCGGGGTGGCTCTTCCCGCGCGAGCGGCGGCGGAAAAAAGGCTGCCGGGAAGAAGTCCTCTGCGAAATCGTCTTCGGCAAAATCAGCCGGAGCGAAATCCTCTGGAGCTAAGAAATCCGCCGGTGCCAAGAAGTCTGCCGGTGCCGCCAAGAAATCCAGCGGCAGGTCCGGAGCCGGCTCCTCTGCCGGCGCGAAGAAATCCGCGGGTGCGAAATCCTCTGCCGGTGCAAGATCCGGGGCGAAGAAGAGCTCGGCGAAGTCCTCTTCGGCAAAACGCGCGAGCGGCGCTTCCGCGAAATCGGCTGGAGGGCGCTCGACGGCAGCAAAGAAGAGCACGGGCCGGGCAAGCAGTACGAAAGCTCCAGCGAAGAAAAGCACTGGCGGAAGATTCGCCGGCTCAGCATCCGCCAAGAAGACTGCGGGTAAGAAGGCGTCCTCGCGCTCTTCATCGCGGGGCCGGTAAGCGCATTTGACCCGGCACAGATGGAGCGTTGCGGCATGCACCGCTCCATCTGCGTATACCTCTACCGGCAAGCGCGCGGCCTGCTTTGAACCGCGTGGACGAGGAAACTGTACCGCATGAACATCGTGATCTTCGGCCTCACCGTGAGCTCCTCGTGGGGCAATGGCCACGCAACCCTCTGGCGAGGTCTATGTAAGGCGCTGGCCCGTCGCGGCCACCGCGTCACTTTCTACGAAAAGGATGTCCCGTATTACGCCGCAGCCCGGGATATTGCCGCCCTCCCCGGCGGTGGAGTGTTGCGCCTGTATTCAGATTTCGGCGAAATCGCGAGCGAGGCCAAACGCTTGCTGCGCTCAGCCGATCTGGCCATGACTACCAGCTACTGCCCGGACGGCGTCGCCGCGAGCGAGTTGGTGCTCGGCTCCCCCGCAGCCATCAAGGCTTTCTACGACCTCGACACCCCGGTCACGCTCGACCGGCTGCGGGCCGGTGACACGGTCAGTTATCTGCCAGCTCGCGGGCTCGCCGACTTCGACCTGGTGCTGAGCTACACGGGAGGTCGCGCGCTCGACGAGCTGCAAAGCCGGCTGGGCGCACGTCGCGTCGCGCCACTCTACGGCAGTGTGGACCCGGACGCGCATTTCCCGGTCGCCGCAATTGAAGACTTTCGCGCCGACCTGTCGTATCTGGGAACCTATGCGGAAGACCGCCAGGCCGCGCTGGAAACTCTCTTCGTGGAACCGTCGCGGCAGTTGCCGGCGCGCAAATTCCTCATCGGCGGTGCTATGTATCCGCCCGGCTTTCCGTGGACGAACAACATCTTCTTTGTGCGGCATACGCCCCCGGCATCGCACCCCGCCTTTTTCTGTTCCTGCCGCGCCACCATGAATGTCACGCGCCGCGCCATGGCTGAGTATGGCTATTGCCCCTCGGGGCGGCTCTTTGAAGCAGCCGCCTGCGGTGCGCCGTTGCTGACAGATACCTGGGAAGGCCTCGACAGCTTCTTTGAACCGGGCAGGGAAGTGTTGCCCGTGCGCAGTGCGATAGAAGTCGTGCAGGCACTCGAACTGAACGATAACGAACTCCGTCGCATGGGCCATGCGGCCCGCGAACGAGCCCTCGCCGAGCACACGGCCGAGGCCCGCGTGCTCGCTCTGGAAGCAGTCTGCGCAGCAACGCTCACCGAGACTGCCGCGGCTTTTTCGGCCGCTCCCGTAGGCGCGTCGCATTGACCTCCCTGCTCCTTCATCAGGTAAGCTGCTCAAGCGACGGCAACTGCCGCGGAGGTCGTGTGTGTGGGGCATAGTTCCAGCAGCGGGCGCGGGTAGCCGCATTCAACCGCTCGCGTTTTCCAAAGAACTCCTGCCCGTGGGCAGCCGTATCGAGGGCGAAACAGAACGGCCGCGCGCCGTGAGCGAATACCTCGTCGAGCGTATGATCCGCGGCGGCGCCGACAAGCTCTGCTTTGTGATCTCGCCCGGCAAGTCGGACATTCTGGAGTACTACGGCTCCGGCCTTTGGGGCGCGGATATCGCGTACGTCGTGCAGCCCAAGCCTGGTGGATTGTGCGACGCCGTTTTCCGGGCGCTGCCCCTCATTGGGCCCGAAGAGCCGGTGCTTGTCGGCCTGCCGGACACCATTTGGTTTCCCGAAGATGGTCTCGCGCAACTGCCCGACGACCGGCTTTCGTTTCTGCTCTTCCCGGTAGCACGGCCGGAGTTCTTTGACGCCGTAGTTACGCGCGACGACGGTGAAGTGGAGGAGATCCAGGTGAAGCAGCGCGATGCGCGCTCGCACTGGATCTGGGGCGCGTTTAAGATGCCCGGCCACGTCTTTCATGAGCTGCACGCGCTGTGGCGTCGTCCCGAGCGCGGCGACGAATACTTCGGCACGCTGGTCAATGCCTATCTTGCCGAGGGTGGCCGCGCCGCCGCGGTACGCGCTGGCGAGGCGTATGTGGACGTGGGCACGCTGCACGGCTATCGAGAAGCCATCCGTCTGCTCTCCGAGCGTCCGCACATCGCTGGCCAGCAAATGACTGAGCCGTTGGCGAGCGAGCGCAATGACGGTGCGGAGCAACAGCCGCGAGCACAGGAGCAGCATGCCTGAAGCCGCTTCCTCCGCGATGCTGGAGCGTCTGCGCCGAGCCACCTCTCCCGATGGGAGCCCTGATCCGCCGCCATGTGCGCTGGTGGTCGTGGCCCATCCCGATGACGAGGTCATTGCGCTTGGCGCGCGCCTCCGGCGCTATCGTGACGCGATCTTCGTACATGCCACCGACGGCGCGCCGCTTGATGGAGCGGACGCCCGTGCCCATGGCTTCGCTATGCTCGATGCGTACCATGCGGCGAGGCATCGCGAACTCGAATCCGCCTTCGCGCTTGCGGACATCGCTGCGAGGCAGATGCGGCAGCTTGGCTTCTCCGACCAGCGCGCGGCATTAGCGCTCACTGCACTCACCGAAAGCATTCTCCAGCACCTGCGTGAGGTGAAACCCGAAGTGGTGCTGACACATCCGTACGAGGGCGGCCACCCGGACCACGACGCTTGCGCCTTTGCCGTGCACACGGCAGTAGCCCTGTTCACTGCAGAAGTCCGCACGCCGCCTCTGCTGATCGAGGCGACGTTCTATCATCAAGGGCCGCGCGGTATCGAGACCGGCGTCTTCCTCGGCCCCGCGCCTGAACCTGGGGTAGTGGAACACTGGCTATCCGCTGAAGAACAACAGCGCAAGCAGGCCCTGCTGGCGTGCTTCACCACGCAGCGCAACACACTCCAGTATTTCCCAACCGATGCTGAACGTTTTCGCATTGCTCCCACCTATGACTTCGCGCGACCGCCGCACCCCGGCGCACTCTTCTATGAACAGTTTCCCTGGGGCATGACAGGCGCGCACTTCTGCGAGCTCGCCCAGGCCGCGCAGCAGCACTTCGCGGGAAAGGCGGCTGCATGCCGCTGACGGTCCTGAGCGTGGCCTATCCGTTTGCGCCGGTGGGTCCCGACACAGTCGGTGGCGCCGAGCAGATTCTAAGTGCGCTCGACCGCGCGCTGGTGCGTGCCGGGCATTGCTCCGTCGTTGTGGCGCATGCCGCTTCGCACGTGCAAGGGACGCTGCTGCCGACCGATGTGCCTCCAGGTCTCATCACCGAAGCCGTGCGCGCAGAAGCGCGACGCAACCACCAGGCCGGCATCGATCGCGCGCTCGCCACGGAACACATCGATGTTGTTCACATGCACGGGATCGACTTCCACGACTATCGCATGCCAACTAACGTGCCTGTGTTGGTTACATTACACCTGCCACTCTCCTGGTATCCGCAATCGATCTGGCAAAACAGAGCGGTGCCACTGCAGTGCGTTTCCTGTGCGCAGCGCGAAGGCTGTCCCCCCGCTTTTCGCGATCTGCCCGTAATCCCCAATGGCGTGCCGATTTACCCAGCCTCGCGGCCGCACCGCCGCCGCCGCTTCGCGCTTGCGCTCGGGCGCGTGTGCCCGGAGAAGAACCTGCATGTGGCGCTCGATGCCGGCACACTGGCCGGCATTCCTGTGCTCATCGGTGGGCAGGTGTACCCGTATGCGGCGCACCAGCATTACTTCGAAACCGAGATCGCGCCGCGTCTCTCACACACGCGCAATGCCGTCGGTCATCGCTTTCTGGGTCCGCTCCGCGCGGAACGCAAGCGCCGCTTGCTGCGCGCCGCTCAGTGCCTTCTGCTGCCCACGCTGGCGCCGGAAACGAGCTCGCTGGTGGCCATGGAGGCGCTCGCAGCAGGCACACCCGTCATCGCATTTCCCTCCGGAGCTATCCCGGAGATTGTCCGTGAAGGCGTGACCGGCTTTCTGGTTCAGAGCGCGGAAGAGATGGCGCGGGCGATGAACCACGCCGCCGAGATCGACGCGGCGGAGTGCCAGCATGACGCCGCAGAGCGCTTTTCCGAAGAGCGCATGATAGACGGCTATTTCGAGCTTTATAGGGCACTTTTGGACGCAAAAACGCGTGCTTTTGGCACGCGCAGCGAAGCCCGGAGCTGTCTCCATGCCTAGCCCACTTTCGCTCGAGGTGGTCCGCACCACGGAAGCGCTCGAAGCGCTGGCGCCGGAGTGGTGGGCTTTGTGGAAGCGCGACCACACGGCGACACCTTTCCAGTCGCCTGCATGGCTGCTGCCCTGGTGGCAGCACGTGGGCGAAGGCGAGCTGCTCACGGTTGCGGTGCGGGCCGCAGATGGAACCCTTTCCGGCCTGCTACCCGCCTATGTCTACACCGAACCGCACACGCGCCGCCGCAAGTTGCTGCTTGTTGGCGTGGGTACGAGCGATTACCTGGGCGGCGTCTTCGATCCAGCGTCGGCATCCGCAACCGTGGCTGCTGCGCTCGCCTGCCTGAGCGGTTTGCGCGAGCAGTGGGACGAAGCGCACCTGATCCAGCTACCGCCGCAGTCGCCGCTGCTGTCCACTGTGCAAGCAGCCGGGTGGCCGGTCTTCCTAAGCGAGCCTTGCTCGAAGGTGCTGCTGCCGCGCGACGGAGCATTCCATGGCAAACTGCGAGAAAACCTTCGCTATTACCGCAACCGGGCTGAGCAGAGCTACGAACTGCGCTTCGAAACAGCAACGCCGGAAACGGCACTTGGCTTCTTCGACACGCTGGTCGCGCTCCATACCAGCCGCTGGAAAAGCCGCGGCGAAGCGGGCGTGCTGGTCGATCCACAGGTGCAGTCTGCGCATCGCGCCTCCATTCCGCTGCTGCTCGAAGCAGGTCTGCTGCGCTCCCACGCATTGCTGCTCGACGATGAACGGATCGCGGTGTTGTACGGATTGGCAGACCCGCCGGACCGTCTGCAGCGGAGCGTCTACTACTACCTGAATGGTTTCAATCCAGATTTCGGTCCTTTCAGCCCGGGCACGCTGCTGCTGGGTTTCGCGGCGGAGCAGGCCGCCGCCAAGGGGGCTGTGTGGCTGGACATGCTGCGCGGCGACGAGCCATACAAGCGGCTGTGGAAGCCGGAAATGCAGCCGACGTATGGCTTCGCTCTTCCCGGAACGGATGATGCTCTTCCGCTCGCTCCGGAACTTGCCATTGCGGGCAGCGAGCCCCACGCGTGATCCCATCCGCTCGCAAGCTGGGTGTGCGTTGGACAGTGGGCAATGTTTCGCCGCGCGGCTTTGAGGAGCTGCGCCTCTCTATCCACAGCGCGATGCGCCTCTTCGGCCCGGACGCCGCTTATGCCGTATGCGTCAACTCTCTTCCTTTGGAGGACGCACGGCGGCGCACCGGGTCTGTGCCGGAAGATGTGTCGTGGCACGACATATCCGGCGCGATCCCCGCCTTTCTCGCCAGCCACTTCGACGCGGGCATGAGCGAGGGCGTGGGCTGGAAGCTGGCCCCGCTGCGCCTGTTTCGGGATCGGCATGAACTGTCGCTCGACAACGATTGCATACTTTGGAGCCTGCCCACGGCTCTTGAAAACTGGCTCGCGCGAGAAGACGCATGCCTTATGACGGAAGACGTGCAGCGCTGCCTGGGCCAGTTCGACGATAGCTGCCCGCCCGGCAATCTCAACTCCGGCATTCGCGGCCTGCCGCCCGGATTCGATTTCCAGGCAGCCCTGGAAGCAGTGCTGCGCGAGCGCGAGGCGGCCACTGGAGAGCCGGTGCTGCTTCGCTCCGAACTTGATGAGCAGGGATTGCAGGCGTCCGCCCTGGCGCGATCGGGCAAGCTGCTGTTGGTGTCCGTCCAGGAGGTCACGGTGTGCTCGCCCCTGTGGCCCCACCGTCGCGAAGTGGGCACCTGCGGCGCGCATTTTGTCGGCTCCAATGTGCGGCACCTCCCGTGGAATTACTACGATCGCCCAGCGGACGCATGGATGGAAGAGCACTGGCAGGCCGTCCGGCCAGAGATCTACCGCCGGTTAGAGCTGTCGGTTCCTGCTGCGGTCATTTCCATTCCCGTCTCTGCGTGATCTCCACAGCCTCTCAAGCCTGACAGGGGCAGTGAACTAAACGCTGCACCTGTCCGTACTGCAACGCGTGTGGAATGTGCGCTGCTGGTGTAGGCAGGAGCGCAGGCGCCCTCGGCTCCTGTTCGGAAACGGACAGGTCTGCGGCGATTCCGCACACCGGAAGGCTGGCGAAGGTTTCTCAATCGGCGCAGCTCGTTGAGATTGAACGCTTTACGGCTGCCCCGCTTTGGCTGGTCAGTTGCAGCAGCCCACAACGGAGGGTTTGGGAATGCTCACGTTTCTCCAGGATGTTCGCTACACATTGAGGCAGTTGCGGCAGGCGCCAGGCTTCGCGCTCACCGCTGTCCTCACCCTCGCGCTGGGTATCGGCGCCACCACGGCTATCTTTACCCTGGTGCATGCGGTGCTGCTGCGGTCACTGCCGGTCAGCAACCCCGGTGAACTGTGGCGTGTGGGCAGTCACAACGAGTGCTGCTTCGAAGGTGGCTACAGGCAGGAAAGCGAACAACATCGCCCCGACTTCAGCATCTTCTCGAACCCGTTCTATGAGTATCTGCGCGACCACACGCCCGGATTCAGCAGTTTGGCTGCTTTCCAGGGCGGGCAGAACAGCATGTCAGTACGGCGGCAAGGTAGCTCCGACGCACCCGTCTCCTGGCAAGGGATCTTCGTCTCCGGAAACGCTTTCTCCACCCTGGGCGTTCCCGCATACGTGGGCCGTACCATCGCGCCGTCGGACGACCGCCAGGGCGCGCCGCCGGTGGCCATGATGAGCTACCAGGCTTGGACGCAGAGCTTCGGATCGAGTCCGTCGATTGCCGGATCCACCTTCCTGATCAATGGCCAGCCCGTGACGATCATCGGTGTGACGCCGCCCGGCTTCTACGGGGCGAGATTGACCGACACTCCGCCGGCATTTTATCTGCCGATTGCGACCATGCCTTTGATCGATGCAGCCTCCTCGGTGCTCCCGCTGCCCACGCCCCACTGGCTGCACCTGATCGGAAGAATCCCGCAAGGCACCGACGTGCGCACTGTGAATGCGGAGGTGAATGTCGCGCTGCAGCAGTGGTTGCACTCGCATTATGCGGAGATGACGGAAGACGAACGCAAGCACCTGCCCGAGCAGAAGACGCAGTTGACTCCAGGAGGCGCAGGCATTACAGCGATGCAGGAGACCTTCGCCAGTGGACTCCATATTCTGCTAGCGGCGTCTCTGTTCGTGCTCTTGATTGCGTGCGCGAACCTGGCCAACCTCACGCTGGTGCGCGGCATGGCACGGCGGCAGCAGACTTCTGTGCGCCTCGCCGTGGGTGCTTCGCGGGCGCGGCTGGTACGGCAGGCGCTGGTGGAAAGTGTCATCCTGTCGCTGCTTGGCGGGGTTGCTGGCCTGCTTGTCGCCTTTGCCGGCACGCACATGATCCTGCACCTCGCGTTTGCGCAGGCCAAGGGACTGCCACTGCACGCGACGCCCTCGCTCCCCGTGCTCGGCTTCTGCTTTGCGGCCTCGTTGTTAACAGGCGTGTTGTTCGGCATTGCGCCGGCGCTCGTTACATCCCATACCAATCCGGTTGAAGCCTTGCGCGGAGCTAACCGAGCCACGCAGCGCGGTGCGGCACTCCCCCAGAAAGTATTGGTTGTGGTGCAGGCGGCGTTATCGCTGGTGCTGCTTTCCGCAGCGGCTCTGCTCACCGGCAGCCTCACTCATTTAGTGAACCAGCGGTACGGATACGAGCCTAACGGACGCGTGGTGGTGCATATGGACAGCGACCGCTCCATGAGCGCGCCGGAGCAGTATGCCGCGTTCTACCGCAGGCTTGCGGACGTAATGCGCAACATCCCCGGCGTGACCGGCGTGAGCTACTCGCTCTACAGCCCCATGGAGGGCGATAACTGGAGTACCCAGACGTATGTGGCCGGGAAGCCGCCCAGTCCTAAGCCGGAAGAGAACTCCGCTTCATTTAACCGGGTCGGTCCGCACTATTTTGAGGTGCTCGGCACCAAGATTGTGCGCGGCCGCGATATGACCGAAGACGAGATCGTGCGAGGCACGCCGGTAGCCGTGGTGAATGAGGCCTTTGCGCGCAAGTTCTTTGGCAGCAAGGACCCGGTAGGCCAGCACATCGGGCTGAATGAGCTGAGCCATGCCGGAGATTACCAGATCGTCGGCGTCTCCGAGGACACGCGCTATTCCACCTGGGACCTGCACGAGCCCATACGATCCATGTGGTTCTCGCCGCTCGCGCACTGGACGGTTTACGACAAGCCCGAAGAGAACACCATGGAGGGTCGAGGTCACTTCGCGAATGCGCTCGTGCTGCAAACATCAGCCTCCGTGAGTTCGGTTGAGCCGCAGGTGCGCCGGGCGCTGGCCAGCATCGATCCGAATATCGCGATCTACAGCATCGAGACGATGCAGCAGCAGGTCACCGATCAATTTACGCAGGAGTCACTGGTGGCGCGGCTTGCGGGTCTGTTCGGCATACTCGCGCTGGTACTCGCGTCCGTAGGTTTATATGGCGTGACGGCCTACACGGTGGAGCGCAGGACGAGCGAGATCGGGATCCGCATGGCGCTGGGGGCCGATCGGGTTTCGGTGCTCCGGCTGGTGATGCGCAGCGCCTTCGGACAGGTGCTGATCGGGCTGGTAATCGGGATTCCGGCGGCGCTGCTGGCGGGCCGGCTCATCTCCGGCCAGCTCTACGGCATTGCGCCCTACAATCCGGTCGTGCTGTGCGCCGCTGCTCTGTTGCTGGCCGCCTGTGCCGGCGTGGCCGCCCTGGTGCCTGCGGGCCGGGCTGCGAAGATAGAACCCATCATCGCGCTGCGGGCCGAGTAGGTTGGTCGTGCCGTAAACGGAAAAGGCGCCCGAGCTCGGGCGCCTTTCATGCTACTTTGACTGTTACTTGCCCTTGACCTTGGCCGCAGGCGTCGGCAGGTAGTAGCGGAACGAGGTCCACACACCGTTGTCGATGCCCTTGGGCGCCAGGCCACCCGCACCCGACCAGCTATGCCGGTCGAAGTAGCTGTACTGGATGCCCTGCCGCAAACGTCCCTTGTCGCCCTTGTAGATGTCGTACCAGTAGCCCAGTACGGCTTCCTGCACATCCTTGGTATCGGCGTTGCAACTGGACTGCGACCCCGGAGCATACGCACCCCCGGGCAGCGGCTCGGTAAAGCAGCCGGAGTTGTTGGCTGCGTAGCCGCCGTAGCCTTCCGTTGCCGTGTGCGCCGCGTTGGTGAAGAAGTAGCGCCGGAAGTCCTGGTCCACGCCGTAGTTGGCATAGATGTCCAACCGCGGGGTGGCGTGGTATTCCAGCGTGCCCAGTGCGGAGAAGCCGTGAATCAGCGCGATCTGCCCATTTGGACGTAGCGTCAGGTCGCCGACCTGGCTGCTGCCGTACCGCCCTACGCCATCGCCCCAGAGCCCTTTCACGCCCACATCCAGGTGCTTGTGGAAGGTGGGAACGCGCATGCTGCCGCCGATGCCGCCGCCCACTGTTTTGTCGTTGTACGCTCCCGCCGCGGTGCCGGTGAGGACGCCGGTCGAGCTGACCGCCACGTTGGGATAGACGCGATTGCGGAAGAACCGTCCGATCCCAAAGACCTCGTAGTGGCCGCCGAAGCCAGGCTCGAACGCGGCTTTGAGGATCACGTCCGGCGCGACATTAGCGGCATAGTTCGCAGTGGAGTTATACAGACCGCCGCCTGTGCCCAGGGAGCCGAAGAGTGAGTTGGTCGGTGTGCCATGGCCGCTCACGGTGGGAATCTGCGCGTTTTCCACCGAAGCGCCCAGCCAGAAATGGTGATTAAAGTCCTTGACCACGCGCGCGCCATACTGCCGCGCCCATACAAATCCGACGGCGTACTGCGGGTCGATCGTGCTCGGCAGAACTTCCGAACGATTGTCTTCGCCCGCCTTGTTTTCCGTCGCCAGCGACCACATCTGCCCGCCGGTAAAGCTCCAGCCATTGTCCATCTTGGCCTGGCCCCATACCTGGCGCTGCCGCAATGAATAGCTGTTGCTCTGGTTGTTATTGGAGGTGGTGCCCGCAGAAAGGAAATCCGCCTCGTAATATCCGCTCATGTGGAGCGCGCCGGCATCGCCGCGGGCCAGCAGCGCGATGCGTGACTGGCGTCCTGACCCGTAGAATTCGGAGAATTTCGCCTGGTCCTGATTGCTGAAGGGGATGCCGGTGAACGGGGTGTTGATGCCGCCGCCCGTGGCCCGGTTGCGGTACACGGTTTCCGCCGCCAGGAAGCTGCCTTCCGGCGAAAGCGTGATCCCCTGATAGTGCACTGCATCCGGGTGCTCGACTTTCTGCGTCAGCACGGTCTGGGCGCTTTCCATGGACGAGGCCAGCGAGCTGCTGCTCGTCTTCAAGTCCGAAACGGCCCCTTGCAGACTGGAGACAGCGGTCGTGTTTTCCGTCAGCGTTGCGGCCTGCTGCGTGGCTTGCGCCTGCGCCTGTTGTGCGCTGGCCGCCGCTGCCTGGGCAGCCTGTTGCGCCTGCTGCAGTTGCGCATTGCTGTCCGTAAGCTGCTGCCGGAGCTGCTGCACTTCCTGCGCCTGCTGCTGCATCCCGGTGCGCAGTTCTTCTATTTGCGACTCGACCGAAGGCTTGCGCGGAACTGCTTTCCGGTGGGTGCGCCGTGCCGCCGTCCGGCTGCTTGCCTTCGGCGTTGCTGCCGCCGTGGTCTGCGCCTGCGCGGCTGTTGCCATCGCGGACACCAGCACGCATGTAGCCAGCGTCTTTAGGTGGTTTGTCATTGAGCCTCTCTTGTGCAATGTTCGCGGTCTGCGCCAGAACGCCCAGCTTAAGTGCAAGCCGAGGTTTTCCCGGTGCAGACACACGGATGACCTCCTTCGAAGGTGACAGCGGGATATGAATGTTTGAAGAACGGACGTTCAATAGATGAAGAATGCGCCCTTGCGTGAGCGCGCCGTTCCCATTGCGGAACAGGCATGTGAGGCACGCGCAAAATGCGCTAGGCTGTTCCAGCGTCTGCTTGAACGGCAAACTGACGGTGAAGACCAGCCCAGCTTGGTCGTGGTAAATTCTTCGTCATCCGTGATCGGCGGCATGATTGAATCTGTTGAGCGTGCAGCGAGAGTGTGAGCGTATGCGCGCTGGTTCAGGTCGCACCAGGTCACTAGTAGCCAAGTGCGACCGTATCCGAGGAGAGTGAAAGTGACCACGACAGCGGAACTTCTGCTACAGGACTTCGACCGCGAAATGTCCAACACGCGCCGCACGCTGGAGCGTGTACCGGAGGGCATGAACGAGTACGCCCCTCATGAAAAGTCCATGCGTTTGGGCAAACTCGCCATGCATTGCGCCACCATACCTTTGTTCGGCTCGTATCTTATTCGTGATGAAGGCATGGACCTGGCGAGCAGCAGCCGGCCCCACCCAGACCTCACATTCACGACCCGCCAACATTGCCTTGAGCAGTTCGACAGCAGCGCCGCAGCCTGCCGTGAAGCGCTCGCCGACGCCTCGGACGAGGCCCTCGCCGCGCCCTGGCGCTTTTCCTTCGGCGAACAACTCATCTCCAACGATGCGCGTTCGCTCTCTTTCCGGACCATGTGCATGAACCACCTGATCCACCACGTCGGCCAGCTTGGGGTGTACCTTCGCCTCAACGGGATCGCTGTTCCGGCGCTCTATGGTCCTTCCGCCGATGAGCAGTGGGCTCCGCCGAGCTAGCGAACCAACGGAACTAGAACGGCAAGCGACCCGTGAACACCAGCCCGTGGTTGTAGGTGTGAAAGCCGGACGTGGCAATCTGTATGCCCGCGCCGAGCACCAGCTTCAGCCGGTTATGCAGTGGAAAGCGGGTGATCACGCCCGGCGTGACGAAGTTCTGCATCCGGCCATCGTTCGGTCCGCCGTGGAACCAGGTCGCGTTCGACTCAATCTCCGGCCAGGCGAAGCCTGCCTTGTACTGCACGGCGGTATTCCAGGAGACCGGTCGTCCCAGCTTCGCGCCATCTGCTACCGGCAGCACCGCGCCGATCGTAGACTGCACATCGAAGTGCCCGTAGCCCTTGCCGCCCGCGACGGTCGGCGTCACTGTCGCGTTTGGCGCGCCATTGCTGTAGCTGCCGGTGGGCACGCTTCCCGCGAAGAAAGCAGTCAGAATCGCATTGTGCTTCTCCTCATTCGAGGCGTAGATCCGGTACTTCATCAGAAAGGAAACATCGCCAAAGCCGTCCTTCACCTTGGGCTGATTGTGCTGGAGATAAGGGGGCACGTTGGCGATCAGCTCGATGCGCCGCGCCGGGATGAGCTCTAGCCCCTTGCCATTGCCGAAGTTCCAGGCGTCGAAAAGTCGCGGCGTGATCTGCCGGGTGAAGTCCGCGCGGAACTCCTGCTCCAAGCGCGGTGTGATGGTGACCAGCGGCGTCACCCATTTCGGCTGCTCAGCTTGCGTGCGGTTGACCCTGTCCTGCCAACGCTCGACGAAGTTCTGTGCATGTGCGAGCGTACCGGCAAATCCAATCAGGAAAAGGGAAACGAAAAGAAGGCGGAGCGGTGGGAAGGGGGCGCGATAGGTCATCTGCGGTGATTATACGGATCCCTACGGTCAGATTCGATAATCCGGTACGCTTCGACGCCTTTTGTTGTAACCAGGAACCAAAAACATGCCGCTCCGGAAAGGTCCAGAAACGGAGCACCGCTTATTCTTTGTGTTGCGCTTTTCTGTGGTCTGCTGCCCGCTCGCGAAAGCCGAGCACAATCAATGTGCTGCACATGATAAGAAAAGCAGCGATTGGCAATGCCAATTCGGTCACCTCCGCTCGATTTCCACGCCTACCAGAACAAGAATAAAGCCGATGACTCCGGCCAGCGTAACTATTATCCAATGGCCCTCGCTCCTTTGTTGCCCGTAGCTCCGGTGCAGGCCTTCCACGACGAGATCCAGCGGCACAAAAACAAGAATAAGGACGCCGAGTTCCCGGAGGGACTCGCCCCACAGTTCATAACGCGGTCTGGCCACAACAGCTCTCCCTTTTACATTGACCACGCACTTACATTAGCGGGTCTTCATTGCGGGAGTGTGAGGATTCTTGCCAGCGCTGACCAGATTTGCAAGCAGCCGGAAGGCGCCCGGCACGCCCTCCGGCGTCTGCCGGTAAAGCGCGTAAGCCGCGTAAATATACACGCCCTGGCCGTAGCGCGCGTAAAGCAAGCCCCCGCGCTGCGGGTCCTGGTCCGGGTCGTGCGTCTCCGTGAGCGCCTGGTAATGCGGACTCCACGACTGCAGGAAGGAGTGGCCGCGCTCTTCAATCCACCCATCGAAATCCGCTGAGGTGATGTGGTTCGGCCAGTTGAGCAGCGGATGCGCCGGCAACAGCAGCGCCACCGGCGCATGCTCATCCACTACCTTTTCCGGGTTGCCGCCCAGCACGTACGCGTACGGGCCGTAGTTGCCGTCGGACCCCGGACTCATATATTGCGTCACCAACGTGCCGCCATCGTGTACGTAGCTGAGCAGCCGCGCGGTGGCGGCAGCGAGCTCCGGGCGCGCCGCGTAGGCACGTATCCCGAGCACGATCGTGTCGTACTGGCTCAGGTCGCCGGTGAGCAGGTCCTGTGTCGCCAGCAGGTGCGGATGGATGCCGAGTTCCGCGAGCGCTTCCGGCACCTCGTCGCCGGTGCCCATGACGTAACCGACATTGAGCCCCGGCGCTACTTTCACATCCACGCCGCTCACCCGATACTCCGCCGGCCGATACAGGTTATACGGGGCGATGCCAGTATACCCGGCGGATTCGTAACCGCTGGTGTAACGATAATTCCCGCTTACCGCAATGGCCTTCACGGTATATTGCTCGGTCGAAAGCCGGCCCGGCTGCACCTTGAACGCGACCGTCTGGTCTTCTCCCCCGCGCAGGCGAAAGCTCGCCATGGCGGGGTCGGCCTGCCACCCCTGCGGCAGGTCCAGCCGCAGCGTTCCTTCCGCTGTGCCGGTAGCATCGCTGTGCACGCGCACGGGAATGGTCAAAGAGCTAGCCCCGTCCGTGGCGGGCAGCGGCACAATCCCGGCATGCTGCGCCAGCGTGACTGAGATCTCTGGCGTGACCAGCAAGGGCGCATACACAGCGCCCAGCCCGACCACCCGGTGCATGGTTTCCACCGTGCGCGCCAGCCGTATCGGGACACCCTTATAGGTGAACTCCGCCGACGCCGCCACCGGGTACGGCGCGAAGGACCGATTGCGCCACTGCGGCTCCAGTAGGTCGTAAAACGGCTGCTCGGTGGAGGCTCGCGAAAAATAAGGCGCGGTGGGTTTTGCGTCCTTCGCCGCGACAACGCCGAAGAGTACATCACCACTCTGGCTGTGGAGGTCGTCCAGACCGGGCGCGCCCAGGCGCGTGACCTGCCAATGCTCATCCTTGGGCGTGCTGAGTGAAACCTTCGTGAGCTGCGCGCTCAACGGTATGGCGATATGCACGCGCACGCGGAACTCTTGCCCGGGAATCACCGACCCCGCCGTTTCGTCGGGCATCAACGGCAGCGCCTTTGACGGAGAGGCATACGGATCGAGATGACGCGGGCCCTCCGCGGTGGGCGTGACCAGCGCGGCAACCTCGATGCCCAGGGCCTCCGCGAGCGCCTGATTGAACTGCAGCAGCTTTGCCTGCAACTCGTGCCCTATGTCGTACTTGTCCTGCGCGCTCAGCCCGCTTGCTTCCACCTGGCTCAGCAACGCCGCGGTGCGCTTGTACCCTTCAGCCAGCACCGGCGCGATCTTTTCCGGCTGCGCGGGACTATAGTTGAGCGCCGCTTCTTTCACCAGCTCGCCAATACGTGTCAGCGGCTGTTTCATAAACGACGTGTCTCCATGCGCCAGCCCGGCGATCCCGGGCAGGGAAGTGTCGATCCCGTCAAAGAAGCCCTGCTCGTTCTCCGGAAGAGTGATCCCTCCAGGAAACGCCGCGCCATAGCGGTGATACGCGCTGGTCACCGTGCCGGGAAGGGGAACCGAGGGCCCTTCGTGCTGCGTCTTCTGCTCGCCCAGGCCGCGCCGTCCCGTCTGGATGTAGCTTTCGCCCATCACCGCGTCGCGCGTGCCCTCGGAGATCTCGAGGTTGGTCGCCGGCACGCCTTCGATCCATGTGTCGTGCACATAATCGTGAAAGCGCACCGGCGCCCATTTGCTGGTGGCGTAGTCGAACATCCCTTTCGGCGAAATCGAAAACGACGGAACGCGCGCATAGACTTTGCGTGGTTGCCAAGGTTCCAGTCCAGCTGCGATCTGGTCGGGAAAGACCTTGGGATCTCCGGCGGCTTTGAAGACTTCCTGCGCCATCAGCCCGGCCACCTGGTGCTGCCCATGCCCGTCCGTGGGACCGCCCACGAAGACAGAGGTGACCACAAGCGGGCGAAATATCCGCACTGCGCGCACTGCATCGTAGAGCACGCGCTCGTGCCCCCACTGCCCCAACGCCTCTTCCATGGTTTTTGAGAAGCCGTAGTCCGCCACCGTGCCCCAGTATTGGCCGTCAATCGTATCCGTTACGGTTCCGTACCATGCTCCCGCGCGCAGTAGCTCCCGGGTGCGGATCAGCCCCAGCGCATCGTTCTCAGCGCCGGACATGGCATTCTGTCCGCCCTCGCCCCGCGTGAGCGAAAACAGCCCTGTGCGCACACCCATGCCGCGCGATTCGTAGGTCAGCATGCCACCGTCCTCATCGTCAGGGTGCGCGGTGATCATCATCAGGCTGGCCCAGGTGTTGAGGCGCTGCAGGTCCTGCCATAGCGCCGCAGCGCCGCGCTCGTGCCCCGGCGCGTGCGCATCGATCTGCGGCAGCTCGATTTGGGGCAGCGCAACCGCCGACGGTGCCGGAGCCGAACTCTCCTGCGCGTTGGCATTGTGTGCTGCCGTAAGGCTCGGGAGCGTGAGCAGCAGCAGGGCGGCGGGGCCGTGTCGAAATGATCTCTTCATCCAGCGCCAGTGTACAATCCAGCGGCGCCCTCAAGCCTATGCCGACTCAGGACGACAGACCTTCCAGCACTCTCGCCGGGCCGGCGCTCGGCCGCCAGATCGGCCTCGGCAGCGCGGTCGCGCTCAACATGCTGGAGATGGTCGGCGTGGGCCCGTTTATCACGCTGCCGCTCATTGTCAGCGCCATGGGCGGTCCACAAGCCATGCTCGGCTGGATATTGGGCGCGTTGCTGGCTGTCTGCGACGGGCTGGTGTGGGCGGAACTGGGAGCGGCCCTGCCGGAGGCCGGCGGCTCCTATGCGTTTCTGCGCGCGATCTACGGGAAGGCTCGCGGTAATCAGAGCAGCACGCATGATGCCGGCCGGCTGCTCTCCTTCCTCTTCGTTTGGCAGTTCACTTTCAGCGCGCCGCTGGTTATGGCCTCCGGCGCGCTCGGGCTGGCGCAGTATGCGGTGTATTTGTATCCGCGACTGAGCGGAATGGTGCTTGCGCCTGCTACGGGTGGCATGTTGGCCGTCTTCGCTCATGTCCAGCGCACCAGCCTGCTCGCAGTAAGTGTATGCGTGCTCGCCGTCGTGCTCTTGTACCGGCGTCTGGCGGCCGTCGAGCGGCTGGCCTGGCTACTGTGGGCGGGGGTCGCCCTCACCATGCTGGCCGTCATCATCGCTGGGGTTACCCATTTCCACCCGGCGCTGGCCTTCAGCTTTCCACCAGTCGCCTTCCGGCCTTCCGGCGCGTTCTTCAAAGGGCTGGGCGCCGCGACGCTGATCGCCACCTACGATTACTGGGGCTACTACACGGTCTGCTTTCTGGGCGGCGAAATTCGCGACCCCGGCCGCGCCATCCCCCGCGCCGTGCTGCTCTCCATCGGCATCGTCGCCGCGCTTTACCTGGTGATGAACATCAGCGTGCTCGGCGTGGTGCCGTGGCAGGAGATGACCGGAGCGCACCGGGGCGCCAGCGGTTATGCGGTCATCGCCGTGCTTCTGGAGCGGACCTTCGGCCACCTCGCCGCGCGCGTGATCGCATGGATGGTGATCTGGACCGCCTTCGGCTCGCTCTTCTCGCTGCTGCTCGGCGGCTCGCGCGTGCCCTATGCGGCGGCGCGGGATGGCAACTACTTCCGCAGCCTCGGCCAGCTTCATCCGCGTGGCAACTTCCCCGGCCGCTCGCTGCTGTTACTCGGCAGCATTGCCTGCGTCTTCTGCTTTTTCGATCTCCGCACCGTCATTCAGGCGCTGGTCGCCATACGCATTGTGCTGCAGTTCCTGTTGCAGCAGGTTGGCGTCATGGTGTTGCGGCGCAGGCAGCCGGACCTCCCGCGCCCGTTCCGCATGTGGCTTTATCCGGTGCCGGCGCTGGTCGCCTGTGCAGGGTCAGTTTTCCTGCTCATCTCCCGCCACGGCGCAGCGCGGGAACTCTGGGCGGCACTGGCTGTCGCGGTTTCGGGGAGCGTGGTGTATCTCGTGCGAATGCGTCGGCAAAGAGACTGAAGTTCGGCCACACGTAATCTCGCCGCCTCATTCAAACCGCACCGCCGCATTCCCAAATCTGCCGAAGCTCACCTCTGCCGCGTCGCCCTCCTTCAAATACGTCCGCCCGGTCCAGCTTCCGGTGGTAATCCACTGGCCGGCCAGCAGCCCGCCTGTCCGCTGCTGCGTTTCGTTCACCAGCCACACCACCAGCCGAAACAGATCGCCGCCCGCGGTATTGGAGCCGTTCATGATCTCCGGCTTGCCGTTCACGCTCAGCGATACCGTCTCTTTCGTGAAGTCGAAATCCTGCCAGCCCGAAGCGGCATTGCCATAGATGAAGCCTCCATGGATCTGAAGATCGCCAATCAGCGATAAGCGGTCGACGGTCTCGGGGTCGAAGAATCCTGACTCCAACAACTCGATCGCAGGGTGGCAACTGGCGATGGACGCCGCCACCTCTTCACGGGAGTACGGCTGGTGGCGCACCGGCAGATCGCGGCCCAGCAGGAAGGCGATCTCCGCCTCCACCCCGCGCAGCCGCCGGAACTTATTGGCGATCAGCGTACCACTGGGCGCAATGGTGTACTCCGGCATGGGCGCAAAAATCGGAACCGCCTCCGGTGAGGTGGCGCCCACCTTCCAGCCGCCCACTTCGCCGAGCGACGCAACCATGTCGTCCTGCAGATGGTAGGCCTCTTCCAGCGTCTTGGGCCGCTGGTGCAGGGGCAGTTCGCGGACCGGGGTCAGCGTCCGGCGAGCGCGCAAAAGCGTCTCCGAAGCTTCGCGCATCCTGCTCTGGTCGTATGGTGGAATGTCGCCTGTGGTCCTGTCCCCAGCCCTGCCCGTTGTTGCTGCCATGCTTTCTTCCTTTCGTGCGCCGGTTTCATCCTGTGAATGCCGCCGGTGTCATCCTGTTGGAAGGAAAGAACGGCGGGGTGGTTGTGGGCGTGAACGGGAAAAGACCCGTGTGGATCTCATGCATTGTCAGCTCGCGCAGCCACCTGGGGCGACAGCATCCAGGATCCCTCCCCGGCGCGTACCATAGATACCTGTAATCTTTCGGGCGCTCGACCGTCTAAAGGGCGAACACACAGAAGTGAAAGAGCAAAACTATGCTGATTCGCAAGAAGCCGGACATACCCTCCTCTGAGATCACGCCAAAGTCGGCATACCTGAACCGCCGGTCGTTTCTGACCGCCGGAGCTGCTGCGGGCGTGCTGGCGCTGGGGGCCGAGCGCCTGGCTCATCTCACCGCGCCAAGCCAGACCGCCTATGCAGGCGAAAAGCTGCAAACCGTCAAGAGTCCGCTTTCGCTCACCGGGGACACGCCCACCTCCCTCCAGGACATCACCCACTACAACAACTTCTATGAGTTCGGCACCGGCAAGGAAGACCCGGCACGCAACGCCGGCAGCCTGAAGACCCGGCCGTGGAAGGTGGATGTCACCGGCCTGGTCAAAAAGAAGAAGAGCTACGACATCGATACGCTGCTCAAGCTGCAGCCGATGGAGGAGCGCATCTACCGCTTCCGCTGCGTGGAGGCGTGGAGCATGGTCATCCCCTGGGCCGGCTATTCGCTGTCCAAGTTCATCAGCCAATGCGACCCGCTGCCCAGCGCCAAGTACGTCCAGTTCCTTTCACTCGCCGACCCCAGGCAGGAACCGGAAATGCGCGAGTCCAACATCCAGTGGCCTTACTCCGAAGGCCTGCGCATGGATGAAGCCATGCACCCCTTGACCCTGCTTACCTTTGGGCTCTACGGCGAAACTTTGCCGAACCAGGACGGCGCGCCTGTGCGCATCGTCGTGCCCTGGAAGTACGGCTTCAAGTCGGCCAAGTCCATCGTTCGCGTCCACTTCACTGACGAGCAGCCGCAAACTACCTGGAACATGCTCGCTTCCAATGAATACGGCTTCTACTCGAACGTGAACCCGAATGTGGACCATCCGCGCTGGACGCAGAAAAGCGAACGCCGCATCGGCGCCTCGCTCTTTCACCAGCGCCAGCCCACGCTCATGTTCAATGGCTACGGCGACCAGGTCGCCAGCCTCTATAAAGGCATGGACCTGAAGAAGAGCTTTTAGGATTGTGAAATGCTTGGTCGGCTATGGAACAGGTGCTCACGCAGGAGCGGGCGATGAAAGTATTCGCAAAAAGTGCTGTAAGGTGGCGAGTTCAGAGTACGCAATTTCAGAGCGGCTTGCCTGTTGCGGCCCGGCAACGAGAGTTAAGTGGCCCGGGGTTTATGACGCAAAGCCGCGCCGCACCTTTCAGAAGAAATGCTTAAGCAGCTAAACTAAATTGCGGGCTGGATGGATGGGGGCATTTGCGCAGGCCCGAGCAGTACATGCTCAAGAGCCGCGCCTGCCCGCTCCCACGTAAACTGCTGGACGAGATCATTCCCATCCTTGGCCAGACGCAACCGTAGTTCCTGATCGCGCACCAATCGCAAGATGTTCGCCGACATTGCTTCCGGGTTTTTTACCGGGCTGAGCAGGGCTGTACGTTCATGGAAAGCATACGACGCAGGCCCTTCGATATCGGTCAACACCAGAGCCGCCCCGCACTGGAGCGCCTCGGCGGGCGGAAGCGAGAATCCCTCCGTCCAACTGGGCGACAGGAAGATGGCAGCACGGTTGTAGAGTTCGCGGATCTTCGTCTGTGACGGGTTGAAGTGGTATTCGACTCCGTGAGGCAGGCGCTCCGGCCGTGGCACCAGGCCGAACAGCTTTAGCTTCAAACCTGGTTCGCTCTTGCGGGCTATCTCGAAAGCAGCCAGCCCGTCGGCTGAGCCTTTCCAGTCACGGCCATGAAAGATCATAAGCAGTTCATAGGGATCCCGGCTCTCTATTGGCGTATCAAGGCCAAAACGGACGAAGTCAAGCCCATTATGCACAAGGTGCGCTGTCTGTCCGCAGTCTTCTGCAATCTGTTGCAACCACCGTGCGATAGCAATTTTCTCAAACGGCGCTTGCCAGGTTGCCATCACACGATCTTCCGGTCCGGACCAGGTCTCAAGATGCTGAATGAGATAAAAACGCCTGCCCTTCTGTGCCGGATAGGTGAGCGCCCATTCAGCCGTCTCCCAAGCTGTAGCAATCACCACGTCCCCTTCTGGCACATACTTCGCGGCTAGTGAGGGTGCCCAAATCATCCGCACCGATGGGCACATCTCAAACCAGGAGGTGGGCTTGAAGTGCCCCGTCCATTTTCTTATGTGGTAATTGACCACAGTCCGGACCGCGGACTTCAAAGGCAGCCTGTTCAGTGGCTTATCTATGCGATAAATGGCAGGGTGAACGACGGATACAATGTGCCCCCGCTTTGTGAGGTAATTCGCATATTCGTAAGCGACTTTGAACCCTCCGATCGGCTTATCGCCCGCCAGAGGAAGGAGTACCGTTATCTTAAGCATTTCTTGTGATCTCTCGGATCGCCTATCACCGGTTGCCTACTATGGTATGACCCAGATTAGATCCAACATGTGAATACTCCGATACCACAAAGCTGCATCCGAATACCCCTTTTGGGCTAAGAGCGCGGCTCTCCTCGCTTGCGCTTTATTACTTCCGGCAGCAAGAGATTGCCCATAGCGAACCTTTTGCTCCCGCAACAATGTATAGAATGAGTTAGCTGCGAACGCTCGGAGTGATTCCATCGTGCAGCACGATTATCTGGGCACGAGACCTCATCTTTCCATGCGCAACCGCATCATCGTCGCCCTCAAAGTTCTCGTCCACCTTGCCTGCCTCGTGCCGCTGGCTATCCTCTTTTACGACTACACCAAGGATAGCTTCGGTCCCGATCCCACAGCCACCATTGCGCACTCTACCGGCTTCGCCGCATTGCGCATCCTCGTCATTTCGCTGGCCATTACGCCCGTACGCCGGCTTCTTCCAAAGCTGAGCTGGCTTGTCCGCTTTCGCCGCCTGCTCGGGCTGTATGCCTTCTTCTACGCCACACTCCACCTGACCGTGTACCTCAAGCTCTACGCCGATCTCGACTGGGCTACCATCGTTGACGACCTGACCAAACGCCGCTACATCATCGTCGGCTTCGCGGCCTGGCTCCTGCTGCTGCCGCTCGCGGCCACCTCCACGAAGTGGTCCATCCGCAAGCTTGGTGGCAAACGCTGGCAAACCCTGCACCGGCTGGTCTACCTGTCCGCCATCGGCGGCGTCATTCACTACTGGTGGATTGTAAAAACCGGCGTGCGTACCCCTTTGACTATCACCCTGGTCCTGGCCCTCCTCCTACTCGCCCGGCCCGTTTGGTCGCTTCGCGAAGCCCGCCGGCGACGTACGCGCACCATCGCGACCACCGCCAGCTGAACCGTCCTCAACCTTCGCTTCCTGTCGCTCGAAAGTCTCACTGATTCGGCATTAAATTAAGCAGCAGGTCCGGCGCGTCCGCGCCATTCACCTCCACCTCTGCAGACGTGCCTCGGTAGCTGGTGTGTGTGGTCTGGTCATAGGCGCCGCTTACGTTCGCCGTATACCGGCCATCCGGAACCGTGGGGAAGACGAAACTGCCGTCCGGGCCCGCGGAGGTGCTGATCTCCGTGTCCCCGGCGTCGCCTTCGATTCGCAATGACACCGAGGTCCGCGGCAGCGCGTGACCATCCTTTTGCGCCACCACCACCCCGGCCACCCGATGTAGCCCCACCACTGGCACCTGGATATCCAGCCCCGAATGCTCATCGCCGCCGCGGATCTGTACCCGCTTGGCTCGCGTGCGGCTCACCGTATTTCCCAAGAACGTCGGCAGCATGGTCCGCGGCCACGCCTGCACCGTGTACACCCCATCCGGCAGCCCTGTGATGCGAAAACGCCCGCGATCGTCCGTCTGGTTGGAGTTGCCGAAACGATGCGGACGCACCACCGCCGGGGATGCTGCCCCGGTGGTCAGGTCCGGGTCGCTGGGGATTGCCATGATGAACACACCGGGTGCGAAACTGCCGTCATCGTATGCCACCGTCCCGCTCAGCACCCCGCCGCGATAGATGGTCACCTGGGCCGAAACCGCCTGGTTCGCCGGTACCGATACACGCGTCATCTGCGCCGTGATCCGGTCCTGTTCCGCTTGCGGCAACTGCTGCAGATCCTCTGCCCGCATTCCGCGCATCGGCTGCACATAGCCGGCCAGTGTGGCCTCAACGTAGTACTCGCCCGGAGCCACCCCGGTCATCTCAAAGCTGCCATCGCTCCCCGTGGTGGCCATCACAAAGCCCATGCCGAAGCCATTGGCCTCGGCGCGCGCCGGCTGCAGCCGCACAATGGCAAAGCGTGCCGGCTTCTGCGAATCCGCACAGAACACATGCCCGTACACGCTGCCTCCCTGGCCCCCCACCTGCGCCCAGGCAGCCGGAAACCCGGCCAGCAAACAAACCAGCAGCGAAATAACAGACAGGGCGGCCCTACACATCGTGGCTCCTCGCAACTTCCTCTTCCTATAGACGCCGCCGGTGCGCATTTGGACCTGAAATCACTCCAGCTCGATGCCGTCGAACATCCCCGTCTCGGTTCCCATCAGCTCCGGCTTGCGCGCCGCCACCAGCAGGTATCTCTCCTGGTGGCCATACTTCTCATACAACTCGCCCGCCCGGCTCATCACCAGTTGCGTTCCGTGCGCTTCCAGCGCCCGCCGCTTGATCTCTTTCAGCGGACCCAGTTCGAGCGACAGCGAAGCCGTCGTTTTCGGCGCAACCGCCGCTTCGTCCGTGAACTTGGTAATGGTGAACTCGGTGGATGCATAGTACAGCTTCTGCGGCGCCCACAGCGTCAGCCCCGCTCCCAACTGCTCCGGAGCAAAAAAGCTGCGGCCGCTCCAGTGAAACGCGGCAGTTGCGAACAGGCCCGCCACCGTATGGTCGCGATGGATATTCGGCCCCCCATCCCCGCCAAACGTAAGCACCACGTGCGGACGCATCCGGCGCATCGTCTCCACCAGCCGCCGCGTCACCTCGAAGCCGTTTTCGTGGAGCAGCGCGCCATCCGGGTAATGCCAGACCTCCGCGTGCGCCACGTTCAGAATCGCGCAGGACGCTTCGAACTCCCGCCGCCGCTCCACCGCCAACTCGTCATCAGTTTTCGCGGAGCCCCGGTTGGAAGCCGCGCGGCCCTCTGTCAGGCAGATCACCGAGCACTCCGCCCCCTGTGCCGCGGCAAGCAGAAGCGCCCCGCCAAACCCACCGCTCTCGTCGTCCGGGTGCGCCGTGATGCACATCAGCCGCAATGCCAAATTCGTCCTCCTGGAGCCGTAGGGATTATGAGAGTGGGGAATCGTGCGTCGTCAGCATGACACCGGATAATCCCACGGCAGCGACCGCTGCGCCACCGGCCGGAAGCTGAAGCGGTGCAGGGGACTCGGCCCATGCTCCATCAACGCCCGCTTGTGCTCCGGCGTGCTGTAGCCCTTGTGCGACGCCAGCCCGTACTGCGGATACTGCTCGTGGTACTCGCACATCCGCCGGTCGCGGTACACCTTCGCGATCACGGAAGCCGCCGCAATCGACAGGCTCAGCGAGTCCCCATAAATGATGCTGGTCTGTTTGCAGGGCAGCTCCAGCCGCAACGCGTCGATGAGCAGGTGATCGGGGGCAGGGAGCAGACGCCGCACCGCGCCTAGCATCGCCAGCTTGGAAGCCTGGTAGATATTCACGCGGTCGATCGTCTCCGCATCGACCTCCTCGATTGCAAAGGCGATCGCTCGTTGCTCGACAATCTTCGCCAGCCGCTCGCGATCTGCCGCCTCAAGCTGCTTGGAGTCGCGCAGTCCGCGGATGCGGCACTCCGCCGGCAGCACCACTGCCGCGGCCACCACCGGCCCAAACAGCGCACCGCGCCCCACCTCGTCCACCCCGGCGATGCGCTCCGCGCCCTCCGCCTGCGCCGCCTTCTCGTACTTCAATCCGCAGCGCAGCTTCCGCAGCATCCGCATCTTCCGCGCAGACGGCGAAAGCGCCTCCTCGTCCAGTTGTTCCAATTCCTGCTCTGTTACCAATCTCTTACTGCTCATCTCCATTGCAGTGTACTCGGAACAGTGATCGCTGCAAGGCAGCGCATCTTCGAACAAGGCCTGTCTCAGAGCGGCTTTCGTCCCCTTCCACCGCCGCTGCGGCAGGGGAATATACTGTCATCCGGCTTTCTATCCTCATCCCATGCTTCAATAGGAAGTGCCTTAATTGCCGTAGCGCAGGGACGGCCCCCCTGACCCAACGATGGAACTCCACAACCACCGCTCCCCCGGTAGTCGCGACGCACTCTCTCCTCCCTGGCTCGCGGGAAGCGGTGAGATGCGCGCGCGCATCCGTGCCCTTAACTGGTCAGCAACCCCGCTTGGCCCGCTTGAGCATTGGCCGGCGGAACTGCGGATTGCGGTCGGCATCTGCTTGGAAGCCGGCTTCCCGTCGTGCATCTACTGGGGACCTGCGGCCATTCAGATCTACAACGATCCTTATGCCAGAATGATGCGTAGAAAGCACCCCTCCGGCCTGGGGCAGCCGCTGCTGGAAACCTGGCCCGAACAGGCTGCGCAGCTGCAAGCCATGGTGGACCAGGTCTTCGCCGGGCAGACCATCTTCGCCGAAGACCAGCCCTGGAGGCTGGACCGCGAGGGCGATCTCAAGCCTTACTTCTTCACCATGTCCTTTAGTCCGATTCGCGATGCCTCAGGCGAGGTTCTCGGTCTCTATCACACCGCCCAGGAAACCACCCAGGCGGTTGTCGCGGATCGCCTGCTCCGCTCTTCTGAAGCCCGCATTCTCCAGAGCATTGGGGATGCTGTTATCGTGACGGATGCCGACGCCAACATCAGCCGCATGAACCCGGTCGCGGAAACTCTTACGGGCTGGGCAGAGGACGAAGCTCGCGATCTGCCCCTTGGGCGAGTCTTCCGCATCCTCAATGAAACCACCAGGGACAATGTCGAAAGTCCCGTCGACAAAGTAAAACGACTGGGCACGGTGGTCGGTCTTGCAAACCACACCATCCTGCTCCGCCGCGATGGGACAGAGATCAGCATTGACGACAGCGGCGCCCCCATCCACGACGACAACGGTCAACTGGCTGGTATCGTGCTCGTCTTTCGGAATATCGACGAGCGGCGCGCGGCCGAGCGGGAGCGCGATGCGCTCGCCGAGCAACTCCGGCAGGTGCTTGAGGTCACCACGGATTCCGTGCTCTTTATCGACCGCACCTGGAGCATTACGTATCTGAACCCGCAGGCAAGAAAGGTCTCAGCACCGAGTGGAGAAGTTCTGGGAAAGGATTTCTGGGAGTCCTTCCCGGGCACGGTCTACGAAGGTTCACCCTACGTCGAAAACTATCGCCGTGCCATGGACCAGGGTATCGCAGGAGAGTTTGAGGCCTTCTATCCAGAGCCTTTAAATATCTGGGTGCAGGTTCTGGTACGGCCGGCGCGCGACGGCATCGCTCTCTTCTTCCGGGATATCACCGAGCACAAACGCGAGAATGCGGAGCGGCAGGGGACTTTAGAAGAGCTCCACAAGAGCGAGGAACGGCTCCGGCTCGCACTGAGCGCTGTAGCGGGGATGGGCACCTTTGATTGGGAGGTCTCAAGTGACCGCTTTTACGCCGATGCGTCCTTCGCAAGCCTGTTTGGCATGGCTTCGGTGCAAGGGACTGCCGAAATCTTGCTTGACGACTTCATGCAACGCATTCACCCTGAGGACCGCAATCCGGTGGAACAGGCCATCGCGCGGGCTGTGAGCACAGGTGAGGAGTACGCGATCGATTACCGCGTGCTCCAGCCATATGGGGCCATCCGGTGGGCCTCGGTGCGAGGCCGTTGTCTACACAGCGAGGACGGAGACCCGCTCCGTTTCATAGGCGTGATCCTCGACATTACCGAGCGCAAACTGACCGAGCAGGCGCTGCTTCAAACTGAAAAGCTCGCTGCCGTGGGCCGTCTCGCCAGCTCCATCGCGCACGAAATCAACAACCCGCTCGAGTCGATCACCAACCTTCTGTACCTCGCCCGCAGCAGCGAAAACTCATCAGAGGTGCAGAGCTACCTCGAAGCCGCCGACCATGAACTCAGCCGCGTCTCCGTCATTGCCAATCAGACCCTGCGCTTTCATAAGCAGTCCACCCAGCCGCAATATGTCAGTTGCAGCGAGGTGATCCGTGGCGCTCTCTCCATCTACACGGGACGGCTTGCGAACAGCAACATCACCGTGGAGAAACGCAAACGGGCAAATAGGTCGGTGCTTTGCTTTGAAGGCGAAATCCGTCAGGTCCTGAACAACCTGATCGGCAATGCCATCGACGCCATGCCTACTGCGGGCGGACGCCTCCTGATTCGCAGCCGTGAAGGGACAGACTGGAAGACCGGCCGTAAAGGCCTGATCATCACCGTTGCCGACAACGGCCACGGCATGAGCGCCGAAACCCGCAAGCATATCTTTGACGCCTTTTTCACCACCAAGGACATTACCGGGACAGGGCTCGGGCTGTGGGTAAGTTGTGAAATCGTCAAGCGGCACAACGGCCACCTGCGAGTGCGCAGCATCCAGCGCCCCGGCCGCTCCGGTAGCGTCTTTACCCTCTTCCTGCCCTTCGAATAAGGAGACCACTCCGGCGTTTGCGCGCTCAACAAGCACATGCGCCTTGTCATCCCCAGCGCAGCCACGCCCAGGCATCTGCTTCCGTCCCCCAACCACAACCCGGGTGCCCCATTCTTTGCGCCACGACGAACACACGCTGCGACCTTCTTCAAGCGCAAAGAGTGGGAATCTGCGCGGGAGCGCAGACCGCCTTTCCACCGCAAACTTTGGCGTAGTATTTCCCTCGTTTCGATACACTGGAAATAGGGGAAGTAAGAAGTCACCGCTCGCCTCAGTACGGAAGGCCGCTAAGTCCATTGTTTGCAGGACTTTGCGTGCAACTCTTTTCTTTGCAGGAATTTAGCCGGACACCCCCGGCCTAAGTCCAATCGAAAGAGGAATTTAGCCAAAAAGTCCTAGGGGTGGGGGGCACCTGCCGGATACAAGCAAAAGCCCCGGGCCGTAGCCCGGGGCTCCCGAAAGGAAGAAACTACGTCCGCTCGACTTCCTTTAGGCGGGCAGCTTTGCCGCGAAGCCCGCGGAGATAGAAAAGCTTGGCGCGGCGCACGCGGGCCGACCGTACCTTCTCCACCTTGTCGATCACCTTGGAGTTGTAGGGGAAAATGCGCTCGACACCCTGGCCGAAGCTCATCTTGCGCACCGTGAAGCTGCCCTCGGGGCCTTTCTTGCAGGCGATGACTACGCCTTCGAAAGCCTGGAGGCGCTCTTTATCGCCTTCCTTGATCTTTACCTGCACGCGCACCGTATCGCCGGGCACAAAGTTCGGAAGGTCCGTACGCGCAAGCTTGTCGGCGAGGCGCTGCATAACTGGATGTATAGACATGGCAATATCCTGGCAATTGATTCAGAAGTTCTAGTGTACATGGATTCGCAGCGTATGAGAACGGCTCAGGGATAGAGGCGCTCTGTCACCCACCCGCTTTCCGTCCGGGTAAACAACATCCGGTCATGCAGCCTGTTGGGACCGTCCCGCCAGAACTCAATGCGGCGCGATTCGACCGCAAAGCCCGTCCAATACGGTGGCCGTGGCACCTCATCCGGAAACAGCGCCTCAAACTCCTGTGCCCGCCCCTCCAGCACCGCACGGCTGGGCAGCGGACGCGATTGCTCTGAGGCCCATGCGCCGACCTGGCTCATCCGCGAGCGGCTGTGGAAGTACGCGGTTGCATCCTCCGGCTGCAGTTCAACCACCGGCCCCGCCACCCGCACCTGGCGGCGCAGCGACTTCCAATGAAAGCACAGCGCCGCGTGCGGATTGGCGCGGAGTTCCTCGCCCTTCTGGCTGTCGCGATTGGTATAAAAGGCGAAGCCGCGCTCGTCGGCACGCTTCAACAGCACCATGCGCACGGAAGGCACGCCGTCCGGCGTCGCAGTCGCCAGCGCCATGGCATTCGGATCGTTGGGCTCGCTTGCCTTGGCTTCTTCAAGCCAGCTGCGAAAGGCTGCCAGGGGGTCGATTGCTTCGGAGTGGAAAGGATCCATGGTTGCTGAGTCGAGTGTACAAGCGGGTGCCGCAGGCTCTTTCGTGAGGTCAAAGGCCCATCAGCGGTTTGCTTCTTCGCCGCCGCTTCGGAGCAGGTCGAGATACTTCCGGTCATCCCGGCTGAGCGGCGCGCGCTCCAGCAGGTCCGGCCGGTTGCGCAGCGTCTTCTCGATCGCCCGCCGCCTTCGCCAGGCCCGGATCTCGTCGTGATTGCCCCCGCTCAGCACAGCGGGCACAGGGAGTCCGCGAAACTCGGCCGGCCGCGTGTAATGCGGATAATCCAACAGACCCTCCGGCGCCGTGGGTGGCCCGCGGCGGCGACCCCGCCCCCGGCCCATCCATTTCTGCATCCGGAGCCCCAAAACTTTCAAACGTGGAAGACGCCTCGTTCCCAAGCACTCCGGGCAGCAGCCGCATCGTCGCATCCAGCACTACCGCCGCCGCGAGCTCGCCGCCAGAAAGCACATAATCGCCAATTGAAAGTTCGCGGTCACAGAAGAGCTCGTTAACGCGCTCGTCTACCCCCTCATAGCGCCCGCAGAGGAAGACCACTCGCTCCAGCGATGCGAGCTCGCGGGCCGTGGTCTGCGTGAATTGCGCACCTTGCGCTGAAAGTAGCACGACAGACTGCTTTGCCTCAGCACGGTATTCCTTCTGCGCCAGCTCCAGCGACTCAATGGCTGCTGCCAGCGGTTCCGGCTTCAGCACCATGCCCTCGCCGCCGCCAAACGGGCGGTCATCGACTGTCCGATGTCGATCGTGCGTAAACGCCCGCAGGTCATGGACCGCGATAGTGACGAGCCCATTCTGCCGCGCGCGCCGGAGCACGCCGTGCTCGAAGATGCTGCTGAGCAACTCGGGGAAGATAGTGATGATGTCGAAGCGCATCACCCTACTCGGCGTCTTCGTCCGCGGATTGCGCAGCCTGCTCCTCAGGCGTGAGCGGTGCGTTGACGTCGGCCAGGCCTTCCGGCAGCCGCATCCGTATCGTCTTCGCCCCCACATCCACCCCGAGCAGGTAGGCCTTGGCGAAGGGCACCAGCAACTCTGGCCCGCCCGGCGTGCGCACCACCAGGAGGTCGGCTGTTACAGTTTCGCGCTGCACATCGATGACTTCGCCGAGGTCTACTGGGGTGGCAGGTGTTTCATCGACGACGCGACACCCAACCAGATCGCTGATGTAAACAGCGTCGTCCGAGAGGGGAACGCGTTCCGTTGCCGGAACCGCTACTTCCATGCCGCGGAGTGCTTCGGCATCGCTGATCGAGTCGATGCCGGCAAACTTTAAAACAAGGCGCCCCTTGTGGAGCCAGTGACGCTCAACCTGGATTTGCCGAGGAGCAGTCGAAGCGGCAGTGTGTGCGGAGCCGGAGGCCAGCAGAAGAACCTGCCGCCGTTCGGCGAAGCGTTCGGGGAAGTCGGTCAGGATTTCCGCGAGTAACTCGCCATGACGGCCCTGCGGCCGAATCAGCTTAGCCAGTAGAACGTAGGCGGTATCAGGCATGGACAGCGGATCCGCCGGTGAGGCCAGGGACTGCGCTACTCAGCGGCAACTGTTGCGTCCACATCCACATCGTCCTCGTCATCTTCCACGATGTCGAGCGTGTAGTTGCGATGGTGGCGCGCGCTGACCGCATTCAGAATGGTGCGCAGAGAGCGGGCAGTGCGGCCCTGCTTGCCAATCACCTTGCCCACATCGTCCGGGGCGACGCGCAACTCCAGCACGGTGCCGTCTTCGTCCTCGTCGTCAAACCCTTCTACTTCGACGGCCTGCGGGTCGTCTACCAGAGCCTTAGCGATCTCCGTCACCAGCTTCTCGATGCTTTCGAGCTTTTCATCCGGTGTCATGGGGCCATGTACCTTTCAAAAGGTTAGGCGAGAGTGCAGCCACAGCGTTGCTCGCACAGCCCGCAGGGTCGTACACGTGCGCAGGAGCTAGGCTGCCGGTGCGACGGGTGCTGTGCTGTGCTGCTTTACGAGCTTTGCAACGCGATCGGAAAGCTGTGCGCCTACACCTGTCCAGTGGTCGATGCGTTCGCGCTTCAAGTTGATGGTCGCCGGATTGGTACGGGGATTATAGGTGCCCACTACTTCGATCGAACGTCCATTGCGCGCGCGGTCTTTTTCGATGACGACCACACGGTAATACGGCTGCTTGCGCGCTCCAAAACGCGCCAAACGAATCATCAGCACAGGTTGTATCCTTTCAAAAGAACAATGAATGTTCGGGATGCGGCGAAGATGCGCCGAAGCAATCTGCCGGAGCACCGGCGCACATCGCAGGCCGCAGTTCCCGTTCAGGACCGCAGGCGCGAAGGGCCACACTCCTCCCAACCCATCAAGTATTGCTGAATCGGCTGCTTTGCGCAAGACGGCGGGGAATGGGCTGCGCGCTGGCCTGTTCGCCCAAAGCCATGAGCAAGCGCGCTATTGCCGAGAGGAAGAGCTCAGGCACTGACCAGCAGGCGCGCGAAAGTGTGGCCGAGATGATGCACGCTGGGTCGCGTTCAAGAGCGATCCGCGCAGTGAAGGCGCGGACGGCCACGGTTGTGGCAACCGCAATACGCATTTCGTTGGCGTGCCAACCTGCGAAGAACAAGCGTCCTCCTAAGCCTCATGTTGCGCGCGCCCACCTCGCGAAGAGATTCAGCTGTAGCGTCGCATTCTTTTGGTTCCGAGACGCGGCTTACGGCCTGGCTGGGGGGACCCCTGGCCCTTGGCGAAGTGGGCTGGATGTCTACCTACATCGTCGATGCCATCATGGTTGGGCGCATGCAGCACAGCGCGCTGGCAATTTCGGCGTCCTCGCTGGGCAACAGCATCTTCTATGCCATTTTGTTCGCGGCTGTGGGTCTGCTTTATGGGTTGGATACCCTGGTGTCTCAGGCCTTCGGCCGCGGCGACCGAGCCGACTGCAATCGGTCCCTCGCGCAGTCCTTCCTCCTGGTAATCGCGCTTACTCCGCCGGTGATGTTGGCCAGCCTGTTCTCGCCTTACGTGCTCACGCGTGTTGGGGTCGGCACCGCAATTGTGACCGGGACGGCGGCTTATCTGCACGCGCTGGTCTGGTCCACAGCGCCGCTTCTCTTCTACATGGCGGTGCGCCGCTATCTACAGGCGCTGGACCGTCCGAATCTGATCATGATCTCCCTGCTCAGCGCCAATGTAGTCGATTTTGTAGGCGACTGGGCTCTCATTTACGGCCATCTGGGTTTTCGGCCCATGGGCATCGCAGGCTCGGGATGGGCTACCTGCATTGTGCGTGTGTACATGCTGTTGCTGCTGGTCCCAGCTCTTGCACTCAGCTTTCGCGACACGGGTTCGGGCTTGCAGTGGAGCTTCTTCGCTCCTGATGCGCGGCGTCTGCGGAGTCTGCTCAAGCTCGGTTGGCCTGCAGGCCTGCAAAGCCTGTCTGAGTTGAGTGTATCGACTGTGTGTGTCGTTCTGGCTGGGAAGCTGGGTGCCACCTTGCTGGCGGCGCATCAGGTGGTGCTGGATTTGAATGCCTTCGTTTATATGGTGCCGCTTGGGCTCTCCGCAGCAGCAGCGGTGCGCGTCGGCCAGGGAGCCGGGCGCCGGGATATGGCCCAGGTCCGCCGCGCAGCGCTCGCCGGCTTGCTGCTAGGCGGGGCATTTATCTGCGCCGCGTCACTGTCCTTTCTGCTATTGCCGCGCGTGTGGGCCCGAATTTACACGACAGATATGAGCGTGGTCGCCGCCAGTGTGCCGATCTTCTTCATCTGCGCCGGCAGCCAGATCTTTGATGGAACCCAGGTGATCCTGTCGGGAGCATTGCGCGGGATCGGTGACACGCGCACACCCATGATGACGTATCTGGGCTGGTATTGGCTGGTCGGCGTGCCCATGGCCGCGCTGCTCTGCTTCCACTTTCACTTGGCGCTGGTAGGGCTGTGGCTCGGAAGTGCCTGCGCGGCGGTTCCGATTGCGCTTACACTCTGGCTGATCTGGCTGCGCAGGTTGCGGCAATTTGCCGCGGTGTCACCAGCAGTAGAAACGGAAGGCGTACTCCAGAGCTAAGCCCGAGATTGCTCCGGATCCAGCCTGGAACTGAGCCGGGCGATACGCATGCCTGAGAAGCTCACGCGGTATTCAGGTTTGGATTGCGATCGCGCGCATCGGAAAGCTTCAACATCGCCTCACGCGCGCTGGGAACGATCAGGTTCCAGATCTTCTGTGCAGCACGACGCTCCTCCTCTTGTATCTCCCGCGCCAGCTGTTCGGTTTGCAGATCGCCAGCCGTAGCGGCAGAGGTAGCCAGGGCCTCGTACATGGCGATTTCGCTGTTTTCAACGGCGAAAGCAACGATCAGGTTCTGCGTGGCTACTTCCGCCTTGTCGTGGCCGGATTGCGCGAGCTTGGGCAGCGAGTTCGCCAGGAGTGCGATAAATGTCTTGAACGTGGATGGGGTGCCGCCTATCGCTTGAAGCCTTGCCGTAAGGCGCTCACACTGGTGCCGGGTTTCGTCAGCATGGTGCAGAAAAACTTGATGCGCTGCCGACTGATCTCCCTGCCTGGCCATGCCACGCAACTGAGATTCAAAGTTCTTTTCGGCCGCAATCGCATCGATCAGGTACTCGCGCATCAGGCTTACCACGTCCTGATTCTTCTCCATACAACCACCTCCTCGGGTCGGGGTCGTCACTGTCTACAGATGCAGGTGTCCAGACCGTAGTGGTCTGTGGCTGCGCTGCAGAAACGCACAGAGCGGAGCTGGCGATCGCTGGGCAGAGCCGGGAGGCTGCGCGGCATCCAATCGAACATGATGACCACGGGCACAGAGAATGCGACCGCGTCTGACACTCGCCTGCTTGGCGACTCCGATCTCAACATCACTCCCATCGGCTTTGGCGCATGGGCGATTGGCGGTGGAGACTGGCAGTTTTCCTGGGGTCATCAGGAGGACGATGAATCCGTGGAAGCGATCCGGAGAGCAGTTGAGCTTGGGATGAACTGGATTGACACTGCAGCAATCTATGGCCTCGGCCACTCGGAGGAGGTGGTTGGGCGTGCGCTCAAGAGCATCGCGCGCAAGCCATACATCTTCACAAAATGCTCCATGCGCTGGGACAACGACCGGAAGATTTACCGGAGCCTTGAGCCGAAATCGCTACGGCAAGAGGTGGAGGACTCGCTGCGTCGGTTGGGGGTGGACGTCATTGATCTCTACCAGATCCACTGGCCTGATCCCGAAGAGCAATTGGAGCAAGGATGGGAGACACTGGCTCGCATCAGGGAAGAAGGGAAGGTGCGGTACATCGGCGTGTCGAACTTTTCTGTCGCGCAGATGGAGCGTGTGCGGACGATTGCGCCTATCACCTCGCTCCAGCCACCATATTCTCTGGTAAACCGTAAAGCCGAAGAAGAGATTTTGCCGTATTGCCTCGAGCACGGGATTGGGGTCATCAACTATTCGCCTATGGCCTCCGGTCTGCTTACGGGAAAGATGACTCCGGAACGCGTAGAGGCGATGCCGGAAGACGATTGGCGGCGCCGGAATCCGCAGTTCCGGGAGCCCAAGCTGTCCGTTAACCTGAAATTGGCCGACTTGCTGGGCGAAATCGGACGTGCTCATGGAGTCCAGCCCGGCGTCATCGCGATAGCGTGGACCTTGAGAAATCCTGCAGTGACGGGAGCTATCGTGGGAGCGCGCAATGCGCAGCAGATTGAGGGCACTGTTCCGGCGGCCACCCTTCGACTCTCTGCGGAAGAAATTGAGAGGATTGACAGCTTTGTGCGGGATCATCTTGGCTGAGCATGTTGTGACACATGTGTCAGGTGAAAAGCAAAGACCCGCCAAAGGCGGGTCTTGCGGGAAGAGCAGTAACCATTTAGTAACTACATGGCTTCGAGATAGCGCGGAAAGAGCTGCCCGGCGTGTTCCTGGAAAAGGGTGGTAAGTCGTGCCAGCATTTCGCTATAGATGGCCGTTGCGCGGTGGGCGTTGACGGAAGCTCCCACAGTGGACCGGGAAAGAGCATACTTGCCCAGCGCCATCAGAACGCAAATGCGGATCTGGAAGGCGTCACTGCGTAAGCCTTCAAGCAGTTCTTCGTCCGGATCGTTTCCGTGCTCAGCAGCGTAATCCGCTAGCTGAACCAAGAGGGGAGCATTAGTGTACATGGCCCACAAACCGCGTGCGCCATCGATACGGCTCCAGATGTTTTGCGGCGTGGCGCTGATGCCACCTTTATAAAGGTAACGATCAGCGATGGCGTCAAAGCCCCAGTCATTGGCGCGCAGTCTGGAAACAATCTCGTCCCAGTTGCGGCCACGTCGTTTTGTCTGCTGGCGGCGCCAGATACCGGCATACGTCAGAAGTACTGCTGTCACGATCACTTGAATCAGCGGCAGAATCATCGTTGTCCCAGGCTCCGGGTAACCGCCAAACGAGTACGTTTGGCCGTCCCTGCTATTGTTACCAGAACCGCCTCCATTTGTGGAGTGAATTCTTTGCGAGGCGCTTCATTTCGGGAAAAAGCCCAGGTCCAGAAGACCAGGGTGGAGACGTAGGCAGCGGATTGGAGCTCGGTGAGGGCAGATGCCTGCGCGTCTCTGGCTGCTGCCGTCACGAATCCCTGCATATGGTTCAAACTGAACTCGATCAGGATCGAAGCAGCGCCATAGAAGGCCAGGCCGGTCGTGAGCTGCAGGACGTGGTTTCTCCAATTGATGCCAAGCACTTGGGCAAAACCGGCGATGGCGGCAAAGATGAGCAACCGTGCGATGGCGAAGCCGAAGCTGACGCGGAGAAGAAGCTGGGCCAGGTGGCCGCCGCTGTGAGCGGCTTGCGGGGCAAGCCAGAGAGCGAGGGGTATGGTGACCGCGCAGACGGCTGCAAGAACCCAAAGGCTCTGTTTGGGAAGAGATCGCCTCACCGGGCGCAGTACATTCAAGCCAATCTCAAAGAGAACGAGAAGTTGGAGCGCGTAATCCAGAAGAGTGGCTACAAAATATTCCTGGAAGTACGCGCGCGCCGACCCGTGGTGCAGAATGCCATAACCAATTGGGTCAGCTAACAGGTTGTAACCCATGTACGCGGTGAAGAATACAAACGACCGCCACTGCCGAGTGCGAATGAGAGCGAAAAACAGGAGCAACTGGCCAACATAGCTGGCCACCCAAAGCACGCCGCCGACGCTCGACAGTTGCATTGCCCCGATCCTCGGAATCGAAGCTTATCTTACATGCACCTCGGAAATTGGCAATACCCCTTCTAGATCATGTAGCTCATGCCGTGTGGGGGCCAGGGCTGGCCGGGTGTAGCAGATGGCGTGGAGATAGCTCATGCCGTGTGGGGGCCAGGGCTGACTGGGCGTAGCAGAAGTCGCATGGAGATAGCTCATGCCGTGTGGGGGCCAGGGCTGACCGGGTGTAGCTGTCGCATGGAGATAGCTCATGCCGTGTGGGGGCCAGGGCTGACCGGGTGTAGCTGTCGCATGGAGATAGCTCATGCCGTGTGGGGGCCAGGGCTGACCGGGTGTAGCTGTCGCATGGAGATAGCTCATGCCGTGTGGGGGCCAGGGCTGACCGGGTGTAGCTGTCGCATGGAGATAGCTCATGCCGTGTGGGGGCCAGGGCTGACCGGGTGTGGTGACCTGTTCGTGAGCGATCGTTACTGATTGATTATTACCCAGGAGGCTAGCATTTTCGATTCCGGAGGTTACAGCCAAGGCAGTGCAGGAGCACAGCGCAAGAACAGCGGAGGTGAACGAGAAAGCCAGTGTTTTCTTCGACATGGGGGAGACTCCCGGGAGGATGGATTGCGCAAAAGAAGCGCTGGACGAACGTTAGCCCAACAGGCCATGGAAAGCTACAACTTTTGTGTAATTTTCTCAGGTGACAACCAATCCGGTTACTATGGTCATGCAAATTGTGAACAAATCCAAGATCCCGGTGGCCTTCCCGGCCCTACCGTGATAGCCTCCAGCCTTGTTGAACTTCGGTAATTCTTCCTTGGTCTCAGGAGGTAGTCAGTTCGTGGGATGGAACACCTTTCTCTGCCCGCATACTCTGCACTCATGACCTCCGGGCTCTCAGTTCCGAGCAATGGCCATTCAGCTTCCGCGGAACTGCGCAATGCTGTTCGCTTCCCATTGCGTATTCCGCTGCGTCTCTTCACTACCCACGGCGAGGTGGCAGCGCAGACTGAAAACATTTCAGCGACGGGCGTAGCCTTCACCGTCGATAAACCTCTTGAAGTCCAGACCCCGGTTCGCTTCACGATGAAGATGCCAGCCGAGGCGATGGGAACCCCCACCGATGTTGTGGTTCATTGTGCCGGACGTGTGGTACGCTGCACATCAAGCGCGGAAGGCACACGGGCCGCAGCCGTGATCGACGAATACTATTTCAGTCAGTGAATCGCTATGAGCGCTGCTAAACCGGAATCCCTAGAAGAAATCGTACCCGCCGAGCCAGTGGAGAACGCCCCCAGCGGCGAGACTAACCTGGTGCGTGTCATCCTGGCCGACTCGCAAGCC
Source organism: uncultured Acidobacteriaceae bacterium (assembly GCA_963767705.1). Classification (GTDB taxonomy): domain Bacteria; phylum Acidobacteriota; class Terriglobia; order Terriglobales; family Acidobacteriaceae; genus CAWCJL01. The sequence goes on along the minus strand of CAVYEO010000001.1, from coordinate 1,773,873 downwards.
ATTTACCGTGTGGGAATGCGCAAGATTTTTGCGCTCGAAGATGACATCCGGGTGGTCGCCCAGGTGGATACTCTGAGCAATCTCGATGCGGCCATCCAGCGGTTCCCGACAGATATCGTCATTCTTGAGGGAAGCCTGGTGGCGGGCACAACGGATGCCATTCCGGCGATTGTGCGTCGCAGCCCAGAGGTAAAGATCATCATTCAAGCTGTCTCGGCCGATGAAACAAACACGGTGGAGCTTTACAGACGAGGCGTCCGCGGCATCATTCCGCGCTCCATCTCGCCAGACCTCCTGGTGAAATGCGTGCGGAAGATTGCGCAAGGCGAAACCTGGATCGATAATCAGTCGGTGAATTGGGTAATCGAAGCATATCGCTCTCAGGCGACGGCTCTTACCAGTCCCAAGACGCAACCCCGCCTTTCTCCTAAGGAGATGGCGATCATCACCTGCATTACGCAGGGAAAGCGCAACAAGGAGATCGCCTACCAGTTGGGCACGACCGAGCAGGTCATCAAGAACTACCTGCGCAAGGTCTACGACAAGCTCGGTGTCTCTGACCGGCTCGAACTAGCTCTGTACTGCCTGCACCACCAACTTCACAAGAAGTTCGCGGAAGGAAGCGCTGAGGGTGGGAGCGCGGTATTGGTGAATCACCCCTAGGGACGGAAGCGAGTTCGTCCACTCTGCGCAGACTGTCAAAGGCGAGCCCAAGGCCACGATGGACTGGTCTTTATTAAGACAGTGGTACGGGGATGGTTCAACTCCAGATTATCTAGCAGGCCGGTTTAGCGCCTGTCCTCGTCTGGAGGGCTTTCTCCGGTGTCCCCGGTGTCTGTACCAGCCTGACGCGCCTCCTCCAGCAAATCGATCAGCATTTCCAGACGACTTGCGTCCATATGCACGAGCAATTGCCGTATGTGCCGGTCCAGCCCGGGCGTGATTATCTCTAACTGCCTCCGCCCCTCGTCCGTGATGTCGGTCAACACCACGCGGCGGTCGCGCTGATGGCGGTGACGCCGTACCAGGCCCTGCTTTGCCAAGCGATCGAGCAGGCGAGTGATATCGGGATCGCTGCTCACCAAACGGCTGCCCAGCTCCGAACAGGTAAGCCCGTCGGTTCCTGCGCCTCTCAGGATCCGTAAGGCGTTGTACTGTGTTGTTGTAAGTCCCTTGTGCTTCAACACGGAATGGAGGCCTCGCCGCAAGTGGTCCGCTGTGCGCGCCACATTCAACAAGGCTTTTTCTTCGAGGCTGGCAAAGGGCTGGGTTTGCTGGATTTCACTCTTCAGTTTTCGCCCCATATGAACCTCCAAGCCTCATGCTGCTGCACAGCAATGTGCCGTGATGCTGAGATTGGGGGAAAGACACTTCGACAGACATACTAAGCCCCGCGGACGCAAGCTCGCCAGAATGCAGCACAACTTTTGTAGCTTGCAGCGTTCTTTCCTGGGGTGAGGAGTAGGACCTAGTCGCGACGCGGGCTGCGCACCAGCGGGGAAGCCACGCTAAGGACGCAACAGAGCACGATCACGGCGACAAAGATGCGTCCCACGCCTTCCTGCTGGCCCAGGAAGCCCAGGGCCGGAGGTCCGGCGAGCAGCCCGGCATAGCCGAGCCCCACTGCGGTGGCGAGACCGGCGCCGGGAGCTACGCCCGGAACCCGGCCGGCTGTACGATAGAGGACGGGCGATGAATTTGACAGGCCGGCGCCGACTGTTGCGAAGCCAAGCAGTGCAGGCCAGAGGGTGTGGCCGGCCAGGACCACCCCAAGTCCGCAGGCCGCCGTAAGGCCGCCGAAGAGCAGCGCCCGGGTTTCGCCGATGCGCGCGACCACGCGGTCACCAGTAAGACGGCCGACCACCATTGCCGCAGCAAAAGCGGTGTATCCATAGCCGACGACGCCCTCGCCCAGGCCGCGTGCCACGCGTAGGAAGATGGCGCTCCAGTCAGCGATCGAGCCCTCGGCGATCATGGCAGTAAAGACCAAAAGCCCAAGCAGAAGCAGCCGACCACGCGGACGAAGCGCGTGTGCGCGAGGATGCAAGCCCTCTTCGTTGCGTGACAGCAGGTGGCGGCTGCTCCCTATTGCAACAGGCACAAGTACAATTGCGATACCTCCGACGAGAATGAAGGGCCGAATATGGGCGGATAGCAGGACACTGGCAAGGGCAGAGCCGGCAAACGCCCCGATGCTCCACAAGCCATGGAGGAGAGAGATGATGCGACGCCCCAGCCGTTCCTCGACAGCGATGCCCTGAGAGTTCATCGCCACGTCCATGGTTGCGCCGGTGAGTCCAAAACAGAAAAGGGCTGCGGCCATCCGCGGCGCGGTCGGGGTCAGCGCGACGGCAATGAGCGCCAGGGGAAAGCAGCATCCGGCTACAAGGCAAAGGCTCCGGCTGCCAAGCCGCGAGGTCAGCGAACCGGCCAGAGGCATGGCAACAATGGCGCCGAGTCCGCTCAACAGTAGCACCGCGCCAAGTTGAGCGGTATTCAGGTGGAGTTCGCGCGCGCGGTCTGGTATCTGGGGCGCCCACGCACCTACGACGGTTCCATTTGCCAGAAAGAACGCGCCGACGGCGGCCTGAGCTCGACGTAGGCGGCGTGGTGTTTCGATGAGCGATGCCTGCAAGGTACTTGTTCTCCATATCCACTGCAGATTTGCAGGAACTGCGTCAGTCCAGGTGGATGCACCGGCTCGAAAGATACGTATTCAGCGTATCTTGATTTCTGAGCGTTACGAGCGGTCTTTTTAATCAACAGGGAGTGGAGCAAATGGATTTTGGGTTGACGGTCGCTGCATCCCGCGTTCTTGGGTCGCTGGTGGAGAAAGAGATCACCACTCCGGAATACTACCCGCTTTCCCTGAATGCGCTGTCGAACGCGTGCAACCAGCGCTCCAATCGAAATCCGGTAATGGACCTCGACGAGGATGCTGTGCGAACGGCTCTTACAGAGTTGGAAGACAAGGGCATGGTCGCCGCTGCCCGGGGCTCCGATGCGCGCGTTTCGAAATACGAGCATCAACTGCAGGAACGTTTCAATTTACGTCGAGGCGAGATGGCCCTGATGTGCGTTCTGCTCTTGCGCGGGGCGCAAACCCCCGGTGAGCTGCGGAGCCGGAGTGAACGCATGCACAGCTTTGCGGAGCTTGAGGACGTGCAGGCCACGTTGCAGCGGCTTATGGAGCGTGATCTTCCGCTGGCCAGAGCGCTGCCCAGGGAGCCGGGTACGAAGGAAGTGCGCTACGTTGAGCTGCTTTCGGCGACGGGAGTCAAGGGGACCGCTGCGTCCCCGCAGCAAGATGAAGCGGGTGTGCTCGCTCGCGGGCGGCCGGATGAAAGTGCTCTGGAGGCGCATCTCCTAAAGCTGGAGGAAGAAGTACGGGAGCTCCGGACGCGACTCAACGCATTAGAACAGAAGCTGGAGCCGCTGTTGGCCTAGAGCTCGGTAGGTAGCAGGGTGGCGGCTATGCTTTTGGATGCCGTCTGGAAAGCTTGACGGCGCGCAGGCTGGTGGTCTGTTGATTAGGGCTGGCGCGGTTACATTTGCGTTCGGGTGAACCCTGCCGCGCTGAATTGTGCCGGTGTTCAGCGTGAGGTGTGGAGGGAATAGAAGAAGAAGCAACCGATTCCGAAAGCAAAGACAAGGACCAGCATGAGAAATCCGCCGAGGATCAGGGTAACCTGGCGACGCTTCTCCTCCGTGGGCCGCGTGATGCCGAATCCCGCGATAAACGCTTCGACTAAAAAGTTCAGCAATCGCAAGTCTGCGTGTTCCTCTTTCCTATAGCCGCCGCTCCATTTTACTTGGGCCGTTCAAGGTCAAAGCGATCGTCCGTGCGGCAGTATGTGGGGCCGCCCATGCGTCCCACGGCCCGCAGCTTTTCGGGATCTATTTTGAAGTCGCTTATCAGTTCCTCTCGGACGTGGAAGAGCAGGACGTCACCAAGGACGATGCTGCCGCCTCCCACGGGTTTGTCGCTTACCTCAATGATCTGCCGCAGCCGGCATTCCATGTGCACCGTACTTTCCGCTACGCGCGGCGGCCTTACCATTTCACTCGGGAGCGGGGTCAGACCGGAGAGTGCAAACTCGTCGATCTCCGGCGCGACCTGGGCCGAGCAGCGGTTCATCTGTTCTGCGATCCCTTCAGACACTATGTTGATTACAAATTCGCCAGTCGCCACGATGTTGCGCAGGGTGTCTTTCGTATTCGGGATGCCGAGCTCCGCATTTGCTCCGCGGAAGGCAGGACAGAAGAGCACGACCGGAGGATCGGAACTGACTGCGGTGAAGTAGCTGAAGGGCGCCAGATTGCGCACGCCCCCTTTGCTGAGGGTGGACACGAAAGCAATCGGGCGCGGCACGATGGAGCCGATCATCAGCTTGTAAATATTCTTGGCGGATTCGTGAGCAGGATTATAGGTCTGCATAGGGTTCTACGGATTGTTTGTAGCACGACTGCAGCACCCACACACGACTGCAAAACATGTGCGTGCTTTCGCTATCAGTTCCGGAGCGCTCCTTTGTGCGTGATGGGTGTAAATAAGCAATCTCCTGACCTCCATAGGTTGCTCTGTCCTGGTTCACTCTCGGCAGCAAGAACTGGTCGCGAGGAATCCGGTACAGCGGGAGAATCCTCCCTTTGCCAAGCGGAAGAACGTCGCTGCTCTGGAAGCAGAGCGCTTGACAGGCGGCACGCGACCCGGGAAAGTGGGCATAGTTGCCGAGCCAAAAGGAGAACCATGTACGGACCGGGAAGAATGGCATTGCATACGCTGCACTCGAACTACGTGCATTTTTCGCTGCTTGCCGTGAGCTCGATCTTCTTTCTGGTCGATCCGTTCGCGGCCGTGGGCTCATTCATTGCGATTACTGCCGGTGCAGATGCGCCGCGGCGGAGAGGAATGGCGCGCAAGGCAGCGCTTACCTGCTTCATCGTACTGACGACGTTTGCTTTGGCGGGACGGCTGATCTTCAGGATGTTTGGCATCACTCTGCCGGCCTTTGAGATTGCGGGCGGGCTCATCCTGCTCCTGATCGGCATTGATATGTTGCAGGCGAAACGCTCGCCAACGCAGGAATCCGGTGGGGACACGGAGGAGGCTACGAGCAAAGACGATGCGGGGATTGTGCCGCTGGGGATTCCCATGCTTTCCGGACCAGGCGCGATTTCGAGTGTCATGGTTTTGGTAGGGCAAGCCGATAAGTTGTGGGAGTGGTTTGCCATTATCGGCTCGATCGGGATTACCGCCTGGGCCAGCTATGGCGTGCTGGCCGGGGCGGACCGAGTGCGGCGGGTCTTAGGGGAAACAGGTATACGGATCCTGGTGCGCATCATGGGATTGCTGCTGGTGGCACTGGCGGTGCAGTTCTTTGTGAACGGGTTGACGGACCTGGGGGTAATCGCAAAGCAAGTGGTAGCGGAATAAGCGAGCCCTGGCGCACCAGTGCGGGGAGGCCGAGCCGGCTGATGACTCGGGGCATCTAATTCAGCGCAATTGCAAATAGCCCAGGGACGCGGTGGTGTGGGTGGCAATGCGCAGAAAGGAAGCAAGATGACGCTGGATGAATTTCGCCGGAAGTGGACGCCTCGCCGATACGCCTCCATTCTCGTCCTGCTCACCGCAATAGCTCAGGTGTGCATGCCTTCCGCGATGTGGGCCCGCTTTCAGCCGCAACCCTGCAAGAACGCTTTTACGGAGCAGCAGGAGATCACGGAAGGGCAGAAGGCGGCCGCAGAAGTGTACAAGCAAATGCCGGTATTGCCGGATTCCAATCCGGTCAGCCAGTATATCGAGCAACTGGGCCTCAAGCTCACGCGCTATGCGCCAGGATACAAATGGCCTTATGCCTTTCACGTGGCCGACGTTGCGGATGTCAACGCTTTTGCGCTGCCCGGGGGCACGATTTTTGTAAACCTGGGGACGATCCAGGCGGCTGAGACCGAGGCACAACTGGCCGGAGTCATGGCGCACGAAATCTCGCACGTAGTGCAGCGGCATTCGACCTGCAATTTGACCAAGCAGCGCTCGGCGAGCATGTGGGCCGGACTGGGGCAGCTGGCCGCCGGCGTGCTTCTGCCCGGGGCAGCGGGGCAGCTGGCGCAGCAGGGCATTGGAGGCGCAGCTGGACTGAGTTTTCTGCGCATGTCGCGCGGGTCGGAGCAGCAGGCAGATCTGATGGGCGTCGATATCCTGTACGACGCGGGGTACGATCCTCGCGGCATGCCGCAGTTTTTCGAGACAATCCAAGGGAAGTACGGCCAGGGTGGCGCGCAGTTCCTGAGCGATCATCCCAACCCTGGAAACCGGATCGGGTATGTGGATGACGAGATTGCGAGCTTGCCGCCCCGTGCCCAGTCGATCAAGACGAGCGCGGAGTTTACTCGCATTAAGGCGATTGTTGCCGGAATGCATGCATATACGGCCAAGGAGGTCGCCTCTGGCGCCTGGAAGAAGGGCGGCGCACCCGGAACCGTAGCTGCGAGCGTGAATGCCCCATCCGCCCCGGTCACAGAGGCCGAATGGACGCCGTCGGGGAACTGGCAGGTGTTTACCGGGAGCGGGTATACGGTGAGCTATCCGGGAAACTGGAAAGCATATGGAGGAGACGGCCAGGGGGCGACGATTGCTCCGGTCGGAGGCGTAGGCGAGGGAGGAAACGGGGCGCTGACCTATGGTGTCATCCTTGGCCAGTTTGCGGGGCAGGGTGCGGATATAAATGCAGCGACACAGGAATTAGTGAACCAACTGCAGCAAGCCAATCCGGGATTGAAGCCCCAAACGGCAACAGACGTCGTCGTAAACGGGGTCCGCGGACGGAGCCTGGAGGCGACAAACGCCGATAGCGAAGGCGATAGTGGCGCACGGACAGAGCACGATTGGATCGTGGCGCTCCCAGATGCAGGCGGGAGCTTGCGTTATCTTGTGTTTGTTGCGCCTGAATCCGATTTCGGCAGGTTGCGGCCGATTTTCGAGCAGATGCTGAGGACCCTGAAGCTGAACCGTGCGTAAATGTCTGGTGCATTTCGGTGTTTACTGCCGAGTTTTCCACCAACGGCTATGGCAGTAAATCACGACATGTACGGCGTTTGCACGCACGCCGGAACGTTTGCCCGAATAATTTCAACAGGGAAGCGGGGTTTGCGCGGACCGGAATAAGTTGCTACTATTGGTCTTGTCGAGGGGGGCACGATAGCTGCCCCGCTTGCTCGACGCCAACGCACAGGGGGTTGCAAGTTAAGCAACTTCTTGGTATTATGAAGCAGTAGCAGATTGCACAGAGTCTGAACAGACAAGGCCAATAGATTGGGCCTTCTGAGATGAGTTCAGGCGGACATCGCAGGGCCAAACGTCGACGCCGCATTTCTTGGGATACCCATGACGGCCAACAGGCGAACCAGCCAAATGTAAATGCGATCGAAACGGGACAAGGCTCCCGAAGGGCTCCAGTTGCCCTCCCTGGTAGCGATCAGGGTCAGATTTTTGAGATATTGGTGCTGCAAAGCGTACGTAGTGGCCGGAATTCCGGCACCCGCGTCGAGTAGGCGCTCTGACATTGCGAAAGCCTGGAATTTGTAAAGGCGTAAAGAAAATGGCAAGCAAAGTTGACAGAGACGCAAGACTTCGATAGTGTTGGGAAGTGCGCTAAACAAGAGAAAGCGACGCGCTGAACTGAAACAGTTCAAGCAGCGAGCGCTCTTCGAAGCAGCGCAACAAGTTCGAGGACACGCAGCGACACAGCTGCGGATCCCGATCCAAAAACGGTCCGCTCAGGCGAGTACCGGTAAGGATCTTTGACAATCAGGTTGAACATGCCAGTCGTGAGAATGCAAGAAGAATAGGTTTGATCATTCTCACAGTATATGTCTCACAGGTTTCGAGCCTGTGAGGCTTGGTCCTCCACCCCTGACCTCCGTCAGGTGCGTGGAGTGACATCAGGTTTCAAACGAGAGTTTGATCCTGGCTCAGAATCAACGCTGGCGGCGTGCCTAACACATGCAAGTCGAACGAGAAAGGGGCTTCGGCCCTGAGTAAAGTGGCGCACGGGTGAGTAACACGTGACTAACCTACCCTTGAGTGGGGGATAACCTCGGGAAACCGGGGCTAATACCGCATAATACCTACGGGTCAAAGGAGCAATTCGCTCGAGGAGGGGGTCGCGGCCGATTAGTTAGTTGGCAGGGTAATGGCCTACCAAGACAGTGATCGGTATCCGGCCTGAGAGGGCGCACGGACACACTGGAACTGAAACACGGTCCAGACTCCTACGGGAGGCAGCAGTGGGGAATTTTGCGCAATGGGGGAAACCCTGACGCAGCAACGCCGCGTGGAGGATGAAGTCCCTTGGGACGTAAACTCCTTTCGATCGGGACGATTATGACGGTACCGGAAGAAGAAGCCCCGGCTAACTTCGTGCCAGCAGCCGCGGTAATACGAGGGGGGCAAGCGTTGTTCGGAATTATTGGGCGTAAAGGGTGCGTAGGCGGTTAGATAAGTCTTGTGTGAAATCTTCGGGCTCAACTCGAAGTCTGCACGAGAAACTGTCTGGCTTGAGTGTGGGAGAGGTGAGTGGAATTCCCGGTGTAGCGGTGAAATGCGTAGATATCGGGAGGAACACCTGTGGCGAAAGCGGCTCACTGGACCACAACTGACGCTGAGGCACGAAAGCTAGGGGAGCAAACAGGATTAGATACCCTGGTAGTCCTAGCCCTAAACGATGATCGCTTGGTGTGACGGGTACCCAATCCCGCCGTGCCGAAGCTAACGCGTTAAGCGATCCGCCTGGGGAGTACGGTCGCAAGGCTGAAACTCAAAGGAATTGACGGGGGCCCGCACAAGCGGTGGAGCATGTGGTTTAATTCGACGCAACGCGAAGAACCTTACCTGGGCTCGAAATGAAGTGGACCGGAGTGGAAACATTCCTTCCCCGCAAGGGGCTGCTTTATAGGTGCTGCATGGCTGTCGTCAGCTCGTGTCGTGAGATGTTGGGTTAAGTCCCGCAACGAGCGCAACCCTTATTACCAGTTGCTACCATTTAGTTGAGCACTCTGGTGAGACCGCCTCGGATAACGGGGAGGAAGGCGGGGATGACGTCAAGTCCTCATGGCCTTTATGTCCAGGGCTACACACGTGCTACAATGGCCGGTACAAACCGTCGCAAACCCGCGAGGGGGAGCTAATCGGAGAAAGCCGGCCTCAGTTCGGATTGGAGTCTGCAACTCGACTCCATGAAGCTGGAATCGCTAGTAATCGCGGATCAGAATGCCGCGGTGAATACGTTCCCGGGCCTTGTACACACCGCCCGTCACATCACGAAAGTGGGTTGCACTAGAAGCCGGTGAGCCAACCGCAAGGGGGCAGCCGTCCAAGGTGTAATTCATGATTGGGGTGAAGTCGTAACAAGGTAGCCGTAGGAGAACCTGCGGCTGGATCACCTCCTTTCTAAGAGAGAACGTCATGGCACTCTTGTGCTTCCGCGAACGCGGACTTGCTGCTGATCTTCGGATCGGAGCAGGCGCACACGGGATGTTGCCATGTACCCCTTAAACATGATCCTGATCATGGGAGAGGGAATCCTGATACAAACCTTCTCTGCTTCTTGATAAGTTCTATGCGATGGTCAGGAGTGGCGTAGCTGCTCTGCATGTTCAACCTGGTCCTCGAAACACTTTTGAGCGGTTGGGCTCGATCTAGCCTATTTATGCACGGGCCTGTAGCTCAGTTGGTTAGAGCGCACCCCTGATAAGGGTGAGGTCGGTAGTTCGAATCTACCCAGGCCCACCATCTACAGCGATTTGCTTCTAATGCTTGCGCTGCTAGAATGGGGCTGTAGCTCAGCTGGGAGAGCACCTGCTTTGCAAGCAGGGGGTCACCGGTTCGATCCCGGTCAGCTCCACCATTCGGCTCAAAAGAAAAGCCGCTTCAGGCTGGACGTCTTTACCTCGTATAGCAAGAGAGTAAAGGACATCGAGCCTGAAGCGGAACCTGGGGCTCATTCCGGGTGACGCTTTCGCGCCTAAGGGCGCGCGGCGCGCAACAGCGCCGATTGGATGTTTGACAACAGATTGCATTGGGTAAATTGATTACAAGGCTGAGCAATTGCTTTTCTGCTGCTGCATAGGCGGAAAGCGAAAGTGAAGTTGAGTGTCTTTAGGATAAATGGTCACGCACGGGGCTCGTACCCCAGGGCGTGACAAGGCGGATATATGCATAGAAGACACGTAGCAGCGGAGCGGGCCTCGCAAAGGCGCGCCTCCTGCGCGGAGTTAATTCTATGGTCAAGCTACTAAGGGCGCACGGTGGATGCCTTGGCAGAGACAGGCGATGAAGGACGTGGCAAGCTGCGATAAGCTTCGGGAAGCCGCACACAGGCGTTGATCCGGAGATCTCCGAATGGGGAAACCCACTTGAGCAAACCTCAAGTACATCCCGCTGAATACATAGGCGGATATGAGCGAACCCAGGGAAGTGAACCATCTCAGTACCTGGAGGAAAAGAAAGAAACCTCGATTCCGAAAGTAGTGGCGAGCGAAATCGGAACAGCCCAAACCCGTGGCATTTCGGTGCAGCGGGGGTTGTAGGGTCCGCAACAGTAGAGTTACCAATCTGGTTGTTAGTCAAAGTCCATGGAATGGGACACCATAGAGCGTGACAGGCGCGTAGACGAAAACAATCCAGACTCGAAGCGGATACCTGAGTAAGGCGGGGCACGTGAAACCCTGCTTGAATCTACGGGGACCATCCCGTAAGGCTAAATACTAGTCTCTGACCGATAGTGAACCAGTACCGTGAGGGAAAGGTGAAAAGCACCCCTGTGAGGGGAGTACAAAGTACCTGAAACCGTGTGCCTACAAGCAGTGGGAGGGCTATGCGCGCAAGCGAATGCCTGACCGCGTGCCTATTGCATAATGAGCCGGCTAGTTATTCTTGTCAGCAAGGTTAAGCGTAAGCGAGCCATAGCGAAAGCGAGTCTGAATAGGGCGTTCAGTTGGCAGGAATAGACGCGAAGCGGGATGATCTACCCTTGGCCAGGTTGAAGGTGGGGTAACACCTACTGGAGGACCGAACCGGTGTTTGTTGAAAAAAGCTCGGATGAGCTGAGGGTAGGGGTGAAAGGCTAATCAAATTCCGTGATAGCTCGTTCTCTCCGAAATAGCTTTAGGGCTAGCGTCGGGTGATTTGCACTGGTGGTAGAGATCTGGATGGACTAGGGGGCTTTCCGGCTTACTGAATCCAACCAAACTACGAATGCCAGTGACAACCAGCCCGGCAGTCAGACTGTGGGGGCTAAGCTTCATAGTCGAGAGGGAAACAGCCCAGACCGCCTGCTAAGGTCCCAAAATTACAGTTAAGTGGGAAAGGAAGTCGGAACGCCCAGACAGCCAGGAGGTTGGCTTAGAAGCAGCCATCCTTTAAAGAAAGCGTAATAGCTCACTGGTCAAGCGGTCCGGTGCCGACAATACAACGGGGCTAAAACTGTATACCGAAGCAGCGGATGCGTACTCTAGGAGTACGCGTGGTAGGAGAGCATTCTCAACAGCATTGAAGCCAGACTGAGAAGACTGGTGGAGCGTTGCGAAGAGACCCTGCCGGCATAAGTAGCGATAACGGAGGTGAGAACCCTCCGCGCCGAAAGTCTAAGGTTTCCTGAGGAAGGTTAATCCGCTCAGGGTTAGGCGGTCCCTAAGGTGAGGCCGAAAGGCGTAGCTGATGGACATCCGGTTAATATTCCGGACCTCCCAAAACCTCGTTTGACGATGGGGAGACGCAGAAGGATAAGCAGGACCTCCTATGGCTATGAGGTTCGATGCACGTAAGCTGGTCTGTTTAGGCAAATCCGGACAGGCATAACAGTGAGGTGCAAAGCAGTAGGCCGTATGGCCGAAAGCTGCTGATTTCACGCTGCCGAGAAAATCCTCTAAGGAGAGGGATTGGGAACCGTACCACAAACCGACACAGGTAGACGAGGAGAATATCCAAAGGCGCTCGAGTGAAGGCTCGTTAAGGAACTCGGCAAATTGGCTCCGTAACTTCGGGAGAAGGAGCGCCCCGTTAGCGTGCAAGCGCGAGGGGGCCGCAGTGAAACGCGTACGGCGACTGTTTAACAAAAACACAGGTCTCTGCTAAGTCGAAAACGACGTATAGGGGCTGACGCCTGCCCGGTGCCGGAAGGTTAAAGGGAGAGGTTAGCCGCAAGGCGAAGCTTTGAACTGAAGCCCCGGTGAACGGCGGCCGTAACTATAACGGTCCTAAGGTAGCGAAATTCCTTGTCGGGTAAGTTCCGACCTGCACGAATGGCGTAACGATCGTACGACTGTCTTAACGAGTTGCTCGGCGAACTTGTAGTACCGGTGAAGATGCCGGTTACCCGCAGCTAGACGGAAAGACCCCGTGCACCTTTACTACACCTTTACTATGATTTATGACTCTTGCTGCGCAGGATAGGTGGGAGGCTTTGATACCAGGTTTTTGGACTTGGTGGAGCCACCGGTGAGATACCACCCTGCGAGTGTTGTGAATCTAACCTACTCCCGTGATCCGGGAGAGGGACATAGTAAGGCGGGTAGTTTGACTGGGGCGGTCGCCTCCTAAATTGTAACGGAGGCGCGCGAAGCTACTCTCAGACTGTTTGGAAATCAGTCGTCGAGTGCAAAGGCATAAGAGTGGTTAACTGTGAGACCTACAAGTCGAGCAGATGCGAAAGCAGGCCTTAGTGATCCGGTGGTTCTGTATGGAAGGGCCATCGCTCAACGGATAAAAGGTACGCCGGGGATAACAGGCTGATCGGAGCCAAGAGTTCATATCGACGCTCCGGTTTGGCACCTCGATGTCGGCTCATCGCATCCTGGAGCTGTAGAAGGTTCCAAGGGTTAGGCTGTTCGCCTATTAAAGCGGTACGTGAGCTGGGTTCAGAACGTCGCGAGACAGTTCGGTCCCTATCTGCTGTGGGCGTAGGAGATTTGCGGGGGGCTGTCCTTAGTACGAGAGGACCGGGATGGACGAACCTCTTGTGTTCCAGTTGTCCTGCCAAGGGCACGGCTGGGTAGCGAAGTTCGGTTGTGATAACCGCTGAATGCATATAAGCGGGAAGCACGCCCCAAGATGAGATCTCCCAACCCAAAAGGGAAAAGAAGGGCCCAGGAAGACCACCTGGTTGATAGGCTGGAGGTTGAAGTGCAGTAATGCACGTAGCTGACCAGTACTAATCGCCCGTTCGGCTTGTCCATAGAATTAACTCTGCGCAGCATATCCGCTGCCGGGAGACATTCAACAAGCCTTGTACGACCAGTACCCAATGCAATCTGTTTGAGTTGTATGGCGCCATGCCATCCGGTATCCAGGAGAACCTGCCTGTGTGTGTATCGGATCTGTTGCGGGGAACTTCCCGCCGAGCGCCAGACAAGGATTCGAGGCGAGCAATTTCTGGCTGCGCCTCAGGTTTGCCGGTGACCATACCGCGAGGGTCCCACCCGTTCCCATCCCGAACACGGAAGTTAAGCCTCGTTGGGCCGATGGTACTGCACGCGAAAGTGTGTGGGAGATTAGGTGATCGCCGGCAGAAGCATCGCAAAAGGCCGCTCTTCGGAGCGGCCTTTTTGCGTGCTGCAATCCAATTTTCTTGCTCGAATGCGAGCTTATTGCGCTGAACCGAAGCACGCACTGGTTAGGGTTGCGGACTGTTTCGGTACGGCTCGTTACCCTTTTGGTAACGGGTCAGTTTGAGCGAGGCATAAGGAAGAAAGCAGGTCCTTCGACTCCACAGGCCGAAAATCGCGGCCTGCTTCCCTACCCCAGTTAACGAAACCCCCGTTCCCTGCGACCCCGGTCCGCTCAGGATGGATAAATCAAGCTCAAACTGGCCCGCTACCCGAAAGCAAGAATATGCCCTAGCTGGGGGTAGCAACGGAGGATTTTGTAGCGGGATGTGGAGTTTGCGGTTCGGAGTGGCGGTGATGGATTTAAGGATTCATCACGTCCCGCTCGGGGAGCGGCGGCGGCCATCGCGAGTTCTCGTCCATCCCAGCACGTGTGAACGGACCATGATGGGAACTGCCGCCTTCCAGCAAGCCAGATATAACTGGATGGTCCAGCGGGTCCTCCGCCGCCAGACCATCCCCGCAGGGCTGTCCTATTGAATCGCACCGCACAAGACAGTGACCGTCATGTGATACGTGTTCGTAGAAGAGGCATTCCAGGCGCTAACCTGCCAGGTGTTGTTTCCCGTCGGAATGCTCTGGTACACCTCGAAGTTCGGATCTCCAATGTCGTCCGTGGTATAGCCGCCTGAAAGCAGCGCGGGATAGGCTGGATCGAAGCAATTGTAGGAGAGAGCGCCTGCGGTGAACGGTGGGATGGCGCCTGCGCTGCTTGTGTACTGTTTCATGGCGAGAGTCCCTTTTGGCCCAGCAGGTCCCTGTGGTCCGGCAGGCCCGATAGGCCCAATCGGTCCGATAAACCCTTGCGGCCCAGCCGCTCCCTGCTGTCCCTGTGGCCCTTGCGGGCCGTTGAGAGCGATGAGCAGCTCCGGCTCGTGGCTCGTGAGTTGGGATTCTTTGGAGTCGAAGGAGAAACTGCCACTCCCGCCCGTCAAGGCCAGGGCCAGCCCGTTGTTCGCGGTCCCTCCGCTGACCCATTTGTGGACCAGCCCGGTGATGTCGAGCAGAATGAATCGACCATTGCTGGATGCCGCCACAGTAACCGGCTTTCCTCCGGTCGCCGAAGACCCAAGCGGCGGTGCGTTGTTGGCCGTGAGCCCTCCCTCGCTCCAGGCCGTATCGATTTCATAGGCATCGAAGCTGCCGTTTTGGGTGACGGCGTCGACATAGAGGCGCAGGACGGCCTTGTTTACGCTGGCATTGGCGGGCAGGGCGCCGAGGTTGAAGCGCAGATATGACGTCGCCCCCTTTTGCACCGCCAGCAGCGGCTGGCTGCCAAAGTTCTTGCTCGGCTGGGCGGAGAAGCTAAAGGTATCGGCAGCCGGAGGGGCCTGGGCGAAGGCGACCAGCGAAGCCATAAGAAGAGGGGGAAGGAAAAGAGCGGAGCGCAGGGAAGCGGCCATGGGAGTTTCCTTTCGTCGCAAGCTTTTTGGAGTCGGGCTCGCCGGCGGACAAGCCATTCGGCAACGGCCGCCGTCGAACCCGGACAGGGCCAAAGACTCGGAGGCGCCGAGTTCCGATCATGTCCTCACCTTGTAAAGCGACGATAGGGCTGCGATCCCCTCATGATTTATCAGAAAGTTCTGAGCCTGCTCTGGATGCGGCGAAGCCGGACCCTTCGATCAGATCATCTGTTGATGATTTCAGTATTGGGGGTGCCCGATCCGGCCAGGGCGGCCGGCGCTTCGCGATGCTTTTCGGCGATGGATCGATTTCAGATTTCGGTAGTGGGTCGGTTTGAGCAAAGGAAGAAAGCAGGTCCTTCGACTCCACAGGCTCAAAAGCAGGGCCTGCTCCGCTCAGGATGACAGATTTATTTCAAACTAAGACGCTACCACCTTTTGCAATAACTAGACATATCGGTATAAGCTCGTCTGAGCTAAACCACTCCCCCGGAATTGGAGCAGTTCATGGGAGTGCGTGTCAGAAATGTCCTCGTGTTTTCCTGCCTTGGAGTCGCCCTGCTTATCTGGGCCTCTCTCGTTACGTCTACAGCCTATGGCCAATCGGAATCTGCCCCGGTTGCGTCTTCATCCAACACTGCCGCGAGCACATCTGCGGACTTCTACGTGGCAACCAATGGCAACGATAGCTGGCCGGGAACACTGGCCCAGCCGTTTGCAACTGTAGATCAGGCGCGCCGCGCAGTCGAGTCGCTAAAGGCGCATGTCAGCAACCGGACCATCACGGTCATGCTCCGCAACGGAGTGTATTACCTTCCATCCACGCTGTCTTTCGGCTCCCAAGATTCTGGATTCTCTTCCTCGAATCGCGTGGTGTACAGCAATTATCCGGGTGAGACGCCTGTCATCAGCGGCGGCAGAAGCCTGAGCGGCTGGACACAAAACTCCAAAGGGTGGTGGCAGACTAAGGTGCCTTCCGGCACTTACTTCAGCCAGCTGTGGGTCAACGGTGTTCGCCGGTACCGTGCACGAACAACGCCGCGCGGTTATATCTATATTACGAAGCCCTACAGTTCTACAAACAGTTCCACGCAGATGAACGGTTTCTACTACACGACTGGCGCTCCCAATGCGGTGCCGAGCCAGATGGCCAACCTGTCCGACGTGGAGTTGGTGAATTTCGAATATTGGGATGTTCCGATCTTGAAGATCAAGTCTGTGGATACGGTGCACCATTTGATTGTGACTACCTCCACCCTGGGGGAGAGTGGGTTTCACGGTTTTGTGCCGGGGCACCGGGTTGTGTTGAACAACGTCAAGGAGGCGCTGAACCAGCCGGGTCAATGGTATCTTGACCGGCCTACGTCCACGCTCACCTACATCCCCGAGACCGGCGAGAGCCTGAGCAGCGCGACAGTGATTGCGCCCAGGCTCGGGAAGATCCTGACCTCCAGCAACTTAAGCTATGTGACGTTCCAGGGGATCACATTTGCCCATGCGGATTGGCAGGTGCCGAGCGGCGGATACCAATCGGGGCAGGCAGCGGAGACGATGCCGGCAGCGATGTCTTTGACCAACTCCACTGATGTGATATTTGAAGGAAGCACGGTCGAACATACCGGGGCATACGGGATCGAGTTCCTGGGCACCGGGACTGCAGGGGCGGCGCCGTATCTGGCACAGTTCAAGGATGGTCTGGTCTCAGACACGGGAGCGGGCGGAATCCGCGTTGGCGGATACGCGGTGTGTGGCGGGGCGAATCGACACACGGATGCAAACGTTCCGCAGCATGTCTATATCGGCAACAACCTGATTACAGGAGGCGGCCGGATAGAGCCGGCATCGCAGGAGGTCCTGGTGGGCGATGCGCACAACATCCTGGTGGATCACAACGAGATTTACGATGCCTACTCGACGGGTATCGGGTTTGGCTTCAACTGGGATTACGGCTGCAATTTCGCACATGACGATGTGGCGCAGTACAACTACATTCACGACCTGGGGCAAGGTATCACCAGCGATATGGGCGGGGTGTACTTCCTGACGGGCCTGAATACGGGCAACAAGGCGGTGAATAACCGGGTGCATGATATCGACCAGGACCCCACGGGAGCTGGATATGGCGGGTGGGGTTTATACGTGGACGGAGGGTCGTCGAGCGTACTGTTCGAGAACAACCTGGTGTACCGTACGACAGATGCGAGTCTGCACCTGAACCAGTCGGGTGCTGCGCTGCCCGGGGCTGCGCCGGCTCCGAATACGTTCCGGAATAACATCCTGGCGTTTGGCGCGATGGGGATGCTGGACCGGCATAACGACATCAAGTTCCTTTCGCTGGTGATGGATCACAACATCTTCTACTGGGACAAGGCATCGATCCAGTACGGGTACTGGTATTGCGAAGGCAAGCCGATCTGCACCAGCTATTTCCAGCTTGACGACAACCTCTACTTCAACAAGACGATCAGCGGCGGCCAGCCAAGTCAGCCGTTCTTTTCGACTCCGTATACGGGCACGAACGGCGGCCAACAGCCGGCAAAGACGTACATGAGCTTTGCGGCGTGGCAGAGCCGGGGAGAGGACAAGCAGTCATTGTTTGCCGACCCGCGGTTCGTGAATCCGACGCCGGGGGTGGACAACTTCACGCTGCAGGCAAACTCGCCGGCGCTGAGCATGGGCTTTGTGCCGTTCGATCCGTCGCAAGCGGGGCGGTTGTCGACGGCAACCATCCCGAAGCCGTACAACGTGCCAGCATTTACATTGCAGCCGACGGCGATGAACAACTTCTAGCTGTTTAAGGCTAGCTGCTCCAGGGGGGGACCCACCCCCCTAGGACTTCCGAGCTAAAGTCCTCTCCTGATTGGACTTAGTCCGGGGTGTCGGGCTAAAGTCCTGCATACAAAAGGGTTACCGGCAAAGTCCTGCAAGAAAAGGACTTACCTGTTTTCACAGGGGCGGTCTTCTTCTGCTTTTGTTATCCCCTATTTCTAGTGTGGCAGATCTGGGGAATTATTACGCCACGCGGAAGGCCGGAGGGTGGGCAAGAGCGACGGCACCGGCTATGTGATCGGGCTTTCCGGCGCGGTGCTGGACGAGCTCAACAACGGCCAGTGGCGCAGGAGCGAAGTCGACGTGAATGGCCGCCACCTGGCCACCGTCACATCCGCCAAGGCCTTCTTTCCTCTGCTGATTGACTGGGCACGGAGCAGGCAAGGACAGCAGTAACGGGAGCACTGCATTCGCAGCTGCAAGTTGTGTTTTGGGTGGGGCGGGACTATCATTCTTTTAGACGAGTTTGTTTCGCAGCACTGTGGGTAAGGGCCGGGCTGACGGGAGAGACGAGTGGGCGAAAGCCCACTTTTTATTTGGGGCAAAGTAAAAAAAGGATGCTCCGCAGGAGCATAGCCCACACTTCGCGCTCGAGTGCATCGGGTGTGGAAGTTTCAAGCAGCGCGAAGGATAGGGCACCCGGCAATGCAGGTCTTTCGGCTTAGCTCAGGATGACAAGGTTTAGGAACTGACGACATGGCGGATTTAGGGGCAATTCGGGCGACGGCGGAGCGGGTGGCGACCTCGTTTGGACTAGACGTGGTGGACGTCGAGTTCGCGGGCGGGGGAAAGCACCGGGTGCTGCGGGTGTCGATTGAGAAGAACGCGGAGGGCCGGGCGCGGCTGCTGGCAGAGGCGAAAGCTGCTGCGGAGACCGGGGGCGAGGCGGCGAGCGAGTTGCCGAGTGCGCTGGTGAGCGGGGAGTTGAACCCGGAACAACTGTCGGGCGTGACGCATGAGGATTGCGAAGTGTTCAGCCGGGACTTCGGGACGGTGATCGATGTGGAAGACCTGGTACCGGGGGCTGAGTATACGCTCGAGGTTTCGTCGCCGGGGCTGGACCGGAGGTTGACCAGGCCGGAGGAGTATCCGGCGCTTCTGCGGGAGTTTGGTGAAGCTGCAGACGTTCGAGCCGGTGGCGGGGAATCGGCATTGGCAGGGGCGGCTGGTGGACGTTCACGACGATGCGGATGAGCGGAAGATCGTGCTGGACTTGACGGCCGTGAAGCAGAAGAAGGCGAAAGGCAAGAAGGGCAGCGCGGAGGCGGCGCCGGAGACGGTGGAGATTCCGATTGGGAATGTAGAGAAGGCGCAGTTGGTGCCGGAGATTTAGGTGGGCGCTGAGCCGCAGAAAGACGCGGAGTGAGGACGAGTTACAACAGGTGAGCAGGTAAGCGGGCCAGCATGTCGGCGGAAGTCGGTCGGCGCTTTGCCCCGAGCCCACCCTTTGCGCACAGGCATGTTGCCAATTTGAGCTGCGGTGCGGCGCAAAGGATGGGGCACCCAGTGCTGGGGCGGTGCAGGGGAAAGCAGATCCCTCGGCTGCGCTCGGGATGACAGGTGTGGCGCTCAGGACGACAGAAGTTTTGTTTGGCGGATGCAGGTCCGCGAGAGTTTAGTTCAAGAGGAAGTTAAGAGATGGCGAGTCAGCTTTATCAGGTGATTGAGGCGTTGAGCCAGGACAAGGGGATCGATCCCGGGATCGTGGTGACGGCGGTGGAAGACGCGATTGCGCTGGCAACGCGGAAGTACTACAAGACGCAAGAAAACATGCGGGCGGAGCTGGACAAGGAAACGGGCGAGATCCGGGCGTATGTGTACAAAACAGTGGTCGAGACGGATGACGAGATTGAAGACGATCTGAACCAGATTGCGCTGGAAGAAGCGCGCGAGCTGGTGCCGGAGGTGGAAGTGGGCGGCGAGATCCGCTACTACAAGCCGACGGATGTGCTGGGACGCATTGCGGCGCAAATGGCCAAGCAGGTGATTTTCCAGAAGGTGCGCGAAGCGGAGCGCGACACGGTCTTTAACGAGTACAACCACCGGCTGGGCGAAGTGATACAGGCGATGGTGAAGCGCGTGGAGCCGCAGGACGTGATCTTCGACATCGGCAAGACAGAGGGGCGGATGCCGCGGCGGGAACAGTCGCGGCTGGAGCAGTTCTCGGTGGGCGAGCGAGTACGCGTGGTGCTGCTGCGGGTGGATCGTGCGGCGAAGGGGCCGCAGGTGATCGTGTCGCGCGCGGTGCCGGAATTGGTGTCGAGTCTGTTCCAGAGCGAAGTGCCGGAGATTTACGACAACACGGTGTCGATCCGGGCGATTGCACGGGAAGCGGGCGAACGGACGAAGATCGCGGTGCAGTCGCGCGACAAGGATGTGGACCCGGTGGGCGCGTGCGTGGGCATGAAGGGAATGCGCGTGCAGTCGATCATCCGCGAGCTGCGCGGGGAAAAGATCGACATTATCGAGTATTCGGACGAGATTACGACGTTTGCCGAAAAGGCGTTGCAGCCGGCCAAGGTAAGCCGGGTAAGCATTACCGACCTGAGCGACAAGCAGATCGAAGTGATTGTGGACGACTCGCAGCTGTCGCTGGCAATCGGCAAGAAGGGCCAGAACGTGCGGCTGGCGGCCAAGCTGCTGGGCTGGAAGATCGACATCAAGAGCGAGGAAGAGAAGCGGCAGGAAGTGGAGCAGCAGATGGGCGGCTTTTCCGGCGCCGGGTCCACGCCCATTGAGCAGGTGACGGACCTGGGCGAGCAGATTATCCAGAAGCTGGTAGCGGCCGGAATCACGACCGTCGAGGGGCTGGCGGACATGACGCCGGAGCAGCTGGAAGAAGTGCCGGGCATTGGGGAGAAGACGCTGGAGAAGATTTCCACGGCAGTGCGGCACTACTTCGGCCAGTATGAAGTGGGCGAAGGGGGGCCGGAGGCTGCTGGCGAGAACGCCGCATCCCAATCTCCATCGCAAGAAGATGGGGAGGGGACGATGGCAGCGGACGGGGAGCAGTTGGAAAGTGATGGAGCAGTGCCTACGGCGCACGCGGATCTGGTGGAAGAGCGTCCTGCGGGCGATGACCGGGTGATTGCGGAAGGTGCGGAATCGGATGCGGGCGAAGAAGCTGCCCGGCAGATTTATCCGGGCGAGTCCGACAACGACCTGGTACACAACGATCTGTTGAGAAACGAAGACGAGGACGCGGGCGCGCTGGGGGCGGGTTCGCTGAGGACGGGGCCGGTAGGAAGCAGCCGTCACGAGCCGACGGATGCGGAGCTCGATGCTCTGGAGACAGAGCCGGGGAACGATCCGGAGCTGGACCGGGAGCGGGCGATTGCGGACGCGCAGTTGGGCGAGGAGATCGACGCGCTCGAAGTTGACAACTCGGTCGAGCCGTACGATCCGGGCGATCAGCGCGACAGCACGGGCCGGGTGGTGGACGAGATCGCGCGCGAGCGGATGGAAGAGCTGACGGAGTCTGGCCAGGAGGTTGGATTGGTGGGCGTTCTGCCGCAGGATCCGGGGCGGGACGATACCAGCGAGAAGCTGCGGGAAAACAATCCGCAGGACCAGCGGATGCCGTTTGGCGAATCGGAAGAAGATGCGGTGCTTCCGGATGCGAAGTTGCAGCGGGATGACGAGGGTGTGTAAATACAGAGCCGCGCGCTGGACTTTCACAGTGCGCGGTTCACATTTCCGAGTTTCAGGCGATAATAGTATTGGCAATGCATATGACCCTGCCGTCTTCGAGGTAGCTATGAAGAGTTAAGCGGCAGAGGGCCCAGTGCCACATAAAGGGGCGGATGAGTAAAGTACGAATCAACGATTTAGCGCGCGAGCTGGAAGTAAAGAGCAGGGCGATTTTGGATGTTCTGGACGCAGTGGGAGTGACCAGTCCCAAGACGCACTCGAGCTCGCTCGAAGGCGATGAGGCCGAACGTGTGCGCGCGCATTTTCAGCGCAGCGGCCGCAATGGCGGGAGTTCGGCCAAGGGATCGGATGGCGGCTCCAACGGGAGCAAGATCGACTGGTCGCGGGTATCCAAGCCGGGCGACGTTCTGAAGGCGATTCAGCAGCGGAAAGAAGAGAGCGAACGCGAACAGCAGCAGCGGCGATCTGCGCCGGCGGCGACGCCTCGTCCGGCTGCACCCGCTGTTGGGACAGCGGTGCCTTTCGCGGGGCCACGACAGTCTACGGACCAGGTGGCGGCGACACCTCCTGCGGCCACCCATCCCGTTCCCGCAGCCCCGGTTGCACGGCCTGCGGCAGCAGCTTCTGCGGCGCCAACGCCAGCGGCGGCAACTTCGACACCAGCAACCCCGGCAGCGGCCGCAGTGACGGGAACAACGCCCACACCCGCGCAGCCGCTGACCCGCTCCGCAGAACAAGCACGGAACGCCAACCCTGGTGCAGCACCAACGCCGCGCCGGGTGGTTCCGCAGCCCCGGCAGGCGCCGCAGATAGTAGCCGCGCCGCCCCCGCCGCCCCCTGCCATCGCGGCAAAGGCGCCGACCGGTCCGGTGGCAGCCCGGCCGCCAGCAGGCGCCGCAGCTCCGCAAGCCGGTGGGCAGGCACATGGCGCAGCGGCTCCCAATCGACCGGCTGCTCCTTCAGCAACCACACCGGTGACAACTCGACCCGCAGCTGAAGCTTCGGTTACAGCAAGCGCGATGCCGGCGGTGCAGGCAAACGTCCCTGCGAGTCCGTCCGGAACTTCAACCACAGCTCCAATTTCGGCCCCGCCGCCGTCCCCCGGGGGGCAGGCAAGCGCGACAGACTCACCAGCGATGGCCGCGGCAGAGCCAGCCGCAGCAAGCGCACCAGCGAGCGCACCGCCGGTGAGCACTGCGCCAGCCGGGCCTCCGCCGCGTCGCGTCATCATGCCGCAGACGGGTCCGCGCCCGGTGTATACGGCGCCGCCTCCGCCACCGCGCCCAGCAGCGCCTCCGGCGTCCCCTGGCTTCCAGCAGCGGACCGGCGCGCCACAGGGCCAAGGCGGGTTGCAGCGTGGCCGGCCAATCTTCGATCGGGGACCGCGTCCCGGTGGAGGTCCGGGTGGGCCAGGAGGTTCAAGCTATGGACCGCGCCCGGGTGGGCCGGGCGGCGCTGGCGGACCTGCTGGTCCGGGCGCACGCCGGCCGATGCATCCGACGCGTTCCGCTCCAGGTGGGCCTCCGGGTGCGGGTGGACGCCCCGG
Organism: uncultured Acidobacteriaceae bacterium; assembly: GCA_963767705.1. Classification (GTDB taxonomy): domain Bacteria; phylum Acidobacteriota; class Terriglobia; order Terriglobales; family Acidobacteriaceae; genus CAWCJL01. The sequence continues at coordinate 1,750,779 of CAVYEO010000001.1, read as the reverse complement.
GTTCGGCGCGCCACGCCCTGGCATGGGTGGACGTCCGGGATTCGGTGGGCCGCGTCCGCAAGCAGGGGCCGGCGGGTTGATGCCGCCTCCGGGCGAGGCGCCACGTCCGCAGCGTCCGAGCGGACCACCGCGCGGCCGTGGACGGCAGCAGTATCCGAAGACCAAGGAAGGCCCGATGAAGGGCTTTGCGCCGCCATCGCGTTTCGGCGGGGCGCAGATTCCGAACGAGCCGCTTCCGATCACTCGTACCATCACGGTGACAGAAGGCATCAGCGTGAAGGACCTGGCCGAGAAGCTGGGCGTGCGCGGCAAGGACCTGATCGCGACGTTGCTGATGCGCGGCGTGTTTGTGACGGTGAACCAATCGCTCGACGGTGAGTTGGTGAAGGATGTGGCGCGGCAGTTTGGCGCGGACACGTCGGTCATCACCTTTGAAGACCAGATGGCGAACGAGGCAATTGAAAACCTGCTGAGCCAAGAAGACCTGAGCCAGGCGGAGGTGACGCGGTCGCCGGTAGTGACGGTGATGGGCCACGTCGATCACGGCAAGACCTCATTGCTGGACGCGATCCGCGAAACGGATGTAGCGGCAGGCGAGGCGGGCGGTATTACGCAGCACATCGGCGCCTACAAGGTGCGGATTGCGAAGCCGGATTCTCCGGCCTTCGGGCGCGAGATCGTCTTCCTGGATACGCCGGGTCACGAAGCCTTCACGCGCATGCGTGCGCGTGGCGCCAAGATCACGGACATCGTTGTGGTTGTTGTAGCAGCAGACGACGGCGTGATGCCGCAGACGCTCGAAGCGATCGACCACGCGAAGGCAGCAAACGTGCCGATCATTGTTGCAGTTAACAAGATCGATAAGCCGGAAGCACAGCCGGACCGTGTGAAGCAGCAATTGGGCGACCGCGGCCTGGTGCCGGAGGCATGGGGCGGATCGACGGTATTCGTCGATGTGTCCGCGAAGAAGCGCATCAACCTCGACCTGCTGCTCGAGATGATCTGCCTGACGGCGGACATCGGCGATCTGAAGGCGACGCCGGATCGTCCGGCGGTGGGCACCGTGATCGAAGCCAAACTCGATCGGGGGCGCGGCGCGGTGGCCTCCGTGCTGGTACAGAACGGAACCTTGAAGAACGGCGACAGCTATATCGTCGGTAATACCTTCGGCAAGGTCCGCGCGATGTTTGACGATCGCGGGCGGTCGGTGGATGAAGCTGGGCCATCGACGCCGGTAGAGATCCTCGGACTCGAGAGCATGCCGAATGCCGGGGACAGCTTCCTGGTGGTGGCGGACCGCGACAAGGCGAAGAACATCGCGCAGTATCGCGGCATGAAGGAGCGCGAATCGCAGCTGGCCAAGAGTTCGCGCGTATCGCTCGAAGGATTGGCGGAGCAGATCAAGCAGGCCGGCGTCAAGGAACTGCCCATCATCCTCAAGGGCGATGTGCAGGGCTCGGTGCAGGTGCTGGCGGATTCGCTCGGGAAGATGTCGACGGAGAAGGTGCGGATCAGGATTCTCCACACCGGAGTCGGCGCCATCACGGAAAGCGACATCCTGCTGGCTTCGGCTTCGAACGCCATCGTGATCGGTTTCAACGTGCGGCCGGAACGCAAGTCCGCGGAACTGGCCGAACAGGAAGGCGTCGAAATCCGGCTGCACTCGATCATCTACGAGCTGCAGGACGAAATCACCAAGGCGATGCTGGGGCTGCTCGATCCGGTGTACAAGGAGAGCTACGCGGGACGGGCGCAGGTGCTCGAAGTCTTCCGCATTCCGAAGGTGGGCACGATTGCGGGTTGCCGCGTGACGGATGGTTCGATCCGGCGCGACTCCGAGATCCGGCTCTCCCGCGGTGGCGCGGAGGTCTTCAAAGGCAAGCTGGCATCACTGAAGCGCTTCAAGGACGATGCGCGCGAGGTGACCAACGGCATGGAGTGCGGCATCGGCGTGGCGGGCTATGGGGACATTCAAGTCGGCGATCTGATCGAAGCCTTTGTCACCGAGCGGGTCGCGGCGGAGTTGACGGCGTCATAGCATGGCCCTAAAGCCGCCCTACGCGGGCGACGGTCCTTGCCGGACGGGCGTACGCAAAAGGGCCCGGGAGATTTCTCCCGGGCCCTTTTGCCGTCACTGACGCCAAACGAGTGGATCACGAAATTAGTGGTCATCGTCGCTGAAGAAATCGGAACCTTAATCGCTCACGACATAACTGTTACAACCGTGACGCCGACGACACACTCGAACCTCAAGTCTCTGGCGAGCCTACCAAAATAGCGCGTGAAGGCGCTTAAGGATCAGCTCCGTTGCGAGGGGCAGGGGGCCGTCGAGGGTGCAGCCGCTGGCGTTTTCGTGGCCACCGCCGCCGAACTCTTCTGCGACGACTGCGACGTTGACCTGGCCCTTGCTGCGCAGGCTGAGGCGGACGCGGTGGTTGGGGAGTTCGCGGAGAAAGACGGCGACCTCCACGCCGGCGATGCCGATGGCGTAGTTGACGATGCCTTCGCAATCTTCTTCGGCGGCGGAGGTGCGGTCCATGTCCGCGGCGGTGATCCACATCCAGGCGATGCGGCCATCGCGCTTGAGGTTCGCGAGGGCGGCGCCGAGGAGCAGCATTTTGGACATGGGATTCGTGAAGTAGACGTCCTGCGCGATGGGAGCGGGCTGCGCGCCGAGGCGGACGAGTTCGCGGGCGATCTCAAAGGTGTGGGCGTCTGTGCCTTCGTAGCAGAAAGAGCCCGTGTCGGTGAGCACGGCCATGTAGAGGCAAGTGGCCATCTCGGGGGTGATGAGGACGCTGGCGGCGTTGGCGAGGTGATAGACCTGCTCGGCGACTGCGCAGGCGCCGGTGTCGATCCAGTTGATGTCGGCGAAAGCGCGGCCGCTGGTGTGGTGGTCGATATTGATGAGGCGCTGCCCTTCGAGGCCCTTGAGCCGGCTGCGCGGGATGCCATCGCATTCGAGCAGGATGACGAGGTCGTACCGGCGCTCGACGGCGGCCCAGTGGTGGATCTGCTGGGCACAGGGAAGCCAGCGATAGATGAGCGGGACGCGGTCGCTGAAAGCCATGTCGACATCCTTGCCGAGTTGCCGGAGGAGCATGCCGCAGGCGAGCACGGAGCCGACGGCATCGCCATCGGGGCGTGCGTGGGCGCTGACGAGGATGGAGTGGGACTCGTGAATGGCGCGGAGCACTTGGGCGGCGGGGTGGCGGCCGGCCGTAGATTCGTGCGCGAGGGCGTGCGCGAACGGGGCCTCTGGCGGGGGAGCGAGTGGGACGGCGTGTTCAGCCGGAGGTGCGGCGATGGTTTTCACTTCGGGACACCTCCGCGGCCCTGGCGCTTGCGCATGCGGCCGAGCAGTTCATCGATGCGGGCGGTCATGCGCTCGGAGCGATCGACGTGGAAGCTGAGCTCGGGAACGTGGCGCACGCCCATGCGTTCGAGCAGCGCGTGGCGGATAAAGCCGCGGGCGGCGGTGAGGGCTTCGACGGTGGGGTCTTCTTCGGCCGGCGCGCCATCGACGGCGACATAGACGCGGGCCGACTTGCCGCCGGGATTCAGTACTACTTCTGTTACGTAAGCGGCGAGGGAGATGCGCGGATCGGAGAGTTCGCCCTCGATCATTGTGCCAATCTCGTCGCGCAGTGTTTCGGCGACTCGATCCTGGTGGTACTTGCGGGCGCGCTGCTCGGGCATGAGGACCTCTGGGGGTAAACCTTGAAGAATATCAGAGGTGGGGAGGGCAGCCGCCAGCTTTTAGCTTCTAGCTTTTAGTCGGGGGCTAGAAGCTAGCTTGGTTCCAGGTACTCCCACCAGGAGTCGGTGACTTCGGCGCCGAGGTCGGTGGCGATGCGGGTGGCGGCCTTTTCGGCTTCGGCGATAAGGCCGGCGAGGTAGTCGCGGGAGCTGGAGATGGCGGCGATGCCGATGGTAGCGCTCTGCCAAGTGACGGCTTCGTCGAGCTCGGCGACGGAGACGTTGAAGCTGTGGCGGAGCTTGTCTTTGAGACTGCGGACGACCTGGCGGCGGTCCTTGAGCGAGCGGGAGAGGGGGATGCGGAGCTCGAGGGTGAGGGCGGCGACGGGCATGACAAGAGAAAGCAGTTCCTTCGACTGCGCAGCCCGATACGGCCGGCCTGCTGCGCTCAGGATGACAAAAGTTGCATCACTCTGCAGATGGCTTTGCAGCACTTCTCAGGATGACACTTGATAGGCATCCGGTTGTCACGGAAGTGGCATTTCAGGTTGTCGTTGATCCCGCTATATCTCGGTGGAGCGGTTGCTCTGATCCACTTGAGACTTTTGAATGTCATTCGGAAAAACTGCTTCTCTTTCTGCTTTCTGTTCGGTTCACGTTATCGTGCTTTTGCTGGCCCTTGCGCCTGCCTTTGCTTCTTCCGTCAAGGTGGGCAGAGGTGGAACGGCACATGCGTCACTGCGCCGGCCGGCGCCTTCGGCCAGCAACTTTTCCTTGACGGCCAGGGAAGAGAACTACTCGACGTACCAGATGCCGGGTGATGGGGACCTGTGGCCGTCGTGCTGGGCCGAGGATGACAACCTGTACACGGCAAATGGGGACGGAACGGCGTTCGATCGATCCCAGGGACGGCAGGATATGGCGGTGAGCCGTATCGGCGGCATGCCGCCGGAGTTGTTCGGAGAATCATTAGCAACTGACGTGGGTACGAATTGGAGCGGGCCCGGGTTCAACCGCAAGCCGACCGGCATGCTGTGCACCCATGGGACGCTATATCTGGCTTTCCAGAACCTGGACAGTGTTGGATTCAACAGTGCGCCTGCCGGCTCCATTGCGAAATCCACCGATCATGGAGTGACCTGGACCTGGGACAGGAGTGCGCCGATGTTCGGTGGACCGGGGCAGGCTCCGCTGTTCACCACGGTCCTCTTCCTGGATTTTGGCAAAGACTCCAGAGACGCCATCGACCAGTATGTCTATGCCTATGGGTTGGACAATAACTGGCGTTCTCAGCAGGCGCTGTATCTGGCGCGTGTGCCGGCGAATCGCGTGCAGGAGAGGGCTGCGTGGCAGTTCTATAGCGGGGCGCGTTCCGACGGGGCTCCCAACTGGTCGGCGAACATCGAGGTGAAGCAGCCAGTGCTGCTCGATACCCGGCGGGTGCGCCCGGAGATGCCGCAGATCGGCTGCCCGGCGACGGACTCGGTGATCGCGCAAGGTGGTGTGGTCTACGACAAGCCGCTGAAGCGGTATCTGTTCACTTCGTGGTCCTGCTCCACGCACGAGCTGTATGAGGCGCGCACTCCCTGGGGTCCGTGGAAGCTGGTGATGTCGAATGACTTCACGCGGCTGCAGGCGACCTACAGCCGAGGGCAGTATGGAACGAGTATTCCGTCGAAGTTCATCAGCCCTGACGGGAAGAGGTTGTTTCTGCAGAGCAACGTTTGCTGTAGCGGGGATTCGTATACCTTCTCGTTGCGCGAGCTGCGGTTGTCGGTGTCGGCTAGGCGTACAGGTTTTTAACTCATTCAGTAACGTCGTCAACTGCCGTGAAAGGGTGCGATCTGCTCCGCGCTGGGCGGCGGCGTGAGGGCGCTTACCACAATCAGGCAGAGCAGGGACACGACGAGGGCGGGGAAGATTGCATCGCGCTGCGCCAGCAAGGTTGGCAGGTGGTGCTTGATGACATCTGTATCCCAGAAGACGGTGACGACGGTGCCGGCGGCAATGGCGGAGACGGCGCCGGCGGCGTTTGCGCGGCGCGAGTAGAAGGCGGCGAGGATGACCGGGGTGAGTGCGGCGGAGTAGATGGTGTAGGCGTAGAGCGTTTTGGCGAGCACGGATTGCGTGTTGAGCGCCTGGTAGAGCGCCCAGATGCCGAGCAGGACGACCATGAGGCGCGAGACGATGAGGATGCGTTTATTCGAGGCGTCCGGGGCGATGTAGCGGATAAAGATGTCGTTGACGAGGTTGGTAGCGGGGGAGAAGAGATAGTTGTTGGCGGTGGAGATGATTTTGGCAAACACTGCGCCCATGAGCAGCGCCCCCAGCCAGGCTGGCAGGCCGTGGAGAGCGGTGTAGGCGATGATCTCGCGCGGTCGGTCGTGGACTTCGCCGGTGGGGAAGAGAACAGAGGCGAAGACGGCGAGGGCGACTATGACGGTTTCCAGGATGACGGTGCCGACGACCCAGCCGATGACGGCGCGGCTCGCGTCTTTTTCTGATTTTGCGGAGAAGAACTTCTGGTACATGGACTGGTTGCCGAGCATGAGCAGCATGGTGGGCAGGAAGAGTTCGAAAGCCTGGATGAGGTTTAGATCGCCGAGCACCTGAAAGTGCGTTGCGGGCAGGGCGTGGTGGACTGCGCCCCAGCCGCCGGCCGCGTGAAGCGTGAAGGGCAGGGCGGCAATGAGGGTGACGGTGGCGAGCAGGCCGATGAAGACGTCCATGTAGGCGACGGAGGACATGCCGGCGATCGCGGTGAAGACGATGACAAAGGTGGCGATGAGGTATTTGCCCAGGTCGGCGGTGATCACGGATGGGAAGACGAGGTGGAGGATGTCGCCGCCACCGATGAGTTGGTAGCTGGTGATAGCGGTGTAGGTGAAGAGGACAGCGATGACACCGAGGACGCGGGCGAGCTGGTTGTAGCGGGCTTCGAGCAGGTCCGGGATGGTGAACTGGGCGAACTTGCGCGCGCGCGGCGCGATGAAGTAGATGAGCAGGAGTCCGGCCCAGCCGCCGCCAGCTTGCCACAGGGCCGCAAAGCCGTGGCGATAGGCGTTCTCCGCGCCGCCCAGGAGGGAGCCGGAGCCGATCCAAGAGGAGAGCAGGGTGAAGACAAGAACAAACGCGGGCAGGGAGCGGCCGGCGACCAGGTAGTCGGCCTTGGTCTGCGCCTTGCGCAGGCGCGATAGAGAGACGGTGAGCAGGATGAGAACGATCGCGCCGAGCACGGCGGCATAGAGCGGATTCATGGGCGCGCAGGTTCCTTCGTGTGCGGCGTGTGGGTTCGAAGGCTCATGGTACACGAGTGGACTGCAAGGCGCGGTCTGGGCTGCTTGCGCTATGCTGGGGAGCCATGAAATTCACCATCACGCACACGCGCGCGTTTGTCGGCAGCAACATCACTGTTTCTGTCGAGGCAGATGAGAAAGAAATATTGCAGTCCGTAGGCGTCGTACTGGATGGAGATTCGCTGGATTCTGGCGAAATCGAGCCGGGAACACAGGTGTACACGCAGGAATATTCCGGTGTGGGCGAAGCGGGCGCGGGCGCGGAGCATGTGCTGACGGTGACGGCTATGAGCAACGATGGGCAGCCGCATGTGTCGATCACGCGGTGGGTGGATACGATCTAAGCCGCGGAGCGCAGGGCGCTTTGCATTTGGCTGCACTCGGACGGCAATGTCGCGCCCTGTAATATTTTGCGGTGTCACTGCACCGACAGTAGTAACTTGTCGGTAGAAGTGGCAGATCCTTCGATGTTCCTTAGGACACCTGAAGCGTATAGACCCCTGGCTCCTTGATCTCAAATAACCTGTTCAAGTCTGGCGTCACAGTGAAGGACCCCCCTGCATGAATCTTTGTCCACATCGAACGCCCCTCGGCAACTTGGTTGGGATCCCCGGTCTGCTGTTCGTTGAAAAGCATTCTGTGGAACGCAGTTTTGCGCACAGGCTGACCGGCGTACGTAAGTGACCACTTGAAGTATGAGTACTCCGGATAAAGCGATGTACCTTCAAAGGGTTGATCTATACTACTTGCGTTTGAAACTCTAATGAATAGAGGCATTGATTTGCCTAGCTCAAATGGTGACTCAGATGCCTTGACGTTTAAAGACAACGCCGTCGATGTTGGGGCAACTGTGGAGCTAGCAGCTGACGTGTTGCGCTGTGCAGCGGAAGTAGACAAGAACCCGGTTAGTACAATTAGCAGTAATGATTGCGTCATAATACGCCTTTCAGTTTCTTATACTGCCGAGCGGGATATATTAGGTCTAAATAGGAAAGCCATCTTGCTGCGTCCGGCTAAGCAACTAATTCCACATTGCTTCTCATATATCCTGCCATTGAAGTGTTGAACAAGGGTGTTTCTCCCGCATTCAGACCAATTCCCATTGTACTGACCCGAGCGATGGGAATTAATGCAAGTAGACCCGGGCGCCGAAGAGCGCGGTTCCGAGGCGGATCTCGGTCGCACCTTCTTCGATGGCAACCGCGTAATCGTGGCTCATGCCCATGGAAAGCGTGTCGAAGTGCAAGCGCGGATGCTGTGGCGCTATCTTGTCGCGCAGTTCGCGCAACTGGCGGAAGTAGGGACGCACGGCTTCGGCATCGCGCAGGTAGGGCGGCACGGTCATAAGCCCGCGCAATTGCAAATGTGGCAGATCGGGAAGGCGCTCCAAAAGTGTTGCGAGTTCATCGGAGTCCGGGGCGAGTCCGGTCTTGCTCTCTTCGTCACTTAGCTTGATCTCGAGCAGCACTGGGAGTGCGTGGCTTTGCTCCCCAGCAGCGCCGTTCAACCGTTCGGCGAGGCGTAGGGAATCGACGCTATCAACCGAGGAGAACAGTTCGGCGGCACGCGCGGCCTTGTTGGATTGGAGATGGCCGATCAGGTGGACAGCTATCTGGTTCTGGGCGAACCATGACCCGAGTTGGGCGTGCTTGGTTTGGAACTCCTGCACTTTGTTCTCGCCAAAGAGCGTGACCCCGAGCGCGGCGGCTTCCGTGATGGCCGCAGCGGGATGCATCTTGCTGACCGCCATGAGCTGAATTTCCTGGCGCGGTCGCCGGGCCTGACGGCAGGCGGCAACGATCTGGTCCTCCACGCGCGCGAGGTTGTCGTGCAATTCCGTCGGGGTGTTCATGCGCGGGTGGTTGCGAGTTCGTCGCCGAGTTGCACGATTGCTAAAGCGAGCGCATCGAAGTCCTCCATGCGGCTGCGATGGTTGGTGTTGGCCATGCGAATGGCGTAGCGGCCTTCGAGCACAGTACCGGATACAATAAAGCCGCCGGACTCCTGCAGCGCGACGACCAGCCTGCGGTTCAGGCAATTCAAGGTGTTCTCATCGAGGCCCGACACACGATAGCGGAAGCAGACGACGTTCATGGCGCGGGGCGCAAGCAATTCCAGCCGGGGGTGGCTGCGGATGAGCGCTTCGAGGTGGGCGGACTGAGTGACATTCTGCTCGATGAGGGTAGCGTAGGCGTCAACGCCGTGCGTCTTCAGGGACATCCAGAGCTTGAGGGCCTTGAAGCCGCGGGTGAGCTCGATGCCGCGGTCGGCCAGAAACAGGCCAGGGTTTAGGATGCCGCCTTCGGAGGGCTCGATGTAGGTGGCTTCGGTGCGGAAAGCGGCGGTGTGGGCGACGGGGTCGCGTACGAGAACGCAGCCGATCTCGAAGGGGAGGTAGACCCATTTGTGGAGATCGAAGGCGAGGGAGTCTGCCTCTTCGACGCCACGCACCAGGTGCTGGTAGCGATCAGTAAGCTTGAGCAGCGCGCCGAAGGCTCCATCGACGTGGAACCAGAGGTCTTCTTGGCAGCAGAGAGAGGCGAGTGCGGGAAGGTCATCGACCGCGCCCGTGTTCACCGTGCCGCAGTTGCCGATGACCGCGATGGGGCGATGACCGGCGGCACGGTCTTCGCGAATACGTGCCTGTAGTTGTTTCGTATCAATCTGATGCGCTGCGTTGACCGGAATGCGCCGATAGTTCTCGCGACCAAGGCCGAAGAGTTCCATCGCCTTTTCCGCCCAGGAGTGCGTCTCGGTCGATCCGTAGACGAGCAGGCGTGGGTGATCGCTTTGCAAGCCTTCGGCACGGATGTCAAAACCGGCTTTGGCGTGGCGGGCTACGGCGAGGCCGATGAGGTTGGCCATGGTGCCGCCGGAAGTGAGCAGGCCGGTGGTCTCCGGCGGCATGCCCATGAGTTCGGCAAGCCAACATAGGGTTTGTTCCTCTACCAGGGCGGGGGACTGGTTGCCGCCACCCATATGCGCGTTGATGCCGGAGGCGAGCATGTCGGCGAGCATGGCCAGCGGGGTGCCGTTGCCGCGGACCCATCCCCAGGCGCGAGGGTGGCGGTTGCCGTTTGTATAAGGCAGCACGTTGGCCCGGAACTGGTCGTAGACTTCTGCGGCGGGCGCGGGCTGGTAAGGCACGGGCTCGGCGAGGGCGGCGGCGACGGACGGGGGCACGGGCTCCCAGGCGGGTTCCTCGCGAATGCCGCGTAGGTGGTCGAACATGTCATCGACCATGCGATGGCCTAAGGTGCGGAGTTCGTCCCAGTCCTCAGGGTCGAGCGTGCGTTCGGTGGCGGGTACTACGGGTACGGTTTCGGCGGTGGCCATGGGTAATCTCGCGGGTGGGGTGCCGGCGAAGCAAGCAGGAGTGCCGACGCTCGGGGTCCACGTCCTCCGGGAGGATCGCAGCTCCGTTATTCAGGATACTGGATAGGGCGTGGGCCGGGATACTCGCGTCAGCAAGCTGTACGCTAACCTATGAGATCCAAAGATCGAACCACAATTGAGGTGAGCTGGTAACTTTCTTTGTCGCGCGCGACAAAGCCGTCTTTCATTATCAATCCTGGGCCCCGCAACGAATGTTCATCAGCAATGCTTGCCACCCGAAGATCAGGAGTGCGGTATGTTTCCTGGATGGGTCTTCTCGACGCGCTTAAGGGCGTATTCCGCAAGAAACACGACGATGATGACATGCCTTACTCGATTGTCATGCTTCTTCGCAGTCCCTTTGAAATGTCGAAAGAGGTTCTGGAGACGGCAGCGAGTAGGGCTTACAAGCTCCCGTATGACGGTTCGCAGGATATGTACTTCGTAGTGCACGATCCGGTGCTGACGGTTGTGAAGGCGGGTTCATCGGTGATCAAAGTACTAGAGGTAAGGGAGCCTTATCTTGGCGATCCTGACGAGGTGGCGAAGGGATTTAAAGATAACCGGCTTGGAATCGCCTGGCGCGAGCACCGCACTTGGGCCGCATTCGATCTGCTGAACCGCGAGGTACCGAAGAAGCAAGCGTACCGGGTGCTCGCGGCACTAGTCGCCGAACTCCTAGATGCTCGTTGTGCCGGTATATACCTGCCAAAAGAGAACCAATTCACGATCCAGAGTGATGGATCAACAGTAGAGCATTTGCGCAGGCTCGGGGGTTGATTCTCCTACACAAGAGAGAACGAGGATCCAATGCAGGTACCCCTGCCGGATCCCCACAAGTCGGCTTATCGGAAGTGATCTGAACAACCGAACTGAATTGTAGACTCGTTTATCAAGCTGACCCACGACTTAGTAGCCGACGGCCTTGCCAGCGCCTCGGTCATCGTGGCCACCCTCCAGCCAGCCGTCCTTTATTTCGACGGCTTCGACGAGGGCGAGGACGACGGGGTGGGCGGGGGTAATGGGGTAGCCCATAGTGCGGAGGGCGGCTAGGGTGTCCGGGGAGACGCCGCGTTCGTAGTCGAGGAGGTCGGGCTTCCACTGGTGGTGCACCCGGGGGAAGTCGATGGCGTCCTGGATGCCCATGCCGAAGTCCACCACGTTCAGGATGACCTGCAGGACGGCGGTGGTGATGGTGGAGCCGCCGGGGGCTCCGAGGACGAGGAAGGGCTTGCCGTCCTTGGTGAGGATGGTGGGGGTCATGGAGGAGAGAGGGCGCTTGCCGGGGGCGATGCTGTTGCGCTCGCCCTGGACGAGACCGAACATGTTGGGGGAGCCGGGCTTGGAGGCGAAGTCGTCCATCTCGTCGTTGAGGAGGAAGCCTGCTCCGGGGACGGTGACGCCCGAGCCGTAGCCGTTGTTGAGGGTGTAGGTGACGGCGACCGCGTTGCCCTCCGCGTCGACGATGCTGTAGTGGGTGGTGTCGGTCTCCTCCGCTGCGCGGGCCGAGGCCGGGCGCTACCTGGTCGCTGGGCGTGGCGTGGTCGGGCTGGATGGTGGCGCGGCGCTGGGCGATGTAGGCGGGGTCGAGGAGTTGGGCGATGGGGTCGTGGATGTAGTCGGAGTCGCCGAGGTAGGTGTTGCGGTCGGCGTAGAAGCGGCGCATGGCTTCGGCTTCGTAGTGGTAGGTGGAGGCGGCGCCGGGGCCGCCGCGCTCGTAGCCGGTGGTGTCGAGGATGCCGAGCATCTGGAGGATGCCGACGCCGCCGGAGCTGGGCGGGGGCGAGGTGATGACGTGGTAGCCGTGGTAGTCGCCTTCGAGGGGCTTGCGCTCGATGGCGTGGTAGTTGCGGAGGTCGGCGAGGGTGATCAGGCCTCCGTTGGCGGCTTCGGCGGTGGCGATCTGCTGGGCGGTTTGGCCGTCGTAGAAGCCGGCTGCGCCCTTCTCCGCGATGCGGGTGAGGGTTTGGGCGAGCTCGGGCTGCTGGAAGGTGTCGTGCCAGGCGTATTCATGGCCGTTGCGGAGGAAGATGCGTTTGGACTCGGGGTATTTGGAGAGGGAGTCGGCGTAGTGGTGGAAGGAGTCGGCTTGCCACTTGGAGATGGGGAAGCCGTTCGTGGCGAGCTGGATGGCGGGCTGGAGGAGCGCGGGCCAGGCGGTGTGGCCGTATCTGGTGTGGGCGAGTGCGAGGCCGCTGACGGTTCCGGGAACGCCGGAGGAGCGCCAGCCGTCGATGGAGTCCTTGGTGGCGTTGCCCTGGGCGTCGAGGTACATGTTGTGCGAGGCCTTTGCGGGGGCGGACTCGCGGAAGTCGATGAAGGTGGAGCGTCCGTCGGCGAGGCGGATGAGCATGAAGCCGCCGCCGCCGAGGTTGCCGGCGAAGGGATGGGTGACGGCGAGGGCGAAGCCGACAGCCACGGCGGCATCGACGGCGTTGCCACCGGATTTGAGGACGGCGACGCCGACGTCGGCCGCGAGCGGCTCCTGGGTGACGACCATGCCGGATTTGCCGTAGACGGGGTCGTGGGCGCGGGCGGCGGTGGTGACCAGGGTGAGGAGCAGGAGGGCGGCGGTTTGCGATGCGCGCATGATGCGGCCATCTTACGGCAATTGCGGTGTCCGTCTGACTGCGTGAACATGCAGGTCCTTCGACTTCGCAGGCGATACGGCCGCCTGCTTCGCTCAGGATGACAAACAAAAGCGATGGAGGCGCTACGCGCGGCGTGCCAGGCCCACCCTCCCTTTGGGAGGATGGGGCACCCGGGTGGTCGGGTGGGGTACCCCCCCACCCCCTAGGACTTTTGGGCTAAATTCCTCGAAACACACGGGTTAGCGTGGGGGTGTCCGGGTAAATTCCTCTTAATAAAAGGGTTACGGGTAAAGTCCTCTTTCTATTGGGGTTAGCTGCGGGATGCGGGGTGGGTGGGCGCCTGCCTGTTTTGTCCCCTATTTCCAGTGTGGCAGATTTGGGGAATTACTACGCCACGGTTTCGTTATTTCTTGATGCGGAGGTCGAAAGGGTACTGCAGGGCTTCGGCGATGTGGAAGGATTTGGCGGCGGGGTGGAGGGGGTTGAGGAGGAAGTTGGCGGTGTGGGGCACGAGGGCGCTGGGCACTTGGAGCAGCGCGGATTCGCCGCGGCGCAGCCAATCGGTGCCGAGGTCGCGGGTGTGGTCGAGCTCCGCCTGCCAGCCCTCGATCAGCTTGCCAGCTATGGAGGGGATTTCCAGGTCGGGTGCTTCGATGCGGAGGAGGGTGAAGTCCGGGGGGACGTTGTTGGCGGCGGTGTGGACGCAGACTTCGAGGAGGGCGGCGGCGGGGCTTTCGCTCAGGTAGACGACTGGCTGGCCGGTGTAGTGCCAGCGGCCGGGAGCGCGGAGGCCGCCGATGCCGCTGAGGTCGCTGGTGGCGGCTGATGCGCCAGAGCACCACTTAGACGTACATGCCTTCGTCGATCTGGACGAGGAGTTCTTCGACGATGCGGCTGCCGGTGTCGGTTTTGAGCAGGGACAGGGGCGTGCGGCGTCGAGGCGCGGGTGGGGCTGCGCAGCCAGCCGAGGGCGCGGGCCCGGCTACCCTCAACACCGCCTCGCCGCCACCATAGACGGCCTCGGCGGCGGAGAGGACGCGGACGGACGCGCAGGACGCGGTCGGACTCCTCGAGGGTGAGGCGTTCGCGGCGGGAGCGGCGGTGCTGCAGCGTGCGGGCGGGGATGACGGCCTCGTCGATCTCGGCGCGCTCGAGTCCGAGGGAGAGCGAGACGGGTGATGACCGAAGGCGGGAGGCGGCCCTCGACGACGCGGAGGATGTCGGACTCGGTGGCGGGCGGCTGGAGGCCCAGCCAGTCGCCGATGTGCAGGCTGGAGGCGTTCATGGGTACATTATGCCATGGATTGGGTGGCACAGTGTAGAGCAATGATTGAGGCTACGCGTCTGAAATACGCCCACCCTACGCGTTCCCGCGGAGAATAGGGCACCCTTTGGGAGATTGTCACTTAGATTGCGGCGGTATACTGCGGGAATGGATGATCTGGTGGCGTTTGCGCTGAAGTTGGCGGAGGGTGCGCGGAAGAAGGTGGAAGAGGATCGCAAGCTCGACAAGGCGCCTGCGGATGCGCAAGCCGAAGCCAGAACCGGCGCATGCTGCTTCATGGTGAGCCGTCCGGTTCTGACAGTGGTTGCCGGGGCAAACGGCGCATTGGAGCCCTAATCTAGAGCGTCGGATTTTAGCACTGTGAAGATAGGGCTGTGCGGAACATCGTCTTCCCAATAACGAAATCTCCTTAGAAAAGCGTTTACGCCTGAGAATGAGGGAGTCATGTGCCGAAGTTCGAATCCCCATTGATGAAAGGTTGTTAGTTGCGAAATTTTTAGCGCCTTCTTCATCTTCTCCAGTGTGAACTCTGTTGGGGGCAGAATCTCGCCGGCCGTTGTCTCAGGTTCCGTGAATTTGCGTGCAAAGTCAGCCTCCTGTTCGCGGCGGAAGGGGTGCTCAAGGTCGCTCCCATACAATACGTTTGCCTTTATGTTGGCGATAGCAAGTATGATGTGCCAGTCTCGCCAACCCTCTGCTCGCAATCCTTCTAGGACTGAGGGGAACTCCGAACTTCTCATGAGGGCGGCGATTGTGAGTGACACAGCTGGCAGAATCCTGTTATATCGCCTCTGAACATGGCCCAAGAATTCCGGCTCGTTGTAATTGGGATGTAGTCCAGACATACCCGCGAGCTCGGAGTCTGATTGAATTGAACTCGGCCCGACATCGATGTGAATCTTCGATCCCAAGGCGTAGATCCGCTCGTAGTCGTCTCTAGCGTAGAACTGGTCAAAAAGGGCCGAGCTAGATGCATACGTGTTTAGGACCTCCGGCATTCTCTTGTCAAGAATTGGTGAGATACGTGCACGAAGTTCCGTAAGCGTATACCCCGAAAGGCTTTCTAGGCACATCAGGACAGCTGAAATGGCAGTTTCTGTTTCGGATCTAGCAGGTAGTGCCTCTAACGGAACACTTAACTTGCGTGCCACCCTGTCGTTGTCTGGCAGCTGTTCCATGGTCGGATGAGGTAGCTTGCTCGCCTCGACAGAGATGAACACGTCTGAAGGTATAAGAGAGAGTTCAACTTTACTTAACTCCGCCAGGGTAATCTGAAGATAAGCGCAGAAGGCTTGGCTAAACCTATCAATTTCATATACCGTAGGCCACTGGATGCAGAAGTCTAGGTGCAATTGTACCCATTTTGTCTTGCGGACACCCCCCAGGTCGGAGAAGAACGGTGCCATGTTCTCTTTTGCCGAGCGCATACTTAGGTCTGCGACACTGGTTATGCCGGAATAGGAGCGCAGCATCGTAGGATAGAGTGCATCATATGTCGATTTAGACCCGAAGCGCTGAAGCTCGTCAAGCAAAAAGCGTTGCAGTTCAGGCGATGTAAACGTTGCCCAGTAAGCTATCTGGAACAGATGGAAGTCGAAACGCTGCCATTCCATCTCGCGTCGCTCTGCAGAACCAGCCATGGAATAGTCATGCGACGTGGCAATGAATAGAAAACCAGTCAGATAGTAGGAGAGTGAAGCGCCTCCTGCATAGTCAGCCGCAGCCGCTTCTGCAAACCCTGAGTATGCCAACTTTCTGAGGCCGTCGTCTGGTAGTCTCATTGCGCCATAGGCGGAAGCAAGCGCGTAGTATTTGGCGGCATGAAATAGGTGCAATCTGGAGTAGAGCTTAGCCAACGAAAGGCAGAGGACCACAGAGTCATGGGACGAGATCGCGCTACTGTGCGCCAGGTGAAGCTCACGAAGTGCTTTCAACTTCTTACCTGCTTCCAAGAACGATGCCGAGCGCGTACGCGCCCTATCTACTCGACTGCGTATTCCGGCGCGCTTAGCCAAGGCCGCATCCAGTTCTTTAGCAAGGCGCGGATACTCGGGGACTTCATCCAAGATGTGAGCGAGCGTGTCAGTTATGTTCGCGACTCTTTCCACAGGAAAGAGAGGAGCGTCCTTAGCCGAAGAAATAAGTCGCCGCCAAAAGATGATTGCCTGAGCCGCTCCCTTGCGAAGTACGTCTTCAGCAACATGACCGCCGGTGTGAATGTCAAGAGTGCCACGTGAAAACGAGAGGTACGCTTGAGTAAAGAGAAGGGCACATCGCCTTGAAGCGGAGTTCGTATAGCTGAGCAGGGCATCAACGCGGTCCACAAGCGCCTTATGCCAGTCAACGAAGTCGTCAAGCGCTATAAAAAGGTTTTCGCATGCGCGAGCTCCCAAGCTATAAGAGATAAGTACTGCAGCATCTTCGATCTCTGCTTCGTCAGTTAACGATGAAATATTGCCGAAGTACAGACGCAGATCGCTTTCGTAGCCGGTGCAATCCCCCAAACCTCGTAGAGAGGCTACGAACTCTTCGTAGATTGCTTTGCGGCGAACTCGTGCATTGTGGTGACCTCGGAAGCGCCGAAGTTGTTTGAACAATAACAGTGTGTCTGAGTGCAGATCCGGGTGAGATGCTGTCTCCCGAACAGCATCTCTGATCTCAAAAAAGCGACCAGAAGTGAGGGGAGCTTCTTCTGGTGAGGCAAGAAGGTGCTTGTACCAAGCTGGATCTTGGTCAAAGCGAGCGAGTACGAACTCACTGGCGAGGCTCAGAAAGCGTTGCGCGATCCAGACCGTGTCTGTTTGGCTCAAAAGTTCCGAAAGCGCTAACCCATCGAACACATTCAGTTCAATGTTGTACTGCTCTACGGCGAGTTGCTGCAGCTTGTGTCGGTCAGATACTTTTATTGGTTGATGATGGAAGAAGAATAGCTTTGTTGGGCGAGGAACGAGCTTATCTGTAGAGGCCAGATCGTGCCTTATTTTCTTTTTTATGTTCTTTTCGAGCGAGCAGGCGAATACCCATCTGCCGTCGTCGGATTGGAACCGAGAATAGTTTGGAGCTGAATCTGGAGCAGTCGGGAACGACTCAAAGTCTGCTCCTTGGTCTCCGCCCCCGGAGACAGGTCCTGTAGCCGGTATAACGTTCGGGCAAATCTTTCTACGTGTAAGGTGACGGCAAAGGTGTTCGAATTCGTGGTGGGCGTTCTCCGACGAGAGCTCTGAAAGTGCGAAGCGAATCAGCCTAGCTGCTTGTTCAGGTGTCACTGCTGTTTCTTGCATGCTCTTTCGCTTATAGCTGATACCAGTAGCCTTGGTTCACAGAATCCAACTGTGCCGGGGCGAGAAAACGGCGAAGCCCCGTATGCCTGAAGGGCCAGTCCTACTCGCCGATTTCCTCCAAATACTTTTCGACCTCTAACGCGGCGGCGCAGCCGGAGCCGGCGGCGGTGATGGCTTGGCGGTAGCGGCGGTCCTGGACGTCGCCGCAGGCGAAGACGCCGGGGATGCGGGTGAAGACCTGGTCGCGGGTGAGGATGTAGCCGTCGGGGTCGAGGTCGATGAGGCCTTCGAACATTTTGGCGTTGGGGATGTGGCCGATGCCGAGGAACATGGCGGAGACGGGGAGGGTGAACTCCTGTCCGTGGACCTGGTTTTTGAGGCGGAGGCCGGTGACCTCTTTTTGTTCGAGGCCGAGGACTTCCTCCACCATGACGTCGGAGATGAACTCGATCTTCTCGTGCTCGCGGGCGCGTTTGAGCATGATGTGCGAGGCGCGGTAGTTGGAGGAGCGGTGGAGGAGGTAGACCTTGGTGGCAAAGCGGGTGAGGAAGAGGGCCTCTTCCATGGCGGAGTCGCCGCCGCCGATGACGGCGATGTCCTTGCCGGAGAAGAAGAAGCCGTCGCAGGTGGCGCAGGAGGAGACGCCGTGGCCGATGAGGGCCTGTTCGGAGGGGAGTCCGAGCCAGCGGGCGGAGGCGCCGGAGGCGATGATGAGGGTGTGGGTCTGGACGGACTCTGCGCCGAGGTTGAGGGTGAAGGGGCGGCGGGCGAGGTCGGCGGAGACGAGGTGCTTCATGGCGAAGTCGGCGCCAAAGCGGGTGGCCTGCTTTTTCATGTTCTCGATGAGTTCGGGGCCGGAGATGCCGTCGGGCCAGCCGGGGAAGTTTTCGACGGTGGTGGTGAGGGAAAGCTGGCCGCCGGGCTCGTGGCCCTCGAGGACGAGGGGGCGGAGGTTGGAGCGGGCGGCGTAGATGGCGGCGGTGAGGCCGGCGCAGCCGGAGCCGAGGATGACGGTGTCGCGGATGTCGGGGGGTGTGCTCGGGTTGTGGGCGGCGGGGCTGGGAGTGTCCATGGGGTCTATTGGATTGTAAATGGGAAGAAAGGGAGCAGAGGGGTGGGGGCGCAATGCGGGTCTGCGCTTGCGCGCAGAGGCCCACCCTACGCGCTGGAGTGCGTGGTCAGGGCAGAGTTGGTAGGCGCGTAGGATGGGGCACCCGGCGGGGGAAGCAGCGAGTCAGCGGGTCAGCGGGTCAGGTGGTGGCGACGCGACGTTGCCACGAGAGGGCGGGGCAGGGGCTAGACTGGGCGCATGGCGAATCTGGTGCTGGTGTACGGGATGCGGCTTCTTCCGGCGGAGGAAGTCAAGGCGGTGGGGGAGGCTCCGGTGGAGCTGGAGAATGGGAACCAGGCGCATGTGACGATGCATGTGCTGGAGGGAACGAGGGAGCAGATTGAGGGGCAGTTGCGGCAGAGTATCGATGCGTTTTTCGACTTTTATCCGGAGATTTAGTGCTGGCCGCAGGGGCGGTGGCGCTTCGCGCAAGAGCAGGTGTCGAGAACGCGTGTTGGGCTCCGCCGGGATGACAAAAGGCGGGCCGGAGGGGATGGCGAGGATGAGGATATTGGGAGTGTCGGCGATGGTGGTTTTGAGCGGGATGGCGGGGGCGCAGGTGAATTCCGGGGCAGCGCCGGTGCAGACGCCTGCGGGACGGCCGGGGGTGAGTGACCATCATCGGATGGCGACGATGCGGCCGTTGCAGCCGCCGCAGGCAGAGGCCGGGCAGGCGGGCGGCGGGGCGCAGGCGGGGATGCGGAGCGAGGATGTGCTGGCGGGGTTGGTGAAGGGCGCAGGGGTGATCTTTTCCGGCGAGGTGTATGCGATCCGGATGCCGGAAGGGGAGCAGAACGCGGGGACGCAGGGCGGGCAGCATAGCGGGAATCCGAGTGCGGTGGAGGTGGAGTTCCGGGTCGACCAGGGGGTGCGGGGGGCGACGATCGGAAATCCGTATGTATTGCGGGAGCGGGTGGAGGAGTGGCGGAGCCGGCCGGGGTTGTTGGCGCTGCATGGGCGGTATGTGGTGCTGCTGGAAAAACCGGACGCGGCGGGGTTGAGCCGGCCGGTGGGCGGAGAGCGGGGGGTGTTCCCGATCGATAAGGCCAACAATGTGGATTTGAGCAGGTTGCATGCGGGGGCGGGGGCGAGTCAGGGAACAGCGGAGCAGGGGCCAGGCAGGGTCAGGGAACAGCGGAGCAGGGAACAGCGGAGCAGGGAACAGCGGGTGCGCAGGCGGATCCGAAGGTGGCGGGTGTATCCACGGCGAGCGGGGAGGAGACGCTGGTGGCGGGGGCGGACCAGGGGAAGATGCCGGAGCTGGATGCGGCATCGATTCCCTACCTGGCGCTGATGCGGGATTTGTATGTGTTGACGGCGGCGGAGGCGGGAGGACTACAGGGGGGCGGGAAAGCCGGGGCTTCGCAGTAGGGGGGTGCAGCAGGGCCGCAATGCAATGCGGACAAACTGAGGCGGACGAGGGAGCTTCAGCATCTGTTCAGGTAACGAGACAGGGGCGAAGCGAATGGCGACAGGTGGGGTGATGGGGACGGCGTTGGATCGCGGCGGGGAGCGTCGGCGGCCGCGGGTGGTGATCCTGGGAGCGGGGTTTGCGGGGCTCCATGCAGCGCAGGGGTTGAGCGGCGAGGCAGTGGATGTGACCCTGATCGACCGGCGGAACCACCATACGTTTCAACCGCTGCTGTACCAGGTGGCGATGGGGGTGTTGTCGCCGGCGGATATAGCGGAGCCGATACGGACAGTGCTGCGCCACAGCCGGAATGTGGAAGTGCTGATGGACGAGGCGGTGGGCTTCGACCTGCCGCACCAGACGGTGCTGCTGCGCTCGGGTGCGCGCGCGGAGTACGACTACCTGATCGTGGCGACGGGGTCAACGCATTCGTATTTCGGGCATGACGAATGGGCAAAGTATGCGCCGGGGTTGAAGACGGTCGAAGATGCGACGGAGATCCGGCGGCGCATCATGCTGGCGTATGAGCTGGCGGAGCGGGAAGCAGTGGAGACGGGGAAAAGTCCGGCACTGAATTTTGTGGTGATCGGGGGCGGCCCTACGGGCGTGGAACTGGCGGGGGCGATCCGGGACATCGCGAGCTTGTTTGTGTACGAGGATTTCCGGCATATCGACACGAAGAAGACGCGGGTGTTCCTGGTGGAGGGCGGCCCGGCGATTCTGCCGTCGTACCCGAAGGACCTGCAGGAGAAGGCGGTAGAGCAGTTACAGCACCTGGGCGTAGAGGTGATGACGGGCAAGGTCGTCACGGATGTCCAGGCGGGATATGTGAAGATCGGGGAAGAGCGGCTGGAAGCGCTGGTGACGCTGTGGGCGGCGGGGGTGGCGGCATCGCCGCTGGGCAAGCTGCTTGGCGTTCCGGTGAACAAGCGAGGCGGGGTGGCAGTGGACCCCTATCTGAACCCTCCCGGCTATAAGAACATCTTTGTTTGCGGCGATCTGGCGGAAGCGAAGGAGAACGGGAAGGCCGTGCCGGGCGTAGCGCAGCCGGCGATGCAGATGGGCGACCATGCGGCGCGGACGATTCTGGCCGATTTAGCGGGAAAGCCGCGCAAGCCGTTTCACTATTTCGACAAGGGCGATATGGCGACGATCGGCCGGGCCGCGGCGGTGGCAGACGTGAAGTGGCCGTTCAAGGCGCATCTGGGCGGCTTCCCGGCATGGATGGCGTGGCTGCTGGTGCATGTGTATTTCCTGGTGGGTTTTCGGAACCGGCTGGCGGTGTTGATGGATTGGGCGTGGACGTACCTGACGTCGAGCCACGGAGCGCGGCTAATTACGGGCTCGCAAACGCTGCCGGGCTGGGGTATGCATGAGGGTGCGCGGCCTTTGGGCCATGGTGAGCCGCTGGACCTGGCGTCGCCTGCGTTTGAGCCGGGCCATGTGGACGGAAGCATGGGAAAGACACAGCAGAGCAAGTTGGCAGAGCAGGAGCAGGAGTCGGGCGACGGCGTGCGCCCGGAGGGTGCGCGTACGGCGCAGGGGTGGCCGGCGTAGGGAGGATCCTGCCAGCGGAAGTCAGTTAGTACAAAGGCCCGTGCCGCTTTTTCTCTGGAAATCGCACGGGCCTTTGTACGCTTCTGCTAACACCTGCAGGAGCACGCTTTAGCATTCGCCCCGCTCGATGCTCCGGAGGGCCTGTATAGCTTGAATGTGTTCATGTTGCCGGGAAAAGGGCGGGCTCGGCACGCACGCCGGAGTAAGCGAGTGCGGGTCTAAATGCGCGGGAAGTCGCGGGCTTCGATGATGGGTTTGGGGTAGCCGTAGTTCGCGACTTTGATCATGGCGCGCGCGAGTTGTTCCGTTGTGGTTACGTATGCAGGAAAGAGGCGGGTAACAAGCGGGAGCACGGGCCGGGTGAGGGCATAAAGAAAGCGGTACGAGCGGGTTCGTGACCGGATGCCATGCATGGGCCGGATGCCGGCCGGACGGAACATGTACGCGGCTTTGAAGGGAAGAGTGAGCAGGTGGTTTTCGGTCTTGCCCTTGATGCGCGCCCACATGGTGCGACCCTTTTCCGTGCTATCGGTACCTGTGCCCGAGACGAAGATGAAGGTCATTCCAGGATTGAAGCGGGCGAGGGTGGTGGCCGCGGCGATGGTGTAGTCGTAGGTGACGCGGCGATAGTTTTCCTCTGTCATGCCGGCCGAGGAGACGCCGAGGCAGTAGAAGCAGGCATCGAGGCCGGACAATTCTGCGGCGATGTTCTCGAAGGAAGAGAAATCTGGATGTACGATTTTTCGCAGCTTGGGATGCTGTGCTCCGGCAGGTTGGCGGACGATGGAGAGGACGCGTGTGATGTCGGGATCGCGGAGACACTCACGCAGCACGCCCTGGCCGACCATGCCGGTTGCGCCGAAGAGGATGACGTCCACGTGTGCTCCGAACAGGTACAGATGGGGCGAGTTTGCGCCTGCGATCTGCTTTGCAGGGGAGAGGCCGCTACGTGCGGCCCCTGCCAGGAGGGCTGTGCGGGCTTAGGAGGGCCGCGACGGCGCGTCTTCCCGCTTGCGTCCTGGGGCTGCTTTGGGTTTGGGCTTGGGCGGCTTCTTGGATTCGCGTTTTCCGGTGTCTTTGTTTCCCATGGATCCAGTTTATAGCGTGACGGCAGAACCGAGACGCCGCGGAGTGAAAACGCGGCGCATGGGAAGCAGAATGTTTCGGATGTGGCGCGGCTTCAGTTATGCTGGCAGCCGTGCGCATCCTGAGTTTTTCTCTCCTCCTCCTTGCTTGCTGCGGTGGGCCTTTCGCGATGCAGGCGCAGCCGAACAGCGTCCCTGGCGTAAATACGGCGATCGCCTCGCGGATACCGGAACAGATGAAGCGGTTCATCGGCGAACAGGCGGTGGCCGGGACAGTCACGCTGGTGGCGCATGGCAATGATGTTGTCGAGTTCGATGCGGAGGGCATGGCGGATACGGAAGCCGGACGGCCGATGCGCAAGGACACCATTTTTCAGATCATGTCGATGACCAAGCCGGTGACGGCGATCGGGATCATGATGCTGGCCGAGGAAGGCAAGCTGGCGTTGCGCGATCCGGTGGAGCAGTACCTGCCGGAGTTCCACGGGCAGCATGTGGTGACGAACGTGGGGCCGGATGCGGGGCGGCTGAGCGTGCCGGACCACCCGGTGACGATACGCGATCTGCTGACGCACACGGCGGGGATACAGGATGCGGCGCCGGCGGCGATCCACGATTATCCGCAGTTGATGAATGTGCCGCTGGAGGAGGTAGTGAAGCAGCTCGCTAAACAGCCACTGCTCTTTCAACCGGGGACGGAGTGGAGCTACAGCAGCCCGGGCATGGAGATTCTGGGGCGCGTGATCGAGGTGTGTTCCGGGGAGAAGTATGAAGACTTCATCACGGAGCGCATTCTGCGGCCGCTGGGGATGAAGGATTCGTTCTTCTTTCCGCCCGCTGACAAGATCGACCGCATTGCCATGGTGTATGCGGGGAAGGACGGAAAACTGGTGCGCGCTCCGGCGACGATCCTGGGCGGCGACCCGGCGAAGTACAGGAAGGGAGCAGTGTTCCCGGCGCCAGGGTGGGGCCTGTATTCGACGGCAGAAGACCTGTTGCATTTGTATCGCATGATGCTGAACTACGGCGTCTACGAAGGGCATCGCTACTTGTCGCCGTTTTCCGTACACGTGATGACGGAGGCGCAGACGACCGGGATCCATCCGGTGGGCTGGATGGGAGGGTCTGAGTATGGGCTGGCTTGGGAGGTGGTGACGGATCCGCTGGGCGAGCTTGCCGGGCACTACAAGGGAACGTACGGGCACGGCGGAGCGTTTGGGACACAGGGCTGGATCGATCCGAAGAGTGACCTGATTTCGATCCTGCTGATTCAACGCTCGGACGGGGGCACGGATAGTTTGCGCAATGTGTTTTTGAACATGGCGGAGGCGAGTGTGGGCAAGTAGAGCGCCGGGTCCGGACTGTGCCTGGTTGATATCTACGGAGGATGCAAGCGGGTGGGTAGTTCGAACAAACGTGCTCGCGGTAGTGGCAATTTGTTGCAGCGCAATCCGTCCGTCCGGTGTTAGCCACCATGAACATAACTGCACTGTACACAGCAGACTATCGGCACACGGAACAGTAACTCGTACCGATTACTTTGTATTAGTGATTCCTCTCACCCCAGCAGCTTTGCTTAGCAGTCTTTTGCTCCTCAGGCAATAGCATGACTTTGCCGCAAGAGCAGAACGAGCAAGGGTGCATTCCGGCATGGAGAGGTCACGCATGATTCGTCACTGGAAGAGTTTGGGTGCAGCGGTGTCGTTGTGTTTCGCGATCTGGCCGGCGATGTTGCTGGGGCAAAGCACGGACGTGACGCTGGCGCCGACGTCGCTGAGTTGGGGGAACGTGGAGATTGGGCAGACTTCTGCTCCTAAGACCGTGACGCTGACGAACAATCAGTCCACGGCGCTACAGATTGCTGGGATGGCGTTGCCGCTGGGGTCGGACTTCATTCAAACATCCACTACGTGTCCGCTGGCGATACCACCGGCGGTAGCGCAGCCCCTGCCGGCTGGAGGATCCTGCGCGATCTCGGTGGCGTTTCGGCCATTGGCGCCCGGAGCGCGCACCAGCAGGATGTCGGTACTCGACAATGCGCCAAGCCGGAGCCAGCAGGTTATGCTTTCCGGGAATGCGGTCATTGGCCCGCTGCTCTTTTCGCCGACGTCGATGAGTTTTGCAAATGTGCCGGTGGGAACGGTGAGCACTGCGCAAACGGCCACGCTGACGAACGAACAGACCACGGCGATGAAGTTGAACGGGCTGCGCGCGACCGGGGATTTTGAGGAGACGGATAACTGTCCGGCGTCGCTGGCTCCGGGGGCTTTTTGCACGGTGGATGTGATGTATGCGCCGAAGTCGGCTGGCTATGTGAGCGGCTATGTGAGCGTGAGCTATCCGGTCAGCGGTGGGGCGGTTTCGGCGCAGCAGCTCTACATGGACGCGTCCACGCCACCGGGGTTTGTAACGTTGTCGCCACCGAGCTATGACTACGGCGCGGTGGGGCTGGGGAGCAGCGCGGACAAGGAGTACACGGTTACAAACAATTTTGCGAGCGCAATCGCAATTGAGTCGATTGCGAACTCTTCGAATGCGTTCAACGAAATGGCCACAAGTTGTCCGACGGGAGGGCAGACGCTGGCTCCGCGTGCGAGCTGCACGATCACGGTGCGATTCACTCCGGGGGCGGCTGGCGCGGCAACGGATACGCTCACGGTGAAGCACTCGGCGCCGAACTCGCCGGCAACCGCGGCACTGAGCGGAAGCGGGTTCAGCAGCAGCGGATTGAGTTTGAATCCCGGCGCGCTTTCCTGGGGGAAGGTGGAAACCGGCCAGACCTCGGCGGCCAAGACAGTGACGGTGACTAATTCAAATACAAACGCTATCACCATCGCTTCGATTGCGACCGGGAAGGAGTTCGTGGTGACCGCGAGCACGTGCCCGGTAGCTCCGTCGGCGCTGGGGGGTGGGGCGACGTGCACGATCTCGATTGCGTTCCGGCCGCTGGCGCAGGGCCCGCGCGCAGATGCGCTCACGATGGTGGACAGCGGCTCTGCCACGCCGCAGAGCATTCCGCTTTCCGGCGTGGGGGCGGCGGGAGCGCTGCTGTTTTCGCCGACGGCGATGAGCTTTCCGACGACGGCGGCAGGAACGACGAGCAATCCGCAATTTGCGACCTTGACCAACACTACGCACGCCGCGATCGACATGACGGCGATCACGCGAACGAGAGACTTTCCGCAGCTTAATAATTGCCAGCCCACGCTGCAGGCGGGTGCCTCTTGCACCTTTACGCTCACCTTTGCTCCGGTGTGCGGCGGGGAGAAGAACGGGAATGTGACGGTGCATGCGGGGAGTTATTCCGTCCAGCTTTACCTTTCGGGAACGGCGACAGGAATGGGGAGCTGTCCGCCGCAAGGGGGCGGGGGCGGTGGAAATCCGGGGCTATCTGTATCGCCAGGCCGTGTGCTGTTCGGGACCGAGACGGTGGGCAGCACGACAAGCAAACTCCTGCTGGTGACGAATTACCAAACGTATCCGATCACGATCGCTGGCATTTCGATTCCGGCGCCGTTTACGGAGGCGAACAACTGCGCTCCCACGCTGCCGCAAGGCTTCAGTTGCGATGTGAGCGTCACCTACGCGCCCACAGGGGCGGGCTATGCGCAGAGCGCGTTGAGCATTGCAGACAGCGCAATGCAGACGCCGCAGATGGTTCCGGTGACCGGAAACGCGGTCAGTCCGGTGGCGGTAATGCCGAGAGGGACGACGTTGTACTTCGCCAACCAGCGAGTAGGGACGTCGAGCGTGACGCAGGCAGTCACGATTACCAATCGGCAGGCGGTGGCGTTGCGGTTCTCCTCGATAACGAGTTCGCCGGAGTTCCCGGTGAGCTCGGGCTGCGGGGACGCGATTGCGGCGGGAGCAAGCTGCACGGTTGATGTGAGCTTCGCGCCGCAGTCGGCCGGGAGGCGGACCGCAACGCTCACGATCAATGAGAACGCATACGGAAGTCCGGTGACGTACGCACTGGTGGGTACAGGGGTGAGCTCAGGCGGCAGCATACAGCCGCTGAAATAGCAGCGCAGAGCGCACGGACGGGGAAGAGGGGCCGGTGGCGTACACTGGCCCCTGTTTTCTGGAGGCAGAAGCGGCGATGACGGCGTGGGGTGGACGGCGGTGGTGGGTGGGTGCGCGGGTGAGACGGCTGTGGTTCACGTCTCTATTCGGAGCGGGGCTGCTGATGCTTGCGGTTCAGCCGGGCCTTGGGCAGCAGAT
Source organism: uncultured Acidobacteriaceae bacterium (assembly GCA_963767705.1). Classification (GTDB taxonomy): domain Bacteria; phylum Acidobacteriota; class Terriglobia; order Terriglobales; family Acidobacteriaceae; genus CAWCJL01. The sequence goes on along the minus strand of CAVYEO010000001.1, from coordinate 1,723,867 downwards.
CGACGAGGAGGTCGCGCGAGAGATCGACGCGGTCCGGGCGATCGACAACCACGCGCACCCGGTGCTGGCGCCGCCGGCGGACACGAGCGACCGCGAGTTCGATGCACTGCCGGTGGACTCGATGGAGCCGCAATCGGACCCGGTGGCGCTGCGTCCGGACTTTCCACTGCTGGGTGCGGCATGGAAGGCATTGTGGGGTTTTGATACAGCACCGCCGCTGGATGCGGGCGGGATGAAGCGACTCGCCGCAGCGCGGGCGCGGGTGCGCGCAGAGCAAGGGGAACGCTATCCGGCATGGGTGCTGGACCAGGCCGGGATCGGGACGATGTTGGCGAACCGCGTAGCGATGGGGCGGGGCGTGGAGCCGCCACGGTTCCGCTGGGTGCCCTATGCGGATGCGCTGTTGTTTCCGCTGGAGAACGACGGCATGGCGGCGGTATCGCCGGACCGGAAGCAGTTCTTTGCGCTGGAAGACAAACTTCGGGCGCGGTACCTGAGCGAGGCGGGCATGCATGCGCTGCCGGCGACGCTTGTCGAATATTTGCAGCGCGTGGTGACGCCCACGCTGGAGCGGCAGAAAGCAGGTGGCGCGGTGGCAGAGAAATTCGAGGTGGCGTACCTGCGGTCGTTCGACTTCAGCGACCCACCGCGCGCGGAGGCGGAACGGGCGTACGCGAAGTGGATAGGACGGGGTGAGCCGGACGCAGCCGAGTACAAGACGCTGCAGGATTTCCTATTGCGGTACATCGCCATGGAGTGCGGGCGACTGGGGATGGCGGTGCATTTCCATGCGATGGCAGGTGGGGGCAGCTACTTCGCTGTGAGCGGGGTCAATCCACTGCTGCTGGAACCATTATTCAACGACCCGCGACTGAGGAAGACGAAGTTCGTTTTGTTGCATGGCGGCTGGCCGTATGTGCGAGAGATCGCGGCGATGCTGCAGAAGCCGAACGTGTACCTGGACTTTTCGCAGCAGTCGATGGTGATGACGCCGCGGACGATGGCGGGATGGCTAAGGGAGTGGCTGGAGTGGGAGCCGGAAAAGGTGCTGTACGCGACCGACGCCTACCCGTACTCAGCAGGGATGGGATGGGAAGAGGCGGCGTGGATTGCGAACCGGAATGGGCGGGAGGCGCTGGGGATCGCGCTGAACGGGATGCTGGCGGATGGGGAGATCAGCCGTGCGCGGGCCGGCGAGTTGGCGCGGATGGTGCTGCGGGGGAATGCGGAGGCGCTGTACGGGTTGGCTCCGGCAAACAAGTAACTATAACAGATACATTAACGCGGAAAGGGTGCGCGTGCCGCGCATGCCCACCCTTCGCGCGTGAGGACTGTGATCGGGTCAGTTCCCTGGATGCGCGAAGGATGGGGCACCCGGGGCGATGGCAGCGCTGATACGAAAGCAGATCCCTCGGCTCTACACCCCAGCACGCAACAGCGCCTGCCGGGGCCCCGGTTCGCTCGGGACGACAAGCGTGGTGTGCTTGGAAAGCGCGGAACCAGACGGATAGCGTGATCAGTGGGCTCCGTTCGCAGGCTGCGGGTTGGAGAGTTCGTCCTTGACGACGGCTCCGCCTTTCATGACGAGGGGAATGTGCTCGAGGGTCTCGATGTGCTCGAGCGGATCCTGGGGTAGGGCGATGAGATCGGCGTAGTGGCCGGGGGTGAGTACGCCGACATCGGCAGAGCGGCCGATGAGGTCCGCGGCGCTGTAAGTAGCGGATTGGATGGCCTGGGCCGGAGTCATCCCGTACATCACCATGTAGTGGAACTGCCTGGCGTTGTCGCCGTGCGGGTAAACGCCTTCATCGGTGCCGAAGGCCATCTTGACGCCGGCCTGGAAGGCTTTGCGGAAGTTTTCGCGCTGCAGCTTGCCCAGGGCGCGCTCCTTCACTAGGAACTCTTCGGGTATGCCGAACTGCTTGGCGCCGCCGAGGATGTAGTCGTCGTCATAGATGTCCATGACGAAGTAGGTGCCGTGTTCCTTGGCGAGGCGGATGCCTTCTTCATCGACGAGCGAGGCGTGCTCGATGGAATCGATACCGGCGTTGATGGCGCGCTTGATGCTTTCAGTGCCGTGGGCGTGCGCGGCGATTTTGCGGCCGGCGGCATGGGCAGTGTCTGCCGCGACCTTCAACTCTTCATAGGTGTACTGAGGCGCGCCGGGCTGGTCGCCTTTGCTAAGCACGCCGCCGCTGGCCGCGATCTTGATGACATCTACGCCGTACTTGATTTGCGCGCGCACGGTCTGGCGGACCTGGTCGGGGCCGTCGGCGATGCCGAAATCGCGCTGCTCCGGAAACAGGGTGACGCTGGTTTCCGGCGAGTAGTTGTTGAGATCGCCATGGCCGCCGGTGATGGAGATGATGGGGCCGGAGGCGACGATGCGAGGACCGGGAATGTAACCGTCATTGATGCTATTGCGGAGATCGACGGCGAGAAAGGGAGGGGAGCCTACATCGCGCACACTGGTGAAGCCGGCATCGAGGGTCTTCTTTGCATTGACCACGCCGGCAAAGGCCTCGGTGAAGGGAGTGGTCTTGAAAGACCAGATCTCTGCGTAGTGGTCAGCGCGGGCGCTGAGGTGTGTATGGCAGTCGATGAGCCCGGGCAGGACAAAGTCTTTCGAAAGGTCGAGGATGCGCGCGTTGGGCGGCGGACGGAAGGTGGCGCCGTCCTCGACGGACTTGATGCGGTCGTTCTCGATGACGAGGACGACATTGGAACGGTACGTGCCGGCGGCGCTGTCGAAGAGCTTACCGGCTTTCACGTAGGAAAGGCTGGAAGCCGGTGATTGCGCGGCGAGCGGGACGGCGAAGATCAGGGCGGCGGCGAAGGAAAGAATGGAGCGCAAGGGCGACCTCGGATGACGGACTGCTTATGATCTTGCCATAGAGGGAGGGAACGGGCGCACACGGATGGCCGCGCGATTCTTTAAGCTGGCCAGGAGGAATGCTACAGCGGGCGATCCACTTCGGCGGGAGGGGATGGAGGCTCGCCGAGGCTGAACCAGAAGGTGGCGCCGTGGTTGATCTCGCCCTCTGCCCAGATGCGGCCCTGGTGGCGGGCGATGACGCGAGCGACGGATGCCAGGCCGATGCCGGAGCCGGTGAAATCTTTGTCTCCGTGCAGGCGATTGAATGCGTGGAAGAGCTTGCCCGCGTATTGCTGGTCAAAGCCGGCGCCGTTGTCGCGGATGAAGTAAGCCTGGTGCTGGGTCGACCAGCCGAAGCTGATAACGGCTTTGGGGATTTTCGAGGTGAACTTTACGGCGTTGCCGAGGAGATTTTCCAAGGCCGCCCGTAGCAGGTGAGAGTCGGCGTCAGCGGAGAGGTCCGGCTCTATGTCGAACTGGATGGCGCGGTCGCGGTGCTGCTGCGCGAACTCATCGGCGATGGTCTGCACCAGAGCGCTGAGGTCGATAGGTTCGAGGACCAGATCGGCGCGGGTGATGCGGGAAAGCTGAAGCAGCGCATCGATAAGCTGGCCCATGCGCTGCACGCCAGCGCGGACGCGCTTGATGTAGTTTTTTCCAGTGCTGTCGATGATACCGCCGTAGTCTTCTTCGAGAGCGAGGCTGAAGCCGTCAATGGTGCGCAGGGGCGCACGCAGATCGTGGGAAACGGAATAGCTGAAGGCCTCGAGCTCCTTGTTGGTGGTTTCCAACTCGGCGGTGCGCTGCCGGACGCGCTCTTCAAGAACGGCATTCAGCGATAGGACTTCGGCGGCGCTTTCTTCGGCGATGCGGCGTGCCGCGCGCTCGTTTTCGTAGAGCTCGGCCCGGTCGATGGCAAGAGCGATGCGGTCCGCGGTGACGGAAAAGAGTTGTTCTTCGCCTTCCGTAAAGGCCTCGGCCTTGAGCCTCCCCGCGATGAGGAGGGCGGTGACCCGGTCGTTTTGCAGCAAAGGCGCGAGCATGATGGAGGAGGTGCGGTCGGGCAGCAGCGCGCAAATTTCCGAAGCTGCGCCGAGTTGGTGATCGATGCGCAGGGGCGCTCTGGAGGAGATGGCCTTCAGCAATAGAGGGCACCCAGCTGTCGCGATTTCGGCGCCTGCTGTGACAGAGGCGCCTTCGGCGGCCGCGACGGTGAGGATGCCATCGCGGATGATGCCCAGAGCGGCACTGTCCGCCCGCACGATCTGCCGAATTGCGGTGAGCAATTGCGCCGTCAGGTCCGCAAGGGTGAGCTGAGACAAGGCCACGTCGCTCAGGCTTTGCAGCCTGCTGAGCTGTGCGGCTGTGTTGCTGGCTGTTTCGCGCAGGCTGCGTTCGCGCTGTATATAGCGCAGCATGAGTAGCAGCAGAAGCAGATCGAGCCCGCTCGCGAAGAGAAGGGTAGCGCGGGCGCGCTGCGCGTTGGCGCGGGCGTCGTCTTTGCGCCGGGCCAGTAGCGCCCATTCTTCCCGCTGCATTTCGCCAGATAAAACGCGCACCTGATCCATGGCGTTTTGATCACGGTTTGCGCCGATAACAGCGCGAGCGGCGGCAGCTCCGGCGGATGCTCGAAGGTCTACGGCGCGATCGAGCAGGGCTATGCGGATTCCGATGACCTCGCGCATGTGCTGGAGCCGCTGCTGCTGGTGTGTGTTGTCAGCGGTCAGCTCGCCGAAGGCGGCGAGATCCGCGGGCAGCTCGGACTTGGCGGCCTGGAAGGCGGCGAGGTCCGGCTGTGCGCCGGTGAGCAGAAAGTCCCGATTTGCCGCTTCCGCGCCTTTGAGGCCGCCGCGGATCTGGTCCAGCGAATAGATGACCTGCCAGGTATGGGTGACCCACGCCTGGCTCTGCTGAAGGCCTCCAACGGAGCGGAAAGCAAGGTACGCGTTACCGGCGACGATGGCCAGTGTTGCAAAGAGGAGCAGCGGAAGGATGGGGGCGGATTTTGCGGGGGTCATAGGAGCGCTCTTCGAGACTGTAGTGCAGATGTGGTTCTCGCTGCCGTTGGCCTAGGGAGCGGCTTAATGGAGAAAAAGGCCGACGATGGAGGCGGACATGAGATTGGCCATAGTGCCGGCGAGCATGGCGCGCAGGCCGAGGCGGGCCAGGTCGTTGCGGCGATTGGGCGCGAGGGCTCCGATGCCGCCGATCTGGATGCCGATGGAACTGATGTTGGCAAAGCCGCACAGGGCAAAGGTGGCGATGGTGAAGGAGCGCGGATCGAGCAGCGCTTTCTGCTGGCCGAGTAGCGAAAATGCGACAAGTTCATTGACGACCATGCGGGTGCCGAGCAGGTTGCCGACGGTGTGGGCGGCATGCCAGGGGATGCCGATGAGCCACGCAACCGGCGAGAAGAGGAACCCGAGGACGATGTTGAACGTGGCGGGAAAGGCGATGTGGCGCGCGCCCAGCCAGTCGTGGAGGCCGCCGAAGATGCCGTTGACCAGCGCAATGAGGGCGATGAAGGAGATCAGCATGATGCCGACATTGAAGGCGAGCCTGCCGCCATCGATGGTTCCGCGCGCGATGGCGCCAAGCAGGTTCTCGTCCTTGTGCTGCTCATCTTCCGGGATGTACACGTGGCCGAGCGTGGCCGGAAGCTGGGTTTCCGGCACGAGCATTTTGGAGATGAGAACGGTGCCGGGAGCGGTCATGATGACGGCGGCCAGAAGATGCTTAGCATCGATGCCGTAAAGAATGTAGGCGGCCATGATGCCTCCGGAGACATGGGCCATGCCGCTGGTCATGATGGTCATGAGCTCGGACCGGGTGGCGTCCGGCAGGAAGGGCCGGATGGAGAGCGGCGCTTCGGTTTGCCCCATGAAGATACTGGCGGCGACATTGAGCGACTCCGCACCGCTGATGCGCATGGTGATCTGCATGATCCACGCGAAAAAGCGAATGATGATCTGCATGACGCCAAGGTGATACAGGATGGCGAAGAAAGCGGAGATGAAGATGATAGTGGGCAGGACCTGGAAGGCGAAGATGGAGCCGAAGGAGGAGTGCTGCCTTCCGAGGTCGCCGAAGACAAACGTGGAACCGGCGAACGCATAGCCGAGCAGGCGATTGACGCCATCGCCGGCGTGGGCCAGCAGGGTGCGTCCTACAGTGGAGCGAAGCACGATGAACGCGAAAACAAATTGCAGTCCCAGACCCCAAAGCACCGTGCGCCAGCGGATGGCGCGGCGGTTGGTAGAGAAGAGCCATGCAAGCACGAGCATGGTGAGGAGGCCGAGGATGCCAGTAAATCGGGCCAAGGATCAGGATCTCCTTTGCGCGAACTGCTCTGCATTTTCGATGGTGACGATGCGGCGGATGAGCGGAGGCGCCGGCACGGGGTGCGAGCTGATGAGAATGGCTTCGGCAAAGAGCTGTTGCGCCGGTTCGAGGCGTGATTCCTGTTCGGACATGAGGATGGCGATTTCGTCGCCTGCGTCAACATAGCTGCCGAGCTTGCAAAGCATGTGGATGCCGGCATGGGCATGTACGGTATCTTCAGCGCGCGCGCGACCGGCGCCAAGCCGCTGCACAGCCAAGCCAATGCGGTAGGTATCCATCGCGCTGATGAAGCCGGAGCGGTCCGCGGCGACGGCGCACCAGGGGCCGGGGTGCTCGAAGTCGCCGTCTGCATAGATGTCCGGGTCGCCGCCATGTGCGGCGATCATCCGGCGGAAGATGGCCAGGGCCTCTCCGCTGACGAGGATCTCCTGGGCCAGCTCGCGTCCGTGCTCAGGAGAGGGGGCTTTGCCGCCGAGGAAGATCATCCAGCCGGCGAGCTCGAGGGACAAGGAGCGAAGGTCGTCGCGCAGCCCGCGGTCGCGCATGACCTCGATGGCTTCAAAGATTTCGCATGCGTTGCCAGCATAGCGGCCGAGCGGCTGGTCCATGCTGGTGACGAGGGCAACGGTGCGCACGCCCGCGGCGTGGCCGGTCTGCACCATGAGCGCGGCGAGGAGGTTGGCATCGTCTTCGCGCTTGAGGAATGCGCCGGAGCCGGTTTTGACGTCGAGCACCAGAGCGTCGAGGCCTTCCGCGAGCTTTTTGCTCATGATGGAAGAACAGAGCAGGGGAGCGCTTTCGACGGTGGCGGTGATGTCGCGCAGAGCATAAAGGTGGCGGTCGGCGGGGACGAGCGACGGCGTTTGGCCGATGATGGAGCAGCCGACGGCATCGACGATACGCCGGAACTCGGCGATGGAGAGGTGCGCCTGGTAGCCGGGGATGGATTCGAGCTTGTCGAGGGTACCGCCGGTATGGCCGAGCGCGCGGCCGCTGATCATGGGGACGGCCAGGCCGGCTGCGGCTGCGATGGGTGCGACGATGAAGGAGGTCTTGTCGCCGACGCCGCCGGAGGAGTGTTTGTCCACTGCGCAGGTGGGCGCGAAGCTGCCCGGCTGGATGGTTTCTCCGGAGTCGCGCATGGCCATGGTGAGGGCGGCGAGTTCTGCGGTGTCCAGGCCGCGGAGGAAGGTGGCCATCAGCCAGGCGGCAAGTTGGCTTTCCGGAATAGTGCCGTGCGCCGCGCCGTGAACGATGAAGCGTAACTCGGCCGGGGTGAGCGCGTGCCCTTCACGTTTCTTACGGATGATATCGACTGCGTGCAGTCCGGGATTATCCGCCATTGCGGCTAGCTGGGGCGTCCGGAAGGTGGAAGACAAAGGGAAGCAACTCTTCAAAACGGCGGCTTTCATCTCCGTGCGGACCGGGGAAGAGTACCAGGCCGGTGCCGCCCATGAATTCGCTCAGGACCTGGCGGCAGGCACCGCAAGGAGCGCTGGAGACGCCGGCGCGGTTGGCGATGGCAATGGCGATGATGCGCAGGTTCGGTCCGTGCCTGGAGACGGCGCGGAAGATAGCCGCGCGTTCGGCGCAGATGGTCAGGCCGTAGGAGGCGTTCTCGACGTTGGCGCCAGTGACCACGACGCCATCGTCCAGCATTACTGCCGCGCCTACGTGGAAGTGCGAGTACGGGGCGTAGGCATGCTGCGCGGCTGCAAACGCGGCTTCGCGCAGGGCTATGAGTCGATCGGCGCTCAGGTTGGCTGGCGGCACGCTTTGAGGCTACTGGGAAGCCGCAGCCGATGCAACTGTTCAAGAACTTATATGGCAGCTTTGCAGAGTGAAACACGGGGCCGGGCGGCCGGCATCTTGCGCCTGCGTGGGAGTAAGCTCAGGGCTGAGGCGCATGGTCGAAAAACGTAAAACTTCCAGCATAAAAAATAGCGCAGATGCGCCGGATCACGAAGCCAGCACGCACGATCCGCAAGTGGCAGATCCGCTCGACGTCTTACGGCTCTTTCATCCTGTGACGGCGGAGTGGTTCCGCGCGGTATTCGATCGGCCAACCGCACCGCAGACGCTGGGGTGGCCGGCGATTGCGCGGGGCGAGAACACGCTCATCCTGGCGCCGACGGGCACTGGAAAAACGCTGACGGCGTTTCTATGGTGCCTGAACCGGCTGATGCTCCAGCCGCCGCCGGATGCAGAGGAGGCGTGCCGGGTGGTTTACATCAGTCCACTCAAAGCGCTGGCAGTGGACGTGGAGCGGAACCTGCGGTCTCCGCTGGCGGGTATTGTGAACATGGCGCGACGGGCGGGCGTGCCGGTGCGGGAGCCGGAGATCAGCGTGCGTACCGGCGATACGCCACAGAAGGAGCGGGCGCGGTTCCGGCGGCATCCGGCGGAGATCCTGATCACGACGCCGGAGTCGCTGTACCTGCTGCTGACCTCCGATGCGGGGGCAAGCCTGCGCGGAGTGGATACAGTGATCATCGACGAGATCCATGCGCTGGTGCCGACCAAGCGTGGAGCGCATCTTGCGCTGTCGCTGGAGCGTTTACAGGCGATCACGCAGAGGCCATTCCAGCGCATTGGGCTTTCAGCTACGCAGCGGCCGCTGGAGGAGGTCGCGCATTTTCTGGCGGGGGCGGAGGGTTTAGCAACTGAAACGGTAGCAGACGCGACGCCCGATGTAGCTGCTGCGGAGCTTGCGCTGGAAATGGCGGAGCAGTACACCAGCGATGCGGCGCCGGCGGCGCTGGCGGCCAGGGAAGAGCGCGCAGTGCGTTTTCGTCCGGTGACGATCATCAATGCGAGCGAGCCCAAGCGGCTGGAGCTACGCATTGAAGTGCCGGTGGAAGATATGGCACGGCTGGGGCAGCCGGAAGAGTTGCCGAGCGGCGCGGCGGCGCAGGGGCCGAAGCGTACGTCGATCTGGAGCGCGATTCATCCGCGGCTGCTGGAAATCGTGCGTGCGCGGCAGTCTACGCTGATCTTCGTGAACAGCAGGCGCGTGGCGGAGCGGCTGGCCGGGGCGCTGAATGAGTTGGCGGGGGAACCGATCGCGCGGGCGCACCATGGATCGCTGGCGGCGGCGCAACGTTCGGAAATCGAAGAGCTGCTGAAAGCGGGACAGGTGCGGGCGCTGGTGTGCACGTCGTCGCTTGAGCTCGGCATTGATATGGGCGCAGTAGACCTGGTGATCCAGATCGAAGCGCCGCCATCGGTCGCGAGCGGGATGCAGCGCATCGGCCGTTCGGGCCACCAGGTGGGCGCGGCGAGCGAGGGCATCATTTTCCCCAAATACCGTGCCGACCTGGTGGCATGCGCGGCCGTGACCAAGGCGATGCACGAGGGGCTGGTGGAATCCACGCGCTTTCTGCGCAATCCGCTGGACGTGCTGGCGCAGCAGATGGTGGCGACGGTGGCGCAACCGCCGCGGGTGACATTGACGCCGCGCAAGCGCAATGAGGCGCCGCCATCGGCAGAGATTTCGGTGGATGAACTGTATGGGCTGATCCGGAGCGCGGCACCGTTTGCTGAGCTGAGCCGTGGAGCATTCGAAGGCGTGCTGGACCTGCTGGCGGGGCGCTACCCGTCGGATGAGTTTGCGGAGTTGCGGCCGCGGGTGACGTGGGACCGCGTGCGCAATACCGTGACGCCGCGCGAAGGCTCGAAGATGCTGGCGATCCTGAACGGCGGCACGATTCCGGATCGCGGCCTGTACGGAGTCTTTCTTTCCGGTACGGAGAGCAAGCCGGTGCGCGTGGGTGAGCTGGATGAGGAGATGATTTTTGAGAGCCGCACCGGCGACACCTTCATTCTGGGCGCGACAACGTGGCGCATCGACGAGATTACGCACGACCGGGTGCTGGTTTCGCCTGCGCCGGGCGAGCCGGGGAAGATGCCGTTCTGGCATGGGGATGCGGCGGGGCGGCCGCTGGAGTTTGGGCGACGCATCGGGGCGATGGTGCGGGAGCTGCGGGAGCTGCCGCGCAATGTGGCGCTGAGCCGGCTGACGCGGGAGCACGATCTGGACCCGCTAGCAGCGGAGAACCTGATCCGCTTTCTGGCGGACCAGGAATTAGCAACCACGGCTGTTCCAGATGACCGGACCATCGTAATCGAGCGGGTGCGTGACGAGCTGGGTGACTGGCGGGTGTGCGTGCTGACGCCCTTTGGCAGCCGTATTCATGCCCCGTGGGCGATGGCCATCAGCGCGCGGCTGCGTGCGGCGGGAGGGCCGGATGCCGAGGTGATGTGGGCCGATGACGGTTTTGTGCTGCGCTTTCCGGAGACGGATGCGCCGCCGGACGCGGACACGATCCTGCTCGATCCGGCGGAGGCGACCGACCTGGTGCTGCGCCAGCTTGGGTCCACGGCGCTGTTTGCGGCGAAGTTCCGCGAGAGCGCGGCGCGGGCGCTGCTGCTGCCGCGGCGGCGGGCCACGGGGCGAGCGCCGCTGTGGCAACAACGGAAGCGGGCGTACGACCTGCTCTCGGTGGCGGCGCGGTATCCGTCCTTCCCCATGCTGCTGGAGGCGTATCGCGAGTGCATGCGGGATGTATTCGACATGCCGGCATTCCTGGAGATACTGCGCGCGGTGGGCTCGCGCGCCATTCGCGTGCATGTGGCGGACTCGCGCACGCCGTCGCCATTTGCCGCGTCGCTGCTCTTCAGCTACGTCGCAAACTACATCTACGATGGCGATGCGCCGCTGGCGGAGCGGCGAGCGCAGGCGCTGTCGATCGACCAGGAACAACTGCGCGAGCTGCTGGGCGACGCCGACTTGCGCGAGCTGCTGGATGCGGAGGCGATCGCGGAAGTGGAGGAGCAGCTCCAGTCGTTGCAGGAGAATTTAAAGGCGCGATCGGCGGATGGCATTCACGACCTGCTGCTGAGGCTGGGCGACCTGAACCGGGCGGAGTTGCTGCGGCGGCTGGCGGCGGTCGATCTGGCCATACATACGGAACGGCTGCTGCGGGCCAAACGGCTGCTGGAGATCAAAATTGCGGGGGAGAAGCGGCTGATTGCTGTGGAGGATGCGGCGCGGTATCGCGATGCGCTCGGCATCCCGCTGCCGCCGGGGCTGCCCAAGGCAATGCTTGTGCCGGTTGCCAAGCCAGTGCTGGAGCTGGTGCGCAGGTATGCGCGGACGCACGGGCCGTTCACGCTGCCCGAAGTAGCGAGGCGCTTTGGGCTGGACCCGGCGCAGACGGAGGCAGTGCTGCACGAATTGCTGCTGGATGGGCGCGTCGTCGAAGGCGGTTTCCGACCGGGCGGGGTGCATCGGGAGTGGTGCGATGCGGAGGTGCTGCGGCTGATCCGGAGAAAGTCGCTGGCACGATTACGGAAAGAAGTGGAGCCGGTGGAGCAGCAAATGCTGGCGCGGCTGAACACGCATTGGCAGGGCGTGCTGCAGCGGCGGCGGGGTCTCGATTCGCTGCTGGATACGATCGAGAATCTGCAAGGCGCCCCGCTGCCGGCGTCACTGATTGAGACGGCGATCCTGCCGGCGCGGCTGATGCACTATGCTCCGGGCGACCTGGACACGTTGATCGCGGCCGGGGAGGTGGTGTGGGTTGGCCTGGATGCGCTGGGCGAGCACGATGGGCGGGTGGCGCTATATCTCGCGGACAAGTTGACGACGCTGCTGCCGCCGGAACGCGCGCAGCGCGAGGCACAGCCGTTGAGTCCGCGCGAGGAGCAGGTGCGGGCGCAGCTTGAGCGCAGCGGCGCGAGCTTCTTTGCGCAGCTGCACGATGCAACGGGTGGCGGGTATCCGGGGGAGACGCTGGATGCGTTGTGGAGCCTGGTGTGGCGCGGGCTGGTGACCAACGATACGTTCCATGCGCTGCGCGCGTATGTGGCGAAGCCTTCGACGGCACGACAGCCGAAGCGGCAGCATAACGTGCAGGCCTTCCGGTCGCGGAGAACGACGCCGCCCAGCGCGCAGGGGCGGTGGACGCTGTTGCCGCCAGCAGAGGCAACGGCAGCGGCGGCGACCAACTGGAGCCATGCAATCGCGAACCAATTGCTGGCGCGGTACGGCGTGCTGACGCGCGAATCAGTGGCGCAGGAGAATCTGCCGGGAGGATTCAGCGCCGTATATGACGTGCTTAAGGCACTGGAGGAGAGCGGGCGGGTGCGGCGGGGGTACTTTGTGGCGGGATTGGGTGCAACGCAGTTCGCGCTGCCGGCTGCGGTGGACCTGCTGCGCTCGCTGCGGACGCAGGCAGAGCCGGAGAAGCCGGAAATGGTGGCGATTGCCGCGACGGATCCCGGGAATCCGTATGGGTCGGTGTTGCGCTGGCCGGGTGCAGCAGAGGAGGGGGTTGCCGGTGAGGGGGAGCTTGCGGTGCCAGAGGGCGTAATGCGGTCGGTGGCGGAGGTGACGACGCGGTCGCTGACCCGCAGCGTGGGGGCGACGGTGGTTCTGAGAAATGGGGATCTGGTAGCGTATCTCCGGCGCAATAACCCCAACGTGCAGGTCTTTCTGCCGCCGGAGGAGCCTGAGCGCTCGCAGACGGCGCGGGATTTGGCACAGTTTCTGGCACATATAGGACAGGACGAGATGCGGCGGCGGGAGGCGGAGCGCGGCGGGGGCATGCTAATCGCGAGCGTGAACGGGCAGCCGGTGGGAACGCATTTCGTGGCGCGCTTCCTTCAGGATGCCGGGTTCCAGGTGGGGCCGGCGGGCTTTAGTCTGCGACGGACGCTGCTACCGGCTTTTGGCACGGGTGAGTCGGCGACTTCGGCGGAGGTGCAGTAGCGATGCCGGAAGGGGATACGATCTTTCGCGCGGCGCGGGCGGTAGGACGCGCGATCGGCGGCAAGGTGGTGACGCGCTTCGAGACGGCGCTGGCGCAGTTAGCGAGCGTGAACGACGACACGCCGGTGGCGGGGAGAACGGTCGAAAGCGTGGAGGCCCGGGGCAAGTGGATGCTGATGCATTTCTCGGGCGACCTGATCCTGGTGACGCATATGTTGATGAGCGGGTCGTGGCACATTTACCGGACAGGCGAGCGGTGGCGGCGCGGGCGCGCGCAGATGCGGGCCGTGGTGGCGACGGCGGAGTTCGAGGCGGTGGCCTTTGATGTGCCGATCGCACGTTTTTACACGGCGCGGACACTGGAGCGGAATACGTCGATTCCGAAGCTGGGACCGGACCTGCTGGGCGCAAGCTTTGCCGAGGATGAGGCGGAGGCGCGGCTGATGGCGCGGCCGGATGAGGAGATCGCGGACGCGTTGCTGAACCAGCGGGTGATGGCGGGTATCGGGAATGTGTTCAAGTCGGAGATCTGTTTCGCGTGCGGGGTGCATCCATTTCGGCGGGTGGCTTCGCTCACGCGTGCGGAGGTTGAGTGCCTGATTCATACCTCGCGCAAGTTTCTGCTCGCCAATGTTGCAGATGGCGTGGAGGACGGAATTGTGACCTACACCGGAGCGCGGCGGACGACGCGAGCGGCGGACCCGGGGGCACGGCTGTGGGTCTATGGGCGGCGGGGGCAGGATTGCCGGCGCTGCGGGACGGCGATTCTGATGCGCAAGCAGGGTGTGGGTGCGCGGTCAACGTACTGGTGTCCGCAGTGCCAGCCGCTGCCGGAAGGAATGGCGCCGGTGGAGGGCTGGAGCGGGACGGTTCGACGGAAGCGGGTGGGGTGCGGGTGAGTTTTGATCCGGTTCTGAACGGACCGGGTCGCGCTTAGGCTTTGGGCTGGTGAGATGATGGCCTAATCGATAACGAGGGGGGACGGCATGGCTGCAGAAGCTCTCGAAACAACCTGCTGCATTGTGGGCGGCGGCCCAGCAGGCGTGATGCTGGGGTACTTGCTGGCGCGCGCGGGCGTCGAAGTGACGGTGCTGGAAAAGCACAAGGATTTCTTTCGCGACTTTCGCGGAGACACGGTGCATCCGTCCACGCTGGAGGTTCTGTATGAACTGGGGCTGCTGCAGGCGTTTCTGAAGATTCCGCATCAGGAGCTCACTCGAGGGGGCGCCGTCTTTGGTGACTTCTCATTCCAGGGGGCTGACTTTCGGCATCTGCCGACGCATTGCAAGTTTGTGGCGCTGATGCCGCAGTGGGATTTTCTCGATTTTCTTACCAAAGAAGCTGGCCGGTTTCCGTCATTTGCCTTGCGCATGGAACATGAGGCGACGGGGCTGCTGGAGGAAAACGGCCGGGTGACAGGCGTAGCGGTGCGGACACCGGAAGGCATGAGAGACATTCGCGCAGACCTGGTGGTGGGCTGCGACGGGCGGCATTCCATGACACGGGAGGTGGGAGGTTTTGCAGTAGCAGAGCAGGGTGTGCCGATCGATGTGCTGTGGTTCCGGCTGCCGCGCCACGACGACGATCCGGAGGAGCTACTGGGCACTCTGAACTACGGCAAACTGTTGATCCTGATTCCTCGCGGGGACTACTTCCAGGTTGGCCTGATTATCCGCAAGGGCTCATTCGGTGAGGTACAGCGCGAGGGACTTGAGGCATTCCGGCAGGGGCTGGTGCAGATAGCGCCGTATCTGCAGGACCGGGTGGGAGAGCTGCAAAGCTGGGAGCCGATCAAGCTGCTTTCAGTGCAGATCAACCGATTGCTGCGCTGGCACCGGCCCGGGTTGCTGTGCATTGGCGATGCGGCGCATGCGATGTCCCCGGCCGGGGGCGTGGGGATCAATCTGGCGATTCAGGATGCAGTGGCGGCGGCCAGGCTGTTGGCAGATCCACTGCGCGAACGACGGGTGACGGATGCAACACTGGCTGCGGTGCAGCGGCGGCGCGAGTTTCCTACCCGCGTGACCCAGCGGCTGCAGTTGAATGCGCACAAACGCATTCAGTATGTGTTCGATCATCCCGGACCGCTGAAGGCGCCGTGGCAGTTAAAGGCAGTCATGCGTTTGCCGGGGGTGCAGCGGTTGACAGCGCGCGTGGTGGGGCTCGGGGTCCGGCCGGAGCATGTTCATTCTCAAGAGAGGCACGGAAGCGCGAAGGGAAGGATCGCGAAGCTGGCGATGGCTGCCGGGGTACTCACGGCGATTGCGTTGTGGGCTTGCGCTCATCGGAGCAGCGGCATCGGCCGCTGGGGTCGATGATGCGGGCGCGGATGCGGTGTATGAGTCGCCGACCGGGAACGGCGGGAGGAGAATGGGCGGCCAGCGAAAGAGTCGCGGAGTACGGAGGAGTTGCCGGCGAAGAGGCGGTCGGCGCTGATGCGCCGATCCCACCCTTCGCGCTCCGAATTATGGTGGTGTGCACAGTCATGCTGCGCGAAGGATGGGGCACGCGGTTTACGACGGCTAAATGGCTTCGGCGGGTGTGGGGGTGAGAGTGAACTCGACGGTTTGGGAGCCGAGGCGGGGGTGCTTGGCGGTGAGGCGGACGACGCCGGGTTCTTCCTTGGCGCGGATCCAGACGGCGCCAGTGCCGCCGATAGTTGAGAACGGATTGTCGCCGATGAGGGTAGCGGGGCCGTCTAGGGTGAAGCTGATGGGGTCGTCAGCGTAGGTGCGGATGGCGCCGAACTCGTCGGTAACGCGGAGGACGACACGGGTGGTGTCCGCACCGTCGGCGACGAGAGTGGTGTCGTCGGGAACGAGCGCGAACTTCTGGTTGACACCGCGGCCGGAGAGCGATTTCGAGATGACCTGCTGGCCTTTGAGGTAGCCGTCGATGCGGAGGTCGCCCCAGTTCACGCCGAGCTTTTCGAGGTCGAGCTTGCGGAGATCAAGGAGGAACGGCGGGTAGGGCAGGTAGGGGAAGTTCTCGCGGTCGGGATCGGTTTCGGCAATCAGCTTCCAGGAATTATTTGGGTCGCTATCTTTGCGCACGTACCACTTCAGGTGGTCGCAGTTGGAGCAGACCAGGGCCTCGGTAAAGCCGACGGATTCGTCACCACGCGCCCAATGAAAGGCGGGCTCGAGGACGACTTCTTCGGCGGGGTCCCACTGCGATTTATAAAAGCCTGCGGCGGGTTTGGGCTCGCGGAAGATGTCGGTGACGCCGTGGTAGCAGATGCGGTCGCCGGAGCCGAAATCCGCATGGGTGTTGTAGTCGAAAGCGCACCAGCCGATGCCGCCGGCGTACTGCGGGTCAGAGCCGAGCTGGTTGTGGATGCGCGCGTGGCGCAGAGTGTGCTCGCGCTGGCGCTCGTCATCATCGGTGGTCTTGGTGGGGAAGGTGTGGCCGACGAACTCGGTGTTGAGATAACGCGGGTGGTTCGGCGGTCTCAATGGAAAACCGAAGTCGTTGATGGTGAAGACGTCTTCCAGCAATTCAGAACTGGCAAAGTTACGAATCCCGCCAGTCTGGCGCGTGGGATCGAGCGCGTGGGCGAGCGCATTAGTGCGGGTGTAGAAGCTGTGGTCGTCCGGTGACTCGTTGATGCGCACGCCCCAAAGAATGATCGAGGGGTGGTTCCAGTCGCGGCGGACCATGCGGCCGACGTTGTCGATGGAGATCTGCTTCCATGGCTCGGGGCCGATGTGCTGCCATCCGGGGATCTCTTCGAGAACGAGCAAGCCCATCTCGTCGCAGGCGTCGAGGAAGTGGCGCGACTGCGGGTAGTGCGAGGTGCGGACGATATTGCAGTGGAGATTGTGACGCAGGATTTTCGCGTCTTGCCGCTGCACGCGCGCAGGCATGGCCTGGCCGGCAAAGGGGAAGGTCTGGTGGCGATCGAGGCCGCGGAGCTTGACGATTTTGCCGTTGAGCGAAAAGCCGTGGTCGGTGAAGCTGGCCTCGCGGAAGCCGATGCGGCGGATGTCTTCGTCGATGACCTGGCCATTGCGCAGGAGCTGGACGTGGACGGTGTAGAGCTGGGGGCGGTGAAGCTCCCAGAGTGCAACGCCGCTGAGCTTCGGCAAGGAAATAGTGTGTTTCGCGGGGTCGGATTGAGTCTCGGTGCTGGTGTGGACGGGGGCGCTTTCGGTGGGGTCGGCGTCGGCGTTGGTATCCGGCTGGGCGGAAATCGTAACTGGAGTGGTGGCTTTTCCAAGGATACGGCCGCCGTCGCGGAGTTCGACTGCGAGCGTGAGCGTGCCATGAGCGTTGGGCTGGCTGGCGACGAAGCAGTCCACGTCGAGCGAGGGGCTGCCGCTGAGGACGTCCTTCGGGCGCGAAAAAATGTTGTCGATGTATGTGGGAGGGACGACGCGGAGCGCGACCTCGCGGTAGATGCCGCCGAAGGTGAGGTAGTCGATCTGGTAGCCGAAGGGCGGGATGTCGGCGCGTTCGGTAGAGTCAAGCTGCACGGTGAGGACGTTGTCGCCACCCTCGGGGCGGAGGTGCGGCGTGAGCTCGAAAGAGAAGGGGGTGAAGCCGCCTTTGTATTCGCCGAGGGGTGTGCCGTTGATCCAGACTGTGGAGGCGGTCATGGCGCCTTCGAAATCGACGAAAACCCGGTTGCCGCGGGCCTGCGAAGGGGTCTTGAACCGGCGTCGATAAGTGGAGACGAATTCGTAGTCTTTGTCGTCGAAGTTATGCCAGGGCAGGCGGATGTTGGTGTGCGGGATGACGACGCGGTCGAAACTCGAGTCGTCGAAGTCCGGGGCCTCTGCGCCGGCAACTTTGGCGGGGTGGTAGCGCCAGTTGCGGTTGATAGGGAAGACGGTGCGGCCCTGGGGTCCAGCGGTTTCAGAGAAGGCTGAGCTTTCTGGCAGGGCGGCGGCGGCGAGGGCGATGCTGGAAGTCTTGAGGAAGGCGCGTCTGTCCATGAGTGAATACTGAAAGCGTATACACTTTCTCATCCTGGAGAGAGATTGGCAATGCTGGTGGCGGGCAGATGCTCAAAAGCGGTTGCTGCTGCGGGAGCATAACCCATCCTTCGCGCTGTGCGTGGGTGCAGGACCCCGGCGTGCCCGGCGCGAAAGAAGGGGTCCCATTTTATGGACGGGTGAGCTGATGCGATTACTGGAGGTTTTTCTTGAGGGCCTGCACGAGTTGCTGCACGGCTTGCTGATCCTGCTGTTGAAGGGTCTTGAAGACCTGCTCTACTTCCTGGTTTCCCTGCGCGTCCTGCTGATACTTCTGGTAGGCCTCAAGGCCTTTGGATTTTTCATAGATCAGGGTGATGAGGTTGTAGGTCAGATTGTCTACGCCGAATTGTCCTTGCGATGCCATGGAATCCTCCGTGTGCGGATATACGTCACGAAGGTAGGATGACGAGTCGTTGCATGCCGATGGCGCGTTCGCGGCGATGTACCGAAATGACGCACTACCGGCTTTGAGTAAGCTGGGTGGGAAGTGGGACGCCGCCGGATGAGAAGTCGCCGGTGTGGGCGCCCTGGCGTTCTTCCCAGAGTTTGAATCCGCCAAGGAAGGCATTGTCGTTGGCGCCGAGCTCGACGCCTTTGGGCAGCACCTTGAGCAGCTTGGCGTTGCCGCCGCCCACGACGACATAGTCCACCACAAGCGCCGAGGCGAGCCGGTCGATGACGTCGAAGACGCTTCTGCGCCAACGCTTTTTGCCCAAGCGGTCGAGGCCGCGGCGGCCTACGTAATCCTCATAAGTCAGGCCCTTGCGATAAGGCAGGTGGGCGAGTTCCAGGGGCTGCACGATGCCTTCGATCACCAATGCGGAGCCGAGTCCGGTGCCGACACCAAGGAAGAGCATGCGCCCGCCGCGATAGCTGCCGAGGGCCTGCATGGCGGCGTCGTTGATCATGCGGACGGGCTTGCCGAGAGCAGTTTGGAAGGGGAAGCCAACCCAGCCCGGGCCGAGATTATGGGGTTCGCCG
Organism: uncultured Acidobacteriaceae bacterium; assembly: GCA_963767705.1. Lineage (GTDB taxonomy): Bacteria > Acidobacteriota > Terriglobia > Terriglobales > Acidobacteriaceae > CAWCJL01. The sequence goes on along the minus strand of CAVYEO010000001.1, from coordinate 1,704,918 downwards.
ACGGGTTTGTTATGCACGACCGGGGCGGGATAGCCGATGGCGATGCGGTCGTATGTCCAGCTTTCGGTGGCTTTCAGAACGGCCGCGACCATGAGTTCTGGCGTCATAGTGGGGCCGGAAGGGATTTTGACGGGAGCGCGCTGGCTGGTGGCGAGGACCTTGATGTGAGTGCCGCCGACATCAATGACCAGGACGTTGCTGCTGGATGCGAGGGGAGCGCTTTGCTTGCCAGCGGAAAGAGTCACACCTGCTGGGATAACAGGTGGAGCGCGGTTTGGCAAGGAAGAGTCAACAGAGCGGGCAAATGGCTGGTTCCCAACCGGAATCTGATCGCTGCATGAGTGGCAGCATAGGCGCAGAGGGGCCACCAACGCAGCGACGAGCCGCGGGGAGGCGCAAGGGCGCTGCCCTCCCCGCGACTGCCTTGCACCAGAACCCCGCGTGCTCAGGGGCCACGACGATACCGCGTGCTCAGCGCGACGCGGGCCTAAAGTCGACTGCGCCCCCTGCCGAACAGCAGATACAGGATGACGATCAGGAGGATGAGGCTCAGGCCGCCGCCGCCGTAGTAGCCGACCCCGGGTCCCATATAGTAGCCGCCGCCGCCGAAGAGGAGCAGGAGGATGACGAGAATGATGATGAGAGGCATGCGCGGGAGTCTAGCATACCGGAGGTTACATCTATGCGAAATCGTGGTGGGACGCTGGCTGCAGAGCGGATGATCTGCTCTTTGAATGGCCACAGTATCGGTTGAGCGGTTCCAGCATCCCGTTCCAAGCATTGTCGGTGGCAAGCACGGCGGGAAAGCTCAGCATGCAGACGAGCATGGTGGCGCCGAGAACTTCCTCAAAAGTCCTCCGCAGTCTTTGAAGTAGCGGATCGTCGAACGGCTGTTCGCAACGAAGCTCAGTTCAGAATGTAATCGTGGATTTAAAAAGGTGTACGGGATGGGCGGTTTGCGACTAGCATGGGTGCGCACCGGGCTCACAACCAGGGCTCACAACCAGGGCTCACAACCAAGGCTCGAATTCGACAACACGGCAGGAGGCCATCGCATGGCAAACCCGTTTGTACACCTTGAACTCAATACGCCTGATCTTTCCAAGGCGAAGGAGTTTTACGGCACCCTCTTTGGCTGGCAGTTCCAGGACATGGACATGGGGCCGGCTGGCGTTTACAGCACATTCAAACCGGACAACGGGCCGGGTGGCGGCATGACCTCCATGCCGGGCGGAAATCATGGCTGGCTTTCGTATGTAGGAGTGGATGACATCCAGGCTTCGACGGAGAAAGCGCGTTCGCTGGGAGCTACGATTCTGATGGGCCCGCAGGAGATCCCGGATATTGGGTCAATGACGATACTTACCGATCCGACTGGTTGCACGATCGCGATGTTTCAGCCGAAGTGAGCGGAGAAGCAGAGCAGGAGCGGCCCCGGTGGGGTGGTTGCGCAGCACAGGCCGGCAGGGCTCCTGCACTGCGCTGAGGATGGCGCCCGGCGCTAGCGTGCCAGGCTCGACATCGGCTTCGGCGCGGCTTGGTGTCCTTTCAAACGGCTGACCGGCCATGTTATTCTTTCGGCAGACACTTAGAGAGTGGACTGGATCGTTAAAGAGTAGAGAGGTAAGCGCTGCCGTGTTGGCAACTGCAAAGAAATCGGAAATTATCACGCAATTCCGTAGCCACGAATCGGATACGGGAAGCCCTGAGGTGCAGATCGCAATTCTAAGCGGACGCATCACGGAATTGACGGAGCACTTCAAGACACACAAGAAGGACCATGCCTCCCGGCGGGGACTTCTGATGCTGGTGAGCAAGCGTCGCCGCCTGTTGGACTACCTGAAGACGAACGACTCTGAGCGGTACAGGGACGTCATCGGCAGATTAGGCATTCGCAAGTAAGCTGCGCACCCTTGCCACTTTCTTCCACGCAAAGAGTATCGACCGGCTTCGCGAGTGCACAGGCGAAGCGCGGCTTCCTGTGTGCAAGGAGCCGCATGGCTCCTGTTCGCTCCCACAGCGGCTGCGCTCCCATGGTGAGCCGTTGAGAGCGGGAAGCAGGTTTCCGCTCCGCACGACTGCAGTGCCGTGGTGTCATGCTTCGGCATGCGCGCCGGCTTCAGCCGGGATGCACACTCAACCTATGCGACACCCTTTGCCTCCCCGCGCCGAGCAAGCTCGCTCCCCACGCGCAATGCAGATCCATGCAGAAAAATGAGGAATCTATGAAACAAGACGTAACCGTCACGCTTGCTGGTGGCAAGCAGTTGACCTTTGAAACCGGCCGCATGGCCAAGCAGGCCTCCGGCGCCGCATTGGTGACCCAGGGCGACAACGTAGTGCTCGCGACGGCTGTGGCATCGCCTGACCCCAAAGAGGGCATCGACTTTTTCCCGCTGACCGTGGATTACCGCGAATACGCCTACGCAGGCGGACGCATTCCCGGCGGCTTTATCAAGCGCGAAGGCCGGCCGAGTGAACGCGAGGTGCTGACCAGCCGGCAGATCGATCGTCCGGTGCGACCGCTTTTTCCCGAAAATTTTCGTAATGAGACCCAGGTGATCGCCCTGGTCTTCTCCGCCGATAAAGAGAACGACCCGGACGTGGTCGGCATCAACGCGGCTTCCGCGGCGCTGGCGCTTTCCGACATTCCGTTTAACGGGCCAGTGGGCGCGGTGCGCGTCGGCCACCTGAATGGCGAGTTCGTGATCAATCCGTCGTATACGGAGCGGCGCGAGAGCCCCATCAACATCACGGTTGTGGGCACAAAAGAAGGCATCGTGATGGTGGAAAGCGGCGCCAAGGAAGTGAGCGAAGAGTTGGTGGCGGATGCCATCGAGTTCGGTCACGGAGAGATCAAGAAGATCGTGGCGGCGATAGAGGAGCTGGTAGCGAAGGCAGGCAAGCCGAAGCGGCAGGTGTCCGGGCCGGAGTTCGATCAGGCGTATTACGACGAGTTGAAGGGCAAGATCGGCGAGCGGTTGAAGGACGCGCTCGATACCAAGGCACACGCCAAGACAGACAGCTATGCACTGGTGAAAGAGATCAAGACAGAGTTGCAGAAGGCTCTGCCGGCGGACGATCCCGACGCCAAGAAGAAACTGGCGAAGTATTACGAAGCGCTGCGGGAGAACATCTTCCGCGAGCAGGTGACGAAGGAGCGGATTCGTCCGGACCGTCGCAGCTTCGATGAGATTCGGCCGATCACGATCGAAACGGGCGTGCTGCCCCGGACGCACGGGTCGGCACTGTTCACGCGTGGTGAGACGCAGGCTCTGGTGACAGTGACGCTGGGCACTACGGACGACCAGCAGCGGCTTGAGACGTTTGAAGGCGAGCAGAAGAAGCGCTTCATGCTGCACTACAATTTCCCGCCATTTTCGGTCGGCGAAGTGGGACGCATGACCGGTGTGGGCCGTCGCGAGATTGGCCACGGAGCGCTGGCGGAGCGAGCGATCACTGCAGTGCTGCCGAGCATCGATGAGTCGCCGTATACCTTCCGCATTGTTTCGGACATTCTGGAATCGAACGGGTCCTCCTCGATGGCCAGCGTGTGCGGCGCCAGCCTGGCGCTGATGGATGCAGGCGTTTCGCTGAAGGGTTCGGTCGCGGGCATTGCCATGGGTCTGGTGAAGGAAGGCGAAGATTACGCCATCCTGACGGACATCGCGGGCGCGGAAGACCACTACGGCGATATGGACTTCAAGGTGGCCGGCACGCGGCAGGGCATTACCGCGCTGCAGATGGACATCAAGATCAGCGGCATCACCGGGCAGATCATGCGGGAAGCGCTGGAACAGGCGCGGCGTGGACGGCTTTTCCTGCTGGACACGATGGATAATGCGCTGTCCGGCGCGCGCGAAGAGCGGTCGAAGTTTGCTCCGCAGATTCATACGCTGCAAATTCCAACGGACAAGATCCGCGACCTGATCGGACCGGGCGGCAAGACCATCCGCGGCATCATCGAGGCGACGGGCGTGAAGATCGATGTGGACGATACGGGCCGCGTAAATGTGGCTTCGAGCGACCAGGACGGTCTGGCGAAGGCGCTGGGCATGATCAGCGACCTGACCGCCGTGCCGGAGGTAGGCAAGACCTATCTCGGCAAGGTAGTCAGGCTGGCGGAGTTCGGCGCGTTTGTCGAAATCTTCCCTGGCACCGATGGGTTGCTGCACATCAGTGAGATCGCGGAGCATCGCGTGAAGGACGTTAAGGACGAGTTGCACGAGGGCGACCAGGTGATGGTGAAGGTGCTCGGCATCGAGGGCAACCGCATCAAGCTGTCGCGCAAGGCGCTGCTGAAGGAACAGCGGCAGAAACTCGGGCTTCCCGAACCAGGGCAGGCTCCTGGCCAGGTTAGCGATGTGGCGGCTTCCGGGAGCAGCGACGGCCAGGACAGGCCGCAGCGCTCCGAGCGGCCGGCACGTTCTGAACGGTCGGAGCGTCCAGAACGGCAGGAGCGGTCGGAGCATCCAGTGGAGCGGCAGCCTTCTTCGAACGCGAGCACCATTATGATTGAGGGTGGGGAAGAGTTCGACGAGGTGGATGATGAAGAGGGCGGCGAGGACGAGCCGAACTTCAACCGCGCGGATGACGCGCAGCCGGTGGGGCAAACGCCGGGCGCAGCCGCGCCGGGTGGCGATCCACGGCGTCGCCGTCGTCGTGGGCGTGGCCGCGGTCCGGGCACGGGTGGCGGGGGACCGCGCCGGTAGTTGAACGGGGTTTCTAACAAGGGCTGCGCTACGGCGCGGCCCTTCTTTTTGCAGCGTGGAAGATTGCTCCGCAACAGAGTGGGACGTTGGTTGCTCGCTTGACGCGGGCTGCTGCATGGAGTTTTCGCTGCGCTCAGAAGAACGGGTTCGCCGTGTCAGCAGATAGCCAACTGAGACATAGGAGCTGGATGCGAGTGCGTGGGGTGATCGGGCTTGCAGGGCTGGGGCTGCTTTGGGGGTCGGAGTGGATACTGGGACCGGAGGTTCGGTGGCTACCGCCACTGGAGGTAGCGGCGCTGCGCTGCCTGTTTGCGGCGGTGGTATTGGCTCCGGCATTGGCGAGGGCGGGGAAGCCGATTTTAGCGTGGCCTGTATTTCGCGCGAACCTGATGTTGGTTCTGTTGCTGGTGGTTGGCCCGTCGCTGCTGGTGACGTGGGGGGCGCGGTCGGCCTCCTCCGGTTCCGTGGCGGTGAGCTTTGGGATGGTGCCGCTGTGGACGGCGCTGCTGGAGGGCTCACTGGCCCGGTGGCTGAGCGCGACGGTGCTGGGGGTGGGCGGGGTAGCGCTGATCTCGGCGAACGCACTACCGGCTTCGGCCCGAGAGATTCCCGGCGTCCTCTGCCTGGTGCTGGCGGCAGGCTGTATCGCGTGGGGCACGATGAGGGCCACTGAGCAGATGAAGGCATCGGGGGAGCTCCGGAGCATATCGCCTGCTGCGTGTGTTTCTATGCAGATGCTGATGGCGTCCGCCGTCTTGGGTGCGCTGAGCGCGGTGGGTCCGCAGGAGAAAGCGGCGGGGTGGACTTTACCGGCGGTCGGAGCAGTGGTGGCCCTGGGGACATTTGGAACAGCGGGCGGTTACGTTTTGTTTTTCACCCTGCTGCGGCGGCTGGCGCCCGTGCAGGGCGGCGCTGTGCAGACCGGGGCTGTGCAGATCGGGGCCGTGCAGTGGCTCACAGTGATGGCGGCGGTGGGGGAAAGCGCGCTGATTTTCCGGCAACGGCCGGGTCTGGAGATGGTTGCCGGGGCCGCGGTGGTATTGGCCGCGATAGGCTTGCTGCTGCGTGCGGAGCCGGAAGAGTCATTGACGCTCCGGGTAACCGAGGTGGATGCGGGGCGCTAAAAGCCTGCGGAGGCAGCGCGGGTCTGGGGTAAACTGCAGGCGATGAGCGCGTCGATGTACATCGTCGTCGAAGGCGAAGACCCCGGGTTCGACATCTTTGTGAACGGGCGTGCGGTGGCACGTCATGAGGATGCGCTCGAAAAGCTGGCTCAGAAGCTTGGCGTCAAGCCGATGCTGGAGTTTTTCTCGGCAGACGAGAACTCGATGGCGCTGCTGCTGGAAGAAGGCGCGGGCGATCCGGAGTGGGCCAAAACGCTGCCGCCGCCGCAGTGGTTTTCCCCGGAGGACGGGCTGATCACAGTATGCACACTGCTCGATTTTTTGCGGGAGCACCCGATGGCGCTGGGCAGCGAGACCGGCGCGGTGGTGAAGGAGACGGAAGAGTTTGAGCGCGTGCTGCGGAAGACGGCGCACAGGCACCTGCGGTGGCAACTGGCAGTGAGTTGGAAGTAGACGCTGGCCACCTCGGGCGAAGCGCTTCGGGTAGAGATGCGCCCTTTCGTGGGAGCGGGTCTGTTGTTCGTTTCGCACTCGCCGGGACTACAGCTTGCTCTTGCCCTTTAGATTGAGCACCACTGCAGCGCGGATGAGATCCTTCAAGGCTGCCTCATCGACTTTGTCGCCTTCGTGGATGTCGATGGCGCGCCTGACATTCCCGTCGAGGCTGGAATTGAATAGACCTGAAGGGTCCTGCAGCGCAGCTCCTTTGGCAAATGTCATCTTGACGACATTCTTGTACGTCTCTCCCGTGCAGACGATGCCGCCGTGGGACCAGACGGGAGTTCCCGGCGATGTCGGCTTCACCCACTTCCACTCTTCGACGATCTCAGGGTCTGCCTCGTGAATAATTTCGCGCACTTTCGCGAGCGTCTTCCCGCGCCAGTCACCAAGTTCCTTGATCTTCTCGTTTATGAATGCAGAGGCAGATTCCACCGGGAAGGGTCCTTTCATGTACAGATCCAACTCTCGCACCTATTTTCGCTGCGGTCAGCGTAAGCTGCAAGCTCCGCAGAACCAGGAGCGTGTGCCGAGGTGAGGTTTCTCCGTTACAATCGCTCGGAAAACGTTTGCCATTATCAAAGGGAGAGATCCTCGTGCGCTACGGAAAATCCCAGGGACTACTTATCGCTTTCTTGTTGATAGGGAGCGCCGCGTTTGCACAGGCACCCGTCACGCTCGATATCCAGGTGAACAAGCCGGTTGCGCAGGTAAGCCCGACGCTCTATGGGCTGATGACGGAGGAGATCAACTACTCGTATGACGGCGGCATTTACGCGGAGATGGTGCGGAATCGCACCTTCCACGACAATCTGCGCGAGCCGGAGCACTGGTACTTGGTGCAGAACGGGAACGCCCAGGCGTCCATCGAGATGGATAAGGCGAACGGGCCGAGCGAGGCACTGGATATCAGCCTGAAGCTGAATGTGAAGCAGGCCGACGCACAGAACCAGGCGGGCGTGCTGAACGAGGGCTTCTGGGGCATGGCGCTGCGGGCCAACACGACTTACAAGGGGTCGTTCTACGCCAAGGCCGATTCCGGGCAGACAGGCCCGGTCTCGGTCAGCCTGGTGAACAACAACAGCGGCCAGGCGGTAGCGACTGCTACCGTTGCGGCGCTCACGACGGAGTGGAAGAAGTACGAGTTCACGCTGAAGACAGGCGCGGTTGAGACATCTGCGGCGAACCACCTGCTGCTGACGGTGGGGCATGCAGGCACGGTGTGGCTCGATCTGGTATCGCTTTTTCCCCCCACGTACCATGGCCGGCAGAACGGCAACCGCATCGACCTGATGGAGAAGCTGGCGGCGATGAAGCCCGCGTTTCTGCGGCTTCCGGGCGGGAACTACCTGGAAGGCGACGAGGTCTACCAGCGCTATGAATGGAAGACGACGATAGGCCCGCTGGTAGACCGTCCGACGCACCCGAGTCCTTGGCGCTACAACTCGTCGGATGGGCTGGGCTTGCTGGAGTTCCTGGAGTGGTGCGAAGACCTGCACATGCAGCCGGTGCTGGCGGTGTATGCGGGATATTCGATGAAGCAGCAGCACATTAATCCGGGGCCGAACCTTGAGCCGTATGTGGAGGATGCGGTTGACGAGCTGGAATACGTGACGGGCAGCACCAGCACGAAGTGGGGCGCTGAGCGGGCGAAGGACGGGCATCCGGAGCCGTTCAAGCTGCAATATGTTGAGATTGGCAACGAGGACTTCTTTGACCGGTCTGGCAGCTATGAAGGCCGGTATGCGCAGTTCTATCGGGCAATCAAGGCGAAGTATCCGCAACTGCAGTTGATTGCGACCATGCCGGTGGCGTCCATGAAGCCCGATGTGGTGGACGACCACTTTTACCGGCGCGCGGCGGAGTTTTTCAAGGACACGGACCACTACGACAAAACTGACCGGAATGGGCCGAAGGTCTTTGTGGGGGAGTGGGCGACGCGCGAAGGCACGCCTACGCCCAACATGGGCGCGGCGCTGGGCGATGCTGCGTGGATGACTGGTATGGAGCGCAACAGCGACATCGTAGTGATGGCTTCATACGCGCCGTTGTTTGTGAATGTAAACCCGGGCGGGATGCAGTGGGACACGGACCTGATCGGGTACAACGCTGTGGCCAGCTATGGGTCACCGAGTTACTACGCGCAGGGGATGTTCAGCAAGGCTCTAGGCAGCCGGGTGCTGGGCTCGACACGGGAAGGCAGGGGCCCGCGGTTCTTCTACTCCGTAACTGGGAGTCCGGAGAAGGGGACGGTGTATCTAAAGCTGGTGAACGCGTCAAACGAGGCGCAGCCTGTGAGCATAAGAATGGAGGGCACGGCAGAGGTGGGGCGTGAGGCGAAGCTGGTGAGCCTGAGCGCACATAACACGGAGGAGACGAACACGATTGACGAGCCGGCGCGGCTGGTACCGGTCGAGAGCATGTTGCAGGAGGTCGGCGCAAACTTTCAACATACGCTGCCGCCATACTCGATCCAGGTGATCGAGCTTCAGGCGAAGTGAATCGCCCTGATGTGAGATATGCGCCGGGTGCGGCTGCTTCCCGCGCGAAGAAGCGATCCGGGAAGTCTTTGTCCTGGTCCAAATGTGGAAAATGCCCCGAGATTTCGCCAAACATTGCTGGACGAAAGTTTGGCAGTTCGTAGAGGATAGGTGCACCGCGCGTTCGCAAACGAAACGAGCGGAAGTTCGCAAGGAGCAGGGACGTTGCTCCAGCCAATTGAACGAGATACCGCGCGCACGCGAAGTAGGGTCCGGGGAAAGCAGAGATGACTGATTCGTTATATGGCGCAGAGCGCGAGTTACGGGCGGAGCTGGCTCGCTTCGGACGCTGGCTGTACCGGCTGGGGTTTACGCCGGGTACGTCGGGAAATTTGTCCGTGCGGCTGAGCGAAGAGCGCGTGCTGGCCACCCCGACCGGGTGCAGCAAGTACTTGTTAAAGCCAGCGGAGATGGTGATCGTCGATCTCGATGGCCAGCAACTTGCCGGTGCAAAGAAAGTGACCAGCGAGATCGGGATGCATCTTGCAATTTACCACCGCCGGCCGGAAATCCAGGCGGTGATCCATGCGCATCCGCCGATCGCGACCGGGTTCGCGTCAGCCGGTCTGGCCTTGACCGAGCCGCTCTGTTCGGAAGCGATCATGGCGCTGGGGACGGTGCCGCTGGCTCCTTATGCGACCACCGGCACAGAAGAACTGGCGGCGAGCCTGGCCCCTTTCATCCCCGATCACGACGCCATTCTGATGGCGAACCATGGCGTGGTGGCGTACGGGGAGAGTTTGCTGGACGCCTTTATGCGGATAGAAACAGTGGAACACTTCGGGCATGTGTGCCTGGTGGCACGGCAGCTTGGATCGGCCAGGCCGCTGGAGGGCAATGACGTGCAACAACTGCTGCGCGCGCGCATCCGTTACAGGCAGAATGCGGTGGCCGGGGTGGGAAGCCGTTGAGGCGACGGAAGCTCAGGATTTCCAGACGCCCAGAAGACGGCGCAGCAGGATGAATTCCCCGAGGTGATAGCTGGTGTGGTCTGCGGCGAGCAGGACTTCGCGCAGAAGCGTTTCGCCGTGCTTGCCCCAGGGGATGGTGTCGTAGAGGTTGCTGTTCGGGTTGTGAACCAGGGCTTCAAAGGCGTCGAGGTCGGCCCGGAGAGCGTTGACGGATTGCTGCCATGCATCTGGCGATGGCGGCGCGGGGTCTTTGGGCCAGTATGCGTCCGGCCACTGAAGTTCGAGATATCCGGAGTTGGTGGAGAAGTTGAGCAGGTCACCGAGCGCGATACGCATGTGTTCCAGCAGTTGCCATGCGGAGTAGGGAATGCCGTGCGGGCGCTCGCCTGCGCGCTCCACAGGGAAGCCGGCGATAGCAGAGCCGAGGTCGGCGTGCGCTTGTCCGCCCTTTAGTAAATTGACCAGTTGTTCGCGAAGTGCACGGTCGTCGGCTGCTGCCATCGTGGTTCTCCTAACTTGTTAGGATGCGGTTGGCTGGCCGGGGCATGGGACGGTAAGCCGGCAGCCGGAATCAGCGTACCGCAACGGGAACGACGGCGACAGGCTCCCGGCCGGCGAGCAGGAAGGCCACCAGGCCGCAGATGAGCACGATGGCTTCCAGGTGCGTGGACTGGCGATGGAGTTGGTCGAAGATGACACGCGCGGGGTTGTCCTGTGGCACGGCCGTGATCTCGCCGCCAGCGGAGGCGCGGGCGGTGTCCATGCGCGGAATGATCGAGAATTGGGAGTAGACGGTCAGCGCCAGCATGACAAAGACCAGCAGCATTTGCGGCAGGAGCGAGTGCCAGTGCACGCGTGAGCGGAGCACCAATCCGAACAGCAGAAAGAGGATACCGAGAACGATGCCCAGGTAGTGCAAGTTGGTGAGCGAGCCGGCAACGACCTGTCCGGCTGCGTGGATACCGCGTGCCTGATCGGTGAAGTTGGGCGGCACGACGGTGAAGGCGACCTTGGCGACGAGGATGAAAAATACGATCGCACCGATCCAGAGCCCGAGGGCAAGCATGGAGAGTGTGTGGAAGTAGGGTGCGCATACGGTGTTCTTGGATGCGAATTGGGCCCGAGAATCCTGAAGCGTCAGCAGAAAAGCTTAGGCTTCCCAGCAGCATAGCCCTATCCTTCGCGCTCCGATTGTATGCGGGCTTACAGCTTTTCTGAGGCGCGGAGGATGGGGCACCCGAGGTTTGTTCAACGTTCTTACTGGCCCTGCACGCTCGCACGCCCGATCAGCCGCTCGATGCGCTTGGCTATGGGCGGATGAGTGGCGAAGAGGCTGCCGAAGGTGGCTCCACCGAGCAGCGGCTGCACGATAAAGAGGTGCGCTGTGGAGGGTGTGGCCTGCATGGGGAGGCGTTTGGAATAGCTTTCGAGCTTTTCGAGTGCGCTGGCCAGAGCGTAAGGGTTGCCGGTGATGTGGGCGCCGGTGGCATCGGCCTCGTACTCGCGGGAGCGGGAGACGGCAAGCTGGATGAGCGTGGCCGCGATGGGCGCGAGAATCAGCATGAAGATGCCGCCAAAGGCGCCGCCGCGGTCGCGGTCGCGTCCCCCGCCATAGCCACCGCCGAACATGCCAGCAAACCAGCTCATGCGGACCAGGATCATGATGGCGCCGGCCAGGGTCGCGGCGATGGAGCTGGTAAGGATATCGCGGTTGCGCACGTGACCGAGTTCATGGGCGAGCACGCCTTCGAGCTCGTCATCGGTGAGCAGGTTGAGGATGCCATGGGTAACGGCGACCGAAGCATGGCTGGGATTGCGGCCGGTGGCGAACGCGTTGGGCGACTCGGTCGGGATGACGTAGATCTTCGGCATCGGGATGCCGATGCGTCCGATCATGCGCTCGACCACGGCATACACACGGGGAAGCTGTTCAAGGTTGACCGGCTGCGCGCGGTATATGGAAAGCGCGAGTTTGTCGGAATAGAAGTAGGAAAAGAAATTCATGCCCGCCGCGATCACAAAGGCGAGGATCATGCCATTCCGGCCGCCGAAGTGGGCGCCGATGAAGACCAGAAAGAGAGTAAGCGCGGTGAGCAGGAGTGCTGTTTTGAGAGTGTTCATAAATGTGCGTGACTTGCTGTTAAGTTAGACGCGCGCCGGGCGAAGAAGGCGCGAAAAGCGAAAGCGGACCCATGAGGGTCCGCTTTCCGGTTTGACGGTGTAACTGAGTTAGAAGGTAAAGGTCGCCTTGAGCTGGATGAGACGAGGTGAGGAATTGCCGCCGAGGCCGGAACCGAGAATGCTGGTCGGAGTGTTGACTGTCCCGGTGATCAAACCATTATTCGGGTTGTTGATGTCGTGCACTGGAGGCGCGAAGTTCGGATGATTGAACAGGTTGAAGAACTGCGCACCAAGGTTGATCTTTGCCGACTCCCAGTGAGGAATGCCGAAGCCCTTCAGCAGGTCGAGGTCCGTATCCGTATACGACGGCCCGAAGACCTGATTCCGGCCCTGCTGGCCGAAGTCATCGCCACGGGTGAAGGAAGCGATAGAGCAGGGCGTCCCGCCACCAGTTGCGTTGTTGATGATGCTGCTCTTGCCGCATTTGGTGACGTTGTTGGTGCGGCGTGCGAGAAAGGTACTGTTGTAGTTAGTCGCCTGAATGCCAGTATCGACCACGCTGAAGGGAAAGCCGCTGTTATGAAAGACCGTGCCAGCAACCTCCCAGCCGCCGACCAGCGCCTTGGGACCGCGCCAGACCGGCAGATCGTACACGTAGCTCGCGGTCACGTTATGGCGTACATCGTAGTCCGCGTTGCCGTAGTTGTATCGAAGATTGAACGGATCGATCGGATGAATGATGCTGGTGGTTCCTCCAAAATTCAGAACGCCACCATTTGAGATTTCATCCAGTGCGTGGCTGTAGGCGTAGTTGAAGATGAGCTGCAGAGACTTGGAGCGGTGGCTCGCGCTGACGATCAGGCCGTTGTAGTTGGAACTCGCGCCATTGTTGACCTCTGTGACGCTGCCAAAAGTGGGGAGGATGGGAGCAACCGGGATGTCCGGGTATCCGGCTGGAACGCTGGTTGTGGTCCCGTCTGCGTTGGCCATGCTGAAGGTGGGGCCGTAGGCATTGAGGCTGTTGTTCTGCACCGGCTCATGGTAGCCGTGGTTGCCAACGTAGTTTACAGAGACGGCCATGCTGTTTGTGATCTGGTGTTCAATCTGGAGATTGAACTCCTCGTAGGTCGGGTAATACAACTGACGGGCAGGGTTGGTGAAGCTGGGCGCGGAAAAGGTTGGGACTGCTGCGGAAATGGTGTTGAAGCTGCCTCCAGATGCGAAGGCGCTTTGGAAGGCAGCGTTCGATTGCGAAGCGATTGTGGCAGCGCTTCCCGGGGTGCCAGGGTCAAGGGCAAACGGCGATCCGCCAAAAGCCGGACCTGGGATGGTGAAGTTGGTATTGATCGGCGCATTGTTCAGGATGTTGTCGGCGATGGTGGCGGGGAAGGCGTCATGAAAGATGCCGAATCCACCGCGAACCACGGTCTTGGTACCGGGTCCCATGGGTGAGAAGGAGAAGCCAATACGGGGCTCATAGCCCACCGTCTGGAAAGAGTGGAATGCGCGCTTCTGGTTAGCGGCGATTTGCGCGTTATACGGCGTGGATGGGTCCGCATTGATGGTGTTGTAGTCGCCATTGAAGTAAGCGAAGCAACTGGTGTGGCAGAGCGGGTCGGAGTTGCGTTCTAGGCGCAGTCCGACGGTGAGCGTCAGGTTGGGCAGGGCCTTCCACTCGTCCTGCAAGTAGCCGCCCATGTTGTAGACCGCCAAGGGCTGCGTGAGTCGTGTGGGAAATTGCTGGACATAGAGATCGCCACTGCCCGAGGCGAAGCCGGTTGAACCGAACGCGCTGCTGCCCTGAGTGAAGCCGCCCTCGCTGGCATACACAAGTGGAGTGGTAAGGACGGATGGACTGTAATCCGTGACATCGTCGCGGCGCATGTCCCAGCCGACCCGGATGGTGTTGTTGCCATGCACAATACTCAGATCGTCGATGAATTGGTAGCCGGTGACGTTTCGGCCCTGTGGCCAAACATAATCTTCGCCGCCGAGCGTACCAAAGGTGCCGCCGAGGGCACCGAAATCGATTGTGAAGGGCACAATGGCGTTGGCTTTCGCCAAATTCGTGTTGGTAAAGAGGGCGCGGTAATAGGAACCCACGAAGACGAACTGGTTCGTAACATTCGGGTTGAAGATGTGCGTTTCGTTCAGCTGGCCTTCATATTGTGGCTGAGGACTATCGGCATTGAAGATCGAGTTGAAAGGGTCGGTGTAGGTGGCCTGCAGCCCCTTATCGATCTTGAAATGGACAAACATGTTGTCCTTGTCGCCGAGCCTTTGATCGATGCGACCGGCGAGAAGCCATTCGTGGGTGAAGTTATTTACCGTATAGGGCACGAGGAGCGCATTAGGGTCCTGAGCATTGGGAACGCCGCGGGCATAGCTCGAAGATCCGGTATAGACGCCGAACATGCGTTGATAAAGCGGCACCTGGCTGGGGCTGGTGGCCGCTATGTTAGCCAGAGTGGATTGGATGTAGGCAGGAGAGGGCGCGCCGGTGATGCCGCTCGACGGAATGACTACGCGGAGCCCTTCATAATCGACAAAGAAGAAGGTTTTATCTCTCTTGATAGGGCCGCCAATAGCCGCCGCAAACTGGTTGACATTGTCGAAGGCGCGCGGCGTGTGAGTCTGGTTGAGGAAATAGTCGTTGGCGTTGAGAATGCGGCCGTTCCACCAGTACTCTGCGTTGCCGTGGAAGGTATTCGCTCCCGAACGGCTGATTTCATTTACCTGCGAACCGCCGAGGCCGCCGTATTGTGTGCCATAGGCATTGCTGATGACGGTAACCTGGCCGACATCATTGTTGCCCAAAAGAAGATTGGTTGCGCCGGAGTTGTTGAGGTTCAGAAATGGATCGTTTTCGTAGCCGCCATTGACGGTGAACGTGTTTGAAACGGCAGGCAGACCGAAAGTGGAGAAGTTTCCGTAGCCGATGCCGCCGTTCGGGCCATTGGCCGAGGTGGTATTCATGGTCGCGCCCGGGGATGTTTGGGCGATAAAGGTAAGGTCATTGCCGGGATTGGGAAGGGCCTGGACCTGCTGCATGCTGAACGAAGTGCTGATGTCAGCGTTCTCGGTGTGGAGTAATGGCTCAGCTTCGGTGACCTGCACCGTTTGGGAGTTCTGTCCGACTGATAATTTATAGCTGCCGGATGATACCTGGCCGGCACTCACTGTGACTGTAGAGGCCAGCGTCTGAAATCCAGCAGCGGTGATATTGAGCGAATACTGGTCGGGCTTGAGGAGTGATATGCGGTAGTTGCCGGAGGCATCGGCGGTGGCTGTCTGGGTAATGCCGGTGGTTACGTCCTTCGCGACCACTTGGGCACCGGGCACGGCCGCCCCTGTGGGATCGGTTACAGTGCCTGCGATGTCGCCGGAGGTGGTGCTTTGGGCGTGCAGGGGATGAGAAAGGAAGGAGACGGGCGCGAGGGCGGCGAATCCGATGGCAAGGGCCAGAGACGCTTTCTGGAGCAGGACTGCGGGTTTCATGAATCAAAATGAAAGCAGTCTGCTTACCAAACCCGAGAGGGTTCCAGTTCGCCGCTAAGTCTCACTGCTGGAGTAACCTAGCAGGGTTGACCACTTTGTATATAGACGCCGCCGGGCCATCTCTATGGGAATCCATAGAAAAACTACAGAAGATAGGAATTTTCAGCGGATTCCAGGGCTGAACAGGCTAAAAGCTCGGCGGCGCCGGAGTGGTGTGCAGTGATGGTGAAAATGGGATGGGAATGTCCGTGAAGCTCCTGAAAGATGAGCGGGGTTGCCTGGACGGGGCCTGCTTTCTACAACTTTTGGGGAACGGCGAGTGAATTGCAAAAGCTCAACCCATGAAGACGCGCAAGCCGCTGAAATTTCTACGCCGTAGCCGCCTGCAGAGTCCGCTGGTGGTCGCTCTTTCCGTTTTGCCGCTCGCTGGAGCTATAGGCACAGTGCCACTCTGGTCGCAGGCGACCCAAACCAGCGGTTCGATCCAGGGAACGATCACGGATCCTTCTGGCGCGGTAGTTCCCGGCGCCAAGGTGACGATTGTCGGGCAGGGAACCGCATTCAACAAAGTGGTAACTACGGACAGCGCTGGCTTTTACAACTCCGGCCCGCTGGTGCCGGGCAATTACACGGTGAACGTGGCGGCGGCGGGCTTCTCCCAAACCAAGGGAACTGCGGTAGTACAGATCAGCACCATTGCCACCAACAGCTACAAGCTCGCAGTAGGCGGATCGGGCGAGACGGTCCAGGTTGAGGGCAGTCCGGTGGCTGTGAATTCCGAACAGACCAACGTGCAGAGCGTGCTAACGCCGCAACAGATTGAGAATCTGCCGGTGCAGGGCCGCAACTTCCTGGATCTGGCGCAACTTGAGCCGGGCGTGCAGTTGCAGAGTGGCGAGACCTTCGATCCGACCAAGGCGGGATACTCGGCGCTCTCCATCGGCGGTGTTTCCGGGCGCACCACCCGCATTTTGCTGGACGGCTCGGATATTACGGATGAGACGGTCGGCACGACGATATTCAACGTTCCTTCGGGCGCGGTAGGCGAGTTCGAGCTGAACCGGTCAACGGCCGACGTTTCCGGCGACATCACGAGCTCGGGTTCGGTGTTCGTGGTCACGCCTTCGGGCACGAACAAGTTTCATGGGCAGTTGTTCTACATTTTCCAGGACCATTCTGTCGGCTTCGCGAATTCGGGCGGCGGCATCAACCCGCCTTTCCAGCGGAACCAGTTCGGCGGGAATGTGGGTGGACCGCTCTGGAAAGATAAGCTCTTCTTCTTTGGAGACATCGAACGCGTCAAGCAGGATTCTGCGCAGGCTGTGACGCTGAGCAGAACCTTTGCGGCAGTGAACGCGGCAAACCAGGTGTATGGCTCTCCTTTCCGCGACACGTATAGCACGTATCGCATGGATTTCAATGGACCTAAGGGCATTCACTTCTTCGCACGCGCCAACTATGAAGTGAACAGCGCGGCTGCGACTTACGGTTATGGGTATTCGCGGTATGCCAATCGCGACAACACACCGGGCATTGCAGGCGGCGCCGATTTCACGACGGGCAAGCTTACGCACAGCTTCCGGGTCAGCTATGAGAAGTTCCACAATCTGATTTCGGATGCGACGGGGAGTGGCGTTTACAACCCGCTACCAGGGATCGAGTTGCACGTTCCTGGATCGAGCCTGTATACAGGGCCGAACCTGCTTGCTCCGCAGCAGACCTACCAATCGGACAAGCAATTCCGCTATGACGGGAGCTGGACAAAGGGAGCTCATACCTTCCGATATGGCGCAAGCGTCAATCGGGTTCTTGGCGGTGGATTTGCATCCTTCTATGGGCTGGCTCCAGAAGTCATCACGGGGACGAATCCGGTTGCTGGTGGTGATCCAGCGAATCCGCTAGATTATGCTGCTGCGCTGGTCGTCTTGGGCAATGGGCAAGGGTACAACACGGAGATCTCCTCCTTCGGCGCTCCAGCAGGAGGACAGGGAGACTGGCGAACGGCCTTCTACCTTGCTGACACATGGAAGGTGACGCCCACGTTTACGTTGAATGCTGGCGTTCGCTATCAGCGCGATACGGGCCGGTCCGACTCGGATCTTGCGCCGATTCCATGTTCCCAGATCAGCACGACTTTCTTCCCGAATCCGCCATGCGCCGGCAATGAACACATCCTGGATCAATTTGGGCCGGGGCTCGGGAATCGGGTTCGGCAGCCGAACAATGACTGGGGCCCGCAGCTTGGCTTTGCGTACGCGCCAGGTGCTTTGAAGGGCAACACTGTACTCCGGGCGGGTATCGGGCTGTATTACGAGAATTTCGTTTTCAACAATGTACTCTTTGATCGTCCGTTCAAGCTGGCCAAAGGGCTGTTCTTCTCGAATGCTAGCGTTTGCGGCGGCACAAACAGTCTGACGTTGCCTGATGGAACGACTGTGACCGGTTACAACGGTACACCGTTGTCGACGCTTTGTAGTGAGCCGGTAAGTCAGTCAGCTACGGCTTTCGCGGCGATCGAGAAGCAGTACCAGACGGCGACAAAGGCTGCGGGTCCGGCATCCAATGGAGGATTTGTCGGCAATACCTTGGCTGTTCCGGGATCGTTCGGCTATGACGCTTACGCGCCTAACACCTTTACGACACCACGTTCGGTGCACATGAATTTCGGCATTCAGCAACAGATCACGCGCGGCTCGGTGATCACGGCTGACTACCTGCACCAGGTGGATTGGAAGTTTATGCAGGCCGTAGATGTGAACCGAGTGGGAGACGCGCGGTTCTTCGATCCGGTTGCGGCAAATGCGGCGGTTGCTGCGACGGTGGCAGCGTGCGGCGCTGGTTCGGTGGATGCGGCAATCGTGAGCTGCGCAGGTCTTCACCCCGCGAGTGCTGGCACGGCAGCGGGTGGGGCGACGATCGCCGACTTCTCGGCCAATGGTCTGGACTCAGGCGTGGCTATCAACTCTGGATTGCCAAACCGCGGTCTCTACCAGGCGTACCCCAATGGGATTGCGTTTGGTGGCATAAATCCGAATGTTGGCCAGGGGCTCTTTCAATTCCCGAGCGGACGGTCCGGGTATGATGCGCTCCAAGTCCAGTTCAAGGAGCAGAAGGTGCATCCGGTGCGGGGGATTGCGGATTCAAATCTCACGGTCTCCTATAATTTCTCGCGGTTCGTGACCAACGCGTCTGGTACGGCCGGGTCGGACCAGTACTTCACGGCGGGCACCTGGGACTATAACAATCCCACGCGTTACGTCGGGCCGGGCAACCTGGACCGGAGACATCAACTCTCGTTCGGTGGGTACGCAACGATTCTGCATGGGCCGCAGATTGGCTTGATTTCGCACTTCTACTCTGCGCCGCCAACCAACCTGGTGCTGGACAATACGTCCGGCCAGGTCGGGTCCATCTACACCACAAATACCACCGGCGACGGGCAGACCGCAGCTGGAATCAACCTGGCGCCGGACCTCTATCCGGGAGCATACATGCGTACCCGGAGTTCGGGGAACCTGAACGGTTACATCAACGGGTATAACGCGCGGTATGCCAACACGCTGACACCTGCTGGGCAAACGGTAGTGAACAACGGGGTGCTGAGTCCACAGCAGATGCAGTTGCTGGGTGCGGTGCAGCAGCCTCTCGGGGCGGCACCGGTTCGCGCATTGCCGAATGGCAGCCTGCGCGAGATCGATGCCAACTTCGCTTACCCGATCAAGCTGCACTTTATCTCGGAGTCTGCAAGCCTGGAGCCGGTGGTCGCGTTCTACAACGTCGCAAACTTCGCCAATTACGGAAGTGTCAACGGTGTGCTTCTTAACGCTGCAGATGCTGGCCAGTCCGGGTATGTGAACGGACCGAGCACCTTCCAGGATCGCGGTCAGTTCCGAACGGAGCGTGGTTCGGGGACGTTCAACCTCGGTGGTCCGCGTACGATGGAGTTCCAGTTGAAGTTTAACTTCTAACCGTTACAAAATGCAAGAAGAAAGGGAGGGCTTCGGCCCTCCCTTTCTTCTTGTTTACGCATTCCCATCGGCGATGCTTTTTCGCCCTGAGCAGGGGCCGAGGGAGCCGTTGCGGCCTACTATGCTTCCCCAACTTCACTCTGCCACGTAGTGAGCCAAACCCGGGCTCACCGGGGGTGACGGGCACCGTTCAGGATGGGGCACCCGGTTGGGAGATGGCGCGCGGTTTTAGGAGCGGTTGAGGGCGCGGCGGAGGACGGTTTCGAGGGCGGCTTTATGGGCGGTGTAGTCGGCTTCCGTGACGTTGCCTTGGAGGCGGTCGGTTTCGAGGGCGAAGAGCTCGTCTTTGAGGGCGGCGAGCAGAGGCGTGTGGCCGTTGCTGGTTGCGGAAGGTTGACCGGAGCCGACCAATTGGCCAGTGCTTCCAGTCCCTATAGATGGAGCAGCGCCGGGGGCCGTGAGGCCGTGAGGGCCGACCGGGTGTTCCGCTACGCCGAAGGGCGAAGGGGGCACGGTGGGGCCGTAGGCTGCTGCGCCCACGGCGGTAGTGGGAGCCGGGCGCCGGAGGAAGAAGGCTGCGGCGATGGCCAGGGCGAGGCCGATGCCGCTCAGGATCCACCATTTGTATTTATTGAGCGGGTCGGGGGTGTCGATGGGATTGCCGAGTCCGCCGCCGGGGCGGGTGTCTTCGGCTCCGTTGACAGCACCGGGCTGGCCGGGGGCTGCGCCCTCAGCCTGCTGGCCATTGGATTGGCCACCCTGGGCCTGCACATCGCGGGGAAGCGCGCCAGAGCCGGAAACGGCAAAGGCCAACGGCTGGGCCGCAGTAACGCTCTTGGCGACAAAGGTTTGCGCGTTGATGTCGTCATTTACGGGCTGGTAGGGGGTGCCGGCGGCGGGCTTGAAGGCCATGCTTTTGGGCAGCATGACGACAACGTTGTCCGCGCCTCCAGCCGCGAGTTTAGGCGTGAAGGTGTAGGCGCCGGAGTACGGCATGCGGTAGCTGACCTGGAACTGCGTCTCGCCGGGGCGGAGCGGGAAAAGGTAGGCGTAGTGGCCTTTCTCGCCCATGGGCGCGGGGGACGAGGCGACCGGCATGCCGCCGGGACCCATAGCGGCGGCGCCTTCGATCTGCGCGTCCGGCGGGAGATAAATCTCGTAGGAATGGTTGGAGAACTGGGTGCGGGGCGGGTGAGAGTCGTTTTTGATGAAGTAGCTTTGCGTGACCTTGAGGCCCTGCGGATCGGTTTCTACACGCATGACAGCGGCTTCGGTGGTGATGCCCTGGACCACAGGCGCTACGTCATAGACCTGCACATCGACAGTGGTGGTATTTGGAGGCGCGGGCTGGAAGTAGGAGGCCTTCTGATGATCCACGCGGATGAGGTGCATACCAGCGTCCGGAACCTCGAGGGAGTAGCGGCCGTGGGCGTCGGTGGTGGTGCGGGCGGCCTCCTGCATGCGTTGCTGGAGCGAGATGAGGACGACGGCGTCGCCGGCGGAAGGCTTGTTCACCGTGCCGTCGGTGACCGTGCCGGTGATGGTGGCGGCGAGTGCTACGGGCGCGGCGAGGAGAAGAAATGGGAAGGTGGAGATGGGGCTGGGCATAAGGGTTTCAATGGGTGACAGAGCGGCCGGGGCACGCGCGTCCACTCTTTAGGATCAGCGATGGGGAGGCTATCTTGCAAACTGGGTGACCAAACCGGGATGACGATTCGGGGTCGCGTGCCACATTTGTGGCAGGGCCGCCCTGGCATTTCCACCGGGCGAGGCGATACTCTGCGCTAGGAAAAGCTTCTCTGGAAGGGGAATCCATGACAGGAAAAACGATGGTGGCCCGGCTTGCGATGGCTGGAGCGCTGGTGATGTCGCTCGTGCCGTATGGAAGAGCCGCACGCAACTGGACGTACCTTGGCGCGGCGAATGTGGACGGGCAGAAGGACCACGATGTGATCGCGGTGGCGGATGGGTTGGGGCGCTTCCGCGCCCTGCAGGTGCGGGTAGAGCGGGCGCCGGTGCAGTTCGACCATGTGGTTGTCCATTACGGAGACGGCAGCGCGGTGCCGGTGCGGGTTCGCACGGTGATCCCGGCAGCCGGGCAGACGCGGGCAATCGAGTTGCCGGGCGGGGTCCGATGGGTGCGCAGCGTGGAGTTTTACTACGAGCGAGCGTCCGTGGCGGGCGGGAAGCCGATGGTGCAGCTCTTCGGAGCGCGGTAGAGACAAAGCGCGGCAGATTGGCTGTCAGGCTGGGCGCGGGAACACGGCGTTGAGTTGATCCAGTTCAGCGAGCACGATGGCGGCTTCGTTTTCGAGCGCTGCGCGCTGCGCCGTGTAGTCTTCCTCGGGGTACTTGCCGGCGCGGTATTCAAAGCTGAGATCGCGCAGGTTGTCGTAGAGGACGGCCTTGCGTTCTTCGAGGTAGTCAAGGCGGGTCTTGTTAGTTTGCGCGGCGGCGTGGCGCTCCGGGTAGAAGACGTAGCCGAAGGTGGCAAGTGTGAGGAGAGCGCAGGCGAAGACGATCATAGCTCGGTCTCCCGGCGAATGCGGTCGCGCACCGTGTCGTATCCGGGAAGCGTGGGGGCGGCGGGCATGGCGACGGTACGGAGACGCCAGCGACGGACGACCAGGACCACGCCCGCCATGCCGAGCAGGAGCACGAAGGGCGGCACGAACCAGCTCATCCGGTTAAAGCCGGTGAACATGGGCGCGGCCAGGGCGGTGGGGCCATATTGGGCCTGGAAGCTGCGGAAGATGGTGTCGTTCGAGTCGCCGTGCTGGATGGAGGCGAGCAACTCGCCGCGCATCTTGTCGGAGTCGGGACAGCCGACGTGATTGCACTCCCCCAGGAGTTCGTTGCAGCCGCAGGGGCACATGATGCGGTGGCCGAGGTTGTCAAAGCGGGCCTGGGTATCGGCGCCGATGACGGCGGCGGGGTCGCCGAAGCCTGCGGTGAGCGCGACCAAGGCAAGCACGAATGCGAGCTGGGCGAAGCGGCGGGGCTGTTTCCAGGAATGTTTGGACCAGAGCCAAATTTGGCTTGGAGTCTTCGCTACTCTCAAAACGACGAATGGGGTGCGCATCAGTCTCCTCCCCGGGCAAGGGGCGTCGCTGCGCCTTCAGGAATAAGCGGGCCCAGTGGAGCCGTAGAGCGGACGGGGCTGCGGGCGAGCGCCGTGCTGAGGTTGGGCGTGAGGGCGACCAGGGTGCCGAGGATCACGATACCAACGCCGATCCAGATCCAGGCGACGAGTGGATTGAGGAAGACCTTGATGATGGGGTGGTTGGTGTCCGGATTCTGCCCAGCGTAGATGACGTAAAGGTCCCAGGCCAGCGTGGAGTGGTTGGCGACCATGGTCGAGGTCTGCTGAGAGGCGACGTAGAAGCGCTTTTCCGGAGCGAGCTGGGTAATCTTCTTGCCGCCGCGATAGACGTCCAGCAGGGCGTATTCGGTGTCGTAGTTGGGGTTCGATTCCTGGGTGTAGTCTTGGCAGACGAGGGTGTAGGGGCCCACACGCATGGCCTGGCCGAAGTCCATCTCCTGCTCCTGCGAGCGATTAAATGCGGAGCCGGCGATACCAATAAAAATGACGACCACACCGAAGTGGACCAGGTAGCCGCCGTAGCGGCGGGTGTTGCGGCGCATAAGCTGAAAGGCGGAGGCGGCGAGGTTGCGGCCGGTTTGGCGTTGCATGACATGCGCGCCCCGAAGGAACTCGGAGGAAACCGCGGTGATGACGCCGGCGGCGAGCGAGAAGGTCACGAGCGAGTAGAAGGTCGCCTGATCGCGCCAGGGGCGGAGCCCTATGGCCATGAGCACAATGGCAGTGGACCCGGTGGCAACGCTCGGGAGGATGAAGTTGCGGCGGATGGATTTGAGCGAGGCCGAGCGCCAGGCAAGCAGTGGACCGATGCCGGTGAGCAGCAGGAGAAACAGGCCGATAGGCAGCGCGATGCGGTTGTACCAGGGCGCGCCGACGGTAACTTTGTTGCCCTGCACGTACTCCGAAATGATGGGGAAGAGCGTGCCCCACAGAATGGTGAAACAGGCGGCCAGTAACACGAGATTATTGAAGAGGAAGCTGGACTCGCGTGAGACCAGCGATTCCAGCTTGTGCTCGGATTGCAGATGGTCGCGCTGCAGGATGAAGGTGAACAGGCACACGGCAAGCACGATGACGAGAAAGCCATAGAACCATTCACCGATGGAGGACTGCGCAAAGGCGTGAACGGAGCTGACCAGGCCGGACCGAGTGAGAAGCGTGCCCAAAATGGAGAGCAGAAAGGTGGAGAAGATAAGCCACACATTCCACTTCTTCATCATGCCGCGCTTTTCCTGCATCATGACCGAATGCAGAAAAGCGGTGCCGGTGAGCCAGGGCATAAGCGAGGCGTTTTCGACGGGGTCCCAGCCCCAGTAGCCGCCCCAGCCGAGCACGGAATAGGCCCAGTGCGCGCCGAGAAAGATGCCGCAGGTGAGAAAGAGCCACGTCACCATGGTCCAGCGGCGGGTGATCCAGATCCATTTTTCGCCGGGGTAGCGCATCATCAGCGCGCCGAGGGCAAAGGCGAAGGGGACGGTAAAGCCCACGTAGCCGAGGTACAGCATCGGCGGATGGATAACCATCTCCGGATATTGGAGCAGGGGATTGAGGCCGAATCCATCCGCTGGTTTAGCACCCTGGACGAGGGCGAAGGGCGGCGCGGCGAAGTTGAGAAGCAGCAGGAAGAAGATCTGTACGCCGGCGAGGATGGTGGAGGCGTAGGCGGTCAGCTTGACATCGACCTTGTGCCGGATGCGCAGAACGAATCCATACGCAGCCAGCAGCCAGGCCCAGAGCAGCAGCGACCCTTCCTGCCCAGACCACAGCGCGGCGAACTTGTAAGGGCCGGGGAGTGCGCGATTCGAGTGATGGAGAATATAGGAGACGCTAAAGTCGTTGGTGAAAACAGCGTAGAGCAGCGCGAAGGCGGCGACCGTTACGGCAAAAAAGCTGCCGATGCCGGCGCGACGGGCAGTCTCGGCGAGGCGCTCGGGCGCGATGCGGCCACCATTCCCCGTGGCGAGCTGACGAAGCGCAACGCCGCCGGCCAGGAGGTTGTATCCGCAGAGGGCCAGCGCGAGCAGAAGGGCGAAGCTACCAAGTTCCGGCATAGGGGTGAACAGTTGATTGTCGCAAACGCGGGCCCGTGGGGCAATCCATCGGAGGATGGAGACTCGGCTTGTCTTTTATTTGGACGAGCGGTCAAAGAGCTGTTTTCTCGAGTCCGGGAGCAAAGTAGTTCAAACCGCGGGTCAGCGGGGACGCTTCCCGCGCTTCAGGGCATCGACCTCGTCCATGCGTTGACGCAGGAGCCGCTCGCGCCCCTCGGTCGTCGGCTGGTAGTAGCGGCGGTCGCGCAGGCTCTCGGGGAGGCAGTCCATCTCAGCAACGCGGCCGGCTTCGTCGTGGGCGTATTTATAACCGCTGCCGTAGCCGATCTCTTTCATTAGGCTGGTGGGTGCGTTGCGCAGGTGGAGGGGAACGGGTTCGGCGCGGGTGTGCTCGATGTCATCCCGTACCGCTGCATAAGCGGTGTAGATGGCGTTCGACTTGGGCGCGAGCGCGAGGTAGGCCGTTGCCTGGGCCAGCGCCAGGTCGCCCTCGGGCGAGCCGAGGAACTCCATCGCATCGCGCGCGGAGAGGGCGAGGTGGAGCGCTTCGGGCGCTGCCAAGCCAATGTCTTCCACCGCCATACGGACCAGTCGCCGGGCAACGTACATCGGATCCTCGCCGGCAGCAAGCATGCGACCCAGCCAGTACAGAGCGGCGTCGGCATCGCTGTTGCGCACGGACTTATGCAGTGCGGAGATGAGGTTATAGTGCTCCTCGCCGCTTTTGTCGTAGAGGAGCGTGCGTCCTTGCAGCGCTTCTGCGATCAGCGCCCGCGTAAGACGGCGATCTGGGGAGGATGCGGCAAGTTGGGCCGCTACTTCGAGCGCGTTGTACGCGCCCCGTCCATCGCCGCTGCTGTAAGCGGCAATCAGCGCGAGGCCGTCGTCGTCGGCTTCGAGTTGCAAGGAGCCCAGGCCACGTTCGCGATCGACGAGCGCCCGGCGGAGCAGCAGAAGAAGCTGATCCTCGCTGAGCGGCTGCAGCGTGTAGACGCGGCAGCGGGAAAGCAGCGCGCCGATGATCTCGAAGGATGGGTTCTCGGTGGTGGCGCCGATCAACCGAATGGTGCCTCGCTCCACGTAGGGCAGGAATGCGTCTTGCTGCGCCTTGTTGAAGCGATGGATTTCATCGACAAAGAGGATGGTGCGTGAACCGAAGCCTGCGGCCTTTTCCGCATCGGCCATGACCTGCTTGATCTCCTTGATGCCGGAGAGGACAGCGGAGAACTCGATAAAGCTGGCGCGCGTGACGCCGGCGATAATCTTGGCGAGGGTGGTTTTGCCAACGCCAGGCGGCCCCCAGAAGATCATGGAACCGGGATCGTCGGCTTCGATCTGAAGGCGCAGCGGCTTGCCGGGCGCCAGCAGGTGTTCCTGCCCGATGTACTGATCCAGGGTGCGCGGGCGCATGCGTTCAGCGAGGGGCGCGTGCTGGGGCGCGGCGGCGCTTGCAGGGGCTGGGGTTACGTCGAAAAGACCCATCAGCAGCAGGCCTCCATCGTCGCCAAGCGGTGCGCAGCGGCGCCTCCGTTCGGTGCTGCGGCACGCTGTCGTGCACATTCATAGAGCAGGACGCTTCCGGCAACGGCGGCATTGAGGCTTTCTACCGGGCCGGGGCAGGGGATGGTGATGCGGTGGTCTGCCGCGGCGATCCAATGAGGCGCGAGTCCGGCGCCTTCGTTGCCGATCAACAGCGCGAGCGGGCCGGCAAGGTCAACGGCGTTGGCGTCAAGTCCTCCGCGGGCAACAGTCGCGGCGATGGGCACGCGGTGACTGCGCAGGAAGGAAAGCGCCTCATCGTCAGTCATGCGCAAAAAGGGCATCCGGAAAGCGGAGCCGGAGGAGGCTCGCAGCGCTTTCTGGTTCCAAAGGCTGACGGTTCCGGGCAGGGCCAGAATCCCGCTGGCCCCGAAGGCCTCGGCTGAGCGGACCAGGGTGCCCAGGTTACCGGGATCCTGCAGCCCCGCCAGGACCAGCACGAGGGGCGATTGGACGCTTAAGAGATCTTCCGGGCGGAACTCTGGCGCTTCCACCAGTGCCGCGATACCCTGCGGATGCTCGGTAGCTACGGCGCTCCCGAAGAGCTCAGGAGATAGCGCGACGAGGTCGGTGTTTTCCGGAAGGACGAGCCGGTCGATCAAAGCCTCACTTCCGGTGCGTACGAAGACGGTTGCCAGACGAAGCCGGCTGCGCAGAGCTTCGAGCAGGAGATGTTCGCCTTCGACAGCGACCTCTCTTGAAGCAGAACGGCTGGTCGCGGCAAAGGCGGCGCGCAGTTCTTTAAGGCGCGCATTGCCCCGGCTTTGTACAATGCGTATACGCGCACGGCCATTCGCTGCTTGCATTTCCAAGAATTCTACGCCGGAGTTAGAAGACAGCTGGCGGCAGCGGAACGAAGTCGCGGTATGCTTTGCTTTTGGGAGCGCCTTTGCCAGCTGAAATGCTTCGCGTCCACCCGGACGAACCGGAGATGGACCGTGTGAACTATATTGTCTCTTGCCTGAACAGCGGCAAGGTGGTCGGGATGCCGACGGACACCTTCTACGGCCTGGCCGTGGACCCGGTAAACCTGCGCGCGGTCGAGAGCATTTATGAGATCAAGACGCGGCTGAAGCACAAGCCGTTGTCGCTGTTGATCGGCTCGGTGGCGCAGGCCTACGAGGTGGCACGCGATCTGGACAGCAACTTCGACCGGCTCGCGGAGCGCTTCTGGCCGGGGCCGCTGACGCTGATCGTGCGCGCGGGGTCGCGGCTGCCGCTGCGCTCCACGGCGAACACCGGAAACGTGGCGCTCCGGGTGCCGGACTGCACCATTGCGCGCACCGTGGTCGAAACCTTCGGCCTGCCCATAACGGCGACCAGCGCCAACCTGCAGAATGCGGCGGAGTGCACCTATGCGGCGTGCGTGCGCGACCAGATCGGCGACCGCATACCGCTGATCGTGGATGGCGGGCCGACGGGCCGCAGCATGCATACCACCATCGTCGACTTATCCAGCAGCAACGGGTGGCATATTCTGCGAGAAGGCGCGATTCCGACCTACGAGATTGCGCTGGCGTTGCAGAGCTAAGCACGATTCATGATTGTTCCAGATACACAGCTTCGCCGCAGTCTGTCTCAAGGAACGCACGGAGACAAACATAGGGCAAGGGCGCGGTGGCTCTTTCCCGTTCTTCTGGCGCTGGGCGTGGCCGGCTGGTTTGTCTGGGTCTACGCACAGGTTCGGCATTATGAGTTTCTCGACCAGGCACAGGCCGCGGATGCCATTGTTGTTTTTGGCGCTGCTGAATATGACGGACGCCCGTCCCCGGTGCTGCGGGCGCGGCTGGAACATGCGCTGGATCTCTACCAGCAGGGCTTTGCGCCACTTGTGATCACGCTGGGCGGCGGCCAGGATACGCAGCACTCCGAGGGAGGCGTGGGGGAGAGCTACGTGGTGGCCCACGGCATTCCGGAGAGCCGGGTGATTGCGGAAACACAAAGCAGCGACACGGAAGAATCCGCCCGCCGGTTAGCCGCAATCGCGCGCGCAAACGGAATTCATCGCATCCTGGCGGTCTCAGACGGAACCCATCTGTTTCGCATTCATGCGCTCTGCGGGAGCTATGGGCTGGTGGTGTACACTTCGCCGCGCAAACCGGGCAAGCCGATCAGCGGATGGGACCGGGTAAAGCGGATGGTGCACGAGATGCTGAGTTACACGCTTTGGCGGTTGCATCTGCACTAACCCAAACTCAACCGGAGTGAAAGTCCATATGCCGGGACAGATAAAAATACACCGTGCAACTGCCGAGGAGTCGGAGGTTGCCTTCGCGCTGGTGGAGGAATACAACGAGGCCATCGGCGTGATGCTGCGCGATGCGCGGGATGGCTTTCGCGAAGAATATTTCAGGCATGGCAGTGGGGTCTGGCTGGCGGTGGCGGAAGGGAAGCTGGCCGGATGCATTGCATTACGACCGCTGCACGAACGCGCGCATGCCGGCGAGGTAAAGCGATTGTATGTGCGGCCGCTGTGGCGAGGGCTGGGTATCGCCGATGCATTGCTGGGCGCACTCGAGATGTACGCGCGCGGATGCGAATACGGCACGCTCTATCTCGATTCGAAGGACGATCTCGTTCCCGCGCTGCGCTTCTATGCGCGGCATGGGTATGTGGCTTGCGAACGATACAACGCGAATCCACAGGCGACTATCTTCATGCGCAAGGAGATCAACACGCCAAAGGCCGTGTGAGTATCTTCTGCATCCGGCGCGCGCTGTCTGAATCTACTTGACCGTAGCATCAGGAGCTTACGCATGAGCACACAAAAGACGGTTGCATTTATTACGGGTGGGAACAAGGGCATTGGGCTTGAAACCGCGCGCCAACTGGGGCGCAAGGGGGTCGTGGTCGTGATTGGGTCGCGCGATGCGGCCAGGGGTGAAGCGGTGGTGAAGCAGCTGGCCGCGGACGGCATCGAAGCGAAGTCCATCCGCTTCGACGTGACCCAGCCAGCCGACTATCAGGAAGCGTTCGACTACTTCGACAAGCACTATGGCAAGCTAGACATCCTGGTGAACAATGCGGGGACGTGGAAGGAAGGCCATCCGCAGGGGAACAATACCAGCTCCGTATCGCCGGAGGTGCTGCACGAAACCTTCGATACGAATTTCTTTGGCACGGTCGCGCTGACGCAGGCACTGCTGCCCTTGATCAAGAAGTCAGCAAGCGGGCGGATCGTGAACCTGTCGAGCATTCTCGGATCGCTGACGCTGCATGCCGATCCCAAATCCCCAATCTACACTTCGAAGGTCTTTGCCTATGACGCGTCGAAGGCCGCGCTCAATGCGTTTACCATTCACCTTGCGCACGAACTGCGCGATACCGGCGTGAAGGTCAACTCTGCGCACCCTGGCTGGGTAAAGACGGACATGGGCGGAGAGCAGGCGCCAATGGAGATCGAGGAAGGCGCAAAGACCAGCGTGGAGTTGGCGACGCTTGGCAACGATGGACCGACCGGAGGCTATTTCCATCTTGGCGAACGGCTGCCCTGGTAAGGGACGCTGATCGTTCACCGTGCAGGGCAGCGGAGCACCGGCTCACTGCCCCTGCTGTGTTGCCTCTGCCTGGCTGATTTACAATCGGTGAACACGATCAACTTTGTGGCGAATGAGGTATGTGCGAGTGCTGAGCAAGGCAGGGGCAAGAGGCCCGTGGCTCGCAGCCGTGGGGCTCTTTGGGCTCGTTTCCGGTTGTGGAAGTCAATATCGTCCGGTGGTCACTCCGATCAATCCGACAGGTCCGGCATCGCAACCGTTGAGCTACTTCGTGGCGGTTTCCGGTCCCAGCCCGGCCACCCCCGGCCTGGTGACCATCATCGATGCGTCGGGTGACACTGTGCTGGCGCAGGCGACCCTGGGAGCAGGGCCGTTCTCCTTTGCCCTGAACGGCAGTGGCACAGAAGGCTACAACCTGAACGGCAACAACAGCGGGGCTGTAACACTGAACTCCTACGCAATCTCCGCCGGGTCGGCAGCGGGTGGCGGCCTGCAGACACGGAACGTGAACAGCTCCACACTGGCGGCTGGAGCAAATCCGGTGAACATTGTCTCCGCGACAAATTCGACGACCAAGACCGACGCGATCTATCTGATTGAGCCGTATGTGAACTTCACGACGGGAGCGGTCTCCGGGCAGACGTCCGTGGCGGTGCTTTCGAGCGCGACACAACCCCCATCGCTGCAGGAAGAGATTCCCGTCGCGCCGAATCCGGTGAACTTCGCTGGTACGGCCAATGGCGGACGCATCTTCGCCATCAGTCAGAGCAGCACGGGCGCTGCACCGCTTGCGGCCAATGCATGCAACACGCCGGCGGCGGTGACGCAAGCGGGGGAAGCGACGGCGATCGATACCGGGACGAATGCGGTTTCGAATCGGATTCCGCTGGGGATTTGTCCGGTTTACGGGATCCTGTCGAACGACAACCAGCGGGGTTTCATCCTGAATCGCGGCAGTGGCACGGTGTCCGTGATCCAGGTACAGCAGAACCAGATCGATGGCGCACACCCGAGCTTGCCGGTGGGAGCGGGGCCGGTTGCCGCGGATTACTACACGCCTGCTTCGCTGCTGGTGACAGCAAATTATGACGAGGGCTCCATCAGCATCATCGATGTGAGCCTTGATATCTACGGCAACGACGGCCCGAACTTTGGACAGACACGCACTGTGAAGGTGGGCAACGGGCCGGTGGCGGTCAGCATTCTGCAGGACGGCTCGCGCGCTTACGTCGCAAACCAGACGGACGGCACGGTATCCGTGGTGGACCTGACGAGCTATACCGTTTTGAAGACGATCCCGACGTATCATCCGACCGGGCAAACTGCGCACCCCAGTGCCATTGCATCTGTCTCAAGCACACCGGCCGGCAAGGTGTATGTGGTTTCAAAAGACAGCCCATATATCACGGTGATCCGGACAGATACGGACGTGGTTTCGGCCTCCGTGCTCCTGCAGGGGAATGGGATCGATGTGCATGGCACGTCACAGAATGTGGCCGGTCCAGGGAACGGAAACGTAGTGCCGAATGCCGTGGTGAACAGCCGCGCTGGCGGCCTGGGTATTCCATGCGGGACCAATGGAATCACCAACGCAGATCCGTCACCTTTCTGCATCCACCCTTGATTTGTAACAGTTGATGGTGTAATCGACCCAAACCATGCTTGAAGACCGGCCCCTGCACACAGGAGGAATGTGTGCAGGGGCCGGCCCTGTTGCTATTGGGTCGCGTCTGTTCCTGCATCAACGTCTTCCACGCCTAGCGCGCGTAGAAGAAACGCGTAATCGAAAGCGATCTCGCGCAGGTAATCGTAGCGCCCGGAAGCACCGCCGTGGCCCGCGGCCATGTTGGTATAGAGCAGCAGCGGCATATCGTCCTCTTTCAACGTGCGCAGCTTGGCTACATACTTGGCCGGCTCCCAGTACATTACCTGGCTGTCATTCAGGGAGGTCTTGACCAGCATCGCCGGATAGCGGCCGGGCCTGAGGTTGTCATAGGGCGAATAGGCGAGCATGTAGGCGAAGGCCTCCGGCTCGTTGGGGTTGCCCCACTCTTCGTATTCGGGCACGGTCAGCGGCAGACTCGCGTCGAGCATGGTGTTCATGACATCCACAAACGGGACGTGCGAGATGACGGCGCGAAAGAGGTCCGGTCGAAGGTTGGTGACCGCGCCCATGAGCAAACCGCCGGCGCTGCCGCCTTCGATGGCCACACGCCTGGGGTCGCCGTAGCCGTTCGCGGTTAAGTGCTCAACGACGGTTACAAAATCCGTGAAGGTGTTCATCTTCTGCATCAGGCGGCCTGCATCGTGCCAGGGCTTGCCCATGTCGCCGCCGCCCCGGATGTGTGCGTAGGCCAGCACCACCCCGCGATCGAGCAGGCTGAGGCGATTGCTGTTGAATCCCACCGGGAGCGAATAGCCGTAAGAGCCGTAGGCATAGACATAAAGCGGGTTCTGGCCAGCGGACTTTTTGTCTTTGCGGTAGACGATTGAAACGGGGACGCGGGCGCCATCGGCCGCAGTGGCGAAGAGGCGCTCGGATGCATAGAGCGTGCGGTCGAAATCGCCTGGCACTTCCTGCTGCTTCCGCAGTGCGGAATGTCCGGTGTCGAGCTCGTATTCGTATATGGAATTCGGCGTAACTAAAGATTGATAGTTATACCTGTAGGAGCGCGTGTTCCATTCGCGGTTGACGCTGCCGTGCGCGCTGTACACCGGTTCAGGGAACTCGATTGCACGCGGCTCGCCCAGCGCTCCATCGGGCTGCCAGGCGGCGATGCGAATCTTGGGCAAGCCATGCTCGCGCGTGCCCACGGCACAAAAGGACTGGAAAAGGTCGATGTCTTCGAGCATTGCTTCAGGGCGATGCGGCAGGACTTCGCGCCAGTGCTCCCTGCCCGGTGTGGCTACGGGCGCAATGACCAGGCGAAAGTTGCGACCGGCGTCATTGGTGCGGATATAAAAGAGGCCATCGCGGTGGTCGGCGTAGTATTCGATGTCATCGCGTCGCGGCTCGATCAGTTGCCACTCGGATGCCGGCGCGTCGGCCGGAA
Source organism: uncultured Acidobacteriaceae bacterium (assembly GCA_963767705.1). Lineage (GTDB taxonomy): Bacteria > Acidobacteriota > Terriglobia > Terriglobales > Acidobacteriaceae > CAWCJL01. Next base: position 1,672,303 of record CAVYEO010000001.1, on the reverse strand, counting down.
GAAAGTGCTCTTCGCTGGTGGTGTGACTAGATATCCCGAGGACGAGGTATCGCTTGTCGCGCGTTTTACCCGCGCCTAGATTGAAGCGTTCGTCGGGTTCTTCGTAGACCAGGATGTCGTCTCCGCGGGGTGCGCCAAGCATGTGGCGGTATAGCCGGTAATGGCGCTTGGTGGCTTCGTCTTCTTCGGAGTAGAAGAGTGTGCGATTGTCGTTGGCCCAGGTCACGGAGCCGACCCGTTCGGCGGTGTCGGGCAGCAGTTCACCCGTGCGCAGATCCTTGATATGCAGCGTGTACTGGCGGTAGCCGGTGTTGTCGACGGAGTAGGCCAGCAGGTTCCCGTCGTCGGAGACGGCAAGCGCGCCGAGAGCCATGAACGGCTCACCCCGCGCAAGCTCATTCATATCCAGGTAGACCTCTTCCTCAGCTTCGAGCGAACCGTGCTTGCGGCAGTAGATCGGGTATTGCAAGCCCTGCTCCGTGCGGGCGTAATAGAAGTATTCGCCATCGCGGTACGGGAGCGAGACGTCCGTTTCCTTTATGTGGCTGACCATCTCCTGGTAGAGCTGTTCCTGGAGAGTTTCTGTGGGCGCCATCCATTCGTCTGCATAGGCATTTTCAGCTTGCAGATATGCGGTGACTTCAGGGCTGCTTTTGTCGCGCAGCCAGCCATAGTCATCGACCAGGGTGTGTCCATGCAGCAAATGAGTCTTTGGTTCTCGGTGAGTGGAGGGCGGCTGAGGCGCAGGCGTGATCCGGTTCGTGGGCATACCCTGCCAGAATAGCGCGTGGGCTGCTCTGTTCGGCTCCCGGGCTATGCGATGAGGCGCAAGCCTATCCCACAGCCGGGCAACTCATACCGGGTGGAATGGCTACTCATCTAGGGTGGAGCGCGGTGCGAGATACAATCCCGCCGGGCTCATCAAGCTACGCAGTAGAAATCAAGGAGAGTACAACTATGAACGCCAATCGAATGTGCGGTACGTTAACCACGCTTGCCGCAGCCGCGGTATTGTGTTGCGTCCCGGCCTTTGCCCAGACAGCCGAGTCACAATCCTCCATGCAGGATGCCCAGCCGACAGCGCAAACCCAGCACAACATGAAGCACGGCGCCATGAGCAACATGGACAATGGGGGCTCGGGTTCTGCCTCCATGCAGGACAAGATGTTCCTGAAGAAGGCCTCAGCCGGTAACGTGGCGGAGATCAAGACCGCGCAACTGGCGCTCCAGAAGAGCAATAATGACCAGGTAAAGCAGTTCGCGCAGAAGATGATCGACGACCACACCAAGCTGAATGACCAGGCGAAGCCGGTAGCTCAACAGTTGAACATGACCCCTCCTACCGAGCCGATGCCAAAGGAGCAGGCAATGTATACGAAGCTCCAGGGCATGTCCGGGGACAGCTTCGACAAGGCTTACATGAAGGGCATGGTGAAAGACCATGAGGAAGATCTGAAGGAGTTCAAGAAGGAAGCCTCGAGCGGGAAAGATCAGCAGGTGAAGGATCTTGCACAGCAGGGCGAACCGATCATCCAGGGGCACCTGGATATGGCGAAGCAGGTTGCCACGGCGGTAGGCGCGATGGGCGGCTCCGGTTCCAAGGGTTCGAGCGCCATGAGCCAGCAGTAATTAACGGAAACTGTAACCAAGCGGGCGTCTCCAACCGGAGGCGCCCTTTTTCTGCCTCCCAGTAGAATGGGTGCAATGTATTCCATTCGGCACATTTTTCGGCTGCTGTGCGTGCTGCTGCTCGCGGTGGCCGGTCCGCTGTGGTGTGAGCGCGTTGCGGACTTACCGGCGCCCACGAACTACGTCAGCGACTTTGCCGGCGTGCTGTCGCCGGAAACACAGAACGGCCTGAACCGTTTGTGCTCCGAGGTAGACCGGGAAGCGCACGCGCAGATTGCGGTGATCACGGTGAAGTCGCTGGATGGCGAGCCGATCGAGAACTTTGCTACCGCGCTTGAGGACAAGTGGGGCGTCGGGCCCAAGAAGTCGGAGCGCGGCGTGCTGCTAATTCTCGCGGTCCAGGACCGGAAGCGGCGTATTGAAGTGGGGTACGGGCTGGAGGGCATTCTGCCGGATGCCAAGGCCGGGGAGATCGGCCGTGCCATGGTCCCGGACTTGCAGCGCGGAGACTACGACAGCGCAGTGACGCTTGCGGTGGACCAGATGTCGAGCATCATCGCGCAGGATGCCGGTGTGCAGTTGCATCCGCTGGCCCATGGACCGCCGCGCCCCCAGCAGCCACAGTCGCTGGGGATCGGAACCATCCTGATTGGCGGATTATTTCTTCTGCTCCTGTTGTTTTTCCTGGCGCGATCCGGAGGTTCCGGGCTGATCGGGTTTCTGCTGGGCATGTTCTTCGGCGGAGGCGGGCGGGGCGGCCGCGGTGGGGGATGGGGCGGTGGCGGTGGCGACGGCGGCGGTGATGGTGGGGGCTTCGGCGGGTTTGGCGGGGGCTCTTCGGGCGGAGGCGGCGCTTCCGGCGACTGGTAAGACCAAGGCTGAACAAGCAATCTGCTAGCTTAGAGACGGCACTCACGGCTGACACGGTAATGGACACAAGGAGAAAACATGAAGCGCGGAGCCCTGGCTCTTATTGGCGTACTGGTGGTGATCGTAGTTGCGTTGCTGCTGATCTTCGGCAGCTATGTAGGGGCGAAAAACCAGATGGTGGCAAAGGACGAAGCCGTAAAGGCATCCTGGTCGCAGGTGGACATCGTGCTGCAGCGGCGGGCGGACCTGATTCCCAACCTGGTGGAAACAGTAAAGGGCTATGCCAAGCATGAAGAGACGGTCTTTGGCGATATTGCGAATGCGCGGGCAGGCTTGTTAAATGCACGCGATCCACAGTCCAAGATCCAGGCGAACGGACAGCTTGATTCCGCTTTAGGCCGGCTGCTGGCACTTTCCGAAAACTATCCGGATCTGAAGGCAAATCAGAATTTCATGGCGCTGCAGGACCAACTGGAAGGCAGCGAGAACCGGATCGCGGTAGAGCGGCGTCGCTATAACGAAACCCTGCGCGACTACAACACCTACATCCGCCAGTTTCCGAACAGTATCTGGGCGAACATGGCCGGGTTTCATCCGAACAATGCGTACTTTGAAGCCAGCGCCGGGGCAAGAACCGCGCCGACGGTGAAGTTCTAGCGATACACTGCGCAAGCATCGCTACGCACGAAAGCCGGGTCATGGACCCGGCTTTCGTGTTTCTCGGATGGAGCTTAGCTCCGCGAGAAGGAGCCGATAGCGCTGGCTTCGTCGTCCTTGACGTCGAAAACCGTGTAGAGCTTGGTGATCTGCAGAAGGTCGTGAACCTTCTTGGTGAGATTGAGCAGCTTGAGCTCGCCGCCCTGGTTTTTGGCTGTGGTGAAGGCGCTGACGAGTTCGCCGATGCCCGAGCTATCGATGTAATTCACGTTGCCCAGGTTGAGCAGGATATGCTTCTGGCCCTTTGAGAGCAGATCGCGCACGGCATCGCGCAGCTGGACGCTGCCTTCGCCGAGGGTGATGCGTCCGCTCATGTCTAGAACAGTGACGCCGTCAACTTGACGGCTGGTGATTTTCGCGCTCACTTGGGGAATCCTCCTTGGAAACTTGTCTTCGTGTTCAAAGATACCGTTAGGCGGGGGGAAGGTTTTTGATCAATGTCAACTCGGTGCCGGGATGCAACTGCCGGAACTGCACGTCGTCCATAAAGGACCGCATAAGAAAGATACCGCGTCCGGAGCCGCGCAGCAGATTGTCGGGAGCAAGCGGATCAGGCAATGTCGCCGGATCCAGTCCAGGGCCCTGATCGGTGATGCGGATGACGAGCGCTTCGCCGGTGTTTTCAAACGATGCGGTGACCTGCTTTTCCTGGCTGTAGGCATTGCCATGGAGCACGGCGTTGATGGCGGCCTCGCGCACAGCCATGGAAATGCGGAAAACCTCATCTTCATCCAGGCCGGCTTGCGTGGCAAGCTGTTCTGCGGTCTGTTCCATGCGATTGACGCTGTCGAGCGACGAGTCGAGGGTGTACGTAATGCGGCCTCCATCCAATCGGGTCAATCGGTCTTCCTCTTTCCGGAGCATGATAGCGAACCCTTGCGAACCGCGAAAGTGTGTGTCGGCAGTGTGCTTGCGGGTCTGGGCTTGTGTCAAGGTCTCGTTTAGGCGGCTGTGGCGCTCCATACTTCTGTTCCGTCCAGCGCTGTCGTCAAGATGGGATTGGCGCTCCCGATTTCATGCACCACGTTACCTCCGTCATGAATACAAAAAAGTCCACGCAACGGAATGAGGAGGAGCGGGTCTACGTTGCCAGTAGAGAGCATATCGCCAGATGGCAGGCAGTGAAGGCGAAGAGAATTCGAGGAGATGGAGTAATGATGATGGCGCGTATGGCAATGGCAGCGGTTCTTGGTGTGGTGTGCGCAGGCGGAGCAATGGCCCAGACAGCCGTAACCGGCAAGTCGATTGAGCAGCGCAAAGACAACCAACAGCAGCGGATCGCACAAGGCGTGAGAAGTGGACAGCTCACCCCACGCGAGACAAGCAATCTGGAGCGTCGAGAAGCGAGCGTAAACCGCGAGGAACGCCAGATGCGTCGCGCGGATGGTGGTCATCTGACTAGCTCCGACAAGGCGGCACTCACTGCGCGCCAGAATCGAATTTCGCACAGTATTTACCGCGACAAGCATAACGCTGCTCAACAGCAGTAACGGCTTGAAGGGCGGCACGCGCCGCGGTCTGCTGTCCGCAGCAGGGCGTCTACCAGTGCGGTCAGACCACGACAGTTCTGGCCGCTCGCGGCATCGAGAGCTGCTGGTAGACTCGACTCGGAACCGCCGCCCATGCGCACACTTGCTCCACACGAAAGCAGCTTGACGCTTCTCCAGGGCACCCCCGTGCGGGATGCAAAGGGAGGGGTCTGCGGCAGAATTACAGACATAGCGGTAGCCACGGGAAAACATGCTGGGCGGGTGACCGGGCTGGTGCTCGGTACGCGAGCGGGCAAGCAGTTCCTGCCCGTGGAGCAGGTCCATGCAACAGCGGAAGGCGGGCTTGAGCTGGAAACGGATGCGACGTTGCTGCCTCTGTCTGAGGTAGAGAACTCGCTTCTGCTCCGGCAGGACATCCTGGATCGCCAGATCATTGACGTGCACGGCCGCAAGGTGGTGCGCGTCAACGATGTTGACCTGCTTTGGCAATCTGGCGAAGATGTGCCCCGGCTCCAGGTGTCGCAGGTGGAGGTGGGACTGCGTGGCGCGGTGCGCCGGCTGTTGAAAGGCACAATGGGCGCCGCACAGGTGGAAGCAGTGGCGCACCGCTTTGGCCCGCGGATCATACCGTGGGAGTTTGTAGACGTGATCGAGGTGGATCCCGCGCGGCGAGTGCGGCTCAATATCGAGCACGACCGGCTGGCGCAGATGCACCCGTCTGACATCGCGGACATTCTTGAAGATCTCGCACCCGCGGAGCGAGAAGCGGTCTTTACGGCGCTGAATGAAGAGATCGCAGCCGATGCGCTGGAGGAGGTGGAGCCGCGACTGCAGCAATCACTGATTGCGTCGCTTGACTCCGAACGCGTGGCCGATATCGTGGAGGAGATGGACCCCGGTGCAGCTGCCGACCTGCTGGCGGAACTGTCAGACGAGCGGTCGGAAGCGATTCTGGATCGGATGGAGCCGGAAGAGCGGCATGAGGTTCAGGAACTGCTGGAGTTCCGTGAGGACTCGGCTGCCGGCCGGATGACGACGGATTACATCCACCTGCGGGAAGACGCGCTGGTGGTCGATGCGGTCGCCGCGCTGCGCGCATTCGAGGGTGATCCGGAGACCGTGACCGAGGTGTATCTCACAGACGAGCAGGACGTGCTGAAAGGAACCGTGCCGCTGGCGCGCATGTTGCTGGCACAACCGGATACGAGATTATCGCTGCTGGCCGAGAGCCAGCTCATCAGCTGCCGCGGGGATACGCACCAGGACGAAGTATCGGAGCTCTTCGACAAATACAATCTCCGCGCATTGCCGGTAGTGGACAAGTCCGACCGCTTGGTGGGCATGATTGAGGCCGACCATGTGATTGCTTTTCTGCGGGAACATGGCCGGTAAGCGGGAATAAAGACATCTTGAGAGGCGATCTGGTATGGTCGCTTTTGTGTGCGCGCAGCTCTGCGTGCGCTTCTCCGCAATATCCTCAATCCAGCTCGATACGTAAGGCGAATAGTGCATGTTGAGACGGTGGCGAATCCGGATCGTGATCTTCCTTGCGGTCCTGGGGCCGGGATTCATCACGGCCAATGTGGACAACGACGCGGGCGGCATCCTGACCTACTCGCAGGCCGGGGCGCAGTTCGGTTATTCGCTGCTGTGGACGATGCTGCCGATCACGCTCGCGCTGGTGATAGTGCAGGAGATGTGTGCGCGCATGGGGGTGGTGACGGGCAAGGGCCTGAGCGACCTGATCCGCGAAGAGTTCGGGCTGCGGATCACGTTTATCACCATGGCGTTGTTGCTGATCGTGAACTTCGGCAATGTGGTGGCGGAGTTTGTCGGCATATCCGGGTCGCTTGAGCTGTTTCACATCAGCCGCTACGTCTCCGTGCCAGTGTGTGCCGCACTGGTGTGGCTGCTGGTAGTGCGGGGCGATTACAAGGGCGTTGAAAAAGTCTTTCTTGCGGCCAGTGTTTTCTATATCGCGTATATCGTGACCGGGGTGCTGTCGGGGCCGAGCTGGCGAGAGGCGATGCTGGCCACGGTCAAATTGCCGGACCGGCATGTGTGGGGCAACCACTTGTACGTGTATACGGTGGTGGGGGTGATCGGCACGACCATCGCGCCGTGGATGCAGTTCTACCTGCAGTCGTCCGTGGTGGAAAAGGGCATCAGCATAAAGAACTACGCGGCTTCGCGGCTGGATGTGATCGTCGGCTCCTTCTTCACGGACATTGTGGCGTGGTTCATTGTGGTGGCGTGCGCGGCAACGTTGTATGCGCACGGGATGGGCACAATCAACGTGCCCTCGGAGGCGGCCGAGGCGATGAAGCCGCTCGCCGGCCAGTATGCCTTTCTGCTTTTTGCGGTGGGGCTGTTCAACGCATCGTTCTTTTCCGCATCCGTGTTGCCGCTATCGACGGCGTACACCATTTGCGAGGGGCTGGGGTTAGAGTCGGGAGTGGACAAGAGCTTCCGCGAAGCGCCGGTCTTTTATTGGCTGTACACGCTGCTGATTGCGGGTGGGGCGGCGGTGGTGTTGTTGCCGCATATCCAGCCGATGCGGCTGGTGGTCCTGACACAGGTGCTGAACGGGGTACTGCTGCCGCTGGTGGTGATTTTCATGCTGCTACTGATCAATCGCAAGGACCTGATGGGCGAGCACGTGAACCGGGGGTGGTTCAATGTAGTGGCGTGGGCGACGGCGGTGGTGGTGATCATTCTTTCGGTGGTGATGATGGTAGGGCCGAAGGGCTAGCCAGGGCGCCGGGTGGGGTACCCCCCTCCCCCTTGGGCGGGGGTATCTTGTGGCCTAAGCCATCTGTTTGCAATAGCTTGCGCTCAGGGTTTGCAGCTAAATACGTCAAAGCAAAAGAGTTACTCACAAATTCCGTCGCACCAATAACTTAGAGCTCGCTGCTAGAAGTTTTGGACAAACCTTTAACAATCTGTTCCTCCGTTTTTTCTAATACCCCTATTTCAAGAATAGCGAATCGCGGGAATTACTACGCCAAACCAGCACTGTTTTCCTTGTGGCTAGTCTTTAACCACGAAGGGTGAAGCGGTAAGCCCAGTCGCCTCCACACCATTGTGGGTAATTCGTGCCCCAGCCGTTGTTGTACAGGCTCACATGGACGCCTTGCGCGGGGTCGGGCAATTGTTTCGAGAAATTGAGCGGAGAACGGTCGTCGAGGGCGACAACGGGCGCATCGAGCGTCATGATCTCGAGCGTGTTTCCGGCGTCCGTGCAACGCAGCCCTTGTGTGACCGCGTGCATGCGGCGGCCACCGCCTGCGACGACCGTGGCTGCGTCTACTTCCTGGTCTACTTTGTCGAGAACCCAGTGCGAGTGTTCGCTCACCGCGGGCGTGAAGCTTAACCACATGGCCTCGGGCAGGCGGTTTGCCTGCTTACCGAGCGTGAGGAGGCGCAGATGGACGACCGCTTCGTGATCCGGCAGAGTGATCTCAAGATAGATCTGCTCAGGCCAGGCCACGTTGCTGGAGGCCGCTGCGGCGAGATCTTCTATGTTGAGCTTCAAAACTATCCGACGCGCACCAGCAGCCTCCCCAAGCCATGCTTGCGACACAGTGGGATGCCATTGTTGCGAGCGCACTCGGAACGTGTCGATGCCGGGCTTGCCGAAGTCGCGGGGCGCCCAGTCTGCCTTGCTCACGACATAGCGAGCCAGGTAGTCGGTGTAATCGGCTGCCGAGAGTGTCTGGTAGGTGAAGAGGGCCAGCGGGTGCGCGGGCGAAACCCACTCGCGAGCGGAAGCGACATTGCGCAACCCGACGATTGCGCCTGCTCCGTTGATGGCGAGTCGGTAGTGCTTCGTCGCGACCTCGTACAACCCGGCACTGGATTGCGCCCATGGCTTCATGCCGTCAAGCGCGGGTGCGGATGCAACAAGCACGGCAAAGCTCGATTGCACCTCCGCGCGGAGCGGCTCCGGCAATGTGGCTACTCCCTCGTCGATGTCGTCGCGCTTCTCCTTCCAGCTATGCATCATGGTTTGGTAGCCAGGCTGGTCCAAGACCGAAACGAGATCGCGCGGGCGATAGTGCTCGTAGTCGAGATAGCTTTTCGTATCCGTGCCCCAGGTGTGCTCGACGGCAAGGAGCAGCCGGCGCAGGAGTTGGCGGTCTGCAGCATCACCCGCGGCGAAACGTCTTTGCGCGAGCCACTCCCGCCGCAGCCGGGCGACTGTGCGATACTTCGCCACCTTGGGGGGATCGCTGGGGATGCCATAGATCCAGGTGTCGCCGATCTCTTGTGTGACCACGGGGAGCTGGGCGCGATAGGGCTCCACGGCAGCGGCTACTTCATTGAAGTTCGAGGCGGTGACGTGCGCGCCGGGGAAGCTGGTACGGAGGTCACGGTAGATCGCCGCAATTTCTGCAGGCGTGTGCGGGCCACTGTTATCGCCGCGCACATTGACGGAGACGGCGAGGTCGGAGCCGGGCACCCGCAGTACGCTGCCGTAGTCGTGCCGGTGGTAGAGCATGATCAGCGAGTGGCCGGCGGGGTCTCGCCAGAGAAAGACATCCGGCACATCGGGAGGGGTGCTCGCGGCGTTCACGCCGATATCCAGCAGACGGATGCCGGCTGCGGCAAGGGGCGCGACGATGCCGATGGAGTGACCGGGAACGTCGGTCATCTTGGCGCCAATGGTCTTGCGGCCAAAGCGGGCATCCAGCGCGGAAGAAAAGCCCAGAGCGCCGTCAATCATGGTGCGGTCGAGCATCTCGGTCTGCCAACTGAAGGGCAGTGCGTGCCAGGTAATATCGCCTGCGGCAACAGCTTGCTCCATCGCGGTGCGCTGCGCCGGGGTTGCCTGTTCGAAGTACTCGTAGAGCAGCCAGGAGCCAGTCGTCCAAACGTAGCGGTCGCCACCGGACGCGCGTGTGGTGGCGGCGGTTGCAATCGCGGCCGGGTAGTACAGGTCAAAGTACTTCCGCATGACTGCGGCCTGCGTCTGCGTGAAACCGACATCGAGGTGGCACTTAAAGATGACGAGCACACGTTTGACCGCAGTGGGCTCGGAGGCAAACAGGGCAGGACGGGGCAGCGCGATGGCGCCTGCAGCAAGGCTCGCTCCCTTCAGGAAGGCGCGCCGCTTCATCGCCGTACCTGGGTAGCAGTTCGCATGAGCGGCATGGTTCGTTCCTCACATTCGTTTCGAGTTGGCGATAGATCACTGTACCGCTTGTTTTCGTGCGCGATACTCACCTTCCAATCGGAAGAGGCTGGGGAAGCGCGACTGCTAGACTCGTCTTCGCGCCCTTTTTGAAATGCGCGGGAGATGGACGAGATTACCGAGATCGTGAAGGACAACCCAGCCGAGAGTGCCCAAGGGCGAAGCGTGAAGCTGCGCAAGGTGCGGCCGCCCAATCTGGAGCCCCGCTGGCCGGCCATGTTGGCCCTGCTGTGTGTGGGCGGGTTAAGGCTGGCCATGCCGGAGGCTCTGTCACTGGGACCGAACTGGCTGCTGCTGGCTATTGTTGCCGTCCTGCTTGTGCCCACGACGCTAGCCCGCAGGCGGGGCAGCCATGGCGTCAATCAGGTTCTCGGATACGTGCTTGCCGGGGTCGTGACCGTGGACATGGTCTGGTCGCTGTATCGGTTAGTCGAGGCGTTGCCGTTGCATACGGAGATGCCGCGCGACCTGCTGCGCTCGGCGGCGGCACTTTGGTTTACGAACATTCTGGTGTTCGCGTCCTGGTATTGGCGGCTGGACGCAGGCGGCCCCCATGCGCGCGAGGTGGATGGGGTGCGGAGCAAGGGAGCGTTCCTGTTTCCGCAGATGACGCTGAGCCTGGAGGCGAGGCGGGAGTTGTGTGAGCCGGATTGGCGGCCGGGCTTTGTGGATTACCTGTTTCTGGCGTTCAACACCAGCACTGCGTTCTCGCCGACGGATGTGCCGGTGCTGTCGCGGTGGGCGAAGTTGCTGATGATGGTGCAGGCGCTGATCTCGTTTGCCACGGTGGTGCTGCTGGCGGCGCGGGCGGTGAATATTCTTTGACCGAAATTTGGGTGGCACATGGCCGCTTCGCGGGTCTGCGCTGCCGCGCAGAGCCCACCCTATGCGCTGGAGTGGGCAGGTGGAGCAGGCTCCCGGAGCGCATAGGATGGGGCACCCGGGCCTTGTACGAGCAAGAAGCAGATCCCTCGGCTGCGCTCGGGATGACAAGGCTACTCTATATGCCCACCCTCCCTTTGGGAGAATGGGGCGCCCGGGTTTGTGCCAAGATCTCAAAGCAGACGGGCTACAGGAGTTTGCCGGCGGCGAGGTCGCGGATGAGGTCGCGGTCGGCGGCGAGGAAGTCATAGCCGGGAAGTTCGCGGAGGGTAACCCAGCGAAGGTCCTGGAAGATGCGGTTGGTGAGTTCGCCGCTGAACTGATGGACCGCGAAGAACTGCAGATCGACCGCCCCGCCGCTGCGGTAGTTGTGGCGGAGATGCGCGACGCGAGTGCCGACAATGGCCTGGATGCCGAGTTCTTCGTCGAGCTCGCGGCGGAGGGCCTGTTCCGGGGATTCGCCGGCTTCCATCTTGCCGCCGGGGAACTCCCACTTGAGGGCCATGGGCTGGTCGGGGCGGCGCTGGCAGATGAGGACCGTTTCACCCCGGAGGATGAGCGCGGCTACGACGAGGCGTACGGTCTTCGCTCCTGGCTGTCCGTTGGGCTGCATGGGTCCTCGGGAGCGCCGTTTGGAACCGCAGCGGCCGCTTCACAACAGTTTAGATGGAAGGAATGCGTTCTGAAGTCTCGGAGAGGCGGCGAATGATTGCTGTTTCCCCAAAGATTTCGGGGTGAATGGCGGAGGCGAGGGCGTGGAGGCCGTCGATGAGGTTGGGTCCGGGGGTGTTGAGGAACTCGTCAGGGATGCAATAAACGTCTTTATGCTGGACGGCATGGAGGCGCTCCCAGCCGCGCTGGGCGATGACGCGCTCGAGGGGAACGCGGTCGCCGGCGCCGCACCAGGCGAAGGCGAGGACATCGGGAGCGGCGGCGGCAATGGCGGCGGCTTCTGTGGCGGCGCCGGGGGGGCCCAGGAAGCTGCCTCCGGCTGCCTCCACCAACTCGGCGACCCAGGTTTGCGAGTGAATGAGAGGCTTGCCCCATTCTTCGCAGTAGACGAGCGGGCGCGTTTCAGCCGTTGCGGCGCGGGTGCGGACGGCGGCGATGGTGGACTGCATATCCGCGATGCAGGCGGCGGCTGCTGGAGCACGGCTGACGATGCTGCCGAGCAGGCGGATGTCGCCGTAAACGTCGGCGAGGGTGTGGGGCGCGAGGGTGAGGACGGGGCAGCCGGATTTGAGGATGGCGGCGAGCGATTCCATGCGGTAGGGCACGGAGGCGAGAACGAGATTGGGCGCGGCGGCCAGGATCTCGTCGGTGGTGGAAGACCAGGAATCGTGGATGACCCGGACGGGCATGGAGCGGAGGGCGGGGACGGCTTCGATGCAGTACTTGGTGCAGGCCACGAGGGTCTCGAGGGCGCCGAGGTGGGCGAGCACGAGGCTGATGGAGGGTTGGAGGGCGGCGATGCGGAGGGAAGGTGTGGGCAGATTGGCAGTGGCAGCCATGGGAGCCTAGACCTTGGCCGCTGGTACGGCCAGTTGAGGAAAGAAGACCGACCAGCCGTGCTCGGCGGCAGTGGCAGCGAGGGCGGGGGTGGGATTGACGGCGAAGGGGTGGCGGGCGAGGGCGAGCATGGCGGCATCGTGGATGGAGTTGCCGAAGACGCAGTCGGGGACGGGGAGGCCGGCGCGACGGAGGGCGACGGCTTTGTCTCCGTCGGTAGGGACGTCGAGGAGGAGGCTGGTGGCGTGACCATCAACGATGCGGACGCGGGCGCAGAGGATGCGCTCGGGCGGGATGCCGAAGGGGCGGACGCCTGCTTCGATGACCCAGTTGTTGGTGGAGCTGACGGCCCAGATATCGCAGCCGGTGGCGCGGAGGGCAGCGACGAGCTGTTCCATTTCGGGAAAGATGCGCGGACTGACGTAATCACGGACGAACTGGGCGGCGGCATGGCGGAGCCCGGATTCGGGGAGGCCGTTGTAGAGTTGGACCATCTCGCCGCAGATGGCGGCTTCGGAAAGCTCGCCGGCGCGGTAAAGAGCGTAACGGGTTTCCATCCATTCGCTGCGTTCGCGAGAGACCAGGGCAGTGCGGATGGACCATAGCATGAACTCGTAGCCGGCATCGCCGCCCCAAAGGGTACCGTCGCAGTCGAAGACGGCGGTGCGGGGTGCGGCGGCAAGAACGGCGCGATGAAAGTCGGCTGGGGTGAGGCGGTCGGCAGAGATGGGGTCGGTGGTCAAAGCGGGAACGGGGCTCCTGGTGTCATCATAGCTGGCGAGGAGAGGCGAGCTTGGGCAAGGGTAGACAGGTAATTGCGGGGCTGCTGGCGATCGCGGCGTGCGGTGGGATGGGAAGCCAGGCGCAGATGGCGGGCGTGAGCGAGGGGAAAAAGCCGCTGGCGCAGTTTCATCCGCGGCGGGCGTACATGGGCTTCGACCGGAATGAGTATCCGGGAGACGCTCTGCTGGAAAAGCTGCGGCAAGATTTCAGTTTCACTGGCTACTGGCTGAATGCGCCGCCGGGGGCGGTAGTGAGTACCTGGACGGGAAAGCGCGCCTTACTGCGGCAAAAAGGATTTGGTTTCCTGATCCTTTTTAACGGGCGTCTGGACGCGCAACTGAAAGGCCAGGACGCGGCAGCGCTGGGACGCGCGGATGCGGCGATCGCAGCAGAGGCGGCGCGGCATGAAGGATTTCCGGCGCAGTCGATTGTTTTTCTGGACCAGGAGGAGGGCGGGCGGTTGTTGCCGGAGCAGATGAGCTATGTGCTGGCGTGGGTGGACGCGATGCGGCATGCGGGGTGGCGGCCAGGGGTGTATTGCTCGGGGATTTCGGTGCCGGATGCGAGCACGGGCACGATCAGCACGGCGGAAGACCTGGAAAGGCGCGCTGGATCGTGGCGGATTCCGTTATGGGTGGCGCGGGATGAGTGTCCGCCGTCGCCGGGGTGCGTGGTGGAGCAGGGCACGGCTGTCCCGCGGACTCTTCTGCCGCGCGAGCTGGCATTGCCGGATGCGGTGGTGTGGCAGTACGCGCAATCGCCACGGCGCGCGCAGTTCACGGCGGCGTGTCCGAAGAATTATGGCGCGGACAACAACTGCTACGCGCCGAATCTGCCGCCGGGGCCGCAAACGTTTGTGGACCTGAATGTGGCGGAGTCGGGGGATCCGTCGGGGGGACGGTGAGGGTGGGCGGATAGGTTGTATCCACCGGATGCGGGAGGCGCTTTGCGCGTCTGCGCTGCCGCGCAGAGACCCACCCTTTGCATTGAACATCTGTCCAATGCAAACTCAGTGCCGCGCAAAGGATGGGACACCCGCTGCTGCTGAGTTCAGCGGCTTTCTACGGGGGTGTACTGCACGGGGTATTCGGGGCCGATGTAGTCGGCGCGGGGGCGGATGAGGCGGTTGTCATCGAGCTGCTCGATGACATGGGCGGCCCAGCCGGCGATGCGGCTGACGGCAAAGATAGGCGTGAACAGGTCGAGGTCGATGCCGAGCGTGGTGTAGGTAGAGGCAGAATAAAAGTCCACGTTGGCGTTGAGCTTCTTTTCGCGCAGGATGTACAACTCAATGGCGCGGGACATGTTGAACCACTTGGGATTGCCAGACGACTGGCCGAGCTGTTCGCTCATCTTGCGGAGGTGGGTGGCGCGGGGATCTTCGGTGTGGTACACGCGGTGGCCGAAGCCGGAGATTTTCTTCTTGGCGGCCAGCATGTCCTGAACGTGCTTGACCGGGTCTTCGCCGTTTTTGTCGATTTCAAAAAGCATGTGCATGACGGCTTCATTGGCCCCGCCATGAAGCGGGCCTTTGAGCGCGCCGATAGCGCCGGTAATGGCGGAGTGGATGTCCGACAGGGTGGCGGCGATGACGCGCGCGGCAAAGGTGGAGGCATTGAGCTCGTGGTCGGCATGGAGGATCAGCGCGATATCGAGCGTGCGGGTGGCGGTTTCAGAGGGCATTTCGCCGGTAAGCATCCAGAGAAAGTTGCCGGCATGCGACAGCGAACGGTCGGGCTCAAAAAGCGGCAGGTTCTTGCGAATGCGATCCCAGAGCGCCACCAGCATGGCGATCTGCGAGGTAAGCCGGAAGCTTTTGCGCACGTTGGCGTCGTGGGTATTGTCCTTCTCGTCCGGGTCATAGAGGGAGAGCGCGGAGACGGCGGTGCGCAGCACTTCCATGGGACCCGCGTCTTTGGGAAAGGAACGGAGCAGGTCGAGGATTTTGGGGTCGAGGGTGCGGGCATCGGCCAGCTTGCGGCTGAAGCTTTCGAGTTCGGAGCGAGTGGGCAGCTTGCCAAACCAGAGGAGATAGGCGGTCTCTTCGAAGTTGGATTTCTCGGCGAGTTCGTGGATATCGATGCCGCGATAGGACAAGATGCCCGCGTCGCCGTCGATCCAGCAGATGCCGGAGTTTGCTGCAACTACGCCTTCCAACCCTTTTGTCGCGACCGCGGTGGACATGTGAACGTCTCCTTGAACTCGAGTGAACCTAACTCTGATGCTACGCGCAATGAAGACACGCAAAGCGATGCCGCATGCAGAGCGGACCCAAACAGGTTGTTATAGCGCAGTGGCAAATGTGTTGTCACATTGCGCGTGAAAGCAGAAAGCGGTCCGGCGTGTAGGCCGCGAGATTCATGGCGGGGGTGCGTCCGGTCATGAGCGAAGCCATCGCTTCTGCCGTCGCAGGCGCCAGGAGGATGCCATTGCGAAAGTGGCCGGTGGCAACGAAGCAATGCGGCGTGGGTAAGGCCCCGAGCAGCGGAAGTCCGTCTTGGGTGCCGGGGCGCAGGCCTGCCCAGCTATCGATGACGGGAGCATCTGCGATGAGCGGCCACAAGGCAGCAGCGTTTTCGATGAGTTCCCGAAGGGTAGCGCTGTGTACCGTGGTGTCAAAGCCGGCGTCTTCTACGGAAGCGCCCACGACGACGCGTCCGTCGCCGCGCGGCACCAGGTAGACCTCCGGGGAGCGAAGCACAACAGGGAGCGCTGCCGGTGGAACGCGAACGACCGCCATTTGTCCCTTGCGTGGGAACACAGGGACGCGACTTTCGGACGAAGATGACGCACTGTTGTCTCCAGGGTAGGAAAGCTGCGAGGACCAAGCGCCGCAACAGTTGAGAAAGGCGCCCGCGGAGAAAAGGCCATCAGAGGTCCGGACCTCGACGGCGTTGCCGGCGGCTAGCACGCACTGCACGGCTGCGTGTTCATGGATAGCCACGCCGGCGGCGGTGGCAGCCAGAGGAAGAGCATGGCAAAGATCCCGCGGGTCCAGGCTCAGCTCATCGAGCGCAGCGAAACGATAACGGGCAGTAGCGAGGCCGGGAATGAGCGCTTGTGCTTCGACGGCTGAGAGGAGCTTGCGGGATGGGGTGATGGGAGCTTCGGAGGCCATGGCCTGCACGGCGGTAGTGGTGCGCAGGGGAACGGCCTGGCCGCTCAGGGCGCGGATGCGATCGAGAAAGGCGCCATAAAGCGCCAGGCTCTTGTGAGCCAGCGGCAGCAGAGCAGCAGGTTTTTCCGCGTCGTGCGCGGCGAGCATGCCGGCAGCGGCCCAAGAGGCGCCGTGCATGGAGCGGCCGCGCTCCAGCACGGCGACCCGGCATCCGTGCTTTCGGAGTTCGAGTGCGCAGGAAAGGCCGATGATGCCCGCACCGGCGATGAGCACATCTACCGTAGTCACCGGTCTATTGTAGAAGGAATCCAGGGAGTAACCTAGAGCAGAGGGGATCGGGAAACTACGTCCAGCAAGTCTCCCGGTGGTTTTCGTACAACCAGCTGCCGGACGGGTTCATCCGTCTTCGGAACGGGCGGTCGGAACGGGCGGTCGGAACGGGCGGCCTAGGGGTGGACAGTGTCCGCCGCCGTCAAAGGCAGCAGAGCAGTGGAGCGTTGCCATGACGCAGAAAGGCACACAAAGCGTGGACAATTTGGAACGCCGCGGGCTCCGATGGGACAACAGCGATGTGCCAGTGAACACGGAAACAGAGGATGCTGGGTGGCGGGAGCGCCCGCCAGTACAGCCTGGAATCGGGCCAGAGCACGAGCCGGGTATGGCAGCCCGGCAGGAGCGGGGGCCAGCGCAGCAGCCGCTGCCGAAAGCAAGAAAGTGGCCGCGCTCAGCAGTGGAGCCGGAGCCAGGGCAGCCAGCGCCGCCACCGCAAACAGCCGCGCCAGCGTACCAGCCGCCGGTACGCTGGCAGCAGGACCCAACACAGCAGCCACCTCCCCAGCCAGGTAGAGGGCGGTTGCGGGAGCCATTCCGGGATGCGTTGCAGGAAGAGCGAGGGCCCGCTCCGCCGCCCACAGGGCGGACGGCACAACCAGCAGGGGGCCGGCCGGAACAGACGCCGGGCCGCCCACAACCCACGCCAGGGCAGCCGCAGCCGATACCAGGGCCGCCACAACAGGCGCCGGGTCGTTCGCAATACAGGCCGGCCGCGCATTCCCAGCAAGAGCCTGCGCGGCCCGGACCGGGAACACCCGGACCGGGAACGCCATGGAGACGCGGTGCAGAGGCTCCGGGGAGGACAGAAGAACGGGAGTTTGCGCCGCCGCCACCAAAGCAGCCGCCTGCTCCGCCGCCCTCGCCGCCTCCTTCTTCACCGGCGCCGCCACCCGAGACGGCTTCTTCGATCCGAAGCCACCTGCGGCGTTTGGCGCAGCAACAGCACCAGCAAGCAGGGGGAGCGCCGCGCTGGGTAACCGCCGGGCTTCCGGTAGCGGCGATTGTGATCACGCTGGCTTCCATTTATTGGAACCTGATATTGCGCGATCAGCTTATCTGGCAGGAAAGTGCGATTCGCCAGCTTACAGAGCAGAATGATAAGTTGACGGGGGACCTGCGCGCGACCTCGGTGGAACTGAAAGCGACCGGTCAGTTGCTGGGAGCGAGGGTCGGCGTTGCGCCGGACGACCTGGATCAGCGGGCGAACGACCTAGCGCAGCGCCAGCAGGCGATCGATGCAGCGGCGGCGAAAGCCGCGCCGCATCCGCAAACACAAATGCAAACGCCCGCTCCGGCTGCTCCGGCACCGCAGCACAGTTATTTGCGATTTTTCGAACCGGGGACGTCCCGGGGAACGCAGGAACCCATAGCGAGGCCCTCCTACCTGCACTTCTTTAGTGGGTCAACACCGGCCGCCCCGCGGGCAGACAGCGGAGCTCCGGCGCTGCCCAAGGGGATCGAGGGCACGCATCCGGCGGAACCCGACCTAACCGCGCCCCGGCTGGGCACGGTGCATGCGCCGCCGCGCAAGACGACCGAAACGCCCGCCCAGCCAGCCGCAACCGCAGCGCCCATGACCACGGCCGCGCATCCCCCGCCCTTGCCGGTCTTTGCACCCCGCGCGGGCTATACGGACCCTATGGAGGAAAATATCGCGGAGGTATCCGCGCTGCAAAGGAGCAGCGGCCGCAGGCTGGAAGAATTCCATGTGCATGAGGGCAAGGTGACTATGCCTCTTCCCAATCTCGGGCTGGAGGTCAAGAGACCGAACGAGAAGCATGGGACCTATACGCTGGTGGTGAAGCAGGGCAAGGAACAGTCCGAGATCAAAGGCCGCGTGAACGAGCCATTGCTGGTGGCTCAGTGGCCGAACGGGCAGCAGTGCCAGCTAGTGGTGTTGAGCATCCGCAACGGCCAGATTTATGGATATCTGGCGGGGATCCGGTGAGGGCTATGGAGGTTTCTGATTGTGAAGCTCGCTCCGCAGGCCTTGAACGGCGCTAGCCCTGAGGGCCGCGCAGTACCAGCTCGCGTGCATTGGCAAAAGACACCGTGACGTCGAAAGACTTGCGCGTGTCCCACTGGTCGCGTCCGAAGGGGTAGTTGAAGAGCAGGAGGCCATCGGCAGATTCCCCTGGGGCGATGCTGGCGTGGCGGCGCAGGGGATCCATACGCAGGGGGGCAAGCTGCGGGTAGGCGGCGAAGACGCGGTCAAAATCCTTCTCGCTCGCGGCCAGGCTGCGACGGCTTTCTCCATTGGCAAAGGTCACGATGGCCCAAAGATCATCAATGTTCAAAGGCGCGCTGCTCTGGTTATGTACGCGGACCAGGGTGAAAACGAGGAGCTGGTCGTACTTTTCGTCCTGCCCAGCCATTCCGGGCGCTCCCGCGCCATTCCGAATGGTGGTATGGACTGGAAAGACGGAAATCCGGGCAACCTCACCATTGGCGACCGGACGGTTACGGCCAAAGTACACGAATGCGGCAATGACCAGCGAGGTGACAATCACGGCCAGCAGGATGCGGGCTCCGGCACGCAGCAGACTGGGGGGCGGGTCCACCTGTGCGAGGGTTGGGCTGGTGGGGCCGGGTACTTCAGGAGGGTTAGGCAACGTGGTCATGTCTCCGCAATTCTACTTCGTAAGAAGCAGAAACCTGTAAACATGGCCACTCTGGGAGGTAAGGAAAGAAGGACGGTTACGGTTCGGGTTCAGGCAGGCACACCAATACCGGTGCTAGCATCGTAGGTTCAGTGAGGGCGGGTTCAGTGAGGGCGCACGGTTTTTCCGGCAGGCATGAATCAAGAGCATAGAGTCGCAAATGCGAGAGCCGGAAGCGCCGTCAAGCTCGCTTATTTCGTCAGCCACCCCATCCAGTACCAAGCGCCCTTACTGCGGCGGATCGCACAAGAGCCGGGAATCGATCTCACGGTGTATTTCGCCAGCGATCACTCTATGCGCGGATATCGCGATGAGGGCTTTGGTGTGGAGGTGGCCTGGGACGTGCCACTGGTCGAGGGCTACCGGCACGAATTTCTGCCGCGGCGCGGTACAGACGGGCAGGCAGCAGGCCCGGGATTCGCTCGGCCGTGGAACAGCGGCATCTTCGACCGGCTGGAGCGCGGCCACTTCGATGCGGTGTGGGTCCATGGCTACCACACTGCCACGCAACTGCGGGCCATCGTCGCAGCAAGCACGCTCCGGGTCCCGGTACTGCTGCGGGCAGAATCCACGCTAGGGGATCGCCCGCGCGGGGGGGCCAGGCTGATGGCCAAGGCCGCTTTCTTCTGCTTTCTGCGCCAGCACATCCAGGCGGTTTTGCCGATTGGCACTGCGAACGCTCGCTACTGGCGCCATTACGTGGGGCCCGAGGTGCCGTCTTTTCCGGTACCGTATGCGGTGGACAACCACTTTTTCCAGCAGAGGGCACAGGCAGCCGAAGCTGGGCGGGAAGAGTTGCGGCGGGAACTTGCGCTGGAGCCGGGAAGGCCCGTGATTCTGTTTGCTTCGAAGCTGCAGCCCCGGAAGCGGTGCGGCGACCTGATTGCGGCTGTGCGCGCTTTGAAGCAGTCCGGGGACAAGGAAAGGCACCGGCCGTATCTGCTGGTTGTGGGAGATGGCGAGGAGCGGACCCGGCTGGAGCAGGAGGCGACTGACTGCCCGGAGGTGCGGTTTCTCGGTTTCCGGAACCAGACGGAGCTGCCGCGTTTTTTCGACCTGTGCGAGGTGTTTGTGTTGCCGTCGGTGGATGAGCCGTGGGGGCTGGTAGTAAATGAGGCAATGAACGCGGCGAGAGCTGTCATCGTTTCCGATGCTGTGGGCTGCCAGGAGGACCTCCTGTGCGATGGAGTGAACGGTTGTGTGTTCCCAGCGAGGGATGTCAAGGCATTGGCTGGGGCGCTTGAGCGGGTGCTTGGGAGTCCGGAGAGGAGCGCAAGCCATGGGCCGAGAAAGCCTGCGTGTTGTAAATGAATGGAGCTTCGAGCAGGATATCGAGGGATTATGGGCGGCGTTGCGCGACTGCGTGCCGGGGCTGCGGGGGCGTGAGTTGGAAAAGACGGAAGCAGGAGACCGGGACGAGAGATGATCTCGGTCCTGATCCTTACCCGCGATGAAGAGCAGGATCTGCCCGGGTGCCTGGCTTCCGTAAGCTGGTCGGACGACGTGCATATTTTCGACTCATACAGCACGGACCGGACGGTCGACATAGCGCGGGAAGCCGGGGCGCAGGTGCTGCAGCGCCGGTTTGACGATTACGCGACGCACCGCAACGCCGCCTTGCGTGAGTGCAGGTTCCGGCACCCGTGGGTGTTCCTGCTGGACGCCGACGAGCGGCCAACGCCGGAGCTGACGCGCGAGATGCTGGCCAAAACGGCGCAAGAGCAGGACGCAAGACCAGACCAACGGGTGCAGGGCTACCGGGTGCGGCGGCGCGATTTTCTGTGGGGCAGGTGGCTCAAACACGCGCAGATTTCGCCTTTCTACATTCGCCTGGTAAGGCCGGAGCAAGCCCGGTATACCCGGTCGGTCAATGAGGTTCTGGAGGTGGAAGGGCGACTGGGCGATCTCCACGCGCCACTGGATCACTTCCCGTTCTCGAAAGGCATGGGGCACTGGTTTCGCAAGCACGATGCGTACTCAACGATGGAGGCCCAACTGATCGCGGCAGGGGACACGCTACAGCGGCCCTCCTTGCGAACCTCCCTGTGGAGCCGGGACTTTCACCAGAGGCGTATTCACCAGAAGGCGCTTTTCTACCGCCTGCCGGGGCGACCCATTCTAAAATGGATTTATATGATGACGGTCCGGCGTGCGTTTCTGGACGGGCATGCCGGGATCACCTACGCGGCGCTGCAATCCATCTACGAGTACATGATCGTGGTGAAGACAGAGGAACTTCGGCGCGAGGGCGGGGTTTAATACGAGGCCGTTTGCGTTTGCGGTACCCCACGATTGCGTTGTTTGGAGCCGACGTGCCGGTAGGGTAGTATCGGGAACATTGCGGTCCCACAAATGATCTCTGCCGCAGGGCGGCTGGAAGCTGTCACATTGGCCGTTGCGATTTCAGCAGGATGACCCATGTGTGGGATGGGCAGCGTAGGCAGGATCGGTTCCTCTGGAGAAAAGGAGCTGAACCGCTGCTCCCGTGAGCCGGGTGGGAGGAGGTTTCCCGCCAGGCAGGACAGAGAACAACGCCTCTCGGCAGGAGAGCGCTTTAAGGGAATGTTGGTGTGCCGGACATGTCTGACGGTTTGCAGTATGCGCCGCCTTTAACCATCGAGGGTGATTCACCCCTGGCGCCCCGCGCGGCCAGCGATGGCCTGTCGCTGGCGGACATGTGGCGCATCATCCTCAAGCGCAAGTGGCTCATCCTGGCGCTGGTAGCGGTGTTTACAGGCATCGGGATCGTGTATTCGTCCACGCGGGTGCGGCTCTACGAGGGCACGGCCACCGTAGACCTCAATCCTTCCTCAACGAACATGGGCCTGAGCGACCTAATAGAGCAGAGCCTTTCTTCCGAGGATGTGCGCCTGCCGACCGAGATCGCCCGCATGCAAAGCAACCTGGTCGTCTTTGGCACGATCAAGCGGCTGGCAGCAGAGCATCGAGGTCCCTTCCCGCATGCCTTCGACCATCTACCGGCGAACGCAGGGATGAGCGCGTTTCCGGCTCCTGAAATTGAGGGAATGATCGGGGGCGTACGCGGCGCGTTGCAGATCGGGCAGGTGCCGGGCACCGATATTGTGTCCATCACCTATCGCGATCCGAACCCGCAGGTGGCGCGCGACATGGCCAATGCCATTGTCGATGTATACCTGGACCGCAACCTGGAAGACCATATGCAGGGCACCGGACGGGTGACCCAGTGGCTTTCGAGCGAAATGGATGACCTGCGCAAGCAGGCCGACGCGGCGCAGAACCGGCTGGCGCAGTATCAGAAGGAACACAACATCATCGGCGGCCCGCAGACGGACAGCCTGATTGTGGACCGGTTGCGTACCGAGAATACGGAAATAGCTAACGCGCAAGCCGACCGCATTATGCGTGAAGCGAAGCTGCGCATTATCGAATCGAACGATCCGGATCTGATCGCGAGCGCGGTGCCCAGCCAGACGCTGGCTGCATTGCGCGGAGAACTGCTGGGGCTGGAGTCGCAATACAACCTGCTCAGCACGAAGTTCGGCGTCGGCTATCCGCGAGTCCGGGAGTTGAAGGCGCAGATCGCTGCCCTGCAGCTACAGGTAAACGCGGAGATGCGCAATGTGCAGCGGCGGATCCGCGACGAGTACGACACCTCCGGCAAGACACTGCAACTGTTACAAGGGCAGCTCAACACGGAAATGCAAGGCGCATTCCAGCTCAATCAAAGCGCGGCGCAATACGCGCTGCTGCGTCAGGATGCCGAGTCGAGTCGCACCTTATATGACCAGCTTCAACTGAAGCTGAAGGAATCGAACCTGGCCTCCGGGCTCAACACGGCCTCCGTCAGCGTGATCGATGAAGCCATGCTGCCGCTGGGGCCGGTAACGCCGAACACGCGCATGAACGTGACCGTGGCAGCGGCGCTGGGCCTGATGGTGGGCCTGATCATGGCGTTCATCCTCGATTCGATGGACGACACGCTGCGCACCACCGACGACGTGGAAAGCTTCTCCGGCCTGTTGTCGATCGGAGCGATCCCGCACTTCCAGATGGGCAAAGGCAAGGCACTCGAGGGCACCGAAATGGCAGAGCGGCAGCGCTTGATATCCCTGACGGCGCCGGGTTCGCCGGCGGCCGAGGCGTACCGCGCTTTGCGGAGCTCCATCCTGCTGAGCGCCATCGATAACCCACTGCGCACCATTGTGGTGACCAGCGCATTCATGTCCGAAGGCAAGTCCACGCTGTCGGCCAACATTGCGGTTATGCTGGCGCAGCGCGGAGAACGTGTCCTGATCGTGGACGCTGATCTTCGCCGCAGCACGCTCCACCTGCTCTTCGGGCTGGACCGCCCGGCGCAGGGACTTACCAATCTGTTGAGCCGGCAGAGCGACGAATCTGTATATCTCCACCCCCTTGCTGAACTTCCTGAGCTGACCTACCTGCCGGCCGGAGTGGTGCCGCCGAACCCGGCAGAATTGCTGGCTTCGCACCGCATGGCAGAAATCATGCGGCAATGGGCGGGCGAGTATGACCGCGTGATCATAGACACAGCGCCGATCCTGGCGGTTTCCGATTCGCTGGCGCCCGCGGCGCGCGCGGACTCTGTGCTGCTGGTGGTGCGCGCCGGCGTGACCCGCAAGAAGGCGTTGCTGCGCACGCGCGAGTTGCTGCGCCGCGTGAATGCGCACCTGCTCGGCGCGGTGGTGAACGATGTGGATCTCCGGAAGGAGAGCTACTACAACTACTCGGGTCCGTACAGTTACGGATACGGATACACGAGCGAGCCGGTGCATGAAGAAGCCAAGCGCTAAACAGCGGATGGAGTCTGGTAGAACTTTGCGCATGCTAGGAGGCTTTCTGGCGTTGCTGCTGGTGGTCGGAAGCATGTCGCCGGGATGGGCGCAGTCGCTCGGCCAGCAGGTTTCGCCTCAGCCCTACAGCGGGGGTGGCATGGGCGCACAAGGTGGGGCCCAGGGACTTTCGCAGGCTCCGGGTGGCCAGTCCTCGGGAAGCCAGTACCCCGGTGCGCAATACCCCGGCGCGCAATACCCAGGTGCGCAATACCCCTCCGGGCAGTACCCCGGCGCGCAGATGCCGGGAGCCGGATTAGGATCGGTGGCCGGCCAGCAACAGCTCGCCACTGGGTATGACATTCCGCAGGCCAGCGTGACCACCCAGATCTCCGTCGGCGACCTGCTGGATGTGGTCGTCTTCGATACGCCGGATCTTTCCGGGCGCTTTCGCGTCAACAATCAAGGCAACATCATCCTGCCGCTGGTGGGCGACCTGCATGTAGAAGGGCTTACTGCTCCGGAGGCGGCCCAGGCGGTCACGGAGATCTACCGCAATAAGCAGGTGATGCTGCAGCCACAAGTAACAGTGTTTGTAGCTGAGTTTTCAACCCGGGGTGTGACCCTGAGCGGTGAAGTTCGGTCACCCGGGATTTTTCCGCTGCCTGGGCCGCGCAATCTGACAGACATGCTGGCCGCAGCGGGCGGGCTGAACGAGAGCGCTTCCAAGACGGTGAGCATCGTCCACCGGAGCGATCCGGGCAAGATCATCACCGTAAAGTTGAATGTCGGCGCGCAGACGCCGGCTTCGATCGAGGCCTCCAACATTCAGATATTTCCAGGAGACACGATCTTTGTGGCGCGCTCCGGCGTGGTGTACCTGGTGGGCGATCTGGCGAGGCCTGGAGGGTACCAGGTGGAGCATAACGATCGGTTAAGCCTGCTCGATGCGGTGGCGCTGGCCGGCGGACCCACACAAACGTCGAAGCTGTGGGATGCGCGGCTGATTCGCCGCTCGGCCACGGGGCGCGAGGAACTGAAGATCGATCTGAAGAAGATTCTCTATGGCGGGGGCGCCGATATGCTGATGGCCGATGGGGACATCCTGTATGTGCCGATCAGCCAGCGGAAGATATATACCCAGCAGGCGATACAGGCCATCATCGGTTCGGCAACGGCCTTCGGCATTTACAAGGAGAGCCAGCTCTGAGCAGCGAAAAACAAGAGCCGGGTACTTTTGCGAGCGGCCGCCTCGGGCGCGTTCTGCTGTTTGGCAAGGACGGACAGGTGGGCCACGCATTGCTTCCACTATTGCGGGCTGCCGGCGAGGTGGTAGCGGTAGGCCGGCAGGAATGCGACCTCCGCGATGGTGCGGCGGTGCGCACCGTGATCGCACAGACACAGCCTGCGGCCATTGTGAATGCCGCAGCGTATACGGCGGTGGATAAGGCGGAAAGCGATCCGGAGACCTGCTTCGCCGTGAATGCAGAAGCGCCCGCGGCCATGGCGCGGGAGGCGGCAAGTCGGGGCATTCCGCTGATTCACTACTCGACCGATTACGTGTTCGATGGAGAAAAAGCGGACGGGTATGCGGAAAGCGATCCTACAGCGCCGCTCAACGTGTATGGCACTTCCAAGCTGCGCGGCGAAGAAGAGATTCTGGCGAGTGGCGCGCGCTGTGTCATTCTGCGGACCAGCTGGGTGTACAGCAATCACGGCAGCAATTTCATGAACACCATGCTGCGGCTGGGTGCAGAGCGGCCGGAGTTGCGCGTGGTCAGCGACCAGACGGGCGCGCCTACTTCTGCTGAGGCGATCGCGGCAGCAACGGTGGATGTCCTCAGCACCGCGGAGGCGATGCCCTCCGGGGTCTTCCACATGACGGCCGGGGGCGCGACCACCTGGTTCGGCTTCGCCGAAGCGATCTTCCGGAGACAACGAGAGTTCGATGGGGATGTCTACCCGAGAAACGATCACGGGCCCATCCTGACGCCGATTCGCTCAGCGGAGTATCCTACGCCAGCGCAAAGGCCGCGGTATTCCGTGTTGTTAAACGACAGATTCGCACGTACCTTTGGCTTCCGGCTGCCCTCCTGGGAGGACCAGTTGGCCGGGGTGCTGAGCGAACGCCCCGCGATGGCGCGTTCCGGCAACGGAGATTGAATATTCAGACCACACCGACCAACCTGCCTGAAGTCCTGATCCTTGAGCCGCGCGTATTTAGTGACAGCCGCGGTTACTTTTTGGAGAGTTACAACCATCGTACCTTCGCGGAGCTGGGCCTCCCAGCGGCGTTTGTGCAGGACAACCAGTCGCGCTCAATCCGCGGCGTGCTGCGTGGATTGCATTACCAGGTGACGCAGCCGCAGGGCAAGCTGGTGCGCGCGGTCCGCGGTGAGATCTTCGATGTAGCAGTGGACCTCCGGCGCTCTTCGCCCCGCTTTGGACACTGGACGGGCGTTCGGTTGAGCGAAGAAAATCACCGGATGCTTTGGATCCCTGCCGGTTTCGCGCATGGTTTTCTGGTGTTGTCGGAAACGGCGGATGTGCTTTACAAAGCGACTGATTTCTATGCGCCTGCCGGAGAGCGAAGCGTGCTGTGGGACGACTCGGAAATCGGCGTCGCGTGGCCACTGGACGGGGTGGAGCCTATTTTGTCAGCGAAGGACCGCGAAGCCGCGCCGCTCCGGAGCGCGGATGTGTTTGATTAAGGGATCCTGGCCCGGACGTATCCATGCCGGCTAGGGATCTGTGAGATGGAGAAGATGATGAAGCAAACGATTCTGGTAACGGGGGGAGCGGGGTTTATCGGCTCGAACTTCGTTCTTCGCCGTGTGGCTGCCGGGGACCGCGTGATCAACCTGGATAAGCTGACCTATGCCGGCAATCTCGGGAACCTCGTTTCGCTCGAGGGCAACGAGGGCCATCGTTTTGTGCAGGGCGGTATCGAAGACAGTGAGCTGCTGGGGGGCTTGCTCCGGGAGCACGCGCCGGATGCAGTGGTGCACTTCGCGGCGGAAAGTCATGTCGATCGTTCGATCCTGGGGCCGGAAGAGTTTGTCATGACCAACGTAGTCGGGACCTTTCGCCTGCTCCAGGCGGCTCTTGAGTACTGGCGCGGGCTGTCCGGCGCAGCGAAGGAGCGCTTCCGCTTTCTCCATGTTTCGACCGACGAGGTGTACGGCTCGCTGGGGAAGTCCGATCCGGCTTTCTCCGAGACGACGCCGTATAGCCCCAACAGCCCATACTCGGCCTCAAAGGCGGGCAGCGACCACCTGGTGCGCGCTTATCACCACACCTATGGGCTGCCTACGCTGACTACGAATTGCTCCAATAACTACGGTCCGTACCAATTCCCGGAAAAGTTGATCCCCTTAATGATCCTCCATGCGCTCGAGAACAAGCCGCTGCCTGTCTACGGCGATGGATTGAATGTGCGGGACTGGCTGTATGTGGGGGACCACTGCGAAGCGATCTCGACCGTGCTGGCCGGTGGGCGAGTGGGCGAAACCTACAATGTGGGCGGGCTGAACGAGATGTCCAACATTGATGTAGTCACCACCATCTGCACTATTATGGATGCACTGCATCCTTCCGGACGGCCGCACGATCGGCTTATCACGTATGTGAAGGACCGGCCGGGACATGATCGGCGGTATGCGATAGATTGCACAAAGATTACGAGCGAGCTGGGCTGGAAACCGCAGGAAAGTTTCACCACGGGCATTCGCAAGACGGTGGAGTGGTATTTGAACAATCTGGAGTGGGCGCGCGAGATCACCAGCGGCGCCTATCGCAACTGGATGGATTTGAACTACGCGGAACGGAGCGCGAAGTGAGGGGCATCATCCTGGCCGGCGGCTCCGGTACGCGGCTCTATCCGGTCACGCTGGCCGTCTCCAAGCAGCTTGTGCCGATTTACGACAAGCCGATGATCTATTTCCCGCTAAGCACGCTGATGTTGGCGGGGATACGGGAGTTTCTGATCATCTCGACGCCGCTGGACCTGCCGCGCTTCCGCGACCTGCTGGGAGATGGCAGCCGGTGGGGGTTGGACATCTCCTATGCGCCGCAGCCCAAACCTGAGGGGCTGGCACAGGCTTTCCTGATTGGCGAATCCTTTGCGAAAAACGATCCATGCGCGCTGGTTTTGGGAGACAACATCTTTTACGGGCACGAGATGGCCGCCATGGTGCAGGACGCAGCCCACGTAACGGATGGCGCCGTGGTCTTCGCCTACCCGGTGCAGAACCCCTCCGATTACGGAGTGGTCGAGTTCGATGACCGTGGCCGCGCTATCAGCCTGGAAGAAAAGCCGGAAAATCCCAAGTCGCGCTATGCCGTGACTGGTCTGTATTTCTACGATGGGCACGTGGTCGAGCACGCCAAGTCGCTGAAGCCGTCGCAGCGCGGCGAGTTGGAGATCACGGATCTGAACCGGCTCTATCTCCAGCACGGTAAGCTGAAGGTAGTTTCCTTTGGGCGGGGCATGGCATGGCTGGATACCGGCACGCACGACTCGATGCTCGATGCCTCAATGTTTATCGCGACGCTGGAAAAGCGGCAGGGTTTGAAGATCGCCTGTCCGGAAGAGATCGCCTACCGCATGGGTTACATTTCGGCTGCGCAACTGGAAGCGCTTGCGGCGCCGCTGGTCAAGAGCGGCTATGGCCACTACCTGCTGCAGATACTGAAGGAACTGAACACCGAACCCGCGGAGACGGCAATCGATTAGCAGGCCGCGTTCGCCCGTTCCAAACCGCGAAATCGCTGATATAGACCGTATGTCCTCAAGCCTCGATCCACATACCGCGCAGCGTGTGTCTTCCTTTGCTGCCGCCGAAGAACCCGCTGAGATCTCCAGTGCAGCTCCGGAGAGACCGCGCATCAATCTGGCCACGTATAAGAAGAACCAAAAGATCTCGGTATTAGTGCGGCGCGCGCTGTGGGAATGCGTGCAGCTACCATTCTGGCCGGTGCGCCCGCGCAGCTTAAGTCCGCTCCGGGTTGCGCTGTTACGGCTTTTTGGCGCGAAGATTGGCAAACATGTGCTGATCTGCGGCGGCGTGCGCGTCCACGTACCCTGGAACCTCGAACTTGGCGATTACGTCGCGATCGGCGACAAGGTGGAGATTTACAACCTTGCGCCCGTGACCATCGGCGCGCATTCCGTGGTCTCGCAGCGAGCTTATCTATGCGGGTCCACCCACGACTACACACGGGGCGACTTCCCACTGTTCTCGCTGCCGATTACCATTGGGTCACAAGCATGGGTTGCTGCCGGTGCATTTATCTCGCCCGGCATTACGGTAGGAGAGGGAAGTGTTGTCGGCGCGAATTCCGTGGTCACCAGGGATGTTCCGGCGTGGATGGTGGCGGCTGGAAATCCGTGCCGCGTTCTCAAGCCGCGCGAACTGCGGCGCGAAGGCGATTTGCGCTGAACGCAGCCACGGTCCTGATTGCCGAGCTGCGCAAATGGACAAGACGGCCTTCTTCGCAGGCCAGGGTTCAACGTAGGTGAAGATCCTGCTTGTGGGCAACTACGCGCCTGATCGCCAGGAGAGCATGCGCCGATACACCGAGATGCTGGCCTCCGGACTTCGCGAACAGGGCGAAGAGGTCGCAGTGATTGCGCCGGCTCCGGTCATGGGACGCCTGGCGCAAGGCTCACGGATGAGCAAGTGGCTGGGGTATCTGGACAAATTCCTACTTTTCCCGCGCCGTCTCCGGCGAGCAGCGCGCTCCTATGACCTGGTGCATATCTGCGATCACTCAAATGCGATGTATGTGCGCGCGCTCAAAGGCAAACCGCACGTCATTACCTGCCACGATCTGCTGGCCATACGAAGTGCGCGGGGGGAGTTTCCGGAGAATCCGGTATCGCGAACGGGACGCATGCTCCAGAAGATGATTGCCGGCGGGCTCAGGCACGCGGCCTGCATTGTTTGCGTGTCGGAAAAGACGCGCGCGGACGTATGCGCGGTGCTGGGGATCCTGCCGGAACGCACGCGGGTGATCCCGCTGCCGGTGGACACAAACTTCAGACCTAGCAACGAGGCAGAACGCGAGCCGGTGCTGCGCGCCATGGGTGTTCCGCCGGGGCGCCCTTTCTTCTTCCATGTGGGCGCCAACCACTGGTACAAGAACAGGTTCGCCGTGCTGCCGATCTTCAAGGAGCTGCGCGCACATGCAAGGTATCGTGAGGCGATGCTTGTGCTGGCCGGGCAGCCCTGGCCCAAAAAGTTTGCCGAATACCTGGACGAGCATGGATTAGCCAATGATGTACTTGCCATAGACCATCCCGACGATGCGCAACTGCGATGTCTATATGGCGCTGCTTCGGCTTTGCTGTTTCCTTCCCGGTACGAGGGGTTTGGCTGGCCGATTCTGGAAGCGCAAGCCTGTGGGTGCCCCGTGGCGGCCGTAGACAGGCCCCCGATGAGCAGTGTTGCTGGGGAGGCCGCGGTTTATATCGATCCAGAGCGCCCGGCGGAGGCTGCCCAATGCATCATGGTGGGACTCGATCAAGCGCAAGCCCTGCGGGATGCGGGCTTTCGCAACCTCCGGCGGTTCGATAAGCGATCAGTGATAGAAGCGTATTTGGCTACTTACCGCAGTGTGAGCAGTTCGAGTACTTTCGAGTATGCATAGTGGCGGAGGTGCTGCGCAACACTCTTTTTTCACCATCTATTCACGTATACTTCAACAACGAGTTTCGCAGTATTCAGGGGAGGTTGAGTGACGATCAAACCAATATCGATAGCTGTTGTCGGATCCGGGTATGTCGGTCTTGTAGCTGCCGCGTGCTTTGCCGAGATAGGCCATAACGTGGTCTGTGTGGACAACGACGAGAAGAAAGTCAAGATGCTGCGCGAAGGCGGCATTCCGATCCACGAAGACTATCTCCCGGAGCTGCTCGAGCGGCATCGGAATAGCCGGCTTCATTTCACCTCCGACCTGAAGACGGCAACCAAAGATGCGCAGGCGATCTTTGTCGCTGTGGGCACGCCCCAGGGCGAGTCGGGCAATGCGGATCTATCGTATGTGGACGCGGTGGCGACGCAAATCGCGCGCTCGATCGACAGCTATACGGTCATCGTTGAAAAGAGCACGGTACCGGTGTATACGAACGAATGGATACGCCGCGTGATCGAACGTAATGGGATCTCCCGCGCGCATTTCGATGTGACTTCGAACCCGGAGTTCCTGCGGGAGGGCACAGCCGTGGTGGACTTCCTTCATCCGGACCGGATCGTGGTGGGTGCTGATAATGAACGGGCAGCGTCGGTGTTGCGCGCTATCTATCAGCCGCTGACCTCGGGCGCTTACTACCAGACAGATAACGCCATCATCGGGCACCGTACGATTTCCGACCCGCCGCCGCTCCTGCTCACCTCGACCAAGGCGGCGGAGTTAATCAAGCATGCCTCGAACGCTTTCTTAGCAATGAAGATTTCCTTCATCAATGCGGTCGCGAATGTGTGCGAAGCCGTGGATGCCAACGTGGAAGAAGTGGCGCGCGGCATGGGACTGGACAAGCGCATCGGCTCCCAGTTCCTGCGCGCCGGTATCGGTTACGGCGGCTCCTGCTTTCCCAAGGACGTAGCCGCGTTCCGCTATGTCGCCGAGCAGCTTAGCGTGGATTTCGGCATCCTTACGGAAGTCGAAAAGATCAATGCGCAGCAGAAAAAGCGCTTCTTCAACAAGATCCGTTCGGCCCTCTGGACCTTTCGCGGAAAGAACGTTGCTGTGCTCGGCCTGGCCTTCAAAGGAGGCACGGATGACGTGCGCGAGTCGCCGGCTTTCGACATCATCAACATGCTGCTGGCGGAAGGCTGCTCCATTAACGCATACGATCCGGCGGCGAGTGAGCGCGCTCAGTTTCAGATCCCGCCCGGACCGCGGCTCAAGTATGCGACGGACCCCTACGCTGCCGCGCAGGATGCGGACGCATTGCTCATCCTGAGCGACTGGCAGGAGTTTGCGGAGCTCGACCTCGACCGGCTCCATTACACCCTCCGCTACCCCATCGTCATCGATGGACGCAATTTGTATGACCCGCAGGAGATGCTGAACAAGGGCTTCACCTACCTGAGCGTGGGCCGGCCTGCCATGTATCCGGCGCGGGAAACGGCTGGGGCTTACCGCATCCCGTAGACAAAGGCGCCGCCCGATTTCAAACATCGGGCGGCGCTCTGTTTGCTGTGCAGAACAGAATTCAGGACGACAGAGGCCCCTTGAAAGAGCAGACAATTTTGATCACTGGCGCGGCCGGTTTCCTGGGATCGCACCTAGCCGATACATTGCTGGCCGAAGGACATTCGGTTATCGGAGCCGACAACTTCTCGACTGGACGCCCGGTCAATATTGAACATCTCCGGAACGAGCCGCGTTTTCGGCTCCTGGAGCAGGACATCTGCCAGCCTTTCGATCCCGGCCCGGTGGATTATGTCTTCAATTTCGCCTCCCCGGCCAGCCCCGCGGATTATGCGCGGCTCGGCCCGGAAACGCTGCGGGTGGGCTCCTACGGAACGTTTAACACGCTGGACATTGCTCGCAAGCATGGCGCAGGGTATCTGCACGCATCCACTTCGGAGTGCTATGGCGATCCGGAGGTTCATCCGCAGAAAGAGAGCTATTGGGGCAATGTGAACCCCATCGGCCCGCGTTCCGTCTACGACGAGGCGAAGCGCTTCTCCGAATCTGCCGTGATGGCGTATCACCGCTATTACAACGTGAATACGCACCTGGTGCGCATCTTCAACACCTATGGTCCGCGGTTGCAGCCAACCGATGGACGCGTGATCTCGAACTTCATGATGCAGGCGCTGCGCGGTGAAGATCTGACCATTTACGGGGATGGATCGCAAACGCGCAGTTTCTGTTACGTATCGGATTTGATCGACGGCATCGTGAGGCTTTCGCGCAGCGAGGAACATCTGCCTGTGAACATCGGCAATCCGGTGGAGTGGACCATCGGCGAGTGCGCGCACGAGGTGATCGCAGTCACCCACTCCGAAAGCAAGATCGCGTACCACCCCCTGCCTACGGATGACCCAACGCGACGCCGCCCGGACATCACCCGTGCCCGGACTCTGCTGGGTTGGGAGCCCAAAGTACAGCTGCGTGAGGGTTTGGAACGTTCGCTTGCGTATTTCCGGGCTGCGATCGCAAAGTAACATCCGGGTCTGCTGACCTGGGCTATCCTGAGGGGCGTCAGGTATTTGATGAGGCCTGAGAAGCCCGGTTCGCGATCTAGCGTGTGGCTTTAGAGTGGCGGTGGGCGCAGTCGACTGCGAACCGTTCTTCCCCCTAACAGGGAAACTTAAGGGAATTCCGGTCAAAATCAAATGCTAAGAACCCGCGATGCGCAAATTCGCTGGGGAATTCATAATTCTCGCTTTGGGCCGCAATTTGGAACAGGGAATAACAGGGAACTTGGAAGGATTAAGGCGGATAACAGCTGCGGTCTCAGGCCGATGATGCTCTCGGCGCACAGGTGCACAAGATGGCGGCGAGACCTGGAGTCAAAGCCAGCGCGCTGCGATCGCGGATGTGGAAGACCGGTCTAACCGGTAGATGCATGGGAATCGCGGGCTTTCTCCCAATTGCCGTATTCAAGGCCGATGCTAAGAGCCTTTAGGATGCGCGCTCAGCTACCCTGATTCGCGCGGTACCGATCCATATACCCGCCAGGTGAGCTAACCTAGGTCACTGGGTGAACCGCCGATGTCCTCGATCGAAACTCCTGCATCTCGCCAACATGCATACAGCGGTCCGGCTCTGCCGCAACTACCCGAGCCGAGCTATGCGGAGCGTGTACGGACCCTGGTCTCGCTGACTTCCGTTGCTACGCTATCGACGCTCTCGCGCAAGCATGAGGGCTTTCCTTTCGGATCGTTGATGCCCTATGCGTTGGATCTAGAGGGGCGGCCCCTTTTCCTGATCAGCAACATGGCCATGCACACGCAAAACCTGAGAGCGAACCCGCGGGCGAGTCTTTTCGTTGGGCAGGCTGCGACTGAGGGGGATGCCCTTGGCGCGGCCCGCGCCACACTGATCGGCAACGCCGAAACGGTACCAGGAGGCGAGATCGATGCTGTGCGCGAACAGTACCTAGCGCGTCATGAGAACAGCCGGTCCTGGGTCGACTTCCCGGATTTCAACTTCTTCCGTCTACAACCCGTTGATCTCTACTATGTTGGCGGTTTCGGTGTCATGGGATGGGTGACGGCGCTCGATTACCGAGCAGCCACTCCGGATCCACTCGCGGCGGCAGCGCCAGGCATCATCGCGCACATGAACGGAGACCATGCAGATGCGATGATCTTGCTGGCGCGGACACATGCAAAGCTGGAAGCAAGCGAGGCAGCCATGACCGCAGTCGACCGTTTGGGGTTCTCCCTGCGCTTGAAGACTGCGGAAGGAATGAAAGGCGCACGCATCAACTATCCACACGAGGTGGCTACTGCGGAGGGCACCCGCAAGGTGCTGGTGGAGATGGTGCGGCACGCACAGGCCGAGCGGGTAAGAACTTCGACAGGCCTGAGATTCCGGCGTCTTGCTACGATTTGGCCAGCTTAGCCGGCGTGGTCTTGGTCTAGTGACGAGTTGGCTCAGGAGAACTGTGACCCAGCCATTCTTGCAACTCAAACAGGCTAAGCGGCTCTTTTTGCGCTGTAGAGCTGAGAGGCAATGGTCGGTCTGGCCCGATGACTTGTGATGCGTTCACGAGCGTCAACCAACGGAAGGGCTGCTTCCTGCAAACCAAGTGAAAACAATCGGCATCCTCGGCGGCAGGTCAGCAGCGGCAACGCAAACCTATTACCGCGTACTGTGCGAACGCACACGCCAACGCCTGGGCGGCCTTCCCTCGCCACCGCGGTACCCTGTGCGCCTGAGTCGTCAACACCTGGGACGTTTGGAGCGTGACTTCCGGGTATTCGCGAGAGCCACACCAAATGAGGTTCTCGGACCATTAGCGCCGGACCACTTGATTCACTTTGCTGCGCGGTGTTCGGGAGCTACTAAGCGCTGAATTCCTTGCGCAACGGGTCCCTTGGTCCTCGCACCAATAGACTTTCTGCGTTCTTGCCGTGAACAATCGGGGTCACGCCGAAATTCGACGTGACCCCGATTGTCCAGGCAACTACGGCATGAGAAGCACGATGCAAAAACTCTAAAGTGTTTTTATCGTCCCGACTGGCCAGGTCCGACGGTTTTATGCAACAGCAGAGTTTTCGCATTCGCGGGCATCGCAAAGTCAGGGTGCGCGCCCACTTCGTCCGCAACCGACCGGCCTATGCTTTCGTCTACAGGTGTGGCGAGAAAGGCGTCGACTTCGCCCTTATGCGGCCCGCTGCGTACGACAGCCATGCCCGATATTTGTCCTTTATCGTTGATCTGGTTAGCCATGGTTGCGTAGAGGTTGGAACTCGCCGGAAATAGCTTATTAATGTTGATCGTCTTACCGTTTTCCCAGATGAGGGCATGGGACCACTCGAACTTGGAGTCCAGAGCGCTTCCTACCACTTGGCCCTGGTTGTTGATGGCTTCGCCCAGGGCGAGAATATCTCCCGGCAGAAATTTGAGGACGGTGAGTCTTTGGTCCTGCCAAAGAGCGGCATAGAAGTATTTGCCATTACTGACTGTCCCAACAATCTGGCCTTGGTCGTTAATGCCGTAGGCCTCATTAGAGCCCGTAAATCCGAGATCAGGAAGCGGGGTGGGATTGCCATATTCCCACACCACGGCGTGATTTGCTGAGGTGCAGGTTCCCGAATAGCCCACGGTATCGCCCTGACTATTGATGTCGACCGCTTCTGAGTCTGGATCGCTGCCCACCGGAGGAAGAGCCTGGGCTTTGCCGTTTTCCCACAACACCCCGCGTGTGATCCGGCCCGGCGCGCATCCGGAATCGACGGTAGTGGTTTCAGCATATCCTGCGACTTGTCCACTATTATTGATTGCGCTGGCCTGCCCGTTATTACCACCCAGAGTTGGGAGAGCCCTCATGCTGCCGTTTTGCCAAAAAAACGGGCGACATGTGAGTCGTGTGCCGAAGGCACAAACGTCTTCGCCGTTGGGGTCCGGAACGCGCGTTTCTGCATAACCCACTGCCTGACCTTGCTCGTTGATCCCGCCATAACCCGTCCAGCTGTTCTTTCCTCCGAGCGTGCCAAGGTCGAAATTGATTCCGTCGATGTTTATCGCTGCGCGTCCTCCTAGAAGTGCCACCACATCATCCTCCTTCCCCGACGGCAACTTTCCTTCCATGACCTCCGTCCATCCGTGGTTGTTGAGACCCATCGCACAACCCAAATTCCCATTATCTAGATGGCCCAAATCGGTGACTTTGTAGCTTGTTTGGGCGACTGCATTGCTGCAGCAAGCTACAACAATCGTAGTAGCCCAGAAAGTTCGGAAATTCCGCAACTGTATAAGCATTTTCATATTTCCTCTTTTCCTCCAGTAAATTTGTGTTGCCAAAATATCTGGCGAATTACGTCAGGTACCACTTGGAGCTCTGACGGTTAGCCTTTAACTGGCAGCAGAATTGGCTCAAGACTTCACAAGTTTTTGCTAAGAGAGAAATCCACCTGGTATTTAACATTCACAGCGATTACGTGAGACTACAGGCCCAACACTTCAGAACTCGAAACGAGTGGCAAACTAACCACCTTCTAAGACATTCTCACCAGTTACTCCGTTCCGAATGGCGTAACTCCGCATAGGCGATATAAAGCGAGCTTCAAACCGTATTCAGAGCCTAGCTCAGTGAAGTTGGTAAGCCAGACCTAATCTGCTGGGCGATCGAGAAATGCGATGAGCCGAGGGTTTCGTGCGTTAGGCCGCGGAACACCGCTTCACCACCTAAGTTAAAATGCTACTTATGAATCGAGAGAATGTCCTGAATTTGCGGTCCTTCTGGCAAATCCAGATCATTGGATGGTGCTGCTTTTATCTTTTCGACCTTCTGGAATCTATTCATGCGTTCTTGACGAAGCGTGAGTTTATCGCTGAAGAGACGGTGCCAATCGTCTGCATGTTTCTGGGAAGTTGTGCACTGCGCCCTTTTTGCCGTTGGCTGCTGCAGCGATCGCAGTCGTGGATCGCTTTTGAATTGAAAGCAGCCGCAGCGGCCATGGTCGCATCCATTCCCGTAGCCTGCGCAGCCAGCCTCATTCTGCAGAAGTTCAATGACTATAATGTGCCCTGGCACGCTTCGGTTACAGTTTTGATGTGGTCTTTTTTCATTCTCTTCATGTGGTGCGGTCTGTACTTCAGCATTAAGCAATCGCAGCAATCGAGCATGGAGAAGGAGCGGCTGCTTCGCGCCGAGTCGGAGGTCAGAGAGGCGCGCCTGCTTGCACTTCGCTATCAGTTGAATCCACATTTTCTTTTCAATTCGCTCAATGCGGTCTCCACTCTCGTTCTGGATGGAAATGCGCCTGCAGCCACGCGGATGCTGGCGCAGATCGGAGATCTTCTGCGCACAAGCCTGGATTCCGAAGTCATGGCAGAGGTGACGCTTTCTCAGGAACTGGCCTTTACCGAAGGGTATCTGGCGATCGAGCAAACAAGGCTAGGGGAGCGGCTGAAAATCGATATGGCTGTTCTATCGGAAACGCGGGATGCGCTGGTGCCGAACATGTTGCTACAGCCTCTCGTTGAGAACGCAGTGCGCTACGGAGTAGCGCCACTAGTTGAAGGTGGGTGGATCGCAATAAAGAGCGCGCTCGATGCCAACAGGTTGCGAATTGTGATCGGGAACTCCGGAGGTCGTGGTGAGGGCGAGCAGAAGAAGAATGGAAATGGAATCGGTCTGGGCAACACGGTGGAGCGTCTGAAAACACTTTATGGGACTGATTTTGAATTCTCGTTTGCATGGCCTGAAACGGGAGGTTGCGAGGTGGTGTTGGAATTACCCTTACGCAGGGCTCAGAACCTGCAGGAAACTGCACCATGCGCGTTCTAATCGTCGACGACGAGCCCTTGGCGCGTCGTGGCGTCGTTCACAGGCTGCGTAAATTTAAGGATGTAGAGATTATTGGAGAATGCGGAGATGGGCAATCCGCGGTGGAGAGAATCTTGGAACGATCTCCCGATGTTGTATTCCTGGATATCCAAATGCCGGGTATGGACGGTTTTGAGGTTTTGCGTGCACTGCCAAGAGAAAGCCTGCCCGCAGTGATTTTTCTGACAGCATATGAGCAGCATGTCTTACGGGCATTCGATGTTCATGCGCTTCACTACCTGTTGAAACCGGTGGACGACACACGCTTCGCGGCAGCGGTCGGTCGAGCTCGCGTTCTGGTCGAATCCGAAACAAAGGCTGAGATGGTACAGCGGGTCATGAAGATGCTGGACCGCACCTCGGATGGATACGCGTCCCGGTTTACGGTGCAAAGCGGATCTCGCATTCAAATCGTGGTCGCGGAAGAGGTTGAGTGGATTGGGGCTGCCGGTGACTATGTTGAACTACACGTCAACGGTCGATCTTTTCTGGTACGCGAGACGATGGCGTCTCTCGAACAGAGGCTCGACCCGGCAAAATTTATCCGCATACACCGCTCCCGAATTGTGCAGTCCAAAGGCATATTGGAACTGGGATCCATCGAGAACCGCGAGTTCACAGTGAAGCTTTCGGACGGCTCGGAGCATCGCTCGAGCCGCACCTACGCCGATCGACTTGAGCGCTGGTTGTCATCAGGTAAGATCTAAGCTCAACGCTTAAACGAATACTTCGAATGTGAGATAAGAGCGATAAAGGGCTTCAGCACCACTGGTGAGCAGTTCTCGGCTGTTACATAGCTGTAGAGATTCCCTCCGTAAAGAATGATTAAAACGATGGGAACCGCACCGAGTCTTAGCTGCACCTTTGCTGTGGGGTACGTCGATAGAATCGTTCGTGAAATATCAACGTGTCTGCTGGCTTCCTGGATTCCAAGCGATAAGCGGCTGGTCCGGACTCATGAACCGCCTCATCAGTTCACTCGGCCACCTTCTCGCCTCATGCTCGTTGCGCATTGATTCAGCCACGTCCGGTGATAACGACGTAAATTACGGCGAGAGGAAGATAGGCTCCCGTAATCCAGCTGTCTGATATCGCGGCACCAAGCGATTCATGTTGGCTATGCATATGCAGAAAAGCGATGCCAAAAACCCCGTCCGCTAACGCTGCCGCGAGCATCAGCAGGCCGGTGCGACGTGAGACTCCAAGTCCGACAAGTTTGCAGAGCAGTAAGAGCCATTCATAACGTAGGCCCACCGGCTCTGGTCCGCCTTGAGTGAAGTCGAATGCAAACTGACCTAAGTACAGAAGTAGCCAATCAAAAAGCGTGACTACTGCAAGCA
The DNA here is from genome assembly GCA_963767705.1 of uncultured Acidobacteriaceae bacterium. GTDB lineage: Bacteria > Acidobacteriota > Terriglobia > Terriglobales > Acidobacteriaceae > CAWCJL01. Next base: position 1,632,989 of record CAVYEO010000001.1, on the reverse strand, counting down.
CGACCGACGTGATCCATCCAGTGGCTGTTTTCATCGGACAGCAGTCCCTCCGGCCAGATTTCCATAGATTTGAGCGACTGGACGACGAAACCGAACTCTTACTGCCCGATGACCTGCTGACTCAACAATCAGTGGCGCAAGGCTTCAGAACAGAGATCACGGACGAGGATTGTGAGCAGGTTGAGGTCCTCGGGTGGCTCTACCAGTTCTACATATCCGAAAAGAAAGACCAGGTGATGGCTCGCAAGTCTGCCGTCCCTGCTGAGGACATTCCCGCCGTGACCCAGCTTTTTACGCCACACTGGGATCGTCCGGTACCTGGTTGAGAACTCGCTTGGTAGGTTGTGGTTGCTCAATCGACCTGAGTCGCTGCTCAAGGCGTGGATGCCGTACCACATCGAGTCCGCCGAGCCGAAGACGGAGTTTCTCCACATTGATCGCCCGCAGGATACACCAGCTTTCGCAGAAGGATCGTCGCACACTTCGGCGACATGGCGATCTTCAGAATACTGTCCTCCCACCTCGTCGGGCCGTGCGACACATCCCGCCCACACCGAGGTTGCCGCTCCTTGAGATGGGGTCTTCCAGTCGAAAGCCGCCGTGGCCGCATCCTTCCCGGGACCAACGCTTCGATGAGCTTTTGAACCGTTTCTGTCTGGATCGCGCCTGGATGAACGGCCGTGGCACGGATGCCCTTAGGTTTGTGACGCCGATCGAACTCGACTGTGAAAAGAATCAACGCTGTCTTAGAGCGTCCATATGCCAAGTATTCGTTGTAGGGGGTGTTGTCAAAGTTGGGATCTTCGAGATCAACTTCGGCGCGGCGGTGACCCGCAGAAGACACCATGACCACACGCCTACCGGGATTCAACAGACTGGCTTTGCAGTTGATCAGGACAAAATGTCCGAGCTAGTCGGTGGCGAATATACTTCTTGGGTGAAGCGCCACGTCCTGATCTTCGGTGTTGTCGGCGGACTCCTCGTCGCGATCCTTCAATACACAGAGTACCGTTTCATCGTCATCGAGCACTCCTTTCAAATATATGAGGCGCTTGTCGCCATTCTTTTCGCCATGTTTGGAATCTGGCTCGGGATCCGGATAACACGGAGACGTGAGGTAGTGCGGGAGACGGTAGTGATAAAGGAGATCATTGTTCCTGCTGAAGCTCCATCAGCCAGTCTGTTCGCTCCGAACAGGGCTCAACAGCAGGTCCTTGGGATCACGCAGCGCGAACTAGAAGTCCTTAGCCTGGTGGCAAACGGCTTCAGCAATCGGGAGATCGCAGGGCAGCTCTTCGTCTCGGAGAATACCATCAAGACTCACTGCGCCCGGGCGTTCGACAAACTGGGAGCCTCCCGACGTACGCAAGCCGTCCAGCGCGGCAAAGAGCTGGGCCTTTTGCCATAGATCCCCACCCGAAAGGATGAATTTCGTCCCCCATACCGCAGAATCATTCGAAAGTATGACGATTTCAGCCCAGAAACCAAGCATTCTGGTCCAGCTACGTTTGCTCAAGAGAGGCTCACATGAAGAAAGTCGTCCTTACCTTTGGCCTGATCTCCGGACTCATGATCTCCGTCCTTATGGACGGCTCGATCCTCATGGCCAGCAGGACCGGTTTCGGCCACAGCATGGCACTCGGCTACACCATCATGGTGGCGTCTTTCCTGCTGGTTTACTTCGGCATTCGCAGCTATCGGGATAACGTCCTCACTGGCCGGATCTCGTTTGGCCGTGCCTTTACCTGTGGCATCCTCATCACTCTCATCACCTGCGTCTGCTACGTGGTCACTTGGGAGGTTGTCTACTTCAACTTCATGCCGCACTTTATGGACAGCTATTTCGCCGCACAAGTGCACAGGGTGCAAACCTCTGGATTCGACTCCCCGACGACTGCCGCGAAGATCGCTGCCATCCAGCGTTCCCAGCAGCTATACCAGAACCCCTGGGTCAACATGGCTTATACCCTGATCGAACCACTGCCAGTCGGCGTTGTGATCACCCTTGTTTCCGCTGCCCTTCTCCGCCGTAGACAATCGAGCGAACCAGCCCCTGCCCCGGTGACCTTGACAGCCTGAAGTGGAACCGGGGCTGAATCCGCATCCTTGCGTCCGGCCCGATAACCTAACAACCACACAACTTAAGGAGGCTACATGGCTGCAGTAACCGGCTTTGGCGGCATGTTCTTGCGTACGGATGATCCGAAGTCTTTATACGACTGGTACGAACAGCATCTTGGCCTGGTTAAGGTCAATGGAGCTTATGCCTTTCCAGCCCCGACGCAAGGCGGCCAGATCGTGTTCGCGCTTTTCAAGCAGGACAACCCGTACTTTCCACCTGCACAGAAAGCGATGATCAACCTCCAAGTAGATGACCTCGATGGATTGTTGGACCGGTTGCAAGCGGCAGGTGTCACAGTGGACCCAGAGCGCCAGAGCTATGACTTCGGCAAGTTTGGCTGGATAACAGACCCGGCGGGAAACCGTGTTGAGTTCTGGCAACCTGTCGCAACCGAGTGATGTTTCCGGATCGATCCTCGGAAGTCGCATTCTCGCCACTCATGCCGTGAAGAGATCAGTTCACACAGATACCACTCGATCCAGCAGGTCTTCAATACGCGAATGGGCTACGGCTCACAAGAACTCCTCCGCCTTAACAACGTCAGCATTCCAACTCTCCGGCCCACGCCTTACGTAGATCTGCTGTGGCTTTCAGCCACCAGGGATGGAGAGTAATTTGCTAGTTTGTTGAGCGCGAACCGGCGATGAGGATGTCGACCAGACGGCGAGCGCTCGGCTCCCATCCCGGCAGGGCGGTGGTGTGGAAGATGCCGACGAGTGCGCGAACGAAATCGTCAGGCTCGGTATCAGCGCCGAGATCACCGCTCGAGATCGCGCGCTTGACCAGAGTGACGAACGCGGTATGGATCTGGTTGCGCGAGCCTTCCATGAGGCGCAGTGAACCTCCGGTGACGGTGTTCATGGCAGGGAGGATGAGCATCTTGCCGGCGACGTGATCGATAAAGAGGAGCATCCAGCAGCGCAAGGCATCGAGTGGCGGCATGACCGCCGCGAAGCGTTCTTCGGCAGCGGCGAGCTTTTCGACTTCGCTGCGGTAGACAGCTTCGATGAGGGCTTCGCGGGTAGGAAAGTGACGGTACAGCGTGCCGGGACCGATGCCGGATTGCCGGGCGATATCGTCAAGTGTGGCCTCGGCCCCGTGCTCCGTGAAGACTGCTTTCGCGACCTCAAGAATGCGTTCGCGGTTACGCTGCGCGTCGGCACGTGTTTTACGAGGCGGTAGAGGCGTCGGCGCCTTCTTTGCGGGCATACACAATCTTTACAGAAAATCTTCTGCAACCGGAGGTTCTCTCCGATACTCTTATGGCTATTCGGAGACCGTCTCCGTTTGTTTCAGCGTGAAGTCGGATGTGAACACGGCGGAGGCTCAGGGCCTTGCCGCAAACAGATTGGGGAATGGCTATGCGCGTATTTGTGACGGGAGCGACGGGCTTCATTGGAACGGAGCTTGTAAAAGAGTTGATCGAGGCAGGGCACCAGGTGCGCGGACTGACCCGCAGCGAGGCCGGTGCGGAGCAGTTGCAGGCGGCGGGTGCGGAGGTGCATCGTGGGGATCTCAAGGATCTCGACAGCCTCCGCAGCGGCGCGACGGGGGTCGATGCCGTGGTGAATCTGGCGTTCGATCATGACTTTTCGAAATTTGCCGAGAACGGCGAGGACGAGCGCAAGGCCATCGAGGCCCTGGGTTCGGTTCTTGAACCAGGCAAGCTACTGGTCGTGACCTCCGGGACGGGACTGACGAGCGGCGGTCCGGGCCATGTGCGCACGGAGAGCGATCCGCCAGCGAGTTCGGCTTCCATCCCACGGCAACCTGAAGATACAGCCAAGGCCGCAGCCGAGCGGGGTGTGCGTGTAGCGATCGTGCGCCTGCCGCAGGTGCATGACACGCGCAAGCAGGGGCTTGTGCCGCTGCTGACCCAGATGGCGCGCGAGAAGGGGGTGTCAGCGTATGTCGGCGATGGCGCGAACCGCTGGGCCGCGGCTCCGTTGAAAGACGTAGCTCACCTGTATCGACTCGCGGTGGAACAGACGGGACCGGGCGTGACTGTGTATCACGCGGTGCAGGAAGAAGGTGTGACGGCCAAGGAGATCGCGGAAACGATTGGCAAGGGGCTGAAGGTGCCAGTGGTTTCGATAGCTCCGGAGAAGGCTCCCGAACATTTTGGGTGGTTTGCGCACTTCGCCGGGCTGGATATGCCGGCCTCGAGCGAGTGGACGCGCAACGCGCTGGGCTGGGAACCGACTGGGCCGGGACTGATCGAGGACCTGACGAATATGCAGTACTGACGAAGTGAAGTGAGCAGCGTGAACAGCAGGAAAGTCAGAGTGAAGGCTCCGGAACATCCGGGCCTTTGCTTTTGGCTTATGCAGTCGAACGGGCGATAGATAGCGGGACCCCTTTGTAGTCGCAGACCATGATGGTCAGGTCATCCTGCTGACTTGCAGACCAAGCGCTTACGGCACCCAGTAGGGTATCGGCCGCCTGCTCCGGAGAGTGCATCGCGCTTTCTTTCAGAACGCTGATGATCCTTTCATAGCCGAACTCCTCTTCGTCGGCGTTGGTAGCTTCTACGATCCCATCCGTGTACAGCAGCATACGGTCACCTTGCTGCAGTCCCCGTGTCGTGGAGGTGTAGATCGCAGAGGACATGAACGCCATCACCAGGCCGTTTTCCTCGATCCGGGTCACCTCGCCGTCACGCAACAGGAGCATTGGTGGGTGTCCTGCGGCTGCGTAACGAAGTTCGGCACTGCAGGTGTCGATATAAACGTATGCCGCGGTCACGAAGTGATTCTGAGCATTTCCGCACAATGCCTGATTCACTCCAGCAAGAAGGGATGCGGGATCGTTTTGCTTATGGCGCTGAGACTGAACAGCTACCTTGAGCATGGAGGCAATTAGAGCCGCGGGTACACCGTGACCTGACACATCGGCCACCAGCAAGCCCAAACCATTGTCCGCGTTCAGGAACTCGTAAAAGTCGCCAGCCACCGAGGTCATGGCCCTGTATCGCGTGGCCACACATAAGTCATCGGATTTCGGAGAGCTGGCAGGCAGAATCGACATCTGAATGCGACGAGCAATCTCGAGCTCCTGCTGAATGGAATGCAACCGTTGGTCGCGGTCGAGCGTTCGCCGAGCAGCAACGTAGCCTAGGCAGCATAAGAGTACGGCAAAACCGTAGAACTCAAATGTAACCGGGTGTCTTAACAACCCTGAGACGTTGGTCCAGACAACCAGAACGACAAACGCAATCAAACCCGTCCGGAAGACAATCTCATCCCTCGTTGCCGGAGATTGCCGGAAGGCAAGGAACAAGAGCGATGATGAGCCGGCAATCACCACGAAGCTATTTGCGCGATCAAGCGGCGACCATGGAAATCCAAGGAGCGCTGCCGCAATCAGGAATAAGGCACAGATACATACTGTGTTGACCAACACGCGACCTGCCCGGCCCGCAGCTTCGGTCTCGCCGAAGAACAAGAACGCCGGTATCGTAATAAAGAAGTTGAGCGCGAGCTGCATCCTCGCGGCAGCGGGTGAAACAGACGCCATCAGGTGGTAGATTCCGGACTGCAACCACAGACGAGCGCCGTACACGACCGCGAACCAGGCGAGAAAAGAAGGTAATCGATCGAACCTTCTGCGGATTAAAGAGAAGCCGACGATCACCAATCCGAGCGCAATTGAGGTTGCTGCAATAAACAGTCGTGGCTCATCAGCGCGGAATACACCCAGCACGTCATGGGTGCTCCCATTCGTGCCGATCGCTACAGACAAAAGACTGATAGACCCCCCTGGGTGTTACCTCGGCGCGTCATCGCCTGAGGTCCCTCGAAATCAGACCGATTGTATGACAACGTCATCGGAAAGCCACGCATTTGAAGCAGTCAAGCGCGTGGTCTCGCTGCTGGGCAGTTTAGCGATCCTGATTCAAGTCGCCAACGAGAAGAAAGGCTCCGCAATGTATTCAGTCCTCGTAAGTCGCATTGTGTTGCCTTGGCCTCCTAAGGCTTAGTAGGCCCGCTGACTGCGAGAAATCCTATGCAGCAAACTTCCAGAGCGTTCCTGCAGCTATGTGTAGAGTACACATATGCACTCCGGAAGAATCATGGCGGACACGCAGAGGTTAATAGCTCAGGCCTACTCTGCCTTCAATCATAGGGATATCGACGGCGCTCTGGCGCTCATGAGTGAGAACGTTAGCTGGCCCAAGGCGTCGGAAGGCGGCCGCGTCGTCGGGAAAGAAGAAATTCGGTCCTACTGGACCCAGCAGTGGAAGGAATTTGATCCTCACGTGGAACCACTTGAGGTAATCGACCAGGAAGACGGCACTACCGAGGTCAAAGTTCATCAACTTGTGAAAAGCCTTGGTGGCGATGTCCTCTCTGATAGCGAGGTGTGGCACGTTTACACCATCGCGAACGGCCTTATCGAACGAATGGACCTGAAGGGAAGCGAATCGAGCTCGGACTCAACCCCATCGGCAGCATTTTCCAGACACTAGCAAGTATCAGTACCTGACGATGGCGCCTTATCAAGAACATGAGGCCGGACGGCGGTCGAACCTGCCCTTATCCACTAGGGTGTATCGACATATTGCGTTAGCCAGCGCCAGGCGCAGGCGATAGCGACAGTGGTGTGGAAGTTTTGTCTGAGCTTGTCGAAGCGTGTGGCGAGACGGCGGAACTGCTTGAGGTGGCTGAAGGTGCATCGTTATTACTGTGACGTCAGAAGCTCGAACGCCTCTGCTGCCGTTTCTGGAGAACAATCTTTAGCATTCTTTGGCACGGCGAGCTTACCGTTCGGTGAGTACCCAACCAATTTGTGGGTTCTGGTCATTCCAGCAGCATAGCGCATAGGGTTGGAACTGTGCAGTCGCACAGGAGGGATAGCGCTCATGGATTTGAAACTGCAAGGGAAACGCGCGTTGGTTACAGGCAGCAGCAGGGGAATTGGTGAAGCAATTGCGCGGGGCCTGGCGCGAGAGGGAGCGACCGTTATTGTTCATGGCCGTGATTGGGAGAAGACTGAACGAGTTGCGTCCAGCATCATCGCGCAGGGAGGGCAGGCTCATGTCGTAATCGGAGACCTTACGCAGGACGATGCGGTAGAGCGATTAGTGACCGACGCTGAAAAAGTCGCTGGGGCAGTTGATATCCTCGTGAACAATGCCGGAGGCTCTGGTGGCGTGAAGGAAAGCTGGGAGAATGCCCAGCCAGCCACATGGATTTCTGCCTACAATCGCAATGTTTTGGCGGCGCTCAGGGTGACTACACGCGTTCTACCGAAGATGCGGCAGGCCAAGTGGGGCCGCGTCATCAACATTTCAAGCTTGGCGGCAACAATGCCGCCACCAGCGGCACCGGATTATTCTGCGTGTAAGGCAGCCATGAACGCAATGACGGCTTCGTTGGCGAAGGCGGTCGCAGCCGATGGAATTACCGTCAACGCCGTTTCTCCCGGCACGATACGCAGCTCCACACTGGAGGATCGATTCCGTGAAGTCGCCAAAGAGCGGGGCCTGGGAGATACAGGGACGCCATGGCAGGAGATCGAACGAGCTGTCTTGCCCATGTTTGCTCAGGTTCCCGTTGGACGAGTAGGAGAGCTTGACGAGATTGCCAACGCAATCGCCTTCCTCGCCAGCCCGGCAGCGGGCTACATAACAGGTATCAATCTGCGGATTGATGGAGGACTGTCGCCAAGTCTCTAGGCCCTTCACACGGCGCCACGGGTGATAGGTTTGGGGGTGCTGGCTATTAGAAGTGCGAATTGGCTCAATACCGACTCCGGCTCAACAGCGTTTCCACTGCTCGATCAAGTCGGCTTGTGTTCAACAATGCGGTGGGGTGCGGTCCTTCGGTGGTGACGGCGCCTACTTCGCTATGCCCGTTTCCGCTATTGTTCCGATGCGGTTTGAATCTACATCGGCGGATGAGTCCGTGTACTCGCGTTGCAACACGCATGTCTTTCGGCACTATCAGCGATGCTTCGATGCCTCGATGCCTCGCAGAATGAGATCTATCCCGGCGAGAAAATCCATGCGATCGTCATGCGCGCGCAACTGCGCGGCCAGGCTCCGTGCAAATGGGTATTCCTCCGGATCGAGTTGCGACCACACCGTCGAGACCGCTTCGAGGAAATCGCCTCTGTCGAGGCCTTGCGTCCGGGCGAACTGCCCGTTAGCCGCGTTCCGCCCACCGACGCCGAGGATGTAGTTCAGCAACGTGGAGGCTGTTACCCAATGTTCGTCCTCCGGCACGCCAAGAGCTCGAATCTCCTGGCCAAGGCTTTCCACAACGCGGATCATGGGCAGTTGCCCCGGGGCGCGCGCGAGTGCGGAGCCAACCCACGGATGCTCGTCTATGGCGTCGAAGATGGCCAGCGCGAGGAGCCGGATTTTTGCTTGCGGCTTCGCACCACGCTTCATCGAAGCCGAGAGCGCGCCCATGGTGCGAGCGATGATGGCATCGCATGCTGCGGTCAGCAGTTCGCTCTTGTTGGCGATGTGCCAGTAAATCGCGCCAGGGCCGGTGGCGAGCCGTTCGGCCAAGGTACGAAACGTCAGACCGCCCTCTCCGCTGCGGTCTAAAAGCTCGATCGACGCTCCGATGATCCGTTCACGTGAGAGCGATTCTACTTTTTGTTGGCTGCCCCTCGCCCTCTTAGCTTTTATTCGAACCATACCCCCATCTTGACACGTATGGAATGACATTCCATAATCGTGGAACAGCGTTCCACAATCGTCTGCCGAATACGCCGCCGGCATCGACCACCAAGGAAATCATGAATACTTCCATCACAATCATCGGTGCCGGGCTCGGCGGGTTAACACTTGCGCGCGTCCTCCACGTTCATGGCATTCGAGCGACGGTCTACGAGGCGGAAGCCTCACCGAAAGTGAGAGGGCAAGGGGGATTGCTCGATATCCACGAATACAATGGGCAGCTCGCACTCAAAGCAGCGGGACTCTTTGAGGAATTCAGAGGCCTCATTCAAGCTGAGGCTGAAGCGCAGTGCGTCCTCGACAAGGACGGCAATGTCCTGCTCTATCAGCCTGATAAGGGGAACGGCGGTCGACCTGAGGTACCCCGTGGAGACCTTCGACAAATCCTTTTAGATTCCCTTCCTGCTGACACAGTTCGCTGGGGGCACAAGACCACAGCAGTATCTTCCCTCGGGAACGGAAGGCACGTGGTGAGCTTCGCGAATGGCTCGTCAGTGACCACCGATCTCCTCGTCGGCGCAGACGGTGCGTGGTCCAGAGCTCGCCCACTCCTGTCCGAATCGAAGCCGGCGTATGTCGGAACCTGTTTCGTCGAGACTTTCCTTTTCAACAGCGACACCCGCCACAATGCAAGCGCAGAAGCGGTTGGCAGTGGAACGATGATGGCGCTTGCGCCAGGCAAAGGCATCATGGCGCATCGCGAAGCCGATGCCACGCTGCACGCGTACGTGGCGCTCAATAAGACCGAAGACTGGATCGCAGGCATCGACTTTTCCGACCCGGTATCTACCCTGGCCCGCGTCGCTGCGGAATTTGATGGGTGGGCGCCGCAACTGAAAGCGCTCCTCACCGCTACGGAAACCGACCCCGTGCTTCGTCCTGTCTATGCGCTTCCGGTCGAGCACAGATGGGATCGCGTTCCCGGGGTGACACTGATCGGCGATGCAGCGCACTTGATGTCGCCGTTCGCCGGCGAAGGAGCCAACCTCGCCATGTACGACGGCGCGGAACTCGCAAAGGCCATTGCCGCCCATGCTGGTGATATTGAAGCCGCGCTGATGGCGTACGAAAAGGATCTCTTCCCGCGCAGCGCCTCGGCTGCCGCCGAGGCTGACCGGAACCTTACGCTGTTCTTCGGTGAGAACTCGCCACACAGCGTGGTTGACCTGTTCACAAACTACCAGCCCATCAAGTAGCCGCCCCTGCACGCAGCCTATCGTGGCTTAGCGAACAGAGGGCAATCTCGAGAACCCTTGCGAACATGTGTTCGTGCGCGGGCCAGTACGCTTTGCGCGGTTTCCAAGGGTCTGAAAGGCACAATGACCAAGCTGCCGGAGCGCAGCCAATTGAGGCGATACTAGCCATCGCACCTGGCCCGGTTTTCCGCTATTGTCTACCTGTTACGTGTTGCCCAGCGATGAAGAGGAACCAGCGCCGCACGAAGAGTATGGCCGAGCTCCGTCAGCTCGTAATCCACCCGTGGTGGAACACTCGGAAACAGCGTTCGCGTGACGATTCCGTCGGCTTCGAGTCGCTTCAGGGTGAGCGTGAGCATCCGTTGCGAGATGCCGCTCACCCCTCCGCTGAATCTCGTTGTAGCGCAACCGGCCCTTCGACAGCGCGCCCACAACCATGATCGTTCACTTGTCACCAACGCTCACCAGCACATGGGCAAGTCCCTTGCAAGTTGATAAGGCGCTAAGCGCCCGGGTGTGCTCATATTTGTCTGCTGGTCTGTGCATCGCTTGCCGGTATGCACGGTGCTAATGGCCTCGGGTGGCGTGTATACCGAAGGCTCGCCCATTCGCGACCAGGATATTGCGACCATCTATCTGCGCCTCGTTCTCAAGGCCAATGAGATCGAACACATCACGTTCGTTGCTGCTGGCGGAAGCAAGGTCGTGGACCTGGGCGAGAAATCCCGCGAGGCGTTCCTGTCAGCCTTCGAGCCGGCTATCAGCGCAGCAGCAGGGCGTAAACACACGTCGGCTAACCTCAACTGAGCACGAATGCATTCTCTAGCAGACTTACCGCACTGGCATTCAATAGCGCAACGCGCTTTCGAGTCACTCTTCGGAACAAATTCCGCGTTCCTCATCCTGAGTGCCCGGGCAGGGTGGGCACAATGACCGGGTTTGCTGTGGATTGAATGTGCGTGAACTGAAAGGAGGCCGGGTATTTCAGGCCGTACCCAAGCATTCGGTCCATGCCGATGTGGCCGATCCAGATCAGGCTCACTTTCCCGAGCAGCTCTCTGTGAGACGAAACAGAGACGATGCCCAAGAGGGCAGGGTACACATAGCTGTGCATAAGGTTGTAGACGATGCTGGCCATGACATTTGGCCCTCGAACATAGGTCAGCAAACTCAGGTCCGGAACCAGGAACAAGCACGCGAACATCACCCAGTGATGCGGAAATAACAGGTCATACGCGCCACAGGCGGCGAACAGAACGCAGAACGCCTCGATGCGCAGGAGATAGACAGAGCGGGAAAAGAATGGCTGATCGTGCATAGCTAACACTGTAAGCCTTGAGCGGGCTTCGGTCAAGACTTACAATATTAACAATGGCCTACAAGAAGCTTCTTTCGTCTGCCGACATCCTGAAAACAGCGATTCAACTAATAGAGCTTGGGGATGCCGATAGGCTCTCTTTACGAGCGGTTGCATCGGCGCTTGGCGTCAAGGCGCCCAGTTTGTATCGCTACTTCCCGCGCAAGGAAGCCCTGGAAGCCGCCGTGGCCGAGGAGGTGCTGACCGCCATGCTGGACAAATTGCAGACTGCCTCCGCAACCGCTGACCCGGACACCAGGTTCCGTGCTACGGCAAAGGCCTATTTGGATTTTGCGCGCGAACGGTTTCCGCTCTACACGTTGATCGTGCAGAACCGCCTTCCCGGGACCTATGGATCAAAAGCGGGTAAAGCCGTCTGGAACCTCCTGCTGGAAGCCGCGAGCGGCGTGTCCGGACAGTCCGATGACACCGCCGCGGCTGTCGCTACCTGGTCCTTCTTGCATGGTTACGCGATGCTTGAGCACTCCGGCGCCTTCGGGACGTCCGGACCAAGAGGTGGATTGGAGTGCGGTGTGGAGGCGCTGCTGACCAGCTTCCGCAGTCGCGGGGAGCTCCTTCCGAAAGAATCTCCGACACGAGCCAAAGACATTCGACGCAACAAGTCATAACTCAGGAAAAAGCTTAGGCGAAACGAGCTGACCTTGATACCGGCTCTCACCACTCCTTAGTAGGCTTCCGAAATATCGGATCTGAGGGCGCTACCCCGGCCCACATCCAAAAAAAGAGAGAGCCAAGAGAAAGACATTGATGGCGTGTCCGCGATCTCATCACGCCGGGCATGGAAGCCGATCGCTAACACCTGTATCTTCCGCTTAACCCTTGGCCCAACTCTAGAGCTGCTGCTGCAGAAATATTAGGACTGTGCCTTCGAGCGAAGGGTGATTTCACCAACGTTGACGTCTTCGGACTGCTCAAGAACATATGCCACTGCGCGCGCCACAGCTTCGGGAGACATGGCGAACGTCTCTGCTTCTTGAAGCTGCTCCTTGACTTGCGGGTTCCTCACATGTTCGCTGAATGCAGTGTCTGTGAAACCCGGCAAGATCGTGCTCACTCGAATATGATCCGCAAGCTCTTGTCTTAGCCCGTCCGAGATGGCCAGCACAGCCGCTTTGGTGGCTGAGTACACCACCTGGTTGGGCACAGTCTTGCGAGCAGCAGTAGAAGCCGTGTGAACGAAGTGCCCCGAACCTTGCTGGAGGAAGACGGGAAGGGCGGCAGCTATACCGAACAAGACACCCTTTATGTTCACATCGACCATCGTTTCCCAATCATCCACCGCTAGATCGACGAATGGGCCAATCGGCATCGCACCAGCGTTGCTGAACAAAACGTCAAGCCGACCAAAGCTTTGCTGTGCAAAGCTGACGAGTTCTTGAACGTCTTTACGCCTGCTCACGTCTGTTACTCGGTATATGGCTTGGCCACCAGCAGCTTTGATCTCTTCTGCCAGCCTGGATAGCCCTTCTTCATGCCGCGCCCCAAGCACCACCTTTGCGCCGCCTCGGGCTAGATGCAGCGCTGTGGCACGTCCGATACCGCTGCTCGCACCCGTAATTGCAATGACTTGTCCATCCAGCATAAACACCTGATATTTTCTGGAGCTTCAAGATTCACTCTTTGATCCTCGCGCGAGCCAGATTGGTCAATTCGGTTCCTCTGGCGATGTCCTACAATTAATTCGCGCACTGGACACATGGCCCGACCTTTCTACTCGATAGCCTTTTCCAATACCTCATGCATGATCTTGGGTCGTCGACCAATGAGCTGTTCGAGCGTGGCATCAAGTTTGCCGAACTCGCCTCGCCTGCTTGCCTCGTAGTAGCCGAGCGAGATACGCACATAGCCTTCAGGCAAGCCGCGTTCTTTCGCCTTCTCACGGAACGCGTCATCACTTATGACTTGGCGAGTGATTGAGGTGCCGAGAATGCTCGATGCGACAGAAGCAAGATCGGCCAAGTCCAGAGCCTCCGAGCCGGTCAGCGGCGGAGTGGGTCCATCGAAGGTCTTCTTGCCTGCGAGAATGGCTGCTGCGGCAGCAGCAAGATCGCTGTGGGTGGTCCATGCTACCTTGCCATCCGCAGGCGCCACGATCTTGCCCTTCTGCCAATCAGGTCCCATAAACATCAGAGCAGAATCTGCGTAGAACCCGTTGCGCAACGCCGTCCACGCAACGCCGGACTCGGCCAGCATCGATTCGGTTGCCGCATGATCCAGCGCCGGCGGGAATGCCGACGACTCGCTGGAGGCGATCTGGCTGGTGTACACGATCCTCTGCACGCCAGCTTCTTTGGCTGCGGCGATTGCGGCGCGATGCTGAGCCAGTGGATCGCCGCCAAATGCGCGCGCATTGGACGAGACAATCAGCAACTGCGACGCTCCTTCGAAGGCGTTGCGAAGCGAGCCTGGATCAGCGAAGTCGCCCCGGCGCACGCGGATACCGCGCTCCTGAAGCTTTGTGGCCTTTTCCGGATCACGAACGCTGATGCCGATCATCTCCGGCGGAATCCGGGATGCCAGATCTTCCACGATGAGTCGGCCTAACTTGCCTGTCGCCCCTGTCACCACGATCATGTTTTTCTCCTGACGCGGTAAATATGTTTCCATCGGAAGCGTAGCATTGATTCCATTGATAACACTATTCGCGGTTATTCTGAATCCAGTGGTGCAGGTGAGTGAAAAAGAAGCGCGAGCAGAGCGAGGCGGCGGTCAAAGGGCGAGATCACACGCGAGCGCGTATCCTGGCCGCGGCTTTGAAACTGCTCAACGACGCTGGGCCGGATGCGGTCACTACCCGTGCAGTGGCAGAACTCGCCGGCGTACAGCCCCCCATTCTGTACCGGCTCTTCACAGACAAGGACGGGCTGCTCAACGCCCTGGCGGAGCATGGCTTCACCTTGTATCTCGCGCAGAAGCATGCGCGGGATATGGAAGCTGATCCGGTGGAGGCATTGCGCTTGGGTTGGGATCGGCATGTTCGCTTCGGGCTGAGCCATCCAGCGCTTTATCAGCTGATGTACGCGCAAGCTCACCCTGGGCGGTCGCCTGCAGCGGATCTCTCTTTCGCGATGCTGCACAGGCATATGGGCCGGGTTGCGGCAGCGGGCAAGCTCCGCCTCCCGGAGGAGCGAGCCGTGGCGCTCTTTCATTCCGCGGCTTTGGGTATCGTCCTCACCCTGCTGCGATCGCTACCGGCAGACCGTGACCTTACCTTGTCCAGCATGGCACGCGACAACACCCTTTCCATGATCGCGGTCACGGAGGGCGCGCGTTGCGAGCAGTCGGCCATCTCGCTTGCAGCGAGGACGCTCGACGCTGCGCTTGTAGCTGGCGATGGATTCTCTCCGGGCGAGTTAACGCTCTTAAGAGAATGGCTGGGGCGGCTCAAGAGTTACTGATCGGATCACTCCGGCAGGCTCTTCGCTCCCCAGAAATAACACCCGCGCTTTCTCTAAGGTGCTATGCACGTTGGTCGAACTTAGACCTTGCAGATTCCACCAGCTCCAGGTGCTTTTCGGCCCACATCCAAACGCCGCAGAACGCCGCGCTCAGGCTTAATCCAAGTTCGGTCAGCCTGTATTCGACTTTGGGCGGGATCACCGGATGGACTGTCCGCGTCAGCAGCCCATCACGTTCCATGCCACGAAGCGTTTGCGTAAGCATCTTCTGGCTCACACCGGGGATCAGCTCAGCCAACCGTGTGAAGCGCAACTCACCCTTTTCGACAAGAGTTTCCAGCACCAACATCGTCCATTTGTCCGCAACCTGGCCGATCAGATCGGTGACCAGCTTCTCCACACGAGAGCTGGTCAGATTTTGCCCTTCGCATACAGCAAATGCGCTATGGGCGGCAAGCTGTTCCTCAGTAAGCTCTTGTCTTCGTGCCATTCTGTCACTCTCTTTTCAGTGCCTATAGAACTATAAAGTGCCTTCTTACAAAAAGAGAGCACAGTTCCTATACTCGCAAATGTGCAACACAGACGCACCGAAATTCTTAGGCGGCGTACGGGTTGCTCTTTACTGGGTTGCTGCATTTCAAATACACCCAACCCCGCGTGTCGTCATGGTCTTCGCCGTTCGGCTCGGTGGAGCCGCATTCCATTCTTAAGGACATACGAATGAAGCTCAAAAATCAAACCATTCTCATCACCGGCGGAACCAGCGGCATTGGTTTTGAACTTGCCCAGCAGCTCATTGCGCGCGGAAATGTAGTCATCGTGACGGGCCGCGAGCAAAGCCGGCTGGACCACGCCAAGAGATCGTCACCGAGCCTCCACACGTTTGAAAGCGATGTGAGTGATCCTCAAGCCATTGCCACCTTGTACAGCCGCGTGGTCGCCAGCTTTCCTGCGCTTAACGTACTCATCAACAACGCCGGGATCATGCGGAATATAAAACTGGACCAGCAGCGAAGTCTGGACGATCTCACGCGCGAGATCGACATCAATCTGAGTGGTCCGTTGCGGATGGTCCAGCAGTTCCTTCCTCACCTGAAGACCATGCAGGAGGCCCTCATCGTCAATGTATCCTCCGGCCTCGCCTTCATTCCGATGCCGGCGGCCCCGGTATACAGCGCGACGAAAGCTGCGCTTCATTCGTACACACAGTCTTTGCGGGCACAGCTCGAAGGCAGTCGCGTGACCGTGGTGGAGCTGGCGCCTCCAGGAACGGAAACGCCTCTCTTGAGGGGTGAGTTCGAAGCAGAGATGAAGGGCAAAAGGGCATGGACGTGACAGCTCTGGTACGGAAGGCAATCGCTGGGATCGAAGCCGGCAGCGTAGAGGTCCGACCAGGGTTCAGCAATGTTCTTCAGGCGATGAGCCGGATCGCGCCACGGTTCATGTTAAAGCAGATGGTAAAGATGACCCGGCCCAAGTAGTGGAACTCCGAACCACCATGCAAACCCAGGCTGACAAATTACGAGATTGGCGCCTTTCGGAACTTTAGCTATTGGAAGCTGTTCAGAAAAATGGGTTTCACCATCATTTCGATTTTGGCGGCCATCTCCTCAGCAGGGATGCGGTTGGGAGTTTGATGCCATAGGCGCGCGGCTCCAAAGATCGCCCAGGCTCCGGTTGTTGCCAGCAGCGCCGGGTCAACGCCCGGTATCAACCGATGGTGGTCAGCGCCTTCCTTAAACATGTCTGCGACAACTGGAATGATGGAACCTTCGAGCGGTATCGAAGCTCCTTTCACGGAGCACTTCGTTAGCTCCGTCAAATAGTCGCAAACGCCGAGCGCAACCGCGCGCAGTGCTCCATTGCAATCGGTGAACGAAATACCGCGCCGTTCGATCAGGTCGCGGAAGCGGGACTCGGCCATAGCTACCAGCAAAGCGGTTTTATCGGGATAGTGCAGATAAAAAGTATTTCGGTTCAGCGTCGCCTCGTCTGCGATCTCCTGAATGGAAATTGCCTCAAACGCTTTTTTCCTCAGCAACTTGGCCAATGCTTCCATGAGCATACGACGGCTCCGCAGGATGCGCGGATCGGTCGATTCTGTGTCGGAGTGGAGCACCTCGGCCATGGCAGTCTCAGAGTACTCCTGATTAGCAACCGCTGCTAATGCGACATCCGTTCATTATTCTGAATCAACAACTGCTCAGTATCCATCAGATGCCCATTAGGAGGAATCCGTTATGCCCACACTGCTTCACATCGACTCCAGCCCGCTCTACGGTCGTTCCGTGTCCCGGGAGCTCACCACTGCGTTTGTTGCCGAATGGAAGGCCTCGCATCCGGACGGAAAGATCGTTAGCCGTGATCTGACTGCAACGTCAGTCTCGCCGATCACCGCGGAATGGGTGGGTGCCGCCTACACGCCGGAGGAGGCCCGCACGCCGCAGCAGAAGGAACGGCTTTCGCTCTCCGACTCCCTGCTCGCCGAGCTGGAGCAAGCCGATGAGTACGTTATTGGGGTACCAATGCATAACTTCGGTGTGCCTTCCGTGCTCAAGCTATGGATCGACCAGATTGCGCGGGTTGGAAGAACCTTTTCCTATGCAGACGGAGTGCCGAAGGGCCTGCTCGTGGGCAAGAAGGCGACCTTCATCATCGCGACCGGCGGCATCTACGACGCTCACACGCAGATGGCCTCGTTCAACTTCGTGGAGCCGTATCTACGGGCGCTGTTTGGGTTTCTTGGCGTGAAGGACGCGACCTTCCTCACGGCAGGTGGAACCAAAGTGCTGAACCAGGGCCATGACCGGGACGCGTTTTTAGCCCCTTATCTTCAGGCCGTGCAGACGCACGCGCAAAGCCTCGAAGGAGTGGCCCTATGAGGATCATTTCCATCGTTGCTCGCTACCTGCTTGGGCTTTTGTTCACGGTGTTTGGGCTGAACGGCTTCCTGCATTTTATTCACCAGCCACCACCGGTAAATCCATTGGCGACTCAGTTCTTTGTTGCTGTCAGCGCATCGCACTTCGCCGCGTTCTTTTTCGCAGTGCAGGTCCTTGGTGGATTGCTGCTGCTCTCCGGCTTCTTCGTGCCACTGGCGCTGACACTGCTTGCGGCGGTGCTCTACAACATCCTCGCGTTTCACCTGACCCTTGAGCCGGGCATCGCTCCGGGACTGGTGGCTTGCGTACTTTGGGTGCTGGTCTTCCTTCAGTATCAGGATAGCTTCCAGGGCATCTTCAGCATGAAACCAGCCACACGCGGTTCCGTTGCCGCGCAGTAGATCGCTGCCTGCTCCCGCCTCTCCGGTAAACGCAAAAAAGGAGACTCACCCATGGCCATAAGTGAAATCGAGAAGGTACTGACTGTATTTCAAGGCGTCGCAACCAGGGATGTTGAGATGGCAACCAGGTATGTGAATCCAGAGAACTATACAGAACACAATCCCCGAGCCGCCGACGGTATTGGAGGATTGCGGGAGTACATCCGTCACCTTCCGCGTGAGGATCACTATAGCGTGACGCGGGCGTTCCAGGACGGTTCCTATGTCTTCACTCACGGGGACGGGCTAATACTCGGCCAAAACATCTTTTTCGAGGTCTTCCGATTTGAGGAAAGTTTGATCGTAGAGCATTGGGTATTTGCCGCAAAGGAAGCTCCTCCGAATGAGAGTGGACATACTCAGACCGACGGGCCAATTCAGGCAAAGCCCTCAGAGGACACAGAGGAGAACAAGTCGTTTGTCCAGCATTACTACACGACCATTCACATCCTTCGAGACGACGGTAAAATCCCTGGATATTTTTCGGGAGATCAGTGCATCCGCCACGAGCCCGGTGTCCGCGATGGAGTTACGGAATTCAAACGTGACCTCGAACGACTCATCAAGAACAGAAGCATAGATGAGATCAAATTCGTCTTAGGGCAGGGAGACTTCGTGTTCATCGCGGCCAGGGGATCACACAAAACCGCCCCTTGCGTCTACGTCGACCTATACAGAGTTGAAAACGGGAAGATAGCTGAGCGCTGGGGTTTCTCTGAACCAGTTCCGCCGCAGGAAAAATGGAAGAACAGCAATAGCATGTTATAGCTCGAACCTGCCCGCCTTGCTTCTATGCGGTCCGCTACTATTGCTTTGGTCCTTTCAGCGGACCACGGCTCCGTTGAGCGGGAAAAATATAGAGAACACTGTTCCGTGGCGTTTTGGGTCCTGGCTGCTGCGCACACGTACCCTGGCTTGGTGGTTCTGCAATATCCCGGCGCTGACCCACAGGCCCAGGCCGGTACCGGTGGCTCCCCTGGTCGTGAAGAACGGATCAAAAATGCGGCGGCGGGTCTCCTCCGACATGCCGTGTCCGGTATCGGCGACTACGACGCGCACGCCTCGCTCGCCACTTGCCCAAG
This sequence comes from uncultured Acidobacteriaceae bacterium, assembly GCA_963767705.1. Classification (GTDB taxonomy): domain Bacteria; phylum Acidobacteriota; class Terriglobia; order Terriglobales; family Acidobacteriaceae; genus CAWCJL01. The sequence goes on along the minus strand of CAVYEO010000001.1, from coordinate 1,613,800 downwards.
CCACCGCGTCCCGCACCGAGACGACCATCCGCCCGCCATGCTCGCTGGCATCAATTGCATTGCCCACCAGATTGGCAAACACCTGCCGCAGATCTCCTGCGTAGGACATGATCTGCTGTTCGGTGCGATACTCAGTTTCTATAGTTATCTGACCATTGTTCATCCTTGCTTGCGTCAGTGTTAATACGCTCTCCAAAACTTCGCGTAGTGAGGTCTTGTCTGCCTTGGTGGACTGACGATGAAATCGTAGCGTCTGCGTCGTGATCCTGGCAACGCGTGCGAGTTCAGCCTGCGCTTGCGCGAGATATTGCAACTGCTCTTTGTGATCCGGAGTCCTTTCCATCAGATAAAGCAAGTTGGTGACTGCCTCTAGCGGGTTGTTGATCTCATGCGCGATGGAGCTGGCCAGCCGGCCCACTGCGGCAAGCTTTTCTGCCTGGATCAGCGCCTGCTCGGCCTGCTTGCCCTCGGTCACGTCCACGCCCAGCGCGATAACTCCCGAGATGGTCCCATCCGCCTCACGCATCGGCTCATAAATGAAATCCATATACCGCTTTTCCAGGGGCTGGCCTTCGATGCGGGCCAGATGTATGGGTATGGAGCGCCCTATGAATGGTTCACCGGTCCGGTATACCCGATCCACCAGTGCGATGAAACCCTGTTCTTCCGCCTCCGGTACGGCCTCTCGAACCGGTTTGCCGATCACGCTCCGCTGGCCTATAAGCTCCTGGTAACGTGCATTCGCCATCTCAAAGACATGCTCGGGTCCTCGCAGCACGGCAAAAAAGGCAGGCGCTTGTTGAAACAGGTCTGCAAGCCGCGCCCTTTCCTGCTGCAGTTCCTTGATAAGCAACGAGCGCTGGCGCTCCAGGTGCTTGCGTTCGGTGATGTCACGCACGAAAGCCTGCCAGCGTCCATCCGGCAGGATGGTGGCGCTCACCTCTGCGGTAAGGGCGGAGCCATTCTTCGTAACGAGCTGCCACTCATCGACACTGATGCCGCCTTTGAGCAAGGCATCGCGTGCTGCCCATAATCTTGGGACCTCCGCTTGCGCAACAACATCCGCGTAGTTCCGCCGGAGCAGCTCGTTGTAGGAATAGCCGAGTAGCTGGCATGCCGCCAGGTTCACCTCGCCAATCTCCCCGTTTACATCGGCAACGAAGACAGCATCCGAAGCAAGTTCAAACAGTGCCTTGTATTGCTCCTGGCTTGAGCGCAGCCTTTGCTCGGCCAACACCCTTCCCGTAGTCTCGGAAGTTGTCACCAGTGTGCCTCGTATCGCACCCTCTGCATCGCGCACAGGGCTGTAACTGTAGGTCCAATACACATCCTCCAGCTTGCCGTTTCGGTAGATCGGCACGAGCTGGTCCTCATGCCAGCTGGCCTCGCCTCGCGTCATGACTGCCTCGATCTGCGGGGCTATGGTGGGCCATATCTCGGGCCAGCACTCCGCAGCTCGCTGCCCCAGCGCCTTCGGATGTTTATCCGCCCCCAGGCTCTGGCGGTAGGCATCGTTATAGAATTGGACGAGTTCGTCACCCCACCACAGAAACATCGGGAAACGCGAACCCAGCAGGGTATTGACCGTCACCAGCAGCGCTTCCGGCCATTGCTCGACTGGGCCGACCGGCGTCTGAGCCCAATCCAGGGCCCGCGTCAGATCGGCCATCTCGCCAGTACCGAAAATGGCTTCTGGTCCGGCAGGGGACGCGGCTTTAGCAGGGCCCCCGGGGTGTGGATTCAATACTGTAGGTTCCACGATATGCGCAAGCTCCTATGGCCGTCGGGCTTGGATTTCCGATGACCAGGTCTACCCATCTTATGCACAGGCGGCACGGGAAATCAGCATTTGTACCATTCGCATCATTCATCATCGATGAACCACGCAAGCGCATTTCAGCACCCCTGAATGCTCAGAGAAAAACCGCCCCCGCTGCGCTGGTGCATAATGCTGGTAAGTGGCCTGCACGTCTGGGCTGCCGCTGTGGGCCGCCATGAACCTTCCCAATTCCATCACGATGAGCCGCATTGCGGGTGTGCCGGTGCTCATCTGGATGCTGTCGGCGAGCTTTCCCTTCCGCGAGCTGCGGGGGGAGCAGGAGATCATCGCTTCCATCCTGTTTATTCTGCTCTCGATCAGCGACGGATTGGATGGCTACCTGGCGCGACGCCGCGGGCAGATCACGACCATGGGCATGCTGCTCGACCCCCTCGCTGACAAGCTGATGATCTCGGCCGCCTTCATCTCGCTGGTCGAGTTCACGCCGCACATCGTCAAGCCCTGGATTGCCATCGTGGTGATCGGGCGGGAATTCCTGGTCAATGGCTTGCGGTCGATCGCCAGCGCGGAGGGCTTCACCATCGAGGCCAGTAACCTGGGCAAGTTGAAGACCATCATCCAGATCGTCGCAGTCGTGGCCGCGATACTCTCCCACCGATGGTACGACTGGCGCTTCGGCTGGTACATCCTGCCCATTGTGTGGACGGCCTACACCGCAATCTACTTCATGGTGCTGGTGTCGATCATCTCGGCGGTGGATTACTTCGCGGCGTTCTGGCGCAAGATCGACCATGCGTCCGACGAGCGCCGTAAGGCGACGTATGTGCTTAGCCGTCGCAGCAAGAAAAACCTGCCCGCCGTGAACTGAGCCCCGCTCGGTTCTGATTTGGCCTGGGTGCGTGTTCGCAACGTGAATAACTCGGGTATGCGCCGGCGTCATAGTCTGCGGTGCCACCCTACTTTCTATCCATCTAGCTATCTATGGCGCTATCTATCCATGGCGCGAACTATGGCGTGAAATGGCGCGATCACCAGGCGCGAATCAACGTAAACTCACGGGCAAGCATCTGACTAGCCCATAGCACCAAGAGGAGGGAGAGCCATGCCTCCGCTAAGACGAGGCGTCGCCCGCAGGCGGATCTATGAACCCCCGGTCATACCGGTTTGGGTGAAAACTGCGCCGGAGAACCACGGCATAACGGCCGCCCAACCGGCGTCGGAGCCACCTAACTCAGAGCAGATAATAGGTGATGATGATTTACTTCGGCAGCCAGGCGAACTGGTGCCGGACTCGCCTTTTCTGACGCCTCAAGAACTAGCCGAGGAATTGCTTGCGCAGCAAAACGGCGGGTGGGAAGAAACTGCCTGGCCGCAGGTTCCTTCAGACGGGTTGCCGATTCGTGGGGGCGAAGAACTGCCAAGACGTGGGATTGCCGGCATCCCGTTGCCGATGTCCACCCCACAGGCGTCACGACCGCAGGAGCGGCTGGAGCCTGAGGCCTGGAAAATTCCGGTGAAAGAGCGGTCCTTGCCACGCTGGGTTACCGTGGGCCTGCCGGTTGCTGCGCTGCTTTTCGCACTGGGTTCGCTGTACTGGATCGTGGGTCTTCGCGATCAACTCATCTTTGAGCAAAGCTCGATTCGTGGCCTGACGCAGGAAAACCACAAGTTGGCCAGCCAAGTCCGTGCGGGTACCCCGGAAAATAGCACCATGTCAAGCCAAGGGACCGGCCTGCCCGCAGAGAATCTCGATACTCTGCCCAGACCCGCAGGAGCACAGTCGCGTGTCCAGCCCCGGGCAGCGACTTCGGGGACGCGTCCCTCGTCTCCAGTCGCGCCAGCGTCATCCGTACCTCCTCCTGAGAGTGCCTCCGCACTCGCTCCCCGGTTTTCTTGGCAGCCCTCCGTACCGCTTCCGTATCGCTCGGGTGCGCTAAGCAACGGCTCTGTGCCGGCGCTTGCCACGCCGTCTGCCGGAGTCAATACGCAACCCGAGCGTGGCAGCGATGCGACGAAAGCTGAGCATGATGGAGCCGCGCGCACATTAGAGCCAGGCACACCAGCACAAGGCACACCAGCACAAAGCACCCAGGCGCATGGCGCGAACGCAGAGGCTCCGGCCTCGACCTCCTCTGCCCGGCCCGCTGTTTCGATAACACAGCCGGCAAAAGCAGTCGAGATCGCTGCACGGACCCCCAATTCCCGCGCCGATAGCGCGTCTCACGCTGACGGCAACTCTCGCGCCTATGGAAGCGCGGGCCCGATGCCGATAGCAGTCCGCAGCACCGCCCCTTCCCCTAGCAAAGGCCCGCTTGCAATTTCCAGCGGAGTCGTTGCCGGCAACAGGATTTCCGGCGAGCGGCCGGTATACCCGCGCATTGCGGAATCGGCTAACGTGCAAGGCACGGTGGTGCTCCAGGCCACCATTACCAAGACAGGAAGAACCACCAACCTGCGTGTGGTGAGCGGCCCCATCATGCTGCAGCGAGCGGCACTGGACGCGGTCAGCAGTTGGCGCTACAAGCCCTACCTGCTGAACGGGGAGCCTGTGGACGTGGTCACTTCCGTGAACGTGGTCTTCAGCTTGAACCATTGAGACCGCAGGCAGAGCTGGAGGTCGCAAAGAGATTTGTCAAGGGCTGGAGGGCAAAAGAAGAGCCCACGGAGACCGTGGGCCTTGAGATCTAAAGTGCAGCGCGCCTAAGCGGGAATGGCTTGTGGGTACGGCGTGGGCGATGGCCGGGTGAGGCGGTGCACGAAGTGGTACGGCGGCCACGGACCGGAAAGCTGCATACGGCATTCGTGCAGCAACTGGCTGGCGCTGGAGTACTTGTTGCCATAACGGGCAATGGTCTTGTTATCGATCAGGTGAGCGATGTCGAGAAGCATCTTGCCGTTATCCGTCAAACGGCAGGTGACCTCTTCATCGAGCGGGTTGAACATACGGTGCATCTGCACCGAAATAGCGCGGGCTTTGGTCTGCCGTTCGCGTTGCCGGGTGGCGTTTTCGCGCAGGTTTGAAAGGTATTCCTTGCCCACGCGCTCTGGGACCAGCGATGGGTGAGGAAAGTCGGGGCAGCAGTCGTCAACCACTACCTTGAGGTGCATCTCGGCCTTGCCGCGCAGCCGTTCTACGTTGGTGGCGAACTGCCGCTGGTTGGAGCGGATAGATCGCCGGAGAGCTTCATCATCGGCAAAAACGGTGCCGAAGCGAAAGGGAAGTACCGTGGAGTTCTTGAAGCAATCACCGATCACGCGCGCGTGATCGACGGCGGCTTGCTGGTCCAAATTGTCTTTGGGATTGTGTTCGGAGACGATAACGGCTAGATCACTGGCTGGGTAAAGGAAGATTTGATTTCCGGATATGCCGGTTACCGCTTGCATTGGGATCGGCTTGCGGTGTCTGGCGAGCTCAGGAAACGCCTGTTTCTCGCTGATGCAGTAGGCGTACCACGCCATAGCGGGTCACTCCATCGATGCCGACGAAAGAATCGCCAGTCAATTTTTACGAATGCACGAGGCGGTAGAGCAACTGCAGTTCTGGCACGCCCCGGATGAGGCTGCACCGAACTAGGGGCCATCCTAGTCCGCGAGGGGAACGGCTGGCAACTACAAACGTTGCTCTTCCGCGCACATGCCGGTATCCGTCGCAAGAGCCATGCGCCCGGGCGTGCCTTTGCCGTATACCTGGCGAGCCTCGCTACCCCGCTTTGGAAGCCGTTTTCGAGCGCTCGCGGAGGGCGTGAAGCACCACCCGGAGCATCTCTTCTTCCGGCGCGGGCTTGCCCGTCCAGATCTCGAACTGCCTTGCGCCCTGCCCCACAAACATCTCCACTCCCGTGATGACGGCAATGCCTTTGGCGCGGGCAGCGCGCAGCAGTGGCGTCTCAAGCGGGTTATAAACCATGTCGAATACCAGCCGGGCTTTCAATTCGCTGTCGTCCAGTATGCTGGCACTTTTCGAGCCTTCCATGCCGGCCGGCGTGGCGTTTAGGATGACATCGAATTGCGCTTTGGCGAGCTGCTCCCGGCCGATCACCTTGGCTTTGGCTTCGCGCGCCAGGGCCTTGCCGGTTTCCGGCGTGCGGTTGAGGATCGTGACCTGAGCTCCCTTTTCGACCAACCCAAAGACTGCGGCGCGTGCTGCGCCACCGGCACCCAGCACCAGCACGCGGGCTCCTTTCAGCGTGAGCCTGCGTTCGAGCGGTCGTACAATGCCGCCCACATCCGTGTTGAAGCCGTAGAGCTTGCCTTCCGGGGAGCGCACGACGGTATTGCAGGCGCCGATCCTGGCTGACAGCGGGTCCGTCTTCGCCAAATGCGCCATCATCTCCTGCTTATAAGGCATGGTGATGGACAGGCCTGCAACCGGCAGTTCACGGATCAGGGTCAGCAGATCTGGCAGTTTGCGGGTTTCGAGCGGCAGATAGACCGCGTTGACCGATTCGCGGCGGAACGCGGCATTGAGCATCAACGGCGAAAGCGAGTGGCCGACCGGATTGCCGACAATACCATAGACACGCGTTGCGCGGTCGAGCTCTTCGATGCGATACGTGTCCTGGAGCGCGCGGGCGGTGATCTGACCGGGGCCGGTCTCCTCTCCGGCAGAGACAGCGGCGAAGGTGAAAACGCTGCCGGAGCGCGGACCCAGGATGCGGCTGACGATGCCTGCTTCGCCCATGCAAATGCCAATCACGTCAGCCTGATCGCTCCTGCGCTCCAGAAAGCGCAGCATCGCGATGTTGTCGGAAAGGACCTTGGCGGTGGAAACGATCTTCAGGAACTCGGGCTCGAACGGGCGAATGCGCTCCCAAATGCTGTCCAGGTCTTTGGTCGCTGCGAAGTCGTGGTAGGAGATGAGAACGACGGCGCCTGCGCCCCGTAGCTTATCGAGGTCCTTGCGCGCGATCGCCTCGGCAGTTTCAAGCTCCAGATCGACGATGGGGAAACCGGCGGAGGCGGCCTTTTCGAGGATCGCAAGCTGCTCTCCGGCCGAACCGGCAAACTTCCCGCCAGCTTCGGTCCGGCGGCATGTGGCAATTGCGGTGAGTTCGCGATGCGCGCTCAGGAACTCCTCGAGCTTCGGCAGGGCGGCAGCGGGCTTGGGCAGGTAGTCGAGGCGGAACTCCAGGAATGTGCTTTCGGAAAGCACGCCTTCCGCGCGCTGCAGCATCGCGGCCGCCGTCTCCCCGGTGATGGCAATACAGACCTTGCCCATGCGCGCGCGGAGCATGGCTGCGGAGGCGGGTTTGATTGGCTCTGGCATGAGGAACGGATTGCGGCATCGTACCGGGCTCGTGCATGGGACGCAAGCCTCGGTTCGAAGAGGCTGCTATTCGAGCAAAACGGTGGCATCATTCGAGCGCGCCATGCTCGCGCCTTGAATGTAGAATGCTGGCGTAAGACTTCCGAGTCTGCCGTCGTGCAATTGTTCCCCCGAGATGCTATCGGAAGATCGCAACGTATCTCGAAACGTATCCAGGAGAGAGTCTATGTTTGCAAGCAAGTATCGGTTGTTATCGGCAGCACTGCTCACGCTCGCTTTCACTTGTGGGGGCGTATTGGCCGCTTCAGGCCAGCAGGACGGGGGAGAATGGGGGCCGACGTATAGTATCGGAAGCCTTCACGGAGATTATGCAGCGGTGGCAACCTATGGAGCCGATGTGGCCCAGGCTCTGGGAACGCAGTACATGGATGGCCGTGGGCATGTCAGGGGTTCTGCGCTCGTGAATCAGCCGGGCGCGCATTCATCCAGGCAGCTCACCCGGATCAGCTTCACCGGTACCTACAAGGTGAACAGCGATGGAACCGGAGCGCTCTATTTGACTCTGGCCTTACCAGGCGGCAAGACGGCAAACGCAGTGGAAGACTTTGTCATTACCAAGGCAAAGGTGCTCGAAGGGGTGCCGGTCGCAACCGAGATCGTGGATGCTCAGGAAGAGTCGAGTCACGTCATTCCGGGTGGCGTGTTCGTGACTCACACGTATACCCGCCGTCCTGAGTAGAAGTCACCTCAGGCTATCTCGCGCTCTATGCGGTAACCTGATCGAACACAGTGGTTCGACAGAGGAGTGCGGATTGGCGAAGCAGGACGAAGCAGGGGTAGGGCAGCATGCGTGGAGCACGCGGGAGGGTCACCGCGTCCATGCCGACGATCTGCAGCGGTGGGCCCAGGGCAAGCTGGACGCCCATCAGGCGAGCCTGCGGCAGTTGCTGGCGATAGAAGGCGGGCGCACTATAGCCAATACGTGGCGTCCCTATGACGAGGCGGTGGCCCTGCTGAGCGTGGCGGCCTCCGAATGTTCGTTGCTGGACAGCGTATATCCCGACAAGGCGATCCGCGACGCGGCGCAGCAGTTAGCGCAGAAGGCGGCAGAAGCAGCCACTGCGTTATCCCTCAACCAGGAGGTATACCGTGCGCTCGCCTCCGTGAACCTGACCGAAGCAGATGCCGCCACGCGGCACTACGCTGAGCGCACGCTGTTGCAATACCGGCTGGCCGGCGTGGACAAGGATGAGGCGACCCGGGCGAAGCTCCGGCAACTGCAGGACAACGCAACCCTGTTGAGTCTGACCATCGGCCGCAATGTGCAGGAAGGGGCCAAGCGCATTGAAGTGCATGACCTCACAGAACTCAAGGGACTTCCTGATGACTTTCTGCGCAGCCATCCGCCATCGGAGTTCGGCATCGTCGAATTGACGACAGACTACCCGGACTACCTCCCCGTAATGACCTTTGCCGAAAGCGATGACCTGCGCCGGCGCATGTTCCTGGCGTATAACACGCGTGCTTATCCGGCGAACCGGCAGTTGCTGCTCGATCTCCTGCGCACACGTTTTGAAATCGCCAACCTGCTGGGATTTGCGACCTGGGCAGATCTGGCGACCGCCGACCAGATGATCGGCTCTGCGGGAAAGATGAAGGAGTTTCTGGACCGCCTGGCAGCCGCGACGCGGGAAGGGGCTGAACGCGAATACGCCATGGTGCTGGGCTATGCGCAGAATGCGCAGCCCGGCATCGCTGCGCTGGACGCGGCCAGCCGCGGCTATTGGCTGGAACAGTACCGCCGCTCTGCCTATGCCTTCGATTCGCAGGCAGTGCGGCCGTATTTCCCCTACGACGAAGTGGAGCGGGGTGTATTGGCCACTGCGGCGAAGTTGTTCCACGTCCAGTTCCGGCCATCAGAAGACGCGGAGGTCTGGGATCGTTCGGTATCGGCGTGGAACGTGTATGACGGACGCGACCACATCGGGCGCTTTTACCTGGATATGCATCCGCGGGAAGGGAAAGACAAGTGGTTCAGCGCGGCGCCGCTGGTTCCAGGCGTGCGCGGGCAGCAGTTCCCGGAAGCCGCCCTTATTTGTAACTTTCCCGGTGGCAAAAGCGGCGACCCTGGTCTTATGCAGCATTCCGATGTGGTGACCTACCTCCATGAATTCGGGCACTTGATGCACGCGATTCTCGGCGGCCACCAGGAGTGGGCAGGTATCAGCGGCATCGCCACGGAGGGCGACTTTGTCGAGGTGCCTTCGCAAATGCTCGAAGAGTTCTTCCGCGATCCGGAGCTGCTCCAGACCTTTGCGCGGCACTACGAAACCGGCGAGCCCATTCCAACCGAACTGGTCGAAACCATGAACCGCGCCGGAGCCTTTGGCCGCGCCGACTGGGTGCGTACCCAGCTCTTCTATACCTCGTATTCTCTCGATGTACACGACCGCAACCCGGGCACGCTCGAAGCGGGTCAACTCGATCTCGATGCGCTGCTCCGTCAGGACTACGAGCGATTTCTCCCTTACAGCTGGATCGATGGCAACCGCATGTATGCGAGCTTTACGCACCTCACGGGCTACTCATCGAACTACTACACCTATCTTTACGACAAGGTGATCGCGATCGATTTCTTTAACCAGTTCGATCGCGGAGCGCTGCTGGAAGGACCATCGGCGATGCGCTATCGCGCGGCGGTGCTGGACAAGGGCGGCTCGGAGCCGGGCCGCGCGCTGGTCCATAACTTTCTCGGACGCGACGAGAGCCTGGAAGCCTTTGAAAGCTGGATCGGCGAAGGTTTGGTAGCGCATTAGCACACCGGAAACCCATCACGCGTCTTCACATGATTCAAGGAGTAAGGCATGGCAGCTTCAAGAGCTTCGGCATTGGTACGGCAGACATGGGCAGGGAAGTGGGCGTTGGTCACGGGCGCAAGCGCCGGGATCGGGCAGGCGCTCGCTGAAGAGCTTGCCGCAGCGGGAACGAACCTGGTGCTGACCGCGCGGCGGCAGGACCGGCTTGAGTCGCTCTCTGCTCGGCTGCGCTCAGCGCACAGCATCGAAGTCGACGTGTTGACCGCGGACCTCCAACAGTCCGAAGCGCCGCAGCAGATTTTCGATGCGACAGAGGGCCGCGGACGCGCAATCGACCTCCTGGTGAACAATGCCGGCTTTGGCGCTTACGGCGAACTGGCGAAAGCCGATTGGGCAAAGCTTGAGGCGATGATCCAGGTGAACTGCACCGCCGTGCTGCACCTGTCGCGGCTGTTTCTGCCCAACATGATTGAGCGCCGCCGCGGCTGGCAGTTGATCGTCTCCTCCACTGCCGCCTACCAGCCGGTGCCGTATATGGGCGTCTATGGCGCGACAAAGGCCTTCGACCGCATGATTGCAGAGGCGATGGCGGAGGAAAACAAACGCTATGGCATCAAGGTGTCCGCCTTGTGCCCTGGACCGACCGAGTCGGAGTTCATGGACGTTGCCGGTTCGCCTTCGCAGGCGAAGCGTGGCTACCAGTCCGCCGCGGATGTCGCACGGCTTGGTCTTGGAAGGCCTCGCACAGGGCAAGCACTGGGTCATCCCCTACCGCGCCGGACGCCTGCAGGTCTTTGCCCAGCGCTTCGTGCCGCGCCGCCTCGTCACGGGCGCCGCCGCCCGGATGTTCCGCCCCAAAGACCTGGGTAAATAATCTCCTAAATAGGTGTTGACATAGAGCGCTCTAAGGAGCAGAGTATTCCTGTAGCTGACTACTCTGTTTTCTAGAGAGCTTTGCTGATGCTAGAAGTCCTGGCATGCTGCAGCCCGCCGGCAGTACGTGAATGACGTGGTTCGGCTGGCCGCGTGGCGGGAGTAGCTACAAGTTACATCACCGATAACGAGGAGAACGAAGATGACAGAAGAACTACAGCATGACGTGCAGGAGCGGCTGGCGCTGATCGAGAGCATGATGCGCGAAGGGCGTAAGACAACGGAATACTGGGGCTGGAGCTTTGCATTGTGGGGCGCGGCCTACTTGATAGCGATCTGGTGGTCATACTTCGCGGGCACCGGTCAGATCGCCTGGCCGGTGACCATGATTGGCGCATCCATCATTACGGCCGTCGTGTCGAGCATCAAGACACGAGGCAAGCCCCAGACTGCGAAGAGCCGTAACCTGGGAGCCCTCTGGACAGGCACGGGATGTGCGTTATTCATCTACGCGTTCTCGGCGTCTTTCAGTGGACACGGTGAGATCCACACATTTGCGGCTGCTATCGAAACACTGCTCGGACTGGCTCATTACATCAGCGGCGCGATGCTGCGGTGGAAAGCGCAGCAGGGAATCGGGCTGGTCTACTGGGTGGCCGCGGTGGCTGCGTTTTACCAGACGCCAAAGGCGATCGGCATCACCTTTGTAGTAATCACGCTGGTGTGCCAGGTCGGCTTCGGTATTTACCTGATGATTCGAGAGGCGCGGGACAAGGCCCGCGCCGGGCAGGTGCTTCATGCCTGAGCTGCCGGAACTGGACCCTGTCATCCACGGCAAGCTCCGGCTGGCGCTCTTGTCCTTGCTATCCGCTGTGGAGGAAGCGGAGTTCACCTGGCTGCGGGAGAAAACCGGAGCCACCGACGGGAACCTGGGCGCGCACTTGCTCAAACTCGAAGAGGCCGGGTACGTAGGAATGGAGAAGAAGTTTGTGTCCCGCAAACCAGTGACGTTGTACCGGATGACGGAGCGCGGCCGGGAAGCGCTGGCCGCGTACGTAGAGGCGCTAAAACAGTTATTGGGAGCGGCGTTGGTGTAATGCACTGGACATGCCGTAGGGAGCCAGCGTATAAGGCTGCCAGTCCGATAAACTAGCGCTCCCTCCCTGTTCTCATCGGACTGGGCCCAATATTTCTTATCTGCTTGGAGTCCTCATGTCTCCTTTTTCTCGCCTGCTTCTTGCATCGGCAACCTGCCTGATGCTCGCCCACACTGGCTATACGCAAACCGCAACCCAGCCGCAATTCATCTCTTCGCTTAATGTCACTCCGGGGAACTCACTTACAACCTCGGAAACACCGATCTATGGCGGAGTTCTGGGCAGTGCCGACTTCAATCGTGACGGAACCTTAGATGTCGTTACTACCTATAACCCAAACGGAACGGCGCCCGTTTACGCTCTGCTGCTGAACAAGGGGGATGGCAGCTTCACCCGCCAGGTTCTGAGCAATGTGGCGGCTCCGAGCGATCCCACTGCTTCGACTTCGGTCCAGGTCGCCGATGTGAATGGCGATGGCCGGCCTGATCTTGTCATCGTCAACACTAGCGCAAATAATGATGGGAGCCCAGCAGGGCCTTCTACGCTCTATGTTTACTTGGGCAATGGGGACGCAACCTTCCGGGCGCTGCCGCCGGTCGTGGTGTCGAGCAATCTCGATTCCGCTGTGAAGCTGGCCAGGGACTTTAACGGGGATGGCAAACCGGATCTCGTGATTGAGAACTTCAACCCTGCGATGAATCAATCCAACGACTCTGTCTGGTTGAACGACGGAGAAGGCCGTTTCACGCTGCGCGAACAGGTGCCACAGATGCTGACTTTCCTGGGTGCTGGCAATCTGTACGGGAATGGGCGCGTGGACCTTGTTGGGGGCGGGGGAATAGGAGCCACCATATTCAAGAACAACGGGGATGGCACGTTCACCCGGGGCGTATCGGTGGGGTCTGTCTATGGTTACGATGAGAAAGTAACAGTCGGCGACCTGAATCGCGATGGCAGGGATGACCTGGTGATCGATGGAGAGCGCGCTATCGCAAACTCGCATATCAGGGATAGTTATGTTTTTCTAAACGAAGGAAACGGCAAATTTCGCCAGACCGCGTCCTTTCAGTCGGCTCATATCCAGTCCTTTATTGCAGACGTCAACCACGATGGGAATCCGGATCTGGTGGCCGCCACACAAGCTGGAACGCAAGTCTATCCTGGGAACGGGAACGGAACATTCGGAAACCCGGCCAACTACAGTACGGGATTTTCACGCACTGGCCTGCCCGGGTACGCGCTGGCGGACTTCAATGGTGACGGCAATCTGGACGTACTTTCAGGCAGCAATTACATCGCTTTCGCTCTGACGCCTGGTGACCGGAATGGAAATTTCGCCGCGCCGCGTAATGTCGCTTGCTGTCAATATGCGTACTCGATCGCGAGTGGCGACTTCAACAAGGACGGTAAACCGGATATCGCGGTCATGAATGAGGCGGCCAACGGTGCTCCTGAGCATGGCTCGGTAGAGGTATTTGCCGGGACGGGTCTGGGCTACCTGGGGCCAGGGAAGAGTTATCCCATCGATCCCCCGGCGGGAGTGATCGCCACTGGGGACGTGAACGGCGACGGCAAGCTGGATATCGTGGTGACTCGCGGAGCCGGGCTGCCTCGCTTTGGCAACGCAAAAACGGTAACGGATACCAGCGTGCTGTTGGGTCGCGGCGATGGCACATTTGACCCGGCGGCGAACTACCACCTGGTCGGGCCGCCCCCGGGCAATGTGTTTGATACCGCGGTTTATCTACGGGACGTGAACCACGACGGCAAGCTCGATCTGGTAGGAGATTGGGGTGTGGCGCTGGGCAATGGCGACGGTACCTTCAAGACACCGATTCCATTGCCCTCCGGCATTCAATCCATTGACAGCTTAGCCGTGGGCAACTTCAACCATGATGGAAATTTGGACATGGTAGTAGTCGATGGCGGGAAAGTCTACAGCGATGTCACCACCATCGACACGCTGCTGGGCGATGGAAAAGGATCGTTTCGCATCGCGAACCGCGAGCCCTTTGCTGCGCCGGGCTACCCACTGTCCAATCTCGTCGCGCTTGCCACCGCGGACATGAATGGCGATGGCATCACGGACATTCTGTATACCGGATACTACATCAACAGCACCAAAGATAAAGTCACCGGCAAGGCGCTGAACGTGCAACTGGGTCGCGGAGACGGCACATTTGCGGCGGCGGCGAAGTATCCCATTGAGAGCTTCGGGTTTGAGATTCTGACCGGCGATTTCAACCGGGATGGACGCCCAGACGTAGTCGTTTTCGATGGCGATTCGTTCAACAAGGGCAATCTAACGCTTTTCAAAGGGTCAGGCGGCGGCAAACTGTTCGCTGTTCCTGAAGAGTTCCAGACCGGCGACACAAATAATCTCGATGGCCTTGCCGTGGTGATCAATCTGAATGGGGACACTGCACCGGACATTGCTGACCTATCCTCTTTCGGCATTGAGCGATTGCTAAACACCGGAGCACGTTAGGAGCGCTCTAACCCAGAGGACACGATGCTTGTGGTTCACGCCGGGTAGGTGGGAACCACAAGCATGTACCAAAACGGGAATTAAGGAAGAGTGCGGGAAGAAAATCACAGGCCAGAGAAAACCCAGCCAACTCTTTCTTCTTTTGAAGACTCTGATTCTGTAACAGTAGAGGCAGCTTCAAGGTTTCGACCCACCTACGCAGTACACCCTCATGCGGAGGGCCATGCGGTTCGGGCTCTCGTCCTTACACTCCTGGATTTCCCTTCTCCTAACTGCCTCTCAAGCGGGCCCGCCAGAAAGCGGGCCCTTTGCTTGTGCGTTCCCGTGTCGCTCGCGAGTCCGGGCCTGGATGCCATTTAGAATGAGATGGCATGGCGCCTTCTTTCGATGAGGAGATTGGAACGGACATCAGAACGGATGCGGAGATCGGCGCAATCGATGCGCTTCTGGCCGGTGTCGGCCTGGAACACGGCCGCCGCGTCCTGCGTCCGCGCGACACGCAGAGCCAGTCTCCAGGTGATCCGCCCGCGCTTTCCGATACAGGCTTGCAACCTTGTGCGGCAGGCGCTCTCGAGGTGCTGGAAGTTCCGCAGTGGCACACCATACCCGGCCTCGTTCACGGCTTCAGCACCCGCAAAGGGGGCAGAAGCACGGCCTACATGGCTGCCGATTCCGCTGGCGGCGGCGGGGGAACTGAATCTCGGGCTCACCCCGCATGATGCGCCGGAAAACGTACTGGCGAATCGAGCTGCGCTTGCGCAAGCCGTCCTCGACAGGGCAGAGGCAGGCCGGAGCACGCCGGCATCCCTGATCGCTCTCCAGCAGATTCACTCCGGACTCACCTACCGCGTTGACCGCTCCTGGACATTGCCAAACGCGATAACGAAAGAAGACGCCAACTCAGAAACCGTAACCTTGCCCCGAGGCGACGGCCTCATGACAAACCAGCCGGGCGTTTTACTTGCCGTGCAGACGGCGGACTGCATTCCCGTGCTCGTTGTGGATCGCAAGCGGCGGGCCGTGGCCGCCTTTCATGCGGGCTGGCGAGGCACGCTCAAGCGCATCGTCGAAGGCGGTATCGGGCGCATGCGCCTGGAATTCGGCAGCGAGCCGGAGGACCTGGAAGCCGCCATCGGGCCGGGCGTTGGCTCCTGCTGCTATGCCGTGGGCGATGAGGTGCGGAGCGAGTTCGAATCGCAATTTAGTTATGCGCACGCGTTGTTTTCCGAGGTCTACGATTCCGACCCGATAAAGGAAAAGTACCCGCTGCTTTTCATGACCGCGCGCGCTCCCGGGCACAGCAACATCGGGCCGAGCCTTCATCTGGACCTCGCAGAAGCAAACCGTCGCCAGCTTCTCGATGCGGGGCTCCGGCCGGAGGCCATCCATGGGGGCGATATATGCACAAGCTGTAACACGGAGCGCTACTTCTCTTATCGGGCAGAGCGGGGTTTTTGCGGGCGCATGATGAGCGTTATCGGCCTTACCGAATAGCCTACAGCTTTCGCGCCAAGGCGCTTGAGCGTTGGTGTCGTTCTTCGCGTAGCGAAAATCCATACATAGCTTAATGTGCTCGCAGTGGTATCTGCCTGTGCTCTCAGCGTGCCGCTACGCTGCGGGTGTGCTCCGAACGTCCGCAGTCTCCTGCGCGTCCCCATCCGCCAAACCCTTGCTGGCATGGCGCGGGTTGACCAGGTCCCGAAGCTCCTTGCTGGGTTTGAAGTACGGTACCCGCTTGGCCGGTACCTGCACCTTCACGCCAGTCTTGGGATTCCTTCCCGTGCGGGGCTTTCGTTGTCGAATGCGGAAGCTGCCGAATCCTCGGATCTCGATCTTATCGCCGCTCTGGAGCGCCGACGTGACCGAGCCAAAAATTGTATCCACAATCACCTCGCCATCGCGCCGTGTGAGGTCCCCGAGTTGAGTGATCTCTTCAATCAGGTCTGCTTTCGTCATGGCAATGGCGCTCCAAAGCTGAACTGCACAGTTCTCTCCATAGTAGATGCGCCAAGCGCGTGGAAGGCACACAAAATGAAGGAGTAAGCACGTTTGCGCCGTCTTGCAAAAGCCGGCGCCGGCTCCGCCGGATCGAAGCGGACAGACCCCGCGCTAAATTTGCTTGCTGGGCAGTCTGCCCGGGCGTGCGTAGCGTCTTCGTCACGTATGATGTGCGCAGGACTCCACACCATTTTGGCGAACCTGTGAACGAACAGCCCGACTACAGCATCGTAATTCCTGCCTTCAACGAGAGCGCGCGCATTGGCAATGCGCTCCGGGAAGTGACGGCCTGCATCGATGCGCGAGGCTGGCGCGCCGAGGTGCTGGTGGTGGACGACGGCTCGACCGACAATACACGTTCCATTGTGAGCGATTTTGCTCGCAAACACCCGGCGGTCCGGCTTTTGCGGAACCCGAGCAATCGCGGCAAAGGCTACAGCGTGCGCCACGGCATGTTGGAGGCAGTCGGCGAGATAGCGATGTTCACGGATGCCGACCTTTCGGCCCCTATCGAAGAAGCGGAACTGCTCTTTGCAGCTATTCGCGCCGGCGCGGATATCGCCATCGGCTCGCGCTGGCTGGACAGCGATCGTCAAACCGCGCATCAGCCTCTCTATCGCAGATTTTTCGGCCGGTGCTTCAACGCGGTCACCCGGCTCTTAATGAGGCTGCCCTTTGCCGACACGCAATGCGGCTTCAAGGCCTTCCGGCGCTGTACCGCCCAGACGATATTTCAGCTCCAGCGGATCGAGCGGTGGGGTTTCGACCCCGAACTGCTCTTCATTGCGCTTCAACGCGGATACAGGGTGGAAGAGGTGCCAGTCACCTGGGGCCACGACGAACGGAGCCGCATCAGTTACCTCCGGGACGGCTTGCAGATGTTGCGCGAACTCCTTTACATCCGCTGGAACGCGTTCACTGGCGTGTACCGGAAGAGCGTGCAGGAAAGAATGCCGACGCCCCACTCCCCCGTAATCGGGTAACGTTTTCCAGACACGAACGCCCCGTCACAACGGGGCGTTCGTGTCTGATAGAAAGTCTTAGGAAGCGAGCGCTCTCGGCACTGCCGGCGTGGGCGCATGCCGATGCCGCATTGGTTTGGACGTGATCTTGACGCTCATGTCCGCGCTCTGCTCCAGTGAAAAGATTTCAGAACAGCCCCCGCAAAGCCAGAAGTGCTCCATACGGCGCGTTTCTTTGCCGTTTTGTGCCGCAGTCGCCGTCGGATCGGGCACAGCAAACATGTAGATGCGGCCTTCGCGGAGGTAGTGAAGAGGTTTACAGCAGTGCGGGTTCGCGCAGTGATTCACCATGATGGTTCTCCCGGCTGCGCTCCGGTCGCAAGCATACAGGCGGCCCGAGCGGTTGCTGTGCGTTGCGGCGGCTACGTACTCACGCTTGTTGCATGCAGACGCAGCGCACTGTTGAGTCCCTTTCGTAATCAGCAGATCTTACCAAAGTATGGAACGACCTTCATAAAAAGCTCAATACATTTCGTCGAATACATTGCTTCACTGATTACGTGCCTACTTGCTATAGATGCCATTTTCTTACCCGCCGGTAGGCTAACGCAGCCGGCCCAGATTGATTCGCAAATTCACAGTTGCTGCCGGTCACCCCTTTCGCCACTCCTGCTCCTTGCCGCAGGTTCTCGCATATTCAAGTGTGAGAAGATAGCGAGTTTGGCTGATTTTCTCCGGCCCTGACCCATATGCTTCGATCGACCTTCATCGCACTTTCACAAAATGCCGCGCTACGCCAGTTCTCCGAGCGCTCCGCCATGGGCCGCAAAATGTCGTCGCGTTTCGTCGCCGGCATGCAGGTGCCCGATGTTCTCGACGCAGCCGAATCGCTGAACGCGCACGGCATCACCGCTACCCTCGACAGCCTGGGCGAGAACGTATCCACCCCGGACGAGGCGGAGCGCTCCGCTGGCATCTACCATGAACTGCTCGACGCCATTGCCACCCGCCGGCTGCGCGCAAATGTAAGCGTAAAGCTGACCCAGATGGGGATGGACCTCGACCCGGAACTGGCCGAACGCATTGTGCGCGACCTGGTCGCGCATGCGCGCGCAGTGGACTCGTTTGTGCGCGTGGACATGGAAGGCACCCCCTACACCCAGGCCACCCTCGACCTGGTGCGGCGCATTCATGCGGAAGACGGAAACGGCGATCGTATTGGCGTGGTCATCCAGGCGTACTTGTACCGGAGCCAGGCCGATGTTTCCGCGCTCATGCGCGACGGCATTCGTGTCCGCCTCTGCAAGGGCGCATACAAGGAGCCGCCCACGCTGGCCTTTCCGAGCAAGGAAGATGTGGACCGCAACTTTGTGAAGCTGATGGAGATGCTGGTGACAAGCGGCGTTTACAACGGCATTGCCACGCACGATGAAGCGATGATCGAGGCAACCCGGCGCTTGGTGCGGGAGCAGGGAATTGCGCCCTCCGCCTTCGAGTTCCAGATGCTCTACGGGGTACGGCGCGACCTGCAGAAGGCGCTCGTTGCGGAAGGCTACGGCATGCGCGTGTACATCCCGTTCGGAACCGAGTGGTACCCGTATTTCATGCGACGGCTCGCCGAGCGGCCAGCAAACGTACTGTTTATCGCCAGGCAGCTGATAAGGAAATAGAGCAACTCCGGGAAAGGAAGCTGCGCGGGCGGAGGTGGATCATCTCCGCCCGCAGCGCCGCCCTACTCCTTTGCGGACCCGTGCTCAGCCATCTTCTTGTGTTGTGCCGCCGTAACGGCTTCCGGCACCAGCTTTCCGAGCGTGCCCTGGATTTTGGTTTTCAAGGAAGAGGCGAAGATATCCTCCTTGCCCGCCATCAAGGCCTCGAATCCCTGCTTGGCAACTTCGGCAGGATCGTTAGTCTCCTTGCCCGTGGTGCCGGCCTCGGTATCGTCCATGCCGGCGCGGTGGAAGAAATTTGTATCTGTCGGCCCCGGCATCAGCGCTGTGACGGTCACTCCGGCGTCTTTCAATTCGTAGCGCAGCGCGTGCGCGAACGACAGCACAAACGCCTTGGAAGCGCCATACACTGCTTCGAGTGGCGTGGGCATGGTGCCCGCGATCGACGAGGTGAAGAGGACACGGCCCTCGCCGCGCGTGACCATGTCCTTGACCACGCGCTTGGCCAGGTGCACCGTGGAGATCACATTCAACTTCAGCAGGTTGATTTCTTCCTCCAACGAGGTTTCGCGAGCAAAATCGCCGCCCACACCCACACCCGCGTTGATGGCGATGGCATCGACGGGTCGGCCGCTGGACTGGATAGCCGCGTAGAGCTTTTCCACCTCGTCATACTTGGTGAGATCGACCTGCACGGGCACGACCTGCGCGCCCGCGCTGCCGATCTGTTGCGCCGCATTCTGGATCCCGCTGTCTTCAGCGGCAACCAGAAGATCGTAACCGTTCTCAGCAAATTGGCGGGCCAGTTCGTACCCAATACCACTTGATGCGCCAGTTACCACGGCGAAAGGCTTGCCGCTGTTCGTAGTAGCCATACATACACTCCCACGGAGCCGGTAGGCTCCTCGAGTTATAGGATGCAATGGATTGTCTATGCCGAAACGAAGCGCGGGGCTGTTGCTCTATCGAGGCACAGGAGGCACCCTGGAGGTACTTCTCGTACATCCGGGTGGGCCGTTCTGGGCCAGCAAGGACCTGGGCGCGTGGTCTCTGCCCAAAGGCGAGTACGAGCCAGCGGAGGAGCCGTTAGCCGCAGCACGCCGAGAGCTGACCGAAGAAACCGGCTTCGTCGTTGACGGAGAGTTCCTCGACCTGGGAACCGTGAAGCAGGCTGGCGGAAAGATTGTTTCCGCATGGGCGATCAAAGCGGACTGCGATCCCGAGCTGCTGGTCAGCAACACCTTCCGTCTCGAATGGCCGCCGCGTTCCGGCCGCTACATCGACGCTCCAGAGGTGGATCGGGCGGTCTGGTTTCCCATCGACGAAGCGAGAGAGCGGTTGCTCAAGAGCCAGGTACCGTTTCTGGAAAGGCTGCGGGACCGGCTGGAACCGTAGCACTGAAATGGGAGACACCACGTTCGCAGGCTCCGGCGCGTCTCGCCTGCCTGATGCTGCTAGGGATGCGGCGCTTGCCGCTGCGCCTCATAAGGCTCAACGGAAAGTAGATTGCCGAGCACGGCGCGCTCCCCATCCGTGTATTGGCTGCGGAACGCGGGCGAACTCAGCCGGTTTTGCCGCTCTGCGGGGGGAAGCTCGCGAAGTTGACGAAAAGCGCTCTGCACCTGAGATTTGCGAGCGGGCGGCATTTGCGACAGTTGCTGCGCCGCACTGCGCACCTCCTGCCGTTTCCCTGGGCTCAAACGCTCCATATTCTCGATGCGGTCGAGCGTGCGCTGGCGTTGGGTGGGCGGCATCGTGTCCAGCTGGTGCAAGTGGTTGATCAGTTTCTGTTGCTGGCCCTGCGGCAGCCGATTAAATCCGGGTTCGCGTTGAAGTGACCGCTGCTGGTCCTGAAAGGACTGGCCGTTGTGATTGGCCAGCCACGAGCCGAGATGTTGATTGCCATTGCCGCTATAAGCCTGCCCGGCGACCGGAGCCTGAATCGGTGTGCGTCTGGACACTCCGTTGGGAGGCGGTGTTGCGTACTGCGGACGTGCTTGCGTATTTGCGCCGGGCGGCTGAGCCGTGATCAGCGGCCGCGTTTGCCGAGGTGGACCACCGGCAGGGAACGAACCCCCACCAGGGGAAGCAGACTGCGGCGTGCCGGCAAAATGCGATCGGGATGGGTCACCTGCTGAACCATGCTGCGGCAAGCTTCTGGAAGGAGACGGCTGGCTGCCGCGATTCTGTGGCCGGGGCTGCTGCGCATAGCCTGCGTGCGATGGGGGCGGGCTCGCGTGCTGAGCAGGGGGGGCGGCATGTGCGCCCGCAGCTACCCTCTGAGCCCCCGCCGGGGATGCCGCCACCGAGAGCGCCACGGCAGAAATCGCTAAACCAGCGGACCTCCCCAAACCCGCGAATCCGAGCGCGCCACCATGCAAACCAAGCCAGGAAAATGGGCGCGGATGGATGACCATAGTGGCCTTCCGCTCTCCGATCGCCCACGCCATGTCGTTTTCCCCTTATCGTGAATTGAACTGCCCGCTGTGCTGCCGAACGAAGTGCGGCAACTCCGATGCTGTCAACAGATGGTACAGCGAAATGCACATATACACCGCGGAAGTAGACGACGCATCAGTGATGTTTCATCGATCCGATGCCGCTCGCCAGCATCCCGATTCCGGATCTCAGGCCTGCCTGCATCCGCTCGTCCGGGCAGCGGCAAAGGGCTGCGGCCGGCCTAATTCGCAGTCGCTCCGCCGCCGTTATCCTCGTCGCTATCCAGCGCATTGAGCTGCTGGAAAACCTGCGCATTGCCGTCCAGTGACTGCAGGTCGCGCACCGTAGCCGATTCCTGCACGCGCGACGGGCTATGTTCCACCCAGAACGCAGTGCCGCCGCCCACGGCTAATAGGGCAGCCAGGGCTCCCGCCGCCACCGGGCGCAGATGGAGATTGCTACCGTACAGCATGCGCGTGCGCATGCGTTCCCACAGGCCGGCCGGCGCACGATCACGCTCCCGCCGCAGTTGTCCCCGCAGCTTGGCATCGAAAAAGGGCGAAGGCTCCGGAGCCTCCCAGCCATCCAGTAGCTGCATCGTCGCCTGTAATTCCCTCAGCTCGTTCCGGCAATCCGCACATGCTTCGACATGTGCTCGCAACTCGCTCCCAACCGAAGCCGGATCCAGAAGCAGGTCCGCAAGTTGTGCTCTTACCACTCGGCAATCCATATGCCCCCCTTTCTCACCCATAGCCGGACAGCAGAACCGGCCGGGAGCATTAAACGAAATCCTTCAAGCGCTCCCGCAATGTCTGGTAAGCGCGAAACAGCAGCGACTTGGTGGCTGACTCGCTCAGCTTCAGCACGGCGCCAATCTGCTTGTAGTCCATGTCCTGATACTTGTGCATCAGCACGGCCATGCGTTGCCGTTCCGGCAACGCCATCACATGCTCCCGGATCGCCCGCAGCCGCTCATCGCGGAGCAGGTTGTGTTCGGCGGTGGGCGTGCTGTCGGCCACATCCGGCGTCGTTCCCGTCTCCGCATCGGGCTGGTCCAGGTAGATGGTGTGCGCGGTGCGCTCGTGCCGCGTGTCCCGCGCGTGGTTCACACCCAGGTTGGTCGCAATACGGTAGAGCCACGTGCTGAAACGCGCCTCTGCCCGGTAGCTCTGCCGCGAACGGTACACCCGGAGGAAGACCTCCTGCGCCAGCTCTTCGGCAACGGCCTGGTTGTGCACCATGCGGAACATAAAGTGCACGATCGGGCGGCGGTATTTCTCGATCAGAAGATCGAAGCCCGCATCGTCGCCTTCGCGCACCCGCAGCATGATCTCGGCGTCGGACATTTCCTTCCAGTCCGAAACGCCGCCATGGAACGCGGCCGCCTGCCGCCGTTCCTGCTCGAACCCCGTGCGATCGAGAGCAATGGTCGCCATGTCCTCTTCAACCCATGGGTCCGCAAAATGTTGTGGACTTTCGCGTGTCACAGCGAACTCCGGCCCCCCCTGCTCCGGGGCCTCCTGTCCTTCGACTTCTTCCAGCTCGGGCTCCGGTTGCCGGCCAGCGTCTAGCTCTGGATCCGGAGCTCCGCCCCTGCTCGGATGCTTTGCAACGTCGTCTTCGGAATCCGGGCGGGTTGGATCGCGACGCGTCATCGTGCCCTCGCATTGTAAGCCCCCCGGTGGGGCCGCGGATATGCTCCACGCCGGATGCCGACCTAGGCATTCGGGCATGCGCTACCGCCACAGTGTGCTTGCCCAGACATTAAATCGGCGACAAGGAGCGGAGCAGAGAACCGGCTGCTACGCTGGGCGGAGCGCTTTGGCAGTCCGCCGCCGGAATGCTACATTAAGGACATTCCCGCCCGGGCGCTTAACTCAGCGGTAGAGTGCCACCTTCACACGGTGGAAGTCGCAGGTTCGAATCCTGCAGCGCCCACCAAATCTCAACAACACGAGTCACTTCGAAAATCTTCCAACAAGGGGTCGGCCTCCGGTTTGGCGCATTATCGCGCCGGTGCAGGTGCGCGTCTAGGAATCCGGGCCCGAATAGAGGCTCGCCATCGCTGTCAAGAACAGGATCTGACTGGAGGTGGAATCCGGTTTTGCACGATGGAAATGGCAAGAACTTTTAGAGCTGAATAGCCTTTACAGGTCTCACCTCTCACGGTGGACACTTCGCCTCACGAACTGGGTACCTTCCTCTCCCGCGTTCAATAAGCCTCATCCATCAAGAACCAAAGCAGAATGGGAGGCTTCGGCCGCCCGTTCTGCTTGTTTAAGCGAGGAATATGCTGGAGGCCATCGCCGGCCAGAGCAGCTTCTTTCCAGATATGAGCGGAAGCCAACAGAGTCCGCCTGCTACATGGTCATCCTGACGTTCCCCACCGTGAGCTGCTGCGGAGCCTGATTATCGGACTGAACTGTATAACGAATCAGCACCTGTCCTGGGGCGGGATCTCCCGCGACCGGCTGCGTCTTGGCTGCGCCGAGCCCGGCGTATTCGCAACCCACGTTGGTGGGCACCCACAAGCACTCGCTCTCGAATGCCGAGTTTGCATAAGTGTCCCCCGCCCAGTTGTAAACGTCATCCACGGCCGGGTTCGCGGTTTCTGCCGTGGCGATGCGCCCAGTGTGCGCATCGTCGCTGTAAAAAGTCACATAGCCCAGAGAGCCGCAATAGGCATGGCCCCAGGCGTACGCGGCTCCTTCAGCGAACGAGAGCCGTGCCCCTTCGCAGGTAAGCCCCTCGAAACGGGACTGCAGGGCCATCTTGCTCACACCCTGGTTATCTGTGCGAAGCAATTCTCCAGCAACGGCAAAAAGCTCATCCTTATAGGCCGGGTCCACCCATGCAACCGACTGGACGAAGTAGCGTCCAGCCGTAATCGCAGGGTCTTGGAGGGGTAGCCCCTTGTAGATCAGCGCGCAGATGGGAGATGTCCCCACCGCGTTTGTCATGGAAAGCACAACAAGATTGTGGCCGGGGCGCTGTGGGTCGCTCACGAAAGAAACGTCGCAGTCGGCGGTGTTACCGGCATCGCCGACGCTGCTGGCATACCAATTCTCGGTGTCGTCCTGAAGATCAGGGTACGCGGTTTGCGCCAATAGCGGCGCGGCCGACGCGGCGAGCAGGATTGCGAGCGCAAACATCTCCATAGGAACTCTCCAGTTTGGGGTGGACTGCGCTGGTGTTTGAGCCGGACTGCGCCGGTGGACGGTGTCATCCTAAGCCCTCCGGATAATAAGTGAAAGTAACGTATCAGGTCATATTGTTAGCAATATTGAAAAAGCCTGGAAAGACCGAGAAGGCAAATATGATGAACCGCGTTGCCGGCAATGCCATGGCGACAACCCAGGCGCGGCGGTGATACGATCAGGGGTTTTCTTCCATTGTCTTCCGGAGCCGCCCATGAGCACTGCTACCATCGATCGCAGCCCCCACGCCGACGCCCTTCCGCCCCATTCGTTCCGTCTTACGGAAGAACAGCAGCAGTTACAAAAGGAGATCCGCGACTTTGCCGCGCGCGAGATCGCGCCCAACGTCATGCGCTGGGACGAAGCGAGCGAGTTTCCCGCGGAGGTGGTCAAGCAGCTTGGGCGCATGGGCCTGATGGGCATCATCTTTCCCCCGGAGTTGGGCGGCTCCGGTTACGGCTACGTCGATTACATGCTCGCTGTTGAAGAGCTTTCCGCTGTTGACGGCTCCATTGGCATCATCGTTGCGTCCCATAATTCGCTCGGCACGAACCACATTTACGTTGCCGGAAACGAGGCGCAGCGGCAGAAGTACATCCCCAGGCTCGCCTCAGGCGAGTGGCTGGCCGCCTGGGGGCTGACTGAGCCGAACTCCGGCTCCGATGCCGCCGGGGCCCGCACCACCGCAGTCCGCAAAGGCGATCACTGGGTACTGAACGGAAGCAAGACCTTTATCACCAATGGCACCTACGCCGATGTCGCCGTCGTCATCGCCGTGACCGATAAGACCAAGGGCACGCATGGGCTTTCCGCCTTTGTCGTCGAAAAGGGAACTCCCGGCTTCCGTCCCGGTAAGAAGGAAAACAAGCTCGGATTGCGCGCCAGCGATACTGCGGAGCTGATCTTTGAAGACTGCGAGATTCCCGCCGAAAACCTGCTCGGCAAGGAGGGCGAAGGCTTCGTCGATTCGCTGCGCATCCTAGATGGCGGCCGTATCTCGATCGCCGCGCTCTCGCTCGGCATCGCCCGCGGGGCCTATGAGTCGGCGCTCCGCTATACCAAGCAGCGCAAGCAGTTCGGCAAAGCCATCGCCGACTTCCAAGGCATCCAGTGGAAGCTGGCCGACATGGCCACCCAGCTCGATGCTGCCCGCCTGCTCACGCTTCGCGCCGCCGCCATGAAGGACGCGGGCGATAAGACCACCTCGGAGTCTGCCATGGCCAAGCTTTTCGCCAGCGAGGCGGCAGTGCGCATCTGTGATGAGGCCGTGCAGTTGCATGGCGGCTACGGGTTCATCAAAGACTACCCCGCGGAAAAATTTTACCGTGATGTAAAGCTCTGCACCATTGGCGAGGGCACCAGCGAGATACAGCGCCTGGTGATCGCTCGCGACCTCCTCAAGCGCTGATACAGCGTTGCCACTCAAGGGCCGTTCACTCTGAGCGAAACGAAGAATCCAGACCGAGAGCGGCTGGAGTGCACGGCCTGGGACCTTTGCAGCATAGAGGACGGGCTTCAGCCCCGGAGAAATCGCCTCCCGTATCACGCCACCCTCGACGTGCCACAGCAGAAAGACCACAATAGGGAAGCCATGACCCGCGCAGCGCCACGCATCCTGCCGCTGACCTCGCTGCGCTTCTTTGCCGCGTTCTACGTCGTGTTGCATCACACGCTGCGCAATCCCTTTCCGTCCATCACCGACGCTACATGGATCGGCCGGCTCCAGAAGTTCGGCTTCAGTTCTGTCACCTTTTTCTTTGTCCTTTCCGGGTATATTCTCGCGATCGTCTACCTGCGCGACGGCCACGCCGTCGCCCGCAGGCGCTTCTGGATGGCGCGTACCGCACGCATTTATCCCCTCTACTTCGCCACCCTCGTGCTCGATGTACCGAACCTCCTGATCTTTCGCATGGAACGCTACGGCCTGCATGAAGCTGTCCGCAAAACAGCCATCACCTTCGTCGGCAACTGCTTCCTTTTGCAGGAATGGTTCCCGCGCCTGCACGGTCTGGACTTCCCCAACTGGTCTATCTCGGTGGAAGCTGTCTTCTACCTCGCCTTTCCGTTTATCGGACTTTGGCTGTGGCGTTTGCGGCTTCGCAATGCCATCGCCGTCGCCGTGCTCTGGTATCTCGGGGAGTGGGCATGCTCCTTTGCCGGACGATTCAACCCGTTTGCTCACATGGGCCCGCTCTGGGCCATGTACCTGTTTGTGGGCGGCATCGTGCTCGCGAAAATTCATCTGTGGATCGCTGCCGTCGATGTCCGCCAACAGCGTCTTCGCCGTGCCGCGCCCGTGCTGGCCAGTGCGGCCGTTCTGGCCTTTATTGCCTGCGCACTCGGCTCGGCTCATCTGCCGCTTCGCGTCTTTCCGGGCTTGCTGCTGCTGCCCATCTTTGCTCCGTTGATCCTCGCCTTCGCCGCCGGCAATCCCTGGATCGAACGGTTCTTTTCTCCGCGCTGGCTGGTCGTGCTCGGAGAGGCGAGCTATGGCCTTTACCTGCTTCACGCTCCCGTGTGGGTCTATATGTTCGTCAAGGCTGGCGTGCGGCTTACTTCTTTCACCTACGCGCTTTACCTTGGGCTCGCGGTTGGCCTAAGTGTCGTGAGTTATTACGCTTTCGAGGTGCCGGCCCGGCACTATCTCCTCCGGCGTCTTACCGGTTCGCGCCGCGAAACGGAAGCGACCGCCGCGTTGGCGCAGTAAGCCACTTGCCACCGCACGGTAAGAATGTTCACTCGTTCGATGGAGGGTATCAGCCGCAATCTGCTCGGTAACACACTGTTCCCGCCCGTGTCAGGCTGTTACAACGGCCCTCAGGTGAGTTTCAGCCTCCAGAGGGAACCCATTTACTAAACCGACGTACTACCCACTACCTGTTATCACTCGCCAAAACGTTTTGGCGGTGCTGATAGACTGGTGCCTTCCAGTCGCAGAACATGTTTCAACCCTCGTTACAAACCGAATCTGGACTCGGGAGCGAGTCCGGCGCTGCCGTCCGTGCGGGCTCACTCCCTCCGGAGGTCACCGCACTGGCCGAAAGGCTGCGTTCCGGAGATGTCCGTGCGCTTTCGCGCGCGATTTCTCTCATCGAGAATGAGGCCCCCGCCGCCCGCAGCGTGCTTTCCGCCTGCTATGGAATGTCCGGAGACGCCCTGAGTATCGGCATCACGGGCGCGCCCGGTGCGGGCAAAAGCACCCTGGTCGACCAGCTTGCGCGCGCCTTTCGTGCCACGGAGCATACCGTTGGCATCATCGCCGTCGATCCCACCAGCCCCTATACCGGTGGCGCCATCCTGGGCGATCGCATCCGCATGGAGCGGCACCATGCCGACCCCGGCGTCTACACCCGCAGCATGGCCACACGCGGCACGCTTGGCGGCCTGGCGCGCACCACCGCCGATGTGGCCACCCTCATTGAAGGGAGCGGCAAGGACCGCATCCTGATCGAAACTGTCGGCGTGGGCCAGGATGAAATCGACATCGTCCGGCTCGCCGACGTCACCATCGTGGTGCTCGTTCCCGGCATGGGCGACGATGTGCAAAGCATCAAGGCCGGCATCCTTGAAATCGCCGACATCTTTGTCGTCAACAAAAGCGATCGCGAAGGCGCTGACCGCGTCGAAAAAGAGCTCAAGGCGATGCAGTCCCTCGCCACGCGGCACGGTGGCTGGATCCCGCCGATCGTGCGCACGGTGGGTTCCACCGGACAGGGCGTCGAAGCGCTCGCCAAAACCATCGACGACTTCCACGCCTGGCTGCTCAAGCACAACCACCTGGCCGAGCGCCGGGAAGCGCACTGGCGTCTGCGGCTCATGGAGATGGTGCGCCAGGAGCTCCTGCGCGGCGCCCGCTCCCACGGCCTCACTGAAACACAGCTTGCCTCGCTTGCCACCCGCGTTGCGGCGCGGACGGAAGACCCCTTCATCCTGGTGCCGCGCCTGGTCGAAGAGCTGTTGCAGCGGCCACTCTCGGATCCACAGGAGCAGACGCGACCATGAATGCAAACCCCACGCGGGGTAGCCTTAACACGGATGGGCTCCGCATCGACCACCTCGGCATCGCTGTCAACAGCATCGCCTCGTCCCGTGCCTTTTATCAGGCCATGGGCCTCGCCGTCGCCCATGAAGAAACCGTGGAGCACGAAGGGGTGCGCACCGCATTGCTGCCGATCGGCGAAAGCCGCATCGAGCTGATTGAGCCCCTCGCGGAAGACTCGCCCGTCGGTCGCTTCCTTCACAAACGCGGTGAGGGTCTCCACCACATCGCCTTCCATGTGGACGACATCGCGGCAACACTCGACCATCTCCGGGCGCGCGGCGTCCAGATCACCTCGCCCGCTGTCCAGGTCGGCGCCGGTGGCCACCTCTATTTCTTTGTGCACCCCAGGAGCGCCGGCGGCGTCCTCGTTGAAATCTGCCAGGATGTCCCATCCGCCGAAAACGAAGCAGAAGGGAACTCACACGGTACCTCCGGCATGGCTTCGCAGAGGCAGCATGCCTGATCTCGCCCCCGTGCCCGACTCTCCCGTCCTGCTTGGTATCGATACCGCCGGCACCAGCGGCACTATCGCGCTCGCCCGCATCTTCGGAAATCACGTCGAGGTGCTCGGCCAAAGGGAACTCACTGGTCGTTCCTACTCCTCGCAACTCGTCGCCACCCTGGGCGAGATGCTCCATAAGCACTCCGTCGAGTTGCCCAAAATCGGCGCCATCGTGGTCACGAAGGGGCCGGGCAGCTTCACCGGCGTCCGCGTCGGCTTGAGCGTCGTCAAGGGTCTGGCAGAAGTCACGAATTTGCCCATCATCGCCCTTTCCCGGCTCGCCGTCCTCGCCCATCTTTCAGCTCTCGATCCGGCGCTGGCCGTCCTCGACGCTGCCCGCGGCGAGTACTACGCCGGCGAATATAGCAACGGCCTCTGCGTGCGCGAATCGCTGGTCAGCAAGGACCAGATCATTGCCGCTACAGCCGGCGGTTTGCGTTGCGCCATCTGCGAGGACCGCGTAGCGGAGCGTCTTGCGCCGCTCAACCCCTACTTCATCCCCCCGCTCTCTGCCACCGCAGCCATCCGCGCCGCCTTGCCGCGCTTCCGTGCAGCCGACTTCGATGATGCGGAGATCCTCGACGCCAACTATCTCCGCCGCTCCGATGCGGAACTCTTTCACCGCACCCCCGTCCGCGCGGAGGCTCACATGTCAACCCTGACCCCGGCCCTCGCCGAATAACTGGGTGAGCGCTCCACCCGCCGCTCTCAGCTTCCGCCCCGCCAAGCTAGAGGACCTCGCCGGGATGCGCGAACTCCTGCGCGCCACCCCGCACGCCCCCGCATGGAGTGACGCGGACTGGACCACGCTGGAGTGGGCGAGCGTCACCCCACCCCAAGCCGCCCAGCCCATCGCAATTCAGCCGGGCGAAACCCGCCCCTTGCCTGGCCGACGCCGCCTCGCCTGGCTCGCCCTCGGCCCCGAACCCGCCGGCATCCCTTCACCCGCCAAACTCCTCGGCTTTGCCGTCGCGAGCCTTCTCCACACCAGCACTTGGGCCGAATGCGAACTCGAATACATCGTGACCGCACCCGATGCGCAGCTTCGCGGTATCGGCGCCCTCCTCCTCCAGCACGTCCTGGACTGGGCCCGGACCTCAGGCGCGCACACTCCTCCATCTCGAAGTGCGTGCCTCCAACTACGCCGCCCTCCGTCTCTATGCCCACGCTGGCCTGCACCCTTCCGGTCTCCGGCGCGCCTACTACCGCGACCCCGAAGAAGATGCCATCCTCATGCACATCGACCTTGCGACGAAGTAGCTCGCCTGCTCCGCGGATCCTCACCCTCACCCAGCGCCGGCATGCTAAGCGAAACGAAGAATCCATACAAAGGCCGTCACCATCGGTAACATTCAGGAGTATTCTGGAGGCCTCCGCGGAGCAGGCTCATGCGTCCTAACGGAGAAGGAGGTTCCACACGATGGAAGCATCCGCAACAGCACAGCCGGAAGCGTTCAACCAGCTCCTCAATCAGCACGCCCAGTACTGCCGCCAGCTCGAACAACTGCAAAGCAAACCCTATCTCTCCGACGACGAACAATTGGAAGAAACCCGCCTTAAAAAACTCAAGCTCCAAATCAAGGATCAGCTCAACGGCGCTTACGGCCGTGGCCACGCCGCCTGAAAGGCACGCCAGCTCCGTCGCGGGCCCTCGTATAATAAAACTCTCACGATGGTTCGCGACGGGTATCTCTACGGAATCGGCTTTCTCGCAGCAGCGGTGCTCCTGCACTTCTTCACTGCGCAATGGATCTTCGGCTGGGTGCTTACGGCTGTCCCCGTGCTCCTGGCGATCTTCTTTCTATGGTTCTTCCGGGATCCCCGGCGCGCCATCCCGCAGGGCGCGGGCCTTGTCGTTTCGCCCGCGGACGGCAAAGTCACTGAGGTCGCCCGTGTCCGCACCCCGAACGGCGACCACGTCCGCCTCAGCATCTTCCTGAACGTCTTCGATGTGCATGTGAACCGTGCCCCCATCACCGGCACGGTACGCGACGTCGTCTACAAACAGGGCAAGTACCTGAACGCGCTTAACCCGGCCTCTGCCGAGCAGAACGAGCAGACCGCAGTCACGCTCCAGGGTGACGGCTGCATCATCGTCTTCAAGCTCATCGCCGGCCTCCTCGCCCGGCGCATCGTCTTCCTGCCTAAGGCCGGAGACCGCCTCGAGCGCGGGCAGCGCGTCGGCATGATCAAGTTCGGCTCTCGCTGCGATGTTCTCCTTCCCGCCGATGCCCACGTCCGCGTTGAGCGCGGCCAGCGCGTCAAAGGCGGCGCGAGTATTCTGGCCGATGTGGAAATTCCCGTGCCCGAGCCGGCCCTGCTCCGCGACGTGATGGAGACCCGCGCATGAAAGGCCGGCCCCGGCGCGGCATGTACGTGTTGCCTTCGCTGTTCACTGCGGGCAACATCGCCGCCGGCTACTACGCCATCACGCAGAGCCTTCAGGGCTCCATTCTGGAGCCGCAACACTTCGACCACGCCGCGCTCGCCGTGCTCTTCGCCATCCCCTTCGACGCGCTCGATGGCCGCATCGCCCGCATGACCAACACCGCCAGCGAGTTCGGCAAGGAACTCGATTCGCTGGCGGATATCATCACCTTTGGCGTCGCTCCCAGCGTCCTCGCATACACCTGGGGCTTCCGCATGCTGCCGGTCATGATGGATCACCTGGTACGGCAGAAGCTCGTCGACCTCGGCGCTTTCATCTGTTTCTGCTTCCTGCTGTGCGGGGCCAGCCGTCTGGCCCGCTTCAATATCAGCAACGATCCGAAAGCCCAAAAATCCCGGCCGCCCCGACCGCAAATACTTCGTCGGCATGCCCATACCGGCCGCCGCTGGGGTCGTCGCGTCCGTTATCCACCTGTTCTATGGCGCGCCCATCCACAACGCCTGGATCGCCCTGGCCTGGGTAGCCGTCGTTGCCCTCAGCGGCTTCCTCATGGTCAGTACCTGGCGGTTCTGGAGCGGCAAGGAGATCACCCTCGCCGGCCGCCATCCCTTTCAACGCATGGTGCTGATCGGCGTCCTCATTTACGGGCTCGTCGCCTTCTCCCACGTGCTGCTCTTTCTCTGCTGCTTTGCCTACATGTTCTCCGGCATTGCGGCGCGCGGGGCGTATTCCTCCCAGCGGCGTCGCAAGCGCCTGCGGGAAGCCCATACCCTCGATCCCAGCACGGCTGGCGTGCTCGCCGCGTCTTCGCCCTCACCCTCTCCGAAAGCCGGTAGCCACTCCTGATGCCCGCATCCTTCCGTATTGCCATCGTCGGCGCCGCCTCCCTGCGCGGAAAAGAACTCAACGAAGCTCTCGGCGAGTCCGCCTTCGCCTCCGCCGATTTCCTCCTCATGGACGATCAGGAGGCTATCGGCCAGCTTGAAGCCGTGGGCGACGAGGTCACCTTCGTCCAGCCCATCACGCCTACCTCGTTCGATCGCATCGACTTCACCTTCTTTACCGGCTCACCCGATCTCACGCGCAAACACTGGGAAGCCGCAGCCCGCGCCGGCTCCAGCATCATCGATCTTTCCGGCGCTCTGGACCGCGAAGCCGGTGCTGTCGTCTGCGCGCCCTGGGTGCAGAACCAAAGCACCGGCAACGGCCAACGCGCTGGGATCGCGCCCCCTGCGCTCGATCTCCAGACCGCTGCCATCCTGCCGGCCCATCCTGCCGCCCTCGCCCTGGCCCTCCTGCTTTCACGTCTGCAGGGAGCGGGCGCCGTACGCTCCGTCTCCGCCACCGTTCTCGAACCGGCTTCCGAATACGGCCGAGCCGCTATGGACGAGCTCCACCAGCAGACCATCAACCTCCTCTCCTTCCAGCCCCTGCCCAAAGACCTGTACGACGCCCAGATCGCCTTTAACCTGGTTCCCGTCACCGGCGAAGAGGCCAAGCTCAACCTCGGAGAAAGTGAGCAGCGCATGCGGGAGCACTACAACGCCCTCTCCGGCGGCCAACTGCCCGAACTCCCCATCCAGCTCATCCATGCCCCGGTTTTCCACGGCTACACCATCTCTCTCGCCATCGAATTCACCGAGCCGCAGGACACCGCCCACGTCCTCGGCGCTCTCACCGGCGAGCACATCGAAGTCATGCAGACCGATGCGGACGCGCCTTCCAACCTCGCCGTCGCCGGGCAGGAAGAGATCCTCGTCCGCCTCCGCCCCGTTTTGTCCTCCGTCCCTGGTCGCCTTCCAGCGACAGCCCTCAATGGCGATGCCGCCGCGAGTGAGGACGCACCCTCCTCCCGCTTCTGGCTCTGGGCCGCTGCCGACAACCTCAAACTTACGGCCCTCAACGCCGTCGCCTGCGCCCTCGAACTCCGCCGCCTCCGCCCCCAGGGCCAGGTTCAGTAGTTCTGTAATCACTCGCAGGGTGCCCCAATCGCGCACCGGAATCGAGCACTCACTGGGTGCCCTACCCCTTTGCACGGTACGGCTGTGTCGTACTCCCCTGAAGCGCGGTGCAAGGTGCTCGGCGCGAGCGCCGACCGTCTTTGCTGTACCTCCACGGATTTCTGATCCTGAGCAGCCTTGGCGACAGGTGTGCCAAGACCAACAGCACACTCGAGCCTATTTCGTCGCGCCCTGAGGTCGCTTCCATGCCGCCCTTCTTTGCTGGCATACCCAGTGCTACCATTTTTCGGTAGAGGCCGCTCGCTCGTGCCAAACCTCGGTCACCTATCTCCAAACTCTGAACCTCTCCGGTCGGCGAAGCCGCCTATCCCTATGCCTTCGTCGAGCTCCAGCCTCGCAAACTCAGCCGCGTTCCAGATACCCGGTGTGCCTGGCTGTCATGGTAGTCAGTGTGAGGCCTCGTGTTTGTTCCGCAGTCACTGGCACCACATCCGGGCCCTTCACCTGTCGCCAACTCCCTTCTCCTGCTTATCATGTGCCTTCATCTCCTGGCGCATCAGATCGAAAGCGCAAGCAACTCTCCCTAACACCGCACTCCTGGGAGGACTTCACCGCATGCAAACCACCACCGACATGATCTCCAACTCTTTCGAAGTGGATGACCGTCTCGCGCTCACCGTACAAATCCACCTCGTTTTGCGAGCATCACTCTCATGACATTCTCATCGTGGCCGCTTCTTCGCCTACAAGCATTACTCCTCTCTTTGCTTCGACCGGACGCATTCCTCAGATGTGGTTCGTCCTAACTCGCTTCTCTGCCAGTTCATGGATATCCTGTATCATCCGCTATCGGCTCTCAGCTTCACCCGTCACTTTCAGCGCCGCACCGGAACTGGCTAGCAATGCTCCGTTCCCAGTCTCGTGACGGTCGCAGCCGCTTCTGTTGCATCGTGCAATGGCTCGTAGCGCCATACACGTCGCTCTCTCCATAATCAGCGCCACTCAGGCTGAGCCGCACCCTCCACCCTGGTATCGCCGCACACCCCATCCTGAGCCTCTCTCGCTGGGCATGGGCTGGGAACAGCCGGCTCTGAGCCCTTGCGCATCTCGCCGTCGTTCTTCCGTTGCCCTCTGTGCTCCCTGTGGTGAACCCGCTTTTCGTCACTCTCTGTGGCATAGTAATTCCCCCGACCTGTCATACTGGTATTAGGACTCAAGAAAACGCACGACCCAAAGGGGCTGCTCCCACCAGGAGCAGCCCCTAACTCATTGAGCCAAAGGAATTTGCGGGTAAACCCAATCGTATGACGAATTTAGCCCGAAACCCATCCCCTAAGTGCCACATACGAGGGTATTTAGTCAACAAATACCCCTCCTGCTGGGGGAGGGGGAGTATCCCTCCCCAGCCCTGAACCGAATCCCATGCACGGTCTTGTCATCCCGAGCGCAGCCGAGAGATCTGCTTCTCCTGCTCGCCTCCGCCTGGCCAGCCTCTCTGTCGCTGCTACCCTCTCTGTCGCTGCTACACTGTTGCGTCTGTTACTCATACAATTCACGGAGCCATCGCCTCACATGAATGCCACGCTCGCCACCTGCTGCGCGCTCCTCCTCTCGCCTCTCCCCCTCCTTCACGCGCAGGCCGCACCCGCTTCGCAGCGCACCCTCATCCGCGCCGGCCATGTGCTCGATGTCCGTACCGGCGCCGAAGCCGCCGACCAGACCATCATCGTCTCCGGCGACCGCATCGTCTCGGTTTCCCCCACAGCGTCGATCACACTAGCCGCGGGCGACCACGAGATCGACCTGCGCAATGCCACCGTGCTGCCGGGCTTGATCGACGTCCACACCCACCTGACGATGGACAACAACTTCGACCCCTACCACGAGCTCTCTACCAGCGTGGCGAAGAGCGCACTGATCGGTGCGCACAATGCCAAGGTGACGCTTGAAGCCGGCTTCACCACCGTACGCAACGTGGGCGCGGATGGCTTTGCCGATGTCGACCTCCGCGACGCCATCAACGAAGGCCTGGTCGAAGGCCCGCACATGCAGGTCAGCGGCCCCGCGCTCGGCATCACCGGTGGGCACATGGACGACAACCTGCTGCCCTTCCAGTACCACATCACCTCCGACGGTGTCGCCGATGGCATCGACGCCGTCCAGCACAAGGTGCGCGAAAACATTAAGTACGGCGCGGACCTGATCAAGATTGGCGCCACCGGCGGCGTGCTCTCCAAGGGCGATGACCCCCAGGCAAGCCAGTACACCCTCGCCGAGATGCAGGCCATCGTCGCCGACGCCCACCGCCTCGGCCGCAAGGTCGCCGCGCACGCCCATGGCGCGCAAGGCATCCTTTGGGCCAGCGAGGCCGGCGTGGACTCCATCGAGCACGGCACCTATATGAATGACGAAGACATCGCCGTGATGAAGAAGCACGGCACCTACTTCGTGCCCACCGCCTACCTCATCGACTGGATGCAACAGAACGGTCATCTCCCCGCCTTCTACGCGCAGAAGATGCACGATGTCAGCGCAGTCGAGAAGCAGAACGCCAAGCACGCCATCGCCGCTGGCGTGAAGGTCGCGCTCGGCACGGACGCCGCAGTCTACCCCCATGGCCTGAACGCCCACGAACTCGACGTCTACGTCAACCAGTTCGGCATGACGCCCATCGCTGCGCTCCAGACCGGCACCATCAATGCCGCGGACCTGATGAGCTGGTCCGACCGCGTGGGCACGCTCGAGCCCGGCAAGTGGGCCGACATTATCGCCGTCGAGGGCGACCCCTTGCACGACATCACCCTGCTGCAGCGCGTCCCTTTTGTGATGAAGAGCGGCATCGTCTACAAGAATCAAACCGGCCCGCGAAATACATCGCACTAGTAATCGGTGTTGTAGCGATTTGGCGTACAGCCCTCTTCGCCCGCAGCGTCTCTAACTTGATATGAAACACATATTGAAGCCCCTCTCCGAACAGACCATCGTCATCACCGGCGCTTCCAGCGGCATTGGGCTGGCAACCGCGTACGCAGCCGCAAAAGCCGGTGCACAGGTGGTGCTCGCTTCTCGCAACGAGCAGGCCCTCTCGGACATTGCGCAGCGAATCGAGCGGGAAGGCGGCAAGGTCGCCTATGTTGTTGCCGACGTGAGCCGGCGCGAGGACGTCGAGAACATCGCCCGCACTGCAACGGAACGATTCGGCGGCTTCGATACCTGGGTCAATGACGCCGGCCTCGGCATCTTCGGGCGCCTCGAAGACGTCAGCGATGAAGACAGCCGGCAGCTCTTCGACATCAACTTCTGGGGCACCGTGTACGGCTCGTTAGTGGCTGTAAAACACCTCAAGCAGCGCGGCGGTGCCCTCATTAACCTCGGCAGCGTTGCGTCCGACCTGGCATTTCCCCTCCAGGGCATGTATTCCACCAGCAAGCACGCCATCAAGGGCTTCACCAGCGCGCTGCGGCGCGAGCTCCAGGATGAAAAAGCACCTATTGCTGTTACGTTGATCAAGCCGGCCGCGATCGGTACGCATTTCGCCGAGAACGCGAAGAACTACATGAGTGAGGAGCCGCAGTTGCCTCCACCGGTGTACGCGCCTGAGGATGTCGCCAAAGCCATCCTCTACGCTGCGCAGCACTACCGCCGCGAGGTCCACGTCGGCGGAGCCGGCAAGCTGATGAGCGCCGCCGCCAAGCTGATCCCCGGCCTGGTCGACCTTGTCTCAGGCGCGTTGGTGTCCTCGCAGAAGATGAAGAGCCCCGCTCAGCCGGAAGGTGACGGCCTTTGGGGAGCGAGTCCCCATGACGGCACCGTGCGCGGTGACGCGAAGGGGCACATGGTCCGTCCCAGCGTCTACACCAACGCTTCGGTGCACCCCGCTATCGCCGGAACAGTGCTTGCTGCGGCGGGCTTAGCCGTAGGATTACTGACCATGCGCCGACCCACCGA
Source organism: uncultured Acidobacteriaceae bacterium (assembly GCA_963767705.1). Taxonomy (GTDB): domain Bacteria; phylum Acidobacteriota; class Terriglobia; order Terriglobales; family Acidobacteriaceae; genus CAWCJL01. Next base: position 1,576,372 of record CAVYEO010000001.1, on the reverse strand, counting down.
TACAGATCGGGCCGGCGGCACTAAAGCGGCTTAGGCCGCTACAGCAGCTTGCATCTACGTGTGAGCCGAAAGGCAGATGACCAGCGCGATTTTTCAGTCTGGAAGTGTCGGCCGGTCACTCTATATCGCTTTAGCGCCCGGGCCTGCCTGAGATAGTCTTCATGTTGGTAGGAACCAGATCTTTCTTGCGGGTAATGAAATTCTGCATTACACTGATTTCGTGGAGCAGAGCGCAAAGTTATGACTACGTTAACGGTCACTACCCGCGGTCAGGTCACGTTTCGCAAGGATGTGCTGCAGCATCTCGGCATTCGGCCGGGAGAGAAGATCGAAGTGGACAAGCTACCGGATGGCCGGGTGACCCTGAGGGCCGCGCGGTCTGCCGGTAAGATCGACAGCTTTCTTGGCCTGCTCGCGGATAGGACCTCGAAAATAGCGAGCCTCAACGAAATGGAAGAGGCGGCGGCGTCCGGCTGGGCGGGCCGGGAGTGAAGATCACAGTCGATACGAATGTCCTTGTCCGTGCCGTGGTGCGCGATCACGTCAAGCAGGCCGAGGCCGCTGCACGGGTTCTGAAGAACGCCGAAGCGATAGCGGTACCACTGCCTTGTTTATGCGAGTTTGTCTGGGTGCCGCGCAAGGTCTACAACTTCGGGCAGGAAGATATCTCGATCGCAATCCACGCGCTGCTCGATACCAGCAATGTAGTCGTGAACCGGCTGGCTGTGGAGGCAGGGCTGGCGGTCCTCCATGCTGGCGGGGATTTTGCCGATGGCCTGATCGCCCACGAAGGTGCATGGCTGGGAGGAGAAATATTTATCTCGTTCGACAAAAAGGCGGTCGCTCTGATTGCGGAGCAGGGGCACCCAGCCAAGCTGCTTGCCTAATAGGCCGGTGTTTCCTCGGATCAACGTTGTCCGACATGTGCTAGAGAGAAGTGCAGGCAAGCGGCGCAACTCCAGTAGCTGTGGCCTAGGCTTGCGGCAATAAAGACCACGGGAACATACCGGCGATAAGATGACTTAAACCGACTGGACTCCGCCCGAGGCACGCATACCCTGCTACACTCACTGGTTCGCTTATGAGTCCCCAAGCCATCCTTAGCCCTGTGCGCGGCGCATTGCGCGTTGCCGACGACATCGCCGACCTGGTCGGCCAAACGCCCATGCTGCGGTTGACCCGCCTGGCCGAGCCGGGCGCCGCCTCTGTATACGCCAAGCTCGAATTCCTGAACCCCGGCGGCAGCATCAAGGACCGCGCGGCGCTGGGCATGATTGAAGATGCAGAGCGACGCGGCATCCTGCAGCCGGGCGCGACCATCTTCGAAGCGACCGCCGGCAACACCGGCGTGGGCCTCGCGCTGATTGGTGTCAATCGCGGTTACAAAGTCGTCCTGTTCGTTCCGGAAGGGTACGCCGAGGAGAAATGCATCCTGATGCGGGCCTTTGGGGCCGTTGTGATCCGCACGCCGGAGCACGAAGGCATGGCCGGAGCGATCCGCCGGGCCAAGGACGCTCTGGCGGAAACGCCGGGGGCCTGGCCGGCCTTTCAGTTCGATAACCAGGCCAATCCCGACTTCCACGAGCGCACCACGGCGGCCGAAATCTGGGAACAGATGGACGGCACGGTAGATGCATTTGTCGCTGGCGTTGGCACCGGCGGCACCTTTTCCGGCGTGGCGCGCGGGCTCAAGAAGAACAACCCGCGCCTGCTTGCCGTTGCTGTCGAGACAGAAGGCTCCATACTGCAGGGGAACCCTCCAGGGCCGCACAAAGTAGAAGGCATCGGCGTCCATTTCATCCCTAAGACCTTTCATCGCGAGATGGCCGACGACATCCTCATGGTCTCCGACGAGGATGCGTTTGCGATGGTACGGCGGCTGGCTGCGGAGGAGGGCCTGCTCGCCGGCTCGAGCGCGGGCGCGATCGTGCATGCGGCGCTGGTCGTTGCACGGCGATTGGGCGAAGGCAAGCGTGTGGCCACCGTCATCCCCGACTCCGCCGAGCGCTATCTCTCAAAGAAGATCTTCGAAGGCGGCCAGTAGAGTAACTTCTTCACCCTCTTAAAGCCCCGGCAGCAATTTCCAGCAGGAGCACCTGTTTATGGCGATTACAGTCCAAGGACTTACACCGCTTCTGGAAGTGTTTGACTTACCCGCTTCGATCGCTTTCTACAGGGACGTTCTGGGATTCGAGCTCGTGTCTGGAGATGAGTCATGGTGGTGCATGTTGAAGCTGGGCGATGCGACCCTGATGCTGAACACCGCTTACGAAAAGCACGACCGGCCACCCGCCCCTGAGCCAAACCGGGTGCGCGGTCATGGCGACACGTCTCTCTACTTCTCCTCGCCGGACCCGGATGCGGTGTACGCCCATTTGCGTGAGAAGAAATGGCCCGCAACCCTTCCCACCGTGACGACGTATAGCATGCGGCACGTTTCCACACACGACCCAGATGGGTTTCAGCTCTTCTTCATAGCCCCCTTGCAAACGTCGTAGGCCATCTCCGGCGCACACAGCTTTCGCGTTTTGCCCGGCTCACATATTCTGAAAGGACGCATGAGCACACACGATCCGCAGCAGCAACAGGAAGGCTTTGCCACGCGCGCCATACACGCGGGCCAGCATCCTGACCCCACCACCGGCGCGGTCAATACGCCGATTTACCTCAGCTCCACTTACGTCCAGGAAGAGATCGGAAAGCACAAGGGATACGAATATTCCCGCGTTTCCAACCCCACGCGCACCGCGCTTGAAGACAACCTCGCGGCGCTTGAGGGCGGCAGGTCGGGCCATGTCTTCGCCAGCGGCATGGCGGCCATCACGGCGCTGGTCACAATGCTCAAGAGCGGCGACCACGTGATCTGCGGACACAATGTATATGGCGGCACGCCGCGCATGTTCAACCAGATCTACGCCAACTACGGGATCGAGTTCACCTATGTGGACACGACTGACCCGGAAAACGTGCGCCGCGCTTTCAAGCCGCGCACCACGGCTGGTACATATCGAGACGCCGACCAACCCGCTGATGCAGCTGACAGACATTCGCGCCGTTGCGGATATCTGCCACGAGCGCGGTCGCGACGGCGCCGTGGACCTGTGCGTGGATAACACCTTCATGTCGCCTTACTTCCAGCAGCCGATCGCGCTGGGCGCCGACATCGTGATGCACTCGACTACCAAGTTCCTGAACGGGCACTCCGACGGGCTTGGTGGCGTACTGATCGCGACTAAGCCGGAGCAGGGCGAAACCTACGCTTTTGTGCAGAAGTGCACAGGCGGCATTCTTTCGCCGTTTGAGTGCTACCTGGTATTGCGCGGCACCAAGACGCTGGCCGTCCGCATGAAGCAGCATGACGAAAATGGCCGGATCGTGGCGGAGTGGCTGGAGAAGCATCCGGGGATCGAACGCGTGCTCTATCCCGGACTGCCGAGCCACCCGCAGTTCGAGCTGGCGAAGCGGCAGATGACCGGCTTCGGCGCGCTGATCACCTTTGATATGGGCTCGCTGGAGCGGGCAAACCACATCCTGAAGCGGGTGCGTGTCATATCGCTGGGAGAAAGTCTCGGCGGGGTGGAGTCGCTGATCTCGCACCCTGCAACCATGACGCATGCTGCATTGGGCGAGGATGGCCGCAGGAAAATCGGCCTCACGGACGGGATGGTGCGGCTCTCGGTGGGGATCGAGGATGTCGGAGATTTGTTGAACGATCTCGAACAGGCGCTGCAAGGCTTATAAGGCAAGAAGAAGCAATGAGAAGACGAGGGGCGCTCAACAAAGGCGCCCCTCGTCAGTTCTTCGGTTCGCTGCCGCCTTTGGCCTCGCCGCCCTTGGCTTCGTTCCCGATCGAGATGCGCAGCGACTGCAGAAAATTCACGTCCTGCGCGGTAAAGCCGCCTACCCGCTCCGTGCTGGTGGAGGTGGAAGGCGTCACTTCGCCGCCTGGCTGCTGTTCCACTTCGTTCAGGCCGATGGTGGCTTCCAGCATCAGCAGGACATCAAAGCCCTGGCGACGGATGTTCTGGACCACACCCGCGATCTGCTCGGATTCGGAAACCGATTCCTGAATGGCCTCCCCTAACTGCTCGATGAGCTTGCGCACGCGCTGATCCAAATGCTGCCTCCTGTCCTCCACCCGGACGCTGCGACGCAATGCCGGGATTCCCCTACCTTACTTCTGATGACGGGAGGCGGCAAACAGAACCAGGCTGCCTTGCTAAACTTTGGTATGGAGCCAAAGTCTTTTGGCCGCAGGATGGGAATCGGCGTTCGCGTCGCTTCGCGCATGTTGCGGGATCGCGCACAGGGACCAGCGGTTGCAGCGCCTGCTGCTGCAACCGCGGTGGTTGGGAGTAGCTCGGATGCCACCGCGCAGCGTGTCGGGAGCCCGGCAAACGGTACACCCGGCGTCAGCAAAGCCAGGAGTAAGGCACGGCGGGTAGTCCCAAACCTGGCCGAACCGGCGCGGCGTGTCGGGCAGGGCACACGGCGATTCGGAGAAGCCTTTTGGGGTCCGCTGGTGCATACGGGCGGTACGCTGTGGCTTGAAGTGACGGGGATGTTTTTCGCGCTTTTTGCGTTCTTTTTCGCACAAAATGTGTGGAAATTGCGCTCGTTTCACCGCACTGGGCCGGAGCACGCGCACTTCCTCCTCTACGTCGGTCTGACAGCCGTCTTCTTCTATCTTTGCTTGAGCTCGTTTATGCGCGCACGGCGTCGCGGGAAGAAAGGCTGGCGGCGATGACTCCAGAAGACAGCAAGGCCGTGTTCACGCCACAGGATCTGGAGACGGAAGGCTTCGCGCCGGAAACCGAGCTCGGCTTCCCGGGTGCATATCCGTTCACGCGGGGCATTCAGCCAACCATGTACCGCGGCCGGCTGTGGACGATGCGCCAGTACGCGGGGATGGGCGATGCAGAAGAGTCCAATCGCCGTTACAAATTCCTGCTCGCGAACGGAACGGCAGGGCTATCCGTAGCCTTCGATCTACCGACGCAGATCGGCTACGACTCCGACGATCCGATGGCGATAGGCGAAGTGGGCAAGGTCGGCGTGGCGATCGATTCGATTGAAGACATGGAGCGGCTCTTTGCCGGCATCCGTCTGGACGCCATCTCGACATCTATGACCATCAACGCGACCGCGAGCATCCTGCTGGCGCTGTATGTGGCCGCGGCGCGGCGCTCCGGCGCGAACACGCGCAAGCTCACTGGGACGGTGCAGAACGACATCTTGAAGGAGTACATCGCGCGCGGCACGTACATCTATCCGGTCAAGCAGGCGATGCGCATCATCACCGACATGTTTGCGTGGGCACAGACGGAGGTGCCGGAGTGGAATACCATCTCGATCTCCGGCTACCACATGCGCGAAGCGGGCTCGACCGCAGCGCAGGAGGTGGCGTTTACACTCGCGAACGGCATGACCTATGTGCAGGCGGCGATGGATGCGGGACTCCGGGTGGATGACTTTGCGCCGCGGCTGTCGTTTTTCTTCAACGCGCATAACGATTTTCTCGAAGAGGTAGCGAAGTTCCGCGCAGCGCGGAGGATATGGGCGCGGGTGATGCGGGAACGGTTCGGGGCGAAGAACCCTCGGTCGTGGATGCTGCGCTTCCATACGCAGACAGCGGGCTCGACGCTGACGGCACAGCAGCCGGAAAACAACATTGTGCGCACTGCGGTGCAGGCGATGGCGGCGGTGTTGGGCGGCACGCAATCGCTGCACACCAATGGCTACGATGAAGCGCTGGCCTTGCCGACGGAAGAGGCAGCGCGCATCGGGCTACGTACGCAGCAAATCCTGGCGATGGAGTCAGGCGTGGCGCAGACCGTCGATCCGCTGGCGGGATCGTATTTCGTGGAAACGGAGACGAACCGCATTGAGCGCGACGTAAACCGGTACTTCGAGCAGATCGACGCTCTGGGCGGCATGCTGGCGGCCATTGAGCGCGGATGGGTACAGGGCGAAATCCAGAACGCCGCCTATGACTACCAGCGCGCAGTGGAAAGCGGCGAGGCTGTGGTGGTGGGGGTGAACCGGTTCACGCGCGACAACGAGCCCGGCGTGCCCACCCAACGGATGGACCCGGAGCTGGAACGTAAGCAGATCGAGCGCGTGCGGGCGCTGCGCGCGCGCCGGAGTGCGTCACTGTGGCAGGCGGGAATCGATGGCGTGGTGGATCGGGCGCGCTCGGGAGGGAACCTGATGCCGGCGATCCTCGAAGCGGTCGAAAGCGAGTGCACGGTAGGGGAGATCGCTGGGGCGCTGCGCGGGGTTTTCGGGGAGTACCAGGAGACAGTGGTGGTGTGAAGGCCTTCAGGCCTTTGCTGGCAGCCGTTACTTATGGGAATTTAGTACGTGATTTCCCAAATCTACATTCACTTCTCCCAAATATGTGCCATCTTCCTCAGCAAAGTAAGACCAAGAAATATGAGTTACCGTGTATACAGATCGCTCGGTATCTGAACGAGAGATTTGTATAGTATCTCCCACACTTGGCACCCAGGTCAGGTTGGTATGAGTCATAAGCGGTTCGCTCTCACCAGATACGCAGAAACGTACTTTGGCGAGTGGAGGGGGTATGCGAGCAGTAGTGGCTTCTCGCTCCCACTGTGCCAAGAGCTGGCGGCCCGCTTCGAGCGTAAGTCCTCGTTCTTGTAGAAGCTTCGCAGCAAGGGAGTGAGTATCCCGCAGTATCCCAAGGAAGATGTGCTTTGTTTCAACCCGGCCAAGGGCGTTTGAATCTGCCGCCTCTTCAGCGTATCGCAGGATCAGCTTACTTGCTTCCGATATAGGAAGGTCCACCGAGGTTGGAACAACTTCGTTCAAAGTAACTCGCCTGGCAATTGTTTCAATAAAAAGATCGATGCCCTCTGGACATATCGGCTGCCGAAATCTGTGGTCCTCCCGCAAGAGGCCCAAAAGCATGTGTTCAGAGTCAATCTCGGATGAGCCGAATGAACTTGCTTCATAGCGCGCGAAAAAAACCACTCGTCGGGCTTTCTCGGTGTAGCGTTCGAACATAGTTGCTCATTCCATCAAATCGGATATGGTCGCTGACCGAAGTATAGAATGCAGACATGGCGCTGCACATCGAAAATCCGGAGACCGAACGGCCTCGCACAGGAGTTGGCCGCGCAGTGGGGGACCAGTGTGGACGAGGCTGTCGATACGGCACTGCGTTCCACTCTGAAGCCGCGTGCTCAAGCTGTAGAAGAAGGGGTACCGCCAAATAAAGCAGAGCAGCAACAGATGGTACGAGATGCCCAGGAGATTGTAAGGCGGTTTGCCGCCCTTCCCGTGCTGGATCCGCGCTCTGCTGACGAAATATTGGGTTACGGCCCTGATGGGCTTCCGCACTGATGGTGATTGATACTTCGGCTATCGTGGCCGTTTTCCTGCAAGAAGCAGATGCCGAGGGCTTGTTATTGCGCATGGCGCAAGCTCGAATGCGGCTGCTTTCTGCTGCATCCTATGTGGAATGTGGCATAGTGCTGAGCAGCCGTGCTGGCAGTGAGGAGCGATTTACCCTAGGCGACTTGATATTGCGCACTCGTGTGAAAGTCGTGCCGTTGACAGAAGACCATGCGGTTCTAACTAGAAGCGCTTTCCTGCGCTTCGGCAAAGGCCGCCACCCCGCCGGGTTGAACTTCGGCGGCTGCTTCTCCTATGCACTGGCTAAGGCGGTGGGCGAGCCGCTGCTGTGCAAGGGAGAGGACTTTCGCCGCACCGATCTTGTGCTGGCCGTCTGAGCAGTCCCACACTGCGCGGGAAAGCCTGCCGGTGCTACCCTAGTGAGTTCCTGATCTCATCCTGTAAGGACCTTCTGACACGTGTCTACCTCGGCTGCTGCGCCCCCTGCTCTTCGTAAGACTCCGCTGAATGCGACCCATCGCCGGATGGGGGCCAAAATGGTCGACTTCGGCGGCTGGGATATGCCGGTCGAGTACTCCGGTCTGATCGCGGAACACATGGCGGTGCGCACCGGAGTCGGCATTTTCGACGTCAGCCATATGGGCGATATCCAGTTGCGCGGCCCGGGTGCTCTGGCCGCCGTACAGCACATTTCCATGAACGACGCTTCGAAGCTGCAGGTGGGGCAGGCGCACTATTCGGCGATGCTGTATCCGAACGGGACGTTTGTGGACGACGTGATCGTGCACAAGTTCTCCGACAACGACTACCTGATCGTCATCAATGCCGGCACGCGCGAAAAGGACTACGGCTGGGTGCGGCAGAACGTGGGCGCGCGGCCGGGCGTGCATATTTCCGATTACAGCGACTACTACACGCAGCTTGCCATCCAGGGGCCGCGAGCCGCAGAGACGCTGCAGAAGTTGACCGATACGGACCTGTCGCAGATCAAGGGCTACCGCTTCACCTGGGGCACAGTTTGCGGGCTGCCGAACACGCTGATTGCGCGTACGGGCTATACCGGCGAAGACGGGTTCGAGATCTACATTCCATCGGACGTGGCCGACCAGCGAGCGCGTGTGGAACGAAGTGCTGGAAGCAGGCAAGGAGTTCGGTATCCTGCCGTGTGGCCTGGGGGCGCGGAATACGCTGCGGCTGGAGTCGGCAATGGCGCTCTATGGGCACGAAATTTCGGACGAGATCAACGTCTTTGAAGCCGGGCTGGACCGCTATGCGAAATTCGACAAGGGCGATTTCGTCGGGCGCGAGGCGCTGGAGCGGGTAAAGGCGGAGGGCGGGCCGAAGCGCCGCCTGGTTGGCCTGGAGATGGTGGACCGCGGCATTGCACGCGACGGCTACCCGGTGCTATCAGCCGAGGGCAAGCGCATCGGCGCGGTGGCCTCGGGGTCGCCGGGGCCTTTCCTGAAGAAGAACATCGCCCTCGCGCATCTGCCGGTCGAGTTCACAGAACCGGGCACGGAGGTCGCGGTGGAGATCCGCAATGCTCCGGTCAAGGCGCGCGTGGTCGCAACTCCGTTTTATAAGCGGGCACGGAAGACGGCCTAATCTTCCGGCACTACCAAAGTGGAACGGCATCGCCGTTCTCTGATCCACCCGCGCATCCCCGCGCACCTTACAATGGAGAGGAAGGAACAACCAACGATGGCTTATCCCGCGACCTACCGCTATACGCGCGAACACGAATGGATTGAGATGGATGGAAAGACCGGCAAGGTCGGGATCACGGACTACGCCCAGCACTCGCTCGGCGACATCGTCTTTGTGGACCTGCCCAAGGTGGGCGCGACAGTAGAGAAGGGAAAGGTTTTTGGCAGCGTTGAATCCGTGAAGGCCGTTTCGGACCTGTATGCGCCGGTAAACGGCACGGTCACTGAAATCAATGACGCGCTCGCGACGACGCCGGAGCAGATCAACACCGACGCGCACGGGTCATGGATCATGAAGGTGGAAGTCGCCGATCCGGGTCAGGCGAATGGACTGTTGTCGCCCGAGGAGTACGAGGCGTTCATCAAGGAAGAGACGCACTAGAGCGAAACCTGCTTCGCTGCCCAGCACGCACATACACACGCGTTTTAAAGGATTCCTATGCGCTATTTGCCGAAGTCACCCGCCGAACGCGAGCAGATGCTTGCGGAGATCGGCGCCGGTTCGATCAACGACCTCTTCTCGAGTGTTCCCGCGGAGTACCGGCTGGAGCGCGATCTCGACATTCCGCGCCAGATGGGCGAGTCGGAGATCGTCGATTACTTTAAAGACGCTGCCCAGCAGAATGCGAATGGCTACACCAGCTTTCTGGGGGCCGGCGTCTATCGCCACTACCGGCCGGTGGTCATCGATGCATTGGTGCAGCGCGGCGAGTTCCTGACCTCCTATACGCCCTACCAGGCGGAGATCACGCAGGGAACGCTGCAGGCCATCTTCGAATTCCAGACCATGATCTGCGAGCTGACCGGCATGGACATCGCGAACGCCTCCATGTACGACGGGTCAACAGGGGCTGCCGAAGCGGTGATGATGGCCGTGCGCGTGACCGGGCGCAGCCGCGCGCTGGTGGCGAAGACGGTGCATCCGGAGTATCGCGAGGTGCTGGCGACCTATGCGCAGCATCAGGGCATCACCAAGGAAGTGGTGGGCTACGGCGAGGACGGCCGGCTGGACCTGAAGGCGCTTGAGAGTGCCATCGCCGACGATACGGCGTGCGTGATGGTGCAATCGCCGAACTTTTTCGGTGTGGTCGAAGACATCCCGGCGATCGCGGAGATTGCACACAAGAAGGGCGCTCTGCTAATCGTAACCATCGCGGAGGCGATTTCGCTGGGCATTGTGCGGCCGCCCGTCGAGGCCGACATCGTTTCCATGGAAGCGCAGTCGTTTGGCGTGGCGCTGAGCTATGGCGGCCCGTACTGCGGGGTGATCGCAGCCAAGGAGAAGTATCTGCGGCAGATGCCGGGCCGGCTTGCCGGGCAGACGACCGACAAGCAGGGACGGCGCGGCTTTGTGCTGACGCTTTCCACGCGCGAACAGCACATCCGTCGCGAAAAGGCGACCTCCAATATCTGCACCAACCAGGCATTGGTAGCCTTGATGGCGACAATTTGTATGACGGTCTACGGCAAGGAAGGCATCCGCGAGCTGGCGGTGCAGAACCTGGCGAAAGCGCAGTATGCTGCGCACGCTCTGTCAGCGGGCAGCGGGACATCGTTGCGCTTTGGCAAGACACCGCGCTTTCATGAGTTTGTGCTCGAAACCGAGGTAGCGCCGGAACAGATGAATGCGCGGCTGCTGGAGCACAAGATCATCGGCGGCCTGCCGCTGGCGAAGTGGTATCCGGAGTTGGGCAATGCGAGCCTGTGGTGCTGCACCGAACTGACCACGCGGGGTGAGATCGACCGCGCGGTCGCAGTGCTTCACCAACAGGATCCAACGGCGCGGATGCAAGCAGGACGCCGCAGCGAAACCGCAACCCTCACGCATGCGTAAGCGGAAAGAGATTCTATGGCAACGACACCAGAAATCACTGAGAACGAAACACAGCAAGCGTCAGAACGCGGGAACGGCACGGGGCCGTTTGCTGGCAACCGCCGCAAGGTCTCTTCGCACCTGACACAGAACGAGGCGTTGATCTTCGAGAAGTCCTCGCCGGGCAAGAAGGCTTACCGCTTGCCGCCGCTCGATGTGCCGGAGGTGGATCCGCAGGCGCTGCTGGGCGCGGCGGCGCGCGCTGACACCGGAGCATTGCCGGAGTTGAGCGAGATCGAAGTGATCCGGCATTTCACGCGACTTTCGACGTGGAACTACGCCATCGACCTGGGCATGTATCCGCTGGGCAGCTGCACCATGAAATACAACCCGCGCGTCAATGAGTTTGTGTCGCGGCTGGAAGGGATCGCGGACGCGCATCCGTACCAGCCGGAGGCGCTTGCGCAGGGCGTGCTGCGTATCATGCGAGATTTGCAACAGTGCCTGATCGAAATTACCGGCATGGACGCGATCACGCTCCAGCCGGCGGCCGGGGCGCACGGGGAGTTCACCGGCATCCTGTTGACGCGGGCCTATCACCAGTCCAAGGGGAATCCGCGGCAAAAGATCATCATCCCCGATTCCGCGCACGGGACCAATCCGGCGACGGCAGCGGTGTGTGGCTACCAGGTGGAGAATCTGCGCTCGAACCCGCAGGGCATGGTGGACGTGGCGCAACTGGCGCAGATGGTGGACGGCGAGACAGCGGCGCTGATGCTGACGAATCCTTCGACCATCGGCGTGTTTGAAAGCGAGATCCACAAGATCGCCGACGTGCTGCATGCCAAGGGCGCGCTGCTGTACATGGACGGCGCCAACATGAACGCGTTGGTGGGCAAGACGCGGCCCGGCGACTTCGGCGTAGACGTGATGCACCTGAATCTTCACAAAACCTTCTCTACGCCGCACGGCGGTGGAGGCCCGGGATCGGGACCGGTGGCATGCAAGAAGATCCTTGAGCCGTTTTTACCGACGCCGGTAATCGCCGAGAATGTCGATGGTACGCTGCGGCTCGACTACGATCGCCCGCAGACGGTAGGGCGCGTGCGCATGTTCTACGGCAACTTCGGCATGTTTGTGCGGGCGCTCGCATACATCCTGGCTAATGGCCCGGACGGGCTGCGGCAGACCACCGAGGATGCGGTGCTGAATGCGAACTACATCCGCAAGGGACTTGAGGGCTACTACGAACTGCCGTACAAGACGCCGTCCATGCACGAGGTGGTTTTCAGCGACAAAAAGCAGCAGGCAAAGGGCGTGAAGACGGGCGACATCGCCAAGCGACTGATCGATTACGGCTTCCATCCGTACACGGTGTCATTTCCGCTGATCGTGCCGGGCGCCTTGATGATCGAGCCCACGGAAAGCGAGTCGAAAGAAGAGCTGGACCTGTTCATCGATGCGATGCAGCAGATTGCGCGCGAGGTGGAGGAGAACCCGGAACTGGTACTTTCCGCGCCTCACGAGACGCGGGTTTCGCGCCTGGATGAAACGACAGCGGCGCGCAAGCCGGTGCTGCGCTGGAAGGCGCCTGCTGCCAGCACGCCGCTTGAAGTGGATACGCCCGCGAAGGAGTGGTGAGCGGGCATGTCGGCAGTCGATGAGCGGCGGGACGAGCTCGAAAAATACGAGTTCATGATGGGTGTTGAGCGAGGCCGGTTGGCGGTCTCGCTGGACATGCTGACCGACGCGCTGATTCTCGTTGGGCAGCATGGGGTGTACTGCGTCTCCAACCGGAACCCGTCAAAGCCGGCGCTCGATCTTCAGGTCGTGCTCGACCAAATCAACGGGGCCAAGGAATTGATCCAGTCCACAATGGCAGAGATCGAGCGGCGAAGGGCGTTGTCAGTTTGACCCTTATTCGATTGCGCAGCAAGGTTGTTTCATGAACCCGCGCCCGTAGTATGCTAGAACCTGCGCGCCCGTAGCTCAGCTGGATAGAGCGATTGCCTCCGGAGCAATAGGTCGGGAGTTCGAATCTCTCCGGGCGCACCACTTCCGTTTCACCCCTCGTCCATCTGTAATTCGTTTAAACAAAATCAGTTAGGGGATTCTAACCACTCATCTGTCATGCACAAAAGCCCGTTCGAGAACTATGTGCCAGAGGGAACATCGGCAGAATGGGCCAGAATCCTTCGGGAGACTACCAGAATTCGGAGTGGACCACTAAAGATAGATCCGAGCCGTGCCGAGGACTCTCACCCTCGACTGGATAGTCGGTGCTGTTCATCCTCATCGCCTGACTCCCCAGAGAACTGGAGAAGAAAGCTAGGGAGCAAGGAAGCCTGCAGAGGATGGGCGGATCGATTCCATCGTCGATGCCATGTTGCGGGCGTGCCGCCCCCAGAATAGGCAGGCGCACACCTGTACAGTCGGGAGCACTCACATGCGATGCAGGATGACCAAGAGCCCTTCCCAAAGGCCTTGACGATGATTCGTGCTAGTACTCTCATCTGCCAGGTAATAGAACCGGCTGTTTAGGAATTTCCATAAGCTAGTTCCGCGTTGAGCACTAAATCGTTCATCGGCGACCAACTCGGCGTTGAGGCAACTGCTCCCGGAGGTATTCGTTGAACGATTCCGCCATAAGTTCCCGGCGCTTCTCCCAGAATTCATCGGCTCGGTCTATCGACCAGAGCTCCGGGTTCAGCGGGACACACTGACTATGCAGAACTTAAGGCTTGATCCGCTTCAGGTAGACCTCTGGCCCGGATTGTCCGATAGACCGGTTCACATCGGCAGCTATGAACGAGATGTTCGCAATCCTGTCTGCAGATGAACGATCCGAGGGGCGGAACTGGCCTCGCGGCAAGATGTGGTGCCGGTCCACATTGGCTTGGAGCAGAACCTTCCCACCCGTGAAGAAATCTAGAATGCCACAGTGCTTACAGGCTATGTAAGCAGCTAGCAGACCACTCCTGTCGTTAATCGCACCAGAGAAGTCGCTGGGATAAGCGGCAAGCTTTTGCCTTTGCTGCCGCAGATTTCCGAGCAACGCTCCCACGGCATCAGTCGCGCGACAAGCGCGCAGGTCTTGGTCGAGGGTTGTCTCGCTAGACCCGCTGTAACGATGCAGCAGAGTCGCCAGAGCAAGCCATCCGCTCAGTTCCTTTGAGTCACGCTCGCGGGGTAACGTTATCGAGCATAGGGCTATCAAGGGAACAAAGAGCGCCCCTGACCAGATAATCTCCATGTTTACTAGCCCAAGTTCACTTCTGACTAACCCAATGGCCTGATCTGTCGCGCGCTTAGTCGCGTTCCAGGCCGACAGCACCTCCTTTTCTTCTAACTCGTGTAGAAGCGTCCTGTTCCTACCGTCCGGTCTCGCGATGAACGCACACGCACGAAACAAGTGCATAATGTTCAACCGGGTGAAGCCCTGCTGTCTCAGCCCGTCGATAAAGGGACCGACTTCATCTGCAATAAAGCCTGAGTGTCTGGCAGCGACCCGCGCGCTCTCAATATCAGATCGCTTAAGGCGAACACCTAGTGTGTTTATCCTTGAGAAGGCCTGAACAGCATCCTCAAAGGTATGGTCCACCATTGCTACCACGGGAATCTCATAATCCAAAATGCGTCGTACTCGGTCGACTTTAGCCTCCCTCTTATCAGGCGATCTAGTCGCATCTAACGTCCGCCTGAGATGTCGAAAGGTTTCGTCACCCCATAGCTCGGCTAGACGAAACCAGTTCCGGTCATGGCGAGTTGCAGCATTAGCAAGGCGAAACTCGTCACGCTCAGGATGGAAGACAACAGCTATTCCTTCGTCGCCATTTATCGAACGAGAGAGGGTTATCACCCGCTGTTGGCCATCTATCAGCCAAACTCATCCTACTGGCGCGTAGGGGACGGGGAGTTCTATTCCGTGGTCTCGTCTCTGTGCTGCTCTGCCAGAGCAGGAGAGACGAAATCGGGAATCCTCGGTAAAGGGAATCGATGAGCTGTGGAGCCCTGCTCGGCTTCCAGACGTATTCTCGCTGAAACTCAGGTATTACGATCCGACCGGACTGATAGTCAGTGACGAGCTGCTTGATTTTGAGGACCTGATGTTCGAGTCGCGGTTCCGTCATTTGAACGAGCTTACTCCGGATGTTGCAACGATCCGTCTGCTATAAGACCTGCTGCCCACCCGGAGACCTACACGCATTCGAGAAATGCCTGAACGCCGTCGCAGACATCGAGCTTCGTTCCGAATTCTCATTCAAAGATTCATTGAAGTCAAGCATCTGTAGGCTTTGCTTAAGGGTCATTGGGTCGAGACCGGCACCTCTCCAATCTCCGAATCGCTTCAAGGAACGCGTTTCAATTGCGGGTAAAGGGGCGCACCACTTCCGTTTCACCCCTCGCTTAATCTGACACGAATGCAGCCGTCCAGTTCTAGTGCTGGCTGACCGCGGCCATCGCGGCCGGCGTCATCACGGCGTATCCGGCCGGGCTAGGATGTACGCCATCGGAGCTATAAGCTGGCACGTAATTGTTATCGTTCTGGTCTTGCAAGATTGCGTGGTAATCGACCACCTCCACGCCTTGGCTCGCGGCATAATTCCGGATCCACTGGTTGAGCTGCGTGATACGCGCAAAGCGCTCCGGGCTCCCATCGGCGCTGGCCGAGAGCGCTCCAGCTCCCCACGGCGGAATCGTCCCGAGCACGACCCGGATGTTGTGCCGCTTCGCGGTTGCGACCATGTACTCGATATTCGTGCAGGTGTCCACGGGATAGGGCCAGCTTGCCGAGGTCGCGGGCTTGGTCAGGGTAGCGTGACCAGGAGGATTGGAGCAAAGCGTCCAGCCGGGATACACGTCATTGGTGCCGGCCAGAATATGCACTACTTGCGGAAACTGATCGATTACATCCTTCTTGAACCGGTAAGAAATCTGGATGCTGTTCTCGCCGATGACGCCCTTGTCAATCCAGTTCTTGTGGCCGAAGGCCTGGGGGTCGCCAGTGCGCCACAGGTAGGTGATCGAGTCGCCGATGAACACGACGCGGTTTGCGCGGGAAGAATCGACCACGACACCGCAGCCTCCCAGCAGGGCGAGCAGGAGCAGAACGGAAAGACGCTTCACGCCAGACCTCAAAGCGGCATTCTAACAAGCCTGCAGACTCGCCGTATCGGCACGGTTTGCCACTCACCTCATTAGAGCTTGCGAGCCGTGTTCTTGCGCTGAACTCACTCGGCGGAAGCCTAGGCAAAAGAAAAGGCAGGCTACGAGGCCTGCCTTTCCGGACAATGCAGTGTACCTAGTTAGCGCTTCGCAGCCTCGATGAAAGCGAGGCCGTTGGGCGAACCGTAGCCGGTCACGTTATCCCAGCCGGTAGCGGTGGTGAGTGACGAATCCGTGCCGAAGGAGAGCACAGCCCAGCCATTGCTGGCGTTCCAAAGAGCGGTCAAGAACGGGTTGGGGCTCTCGACCGGATCGACGAGTTGCCGGGGCGAGTAGTAGGTGGGACCGTTTGCATCGATCACAACGCCAGAGGGATTGGTTGGTGTGCTGTAGGGCTTCACATCGTGCAACGCGTTCGAAGGCAAGCTGGCGATGATGGGAGCTGCCTGACCGAGCGCATGGCCAGCATTCTGATTGGCGATCGCCCAAACGCCGGAGAAGAACGGACAGGCGAGACTGGTGCCGCCGATGGTTTCAATGGATTGGGGATCGCCGGGGTTGCCGGTAGTCGTGATGATGATCTCGGCACCGGTGTAGGGGTCTGCAACGGCGGAGACATCAGGCTGCTGGCGGCCTTTGCCCGGGAGACTGCGCTCAAAAGAAGGCTTTGCGAAAAATGTGCTTTCTCCGCCGCCGGCACCGAAGAGGAAACCGACGTTTAGTGGCGGATCCAGTACGCCACCGAAGTAGACAACAGTCTGGTTGTTGCCCCAGCCAGTCTCAAATTTGTAGCTCTTGTTGTTGTTGATCGCCAGGCTGGTGCCGCCCACTGAGGTGGCGTATGGCGCGTCCGCAGGAAAACTCACCGAGCGTACACCTATGGCCTTCGAGCCAGTGTTGAAGTCACCGCTGTCTCCTGAGGAAAAGTTGACCGAGATCCCGGTAGCCGCTCCGAGTTGGGTGAGCGCATTCCAGATGTACAGGTCAGAGGCGCTATCCAATGCTTCCGGACCGCCATAGCTGTTGGAAATGACATTGCCGAAATGGGAAGTGATGGCAAAGGCAACCGCGGATTGGATGTCAGGGAAACCTTGCGCTTCTACCAGGACGATCTTTGCGGCAGGCGCTGCAGCATGCGCAAGCTCCACGTCAAGCGTGATCTCGCCGGCCGAGTTGCTGTCGTAGAGTGCTGGACCGTCCGGCTGATAAATGTGGAAATTGGACGCATTCAGCTGCGGAAGTCCGTTGAGCTGCGAATAGGTATTCGCATCCGCCAGGATGGTCGGCGAGGAGTTGGGGTCGACGATAACGATGGTCTGCCCCTGGCCTTTCAGGTTCTTGCTGTAGGCATTATTCAGGCCATAGGCGGTACTAAGGTCCGCAGCAGAATAGCCGCACGGCGACACCGTACCGGGTTTGCTATTGGAAAGAGGTGCGCCATATAGGTTGCCATAATAAGTGCCGACCGGAAGATTCTTTCCCGGCATTTTGAAAACTTCGGACTGGGCTGGGAAGAAGCACTGGCTGGAGAAGATGATGCCGTTGCGGCTTACGGAAAGCGGAACGGGCGGAAGCGGTTGCCGTGTCTCCGGATCAATGGCGCGTTGATTGTAGGTCCGCAGCAGGGAACCGCCAAACCCTCCAACGTGGGCGACCAGCGGAGCAGCGACGCCGGTCAGCCTGGGCTCTGTGGTCGCGGCAGTGATGCTTTTCTCCTTGAGTTGGTAGCGGTTGAGGGTAGTGTTGAAGGCGGACTGCATCGCGCCGACCGAGCCGGAAACACGCACGTAGAGGTTGCGGCGGTCCGTGGAAACGACGGTGAGCCCTTTTCCGCTCACTTCCTTCTTGACGGTTTCCAGCTCCTGCGCGGTAGGCAGGTATTTGGAAAGCTGGGCTTCTGTGAGCCACTGGCGATAGGTGGGCGAGCCCGGCTTATAGAGATTGGCGACGGCAGCATCGAATTCCGGTTTGTTGTGCAGGTTGAGCCACACTGTAGCTTCTGTTACCGTCTGCGTGTCCTCGGGGCTGACACTTTGCGCATGCGCGAGGAGGTTCTGGTTGATAGCAGCTTCCTGCGCATGCGCAGGGACGATGGAGAGAACTGACAATGCAAGCGGAAGAGCGGAGGCTATGCTCAGCTTTCCGAGTCTGGGACGAAACGTCATGGCCATTTTTCCTTAAGCAAGATAAGAGCTGGATGCGGTACGCCGTTCCGCAAGAAACTATTGGAGCACAGCGCTGCAGCACGTTTTGGTCTGAACTGGATCTTTTGAGGAGTCAGCCTTTGTGCCCGGCAAAGAGCGCAAGGGATGTAAGCAAAGACGACATTGATTGATTGCCAGTGTGTTCGCGACAAAAATTCCGGTCTTGGTGCCGGGAACCAGATATATACAACTTCCGGGGCAGAAGCAAGCAATCAGTGGTGAAGAATTCCACTCGGTTGCAAAACGGGATTTGCCTGGCGAACAATCCGGTCCTCGTAGAATGGAGCCGGGGTTCGCCAGTGCACCGGACGAAGTCCCCTGTGATTTTCAGATGTGGCAGGAAACAGCGCCGCGCTTTTCCAGATATTTCTGGTGGTACTCCTCGGCGCGCCAAAAAGTCTCGGCCGGAACGACCTGCGTGGCAATGGGGCGCGGGAAGCGGCGCTCGGCGGTGAGCAGGGCGATCGCATTTCGCGCGATGGTCTCCTGCTCCGGGGAGTGGTAAAAGATGACGCTGCGGTATTGTGTTCCCCAGTCGGGACCCTGCCGGTTCACCTGGGTGGGATCATGCAGGCTGAAAAACAAATCGACCAACGTTTTGTAGCCAACTTTTTCCGGGTCGTATGTCACTTCGACTACTTCGGCGTGCCCGGTGGTGTCCGTGCAGACATCCTTGTAGCTGGGCTGTTCAAGCGTGCCGCCTTCATACCCGACCGCCGTCTCCAGCACCCCCGGGGTCTGCCCAAAGCGAGTTTCCACACCCCAAAAACATCCTGCTCCGAACGTAGCTTTCTCCATGGTGCCTCCATTCCATTCGATGCGGCGGATGATCGGGAAGGATCAGGGCCGCGGGCCGGATCTGCGCGGAGAGTGCCGGCGCGGAGACCTGGCCTTGGGAAGGTGGGCGGCTTCCACACGGCGAAGACTGCGCGGGGGCGCTGTAGCAGGAGCAGTCGGGGACTTGCGTGCGCGGACGGTGCGCTGGAGCGCGACCAGTTCGCCAGCGTCTAGTTCGCGGGCTTCGCCGGGGGGCAGGTCGAGGACGAGCGGGCCATAGCCGACGCGGCGGATTTTCTCGACGTGGTGGCCGATCTCCTCAAAGAGCTTGCGAATCTGGCGGTTGCGGCCTTCGATCAGCACCACCTCATACCAGGGGTTGTCCGCATTGCGCATCAGGCGGATCCGGGCTGGTTCGGTCAGGATGCGACCTTCGCCGGAGCCGGGCTTGCCGCGCTCGATCATGATGCCCCGCCGGAGCTGGTCGATGGCAGCCTCTGATGGACGGCCGCTGACCTTGACCAGGTAGGTCTTCTCCACGCGAGCCGCAGCGCGGGTCAAGGCATTCGCGAGCTCGCCGTCGTTGGTCATCAGGAGGAGGCCTTCGCTGAGGTAGTCCAGGCGTCCGACAGGGAAGACGCGGGCGCCGGCGCGCTCAAAAAACTCCATGACGGTCGGGCGGTTTTCCGGGTCGGAGACAGTGGTGACGTAACCCTTGGGTTTGTTCAGGACGAAATAGCGCAAGCGCTCGGGCTGCTGCAGAAGTTTACCGTCTACCCGGATGTGGTCGCGGTCCGGGTCGGCCTTGGCCCCGAGCTCGGTGACGACCTGACCGTTGACCTGAACGCGGCCCTCTGTGATGAGCTCCTCGGCTTTTCGGCGGGAAGCCAGGCCGGCAGCGGCGATTATTTTTTGCAAGCGTTGCGTGCTGGCGGAGGATTCCGCTGCCTGCGCTTTGCTGCCCAGAGGGGCGGCAGGGGAGTTCTGGGCGGTGGCAGCTCGGTCCTTGGGGTCGGATCGGCGGGGCGTTTTCATGGCTCGGTCTCGATTTCTTCGGGGCGCTCGCTCGGAGAGGCTTCGGGTTGGCCTGCCGGACTAGTTGGGCCGCTGCCATTCTCATCGGGAAAGGCGAGCGCAGCTAGGTTGTGGCGCGGTCCGCTTTCGGCTACGGAATCGTCGGAAGCTCCGGATGGATCTGCGGGAATAAGGTCGTCCGTCAGGTCGCCCGCCATCTTCTCGAACTCTTCCATGGAGGGCAGCTCGTTGAGGTCCCGGAGCCCAAAGCGGAGGAGGAACTCCTTGGTGGTTTTGTAGAGAATGGGGCGGCCGATGACCTGTTTGCGGCCCGCGGTGGTGATGAGCTTGCGGGCAATAAGACTGCCCAGGGTGCCGGCGGATTCGACGCCACGGATGTCGCTGATCTCGGGCGCGGTGACGGGTTGCTTATAAGCAACAACAGCAAGCGTTTCAAGAGCTTGCAGCGAAAGCTTCATAGGCGGCTTCAGGCTTTTCACAAAGCCGCGAACCGCATCGTGGTACTCGGGTTTGGTGCTCATGCGGTAGCCGCCGGCGACCTCGCGAATCTCCATGCCGCGGTCTCCGCTGGCGTACTCGGTGATCAGATCCTCCAGAATGCCTCGGAGGTGGTCTCGGAGCGCGCGGTCACGTTGGCGTGCGGCGCGGGCGGGATCGGGATTGGCTAGGGAGTCGATCCCAGAGCTCACCTCGGGGCCGGCGGCAAGATTTGCCTCTGGTACTTGCGAGGAGCTGTCGCTGGCAGGCGCAAGTTGGCCCGGGCTGGCGTTTAGCTGGCTGGGGTGGTCGCCCTTAGCCGGGTCTTCCTGGATTTGTTCTGAGTCGCCGGTTCCTGCTGCGACGTCGTGCTCCGCAACGCGTTCCTGCGGATTGAGCTCCTGCGCGATGATGTCGTCAGCCGTGAGGCCGATGACCGGTGCAATTTCGGCGACCTCGGACGGGGGCGGACCCTCAGCAGCAACTTCAGTGGCCAGCTCCGGACCAAAAAGAACCGCAAGCTGGGCGAGGGTGACCGGTTCCTCCGCTGCATAGATGACGGCTTCGAGTTTGGCGCGGAGGCTCATGGGTTTTCACTGGGCCGCACACAGGGAAATGGCGCCCCGGTACTGGAAACGTGTACTTCCATAGTACCGAAGTGCCGTTGCTTTCAGTGACGATGAGCGATGCGGGCCAGCTATTGCACGGTGAGCGAGTAGGCGGTGCTGGTTTGCACCGCGCCGGAACTGGCCACGACGTTAAAGGTGTAGGTGCCGGCGGGCGTAGCGGCTGGTGTTGCCGGCTTTGAGGAGCTGCCGCCACCACAGCCAACCGCGCCCCATCCGGCCAGGATGAGGGAGAAGCTTACGGCGAGAAAGAGACGGGTATGCCGACGACGTATGGGCGCAAAAAGCAGCCCGCAGGCGAAAAGGGTGCCTCCGCCGAAGGTGAGGGGGTACAGGATGCTGGCGGTTGTTGAGGCCGGATATGTGCGGACCGTCAGACTAATGGTCTGCCCTGTGCTGGTTCCGACCGCCCCCGAAACAGCTACAGTCGCGGGGTCGAAGATGCAGGAGGCGTTGGTCGGCAGCCCCGTACAGGAGAGCGTTACGATGCCGCTGAAGTTGGGACTGCCGCCGAGGCTGATGGTGGTATTAACGGAACTGCCGGAGGTAACCGTGATTGAGGTGCTGCCGCCCGGGCCGGGCCCGACGCTCACGGCGGGAACGACGGCCTGGTTGACGGTGGCCGTGGACGGCTGTGTGTTCGCGTCGCCGGAGTAGGATGCCGTGATTGTCTGGTTTCCGGCAGTGTTGAAGATGGTGCTGTAGGATGCGGAGCCATTCGCGAGCGGGATGGTCGCGAGAGTGACTGAGCCGGAGGAAAAGACCAAGCTCCCGGTGGGGGCCGGTCCGCTGCTGGTAACTGCAGCAGTGTAGGTCACACTCTGCCCGGCATAGCTGGGGTTCGCCGAAGAAGTGAGCGCCGCGGTGGAGGCCGCGGCGGACACCGTGACGGTAACAGGCTTCGAGGTCGATGGGGCGTAATTGGCATCCCCGGAGTATTGGGCAGTGATGGTGTGAGTGCCGGGAGCAAGGCTACTGAGGGCGAGAGAGCCGCCGCTCCCCTCGTACAACGTGAAAACCGCGGGAGCGTTGGGCTGAAGGTTCACGAAGACGAAGGAAGGCGCTGCTGATTGGACGAAGTTGCCGAGCACGAGAGGATATGCGGCAAGCTGGTTAGCGCCTGCGGGCTGTGAAAAGAGCGGGGAAGTCAAGGTAAAAGTACCGTCGCCATTCCCAAGCGCGACCATGCCGTCGCCCAGAACGAGGTCGAGTTTGCCGTCAGCGTTGACATCAGCGGCAATCAGTCCTGAAAGGCTGCCGCCGGGCGCGAACTTAGTCCCAAAGAGCGACAGCAGTGAAGGGCTCCCAAAAGTGCCGTCGCCGTTTCCTGGCAGCAGGGCGATATAGTCTCCACTCTCATTGCCGCTATAAGCCAGCGCGATATCCGTTTTGCCATCCCCGGTGAAATCGCCAGATGCAACCAGGTATGCGGCAAAGAGGTTGTAGTCGCCAGTACTGGAATGCGGGGTGGCTACTGGCAACGGCACCGCGAAAGTGCCGTCGCCATTGTTCAACATGACGTTCAGGTTGACAGCCTCTGCGGAGTTCCCAAAGGGCACTACATTGGTTTGGGAGAGGATGTCCGGTTTGCCGTCCCCGTTCAGGTCCACAAAGCTGAGATCGAAGACATTAAGAAGGGAGAAATACCCGGTGGATGGTGGCGCTATCGCAAAAGCGCCGAGAGAGGAAAAGGTCCCGTTACCCTCGTTCCGAAAGACGGTCACTTGGTATTGAACAGTCGATTGGCTTATGCCGCTGGCTGTCGGAGGTGTGTTCACCGCAACGATGTCCAGCTTGCCATCGCCATTCACGTCCGCAGCATAGGAACTATCAAAGCCAGTGGCCAGAAAGGGAAGCTGCATCGGTTGCTGGAAGGTGCCGTTGCCGTTGCCATAGGCTACAAAGCTTTGGTAAAGGAGATCGGGCTTGCCGTCGTCGTTCACATCGACGAGTGCTGCAGCAGATGCAACCGTAGGCGTGGCCGGCGAGGTGGGGAAGCCGAGGTGCTGCGTCGCAATGATCGTATATTTGCCGTTGCCGTCATTGACGAACGTCTGAACCTGCAGTTCGCCATTCGCTGTGGACGAAGCGCCTGGAGGGACAACAGCATACAGAACCAAGTCCGGCTTTCCTGACCCATCCAAACTGCCAGTCAGCGGAAATTGTAGAGCGGTCGAGTCGGGCGAGCCGAATACCTGCGCGAAGATCTCAGGCGTAAACCCAGTGATTGGTATCAGTGGCACTGATGCGGAACTTAAAGGTGTCGTGCCATCGAGGAAGGTCAGCGACCCGGTTGGGAGCGGCGTTGCAGGAGCATTGGACGAAGAAGCGACGGACGAAACCACCGTGCCCGCAAGCAGGACTTTGCTGCCCACAGATGCAGGATTTGGGGCGGCGGTTAACGTCGTGGCAGTATTTTGACTGCCAGTGGATGCGGCGACAGCCGACACGTTTGTAGCCAGGAGCGCTACAGCGGCCAATAGGAAAGAGCGAACCATAGCGTAGCTCCAGGCAGACAGATAAAGGGTTGCAGGCTGAGCACTTGCAGAGAAGTGCGTCGCAGCGGAAGTATAGCGGTGCCTGGATGAGGTTTACCAGAGGAATCGGCTTAACCGCATTTGGGTGGACCAAAAAGGGAAGGTGCTCAGATCACAGAAAGAGTTTTCAGAAGGCGAGAGACGATCGAGGCTGCCCAGATGTTTGCAAGGACGCTTAGCGCCAGTCGTCGCGTGCGGCCACCGTGTCGTTCATCACTTGGTCAAAGCTCTCGTGTTTCTTGATGTAAATGTCGGCCAGTGCATGATCTTGCCTGAGAAGGATGGCCTGGAGGCGCACCAGCTCGAGCAGCGCGAGAAAGGTGCAGATCACGGTGCGTTCCGAGCGCGTGCTGCGCGCCCCGGGACGTAAGAGTTGCCGCAGCGACACGGGGCGGTCTTCCATGGTGAGGCGGCGGCGAAGGTAGTCGATCATCTGGCCAACGGTGACGGCCTCTTCGTCGAAGTCGAGCACGGGCCGCTGCCGAACGCGGTCGAGGATGTCGCGGAAGACGCGCACCAGGTCGACGGTGTCGGCGGCGATCTCGCGTTCGGCGCTGGCCTCCTCGCGGAAGTCTCGAATCGCCGGGTTGGTCCAGGTGGCGTTCTCGATCTGCTGCTTTTGTAACAGCATCTGAGCCGCATTTTTGAAGCGTTCGTGTTCGAGCAGGCGTTCCACAAGTTCTCGGCGCGGGTCTTCGGCTTCTCCATTGTCGGCCGTGTCCGCCGGGCTGCGCGGCAGCAGCATGCGGCTCTTGATGTGGATCAGCAGCGAGGCGGTGTAGATGAAATCCCCGGCGGCGTCGATGTCGGTCTGTTTCAGATGTTCGACATAGCTGAGGAATTGCGCGGTGATGCGGGCAATCGGGATGTCGTAGATGTCGATGTCCTGCTTGCGAATGAGGTCGAGCAGGAGATCGAGCGGGCCGTCGTAGACGCGGCCCACTGTGACGGAAAAGGGCGAGGCGGTTTCGGTGTCTTCCTTTTTGCGCGACGGCTTCGGTGCAGCGGGTGTCGTTGTCTCAGGCGTGGCAACAAGTGGCGCGACGACGCGCGAGTCTGTAACCGATGCTGTGTCACTATCTGGACGGCTCTCAGGGCCGCTCATCGGACGAGCTCCCTGGCGGGCTCTGGCAGCAGATGCATCGCGGCCCTTACCTCCTGCATGGTTTCCGAGGCGCGGGTGCGGGCGCGCGCAGCACCGTCCTGCAGAATGTGATCGACCAGAGCAGGATCAGCCTCGAATTTTCGGCGGCGCTCCTGGATAGGCGCGAGCGCTGCGACGATCGAATCCGCGGCCCAGCCCTTGCACTCGATACAGCCGATACCGGCAGTGCGGCAGCCTTCATACACCTTGGCGAGGGTGTCTGAGGAAGAGAAGACTTTGTGGAGGTCGCCGACAGGGCACTTGTCGGGGTCGCCCGGGTCCGTCCGGCGTACGCGCGCCGGGTCTGTAACCATCGGCTTGAGCTTCTGGCGAATCACCGGCTCGGGATCGGTGAGCAGGATGGTGTTGCCGTAGCTCTTGGACATCTTGCGGCCGTCGGTGCCGGGGAGCTTGGGCGAGGGCGTGAGGAGCACTTGCGGTTCAGGAAGAACGTACATGAACTGGGAACCTCGCTGGACCGATGCCACGCGCATCTTCTTTAGGTCCCCTCCGAATTGTGGTTGGTACATATGGTTGAAGCGCCGCGCCACTTCACGCGTGAGTTCCACATGCGCCACCTGGTCCTGACCAACAGGAACAAAATCAGCTTGATAAATGAGGATGTCGGCGGACTGCAAGAGCGGGTAGCCCAGAAATCCGTACGTGCTGAGGTCCTTTTCGCTGAGGTTCTCCTGCTGGTCCTTGTAGGTGGGCACGCGCTCGAGCCATCCCAGGGGCGTGATCATGGAGAGCAGCAGGTGCAGCTCGGCGTGCTGCGGCACATGGCTCTGGACGAAGATGACGGAGCGCTCAGGATCGAGTCCGGCGGCAAGCCAGTCGAGCGCGACATCCAGCGTGTTCTGCGCGATGCGGCTGGGGTCCGCGTAGTCGGTGGTGAGCGCGTGGTAGTCGGCGATGAAAAAGTAGCAATCGTACTTCGGGTGGCCGTTCTCGTACTCGTCTTGCAGGCGCACCCAGTTGTGCAGCGCGCCCATGTAGTTGCCCAGGTGGAGCTTGCCAGTGGGGCGCATGCCGCTGAGCACGCGTTTGGGCGTGGCAGGTGCGTGGACTTGATTGTCGGTGACGATGCGTGGGTCGTTCATCTGTTCTGGACTGATTGTACGGAAAGGACAGGGACGAGGGGTCAGGAAACAGGGTCACCGGATCGGAAGTCAGAGTGCATCCATGACCAGGGTCGAAGCAGTACCTCTACGAATCCTTCGCTGCGCTCAAGATGACGACTGGCGGTGGGGTTGCTGATCCCTAATCCCTGATTCCACACCCCTGTTCTCTCACTACTGACCCTGCCTCTTAAAACGACAGCAGCAGCGCGTTGAAGAAGTGCAGCGCGGGGTAGACAAAGAACGAGGCGACGTGGCCGCCGAGAAAGAAAATCAGGATCAGGCTGAAGATGCCGAGGCGGTCGTACATGGCCGCTGCCTTATATGGCAGCAGGTGGCGAAAGATGTGGCTGCCATCGAGCGGGGGTAGCGGCAACAGGTTGAAGACAGCGAGGAAGATGTTCAGCAGGATGCCGTAGTAGAAGATGATCGTGAGCGGGAGCACAACCGGGCTGGACTGCATCAGTTGCGGATCCATGCCAAAGCCTGCGACAGCGCGCACGCAGGCGTGACCTGTCGGCGTGAACTTTTCGATAAAAATCAGCACGATGAGCGAAGCGATGGCGAGCAGCACATTGCTGGCTGGCCCGGCGAGCGTGGTGAGCGTGTCATCGCGCTTGAAATTCTTGAAGTTGCGGGTGGTCACCGGGGTGGGTTTGGCCCAGCCAAAGAGCAGGCCGCCAAAACCGGGAGTGAACAGAAACATGAGCGGCAGGATGATGGTGCCGAGCAGGTCGATATGCTTGATGGGATTGAGCGTAATCCGGCCGAGCATGCGGGCCGTAGGATCGCCCAGGCGCGAGGCGGTCCAGGCGTGCGCCGCCTCGTGAAAAGAAAGCGCGAAAAGCAGGACGATGAATTCAAAGACTTTGGAAGCGACGGAAAAATCCATAGGGCGGCTAACCGCTAAGGTTAGCACGGCGGGTGTTGCGTCTTTGCCCGCACCCGCCGCCAGCAACGGCCCTATGGAAAAACGCGGAAGAGATCGCGCAGGTCGCGTTGGTGCGCCGCATCGCGGATCAACGGCGAGATACCGAAGATCTCTTCAATCGTGCGCAGCGTGGAGCCGTGCGTATAGTGCAGGTGGCTGGAGTAGCCATTGCCCTTGGCGAGCGGCGACAGCACGATCATGCCGATAGGGCCATCCCCCCGACCGGCTTCGTCCCAGGTGATGAACAGGGCGCCATTATTGCGGTAAGCCGTGGACCTCAGGATCTCCGGCACCACTCTGGAGAGCCAGGCATCACCGTGAGCAATAGGGTTACCGCCGCAGCTGTCATGCATGTCGTCGCAGATGTTCGGCGTGATGAAGTTGTACCTCGCCACGGTGTTGGCCTGGAGGTCGTGCTGGAATTCCGTGAAAGGCCGTATGTGCGCAATGCAGGCAGCGGAATGCGGATTGCGATTCCCGGTGATGTCGTCGAAATAAACAAAGGGGTTGTGCCGCACCGCGTAGAGTTGGTCGCCGTTGCTGTCATGCGCGCCCTCGTTGCTGACCGGGCAGGTGTTGGCGGTGGCATTTTCGTCAAAGGACTTCCAGGTAACGCCGGCATGATCGAGCAGAGTGGCGAGATGTTCGTGCGTGCCCTGGGAGTCGGCATTCGGACCGTTATCGTTACGAATCCCGAAATTCGTACCTGCTTCCAGCCATAGATAGTTGGGCAGACTGGGGTGAATGCCCGGCGGGTTCTGATAGTTCTCCGCATGCGAGGCCATGGGCAGCAGTGTGTGGTTGATGTACGGGGCGGCAGAGTTGCCCTTGATGCTCTGGCTGCCGTTGCCGGTCCAGTTGTGGTTTTCCATCACGATCAGGAAAACGGTTTTGATGTTGTGCGCGGCATTGGCGGCATCGATCGGCGCCATGTCATCGTCCTGGGCCGGCGTGGTCTGCGCTCTCAGGTGTGAGCCGGAAAAGGGAAGGAGCATGCAGGCGCATGCCAGGATAGCCGGCCAACGCCGGGGTGTGTGGTGCATGGCAATACCTCGTACGGCGCTACGCTTGGCGTGCGCCATGACTGTTCGAGCTGGTTGCAACAGCCCGGGGGAGTGAGAGTGGAACGGCTGAGTACGCCGAAGTACGCCAAACTTGCAGGCCTGCTGTGATGCTAACGACTCAATCCTGAGCTTTTGCTGAAGAGTATCGAGGTGTTTTTACCATGTAAAAATGGCGGTGCGCTATTCGTGCCCGTCACGGTTTTTTGAAGCCGAGTTCTTGTCATCCCAGCCTTCGCCCCGCACATCGCTCTTTTTCTTGATCTCCTTGGCAGGAATACCGCCTGCAATGGAGCCGGGCCCGATGTCGCGCGTGGCCACGCCCATGGCGCCCAGGATGGCGTCTTCGCCGACGTTGACGCCGGCCATCACCGAGCTGTGGACGGTGATGCGGGCGCGCGGACCGATCTCGACGCGCCGGTTCTCGATGTCTTGCGAATTCTTCGCGTGGTGCGCGTGCGAGTAGACGGAAGCGTAATCGCTGATCGAGGTGCCTTCGCGGATGACGATCTCGCCGCGGTCGTCCAGCATGACGAATTTGTGAATGGTGCAGTTGTCTTCAATGGTCAGGTTGTAGCCGAACGAGAACTCGACGCCGTGGAAGATTTTGACGTTCTTGCCCATGTGGCGGAAGATATGCCGGCCAAGGGTACAGCGGAAGCGGAAGCCGAGCCAGTGATTAAGCGCGAGCGGCGAGCGGTCGAACATCTGCCAGAACCAGATCAGCGGCTTGCGCTCGGCATACTTCGCCTCGTCGATGTCGCCGTAGTATTCGGGCTCAAGCGTGATGTTGGCCGGGTCCAGCGAGAGTTCGGCGCAGTTGAATGCGAGCTCGCTATTGAGCTGGAAGTTGAGCTTGCCGCCATGGGGCCGCGCGAACAGGAGCTGGTGGAGAGCATCGCGCACCAGCTCGCCGCGGATCCTCGGGTCCTTGTGGCGCGTGAACTCTTCATCGAGAAATCGCAGCCACCGGCGGTACACCTCCTCCGCCTCGGGCGTGGGCTTCAGGTTGCGGTACTTGTATTCGGGCATCGGGGTACGGCGTCCTCTCGGGGTGCTGCAGGCTGGTGGGGGGAAGCGCTGCCTGGCCAACACTTCAGGATACGTGAGAGGTCGGATGCCCCGGCAAGAGGGGAGGTCGCAAGAGTTCTACTGGAGGGCGAAGACGGCGTAAACGGTGGCGGATTTGGTGACTTGCTGGGGACTGATGGCGAGCGGGGCGGTGGACTTTGGGAGCGCAGCCTTGATGACCGGGCTCATCAACTCATTATTCAACATGCGCCCGCTGATGGGGGAGGCAGGCACTTCGTTGCTGGCATACACCAGGGCCCCAAGCTGCGTTCCAAGCCCCTTGGCCATCTGCTCGGCTATCTGCCGCGCGTGCTGCAGCGCCTGGCCAGCTGCTTCCGCCTGGAGGGCATTCTCATCAGAAACCGTCCAATCGATTTGCCCGCTGCTGTTTGCGCCTGCATTCACGGCGAGGTTCAATACACGTGCTGCGTCAGTAGCTTTAGTGCGAACGGTCCAGCTTTGCGTTACACGATATCTCCGCTGCTTTCGCTCCTCTGGACTGAAATTCTGTGTCTGAAACGCCTCGACCTCGCCCACACTCTGTGCCTCGCTTTGAATGCTGTCCTTTGTGATTCCAGCATCGGTGAGTGCGCGCACGATTGTGGATGAGGTGGAAGAGCCTGCAGCATAGGCGCTCTGCGCGTCAGGAGCATAGGAACTGAATCCGATGTGCACGACGGCCGTATCCGCATCCGCTTTGGCCGTATCGCTCGTCGTAATGGCGATGGTGCGGTTGTCTTTGCTGACCTGGATCTGTTGCGCAGATGCCACGGTACCGACCATGCAGAGTGCGAACACTACTGGAGCGGACAGGCGTAATTTCATAGTTTCTCCTTACCGGAAACAGACACCGGCGATGCAGCTTTGTTCCTTGCTTCTCCAACGGCCTGCAGCTTGCGGAGCGTGCGGCGTGCTGCTCCGCTATCGATGGCCTCTGCGCTTTGCTGCAACCCGTCTAGCAGGTCTGGCGCGATTTCGGCGGAAACCAGCGCTGCGGCGGCATTCAGCAGCACCACATTTCGCCGTGGTCCTTGCTCGCCGTAAAGGATGCCGCGCAGAATGTCGGCGTTTTCAGCCGCAGTATCGCCGCCCCGCAAATCTTCCGGCTTCACCAACGGGAGGCCGAAATCTTCAGGAGAGATCGTAGTTTGCTTCACCTGACCCCTGCTCCCTGCTCCCTGCTGCCTGCTCGCCCCGCGTACCTCCGCGACCTCCGAGTCGCCAGTCGTCGTCAATTCGTCCAACCCGTCGCTGCCGTGCACCACCAGGCCGCGGCGCGTGCCCAGCGCCGCCATGGTTTCAGCTACCAGCGCAATCTTGTCCGCAGCGAAGACGCCCAGCACCTGCGCCGGTGCGCCGGCCGGGTTAGTCAGCGGGCCCGCCAGGTTAAAGATGGTGCGGAAGCCCAGCGCGCGCCGCACCGGCTGCACACGGCGCATGGCGGGGTGCGCGGAAGGTGCGTAAAGAAAGACAAAGCCGGTTCCCCGCAAACACGCAACGGCTTCTTCCGGCGACAGGTCCACAGGAACCCCGAGCGCCTCCAGCACGTCGGCCGAGCCGCATTTCGAAGTGAGCGCGCGGTTGCCGTGTTTCGCGACCTTTGCCCCGGCCGCTGCTGCGACCAGCGCGGCGGCGGTTGAGATGTTGAAGGTGCCGCAGCCATCGCCGCCCGTGCCGCAGGTATCTACAAGCTGCGCGCGTTCTTCTTCGGCAAAAGGTAACGGCTTCATGCGCTCGCGCATGGCGTGCACAAAGCCGGTGAGTTCGTCGGCGGTCTCGCCGCGCCGCGCCATCGCAGTGAGCAGGGCAGCGATTTCGGAGTCGGCAACGGCCGGGCTGTCGAGAATTGCGCCGAGCACGGCGTGGGCCTGTGTCTCGCTCAGCGGAAGGTCTTCCTCGATGGCCCGCCGGATCAGTTCCCGCGCCAGTTCCATGCAGAGTTATGCTACAGAAGCTTAAGCTTTGCGCGAAACGCGTTCGCCTGGAAGGTCAGCGCTGGAAGCGCCCTCGGCCGCATCGCAAGTCCCCCTGTTACTATGGAAAGTCGTTCTTACATCCCATGAAAATTCACGAATATCAGGCAAAAGACATTCTGGCGAAGTATGGCGTAGCGGTGCCGCGCGGCGAAGTGGCCAACACGCTCGAAGAAGCCATGGAAGTGGCCAAGCGGCTCTTCAGCGCGGGTGCGAAGGGCGTCGTGGTCAAGGCGCAGATCCACGCTGGAGGCCGCGGCAAAGGCGGCGGCGTGAAGGTCGCGAAGTCGCTCGCGGAGGCCGAAGAGTACGCGAAGAAAATCCTCGGCATGCAGTTGATCACGCACCAGACCGGGCCGCAGGGGCAGAAGGTTCAGCGGCTATTGGTGGAAGAAACTGCGCCGATCGAGCGTGAGCTGTATCTCGGCATCGTGCTCGACCGCGCCGCGGCGGAGCTGGTCTTTATGGCGTCGCAGGCCGGCGGCATGGAGATTGAAGAGGTTGCGGCCAAAGACCCTGACGCCATCTACAAGGAGTACATCGACCCGGCGGTGGGCTTTCAGCCGTATCAGGCACGCAAACTCGCCTTCGCACTCGGGCTGAAGCCGGCGCAGATCAACGAAGCCGTAAAGTTCATGACCGGGCTCTACAAGGTATTTATCGAGACGGATGCCTCGCTGCTCGAAATCAACCCGTTTATCACAACAACCGACGGGCGGCTGCTGGCGCTGGACTGCAAGATCAACTTCGACGATAACGCGATGTTCCGCCACAAGGAACTCAAGGAGCTGCGCGATACGGCGGAGGAAGATCCGCTCGAGGTGGAAGCGTCGAAGTACGCGCTCAATTACATCAAGCTCGACGGCAACATCGCCTGCATGGTGAACGGCGCCGGCCTGGCGATGGCGACGATGGACATCATCCAGTACGCAGGTGGCAGCCCGGCGAATTTCCTCGATGTAGGCGGCGGCGCCAACCAGCAGCAGATCGAGAACGCCTTTGAAATTCTGCTTTCCGATGGGAACGTGAAAGCAGTGTTCATCAACATCTTCGGCGGCATCTTGCGCGTGGACACGCTAGCACAAGGCGTGGTCGCTGCGGCCAAGAACCAGCAGATCAAGGTACCGATCGTATTACGGCTCGAAGGCACAAATGTCGAGCAGGGCCGCGAGATCTTGAAGCAGTCGGGATTGAATTTCCTGGTGGGAAACACCATGCAGGATGCCGCACAGAAAGTTGTGGAAGCGGCGAAGGGAGCCGCATAGCGAATGGCTGTTCTGGTTGATAAAAACACACGCCTGATCGTTCAAGGCATCACTGGTAAAGAAGGCACCTTTCACGCGAAAGGCTGCGCGGAGTACGGCACCAAGGTCGTCGGGGGCGTGACGCCAGGCAAGGGCGGCACCATCCATGAGGGCTGGCCGGTCTTCGATACAGTCGAGCAGGCCGTGCGCGAAACCGGCGCCAACGCCACGATGATCTTTGTGCCGCCGCCGTTCGCTGCAGACGCGATTCTGGAAGCAGATGAAGCAGGGCTGCCGCTCATCGTCTGTATCACCGAAGGCATTCCGGTCAACGACATGGTTCGGGTATGGGCCAAGCTGAAGCACTCGAAGTCGCGGCTGGTCGGGCCCAACTGCCCGGGGGTGATCTCGCCGGGCAAGGCGAAGATCGGCATCATGCCGGGACGGATCCACAAGGAAGGCTCGGTGGGCATCGTTTCGCGCTCGGGCACGCTGACTTATGAGGCCGTCTACCAGCTCACACAGCGGGGCATCGGGCAGTCCACTGCCATTGGTATCGGCGGCGACCCGATCATCGGCACCACGCACGTGGATGCGCTGCGCCTGCTGAACGAGGACCCCGAGACCGAGTCGATCATCCTGATCGGCGAGATCGGCGGCACCGCGGAAGAAGCCGCCGCCGACTACGTGAAGCAGCACGTGAAGAAACCGGTGGTGGGCTTTATCGCCGGGCAGACCGCCCCTCCCGGACGCCGCATGGGCCACGCGGGCGCCATCATCTCCGGCGGCCAGGGTACGGCCGCGGACAAGATGAAAGCCCTGACCGCGGCGGGTATCCACGTAGTGCAGTCCCCGGCCGAGATCGGCGAAACGCTGGCCAGAGTTATTGGGAAGTAAGTATCTGCTGACCGCAACTAATCAGAGCATGCACTGTTACAGATCAAGCCTCTGTGCCGTGTAAGCCGGAGATCGAACACCAGGAGCTAATAGCCAAGCTATGTTGCAACGCACCTTCAGCATCATCAAGCCAGACGCAGTTCGCAAAGGGTATGCCGGGGCCATTCTCGCCGAAGTCGAGAAGGCCGGCTTCAAGATCGTGGGCATCAAGAAGCTGTATCTCTCAAAGCCGCAGGCGCAGGGCTTCTACCATGTGCATGCGCAGCGGCCGTTTTTCGATTCGCTGACCACATTCATGTCTTCCGGATCGATCATTGCGCTGGTGCTCGAAAAAGAAAACGCCATCGCCGACCTGCGCACGCTGATGGGCGCCACCAATCCGGCGAACGCGGAAGAGGGAACCATTCGCAAGAAGTTTGCGGGCTCCATCGAGGAGAACGCCATGCACGGGTCGGACGCGGAGGAGACGGCAGCCTTCGAGATCGGCTACTTCTTCGCGGGACTGGAACTGGTCTAAGTCATCCCCTTAGCAAGGAAGCGAGAAGGCCCGCCGGCAGGACGGGCCTTCATATTTCGCGGGCGCTCCCATGGCCGCGGCGTGCTTCGCGATCACCATGCTGCTGATTTTGTTATACGTGGCCTGCGGCACGATCTTCTTCTGTACCAGGTCGGTCTTCTTTGCGTAAGGGCGACCCGCGATGATCTTCTGCGCATAGGCGTCGCCGATGCCGGGTAACGCTTTGAGCTGGTCGGCGGAAGCAGAATTCAGGTCCACCATGTCGCCGGACTTCATGCTCATGCTGCTCTTGCCCATGGCATCGTGGGAGTGAGTCGAATTCTGGGCGGAGGAAGCGCCCGTCGCAGAGGTGCTCTGCATGGCACTCTGCGCATGCAGCATGGGAAAGCTCATGGCAAATAGCAGCAGAGCAAAGCTGAGAAGGCCCAGGCCGATCCGTCGCGCGTGTTTCGTCATCGTTTTCATCTCCTTAAAGTGTGGCTCTTGAAAGGATGTTTACCGATCAGAAGCCCGTAATCGGGGCATCCAGCACAGCGCAGCCATGCTCATCGAGAGCGCATGTCATTGTCAAGCAAGGGCCAAGATATCCGGGTCAAGCAAGGGCTAAGATATCCGGCACGTGGTGCACTGCTACTGTTTTCTGTCGTCGGCCTCCCACGTAGGTAAAGAGGGCGACGGCAACATAACCGGCGAGCGGCACCGCATAGGCAATGGCGATGCTGTGGCTTCCTTGGGAAATCAGGCCCATCAGCGGCGTAAGCACGGCGCCTCCAACGATGGCCATCACCAGCAGCGAGCCGCCGATTTTGGTGTTCGGCCCGAGCCCGGCGAGCCCCAGCGCGAAGATGGTAGGGAACATCAGCGACATGAAAAAGCTGGTGCTGAAGATGGCCCACAGCCCGATCCATCCGGGCGCCAGGATACCGACGGCCACCAGCAACACATTCGCGATCGCATATATACCCATCAGGGTCCGAGGGGAAATACGTTTCATGGCCAGCGACGCAATGAACCGGCCCACCCCAAATGCGACCAGCGTGCCGGTAAGAAAATAGCCGGCGATCTTTTCCGGCCGTCCGGTGTAATCCTGCACATACTGGATGAAATAGCTCCAGGTACCTACCTGCGCGCCCACGTACATGAATTGCGCGAAGACCGCTGCCAGAAAGTTGCCGTTGCGCAGCAGGGTCCGGAAGCTGCCGTGATCTCCGCTGTTTTCATGCTCGCTGCGGATGACCGGGAACTGAGTGCGGAGAATCACGATGGCCATCACTAGAGCTATCGCGCCAAGTACAAGATAAGGGGCTACGACGCGCACGGTCTCACGTTGCAGGTAGGCCTGGTAGGTGTGCGCTCCTTGCATGGCGTGGACCTGCAGCGGCGTGAGCTCGACGCCGGAAAAAATGAAGACAGTGCCGACTAGCACGCCGGCAATCGAGCCCAGAGGATTGAATGCCTGTGCGACATTGAGCCGACGCGCTGCGCTCCCAGCTGACCCCAGTTGCGTTACCAGGGGGTTGGCCGCGGTTTCAAGAAACGACAAACCCGAAGCGATCACGAACAGGGCAAGCAGGAAAAACGAATACTTGCCCACATACGCCGCCGGCCAGAAGAGCCATGTCCCGGCGGTAAACAGCAGTAACCCGGTGACCAGGCCGGCTTTGTAGCCGCGCCTCCGCATCAACAGGGCCGCGGGAATCGCCAGCAGGAAATAACCGAGATAGAAGGCCGACTGCACCAGCCCGCCTTCAAACCGGCTGATGGTAAAACTCTTCATGAATTGCCGGATCAGGACATCGTTCAGATTATTCGGCACGCCCCAAAGAAAGAACAGCGCGGTCACCAGGCTGAACGGAAGCAACTCATGGCGCGCTACCAGCGGACCTTCCGCCTCGCTCCCGTCCGGCGTTTCTGTTGTCGATACAAGCATGCGTCCCGGTCCGTTTCTCAGCGATTCCGGCAGAAGCTCCGCAAGTCGGATGAAGCAGGCGAATCCATGCCGGTCAGTTCGCTAGCTACAGTAATCGTTCGAAAGCAATGGCGCAAAGGTCTCAGTGGACTCGGAACCTGGATACTGCACCTTTTGTCGAGTTCTGCAAAGCATGGAGCCGCTTGAATCAAAGCGCCAGTGTTTCGTCGAGCGAAACCATGATCTTGGAAAACCAGGACGGATGGTCGCTCCACGACCGCAGTGCTTCCGCTGCATCCTCCAGCGCCACAATCGCGCTCACTGCCTCGTCCACCGGGAAG
Organism: uncultured Acidobacteriaceae bacterium; assembly: GCA_963767705.1. GTDB lineage: Bacteria > Acidobacteriota > Terriglobia > Terriglobales > Acidobacteriaceae > CAWCJL01. The sequence continues at coordinate 1,540,442 of CAVYEO010000001.1, read as the reverse complement.
CGGCCGCTTTCGAGCATCTGGATCACCTCGCGAAAGTCTTCGGGAAGCGCATTGCGCGAGCCCAGGATATCGAGCTCCTTCTGAACAAAGAGCCGCGTCTCGTAGGCCACCGGCTCTTTGGCATAGCCGATGTACACCACGCGGCCTGTGAACGCGACCTCTTCGACGGCAGCCCTGAACGTGTCTGGCGTGCCGGCTGCTTCGATCACCACATCCGGCCCGCGCCCGTCCGTAAGCGCCAGCAACTGCTCATGCAGGCCGCTCCGCCGCGTATTGATGGAGTGCGTGGCGCCTGCGTGTTCAGCGATCGTCAATTTCGCATCGTCCACGTCGACCGCGATGGTCGTGGCGCCGCGAAAGGCCGAGGCAGCAATCGCTCCCAGTCCCACGCCGCCGCAGCCGATCACTGCCACCGTATCCTCCGCCGCCACGCTGCCCCGCGCCGCCGCATGGCAGCCCACGGTCAGCGGCTCCACCAGGCATAGCTCCTTGAGGCTTAGATTGGCGCGGTAAAGCTTTTCCGGTGGAAGCGCGATCGCATGCGTCATGGCGCCGTCCCGCTGCACGCCGAGCGTCTGATTGAATTGGCAAGCGTTGGTGCGGCCGCGCAGGCACGCGGGGCATTGCCCGCAATGGGAGTAGGGCGACACTGTCACATTCGTCCCCGGTTGCAGATCCGGCCAGCCTGCGGGTGCCTCCATCACCGTCGCCGCAACTTCGTGCCCGAGAATGCGCGGGAAGGCGACCAGCGGATTTCTGCCCCGAAACGAGTTCAGATCGCTCCCGCACATACCCACCAGTCTTACCCTAAGCAACACCTCCCCGGCTTGCACGCGGGGCGGATCGACGTCTGTAATTTTGGCCTCGCCGGGCCTTTCGATGACAAGGGCCTGCATGGAACTCTCCTGCCAATATGGCCTACGCACCCAGCCTGTATGCCGTGATTGCGTTGCCGCCGAGGATAGCATCCTGCTCGGGGGCGGAAAGCTGGCCCGTCCACTGCCTGACCACGCCAAACCAGCGCGGGTAGGAAGTGGCGAGCTCGCACACCGGCCAGTCGGAACCTGCCAGGACCCGCTGCGGACCGAAGGCTTCCAGCACCGTTTGCCAGTAGGGCTCCAGCTCTGCCGCCGACCAGTGCCGCAAGTCGGCCTCCGTGACCATGCCGGACGCTTTACACAGCACATGGCCGCGGCGCGCCAGGTCCCGGATATGTGCGGCCCACGGCTCGCGTTCGCCGACGCGAATGCGCGGCTTGGCGAGGTGATCCAGCACGAATAGCTGGTTCGGATGGCGGTCCACAAACTGAATTGCCCGCGGCAGTTGCCGCGCATGGATCAGAATGTCGTACACCAGGCCAGTGTCGCGCAGGCGCGCAATGCCCGCATTGAAGGCCTCGCCCAAGATGAACTCGTCCTCAGGCTCGTCCTGGATGACGTGCCGCAGACCCTTGAGCTTCCGGTGCCGGAGCAATTTTTCAAGCAGTTTGGGGAAGGCGGCGCTCGCCACCGGGGCCCAGCCGACCACGCCGCGCATCCAGCTCCGCTCCGCAGCCAGTTCCAGCAGCCACGATGTTTCGCCGAGCGTCTGGCGAGCCTGCACAGCAACCGTGCCGTCTATCCCCGCCTCGCGCAGCAGAGGCTCAAGATGATCCGGCAGGAAGTCTCTGCGCAGGTGGGCCATCTCCTCACTGATCCATTCGAACTCCTCGGGCCGGTAGATCCAAAGGTGGTGGTGTGCATCGATGCGGTCGGTCATGGCCGGGTCAGTCCTGGTTCTCCGCCAGCCCCGACGGCCAGGTAGCATTGCGTGCACCGCCGAGCACGGCCCGCACCTTCGCTAGTAGCTCCGAGTCCGGCGCCGTTTCCATCGCGCGGACATTAGCTTCCACCTCCGCCACTGTCGCCATGCCCGATAGCGTGCTGGACACGTACGGGTGCGCCACGCAGAACTGCAGCGCAAGGTTGGAAATATTGACACCATGTTCGCGGCAGAGCTCGACTGCGCGGGAAGCGCCTTTGCGCACAGCGGCCGGCGCCGGATTCCACTCTGGAGCGCCGCGCTCGGTCAGCAGCCCCATGGCCAGCGGCGATGCATTGATGAGCCCGATGTGCCGCTCCTTCGCAAACGGCGTCAACACCTGGTCCATGTCTGTGATCATCAGGTTATAGCGGCAATAAGAAAGAATAGTGTCCACGGGAGCCGCTTCTGCGATCCGCGCCAGCAGCTTGAGCGGATAGCCGGTAATGCCGATGTAGCGGGCCTTTCCTGCCTGTTGCATCTCCCGCAACGCCGGCACGGTCTCCTCGATAATCTGCTCGGCGGAACCGAACTCTACATCATGGGCCTGTAGCAGATCGACATGGTCGGTCCTCAACCGGCGCAGAGAGCCTTCAAGGTTGCGCTTGATCGATGCGCGGGAGAAATCGAATTGGTCAACGCCGTACCGGCCGCATTTGGTGGCCAGCACCACTGCTTCGCGTCTGCTTTCGAGCGCTGCACCCAGGCGCTCTTCCGCAAGCGTGTTGCCGTAATAGGGAGAAACGTCGAAGAAGTTGATGCCGCGGTCCATGGCGGTATGAACGGCGCGGCTGCCCTCCGCAGGATCGGTGCGCTTAAAGACGTTGCCCAGCGGCGAGGCCCCAAAGCCTAGAACGGAAACTTCGAGCTCTGTGCGACCGAGTCTGCGTTGTCTCATACGGGAATCACCCCCTTCGCACTGGCCACGCCATGCGCCTGCAGCGCGGTGGTTTGCAATCGGCACATGGCGACTTGAACCGTTACGCTACCCGATCGGCGCACCGCCGGGCAAGGCGCAGAACATGGCCGTGCTACCCTCGCTTCGCTGTGCAACCCGCATACGGAGACCCACTTTGCTGAAAGCCGGAATCCTCAATCCCGCAATTAACGCGCTGCTTAGTCGCGTACGCCACACCAACACATTGGTGATCGCCGACCGCGGCTTCCCGTCCTGGCCGGGCGTGGAGACCATCGACATCTCTCTCGTAGACGACATACCGCGCGTCCTCGATGTGCTGCGTGCCGTGCTGGTCAACTTCCATGCCGGCCACGCGTATATGGCCGAAGAGTTTGCCGCGCATAACTCTCCGCAGACGCTCCGTGCCCTTGATGACGTGCTTCACAGCATCCCTGTGATGCGGGAGCCACATGCCGAGTTCAAGAAGCGCGTTCCGCTGGCAACGGGTCTGATCCGCACCGGAGACACGACCCTATATGCCAATCTCATCCTCGAATCCGCGTGAGGTTCTTGGGCGAGCAGCAGAGCATCAGAAGGTGTGTAGCGTGAGCTCGTGAAAGATGACAGCGGCGCAAGCAGAAGGAGACACGATGAGCAGCAAGGGTAGGCAGCTTCCCAGGTATTCCATCGGCGTTGGCGATCGCTTCGCACAGGAGGCGGCCGCGCAACTCGCGGCCTGCGTGGAAGCGGCGCGCGCCGGCCTGGAGATCGCGCCGGTGTGGAACAAGTCCAACCGGGAGCACACCATCATCGGCTCCGAACCGCAAAGCACACGCGACGCCGCGGAATCAGCCGTCCGCGAACTCGACTGGAGCGGTCCCTACTTTTGTGATGCCGACCACATTAATTTGAAGACCGTCGACCGTTTCCTTGCTCCCTGCGATTTCTTCACCATCGACGTTGCGGATCTGATCGGTCAATCAGCGGAAGAAAATCGTTTGAATGCCTTCATCAGCCGTCATCCGGAACTCCAGGGCGAACAGCAGATTGCCGGCATCGGAGTGGTACGCATCGCCCCCGAACTTCTTAGGAGCACCGCGAATAAGTACCTTGCCGCAGTGGAGCACGCTGCTGCCATCTACGCCAAAATCGAGAACGGTAAGGGGAAAGGCAACTTCGTCACCGAGATCTCGATGGATGAGACTGACTCGCCGCAGACGCCGGTCGAGCTTCTCATTATCCTGGCCGCGGTGGCAGACGCCGGCGTGCCCATCCAGACCATCGCGCCTAAGTTCACCGGCCGCTTCAATAAAGGTGTCGATTACGCCGGCGACCTGGACCAGTTCAGCCGCGAGTTTTCCGACGACATCGCCGTGATCGCCCATGCCGTGCAGCGCTACGGCCTTCCAGCCAATCTCAAGTTGAGCGTCCACTCCGGGAGCGACAAGTTCTCCATCTATGCGCCGATTCACCGGATCATCCAGCAGCACAACGCCGGTGTTCATTTGAAGACCGCTGGCACTACCTGGCTGGAAGAGGTGATCGGTCTGGCGGAAGCGGGAGGTGAGGGGCTCGCGCTCGCCAGGGAAATCTACGCCCAGGCCTACGCGCATAGGGAAGAGCTTTGCGCGCCTTATGTAACAGTCATTGGTATAGACCCCGCGAAGCTGCTCACGCCGGATGAGGTAAACGGCTGGTCATCCGCGGAGTTTACCTCCGCGCTGCGCCACGTGCCCGGCAACCCTGCGTACAACGCCAGCTTTCGCCAACTGCTTCACGTCGGCTTCAAGGTCGCTGCGAAAATGGGGTCGCGCTACCTCGACCTGCTGCGCGCACACCGCGCGGTCGTAGCGAGAAACGTGACGGAAAACCTCTATCGCCGTCATATTCAGCCGCTGTTTTTCGGCATACAGCAGAGCAAAATCTGAACACGGCCCGATCCCGGCAATCTGTAACGGCGCTGACGAGACCTAACTGTCCTGCCCAATAGCACGACAGTGCTAGTTACAGAATTCAGAAGGACGACTACTTTCAGGGAAGTCGCCGTGCCATTTTGACATCTGGCGCAGGATGATTCGTCTCTTAAACTGTTTCATTTTAGAACTGCCCTTGATGTTTTCGCTGCCGTTTGCGCTTCAGCCGTTTTCGCCTAACGCTGCATGGTTCTCTCGTTCATCTATCGCCCTGGCCCTTGCAGGAGCCATTGCTGTCTGGTCGCGGCGTTGGCCCAGGCGTATCGGGCCGACCATCGAACGGGTCCGGGTTCGATCGCTCTTGCGATTGCATTCCCGGCCGCTACAGTGCCGAGTACAAACGCTGCCGCTCAGAATACTCCTGAAGGAGCGGCCGCAGGCTCACTTAACGAGGAGTTTCATGCGGAACAAAAGACCACCGTGGAAAGCGGTGGTCTTGGCAGGTTCTCATTCTTGCCTGTAAGTTGCCGTCATTCTGAGCGCAGCGAAGAATCCATACAAATGTTGCTGACTGTGCAATGTAGCCATCAGTGCGATATATATATCTGGTCTGCGCAGTTACTGGGCCGCGTAGCCCCGCACCCAGTCCACGATGCTCCGCACCGCGATACCGGATGGTCCTTTCGCAATCCACGGCTTCTGCTCCTCCGTCCAGGCCACGCCTGCGATATCCAGATGAATCCACGGTGTCTCGCCCACGAACTCCTTCAGGAACATCGCCGCGGTCACCGCGCCGCCGTAGCGGCCGCCAGTGTTCATGATGTCCGCAATGCCGGACTTGATCTGATCGCGGTACTCTTCTTCCAGCGGCAACCGCCAAAAGCGCTCGCCTGCCAGCTTGGCCGCATCCGCGAAGTGCTGAAACGTCTCATCGTCGTTCGAGAACGCGCCGGCGTTGATCATGCCCAGCGCCACTGCGCATGCGCCCGTAAGTGTTGCGGCATCGATCAGGTGCGTCGCCCCAAGCTGCCGCGCGTAGTGCAAGCCATCCGCCAGCACCATGCGGCCTTCCGCGTCCGTATTGATGATCTCGATCTGCTTGCCGGACATCGCGGTAATCACGTCCCCTGGCTTGTAAGCAGTGCCGCTCGGCATATTCTCTGCCGCGCACACGATTCCGATGACGCGTACCTTCGGCTTTAACTGCGCGATCGCCCGCATCGCGCCGATCATGGCCGCGCCGCCCGCCATGTCGTACTTCATCTTCTCCATGTTGTCGGCGGGCTTGATCGAGATGCCGCCAGTGTCGAAGGTGATCCCTTTGCCAACCAATCCCATCACCGGCCCACCCTCGGCCGCGCCACCCTCCGGTTCGTAGCGCATCACGATCAGCGCCGGGGGCTCAGCGGAACCTTGGGACACCGACCAGAAGGCGCCCATCTTCAGCTCCTTCAGCTTGTCGGTAGAGAACACCTCGCACTGCAGGCCGGCTTCTTTCGCCATTGCCGCGGCTCGCTTACCCAACTCCGTTGGCGTCATCACGTTACCCGGTTCGTTGACCAGGGTACGGGCAAAGTTCTGGGCCTCACCGATGATCGTGCCCTCGCGGAAGCTCGCCTCGACCGCGCTCCGGTCGCTGTTTTCCGGACTCATCACGATCAGCGTCTCGATGCTCCTGTCCTTGCGCGTGGTGCTGTAGGTGTCTGGGTCGAAGTCGCCCACATACGCGCCCTCCACCGCGGCCCGCGCCGTCGCGGAGGAAGGGAAGCCATCGCCCTCGGGCAAAAGCAGCGTGATGGTCCGGATGCCGCGTGGTTTTGCAAAACGCACCGCTGCTCCTGCAGCCTTGCGCAACTCGTTCACATCTGCCTTGCCCAGGCCGACCAGCAGCAGCCGCTTGCTCTTCAGTCCTTCCGGTTGGTGCAGCAACAGCGTTTCGCAACTTCCGGCGGAGAATTCCCGGCCGCCCAGCACTGTAGACGCCGCCTTGCTCACCGCCGCGTCATTGGTAAGCAGGGTGACCTGCGCTTCTGCCTGCGGGTCCTTCTTGTCTGCCTTGTTTACAGCGAAACCGACGAGCAGCTCCGCCTCTTGACTGCCGGAATTCCCAAAACGCAACTCTGTCTTCATCGTTCCCCTAAGTTTCTTGTGTGTTTTTGATTGCTTTGTTCTTGACTGAAATGATGAGATTAGGAAGCAGCCCGGCGCTGGCTGCGCGCGATCGCCGCCTTGGCTTCGCTATCGGCTTCGCGCCGCCGCTCTGTTTCGCGCTTGTCCCAGTCCTGCTTGCCCTTGGCCACGGCCAGCTCGCACTTCACCCTTCCGTTGCGAAAGTAAAGCCGCGTCGGAATGAGCGTTAGCCCCTTGATCTGCGTCTTTCCCAGCAGCTTCCGCAACTCTTCCCGCTTTAACAGTAATTTCCGCGTGCGGAGTGAGTCATGATTGAGGGCATTGCCGTGCGAATAAGGACCGATGTGCGCGTTCAGGAGAAAGGCCTCGCCGTCCTTGACCAGCCCGTAGGCGTCCTTGAGGTTCGCCTTGCCTTCGCGGATGCTCTTCACTTCCGTCCCGCGCAGGGCCACGCCTGCTTCATACTTCTCCAGCAAGAAATAGTTGTGACCGGCGGAACGATTCACCGAAGCGTCGCGCTCCCCGGAAGCGACAGGGTCGCGAGGCTTGGGTTTCTGGGACGCTGCAGGAACGAGAGAATGGCTGGTCTGCCGGGACATAACGCTATCTTCAATGCTAGCATGCACCTTCGTTGTAACGACCCATCCGTCCCCCGATGCTATAATCTGCCCTCAGCGAGCCAGATATCTTGAAGATTGTTCTCCGGCACCTCCGGCGTTCCCGCGCCTACTCGTTCGTTCGCGCCGGCCAACCGCACGGCAGCACCGTGCGCCACCCCCGGCAGGAGTCCGGCAGCCGATTGAATCAAAGACGGTTACAATTTTGGAGTTCCATGAACCGCCGCACACTATGTTGGGCCCCGTCCCTTGCGCTTCTTTTCCTGGCGCTCTCTTTCCTTACCGTTCACGTCCAGGCCAAGAGTAAGTCGGCCAACTCGATCTATAAGGACGGTCAGACCGCCGAGGCCAAGGAAGACTACCTTGCCGCCTATGAGGATTACTACCAGGCCTTCCAGAAAGACCCGAAGAACCTGACCTACAAAACCTCCTACGAGCGCCTCCGCTTCACGGCTGCTGCCGTGCACGTGCATCGCGGCGAAAAGCTGCGCGACGGCGGCGACCTCAGCGGCGGTCTTACCGAGTTTCTCCGCGCCCTGGAGATCGACCCCTCGAACGAGCTCGCCCAGCAGGACATCCGCGCTACCCGCGAAAAGCTCAACGCCCCGCAAGGCGAAACCTCGCTCAACGGGCCTAACTCCGCCAGTAACCTGGCGCTCAGCACGGTTGGCTCGCCCGTCGAACTCAAGCCGGTTTCCAACGAACCCATCACCCTCCACCTGGTCGAAGACACCAAGGTCGTCTACCAGACAGTCGGCAAGGCCGCCGGCATTAACGTCCTCTTCGATCCCGACTACACCTCCAAACGCATCCAGGTCGATCTGCAGAACGTTTCGCTGATTGACGCCCTGCGCATCATCGGCACCGTCTCGGACACCTTCTGGCGTCCCGTGACCTCCAACACCATCTTTGTCGCCCAGAACACCCGCGCCAAGCGCACCGAGCTCGACGAACAGGCCGTCCAGACCTTTTACCTCACCAACGCCGCGCAGCAGAACGATCTCAACGACATCCAGACCGCCCTGCGTAACGTGCTGACCAACGCCAAGCTCTACGCTGTTCCCAGCCAGAACGCTATTGTCATGCGCGCCACCCCGGACGAGCTCCTGCTGGCGCAGAAGCTCATCAATGACCTCGACAAGGCCCGCCCCGAAGTGGTGGTCGACGTCGCCGTCCTCGAAGTCAGCCGTAACCGCGAACGCAACCTTGGAATCACGCTGCCGCAGCAGTTCGGCGTCGCCTTCCAGCCCTCGAACGCCACGACCACCACGAACAATAACAACAACGGCACCAACGGGACGAATGGCACCAACGGAACTAACGGCACCACCAACACCAATTCCACCAGCAATCTCACGCTGAACGACCTCGCGCACTTGAACGCCACCAACTTCGCCGTCACTATCAGCCAGGCCACCGCCAACCTCCTGCTCTCCGACAGTGACACCCGTGTCCTGCAGAATCCACGCATCCGCGCCACTGATGGCCAGAAGGCCGATCTCAAAGTCGGCTCCCGTATCCCCGTCGCCACAGGCTCCTTCCAGACGGGCGCCGCCACTGCCGTGGTCAGCTCCCTCGTCAACACCCAATTCCAGTACCTCGATGTCGGCGTTGAAATCGAGATCACGCCCACCGTACACTACGACCGCGACGTTACCCTCAAGCTCAAGCTCGTGGTCTCGCAGGAGAACGGCTCGGTCAACCTCGGCGGCGTCACCGAGCCCATCATCAGCCAGCGCACCATCGATCAGATCATCCGCTTGAAAGAAGGCGAAGCCAACATCCTTGGCGGCATCCTCCAGCGCACCAACAGCAACAGCCTCAGCGGCACCCCGGGACTCTCGCAGATCCCCATACTCAAGTACCTGTTCAGCAATAACGACAAGATCGATCAAAAAGACGAAATCGTCTTCATGCTGATCCCGCACGTCGTTCGCGCCACCGAGCTCAGCCCGCTCAACCTCCGCGAGGTGGACACTGGCACCGGCAACACCGTCGAGCTCCGCCGTATTGCCACCATCACCATTCCGGCGAGCCAGGCCGCGGCCCAAAACGCAAACCAGGACAAATCCGTTCCCTCCAGCACGCCCGTTCCCAGTGGTAGTGAAATTCCCACCCCGAACGGCACTGCACCCGGTGGCGTCGCGCCTGGAGCCGGCACACCCGCGGCCCCAGCATCGGGATCCGCAGGTTCGGGAGCTCCAGTCTCGCTCCAGCTGAACGCCCCGCCCATCGCCCCCAAGGTCGGCTCCAATTTCCAGGTCGCCGTGAACGTCGCCGGCGGTCAGGACATCTTCTCCCTCCCCATGCAGGTGCAGTACGACCCGGCCAAGCTCACACTCATCAATGTCGATGCCGGCAACTACCTGGGCCGCGACGGTCAGGCCGTGGCGCTTGTTCATCGCGATGACGGCAGTGGTGGCGTCGCCATCTCCGCCTCCCGTCCTCCAGGGGTCGCGGGCGTCAGCGGCGGCGGCCAGCTTTGCGTGCTCACCTTCCAGGCCAAGACCCCAGGCGACAGCATCGTCAACGTCACCAAGGCCGCGGTACGCAACAGCCAGCAGCAGGCGCTCCCTGTCGTTACCTCGGGCACCATCGTGCATGTGCAGTAAGGTCAACGGTCAGTACATGGCAGGCTTGCTACCCATGCGCACGCACGGAACAGCCGCGAACCGACTGCGACACCGGCGCGGTTCGGCTGGGGAAGCGGGCCTCACTCTGGTCGAGCTGGTTATCACCGTGGCCATCCTCGCCCTGCTCGCCTCTGCCGCTGTGCCCATAGCCCGCTTCAATATCAAGCGGGAAAAGGAACGTGAACTCCGCTATGACTTGTGGCAAATGCGCGACGCCATCGACAAGTACAAGGACGCTGCCGACCGCGGCGCCTTTCAAACCAAGGTGGACAGCTTCGGCTACCCCCCCGATCTTGACACCCTGGTCAAAGGCGTTGATATCCAGGGAAAAAAGGTCAAGTTCCTCCGCCATATCCCCACTGACCCCATGACCGGCAAAGCCGAGTGGGGCCAGCGCTCCATGCAGGACGAGCCCGACAGCCAGTCCTTTGGCGGACAGAACCTCTTCGACATCTACTCCAAATCGCAGGGCACCGCCCTGAACGGCACCAAATACTCCGAATGGTAGGAACCTTGAGGAAGCGCATACAACAGGGCACTGCGGCCATCACCGCCCGGGGCCGAAAGGGAAGCGAAGGCTTTACCCTGGTCGAGCTGATCATCGTCATGATGGTCATCGGCATCCTGCTCGCCATTGCCATCCCTAACTATCTCGCCTCCGTGAAGGCAGCCAAGGAAGCTGTCCTCAAGGAAGACCTTCACGTCATGCGTCAGGCCATCGATGCTTACACCAGCGACAAGGAAAAGGCCCCGCAGGCCCTTGACGACCTGGTACAGGCCGGCTATCTCAAAACCATGCCCGTTGACCCCATGACCCACTCCAGCACCACTTGGGTTACTGCCACAGACGACTCGCTCTCCAACGTCGACCAGACGGAACCCGGCATCAATGACGTCCATAGCGGCTCCGAGCAGACCGGCAGCGACGGCCAGCCCTACTCCAGCTGGTAAGCCCTTCCCGCTCTCCGGCATCCTAATGAAGAGATGGATGCGAGCCGCCCCCTTCTCGACCCAGCCGTGCCCCCACGCGTTCCGTCCGTGCTGCAGGTGCGCGCCCTCCACCGTGCCTTGTGCCAACTCGCCCAGGAACGCTTCCATGCCCCTCTCGCCGGCAAATTTCTCCTGGCTGATGCCTTGAGCCGAGGCGGCGACGTTTTTGTTCTCGCCGCCAGCATTGCCGGCGCTGCCTCGCTCACGCCGGAGTCGGACCCGTCGAGCATCCGTTACGCCATCCGCAACGGTATCGTGGACTTTGCCGTCACCCACCCGGATGAGGCCCTGCGCATCCTCAAAAACGAAATCCGCAAGCAGCAGCCCGTCTGTGTCTGCCTGGAATGGAGCATCCCAGAGGCGCTTGCGAATCTAACAGCACGGGGCGCTCAGCCAGACGTCATTGCCTGGACCGCAGCTGGCGATTCAGCCCTCGCGCCGTTCCTGGCCCGCGGAGCCGCCCTGCTTCCTCCCCAACCAGATCCGCCCACCTTTACCCTGCCCGAAGGCTGGTTCGAGGTCGAGTGGACCGCCGGTGAGCCTGCCGGAGCCGCCCTGCGCCGTATTGACGCCGCCGCTGGCGACGTGCTTCCACAGGAGGACCTTGAACGCCAAAGCTGGCTTCATCAGGCGCCCCGCTACCTTCATCGCCAATTGCGTAGTCGCCGGTCCATTGCCATGTCCGGCGCTGAAATCGAAACCTTCCGCACCGTGCTCCGCCAGAAATACGTGGACGGAGAGATCGAGAACTGCGTCGGTCTCCGCGTGGAAAGCGGCCCCGACCTGCTCCTCGGCGATTGCTGAGCTAGACGCCCGGCCCTAGAGCCATCCTGAGAGGTGTATGCGCAGTCTCTGCTGCAGACCGGGTGCCCATTCTTCGCCTCACCAGCGAGAGCAGATTGCATCAGACCTTGGCGCGAAGAGTGGGCCTGTGCGGGACGCGCACCCTCGTTTCCCTGCGGGGGCCCACACCAGCTAAGCCGGATAGAAGTGGCGCGGACATTTCTGATTAGGTCGTCCTACCTCACCGGAACATCCGCCGGTAGTGACCGGTTTCGGTTCTTGAGCCATTCCAGTGTGATACTCTTGCTGGCCTTCTTCGGGGCCATCTCGTCCAGGTCAGGCATAAAAATCTCAAGGCCGGCCTGCGCCGTCATCCGCGTGTAGCCGTTCACGAGCTGGGCCTGGTAGTGCACCAAGTCCAGATCGAACCACGGGTCCTGGGAGGCGTCGATCATCGTCAGGTCAACGTGGTGCATGGTCAGCTTGCCGAAATCCAGCGTGCCCCCGCTGAGCCGGAGAAAGTTGTGCCACCGCGCCAGGCTTATTTCATCGTCAGGCGCGTTCCCATACATGACTTCAAGATCCGGAGGGCGCACCAGCACCGAAGTGATCTGACCGTGAATATGCGGAGGGGGCAGCAGCTTTTGCGTATCGAAGAGGATGTCGTTGCCTGCAATCTGAACGCCCGGAACATCGCTGGCGTGCACCAGGTCGGAAAGTTCGACATGGAAGCCGCGGAGCAGGTCTTTCAACGGGATCTTCAGTACATCGAGCTTGGCCACATGGAACTTCACCCGGCCGTCGGGCATGGCCGCAAGCGTGCCGGTAAGCTCAACGGGAATGGGAATGACTTTATGCACCGTGCCGTGGAGCTTGAGCTGATCCCCGTCGGGTTGGATCGAAATCTTTGTGAGCGGAGCACCGGCCGGAGCGCTGGTATTTAGAAAGTTGCTGATATCGCCGATGTTGGCGTGAATCACGCCCTTCTGGATTTCAAGCACGAAGGAATCGGGATCGTCGAAGGACGGGTTCACCTGCTTGTGCGTGGGCAGCATCTGGCCTTTAATCCAGCGTATGTAAATACGGAAATCCGGCCCTTTGCGCAGCAGCAGGTTGTGCGCATAAACCACAGTAGGACCGGCGCGGTCGTCGGGAAGGCTCGTTGTGCCATCAGCGACTGGCGTGGCGCCCGAGCCTGACTCAGGGGAAATCCTCCGACGTGACGGCCAGAACATCAGCAGTGCGCAAAGCACGCCCACCACAACAACAGTGATAAGAAGGGCTACCCGGGGTCGGGTCACTGCGCCATGCTCACTGGGTCTCCTTCAGTGGCCCGCAGCTCTGCCCAAAGTTCCTTGAGGCCCATACCCGTCTTTGCCGAACAAAGCAGCAGGCGATCAATTTCGAGTCCACGGCGGAGCGCCACTGCCGACTTTGTTCGTTCGTTTCCAGAAAGCCTGTCCGCTTTAGTCCCAACAACCACGAACCTTCGCCCGGTATCCTTCATGTAATGGATTAACTGTGCATCGCCCGGTTGTGGTGGTATCATTGCGTCCACCAAACAGACGCAGAGGGCCAGGTTCGGGCGCTCTGCCAGGTATGGCTCGATAAACTTCGGCCACTCCGCCGAGATCGACTTTGAAATCTTGGCGTACCCATACCCAGGCAGGTCAGCAAACATCAGCACCGGCTCGGTCCGCCCCGGCGCGTCAAAGAGGCTGAAGAAGTTGATCGCCTGCGTTCGCCCGGGAGTCGACGATACGAATGCCTGCTTGGACCCCAGCAGGGCATTGATCAAGCTGGATTTGCCGACGTTGGACCGCCCCAAAAAGGCAATTTCAGGCACGCCAGAAGGAGGAAATTGTTCCGGCGCAGTTGCCGAAAGCAGGAACTTGGGAATCAGCCGCATATCCCATTCTCGCAGCAGTTGCCCCCTGAAGCTCACTGATCTCCGGAACTCAGCGATGTCCGGCGCTACCACCTGCCGAAGAATGCGCGCCCCCAGACGCAGCGCCGCTCATGCCCTCACCCACCCTGCCGCCGGGTACTCCCATGCTGGCGGTAGATGCTGCTGACCCGGTCATGGTGCCCTGCCGCCCTGTGGAGCCGGACCCAGCACTGGTCGCGCTGCTCCCTGAGGCCTGCATGGCTCCCGGTCCCGCTGCCCTTGATGCTCCCGATGCAGCCGCGTACACGGGCGCTGCAACCGAGCCATGCTGTGCTGCCTGGCCGGAGAAATGGTCCAGCTTTCCCAGACTGCCGCGCGGGATACCCAGCCCGGCGGAGTCATTGCGGAAGATAAAGCTTTCGGGCGAGTTCAGGTTGGAGGCAACCAGGGGTTTTGCATCGACCCGCAGCAGTGTAGAGCGGCCAGTTATGGGCGGTCCTACCGGGGCTTTCGGGAACCGTATGGGAGTTCGGTGAGCCAACGAGGTCACCTGTGAAGGCGAGTTCGCCAGGCCGTTCCAGGCGCCGCCCGGCTGCCAGCCCCATCCTGTGCCGTCGCAATAGCCCCAGCTGCCCGTGTGGTAGGGCGTCCAGCCCCAAGGGTAGGGCGACACCCACGAGTAGCCGGCGCCTCCATACCACGCCCACGCGCCATTGTCATACGGGCTCCACGCTGCGCTTGCGAAGTACGGCCGCCACATGGACCCGCAGCCGCCAGCATTCGTGAAGCTTCCGTAATACGCCAGGTCGCTCGCGCCATAGGCGTACGGCGAATTTCCCAACGCGCTCATACTTGTGTAGCGCTTGTGGTACTCAGCGGATTGTTTGTCCCACTGGTCAAACTGCTCCGAGGCCACATTCTTGGCCACCACGGGCTCGTTCCCACTGGCTGCCGGGAAGAGCGCTGTCTTATTCTTGCCCACCTCGGTTATGCCCGCAGGTCCTTGCACCTGCGCGGTTCCCTCGATCACGGCAATATTGGCGCCAGCCGGCGTCATTTGCAACCGGATGTGGCTGGAGGGCCTCATTTGAAGTCGTTGCTGGCCAAAGAGGATGGTGAAATCGTTGCCCTTGGTGGGAGCGAGCGTCGCGTAGACGGTGCCCTTCAGCACCTTGACGGTGGAGGCCTTTGCGCCTGTTGGCAGCAACTCCAGCCGCGGGAACTCGACCAGCGAACCGGGAGTCAGCCGGAGCGTGCTGTTATCCTCAAACTCCACCTCGGCCACACCCACTTCGGTCTGCAGGCGACCTCCCTCAATGATAGGAAGGTTGGTCACCGCAGTCTCGAAGCCGCGGCCTGTCGTGCGGTCCATCTCGACCTTGCCCTTGACTTCGCTGAGCCGCACTATGCGGATCTTGGAGTAACTGGCAGCCGACACGGTGTTGGCCGTTGCGGGGCTGGGCGCCGTTGCGACAGCCTGCTCCGTCGGAACGGTGGATGGCTGCACAGAGGTGTTTTCAGCGGGTGTTAAAGTCGGGGTCTGCTGCGCTGGTGATGCGGTAGCCGCCAGTGCAAAACCTAGCAGTGCTGCGCTTGCTGCAGAGATCGAATGCATGCCAGCCTCCTTTGTGAGATGGCAAGGGCCTTCCCGGTTCAAAGCGTGCTCGGGCGGCTGGGAAGCCGCTTTGAGCGGATACTATGTCGGATACTAACGACGAGGAAAGTGTGACACATCCCTCGTCGTGAAAGCATGCTAGCACCACGACGTGGTGTTGGCGAGGGATCTGTGCGTGGGGCGATAAATGGACTTGTACCGGCTCACAAAGCAGCGGGCGCCTGGCGCTAATCAGGCCGCAGAGTCGAGTCGAGATCCTTGCAAATAGGCCGGTGCCGTTTCATGCGAACAGGAGAGGAGCGCGAAACCTGGCGGGGGAGTGGGCCCTCCCCGCCCTTCCTACTGCCGATGCGCCCGTGGCTGCTCCGCCGGCGGAAGAACCGCATGCACCCCAGCCAGCGCTTCCGGCGTTTCTTCCTTGAGCTCCGGCAGCGGCGCCTCGAGGGCCAGCTTCAGCACCTCGTCCACATGCTCGACAAAGTGCAGCTTCATTGCCTTCTTCAGATTTTCGGGCAGTTCGGCCAGATCCTTCTCATTCTCCTTGGGCAGGATCGCCTCAAAGATGCCGGCCCGATGTGCAGCCAATAGCTTCTCTTTTAGGCCGCCGATGGGCAACACCTTGCCCCGGAGCGTGATTTCGCCCGTCATAGCCAGGTCGCGCCTTACCGGAATCTTGGTCAAGGCGCTGGCCAGCGCCGTCGCCATGGTGATGCCGGCCGACGGGCCATCCTTCGGTATCGCGCCTTCCGGCACGTGTACGTGGATATCGACGTTGCGGTAGAAGTCCCGCGCCAGTCCAAGATGGAGCGCCCGGCTGCGCAGGTAGGAGAGCGCAGCCTGCGCCGACTCCTGCATCACATCGCCCAGTTGCCCGGTCAGCGTCAGCTTGCCCTTGCCATCCAGTACCTGGACCTCGGTTGAGAGAATGCTCCCCCCCATCTCCGTCCACGCCAGCCCGGTTACCAATCCGACTTCATTCTTTTCATGCACTTGAGAATCGCGGAATTTGGGAACGCCGAGGAAGTCATGCACGTTCTTTGCCGTGAGATCTTCCTTGTGCTTGGCCCCCTGCTTCACCACACGCCGCGCGACCTTCCGGCTCACGTTGCCAATCTCGCGCTCCAAATTGCGCACTCCCGATTCCCGCGTGTAGCTCCGGATGATCTCGGTAAGTGCATCGTCAGTGAAGGTGAGGTTCTTGTCGGTCAGTCCCGTGCCTTCGAGCTGCTTCTTGAGCAGATACTGCTTGGCGATCTCCAGCTTCTCCGCTTCCGTATAGCCGTGCAGCCGCAGGATCTCCATGCGATCCTGCAATGGCCCCGGAATGGTGTGCAGCACATTGGCCGTGGCCACGAAGAGCACCTGTGAAAGGTCATACTCGACGTCCAGGTAGTGGTCCTGGAAGGAAGTGTTCTGCTCCGGATCCAGTACTTCGAGCAGCGCCGACGACGGATCGCCCCGGAAGTCCGACGCCATCTTATCCACCTCATCCAGCATGAACACCGGGTTCTTGGTGCCCGCTTTCTTCATGGACTGGATAATCTGCCCCGGCAGGGCCCCGATGTAGGTGCGCCGGTGTCCCCGGATCTCGGCCTCATCTCGCACCCCGCCCAGCGACATTCGCACGAACTTCCGCCCCGTCGCCTTGGCGATCGACATCCCGAGTGAGGTCTTGCCCACGCCCGGAGGCCCGACGAAGCACAGGATCGAGCCCTTGGGGTTCTTGACCAGTTGCCGCACCGCCAGGAACTCAAGGATGCGCTCCTTGATCTTCTCCAGACCATAATGATCTTCGTTCAACACCTTCTCGGCATGATCGATGGAACGAGTTTCCTTGGAGCGCTTCTTCCAGGGCACAGCCAGGAGCCAGTCCAGGTAGTTGCGCGAGACCGTGGACTCCGCCGACATGGGCGGCATGGCCTCAAGCTTTTTTAACTCCTGCACCGCTTTGTCGAAAACATCCTTCGGCATTCCGGCGGTTTCGATCTTCTTCTTGAGATCATCGAACTCACTCTTTTCGCCTCGGCCGAGTTCCTTCTGGATCGCCTTAATCTTCTCGTTGAGGTAGTACTCTTTCTGCGCCCGCTCCATTTGCCGCTTCACCCGGCCCTGGATGTTGCGATCCATATTCAGCTTTTCGATCTCGACATCGAGTACGCCCGCGATGCGCTGGAGGCGGTCTGTCGGATCGAAGATGTCCAGCAGTTCCTGCTTTTCTTCGATGGCAAGCTGAAGATTGGCTGCAATGGTATCGGCCAGTTTGCCGGGCTCATCCATGCGCACGGCGGCGATCATGGATTCGTAGTTCAAACTCTGCTGCAGCTTCACGTACTGCTCAAAGAGCGTCGTGACCTTTTGCATGATCTGCTCGATCTGCGGTCCGGGCTCTACCTGCTTCGGCACGCGGACGGTGGCGACGAAGAATCCGTCTGCATCACTCATCTCGGTCGCGCGCGCACGCTCCAAGCCTTCAACCAGAACTTTAATATTGCCGTCCGGCATCTTCACGCTTTGAACGATATTGCCGATAGTGCCAACGGAGTAGATGTCGTCCGCCTTGGGCTCATCAATGCCAGCGTCATGCTGTGTTGCGAGAAAGATTTTGCGATCCCCGGAAAGCGCCTCTTCGAGCGCACGTACGCTCGATTCCCGGCCCACGACAAACGGAGTCATCATGTAGGGGAAGATGACCATGTCCCGAATGGGCATCATGGGCAGCTTGCGTATATCGCCCCGGTCCCGGACCTCTTTGTTCTCTTTAATCTGTGCCACGCACATTCCTTCTGCCCGCGTTTTCCGATGGGCGGGTCTACTTCTCCGAAGGGTCCTCTGTTTACGGACCCCGCGGCGAAGTAGACCTGTATTCGCGCTGTTCTTCATGTTAGACGCGTTAACGGCCCGGAAGAAGCAGAACCGGCGCCGGTCAGTTTCGAGCTACGAAACTCTGCCCCGGTGTGCTGGTTCTGCTATCCGGCCTTTTCAAGCAGCGTCATTGAAAGGTCTCGCTTTTGCACCATTTCAGCGGTGATTTCGAGCTCTTTGATCTTCTTGTTGCTGGGGAGGTGATACATGAGTTCAAGCATGAGTTCTTCCAGGATCATGCGCAAACCGCGTGCACCCACCTTGCGGTTGATCGCTTCGCGGGCGACGACATGCGCGGCCTCATCGGTGAACCGAAGCTTTACGCCCTCGTACTCGAACAGCCGCTGATACTGCTTTAGAATGGCGTTGCGCGGCTTGGTCAGGATCTCCACCAGCGTTGCCTCGTCAAGCTCATCCAGAATTCCGAGAACCGGAAGACGTCCAACGAATTCCGGAATCAAGCCGAACTTAATGAGGTCCTGAGGCTCAGCCTGTCGCAGCAGCTCCGTATCGCGCTGCGCCGGGGTAAAGTCAGCCTCTGCCGCCAGTTTTTCAGTCAAAGCTTTGAAGCCGAGAGCCTTTTTGCCGACACGCCGTCCTATCACGCGTTCCAGCCCCACAAACGCGCCACCGCAGATGAACAGGATGTTAGTCGTGTCCACCGGCGTAAACTCCTGGTGGGGGTGCTTGCGTCCGCCCTGCGGCGGAACGTTTGCCACCGTGCCTTCCAGAATCTTGAGCAGCGCCTGCTGCACGCCCTCCCCTGAAACATCGCGAGTGATCGAGGGGTTCTCGTCCTTGCGACCGATCTTATCGATTTCGTCGATATAGATGATGCCGGTCTGTGTGCGCGCCACATCTCCATCCGCCGCCTGCAGCAGCTTCAGGATGATGTTCTCGACATCCTCACCGACGTAGCCGGCTTCGGTCAGCGTGGTTGCATCCACAATAGCAAACGGCACGTCGAGCATCTTGGCAAGGGTATGCGCGAGCAGCGTTTTACCGCTACCCGTAGGGCCCACCAGCAGGATGTTCGACTTCGAAAGCTCGACATCGTTGCCGCGCGTCCGGTTCATCTGGATGCGCTTGTAGTGGTTATAGACGGCAACGGCGAGCTTCTTTTTGGTGGTGTCCTGGCCGATGACATACTCGTCCAGGAAAGCCTTGACTTCATGCGGTTTCGGCAGGTGAGCCGGAGCGGCGCCGGGCTGTGTCTCGGTCCGGTCGTCTTCCAGGATGGAATTACAAACTGCGACACACTCATCGCAGATATACGCACGCGGATAGTCGCTGGGGGAGGAGATCAGTTTAGCTACGGCGTCCTGCGATTTATGGCAGAACGAACAGCGAAGTGTCTCATCGGAACCCGTGCGCGTCTTCATACGGTAGCTCCTTCTGGCTTCGGAGTGGGCTCCTCAGACCAGTGCCGGCCTTTAGGTGCGAGGCCGGTCGATGATTTCATCGATGATGCCGTATTCCTTGGCCTGCGGGGCATTCATGATGAAATCTCTTTCTACATCTCGCTCAATACGCTCAAGCGATTGGCCGGTGTGCTTGGAGATAAGGTTATTCGTGATTTCGCGGATGCGCAGGATTTCGCGAGCATGGATGTCAATGTCTGTGGCCTGCCCAGACAAGCCGCCCATCGACGGCTGGTGGATCAGAATGCGGGAGTTCGGAAGGGCAAACCGCTTGCCCGGCGTGCCGGCGAGCAGCAGAAAAGCACCCATGCTGGCGGCTTGTCCGATACAGTACGTCACCACATTGTTCTTGATGAACTGCATGGTGTCGTAAATGGCCAGCCCCGCCGTGATGGAACCGCCCGGCGAGTTGATATAGAGTTGAACATCTTTTTCCGGGTCCTCGCCGGAAAGAAACAGCATCTGCGCAATGATCAGATTCGCGATCATGTCATCGATCGGCGTTCCCAGAAAAATGATGTTGTCGCGCAGCAGGCGAGAATAAATGTCGTAGGCGCGTTCGCCCCGGCTCGTCTGCTCAATGACCATCGGTACAAGTGCCATGCTCTTGCCTTATCTCCTGCCGGCGAAGAAGCGTGCTGCCCTTCGCGGCTGTTTCGAACCGGCCGGGATTTCCGGCCTGGTGTTTACTAATTTATAACGCCTGCAGGTGACCCTACAGCCTGTCGTAAAGCAGCGCAGCGGTCTTGTCTCTTCGAAGTTGTTCCCGGATTCTAGCGATGCTGCCGTCCGCAGTCAAACGAGTTCGCAGTGCATCTACGGGTTCCCGTAACTGAAGCGATAACATTTCGAGTTCCCGGTCAACTTCTTCGTCGCTCAGGGTGATATTTTCGGCGTCCGCGATGCGATCAAGAATCAGCAGGCTCTTCACCTCGCTGGCTGCTGAATCCCGCTGTGCCGCGCGCAGCCGAGGAAAGTCCAGCCGCTTCATGTCCGCTTCCTGCATGCCTTGCGCTGCAAGCGCGCGCAATCCGCGATCCAGACGAACATCGATCTGCTGCTGCACCATCGATTCAGGTACGGGAAACTCAAACCTGGCGACCATGGCTTCGAGCAGCTTGTCGCGAGTTTCAGACAGCGTGCGGCGATTTTTCTCCTGCTGAAGATTGTTGCGGAACTGAGTTACAAAATCGTCATAGCTTTCGTAATCGCCAAGTTCCTTGGCGAAGTCGTCGTTCCACTCTGGCTGGACCCGGCGCTTTATGCCCTTGACCTCGACATCATAGGCCACGGTCTTGCCGGCCAGGCGCTGTTCACCGAAGTCGGGCGGGTACGTGAATTCGAACTTGAGCTCCTGGCCCACACTCGCGCCGCGGAGTGCCGAGGAGAAAGCCTCGAGCGTGTTTTTGCCACCAACTTCGAGCATCACGTCTTCGCCTTCGATCGGTTCGGAAGGCGCGGCGCTCGCGTCGCCCTCAGCCGGCTTGACCTCTCCGCGCAGGGTGATCTGTGCCCAATCGCCATCCGCGAGCGGACGCTCTTCGCTTACCGGCTCCATGGTAGAGCGCGAATCGCGCACGCGCTCGAGTTCGGTCTGGAAATCCTCTTCGCTGAACGCAGCGTCCGGCTTGTCCACCTTTACGTCGTTGTAGCCTTCGACGGAAAACTCCGGCAGCACTTCAAAGGAGGCTTTGAACCACAGCGGCTCATCATCCTCCATCCGCATATCGACTACTTGCGGTTGCGAGACGAGCTTGTGGCCGCCTTCGGCTATCGCCTGCTGAAAATGCTGTGGCAAAACGGCTTCGAGCACGTCCTGCCGGATGCCTTCGGCAAAGCGCGCGCGTATCAGCGACTCCGGCACCTTGCCGGCGCGGAAGCCGGGGATGCGGGCCTGCTTGCCGTAGCGCTTCACGGTGGAGCGCATGACGTTGCTGACCACATCGGCAGGGATCGTCACCTCGACGGAACGCGTGAGCTCCGGGTTGAAAGCCGGCCCATGCTGATGCTGGTGGTCATGTTCCTGTTCTGCAACGGGCTGATGAGAGGCTTCGGATTCCGAAGAATGCGCTTCGGGGGCGGGTGCCTGTTCGGCAGGGGTGGTTTCGACGGTATCGGCTGAGCTCAACGTAGGCCTTCCACGAGAAATGATCGCTCGCAGGTGGGGTTCGCGCTTTCCACGCCGGACAGGTTGAGCAGCGTGCAGCGAAGCGGGTCACCAGCGTGCTATTGCCATGGTATGAGGCTTTAGGGAGGGGGTCAAACCGCGCGGGCCGGAGTCCCCGCAGGGAGCGGCAGGAAAGGAAAAGGCGGGGAGATTTCTCCCCACCTCTGGAGCGCTACCGGTGGTCTATTTGGCTGGCGTAAAGAGCTCCAATTTCACCTTCCAGGTGACGGAGGCGCCCGGCTTCAGGGTGACCATTCCCGTGTCCATGCCGTGCCATTCCTTTCCAAACGGGTCGCCGAAATTGAACTGTTCTTCGATTGCGGTAAACGCTTTGTCCTTGGGCGCATAGACCTGGATCGTCTTGATCTCAGGGGATTCTCCGAGAATGTGAATGCCGTAGCTTGTTTTGGGATCAATGAGCTGGACGTCCGCGGCCCCGGAGTTGCTGCCCGCAGTCAAGTGGATGATGTGCGAGAAGTTGTCATCAAGAAAATGATCATCTAATGCCTTGCCGCCCGGAGCAGTGTAGTCGTACTCCGTCCCTTTGACCGGCTTGAGCTTGCCGGTTGGAAAGACGTCGTCGTAGTTGTTGACAACCGCCATCTCAGTCGCCGGTATGTGAAGGCGCGCCTGGGTGCGGTCGCCGCTCGGAATGGAGAAGTACGGATGCCAGCCGATGCCGATGGGCTCCGGCTCATTGCCCACGTTTTTCGCTGTAATCGTCGCCGTGACTCCATCTTTTTCGAGATCGATCTTGAAATTCAGGTCGGTCTGCGAAAGCCAGTGCCCGCCGAAGTTGCCCGCGTGAATCACACCGGTGACCGACTGCCCATCGCCGTTGGATTGGGTCTTAATGTCATCGGTCTTGCTGTCGAGGATAAGGCCATGCATGGCGTGCCTTTCAGCACCCGCGTTTTTGCCTGCCCAATTGGCCGGCAGCGTGAGCGTCTTGCCATGCCAATCCGTCGTAAGGGTCTTGCCGTCGGCTGAGACCTTGCCGCGAATGCGATTGGGGTAGGGCACCAGGAAGGCTCCGCCGAAGGAAAAGCTGGCATTGCCAAAGGCATCGGCATCGCTGCCCGTCAGCTTGGCTTTCGCCTCCTCAATGGAAGGGGCGAAAAAGACGTTGGTCTGGCCATGCCCTGGAATATCAGCGGTGATTTGGAAGAGGTTCATGCCACGTCCCGGGATAATCTGCGCGGAAAGGAACTCCGGCGACTTGCCGCCTTCAGTTGCCTTGCGCTCGAGCGTGACTACGTCCTGTCCGTTGATCTGCACCGTCTTTGCGGGTTGCGGGGCCTGCTGCGGGTTGCCGTTTGCGGCCGATTCCGTGCCGCTCTGCTTGCATCCCGAGATGCACAACACCGAAGCCGCCATGAGTACCGCGCTCGGCACTACGTTCCAACGCCTGCTTGCTCTTGTCATAAATATCCCCTTGTCAACTTATCCTTGCCGTCGGTGAAAGGCGCCCGCGAAAATGCTGTGGTTAGCAGCGTGGAGTTCAGCTCGTAAAGCGCACCCATTCTAGCTGAAGAAGCGCGGAACTGCCGTTGCTGGAGCTTTCCTCATACAATAGAGGCAGCCGTGCCCATGCGATCGCCTGTCCCCGCTTCTCCACTTCAACTGCTGAACCAATCCATTGTGGCGTGTGAACGCTGTCCCCGCCTGCGCACCTATTGCGCAGGAATTGCGATCCGCAAGCGCCGGGCCTACATGGACGAAAGCTATTGGGGCAAGCCGGTGCCGGCCTTTGGCGATGAACGTGCTCGCCTGCTCATCCTGGGCCTTGCGCCCGGCGCGCACGGTTCCAATCGCACCGGAAGACCTTTTACCGGAGACGGATCGGGCAACTTCCTGTATCCAGTGCTCCACGAAGCGGGTTTTGCTTCGCAGCCCACAGCGCGAACGGCTGACGACGGCCTGGAATTGCGCGATGCACTCATAACCTCGGTTGCCCGATGCGCGCCTCCAGAGAACAAGCCCCTTCCAGAGGAATTGCGTAACTGCGCCGAATTCCTGGATCAGGAGATTGCTTTGCTTGACCGGCTCCGCGTAGTTGTGTGTCTGGGCACGATTGCGTGGAATGGCTATCTGCGGCACCTGCGCCGCGCAGGATACACCGCGGGACTGAGCCGATTCCGCTTCGGCCATGGCGCCGAATACGAGCTGCCTGACGGCAAACGTATGATCGGCAGTTACCATCCTTCACTGCAGAACACCAATACGGGCCGGTTGACGCGCGAGATGTTTGTGGCAATCTTTTTACGCGCTCGCGCACTGCTTGATAACGAGTAAATGCCTGCATCGCTTGGCGGGACTGGCAAGCATCTCTGCTTGGACTGTCAGCATCCATGGCTCAGATAATTTTGGAACGGAGAAGACCATGACCATTCTCGTTATCATTCTCGTTCTGCTGCTGATCGGAGCTTTTCCCAGTTGGCCTTATAGTCGCGGATGGGGCTACTATCCCTCTGGCGGACTTGGGTTAATCGTCCTGATCGTGATTATCCTGTTGCTGCTGCACATCATCTGACGCAGGCGAAACGGCAGAAGTGGAGCGGTCGACCGTGAACCGCAACGCTGATATGCTTAGCACATCGAGCGGGAGTAGTTCAGTGGCAGAACGCCAGCTTCCCAAGCTGGATGTCGCCGGTTCGATCCCGGTCTCCCGCTCCAGGCGCACAGTCGCTCAATTGAATCGAGAATAGAAAAAAGGCTGCCGAAGCAGCCTTTTTTCAGCGCAACGTGTTTGTGTTACTTGCTGCCGACCATCTCTTTGATCTTCGAAGTTACGCTGCTGGTAACGCCAGACCCAACCTGCGAAGCGGCCTTGTCATTCTGACTTTGCGTGGCGGCAATAGACTTCATGATCTCCGGTGTGTCTGCGACTTTCAAGCCATACATGCCGATCCAGCTGCCAACGCCGTCCTTACCTTGTTCGCCTGCGCCTGTGGAATCGTTGTAGTACTCGTCCACAATACCCGGAGTAGGAGGCAGTTTGCCGATGGAGAACCGATCCTTACCCAGGCTGTCCAGCGCTGAAGCGAAGGCTTTCATATGCGTGATCTCGCGCGTCATCAGGAACTGGAGAGCTTCCTTGCTGCCGCTATCGTCAGTCAGGTGCATCAGGCGTTCATAGGTGATCTTGGCGCGCGCTTCCGCGGCGATATTGTTGCGAAGATCGACATCGAGTTCGCCAGAGATTTTCAGGTAATCCGCTGTCCACGCATTGCCCATGGAGTTGCGATAGTCCAGGCCACCGCCGCCCACAACTGCCACAAGCGGATCCTGCTCAGCGTCTTCCAGAGCTTTCTTCACTGGCTTCATGTGCATGCGGATGAGTGCGCCGATAACTTCAAGATGACTCAACTCTTCGGTGCCGATGTCCATCAGCAAATCCTTGCGTTCCGGGTCTTCGCACGCATAACCCTGCGCAGTGTATTGCAGAGCCGCGGCCAGTTCGCCATTCGCGCCGCCGAATTGTTCGAGCAGCATGTTTCCAAAACGAACGTCAGGCGTGCCGACATTCACTGAATACATAAGCTTCTTGACATGATGATACATAGACTCCCTCGATTTCCAATGCAAAGCTGTTGAGGTCGATAGCGCTCCATTGCAAGCGCTTTCCGGTTTTCACAGTGCAGTACGGAAAGCGATCGGTCAGCTTCAGCGCAAGCTGCACATTTTTGTAGGATGCTGAATTTGCATCACGGGAGCATGACGCATTACGGCGCGACCGATAGGAATCGAGGAAAGCTGATGCGTGCGAGACGCATCGAAATGAGGATATATAATGACTGTATCGGTCACGAATTTGCATCGTGCCATCATTCAGTGAACAGATACATGCTCGCGATTCGGTCCCGCGGTGCATGAATAACAATGAAAGAAGTGCAGCTCTTCTGCGATTGCTTTGCGCGCTTTCAAAAAGAACGGCGGCAACAAATACAAAGCCGGATTTACAATCGGCACATACTAGGCGACTAGCGCGCTGGAACATGCATCAAATTAACTTCGATCCGCCCCGTTCGGAATTGGCAGTGCTGCGACAGTTCTGTGGGCGCATACATTCAGTTTGAGGAATCTACCTGTGAGCACAAACGGCTTGGGCCGCTCCCCTGTGAGCGCCGACGAACCCGCAGACGCAAAAAGCAGGACACTGGATTTATTGTGCTTTAGCCATCTTCGGTGGGATTTCGTCTTTCAGCGGCCGCAGCATCTGTTGTCGAGAGCAGCGAAAGAGAGGCGCGTGTTCTTTTGGGAAGAGCCTGTATTCATCGAGACCGCCGCCCCGCGTGTAGAAAGCTTTGAGCGCGACGGTGTGCTCGTTGTGCGTCCAGAGTTGCCGCATAGCATAGCGACCACGGATGTGGATAAGTCTTGCAGGAGCTGCTCACAAAGTTCATGCGCACGGAGAGGATCACAGAATTTGTTGCCTGGTACTACACGCCGATGGCGCTCAGTTTCACCGCCGAGTTGCAGCCAGCCGCAACCATTTACGACTGCATGGATGAATTGTCTGCGTTCCAAGGCGCGCCGCCGGAGTTGAAAGCCCGTGAAGGCGAGCTGATGCGCCGGGCCGATGCCGTTTTCACCGGTGGCCGTAGCTTATATGAAGGCAAGTTGGGTGCGCACCCTGAAGTGCATCTCTTTCCCAGCAGCATTGACAAGTCTCACTTTGAAGCTGCGCGGAAGCCGCAAGCGGATCCGCCAGATCAGCGCGAAATCCCGCAGCCGCGTATTGGTTTTTTCGGAGTTCTTGATGAACGGCTGGACCGGTCGTTGCTCGCGGAAGTTGCAGCACTTCGACCGCAGATGCATTTCGTCATGATCGGGCCTGTGGTCAAAATCCGCCCTGACGATCTGCCGCAAGCGCCCAATATTCACTATCTTGGACAGAAAACCTATCGTGAATTGCCCGGGTACATTTCCGGATGGTCCGCGGCGATGTTGCCGTTCGCGATCAACGCGTCGACGGCATATATCAGCCCGACAAAGACGCCGGAATACCTTGCAGCCGGTCGCGCTGTTGTGTCCACGCCCATCCGGGATGTGGTGCGCGATTACGGAGACCCGGGCTTTGTCGCTATCGCTTCCACGGCCGAGGAATTTGCGCAGGCACTTGACTTGGCCATTCAACCAGCGGACGCCGCGTGGCTGCCCGCTGTCGATCAAAAGCTTGCATCGAGTTCATGGGACGCCACCTGGCACAGCATGGCAGAAGTGATCGAGCAAGCCTTGTTACGCAACAAAGCGCCTCTTGCCACAGGCGCTTGACTTTTCACTAGGGAGGAACGCACTTGTACGATTATCTGATTGTGGGAGCGGGATTTGCCGGAAGCGTGCTGGCTGAAAGACTTGCGCGGGTTGCGCATCAGCGCGTGTTAGTGATCGATCGCCGTCCTCACATCGGCGGCAATGCGTATGACTTCTATGACAAAGCAGGCTTGCTGGTCCACCTTTACGGACCCCACATCTTTCACACCAACTCCGAAGAGGTCTTCAACTACCTTTCGCAGTTCACCAAATGGCGTGCCTACGAGCACCGTGTCCAAGCGCACGTAAATGGGCGACTGTTTCCGATTCCTATCAACCTCGACACAGTCAACAAGTTCTACGGGATGAAGCTGGACGCGCAAGGCATGCAATCCTTTCTTCGTACCATTGCCGAAGAGCGCCCCAGCCTGAGAACTTCCGAAGACATCGTGGTCAGCAAAGTGGGCCGCGAACTGTACGAAGCGTTCTTCCGCAATTACACGCGCAAGCAATGGGGTCTCGATCCCTCGCAGTTGGACGCGTCCGTGGCGGCACGGATTCCGTTGCGTTATGACCGGGATGATCGGTATTTCACTGACACGTTTCAAGCCATGCCGAAGGCCGGCTATACGCGCATGTTCGAATCGATGCTGGATGATCCGAATATCGAAATCCTGTTGAACTCCGATTACCGCGAAGTGGCAAAATCGGTTCCACACAGGAAGCTGATCTTCACCGGCCCAGTGGATGAATATTTTGGTTATCTCTACGGCAAGCTGCCCTATCGCTCGCTCGAGTTCAAGCACGAAACCCATGACTGCGCGATGTTCCAGTCCGCACCGGTTGTGAATTATCCGAACGACCACGCATATACCCGCGTCACGGAATTCAAATACCTCACCGGGCAGTCTCACCCGAAGACGAGCGTGGTCTACGAGTACCCGACGGCACAGGGCGATCCGTATTATCCAATCCCTTGCCCGGAGACGGCGGACCTGTACAAGCGCTACAAGCTGCTGGCCGATGCCGAACGTGACGTGCACTTTGTCGGCCGCCTGGCTACCTATCGCTACTACAACATGGATCAGGTCGTCGCCCAGGCCCTCACGACTTTCCGCAAGATCGCGCAACAGATGCCGCATCTTGCAACCTATCCAAGCCTGCTCGCAACAGAGATCCCAGCGTAGCAGCGTTTCAACCTTCAGGGGCACGGTTCGCGTTCTACACTCAACTGTGGACGATCGAACCGTGCCCTTTCTGTTTTCTGCCGTTCCTATGCTCCCAAACTCCCGATGCGCATCTTTTGAGCTGCAGAGCGCTGCGCAGGCGTTCCTGCATGCCTGAGTTCTGCGACGTCGCCGTTCCTGTGCCGCTCGATGCGGTCTTCACGTATCGTGTCCGGCAGGGTAGCGCACCAGTGATTGGCGGCCGGGTGGTCGTGCCGTTTCGCAATGAAACGATCATCGGAGTTGTCACGCGGCTCCATGATGAGCACCCGCCGGTCGAAGCCAAATACATCGAACGCGTAGTCGATGCAGAGCCTGTGTTCTCGCCGCAGCTCATGGAATTGGGCACATGGATCAGCCAGTACTACCTCGCTCCTCCAGGAGAGGTCTTCCGCACCATGCTGCCGCTCATGGCAGAGGTGCGCAAAACGGTGCAGTATCGCATCGCCGAGCAGGGGCAGAAGGTGCTGCACGAGGGCGCGGTGGATGGCACTTCGCGGCGCTCGCGACGCACGCCGGAAGAGCAGGATGCTGAATACGCAGTCCTGAATTACCTGGCTGCCGGTGAGCCCGCGCGCCGGCGGACACTCGAGCACGCCACTGGAGCCACGCGAGATCTGATCGACGGCATGGTGCGGAAGCGGTGGATCCTGCGCGAAGCGGTGACGATGGACCGGGACGCGCGCCGGGTCGAACGCCATGCCGTGCTGGTCGAGGATGCGCGCCTGCCTAAACTGAATGAAAATCAGCAGGCCGTTCTGGCCGCCCTGGCGGGCGCAGGAGGTTCGGCGCCTGTAGCGGAATTGCGTCGACTGCCGCTGCCTCCCAGCGCAATTGCTTCTCTGGTGAAGCGTGGGCTGGTGCGCCTTGAGGAGCGGCCGAGCGGCTTCCTGGTATCCGGGCTGAAGCACGTCCAGTACGCATTGAATGGAGCACAGCAAAAGGTTCTGACGGAGTTGACGTCCGGCTTGGGCGACGGCGAATTTCATCCTCTGTTGCTGCGCGGGGTCACGGGCTCCGGCAAGACCGCTGTTTATCTTGCAGCGATGCAGCGCGCGCTTGAGATCGGCTGGTCGTCGATCCTGCTGGTGCCGGAGATTGGTCTCACCCCGGCCATGGCAGGGCAGTTGCATGGAGCATTTGGAAGTGAGGTGGCGCTGCTGCACTCCGCGCTGACTGCGGACGAACGCGCCGAACAATGGCATCGCATTCGCAGGGGTGAGGCGCGGGTTGTGGTCGGCACGAGGTCTGCAATTTTTGCTCCAGTAGCGCGGCTCGGGCTGGTCATCGTAGACGAGGAGCACGACAGCTCCTATAAGCAGGAGGAAACCCCGCGGTACCATGCGCGCGATGTTGCAGTCATGCGGGCGAAGCTGGCAGGCGCCACCGTGGTGCTGGGCTCTGCCACGCCTTCGCTGGAGTCATGGCAGAATGCACAGCGTGGTAAATACGTGCTGCTGGAGATGACTGAGCGCGTGAACCAGAGGCCGCTGCCCGAGGTGGAACTTCTGGACATGCGCCGCGAATTCCAGGAAACCGGCAAGGAGCATCTATTCTCCCGCCGTCTGGTGGCGGAAACCGAGGAGGCGATCGCGCGGGGCGAGCAGGCCATCATTCTCCTGAACCGTCGCGGCTATTCGTTTGCCGTTCTGTGCCGCGCCTGCGGCGAAAAGCTGCAATGCGAGAACTGTGCCATTGCGCTGACCTATCACCGCCCCGTCGGTGCAGAGGACGCGCATGCCCACGTAGGCCAGCGGCTGGAGTGCCACTACTGCGGTTTTCGCCGGACCGTGCCCAAGCTATGCCCGCACTGCGAAAGCGAGCACCTCTACTTCCTAGGCGCTGGTTCGCAGCAGGGAGAGGAGCGGCTGCAGGAATTGTTCCCCCATGCGCGCATCGGGCGCATGGACCGCGACACTGTGCGCAGCCGGCACGATATGGAGCGGCTGCTCCATCAGTTGCACAGCGGAGAGATTAACCTGCTGGTGGGCACGCAGATGATCGCCAAAGGCCATGACATCCACGGGGTGACCCTGGTAGGTGTGGTGGGCGCGGACCACGCGCTGGGGCTGCCGGACTTTCGCGCCGCCGAGCGAGTCTTTCAGCTGCTGACACAGGTCTCCGGCCGAGCAGGAAGGGGGGAACTGCCGGGCAAGGTGATCGTGCAGACCTATCATCCGGACCACTACGCCATCGAGTTCGCGCAACGGCATGACTTCGGCGCTTTCGTCGAAAAGGAACTGCGCTTCCGCAAGTGGATGCACTACCCGCCTTTCGGCGTGCTGGCGAATATCGTCATCCAGAGCACGGTGCTGGAGGAGGCGGCGGGGTGGGCAACGGCGCTGGGCAAGTGGTTTAGCACGACCTCACTAGATCGAATCCGCGTACTGGGCCCGGCAGCCGCGCCGATCGTGCGCATCAAGCGGGTGTACCGGTTCCACGTGCTGCTGAAGGCAGAACGGCGCGATGCGCTGCAACGAGCTCTGCGGCTGGCCCGCGCGCATGCCAAGGAGATCGGCATACCGCAACGGAACATGATCATCGATGTGGATGCTGTCAGCTTGATGTGAGGCGCAGTGGGGAGCTCGCGTCAACTCGCGTCATGGTTCACCCGGCCTTCGCCGAGGCAGCCGGTACCATGGCGTCCGGCAATTGCAGCTCTTTTCCAGGCTTGAAGCGCACAGCCTTTCCCGGTGCAATCGTGACCTCAGCCCCGGTGCGCGGATTGCGCCCGATACCGGTCTTGCGTGGACGCACGGTGAAGACACCGAAACCGCGGAGCTCTATCCTGTCACCCGCAGTCAGCGCGCGCTTGAGTCCTTCGAACAACGTATCTACCGCGGCTTCCGCCTTCACACGGGGCAGGCCGGTGCGCTCCATCACCTGCTGCACGATGTCTTGTTTGATCATGATGCATCTCCAGCCGGAGGCAGAGATCGAACCGGCACGCCCTCCAGATTTGTTCATTAGTATGACACCGGTTAAGATGCATCTTCTGACCAAAACACCAAGCCGGTCAGGGCCTGGCGCTCCATAGCGCCGGTTACGCCTCCGGGCCAGGAGCCGCATGTCGATCAAGAGCGATCGTTGGATACGCGAACAGGCGTCACACCATGGGATGATCACCCCTTTCAGTGAAAAGCAGGTACGCGCAGGCGTGATCTCTTACGGCTTGTCCTCTTACGGCTACGATCTGCGGGTCTCCGACGAATTCAAGATTTTTACCAACGTTAACAGCGCCATCATCGACCCCAAGAACTTCGACGAGCGCTCATTCGTAAGTGTGCAAGCGGATTCCGTCATCGTCCCGCCGAACTCTTTTGCGCTGGCGAGGTCGGTGGAATATTTCAAGATTCCCCGCGACGTGCTGACGATCTGCGTGGGCAAATCCACCTATGCGCGCTGCGGCATCATCGTGAATGTAACGCCGTTTGAGCCGGAGTGGGAGGGTTTTGTAACGCTGGAAATCTCCAACACCACGCCCTTGCCGGCCAGGGTCTATGCCAATGAAGGCCTGTGCCAGATTCTTTTCTTCCAGTCCGACGAGACCTGCGAAATCAGCTATGCCGACCGGAAAGGCAAGTACCAAGGGCAGCAGGGGATCGTTCTGCCGAAGCTCTGATGACGGACCAGGCAGTACAAGCAGGGCGGCTGCGCATCGGTGTCTACGATGCATGCCCGTTGCGCGTGGAGGGTCTCCTGGCGTTATTTGCCGAGCACGAAGGCTTCTATTTTGTGCCCACTAACCTCGCCGAATTGGCCAACGATACGTCCATAGAGATGGCATTGGTGGGTCTTCACGGCCCGTTTGACGCCGTAGCCGTGGTGGCGGCTTTCCAGGCGCTTCGCCCCGCATGCCCCATTCTGCTGATGGGTCCTCCTCCGCGGGATGAGCAATTACTGACCGCGCTCTCGGCAGGCGCGAAAGGCTACGTCGAGGACACGGCATCTCCGGAACAAGTGGAACTCGCCATCGATATCGTGCGTTCGGGATCGATCTGGGTGCCTCGCCGCGTACTCGCGCTGTTTGTGGAGCGCGCAAATGCCAAGGAACGTCCTGGGGTCAGCCGTCCGGGAGAGCTCCGCTTCACCAAGCGGGAGCAGGAGATTCTGCGAGAGCTCATGGCCGCGCGCTCCAACCCGGAGATCGCGCAAGCCCTGGGGTTGGAGGAGCGAACCGTGAAAATGCATGTGAGCAGGCTGATGCGAAAGGTCGGAGTGGACAACCGCGTTGCGCTTTCGACTATGGTTCTCACGCACGGGATGCTCGGCGCTTAACAAGGAAGCGGCAGCGCGATTAAGCGATGACCTGTTGGTAATAGGTACTAAGGTTACCTATACAGGTGACCCAAGATAGTCGAAGGTAATGAAAGAACAACGCAGATCTGGGGAACGGGGTTGATGGAGCGGCGCTTGCCGCCTCCTCAGCCCCTCTTTTTTGCTCCTCTACCGGCCGCTGTTTACCATCTGGGCGATTTTTTGGACCGCTACGCATCGCCTTGCATCCTATTTGCTGAGCGCCCGGTAATTCTTGCATGCTGCTGTTGCGTTAAGATTGCCGAATTGCAGCGCCAATTTACGCCGCAGGGGAGCCCCTCTGCCGGGAGAACGAAAAAAACTATGAAGACAAAGCTGCTGACACTTCTCTGCATCGCGGGTACATCGTTAAGCGCCTTCGCCGCCACCGACAAGGCAAAACTGGACGATCGCATCAATGATGCCAAGCAGGTCATCGATCAGATCATGTCCGTTCCGGACAAAGCCATTCCGAACCAGATTACGCAGCAGGCAACGTGCGTTGGCGTGATTCCAGGCGTCAAGAAGGCAGCCTTCGTGGTGGGAGGCCAGTACGGCCAGGGTGTAGTCACCTGCCGCACAGGCCATGGCTGGAGCGCCCCCGTATTCATTCGCATTGCTGGCGGCAGCTTCGGATTCCAGATTGGCGGTCAGTCGACGGATCTCGTGCTGGTAGCCGTAAACGACAAGGGCTTCCAGGACCTGCTGAAATCGCAGTTCAAGATCGGCGGCGACGCGTCGGCAGCGGCAGGTCCCGTCGGACGGAACGCGTCGGCTTCTACGGATTGGAAGCTGAATGCCGAGCTGCTCAGCTACTCGCGCGCTAAGGGCCTTTTTGCTGGTATCGATCTGAATGGCGCCGTGGTCAACCAGAACACGGATGACACCAACGCCTACTATGGTGGAGCAGCTCCATCGTTTGAAAAGATCCTGCATGGCGGCGTGCCGGTTCCGGCAGATGCGCAGCCGTTTGTTCGCACCGTAGCCAAGTACTTTATGAAGGCACAGGCCAGCAAGTAAGAAGCATTCCAAAACAAACGGCCTGCTCTGGCAGGCCGTTTGTTTGCGGTAAAGAGTGCCGGGAAGTAGAGTTGTACACTGTATTTTGCAGATACGGCAAAGACTCGAATACGCTGCGGTGTGGCTCCTCCTGAAAGCCCTGGCCAAGCTGCCGCGCTCAGTTGCACGGCGTGTCGGGGCGGCTATCGGCAGTACGGCCCGATTGCTTCCACGTTTGCGGCAGGTCGGGGAACGCAATCTGGCACTCGCTCTTCCAGAGAAGAGCCGCACACAGCAAAACGCCATCCTTCGCCAGGTTTACCGTAATCTGGGGTACCAACTGGCGGAGTTTTGCCAAATGCCGCGCTTTACGCGCGAGAATACGCTGAACTTTCTACGCTATGAAGGTCTGCAAAACTACCTGGCCGCGCGCGCAAAGGGGCGCGGCGTCCTGGTCATCACCGGGCATCTGGGGATGTGGGAGCTATCGAGCTTTTACCACTCGCTCATGGGCTATCCGATGAGCATGGTGATCCGCCGACTGGATAATCCTCTTGTGGACAGGTTAGTCAATGGCATCCGGTGCATGCACGGGAATACCGTGCTGCACAAAGACGACTTCGCGCGCGGGCTGCTGGCGGCAATGCGGCATGGCGAGACGGTGGGCATCCTGATGGACACGAATATGACACCGCCACAAGGCGTGTTTGTGGACTTCTTCGGGCACCTTGCGTGCACCGCCGCTGGGTTGGCACGTTTGGCCCTGAAAACAGGAGCCGCTGTACTTCCCGGATTTTTACTGCAGAAGGGAATGCCGGGGCACTACGTATTGGAATTTGGAAAACCGGTTGAGCTGGTCCGGACCGGTGACGAAGCAGCCGATGTCATTGCCAATACCCAGCGTTTCACTAAAGAGATCGAGCGCTATATCCGGCAGTATCCTGAACAGTGGCTTTGGGTGCATCGGCGCTGGAAGACACGACCGTTCGGCGAAGCGCCCATTTACTGACAGTTCAAGCTGCGCTGGCGTGAACTTACACGGCACCCGGTAGGCAGATATGATCACGACCACGGAACTCGCGGCGGAGCTCGGGCTCGAGTGCCAGAGTACGGCTCCCACGCGGACAATCCATAACGTCAGCAGTCCACGCACTGCTGGACCGTACGATCTGGTCTTCGCAGAAGATGCGGATTCACTCCAGATCGCGCGGCTTTCCCCGGCGGCAGCGGTAATCGCCACCGTAGCTCTGGCGGCCTCCTGCCCCGAGGAGGTCCGAATTCTGCTGTCCTCCAACCCGCGGCTGGACTTTGCCAAAGCCAGCCGGTTGCTGCGAATGCGTGAGCAGTTCAAACAAGGTGTTCATCCAGCGGCTATCGTTTCAGCCGAAGCCAGAGTGCATGAGAATGTTGCGATCGGAGCCGGCGCAATCGTAGAAGCACGCGCTGAGATTGGGGAAGGCACCGCCATCGGCGCTGGTGTCGTGGTTAGCGCGGGGGTGCAGCTCGGTGCGGGATGCCGCATCTATGCAGGCGTCGTGATCTACTCCGGCGTGACGCTGGGACAACGCGTCATCGTGCATGCGGGCGCGGTGCTGGGAGCAGATGGATTCGGGTATGTGCGTGATCCTGCGACTGGCGAATACTTATCATTTCCCCAACAAGGCACGCTGGTGATCGAGGATGACGTCGAGATCGGCGCAAACGCGACGATCGATCGCGGGGCGCTTGAAGAGACACGGATCGGGCGCGGCACAAAGATCGACAACCTGGTGCACATCGGCCACAATGCGCGCATCGGACGCCAGATCGTGATCGCAGCGCAAACCGGCATCTCTGGTTCGAGCGTTGTCGGCGATGGTGCCGTGATCGGTGGGCAAGTAGGGATTGCAGACCACGTACAGATCGGGGCAGGGGTTATTCTTGGAGCGCAAGCCGGCATCCCTTCCCAGAAGCGATTGCGTGGATCTGGCGTAGTCTTCTGGGGCACGCCGGCGCGGCCTATCCGCGAGTACCTGAAGGAGCTGGCAGCGCTGGCCCGGTTAGTGAAGCAGGGACGCTCGGGAAGCAAAGCGACGAGCGAGGAAAACTGATGGCCATCGTGGTAGTCGGCGGACATTCGCGCAATGTGGGAAAAACCTCTGTGGTCGCCAGCATCATTGCGAGA
The DNA here is from genome assembly GCA_963767705.1 of uncultured Acidobacteriaceae bacterium. GTDB lineage: Bacteria > Acidobacteriota > Terriglobia > Terriglobales > Acidobacteriaceae > CAWCJL01. The sequence goes on along the minus strand of CAVYEO010000001.1, from coordinate 1,504,784 downwards.
ACCCGGGAGATGCACTGGACGGCCTTCAAGATCACGCAGTTCGGGCATGGTTTCTGCTCCGCGAATGGGGAGCCGTGCGACTGCGCCACCGACGAGCACACGATTGCGGTCAGCGCCGAGCGCGACGGCACAACGGGAACCGACAGCGCGCGTTTTCTGGCTGCCGGCGCGGTACGTTCCTTGTGGGTGCGGACGCGCATCGGCATGCTCGCGGAAGCCATGCCGCGGATTCGCAAGGAGTTGGCGCAGGCGGAAAATGCCATCTTCGAATCGAATAGCCTGCTGCGTTTTCTCAAGCCAGATCTTTACCTCAGCGTGCTCGATTTCGGCACGGCGGACTTCAAGGAATCGGCAAGGCTCTATCTCGATCGCGCCGATGCGATTCTGTTGCGTGAGCCGGCGGAGCGCCTGGCTCCGCAGTGGCGCGGCGTTTCTTTCAAGCTGCTCGAAGGCAAGCCCAAATTCCGTATTGCGCCGCCGGACTACATGACCGATGAAGTAATTGCTTTCCTGCGGCAAAGACTGGGCGAGCGCGTCGCTTCCCCGGATAGCATGGAGCCGATGCGGGCGGGTCTCTACCCCGGCTGATCCCGGTACCCCATCTTTCGCATCGCGGCCGCCCTCCCGTCCATCGAACGCAAACAGGAGAGTGCTCATGCCAAAGATTGTTCGCTTTCATCAAACAGGCGGTCCCGAAGTTTTGCAATTCGAGGAAGAACCACAGCGCCAGCCAAGCGAGGGTGAGGTGCGCCTTCGAGTACAGGCCATCGGATTGAATCGTGCTGAATCGCTGTACTACCACGGCCACTATTTCGAACAGCCGCAGCTGCCGTCGCGCCTCGGATACGAGGCGGTAGGGATTGTAGATGCAGTTGGCCCGGATGGAGACAAGAGCCTTGTCGGCCAGCGTATGGGCATGGTGCCCGGCTACTCGCAAAACCAGTACGGCGTGTTGGGCGAAGAGGCGATCGTGCCGGAAAGCTCGCTGGCCAGGCTGCCGGACGCACTTACGGCAGAACAGGGTGCCGCGGTGTGGATGCAATACACCACGGCTTATGGCGCGCTGGTGGACATAGGAAAGGTGCAAGCAGATGACTTTGTCGTGATCACGGCCGCGAGCAGCAGCGTGGGGTTGGCCGCGATCCAAATTGTGCAGGGGGAAGGCGCGACCGCAATCGCAACCACACGCACCGGAGCCAAGCGGCAGGAGCTGCTCGACCTGGGCGCAGATCACGTGATCGCGACGGAAGAGGAAGACCTGCCGGAGCGGGTCCAGGAGATCACAGCGGGCAAGGGGGCGCGCATCGTCTTTGACGCGATTGCCGGACCGTTCCTGGAAAAGCTGGCCGGAGCCGCGGCCAAGGGCGGCATCATCGTTGAGTACGGGGCGCTCTCGATGCAGCCCACGCCTTTTCCACTGAGGCCCGCTATGAGCAAGGGGCTCAGCATCCGCGGGTATACGCTGCATGAGATAAGCCAGGATCCGCAGCGCCTGGAACGCGCCAGACAGTACGTCTATGACCGGCTTGCAGATGGGCGGTTTGTGCCAAAGATCGCGAAGGTATTTCCATTCACGGAGGCTATGGAGGCTTACAGGTATCTCGAATCGAACCAGCAGGTCGGGAAAGTGGTGATTTCGGTGAGCCAGTAGGGCTTGCGCCGCCGGTGGCCGCCGTCTATTTCTGGGGCGGAAAGGACTCGGCTCTCACCGAGCCATCGCGCTGCTTGAGCAGGATCTGAACCTTGCCCTCGGCCTGGTCCAGTTCCTGCTTGCATTCGCCGGAAAGACGGACGCCTTCCTCGAAGATCTTAATGGAATCTTCCAGGGGAAGATCGCCGCGCTCGAGCTGCGCGACGATGGATTCCAGTTGCTTCAGCGATTCTTCAAAGCTTGCCAACGCCGGTTCCTTCCGCTTGCGGCACGCGCTCACGCACCGGAGCCGCGCTTCGCCGGTCAGCATCCGGTCCACAGGGCAGGGCCGCGCGAACGATCTCGACTGCCAGGTGATAGCGCCCAAAGGGAGCGCTAACCTGGACGCCTTGCACCATGCAACGCGACTCCTCAAGCATCTCCTGCGCGATGCGGATACCTTCGGCCCGCGCAAGTTCCGGGGTGTCTGCTTTGGCCATGCGCAGCATGATCTCGTCCGGCATGGAGACGCGCAGATCGTTTTTCATGAACTCGGCGTTACGCAGGCTGGTGAGCGGCCAGATGCCGGCGATCACCGGAATACGGAAGTCTTCGATGCGTTTCAGAAACGCTTCCAGGAGGCGCAGATCAAAGACAGGTTGTGTAATGGCGTATTCGGCGCCGGCTTCTACCTTGTAAGCGAAGCGCCTGACCTCGTTGTCGATGTCGGGAACACCGGGGTTCGCGGCCACACCGATGGTGAAACCGGTAGAGGCGCCGATAGAATTCGCGCCGATATCGAGACCGTGATTCAGGCGATTGACAACATTGACCAGCCCGATGGCGTCCACATCGAATACGGCGGTCGCGTCCGGGTAATTGCCCAGCTTGGGTGGATCACCGGTGAGACACAGGATGTTCTTGAGCCCGATAGATGAAGCGCCAAGCAGGTCTGACTGGATGCTCAGCACGTTGCGGTCGCGGCAGGTATAGTGCAGGATCGTTTCGATGCCGGTTTGCTGCTGAATCTGAATGCAAAGGCTCTGCGCGCTCATGCGGGCAGAAGCGCGGGGAGAATCCGGTATGTTGATGGCGTGGATCCCGGTGGCCGCCAGCATGCGCGCGCCTTCAATCTCCTTGCTGCAATCAATGCCTTTGGGCGGAACGATCTCGACCATGGTGACAAAGGTGCCGTCAGCAATCAACGCGCCGATACTGGAGCGCTCGCGCAGCGGCGCGGGTGGCGTTTCCGTGACGATGGGCGCACGCGCTCCGGTGGGCACGCTGGCTGTTTGCGCATCGATGGCGCGCATCGCGGATTTCATGGCGCGGATGTGATTGGGTGTGGTGCCGCAGCACCCACCAATAAACTGCACGCCCGCCTTGACGTACTTGCGCGCGAAGCTGGCCATGTACTCCGGCGAGCAAAGGTAGATGTTGCGTCCATCTACGGCCCGCGGCATGCCAGCGTTTGGCATGGCGATCAGTGGCAGAGTGGTGGCCGCGCGCATGCGCTCGATCGCAGACAACACAGTTGCGGGCCCCAGGCTGCAGTTGCAGCCGACAGCATCGGCGCCAGCCGCGGCCAGGCGTGCGACCGCGATCTCTACCGGCGCGCCGTCCAGGCAGTTCACGTCTTCATCGACCGTAATCATGGCGAGAATAGGCAGGCCTGGGGCGGTTTCTTTCGCCGCCTGAATCGCCTGTTCGGCTTCGTTCAGTGCCGGCATGGTCTCGATCACAAGGAGGTCAACGCCACCCGCAAGGAGGCCAGTGATCTGCGCCGCGAAAGCGGCACGCGCTTCCTCCAGCCCGACCTTGCCCAGCGGCTCCAGGTGAACACCGAGCGGACCCACTGAGCCGGCCACCAGTGCGGACCCCGCCTGCTTGTCGGCCAGTTGTGCCACAGCCTGACGCGCCAGCCGCGCGCCCGCTTCGTTGATGGCCTGCACTTTGTCTTCCAGGCCATAGCGGCGCAGACGAAAGGCATTGGCGCCAAATGTGTTGGTTTCAATCACTTCCGCACCGGCCTGCAGATATTCCTCATGCACCGTGCGGATCAGCTCAGGCTGTGTCAGGTTCAACTCGTCATAGCAGCGATTAATGAACACGCCGCGCGCGTAGAGTGTCGTGCCCATCGCGCCATCGCACAAAACCGTGCGACCGGCGAAGAGAGTTTGGAGACTGGCCATACTCTTCATGCTAAGCCAGGCAGCATGGGATCGCCAAACGCTTTGTTATACTTCAAGTTCCCGCACGGTACCAAAAGAGGACGAGGTTTAAAGACTTTTGTTGAAGAATAGAAGTGTCGCATCGCTTGCTTTGGCTCTGCTGTTGCTCGTATCGGTCTCCTTCGGGCTTTTGGGCTGCGGAAAGAATTACTACTTCGCTGGACGCAACCTGCCGCCGAGCGGAGTGGCAAACCGTGTCCTGATCGCCGTCCAGAACACCGGGGCGCTGAGCGGTGGCGGCTCGCTGATCTTTGTCGATGCCTTCTATGACATCCGGCACCCATACAACAACCAGAATGGCGGCTTCAGCATTGGGGGCTACTCGGGCAAGAGCCCGGTGAGCATCCAGAATCTTCCCGAAGAGCAGACCGGCGCCGTCTTCTCCGCGGGCGATGGAAGCCTGGCGACGGTGGATTATGCGAACGAGAAGTTCGGGACTGTATTAACCGGACAGAACGCGCCCATTGCGTCCAGCATCTTCGTTTCCAGGAACCAGCAGTATGTACTCGCCGCGAACGAATCGATCCACTCCTTTACGATCGTTGACCGGAGCCTCGGACAAACCTTGTTTCTGAACGTGCCGGGCATTTACCGCGTCTCTCTCAACCCCAGTGCGACGCTGGCGCTCGGCTTTGTGCAGAACAGCAATGATGTGTTCAGCCTGGTGCGGCTTACGCAACCACAGCAGTTACAATATTCGACGCCCGCCGCCTGGCAGGCCGCCGGTTTTCAGGATTGCGAGCCACAGAATTTGCCCCAGTACTGCGCCGCGCGCGTGGCCAACAATGGAGCCTTCGATCGTCCGACCAAGGCCATCTTCTCTGCCGACGGACAATCGATCTACGTCCTGAACTGCGGGCCCGAGTGCGGTGGCTCGCAGGCCGGCATCGTCACCATACCGATTACGCCCGATGCATTGAACGGGAATCTCAGCGGACCCTCAGGCATCAAGCTGCAGGCGGGTACAGTTCTCCCGGTTCCGGGCGGGGTGACCGATGCGCTTCAGAATGGAAACACTCTTTATATCTCCGGGCAGCAACTCCAGCCAGATGGCCTGTTCGCAGGTTTCCTGACCACCGTCAACGTGCCGACCGGCCAGGTTAGCGGTACTTACCCGATCAGCGATGGCACGCACACGAAAATGCTGTTCGGCGACGACAACACGCTGTGGATTGGTTCGCAGCACTGCCAGAGCGGTGAACGTTATAAACAGAGCCAGGCCGGCGCAAGCGTACAGTTCGGCTGCCTGACGTTGTTCAACACCGCCAACAACTCTGTGTTCATCGACGCCTACAAGGGTGACCTGACAGGAGTGACCTCTGTCGAGGGACTCCACAAGGTCTATGTGGCAGAAGGCGGGCAGGTCCACATTTACAACACCACCGACGGTTCGGAGCGTGACAACTCCAACGTCTCCGTAACCGGCACCGCGTATGACGTCGCCTACATGGATGCCGGCTCCGACGGTGATAATGCGAATTACTAGCGCCTCCCTGCAATGAGCGACGGATCTCGGGTCGATGTGCTGGCGATCGCGGCGCATCGCGACGATGTGGAGCAGACCTGCGGCGGCACTCTGTTGAAGATGCGGTCGCTTGGGCTCGCCACCGGTATTCTCGACTTGACGGCGGGCGAAGCCGGTACGCGCGGCTCGGCTGAAGAGCGGGGCCGCGAGGCTGCGGAGGCTGCAAGCATTCTCGGCGTGAGCTGGCGGCAGGCGCTCGATATACCAGACGGGCGTGTCGAGAACACCTACGAGAACCGGGTGAAGATCGTGCACGTGGTGCGCGAGCTACGTCCTCGCGTGGTGATCCTGCCTTACTGGGAAGGGCGGCACCCGGACCACTACACCACCGCCACCCTCGGGTATGAGTCCTGCTTTCTCGCGGGCCTGGCGAAGCTGGAAACCGGACAAGCGCCCCATCGCCCGTTCAAAATCCTGTACGCCAGCCTGTATGCAGACGTACGGCCGACCTTTGTCGTCGATATCACACCGTTTGCAGAACAGCGCTTCGCGTCACTGTTGGCCTACCGCTCTCAATACGCGAACCAGGCGCAGGGAGGCGGATTGTTTGTGCCCGAGGAAGAGATCCGGGAGCGCACATTTGCCATGGCGCGTTTTTATGGGCTGCTGGGCGGTGTGCGATACGCCGAGCCGTTCGTGCAAAAGGAAGTCGGCATGGTCGAGGACCTCATGCTTATCCCGGTCGCCTCACTTTAGCCCCGCTCCACACAAGCAAAAACCCGGCCGAAGCCGGGTTTCAGGTGCCGCGTAACCGCTTAAGCAGTTGCAGTGGCGCAATATTCGTTAAAGGCCCGCGCCAGTTCCTGAGCGATCATCTGGGCTGTCGAGCTTTCGATGACGAAACGCTGCATCAGGTACACCAGCTTGCCATCGCGCAGAATCGCGATTGCGGGCGATGTGGGCGGCTGGCCTTCGAAGTAAGAACGCGCACGCTCGGTGGCTTCGCGATCCTGTCCGGCGAAGACGGTGATCATCTGGTCCGGCTTGACCTGGTTCTGCAAGGCCATGCGTACGCCGGGGCGCATTTTGCCGGCTGCGCAGCCGCAGATGGAATTCACCACCAACATGGTTGTGCCTGGCTGGGCCACCGCCGTGTCCACTTCGGCTGCGGTGCGCGCTTCTTTAAGGCCGGCGCGTGTCAGTTCTTCGCGCATCGGGATAATCATGATCTCTGGGTACATAGTTCGCTCCTTCGGGTTGCGCTCGGCTGCCGCGCCACGACCGCTGTTATGCGGTATCTCTATTGTAAGCAGTTGAGACCGCTTCTGCCACCGGTTGCTGGTGTACTCTCAGCCTGTATGGAGTTCCAGCAACGGGTGGCGCTCGCCCCCTACACAACCTTTGGTATCGGAGGCCCAGCGCAATGGTTCGCCGAAGCCCAGACCGAGCAGGACATCGAGGCCGCGGTTGCCTTTGCCCAAGTTCATAATCTCCGCCTGTTTGTCCTCGGCGGCGGGAGCAATCTGCTGGTCTCTGACGAGGGCTATGCCGGGCTGGTGCTGCGTATCGCCATACCGGGCGTTGCGGAGGAAAGGGGCGAGGCAGGCAAGCAGATCTTTCGCGTAGGCGCCGGCGAGGACTGGGACGGGTTTGTCGCTTTCACAGTAAATCGTGGATGCGGGGGCCTGGCATGCCTTTCCGGCATTCCGGGCACGGTCGGCGGGACGCCAGTGCAAAACGTCGGGGCTTACGGCCAGGAGGTCGCCGAAACGATCACATCCGTGCGGGCCTTTGATCTCCATCACCATGCCTGGGTGGAGCTCAGCAACGCGGAGTGCGGCTTCAGCTACCGTCGCAGTATCTTCAACTCGACCGAGCGCGGCCGCTACATCGTGGCGCGAGTCGATTTCGCAATCGAACCAGGCAGTGTGGCCAGAGTCGAATATCCGGACCTGAAACGGTATTTCCAAGACGCTCCGGCCCCTTCCCCGCAAGCAATTCGCGAAGCGGTCCGTTCCATCCGCCATCAAAAGGGAATGCTGCTGGTTCCGGGCGAGACGGACTGCAGGAGCGCTGGCAGCTTCTTCAAGAACCCCGTTGTCCCGGCAGCCCAGCTTCCGGAACTGGCGCGCGCACTGGCTATTGCCGAGGAACGGATCCCCCGGTACCCGGCCGGCGAGGATCGCGTGAAGATACCGGCAGCGTGGCTGCTGGACCAGGCTGGGTTTGCAAAGGGCTACTGCATGGGCCCCGCAGGTATTTCCACCCGTCATACGCTGGCTTTAACGAACCGTGGCGAGGCGCAGGCTGTGCACATTCTGGCGCTTCGCGACCGCATCCAGCAGGGCGTTCGAGAGAAATTCGGAATCGCGCTCGAGCCCGAGCCCGTTTGGGTAAGTTAACGCTGCACGGCAACGGGTTCCGCGCTCGCGCGGGCGCTGAGCTGCCGCAGAAGAGCCTCACGCTCCGCCCCAAGCACCTCGTCGGCTGGTCCCGTTCTGGTGATCTTTCCACCCTCCAGCACAAGCACGTGAGCTCTCAGCGCGAAGACCTCCGGCAGTTCATGTGTTACATAGATCACCGGAATGGAATGCGCGGCGAGGTACGCCTTCAGATTCTCAAGAATGCTGCGCTTGAGCCCTGAGCTCATTCCGGTAAGCGGTTCATCCAGGAGCAGCAGACGCGGCATGGGCGCGAGTGCTCTCGCCAGCGCGACGCGTTGCTGTTCTCCGCCTGAAAGCTCGCGCGGGCGCCGCTTGCGGAACGACGTCGCGGAAAACAGTTCCAGCATCGCGTTTACCTGGGTTGTGCGGCCCGGGGTGCTCATAGCGCGGAGTCCGAACCCGACATTCTCCTCTGCGGACATATGCGGAAACAGAGCGGGCCGCTGCATTACAAATCCGATGCTCCGGTCTTGTGGTGGAACGGAGATGCGCAAGCGCGTGTCGGTCAGCACCCGTCCACCCAAGCGGACGCAGGCCTGCTGCGGCTTAAGCAGGCCTGCGATGACGCGCAGCAGGGTCGTCTTGCCTGATCCCGACGGTCCGAACAGCACAGTAAAGCGGTGTTCGAGTGAAGCTTCAGCCTGCATGCTGAGCTCGCCGAGCCGATGCTGGATCATCATCTCGAAAGGTGAGGTGCTGGACCCAGCGGTCTCATGCATGGCCGTGCTCCTGCCGCCTATACACCGCAAGCAGCGCGACAAAAGAGAACAACAGCAGAAGCAGGGCGGTCCGGTTTGCGGCCGCGTAGGAGAAGTCCTGCACCTGATCATAGATGGCGATGGAAAGCGTTCTGGTGCGCCCCGGTATCCCTCCACCCAGCATGAGCACAACGCCGAACTCGCCCACCGTATGCGTGAAGGTAAGCACCGCTGCCGTAACGACAGAGGGCCGCGCAAGAGGCAGCAAAATTCGGCGGAAGACTTCCACTCGGCGCGCGCCCAGCAGCCGTGCAGCCTCGACATACTCCCGATCCACCCCAGCAAATCCGGCAGCGATCGGCTGAACCGCGAACGGCAAGCTGTACAGAACGGAACCAATTACCAGGCCGGCGAAGGAGAAAGCGAGTGTGTGCCCGAAAAGGCGGATCAGCATGCGGCCACACCCAGTCGCCGGTCCGAGCAGTACCAGCAGGTAGAATCCCAGCACTGTTGGCGGAAGAACGAGCGGGAGAGCGACCAGGGCACGTGTCACTCCTGCCGCCCGGGACGTTGAAGTCGCTATCCAAAGCCCAAGCGGAAGGGCCAGCAGGAGCAGGATCGCCGTTGTGGTGAGCGCGAGCCGTACGGTGAGAAGAAGAGCCTCTGTATCCACGGCGAGCGCTTATTGGGGCGGACGAAGGCCGCGCTCCAGAAGCTGCTGCTGCGCGGGGGCTGAGAGCAGGAAAGCGAGGAATGCGCGGGCAGCTTTCCCATTCCCGGCGTGCTTCAACACTACTGCACCCTGCACGATGGGAGGATACGAGGTAGGGGGCAGCTCAATGTAGCGGCCCTCATTCGCCAAACGCGGGCTGAGCGCCGAGGTCAGCGAGAGAAGCCCTACTTGGGCATTCCCAGATTCGACGAATTGGGCTGTCTGCGCAATATTTTCTGCAATTCTGAGTTTGGGCTGAATGTCGTTGTAAATATTTAGAGATTTGAGAGCAGCGACCGCGGCACGCCCGTATGGCGCGTGCGCAGGGTTGGCTATGGCTATGCTCTGCACGTCGGGACTGCGTAGCATCTGCATGGTAAGGGGCGGGAGCGGTGTCGCCTTCCGCGCCCAAAGCACCACGCTACCTCGCGCGTAAGGAATCGGCTTGCCATTGGCTAAGCCACCCTGCGCCAGCTTCTCTGGAAACGACATGTCCGCGGACAGGAAGAGATCGAAAGGCGCGCCGTTTTGAATTTCTGTGGCAAGTGTGGCCGAAGAAGCGTAGGAAACACTGGCGGTCTGGCCGGTTTGTGCCTTCCACGAAGCTAGGAGAGCAGGCAAGACCGGCTGCAGGTCAGCGGCTGCCGCTACCTGCAGGTTGCTTTGCGCGCGCAAAGGCATGCCCGGCAAGCAGCAGGCAAATACGATGAGGCTCGCTGCCATGAACCATGCACGCCTGGCCGGTTCAAACACGGAGGATCATCACTTCGGTGGATTTGATCAACGCCGCCGCGGTTTCACCTGCCTCAAGCTGCATTTCACGGACGGCTTCCGCAGTGATAATGGAAGTAATGATCTGGCCGCCGATCGACAGCTTGACCTGTGCAAGGAGGCCATCGGATTTTACCTCGACAACGCGCCCGACCAGCTGGTTCCGTCCGCTTACGCTGCGCAGCATTTCGCGTTTCGGGCTGTCAGGGCGCTTTGCCTTGTGCAGCAGAGCATCCAACTCCGCCTCGGGAATGCGGTAATGGCCGCCCGGCGTCTTTACCGATTTGAGCTTGTTCCGATAAAGCCACTGTTTCATGGTCGGGTAAGAGATGCCGAGCCGGAGTGCGGCTTCTCGGGGCGAGAGCAGGTTTGCCATAGACGGTATTATACGATTTATGCAGCAGGGAACAGGTGAGTTGATTGATTTATGCCGCAAGTTGCCGGGTGGCCCCATCCGCCAGAATCGCGTCTTTGGAAGAGAGGCGTTGGCGTGAACCCGGATCGAGGGTAACCCGATGCGGATTACCGCTTATTACTCAAGTTCTGTTTACTTATCGGGATGGGCGTCCTACTTTACGTTTCGTGGGCAGTTCTGGGGGAGGGCTGCTCTAGCGCCTGAGGCTCTGATGAGCCTCAGGCGCTTTTGATTGCCGCTCCGATGGTCTGCCTTTGCGACTTTTGGTCCCGCTTCTGCATCCATTCAAGAGAGTTAATCACAAGTTCCGAGGTGCAACGCAATGGCAGGACAAGCGGTTTCTGAAGTAAGTGACTCAACTTTTGAGCAGGAAGTGCTGAAGTCCAGCCAGCCGGTATTGGTGGATTTCTGGGCCGCTTGGTGTGGTCCATGTCGCGCCCTTGCTCCCGTGGTGGACGAAGTGGCCAATCAGTACGCTGGCAAGCTTAAGGTGATGAAAATGGATGTGGACCGGAATGCATCGACTCCGGCGAGGTATGGAATTCGCGGGATACCCGCACTACTCCTGTTCAACGAGGGCAAGGTAGCTGACCAGATCGTTGGTTATGTACCCAAAGACACGATTGAGAAGAGCATTTCGAAGGTGATGGAGAAGGCTTCCGTTTAAGTTTTGCGGCAACAGAAAAGCCCGGTTATTGGCCGGGCTTTTTGCTGTTCAGCCGTTAGCGGCCGCCCGCACACTAGGCATATTTGCGCAAAATGCCAAGAACTCTTCCCTGGATGGCAACCTGCTGGATGGGAACGAAGATGGGTTCCATTTCGGCGTTCGAAGGCTGCAGCCGGACCCGGTTCCCCTCGATGTAGTACCGCTTCAGTGTCGTTTCGTTGCCGTGAACCAGGGCCACGATGATTTCCCCTTGCAGTGCACTCTTTGTGCGCTCGACCAGGACGAAGTCCCCATTCATGATGTGCTCATCGCTCATCGAATCTCCCCGGACTTGGAGCGCAAAGACCTCCTTGTTCCCGATAATGTCACCAAGAGAGATGCTTTCAGTCGTTTCGGTCGCCTCGACTGGCTGACCCGCCGCGATCCGTCCCAGGAGCGGTAGGCGCTCGGGCTCGCGATTTCCCAGGTTGGGGGGCAGTATATCGATAGAGCGGCTCCGGTTGTGTGCGCGCTCAAGCAGGCCCTTGTTTTGCAAATTCGTGATGTGTTTGTGCACCGTCGCGAGGGACTTCAGGTTCAAACCACGGGCAATCTCCTCAAACGAGGGCGAGTAGCCGTGGGTCTCCACAAAGCCGCTGATGAAGTCCACTACTTCTTTCTGTCTACGCGTCACGGACATGCCCGAATTCTAGCGAATAAAAAGCGAATTATCTAGGCGAAAATTTGGCAAACAAGCGCTTGCCTTTCCCGAAATGGGCCAAAGCTTGTTCATTCCCAAAGGCGAACTAAAGGCGAAGAAAAGGGAGGGCAAGATCTTGTCCCTGGCTCCCCGGTGAGCGATTGTAGGGATGCGGGCCGGTACTCAGCCCAACGACAACCACTGCGAAAGGTACTCACCATGCGGTTCTTGATTGCAGACCATGACCATGCCTTGGGATTGTTTCTCGTCCGTGGCCTCGAGAGTGAAGGCTATGAGGCAGTGTGGACAGCGGATGGGCAGGAAGTGCTTGATAAGTTCGAAGTAATAAGACCCGATCTGGTCATCCTTGATCTGAACCTGCCGAAACGGGATGGAACCGACGTGCTTCGAGCGATCCGGAGTTGGCGCGATGAGGTCCCCATCCCCGTGCTGACCAGCCGCGCAGATACCGAGACCATGGGCGCCACTCGAGCTTACGGCCTCAATAGCTCTGCTATTCAGGCGACGAAGTCCATGATCAATGCCTCACTCGAAATACTTAAGTAATCAGTGCTTCTAACATCCTGGAGGAGATAAATGCAATTCCCCGTGTCAGGCATCACTGATGCTGCGCGCTCCATCACGGCCGCGGTCACCACCGTATCACCAGGAGGAAAAGCTCCGGCAGAATCATTTGCGAACGTATTGCGTGATGCTGTCGCCCAGGTGCACGGTCTGGAAGCAGACGCGACGAAGACTGTAGATGGTCTGATCACTGGCCAGGGTGTCGACGTGCATACAGCATTAATCGCCACACAGAAGGCCGATGCCGCATTTGAAATGGCTCTTTCCATGCGCAACAAAGCGGTGGGAGCCTACCAGCAGCTCATGGCAACACAGTTTTAATCGAGTGAATGAGCACAGCAGATGAATCAGTCCGCAACCGTCAACTCACAAGCCGCGCACGAGGGCACAACCGTTTTAACCCAACTCAGCGGGCAGCTCTCCAGCCGCGATGGCGCTTGTTCTCCTCTCGATTCTGTTTTTCTCCTGGATGGCGTTCAAGCCTAGCTGGCGCGTGCTCTACGCCGGGCTTGATCCCCAGGATACTCGCGAGGTCTCTTCTGTGTTGACAGCGGGGAGCATACCTTTTGATGTGTCTCCCGATGGAACAACGCTCAAAGTACCCGCAGACATCCTGGACAAAGCTCGTCTAATGACGACTGCCAAGGGTGGTCCCAAAAGTGGGCGGCTCGGCTTTGAACTCTTTGACAAGCCAAATTGGGTAGGGTCCGACTTCGACGAAAAGGTCAATTTTCAGCGTGCGCTGGAAGCAGAGCTTGAACATACGATCGGCAGTCTCGGGTCAGTACAGTCGGCGCATGTTCATTTGGTATTGCCGCACGATTCTCTTTTCAGTGAACAACAGCGAAATGCCAAGGCATCGGTGGTTCTCAAGCTGCGGCAACGCACTCTGAGCGATGGTGAAACCGACTCTAGACGAAATTTTGTGGCGAGTGCCGTAGATGGCCTCAGCCCAGCTGATGTGTCCTGGTGGATGCCGATGGGCGTACGCCATTCGGTCCCAAAAGGCCAGACGCACTCCAGGCTGACCACGAGCAGATGCTGGCCGATCGCCTGATCGCAACCATAGAACCGATTGCGGGCGCCGGAAATGTGCGCACTTCCGTAAATGTCGAATACGATACGTCGAGGGCCGACGAGGTAGACGAATCCTATGATCCAAATGCCACAGTGACGCTTTCCATGCAGCGATCTGATCAGCAGTCCGGAGCGCCAACACCACCCGCTGGCATTCCCGGAACTCAGAGCAACGCGCCGAATGCACAACCACCCTTGTTTCCCACCAAGGCTGCCGAGATACAAAGTACCAAGGAAGAAAGTGGAACATACGCAGCTTCCAAGAGAGTTCGTCACAATGTTCAGGGACCCGGAAAGATAAATCGCATCACTGCCGCGATCTTACTCAACGATCGCATGCAACGGAGACGACTGGAATCGCGAGTATCGTCAAGAACACTCTGTCATTAGAAGTCTTGAAATATACCGTCTGTCATATTGCAACATTAGCTCTGATCGTCCTCGTTATTCGTCCTGCGATCAAAACCATCACGCCTCTCCGGGATGGATTGGGTACACCTGCTTTGCGCGATGTTGCTGGTGATGATTCGTATCAGCGGGCTATTTGTTTCGCTCCAGTGTTCTCATCTCAGGCGATACCCGCGAAGATCAAGGCCACCCTGCTGATCATGCTGTCGTGCGTGCTAGCGCCCGCAGTGGCGGCTCTGCCTGGTTCACGCCCGGAGATAGGTGTGAGTTCCATCGCCGGTGAAATGATTGTGGGTCTGGTATTTGGGGAAACGCTATCCCTACTTACCGAGGTTGTTTTACTCGCAGGGCAATTAGTGGGTATGCAGTTCAGCTTCTCTCTTGTAAATCTTTTGGATCCCAATAGTCAGATTCAGACAACATTGTTCGGACAATTGTTTAATATCCTGCTCACCACCTTACTTGTAACCGCGGGACTGCATCGAACCTTGCTTGCTGCCTTGCTCCGCTCGTTTGGCTCAGTGCCGGTAGGGACGGTTCTGCTGACGCCCAGAATAGGGCCGGTGCTACTGGCGATGACGGGTGGGGTGTTCCTGGCAGCGCTGCAACTGTCAGCTCCGGTCATGGCAATGACTGTTCCAGCGAAGACCGTGCTTGGGTACCTGACGCTGATCGGCTCCCTTGCTTTGTGGCCAGCATTTCTGGAAGCGCGTTTCTCCAGGCTCCTGGATGCAGGGCAGACGCTCTTGCGCTAGATCCACTCAATATCTTGAGGAGATACGTTCAGTGTCTGGAGAACGCACAGAAAAGGCGAGTCCGCGGCGCAGGCAGAAGGCAAGAGCCGATGGCGACCGTGCACGCAGCCGAGAGCTCTTGCAGGCAGCCGGTGTGCTGGCAGGAGCACTCGTATTAGGTGCGGTGGCTGTGCCATGGGGAAACGAGTGGAAAGGTACTCTGGCGCAGTCCTTGGCTTTGGGTACAGCGTCGGTTTCAACAGCCGAGGACAGTTACACGTCTTGTGCTTTGTATCAGGCGCATTTTGCTGGTAATCCTGATGCCGTTCCCGACGATGCTGGTAGCGGTCGCCGGGGCAACCTTGATCGCCGGTGTGGCCCAAAATGGAGGAATTGCAATTCATCCAAAGGCGCTTGCGCCGAAATGGAATCCGTTTAGTCCGGGCAGCAATATAAAAAAGATCGCCTCCGTTCGCTCGCTTGCGCGTCTCGCCAAGTCCCTGATGCCAGTGATCGCTCTTTTTGCGCTCGCATGGCATAAATGGATGGACCAACAAGCCGTTAGTGCGTGGGGTTGGTGACGACCACACTCGCGCGACTCACATCAGCCTTGATCCCTCACGTGGACTCGGCTGGCGCTGCCGAAACTGGGAGCAAGCAGCCGGCCGATAAAGCGCAAGCTGAGAACCTGGCTTCGCTACTCAAGATGGAAGAACTGACCCTGGAGATCGGATTCCAACTCATTCCGATGGTGGATGAAAAACAGAGCGGTCAGTTGTTGTCGCGCGTGCGGACGCTTCGCCGGCGTTTGGCCGTCGATCTTGGCTTCATTCTGCCTCCTATTCATATCACCGATAATCTGCGCCTTAAACCAAGAGAGTATGTGCTGTCCCTGCGCGGGTCAGAGATTGACCGTTGGCATCTAGAGGGTGGCGGCCAGGTGCTGGCTGTCTCCGCGGATCCGAAAATCCGTCCTATTCCCGGCAAAGAGACCCGCGAACCTGCTTTTGGTGTAAATGCACGATGGATCGCGCCAGTGCTCGAAGAGCAAGCGCTGGCCGCCGGTTATTCTGTGGTGGATTCGACCACTGTCGTCAGCATGCATATTTCTGAGTTGCTACGTCGGCATGCGCACGACCTGTTGAGCCGCGCCGAAACCAAGCGCCTGGTCGAAACTCTGAATGAATCCCACCCCAAGCTCATTGAGGAACTCATACCTAAAATCCTGACCCTGGGGGAGGTTCAGCGGGTATTTCAGCAATTACTCCGCGAGGGCGTTTCTATCCGGGATCTCGGGACCGTGCTCGAAACACTGGTGGAGATCGCACCACAAAGTAAGACGTTGCCTTACCTGGTGGATTCTGTGCGCCAGGTGATCGGACGCAGGATGATCCAGCGATTGCTCGATGGCGAAGGCACCCTGCCGGTGTTGCTGTTCGACCCGGCGACGGAAGAAGAATTGCTCGGCCATTTCAGCGGGGATGCCAATCGGTTATTGACCGATCGCTCCCGCAACTCTACGACACCGCTCATGAAAAGCATCGAGGATTTTTCGAAAAGCCTAAGCGGGAACGGCGGTGCTACGGCCCTTCCCGTGCTCCTCTGTCCGAGTCCTGCACGATATCAATTGCGGCGCTGGCTGGAAGCATTCATGCCACGAGTAACAGTTCTGGCGCCAAGCGAAATACCGCCCGATGTGCCCGTCCGGTCCCTCGGGGTTGTTCGTTGTCGCAGTCTTGCAGAGATCAAGTTGGATCAGGACAGGAGCCATAGCCATGCAAAAGAGCTTTCAGAGTATTGCCCGGCCAACAGCTAACGCTTCAGTTGAGACGGACTTGCCGGTGTCCCTACAAATAGCCGAAGGGCACGTTCCTGAAGGCGAGTGCAGCAGTTCGGCTGAGTGGTGGCGGAGCAATGCCGGGTCCATCTACACCGAATTTCCGGTGACCCAGCGTTCCTCGGTGATGCTGGGCGATGACGATGAACGGAACCAGGCATTGGTGGAGCACCTACCGATTGTAAAGTTCATCGCACGGCGTATCCACGAACGCCTGCCTTAGCATGTGGAGATGGAAGATCTGGTCAGCGCCGGCGTACTCGGGTTGATAGATGCCTTTCAGAAGTTTGATCCAGCGAAGAAGGTACAGTTTCGATCCTACGCCCAGTTCCGGGTAAGGGGCGCGATTCTGGATAGCTTGCGGGATCTCGATTGGGGGCCACGCGAATTGCGTAAAAGGGGCCGCGCAGTGGAGGAGGCCATACGTGTATTGACGCAACGTCTCCATCGCAGCCCAAGTGAAGCAGAATCGCACAAGAGCTTGAAGTTGATCTGGATACCTACCAGCAATTGCTGGGTGACCTGCGCGGCCTGGAGATCGGCAGCCTGCATGTCGAGCATTCTGAAGATTCGGATGAAGAAGAGCTTGCCTATGTTCCGGCGCCTTCTGAAGATGATCCGCTTTTCCGCTGCCTGCGTTCCGAAATGCAGGGAAAACTGGCGGACGGCATTGCTTCTTTATCAGACCGGGAAAGAACCGTCATCACCCTTTATTATCAGGAGGAAATAACAATGCGAGAGATCGGTCTTGCTTTGGGCGTTGTGGAATCCCGTATCTCGCAAATTCATTCCTCGGCAGTGGTGCGCCTTCGTGCCGCCCTTCGCGGTCTGCCGGAACGCAAGCGGGGCGCATGTCAGCCAAGAAGCGCTCGCACCGAACGAGTTCCGGCATCTCGGTAATCAGCTCACCAGAGTGTTGGCGAAGAACGCAAGAGGGAACCCTGAGGAGCACATTATGACGTCGGTGAATGACGATCACCAAAGCACGCAGTCACCTGAGCCTCAAGGTGAGGATCAACGGATTGTGGGGAAAAGGTCGGGGCCTGCCGACGGAAGCAAGCTTCGCATTCAGAACTTCAGCTTTTTCCGTGCGGGCCAGGTTATTGATGAACAGATGCAGGCGATTGGATTACTGAATGACGTCTTCGCCCATAACTTAGCGCACAATCTCGGGATTTTTTTCGTACAAGCTTCGAAGTCAATCCCATCAGTGCGGAACAGATGACGTTCAGCGATTTCGCAAGGGCCCTTCCCGAAATCACCTACGTTCGTTCGATCAGGCTTGAACCATTGCGAGCCACCGCCGTGCTCCAGCTCGATCTAAACCTCGCGCCGCCCATGGTCGACATCTTATTGGGTGGGGAAGGAAGGCCAGGGAAACTGCGTGAACTCACCGAGATCGAAGAGTCTATTTTGGCTGGAGTCGTGGAAACTATTTGCAGAGAACTAACGCTGGAGTGGCAGCCCGTAGGCCTAAGCTTCGCGTTTGAGAAGCGCCAGGTGCAGACGCAAGTTCCGCATCTTTTCCAGTTGCTGAGAAAATATTGTGGCTGAGCTTCGACATTACGATGCCACACGCGCGGGGTACTCTGAATCTGGCCTTTCCTGCCGTGATCTCTCGAACCATCCTGCGCAGGTTAACTGGCGAACGGGAACGCACGCGGTGCCACGCGGTGCAAACAAGGGAAGCCCTGCGCAAGCGCGCCAATTTGTTGCGCTTCGGCGCGGCGCTACAATTGCCGTCTGTCAAATTATCTATGCGCGAGTTGGATGACCTCGCACTAGGTAAGGTCATCCTGCTCCCTATAGCAGCATCGATACACCCACAATTCAGCGTGGCTGGTAGGCCCTTGTTCTCCGCCCAGGCAATCCGGCAAGGCGAATACCGGGCGGCCCATCTTCTCGCTTCTGCTGCTTCAGAACCTTTCTAAACAGAAGTTCAACGGGGCTGCACGGTAGGCTGCGAAGCTTCGAAAAACTGTAACCCTGCACCAATGACCAAAACAGCTTACCCAATAACTCATTTGGCGGCCACAACGTTTCATCAAGAGGAGAGGCATCATGCCGGAAGTCACCCCGAATAGTTGGGAGCAGGGGATGGACCTGCTATATGACGTAGAGCTCGAAGCTACATTGCGCTTCGGCGCTCGCGAACTGCCGTTGTATGAGGTGCTCGAAATTGGGGCCCGGGGATGTTGTGCAGCTGGATCGTCATGTTACGGATCCAGTGGACCTACTGATCGGAGATAAGATCGTAGCCCGTGGCGAAGTCGTGCTAGTGAACGGCCGATTTGGTCTGCGCGTAACAGAAGTTGCTGAGCCAAGGATAAATCTGGAGACGATCCGATGTCTATTCTGACGACGCTAGATGGAACATTACCCAGGTTCTCAGCCCTTATCGTGAAGTCGAATCAGAATTCGATTTGGGATTCCAAAAGCCTCCAATCGAAAGAGTAAGACCATGACACACGGGGGAAGGTGTGCACGAGCCACGGATCCCGCTTGGACTGGTGCTGCTCGCTAAAGAGTGGATTGCCCATGCACAACTAAAAGGCGCGCTGGACGCACAACGCGAAACCGGGCACGGAAGGACTGGTGAGTTGCTTTCTGAACTGAAAGAAGTGAGCGACGAAGCCATAGTCAGAACGTTAGCGGCACAATGGAGTTGTACTTACCTCCGTGCCGAAGGTTCCGGCGTCAAGCTTGTTCCGAAATCCTGCCGAGGGTCGTGCGTGCAAGGTTCGCATTTGGCTCCTGCCGCCCATGGCGGCTGTCAAGACTCTATGTCTCGTCTCGCCAGTACACGGTGAATCTAGCGTTCTGGCGGCAGTTGGGCAGATGTTAGGCATGAGCGTTGAAGCGGGATCGATGGCCCAATCGGTGTTCCCCGCGGGCGGAGCTCCTCTGTCTCGCCCACCCATTCAGATGGAGTGGCAATGCAGCGTCAGTATGCGTATGGCTACGCGGAAAGATAGAGCAAACAAGGCAAATTGCTAGCCGGATGCTACGGCTGCCCGACCTTATCTGGTTGCGTATCTAGAAACGAGATGATTAACAGGGATGAAGGTGCATGAAAGCCTTGATCTGTTCCTCCAGATCGTCAGTAAGACTGCGCGGTTGTCGTCTGAAGCGATCGAGGACTCGTCTGAGTAACATCTAAGAATAGTGGACACCGGGCACCGAATTGCGATGTCTCGATTGCAAAGGTATTAGCAAGGGCTAGAGAGAGGTGCAATGGACAGCGGCTATTATGCAGCATATGCGGGATTGTTGGCACGTACAGAGGCTTTAGACTCCGCAGCCAGCAATTTGTCGAACGCAAATACGAATGGCTTTCGAGCTGAGCGAGAGTATTTCGCTAGTGCCGTGATGGGCGCGGATGCGCCGAACTCTCAGGTAGGCCGAACAGTTAATAACTATGGAGTGCTCGGTGGGAACCAGATTGATCTCGGACAGGGACCGCTCGTTCACACTGAAAGTCCCCTGGATATAGCAATACAAGGCGACGGGTTCTTCAGTGTCAAGACATCTGCCGGCCAACGATTCACACGGGATGGACTGGGAACGGGCGAGCGACGGTACGCTGATCACGACCAAGGGAGAACCAATTCTGGACAGCAGCGGCAAATCGATTCGCGTTCCAGGTCTGGGTGCGGTTAGTATCGGCAGCGATGGAGTGATGTCTGTGTCCGGAGCGGTCTTTGCGCAACTTGGAGTATTTCGTTTCAAGCCCGGCGAGCTTACCCCTGAAGGCACGAACCGATATAAAAGCAGCATTCGCCAGCCTCTACCGGCTACGGGTTCTCGATTCATCAGGGCTCGCTCGAATCGTCCAATCAAGACATCCTGGAGGGAAGTCTGCAGTTGGTTCTGGTCCAGCGCCAGGCGGAGATGATGCAAAAGCCCTTTCTATATTCAACAGTAACTTCGACAAGCCAGCGAGCGAAGACCTGCCCAAGGTATAAGGTCAGCTAGATAGATCAGGCACGATGGTCGACTTACAAAAGCTTTCCAAGGGAAAGGGCCACTATGATCCGAGCTTTGTATACCGCGGCAAGCGGCATGAGCGCGCAACAGATGAACCTTGACACAATAGCCAACAACCTGGCCAACTCCTCCACTGCTAGCTTCCGGCAGACGCGGTTGCAATTCCAAGACATGATCTATCAGAACATGGTGACTCCCGGAGCCGGACAAAGCCAGCAGACCGTTTCGGCCGGACTTCAAATTGGTCTAGGAACGCGTTCTTCGGCAACCGAAGTCATTATGACGCAAGGAGGCCTGAATCAGACAAGCAATCCGATAGACATAGCGATTGCAGGCGGGGGATTCTTCTCAGTGCAGCGACCCGACGGCAGCACGGCGTACACACGGGCCGGCAGCTTCCACCTGAATAATCAGGGAACGATCGTGACCACCGATGGTGACCCCTTGGTGCCCAATACCACCATTCCTCTGAATGCAACAGCCGTCACCATCACGCAATATGGTGTGGTAAACGCCACCGTACCAGGCCAACAGAATCCACAGCAACTCGGACAAATACAGCTGGCCACATTCGCCAATCCCGGAGGCTTGGAGGCGGTTGGCGGGAACCTGTTTCGCGCGACGCTCTCGTCCGGCGGCGCTGTAACCGGCAATCCCGGCGGTTCTGAAGGACTGGGACAGCTATAACAGGGCTATTTGGAAAACTCGAATGTAGATGTAGTGAGCGAATTTGTGCAAATGGTTCTCGCGCAGCGCGCATACGAGAGCAACTCCAAAGTCATTAAGGCGGCGGACGATGTGTACTCACAAGTCAACAACATGACGAGGTAGAGGATATATGAATCGATCGTTCAAATACGCTGTCCTCATCTATGTACGGCTTGCACCTCTCGTTGCGCTTTGTTCTACAATAATCTTGCCCGGGCCGGCTGCCAGCAACGCCGCTGAACACCAGCGAAATGTTGAAAAGATGAAGGGCCAGCCACGTTATTCGTTACGTGATGGACCCCGCACTCCGTACTAGATGGGCGATTGTTTCTGATCCATCTCGACCGGGAGCACCGCCTCGTATGCGTGAAGTAGAGCCCACCGTGCCTACGCCAGAGACATTTGTGGGCCTTGATTCAGCACCTCTCGAGAGCCCCGAGGATTCAGCCGGTTGCAGGGCCGGGCACCCACAGATTCGAGTCGGAGATCCTATGATCGTATGGGAGATGCAAGCGACTGCTGCGCTTTGTCTTGAGGGAGTTGCGATAGCGCAAGGTTGCGTTGGACAGAAAGTGTCAGTGCACCTGCGCTTCTCGGGCACGCAAGTTGGGGGCTATGTCCGCGCGCCGGGTTCGGTGGAAATGATTGCTCCCGAGCTACCCACGAGGGAGAACAGGCGATGACGAGTTGGCCAATCGATCCGAGATGCTTGCTGGGACTTTTGGTGATAAGTCTGATGGTGGAGCAGGGATTCGCGGCGCGCAAATCGCAAGCGCATGAGCAGACTGCCTCAGCTAAAACAGGCAGCACTGAAGCGGCACTGACGCAATACTTGCAGCGTGTTCGTGAGGCCGGCGCAATCGAAGTCAGGACTGCAGGATCTATCTGGACAGAGAATGGAAACTTCACTCGACTTTCGACTGATGTCAAAGCAATGCATCCGCACGACCTTATCTCGATACTTGTTGCCGAGAGCCTGTCGGCTACTACGGATGGTTCGGTTAAGAATACTCGCGCTTCAAATGCCAACTCGCAAGTGGCGTCATTGTTTGGCAAGCTATCGGCCGGAAACAACTTGCAAGCGCTATTGAATCAGAATGCCGCAAGCGGCCTGAACGCCCAAGGCCAGAGCACGACGGATTCCAGTCTGAACACTGTAGTGGGTGGTGAAGTCGTCGATGTGCTTCCTAGCGGAATATTGGTTATCGAGGCAGACCGTCAGGTGTCGTTCAATCAGCAGACGCAAATCATTCGAATGCGTGGACTGGTACGGCCAGAGGATGTCAGTCCGCTCAATCAGGTCCTATCGACGACAATTTCAAATCTGTAACTCGATGTTGTGGGAAAGGGAATTATCAACGACTACACATATCGTCAGAACCCGCTTGTGAGGTGGATTGAAAAGGTATTGGTGTTCTAACGCGCTAGCGTAAAGAGGTGGGACATAATGAGACTGTACACGAACCGGCACGGAGTCCTCGTTCAGATATCTGCCCTGTTATCGCTATTTACCATGGTCTTATCGTGGGAAGGGGCACGTTGCCAAAACCGTTCCTTGAGTCATTTGGCTAGAGTGAAGGATATCTTCTCCATAGAAGGCATCCGCGATAATCAGCTCATCGGTTATGGAATTGTGGTTGGGCTTCGCAATACAGGCGATAGTTCGCAAACCATCTTTCCTGTGCAGACCCTTATAGCTACTCTTCAGAGGATGGGCGTCAGCATGCAACCTGGATCGTCGCAGAACCTGCGGGTTCAGAACATGGCAGCAGTATTCGTTGCAGCTACACTGCCACCCTTCGCCGAGCCTGGTACGAAACTCGACATTACGGCCTCTTCAGCGGGTGATGCCCGCAGCCTGGAAGGAGGGCTGCTGCTCATGACACCTCTGTACGGGCCGGGTGGGCGTGTCTACGCAGAGGCCCAGGGACCGTTGGTTCTCGGCGGTTATGCAGCCGCCGCGAACGGAAATGTGAAGATGTTGAACCATCCAACCACCGCGCGCATACCAGGAGGCGCAATGGTGGAGCGTGCCGTGGCGCTCGACTTGGCTCACCAGTCCATTGTTTCCATACTCCTGAACGATGCGGACTTTCGCACCGCAGAGATGACTGCGGCGGCAATTAACGGTGAACTGAACAGGGGCGCGGCGCATGCCGTGGATAGCCGGCGGATTGATCTGGACATCAGCAAGGGTGAGGATGTTCCGTCTCTTCTGGCCCGTGTAGAAGCTGTCAGGGTAGAGACATACCCCCGGGCGAAAGTCGTGGTTAACGAGCGTACCGGAACAGTCGTGATTGGCGGAGACGTGCGCCTGCAGCCTGTGTCGATCCTGCACGGTGGACTGGCGGTGAATGTTTAAGTGAATTGCAGGTATCGCAGCCGAATGAGTTATCAGGTGGAAGCACTCAGGTAGTGCAGCAGACGACTTTGCAGGCCCAAGACAAACCCGTGAACCGGATCGAACTGAAGCGTGGAGCTACTGTGGATGATCTTGTTCAGAGTCTCCAAAGCATTGGCGCCAACTCGCATGACGTTATTTCCATACTTCAAGCGATGAAAGAGGCAGGAGCCCTCGAAGCAGAGTTGGAGGTTCTGTGATGCAGGCCTTTGGAGTAACGGTATCAGCCTACGGCACAACGCCTGCTTCCCCCGCTGAGGGGGAAATTCACGGCTCGTCAACGCCGCTCACCAGTTCGAGGCAAGTCTTCTGCAGGAACTGCTGAAGCCGATGCAAAGCAAAGGAACCCTGTTCTCAGAGGAGAGTGATGATCAGAATCAGGGCAGCAGTGACGCTCTTTCCAGCTTTGGGAGCGAGGCTCTGGCGCAGGCAATTTCTGAACACGGTGGTCTGGGAATTGCACGGCAAATCCTCGGCCGCCTGTCGGGATGAAGGCAGAAACACCTGCTGGTTTGCTCAAATACATTCGTGAGGTGTTCTGCTGCCGTTAGCCAGCCTAAAGTGTTTTAAACTTCCGCCGATAATAAAGCGGAGGAGCCTCGCGTGAACATACAGAATCATTTCAGCGCCCCAAATGATGTAAGTGCGTCCAAACCGCCGGAACGGGTCGCAGGCGCTGCAGTTGAAGCTGTCGCTTCGCAATCCGTCTTGATTGCTGGGTCACAAGACTCCGCGAAGGTTAATCATGCAGCCCAGCTCGCCGAGCAAGCTATGCAATTACCAGATGTGCGGATAGAGAAAGTGAACATGATTCAAAATGCACTTGCGCACGGGAGTTATCAGGTTCCTGCGGTCGACGTAGCTGATTCCATGCTGAGGGACATGGCTCGTCGGCACACCGAATAGGATCGCTTACGGAGAACCCCATGGCTCAAAGATGGACGGAACCTATCACTGCAGAGGAAATAGACGACGTGCTTGATCGCACGATCCAAGCCCTTGAGCGAATCAATGCCGAAGAAGCGGAGGCGATTGCAGGCGCGTTGCAGGAAGCCGTTCTCAAGCGTCCTGTTGCTCCAGTCACGGCTGATTTTATTGTCCGTCTCCAGCGGAAGTACCTTCTACTGGCTAAACTAATTAGCCACACACGATTGAACGCTCAGCTGCTTCACCGGGTGCACATTCGCGAAGCACGTGAGATCGAGTATTCCTCCATTACCTGGAAGAGGAGCTAGTCGATGATAACCCTCAACACTGCTTGGGGCATCGTGCAGAGCGCCTTGGAGTCGAGCCAGGAAGCGATTAATGTGATCGCTGGCAATACCGCGAATGCAAACACACCTGGTTATACCGTCAAGCATCCCGAACTGGAGCAAGCTGCCATTGTTTGGTTAGGAAATGGCAAGAGCATATCGAGCGGCGTTGCTCTGGCTGGCGCGAATTCTCAACGCGATCGAATCCTCAACGAGCGCATCAATCAGCAGACGCAGCAAAATGCTTCCAGCGTTGCGCGGCTTTCAGCACTGAACGATGTTCAATCTGTGTTCAGCACCGCTCTTGCCGCGGGCTCTTCCGGGAACGCGGGCGATGTTGGAGAGGCAGTCACAAATTTATTCAATGGTGTAGCGCAACTGGCTGCGAATCCTACCGATGCAAGTGTGCGAGAGGGCGTTTTAGCCGCTGCACAGAGCCTCGCAGAATCTTTCCATCGAGATTCTGACGCGCTGAGCGCACAGCGGACTTCCATCGATCAGACTGCTTCTTCCATTACGGATCAGGTGAATAGTCTGACAAAGGATATTGCTCTTCTTAATAGGCAGATAGCAGCGGACAGTCCGTCCGGCGATGCAGGCTCGCTGGAAGACCAGAGGCAATCAGATCTCACCAACTTGTCCAAGTTGGTGGGCATCCATCAGATCCAAACTGAGCAGAACGGGCTGACAGTGACGACGGTCACAGGTGCAGTTCTGATCCAAGGCGATGTGGCAAATGTGCTCTCGTCCGCACAATCCGGAGGAGTCTCCCACTTCTTTAAGGGCTCGACGGACATTACAGCGGACCTGGCCTCCGGCGGTGGGCAGCTTGGCGGTTTGTTGACGGCTCGCGACAGCGATATTCCGAATGCGCTCCAGCAGCTTGACACTTTGGCATATGGGGTAGGTACGGCCGTTAATGCTGTGAATACTGCCGGCTTGGACGGCAATGGCAACCCCGGAGGAAACGTTTTTCAGATTCCAGCCAGCGTGTCGGGTTCAGCCGCGGCCATATCGGTCGCTCTCGCCGACCCCTCGGCAATCGCCGCCGCCGCTGTGGGGCGGGGCAATGCGGATGGCAGCAATGCCAGGGCTATGGCTGATCTGCAGTCCGAAGCGGTCGTTTCCGGGGCCACGCCCCTTGGATTTTACTCTGCATTTCTTACCCAGCTTGGAAGCCACGTGAGCGGTGTTGAAGCAGATGGCGCGGCCGAACAGGCGTCACTTTCGCAGCTTACCGATCAACAAAGTGCTCTCTCATCCGTGAATTTGAACGATCAAGCCGCCTCATTGCAAAGCTTCGAACAGGCTTACCAGGCGGCGGCCAAAGTGTTCAGCATTTTGAGTACTGTAATGGTTTCCGCAATCAATCTTGGAACACCAACCACAGCCGCCTAAGCAGAGAAGGAACAAATCATGCGCGTCAACCCAAATTACGTGACTGATCTAGTCGGCGCTCTGGACGTTACCACGGCAACGGAACAACGACTCACCGGCCAAGTGTCGAGCGGTATCCGCCTGAGTGCGCTTTCTGACGACCCGGTTGCTGCCGGTCAGAATACTCTACTCTCGGCAAAGCTCGGACAGGACGTCGTGTTTATCCAGACCGCATCTTCCACTGAGGGCACGATGCAGGTAGCAGATACGGCGCTTGGGTCTGTTGTCAGCTCGCTTACGCAAGCGATTTCTGTGGCAACAGCTGGCAGCTCCGGCACGGGCAGCACCGCGAATATGAACAGCGTTGCCCAGCAGCTTTCAGGTATACGAGACGAAGTCTTGTCCCTGGCGAATACGGGCTACATGGGGCCGGTATATTTTTGCAGGGAGCCAAGGCAGCACCGTGCCCTTTAGCCTTGACACTTCGAGCACGCCAGCAGTTGCCGCATATCACGGTGACGCAGTGGCGACAGCCATCGAGGCGCCGGGAGGCCAACAAATCCAGACAGCATTGCCGGGTTCGCAAGTCTTCACGGCTCCGGGAGCGGATGTGCTCGATACTCTCAACACGTTGATATCGAAATTCAGTGCAGGTGACCTGTCAGGTGCGCAAGCAGCTACCAGCCAGCTCTCTTCGGTGCTTTCACATGTGACGTCGCAGCGTGCTTCTCTTGACAGCTCGCTGCAGGGTTTGCAGGCGGCAGGCTCATACGCCCAAAGCGAAAAGGTGCAGTTGATAACTGCGCAAACAAATCTCATGCAGGCGGATGTGCCTGCTGTGGCTACGGGTCTGTCGCTTGTGGAGTCACAGCGGACGGCGTTGGAATCGGTGATCACGGCTATAGAAAAGCAGGCGACGCTTTTCAACCTGCTTCAATAGTTCGGATGGCGCGCTGCAAACCTGGTTGGGTATACTCCTGCTTGGAGCCGCTATGTTGGCAACAATGCGCTTTGTTTGGAACGCAACCCGAGGGCATCGTCTCACTCCGTGGCGGAGCGCCTATTTGAAATGGAGAATAGAGACCTACTCGGGAATGCAAGCCGAGCGGATCCGCTTTCCTGAGTTCGTGGGCTTCGTGTGGCGGGAGCGATCACGGCTAGTGCGTTTCCTGCTGTGGACTGGACAAGTAGCCCGCACTCGCTAGCTCACCCGGCGTTCCATCCTCTTGGGCGACCCTCCCAATCGGACCTTGATCCGTGCTGCTCACGGTGAATAGCGAGCGTTTGCTGGAGCAGCCCTGGCTCTTGCGCACTGTCCGGTGGCTGATTTCCCAATGCCTTCTTAAGAGACATCGCCTCGAATAGTAACTGCTTATCTTCGTATGGTGCTCACCTCCTATGAGCTTTCATTCTCGTCACCCTGGCCATATACGTAGGGGAGTGCTGCTCCGATTTCTATTTGAAACGCATGGGCATGGGGCTGCTGCATCTCATGATTATGCTGGACTTCGGGCAGGCGCGACATGTGAGGGTTGTGCTATGCACTTGGCGGTTCCGTAGAGCCGATCAACACAGGAATAAGGAGACTTGGTGAACGTAGGAGAAGTAATACAGTTAGCGGCCGGCGATGGGCACCAGTTAGCGGCCTATGTGGCTCATCCACAGGGAGAACCGATAGGCGGTCTTGTGGTTTTGCAGGAGATATTTGGAGTAAATAGTCATATTCGCAGCGTTGCGGACGGCTATGCGCGAGATGGATTTCTGGCGATAGCGCCGGCATTATTCGACCGCTATGAACGCGGGGTGGAACTGGGATACGACGGAGAGGACAGGAAGAAAGCGATGACCTTCGTGCCCAGGCTGAATATGGAGAAAGCCGTCGAGGACACAGCGGCGGCTGTTGCCTGGTTGCGGCAAGCTCTGCCAGGACGGAAGATCGGAGTCATTGGCTTCTGCCTTGGGGGAACGATTGCCTGGCTCAGTGCGACCAGGCTTCAGGTCGATGCCGCTGTCGGCTACTATGGCGGTCGCATTGCATCTTTCTCAGAAGAAACGCCACAAGTCCCAGTGGTGCTGCATTTCGGGAAGCATGACGCGCACATACCAAAAGAAGGCGTCGATCAGGTTCAGGCGAAACATCCAGAGGTCGAAGTCTTCTGGTATGACGCCGGACACGGATTCAACTGCGATCAACGAAATAGCTTTGCGCCTGAAGCTGCCAAGGTTGCTCGTGAGCGTTCGCTGGCCTTTCTAAAGGAGCATGTCGCAAGCTGAGGATTCGGACCTGGCGAAGATCCCTCAGCCAGGCAGTTCTCCCGCGCTTCACAAGCGCCTTTTCGAGTCCGGCTCCCGCCCGTGCGCATCTATTCGACTAATCACAATGCACTCCCGCCGTCGCTGCTCGAACATATCGCGCGAGCAGCGTACTCCGGGGAGTTGCGCGTGCGATGCGTGGGAGCAGATTCGAAATGGCCGAAGTCACTCAAACAGCGTGGAAGCCCAAGACCAATCCATGGGTCATCGCGGCGACTGTCGCTCTGGCGGCGTTCATGGAGGTGCTCGACACTTCCATTGCTAACGTGGCGCTGCCCTATATCGCAGGTGGACTTGCCGCAAGCCGTGACCAGAGCACCTGGGTCCTGACGACATATCTTGTCGCTAATGCGATTGTGCTGCCGGTGGGCGGTTGGGCCTCAAGCGTGATTGGGCGCAAGAACTTCTTCATGCTCTGCATCACCATCTTCACAGTCAGCTCCTTTTTGTGCGGTCTTGCGCCTTCGCTGGGATTTCTGCTGGTGTGCCGGGTGCTGCAGGGAGCGGGCGGAGGTGGGTTGCAGCCGATGGCGCAGGCCATTATGGCTGACTCCTTTGAGCCTTCCAAACGCGGACTGGCCTTTTCGCTTTACGGCATCGTCGCCGTGTTGGCGCCTTCCATCGGACCAACGCTGGGCGGCTGGATCACCGATAACTATAGTTGGCATTGGATTTTCTACATCAATATCCCGGTTGGGATTTTGGCTCTCGTCCTGGTGCATAGGCTGGTAGAAGACCCGCCTTACATCAAGCCGGACCGGGCCAACTTCAAGCGCATCGACTATATAGGGCTCAGCCTGTTGACAATTTCCATGGGTACCCTGGAAGTCTTCCTGGACAAAGGAGAAGAAAAGGACTGGTTTGGCTCGCCGTTCATCGTGCTTTTTGCCCTCGCGTTTCTCGTTTCCTTTATCGGGCTGATCTGGTGGGAGTGGAGCGGGGCCGAGAAGCCGTTAATGGAGTTGAGGCTCTACAAATATAAGAACTTTGCCGTGTGCTCGATGTTGATGCTCATCACGGGCGGCATCCTGAACGCATCGACCGTGCTACAGCCGCAGTTTCTGCAGCAAGATCTTGGATATACGGCCACTATTGCCGGCCTGTCGCTCTCGGGAGGCGGGTTGGTCCTGCTATTCGTCATGCCCCTCGCTGGGCAGGCAGTGTCACGCTTCCCGGCGCGTAATATCATCATCTTCGGCTTCTGCATGTTTACGCTCGCCTTCTATTACTCGGCCCGGCGGACCAACCTTGGGCTGAGCTTTGGCTTTGCATCCTGGCTGCGT
Source organism: uncultured Acidobacteriaceae bacterium (assembly GCA_963767705.1). GTDB lineage: Bacteria > Acidobacteriota > Terriglobia > Terriglobales > Acidobacteriaceae > CAWCJL01. Next base: position 1,475,109 of record CAVYEO010000001.1, on the reverse strand, counting down.
ATTGTTCAGATCTTCTCGATACCCTTCGTCTTCATCTCGGTGACTACAGCTGCATACTTCGGAATGCCCCAGGAGAAGAACAATCAGGTGGCTGGGCTGATCAACTTTGTCCGTAATATCGGCGGTTCCATCCTGATCTCGCTTACGAATGCGTTTGTGACAGAAAGTGCGCAATATCACCAGAACTCGTTGCTAAACCATCTGACGCCCTCGGGACGCAATCTTCAGCAGCGCATGGGAGAATATGCCGGGGCTTTGGCGAGCAAGATAGGACCGGCGAATGCGGACATCGGAGCCCAAACGCAGATCTACCAGCAGTTGCAGCACCAGACACAAGCGTTGGCCTATGTGGATGTGTACTTCGTTTTATCAGCGGCTTCGGCGTTAATGGTTCTGGCGACGTTCCTGCTCGACAAGAACAAGCCGGGTGGTGGCAGCTCAGAGATTGCGGTCCACTGAGCCGTCCCCTGCAGTAGACCACGCGCGTTCTTCTCTCGCTCTTTCGCCACAGCAGCTCTACAAAGACCAGGCGATCTAAGGCATTTCCATGCTCTGCTGTGCGCGCCGAAACGCCGAGCCCGCGACATGCACAGAGCCTTGAAACGGGCGATCAATGTCCCCGATGGCAACAAGCACAAGAGTGATCAGCAGGGAAATGGCGGCGACCTGGATGATGTGAAGAAGGTCGTTTTCCGAGCCGAACAGGCAGCTCGAGACAATGGTAATGCCGCCGCCGATGAGCAGCACGGCCCAGAGCACGGAAGGGATGCGTGATTTGCTTTGTTGCTGCCGGATGCGGCGATGCTCCGCCAGGGAGCTCAATTCCGAGATGGCGTGGTCCTCGGCAGTGATTTCGGTCGGGGAGGCCGCCTTCACGGACATAAGCGTCAGCCACATGGCTCGATGAATTCGCCGGCTTTGTTGAGGCAGGTCCTGATCCTGCGCCATGGCCGGCCAGTCTTGCTGCAGGACAGCACCCGCATAGGAATGCGCAAACTGCTTGAGTTCCGCTTGTTGCTGGGCAGGCAAACCACTGGAGAGGTGGAATATATTCACCAGAGCATTTGCTTCGGCATCCGCGTTCAGGTCCGCTTGACCGAAGTTGGTCCACACGGTGTACAGCATGAAGCCCAGAATAACCGCGTAGATGGTGCCTATGATGCTGAGCTGCCAGCCGATCAGGTTATTGTGAGCACGGCGGTCGTCCGGAGTCCAGAGCCGGTTGAGCACGAGCACAAAACAGATGGTGCAGACAACTGTAGCTACGACGACGAAGAAGTCCTGCGCGGTTGTCAGCATGTTCGCTGGTCCTCTTTCCGGATGATGGGCTCCGGCCGGGATCAAATATTTCACGGCGAGTCACTGTACCACGACCAGGGTAGGCCAGATTCTACGACAGGGCAGACGGAGGAAGTCATACCTGCAGGCAATGGCAACTTCAACTCGCATGCTTCGACTGAAGTGACGGAGTCGGTCCAGTAAGCGCAACACAAGACCACGAAAGCAGGAAGGCCACTGGCGCGTGCCGGTGGCCTTTCTGCTTGTGAGCTATGGTATATGGCTACTTGGAGGGGGCGAGAATGTCATCGAGGCGTGCGGGTGTGCCCTCCACACGTTCGAGCTGCGGGTAGCGAAGCCCTCCGTGGTAGTCCAACTCAAAGCTTTTCAGGTCGTCGCCGCGTTTGAGCAGGAGTTTGATCGGAGTTTTGGTCTTCTCCGCAGCAAGGATGTTTTCGCGCAGGAGTGCAGGGGTATAGGTCTTGTCGTTGACAGCGATCAACTGCATGTCGGGAGTGATGCCGGCTTTGAAGGCGGGGCTATCCCACCAGACATTCCCGAGAGCGCCGTCCTTGGTGACGGAAAAGCCGAGTGAGGTAGCGAAGCTGGTGGGGCGGTCAGGATTCTCATGCTTTTCCCAGTCAGGCTCCGTGTCTGAGTAGCCCAGGCGGTACCCGCCGCGGGTCAGCCCGTCCTTCGGCGTTTGCGGAGCAAGCTGGTCCACGCGGGTGTGCAGGAAGGTGGCCCAGTCGTACGGCTGGACGGTGTTGAGCGCGGTGACCACATCGTCGAAGGTGTAGGTGCGGGTAATGTAGCTGCCGTTGTCGATGCCATAGAAGAGCTTGGCGAAATCATCGAGTGACTTTTTGCCGCCGCTCATCTCGCGGATTTTGGTATCAGCATCGAGCCAGATGAGCAGGCCTTCGGTGTAGTAGTCTTCCGGACGTTGCCAGCTGACCCAGCTGACGGGGGTGCGCTGCGAAACCGTGGGCTGGTTGGTGGTATCGACGAGCGGGCGCCAGGTGCGTCCGGGGCTGATGTCAAAGTTGGCGGTAATCTCGGCGATCAGGTCGCGCGTGTCGGCTGGGCTCCGCAGGCCGGAGCGCGCCGTGAGCACATAACCGTAATACTCGGTCATGCCCTCGTAGACCCACAGAAGCTCGTCCTGCATGGGAACGTTGAAGTTAGGCGTCCACAGGCCGGCGGGGCGGCGGAACTTGCCGTCCCAGGAGTGGGTGTACTCGTGGGCAAGCAGGTCGCGTTCGGCTACCCCGGCGGGCCAATCGGTGAAGTAGTTGGCCTCCGTACCGTCTTCGCTCGACTGGTGGTGCTCAAGCCCTTCGCCGCCAATCTTCTTGCTGATGGAGAAGAGAAAATCGTAATGGTCATAGTGGCGTGAAGCGTAGAGCCGGGCCGCTTCGCGCACCAGGTTCTTGTGGAGCTGCAGTTCTTCCGGCGTGATGGCGAGATCGGCCGCGCTGTCCGCGAAGACGTCGAGGTAAACACGATTGGCCGCGTCGGGCGACAAGTCCACGCGCTTGTAGTTGACCCCGGCATAAAGCGGAGAATCGACCAGAGTGTTGAGCGTGGTGTCCTTGAAATGGACCAGGTTGTCTTTTTCTGAGGCTAGCTCAAGCGCGGAGGCGTAGTGCCAGCCTTCCGGCAGCCGCACACTGGGCGAAAAGGTGATGCGGCGGGAGAAGTGGCCGGCAGGGTAAAGCAGCACGGTATTCCAGGAAAGATCGGCGATCTCGGTCGAGAAGGAGATGCGGCCTTCGCGGGCGCGCACCGGTGCGAGGTACTCGAACTCGACATCAATGGTCTTCGCGCCTGGTGGGACATCGATGTGGAAAGCATAGACATTGACGCGATCGCGGAGCCAGGGAATGCGCTTGCCTTCCGCGGTAACGATGAGGCCACCGAGTTTGGAGATAGGGCCGGTCGGCGAGTGGTTGCCGGGGATCCACTGGGGATAGAGCAGGGTGAGGCGGCCCGGAGCGACAGGAATCGTCTCATGCACGGTTACTATATGCCGCTGGTCGTCGGTGAGGTCAACCAGCAATGAGAGAGTACCGGCGTAGGGCGTGTCTTCCGGGGCGATGATGGGCGGCGGAAGGGGCACGGGTTGCGGTCCGGCGGACTTCTGGGTCGTCTGCGACAGGGCTGCAGTGCTGATGGCGAGCGTGGCAGCGGTGAGCAGGGAAAAGGCGCGCTGCGAACGAAGAAAGGGCATCCATGACTCCGGGATTGGTATGAGCCCAATGTACATGGTTTACGGGCGGGAACCCGGTTGCTGCACTCGCGCTGGGATAATTTTTGCTGCCAGACCGCCCACTCTACGGGCCAACCTGGACGAGCAGATGCGACTCTATCAGCAGCAAGGCTCTGCACAGAGCAGGAGGCGGCTATGTCAGATGAGGTTTCCAGGCGCAGGTTTTTGGGCGGGTTGGCAGCGGCGGGTTCACTGGCGGGAATCGAGAGCTTGCGACCATTGACGCTTGCATGGGGCGCTGAAGCGGGATCGGACTCCCGGTCGCTGCTGGATCCGGCGATAGGAGAGCGGTGGGATCCGAAGCAGTCGGGCATCGAGCATGTCATCTGGGTCATGATGGAAAACCGCTCGTTCGATCACCTACTGGGTTGGCTTCCGCATGCTCAAGGCAAACAGGCCGGGCTGAGCTATTTGGATAAAGGAGGCGTGGCGCACTCGACCTATCACCTGACGGATTACCAGAACTGCGCACTGGCCGATCCGGACCACTCCTATACCGGAGGGCGGATACAGTTCGATGGCGGGAAGTGCGACGGATGGCTGCGCGCCGGGACCGACGACCTTTTTCCAATCGGCTACTTCACACAAAGCGATGAGAGCTTTTTGGGACAGGCAGCGCCGCAATGGACGGTGTGCGACCACTACTTTGCCGGGATCATGGCGCCTACCTATCCCAACCGCCTCTACCAGCACGCGGCGCAAACAGACCGCCTGGACCAGAGCCTCACTATATCCAGCTTGCCGACGATCTGGGACAGGCTGGCCACGGCCGGTGTGACCGGACGGTACTACTACAGCGACATTCCGTTCCTGGCGTTATGGGGGTTCAAGTACCTGCCGATCAGCCGTCCGTATACGGAGTTTCTGCTGGCGTGCGAAACGGGAACGCTCCCACAAGTTTCGTTTGTTGACCCGCGATTCGTGGATGAGGCAAACGGTACGTCAAACGACGACCATCCGCATGCAGACATCCGGAATGGCGAGGCGTTCTTGAACCAGGTGTACCAGGCAGTGACACTGGGCCCCGGGTGGGCGAAGACGGTGCTGGTCATCACGTTTGACGAATGGGGCGGGTTCTTCGACCACGTGCCGCCGCCGGTCAAGGCGATTCCGGTGAGCGACCGAATGCTGGGCAGCGATGGGCGACTGGGCTTCCGCGTGCCGGCGCTGGTGATTTCGCCGTTTGCGCGGCGCGGGCACGTCGAGGACGCCCAATTCGACCACACTTCGGTGCTGAAGATGATCGAGTGGCGATGGGGCTTGAATCCGCTGACTGTACGGGACGCTCAGGCAAACAATTTGGCCGCGGTGCTGGAATTGAGAAAGCCGGTGCTGCATGCGGCACAGTACGCCGTACCTCCGGGACCGTTTGGGACAGCATGCAATTTAGCCGGAGCAGGTCTGCGTGCGCGTGTGGAGGGCGACGGTACCGGGGACGAGGAGACGGAGTGGACGGCGATCCGGGCGGTCGCGGAAAGGTATGGGTTCCCGATCTACTGATCGGCTAACGCGCAACGGTGGAAGCCATGCTCGAACAGACATGCAGGGCTTCCACTACGAGTTAGGCTATTGCGGCTGGGCTTGCGGCTGCTGACTCGGAGGAGCATCTTTCTTGCCCCCGCCTCCAAAGAGCCGGCCGAAGAATCCCTTTTTCTTCGGCTTTTCCTGTTGCTGCTCCGGGGTGACGCCGTTGGCAGTGTTAACCGGCGGATAGGCCGGATTCGCGGGCTGCGTTTGTCCAAAGACAGGCTGCGTGGGTTGCGCGGGCAGATTGGGACCGGAGGGCTTTCCGCCAATGCCGAACACCTTCTGGAAGAAGTTGCGGCCGTCGTCCAGGGGATGGCTGCAGGTGTTCTTGGGCTGCGTGCCGTCCAAGAAAGCAGCGTAGTAGTCATTCGGGCAGGTCTCGTCGGCCAGCAGATTGGTAGTGCGGTCAAGCTTGACGGCGGTGATGCCTGCGGGAACGGAAAAAGCTTTGGTGTCGGAGTACTCGGGAAGCTGGACGGCGCGCTTCATGAACTCGGCCCAGATGGGTGCGGCTGTGTGGGCGCCCTGAAGCTTGAGATCCGTGTAGTCATCGTTGCCGACCCAAATAATGCAGAGAAGGTTGGAGGTGTAGCCGGCGAACCAGGCATCATGCGAGGTGCCGGTCTTGCCAGCGGCGGGAGCGGTGAAACCGCGCTGGCGGACCTCTCCGCCGGTGCCCACGTTGATGACATTCTCCATCAGACTGGTCGTGAGATAGGCCACACGGGGGTCGAGAATGGGCTTGGCATTGGGCGAGTAGTCGTGGAGGACATCGCCGTTCGCGCTTCGGACTGATGCGAGCATCCAGGGATCGATCTTGTTGCCGTAATTGGCAAAGGTGGTATACGCGCCCGCCATTTCAAGCGGTGTAGCGTCATACGCGCCCAGAGCCACGGCTGGGGTACCGCGCGCGGAGCGAATCCCGGCATCGCGAGCCAGAGAAGCAACATTGCCATAACCGACCATGGAGGCGAGTTCCACCGTGGCATTGTTGAGCGACAAGGCCAGCGCGACGCGAGCCGTGACCTCGCCGGTGTACTTTTCACCATGGAAGTTGCCTGGGGAATAGCCGCCTTCAAAGGTGGTGAGCTCGTTGTTAAGCAAAGTGGCCGCAGTAAAGATCCCGTGCGTGCCGGCGCCGGGGGTGGGAATCGGTGCTGCATTTTCCGCGGCGTCGTTCGCATTGGCGGCGTCAGCGTTGACTGCCTGGATCGTCGCGGGCGTGGTGAGCTCGGTCCCCGAAAGGCTGGTGTTGTAGGCAGCCGCGTAGACGAACGGCTTGAAGATGGAGCCGGTGGGGCGGTGGGCTACGGCGTGATTGAACTGGGAAAGCCCGTAGTTGCGGCCGCCGACCAGGGCCAGCACCTGTCCGGTGTGCGGATTGAGCGCCACCAGCGCGACCTGGGGGCTGGGGATGTCGGCGGCAGGCGCGTGGCTCTTCGATGCTGCCGCGAGTTTGGCGGCGCGGGCTCGGCGCTTTTCCACCTGCGCATCGACAATCTTCATCCCTTCCGCCACAGCGTCCGTTGCAACGCGCTGAAGGTCGGGGTCAAGTGAAGAGTAGATACGAAGACCCTGGTTGTTGAAATCCGTATCGGGACCGAGAGTGCGGGTGAGCTGGTCGCGCACCAGATCGACAAAGTAGGGAGATTCTCCGGCATTCAAATTGCCGGGCACGAGATGCAGCGGTTCGGCTTTGGCTGCAGATGCCTGGGCTTCCGTAATGTCGCCGGTATTGACCATCGCTTCGAGCACGACGTTGCGGCGGTTGATGGCGCGCTGCGCATGCCGGTACGGGTTCAGGTAGCTGGGGTGCTGGATCATCCCGGCGAGCAGGGCGCACTCAGCCAAATCGAGCTGGCGGACGTCTTTGCCGAAATAGGCCTGTGCTGCTTCGCCAAAGCCGTTGATGGCAAAAGAGCCCTGCTGGCCAAGGTTGATCTGGTTGGCGTAAAGCTCGAAAATCTTCTGCTTGGAGAAGCGGTTTTCCAGCTGAAAGGTGATGGCGATCTCGATGAGCTTGCGCTTGAAGCGTTTCTCCGGGGTGAGGAAGAAGCCGCGGGCGAGCTGCATGGTCAACGTGGAGCCGCCTTCGCGCTTGCGGCCGGCGAGGAGGTCATCGCGGAGTGCTCCGGCAAGGCGGATATAGTCGACCCCCCCGTGCTCGAAAAAACGGCGGTCCTCAATGGATGTGACTGCCTGCACCAGGCGGGGCGGCAGCTCGTTATAAGTGACGAGGCGGCGCTTGGTGCGGTTGGCCCCTTCGGAAAGCCCAGTGATGAGCTGGGGCTCGAGCTCATAGGCTGCAAGCGACTGGCCCTGGTCACCGGAAATGGCCGAGACAAGGCCCTTGCTGAAGAAGATCTTTGCGCCCTCTTCGGAGTGGTAAGACTGAGGGCCGGGGTGAACGGCAATGGTGTCTTCCGACACGGAGAACGTGCCCAGTTTGGAAGCGCCGCGCTCGCCCGCAGCGCTGTAGCCCGCGTTGCGGAGCTGCTGGGCTATGGCGCGCGAAGTGAGCTTCTGACCGATACGGATTTCGCGGGGAGCCGCATAGATTTTCGCGGTTTCCGTGAAGAGAGGCTTCGCGAGCCGCTCGTCCACCACGGACTTGTACCTGTAGTAGTAAAAGCTGAAGACCACGCCGACCGTGAGGCAAACGAGGACAAAAAGGACGGCAACGAGCGCCAGCGCCTTCTCCCACAAGGGGCTCCTTGCGCCCTGGCGGGCGACCTGGCGGGACGGCGGGCGGGCGACTTTCACTTTCACTGCCACGGTCTTTGTACCGATCTCTCAGCGGCGAAGCGGCCGAGGTTTATCTTGGACTGCATCCGCTCCATATATCTGTTGCTTAGACGCATGCTGGAAGCGATGGCTGCATGAGGTACCAGGTTGATCATGTCAGGCGGACGCTGTGGCGGGTTTGAGGACGCGGGCAAGTACGCTGGCGATCTCCACCATGGGTACATCCACCGTGGTGGATTTGTCGGCTGCCTGAGAACGGGTTACGAGCTCTACCAGGCCGGAAGCGGCCTTCTTGCCGACATTGATGCGGTAGGGAATCCCGATAAGGTCGGCGTCTTTGAATTTGACGCCCGCGCGCTCATCCCGATCGTCAAGAAGAACGTCAAAGCCGTGCATTTCGAGGTCGCGGGCGATGGATTCCCCGGTTTGAAGGAGGGCTGCGTCGCTGGAGTTGGTAACTGTCACAACGACATCGAAGGGCGCGATGGATGCGGGCAACCAGAAGCCATTGGCATCATGGCTCTGCTCGATTGCGGAAGTAAGGATCCGCTCGATGCCGATCCCGTACGAACCCATAATGGGGGTGACTTCCTTTCCATTAGGATCGAGAACACGCGCGCCCATCGACTCCGAATAGCGGTAGCCGAGCTTGAAGATATGGCCGATCTCAACCGCCTTGGCGACGCGAAGGGGCGAGCCGCAAACGGGGCAGCCTTCGCCTTCGGCGACGTTGCGCAGATCGGCAATGGCAGTGGGCTGGAAGTCGCGACCGGGAGTCACGTTGCGGAGATGGTGCTCGGATCGGTTGGCGCCGGCGATGAAGTTCCCGCGACCAGTGAGCGCGGTATCGAGGAGCACAACGGCATTTCGCCCTTCCCATGTGGTGGGCAGGCCGATGGGGCCCAGGTAACCCGGTTCGGAGCCGAAGAAGTCCTGAATCTCTTCTGCTGTGGCGGGGCGGAGTTCGGAGGCGCGGGCGTGTGCTTTGACAGCGCTGTTGAGCTTGGCCTCGTTCACAGAGTGATCGCCGCGAAGAAAAGCTACAACCATGCTGCTGCGGTTCGGTGCGGCTGGCCTTCCATCGACCGGCAAATCGGATTCCTGAGCGACGTAGACCATGGTCTTGATTTGGTGGTGGGGTTGCGTGTTGAGGAACGCGCCGACCTCGTCAATAGTGCGGTGTCCGGGGGTATGTACGAGTTCCGGGGTGCCATCGCCCGTGGCGGAGAGGTCTTCGACCGGAGTGAGCCGCGAAGTAGCCTTCTCGATATTAGCGGCGTAGCCACATTGTGCGCAGGAAGCGATGAGGTCTTCGCCCGCATCGGTGTAGACCATGAACTCCTGCGACTGGGAGCCGCCCATGGCGCCGGAGTCGGCCTCTACGGCGACGAACTGGAGGCCGCAGCGGTTGAAGATAGCCCGGTACACCAGATCGTGCTTGAGGTAGCTTTCGTCCAGGCCTGCAGCATCCATATCGAAGGAGTACGAGTCCTTCATGGTGAACTGGCGAACGCGCAGCAGGCCGGACTTGGGCCGGGGCTCGTCGCGGAACTTTGTCTGGATCTGGTACCAGATTTGGGGAAGCTGCTTGTAGGACCGCAGTTCCTTCCGGGCGATGTCGGTCATGACCTCTTCGTGCGTCATGCCCAGAGCGAGGTCTGCGCCCCTTCTGTCCTTCAATCGGAACATGTTGTCGCCCATGCCGGCCCAGCGACCGGAAGATTCCCAGACCTCGCGCGGATGAAGAGCGGGCAGGAAGAACTCCTGGCCGATGCGGTCCATCTCCTCGCGCACGATCGCGATGATTTTGTTCATCGAGCGCTGGCCGAGAAAGAGGTAGGAGTAAATGCCTGCGCCAAGCTGCCGGATGTAACCCGAGCGCAGAAGAAAAGTGTGGCTGGCAACTTCGGCGTCGGCCGGCGACTCGCGCAGGGTTGGAATAAACAGTTTGGACCAGCGATGCATGCGGATAGGTGCGCCTTCCTGTGATCGCGAATGCCGGAGAGGCAAAGCGAGAATATGGCCGGATTTAGCTCTCATTCTAAATGAGTGGGGTTCACCCGCTCTCCGCGGGTACATTGATCATTCAGAACCCGGCTGGCCCCAAGGTCACAGTTTCTGGTGTACTAAAGTTGATCGCCGTGCGTCATAACGAAATTTCGCTGGACCGTTCCCGGCTCCACAAAAATGAAGAACCGGCCTGAGATGAACAACGCCTATCGCCTCCTCACTTGCTCGGCCTTCCTGACACTCGTTGTTGCTTCTGTTCAAGGCCAAAGCGACACCGGTGAGTTGCGGTTGAGAGTGACGGATCCGAACGGGCTAGCCCTCCCTTCTAGCGTTTCGCTGGTCAGCGAAGCAAACCAGGTCCATAGGACCTTGCCGACCGATGCAAATGGATATTTGGATATGGAGCGACTACCTTTCGGTCTCTACCAACTCGATATTCAGCGTTCTGGATTCGAGCGTGCTACCCCGACCGTAGATATTCGATCAGCTCTCCCTCTCGATCTTCAAGTGAGCCTGAGTGTCGCGGGTTCCGGTGTTGTCGTGCATGTTGACGCGTCAAAGACATTGATGGAACTGGATCGTGCCGGGGCTGTCACCCGAATCGGAAAGAGTTTCATTCAGGACAGCAAAGGCTCACTCCCCGGACGCTCATTGATCGAGTTGATGAACGACCAGCCGGGCTGGCTCTATGAGGGAAATGCTGTGCTGCATCCTCGCGGGTCTGAATACCAGACACAGTACGTCGTGGATGGCCTGCCGCTTACCGATAACCGATCGCCCGGATTTAATGTGCAAGTAGAAGCTGAAGATGTTCAGTCGTTGAGCATTTACACGGCGGGCTTTCCAGCGGAGTATGGACGCAAACTGGGCGGAGTGATCGAGGTCTCCACAGTTCAAGACCCGCGCAAGGGCCTCCACGGCACGGCGGAGCTGTACGGGGGCAGCTTTTCGACCTCAAGTGGTTACGTAATGGCCCAGTACGGCTGGGGAAAGAATTCGGCAAGCGTGAGCGCCGATGGTGCGTACACCGCGTGGTTTGAAAACCCGCCCGTTCTCCAGAACTTCACGAACCACGGAACAACTGGCGATTTCGCCGGAAAATATCAGAGGGACTTCTCGGAAAATGATCGCCTTGTCCTTACTGGTCGCCGCGAATTTGCTCGGTTCCTGGTGCCCAATGAACTCGTCCAGGAACAAGCAGGTCAAAAGCAGGATCGCGACACACTTGAAAACATCGGAACGGCTTCCTACCAACACATATTTTCACCACGCACGCTCGCAAACCTGGATGGCATGATGCGCGATGATACAACGCATCTGTCCTCGAATTCATCGTCGACTCCGATCGTAGTGAGACAGGATCGCGGTTTCCGCGAAGGCTATGTGAAGGGAACCGTTACTGCTGATCGTAATCATCAGGAATGGAAGGCTGGGATAGAGGCCGACTTTACAAACTTACATGAGCAGTTTAGTTACGCAATTACCGATCCATCTCAATTCGACGCTGGAACTCCGCCCGTCTTCAGCTTCTTTCAGCGTGGCAACGATCGCGAGCAAGCGGCTTTCGTGGAGGACACTCTTCATCTGCGCCAGTGGACCATGGCAGCGGGCATTCGCTGGGACCACTATCATTTACTTGTAGACCAGAATGCTGTCAGTCCTCGTCTCGCTGTATCCCGTTTTCTCCCGCAGTTCGATCTCCTGGCCCATCTTTCTTACGACCGCGCCTTCCAGACTCCCGCGTTTGAAAACATTCTGTTATCCAGTTCTCCCGCTGTCCTCTCTTTGAACCCTGAGGTGTTGCGTCTTCCTGTCGAACCGTCTCACGGCAATTACTACGAAGCGGGAATCACCAAAGGGCTTCCTGGTCCGCTACGCCTGGACGTCAACTACTTTCTCCGGGAATTTAACAATTTCGCCGATGATGATCAGCTTCTAAATACAGCAGTTTCCTTCCCGATCGCTTTCCGCAAAGCGCATATCTACGGCGCGGAAGGAAAGCTCGATTTGCCGCACTGGGGTAAGCTTTCAGGCTTTTTAAGCTACTCCTATCTCGTCGGTTCTGCGCATTACCCAGTTACCGGCGGCCTGCTTATGGGTGAGAACGTAGGGGAGGCACTGCAGCAGACCAGCGGGCGCTTCTGGGTGACGCAGGATCAGCGTAATACCGTAAGAACGCGCTACCGATATCAGATCATCCCACGTATTTGGCTTGCAGCCGGTGGTCAATACGGCAGTGGGTTGCCGGTCACCTTCGACGGAACTTACCAGCAGGCCGTAGCTCAGTATGGTCAGACGCTTGTAGATCGCGTCAACTTAGACCACGGTCGGGTGAAGCCCTCCTTGGCCTTGGACGTTTCTGCAGGCGCTGATCTGTTGCGAACAGACAAAGTCGTCATGCAGCTTCAAGTAGATGGAGAAAACCTCAACAATCGGATAAACCTGATCGATTTTGCGGGACTATTTTCAGGAAATGCGGTAGCTCCTCCACGAAGCTGGGATGCACGGCTTAGATTCTCCTTCTGAGCGCGACGCGTTCGCGTCGTCGGCCGAGAACAGTGGACCAGCAACAGCGGCTTCAAACGAAAAAGCCGGCAGTCCCCGTCCAGTGTTGCTGCTCACTATGAACGGGTGCTGCCGGCTGTGTCCGCAAGCACTCCTCGTGCCTGCGAGTTATGTACTGTCCTCCTACGGTACGGTCAAGGCCACGACCTTTCCGTTATAGGCGACGTAAACGTGTCCGTTCACGACGAGAGCAGTGGTCCACTTGGAGCAGCTACCCAGACTGCTGCTTGTGTACAGCGAGGCGAGGCTATTGGCGTCGTTAGCGTGAACGGTCCCGTTGTTCGGGTCGACACTCCAGACGATACCGTTGCTGTTTCCATTCGCGGTGACGACCGGCTGCGCTCCAGGCCAGTTATAGGTGTAGGTGCCTTTGTTCGCCGGAGTAGTGGAGAGTTGCCCGTTGCTCATAGTGAACTTCTTGAGTACGTCGCCGTTCCCACCGAAGTAGACGTTACTTTGCCAAATCGCGGGATTGGTGTAGCAGGCCTGCCCGGCATCTCGATTACTGGTGCCAGCTGGACCGCCGACCTGTCCTGTGATCCGCTGCAGGATGTTATCGGAGGAGGATCCGTTGTGGCCCAGATTGTCGCGGTCCATCACATAGATCGGGTCCGGCTTCCCGCACACAATCAGCATGTGTGGATGACTTCCCGGCTGATCCGGCAAGACCAGCGGGCCGGCTGAACCGAGGTCCAGATCCGCTGTCGTTCCGCCGCCCAAGGTTTGCCAATCATAGGGAGTGAAGTAGTCAAGTACTGCAAGGCCCGGGCTAAGTTTAAGCGCCGTCATGGCGAAGGTGGTTTGGCCGTCGAAATCTCCATTGCCGGTGGCCACATAGACATTTCCATTGTCATCGGTAGCAGGTGCGGCTGTGCCCATCCAGATGCCCCCGGCGTAACCGCCCGGAGTGGCATTGAAGACCGCAGTCTGGCTGAGTGAGGACGCGTTGTAGGCAAACACATAGCCATGGTACGGGGCTGTGTCATGAATGCCAGCAAAGGCAACATAGACGTTTCCGTTGGCGAGTAGGAGGCCGGCGCGGTTATTGTGGCGCGCGTCAGTGAACTGCGGATCCTGGACGACCGCCGGGCTGGTCTTATCCTGGCCAGTGGTAATGTCCAGCGCGTGCAGTCGGTGAACAAAGGTGGTGTTGTTGTTCTCGGCCGTGAACGCCACGACGTATAAAGTCTTGGTGTTCGGATCGATCACTGGCGTCCCAACAACCCCCATTTGCGCCATGGAGCCGCCGACGGAACCTCCAGCTACTGCGGTCACGCCGGAGGAAAGGAACGATTTCTGCCAGAGTTGACTGCCGTTGTCCCCGTCAAAGGCATACACGCTGTCGTTGGAGGTGCCAACAAACACGACATTGTGCGGCGCATTGTTGATGCTGAGTGCGTTCATGTAGAGCGGCTGGTGCCAGATGGTGCCATCCACCGAGCCACTCCAACTCTGGGCGAGATTGCTCACATTGCCCGGAGTCAGCACGAACTCGTTGGTGTTGGCGCCGGTGCGCTTGTTGTCGCTTAACCAAGTGGTGTAGTTCACTACAGCGGTATTCGCGGTGACCTGCGCTGAGTTTGAAGAGTTGCTGGTATCCGTCGCGGTCACAACGCAAGACCCGGCTGTGCTGGGCGCGACATAGACGCCGCTGTTGGAATCGATAGTGCCACAGGAAGCAGACCAGGTCGCGGCAGTGTTGGCAGCGAACTTGATCTTGCCGAGCGCGTAGATGGTCGGCGCGTTCGGTGTGATCGCGATGGCTGTCGGAGCCTTCACCGTTACGTTTGTGGCAGCAGTATGCCCGGAGCCGTCATTGGCAGTTGCGGTAACGGAGCAGGAGCCGGCCGCGTTGGGTGCAGTGTAGGCGCTGCTCGTGGATGGACCAGCGGCGATGGTGCCGCAGGAGGCTTTCCACGTAGCTGAGGCGCTGGACGTGAAGGTCAGTGAGGCGTTCACGTTTATGCTTGGGTTCTGGGGCGAAATCGTGAGCTGGGCGGTCCCCGAGGGAATAGTTACAGTAGTAGATGCAGCCTGCGCGCTGCCTGTCGGCGGTGGCGGAGCGGTAACCGTAACCACGCAGGAGCCGGCCGTCGTTGGCGCGGTATAAAGCCCGCCCGACGTGATGCTGCCGCAGTTTGCTGTCCATTTCGGGGTGGCGCTGGTGACGCCCTGGGTGAACTGTTGTTTTGCTCCCGGTTGCACCGTCGGGTTCAACGGGCTGAGCAGGACGTAGTTCGACGGCATCACGTGGTCATACCCGTCCGTCTCGTACCGTGTTCCGCTTGAGGAGAATGCCCGTACGGTGCAGTACACATTGGCTGCTCCCGAAGCGGTGTAAAGGCCAGTGGAAGTGATAGAACCGCAGGTCGTGGTCCAGGTGGCAGGCACGCTGACCTTGAACTGCTGGGTCTTGCCCTGAGGAGTTTTCGCTCCTACCGGCAATATTGTGTATGGGGAAACGACCGAGGCCTTGGCGGTGGCGCTGCCGCTTCCATTCTTGGCCGTGGCGGTGATGGTGCACGTCTGATTGGGTATGAGCGCTGCCTTGAACAGGCCCGACGTCGAAATGGTCCCGCAACTCGTCTTCCAAGTGGAAGAGGTGCTAGCGGTAAACTGTTTCGTTGCATTTTCAGTAACAGTTGCGGAAGTGGGCGAAATCGTGGTGGCAAGCAGGTTCGGCACGAGCGAGAAAAGTGCGGCAGCAAGCAAAACCACACGCAAGGGGAGAACAGGCGTTTTCATGGGGAGCTCCGGAAAAGTGAAAGAGCACTGTAAGCGCTCCGGATCGCATGGGGGGGTGGCGACCTGTTTCGTGCAAGCAGCGAACGAGGGGAGGAGCGCGGCCGCAGAGAGATGGCGATAAGCCATCTGGAAGTGGCAACACTATGCAATTTTCTGTCTAAGAAGTACAACGAACTTTAGTAATCGGGTAACTGAAACTATTTCAGTTACCGAGCGAAAAGTATGCTTGCGTCTTCTTCCGAAGAGGCCTACGCTCGTTTGCCCACGCGGCGAACTGTGTTATCACACGAAGCCACAGTGTTCGTTTCAACTTGGATTTTCCGACGGGGTAGCGGCTGGGCGGATAAATGTACGTGCCGCGCCTGCAAAATCATTTGGCTGTTAGAGTTCTACGATGGCTTGCGTGCCCCACAGTGCCGGGCAGGTGAAGGAGAGCACGAGTCGCATCTCACCATCAGACCAATCTGAGGAGGGCCGTTCGTTATGGGCCGGAAGTACCGGGCGCTGGCTGTTTGCATGAGTTCTTTTGGAATATTGTCCTTGGCCGCCTGTGGGAGCGCGAGCAACCCTGACTTTAGCCTTGCTGTACAGACCACCGCCGCCACCGTGACACCAGGCTCCACGGCAACCGTGACCATTGGAGTAAGTCCGCTGCATAAATCGCAGGGAAGCGTCACCATGATCCTGAGCGGGCTTCCGGGAGATGGGAACGGGGGCAACTCCGTCGGCGTTGCCCCGGCGCAGGCGACTGTCGGGATCGGTTCGACGCAGACGTTCTACCTGGTCGCTTCACGGACGGCGGCCCCAAGCACGACTGTACTTACCGCCACGGCCACCTCATCGGCAGTCACGCTTTCCAGTCCCATTACGCACACGGCAACACTGAATTTGACCGTGGCGCCTGCCCCCGCGCCGTAAAGGGCAGGAAATTCACATCAGCTCCAGCCCCCAAAGGTCATGAAGGTGAAGCAGCCCGAGCGCGCGGCGGCTTTCCGGATCGATAACGACGAGTGACGTGATCTTGCGTTCCTCCATGGTGCTGAGGGCGCGTGCGGCCAGCTCGTCGGGAGCGATGGTGCATGGGGCGGAGTTCATCGCCTCTGCGGCAGAGAGGGTCAGCGCCTCCGGGCCGCGTGCGCCGAGCAACCGGCGAAGATCGCCGTCGGAAATAATGCCGAGCAGACGTTGTGACCGATCGAGCACCGTGGTGACTCCGAGCTTTTTGCGCGACATTTCGTAGATCACATCCGGCATGGGCGTTTCTGGACCGACAGCGGGAAGGGTTTGCCCGGAATGCATGAGCTCGCGGACGCGGGCGAGCTTTTTGCCGAGCTTGCCTCCGGGATGGAGGTCGGCGAAGTCTTCTATGCGGAAACCTTTGCGAAGGGAGACGGCTACGGCGAGAGCGTCTCCGAGCGCCAGCATGGCCGTCGTGGAAGCCGTGGGTGCAAGGCCCAGACCGCAGGCTTCCTGCGGCACGGAGCAGTCCAGGGCGACGTCGCTGGCTCGGGCGAGTGTGGACTGCATGTTGCAGCAAAAAGAGATCAGGGCATCGCCGATGCGTTTGAGCGTCGCGAGCAGGCGCAGAATCTCTTCGGTTTCGCCGCTGGCCGAAAGAGCCAGCACTACATCGCCCCGGGCAAGCACGCCGAGGTCGCCGTGCAGCGCCTCCGCCGGATGGAGAAAAAGCGCGGGGCTGCCGGTGGAGGACAGTGTCGCGGCGATCTTCTGCGCGATGATCCCGCTCTTGCCCATGCCGGTTAAGACCACACGGCCGCGAGCCTCCCCGCAGTCCATGACGAGGTCAACGGCGCGGAGGAATGGGCCGGCCATCGCGCCTTCTAGTCGCTCAGCCAGGGCGAGAAGGCCTGCAGCCTCGATGCGCACGAGTTCCGGCGGGGTGGGATGTGAAGGCGGTTTCATGCGATCGAGCCGGGGCGCGTAAGCGGTCGGGGCAAAGGCTCTCCTCAGGGCAGACAAGCCGTCCATTAGAATAAGGCGTCAGGGCTACCGAGGGGAAAGCAAACCTCGGACAGGGATTTCAGAAAGGTACGATTTGAAGCGCAACCAGATTGTGGTGCTCGTAGTCGTGTGCGCGTTGGCGCTCATGGCGTGGTCCGGTTATCAGAACTTCAGAAAACGTAAAATGGCTCAGCAGCAGGCCCATGGCGTACTGCTGCCGGATGTTTCCAACCAGACCGTCGGACAGGACGTGGCCTCCGACGAAGGTTTGCCGAACCTGCGGGGCAAGAAAGCGCCGAGCTTCACGCTGCGCACCCCCGAAGGGAAAAAAGTGTCGCTGGCCGACTACAAAGGCAAGGCCGTGTTGATCAACTTCTGGGCCACCTGGTGCCCGCCGTGCAAGGTGGAAATGCCGTGGTTTGTAGACCTGCATAAGCAGTATGCGCCACAGGGCTTTGAGATTCTGGGCATCAGCGAAGATGATGCGAAGGACCGAACCGCCGTAGGTAAGTACCGGGACAAGACTGGGGTGAACTACCCGGTCATGATGGGTGATGACGCCGTGGGCAAGGCCTACAAATGCTGCGAGTTCCTGCCGACCTCCTATTACGTGGGACGCGACGGCAAGATCGTGGAAGAGGTCGCTGGGCTCGGGTCGCGCGACCAGGTCGAGGCCGACATCAAGAAGGCGCTAGCCGCCGGAGGGCAGTGATGCTGCAAACTCGGGCGTGGTTTGCAGCGGCCGTGGTGGCGGGCGCCATATACGGGAGCGTCGCGGCCGCGCAGAAGTTTCCCTGGCAAAGTGGAAGTGATACGGCCGCGGCGAAGACCCCGCCGGTAGTGGAGTTTATCGGCCCGGAGCAGGTGAGTGTCGCTCCCAAGCGGGTGCAGGATCTGGAGCTGCACTTCCGTGTAGCGCCTGGCTATCACATCAACTCCCACACGCCGCACAGCAAAACCCTGATCCCGACGCAGCTGATGGTGGCTGAGGGGAGCGGGCTGGAGGTGACCGGGGTCGATTTCCCGCCGGGTACGGAGACCAGCTTTGCTTTCGCGCCCACGGAAAAGTTGAACGTCTATACGGGGGATGTGGTTCTTCATGCGCACGTGAAGGCCCAGGCGGGAAGCCAATTGCTGCAAGGGGCATTGCGCTATCAGGCTTGCGATACAAACGCGTGTATGCCGCCAAAGAGGATTCCGGTCGCGGTAAGTATCTTGGCGAAATAGGCCACGCAAACTGTCGAATCCTGGTCTGTAACTCACCGGCGCAACCTAAGCTTTGAAAGAGAATGTATGAGCCCAGTCAGTGTTCCAGCTGAACAGCAGGTCGGCCTTATCATCCGCGAACGTGAGCCCGCGAATCTGGAGTATCCTTTCGACCACCTGAACGAGTTGCTCACGCCGAACGACCTCTTCTACATTCGCAGTCACTTTAAAGCTCCCCAGCTTAATGCGCGCGATTTCAAGCTTAGTATCGACGGCGCGGTCAAGAAGCCATTCACGATCAATCTCGAGGAACTGCGGGCCATGCCTTCCGTCACGCGTGCGGCAACGCTCGAGTGCGCCGGGAACGGGCGCATCTTTCTGGTGCCGCAGGTCAAAGGCGCGCAGTGGCAGCTTGGGGCTGTGAGTACGGCGGAGTGGACCGGCGTTCCGCTTTCGGCGCTCCTGGAAAGAGTCGGCCTGAATGCGGATTCCTGCGAAATTGTCTTTGAAGGAGCTGATAGGGGTAAGCCGAAGGAAGAGCCCACGCCGCCGGGAGAGACACCGTACGCGCGCAGTATTGCGCTCGACAAAGCCGGCGATGTGCTCATCGCTTACGCCATGAATGGCGAGGCTATCCCTGTTGATCATGGCTTCCCCTTGCGTGTCGTAGTTCCCGGCCACTACGCCATGGCTTCTGTGAAGTGGCTGACGCATATCCGGGTGGTAACGGAGCCGTTCAAGGGCTACTGGCAAATCTCGGACTATGCTTACTGGGACAATCAGGATGGCAACCCTGTTCGCCGTGCCTTGGGACCGATGGCGCTGAAATCGGCCATTGCGCGACCGCGTACACGCGAGTCGATTCCGGCCGGCTCGAGCTACAAGGTCTTCGGTGCCGCGTGGGGAAGCGACACGCATGTAACGCAGGTGGAGCTTTCGACAGATGACGGCAAGACCTGGCAGCTGGTTCACCTCCTGGATACCGCGCAGCCTTTTGTCTGGCAGCGTTGGGAGTTTGACTGGACCGTGCCGGATGAGAAGGGCATGTACATTCTGAAGTCGCGAGCGACGGATGCAGAAGGAAATGCTCAGCCCGAAGAACACGACAAGCGCTTCGGGACCTATGTCATTCATCACACGCTTCCGATCGAGGTCTTCGTGCGATAAACGATGTATTACGGACGCACGGGGCCTGAGATCTCGGTTATGACCTGCAAACGCTGGACGACCCGGTCCTTTCCGAGCGCAAGCATGACCGCGAAGAGGCTGGGCGCGACGGCTTGGCCAGTGAGCGCCACGCGTGCGCCGTTGATGAGCGCGCCGGCTTTCACGCCTTTGTCCAGGGCGAAGGCGCGCAGAATGGCTTCCGCAGAGGCCTCGGTAAAATCTTCGGCGGCAGCATAGCGTGCGCCGAGTTCGATGAGCAACGCGCGGGTAGATTCGTCACCAAGGAATTTCGTAACCGCCGCAGGCTCGTATGCGAAAGCGTCGCTGAAATAGGCGCGAAACACGGTAGCGAAGTCCCGGAGACTCCGCGCGCGTGGTTTCAAAAGCTCTATAGCCGCGAGTGTCTCTTCGGGCGTCCGTTCCGTCCAGAAATCTGACTTCACCCATTCCTCTTCGATAAACGGAAGCAACTGCGCAGCGGAAGAGCGCCGGATCCATTCGGTATTGAACCAGGCAAGCTTGTCATTGTCGAAGACTGCGTCGGATTTAGAGATACCGCCAAGCGAGAAGAGTTGGATCAGTTCGTCGGAGCTGAAGAGCTCGCGGTCGCGACCATCGGCATCCCTGCCGGCTGGGCCAGGTGTCCATCCCAGGAGCGCCAGGAAGTTGCGGAAAGCCTCAGGTACGATCCCCATCTCCTTGTAGGAGATGACGCTGGTGGCGCCATGACGTTTGGAGAGGCGCGTCTTGTCCGGCCCCAAAATGAGCGGGACGTGGGCGAAGATCGGAAGCGGCGCGCCGAGTGCTTGATATTGCAGCACCTGCTTGGGCGTGTTCGAGATGTGGTCGGCGCCGCGAATGATGTGCGTAAGCCGCATGTCGATATCATCCGCCACGACGGAGAGATGATAGGTAGGAATGCCGTCTGAGCGGAGCAGGACGAAGTCCTCAATCTCGGCATTTGCGACGGAGATGCGGCCGAACACGGCGTCGTCAAAGCTCGTAGAAGCGCCATCCTGGGGAACTTTGAAACGGACCGCGGCGGGCTCACCGGTCTGGAGCCGCTGATCGCGTTCCTCCAAAGTCAGCCGGGCGCAGCGGCGGTCATACATCGGTGTGCGGCCGGCGGCAACGGCTTCCTGCCGGCGCTGCTCGAGTTCCTCTTTGGTACAGAAGCAGCGGTAGGCATGGCCGCCCGCAAGCAGCTTGTCGGCCGTAACGCGGTAAAGGTCGAGGCGCTGCGACTGGAAGAACGGGCCCTCATCCCAGGTGAGCCCGAGCCAGCGCATGCCTTCAAGGATGCCTTCGACCATTTCTTCGGAGGAGCGTTCGAAGTCAGTGTCTTCAATGCGGAGGATGAAAGTACCGCCGGTGTGGCGCGCAAAGAGCCAGTTGAACAGCGCAGTGCGAGCCCCGCCCACGTGGAGGTAGCCGGTAGGCGAAGGGGCGAAGCGGACGCGGGGCGTGGTGGCGGGGGTTATGGGGGTGAGTTCGTCTGGCATGATGGAAGCGTTCACTCCCGATGCTAGGGGCGAGGCGGGGGAGCGTCAAGGTGAGGCGGTCTGGGTAAGATCGTTCTTTCGAACGGCTGATCAGATCGGGTCCAGATTTTTCGCACTGTTCCACCGATCCGTCTGCGTACAGCTTTGATGATGAGCTTACTCGTCCCCGCGCTCGAGCTCAGCCGGGAAGA
Organism: uncultured Acidobacteriaceae bacterium; assembly: GCA_963767705.1. GTDB lineage: Bacteria > Acidobacteriota > Terriglobia > Terriglobales > Acidobacteriaceae > CAWCJL01. The sequence continues at coordinate 1,453,939 of CAVYEO010000001.1, read as the reverse complement.
GGGACTTCAGAACAATTACGAGCAGCCCGAGGACATTGGCTGTGGCAGCGCCAAGCATCGCGATCAGAACGGCATCCGACAGATGATGGCGGCGTTGTTCTATAGCGATCGACGCGGCGACAAAGCAGAGCCAGCTTAGGGTAAGGCCGAAGATCGAAGGAACCAGCCACTTGCGGAACCCGAGGATCTGCTGGTGTTTGCTCTGTTCGTAGGTGTCCTGCTCGTCTTTAGCAAGAATGGTGTTCTCAATCAGACTGGCAGTGCGCGGGGCGAAGGCCGGCTCCGCGGCGGGGGGCGCCAAGCCAAGAGATTTCTGATCGGCGAGTTGCTCGGGATCGGGCTCTGGATTCATGCCGCGATCGGTTTGAGCGCGCTCTTGAAATACTGCTTGATGCTGTCGTCCGGAATGGGAACGTAACGCTTGCCCTGGTTCTGGCTCCAAGCCTCGGCCCAGGGTGTTTCAGGCGCGTGGGTCATCATCGAGAGCTGGATAGCTGAAAACTTTCCGTATTGTTCCCAAACGCGGCGGATGACGCGTTGAGCGTACTGGGTGGAGTCATCAGGCGAGGTATCCATTCCATCGGCCAGGCGAAAGGGACGAAGGACCATCTTGGTGCCCTGAACGTCGCTGTAGCGGGCTGGCTCGGTGATGGGGTCCGCGCCGTAGTCTTGAAAAGCGCGGTAAAGAACGGGGATTACAGGGCCATACTTCCAAGCCTCGACGGAGCGGTCGAGCAGGGGCGCGTTTGCAAGTGCGAGATACCAGCCGTGCGCATAATAGACGAGCTTCTGCAGCTTCATCGGATCGATGGTCTGGCCGTCCTTCTTCGCCAGATCCAGCAGGAAATTGGCGACGGCTCGTGGATCGTAAGGCATGGCGGAAGTTCCTACAGCAAGTATAGCGCCGGCGTCAACGAGTGGGTCGCGTCCGGAATCCATGACGTACATGGCCAGTAGCATCAACCGCGATAGGTGGGGTCAGCAGGTGGAAGCGTTTGAGTTGGACCTGGGTAAGGTGCTCGATAAGCTGGCGCCAGGTCAGCAACGGGAACGACTTTCCACTGCGAAAAGGCGACCACGTACAAGACGATGATGTTCGCCAGCGGTACAAAGAAGAGCAGGCACAGCCAGGGGCTGAACCCGGCCTTCTTGAAGATGAACCAGTAGGGAATGATCATGACGACCGTCATGACGAGGCCAAAAAGTGCAATAAATGGCAGAAGATAGAGGAAATGTGAGTCAATACCGGGAATCTGCTGCATGGCGGCCTCTGGTCCACAGCGCAATTGGTGCGTATGAGTTGTCAGCCAGATTAGCGCGAGCCCGAGCAGGCCGCAATCGAAAAGGCGCGCACACATATTGACCAACTTGACCAACAGCGGTAAGGAGCTTATATTCGGCTCTATGGTGAGCCCAATCAATCTGTATGAGGCGAAGTCGCACCTTTCGGAGTTAGTGGAGCGGGCTTCCCGAGGGGAAGAGATCGTCATTGCGAAGGCCGGGAAGCCAAAGGCCCGACTGGTGCCGCTGGAAGTGCCTAAGATGGAGCGGGAGCCGCGGAAGCTTGGCCAGAACGTATTAGGGGTTACGTATATTGCACCTGACTTCTATGACGATCTTCCTGATGAGCTGTTCGACGGCCCTCTTGACCCGGAGAACGCGTGAATGGCATACCTGCTTGACACCCATGTTGTGTATTGGGCTGATCAGGAACCGCAGCGGCTTAGCAACGCCGTCCGGAATCTCTTGTCCACCAGTCCCGGGGAGATCGTATGCAGCACTGCGGCGCTGTGGGAGATTGCGATCAAGCAAAATTATGGCAAGCTGTTTCTGAGTGCCGGGGTAGGCGAGATACCCGCCCGGTACGGCTGGAAAGAACTGCCCGTGTACACGCGTCATGCAGCGGCAGCCGCGGTTCTGCCACTGCACCATCGTGACCCATTCGACCGTATGCTGGTGGCACAAGCGCAGATGGAGGGTTTGGTTCTAATCACAGCGGACGACAGGCTGAGAGACTACGATGTGGCTGCCATGCGCTGTTAGTCACTCCCCACCGGAATACCGTCGAGTTTCGTGAGCCGGCCGACGGGGTAGAGACCGAGGCGCGGGTCCGCCCATGGGGAATGGTCGTAAAAAAAGGCGAGGCGCGCATTTGGATTCGCAGCGAAGCGCGGGTCGGACGCGATCTTATGTTCAAATTCGGCCTTAAGTTTCGGGTCTTTCGCCAGCATTTCGCGGGCGAGCTTTTCCAGCACATAGCCTTCCCCATACTCCTTCTGCTCGAAAATGGGATCGAAGAAGTTCCAGGCCATAGCGGAGTCCGGCGCCGCAGGTTCGAGCCACTCCACTGCAACTGCCGAGAGGCGCTGGTTGAGTTCGACTACCGCCGAACCCGCGGGGAATGTGATCGTCTCTGTTACAGATGTGCACTGGCCAAAGGCGCCGGGATGCCCCTGGCTGCCTTCGCCGGGAAAGATTGGGTGACGCCCTTCGAAAGGCGGCTCCTGCCACTGCATGCCCATGCACCGATACGTCTCGACGGGGCCGGTCCAGGCGGCGGTGGTGCGGTGCATTTCAACCTGGTGCGCGGTTAACACATCGATCACATGCGTCCACTCCACGGGGATGATGTACGCGGCGGGCGGCACGGTTGCCAACGTGACCTTGAACCCAGTCTGCAGCGGCAGGGTCACATTCCAGGGCTCATGAGAGTAGGAGGGGTAGATAGTTCCGGAGACTTCGCTGAGCTGCCGCGTGTATTTGTAACCGCGAAAGAGGAATGGCGTGGTCTCGCCGGACCAGCCGACGGCGAGCGGGTAGGACGCATTGCTGAGCGGGTGTGCGCCGAGTTGCGCGGCCGCTCCGTCCGCCTCCGCGTTCAAAGCCAGGAGCTTGTCCGCATCTCGATTCATCAGCGCAAGCAGCGCGCGCAGTATCTCGTAGTTGCCGGTGACGCGTGTGCGGTAGTCCTTAAGCATGTGCATTTCCACCAGCATGCCGGGACGGTTTTCAAGGACCATGTAGCCAGTTGAAAAACGGGGCGGATCGTCGTTGAAGCCGAGGCCCTTGGCAGCATCGGTGTCATCGACCAGCGTGATGTAGGTAGGTGAGGCGAGATGTCCGGAGCGGTCCACCTGCTGCTTGAGTTCGGGCACGACTGTCCCATCGATCCACTTGGCCATCGCAGGGTAAACGTTCGGTCCGTCGTCGATGGAGTAGGTGACGTCGTACTGGTAGTCGGCGCCGTCTGTAACGTGGTCATCGACGAAGAAATCCGGCAGCCAGTGGTGAAACATGGCAAGCAGCGCGCGTGTTTCCGGCGCATCGGCCTTCATGTAATCGCGGTTCAGGTTGAGATTGGTGGCATTGGCGCGCCAGCCCATCTCTTCCGGCCCGTTCTGGTTGATGCGGTTGTAGCGGCTGCGGCGCTCGTGGCCATCGGCGTTGTAGATGGGAATGAAGACGAAAACGGCGCGATCCAGCAGCGCGGCCTGCGACTTCGTAATGACCATGTCCCGCAACAGCGCCATGCAGCTATCTTTGCCGTCCATTTCGCCGGCATGGATTGAGTTCTGGACGAGAAGAATGGGGCGGTGCGCGGCGTGGAGCTGGGCGGGGTCGAAGACGCCGTCTTTGGAGGCGATGACGATGTCGAGTTCGCGCCCCTCGCCAGTTTTGCCAAACGATTCCATGCGTACCTGGCCCGGAGCTGCAGAGGCGACTCGACGCAGGTAGGCCATGGTGCTGCCGTAGTCCGGTGTGGTGCGATATCCGGTCTGTTCCGCGGGGGTGGCCCAGTCGCCGGATACAGAGTGAGCAGGGGATTGTTGCGCCGCAGCCCACAGCGGCGCGGCTAGTATCCCTGTGCTAAGTAGGGCAGACAACATCGCACGCAGGCGCATGGAATCTTTGCTCCGGTAAAATTGAACTGAGGGTCAGGTGATGTCTTCTGTATCAAACACGGGCACTTTTATGGTTTGACGAACGGGAGTGGTGCTATGGACCTCTTCCAGGAGATCTGTCACCACTGCCTCAAGGTTGCGCTCGTTCTCGATGGCGGCGCTCATGCTGCGGAGCACCTGTGAGTCTTCCACCTTTTCGAGCAACACAGTGGCATGAGCCTGGGCCACGTGATCGAGGCCGAGCCCTTCGGGCGTTTTGGCTTTGATGCTGACGGCTTTGAGATCGAGATCGAGGAGGTCAGCGAGGCGTTCGCGGATATCGGCAGAGATAGGAGAAATCTTGGGCGCGGCGAGCACCAGCGTAGTGTCAATATTCACGATGCGATAGCCGGCGTGCTGAATCTCTTCCAATGCGAGATTGAGAAAAATGGTGGAGGCGGCGCCCTTCCAGCGTGGATCGCCCGGGGGGAAAAAGGTGCCGATATCGCCCGCGGCAACGGCGCCCAGAAGCGCGTCTGTGATGGCATGGAGCAGCACGTCACCATCGGAGTGGCCGGCGAGCCCTTCGTGGTGCGGAATGGGGATGCCGCCGATGATTAGCGGCACGTCGGCTTTGAACGCGTGTGAGTCCCAACCGTAACCGATGCGTAGGCTCATGGCTGCTGATCTTCCTTCAGGCGAGTGTACCGCGACTATCTTCGATTGGCTGCGGCTTTACGATTGCGCGGTCCGTCGCGCGAAGTAGAACTCGGCCAGCGCAAGGTCGCCGGGCTGGGTGATTTTGAGATTTGCCGGGGAGCCGGGGACCACGACAACATCGGCCCCCGCGCGTTCCACAATGCTGGCCTCGTCGGTCCCCGCAAAGCCGTCGGCCTCGGCTTCGGCAAAGGCGCGCTTCAGGAGCTCGGCGCGGAAGCCCTGGGGTGTTTGCGCTTGCACAATGTATTCACGCGGGATGGTCGCGCGCACCAGCGCGCCCTCGGCAGTGCGCTCCACCTGCTTGATGGTGTCGATGGCGGGCAGAGCTACTATGGCCGCACCGTGGCGGCGTACGGCTTCGATGGTGCGGGCGATGGTATCGGCGTCGATCAGCGGACGCACAGCGTCGTGCACCAGGATGATGTCATCATCCGCCGCGTCGAGGGTGGCCAGGGCGCGGCTGACGGATTCCTGGCGGGTGTCGCCGCCCGCCACTACCGTGACCCGGCCAGAAAGCCCGTATTCGTCAACCTGAGCGGCCACGCGTTCCATCTCAGGAGAGCGCACCGCCACGGTCATCGAGATGACTTCCGGTATGGCTGCAAAAGCGCGCAGGCTGTGGACCAGGATGGGAACCCCAGATAGGGTAAGGAACTGTTTGGGGGCGGCCGGCGTAGCGTGGCCGGCGGCCATGCGGGTACCGAGCCCGGCAGCGGGAAGAATGACAAAAACGCGCATAAAGACTGGAGTATACAGAATCCGGAACTGCGTAGCGCACACACGCACGTATGCGCACTACGCGAATGGAACCAGCATCCCTGCGCAAAGCCCAGGAACTTATGCGGGCTGTGGAGCCGCGTGAGGTGCGGAGCCTGTGCCGGACTGAAGACGTTCGGCGGGTGTGTCCCGCAGGATTTCGGGGTTGGCCAAACCCATGCGTTTGAGCCGGTACTGCATCGCTGTCCGGAGCACGCCGAAGCCGTAGGTGACGCTGCGGCGGAAGTTGATGGAGGAGGCCTCCGGGAAGTACTTCGTGGGGCAGGAAATTTCGCCAACGCGGAAGCCGAAATAGACGGCCTGCACCAGCATCTGGTTGTCGAAGACGAAGTCGTCCGAGCAGGCGAGCAGCGGCAGACGCTCGAGCACGGGCCTGCTCCAGGCGCGGTAGCCGGTGTGATATTCAGAGAGCTTCTGGCCGATAAGCAGGTTCTGCGCCGCGGTAAGAAAGCGGTTGGAGATGTATTTGTACAACGGCATGCCGCCGCGGAGCGCGCCCCGGCCAAGGATGCGCGAAGCGAGCACGCAATCGAACTCGTCATAGGCGATCATCGAAGCCATGGCCGAGACCAGCTTCGGCGTGTACTGGTAATCCGGGTGGAGCATCACGACAATGTCCGCGCCTCGGCTGAGAGCCGCGGCGTAGCAGGTTTTTTGATTCCCGCCGTAGCCGCGGTTGCGATCATGCCGGATGGTTTCGAGACCAAGCCGCCGCGAGACTTCGGAAGTATCGTCCTTGCTGGCGTCATCGGTCAGGATGATGTCGTCTACTATGTCGTGGGGGATTTCATTAACGGTGCGCTCCAGCGTAAGCGCGGCGTTGTAAGCGGGGAGGACGACTGCGATCCGTTTGTGATTCAGCATAGTCTCGTTCCGGTATTGCCTCGCATGATCTTACCGCAGACAGGTAGGGACAGCTTCGAGCAGGCTTGCGAATTTCTGCGTACCTTCTTGATCACCCGCCGGCGAAGCCGTACGCCTGCACCACAACTGCGTTAATGTGTGAAGCGATGACCGAAATCGAAATCGATAGCAGGCCTGTGTCCGGAAAGGTGAGTTGGCGCATCGCCGCCGGGATCGTTGTTGTTTCTCTGATCTACTTCGTCGACATATGTTTCCGGGCCAGCCAGAAGCTCTTCTGGCTCGATGAGCTATTCACGGATTACCTTTGCCGTTTGCCTACCTTCCACAGCACCTGGACGGCTGTGCTGCACGGAGCGGACTTTAACCCGCCGCTCTTCTATCTGCTCACGCGCGGCGCGCAGCACCTGTTTGGAGACGGGCTGATCGCGACACGGCTTCCCGCCATCGTAGGCGTCTGGGTATGTGGACTTTGCCTGTATACGTTCGTGGGCAGGCGTGCCGGCCCGCTTGCTGGTTTTATTGCCGGGGTTTTTCCGTTCTTCACCCTGGCGCAGTACTACGCCTACGAGGCCAGGCCCCATGGAATTACGCTCGGGTGGTGCGGGTTGGCGCTGGTGTGCTGGCAGCGGGCCGAGGAGGGCAGCAGGAAGAGATGGCTCTGGCTTACAGGGTTTGGCCTGAGCCTGACGGGTGCGCTTCTGACACACGTATATGGCATGTATCTGATTTGTCCTTTCGGCGTCGTGTGGATCTACGATCTGGTGAAGAGGCGGCGCATCGACTGGGGCGTACTTACGGCTACAGCCCTGGCCATTGCTGTCTCGGTTCCTGTCTACCTTCCGCTGATTCGTAGTTTCCGCTCCATGACCCCGTTCGCGACTCTGCAGTACGGCGCCCCGGAAGTTCTCCAGCGCTTTCTCCTGGATGCTTTTGGCCCGGCGCTCGCCATATTTGTGCTCGCGGTTCTGGTATCGGCTTGGGGTTGGAACCGGCAGGCGGAGCCAGTGCCTGCGATGCCGCGCATACCCCAAAGAGAGCTTCTCATCGCGACTGCTCTTGCCTGCCTTCCCTTGTTCGCGATCCTCGGCACCAAGGTAAACCATGGCCCTTTCTTCAACCGCTATCTTCTTTCGAGTATCGCCGGAGTGGGCATCCTTCTTGCCTACGCGAGCTCCGCCCGGCAGATGCGGTCGTGGGTAGCTCAGGCGCTGGCAGCCTCCATGTTTGTATTGATGCTCGGCGATTTCGGACTTCTGATCCGCCATTACGTCGTGGGCGCTCCCAGCATCACGGAGCCCACCAGCAAGTTTGTCTTCACCTATCCCCGACAGAATCCACTGACCAGGGACGAAGCTTTGTTAGCTCCGCATCCTCCGCTCGACATCCTGGTGGTCGAAGATATCAATTACCTTTACCTGGTACGGTATGCTTCGCCGGAGCTGGCGGCGCATTTGTACTTTGGGACGCCGATGGCTGACGACTTTTTTCTCACCGGCTTTGAACGGCTTGCAAAATGGGCACACGTGGACCTCCACCTCACCACCTTTGGCCCTTTTCTGGCCACGCACGACCGCTTCCTCGTGTATGGCAAGATCGACGGTACCCTGATGTCCTGTGAGCCATGTACGGACCTTTTCCTGAAGGCTGGCTATACACTCGTATCCGTCCACAGGGATACGGACAACCTCCTTTACGAATACCGGAAATAAGAGAACGAGAGACCTTAGAAGATGGCAGAAATAGAGAATAGTAGTAGGACTTTCGATCAAAGGAATTGGTGGACTGCTTCGGGGATCGCGGTCGTTAGCCTGATTTACTTCGCCGATGTCTTTCTGAGAGCAAGCAGAAAGCTGTTCTGGTTTGATGAACTGTTCACGGTCTATCTTTGCCGGCTTCCGAACTTCAGGAGTACCTGGACGGCAGTTGCCCACGGGGCGGATTTCAACCCGCCTTTATTTTATCTGCTCACGCGAGGAGCGCAGCATCTATTTGGAGAAGGCCTAATTGCAACTAGGCTGCCTGAAATGCTGGGTGTTTGGTTGTTCGGCATCTGCATTTTCCTGTTCGTCAGCAAGCGCGCCGGTCATATTGCTGGATTCATTGCTGGTACCTTACCGTTCTTCACCCTGGCACAGTTCTATGCGTATGAAGCCAGGCCACATGGAATCACGCTCGGGTGGTGCGGCCTGGCCTTACTGTGCTGGCAGAAAGCTGAAGATGGGACTGCAAAGTATCGTTGGCTCTGCGGGATGGGGCTCAGTCTTGCGGCTGCAATGCTTACTCATGTTTACGCTGTATACTTGATCTTCCCGTTCGCACTGGTAGAGTTATTTGGCTCCTTCAGGACTCGCCGAATCAACTGGGGCATGGCTGTGGCTCTCGCCGCTCCCCTTACTTTAGCCGTTGCTGTCTTTCTCCCGATGTTTCGTGTTTACAGGTCGACGATGCCCGTAGGGTTCGCCGCCGCTACGCGGATGGCTCTCCCGCTTTTTTTCGTGAACACAATGGGACCAGCAACTGCTGTCTTCCTGTTGTTTGTGCTCTTGTTGGTCTTTGGTGCTCAGCCAAGGTTAAGCGAAGATATTAGAAATCGTCGATCACGGGAGTTACTGCTCTTGCTCGGATTCTGTTGTCTCCCTCTCGTGGGGTGGCTCGGTTCGAGGTTCAGCCATGGCCCATTTATCGATAGGTATTTCCTGTCTAGTATCGCAGGCTTTTCGATTTTCTTCGGCTATGCGAATTCTCCTGTGAAGGTCCAGCCGTGGGTTTCAAAGTGGCTGGCCGGAGCTATGCTATTACTGATGCTCGGTGATCTCGCGGGCGTGATCACCGCGCGCTTGAAAAACAACACAACACTCGAAGAGGCGAGCGTGGGCGTTACTCTCAGCACCAATCCGCGCGATCCCCTTGATCTCTACCCCGCACTGTCAAGCTTAGACAAACCGCTGGACGTCCTTGTCCTTCCGGATCTCTCCTATTTCTATTTCTTCAATTACGCGCCACCTGCGGTTGTGTCCCATTTGTATTTCGGGGCCGAGCCGGGAGACCTATTGCTCGGAGGTTACGAAAGGCTTGCGCGATGGGCGCATGTAGGCCTGCGTACGACGACCTTTGAAAACTTCATGTCCACACACAGGCGGTTTCTCGTCTACGCAAACGTAAAGGGTAACGGGTCAGTGCAAAGATTTCTTAGCGCCGGTTATAAGTTGAAATCCGCTAGCGCAGGTGGCGATGGAATACTCTACGAGTACGAGAAATGACTCTGGACCCTAGTCGACAGGGTTCTTGGGTCCATTTGACCCGTGGCCTTCAGATCGCCGACGCGTTCTCTGTCATTTAAGAACTGATCGACGAGACCTCATAAAGATAGAAATCTTCCTGCCAGGCTTCGGCACCCGTGAACTGTGCCAAGGGCGTTAATGCGAGCGCATGGCTTTGGATTTCGTGCAGTTGCGATGGTGTCATGGCAAAGGTGGAAACGAACAACGCTTGCAGGCGCATGGACGTCGCCCATAGCGCGCGCGAGGCGGCTTGGAAGCTGGTCTTCGCTGTACTGATCGCGCCGGTCGGAGAAGAGTAGAAACCGGTCCGTGCAACTGCATTCGAGTTGGTACATCGGCCGGCGGAGCATTTCGGCCACGCCAATGGCGTTTGTGTCTTTCTGCCCGATCAGAGGTTCGTTCTCTTTCCCGTGGTCGCGTATCCACCGGGCCGCGTTTCCCGCATTGGAAAAGGGTCGCGCCCACTGTGCGACGGCTGCCTGCAAGCCCCCCAATGCGCTCAAACCCAGAAAAACATAAACCAGGGTCGGAACGCGCGCGATGCGGCCTCGCTGTATCCAGAGCGCAACCAGAAAGGCCATGAACATGACGCCGAACTGCCGCATCGATCCCTGGTAGATCAGATGGCCGAAGGCGATGCCCGCACACGCCGTCGCCAGAAGAAGAGCGAGCAGGTTCCGTTCGCGGCGGAAGAGCGCGTAATAAGCCGCAATCACGACAGGAAACATGGCGGCGTAGAAGAACTTCCAGTGCGAGACAGGGCTGGGATTCCAGAAGGCGTGGGGGAAATGCGTGGCGATAGGGAACCAGGGCAGCACCACGTAATCCACGCAGGTCTGGGCGAGGTGACCGAAGCTTCGCGCGAATGTGAACATGTGGCCGGTGGTGCGCCAGCTGATGTGTTTGGAGGGGAGCAGGCTGAGAACCGAGGCTGCAAGCAGGCCCAGAAAGAGCAGGACGCCTTCCACCAGACGGCGTCTGCTGGCGAGCTTGAGGCCGCGCCTCTGCTGTGCTGCAATAAAGAGAGCGTATTCCAGCGCCAGCGCGCAGGAAAACAGGATGCCGAGCGTGTCTGTATTGGCGATCAGACCCAGGAGTAGCGCATTGAGCAGCACGCGGGCTGGGTGGGCGGCCCGCTGCGCCGCATAAAGCAACACCAGCAACAAACAGATGCCGTACATGCGGCTGAGCACTGTGTACTCAAACGAGATGAAATAGCTGCAATACAGCAAGGCTTTCTCAACGCGCGAGAAAGGAGACCGGAGGGCAAGCAGCAGATAGATTGCGATACCGATACAGGCTTCCAGCAGCTTCATGGCGGCTGGATTGTCGGTGGCTCGGGAGACGACCCAAAGCAGCACATACCACAGGCTGGGGTGGCCCTCGTAGTGCACATAATAGAAGAGCTGCCGGAGGCTATGGCTCGCGGCAGCAATACCCCAGGCATTCAGTTCATCTCGCCAAAGCGCGTGATGCGCAAGCTGCACCAGGAACAGAAGGATAAAGGGCAGGACGAGGGCGAGATCCGCTAAACGGCTCGTCCGCTGAGGCTGGAGGGTAGAAGTCTGATCGGTCGCTGTCGGGGGCACAGGCTTGCTCGATGTCCGAGGTGGAGTAGGGATTAATTCAGGGATTGCATGGTCACGGGATTGCATCTGTACGCACACCCGACCGCTGCAGGATACCGTTGCGTCATCGCGAGCCGTTGGCTCAGCCCTCGGCGCGCTCGACCAGGAACATTTCGTTCGTCTGCCGGAAGCCGTTGCTTTCATATAGCGGCCGACCCGCTTCGGTGGAATGCAGCGCCACGACGTGAATCTTGCGGCGGCGCGCCTCAGCCAGAGCGAGTTCGATCAGGTAGCTGGCAAGGTGCTTGCGGCGGTGCGCGGGCTCCACATACACGTTGAGCAGGTAACCGCGCTGGCCGGAGGTGGGATCGAGCGGGTGGGGCGGCCAGTCAAGCAGCAGCAGGCCCGCTCCGCCGATGACCTGGTCACCTTCAAGCGCCAGCCAGCCGAGATATTTTTCAGACTGCAGCATGCTCAGCAGCCAGGGCTTGAAGTGTTCATCCATCACGTCGAGAACGCGGTTGTCGGCTCGTCCGGCATCGATAAACATGCGGCGCCGGTGGTGCGTGATGATGTCGATATCCCCTGTATTGGCGGCTCTGGTCTCGGGCATGCCTCCGAGTATAGACCGGTAGCATGGGGCTATGAGAACAAAGGCGAACGCGGGCGTCCTGCCATTTGCGAAAGAATTGTTCAGCGCCGGGCAGCGCGTGGCCGTGGCTGTCTCTGGCGGCGCGGATTCCGTCGCATTGCTGCGCGTGCTCCATGGGGAACGCGGCGCGCTTGGTGTCGTGCTTTCCGCGGTGCATGTCCACCATGGGCTGCGCGGGGAAGATGCGGATGCGGATCTTGCGTTTGCAGAAGAGCTGGCTATGGGGCTGGCAGTGCCGCTGCGCGTCTTCCGCTGTGATGTGCGCGCACGGGCAGCGCAGGAAGGCGAAACCATGGAAGAGGCGGCGCGGGTGTTGCGCTACGGGTTCTTCCGGGACCTGCTGGCCGGGGGCGAGGCGGACGTGGTGGCGACCGCCCATACGCTCGATGATCAGGCTGAGACCGTCCTGATGAAACTGATCCGGGGCGCCTGGACGGAGGGGCTTGGCGGGATCCATCCCGTTATAGTGTGCGAGACGGGCCGGATCGTGCGGCCGCTGCTTGGGGTGGCGAGGCAGGCGATCGAGCGGTATCTGCTGGAGCTCGACCAGAGGTGGCGGGAAGACGCCACCAATGCCGATCCGGCATTCACCAGGAACCGCGTGCGACACCAGCTTTTGCCACTTCTGCGAGAGTTCAACCCGGGCATTGCGACGCAGCTAGCACGCATGTCTGCGGTGGCGCGGGCGGAGGAGGACTGGTGGCAGGGAGAGCTTGCGCGGGTGATGCCCGGGCTGCTGATGACCGGCAAGCCGGTGCGCGGGGGAGGGCGCGCCACCAGTACCCACCCCGAGGACGAGGCTACAGTTGCTTTGGAGGTGCAAAGGCTGCGGAGTTTGCATCCCGCTGTCCGGCGCAGAGTGCTACGTGAGGCTGCGAAGAAAATGGGCGCGGGGGTTGGGATTGGTTTTGACGCAATCGAAAGCCTGCTGACCCTGGCCGGCTTGGGAGATACGGCGGACCTGGCGGATATTAAACGAGGGGACGCTGCGACTCGCGGAGGTCGCCGAGTCTCGCTGCCTGGCGGATTAATTGCCGAGCGAACCCCGCGTGAGCTGCGATTTTCCCGCCATGCCGCAAGAGCGCCGGAGATGGAGCTTCCCGCGTATGACCTCCCGGTTCCGGGGTCGGTGGTGGCGACCGAGTACGGATTACGGGCCAGCGCCGAACGGAACGCTGGAGTGGCGCCAGGCGAGGCTGGGGAACCTTTGCGTGTGCGGGTGTGGCAGGCCGGTGACCGCGTCAGGCTGCGCTACAGCCGCGCCCCGAAAAAGGTGGCTGAAGCGCTGGAAAGAATGAGGGTCTTCGGCCCCGATCGCGAGCGGTGGCCGGTGGTCGTACGCGGCCGCAGCGTCCTCTGGTTGCGTGGCGCAGAGGTGGATCCGGCGGAGTTGGCCCGGGTCGGCATTCGGCTGGAGGTGCGGGAAGAACCGCAGGTGGGTACCGAATGAGTCCGCCGTTAGGCCTTCAGTAACATCTTTCGGCTGCAAATACATGCTTTCTTGCTGCTGAAAGCTCGCGCCGGAGTAAAATCAGGTTGCGTTCACCAGCGCAGCGGATAAGGCTATGCGTCCGATGTGAAGGGTTGTCCAGCGGTGCGGTACTTTCGTGCGGCTTGTTGCGTCTAATACCTGAGGCACAGATCGGGTCCATTCCGTATAGAAACGGGACCGGTCTGCTCCTTGGATTGCGCCAGCAGTGCAGCTCTGCGGTGCAAGAGAAAAGAGGACTTTTTCGTGAATTCGACGGTCAAATCGATCATTTTCTGGGTGTTCATTCTTGCTTGTCTGGTGTTGCTGTGGCAAATCGTCCAGAAGAGCACAGGGAATGGTCACGACCAGGAGATCTCCTTCTCCACATTTATGGATGACGCGCATCAGGGCTTGGTGAGCGACGTTACCGTGGTGAACAGCGAAGTACATGGCCACTTCCGGAATAATAAAGAGGCTTTTCACACGACCGTTCCGGCGAACTACCCGGACATGTTCAAGATCCTGCAGGACAACAAGGTGTCCATCACGGTAAAGGACAACCAGGGCAGCTCGTGGCTGCCGATCCTGCTGAACTTCTCGCCAGTTATCATCATCGGCGCGCTGTGGTTCTTTATGTTGCGGCAAATGCAGAGCGGCGGGAACAAGGCGATGTCGTTTGGCAAGAGCCGGGCCCGGTTGCTGTCCATGCAACAGAAGAAAGTCACCTTCAAAGATGTAGCCGGCGTGGACGAAGCCAAGGAAGAACTCAAGGAGATCATCGAGTTTCTGCGTGAAGCGGCGAAGTTCCAGAAGCTGGGCGGCCGCATTCCCAAAGGCGTGCTGCTGGTGGGGCCTCCAGGAACGGGCAAGACGCTGCTGGCGCGCGCTGTAGCCGGCGAGGCGAACGTACCCTTCTTCTCCATCTCCGGTTCGGACTTCGTGGAGATGTTTGTTGGCGTGGGCGCGAGCCGCGTCCGCGACCTCTTCGAGCAAGGCAAGAAGAACGCACCATGCATCATCTTTATCGATGAAATTGATGCTGTAGGCCGGCACCGTGGTGCGGGTCTGGGTGGCGGACACGATGAGCGCGAGCAAACGCTGAACCAGCTCCTGGTCGAGATGGACGGCTTCGAATCCAATGACGGCGTGATTCTAGTCGCGGCCACCAACCGGCCGGATGTGCTCGATCCTGCGCTGCTGCGTCCGGGTCGTTTCGACCGGCGGGTGGTGGTGGGCCGTCCGGATGTGCGTGGACGTGAAGAGGTACTGCGTGTGCACTCCAAGAAGGTGCCGGTGGCCGACGATGTCGATCTCCGCGTACTGGCTCGGGGCACACCGGGCTTCTCCGGAGCCGACCTGGCTAACATGGTGAATGAGGCTGCGCTGACTGCTGCCCGCTCCAACCGCAAGGCCGTGCACATGTTCGACTTCGAGCTGGCCAAAGACAAGGTGCTGATGGGCGCCGAGCGCAAATCGATGCTGCTCTCTGACGAGGAGAAGCGCGTGACCGCATACCACGAGGCTGGACATGCTCTGGTAGCGGCGTTGCGCGCCCACGCCGATCCACTCCACAAAGTCACCATCATCCCGCGCGGTATGGCGCTTGGTGTGACCATGCAGTTGCCCGAAGATGATAAGCATACCGTCACCAAGGATTATCTCCAGACGCAGCTGGCCATCTTAATGGGCGGCCGTTGCGCGGAGGAGATCTTCCTCAAGCAGATGACGACGGGTGCTGGCAACGACATCGAACGTGCCTCGGAACTGGCGCGCAAGATGGTATGCGAGTACGGCATGAGCGGCATGGGACCGTTGACCTTCGGCAAGAAGGAAGAGCAGATCTTCCTGGGCCGCGAGATTGCGCAGCACCGGGACTTTTCAGAAGAAACGGCCCGGCAGATTGACGGCGAGGTACGGATCCTGGTGGATGATGGTTATCAGTCTGCGTATAGCATTCTGAACAATAACCAGCCTGTCATGCACAGATTGGCAACTGCTCTGCTAGAGCGGGAAACGCTGGACAGTACCGAGCTGAAGATGATTGTCGAAGGGCGCGAGCTGCCACCGCTCAACCCACCGCCGTCGAACGGTTCGGCAACCGGCGAATCCGATGTGAAGGTGCTCAAGCCGGAGCCTGGCCGCGCGCCCGGTTTCCCGGAGGGAAGCCCTTCACCGGCGTAGTCGTTTATTAGCAGCCAAGATCCACTAGCAGCTAAGATCGGCCCACCTCTGCGGAGGTGGGCTTCTTCTTTTTATGGGAGGGCAGAATGCAAGTGCCGGACGAACTCGTCGCCGCGTTCGAATTGTGCGAAATTCCCCTGGACCAATTTCATCATCGTGAGCACCTTTCGGTGGCGTTATGGTATGCGCGACGCTACTCGCGGGAAGAGGCCTTGCAGCGCATGCGGACGGGATTGCAGGCGTTGCTGCATGCGAATGGAAAACCGCCAGCCGCATATTGCGAGCGAACCACGTATTTCTGGATGGAGTTTGCGTCCGATTTTGTCAGGCAGGCAAAGAAGGACCAGTCCTTTGCGCTGCTGTTGCGGGACTTCCTGCACGAAGCGAGCCTGCTCCCACACTCGCCCCTGGAGACAAACAAGACGCCGCAGCCGCACGAACTCCTGAGAGAATAGCTGGGATGCAACACATCTCTTTTCGCGCAGGTGGTGCTTTTCTGCTGTGCGCGGGTGCGCTTGCCGGGTGCGGATATCACACCGCGGGGTCGGCGGTCCATCTGCCCGCTTCAGTGCACACGCTCGCCGTCCCTTTCTTCGAGAACAAAACGCAGGTCTATCATTCGGAGGTGGCCCTCACTGGGGCTGTGGTTCGCGAACTGAACATCCGGACGAAGCTGGCTGTCCTTACCGGCGAGCACGCGACCGATGCCGATGCCACCCTTCAAGGCGTTCTCCTTACAGAAACCATTGTGCCGTATACCTACAACGCCAAGACCGGGCAGTCCTCCAGCTATCTCATTACAATCGTTGCCAACGTGGATGTACGCGACCGCGAGGGCCGCGTGCTCTACCAGCACCAGGGTTACACTTTTCGCCAGCAGTACGAAGCGACCTCGGACGTGGCAAGCTTTATCCAGGAGGACGCGCCGGCTACCGAACGGCTCTCCCGTGACTTCGCGCAAACCCTGGTGAGCGATATGTTGGAGTCTTTCTGATGCAGATACGCGTGCAGCAAGGGATAGAGAACTGATGCCGAGCGCCGGTCTGCGCAGTTTCACATCGTCGGACCGCTTCATCGCAGAGGTGCAGGCCGCGACCAAGCGTGGCACGTTGCGGCCCGGTTACGTATTGGTGGGCGATGAAGGATTCATGTATGAACGCTGCCGCAGAGCAGTGCTCGCCGCGCTGGTCGATCCGCAACTTCGGGACTTTGCGCTGTCGGATATCGATCTTGGCGAGACCGGTGTTTTTGAGGCACTGGACCGGGCACAAACGCCGTCGCTCATGGCCCCATTCCAGGTCCTCTTTCTCCGCAACCTGAAGACCCTCTACGGACGGGGCGCAAAAAAGGATGAGTTTGCGGCATTGGAGGCCTACTTCCGTTCCCCAAACCCGCAGGCCGTGCTGATCTTCGTGGCGGACCACATCCACTTGCCGTCTGATCTGCGCCGCCTCGATATGCAGGATAAGGAACGCTATGAGCGTATCCGCGAAACCCTGGGGGACTGGTGCGGCATGGTGGAGTTGCCGCAGGTGGAGGAAAGCGACGCCGCATGCTGGCTGGTGGAAACGGCCGGGAGCCGCGGCGCGCTGCTCGATCCGGACGCTGCGCGCGAGCTGGCGGACGCACTGGGCAGCGACATGATGACTGTCGCGCACGAGTTGGAAAAGCTGCTGTTGTACACGGCGGGAACTGGCCACATCACGCTCGGCGATGTGGATACGCTGGTTCTTGCGGCCAAACAGCGATCGCTCTATGAGTTGACGGACGCGATCTCGGCCAAGGACAAATCTCGTGCGCTGCTGCGGTTGCAAGGATTGCTGAACACAGCCGGAGGCGGAGAAGAATCGGCCATCGGGCATTTGTATATGCTGGCGCGTACCTTTCGGCAGATGTTGGTGATCATCGAAAAGGGAGTTCGCGACTCGCGGGCTATCTGGCAAGCGCTGTGGCCGGGCTTTCGCGTCGCGCCCTTCGCAGTCGACGACCTGATCCGGCAGGCGCGCCGCTACAAATCCTCTGCGGAGCTGAAGCGGGCGCTCCGGCTGGTAGCGCGGGCGGACCTGGAAGTGCGGTCTTCGCCGCCGGACAAGCGGCTCGTCTTGGAGCGGCTGGTGCTCGAATTGGCGAGTGATCCGGGGGTTGGCGCCCGACCTGCAATAGCTGAAATGCAATAGAATCCTGTCCGGCGCCGAGCTGACCATATATTTCGGTGTGGAAGCTAGCAATACGCGGGCACCCACTCTGCTGAAGCTCTGTTGACAAAGTGTGCGGCCAGCGGGATAGACTGATGCCGCCTCCCCGCAACAAGTCGTGCGTTCTCCTCCATCAACGGGCCCATAGGTCTTTGCTCAAAGGAACGGAGTCCCATATGCGGCGATCTCAATTCTTTTTTCCGGTGGTACGTATAGCGATAGCGGGTGTGTGTGTCGCGTGCTCGCTGCCCTTGTTGGCGGACTTCCATTACCAGGAAACAACGCAGATCACCGGCGGCTCCATTGTCGGGTTGATGAAGATGGCTGGCACGTTCAGTGCGCAGGCGCGCAAAGCCGATCAGCCGGTCACTTCGACGGTGCTGTTAAAGGGCGACCGGATGGCGCGGATCCGTCCGGATTCGGCGGAGATTATCGATCTGGACCATGAAACCATCACGCAGATCGACAATGCCAAGAGGCAATACACGGTGACCACCTTTGAACAGATGCGGCAACAGATTCAGCAGGCGGAGCAGGACGCCAAGGCGAAGCAGGCTCAGGCGGGCGGGAACAAGAGCGCGCCGCCTCCAGACAACGTGGATACCTCCTTTGACGTACATGTCCGGGAGACTGGGGCAACCAAGCAGGTTTCGGGGCAGGACACAAAGGAAGCGATCCTGACGATGGCGCTGGTGGCCAAAGACAAGACGACGCAGCAGACCGGCGCCTTGGGCATCACCAACGATATGTGGCTCGCGCCGGAGATAGCAGGCTATGACGAGATGCGTGCCTTCAACGAGAAGTTTGCGAAGAAGATGGGACGGGTCTTCAGCGGAACGGATAGTTTCTCCGCGCTGATGGCACAGCCGGGTGCGGCCAAAGGCATGGCGGGGCTGGCGACGGAGATTTCAAAGCTAAAAGGCGTGCCGGTGATGCAGGTAATGCGTATGGGCTCGACAGCAGATGGGCAGCCGCTGCCGGCGGCCTCCGAAGCGCCACTGCCGGCCGCGGTTACCCCGGCAATGCCCAGCGCCGGAGATGTAGCGCAGCAGACGGCCACATCGATGATTGCAAACAAGCTTGGCGGGCTTGGCGCACTCGGTGGCGGATTTAGCGGGTTCGGAAAGCGGAAAAAAGCCGAAGTGAAGCAGGACGCCTCCGATACCGCCGACCAGGCCGGGAACACAGTGGCCTCCACGGCGACTACCAAGGAGCAGGGCAGTGGCAAGAATGTATCGGCTGCCAATGTACTGATCGAATCGCGTACCACCATGGGCGAATTTTCTACCGACCCGATAGACGCATCCCGCTTCGATGTGCCGACGGGATATCAGCAGGTGACCGCGGACGCGAAACATCGAGGCGAGTCCATGTAGGATGTCGCTGCCGGACGGAGTCTGACGGGCACTCCGGCCGGCAAGGCGAGCTAGCTGGACTCATTGCGGCGGTGGCGCGATGGGGTGGCCGATGGGACTTCGGCTGCATGCGCTCAGGGCCTTCCAGAAAGAACCATTTGCAATTCCGGCAGATGCGGCCGAAGCCGTTGGTCAGCTCAGAGGCAGGATGCGTGAGATGCACTCGCAGCTCGCGGCTGGAGGTCTCGTAACATCTCGGGCATAAGGGAACTTCGTCGCCGTCTGTGTAGTAGTACGGGTTGCGAAAGACGGTCTGCACCCGATCAGAAAGCTGAGTTTTGAGGGAGTCGTTTTCGTCTTTCAGCGCGCATCGTTCTGTTGTCAGCTCGACGACCTGCGTTTGAAGTTGGACGATTTTTTCGTAAAGGGAGTAGTCGTTGTACTTGCGGACCAGGTCGGCAATTTCCTTGACTCCCTGGACCGCGGCCGCTGCACTCACCACCATAACGCACCTCTGTTTCGCCTTTTGTTCGCCAATGGTACCACGGTAACGACAGGCCTGAGTACCGGGTATTTCCCACAGGCTAGAGATGGCTCAGGCGCTGTGGATCGGAGCGAAATCCGCCCGGGATGCCGGTCGATCCCTGGCCAGTTTTTGGCTTTTGCTGACGTTTGGCGCTTATTCGAGCAGGGCTGGCGGGGGTGGGAGCGGTTCCGGGCGGGTGGTGAGAGTGACGGCGGCGGCGAGGATGAGGGCGCCGCCTACCCATGCGCCGGGGCCGAGATGGTCGCCCAGCAGTTCGATGCCGAGGATGGAGCCGAGCAGCGGTTCGATGTTCAGGAATACGGCTGCACGGGAGGCAGGGACGTGGTGAATGCCCCAGTTCCAGAGCAGGGTGGTCAGGGCAGTGCAGAGGACGCCGCTGGCAGCTGAGGCCATCCAGACGCGCGATCCCAGGGCGTGTACCGGCGGCGGGCCGTTGCGGAGGAGGACCCAGACGGCGAGCATGATGGTTCCGCAGTAGACGCCGTAGACGGTGACGACTGTGGGCGGGTGATGCTCCATGAGGCGCTTGTTGAGCATGATCCAGCCGAGGGCGACCGCCAGTGCAAAGACGACCAGGAGGTCCCCCTTGAGGCTGGGGCCGTTGTTGAGGGCGTGGGGGACTGGCGTGGCGCCGTGCCTGCCCCCGAGCGCGATCAGGGCGACGCCGACACTGGAGCCCGCAAGGGCCAGCCAGCCGATGCGGTCCAGGTGCTCCCCGGCAAACAGCGTGGCGGCTGCGGCAAGCAGCACCGGCATGGTTCCGACCATGAGCGAGGCGTGCGAAACCGTTGTCAGCGAGAGACCATAAAACTGCACCAGAAACTGGATGGGGATACCAAGGAAAGAGGCCAGCAGAAGGACGCGCCACTCACTTGGGGAAAAGCGGGGCCGGTGCCGGAGGGTGAAGGGCAGCAGCCCCAGACAGGCGAACAGGAAGCGGTAGAGGACCATGTGCCCGACAGAGAGCTCGGCGAGGACAATCTTGCCCCAGTAGAAGCCGGTACCCCAGAGGCAGCCTGCGAGGGCGCATGCACCGTAGCCGAGCCAGCGGGTGCGGCTGGATACGAAGCGTGCGGCGGGCGTGCTCTCAATGGCGGGCATGATTCCACTGTAAACGGGCAGGCCTGGCGGTGGACGGGGGCTCGCACTGGCGGTCTCCCGCGGAACCTGGCGGCACTGGATGCGTGGCCACGGGAGGCTCTCCCCCCCTAGGACTTTTGGGTTAAAGTCTTCAGACTATGAGACTTAGGCCAGGGGTGTCCGGCTAAAGGCCTGCAAGCAAGCGAGTTATATGCAAACTCCTGCAACTAAATAACTTAGTCGCTTTTGGGGCGCCTTGGGCGGTGTGTTTGATTCTTGCTCCTATTTCAAGCGTAACAAAAGAGGGGAATGAATCGGCAAAAGATTTGGGAGGTGGTACTTGCGTCTGGACGACAACACGGCTTCCTGACGAGAAGCGCGTTCTCGGTACGGATCGGGCTCACGGCTATTGTGGGCTTCGTGGCGGGTTACGGGACAGGCGATCTTTCGTTTGAGGTACTGTCAGGAGAACCGGATTCCAGGGCCTAACACTCCGACAAAAAAGATCAGGACGACAACTGCAGCCAGTATCCATAATGAACTTCGCTGCATAGGTTCAGTGACTTCCTGGGAAGTTTTATTCCACACTGAACTTATAAAATGATCCATCTGGGTGAGGCCAAACGCAGCAGCAGCGGCAGGGAGCCCGGCTGTGAGCATGGTTCGCCAGCCGTTCGGATTCAGCGCTCCCGCCAGGCACGCTAGAATCATCGCTGCAATGTAGGGAATGCGTGTGATTCGTCCTAGGCGGGTCTTGTCTGGCAGCCCACCTGTTCGCACTCCCGCAGTTTCGGCAAATGGTGCAAGCGCTCTGGCAAGCAGCTTCATGCTTCCGTAGTAGCCGGCAACGGCAACAACCACCAGCAGTACGCGCCAAAGCCATTGCGGCTGGTACCCGGAAATCACTGCAGCCCAATCCCCAAATCGCGCAATTCCCGAGTACGCCGGGTAACCGAAGGCAAAAAAAAGGTTGAAGGCCGCCACGAGCACCAGAAAGTAGCGAAAAAGCGGATTCGATCTCGAAATGAAGCGTGAGGCCGAAAGCGATCCCAGCCCGACGGCCAGATTCATCAATCCACCCGCGGCTGGGATCCATCTGCTGTAAGTGCCGCTGGAGCTGAAGTAGCAAGTGGTTAGCAGAACTGCCTTGCCGCCCACGGCAAGAGTCGCTAATCCATGCCCGAGCGCCTCATGACTCACATTGGTCAGTGCGAATGCCAGCACCCCAAGCGCCACCAGTGTGGGCCGATCATCGACAGAGTGGGCTCTAGCCGCAGGATTGCTAGCTTTCTTCACGAGTCACCAGCCTAAGATTACCTGCTGGTGATTCTTGTGCATGCGCGGCTTATTATCGGGCCGCACTGTCGGTGATAATTCGGAGCCCGCACACTATGGCGGGCTCCAAGGTTTAAGACGGCACTTAGCGGTCGATCCGGGCCCTGTAAGCCTGGGAGAGCCGATCGCCCTGCACCGGGTCTTCGAATCAGCCTCCTCCAATTTCGCGAAGGCTTTCGGCGGTGTCGATGCCCTGAGTTAGATGCTTTAGAGATGGGGCGATATGCAGGATGCGATCATGGTTGCCTGCAAGAGGCGCCAAAGACAGGGGTCGTTGACTGCTCAATTCAGGAGTTGTTGCGTCTGAGCGAGTATGACCTTCGTGAGTCTTACCCGCTTGAGAATCCGGTCCGTTCGTTTCGTGCCACTGTTCGTGTTACATACGCTGCGCTCTCTGCGGCAGGTAAAAAGGGCACCTGGCTTTCAGACCGGGGCGCTGTTGGCTGACCGAAGCTGGACTTTCTGGACGATGACAGCCTGGGACAGCCAGGAGAGTATGCGGCAGTACATGACTTCCGGCTCTCATAAGAGAGCGATGCCGCATCTTCTGGACTGGTGTGATGAGGCTTCCGTTGCGCATTGGACGCAGCCGGAAACAATTCTCCCGTCCTGGACTGAGGCGGACAGACGCATGCGCGAGGGGGGCCGTATATCGAAGGTCCGCAATCCCAGCCCGCGGCATGCCACCTTGAGCTATAGGACTCCGCGCACAACGGCAGGCGGGAAGATCCAGCGGGCTTGACTGGCTCTCTCCCCCGAATAGGGGCGGGTCGTCCGCTGGACGATGAAGGCGAGGGCAAGAACAGGTCTGCGTTGCGCGGATGAGGGGTCGCGAACGGTCATCTGCGCGTGCTCGCAGAGCCCACCCTACGCGCTGGAGTGAGTTGATAATCCAGCTGTCACGCGGCGCGTAGGATGGGGCACCCGGTGTGGGCGCCGGTTAGGAGTCCTGCGCTTTACCAGACGCGGCAGGATTTGACGGGGGCCATAGGCTGGCCCTTTTTACAGCCGAAGGCGGTGGCGAACTCCGGCATGTTGACGACGACGCCGTTAGCGCGGATGCGGTCGGGGGAGTGGGGATCGGTTTGGACCTGCATGCGAGTCATCTCCGGCCGGTCGTTCGCGCACCAGTTCTGGGCCCAGCCGAGGAAGAGCTGCTGCTGCGGCGTATAGCCGTCCGCGGCTTTTTGGTCCAGGTTGGTGTGGTTTGCAGCGGCGTTTGCCACCAGGGCCATGAGCGCGAGACGCAGGCCGCCGTTGTCAGCGGTGTTCTCGCCCAGGGTGAGCTTGCCGTTGACATGGAGATCGTCCACCGCGACGAAGCTGTTGTATTCATTGACCAGACAGCCGGTGCGTTCATCGAACTTTTTCGTGTCTTCGGGCGTCCACCAATCTTTCAGATTGCCCTGCGCGTCGAACTTGCGGCCTTCGTCGTCGAAGCCATGGGTGAGCTCGTGGCCCACAACGGCGCCGATATGGCCATAGTTGGTGGCATCCGACGCATTCTTGTCATAGAAGGCGGGCTGGAGGATGCCGGCGGGAAAATTGATGGTGTTCATACTGGGATCGTAGTAGGCGTTGACGGTGGGCGGAGTCATGGTCCACTCGCCCTTGTCCACCGGTTTGCCGATCTTGTTGAGCTGGAAAGCAGTTTCGAATTCGCGCGCGCGCAGGCTGTTGCCGAAGGCGTCGCCGGGCTTGATGTCGAGCGCGGAGTAGTCGCGCCACTTGTTGGGGTAACCGATCTTATCGACGATGGCGTGCAGCTTCTCCTGCGCCTTGGTCTTGGTGGAGGGACTCATCCAGTCGAGCTGGTCCAGATCCTTGCCCATCGCGGTCTCGATATCGTGGACCTCCCCGAGGGTCTTTTCCTTACTGTCGCCGGCGAAGTACTGCGCGACGTAGACCTTACCGAGAGCCTCGCCGAGTGCAGCATCGGTGGCCTGCACACAACGTTTGTAGCGGGGTTGCTGTTCGGGTGTGCCTTGGAGCTTGCGGCCATAGAAGTCGAAGTGTTCCTGGTCGAAGGCGTGGGGAAGGCGCATGGAGAAGGACTCCGCGAGACGGAGACGAAGGTAGGCTCGGATGGTGCCCATCTCCGTGGAAGCGAGGACCTGGTTGAGCTCTTTGAAATAGGCAGGCGCGGCAACGTTCAGTTCCGTAACCGGGGGCGCGCCGGTGTCCTTGAGGAAGGCGGGGACGTCCAGAGATGGCGTGCTTGCGGCGAAGGCAGCCACGGGCATCATGTGGTAGACGTTGTCAGGATCGCGGCGCTCCACGTTGCCTTGGGAGGCCTTGGCGAGCGCAGTTTCCATGTCGAGGACGGACTTGGCTTCGGCTGCCGCTTTGTCCGGTGTATCGCCGAGCAGTTTAAGCATGTTGGTGATGTGCTGGAGATACTGCTGCCGGAGTTCCACGTCGCGTGGGCCGGTGCGCAGGTAATAATCCTTCTCCGGAAGACCAAGGCCGCCCTGGTCGGCATAGGCGATCTGGCGAGTGGCGTCTTTGAAGTCCTGCTGAGAGCTGAAGTCAAGAAAAGCGCCGGCGCCGATGCGCGAAAAGTGAGCGATGGCGGCGGGGAGTGCGGCGCGGTCGTTCAGCGAAGCGATGTGGTCGAGGGCGGGCTGAATGGGCGCGAGGCCGGCCTTGTCGATGGCGGCGGTGTCCGTGCAACTGGTGTAGTAGTCGCCGATCTTCTGCTCATCGGTGCCGGGCGCGGCGTGGCTGTTGGTGGCCTTCTCGAGAATGCCGTGCAGCACCTGGGTGTTGTATTCGTAGAGGTTGGCGAACTGGTCGAAGTCAGGCAGGTCGCTGGGGATGGGGTGGAGTTTGGCGAAATTGCCGCAGGCGTATTTATAAAAGTCGACGCAAGGGTCGGCGGAGGTATCGACGGCGGCTTTGTCGAAGCCGGGGATGGGGGTGTAGGTCTTGGTATCCGGCTGCGGTTGCTGCGCAGCCGCGGCGAGGGGCAGGAGCGCGAGGGCTCCCAGGAGCGAAATGCATTTCAAAGTCATCGGTGGCTCTCCAGAATTAGACCGAACATTCCATTTAACAAGATACAAATACAGGTCCTTCAACTGCGTGGGCCGGTGAAGCTGCCCACTTCGCTCAGGATGGCAAGCGATATTGGTCGTATCGACTCATCTGCTGAAAGCTTGTACACGGGACTGCTACACAGTGTTCACGTACTACCAGATGCTGCAGCGGTTCTTGCTGACCATAGGCTGCCCGGCTTTGCAGCGGAAGGCTTCGGTAAATTCCGGGAGGTTGACGACGACGCCATTTACGCGGAATTCTTCCGGTGAGTGGGGATCGGTTTGCACGCGCAGGCGGAGCTCCTCGGGGCGGTTGTTCTGGCACCAGCCCTGGGCGTAAGCGACAAAGAACTGCTGGGCGGGGCTAAGGCCGGAAATTTCGGCATCCTTCGTCGCATCGGGGCGCTGTTGGCGGTTCTGCCAGGCCAGCCAGGCCAGGCGTGTTCCGCCGAGGTCTGCAAGGTTTTCGCCCAGCGTGAGCTTGCCGTTGACGTGGAGATCATCGACGGCGACGAAACCGTCGTATTCGTTCGCCACGCAGGCGGCGCGCTGGTCGAAATTTTTGGTGTCGGCGGGGGTCCACCAGTCTTTCAGGTTGCCGTTGGCGTCGAACTGGCGGCCTTCATCGTCAAAGCCGTGGGTGAGCTCATGCCCTTCGGTGCCGCCGGCCACGCCGTAGTTGATGGCGTCATTCTGCGCGGGATCGAAGAAGGGCGGCTGGAGGATGCCGGCAGGGAAGTTGATGTCGTTCATCTGCGGGTCGTAGTAGGCGTTTACGGTGGGCGGGCTCATCTCCCACTCGCCCTTGTCCACCGGCTTGCCGATTTTCGCGAGTTCGCGGTTGCGCTCAAAGGTGGCAGCGCGTTGCGCATTGCCGAGGGCATCGCCGCGGGTGATCTCGAGGCTGGAATAATCGCGCCACTTGTCCGGATAGCCGACCTTGTTGGTGATGCCGGCGAGCTTGATCTCAGCCTGCGCCTTGGTGGGGTCGCTCATCCAGGTGAGCTGGTGGATGTCGCGGCTCATGGCAGCTTCAATGTCGCGGGTGATGTCGAGCACGCGCTGCTTGTCTGCGGGCGGGAAGTGCTGGGCGACGTAGACCTTGCCCAGCGCCTCGCCAAGCGCGCCGTCGGTGGAGCGGACGCAGCGCTTCCAGCGAACCTGCTGCTCCTGCTGGCCGGAGAGGGTCTTGCCGTAGAAGCTGAACTGCTCGTCGTCGAGGTTCTGCGGGAGTGCCGTGCCAGGAGTGCCGTGCAACAGGTTCCAGCGCAGGAGCGTCTTGAGCGCGGAGAGGTCGGTCTGCGCGATGAGCGTGTTGAGGCCGGCAAAGTAAGCGGGCGTGGCTACGTTGAGGGAGGTGATTGCGGGGGCGTCGATGGCGCGCAGAAAGCTGTCCATCGCGAAGGAACTGTTTTGCGCCCGAAAGGCGGGATACGCCGTCTTGTGATAGAGGTTCTTCGGTTCGCGCCGCTCCTGGTTGCTGAGCGATACCTGCGCGAGTTTGGTTTCAAGCGCGAGCACGGTTTCGGCGTCTTTGGCGGCCTGGGTTGCGGGCTCGCCGATCAGCGTGAATATGCGGCTGATGTGCTCGGTGTACTGCTTGCGAAGCGCGACGGATTTGGGATCGGTACGCAGGTAGTAGCCACGCTCGGGCAGGCCGAGCCGCGCCTGATCGAAGGCCGCGATCTCGGAGTTGGCGTCTTTGTAATCCTGCTCGGAGGAGAAGCGGAAAAGCGCAGGAACCCCGATGTGCTGCAAGCTGGCGACGAGGACGGGCAGTTGCTCTTTGGACGGGAGGGTGTCAATGGCGGCAAGCGTCGGCTTGAGTTTGTCGAGACTGGTCATGTTGACTGAGGTGGTGTCCATGCAGGTGGCGTAGTAGTCGCCGATCTTCTGCTCGTCCGGCGTGCGGGTTGCGCCAAGGGCGCTTGCGCGTTCGAGGATGGTTTTGAGGATAAGGCGGTTCTGTTCGGCCAGTTCTGTGTCCCGGCCGTAAGAGGATTCGTCGGGTGGAATCGGATTTTGCTTCAGCCAGCCTCCGCAGGCGTATTGATAGAAGTTGACACAGGGGTCGGCGGAGGTGTCGCGCAGCGATGGATCGAGAGCATGAAGCTGCTTGAGCGTCTGCTGGCTGAGTTGGGCGGGAGCTGCCGCCTCGAGTCTGTGGCTGCTTTGCGCCGAAGCGGTGGCACCGACGGCGATTGCGGCTGCGCAAAAGAAAGCGGCTGGACGGGAAGCGCGGCGGACAGGGCTGCTGAGGCGCAGAATACTGATAGCGGAAGAAGCGGGTAGGAGCGAATTGGAAGGCATGCCTGATTTGCTATCAGACGGGCTCCGGCGCGGATTGTCAATCGCGGCTCGCGGGCAGGCAAGCTGTTTGTAGGAAAATGGGAGTGGCGGTGCTTGGCTAGTATGGGTCTTCGAAACAGGAAAACGCGCAACGGATGGTGGGTGGCCCTGATGCTGGCATGCACTACGTTGGCAGCGGCCGCAACCAAGCGGCCCAGCACCGCGCCTGTTCCCGAAATCAGCATCCCGGTGGAGCCGCTTGGTTATCGGCCTCCTGGGCAGTTGTACCTGGTGGCGCGTACATCGTCCTCGTCGCTCAATTTCTTGGACAGCACACACGTCCTATTGACTTTCCGGGAGTCTCGGCTGCTGGAACGCGACCAGCACGAACCGGGGCATGAGACGGGGAGCGACCAGTCCATCCGCGCACTGGTGCTGGAACTGCCTGGCGGAAACGTGACGGCCAGTGCTGACTGGCGCATGCACGATCGCGGCCGCTACTTATGGCCTCTGCAGAACGGCAAGGTGCTGGTGCGGGAGATGGACCGGTTCTTTGTAACGGATGCGAGTCTGGAGCTTCATCCTCTCCTGACCTCCCCGACACCGCTGCGCGAGACCTATGTTTCGCCGGATGGGCGGATGCTGGTGATGGAGTCCGATCAGGAGCGGCATACGCCGGAGGAACACGCGAGACTCCTTGACCGGGCACGCACGTATGGGGACGATGCGATTCCGGAAGATGTCCAGATCCGCATGGTGCGACTGGATATGAAGGCGATGATGTTGAACGCGAAGGCCGATCATCCGGGCAAACTGATCGCCAATGCGAACGGCTTCATCGACCAGGCAGAAGTCAAACAGGGGGAGTGGCTGATTCGCTTTCATCCGTTTGAGAAGCCGGAGCCGACCGGTGGCGATGTGGTGGCGCAGTTCATTTCGACATGTGCGCCGGAAGACAATTTCCTGAATGAAACCACGCTGCTGACGATGAGCTGCCCGAAGGGTTCTTCGGACCGCTTTGCGCAGGCATTTGCGCTGAGCGGGAGGCAGTTGTGGACCGGCAAGTGGCGCTCCAACTTCGTCTGGCCGACGCTGGCGTCGTCCGAAGATGGCAGCACCTTTGCCATCGCGTGGGTTGGAGTTTCGCACCCGATGGAGGCCTATGACCCGGTGATGGACAGCGATGTGGGCGCGCAGATTGTGGACGTGCTGGACGTAAAGACCGGCGCGCTCCGTTTCAACCTGGAAGTGCGCCCGATCCTGACCGCCGGGGGGAACTTCGCGCTGTCGCCGGACGGGAACCGGCTGGCGGTGCTGAATCGCGGGAAGCTGGAAGTGTATGCGGTGCCGCCTGCGCAGGCTATGCCGCCGCCGATGACTTTGCTAACCATTGCCGGAACATCATTGATAAAGCAATTCACCTGTGGCATCGGGCAAAGCAGCGTATGCGGCATTGACTTCGTCAGGCGGGGAGTTTGGATTCCTCTGGATACTCGTGCTGCTGGCGTCCGATTTTGGCGTCGTACTTGACACTGGTTTTGAAGAGTTCGTAGCGGCCGTCGGAGGCCCAGAACTTCGAGCGCTCGCGCAATTGCTGCATGGCGGCAGCGTCGAGCGGCTGGAAACCGCGCGCGACGGCGAGGTTCTGCTCCAGCACGTCGATGGATTCCATGCCGCTGATGGTGGTGGCGACGGGAAGGCTCATGGCATAGCGCAGCGCGTCGTCCACCTTGATGGCGCCGTGTGACACCATCTCGCCGCTGCCGCCAAGACTCTTCATCCCCAGCACTGCCATGCCACGTTTGTTGGCTTCGGGAACGACGTGGGTCTCGAAGGACCGAAATGTTGCGTCGAAGCAGTTCAGCGGCATTTGCACGGTATCGAAAGGAAAGTTGTAGGAGAGCATCTTGAGGTGGATTGCCGGGTCCTTGTGGCCGGTGAAGCCGACAAAGCGAACCTTGCCGTCCTTTTTGGCCTGCTCCAGGGCTTCGATGACGCCGTTGGGGCGGAAGATGTGTTCCGGATCGTTGTAGTAGACGACCTCGTGGATCTGCCAGACGTCGAGGTGGTCGGTTTTGAGGCGGGTGAGCGACTGCTCGAGTTGCTGCATGGCGACAGATTTGTCACGGCCATGGGTACATACCTTGGTCATCACGATGACCTTGTCGCGCTTGCCTTCGAGCGCGTGCCCAAGGCGCTCTTCGCTCAGGCCGTCGTTGTATTCCCAGGCATTGTCGAAGAAGTTCACGCCGGCATCGATGGCGCGCGCCACGATCTCGTCGGAGACCTTCTGCTCTTTGGGCACGCCGAGATGGTAGCCGCCCACGCCGAGAACCGAAACCTCCAGGCCGGTCTTGCCGAAGGGCCGACGGGGTACCTGCGCTTCTGCTGTGGATGTGGGCATGGGGTCGTCTCCTCCAGAGTTCGGTGATGCGGGGTTCAGCGATTCAGAAACTGCACCTGGCGCGCTGGCGCCGATGGTGAGAGAACCGGCGCTGGCCAGCGCGGCCGATTTTAAGAAACTGCGGCGGGAAAGGGAGGCGTCATCGCTCAAGGGTGTTCGCTCGCATGGGTGGGATCAGGATCAACTTGATTGCACGGAGGGGAAGGGCTTGCCGTCGTTTTCGGCGGCTTTGACCATTTCCTTCACTTCCATCTGCTGCATGTCGAAGGGAAAGTCGTGGGCATAGCGAGCTTCGGGATTGTCGAATTTCAGCGACGTCTTGTAGAGCTCAAAGCGGCCATCGCCGGAGGCGGTCTTTACTCGGTCCCGCAGAGCCTGCATCTGCTCGGTTGACAGGGGCTGAAAGCCCTGCGCGAGTTTAAGGTTCTGCTGGAGGTATTCCAGCTTTTCCATGCCGCAGAGGGTGGTGGTGACGGGCAGGCTCATGGCATAAGAGAGGGCTTCCTGCGCGGTGAGCTCGCCCTTCTGCACCGGCTCGCCATGGCCGCATACGGGCTTCATGCCGAGGGCCGCGATGCCGCGTTTGTTCAGCTCCGGAAGCACCAGCCGTTCAAAGCTCATAAAGTTGGCGTCGAAAGGGTTGAGCGGCATCTGCACGGCGTCAAACGGGAAGCCGGTGTTCAGCATGCCGAGGTGCATCTCCGGGCGCTTGTGGCCGGTAAAGCCGACAAAGCGCACCTTGCCCTGCTGCCTGGCCTTTTCGAGCGCTTCTGCGGCTCCGCCTTTGCGGATAAAGAGTTCGGGGTCGTTGTCGAAGGCGACGCCGTGGATCTGCCACAAATCCAGGTGATCGGTCTGGAGGCGGTTGAGCGATTGCTCCAGCATCTCCATGGCAAGCGAGGCATCGCGGCCGTGGGTGCAGACCTTGGTCATGAGGAAGACTTTGTCGCGTTTGCCTTTGAGCGCGCGCCCGAGCCAGTCTTCGCATTTGCCGCGATGGTATTCCCAGCAGTTGTCGAAAAAGGTAATCCCGCCGTCGATGGCGGTGTGGACCAGTTTGATGGCGGTGGGGAGGTCTTCAGCTGAGCCCAGATGGTGGCCGCCCATGCCCAGGGCGGAGACTTTTACGTCTTGATGGCGGCCGAAGGGCCGCATGGGAATGGGAGATGGGGTATCCGGCATGCCGCTCCTGCTGCTGCGCGTGGGCTCGAATCGCAGCGCGTTACAGCGTAGGATGCGGCGAAAGAAACGCTCTCTGGCGGGCAATTTGCGCCACGCGAAAAAGGGCTGGAGCGGTCCGGCCCTTTTTCGGAATGGTGAAAACTAGGCGGTTTTGGTGGCGAGCGCCTTGACCCGGGCATTGAGGCGGCTCTTGTAGCGCGATACGGTGTTCTTGTGGAGCACGCCCTTTTGCACGCTCTTGTCGAGCGCGGAGACGGTTTTGCGGAACTGCTCGGTGATGCCCTGGGCGTCGCCTTTGGCAAGCGCCTCGCGCAAAGAGCGCAGCGTGCCGCGCACGCGGCTCCGGTTGGCGCGATTGACTGCGGTCTTGCGTTCTGTCTGACGAGCGCGCTTGAGCGCAGAAACGTGATTTGCCATTGTGCGAAGAGTCCTAGCTTTGTCTGGTTGTGAAGTGATGCAGGACGGAGAGGCACGAAACCGCGTCGCCTGCAAAGATTCAGTGTATCGGTTATGCCCTGAAGCGGTCAATTGCGAAGCACGGGCCGGGAGATGCGAAGGGTAGATTTGAAATGGGACGCCAGTTTCTGCCGTGCTCGAGATTTTCACGCAGTAAGTGATTGACGGGGCACTTGCGGGCCGACTAGTCTGTGCGCATCGGAAGGAATCGCCAATCCGTAGCGGCGTCGAAGACGGCTCCATCTTTTGCGGGCTGTGCGCATCTAAATGATGTGGTCATAACCCGATTCCGCCCTGCCCCTTACCCCTATTCATCCACTTTGAACATGAGCCTCCCTGTGGAAGGGATGGCTGGAGGTTATCTGCTCACTTGATCAAGAAAACGCTCGACATCACGCCCAACATTGAGCCCCTGTTCGGGACCCGCGACGAAAACCTCAGACTTCTGGAAGACAAGCTCCGTGTGCGCATCGACCTGCGAGCCGATGGATTGCATGTGGAGGGTCCCGATGAAGGTGTGGTGTGCGTGGAACGCATCTTCAGTGATTACGAGCAGCTCCGGAAGGCCGGCACCGCGCTGCAGAACGGCGAATTGCATGGCTTGCTGAAGATGGTGACCTGCGATCCGGCGGTCACGCTACGCAGCCTGATTGACAGCGGCAAGCAGAGGTCAACCGGCGGCATCAAGCGCATGGTCCAGCCGCGGTCGATCAACCAGCGGCGGTATGTCGAGGCCATCGAGCAGGCCGACATGGTCTTCGGCATCGGACCGGCGGGCACAGGCAAGACCTACCTCGCGGTGGCGATGGCGGCCTCGGCGCTGCTGGCCAAGAAGGTGAGCCGCATCATCTTGGTGCGGCCGGCAGTGGAAGCCGGGGAGCGATTGGGCTTTCTGCCGGGTACGCTGCAGGAGAAGGTCGACCCCTACCTCCGTCCGTTGTACGACGCGCTCTACGACCTGCTGGAACAGGAGCGGGTGGACAAGATGTTTGAACGCAATGTGATCGAAGTGGCCCCGCTGGCGTTCATGCGCGGGCGCACGCTGAACGACGCATTCATCATCATGGACGAGGCGCAGAACACCACCAGCGAGCAGATGAAGATGTTTCTGACGCGCCTGGGCAACAATGCCAAGGCGATCATCACCGGCGACATCACGCAGATCGATCTGCCCAACCCGAAGCGGTCCGGGCTGGTCGAGGCTATCGAGATCCTTAAGGGGGTGGACGGGATCCGCTTCTGCCACTTCGAGGATGGGGATGTTGTGCGGCATCACCTGGTTCAGCGCATCATCCGCGCCTATGACGGCTTTGGGCGGACGCAGCAGGAACTGCCGCTGAGCCTGAACGCGGAGAACGCGGCACAGCCGGCGCCCAAGCCGCAATAACAGACCCATCACCACCGTGCTGGACAGGCCAGCTACAATGATGGGAAGGAGAGCCGTGGTGCTCTCCTTCCGTATTTGATGGCCGTGTTTATGGATTGCCGAAAACGATGATCGTGTATGAACCCCCAGGGGACCTCCTGCTCCCCCGAGGTTCTCGTATTCGTAAACGGGAGCTTACCGGCTTTGTGAAAACCGCCGCGGCGCAGATTCCACTGCGCGGCCCAGTCTCGGTCCTGCTCACGGGAGATGCGACGATTCGGGAGCTGAACCGCCGGTTTCGCAAAAAGAACAAGGCCACCGATGTGCTTTCGTTTCCGGCTGCAGAAGCTGGTGGGGGACGGTCTGCAGGGCTGGCGGGAGACCTGGCTGTTTCCGTTGAAACGGCTTTGCGGCAAGCCGAGCAGGCCGGGCACGCGCTGGAGGCCGAGTTAAAAATCCTGCTGCTGCACGGGTTGCTGCATTTAGCCGGCTATGACCATGAGACGGATAACGGTGCGATGCGAAGGCGGGAAGAGGCGCTGCGGGAGCAATTTGAGTTGCCCCGGGGGCTGATTGCGCGGAGTGGGGCGCCGCAGGAGCCTCGACCAGCGCGCCGCGCCGTGGCCAAAGGCGTTGCAGCGGTTGCGGCTGCGGAAAGCAGCCAGAAACGCCCAGACGTAAAGGCCCGCCGGCCATGACAATCCTGTACGCGGTGCTTACCCTCGCGCTGCTGGCCGTGCACACACTGGCGTGCTACATCGACCGCCTCTACTCGGAGATGGGGAAATTTTTATCGCGCGCGTCGCAGGACAACATCGACGTCTGGGAGCAGAAGATAGAGCCGCGTCTGGGTTACTCGCGGGACAAGGCTGCGCTTTCTGCCGCGGTGCTGGCGCAGCTTTCGCTGGGCTGCATCGCTCTGGTGTTTGGGGCGTCGTTGTTCGATCGTGCAAGCGCATGGGGGCGCCCCACCCCGGTTGAAGTATTGCAGGCGGTCTTCAGCCTGGTGCTCGTGGTCGTGCTGGCGAGCCGCTTTCTTCCTTTTGTGCTGTTCACGCGCACGCGGGGCGACTGGGTGGTGCGCTGGCGATGGCTCATCAAGCTCCTGTTTGCGGTGATTCTGCCGGTCACCTTGGCTCTCTCGTTTCTGCTCTCGATCGCTGCGCTGGCAGAGGCGCCGGCCACCAAGAAGACCGAGGAAGAAGACGCGTCTGAGGCAGTGGACGCGTTGATCGAGGCGGGGGAAGAAGAAGGAATTCTGGAAGAGAGCGACCGCGAACTGGTGCGGTCGGCGGTGGAGTTCGGGGACAAGATCGTGCGCGAAGTGATGACGCCGCGCCCCTCCATATTCGCAGTGGCCGCTGAAGCAACGCTGGAGGAGTTTCTGCGCATGCTGGAGGACCACGTGTATTCGCGAGTGCCGGTGTACCTGGGCACGCTCGATCACGTAACCGGCATTGTTTTCTCTCACGATCTGCTGCAGATCACCGACGACGATGCATCGCGACGTACGGTGGCGAGCCTGGAGCGACCGGCCGCGTTCGTGCCGGAAACCAAGCGCGTGAACGAGCTGCTGCGCGAGATGCAGCGGGAAAAACAGCACATGCGCATCGTGATTGACGAGTACGGGGGCGTGGCTGGCCTGGTCACGATTGAGGACCTGCTGGAAGAGATCGTTGGCGCAATCACGGATGAGCACGAAACTGAAAGCGAAATAGATGCGCCGCTCGAAGAAGACTGCGGCGTGTGGATCGTCCCCGGCACGCTGGAAGTGGACGAGCTGCAGAAGCTGACTGGCGACTTTGAGCTGCATGAAGACGAGTACGAGGCCACCACTGTCTCCGGTCTGGTAAGTGAGATTGCCGGGCGCATTCCACAGGCTGGGGAGGTCGTGGTGGCCGCGGGGGCGCGCTTTGAGGTGCTGGCGTCGACCGACCGCCGCATCGAGCGCCTGCGGGTCTCGTCCTCCGGCGTGGGAGCGGAGACATCGGGCCGTTCGCCGGCTGCGTGAAGCGCGCCGAACGCGTAAGCTGGGCGAGGCGCGAAAGCGATCAGGTTTGAGGAAGGAAGTGCTGCGTGCGATCCGGATTTGTTTCCATTATCGGCCGCCCGAATGCGGGCAAGTCGACGTTATTGAATGCGCTCATCGGCGAGAAGGTCGCCATTGTGACGAGCAAGCCGCAGACCACGCGGACGCGCATCCAGGGCATCCTGGACCTGCCGCCGGTCAAGGGAAAACATGCGGCTGCGCAGATCGTCTTTGTGGATACGCCGGGGGTACACAAGGGCCATTCGCAGCTGGACCGGCGGATGCTGCAGGAGGTTTACGACGCGCTTGAACAGCGGGACATCGTGGTGCTGGTGCTCGACGCCACGCGTGAGCTGCGCCTGCCGGAGGAAGACGAAGCCGACGCTGTAGCTACTGAAGCGGGACCGGGGGAGGCTGCTGAGGGCAGCCCGGCATCCCGACCGCGAGCAAGGGGCGGCGAAAGTGAAGATGCGTTTGTGATGGAGCTGGTGAGTAAGCTGGACTGCCCGGTCTTCCTGGTGATCAACAAGATCGACCTGATCGACCGGAAAGAGCTGCTCCCGCTGATCGCGCGCATGACGAGCCTGCAGAAATTCGCTGAAGTGATCCCTGTTTCTGCGCGCAAGAAGGACGGGCTCGACAGGCTGGTGATCGCGCTGATCGAGCATTTGCCGGAGGGGCAACGCTACTATCCGAAGGACCAGTTCACGGACCAGCCGGAGCGCTTTCTGGTGGCGGAGCTCATTCGCGAGCGCATTTTGATGGAGACCGGCGAAGAGGTGCCGTATGCCTCGGCCGTGGTGATCGAGGCGTATGAGGAACCGGATCCGCAAGCGCGTCCGCGTAAGGACGGTAAGCTGCCGGTAACCAGCATTGCGGCGGCAATTTACTGCGAGCGCCCTGGGCAGAAGGCGATCCTGATCGGCAAAGGCGGCGCAAAGCTGAAGAGCATCGGCGCTTCGGCGCGGAAAGAGATCGAGTCGCTGCTGGGGACGCGGGTCTTTCTCGAACTTCACGTCATTGTGGAAGAAAACTGGCGGGAGCGGCGCGGCTTTGTGGACACGCTGGATTGGCGCAAGCAGATGGAAGAAATGTCACAACAGCAGGCACGAAAAGACGAACAGGACATCCACTAGCGGCCAGCTCGCGACGAACCTGCTTCAGTTTAGGAACAGCCTTCATTCATCTTTGCCATTTTGACGACGAGAGAGAACCGATGAAATTAAGTCACGCGCGCCTTTTGCTGCTCATCGTATTGGCCTGCTTGCCGCTGCCAGGATTTTCGCAAGCGGCAGAAAAAGAGCCGAAGCCTTTTGACATCAAGGCGCAGTACACGAAATACGAGTACCGGATTCCCATGCGTGACGGGGTGAAGCTGTTTACCGCTGTTTATACGCCGAAGGACACGTCGCACACGTATCCGTTCCTGATGATGAGGACGCCTTACAGCGTGGCGCCGTATGGAGAGGACCAGTATCCCGCGCGGCTGGGTCCGGCAAATGGGTTTGCTCGCGCAGGGTACATCTTTGTCAGTCAGGATGTACGCGGGCGCTACCAGTCGGAGGGGCAGTTTATTGAGATGCGTCCGCATATCGACCATCCCAGGCCGGGAGAAACCGACGAGAGTACAGACACCTACGACACGGTCGAGTGGCTGCTAAAGCATGTGCCGGACAACAACGGCAAGGTCGGTATCTGGGGCATTTCGTATCCAGGCTTTTTCGCATCGGCGTCGATCATCGATTCACATCCGGCGATCAAGGCGGCCTCTCCAGAGGCGCCCATGACGAACCTTTTCGAGGGTGACGATACGTACCATGGCGGCGCCTTCATGCTGGCGGCAAACTTTGGATTTTACGCGGGCTTTTTCAGGCCGCGTTCCCATGGGCCGGAACTGCCGCCCAGCGACTTCGGGCACGGCTTCGAATACGGGACGACGGACGCCTACGAATATTTTCTGCGGCATGGTCCGGACCTGACGGGCATCGCTGCGCTAATCAAGAACCCTCTTTTCGACGACCAGTTCCAGCACGACACCGAGGACAACTACTGGCAGGTGCGCGACATTTCGCAACACATGAAGGGGATTAAATGCGCGGTGCTGACGGTGGGCGGATGGTTCGATGCGGAAGACCTTTCGGGACCGTTTCGCACCTACCATGCGATTGAGAAGAACAATCCCGGTATTTTCAATGTGCTGGTGGTGGGTCCCTGGGTGCACGGAGGATGGGCGCACTATGAAGGAAAGAGCCTGGGACGCGTGCAGTTCAACTCTGCCACCGGAGATTACTATCGCGAGCACATTGTGCTTCCATTTTTCGAGCAGTTTCTGAAGGGGAACGGCGATGCACACCTGCCGGAGGCGTATGTCTTCGAGACCGGAAGCAACGTGTGGCGGCAGTATGATGCGTGGCCTCCGAAGAGCACGGAGCCGAAGACAATCTACCTGCATGGGCATGGGAAGCTTTCGTTCGAGCCGCCGAGTGCCAACGAGACTGAATACGATGCGTATGTGAGCGACCCGGCGCATCCCGTGCCGTATGTCGGATATGCGACGGCGGACGTTCCGCAGGAGTACATGGTGAGCGACCAGCGGTTCGCGGCGAAGCGTCCGGATGTGCTGACCTATGTGAGCGAGCCGTTGACCGAAGACGTCACCATTGCAGGTCCGGTGTTACCGCATTTGCAGGTTGCGACGAGCGGCACCGATTCCGATTTCGATGTGAAGCTGATTGACGTGTATCCGGCCGACTATGACCTGGCTCTCTCGACGCGAGAGCAGGAGGGTCCGCTGAGCGATGTGCCGATGCCACTGGAGAAGATGGGCGGCTACCAACAGCTTGTACGCGGTGAGCCGATGCGCGCGAAGTTTCGCGCGTCGTGGTCGAAGCCGGAACCGATGCCGCCGAATCAAGTAACGGCAGTGAACTTCGCGATGCAGGATGTGAACCATACCTTTCGGCGCGGACATCGGATCATGGTCCAGATCCAGAGTTCATGGTTTCCCTTGACCGACTTGAACCCGCAGCAGTTTATGAGCACTGCGACTGCGAAATCCACCGATTTCATCAAAGCGACAGAGCGTGTGTATCACACGCCGCAAGCCGCTTCAGGCATTGTGGTCGGAGTTGTGCCACAGCCGTAAGCTGTGGCGGTGCGTAGGCTTGGTGAACCAGGACAGTGAGTTAACGATCGGCTTGTGCACTTACTGCGCTTTGCCGATTGTGCCCTCTGTATAGGCTTTCTGCAGGACGTAGAAGGCCAGCTTCTTTACGCCCTGGTCGGAGATCAGGCCTTTGCGGTTGAAGTTATCCTGTAGTCCATCGCGAACGCGGCGCGGCGAGCGGAAGTCCATGAGCACCCAGGGGCTCATGCCGCGCAGTTGCGGAATGCGGTTCAGCATCACGAGCTGGTGCCGGTACAGGTTTGCCTGGTACTCCTCGGTCCAGAGCGTGTTTTCGCTGCCATGCATGCCGGCCTTCGCGCCGCCGCCGAACTCGCTCATGATCAGCGGCTTCTGGTAATCCACGCGCCACTGGGTCTTGTCGGCGTCTTCGGGCGTGTGCTCATACCAGCCCACGTACTCGTTGGCGCCGATCACATCAAGACTCGCGCCGAGCGGGTCGTCGATGATCTTCTGCATGCCCTCGGTGCGAACGAGCAGGGCAGCGGTGACCAGGCGTGTGGGGTCGGAAGCGCGCACATCGGATGCCAAGGTTTGCAGGAAGTGGGTGCGCGCGGGGGTGTTCGGGGTTTCGTTGGCGATGGACCACAGGATGATGGAAGCCTTGTCGCGATCGCGGCGGATGTTTTCATGTAACTGCTGCTGTGCTTTGGCGAGGACGACCGGGTTGTCAAACTCAATGGCCCAGTAGGTAGGGATCTCCGACCAGACGAGAATGCCCATCCGATCGGCGAGCCGAGTCATCTTCTGGTCATGAGGGTAATGCGCGAGGCGGACATAGTTGGCGCCGAGTTCGTGCACCCAGCCAAGCAGCGTCGCAACATCGGGCTCAGTGTTGGCGCGGCCGGTACGGTAGGGGGCTTCCGCGTGGACGGCAACACCGCGAAGAAAGATCGGCTTGCCGTTGAGAAGGATCTCCGTGCCGCGGGTTTCGATGGTGCGGAAGCCGATGTCATCACTGAGCGCATCTGCGCCCGCGCGAAGCTCCACCTTGTAGAGCTTGGGATGGCCGGGCGCCCATAAGTCGAGCGCGGGCGCGTTGAGCGTGATCGGCGCGCGGCCATCCGCTCCGACGTTTACGGAGGTGGACAGCTTCAACTCCGGGATGCTGACGGTGACCGGGGCTCCGGCGGTTGCGCCTTCCAGGTGCACATAGCCTTCAAGCTGGCCGGTGCTGCCGCGCTTGAGATGCAGGTCGTAGTCGTCAATGAAAGCCTGCGGCACCTCGACCAGCGACACATCCTCGGTGAGGCCGCCATAGTTCCACCAGTCGGTTTGGAGCCCCGGCACGCCATCCTGGAGACGCTTGTTATCTACGGCGACGACGGCGAAATTGCCGCCCTCGTGCAGCAGGGAAGTGATTTCGCAGTCGAACGGGGTGAAGCCGCCCTCGTGCTCGCAGGCCTCCTTGCCGTTGATCCAAACATAGGAACGGTAGTTGGCTGCGCCCACGTGGAAGAAGACGCGCGATTGCGGTTTGGGATGGAAAGAAAAGTCTTTCTCATACCAGACGGGGCCTTCGTAGTAGAGGAGCGATGCGCGCTGCGTGTTCCAGTCGCCGGGCACTTTCAGCGTGGGCGCGGTGGCGAAATCATAGTCGAGCGGGCCGGTATGCGCGTTCTCGGTCGCGTTTGCAAAGTAGCCGTTCTGCCGCACTTTGCTGTGGAAGTCATAGAGGCCGGAACCGTAGGGATCGATGATGGCGTGCCAGTCGCCATTGAGGCTGGTGGCCGCGCGGTGGTCCACATCGACCAGCAGGGTCGCGGCTTCGCCCCTGCGCCATGCCCCTGGGAAGCGCACAAACGCCGATCAGCAGGAGCACGCGGAGCGAGACAGGCAGGTTGGCGAACAAGCCGGCCGGCGGTCGATGTGTGGGCATTGGTCGTTCTCCGAAATCAGAAGCCATCGTAGCCGCTTCTGCTTCGGAATGCGAGGCGAGCCTGCAGCAAAAAAGCAATGCTGACCGGGGCCGGCCAGCACTGGGTGCGCATGGAGAGCGATCAGAACTGCATGGTGGCGTAGAACTGGACCTGCCGCGGGCTGCCGATGGGATTGGTAACAACGCCTGTGCCCTGATTGGCGAAGGAGAGCGGGTCGGCCCCGGGCCCCAGGGGTAGAAAGTTTGGCGGGTTGCCGAAATCCGAACCGGAGAAGTTGTTGCCGGGCGTGTCAAAGCTGGGCGTATTCGTGACGTTGAATACGTCCATGGCGACACGGAGCGCATACCTGTCGCGGAAGCGGGTTTCCTTGTAGAGGGACAAGTCGGCGCGTTTCTGAAAGCTGCCGCGGAAGATATTGCGGCCGCCATTCGAAAAGTTGGACTCGCTGGTGTCACACACTGTTGTTCCCGCCGTGGTGGGCCCGCAAGGGGGGACGCCGCTTTCTCCCGGAGCGAGCGAGGGATAGACGAAGGCCGAAGGCTTGAAGGCGGCATTCTGCAGGTTGACGGGGGTGCCTTGCGAATTGACAAAGGCGCCGCTGTGGCCGGTGAGCGCCTGCCTGGCCTTGATACCCGGCGCGAGCGGCAGAACCGGGTTGGTCAGGTAATCGTTAGAGGAGAAGAAGATGCTGCCCACAGTGCCGGAGAAATCGTAGACGTTGTACGGCTGACCGCTTTCAAGAATGGTGATTCCGGAGAGGCCCCATCCGCCGGTCAACTTCTTCACAACAGCTCCGCTGCCCGCCAGTGCTGGAAGCGTGTAGTTGAAGCTGAGCGAGGTCACATGCGTGCGGTCGAAGTCGGAAGAGGCGTAGCCGGAAGCAAGGTTCTGCGGGTCGTTGCCGTTGTAGAAGAGACCGAACCCGCTGCTCGCATCGAGAGAATGCGAGTAGGTGTAGGACACGGTGAATTCGAGGCCGTGGCGCAGGTTCTGCCGCAGGGAGGCGAGCAGCGCGTTGTAGTTCGCCCAGCCCACGGTGTTCCACGAAACGGAGTTCGGGGCGTAGCCGATGTAGGGAGCGCGCAGGTCGGTGTTGCCGCCGGTGGAAGTGCTGTACGGCTCGGAAAGAAGGGTGCTGCCGTTCGCATCCGCGGCATTGTAACCGTAACTGTACGTCTCTCCGTTCACCGGGCTTTGTGGGGTCGCTACTTTCGGTTGATTGAACGGCACAGGAACAGTGAGACGAAGGCCGTGATTGCCGGTGTACCCGATAAGCATGGCCAGGTCCGAGCGGAGCTGGTACTGCACATCCAGGCTCCAGTTCTCAGTATAGGGGAGCTTGTTGTTGAGGCCGTAAGCGCCGAAGAGGTAGGGATTATCGCCGTTGACCAGCGCTGCGCGGGTGGGCAGGCTTTTGACGAAATCGGCCGGATTGGTGTCAATCGGCGGCGGCGTAGCGCCGAAGGGATTGGCAAGGGTGCTTGAAGCAGTGGCGGGCACTCCCTGCACAAACGGAGGCTGCAGAGTAACGCCGAAGGGCCCGTTGAAGCCGTTGCCGGCGCTCGGAGAGAACTCCGTGAAATACTCGCCGCGGTCGTAGTAGATGCCGAAGCCGGCACGGACCACGGTCTTCGGATTGAGGCTGTATGCCAGGCCGATGCGGGGCGCGATGCCGGACTGCCTCTGCGTCAGGGTAGAGTTACTGGCGCCGAGCGTGTGGTAGAGCTTGTTGTTGCCGGCGATGATCAGTCCCGGATTTGTAATCGTGTCAGATGCGTAATCGTAGGAGTAGCGCTTAGGGTCGAAGTTCACCAGGTTGCCGTACTTTTCATACAAGCCGCCATCGTAGTCGTAGCGAAGGCCTGCCGTGATGGTGATGGCATTGGTGACGCGCCACTTGTCCTGGACGTAGGAGCCAACCTGCGGGGCGCGGTAGTAGCGGTTGCTGGCTCCCTGGAAGTACACGCTATTGCCGGCGCCGGTGCGCAGCGGGCCGCCGGTAAGGAAATCCTGGAGGCTGTTGAAGCTGAGCGTCGCGACCTGGTTGGCGCGGTTGAGGATATTGAGCTGCGTGAAGTCGTAGTTGGCGCCGAAGGAGAGCGTGTGCGCGCCGATTACCCAGTTCAGGTTGCTGGTGCCCTCAAAAGTGTTTTGCGAGAATCCGGTGTTGGCGAAGTTCGAAGTGGGCCCGATGCTCAGGCTGGTGCGCACAGTGTTGAAGTTGCGGACGTCGATCCCCGGAAGATAGGGACTGCCGAAGAGATTGAT
Source organism: uncultured Acidobacteriaceae bacterium (assembly GCA_963767705.1). GTDB lineage: Bacteria > Acidobacteriota > Terriglobia > Terriglobales > Acidobacteriaceae > CAWCJL01. Next base: position 1,411,939 of record CAVYEO010000001.1, on the reverse strand, counting down.
GCCGGCCTGCTGCGGGCCGAAGGGCTGGCCGGTAAAGGAGCCGACTGTCATGCGCAGGAAGCCGAATTTCTGTTCCCAGGAAAGATTGGGGGTGAAGATGTGGCTGTTTTCCAGCGAGAAGACCTGGCTGCCAGCGCGGAATTTCTGCGGGAAGCCGAGCAGTGGGGTGCTGGAGAACGGGCTTTCACTTGGGTCCTGCTGGAAGTAGTACTTGGTCGAAAGCACGTCGCTGTTGGAGATGTGATAGTCCAGGTTTGCGTTCGCCTGGTCGGCTTGGAATTTGGAGGCAGGGCCGATGAAATTCACCGGGCCGTTGCTCCCGGCTGAAGTTGCCGAGCGGATCAGGTATTGGCCATTGGAAAGCTTGGCGCTCAGGAGGTTGGCTGCGACCGGGCTGAGGGATTGACCGGGTGTGAGTCCGCCACCGCCCTCGCTGGCCGGCGTAAAGGCAAAGGTCTGCAAGCCGGCGGCGCTGCGGTCGTCAGTCAACGCGGGGGGCACGTTGTAGCTGGTGGAGGAGTTCAGTTGGTCGCGCGCACGGGTGTACTGGTAGGACGCGTAGAAGAAGAGCTTGTCGTGCTTGATGGGGCCGCCCAGTTCGATGCCGGCGTTGTAGCGGTGGAGATCGGGCGTGGGCAGCCCGGCCTGCTTATTGAAAAAAGGGTTCGCGTTGAATTTGGAAGTCTCGAACATGCCGTAGACCGAGCCATGCAAGGCGTTGGTGCCGGACTTGGTGGTGACATCGATATGCGCCCCGGCCGTGGCGCCTTGTGAGGCGTCGAACATCGAAGTGTTCACACGTTCTTCCGCGATGGTCTGTTGGGGCGGCGTCGGCAGGGCCTCGCCGATTGCGTCATAGATCGAGGTGTTGGTCCGGATGGTGCCGTTGTTCTGGAAGGACTCGCCGGTGTTCAGCACGGCGCGGTTTGCGGCTACCTGACTAGAGGATGCGCCATTGAAGAGGTTATTCGCGATTACGCTGTTAAAGGTGAAGGTATTGCTCGAAAGCCGCTGTCCGTTGGCCCAGATGTTCTGGTTGCCCAGACCGGTGTTGGTGCCGGTGTCGGAAAGGACATCGGCGTTCACGCCGGGGCTGAGCGTAGCGAGTTGGGTGAAGCTGCCTGTGCCCAGTGGCGCTGCCTCAATCTGCACGCTGTCGAGAACATAGCCGTTGGTGGTGTCCACCGCATTCACGAGCGGCGTTCCATTCACGGTGATGGATTCGCTCACGGAGCCGGTCTTGAGATGGACGACCAGGGTGGTGGTGCGGTCCGCCTGCACGCGGATGTCGGGGTAGCGCTCGGTATTAAAGCCTTCGCGCGTTACGCTTACCTGATAGGTGCCGATGGGGAGGTCGTTCAAGCCGTATTGACCGTCGGCCCGTGTTTTGACTGTGCGGGTGAGGCCGGTGTCTTTGCTCAGGATGGTGACCTGTGTATCCGGGAGCACCGCGCCGGTCTGGTCGGAGACTGTACCGGTGATGCCGCCAAGTGTCTGCTGGGCCACCACTGTGTATGGCGTCGCAAGCAGGCACGAGGCCGCTAAGGTGGAGCAGAGATATCGTCTGAGCATCATGGCGAAGTTCCTGAGAAGGTATGTAGACAACTTCCGAAAGAAGTGTAGCCGTGGTGTGCTGGCAGCGCGTGACGTTCTGATGAAATCGGAATTTGTTCAGGTGAGCAGATGCGGTTTGAGTATAGTGAAACTCCTTGTGCAGCAACAGCAATTCCTTCAGGCTAGATTCACGGAACTGCGCAATACCTGGTTCACGCGCAGAGCCAGGGCTGTACTCTCCCGGCGACTATCATCGCCCTGGCTCGCCGTGTCTCCGAGACTCCCGCGTTGCCGGCCCGCTCTCAATTGAGGCGAACTGGGCCGCTCATTTCGGTTCTCGTCAGGGCGGAGATCGAGTCACAGCAGGTACAAGCGCATCAGAAGAGACAGGCGGCAACCGCTTCCGGAGCGTGCGCGTGGTGTTATCGATTCTTGTCATCAACAGCGGCTCATCGTCCTTGAAATTTGGGCTCTACAGCAGAGAGGGGGAGCGCCAGCACTTGCTGTTTGCCGGAGCTGCGGAGGGCATTGGCAAGGGCAAGGGCAAGGGCGAACTCACGCTCAAGGATGGCAACGGCGCGGTTGTTTTCCAGGAGTCTGCGCAATACGCAACGCAGAACGATGCCTTCGCCCACGCGTCGGCACAGCTGGAGCGAATGGGCGCTTCGCAGCCGCAGGCCATCGGACATCGCGTGGTCCATGGTGGTCCGCACCTGCACGAACACACGCCCATCACGCCAGCAGTGCTGCAGACGCTGGAAGATTCCATCCACTTCGCGCCACTGCACATTCCGGCAGCGCTGGAGTTGATTCGCATCACGGAGCAGCGCTATCCTGGCGTGCCGCAATTCGCCTGCTTCGATACGACTTTCCACCGCACCATGCCGGCTGCGGCCCGGACCTACGCGTTGCCCCAGCGGTTCCGCGATGCGGGCGTGGAGCGCTATGGATTTCACGGCATCTCCTATGAGTCTATCGTCTTCGCGCTCGCGCCGCAGGTTCCCGCGCGGCTGGTTGCCGCTCACCTGGGGAACGGCGCCAGTCTTTGCGCGATACAGGATGGAAGATCGGTGGATACTTCAATGGGCATGACGCCTACCGGGGGCATCCCGATGGGCACGCGGTCGGGGGACCTGGATCCGGGGGTCGTTCTTTTTCTGGCGCGGAACTGGAAATTGTCCACCGATGACCTTGAGTTTGTCTTGAATCATGAGTCGGGCCTTGCAGGATTGTCCGGCGGAACGAGCGATATGCGCGCCCTTACTGCGGCCGCTGCCGGGCGCGACGAACATGCCGCGCTTGCCATTGAGATTTTTGCGCGAAGCATTGCGAAGACGGTGGCCGCGTACGCGTCAGTTCTCGGGGGCATTGACATGCTCGTCTTTACAGGCGGTATTGGGGAGCACAGCGCGGAGGTGCGCAAGCGCGTCTGCAACAGGCTGGGGTTTCTCGGCATCGCGATCGACCCCGGCAGGAATGCCGCGTCGGGCAAGGAGACGAACGGCTTTGTCTCGCCCGAAGACCAGGCCTGCCCGGTCCGCATTCTTGCTGCGGATGAGGACGGCCAGATTGCGCGGCACGTGCTGCGGATGATGGATGGTGAACGCGCCGCCCGGTCGTGAGTGGAGAGACTTTTGCGAGTCGGGCGATCTCGGCACTGCACGCATGGAGACGGCGAGCGGACTTGTGGACTTACTTGCCGCAGGCCTGACGTCCTCCAGCGATGGCTGCAGCCAGATCCCGCGCGCGTCCATTGTCAGGCGAAAAGACCAGCACGCGCTTCAAGGTTTCGGCAGCGGCATCCTTCTGCCCCAGCATGCATTGTCCGACCGCCAGGTTGAAGCCGGCGGCGATCTGCGTGGGGTCGGCCGCGAAGACGCTGCTCCACAGCTTGACCGCGGAGGGGTAGTCGCCCGCATGCGCTTCGAGCACCGCGAGGTCTCCCGCCGCGGTGCTGTCTTCGGGGCTGGCGGCCAGGGCGGCCCTGTACTCCGAGGCTGCTCTTTTGCCATCCCCGCTCATCTGGTCCAGAAAGCCAAGCTCGGTGTGCAGCTCCGGGTCGGGCGCGGTGGAGAGGGCTTCCGCTTTACGTAACAGTTGCAGTGCCGTTTCACCGCTGGCGCGGTCTCCGCGTTGCGCCATCTGCGCGTAAGCCAGCCCCAGGTCGCGGTCGGTCGCCTGCACGCCTTCCACCGGCACCAGTTCTGCCGAGCGCTCCGGCGCGCTTGAAGCGGCCGGCGCACGCGCGCGGGATCTGGATGCGGTGGTCGGTCACCTGCTCGTGCGCGATGTCCACGCTCGTCTCCCGAGGCATGTGACAAGTGGCGCAGTCGGGCTGCTCGGGGTGGTGGGCCCGCGCAAACTTCGCGCCGGTATGGCAGCCCAGGCACTTGTCGCGGTAATAGCGAATGCGCTCCGTATCTGTGACCTCGCCGCGCGCCATGGTTCCATGGGGATCGTGGCAGGTGGTGCACGTCATCCGTGCGCCGCTCGCGCGCTTGCAGGCACTCTGCAGCAGGGCTTCCCATTGGCTGGTGGCGCGGCCGCCGGGGCCGATCTCGCCCTTGTGAACGAAGTAGGCGACGTCCGCGAAAAGCTGGTCTCCGGGGCGGTATGCAGAAAGGGAGCGTCCCGGCTTGTAGACAGCCGTTTCGCCTTCGAGGTGGCATTGAAGGCACACCGCATCGCGGCGCTCGGGGTCGAGGCTCGCCGGATTCAGGACTGCCGCCTTTCCGCCGCTGCGGACGTGCTCCGCTGCATCCCCGTGGCACGCGCCGCAGGTGATGCCGCCATGGAGAAAGGGCTCCGCCGCGAAGTGATTCCGGCTTCCCGGCAGGGAGGCCTGCACGCCTGTGGCATGGCAGTGGAGACAGTTGGGATCGACCGGCAGCGTGAAGGGCATCTCCCGCGCATGCTGGAAGTTGGGCGCCATGTCCCACACGGCCTTCTTGCTGTACCAGTTCACCGGGCTTTCAAACCACCAGCCGTCCTGGTCGAAGAGGTAGGTGCGCCCTCGCGTGCCCGAGCCGATGAAATATTGCAGCCGCTGCTCACCTTTAAGGTAGTGACCGGGCTTGGCATCGGGCCGTTCATAGGCGATCCAGGCAGCGCCCTCGCGCGCAAACAGGCTGTAGCGCACGCCGGATTGCGTATGCGTGAAGGCGCCGGGGATCAGGCCGTCGATTGCCGGCCCGCTGGCGTGCCGCATAGGCGTTTTCGCGTAGCGGTCGTAGATGGCGCGATGGCAGCCGGCGCATGAGGCATCGGAACTTGTGGCGACCGGAGCAGGCGCGCTTGCGGTGGGATAGGATTGCCCCTGCGCCGTGACCGGCCATCGGCCAACCGTCAGGAAGGCAGCCACCCAGATCAGGAGCGCCAGAAATACAGATCGCCGCCGCGCTAATTTACCGCTCATGCATCGCTCGGAAGTTCACTCCTGTGTATACCATCGGTGGGCAGGCGCACGCCGCTGGAAGACTTGCGTCGCATCGCAAGGCCCCGCATCCAAGGGCCTATACCTCCGGCCCATTCACACGCTATAGGAGCTACCCATGCCCGGTCCGTCCACGGAAACGCCGCTTTCCCCCGCTCCTCTTTCTCAGAACGAACTCCAGAAGATGGACGCGTACTGGCGCGCCGCCAACTACCTTTCCGTGGGGCAGATCTACCTCAAGGACAACCCGCTGCTGGAGCGTCCGCTGACGGTGGAAGACATCAAGCCGCGTCTTCTCGGTCACTTCGGCACCACGCCCGGGCTCAATTTCATCTATCTGCACCTGAACCGGATTATCCGCAACCACCACGCCGACATGATGTATGTGATCGGCCCGGGCCACGGCGCGCCCGGCATCATTGCCAATACCTACCTCGAAGGCACGTATACCGAGATTTATCCCAACATCGAGCGCGACGGCGACGGCATCAAGCGCCTCTTTCGCCAGTTTTCGTGGCCTTATGGCATCCCTTCGCACGACGCGCCCAACGTTCCCGGCTCAATCCATGAGGGTGGCGAACTTGGCTATTCGCTGCTGCACGCCTATGGCGCTGCCTTCGACAACCCGGACCTGATCGTTGCCTGCGTGGTTGGCGATGGGGAAGCGGAGACGGGTTCGCTCGCGACGTCGTGGCATTCCAACAAGTTCCTGAACCCGATTACCGATGGGGCCGTTCTCCCGATCCTGCACCTCAACGGCTGGAAGATCGCCAATCCCACGGTGCTCGCCCGTATTCCGCACGACGAGCTCGAAGATCTCTTCCGCGGATACGGGTACATTCCGTATTTCCTCGAAGGCGATGATCCTGCCACCATGCACCAGGGGATGGCTGCGGTGCTCGACACCATGTACGACGAGATCCGCTCGATCCAGCGGAAGGCGCGTGAAAGCAACGACGCTACGCGCCCACTCTGGCCGATGCTGGTGCTCCGCTCGCCCAAAGGCTGGACCGGCCCCAAGGTGGTGGATGGCAAGCCGGTCGAAGGCACATGGCGCGCGCACCAGGTGCCGCTGGAGGAAGTCCGCACCAATCCCGAACACCTGAAGCTGCTGGAAGAATGGCTCCGTTCCTACCGGCCCGAGGAATTATTCGATGACCGCGGCACGCTCAAACAGGAGATCTACGATGTGGCGCCCAAGGGCCAGCTCCGCATGGGCATGAATGCCCACGCGAACGGCGGCTTCCTGCTCCAGCCCCTTGTTCTGCCCGATTTCTGGGACTACGCCGTGGACGTGCCCGAGCCGGGCGGCGCAGAGACCAGCGCGACTTATGTCCTCGGCACCTATCTCCGCGATGTGGTGAAGAAGAACCTCAGCAACTTCCGCGTCTTCGGACCGGACGAGACTGCTTCCAACCGCCTCCAGGCCATTTACGAAGCCAGCGGCAAGCGTTGGGAGGCCATCTACGAACCTGTCGATGAGAACCTGACGCCTACCGGGCGGGTCCTCGAAGTGCTCTCAGAGAATATGTGCGAGGGCTGGCTCGAGGGCTATCTGCTCACCGGACGCCACGGCTTCTTCTCCTGCTATGAAGCCTTCATTCACATCATCGATTCCATGTTCAACCAGCATGCCAAGTGGCTGAAGGAGTCAAAGGCGCTCAACTGGCGCAAGCCGATCGCCTCGCTTAACTACCTGCTCAGCTCGCACGTTTGGCGGCAGGACCACAACGGCTTTTCGCACCAAGACCCCGGCTTTATCGATGTGGTTGCGAACAAGCGGTCCGAGATCGTCCGCATCTATCTCGCGCCAGACGCGAACACACTGCTCTCGATCACCGACCACTGTCTGCGTACCCGCAACTACATCAACCTCATCATCGCCGGAAAGCAGCCCGCGCCTACGTGGCTCGACATGGAGTCCGCCGTGCGGCACACCGTCGCGGGCCTGGGGAAATGGGAGTGGGCGTCGAACGACGGCGACGGCGAACCGGATGTCGTCCTGGCCTGCGCCGGCGACGTCCCCACGATGGAAACGCTTGCCGCCGTCACCCTGCTGCGGAACTGGGCGCCAGAGGTGAAGGTGCGCGTTGTCAATGTGGTTGATCTCTTCACGCTTGAGACAAATGATCAGCATCCCCACGGGATCAACGACGAAGCCTTTGACCGCCTCTTTACCTGCGACAAGCCGGTCATCTTCGCCTTCCACGGCTATCCGAATGTCGTCCACAAGTTCACGTACAAGCGCAGCAATCACGACAACTTCCATGTCCACGGCTTCAAGGAAGAGGGCACCACGACCACGCCGTTCGATATGACGGTGCTCAACGGCATCGACCGCTACACGCTGGCGCTCGATGCGCTGCGGTATGTTCCCCGGCTCAAGGACCGGTATCCAGAGTTTGTGCAGCGGCACTCCGAGATTATGCAGAAGCACAAGCTTTATGTATCGGAATACGGCGAAGATTTGCCTGAGGTCCGGGACTGGAAATGGTCGCCGGCCAACCCGCCGCACCCACCGCGGACGGACACGGACCACTGAGGAGTTGCGCTCCGAACAACAATAGGATCTGGACATGCAATGCCAGCAGTGCTAGCATTGATTGCATGGCCGTACTAATGATTCGCCAACTCGACGATCCGATCAAGGGACGCTTGCGGATTCAGGCCGCCCATCACGGGCGCTCTATGGAGCAGGAGGCGCGGGAGATCCTGCGGGCTGCTTTGATGGAGCGAGGGCAGCCGGAGAAGAACCTGGCCACTTCCATTCGCGAGAGGCTTGCTGCCGCGGGCGGAGTGGAACTGACATTGCCGGAGCGGGAAGCGTTGCGCGAGCCGCCTGACTTCGCCGCTTGATCGTTCTCGATACAAACGTTTTGTCGGAGTTGATGCGGCCCCGCCCTGCGGCTGAAGTTGTGGACTGGGTAGGGCAACAGCCCTCGTCGCAACTCTTCATCACGGTCATTACCGAAGCCGAGATTCTCTACGGAATAGAACTGCTGCGGGTGGGCAAACGCCGGGAAGCGGTGCGCGCGGCAGCGGAGGCGATCTTTGCCGAGGACTTTGCCCGGCGCATTCTACCGTTTGGGAGTGAGGCCGCGCCGGTTTTCGCTCGCCTGGCCGCCGGGCGGCGCGCAACAGGCAAGCCTATCGCACAGGCGGATGCCCAGATCGCGGCCCTTGCGCACCTGCACCGGGCCACTCTGGCTACACGGAACACGGACGACTTCTCCGGCTGCGGCGTTACGCTCGTGAACCCGTGGCTCGCAAACTGACCCGGGCGAGCTATGGCGATGGGTGAGTTCCTGAGCCTTCCTGCAGCACTGCGGTGCTGTCCAGGTGGGGAATCGGAAACGTTTCGGTCGCACCCCCAGGCCAGCGCACTTCCAGGCTGGTGAGTTTGGGATCGGCGCCCAGGCCGAAATGCAGCCGGAGGTCGCTTGAGGAGTTGTAGCTGGAGCCGGAGCGGACTTCATTGACCCAGACGCGATTCTTGCCACCGGTGGTGCCATGGAGCGCCACGCGCGCACCGATAGCATCTCGGTTGGATTTTGTGCCGATCAGATGCAGGCCCACCCAGTGATTGGCGTTGGGTGCTTCATTGACGAGCAGCATGGGCAGGCTGCTCACATTGTTAATGAGGGCTTCAGTCCGCCCATCGTTCCACAAGTCGGCGGTGGCCAGGCCGCGGCTAGATGCGGGCTCCGTGATACCCGGGCCCGACTGCTTCGTGAGGTCGGCGAATTTGCCGTTGCCAAGGTTGCGGTAGAGCAGCCGGGGTTCGCGGTAGTTCGAGCCTAGGTGCCCGCTGTCCACCTCGGGGTAGACGTGGCCGTTGACCGAGAGAATGTCAGGCCAGCCATCGTTGTCGAAGTCCAGGAACATGGTTCCCCAGCCGAGCATTTGCGTGTTGATGCCGAGCCCGGCGGGAAAGGTCACATCTTCGAATGTCCCGTCGGCGTGGTTCTTGTAGAGCGTGGCCGTATCATCTGAAAAATTGGTCTTGAAGATATCGAGCCGGCCGTCGCCGTCGTAATCAGCCACAGTTGAGCCCATGCCGGCCTGTTCGCGGCCGTCCTCATTGAAGGCGGCGCCGGTGTCTGCGGCGCGGTCGGTAAAGGTGCCATCGTGGTTGTTGTGATAAAGGATCGCCGGGGTCGAATCGCAGGCGACGTAGATATCCGGCCAGCCATCTTCGTCGTAGTCCAGCGTCGAGACGGAGAAGCAGTAGTGGCCTGGGGTCTTCTGGAAGCCGCTTTTTACGGACACGTCCTCGAACCGGCCGCCGCCTAGGTTGTGATAGAGGATGTTGGGCGCATAGGGAAGGCCGCGCGGACCGCACATGACGGGGACGCCCTTCCACATGCAACTGGGCGATTTGCCGGGCTCGGGCGTGTCTTTCAGGTCGAAATGCACGTAGTTGGCGAGGGCGATGTCGAGCTTCCCGTCGCGGTCGTAATCGACAAAAGCGCAGCCGGTGGCCCACTCCTTGCCAGTGCCGGCGACGCCCGCCTCCTCGGCCACCTGCTTGAAGTGGCCGTGGCCCTCGTTGTGGTAAAGCCGGTTTTTGCCGTAACCGGTTACGTAGATGTCATCCAGTCCGTCATTATCGTAGTCGCCAACACAGGCGCCCTGGCCCCAGCCGGTATCGGTCAGCCCGGAGCCGGCAGTCACGTCCGTAAACTTTCCATTGTGGTCGTTGTGGAAGAGATGGCTGGTCGGCGCCGGGCTGCCTTTACCGTCTTCCGGGTGGAGGAAGGTACCGTTCACCAGGAAGATATCCGGCCAGCCGTCGTTGTCATAGTCGAGAATGGCGATGCCGGAGCCGGTGGCTTCGAGGATGTAGCGCTTCGCTTCGACCCCGCCATTCACGTTGCTGGTGTGCAGCCCGGCGGCTTCCGCCAGGTCGACAAAGTAGGCTGGGCCGGTGTGGCTCGGGCTGGCTGGGTAGGGTCCCTTCATGGAAGAGGCAGTGGCGGGAGGCTCAGGCTGTGCCACGCTCGCGAGGGGCAAAGCGAGCAGCGCCAACACCCATACCCACGCGAACGGCCGGAAGGAACTCATCCTGCTGATTGTAAAGACTTCGGACTGCAATGCCGATTACCGTCCAGTCAAAACCGAAGCTTTTGTTTTGACAAGCAATCCCGTGCATCACTATAGTTCACGCGGGGTAGTAATCATCCATTTGGATTAGGCTGTGGTCCTGCTCCGAAGAAAAACTATAGGCAGCAATCAACTCTCAGCATAGAGCGCAGACACGTAGAGCGGCTCCTTTCGTGAGAGAAGAACAATGCAGCAGCAACTTTTAGGGAGACCATATGACAAAGCGCATACGAGGGGCGGCCGCCTCTTGTTTGGGACTGGGGCTCGCACTTCTGCCTCATGTTTCACACGCACAAGCGGTCTTTGGGTCGATTAACGGAACTGTCACCGACAACACCGGTGCCGTGGTTCCAAATGCGACCGTTACCGTGACTGATGAGGCTAAAGGAACTACATTCACCGCCCAATCTAATGATTCGGGCGAATTCTTAGTGCAGCGCCTGATTCCAGATGCCTACGACGTTAAGGTCGCGGCCACAGGCTTCAACAGCTTTGAAGAACAACACGTCCAGGTCAACGCGGACTCCTCGCCGAAGGTCGAAGCCAAGCTGGCCGTAGGCGGCGCCAGTCAGACGGTGCAGGTGAACGCCGATGCGGTGCCGGAATTGAAGACGGACCGCGCGGATGTGTCGACCACTTTCTCGGCCCGCACGGTCGACGACCTGCCGCTCGGCAATCGGAACTTCACCAGCCTCGAGCTGCTCCTGCCAGGAGCGCAACAGCTCGGTTGGGCGCACGCTTCCGACGAAAACCCCCAGGGCAGCCAGCAGATCCAGATCGACGGACAGGCTTTCGGCGGTGTGGCGTATGAGCTGGATGGGACGGACAACCAGGATCCGATCCTCGGCATTATCGTTGTGAACCCGCCGCTGGATGCAATCACGGAAGCGAAAATCGCGACGCAGAACTTCGACGCCGAGTTCGGCAAGGCGGTTTCGGCTGTAGTGACAGTGCAGACCAAGTCGGGCTCGAACAGTTTCCACGGAAGCGCCTTCGACTACCGCCAGAGCAACGCCAACCTGGCGCGTGACCCCTTCACGCAGTTTGCACGCAACCCAGTCACAAACCAGTTCATCCCCGGCGGCCTTTACAACCAGTTCGGTGGCTCACTCGGCGGTCCCATCAAGAAGGACAAGATCTTTTTCTTCGTGGACTATCAAGGCGTCCGGCAGAAGCTGGGCAGTTCCGCCATCATGACGGTGCCGTCGCAGTTCCTGATCAACACCTGCCTGGGAAATCAGGTTGGACCGAGCGGTATCGCAGGCTGCGACTTCAGCGAGTACGCGGCGGCGCTGGGGCAAAACGGAATCATCTACCAACAAAACGGGACTGCAAATCCAGCCCCCTATCCGGGTAATGTAGTTCCAAGAGCGCAGCTTTCACAACAGGCGCTGGGCTTGCTGAAGCTGTTACAGCCGTATGCCCCCAATTCTGCCGGTAACTACAACGGGCTGCAAAACAACTATGCTGGCAGCGGCACGGGTATCTTCAACAACGACCAGTGGGATGCGCGCGGAGATTACCAGATCAGTGACAAGATCCACGCTTTCGGACGCTTTAGCCGCTTCACGGACGTACTGAGCGGCGGCACCATATTTGGTGCAGCGGGCGGTGCGGGTTTCGGACTCAACGGCTTTGGCGGCTCCTCGACAGGGGCTAACGACAGCCTGGCGTCGGGCGCGGATATCGCGATCAGCAATTCGCTCCTGACAGACTTCCGGCTGGGCTACTACCGCTATAACATCGCAACTTCCAAGTACGACCAGACGACTCCCCTGGCCACACAACTCGGCATTCCTGGACTCAACCTGGGCGATCGCTTCACCAACGGCGCGCCTGGCTTCAACATCACGGAAGTCGGTTCGAACGGTGGCCCCAACAACCCAACAAGCGGCGGCTCGCAGTATGGTTCCGGCCTCAATATCACCCGTTGCAACTGCCCTACGACAGAGCGTGAAGACCAGTTCCAGATCGTCAATAACTGGACCAAGATCGTCGGCAATCACTCCTTCCGTTTCGGCGCCGATCTCCGCTACGCGCGCAACCTGCGTGTGCCAAGCGACACGGATCGCGCAGGCCTGCTGAACTTCGCCACTGGCCCGACCTCTAACCCCTCACTCGGCGCTTTAAAACAGCCGCAAGGTGGACTTGGTTTTGCAACCTTTGTCCTTGGTCAGGTGAGCGGCGGCGGCGGTCAACAAGCGTTCGGACGGTACGTCCAGAATCCCAATGTTCCGAATTCCCTGAACGCGAAGGAGTTTCAGAAGAGAACCTTCTTCTACGGGCAGGACGTTTGGCGCGCGACCAGCAATCTCACCATCAACTACGGTCTGCGCTACGAGCTCTACTTCCCTGAGGCGGTCAACGGGCCAGCGCACGGCGGTGAGATGGACCTCAACACTGGCTTTATCCACGTGGCTGGGGTCGGCGGTATCGGCACCAACATGGGCTGGAGCCCGGCAAAGTACACTTTCGCCCCGCGTATCGGCGTGGCTTACCAACTCAACCCAAAGACGGTCATTCGTTCAGGGTATGGACGCAGCTTCGATCTCGGTGTCTTCGGATCGATCTTCGGTCATAACGTAACGCAGAACCTGCCGGTGCTGGCGAATCAGCAAATCAGCCAGTCCGGCGGTGTGCAGTCTTCTGTGTTCACCCTGGCACAAGGGCCGCCAGCGTATCCTTTCCCGGCAATTCCCGCAAATGGCCTTCTGCCCAACCCTGGCTCTACGGTCAATACAAAGTCGCGGCCCAACCCGCTTCGGCTGCCCACGATCGATGCCTGGAATCTCAGCATCCAGCGTTCGCTCACTCCCACCATGTCTCTCACGATGGCGTATGTCGGCAACAAGGGCACACATACGCTGAGCGCTGGGGACGGAAACACCACTAACCCGAACGAGTCTGCGATCGTGCTTCCAGCGCAGTACAGCATTACCGGTCAGACACTGCACTATGATCCGGCATACCCGAATAGCATCGGACCGAATGGGGCTACCGGTAACGGCACCTATCTGTCCCGCTACTACGGCCTGCATCTGCCAGCTTGCGCTGCCAACACCGGCTACTCGCAGACACTCGTTCCAAACGATCCTGGCGCTTGCGGCTGGACGAATGGAATCTCCTACTACGGCGACAACCAGGACACGCATTTCAACGCACTCCAGGTATCGCTTGCCAAGCAGCTTTCGCAGGGGCTCTCGTTCACGGCGAACTACGCATGGCAGCGCGCTTACAGCTGGGCCAGCAACTTCGCGACGTGGGACAAGACAGCAGTCAAGGGTCGCGATGACAGTCTCCGTGAGCAGCAGATCGTGATTTACGGAAACTACGACCTGCCATTCGGGCGCAATCACATGATCGGCTCCAACGTGAATAGCGTCGTCAATGAAGTCATCGGTGGCTGGGAGCTTAGCCCCATCCTGAACTGGTCAAGTGGCCTTCCGTTTACGCTTACCTACAACGGTTGCAGCAACAACCTTCCAGGCGATGCACCTTGCTATGTGAATGGACGAGCGCAGGACCTTCCACACAGTCTTGGCAAATTCGACCCGATTGCTCATAACCGGCTGTTCTTTACTGGCACCAAGACACCATTGGTACAGCAGCCCTACGCCAACCTGAGTGCTCCGGGCCTGGATCAGATCGGCAACTCTGGTCGGAACAGTATCTTTGGACCAAACTTCTTCAACACGGACCTTGCGTTGCAGAAGAATTTCCCAATCCACGAGGCGTTGTTCGCGCAGTTCCGCGTAGATGCATACAACGTTTTCAATCACCAGAACGCCTCGTTCAACCCAGGTAGCACGGTGAACGTCGATCAGGGGCCGCAGTATGTGACCTCTGGTCCGTTTGTGAACGGTTATACTAACCCGCGCAAACTGCAGTTCGGGGTACGCGTGCAGTTCTAACCTGTAGCTAAGCAGTCAAGAGGGAGGCGCCAGCCTCCCTCTTTTCTTTTGCGGTACCATAGGCGAAACCCTATGCGGCAGTTGTCTTTTCTTTTCGTATGCGCGCTGGTCACCACCGTGCCTGCCCGTCCTATATGGGCGCAGGAAGCGGCTCCTGCATCACCCACTGCCGCAGTTCCTGCATCCGGCCCTGTACCGACAGTTGCCGATGCGCAACGGCTGGTACAGGCGGGCAAACTGGACGCGGCATTGAAGCTGGCCGACACCCTGGCGGCGCGTACGCCGGAGCCGGCGGGCACTGAAAAGCTGCGCGGCCTGGCTTTCTATCAGCAAAACAAACTCCCCGAAGCCGCAGCGGCCTTCGCCAAGGCGACGGCGCAGGATCCGGCAGATGCGGAAGCGGCGCAGATGCAGGGTGTTTCGCTCTTTCGCATGGGCAAACCGGCAGAGGCGATCCCGCTGCTCGAACGGGCGCACACGGACGTGACCGGTGCAAATGTCGATGCGAATTACGTACTGGGATTGTGCTACATGGACACACGCCGTTACGACGACGCGCGGAAGGCGTTTGCCGCCGAATATGGATTTGCGCCGGATTCTGCGGAGGCTTTCCTGCTGGGAGCGCGGCTGCTCTTTCGCCGGGAATACACGCCCGCAGCAACCGAAGCGGCGCGCAAGGCGTTGGCGCTTTCGCCGAAGTTGCCGCTGGTGCATGAGTTACTGGGCGAGATTGCGTTGGCGGAGTCGCGCGGGGCAGATGCCGTTACGGAGTTCGAGCAGGAGCGGGCGATCAATCCGCTGTACCCGGGCCTGTATGACCGGCTTGGGGACGCCTATCTGCGTGCGGGCGAGTACGACAAGGCGCAGCAGGCGCTGGACCGGGCGGTGCTGCTGGAACCGAGCTCGACCGGGCCGTACATCCTGCTTGGCAAGGTGCTGTTGAAGCAGCGGAACGCGGCGCTTGCGACCATGTACCTGAAGCGCGCGCTGAGCATGGATCCCAATAATTACATGACACACAGCCTGCTGGGGCAGGCATACCGTGCCGCGGGCCGGACGGAGGATGCGGCGCGCGAAACCGAGACGGCTGAGCAGTTGCAGGCTGCAAATACGCCCAAGCTGAGCAATGCAAAATAAGAGCGGCGATATGCCGGACAAGCGAATCGTATTCTCGATTGCACTGCCAGTCATTTGCGGCTGCCTGAGTGCGGTGGGTTCGCACCGGGTGTTGGCGCAGGCGGCCTCTGCAGCTACAACTCCACCGAACAGCAGTGTGCGCGCGGCGGACGTCGCGTTCCGCGAAGGCTATGCGGCGGCCGAGCGGGGTGATCTTCAGATAGCGCGCCGGGAGTTTGAAACAGTGGTGCGGCTGGTGCCAGAGGTGGCGGAGGGCCATGGCGCGCTCGGCGCTGTTCTGCTGCGGATGGGCAAGCCGCGAGAAGCTGCCGCAGAACTGGAACAGGCACGGGCGTTGAAGCCGGGAGACGCGGCGACGTCGGCGAATCTCGCAATGGCCTATATGCAGGCAGGGGAGCCTGCCAAAGCTTTGCCAATCTTCAGAGAGTTGGAGCAGGGGGCGCCGGAGGGACTGTCTGCCGACGTTGCCGCTCCGTATGCACGGTGCCTTGCGGCAACGGGTGACCTCCCAGGAGCTGTCGTGCAGATGGAGCACGCGGTGCAGCAGCAGCCGGAAAGCGCGGCCCTCCATGACGATTTAGGTTCGCTGTACGCGCAGCAGGCGAAGTGGTCCGAAGCGCGAGCCCAGTTCGAGCGCGCCGTTGCCCTGGACCCCAATACGGCGCTGGCGCACATGCACCTGGGCGTAACGCTGCTGCGGGAGCAGCAGGCGGATGCTGCAATGGAGGAGCTGAAACGGGCGGTCGTGCTCGCTCCGAAAGACAGCTCTGCGCAGCTTCAACTGGGTGAGGGGCTGATTGCGGTGGGCCATGACGAGGAGGCGTTGCCGGTGCTGCAACAGGCAATGTCGCTCGATCCAAGCTCGGTGGAGGCGAAGGACCAACTCGCGATTGCGCTCCAGGGCGTCGGGCGCGAGAAGGAGGCAGTTCCTCTGTTTGAAGCGGTGATTGCCGCGGAGCCGAAGAACGTGGCGGCACTGAGTAACCTGGCCTTAGCGCTGGTGCAGCAGGGGCGGGCAAAAGAAGCGGTTCCGTTGTATAAGCGCGCGCTTGCGGAAGAGCCGGGCGCTGCTGTGGTGCATCAGGATCTGGGAGTCGCGTATTTGCAGCAGAGCGACCTCGACGATGCGGTGCGCGAGTTCAAGGAGGGGCTGAAAGACGCTCCGGACAGTCCGCAACTGCACTACAACCTGGGCCTCGCCTACAAGCTGAAAGACGACACAAATGCTGCAATTCCGGAGCTGCAGCAGGCCGCCAGGCTGGACGTGAGCTCACCGGACCCGCCGTATACGCTGGGCATTCTGTATATGCAGACCGGGCGGTTTGACGACGCGGTGGAGCAGCTGAAACGCGCGCTCGCGGCGCGTCCCTCGAATGGCGACGGATGGGCGACGCTGGGGAGCGTGTACAAGCAGCAGAACAAATTGCCGGAGGCGGCCGACGCGCTGACGCATGCGGCGGCGCTGATGCCGGAGCAGCCGGGGCCGCACATCAACCTGGCAGGCGTGTTATCGCAAGAAGGCAAAACGGCAGAAGCGGCAGCGGAGCGGAAAAAGGCAGCCGAGCTGACGCGGGTGGCGGTGAACCGGCAGCGCGCGACCTTTGCGACAAATACCGGGAACATGCTGCTCGAAAAGGGTCAGGTTGCGGATGCAGTGGCGCGCTACCAGGAGGCGGTGGCGAGCGATCCTTCTTTCGCGGAGGCGCATGTGGGGTTAGCGACGGCGCTGGAACGCGAGGGTCGCGCGGCGGAGGCAGACGCGGAGCGGAAGAAGGCAGCGGGGTTAGCCGGGCCGGGAGCGTAGGCGGTCGTTCGTCTTCTTTGTTCGGGGTGGGCCTGCGCTACCTGCAGTGAAGAGAGCCGAGGCGGGAAGCAGATGCCTCGGCTTCGCTTGGGTTGACAGGTAAGGGTGCCCACAAATTGTAACCATTATGGTTACTTGTGAAAGGGCTGCTGATCGAGGCGGGGACGGTCCGCGGCCTGGGTTTGGCGGCTGATCGTTTCCACTTCCCGGAAGACGCGGAGGAAGTTGCCGCCGAGGATTTTGCGGCAGTCCTCGGCGCTGTAGCCGCGCTCCATGAGGGCCGCGGTGATCTTGGGCAGGTCGGCGGCGGAGTCGATGCCCTCGGGGGTGGCGGGAATGCCGTCGAAGTCCGAGCCGAGGCCGACGTGGTCGATGCCGGCAACTTTCACCATGTGATCGATATGGTCGATGAGGATGCTGAACGGTGGGCGCGGGATCCTGGCGGCGTATTCCCGGTCGACTTTTCCCTGAGCGGCAAAGGCGGCAGCGGCCCCTTGCG
Organism: uncultured Acidobacteriaceae bacterium; assembly: GCA_963767705.1. Taxonomy (GTDB): domain Bacteria; phylum Acidobacteriota; class Terriglobia; order Terriglobales; family Acidobacteriaceae; genus CAWCJL01. Next base: position 1,394,498 of record CAVYEO010000001.1, on the reverse strand, counting down.
ATTTTGCCTGATCCATGGCGGTCTTTTCCGCAGCCTGGCGCTCGGGGCGCTGCGCGTCCCAGGCCTTGCGGAAGTCTTCGCTGAGAAAGGCGGAGAAGAAGTTCGCCATTACGACACCGCCATTGTTGCTTAAAGCGCGGAGCATGTCATCGGTCATGTTGCGGGGCGCATTACACAGTGCGCGCGCCGAGGAGTGCGAGGCGATCACCGGGGCCCGGCTCAGGATCAGCGTGCGGTAGAAGGTCTTGTCCGCAACGTGCGACACGTCGATCATCATGCCGAGGCGGTTCATCTCGTAGACAACATCCTTGCCGAATTCGCTCAGGCCATCCTTGGTGTGCTCGACGTTCGTGGTCGGTGATGTCGCCCGAGGAATCGGCCCAGCCGTTGGAATTGGTCCAAGTGAGCGTCATATAGCGGACGCCGAGGCGGTAGTAGTCGCGCAGGAGGGCAAGCGAGTCCTCGATGGAGTGCCCGCCTTCAATGCCCATGAGCGCCGCGAGCTTGCCTTGGTGGTGGGCCGCTTCCATGTCCGCAGAGGAATAGGCCATGCGCATCTTGTCCGGATGCTTGGCGGCTTGCTGGTAGACGGAGTCGATCAGTTCAAGCGTGCGCTTGGCGTAGTGGCCTTTGTAGAGGTCGGGCTCGACCCAAATGGAAAAGAACTCCGCGCCGAGGTTGCCTTGTTTGGCGGCCTCAAAGTTGAGATGGCCACCGTTGAGCGGGTCGGCGAGATCATAGTGTTCGTCGAGAAGGCGCTGCGGAGTGTCGGCGTGCGTGTCAATCACGAGGGCGGAGCGATGGACAGCCTGGGGGTCGGTCATGGCTTTATGAAAATGCGCGGTGTCCGCGGCGGGAACTTGCGCGTGGAGTGCGGATGCGGCGAGGACGAGGGCTGTAAGCGGGAATCGCGGCATCATGTCGAGTCGAGTTTACCAGCGCTGCCGGCCAAGGATGATCCACAAGAGCGTTGGGCTAAGAAACAAAGGCGGATGCACCCCTCAGCATGAACCACCCTTTGCGCTTCAGGAGAATGGCGATGCCAGCTTTCCAAGGGTGCAAAGGACGGGGTACCCAGCAATGGAGTTGACCGCCTGGTGACGTGAATGCCCACAAGCCGGCTCGGCATCTTATGTTGAGGAGAATCAGATGGCGATTCCGGAGAGCGCAGATTTTGTGAAGACCGAGGTGGAAGCGGACGAGCTGGATGCTGGACAGCAGGATCCAGAGCAGCGGGACGCAGAGGAACAAGAGGCTGAACAGCGGGAAGCCGAGTAGAAATCGAGGCAACGAAGCCAAAAGGAACACGAACAGCTTGTGACGGAGCTACCCGACCCGGCTGACGAGGAAGGGAAACGCAAACGGATGGAGGAACAGGTCGAAACCGGGCTGGGCGAGATGCCAAAATGGGTGCAGGGCGCCATGGATGTGCCCAAAGGAGAGAGCGCGGCGGAAACGGCGGGAGATTTAGGCACGCCCCCGGAGCCGGCACGCAATAACGAGCGAAGTGGGCTTTTAGCAGGCAAAGCCGACCGCGGACAACCGTGGTGAAGGGGCTGTCATCTCTGTTTGCTGGAGAGGTGAATCATGCAGAATCCTGTAGATAACTTGAAGGATTTGTCGCGTCCGTCGCACGAGGATGCAACGAAGGGATCCGATTCAGGTACGAACGAGAAAGAGTCTCATCATCGCATAAATCAGATCGCGAATGAGATGGCAGACCGTGGTCTGCGGCGTGAGCACAGGGATGATCAGGGAGTGATCACCGAGAGCGATCCACACGGCACGAACGTCTAGCTTGGTGCCGCAGGCGCAATGAGGAAAGCCCCGGATTGAGTCCGGGGCTTTTCTTTGCTCGAAGGCGCGGCGGCCCAAGACCGCAGGGGGAGATTGGCGACCTGCATCGGCGCGAACCTCATCTAGAAACCAAGGAGGACTGGAACCAGCTCATGTCGCGACAGCGTCACGTCAATCTGTTCTCTGCAGGTGGCGCGCTCGTTGCCAACCATGACGGCGGATGCAGCAATAGAGAAACGTCATTCCTATCGTGTGGTGCCCCCCAATTTTTTCGGTAGCGCTGCCCTAAAAGTCGCGCCACAGGATCGCAGAGATTCGGCCTTCATCCTGGAAAACCTTGATTACTTCGCTGATCGCCTCGTCAGGGTCAACTATAGGCACGCCGTTCACCACCAGTTGGTACGCAAGCTTCTTCCCGCATTTGGTGGTGATGTAGCCTCCAAATGCCTGGGCCTTCAATTGCAGACCGGTTGGGCCACCTGCACCAAGATAGGTGCCGGTTTTGGCAAACACGTGTCCCTTGGCTGGCGCAAGCGTGCCATTCTCTTCGAAGTCCGTAACGGTGCCCAGCGATCCATCGACCCCAAGTATGGGAAACGATGCCAGGTAGTGAGGAAAGACGCTGCGCTTGGACATCTCCTCAAGAAAATGTGTCACCGCTTCATTGGTCGCCGTGGTGTCGCCCCCGCCGCTGCCATCAAGGAACGTGTATTCCGATTGTGGAATACCGAAATTTTCGCCCAGGTTTCGTTTCTCGACAGCGAGCGCAGAGTCCATATTATCCACGCCTTCGGTCAGGCCCCACAGCAGCAGGCTTTCGTCGGCTCCCAGGTTGTAACTTACTTTCATCACCAGCTTTGCATCTTCGCTGTACGGCAAGCCCTCAAGTTCGGCCACCCGCGCTTGGGCCTTATAGCAGTCCTTGCCCGGCAATAGTTTCGTAGGATTCGGCTCGACCGCCGGGGCTTTCACGGTTACACCGGCTGCTCGCAACGCCTCAATGAATACGGTACGTGCGTAGTCAGAAGGTTTGGTGATGCGGTAGGTGCGAATCAGCGGATAGGTACCCGTGAGCGGCGGTGTAAAGCCCACCGGCAAATTGCCCTGCAACGTAACCGAGCACCCAGGCTCCCCGATACACATTGGTAGCTGGGGTTCAATAGTCTCCTCGCTATGGCTTGCAGTCATCTCGACTTCGTTCTGTACGCTCAGCGCTTCTGAGACCGGACGATGGTGCAGTGAAGCGAGGTGGCCCTGCTGCTCCGGATTGATAATCAAATCCACCAGGTCGTCGTTGACGAAGATAGGCCGCATATCGAACTCTTCGCGAAATTCATACGGCTTGAACAAGCGGTCGTCGATAACGACATCTCCCTTGACCTCCGTTATCCCGCTGGCCGCTACCTGACGGGCAAGCGCTTTATATCCCGCCAGGGGATCCGGTTTGGAAATAACGGCATTTCCCAAACTGTTAGCTTCATTGTGGTCAAAGATGGTATATGCAACGGTGCCATCAGGATTGGTGCGGCCGCCCATCGTCAAATCGCCGGAGGCTACTACGATCAGGTCTCCGTGAAGCACTCCTTCACGATTCACTTTTCCTTGGCGGTATACCGGTGTCTTGTAACGATGTCCGGGGCCAACTTTATCCATCAACTCCCCGACTGAAAAGTTCTTGCGAACAGAAGCGATGAAGAACTGGTGCCCTGGCTTGAGATTGACTAACTCGTGCCCGTTGTCTAAATCGATCACCCGCAGTCCCCAGACGGCTCCCTTGTACTCGGGTTTGTCCATGATCTTCTTTATGTCTTTCGAAACAGCCGCGCCATCGTCCTTTTGCGCATATGCTGTCCCGCCGGCTCCCTGCAATGCCGCGGAGACAATGAGAATCAAGCAGCAGCGAAACGCACCCGGTTTCATATATTTCTCCTGAGATCCATGATTTATTTTCAACGTGGTCTATTTCAATTTGATTGTTGAATGATGGTTGAGATCTCAGCCTCGTCTTCGATGACCGAGAGCACTCGCGAAAGGTCTGGAGGGACTCCTGCGTCTCCTGCATTGTTTACATAAAGAGCGTAGGCGAGGTTTCTGCCACTCCGAGCGCCGATATATCCGGCCAAAACTTGCGCGCCGATCTTGCCTGCTGCTAGATATGTGCCGGTCTTGGCAAACACCTTTCCTCGTGCGGGGCTGTTGCTGCCAAATTCAGCCAGGGAACCATCCACTCCCAGGATCGGTAGCGATTGGAAAAACGGGCTGAAATCCGGCTGATCTTTCATGAATTGCAGCAGCTTCACCGTTGTTTTTGCTGACGCCTCGCTGTCTGGGCTGCCGCTGCCATTGGTTGGGAAGTAGAATCCATTACCATCCAGGCCGTCGTGCTCCGTCAGGGTCTTGCGCTCTACCTCGAGCGCCTGTTGTATCGTGTTTACCCCATGGCTCAAGCCAAACAGCATCAGGCTTAAATTGGCGCCGAGATTGTGGCTTATTTTCAGGACCAGCTTCGAATATTGCGCATAAGGTGTGGAGACCAGAGTGGCAACTTCGCTATCTGCCGGGTAACAATCAGGTGGGGGAAGCTTGCGGGTAGGGTTAGGCCCCAACAGTGGCGCTTTGACCGTGATGCCTGCCCGGCGTAACGCTTCGATAAACGTGGTGCGGGCAAACTCCGTCGGCACCTGGAGTGAGGCCGGAGAATCAGTGTCCGCCGGATTGTCCACGGCAAAGGTTCGCACCAGCGTTTGTACGCCGGCAAAGGGGGGCTTATAGTCCACTGCGATTTGTCCGCTCACATGGCCGGTGTGCGGCCCGGACTGCGTAAGCTCGACCATTGTTTCGTGGCCAGCAGCCGCGGTCATCACGTCCTGTGTCACCGTGAATGCTGCCGTGTGCGGCCGCCACTCGATTTTTGCGCGCTCCCCTGGCTTCGTCGGCAGGACGGTTACATCAATGCGATTATCGTTGATGATGACGGGCGTGATCAGCAGCTTCTGGTTTGGAACCCGGAAGGGCTTGAACAAGCGGTCGTCGATGATCACGTCGCCGGAAATCTTAGTGATACCCGAAGCTGCCACCTGTTTGGCCAGCCTGTTGAGGCCGCCAAGTGGGTCAGGAGCCGTCAGGACCCCTACGCCCAGGTTGTTGGCATCGTTATGGTCGAAGGTGCTGATGGCGAGAGTGTCGTCGCCCTGGTCGCGGCCGCCCATGGTGAGGTCGCCCTTGGCCACAAGGATTAGGTCGCCGTTCAAATCACCGGATCCGTCCACCTCGCCTCGCCGGTAGACCGGCGTCTTGAAGCGGTAATCGGGGCCAAGGCGGTTGAGCGTGTCGCTTACGGAATAAAGCTTGCGGACGGAACCGGTTAAGAGACGCTGCCGGGAGTTGAGGTCGTAAATGACCTCGCCTGACCGCACGTCTGTCACGCGCAAGGCCCAGGTCGACTCCGAGTAGCGCGGCTTCTCCATGATGGAGCGGATGGCTTTGGGCAGTTCTTTGCAGCTGCCGCTGTCCCGGCTGAAACCGGTTGCACAGAGAGCAAAAAGCCCCACTGCAACTGCCCTGTAACGCAGGGCCCGCGCACCTCTACCAGACGCGCGCACGCGCCCTGATTGCCATAAACCTTGCATAAATCCCCTCGCTTCGAGACGAAGATCGCTATTCAAACGCTTTCAGGAAACCGCGCCAAACCAGGAGGGGGATGATTCTGGGAGGTTGAGGGACTGCTTTCTAACTGCGAACTCTTTATATACCCGAACGCCGTTGCAGTCCAACTAAGACTTCGCTTGTTTGATGGATGGCTGGGCCGGACACTGAGGTGAACTCCTGCATCAGTGATCTATGAACAGAGTGCGCCAGTAAGCCTGACTTACTGGCGGAAGACATCCTTGGCAGCCTGAACCATTACCTGACGCCCCACGTCGGAGATGGCCTTAGTGAGCGGGAGCTGTTTGGGGCAGGCCTGGACGCAGTTTTGCGCGTAGCCGCACTCCTGGATACCGCCATCGCCCATCAGCGCACGGAGGCGTTCTTCCTTGAGCACCTTGCCGGTCGGGTTCTCGTTGAAGAGCTTGACCTGGGCAATGGTGGCCGCGCCGACGAAGCCGGTTTCCTCGGTAAACTGCGGGCAGACCTCCATGCAGATGGTGCAGGAGATGCAGCGGGAAAGCGGGTAGAGCTCTTCCTGGAGTTGCGGGAACTGCCGCGGGCCATCGCCCAGGTCATAGGTGCCGTCGATCGGAATCCACGCGTGGACGCGCTTGAGATTTTCAAACAGCACGCTACGATCCACGGAAAGGTCGCGGACGACGGGGAATTTGGAGAGAGGTTCGAGCTTGATGGGCTGTTCGAGTTTGTCCACCAGCGCGGAGCAGGCCATGCGCGCCTTGCCGTTGATGAGCATGGAGCAGGAGCCGCAGACCTCTTCCAGGCAGTTGGAATCGTAGGTGATGGGCGTGGTTTCCTGGCCGCTGGCGGTGACGGGGTTCGCGGCGATCTCCATCATGGCGGAGATGACGTTCATGCCCGGCTTCCAGGGGATCTCGAACTTATCCCAGTGGGCTTTGCCGTCTGGACCAGACTGCCGCTTGATCTCCATCTGGATGGTGCGGCCGGTCGGCTTTCTCGAACTGGCGGGGGTCTCGTTTGCTACTGTTGCCATGAATGCTCCGTTCTAAATCTGTACGCACTTATTCGACGGCAGGGGCCAGCTATTGCTGTGAGGACTGCCGCAAGGTCTTTTCGATCTGCTCAACGCGCTGGGAAAGCCGGAGGTCGGCACGCAGATCTTCAAATCTTCCATCGACTCTCTGAAAACCCTGCTTCATCTCTGCACCAAGCTGCTTTACATCGTCACGTAAATCCCTCAGTTGATCGCCCTGTGCGTCCAGGCGTGCCTTGATCTCGCGCAGTTCGGGCGCTAAGAAGTCCTGCAGCACCTTCCGAATATCCTCAATCACGCTCATCCGTGTGCTCCTAAAGATGACGAACTAACCATAACGTTCCGAGAAGCGCGAAGGCCAGTGTGTATAGGATCGCGCGAGATCGACCTAGCTCCTGTTGCCAATTCTTCATGCAATCTCCATCTACTTCGCAGCGTCATAGCGCCTCGGACGCGGTTTGATGAGTGTGATGTCGACCGGCTCGAAGGTGAAGCGGGGCTCGTCGGCATCGGGGGCGAAGGAGGCCTTGGTGGTCTTGAGGAAGTTCTCGTCGTCGCGCTCGGGGAAGTCGGGCTTGTAGTGCGCGCCGCGCGATTCATTCCGTAAGGCCGCTCCCTGGGCGATGACGCGGCTGAGGTGAAGCATGTTGTAGAGCTGGCGGGTAAAGGCGAAGCTGGTATTGGCCCACATGCTCTTATCGCTCAGGTTGATGTTGCGGAAGCGGTGGAGCAGGTCCACGATCTTCTCGTCGGTATCCTGGATGTTTTTGTTGTAGCGAATGACCGTGACGTTTTTCGTCATGGTCTCGCCCAGTTCCCGCCACAGGCGGAACGGGTTCTCCGTGCCGGAGGAGCTGAGCAGCCGCTGATTGAGCTCCTCCTGGCGCAGTTTTTCGGCCTGGGCGTGGCCGTTGCTGGCGGCGGCCGGCGTGTTCCGGGCGTATTCCATCGCCTTGGGCCCGGCGACAAAGCCGCCGTAGATGCAGGAGACAAGCGAGTTCGCGCCCAGGCGGTTGGCGCCGTGCACGCTGAAATCGGCCTCGCCAGCGGCGAACAGGCCAGGGATATTGGTCATCTGGTTGAAATCTACCCAGAGGCCGCCCATGGTGTAGTGCATGCCGGGAAAGATCTTCATGGGGACGTCGCGCGGGTCGTCGCCGACGAATTTCTCGTAGATTTCGAGAATGCCTTCGAGCTTGCGGTTGAGGGTGGCGCGGTCGATGTGAGTGAGGTCGAGATAGACCATCGGCTGGCCGTCGATGCCGAGGCCGTGCTCATAGACGATCTTGTGGATGGCGCGCGTGGCGACGTCGCGCGGGACGAGGTTGCCGTACTTGGGATACCACTCTTCGAGAAAGTAGAAGCGCTCGCTTTCGGGGATGGACTTGAAATCGCGAGCGTCGCCGACTTTGCGCGGCACCCAGACGCGGCCGCCCTCGCCGCGGGCGGACTCGGACATGAGCCGCAGCTTGTCTTCGCCGGGGATGGAGGTGGGGTGGACCTGGATGAACTCGCCGTTGGCGTAGTAAGCACCCTGCTGGTACACGGCCGACTGCGCAGACCCGGTGCAGACGACCGAGTTGGTGCTCTTGCCGAAGATGGCGCCCACGCCGCCGGTCGCGAGGATGACGGCATCACCGTCGAAGGTGCGAACCTCCATCGTCTTCAGGTTCATGGCGCAGATGCCGCGGCACGCTCCGGCGTCGTCGAGGACGGCGGAAAGGAACTCCCAGCCTTCGTATTTCTGCACACGGTTTTCGGATTCGTAGCGGCGCACTTGTTCGTCAAGCGCGTACAGCAGTTGCTGGCCGGTGGTGGCCCCGGCAAAGGCGGTGCGGTTATAGAGGGTGCCGCCGAAGCGGCGGAAATCCAGCAGGCCTTCCGGGGTGCGGTTGAAGGGGACGCCCATGCGATCGAGCAGGTCGATGATGCCGGGCGCGGCCTCGCACATGTTCTTGACCGGGGTCTGGTTGGCAAGGAAGTCGCCACCGTAGATGGTGTCGTCAAAGTGCTGCCACGGGGTATCGCCTTCGCCTTTGAGGTTCTTGGCGGCATTGATGCCGCCCTGGGCGCAGACGGAGTGGGAGCGCTTGACCGGCACAATGGAGAACAGGTCTACCTTGCCGCCGGCCTCGGCGATCTTGATAACGGCCGAAAGGCCGGCGAGGCCGCCGCCTACGACGATGATCCGGGGTGTTGCTGCTGCCATGGTGTCCGCGATCCTTTCTTGCTGCGGGTCGCGCGCGGTGTTCTGTCGCAGGCGCGCAAAACTGCGGTTAACGAGAGAGCGGCGGCTGCCCGGTTGCGGGCGGAGCGGCCATGGTGCCCTCGGTGATCTGCTGCCGTGTCAGGTCAGTGGGCGCGTTCGCGTATTTAGGGCTGACGAACGCATACATGCTGGCGAGCCCGATGACGGTGAGAATCACGCCGAAGGCAGTACAGGCCCAGCCGAAGATGCGCCGTGAACGGTCGCCCGGCGTGATGCCCCATTTCGCGGCGAATAGCCAGATCCCGTAGGCAAAATGCCAGCAGGTGCAGACCATGGCCACTATATAGACGGCCAGCATCCAGGGATGGGAAAGTTCCATTTGCACCTTATGGAAAGCGGCGCCTGGGTGCTCCGGAAGGCTGACGCCAGCGAACCGTTGCCGCCACACGTGCTGAATGATATAGGCAAACGCGACGAGGCCGGTCCAGCGCTGTGCGAGGTACATCCAGTTGCCGGCCCATGGGTAGTACACGACATTCGACTTGCCACGCCACCAGATGTATACGCCATAGAGCGCGTGGTAAAGGAGCGGCAGAAAGATAAAGACCCATTCCAGCACGCGAACAAAGGGCAGGCTGTTGAGGAACTTGACCTGGGCGGCATAGGCCGCGGGGCCCTTGAGGGCTTCGAAGTTGGAGATGAGGTGCTCCACCAGGAAAGCGCCGATGGGGACGATGCCGCTGAGCGAGTGGAGCTTGCGCAGAAGAAAAGAATGGCCTTGGCCGGCCCGCAGGGGAGGAACACCATGCGTGTGGGAGGGCGCTGAAGGGGTGGCGGTTGTCGCCATGTGGTGCAGCTCCTTGAGAGTGCGGATTCGAGAGACGGATGAGGACTGGCGAGAATGCTGGCGCGGCCCAACCAACCATTATTGGTGCCTATGCAACGGAGCGTCAAGGTTCCGGGCAGCAGACCATTTCGAATGATGAAGGATGAAATGCCGTGCCTTTTGCGAAGACTGCGTTATTTTGCTGCCGAGCTGGTGAATCCCTGGGCCTTCAACCAGTAGTAGTATTCATCGATCCACTGATCGCTGCTCGTGCCCTGCTTTCGCATACCGAAGCCATGTCCTCCGGCGCTGAAAATGTGGGCTTCGGGTTTATGGCCGGCTGAAGTGAGCGCTTCATAGAACTTAACCACTGGACCGAGAGCAACGGCATCATCCTGCGCCCATGCCATAAAGACGGGCGGCAGTTTTGTGGGGATGACCGGCATCACGCCGAATGGGCCACCATAGATGAATGCAGCGAAGTTCGGGCGCGCTGTGTTTTCCTGCAGCAGGGCTCCGCTGGCAACCATAGCCCCGGCTGAAAAGCCTGTGAAACCGACCCGGTCGGGAGAGATGCCCCACTCCGCCGCGTGCTGCCGAACCACTTTAATGGCCTGAATTCCGTCTGCAATTCCGTACTTGCAGGCCTGATCCATGTCCATCTGCGTCGGAATGCCTTCCTGCCGCTTCTCCATGATGCGATATTTAAGTACAAACGCAGCAATGCCCTTTTCCTGAAGCCAGCGTGCCACCTGGTACCCTTCCAAGTCGATGGCCAGCGCGACGCAAGCTCCGCCCGGGGCAATGATGACGCCTGCTCCAGTGGCTTTGGTTCGTTCCGGAAGGTAAGCGGTTAAAGTCGGGGTCACCACGTTGAGAATCACGGTCCCGATGGGAGTGTTATCTAATCTCTTTTCCTTTTGCGTCCAATTCTCGGAGCCCGGAGCTGGGCCTGGCCAGATATTCACAGTCTGCGAACAGGCACAGGAAGCCATGAAAAAGACGAAAGCGATTGCGCCCGCCGTACATAATTTAGTTTGCCGCATATATTTTCCTGATCCTACTGATCCATGGCCAAAGCTACCAGAGTCTTCCATGTACAACCCTTGAGGGCCGCCAGAAGGATTCTCAGCCAAGAGCTTTACAGCCAGGCGCAACTTCGAAGCGCTTTGCCAAGAGACACAGCACAAAGACGAACGGCCGCTGTGATCAGCCGAGAGGGGACAGGTCTCCAGCTTGACGAGATGCCGGACCCAGCTTCGCGATGAGTGAAGCAAGTGTGCGCTCGCCATGGGCGGCCGGTGATGCTTGTGGCAAAGGTGCGGGATCGCCTTGCACTCTCCGGGCAGTCGCGTTGCGTGCTTCGTTGGCCGAGACCGCGACGGGGCCGGCGGGCACCGGGCCACTTAGTGCGGATAACGGCTCCATATGGGTTTTGCCAGCAACGCTGGTTTTCGGGCTCGTGTGCCGTTTACCGGCCCTTGCTGACCCTCTGGCCGCGCGCGGTGCAATCCTTTGAACGACCGGCTCTTTTGCAGGAGCTGCTGGGGCCGCCACAACCGGAGCGACTGGGACCGGTTTGCGAGCCCGTTTTTTGACTGGAACGGAGCCACCGGCCAGGAGATCGCGCGCCATTTTCAAACGTTCTATCTCGGCGTCGATGTAGGAGGCAATTTGTTCAATGTGCATCGATTTCATTGTACCTGCGGCTTCGGCAGCCGAACACTTTGTCTATCTCAGATAGAGAACAGAAACGATTGCGAGTGCAAAAAGCGGACTGCTGGATACATAATGCCAGAACATGGCTTTTACCCCGGACCACCTCGATCACTTTGTGCTCACTGTCGGAAACATAGACGCCACACTGGACTTCTATACAGAAGTCCTCGGCATGGATCTTGTCACCGTTGACGGTAAAAAGTCCCTTGCCTTTGGGGTGCAGGTTATCGAACTCCAGCAGCGCGGGCACGAACTGAAGCTGCGAGCGGCGCACCCGCTGCCTGGCTCCGGCGACCTGTGCTTCATCACCACCACTCCTATCGGGGAAGTCATCAGCTACCTTGCCGAGCAGCGCGTTCACATCGAAGAGGGCCCTGTAGATCGCGCGGGAGCGCTCGGCAAACTGCGCTCGGTGTATCTCCGCGATCCCGACCAGAACCTGATTGAGGTGGCCAACTATCTTTAGGGCCCTTCATCATCCGCGCTAGTTGTGATCTCGCACACTGGGTCATCTCCAGGCGAGTAGCCGGGCAGATGCGCAAGATCCTCCCGCGTGTCTATATCGGCCGCACCCCCGGGGAACGGGACAGCGAGGACATCGGCTGCGTGCTCCTGGAGCAAGGCCCGCGCGCCGCGATCTCCTGTGAGCCGGAGCAGCTCCGGAAAGTATGCCTCTCCAAACAGGGCCGGTACGCCCAGCCGCCCTCCATACTGCGCTGCAGTGATGGGCGCGGGAGCGGCCAGATGCTGCTTACGCATGCCCAGCAGCAAGGCGGTCGTGAGCTGCGGCTGGTCACACACCAGCAGCAGGAGGTGCGCAGGCGCGCTATGCGCTATAGCGGCGCGCACTCCCGCGGCAACCGAGCTGCCCATGCCGGTGTGCCAGGCGGGGTTCTCGACTTGAATAACCGGCAGATCGGTTGCAATATGATTCAGCTCTTCGCGCAGCGCAGTCGTGAGCGCGCCCACCACGGTGTAGACGGGCGCGAAACCCGCCTCGGCTGCCAGACGAGCGGTCCTGTGGAGTAGGCTTTCGCCCGCGATGCGGAGCAGTTGTTTAGGCTGCCCAAGGCGGCTGGACGCACCGGCGGCGAGCAGCAAGGCCGCGCAGCGCTGCTCAGCGGGCGAACGATGGGGCATGCTGCTGGAGTTGCCACGGCGCGGCAACGTGTTGGCTGACGCGCTCCTGCAGCCAAGGCTGATGCGAAACGGCTTCGATTTCCGCAGTGATCGAAAGAGCAATGGCGGCAGGGCTTTCAGCCTGGATCGCCAGGCCCACGGGGCTGCGGAGACGCGCCATGCAGCTTTCGACGGTGAGGCCGAGCTCCGGGGCGAGCTCTTCGACCAGGCGACGGGTGCGAACTTTGGGCCCAAGCACGCCGAGGTAGCGAAGGCCGGGCGGCAGCAATGCGCGCAGAAGCATCCGGTCCTGCTCGTAGCTGTGGGTCAGCAGCACAGCGGCATCGGTGGCGCGGAGATCCAGATTCGCGATGGCGCCGTCGCGCAATATTTCAATCTGGTCTGCGAGCGGAAATCGGTCGCGTGTGGCCAGGTGAGCGCGGCCATCCGCGACGGCGGTATACCAGCCTTGTGTGCGCGCAAGCTCGACCAGCGGCTGCGCGTCATCGCCCGCTCCAAAGAGGAAAAGCCCGAGGCGAGGCGGAATGTATTCGGCGAAGACCCGTGCGTGCTCTCCGGCGAGAATCATGGAAGGCCAGAGCGAAGCCTGCGCTTGTGCTGCTTGGGCGGCGAGCACGGAAAGCTCCGGGAAAGGTGCGAGGTCTACGGCCTCAGAACTGCAAACGCCGAGGATGTATCGAGCCCCGGTGTGAGGGCCTTCGATGACCGTGGCGGCCGAGCAGGGAAGCCGCTGCGCGAAACAGCTCGCCAGACTCCCAAGCAGCGGCTCGGCAGTCTGCTTCCGCTCAAGCAGGACCTCGACTACGCCACCACAGCCGAGGCCATAGGGGATGTCGTTATCCCCGTCGTAGAAAGTGGAATAGCGCCGCACTACCGGCCCGTTTTCCGTGAGCCACCAAGCCTTGCGGCTGACCTCGCCCTCCAAGCAGCCGCCGCTGATGGTTCCGGCACGCTGCCCGCCCGCAGTTAGCAGCATGCGGGCGCCGGGCTTGCGATAGGAAGAGCCCTCGACGGCGACAACGGTCGCCAGAACGTAGTCTTCGCCCGCAGCCAGAGCTGCCGCCCGAAGCGCCAGAAGGCTGCCCAGGTCCGACATCAGGCCCGGTCCTCTCTCTGCGGCGCTAGCAGGTCTTCGATGCGGATAGGCAGGTCTCGGACGCGCACGCCTGTGGCATGGTAAACGGCAGAGGTCAGCGCGGAGGCGCATCCTGTCAGCCCGATCTCGCCCACGCCGCGCGCTCCGTATTCGTTGAGGTGCAGGTCCGGGAAATCGAGGAAGCTGACGTCGAGGTGCGGCACATCAGGATTGGTCGCGACCAGGTAATCCGCAAAGTTGTTGTTGATGGGCTTTCCGTTGCGCGGGTCATACACCGTCTCTTCGAGCATGCCCATGCCGATCCCCATCGCAATGGCGCCGAGGATCTGGTTTTGCGCGGTCTTCAGGTTGATCATGCGGCCGCCGTCGATTACCGTGACCCAGCGCGTGACGCGGAGGCGCACAATGTCGGGGTCATAACTGACTTCGACAAAGTGCGCGCCGAAAGAGTGCGACGAGATTTTCTTTTTCCCCTCAGTATCTGGAGCGGCTTTGCCTTCGGCGTCGAGCGCGGCCATCTTGCGCAGGGCGAGGATATCCTGGAAAGGGACTCCGCTTGCAGCCGCCTGGTCTTTCGCATGCACGCGGCCCTCGCTCATGGTCAGTGTTGCGGGGTCGGCGTTCTGGAAGGGCGACTTCGAGGTTTTGACGGCGACCGCGAAAAGCTCCTTGAGCACGTTGTCACAGGCAGCCGCGACCGCGGGAACGACACTCGCAGTTGCGGTGGAGCCGCCGGACATCGGCCCCGGCGTGAGCGAGCTATCGCCGAGCTTGACCGCGATCTTGTCCAACGGCAGCCCGGTCTTTTCCGAGACGACCTGCGCGAATAGCGTGTAGGTGCCGGTGCCGATGTCCTGGGTCGCGCTGCTGGTAGCGGCTGTGCCGTCGGCGAGCAGGCGGACGCGCGCAGAAGCGGAGCCGCGCCCCGCCGGCCAGGTGCAGCTGGCCATGCCCCAGCCCAGGATCTCTTTGCCGTTGCGCATGGAGCCGACCTTGGGGTTGCGCCTGCTCCAGCCGAACTTGTCCGCGCCGGTCTGGTAGGCCTCGCGGAGGTGCTTGCTGGAGAACGGCACGCCCCGGCTCTCGTCTTCCTCTGCGTAGTTGCGCAGGCGCAGCGCGAGCGGGTCCATGTTGAGTTTTTCGGCGAGCTCGTCCATGGCGGAGTCAAGCGCGTACACGCCGGGCGTCGTACCAGGGCCCCGCATGGGGCAGGGCGTGCCCACGTTCAGATGAACGAGGTTCTGCTGCGCGAAGACATTGGCACAGCTATACAGCATGGGCGTGGGTTCCGCACAATTCTCCACGTAATCGTCGAGCATGGAGGTGTGCTGTACGATGTCGTGCCGGATGGAGAGCAGCTTGCCGTCCTGCGCTGCGCCCAGCCGGACACGCTGCCGCGTGCGCGGACGATGGCCGACCGTGGTGAACATGAGGTGGCGCGGCACAGTGATCTTGACCGGACGGCCTGCGCGTCGCGCCGCAACGGCGGCCATGGCGGATTGCGGCCACGGAAACAGCTTGTCGCCAAAGCCGGAACCGCAGAAAGGGGAGATGACCTGCACGTTTTCCGGAGCGAGATTGAGCACCTCGGTCATGACGTGGTGATGATTGACAACGCCCTGGGTGGTTTCGTAGAGCGTGACCTTGTCGCCGTGCCAGGCCGCGATGGTGGCGTGCATCTCCATCGGGTTGTGCGTCTCTACCGGGACGTTGTAGGTGGCGTCCAGCTTGACCGGGGCTTGCGCGTATGCAGCGTCGGCATCCCCGCGGGAGTACTTGTTCGCCGGCGGCTGGTCGAGCACGGGATCGTTGCCGAGCAGCACCTTCGAGGGGTGCTCCTCGTAGCGCACCTTCACCGCGGCTGCAGCGGTGCGGGCGAGCTCGAAGTTATTTGCCACCACCAAAGCTACATATTGCCCGTTGTAGTAGACCACGTCGTCTTCAAACGGCGGCCGGTTCTCGCTGGCATGGCTTTGCTGCTCGAAGGAGCCGGCCGGACGGTACAGCTTGTCCATGTTGCCGTGGTGGAGCACGAGCAGCACGCCCGGCATGCGCTCGGCTTCCGTGCTGTCAATCCCGACGATCCTGCCGTTGCCGATGGTGCTTGCGACCGGGTAGCCGTAGGCAAGGTTTTCGATGGGGTGGTCCGCCGCGTAAAGGGCGCCCCCGGTCACCTTCTTCGGTCCATCTATGCGCCCTACGGCCTGGCCGATGATCTTCGGACCCGCTTGCGTATTGGCGCTGGTGACCGGCCCTGCGATAACTGGTGTGCTCATCTTCTGCGATCCTTTGTGTCGGCTTACGCCCGTTCTGTTGTCATCGTGAGTGCGCGTACCAGCGCGCGCTTGGCCAACTCGATCTTGAAGCCGTTGTCCTTGTAGCCTTTGGCGTGCTTGAGTGCAGCATCGGCCGCGCGCTCGAATGTCTGTTGCGTCGCTTCTTTGCCTTCGAGCTCGTGCTCGGCTTCGAGCGAGCGCCACGGTTTGGTCCCTACCCCACCGAGGGCGACGCGCGCGTGGCGGATATGCCGTCCGTCCGTGGCCGTGACGACGGCAGCGGACGCCAGCGCGAACTCGTAGGCGGCGCGGTCGCGCAGCTTCAGATAGGTGGAGCGTGCGCCGGCTGGGGGCGCGGGCAAAAGAACCGCGGTGATGAGCTCGCCCGGCTGAAGAACGTATTCCTTATCCGGCGTGCTGCCCGGTTCCAGGTAGAAGTCCTTGATCGGAATCCGGCGTTCGCCGCCGCCGCCGCTGGTCACGATCACGGCTTCCAGCGCTTGCATCGCAACCGGCATGTCTCCGGGGCTGGTGGCAATGCAGTGCTCGCTCGTGCCCAGGATGGCGTGGATGCGGTTGTAGCCGTCAATGGCCGAGCAGCCGGTACCGGGCTGCCGCTTGTTGCAGGGGTAAGCGGTATCGCGGAAGTAGTAGCACCGGGTGCGCTGCAGCAGGTTGCCGGCCGTGGTCGCCATGTTGCGCAACTGCGGAGAGGCACCGGAAAGCAGGGCCTTGGACAGCACCGGATACTTGTCGATTACGCGCTGATCGTGCGCGAGGTCGCTGTTGCGGACGGTAGCGCCGATCTTCAGGCCACCGTCAGGTGTGGGCTCGATCTGCGCCAGCGGAAGCGCGTTGATGTCGATGAGCGCTTGCGGGCGCTCCACGTTGAGTTTCATCAAGTCGACAAGCGTCGTGCCGCCGGCGATGTACTTGGTTTGCGCCGTGCCGCCAGCCCGCTGGGTGGCTGCTCCTACGTTGCTGGCCGTGCTGTATTGAAAGGCTTCCATTGGATCCCTGCTCCTAGCTCTGCCCGCTTACTGCTTTGGTCTTCTCGCCGGCGGCGGCCTGCTTGCCGGTCATAGCCGGCCGCGCCTGCTGCACTGCCGCGACGATGTTGGTGTATGCGCCGCAGCGGCAAATGTTGCCCGACATGGCCTCGCGGACAGAGGCGTCATCGGCGGCCCAGGGCTCGTTGTACAACGCGGACGCGCTCATGATCTGGCCGGGGGTGCAATAACCGCATTGGTAACCGTCGTGGTCGATAAAGGCCTGCTGCACAGGGTGGAGTTTGTCGCCCTCCGCCAAACCTTCGATGGTGGTGATCTTTTGTCCCTGGTGCATGATGGCGAAGCTGAGGCAACTGTTCACGCGGCGGCCGTCCACGTGCACCGTGCACGCGCCGCACTGGCCGTGGTCGCAGCCCTTCTTGGTGCCGGGCATCTGCAGGTTTTCCCGCAGCGCATCCAGCAGGGTCACGCGTGGCTCCAGCTTCATGTTGTACTGCTTGCCATTGACAATTAGGGTGATGGGCACAGCGCCGGGCACATTTTCGGTCACGGCAGCGGGCTCCTGGGTGGTGGGGGCCTGCGCTGCTGCCAAGATCGGTGATGCGGTGGCGGCGATGCCGGCCGCTCCAAGCTGAGACAAGAAGGAGCGCCGGCTGAAGCTGCCCAGCAGCGGCTCTCGCGTGTCTGCTGCGGTGTTGGCGCTCCCAGCGTTCCCTTGCGGCTCTTCCGATGATTGCGGGCTCGCCGGCCCTTGTTTCTTTTCCACTGCGTGCTCCTTATGCCAGCCAACTTCGAACGGACGCGTTAGCAAGCCGCATTCCGATTCGCTGCTTCGGTAGATGTGCGAATTGAGCCGGGAGTTCCAGGCCGAACGATCTTAGATAGCATAGAAGGAAACCGAGCCTGGCGTCAGAGCCGGATACGATTGCGCAGAATGGCGTTTGTGGCAGGGTCAAACAGCGTGATCTATGGGGATACTTCGTCGGTGGGAAACGGGTGGAGGGAGCGCGTTGGCAGCGAAACTTCTGGCGCCGTCGTCCGGTATTCTGCCGTCTAAGGAAGGATGAAGCTTCCCGTCGGTCTCAGCTCGCGCGTGCGCCAGGCAATCCAGTTCGCCACGCTTCGTCATCAAGGCCAGAAGGACAAGGCGGGCAAGCCCTATATCGCCCATTGCTACCGCGTGGCGCTGGGCGTGTGGAATTTCGGCGAGGATTACTTTGTTGCCGCCATGCTGCACGACACTGTGGAAGACACGCCGACGACCCTGGACGAGGTAGAGGCTCTCTTTGGCAAGACGGTGCGCGACGCTGTAGATAGCGTGACCCGCCGCGAAACGCCGAAGAAAGAGCCGTATGAGGACTTTGTGCTGCGCTCGCGGGCAAACCCGATCGGCCGGATTGTGAAGATTTCGGACGTGTACGACAACATGTCACCGGAGCGCCGCATCGAGCCGGCCGCGGAACGCGGAAAGAAGATGGAGCGCTATGAGAAAGCCTTGGCCGTGCTGACGCAGGACTGAATCGCCCAGTGTTCGAGCCGTGGGTATTCCCAAAGATTGAAGCTAGTCTGATAGTCTGATAGTCGGTTATGCTGAGGCCATGAAAGTCTCCAGTAAGACCGATCGGCAGCGAAAGCTAAGTACGAATAAAGCTCGGATCAAACGGCTGAATTGTTGGAAGCTGGAAGACGCTAAAGCTCGCTTAAGCGAGGTGATTCGTTTGGCGGATGCGCATGGGCCGCAATTGGTGACGGTAAGGGGCAGGGAAGCGGCAGTCATTCTGACCGTAGAGGATTTCGAAAGGCTTCGTCCTGATCCTGCTCCAGTTCAGCCACTTGAGGCTTTTTTGCAGGATATCGGCTTGGGCGAAATTGAACTCGTCCGACCGATCGATACAGGAAGAGAACTGGATCTGTGAACGGATGGCTTTTGGATACAAATGTCATAGCAGAGCTGAGTGGGAGGAAGCCTCACTCTAACGTGCTGGACTGGAGAAGCAAACAACCGGAAGAACTTCTGTTCATCAGTGTGCTGACCTTGGCAGAGTATGACAGAGGCGTTCACAACCTGGCTAACGACGACCCTCGGACGCAACGATTGCTAGCCGCGGTAGATGCACTTGAGCTAAGGTTTCGCTCGCGCATTCTCCCTTTGGGCAACGCAGCCATACGGCGTTGGGGTCGCGTCAGTGGAATCACCAAACGCATGACAAGTCACTGGCCCGCCGTTGTGGATACTCTGCTTGCTGCCAGTGCTGTCGAATACGGTCTTTATCTGGTTACACGAAATGTACGTGATGTGGCGCGCAGTGGTGCGGTGATTTCAATCCGTGGACGGATGATGCAGCACAGTTTCCGATAACCGGGTTTCCGCCGCGGTTTGGAAAGTAAGACTGCCATTCGTGCTTCACCTGGAAGCAAAACATCATGACCTATTTCGATCTATCTCCGAGGAAGCTGGAGAAACTAGCGCGTGAGGTTGGTTTTGATCGGGCTGGCATCGCGGCTGCTCCGCGGCCTGAGGAAGCTTCAGGGCCGTCTTACTTAGATGGCTGGGTGGAGCGGGAGTGCGCGGGCGAGATGGATTACCTGAAGCGCCGCAACGATGCGGGCCAGTTGCTGCGGTCGGAGCTGCATGCGGCTTTCCCCTGGGCGCAGTCGGTCATCGTGTGTGCGGTGAACTACAACAGCGCCGCGCCGCGATCGATCGACGCCGCCGCAGAAGATGCAGGCTGGATTGCGCGATATGCCTGGAGCGGCCGTGCGTCGAAGGCCGGAGGCGAGCTAATACCCAGCGACTACCACGACGTGCTGCTGCAGCGGCTGCGCACGCTCGAGGCGAAGTTGAAGGAGCGGCTTGGAGAATTCCAATCGCGTGCTTACGTCGACACCGGACCACTGATCGAGCGCGTCTACGCAGAGCACGCGGGTATCGGCTGGGTGGGCAAGAATACCTGCATCCTGAACCAGCAGCTTGGGTCGTGGCTGTTGCTTGGGGTGATCGTCACGTCGCTGCCAGTAGCGGCCCAGGCCATGCCGGAGATAGCCGCAGACCGGTGCGGCACTTGCCGCCGCTGCATCGATGCGTGCCCTACGGGAGCACTCGTCAAACCGCACGAGATGGACGCAAGCCTTTGCATCTCGTACCTGACCATCGAAAAGCGCGGGACGATTCCGGAAGCCTTGCGAGCGCCGATGGGCCGCCAGATCTTTGGCTGCGATATCTGCCAGGACGTGTGCCCGTGGAACCGAAGGGCGCCGGTGTCGACGGATGCGGAGATGGAGACGCGTTCCATGCTGGTCAATCCAGCGCTCGGGTGGCTTGCCGATCTGGATGCCCAGGCGTTCAACCGACTTTTCCGGGGCTCCCCGGTAAAGCGGGCCAAACACGCTGGGCTGCTGCGGAACATTGCAATTGCAATGGGTAACAGCGGAGCGGAGCAGTTTCTTCCGAAGCTTCGGGAATGGACCGCTTCTGCCGATCCGGTGCTGGCCGAGACTGCGCAGTGGGCGGTCGGCAGAATACTGTCCGGTCGCGAGAGGGAAACGCCAGCGTCGCTCATACAGAGTTGAGCTTCAGCATGACACCGCTTCGAGCTCAGGAGATCTGTCTTCACGGGGGAGCGCCCAAATGCGAATGGCCTCCCTGCGTCGGGGAGGCCATTCGGAAGTTGTTGCGTGATGGCTAGGCGTTGCGTGAGACGTTAGCTGCATTCAGGCCTTTGGGCCCTTGCTGGCATTCGAACTCCACTCCCTCACCTTCGTTCAACGTCTTGTACCCATTTTCCTGAATCGCGGAAAAATGTACAAAGACATCCTCGCCGGTGGACCGCTGAATAAATCCGTACCCTTTTGCTCCATTGAACCACTTCACAACGCCCTGCTCTTTCACGTGAACTCCTTTCATCGTTTCTTGTGTATGGGACCCTCCGAAGTACCTCCAGAAACACATCAAGCCACCCGTGTGCGCGCATGCACGCTAGGGGCGGCCTTTGGTGATCCACAGGATTCGGGGAACAGCGAAGCAAAACATCAAAAACGGCCTTCCAAATGTTTACTGCGGATGCCCTTCTTGCCCCAAAGGGTATCGTGCTCAATTTATGGCAGGAAATGGTTCTAAGTGCAAGAAAAAATTGGATGAAACGATAGGCTTGGGCATGGGAATGCCGTGACAGTTCGCAATTCGCCTGCTGCCTTGCCGTTTCGTTTTGCGCTTGCGATACACTTTGGGGCGAAGCATGCCCAGTGCACTCCAGGCTTTCGAGCGCGCATCTTTCCGCCGTCTACGCCGCAGCCCGCCTAGCGGATTCGCGGCGCGCGCGGCTTTCTGGCTGTTCGCCATAGGAATGTGTTGCTTTGCTTTGCATTTTCTGCCAGGCGCATTCGGTTCCCTTTTTACGGTGCTTTCTTTTGTTGCTGGCGCGCTGCTTGGCGTGTTCGCTGGTTTTCTCTTGTACCGTTGGATTTCCGCGCGTCTGCTTTGGAGGGTCAGCAACCGGCTGGTGGTGACGTACCTGCTGATCGGCCTGACGCCGGTGGTACTCTTTGTGACGCTCGCTGCGATCGCGGCGTACATCTTTTCCGGCCAGTTTGCTACCTATGCCGCGAGTGCCCGGCTGACCAGTGAGCTGGAACGTATGTCTTCAGAAAATCGCGCACGAGCCATTCACATCGGGCATGCCGTCTTGAACCAGAGCCGTGTGCCTGCGGTACAGCCAGTGCCGACCGAGGCCTCTGGAAGCAGTGAGGGTATGCAGGACGTAGAGCTCCTGGCATGGAAGGACGGTGTGCCTCTTGCGCTTCGGCAGTACAACGGCAAGCCGGTCAACAGAATATCCAACTCCCCAGCCCCTCCGCCGTCATGGCAGCGGGCCGGATTTCACGGCCTGGTTACAGAGGACCACCACCTGTTTATCCGCGCTTACGACACAGTGGAGAAAGACGGACACATGGTAGCAGTCCTATCGAGCATTCCAGTCACCGGCGCCGCTCTGGACAAGTACGCACAAGGTCTCGGTGAAGTCACGATCGTTCCATCGTTCGCCCTGGATGAAGAAAGACCAATACCCAAGTATGTGGAGAAGCATCGACAAAATGAGAGCGGAACACCTACGTCCGAGGACTTCGGCGGCGCGGGCCAGTTCGCATCGCTTTCCGGCGGTGTTCTGCCCTCGCCCGCATTCCTTCTGGATACTCGCGTCTTTTTTACCGCTCCGTTAAATACAGTGGATTGGCCGACAGGCAAATCGGCCAGTGCTTTGATGAATGTGACTTCGCGTCCCAGTCTGCTCTATCAAAGACTCTTCGGCACGTCGGTGAAGATCGGAGCGATCATCCGCGAGGTGCTGATCACGATCGGTATCCTATTTGCCCTGCTGGAACTGGTCGCCTTCATCATGGCGGTGCGCCTGAGCCGGACTATCACGCGATCGGTCGCGGATTTGTACGGCGCCACGACCGAGATCGATCACGGCAACTTCGCGCACCGTATCCGGGTTACGCGCCGCGACCAGCTGGCCGCGCTTTCCAGCTCCTTCAATCGCATGTCGGAGTCGCTGGAGCGGCTGCTGGAGCAGCAGCGCGAGAAGGACCGCATGCAAAGCGAGCTCGCCATTGCCCAGGAGGTGCAGAACAACTTATTCCCGCACACTGACCTGCGCCTGCCAGCGCTCGAATTGCATGGTGTGTGCAAGCCGGCGCGCACCGTCAGCGGGGACTACTACGATTTCCTGCTCGTCGGCCAGTCCGAGCTGTGCCTGGCGATGGGCGACATCAGCGGCAAGGGCATCTCCGCAGCGCTGCTGATGGCGTCTCTTCATTCCGCTGTGCGCGCTTACCAGTTCGCGGGAGAGGAATTGAGTGAGGGCGACTTTGGTGCTGCTATGGACGCAAGCCCCTTCTCATCGCCCGGCAAGATGCTCGGTCTGTTGAACCGGCATCTCTACCGCAGCACGCAGCCGGAAAAATATGCGACGCTTTTCCTCGCCTATTACAGCAGCGATACGCGCAAGCTTACCTATTCGACGGGCGGCCAGTTGCCTCCGTTTATCTTATGCACAAACGGGAGCGTGAAGCGGCTCGACTGCGGAGGCTCAGTGGTGGGACTGCTGGATGGGCTGGATTATGAGCAGGCAACGGTCTCGCTGGACCCCGGAGATATTTTGATCGCTTACTCCGACGGCGTCACCGAGCCGGAGAATGACTTCGGCGAGTTTGGTGAGGAGCGTCTGATCGAGCTTGTGGCGCGCCATCGCCATTTGTCGCTGAACGCCATCTCCGGCCATGTTCTGCAGGCGCTTCGTGCATGGATCGGAGTGAACGAGCAGCCGGACGACATCACGCTGGTGCTGGCCCGGCAGACATAAGCTTGCGGACCTCACGTTGCTTCTGCGACGATCCAAGGCTATGCCACAGGATTCCGCCAAGCGCAGTTCCCATGCCGGCGTGCGCACGCTGGCTGCGGTGGGCGCTGGGGCCATCGTGCTGTACGGCTCGCGCGTTCTGCTCAATCTCTTCGGGCCTCCCCTGCCGTACACCATGCGCCATGTACCGGGAAAGTCCATCGATTCCGAAGAGTTCCTTTACTTCCTGAGCCTGGTGACGGATGCTGCCGTCCGGCGCTGTTCACGCGTTTCTGTGCTCAAGAACGGGACAGAGTTTTATCCGGCGGAGCTCGAAGCGATCCGGCGCGCCGAGCATACGGTAAACCTCCAGTACTACGAATTCATGGACGGCAGGATAGCCAGCGAGATCCTGACTGCGCTTGCCGAACGCGCTCGCCATGGAGTGCAGGTGCGCATCATGGCCGATGCGCTGGGCAGCTTTCAACCGGGAACCAAGATGTTTGAAGGATTGAAGAAGGCCGGTGGGCAGATGCGCTGGTATAACCCGGTGCGCTGGGACAGCTGGCAACGGGCGAACAATCGCACCCACCGCAAACTGCTTATCGTGGATGGGCGGACGGGATTCATCGGGGGCGCCGGAATCGCCGATCATTGGCTCTACGCGACGCCCGGAACGCCGCCATGGCGAGATACAGTTTTCTGCGTGGAAGGCGAAGCAGTGGGTGGGTTGACATCGACCTTTTCCGAAAACTGGCTGGAAGCTTCGGGAGAGATCCTGAGCGACCCGGCGCAGTTCGCCGTCACCAACGGGCACGAGGGTTCGCCTTCGCTGGTGGTTTCAAGCACGCCGAAGAGCGGCGGAACGCGCGCCCGCATTCTGTTCCAGGCGCTGATCGAGAGCGCCGCCCACAGCATCCGGATCACCACGCCGTACTTCCTGCCGGACCCGGCGGCCCGCCATGGACTGGAGCGCGCGATCCGCGAACGCGGTGTGCGGGTTCAGATCCTGGTGGCCGGTCCGCATATTGATCATCCGGCGGTCAGGCGATTGAGCCGCCACAGCAGCCGGCATTTGTTGATGGCGGGAGCCGAAGTCTACGAGTACCAGCCCGCCATGCTGCATGCCAAGATCATGACCATTGACGGGAACTGGAGCATTGTGGGTTCCACCAACTTCGACCACCGGTCTTTCGCGTTGAATTATGAGGTGAACCTGGCAGCGAAAGATCCAGAGCTGGCCGCGAGACTCGATCAGGACTTCGCTACCGATCTTGAAAAAAGCCGCCGGCTGACTCTGGCGATGCTGCG
The DNA here is from genome assembly GCA_963767705.1 of uncultured Acidobacteriaceae bacterium. Classification (GTDB taxonomy): domain Bacteria; phylum Acidobacteriota; class Terriglobia; order Terriglobales; family Acidobacteriaceae; genus CAWCJL01. The sequence goes on along the minus strand of CAVYEO010000001.1, from coordinate 1,370,116 downwards.
CGAAAGAACTATGTGGGGAAGGGTAAGCGAGACTGTGAGCGAGGTATTCCAGGAAGAAGAATGAAAGGCGGGGTTCCGATGGACTGCTGCGCAATGTGCGCTAGCCCCGCGCTCAGTCGTACTTGCGCACACCGTAGTGATGGACCATGCCCCAGGTTCCAGTGGAAATGCTGAACACATCGACGGTGCGTGCCAACTTGCCGTGGCCGTGCCGGTGCAGCCACAAGGAGCTGCCAATCTCACCCGCAGCCATGCCGGCCTCAAAGGCCACAAAGCCGGGCTTGGTAGCCACCACGTAGTGCGGCAGTTCGCCTTCCCCGCAAAACATCGAATGAAGACACGGCTGCGAACTGAAATAGTCCATTGTGCGGTAGGCAAGCATGCTGGTGTAGAGTGCGCTGTCCAGCGGCGTGAGCCGGTACGCCCGAGCCGGTGCTGAACGACTGCGGGAAGAGATGGACGGCGCAGACCGCACCATCTGAGCGCTGCTGGAGACAAGCTCCGAACTCGCTGCCAGCAGCCCCTGCGCTCCTGCCAGGAAGAAGACCATGAACACAACGCAAGTTTTCATCGAGATCGCTCCGCCGGTGCTGCTCGAACCTAAGGGAATCATCGGCAGGGATCGTGTGCGTATCAGGAGCGTGGCATTGCACTACGCCAGCCAGTGCTGCGGAATTCCCAATGTGGAGTTCAGTGAGTTGAGCGTACCGATCCGGGAATGCAGCGCAAATTAAGTCGTAATGCCGCTCATCCGTTTTCGGCACCTTGAGTATCAACCCATGAAACGAAAGAGCTACCGAGCTGGCATCGCTTTTACGGAAATGCTGCTCGGCCGTGTTCCCGTTGGAATGAGGGTGAAGAGTGAGCGAGTCATGGTGCGGACCACGGCTACATCAGCCGAAGCAGCATCGACCACGAAGAGCAGGTGGCCTTCGCGCGAGAGCGCCAGGGCGTCCGGCCCTTCGCCCACGCGCACAGAGCCGATGAGCTTGCCATCGTCAATGCTGTAAAGACTCACTGTCCCGCCTCCGAAGTCGGAAACCCAGAGCAGTGCATTGTCCGCGCTCACGGCGGCCCCGGACGGGTGGACGCCAATTGGGTAAGCCCCGCCGGCTTCACTGGTAGATGTGACGATTTCAGAGATGGAATTGCTATCGAAATTCAAAGCAAACGCCTCGCCGCCGTCCGGCTTGAGCGCCAGGTGCACGGGCGTCCGGCCCACATCCAGGAAAGTGAGCAGGCGGTCCGGTTTGGCGTTGTCCTGTCCATTCGCGTGAGCCAGGCCGAGCACCATGACCTGGTGTCCGCCGGAGCAGGCGATCAGCGCTTTTGACGAATCGGGCAGGATAACGGCATCCGTTGCGCCCGGGCAGCCGGGAAAGATCGACCGCACACGGTAGGCATGCGGGTCGATGATGGTGACGCTCCCGCTCCCGTGATTGGTGACCACGAGGCTGTTGCCGTCCGGCGAAATGCGCGCAAGTCCCGGCTTGTCTCCCACGCCGACGAGGGCCACCTGCTTGCGCGCGGCGAGGTCCAGTACGGAGACGTCGTTCGACCCGGAGTTGGCGACGTAGCCGCGGAGACCATCGCGAGAGACGTCGATGAAGTAAGGCTGGCGATGCACGGCGATGGTGCCAGCGACCGTGTTGTGACGCGTGTCGATAATGCTCACGCTGTTGCTGCCGGTGTTCACGGCGTAAACCTCGTCGCGGACGGGGTTGGCAGCCACACCGGTAGGGTCCTTGCCAACGGGTATTGCTGATTCCTCCTGCACTCGCACCACGTTGAGCACTGTGACCGTGCCGCTGCCAGCATTCGTGATGTAGGCGTACTCCCGGTACGTGCGCGGGAAAGAAGGGAAATCGCGGCGCTTGCAGCCGGAAAGCAGAAGCAGCAGAATGGGGGCGAGCAGGGCAAGGCCAGCGGGGACCAACCATCCTTGCGTTTCGCTACGCAGCTTCGGCAAAGTTGGGCTAGCGTGCCGCAGAGGATGCGGCCTGCGGCTCCGCCCGGTCGATCTCGATACCGCGCGGAAGTTCGCGGTGCACCACAGTCGCAATGGCGGCGCATTCGTCCATAAGCTGCGCAAACTGGTCCGGGTAAATGGACTGCGCGCCGTCGGAGAGGGCCTTGTCCGGCGAGCCGTGCACTTCGATCATGAGACCGTCTGCGCCCACCGCGACCCCGGCCCTGGCCAGCGGGAGAACCTTGTTGCGCTTGCCGGTGCCGTGGCTCGGGTCCACCAGGATCGGCAGATGGCTTAGCCGCTGCACCGCGGGCACGATACTTAGATCCAAGGTGTTGCGGGTGTGGTCGGCGAAGGTGCGGATGCCGCGCTCGCACAGGATGACCTGGTAATTGCCCTCGCTCATCACGTATTCAGCGGCCATGAGGAGCTCTTCGAGCGTAGCCGACATGCCGCGCTTGAGCAGCACTGGCAATCTGGAGCGGCCGGCGCGCTTCAGCAGCGAGTAGTTCTGCATGTTACGTGCGCCAATCTGGATCACATCGGCATACGTTTCCACCAGAGCCAGTGTTTCGTGATCGATGGCTTCCGTCACGATGCGCAGGCCAAAGCGCTCCCGCACCTCGGCAAGAATGCGCAGACCTTCCTCGCCCAGTCCTTGAAAGGCATAGGGGGAGGTGCGCGGCTTGTAGGCGCCACCGCGGAAAAACTGCGCTCCGGCCTGGGCTACCTTCTCGGCCACGGTGAAGGCCTGCTCGCGGGATTCAATCGAGCACGGCCCGGCGATCACAGCCAGGCTTCGGCCGCCTATTGTCGCGTTGGTCCCGGGAAAACTGATGACGGTGTCTTCTTCCTTCAGGTCCCGGCTGACCAGCTTGTAAGGCTTTGAGACCTTGATGACCTCGGCCACACCGGAGAGTTCTTCCAGGTTGCCTTGGTCGATGGCACCATCGTTTCCCGTAATCCCAATAGCGGTACGCTGCGCGCCGGGCAGGGCGTGAGCCCGGAAACCGAGCTGTTCAATGTGCTCACAAACGGACTGGATCTCTTCCGCAGTGGCTTGCGCCTTCATGACGACGAGCATGGCAGTGACCTTTCGCTGACCTCCCTAGTGTAAAAGCGGAAACGAGGGCGGGCAAACACAGCGGCGGATCGCACGGGAAGTCAGGAGCAGGGAAGGGCTGCTGCGGGCAAAAAGAGAGGCCGCCTGCGGGGCGGCCTTGGGAGGCTAGAAGAGGCAAGCATCGGTCTACGCCGGTGACTCGTTTTGCATCAGGGACCACAGCAGGGGAGTCCAGAAGAGCTGTGTTCCCGACACAAGAAGCATCTCGCATTTGCGCCCGCGCCTCCATACCACTTGGGCCGACGCGGAGGGCCAGGAAGTTGTAGAGACAGGGACGACGCCGGGCGGCAGCGGTTCCGGCCAGATCCGCCGGCCTACTCTTCTCCGGAAAAAGAGGAAGAATCGCGCCGTTCTGCCTGGCGTACAGCGCGCCATTGCAAAGCGAGATAGCCGGCATATGCAAGCTGGATGCCCCAGGTGACTGCGTACGCCAGGATCAGGTGTTGATGAGCCATAATTCTCCTTCCCCGCTTAACGGGTGACTGCGACGGCAGCGTCCAAGGCACGCAGCGCTGCGTGCTCCTCTACCGATTGACGACGGCGCTCAATGGCATAGCGCAGCCCCATGATGAATAGTCCCCAAGCGAGCCAAGCCCCCAGGTTCCACCAGACCGCCGGCCACATGCTGGGGTCCAGGCCCGAGTTCGCGCCCCCTCCGATGACCGGAGAGGGATGCTGCGTGCGCCACCAGCGGGTGGAGAAGTAGACGATCGGGACATCCACATAACCGAAGATGGCCAGAACGGCGGCGAGCGTCTGCATCTGCGGACCAGCCGCTAATCGTCGCAGCAACAGGTAGGAGCAGTAGATGAGCCACAGGACCAGCGTGCTGGTGAGCCGCTCATCCCAGGTCCACCAGATGCCCCATACAGGCCTAGCCCACAGCGGGCCGGTGATCAGGACGACTGTGCAGAAGACCACCCCCACCTCTGCCGAAGCCAGCGCCAGTGCATCGGCGCCCATGGCCCGCAGCGGGTGCCCGCGACGGGAGGCGAGGTAGACGATCGATGCCACGAAGCTGATGAAAAAGAATAAAAACGTCATCATCGCGGAGGGGAAGTGGTAGTAGAAAATCCGCTGGATGTCCCCCATGGTGGCTTCGGTAGGCGCCAGATACATGGCCTGGCGGAAGCCCTCGGCCAACAACGCCAGCGTGCCTGCGAGCCAAACCCAACGCAAGGTCTTCATGCATATCCTCGGAAGCAGGAGTAACCTCCTAGTTTACCGTGAGCGACGGAAACAAACGGCTGCGATTCCGCGCTCTTTCGGCTCATGGAACTGGGCGAAAGAGCAGGTGGGCAGCAATAGCAGCGGAGGTTCATCATGGCATGGGCAACATTGATCATCGGCGCGGCATTGTTTCTGATCGGAGTGCTGGGTCACAGCTTCGGCACGCCCAAGCGGCGGGAAGCGCAGCCGGACGAGAAGCGGGCCGGGTTGTTTGTGCTGCGTATCGTCGCCATCCTGATCGGGGCCTGGTTGCTGATCATCGGTGTGGCAAACCTGATTCGCGGACATCGCCTGAAGAGCGGGGAACCGCAGCCACATGCGGCAGTCCACGTTGAGCTGCGGCCCCCGGCGGATGCATAGGCGCAAGCGGATCACTCTGCGTGCAGCACCGTCTCGAACAGCAGCAGGCAGACGGTCGTAAAGATTACGTCATAGCCGCCCAGCAGCTTGATCCAGAGGCCCGGGTCGCTGTCGCCGGTCAGCACGGCCGAGGCGGAAAGCACCATCCCCAGCAGCGCCGGGATGAAGATGGGAAAAAGTATCAGCGGCAGTAGCAATTCTCGATTGCGCGTGCGGATCGAGAGCGCGGCGAAGAAGGTCCCGTTCGCTACCAGCGCCCAGGTGCCTAGCGGCAGAATGAGCAGAAATAGCCAGGTCCGCCCGAGCGGGTGGAGGTTGTAGAAGACCGCGAACACCGGCGCCAGCACCACCTCCACAAGCGTGACGAAAAGGAAGTTGGCGATAGCCTTGGCAAGGAAAAGGGCGCTGGCCGGCGACGGGGACATGCGCTGGGCGTCCAGCACCTGGTGGCGCAGCTCCCGCGCCCATGCCTGGTTGAGCGCCGCGACCGACGCAAACAAGATTGCGACGCACAGGATGCCGCCGGCGATCTGCCGCGAGACGTCCCGCGTGGGATCGAAAGCCAGCGAAAAGAGCACCACCACCAGCAGCGCAAAAAACAGCATGGAGCCGATGGCGTCTTTCGATCGCCACTCGATGCGCAGGTCCTTGGCGAGGTGCGCCAGCAGGTAGGAGCGCTTCACAGGGCTGCAGGCCGCGGGACAGCGGAATCTTTGGCGAGGGGCGCTACAGCAGCGCCCGTGGCACGCAGGTAATCGGCCGGCGCCAGCACGATCTGCAGGCCGCGCTGCCCGGCGGAAACCGAGATGGCATCGAAGAGTCCAATGGTCTCATCGGCGAAGGCGGGGTAGGCCTTCTTCGCGCCCAACAGAGTAACGCCGCCGCGGATGTAGCCGGTAAGCGGCTGTACGTCTTTCAACGGAGCCATCTCGGTCTTGCGCACGCCAGCCGCCACCGCGAGCCGCTTGAAATCGAGCTCGGCATTCCCCGGAACGACGGCAAAGAGATAGTCTTTCGGACCTGCCATGCACAGAAGTGTCTTGAAGACCTGCTCCAGCGGCATGCCGATCTTGCGTGCGACCGCGGCGGCGGTCAGGTCTTCGGGATCGACCTCGTACTCGCGGATCTCATAGGCGATCCCAAGTCCATCGAGGAGGCGTGCGGCGTTGGTCTTCATCTAGCAACCGATTCAGTTACATTAACAGGCCCCGGAGGATTGGTAGCGGATTTGGGAGTAACCGATACGAGCGCGCCGGCCTGCATAGTGAGCAGCCCATCCGCTAACGGCTCGGCGAGTTCGCGCTGATGTGTCGTCAGCACGATGGTTCTCCCATCGCCGCGCAGGCGGGCAAGCACGGCCAGCATCTGGCGCGCGCTGGTGATGTCCATATTGGAAAACGGCTCGTCCAGCAGCAGCAGCTCCGGTTGGGGCAACAGCACGCGCGCCAGCGAAGCGCGCTGCCGCATGCCTTGCGAATACTGGCCGACAGTGCGAGGCAGGGCGGGATCGAGTCCGACTGCTTGGAGCGACTCCGCCGCGCTCAGGCAGGGCTGTGTTTGGTAAAGGCGCGCGAAGTAGTCGAGGTTCTCGGCCCCGGTAAGTTCGTCGTACAGCATGGGCGCGTGGCTCATATAGCCAATGCGGCCGCGCACCTGGTCGGGTGGGAGCCCGCTTACTCGCACCGTGCCTAGCGTGGGCTGCAGCAAGCCCGCGAGCACCCGCAGCAGGGTAGACTTGCCCGCGCCGTTTTCGCCCAGCAGGACGTAGCAGCGGCCCCGCTCAAAGCTGACCGAAACGTGGCGAAGCGCGACAAAGCGCCCGAAGAGCCTGGAAATATCTGCCAGTTCGGCAAGCGGAGCTTCGACGATGGGTGCGGCGGCCATGGCGGTGCTCGCAGTATAACGAGCGGGCAGTCGGTCTGAGTTATCGCGCGGCAGGGGCTTCCGGGACGTGCAACGCCGCCGTTTTAGCTGGGGCAGTCGCCCCGCCTACGGGGTTGCCGGTGCCCGGCTTTGGAGCCGGGGCGTACTTCGAAGCGCACTTGGCCTGCAGTTCCGTGGCATGAAAGACGCCATCGCGGCCATAGGTGCCGATGGCCAATGCCTGCGCGTCGTCTTTGAAGGTGTCAGGAGGCGGCTCAATCCCGGCATACTGCACTGGCAGACGCTTGCCCTGTTCAAGCAGGACGAAGTGGGCGTGCATGCCGTTGCGCTCGATCGATCCGGGCGCAACGTTGCCCGCAACCCGCAGGTGCCGCGTGTAGGCCTGCGTTCCCATCCCCTGCAGTTCCGAGATGGTGACGTAGTAGCTCTTGTTGGCCTGCACGCCGCTTACGGCAAGGTACAGAATCGTGCCCAGCACCACGGCAACGGCGACGGTGATGCGGAGTGTTTGCGAGCGGCTGTTCATGAGGTCTCTTTCTCAGGTTAGGCGGCGGGTGAGGGGCCGTCAAGCACCCCATACGTGGCTATAATCGACACACGGTTCGCGCAGGGCAAACGGTTAACCGAAGAGTTCTGGCTGGGAAGAGGGGACGAGCGCATGAGCACCAACGGGCACAGCAATGGGGATGCCGAGAGTTATGCAACCGCGGAGATTCTAAAACCGCGCACCGAGTGGATTGCGAGGCGCCGCGATGAGGCGGAACGGACCGGCAACCGCAATATGTCGCAGATGCACTTTGCGCGGCAGGGCCGGATCACCGAAGAGATGGAGTTTGTCGCGGCGCGCGAAAAGATCACAGCCGAACTGATCCGCTCGGAAATTGCCGGGGGGCGCATGATTATCCCGGCGAACATCAACCATCCCGAGCTGGAGCCGATGGCCATCGGTGTAGCCTCGCGCTGCAAGATCAACGCGAACATCGGCAATTCCGCGGTGACCTCGAACATTCAGGAGGAGCTGGCAAAGCTGCACACCTCCGTGAGCTACGGGGCCGATACGGTGATGGACCTTTCGACCGGCGGCAATATTCCGGAGATTCGTGAGGCCATCCTGCGGCACTCGCCGGTGCCGATCGGCACGGTACCCATCTATGAGGCGCTGAACCGGGTGAAGCGGCTCGAAGACCTCAACATCAACGTCTATCTCGAAGTCATTGAGGAACAGGCTGAGCAGGGTGTGGATTACTTTACCGTGCATGCCGGCGTGCTGATCCAGTATGTGCCCATGGTGGCAAAGCGCATTACCGGCATTGTGAGCCGTGGCGGTGCAATCCTGGCGCAGTGGATGACCCACCACCACAAGCAGAATTTCCTTTATGAGAACTTCGACCGCATCACGGAGGTGATGGCGAAGCACGATGTGAGCTATTCGCTTGGCGACGGCTTGCGGCCGGGCTCTATTGCGGACGCCAGTGATGAGGCGCAGTTTGCCGAGTTGAAGACGCTGGGCGAGCTGACGCAGAAGGCCTGGGAGAAGGACGTGCAGGTCATGATCGAGGGGCCAGGCCATGTGCCGCTCGACAAGATCAAGGAGCAGGTGGACAAGGAAGTGGAATACTGCTTCGCAGCGCCGTTCTACACGCTGGGCCCTCTGGTCACGGACATTGCTCCCGGGTACGACCACATTACCAGTGCAATCGGTGCGGCGATGATCGGCTGGCATGGCGCGTCGATGCTTTGCTATGTCACGCCGAAGGAGCACCTCGGGCTGCCGAATGAGAAGGATGTAAAGGACGGCATCATCGCCTACAAAATCGCAGCGCATGCGGCGGATGTGGCGCGGCACCGGCCGGGCGCGCAGGACCGTGACGACGCGATCAGCTATGCGCGATACACATTCGACTGGGAGAAACAGTTCGCGCTCTCGCTCGATCCGGAGACGGCACGGTCCATGCACGATGAAACACTGCCGGACGACTATTACAAAGAGGCGGCGTTCTGCTCCATGTGCGGTCCGAAATTCTGCTCCATGAATTGGTCGAGCAAGGTGGATACCTTCAACAAGGAGGTCCACGGCCTGGAGAAGAAAGACCTTTCCGAGCTCGTGACGCTTCAGGCGCAGCAACTGGTTTCAAAAGGCTGAGCCGGCGGAAGTACATCCTCCGCAGAATAGGGCGATGACAGCCGCACTCGCCCTTGAACCACTCTCCGAAAGGGAAACTCTCGTAACGGGTGCACCCCGATAAACCTGCCGTCCGGGCGCATGTCGGCCCCTATAATCGTGCTTCGATGCGATGGCAAATGACCCAATCGGCCGCAATGGCCGCCCCGGCTGACGGGGAACTGTGCAAGGCGAGTCTCCGCAGCCGCATTTGCAAGGCTGGCTGCTGATGGCGGGAGTTTCCGAGAGCGGCGCGGCCGTGCTCGAGTTGACCGTTCCGTCAATCGAGGACGGTTTCGACCTTCCTGTTGCTTCAACTCCGCCAAGAGCTCCTTCGCTGCCCAGCGAGGACCATCTTCGTCAGCTGAAATCCCGCGCGCTGAGCGGGACCGTGTTCATCGGTTTAGCGACTGCTGGCAGTGTCGTCCTGCGGTTGGTCAACAGCATCATTTTCAGCCACCTGTTCGCGCCGGAACTGTTTGGCTTAATGGCGCTAGTGACGACCATCATCATAGGCGTTTCGCTGTTTTCTCATCTCGGATTGCAAGAAAGTGTGATTCAAAATCCGCGCGGGGATGAGCCGGCATTTTTGAACACGGCCTGGTCGCTGCAGTTGGTCAAGCAGCTTGGCGTTTTTGTTGTCTCCATCATGGTTGCGTGGCCTGCGGCGCGCTTCTATCACGAGCCACGCATGATTTGGGTCGTGCCAGCGATCGGTCTGGTTTGCGGCATTGCCGGCTTCGCTTCGCCGGGGTTGTTGAGCATGGCGCGGCACATCCGCGTTCGGGAACTGGTGCTGCTCGAACTTTTTAGTCAGTTTACGGCCTTTGTTGCAACCGTAGCCTGGGCCTGGTTCAGTCCGACACTCTGGGCGCTTGTGGGCGGCCGGCTTATCTCGGAAGTGCTTCGCGGAATCGCGAGCTACTGGATGGAGCCCGGATGGCGCCCAAAGATTACCTGGGATCGCGATGCTATTCGAGAGATCGCGAAGTTTGGCCGTTGGATTCTGGTCGGCACCGCAATCACTTTTCTGGCTTCGCAGTCGGACAGGCTGATCCTGGGTAAGCTGGTTTCTCTGAAAATGCTGGCGCTTTATGGGATCGCATATGCGGTTTCCGATATGCCGCGGCAGGTCATTCTGCAGTTTTGCTCCAAGGTGGGCTTTCCGTTCATAGCCAAGTTCATGGACCACCCCCGGTCGGAATTCCGCGCAGTGCTCCTGAAATATCGAGCGCCCGTCCTGCTCGTCGGGGGCGCCCTGCTTGCGATCACCATTTCTACGGGTGACCTGTTTCTGCGCAGTGTCTATGACCAGCGGTACCATGGCGCCTGCTGGATGATCGCTATTCTGGCGCTGGGCTTATGGCACACGCTGCTCTACAGCACGATCGGCCCGGCGATTTTTGCCCTGCAGAAATCGCACTATAACGCGATAGCGCAACTCGGTTATTGCGTAACACTGTTCGTTGCGCTGCCGCTCGGTTTTCATTACTACGGCATGATGGGTGCAGTTGTGGCGATAGCAGCCAGCGACCTGCCCATGTATGCGATTTACAGTTGGAGCGCCATCCGGGAAGGCCTGAGCTGTCTTCGCCAGGATGCCTGGACGACCGCTGTTTTCGCCATCACCCTGATGGCTGCGCTGGAGCTGCGTCATCTTCTCGGCTTCGCTTCTCCGTTTGTGCTTGCGCATTAACCTGGCAGGAAATAGGAAAGCTCGGAAGCCTCATACGACGACGTCCGCTGGCCACACCACTTGGCTCTTGCACGCTGAACGCACAAAACGCAGCCCGTTGACTCCGGACTGCGTTCCGTGTTGGTCGCTGGTGGATCTCTACATAGAGACGTTTCGCTTGCCTCCCAGATCTCGGGTCGAAATGAGAACTGGAAGAAAAAGCACCACAACGAGAACCAAGGCATACAGCAAGCCGTGCATGGAAACTCCTAATGTTTGTGATAGTACCACGCAAACAATGTAAAAACTACGTGCTGTGTAATTTATTTACGAACTGCGCCTACAATATCACCCTGTCCTCCTGGGAACTGCTGGAAACGAGTGTGTTCTGGTACTCAGGTAACGGACTATCCGAGGGCGCTCTGAAGTGACCCTGTCTGTCTCTTGACGCCCCTTTTGCCAGCCGCTACATTAGAGCTACACGGGAAAGGAGGATGGTCCAACGCATGAATAATTCAGATGGTAGTTGTTGCACAGTACGTGAGGTGACTGAGGCTTAGGGCGTCCACGCTCTAGACCTGGCGAACACAGCAACAAGCCCTCGCCGAGGCCCACTTCTTATCCGTTCCTCTCGATTGGGGACAGGGCGGAGACATTGAGAAGCGTGGATTGCCTCAGGTCAAACTCAACAGTACACCGGTGATCAAGGCCCGCTGCTAACCATAGCGCGGGCCTTTCACTTTGCACGAAACGGCGCTTTACCGCTTCATTTCAGGCTGGATTTCTGCGAAAGCCATGTTCTGGGCAGAACTGCCGGTCTGTTTCTGCCAGTCCTCAAAGAGGCGGCCGTAGCTCAGAGTAGTGACCTCCTCGCGCGGAACCCGGAGTTGCTGGAGGTTGCGGTCAATCCAGCCGGAGGGACCTTCGAGTTCGGCGTAGAGGCCGATGGGGGTCTCGTCAATCACGCAGTGACCTTGGGCATCGCTCCATTCGCTGCGCCACTTTTCATACACAAACGCGGGGAAATAGCCGAGCGCTACAAAAATGCGTTCAAGGGCCAGCCCGTCCTCGACAACACTTTCGGTTTCGATGCGCTGCTTATGGGGAGCATCCGGAGTGTCGTCCGGGAGCGTTTGCTTGTGGGTGACGACCCATCGGCCTCCGTATGCGCGGATGCGCAGGATTTCCCTTTTGTTACGAAGCAGGCGGTTGGGTGTGTCATAAAGAGTATTACGTTCAAAGGTACGTGGTGTATCGCAATGGAAGCCGAGTTCCCGGAGCCTGAACTCGAGCGCATCCTTCTCACGGACGCGGAACTTCACTTCGATCTCGATGGATTGCATACGGGCGAGTTTATCGCAGCCGCTGGGGAATAATGGTGAGCATGGTGGAGACGGTGCGGCTGCGGATGAGTCCCGCGGACCCGGAGGGGGCGCGCGATGTGTTGGCCCGGGTGGCTGAAATTTGGGCGCGCGGCGGAACGGTAGCGTTCCCCACCGAAACCGTATACGGGTTGGGGGCGCACGCGCTGGATGGTGCGGCGGTGGAGCGGATCTTCGTCGCGAAGCAGCGCCCGCACTGGGACCCGCTGATCGTGCATGTGACGGATGAGACAATGCTGGCGCGGGTGGTGGCGAATATTCCGAAGCGGGCGCAGGCGCTGATAAAGGCATTCTGGCCCGGCCCTCTGACACTGCTGCTGCCACGCTCCGAAGCCGTGCCGGACGCGGTCACGGCAGGCCGGCTGCTGGTCGGGGTACGGATGCCGGCACATCCAGTGGCACATGCTTTGATCGCGCGGGCGGGCCTGCCTATCGCGGCCCCCAGCGCAAATTCCTTTGGGCGAACAAGCCCGACCACGGCCTTCCATGTGCTGGAGGACCTGGACGGGCGCATCGACGCTGTGGTCGATGGCGGACCGACCCATCATGGGCTGGAATCGACGGTCGTGGATGCGAGCGGGGCAGAGCTGGTGCTGTACCGGCCCGGGGTGATCCAGCAGGCGGAGCTCGAGCGGGTGGCAGGGCCGGTGGCGGTCTATCGACAGCCGGAGCCGGACGCAAAGCCGGATGCGCTGCCCTCACCAGGCGTGGGCATCCGGCATTACGCGCCTCGGGCCCGGCTGGTATTGGTGGAGTGGGAGGAAAGCCTGGCGGAACAGAATGCGAAGTTCTGGATCGCAGGGCAGCACTGCATCTCCGAAGGCGAAACAATCGGCCTGATGTTGCCCGACGTGTTTGCGCGCCGCGAAAGCTCGGTCGCAGCCGACAGGCTGAGAGTCTTCCGATGGGGGCGGTGGGAGGACCTCGAAGAGTTAGGACGGCGGCTATTTCTCGGCTTGCGCGAATTGGACGCGTCAGGCGTGGAGACGATCGTGTGTCCGCTGCCGGCTGACCGTGGCGTGGGCACTGCGATACGGGATCGTTTGCGGAAAGCGGCCATGCCTCCGGTGGCTCCCACGCGCCGGTGACATCTAGGAACAGGCTCGGTAATCTTCAAACCGGCCACTGCTCGATTGACAGGCGTGGCACGCCGGTGACATCCTCATAGGTTTTCCCGCATTCCCACTGTAGAGTGCTTGGAAGGAGTTGCCTCATGGCCACCACGACCGCCGATCCTGTCACACTTCCGCTTGCCAGTTCTTTTCTCGTTCAGCAGGATTGGAATGCATACACGGCGGATCAGCACGCTGTGTGGGCGGAGTTGGTGGGGCGCCGCATGCCGCAGCTTGCGGAGCATGCCTGCGAGGAATACCTGTCTGGATTCGAGCAGATCGGCCTGCGTCAGGATTCGATTCCCAATCTGGCAGAGGTCAATGGCCTGCTTGCGCCGCGTACCGGCTGGAACGCGACAGCGGTGAGCGGCTACCTTCCGGCGCCGGCATTCTTTGAAATGCTGGCGGCGCGCAAGTTTCCGACAACCACATGGCTGCGCAGCCGCGAGTCGCTCGAGTACACGCCGGAACCGGATATCTTCCACGACGTTTTTGGTCATGTACCCATGCATGCGCATCCCGTGTTTGCTGACTTCCTGCAGAGCTATGGCCAAGTATGCACAACACTCAGCCGCGAGGAAGACGTCAAGCGCATGGGACGCCTCTTCTGGTTCACGGTGGAGTTCGGCGTGATCCGCCAAGGCGGCCGCATCAAGCTGTATGGTTCAGGACTCATCTCTTCACATGGCGAATCGAGCTACGTAATCAACGGTGGACCGGAGATACGTCCATTCGACTTAGACGCTGTGCTCGATCACGATTTCTGCATCTCAGAAATGCAACCTGTGCTCTATGCGGTCGAATCGTTCGATCAGATTTACGAAGCGACCAGGGAAGCGCGCAACCGCCTCGGCTGAGATTGCTTGGCGTACTGTGGCGCTTGCATGGGGCAGTTGCTGACGCTAGTATGTGTCCCTGATTGAGGATGACCTCGCGCATGCGCACTGTGTCTTCAGGCTCCATCGCTGCTTCAACTGCCTTTCGTTTGTGCGCCGCCTCCTTTTTAGGCGGCTTGGTTGCGCTCTCTACCGGCTGCCATAGCTATTCCGCCGCCATCACCGCGCCGACTCCGCAAAAGATGCCTCTCCGGGCCTACACGGGAACGATGGAGCCGGACGATGGCCAGTGGGTGCGGGCTACCAAAGACTTTGCGAACACCCGCTACAGCACGCTCGACCAGATCAATACCGGCAACGTGTCGCAGTTGAAGCTGGCGTGGACGTTCTCCACCGGCGTGGATCATGGGCAGGAAGCAGCGCCCATCGTGGCGAACAACACGATGTACATCGTAACGCCGTGGCCGAACACGCTGTACGCGCTCGATCTGACCAAGCCCGGCGCGCCGATGAAGTGGAAATACGATCCCAATCCCTCGCCCGCGTCGAAGGGAGAAGCCTGCTGCGATTTGATCAATCGCGGCGCTGTTTTCTCCGATGGCAAGATCTTTTACAACACGCTGGATGGCTACACCGTAGCGGTGGATGCGAACAGCGGCAAACAGCTTTGGAAGACGCACCTCGCTGACATTAACAAGGGCGAGACGATCACGATGGCTCCCATCGTGGTGCACGGCAAGGTACTGGTCGGTAACAGCGGCGGCGAGTTCGGCGTGCGTGGCTGGTTTGTTGCGCTGGACGCCAACAGCGGCAAGCTTGCATGGCAGGCCTATAACACCGGCCCAGACAAGGACGTGCTGATTGGCTCGCGCTTCAAGCCGTTCTACTCGCAGGATCGCGGGCAGGACCTGGGCGTGAAGACCTGGCCGCCGGATGCATGGAAGATTGGCGGCGGATCGGTCTGGGGTTTTACCGCGTATGATCCGGCGCTGAACCTGATCTACTACGGCACAGGAAACCCGGGCCCGTGGGACCCGGAAGTGCGTCCGGGCGATAACAAGTGGACCTCCGGCCTGTGGGCGCGCAATCCAGACACGGGCGAAGCGGTCTGGTTTTACCAAATGTCGCCTCACGATGTATTCGACTGGGACGGCATCAACGAGGACATCCTGCTCGACTTGCCCTTCGGAGGCGCGACGCGCAAGGTCCTGATCCGTCCGGACCGCAACGGTTACGTTTATATGATCGACCGCGCCAGCGGACAGGTGCTCTCGGCGACTCCGTACGTGTATATCAATACGTCGACGGGTGTGGACCTGAAGACCGGGTTGCTGCAGGTGATAGCGGACAAACAGACCCGCACCGGGCAGGTCATCCGGAACATATGTCCGATGGCGCCTGGCGCCAAGGACTGGCAGCCGTCCTCGTTCTCGCCGCGGACCGGGCTGGTCTACATTCCGCACGAAAATATGTGCATGGATGAAGAGGGCGTGACGCCGAACTACATTGCGGGCACTCCATACATCGGCGCCAATGTGAAGTACTACGCCGGGCCGGGCGGCAATATGGGCGAGCTGACTGCGTGGGACCCCATCAACGGCAAACCAGTGTGGGCCATCAAAGACAAGTACCCCACTTGGAGCGGCACCGTGGCGACGGCCGGAGACCTGGTCTTCTTCGGGACGATGGAAGGCTGGTTCAAGGCCGCGGATGCTAGGACCGGGGACGTGCTTTGGCAGTTCAAGGCAGGCTCGGGGATCATCGGCCAGCCAGTCAGTTATCGCGGGCCGGACGGCAAACAGTACATCGCCATCCTTTCTGGCATCGGTGGATGGCCCGGCGCCATCGTCACCAACGATCTTGATACGCGTGATGACACCGCGGCCAACGGCTGGGGCAGTGCGATGCGCGATCTTTCCAAGGTAACGACCAAAGGAGGCACGCTGTATGTCTTTGCGCTACCGTAGCCTTTGGCTGCTTGCCTTCATTGCCTTGAGCCTGCCGGGCTTCGCACAGCAGCGGACGCTGCGTATTTGCGCGGACCCCGACAACCTGCCTTATTCCAGCCGTGCTCTCAGTGGTTTTGACAACAAGATCGGGGCGAGCCTGGCGCATGATATGGGGCGCCGGCCGGTGTTTGTGTGGGCGCGGGCGCGGCGCGGCTTCCTGCGCGAAGAGTTCGACAAGGGTGTGTGCGATGTGCTGCTCGGGGTGCCCGCCGGCATGAAAGGCGTTCTCACCACGGCGCCGTATTATCGCTCCACCTATGTCTTTGTAACGCGTCGTCGTGATCACCTCGAGATCGCCTCGTGGGCTGATCCGCAGCTCAATAACAAGCGCATCGGTTTGCAGATCATGGAAGAAGACCTGTCACCGCCTTCGCTGCCGCTGGTCCGCTACGGCCATGCAACGCAACTCGTCGGTTACGAATCCTTCGGCAACAGCGCAGGCGACATCATGCGCGCGACGGCCGACCATCGCATCGGTCTGGCTGTAGTATGGGGGCCGCTGGCGGGATTCTATGCGCGGAACGCCTATGCCGGTCTGCAGCTCACGCCTGTGCATCCCGCGATGGATGCCGGCGTGCCGTTCGTCTTCAGCATGACCTGCGCGGTGCACAAGCGCGATGCTGCCCTGCGCGACCAGCTCAATGCCGCGATCGCGCGCGAAACCGCCACGACGCAAAGGCTGCTGCGTTCCTATGGAGTGCCGCTGGTTCCGCTTCAGGAAGGGGGCGCTTGATGTTTCGTTTGCACAGCATGGCTGCTGTGTGTGCGCTGGTTCTGCTTGCGGGCTGCCAGCGGGAACGCCGCGTCTTCGATCCGGGCGCTGTCTCGTCGCAGCCGGCCGACGCTGTGCAGGTGGGCGAAACGCACGCCGGGCAGCTGCCGCCCCCGCACCCCACCTACGATCAATATGAGAGCAGTGCGTATGCTGTCTCCGAAGGCAAGCGGCTCTTCTCCGCATACAACTGCGTGGGTTGCCATCAGCACGGCGGTGGCGGCATTGGACCGGCGCTGATGGACTCGAAATGGATCTATGGCAGCCACCCGGACCAAATCTACGCAGACATCGTCCAGGGTCGGCCTAATGGCATGCCCAGCTTCTCCGGGAAGGTTCCCGAATACCAGGTTTGGGAGATCGTCGCCTACGTGCGTTCGCTGAGCGGACAACTGCCCAGCGATGTCGCGCCGTCGCGCAGTGATGAAATGCCGGTCAAGAAGGCCGAGCAGGCGAAGTCCAAAGAGCACCCCGAAGATGAATCGCAGCAACCGGTCGTGCGGGAGCAGCGGTGATGCACGCCTTGCTTGTGGCCGTGCCCGGCTTCTCCGGCCGGCAAACCGCGCTCAACCCGGTCGGCCCGCAGGCCGCCCATATCGAGCACACCTTTTCGCTCATATTCTGGATCACCGCGATCGCATACGTGCTCGTGATAGCGACGTTGGCCATTGGGGTCTGGCGTAAGCGCGCGCGTACGCCGGGCATGCCACCGCCGCTGACAACTACTCCGGAGAGTGACCGCTTTGCCGAGCGCGCAGTCGTCGGCGCGATGGTGATCACGGTGGGCCTGCTGTTCGTCATACTGGTGACCAGCTTCTTCACCAGCCGTGCGACGGCCGCGCTGACTTCCCCCAATCCCGTGACTATCAATGTCTACGGGCACCAGTGGTGGTGGGAGCTGAATTACCCAAACAGCGAGGCGTATAAAACTGTAACGAGCGCCAATGAGATCCATCTGCCGGTTGGCGTTCCGGTGATGATTCACAGCACCTCGCGGGACGTGATCCACAGCTTCTGGGCCCCAAATATCCACGGCAAGCGCGACCTGCTTCCGGGCTACCAGACCGATGTATTTATTCAGGTGGACCACCCGGGCACCTGGCGCGGGCAGTGCGCGGAGTTCTGCGGACTGCAGCACGCGCATATGGCCTTCTCGATTGTGGCGCAGCCCAGGGCGGAGTACGAGGCCTGGTTGAAGGCGCAGGCGATGTCCGCGCCCGACCCTGCAAATGCGCAGGTCGCGCATGGGCAGCAAGTTTTTCTGAGCCACGCCTGTGTGATGTGCCATACCATCCGCGGCACCACGGCGGCAGCCAACACCGGTCCGGACCTTACTCATCTCGCCAGCCGGCGCACAATCGCTGCCGGCACCCTGCCCAACGATCGCGGTAATCTCGCCGGCTGGATCGCGAATCCACAAAGCATCAAGCCCGGAGTGCGTATGCCACCGAACCCCATGCCCGCGCAGGACTTCGACGACTTGCTCACGTATCTGGAGACACTCAAGTGACCCCGACCACAACGGAAGCACAGTTCCAGGCGCGCGAGCTTCAGGAGCGGGAGTTCAACTTCACCGAATCGGACGCGGAGCGGGCGAGTAAACTGGACGCGATCTGGCGCGATCCTTCCGGCTTTTGGGGCTGGTTCAAGAATGTGCATCATACCGAGATCGGCAAACGCTATATCGTAACTGCGTTTGTGTTCTTTTTGTTGGCCGGACTGCTTGCCGGCGTCATGCGCCTCCAGCTTGCCTTCCCGGAATCGCACATCCTGGGGCCCGACCGCTACGACCAGTTCTTTACCATGCACGGCAGCACCATGATGTTCCTTTTCGCCGTGCCGATCATGTTCGAGGCATTCAGCGTCTACCTGGTTCCGCTGATGGTCGGCACGCGCAATATCGCTTTTCCGCGCCTGAATGCGTACAGCTACTACCTGTATTTATTCGGCGGCATCATGTTCTACGTCGCCTTCATGATGAACACCGGCGCGGACCGCGGATGGTTCGCCTATGTACCGCTCTCCGGCCCGGACTACGGCCCCGGCAAGCGTCCGGACTTCTGGGCGCAGTTGATCACTTTCACCGAAGTCTCGGCACTGGCTGTTGCGGTAGAGACCATCGTGACCGTCTTCCGCCTGCGCGCGCCCGGGATGTCGCTCAATCGCATTCCGATCCTGGTCTGGGGCCAGGTGGTGACAGCTTTCATGGTGATCTTCGCCATGCCCTCCATCATGCTTTCCAGCACCATGCTGCTGCTGGATCGCACCGTCAGCACGCAGTTCTTCAACCCGGCGGTAGGCGGCGATGTGCTCCTGTACCAGCACCTCTTCTGGTGGTTCGGGCACCCGGAGGTCTACATCATCTTCATCCCGGGCACCGCGATCGTTTCCACGATCGTGGCCGCATTTGCACGGCGCCATATCTTCGGCTACCTGGTGCTTGTGCTCTCGCTGCTGGCCACGGGCTTTATCGCCTTCGGGCTCTGGGTACACCACATGTTCGCCACTGGGCTGCCGCAGATGGGCGAGAGCTTCTTCACCGCTGCCAGCCTGATGATTGCGATCCCGAGCGGAGCGCAGATCTTCTGCTGGATGGCTACGCTGTTCACCGGGAAGGTAGTGCTGAAGACGCCCATGTGGTGGGTGCTGGGCTTCTTTTTCGTCTTCGTGATGGGCGGCATGACTGGCATGTTCCTGGCCTCGGTGCCGGTCGACCTACAGGTCCACGATACATACTTCGTCGTCGCGCATTTCCATTACGTGCTGATCGGCGGCGCGGTCTTTCCGCTCTTTGCCGGACTGACCTACTGGTTCCCAAAGATCACCGGCAGGATGCTCAGCGAGAAGCTCGGCTTCTGGAGCTTCTGGCTCTTCTTCCTCGGCTTCAACATCACATTTTTCCCCATGCACATCGCTGGACTGCGCGGTATGCCTCGCCGGGTTTACACCTATCCGGCAAACATGGGATGGACGCGGCTGAACCAGATTGAATCCTGCGGCTACATCCTGCTCTTCCTTTCCGTCTCGCTCTTTCTGTGGAATGTGTACCGTTCGCTGCGCCGCGGAGCGGCTGCCGGGCGGAACCCCTGGCAGGCCGGCACGCTGGAGTGGTCCACGCTTTCTCCGCCGCCGAGCTACAGCTTCCTTCACCTGCCCACCGTGAACGGGCGCGAGGCTCTGTGGGATGCGGCGCCGAACCAGCCGATAGTCGTCGGCCTGCACGAGGACTGCCGAGAGTTCCTGACAACGCGCACGCTCGACGCCGAGCCGGATGCGCGCGACGAGTTTCCTGATGCTTCTATATGGCCCTTCTGGGCGGCCTTGGCGACCACTGCCATGTTTATCGGCAGCATCTTCACGCCCTGGGGCATCACCTTCGGCATCATTCCACTGGCCATCACATTGACGGGCTGGTTCTGGCCCAAGCCGCAACCAGCGGCGCGCCGCCGATCGAGAGATATATGGCAGAAATAAATCAGGGCGCGGTCCTCGATGTCTCCGATATGCCGAATGTAGTCTTCGGCATTCGAAGCGTGACGTGGTGGGGCATCATCGGTCTGATGGCTATTGAGGGCACCGTCTTCGCCCTGATGGTCGCCTCCTATTTCTACCTCCACTCTCGCGTCAGCAGTTGGCCACCCGGCGTACTGCCGCCAGATCTCTTTTGGGGCACGTTGAACACGGGAGTGTTTCTGCTGAGCCTCATCCCGAATGAGTGGTACAAGCGGCGCGCCAAGAAAGGCGACCTGCGCGCGACCCAGATGGGACTCGTGATCCTGACCCTGTTTGGGGTAGCGAACCTCGTGATTCGCTACTTCGAACTGCGGCACCTGAACTGCGACTGGAGCCTGAATGCTTACGGCTCCGCTGTGTGGATGCTGATGGGCCTCCACGTTACGCACCTCATCACGGACTGGTTCGATACTGTCGTACTGACCGTACTCTTCTTCACCAGCATGGTGGAAGGGAAGCGCTTCGTGGATGCGGTGGAGAATGCCGACTATTGGTACTTCGTCGTCATCTCCTGGATTCCTATTTATCTCGTCATCTACTGGGCGCCACGGTGGCTTCGATCTTAGGCGGTTACGTTCTTAGGTGGCTGCGTTCTTAGCAGCATCGGTCCTGAAGGAGGGTCAGTGGAAAATACGGCGCATCTGCGGTGGGCATCCGTAGACCACCGGCTATGGTACGGCCTGCTGCTTGGCCCTTTTGCGGCTGGCATCAACACTATCGTCGGGTTCACGGTCAGCCACTATGCCTGCGCGGCGCACCACAAAGCAACGCTGTTCCTGGTGACCACCGTCGACCTGCTGCTCTGCGCTGGAGGCGTCCTGCTGGCGGCATCTACCCGCAGCACGCTCGCCGCGGGTGGAGACAAGCCGCTGCATCAGCAGCGCCGGGAGTTCCTGCTGCACATCGCCATCGGGCTCTGCCTCTTTTGCGCCCTGCTGACCATCGCCGGGACGCTGGCCGTCATCATCCTGCAGCCGTGCGATTAACGGTGACCGCGCACATGCTCGCTCACGCTCATCCATTCACTTCGACGGCCGCTTTCCTGCTGGATGGCGACGAGCTTTCCCCAGCTACCCTCTGGAGCTTTCATAGCTGGAGCTGGGAGCCGGGCATTGTCCTCCCCTGCTTATTCTTTCTTGTTCTATATGTAACAGGAACAGTTCGTCGCGGTCGCGGGCGGGCGCTTTTGTCCCAACACTGCTGCTTCGCTGCCGGGTGGCTCACGCTTGCGTTAAGCCTGGTCTCGCCGCTGCACGAGCTTGGAGAGCAGCTTTTCAGCGCGCACATGCTGCAGCACGAATTGATGATCCTCATCGCGGCCCCGTTGATCGCCGCAGCGCATCCGGGTGTTACATGCCTTTGGGCCTTCTCGCCCGGCGGGCGTGTCAGGGCGGGCAAATGGCTCAGGAATGTGCGCACGGCGCGAATCTCGCGCTTCTTGATGATCCCGCTGGTGGCCTGGTTGCTCCATGCCGTCGCGCTTTGGGGATGGCACCTGCCGGTGCTCTACCAGGCGACGCTGCGGTCCGACCTCGTCCATGCGCTGCAGCACATGAGCTTCTTCTTGAGTGCGCTGCTCTTCTGGTCGGCGCTCTACGGAGTGGGCAGCTCCCGCATGACCTACGGAGCCGGCACGTTTTACGTCTTTGGCACGGCGGTGCACTGCGGCGCTTTGGGGGCACTGCTCACCTTCTCCGCGGTGCTCTGGTACCCGGTCTATGAGCAGACTACCTATCGCTGGCATCTGAGTCCATTGCAGGACCAGCAGCTTGGCGGCCTGATCATGTGGGTGCCTTCCGGTGTGGTCTTTATCGTCATCGGCCTGGTTCTCTTCGCGCGATGGCTGGCGGAGTCCGACCGCCGCCTGCAATTCGGCCGGGTGCAGGCGATCGTGCAACAGGGGGTAGCATCGCATGAATAGGTGCATGTCACTGGCGTGGTTACTTATAGGGGCACTGTGTGCCGCCGGCTGTTCGTCGGCGCCGATCCAGCAGGACCCCCGCTTCGGTCCGCACGCGGATGCCAAACTCGGGCCCGCCAAGATCGAGCAGTACGGCTGCGGATCGTGTCACACCATCCCTGGCGTTCCCGGTGCGAGGGGTCACGTCGGTCCGCCGCTCACGCAGTTCTCGCGCCGCACCTACATCGCCGGCCTGCTGCCCAATACCCCGCAGAATGTGGAGACCTGGGTCATGCATCCGCACAGCGTGCGCCAGCCGGATGCGATGCCGGAGATGGGCGTGACCGAGCCGGATGCGGCTGCGATTGCCGCATATCTCTACACCTTACGATAGCGCCGGAGGCCGCGCTCTACTGGTTGACGCCGCTCGCGAGGAAGCCGCCGTCAACAGCAATCGTCTGCCCGGTGATGAATGACGCAGCATCGGAGGCAAGAAAGACCGCCGCTCCCACCACCTCTTCCGTCCTGCCAAAGCGACCCATCGGCGTACGCATCAGTAGCTCTTTCCCGCGATTGCTGCCGTCGAGCAGTTCGGCGTTCAGTGCCGTGCGGAAGACCCCCGGTGCGATAGCGTTCACCAGCACTCCGTGCTTCGACCACTCTACGGCCAGCGAGCGGGTGAGCGCGGCGACCGCTGCTTTGCTTGCTGCATAAGCGGTGACCTCCGCGAGCGAAACAAAGGTATTCAGCGATGCGATGTTGATGATGCGGCCTGCCTCCCGGGAGAGCATGTGCCGGCCAAAAATCTGGCAGGCGCGCAGGGTTCCGGTCAGGTTGGTATCCAGAATGGCGTTCCACTCTGTCTCAGGGAAATCGAGCGTGGGGGCGCGTTTAATTCTGCCCGCGCAATTGATGAGGATATCGACCTTGCCCAGAGCCTCAACGCTTGTCTCTAGTAGTTGTTCGAGCGACGCACGGTCGCCGACGTCGGAGACGATGCGCGCAGTCCGGTGCCCCCGCTGCTCGATCAGGCCCGCAACCTCGTCTACCTGCTCGCGCCGTCGGGCGGAAGCGATCACGTCCGCTCCTGCGTCCGCCAGACCGAGGCTGAGTGCGCGTCCAATGCCGGAAGTACCGCCGATCACGACGGCAGCTTTGCCTTCGAGATGAATCCCCATGACCGGCATTCTACGGAGCCCCCGCAATGCGAGGCCTGTGCACCACCCATGGGGAGTGCGTGTAGCCGACACCGCTTTCAATAGGACACCGTATCAGTTGCGAAAAGACATGCATGCGCAGAGTCCTTCCTTATGCAGCAGTGAAGCGGTCGCGCGAGGCCCAGAGACCAAGCCCCGGATTCGATATATAGAAGACGTCTTCGCCCTCGATCGCATTCCACCCATCTTGCAACACGGCAGGATCATACCTGCGCAGCATTCCTTGCAGTTCGCCATAGTTGTAACCCACGCCTTCGATCTCCTCGCGACTGAGTGCGCCGGGGCTGTAAGTGATGGTGAAGCGGCCTTCCGATGACCCGTGAATAAGGTGCGCAGCCGCACTGAGATCGGAGGCCAGCGCGGGATCTTGCTCCATCGCTTCGAGCGTCGCGGGCGTGCCATGGTAGCCATAGCGCCGGATCAACAGGTCGATCTCGCGGTCTTCGCCAAACTCTTTCACGCCGGGAGCGAGCACGATAAGCTCTGCATCGTCGGCAAGCGCCATGCGCGTCCGATAGATCGCCTTGTTGCCCAGCCAGGTGCTCTTGAATTCATGCGGGTCAAGGAAGACGACGCACTTCTGGATTGGCCGATCCAGCATTTCGAAGTTGACCTGCAGACTGAGCTCCGCAGCGCAGCGGAAGCATTCGACGTCGTTTCCGATGTAAAGACCACGAGCGACCAGCGCGCCGTTTTCGCCGCGGCCTATGACGGTAAGCGCATAAACAATGGGCATGTGCTTGAGAAAGCGGTCGGAAGCATAGTTCAGCACGCGGCGCACGGGAGTATCTGCACGGCCCATGATGCGCTCCATCCCATAGACGGCGCCGAGATAGTGACTGCGATTGATACTTTCTCTGCCACCGGTCCCGATCAGGATGTTTTTGTTGTAATTCGCCATGCCGATCACTTCATGCGGGACCACCTGGCCGAGAGAAAGCACGAGATCGAAATCGCCTTCGGCGATGAGACGGTTCACCTGGGCCGGCCACGTGTAATCAAGCTGGCCTTCGGACTGTTCGCGGATGAATGACGACGGCACTTCGCCCAGCGTGACCACGTCTGTGCGCCAGTTGTGGTTGCGGAAGAGGGAATGGGGAACGCCGCGAAACATGCGATCGAGTTCGGCCGGCTGCATGGGCGCGTGTGTTCCCAGCGCAGGCAGTATGGCTTTGAGACGGTCGCCATAGTATTCGTAAGCCCACCCCGTAAGTTCGCCGGCGCGGGAATGCGCGCGGGTCGCGTCCGGCGGCACCACCAGCACCCGGCTACGATCGCCCAGGCGATCGAGCGCGGCAAAAAACTGCGCCTTCAACTCCGGGTTTGCGAGTTCGTCCGCGCTGCCGCCAACGCTGAGATACAGAGCCATCGATGCCCTCGCGAAGAAAACTTGGCCCACTGACAGCCAGGAGGTTCGTACCACTCTACTTCTCCAACCTACGCGTCGCGAAACACACGGTCAAACCTCACGTTGTCTATCCGGCAACACCGGGTAGCGATTCCAGATTGACCTTGGCGAGACGCGGAACCATCAACCGCAGGATGGCCAGCGCAAGCAGATAGGCCCCCGCGCACACTACGAACAACGGAGCATAGTTCTGCGTCAACTGGAGCACGCGCCCCACGGCGAGCGCAAACAGGATTCCTCCGATAGAGCCGGCGGTGCTGCCCACGCCTACGATCGTGCCCACCACCACCCGCGGAAACATGTCCGAGGCTGTGGTGTACAGGTTAGCCGACCAGCCCTGATGCGCTCCGGCGGCAACGCTGAGCAACGCTACCGCGGTCCATTCGCTCGAAAGGCCGCCGGCGAACGCAATAGGGAGAACGCAGCATGCGCACAGAAGCATCGCGAGATAGCGGGCTTTCGCCATACTGACGCCATGGCGGTTGAGCACCGCTGGAAGCCACCCGCCGCCGATGCTGCCGATCGCAGATACGTTGTAGACGATGATGAGCGGCAGCCCGAGATGCGACAGCCCCAGATGAAAGCGGCGGTCGAAAAACTTGGGCAGCCAGTACAGGTAAAACCACCAGATAGGATCGGTGAGGAACTTCGCAGTGGCAAAGGCCCAGGTCTCCCGATACCGCAGCAGTTGCTGCCACGGAACGGTTGCGGCGGGGACAGGGGAGGCGCCGCTCCGAATGTAAGCGAGCTCGGAGGCGCCGAGCCTGCGGTGGTCCGCCGGCCGGCGATAGCGCAGCAGCCACCATACAATCCAAGCCGCGCTGAAGAAGCCCGTGATGAGAAACGCCGCCCGCCAGCCGTACCGCAGCGTAACGAACGGTACGATAGCCGGCGCGAGGATCGCGCCAAGATTTGCGCCGGAGTTGAAAATACCGGTCGCGAGTGAGCGTTCGCGCTGGGGGAACCATTCCGCTGTGGTCTTGATCGCGGCAGGAAAATTGCCCGCCTCGCCCAGGCCGAGCACAAAGCGCGCGATGCCGAAGCCCAGCACTGATGTCACCAGCGAGTGCGCCATCGCCGCCAGACTCCACACACCCATGATGAGGGCGTAGCCGAAGCGTGTGCCCAGCCGGTCGATCATGCGTCCGGCGAGCGCCAGACCGATGGCGTAAGCCACCTGGAAGGCGGTGATCACGTAACTGTATTGCTGCTCCGTCCAGCCAATGCTGTGCTGCAGTACAGGCGCGAGTATGCCGAGCACCTGCCGGTCCATGTAGTTGATGGAAGTAGCGAAAAACAGCATGGAGCAGATGTACCAGCGCACGCGGCCGGTGCGCTCTGGGCTTGTTTCCGGCTGTGTCAGCGCAGCCGCATGTGCGTCGAAGCTTCTGGTCGTGGTGCGTGGTGGATTCTCAAGTGGCATGGTGACGAGCCGTTATAGAGCAATTCTCCGGCGCGTAGCAAGCGCCATTCCGCCAGCAACTGCGGGAGCTACAGGCGGTAAGCGCGGCGCACCAGCTCGCACGCAAGGTCGCGCGCTACTTCGAACGCCTCTTCTTCATCCAGCCTGTGCTCGGTCACCAGCTTTGCCAAGAACGCAGCATCTACGCGCCGTGCCAGGTCATGCCGCGCCGGGATGGACAAGAAGGCCCGGGTATCGTCGTTGAAGCCGACAGTGTTGTAGAATCCGGCGGTCTCGGTGGTGTACTCGCGGAAACGCATCATGCCTTCCGGGCTGTCATGGAACCACCACGGCGGCCCCAGGCGCAGGCAGGGGTAGTGTCCGGCCAGCGGCGCCAGTTCACGGCTGTAGGCAGATTCGTCCAGCGTGAAAAGGATGATAGTGAGGTTGCGGTCGTTGCCGAAACGATCCAGGAGCGGCTTGAGTGCGGAGACATAATCGGTTGGCATGGGGATGTCCGCGCCCGTATCACGACCGAACTTTTCGTAAATGTATCTGTTGTGGTTGCGAAAACTCCCCGGATGGATCTGCATCACGAGGCCGTCTTCAACGCTCATACGCGCCATCTCTGTCAGCATCAGCGCGCGAAAGTGCTCCCGCTCGGCCGGGGGCGCATCCCCACGGCGCACGCGCGCGAAAAGCTGGCTGGCCGCGCCTGCGTCCAGCCACGCGGTGCGCGCGGTAGGGTGGCCGTGGTCCGTCGCTGTGCATCCCAGTTCGCGAAAGCGTTGGCGCGACTGCTCCAGCGCACGGATGTACCCGGGCCAGGTCGCGGTATCCTCGCCCGTCATCGCTCCGAGCGCATCCAGGTTCGCGCAGAATCCGGCGAAGTCCGGATCCACCACTGAGTCAGGCCGGAAGGTGGGCAGGATCCTGCCGCGCCAGCCCGAATCCCGTAGCTGTTGGTGCCACTGCAGCGGGTCCAGAGGGGAGTCGGTGGTGGCCAGTACCTCGATGTTGAAGCGCTCATACAGAGCCCGCGGCCGGAACTCCGAGAGGGCCAGCTTTTCGCTGATCGCGTCGAAATAAAAATCGGCTGTTTCGGCGCTAAGGCGCTGTTCCAGGCCAAAGAGCTCGTGAAAGGTGAAGTCGAGCCACATGCGGGTAGGGGTGCCGCGAAACAAATAGTAGTGCTCTGCGAACGTACGCCAAACGGCTCGCGGATCTGCGAGCTCCGCCTGCCCCACGCCAAGCTGCTCCAGCGGCACACCCTGGCTGTAGAGCATGCGGTAGATGTAATGATCCGGCACAATCAGCAGGCGCGCGGGATCGGGAAATGGCTGGTCCTCCGCGAACCACCGTGCCTCGGTGTGCCCGTGCGGACTGATGATCGGGAGCTTCGCAACCGAACCGTAGAGACGGCGAGCGAGCTCGCGCGTGCTGGCATCACTCGGAAACAGACGATCTTCGTGAATCAGGTTCACGCATCACTCTCGCGACCTCCATTCTATACACGCATGCAAAGCTGTCCTTCTGCGTACGGCGCGATGGAGCAAGACGGTCAGACCTCAAGTGCTACGGGCAGGGGAAGCGGCGCGCCCTGAAGCGCACTGAACTTGGCAGGGACACAGCATGCTTTGGCAAGCCGGGCACGGTCGGCTTGCATGGCCCGCTCTTCCTTCAGCCACAAGAGTGTCTGCCGCAGAACCTGGGCCGCGCCGATGTTTGGCGGCGTAACGATGCGGTAGTGCATCCACTTTCCATCGCGCCGGGCCGCCACCATGCCAGCCCGGCGGAGGTATGCAAGATGCCTCGAAATCTTAGGTTGGCCCTGCTCCAGAATCTCTACCAAATAGCAGACGCATATCTCCTGCTCGCCCATAAGGTTGAGCAGTCGAAGCCGTGTCGTATCTCCCAGCGCCTGAAAAAAAAGCTCCATGTTGAAGGGCCGTGTTTTTCCTGTCATGCCTTGTTATACGCCTTGACAGATATGTCCTCAATAATATATCTGTAAATGCAGATATATCCAAGGAGACGCCATGGCGGAACAGTTGTCGGAATCGATGATCGCAAAGTACGGTGCAGTAGCTGAGAGCCGCCTTTCGAACGAGCATGCTGGGGTGAAGGCCGTTGCAGAGGCCTTCGGCTACACCGCCGAGGAGTTGACCTCAATTCCTGCGGAGGCCAACATGGGGCTTTCCTGCGGCAATCCGACAGCTACCGCGCATATCCGCCCGGGTGAAGTGGTCGTCGATCTGGGTTCCGGCGGCGGACTGGACGTGTTTCTGGCCTCAAAGATGGTCGGTCCTGCAGGCCGAGCGATCGGGATCGACATGACACCCGCCATGATCGAAAGAGCTCGCGCGAATGCGCAGGCAGGCGGATACACCAACGTCGATTTCCACCTGTCCACCATCGACCAGCTCCCGCTGCCAGACTCCTCGGTCGATTGCGTGATTTCCAATTGCGTTCTCAACTTGGCTCCGGACAAGCCGTTAGTTTTCCGCGAGATCGCGCGCGTCCTGAAGCCCGGCGGCCGGCTTGCCGTGAGTGATATTGCACTGAAGCATGAGCTTCCTGAAGCGATTGCCCAGAGTATGGCTGCTTACGTTGGCTGCATCGCGGGCGCGATCAAGATCGGCGACTATCGCGATGGATTACTCGCAGCCGGATTCGAGCACGTCGAAATCGTGGACAGCGGTGCAGACCTGAATGCTTACGCACAGGTCGAGAACCAGGCCGGTTGTTGCTCCCCAGCCATGGATGCCTCAAGTCCGTTCCACCTGGTAGAAGATGCCTGTTGCACGTCCGCCTCAACGCAATCAGCTTCGCTGCACGAAGATCTGGCAGATCTTCTCTCTCGCTATGACGTGAATGCGGCTGCTGCGAGCGTGAAGGTCTACGCGGTCAAGCCGCACGCTGCGGCTTCCCAGCCATGTTGCGGACCGGTGTGCTGCTCGTAGAGCACTACCCGCCTGGCTTATGGATATAGGTGTGAGTAGGTCTTGGACTTCGACATCGCCTATGGGTCTCCACTCAGCCCTCACGATCCCGACTACTCGGCCTCGAACGTCAAAAAAAATAGCCGGCCGTTCCGCTCGATCTGGAGCGCAGCCGCATCTCCCGGCTTGAGCCCGTGCAGCGCTGCCTTCAAAAGATCAACACTGATAACCGGATGGGTGTTCAGCAAGTGGATCACATCGCCGGACTGCAGGCCGATCTCTTGGGCGCGATGGTCAGGCGTGGTTGCCGCCACGACAACGCCAGAATGCAAACGCAATGGTGGCAGAAGCGCTTTCACCTCCGGCGTGAGGTCGACGCCAATGACCCCGAGCTGGGGCAGCATCCCGTTTACAGGGTCGGCAAAATCGGCGATGGCAGCAGGGCCTTGCGCCATCTCAACCAGGGGGATGCTGAGCGGCATCTCTTGCTTACCGCGAACAATGCCGAGGTTCACGCGGTCGCCGATTCTTCTCTGGAAGATGCTCATGATGAAGGTAGGGACGTTTTCGACTGGCATGCCGTCGATGGTTTCGATCAGGTCAGAGACTTTCAAGCCCGCTTGATCCGCGGGACCTCCTGCAATCACGTCTGACACGATGACCCCGGTGTCTCTAGACAGGCCAAGAGCCGTGGCCAGTTCGGGCGTGATGCTCTGCACGTCAGCGCCGATATCGCCTCTGCGGACGTGGCCATATCGGCGGATCTGCTCGTACACGAAACGAACAATCCCGCTTGGTATGGCAAATCCGATGCCCTCATTGCCGCCAGACTTGGTGAGAATGGAGGAATTGATGCCGACCAGGTTGCCGTCCACGTCCACCAGCGGGCCGCCGCTGTTGCCGGGGTTGATCGCCGCATCGGTCTGGATAAAGACCATGGGACTTTCGGGGTCGGCCTGACGAAGCACAGCGCTGACCAAGCCCATGCTTACACTGTTGCGCAGACCCTCAGGGCTGCCGAAGGCGAGAACCAGTTGGCCTTGGCGAAGATGGTCGTAACGGGCGAAGGGAACTGTGGGCAGGCCGGCTGCATCGATTTTGAGAACGGCAAGATCAGCGGCCTCGCTGCCGCCAATAACTTTGGCCGGCAACGTCCGGGACTTCTCACGCAGAGCAGCAGCTACCTGCGGCTTATCGCCGAGTGGAGGTGTAACCAGAACACTGACCCGCTGCGCTCCCTTGATGACATGGAAGTTCGTGACGATGTAGCCGTCTGGGTCAACGATCACGCCGGAGCCAAGACTGCTTTCCCGGCCTATCGGGGCCTCCGGATTGTTTTTGTCCGCTTCCGTGGCACCGTATCCACTTACGAATACCTCGACCACAGCCGGCGAAATGCGAGTCACGAGCGACTCGAAGGCGTTGCTCATCTGGTGCAATGCATCAGCATTGTTCTGTCCAGAAACAGCAGCGGGCGCGAGCAGCAGACAAAACGCCACCGCGATTATGGCTGCATATATTCCGGACACGAGGGAACCGCATTTGTTCGGTTTCGGCATAGTCTCCAGGCGGTGGCGAGGGTCGTGATTGCAGGACGTCAGCTTTTGTCGGCAGCCTGCGCGGGTGGCTCTACTTCGCGGGTGGGGGATACTTCTTGAACATCTTGGTCACGGCTTTGTCGATCTTCTCGCTGTTCTTTTCCGGCTTATCAGAAAGGGTGTCGCTTGCCATGCCACGCCAAAGGAGTTGCTTACTCTTGGCATTGCTGATGTCAACCACCAGGGTGCCGACGTTGGAAGTATTTTCATTCACCGTGGTCATGCCTCCGCCCATACGCCACCGTCCGCCGCCGAGTGCAGTGGCTGATCTTTCTCTCCTGAGCCCGGCGTTGTAGGTCACTCTCAGGTCCGCCCGTCCATCTACCTTCTGGAGACCCTTGGCGTTCAACTGCTTGTCGATGGCTGTAACGATCCGCTGGTCCATCAGCGGGCTGGATGCAGGGCGGACTGGTTTGACCCAGGTATATGTTTTGAAATCGGAGAAGTTGAGGACGTTGTGGTCCCAATCGACATTCACCTTCTGCGAATAGGCGAGAGGAGAAAACAGAATTGCGAGAACCGCAACGACCCACATAGCGCGCTTGTTCATGCCTTGGTCCTTTCGGCGTTACTTTGCGACGGGCGACTCCCGGGGGAGAATCGCAGTCTTCTGCCTGGCAAGGTTAGCCAGTCTTGCATCGGCTTGGCCCTAGAACCCAACCTTGCGATAGTTCGTATTCGTGCTCACGACATTGATCTTCTTTGCGCTTGCATCGAGTGTGGTTCGAAGGGGGTAGTTGGCCCCATCGGGCAGGCTGGAAAACTCTACCAGAAGAGATACAGGATCCTGCGCGTTATCGAGATACGACGCGACATGGAGCGAACGAATTTTCTTTGCCGCAGTGTCGTAACCGATAGTCATGGTGTCGCCAGGAAGCGCGTAATCATGGAAAACCAGGTCTACGAGCCCCTCGCCCCGGCTTACTGAAACCTTTTTCGCCTGGAAGGCCTGCTGCATCTTCTGCGGATTGGGCGGCACGTAGAGACTGATGACGCCCTGCACCTGCTGCATGTAATCCTTCATCTCCGTCGTCTTCTTCTCGACAATCCTTTGCCGGAGCGCTCCGCGCCTGCCACCGCCGCCACCACTCGATGCGGCTTCGGTGGGCGCGCCCCCGATTGGAACTTTTTGCACTTTTCCATCCGGACCGTAGGTGCATTGCGATTCCCTCGGCGGTTTGGCATCGCCGTTTACAGTGATACGCGCAGTTTCCAGCCAGGTGTACTGGTGAAGTTTTTGCTGATTTTCAGCAGTGGATGCCTTCAGCGCGGCGAGCTTCTGTTGCACTTGTCCCGACTGCGCCATGGAAGCCGTCTGGCTGGGAGAAGGAACGCTGGCAGCTGCAACGATCAGCAGAGTGCCCAGCGCATGCGGAAGTCTACGATAAAAATGATTCATAGTGGTTCTCCTTGGCTGGCCGGGATGGATGGCCAGGTTTATTTCTGAGCTTGTGTCTCGGAATCGGGCTCGCTCACGTGCGTGATCCAGCCCTGCGTCTTCATCATGTCCGCGATGCGTTTAGCCAAGGCCGCGCCCGTTCTGGCAGAGTCGCCTTGAGCGGTGCCGCGGTGTGCTGTGGCCCCGGTAGTGGCCGCAGCAACCTCCGGAGCGGCTCCAGCGCCCATGGTCACGGCAGCTCCCGGCTTCTTCGAGCTCTTGGCTTCAGTGGTCAACTCGGAGAGCAGCACACTTTGGCCGGACGACTCCAGCGAGATCTTGGCGTCGGTTTTCACGTCGCTCGAACCCCGGCCCAGGCCGACCGTTTCGCGCCCGATGCGGCGGCCTTGATCGAGCTTCGTGACCGTGCCGCGGACCACCAGGGTATTGCCGCTCATCTGCATCTCGGGCGTGCCTTTCTCGACGAGAATGCCGGATTGCTTAAGCCGTTTCTGAAGTCCCTTGACGGTATCAGCAGTGATCTCATCCCGCACCTCGTCGGCTGCCCGCGTTTTCTTGTCTTCGGAGCTGCCGGAGTTCTTGATCCGCTGCCTCACGCCCGGCATGGGGTCTGTCTTTACGGCTTCCGGCGCTACATCGAAGTCATAGACCACGACGCGGTCCGGCTTCGACAAAGGCTGTTTTCCTTCATAACTCTTCACGGTTTTGATATCGACGTGCGCCATAGGATTCTGGGCGCTGACAATCAAAACCCCGGAGGCGAATACCATGAGCATGCTCCACTGCAATAGCTGGCGCGTTCGTAGTGCTTTCATAGATCTCTTCCTGGCGGCATTTGCCGAAGTCTCTTTGGGGATTCATTTATGGATGGACTACCTTACCGAGCCTGAGACAGCTAGGCTGCCATCTTTGGAACTGGCGAGGTTTTCCTCCTTCGTATCCCAGCTCAGGATTTTCAGGTCCAGAACAAAGATCGAATAGAGAACCGGCACCATTAACAACGTCACAAAAGTCGCGACGGTCAGTCCGCCTATTTGCGCGTAGCACAGCGGCTGCCAAAGGGGTCCACCGTGAGCGGCCAGAGGAAAAAGTGCGAGCACAGTGGCGGCAACGGTGATAAGTACGGGACGCAGGCGCATGATGCCCGCGTCGATGACCGCCTCTTCAAAGGGCTCGCCCTTGGCGTGCATCTCCTCGATAAAATCGAAGAGCACGATAACATGGCTGACGATCACACCGACAAGGCTGGCAACACCGAGAAACGCCATGAAGCCGAAGGGAGTTCCCATGATCCACAGCAGACCGATCGCTCCGACGATCCCATACGGCGCGGCCGCAAAGACCAGAAGCGGCTTGACCGCACTGTCGAATTGAAACAGTAGGGACACAAAAATCAGTGCCACGGAGATGGCAAGCACAACCGCAAGCTGGCGGAAGCTGTTCTTCTGCTTGTCATACTCGCCGCCGATCCTCATGCCGTAACCGGGGGGCAGCGATCGCTCGAGCGCCTTTAGGCGCGGCAATGCCGACCTCATCACATCCGACGGTAGATAACCGGCGCCCGCGAAGCAGCGGACCGAGACGGAACGGAAGTGGTCCAGGCGGACGATGCGCTGCGTCGTCATTCCGTGCTCGACCGCCGAGATCTCCGAAAGCGGAATCTTCGTCGAGGTCTGCGAGGAATAAACGTAAAGGTCCTGAATATCCGAAAGCTGGGCGCGCTCGTCCATTTTCAGACGTGCCACCACGGGAATATTCCTGTAGCCCTCCTGCAGCGTGGTCACAGTCATGCCGTTGATTCCACCCGTTGCAGAAGAAGCGACATCACTGTTAGTTACGCCGGCGAGGTTGGCCCTTTCGGGATCGACCTTGAGCGTGAGCTGCACACTTTCCTGCTGCCATTCGTTCCGCACACGCGAGGCGCCGGGGGTGGTGCGCAGGATGTCCTCAACCTGCGCGGCAATGTTGCGCAACTGCTGGATATCGGTCGCGCTGCCGGCCGATCCGACATCGGCTTGGCTGGCGATGCGAATGTCCACCGGAAAATCGAGCGGATTGGTTTGCAATTGGCGGAAATCCGCGCGCACTCCCGGCAAAGCCGCAGTGAGCACGGGTTGCACCTGGGCCACGAAGGCAGGCGTGATCTCTTTATCGTCGAGCTCCACGATTACCTGTGCATAGTTAAGTTGTCTGGATTGCGGAGAAAGGGAAAACCAGAATCGCGGGCCGCCGCCGCCGACAAAGGAAGTTACATATTTCAGGATGTGAGCCGGCTGTCCATTCTTGCCGGGATGCTTGCGCCCGTACTCTTCGGCCTGCTCCCGCACGAGATGTTCTACTGCTTGCGCCGCATCGTTGGTGGCCTGCAGGTTGGAATCGTTGGGAAGCCAGACATCGATATACGACCAGTACTGCACGTCGTCCGGAAAGAAAGAGGTCTTCAGGTGGGCGAAGGCGAAGCCGCCGATGACCAGAAATACGAGAGAGCCGGCCGTCACCATCCAGCGATGTTCAATGGCGAGCCTGGCCAGCGCAGCATACCGTCCGGTGAAGCCGCTGCTCCGGCGCTCTTCGATGGTCTTCTCCGGCTTCTTGTCGGGACGGAGAAGGTAATAGCCGAGAAGCGGGATAAAGGTCATCGACACCAGGCGAGAAGCCACCAGCGAGCAACCGATCACGATGGGTAGACTGAAGATGAACTCTCCGGTCGTCCCCTGCAAGAGCAGAAAGGGAAGATAGGCCACGATGTTTGTGATAGTGGCGTACATGATCGCATTTGCCAGCTTGGTGGGGCCAAGCCAGGGCGCTACCAGGCGAGAATTGCCATCCGCCAGACTGCGCTTGATAGCGTCGCCTGCGACAACGGGGTCGTCGACTAGCAGGCCGAGAGCGATGATGAGCGAGGCAATTGAGACCTGCTGAATATCGATGCCGAGCAGGTGCATCATACCGAAGACCATCGCCAGGGTGATGGGAATCGAAAGCGCCATCAGCACCGCGGAGCGCCACTCCCAGAAGCCGATAAGCGAGACCAGAACCACCAGCCCGATGGCCTCGTACAAAGCATCCATGAACAGACTGACGTTCTCCTTCACTTGCAGAGGCTGGTCAGAGGTGCGCACGATCAGCAGGTCATCCGGCAGGTAGGGACGGATGCTCGCCAGCTTCTGATCGATGCTCCTGCCGAATGCGTCGATCTGCTCGCCGTCGCGCATGTATGCGGAGACAGTAATGGCGCGGGTGCGATTCCAGCTGCCGGCCTGATCGCGCCAGGTTAGATAATTGAGATAAGTCGGCGGGCTTTGGTAACCGCGAGAGATATCGACGAGATCCCGGAGATAAACCGGGCTGTTCGAAGAAGAGACCCCGATAATGACATTTCCGATGGCGCGAGCGTCTGGGAAGAGGCCCGAGGGGCTGACAAAGACGTTCTTTGAGCCTGCCTCCAGAGTCCCGGCAGGCAGCGTGATGTTCTGCGCCGAGAGGATGTCCTTCAGCTTGGACGGACTGTATCCGTACTGCGCGAGCTGTTCCTGGGAGTAGAGGAGGAAAACCTGTTCGGGCAGCACACCGGAGCGGTCAACGCGGGAAACCTGAGAGACGCCCTGAAGCGTGCGCTGGATCAGGTCCGTGAAGTCATCGAGTTCACGATACGAATACTTCTGGCCCGCCACCTCGGTCAGCCGGCTTTCCGTGTCGGCTGGATTGCGGATGAAGGCTGCCTGCCAGGAGTCCGGATGAAGATCGGAGCGATGCAGCCGCTCTTGCAGAAACCTGTCGGCAAATGCGCGCAACGCCTGATCGTCGAGAGCGGTCGCGAAGTCTAGCCCAATAAATCCGGGCGCCTCGAACATATGCGGATCACGAAATATGTTTGCATGCTCGCCGGCTTGCTCCACTGCCTGGAAGTTCTCTTTCACAATATCCGTGGCCACGCTCGGCGGGAAACAATAGACGATGCTGACACGGGGAAGCGGCGGCGCTCGCGATTCCCCCGATCGCACTTGCTCGATCGCCTTCTGTACGGCATGTGCACGCAGCGCGATCTCTGTGGATGAGACTTTGGGACTCGCGACCGTGAGCATGAGCGCCGCTGTGTCGCCGAAATCGCTGTTGAACTGGATGGGGCCGGCGCCTTGCGGAAGCTGGGCATTGAGCTGGTTCAGTTTCAGATTGATGTCGCTGAACTGTTTCTTTTTATCCTGCACGCTGTCGTCAAGCTGGATATAAACGGCGGCCATCCCCGGGAAGCTGAGCGAGCGGATGCCAAACTCCGACGGGCTGGGCGCCTTGATAGTCGAGTTGCCCGCCACCGTCTGTTCCATGGGTTTGGTGACAAGCTGTTCTACCTGCTCAGCGCTCGCGCCGGGCCACCGGCACTGCGCCAGCGCCACGCGTACCGGAATGTTCGGGTCCTTCCGCTTCGGCATGCTGAGATAGCCATACAGACCCCACGCGAAGGTAGCGACCAACAGCACCAGCGCAACCTGCCGGTGCTCCGTAAAGAACCGGGCAGTGTTATGCGTGGACTGCACTAACTCCGCGTCGCTTTTGTGTTTATGCGCCATCGAACGCCTTCATTGGAAGCTAACGAATAGGGCCTGCCCGCGAGAGCACTGCTGCCTCACGGGATGATGCGTACTTGTTCTCCACTCCGGATCATGCTTGCACCCGAGGTGACGACCTTATCTCCAGGACTGACGCCCGCAAGAACAGAAATCAGATTGCCGTAAGTATCCCCGAGGCTCACGTCGCGGGCGTGCACGGTCGCGACCTCCCCAGTGGCGTCCGCGACAAAGACTGCAAACCCGTTGCCATTCGCCGGACTACGAACGACAGCGCTGAGGGGAACAACGGGAAGCCGCTTTACCGGGCGAGAATTTCCTATGGTGATGGCGCCAATCATGCCGGATTTCAGCCGGTCGCGCGCATTTGGGATGGTGACCTCGACGGAATACACCCGGCTCTTCGGATCGGCTGCCGGCGAGATCGCGCTGACGTGCCCTGTGAACTGCCCAGGCAGTGCATCGGTAGTGACTGTCTCACGGCTGCCGAGCCGGATCTGGTTCATCATCGCGGTAGCCGGCACGCCGAAGACGGCCTTCACGCTCCGGGTATCGGCCACGCTGAAGCCATTCGTCGCCGGACCTACTAGCGAGCCCACGTCCACGCTCCGCTTCAGTACCCAGGAGTCAAAGGGCGCCTTGAGCTGGCAATAGCCCAGCGCGATGCCAGCCTCGGTCACGCTGGCCTGCGCACTTTGAACGGAAGCCTGTGTGCTCTGCAACTGCGCGTTCGCGTTGTCGTAGTCAGGCTGGGTTGCGGCGCCCGCTTGCAGCAATGTCGATGTGCGCTGAAATGCCAGCTTCGCGCGGGTGTAATCCGACTGCGCGCGGGCAAGCTGCGCTTGAGCCTGCGACAACTTCTCCTGGAAATCATCCTGCTGCACCGTGGCCAGCACCGCGCCCCGCTTCACCTGGTCACCTTCACCCACGTTGCGCATGTGCCCGTCCGCTCCGCGGACCTGACGGATGCTCACGATATAGCCGCTAGATTTGAAGGCGAGATCCACCTGGGCATAGGGCTGGATGTTGGCGGAGTAGGTGTTTCCCCCTCCGTCGCTCATCCACTGCACTTCGTTGGTGCGCACCGGCGTCAGCGCCCGCTCGCCCGATGCCGTGCTCCTGCATCCGGAGCAAAGACCAGCGGTCACGGCCAGGGCCGTCGCCATGCAAAGGGAAACGCATCGTCGCCGCATCGCGCTCACTCTTCGCCCACCGCCTTATGGAAATTGGCCTCTGCCGTCCAGTACGCCGCAATGGCCTGGATAGCTTGTGCGTTGGCCTGTTCGGACGCGGCCTGCTGTTCCAGCACATCGCGCAGAAGCACCGCTTTTTGTCCGTACTGCGCCGTCACCTCGCGCAGCTTTTCGCGGGTGGACTCCTGATTCGCTTTGGCTACCTCGATTGCGGCCCGCGCCTCCCCCAGTGACCGGAACTGGGTATCGAGATTGACCAAAATCTGTGCCTTTGTCTCGTCCAATTGCTGTTTGCTTTGTTCAAGCGCAATGTTCTTCTGGTCCAGGGTGTGCCGGCGGCGCCCCCAATCGTAGGGCTCCCAGCTAACCTCAAATCCCACGGCGGCGATATTCGAAGGCAAAAAGTCGATGCCGAATGGCGATATATACCGGAAGGATGCATTGATATCCGGCAGATACTGCGCTTTCGCCAGCCGCTTTTGTATGTCGGCTTGCTTGACCGTTATCGCGGCTTGTTTGATCTCAGGGTGGTTCAGGAGCGCCTTCGCTTGCGCGGCTTTTAGGTCCTCTTCCGTCGAAGAAGGTTCGGCTACCGCCACCGTGCGAAACGCAACGTTGATATCTCGCCCCAGCAGATCGTTGAGACTTTCCTTTCCCGATTGCAGCTTGTCTTCGTTCTGCATCAGAGAGAGTCGTTCCTGTGCCAGCTTGGCCTTTACCTGGAGATTGTCGGACGCCAGGGCGGTCTTTTCAGCCACATACTCCGCGGTGATGCGATCGAGTTCCTCGTATTGCTGAATACTGGCCTTGGTCGCCTCAACTGCCTGTTCAGCTTGCACGATACCGTGATACGCCTGATGAACGCTGGCGGAGATCGACTCCCGCGCGCTGCGCGACTGCTCCCCGGCCTGCGCCACGCTTAGTTTCGCTGCGCGGAGATTTAGATTAACCTTGTAAAGCGTCAGAAGAGGCTGCGATGCCTGCCCAACAACGAACGCCGTGGGCGACGGCGAAGTGCTTAAGTTTATATCGTGCGCCGGGATCGGGCCGGTCGCCTGAAAAGTGCCGAGCTGGCCTTCTTTGATCTTGAAATTGATTGTGGTCAGCGTCTCACCTCCGAATACATACGTGCTCAAGGAAGGGAAACGTTTGGTTTTCGCCGCGAGCCACTGTTGACGCGAGGCGTCCACGTTCAAGGAGGCTACCTTTACATTGCGATTGCTGCTAAGCGCCATCGCCACGGCCTCATCGATGCCCAGCACGGGAACGCCCGCTGCTTCGTCCATCCCTGTTATGTCCTGAGTGCTCGCTTTTGCATAAGCCCCGCAGGAAGCGACAGCGCAGACAACAGCTACACAGCCAACGGCAGGAAGCGTTGTGAACATTGCGAATTTCCTCGGGCACAGCACTGGTCTGATAATCACCGAGGGGGGGCTCAATGAACTGGCCGGAGTCTACCACACGCCTCGACGCACAGCAATACTCTGCAAAACGATGCGAACTGGACAGCGCGCATGGAATACGAAGACAGAAGCCGACTTGACGCCTGCACAGGTCGCAACTTATTACCAGATGCGGCGCGGGCTCATCGAGAGGATTACGGAAGGAGCGGCTTCGAACCGAAGTTCAGCCCTAAGCCAGCCTGATCTCTAGCTTGGCCATTCAAGAAATTTGTAGCGTAGTGTGTTACAGATAGGAACGGGGCGCGTGCTCAGCAGCATATGTGTGCAGCCTTCGGGCAAGCCGGAATGCGGCTTAGTTATGGTGGAGGCGGCGGGAGTCGAACCCGCGTCCGAAATCGTTGTCAGCCAAGAGACTCCATGCGTAGTCGCGTTCCGATGGTTTCGCACCGTGCGCTCAGAACGGACAAGATGCGCACAACACTAGTCCGATGATCTTGCCGCCGCGATACGGACCGAACCGCGGAAGCCAGCCTGCTGTGCGACGTCCTGCCTCAGCCCACAGGCGAAGCCTCGGAGGACGGCAACTTAACTAATTAAGCTGCGTATGCCAGTTGATTGTTGGCAGTTATTGTTTTTGTAGACGATTACGGGTGCCTACACCCCGGCATGCCTCTTGTTCCGCAAGCGATCCCGTCGAAACCGTGACGCCCCCTCGCTTCGATTGACTACCTAACCAGTATACCGCCGCTGCTTCAGTCAAGCCAGCACAACGGTCGAGCGGAGCATACCCATTCCGCAGCTAGGGCGATCTGCAGAGATACGCTAGCTGATTGCGTTCAGATCGATGCTTTCGTACTCGTGGTGCGCAATACCTTGCCGAATCTGCTCCGGCGTCTTGCCCTGCTTGGTCATCTGGTAGGCGTAAACGCCCTCCTTGGCGCAGGTGGAGCAGACTGCCCCGTGCGTTCCGGAAAAACAGCTATGGAGACTGGTGTGTCCCAGGGCGCGGTCGCAGCGGCA
Source organism: uncultured Acidobacteriaceae bacterium (assembly GCA_963767705.1). Lineage (GTDB taxonomy): Bacteria > Acidobacteriota > Terriglobia > Terriglobales > Acidobacteriaceae > CAWCJL01. The sequence goes on along the minus strand of CAVYEO010000001.1, from coordinate 1,330,043 downwards.
ATTACAGGGGAGCTGATACAGCACGCGGGGTATCTTTGCCGCCTCCGCATACACTTTTGGCTGCCACGGAACAGTGAAACCGTCCGCCTTGAGCTGGCTCGCGGTCAAAACAGGCGGGAGCGCCGTAGCCTTGGCCGGCGGCTGGGCATGGTAAGCGGGGACGTCGTACATGGGATTCGACCACTGGGCATACGCGCCTACGGTCAGCAGCGCCAAAGCGGCGCTCATCCAAACCTTTCTCATCGGGCAAACACTCCTGAATCTCTAGGCCAAGTGTACTGTGGCCGGGACCTACGCCGCCTTCCAGTGAGCAAAAAAAGACGGCACGACCATTTTCATGTCCGTGCCGGGAGGCCAGTGACGCAACTTAAACTTGGTCTGGGACCGGGAAGCAAGCCTTCAACCAGTGCCAGGAACGGGGGAAGCAGTGGCTGCCCCAGTCGCTCTACTACAATAGACGCAACTCGAATGGAATCGTTGCAAGTAAGTACACAGTATCTCGAAAAAATATACAAGTGCCTTTTCTGGGGGCGGCCCGGCCATGCCTTTTGACCGTCTTTTCCGCCGGGGGACGAAGGGCAGGGAACTCTCAATGACCGGGGGCGAGCCCACTCGGGGCGCCTCCAGGGCTGACAGTGCTGAGTCCGGGACAGGGCGGCTGGGGACAGGCCTGCTCCTCCTCACCTCAGCCGCTCTGGGTGGCATCGCCGTCGCCGTCTGGAACCGGAGAGCGCTGGTGCAGCTCCGAAATGGGCTGGACCCGGATTTTCCGGCCGAAGCTGCCGAGCCCCGCGGGCCAGACACCGGGAGCCAGCCTGACGAGCCGTTTCCGTGGCTTTCAGACACCTCCCTGGAAGACACTCAGGAAATATCTTGAAACCAGCCGCATCCGGTGCGGCCCTCACCTGCTCTGGAGCACGCGCTTCATAGCAACGAATCGGCTGCCGCGGCGAACTCCACATCCTTTTCCGTGATCCCACCCGCATCGTGGGTCACCAGCAAAAGCAGCACCTTGTTATAGCGGATGTCGATATCCGGATGATGCTGGCGCCGTTCGGCCTCTTCCGCGATCCGGTTCACGAAAGCCATTGCCTCGCGGAAGTCGCGAAAGTGAAACTGCCGGACCATCTGCTCGCCCGTGATCTGCCAATCCGGCAAAGCGCTCATGCGCTCTGCAAGTTGTGTGTCGCTAAGCCGTGTCATAAGCCTTTCTCGAAATGCTGAAGTGGCATCGAAGCTGGCGGCAGCCCAACGATGCAAAGTCTTCGGTCCGCCCATCTCCGCAAGCGGGCCGTGCATACCGCTGCACGACAACTTTACAAAAGAGCTTCCCGCAATGCGGTGAGCGAAAAGGGCGAGAAGCGCTGGGCTTGCCCGGTGATCTCACTCCGCAGGTCCTCCCACAATCGATCCGGCATATCCATGAACACATTGATGACCTTGGGATCGAACTGGGTTCCGGAGCAGCCGCGGATCTCGCGACGCGCCGCCGCAAAGGAGTTCGCGCGACGGTAGGGGCGGTCGGAAGTGATCGCGTCCATCGCGTCCGCAACGGCAAAGATGCGCGCGCCAAGGGGAATCTCTTCGCCTTTCAGCCCGCGAGGATACCCGCTGCCGTCGTAGTGTTCCTGGTGGCTGAACACGATCTCCGCGGCCTCCTGCAGGAACGGAATCTTGCGCAGCATCTGGTAGCCGCGCGCGCAGTGCTCCCGCATCACCGCCTGCTCGTCCATGCTCAGCCGGCCGGGCTTCAATAAAATCGCATCGGGGATGGCCATCTTCCCCACATCGTGGAGAAAGGCTCCCCGGGCAACCGTGCGAATCTCCGCCGCCGACAGCCCCGAGGCCCGCGCCAAAGCGATCGTGTAGGCCGTCACGCGCTTGGAATGCCCCTCGGTCTCGGTGTCCTTCAGATCGAGCGCGTCGCCCAGGGCCTCCAGCGTGATGTCATAGGAGCGCTCCAGCTCAAGCATTGCGTTATTGAGCATCTCCGTCCGCGCTTCCACCAGATCTTCCAGTTGGGTGCGGTAGATTGTGTTTTGCTCCACCAGGGCGCGGTATTCGAGAGCGCGGCCTACCGTGCTCAAGAGCTGTTCGCGCTCGAAAGGCTTCAACAAGTAGTCGTAGGCGCCCTTACGAATGGCGGCCATCGCCACGGCAACGTCGTGGACTGCTGTTACCAGGATCAACGGAACCTCGGGAAATGCCGCGCGTACCCTTTCCAGCAGCATGATCCCATCCATGCCTGCCATCATGATGTCGGACAGGATCAGATCGAAAGGGCCCTGACGCTGCAACTTATGCAGCGCTTCCTGACCATCGCTCGCCGCAACGACCTGGAACCCGGCCTGCTCCAGCATGGCGGAGACGACCGCACGGATATACGCTTCATCGTCAACGATCAGAATTCGCTTGGTCGGCATCGCTTGTCGCTGACGGCCTTTCTGTCTGCATACTGAGAAAACAATGCACCTTTGATCATAACGTGAGCCGTACGAAAAAGACGGTACGAGCGCGCATGTGTATGTTTACTCACGCTTTCTAAAAATGTCGTGAAGACGTTCGATTCCGGGAAAGGCACAAGCAACAAGATGCAGCTTGACGTTCACCGCAACTCCCAGCCATGCTTGGAGATGAGCCAAGACTGCCATACGCGTGGAAGAGCAGTCTGGTTCCCGACGAGGGGCGAACTTGTTCAACTTTGAACGTGAATTTTTGGGCGAAAACGAAATCACCGAATGCCAGATGGCGGAGCGTTCCATCAAGCAGCGGCAACGCGATGTGTACGATACCCACCGGCATCGCACCTTTGCCGTGGCCTTCTACATGACTGGTAGCGAAATGGAAGCCGAAGAGGTGCTGGAAGGGACCTTCGTACGTGCATTCCGCAAGGCTGAAGAGCCGGACGGTCATGGAGTGGACAGCGCCATGGTGGACGAGCTTCGCGAGCGGGTTCCCCTCGATACCCCGGCAGAGCCGGTCACCGCTTCCGCGCATGCCTCATTGCACGGCCGGAATGTAAAGCGGACCGAACTGGAAGAGGCGCTCAAGGCGCTTCCGGCCAATGAACGCATTGTCTTCCTGCTCCGCGACGTCGAAGGCTACCCGTCCGAACGCATCGCTGAACTGTTGGAAGTGCCCCGCCAACAGATCGAGCGTACCGTCATCTCTGCCCGGATCCGTTTGCGGCAGGTCTTGTCGCAGGCGCAAGCGCAACCCGCCGCCGCAGCCTGAAGAATACCGGGCCCGAACTTTTCATGGCCCGTCAGCTCTTGCCGGCTGCGCCCGCCAGCGTTGCAGCCGCACGATCAAGAGCATCCGCCAGCACTGCCAGTTGCCCCTGTGCACGGCTCGCATCCCCGGCTTCCACCGCCTCGGTCACTCCCGGAATCACCACCGCTGCATAGCCTGTGTATTCGCCCGGCGCGTAAATGGTGTGCTTGAACCACGGCCGTCCCGGTAAACCCTTCGCATTCAGCAGGTCCGCTTCCGCGCCACGCAGTGCCGTATTCAACGCTGTCAGATCGCCGGACGCAGCGGTCTGCCGCGCGTGCACGGCGGTTGCCGCTGCCGAGAACCGGCCAGCCGCCTTCTCGGCGGCAGCGAAATCCAGGCTCAGGTGTTTTTCACCGGCAGCCTTCTGCGCTGTTTTCAGATAGTTTTCGATCTCCTTGCCGTAGGTCTGGTAGTCGTAAGGCAGCACATCGGTATCGGCCATATGCAGCACTTCCAGCCCAAAAACCCGCGCCTGCTGCTGCTCATACACAAACGTCGGATCGGCAAATTTCGTGAACCAGGCGTAGTTGTCGAAGACCGAGTGGTACACGCCATATTTGCCGCCGGACCCGATGTCAGTCGAGGGCACCCCCAGATGCTGGATGAACGGCGTGTAATCGGAGCCGGAACCCAGGTCGCCCACGTGGACTTCTGCATCGGCCAGGGGTTTGGAAGAAACTTCCGATCCGGAGCTGCCCGGCCCACTGGCGTCCGAGCGCGCTGCTTCCGCCTTCCATGCTTGGTACACGGAGCCGCCCTGCGGACTCGGGACCTCCTGCGTTACTTCGCGGAGAAATTGCTTCAGCGAGGGCACTGCGGCCGCGTCGAAGTTCGGGCCGGCCACGCCCACGTCTGTATTGAAATAAGCCACCGCGTGCTGGAGCTGCCGGGCGTGGTCTTCAGCCCACTCCGTTGAGCCAATCAGCCCCTCTTCTTCGGCGTCCCAACTGCAGAAGAAAACGGTCCTCTTCGGTTTCCAGCCACTCTGCAGTAGCGCGCCCAAGCCGTGCACCGCCTCGAGCATCGCCGCCGTGCCGCTGTTCGGGTCCACCGCCCCATACACCCACGCGTCGCGGTGGTTGCCCGCCACCACCCAGTCGTCGTTGTTGTCCGTGCCGGGAATCTTGCCGATCACGTCCCAGATGGTGCGCTCGGCATAGTCCATCTTGAGCGCCATGTGTACCTTGACCTCGCCCGTGCCGCCCAGGTGATAGGCAAAGGGCAGCGCCCCCTGCCATCCATGCGGCACGTTCGCGCCAGCAAGGTGCTCCAGAATCGGCGCCGCATCCCCGTAGGACAGCGGCTCGGAAGGGATCGTGGGCAAACTGACGTTGGGGGAGGTGGGCATCCGTTGCGCATCCGGCAGCTCCGGGGTTGACGCCACGCCCGGCGTGGTCGCGTCGCCCGGATACTTGAACATGAACTGCACCGACCCGCGCTGCACGCCACTATCCGGCCTGTACGGCCCCTTCGGGTATTTGTCACCGCGGAAGTAACCATCGTCCGCCGGGTCGGAGTAAATGATCACTCCAGCCGCCCCGTGCTGCTGCGCGATGTACACCTTTACGCCACGATAGTTCTGGCCATACCGCACGATTACGATCTTGCCGTGAAGATCGATGTGCGCGTCTTCCAGCTTCTTGAAGTCCTCCGGCCGGCCATAGTTCGCATACACAGCATCCCCGGTCACGTCCCCGGAAGGCGAAGAGCCGTTGAACGCCGGCAGCACGCGCGGGTCATCCTGGAACGGGTCGCCCTCCACGTGCTCCTTGCTGGGTCCGTGCATCAGCGCCTTGCCCTCGGCATCGGTCGCCTCCACGCTGACTGCGACAGGGAGGTTCAGCCACGCCTTATATGGAACAATGGCGGTTTCAAGTCCGGCAGCCTTGAACTTTCCCGCTACATAGACGGCCGTATCGTAATCCTCTTTCGAGGCCGCCACGTGCGGCACCGCGGTCAGCGTCTTCAATTCCCCGCCGGCCAGCTTGGCATCGGGTACTGCCAGAAACTCGCGGTCAAGCTTGGCCTGTTGTGAGAAATCGCGATAGCCGAAGAGGCTCTGCGGAACCGCAGGAGCTTGCGCGAGCGAAGCCGGGACGCTGATGGCAAGGAGGGCGGAAGCAAAGACGAGATGACGAAAGGGCAAGCGTGCGTTCTCCTGGTACGAGAAGTAGAGCGGCAACAAGAGCTTCAGCTTACATCAGAGCACGCGCAAACCGCCGGAACGGCAACACTCCTGCCGTATATCGACGGCGTATGTCGGGCAAGGGATGGCTAGGTTACAAATGGCTGTCATCCTGAGCGCAGTGAGCCAGCGGTACCGGCTCACGCGGTCCAAGCGCCTGCGGTCTGCTTCCTTGCCCATGCGATCTTGCAGTGGTCCCCCAGGCTCACTCCCCTGAAGCGCGCCCTTGCGGGTGCGGCCGCGTCGCCTGTACAGAATGCGTCAGGTTGCCCAACTCCTGCCCGCGCTGGACCACCTGGTCAGCATGGCGCTGAGCAGGTTTGGACTCCTCCTCAATTTCTCTCTCCAGGAAATAATTCAGTGCGGTTCGCAGCGTCGCAATGGCGGCCAGTTTGCCGATCTCATTCCAGGACGGTGATACCGCCGTGTTCAGGATGTCGGCAGCCAGTTCCAGCTCCAGTGCTACCGCCAGCCAACGTCCCAGCACCATCCGAATTTCCGTCTTCTTTTCGACCGGTGCTCCCGGCTTCGCAAATAGTATCAGTGACTTGAGCGTGGCTTGCAGAGCAGCAAAGCCAATGATGATCGCAGCCGTAAACTCAACCCCGCTCGCCAGGTACGAGATGATTAATTTGGCTTCCGCCAGGAATCCGCTGCTCTCCACTGTCTAGCCACCTCCTGTCTATGTAGATGCACGCACCTGAGAATCGCAGGTCTTCGCGCCAGCAACGCTGCCGACACGTCGTACACTGGAGAGAAAATCACAAGGTGAGCGGGGCAGATTGGCGTACTACGAACAGATGGAAGGCGGCACGAGCACCATAGCCGAGGAGCCCGCCGTTCCTGCCGCGATGCTGCCGGCCACCGTTAGCCCGCGCGGCTTTCCCGACGAAGTCGTCATCCCCAGGAGCGTTGCCGAAGAACTCGAATTTGGCAGGCCATATGAAGCCGCGAGCGCATGGCCTGCGCCGTTGATTTCGCTGCGCAACGACGACTTCCGCTTCTTCTGTGGCGGCAACTTCCTTTCCAATGTCGGCACCTGGATGCAGAACATCGCCCAGGGCTGGCTCGTGCTGCAGTTGACCGATTCGCCTTTCTGGCTCGGCTTTATCGGCTTTGTTGGCGCAATTCCGTTTCTGATCTTCACGCTCTTCGGCGGCGTGATTGCCGATCGCGTCAACAAGCGATACCTGCTCATCTCCACCCAGACGGCAATGATGCTGCTGGCTTTTGCGATGGCAGCGCTGGCTTATTTAAAGATCATTACGATCACGCAACTAGCCGTCCTCTCCTTCATGAACGGAGTGGCCATGGCGCTCAATGCGCCCAGTTACCAGGCGCTGGTGCCGCAACTGGTGCCCCGCGCCGATCTGCCCAACGCCATCGCGCTCAGTTCCGCGCAGTTCAACCTGTCGCGCGTGCTGGGACCGACGCTGGGCGGGTATGCCATGGTCTGGTTCGGCATTGCTGGCAATTTCTTGCTGAACGGCCTCAGCTTTCTCGCCGTCATCTTCGCCCTCTTCCGTATCCGCTATCCCCAGCCCCGCTACGCCGCGCAGGGCAGCATCTGGCGCAGCCTCGCCGATGGCTTCCATTATGTCCGGCAGCATCAGGTCATGTTTGCTCTTGTGGCCCTCGTCGGCAGCGCCAGCCTGCTGCTCTTTCCTTTCCTCACCTTTATCCCGTTCTTCGCGAAGATGGTGCTCCATGTCGGTGAGCGTGGGCTCGGCTTGCTCATGGCCTGCTCCGGCATCGGGGCGTTTTGCGCGGCGGCCACCATCGCGTGGCTGGGTACGGTGCGCTATCGCGGCAAGGTCATAGTCTTCTCCGGCGTCTTTGTCATGGCCTCCGTCATCGTCTTCTGCTATTCCCACAGCTTCGCCCTCTCTGCAGCCATGTCGTTCTGCGAAGGCTACGGCCTCACCATGACGGCCTCCACCATGAACCTGGCGCTGCAGCAACTCACCTCGGACCAGATGCGCGGACGGGTGATGAGCATCTATGCCACCAGCTTCATGGGCTTCCCCCCGGTCGGCTGCCTGCTTGCCGGCGAGCTTTCCCGCCACATGCCCACCGCCCACGCGCTGGCCGCAATGAGCGCGCTCGCCATGCTTACCTTTCTGCTCTTCTATTTCCGTTCCGCGCCGCTGCGCTACCTGGACTAGCCGCCCGGATCTTTTAGGCAACCAGCTGGGCGCAGTGCGCGCACCGCACCGCGGCCAATGGGATCTCGCTCAGGCATTGCGGGCATGGCTTGGTGGTTGGCGCTGCAGGCTTGTGCAAGCGATGCACCAGCGAATTGATGGGTAATACAAAAAAGAAGTACACCGCAGCCGCAATCAACAGGAACGAGATCACTGCGTTCAGGAAGTCGCCGTACTTCACTGCGCCCCCATTCACGTGAGCCACCAAATAGGAGAAATCCGGCTTACGTACCGTCGCAGAAATCAAAGGGTTGATGATGTCACTGACGAGCGCATTGATAATCGCAGTGAATGCGGCGCCAATCACCACAGCCACGGCAAGATCCACCACGTTGCCGCGCAGAACGAAGTCCCGGAAACCTTTAAGCATGAGGCGCTCCTATGTGCAGAATTGGGCCGCTTACATCCGGCCATGCTAACCCAGAAGCCCGGAGCCCTAATCATAAAAACTCGCGCGGCCCGCATTCGCTTTCATCCCTCACTGGCATCCTTTGCGCGGCGTGCAGTATTCTGCTGCGTGACCCCGACCTCATCGCTTACCAGTTCTCCTCACCCGCCTCGCGTGCTCATACAGCCAGGCTGGCAGAACTCAGGCCCGGACCACTGGCAATCGCACTGGGAGCGGCGGCTCGGCTCCCAGGCCTCCCGCGTGGAAGAGCAGGACTGGCAGCGCCCGTTGCGCGAAGACTGGGTGGCCACCCTGCGCGGGACCCTCGCGACTGAAGCAGCTCCAGCCATCGTGCTCGCGCATAGCATTGGCTGCCTCGCCGTTGCCCACCTGCTCAGCGAGCCCGGCGCAGAACGCATCCGGCCATGCCTCGCGGCAGCCATCCTCGTTGCCCCGGCCGATGTGGAGCGCGACGACGCTGCACCGGAGCTGGCCTCCTTCCGCCCCATCCCCCTGCAGCCCCTCGGTGTGCCCGCGCTCCTGATCGCCAGTACCGACGACCCCTACTGCACCCTCGCCCGTGCGACTGCCATGGCCGCCGCCTGGGGAGCCGGCCTGCACACTATCGAGAAAGCCGGCCACATCCATGCCGCATCCGGCTACGGCCCTTGGCCTGAAGGCTGGGCATACGTGAAACACTGGTTGGCGGTGCGCGGGCTTACCTGGCCCGCCAACGGAGGCGACATTGCATAAAGTGGTCAACAGCGCGGACGAAGCCGTGCGCGACATCCCCGACGGCGCCACCCTCATGCTCGGCGGCTTCGGACTCTGCGGCATCCCGGAAAACCTGATCGCTGCCCTCGTCCGCAAAGGCGTCAAAGGCCTTCACACCATCAGCAACAACATGGGCGTGGACGGCTTCGGCATGGGCCTCATGCTCGAAGCCGGCATGATCCAGTCCCACATCGGCAGCTACGTGGGCGAGAACAAACTGCTCGAAGATAAGGTCATCCGGGGCGAGCTCGACCTCACCCTCGTCCCCCAGGGCACCCTCGCCGAACGCATCCGCGCCGGCGGAGCAGGCATCCCCGCCTTCTTCACCCCCACCGGCCTCGGCACCCTGGTCGCCGAAGGCAAGGAGACCCGCGAGTTCGACGGCAAAATGTACGTCATGGAACGCTGGCTCCGCGCCGACTTCGCCCTGGTCAAGGCCTGGAAAGGCGACCGCTCCGGCAACCTGATCTATCGCAAGACCGCCCGCAATTTCAACCCCATGATGGCCACCGCCGCCCGCATCACCATCGCCGAAGTGGAAGAACTCGTCGACCCCGGAACCCTCGACCCCGACAGCATCATCACCCCCGGCATCTTTGTGAAACGCATCTTCGAAGGCCCCGCGTACGAGAAGCGCATCGAGCGCCGCACCGTACAGCACGCCTGACCGCTACATAATCCAGTTGCCGTAGGGATAAAGAAACAGGAACAGAATCATCGCGAGGGCCATGACGTCCATGTAGATCAACAACAGCACCCCGCCGCTGTAAAGGTCCCACCGCAGACGCAGGCAGCGAACGGTGTCCCAGGTGCCCAGGACCGCTGTAACGGTCGGGATCAGCAGTTTCAATGAACGGCGGTCATCCGGCCAGCCAGCCATCAGAAAGGCTACGACGAGGCTGCCGAGAACCACCAGCGTCCCCCGTACCAATGACCTTTGTCGAAGATGGAAAACCGCATGCTGCATAGGAACAACTAATGACTACTCTATCGAATAAGCCGGCCGGCCCCCATGCCGCCACTGACACCAAAGCGCGTGAGCTCAAAACGTCCGAAACGGATAAACGCGAGCGCATCGTCCGCCGCGCCGCCCAGGAGCTCCGCGATGGCTTCTACGTCAACCTCGGCATCGGCATGCCCACCCTCATCGCCAACCACGTGCCGCCCGGCATCGAGGTCGTTCTCCAGTCAGAAAACGGCATGCTCGGCGTCGGCCCCTACCCGCTCGCGGGCACGGAGGACCCCGACCTCATCAATGCCGGCAAGGAGACCATTACGGAAATCCCCGGCACTGCCTACTTCTCCAGCGCCGACTCCTTCGCCATGATCCGCGGCGGCCACGTTGACCTCAGCATCCTCGGCGCCATGGAGGTGGACGAGCAGGGCAACCTCGCCAACTGGATGATCCCCGGCAAGATGGTCAAAGGCATGGGCGGCGCCATGGACCTGGTCGCCAGCGCCCGCCGCGTCATCGTCGCCATGGAGCACACCACCAAAGACGGCCGCCCCAAAATCCTCAACCGCTGCACCCTCCCCCTCACCGGCCTCGCGCGTCGTCGACACCATCTGCACCGAGCTAGCCTGGATCCGCGTCACCCCCGCCGGCCTCGTCCTCGAAGAACTCGCCCCCGGCCTCACCCCCGCCGACGTCCAACGCGCGACGGAGCCCACCCTCATCCTCAGCCCCAATTTGCGGGAGATGTCCGTCTCCTAGCCACCCTCGCTGTCATCCCCGAGCGCCCAAATGCGCATGTGATCCCGCGCCCCTCACCCGTGTCATCCCGAGCGAAGCCGAGGGACCTGCTTTCCGCCCGCACCACCATAACCCTGTCATCCTGAGCGAAGTGAGCCGCGCTGTTCGGCTCACGCAGTCGAAGGACCTGCTTTTCGCCCCACTAGTACGCCCTAACTCCGGGTGCAATCTTAGCTTGACGCAAGGTGTCCATTGGAGTACAAAAATCTATGCACACGGTGGTCGAGACCCCGTCGTACATCGCGAAGGCAGAAAACTCTTCAGCCGCTCGGAAATGGACGATATCGTCAAAACTGTCGCCCACGATCCAGAGATCGGCGATGTCATGCAAGGCACAGGAGGCTTTCGTAAATTTCGCGTCGCCCGCGATGGAATGGGAAAGCGTGGTGGCGGCCGGGTCGTTTACATCTATCGCAATGAAAGCTTCCCAGTCTTCCTCATCACCGCGTTCGCGAAGAACCAGAAAGAAAACCTCAACAAAGCCGAGAGCAATGCCCTGAAGAAGAAATCGGACGAAATCTTCGAGAAATATGGAGATCGAGCATGAGTGAACTCTTCCAAGACATGATGCAGGGTCTCAACGAAGTCGAGGACTTCCTGACAAGCAAGCACGCCGGCTTCAAAGTGCACGTGCCGGAAACCATTGACGTAAAGCAAATCCGCAGCCGGTTACACATGACGCAAGCCTCGTTCTCCGCCGCCTTTGGATTCAGTCTGGACACGATCAAGCACTGGGAAGGCGGCCGCCGCACCCCGGAAGCGGCCGCGCGGGCCTACCTCACCGTCATTGCAAAAAATCCCAAGGCTGTCATCGCGGCATTAGGGGAAGAGTCCGGCAAAGCGCCCCTATCCTCTTCCTGAGAGCGAGCATGGAGACCACAAAGTGAGCCGGACTGTGAGTGGCACGGAGCCCGAGTAAATCATTGCTTGGCGGGTGGAAGTAAAGCCTCTCAAAGGCCGTCACTCGCCCTCCTCGAACTTCCCTCCGCGCTCCTGCCCGAAACCTCCAACTACCTCTTTAACCCCCTCCACCCCGACGCCGTCCGCCTGGAGATCGCCTGGGCCAAAGCCTTCCCCTTCGACCACCGCTCTTCCAGCTCGCGTAAAGAAGACTGCCATCTTGAGCGGCGCAGGCGGCATTATCGCCTGACCAGTCGAAGGACCTGCGTTTCTGCTTTCACCGCCAAACCTGGGTGCCCCATCCTATGCGCCACATCTACTCCCATTCTTCTGAACCACTCCAGCGCATAGGGTGGGCTCTGCTCAAACGCGCAGACCATCTTTTGTATGCACCAAATATGCATCAGGGTTCTCGGCACCCGTCACCCATGGGTCACTGCTGAAAAGAGCGGTTATAAGGACCAATTCGGAACCATGCGTTTGAGCCTTCGAATCACGAATGCTCAGGCCGGCCTTTTGAAAGCCAACAATCTACTCAGGGTTCTTCAGTTTCTGAAATGCCGCCTTGAACTTGACTAGCGTCCACGGCGCCGTCTCCACGCGCCCTGAAATCCTGAGTAATCGGCCTGGTCATACTCGAATTCCGTCCGGCCCGTCTTTGCACAATTTGCCTGCACAATACGGACAATAGCAGCCTTCACTTCAGCCGTCCTCTTGATGCGCTTGTAAGCCCAATCCGCAGAGGTCTTAGCTCTAACCCACGCGCCAGGAGGACTTTGGCCCCACGCCTCCTTAAAATCTATTGCCTGCCGTTGTCCGCGGTCCTATACTTCTCCCACTCGATGCAGCACTAGCGTCAAGGCAAGCTGCATTGGGACTGGCCCCTTGGGCTACAGGCGACTCTCGCACCCCCGGCGGAGACCGCAATCGACTGCTGCTCAGGAGAGTTGCATGAAACCGTATCGCCTTCTCTTATTTGTTTTCGTCCTTACGTGCGTGCCGCTGGCCTGTTTCGCGGGCTCGCAGGATGCCTCCAGTCCGGGTCCCTCCATCCGCCCCACGCGCTGGTCGCACCCAAACCGCAGCGCAGTTCTGTCGCAAACGCTCCGCCAGCAGACCCTTGCCAAGCTCCTCAGCGGCACCTACACGGCTGCCAATGACCATGACGATGGCTGGCGGACCCGTTACAACCTGTACGTAGGCTGCTCCCATCGCGGCTCCTACGCTGGCCCCACCGGGATTGCACAAGCGCTCAGCGTCGCGCGTCCCTACACCACCATCCACGTCTGCCCGGGCCAATATGCCGGCGGCAATCTCGTCACTCAGCCCTACATCGAAGTGATCGGCGTTTCTGACCATCAGTGGGCCGAAACCGTCTCGTGCGGAAATGTCCCGAATACCATCGTGGACAACCTGAGCGCCTACGGCTTTCAGGTCAACAGCTCTCATGTACGTATAGAGAACTTTTCCGTGGAAAACTGCTACCTCGGTGTCAATGTAAATTACAACTCCACAGTGGTAGGCCCTGTCAGCCCTCAGGTGTACGACGTCACGAGCTCCGGTTCCTGGTTCGTTACGGACACTCTCGGCTTCTTTAGTTGGTCCTGCACCCGCTGCCGCGTGCTGCAGAATAGCTTCCTCAACAACGGTGCCACGAATGCCGGCACTGCCATCGAAACCTTTACAGATACAGGCGACAGCATCCTCCACAACTCCATTGTCGGCACCTTCGCCAACTATAGCGGTGATGGAATCTATGTTGGGCCGGATACTCTACTGCTGGTGAGTGACAACTCTGCCGCGGGCGTCTATCACGGTTTGGTTCTGGACTACGACACTCAATACTCCTTTTTCATGGACAATCACTTGGACAACAATGCCTTCGGCATTTACATCTACAATCAAGCGGCCAGCCAGGGCAGCAGCGCGAACCTGTTCAGGAATAATGAAGCCAACAGGAACTCGCACGATGGCTTCTATGTCGGGACGAACAGTGGTGTACTCAGCACCATCGCGCCCTATCCCAACTTCTTTATCAGCAACCAGGCTTACGGAAACGGCCTGTGGGATTATCAGGACGCCACCTATCCCACTCCGCCGGGACCACACGGCAATAATGCCGATACCGCCAATTACTACAACGCGAATCGGGGGCAAACCGCGAATCCGCCAAGTATTTTGAGCAACTAACCTGCAGTTCTCGTCCTCTGAGTTCAGGCCGCCGTGCTGTTTCCCAATGCGGCCTCGAACTTCGGTGCTCTGGCCAGGGTCGCTGAAGCCGATCCACGGAAGCAGGGAATCACCGTTGGCGTAGTAATTCGCCCAATGTGCCACACTAGAAATAGAGGGTTCTTCTGGCGGCCTCTGAATCAGGGCCGGGCGCAGGAGAGCCAAAGGTTATCAATCGGTTACCCTTGCCCCGAAACCGGTGCAAACAGCGCTTGTAAGTTCAATTGCCAGAGGACTTTAGCTCTAACCCTTGCGCAATGAGGACTTTAGCTGACCACCCCTGGCCTAAGTTCTTTCCTGAGAGGACTTTAGCCGAAAAGTCCTAGGGGGTGGGGGTGGCCATGCGCTAAGGAGGCGACGCACTCCCACAGCGGGACCGCCTTAGGCCGTCCCGCTTACCGCGCCTCCACCAGAACCCCCTCCACCCCCGCCAGTGCCTCCGGGTACGGAGCCCGCAAAATTCCGCGTTCCGTAATGATGGCGGTTACATATTTCGCGGGCGTCACATCGAACGCCGGATTCCACACGCCCACGTCGTGCGGCGTCAACTGCGTCCCCGCGTGATGGGTCACTTCCTTGGCCGCGCGCTCCTCGATCACAATGCTGTCGCCAGTCGGCGTATTCAGGTCGATAGTCGACCACGGCGCCGCCACGTAGAACGGAATCCCGTGCTCCTTCGCCAGTACCGCGACCCCATAGGTGCCGATCTTGTTGGCCACATCGCCATTCGCCGCAATGCGGTCCGCGCCCACCACAATGGCCTGCAGCTTGCCGCTGCGCATCAAGCTGGCGGCCATGTTGTCGCAGATCACCGTCGTCGGAATGCCGTCATGCATCAACTCCCACGCAGTCAGCCGCGCTCCCTGCAGAAACGGCCGCGTCTCATCCGCATAGACGGCGATGCGCTGCCCATTCTCCACCGCCGCGCGGATCACGCCCAGCGCCGTGCCGTAGCCGCACGTCGCCAGCGCACCCGCATTGCAGTGGGTGAGCACGCCGCCTTCCTGCGGCAGCAGGGAAGCGCCATACGCCCCGAGCGCCCGGCACGCCGCGATGTCCTCGTCATACATCCGCAGCGCCTCATCCACCATGGCCTGCCGTAGCCCATCCATTGTCGCCCCGGGCCTGGCCGCCTGCTCGTAGTAATAGCGCCGCATCCGCTCAATCGCCCAGAAGAGGTTGACTGCCGTCGGCCGCGTCGCCGCCAGCACGGCCGCCGCCTGCTCCACATCGGCAGTCAGCTCCGGCATCGTCGCCGCCGGGCTGTTCTGTACCGCCAACGCCACCCCCATGGCGGCGCTGACGCCGATCGCCGGCGCCCCCCGCACCACCATCGTCGTGATGACGTCCGCCACCTCCTGGTAGCTCTTCGCCAATACATAAGTCTCTTCGAGAGGGAGGCGGGTCTGGTCGAGGAAGCGCACCCCCCCAGCGGTCCATTCGAGTGTCGGAATCATATGAATTCAATTTTAAATGGGGCAGGTCTCAACACCCGAATCGCCGACCTGCGTTGTTTACATATTTTATAGAGATGGCCGAGTCGCCGGTGCGCCGACAAGAATAAACGGGATACCTGCTCCGGCTCGACCTAGACTGCGCAGGACTGCCTGCCGGTTGTCCTCAGTTGCTGAAGAGTTATTCCGCCTTCGCGATGGAACCGACATAACTAAGCCTATCTCTACTCCTTTCGGATCGGCGAGTGGCGATAGCGGCGCCGATCCACGCGAGCCTCCTGTTACCAGTGCTGTCTTTCCAACTAATCTTCCCATGGTAGAAGGCTCCTTCGTCTGGAAGAGGCATACGACTCCGATAATCCAGCGTTAATCAGCTTGAAACAGATAGCCACCGCGCTCAGAGAATGCGTACCCGGGGATACTGGCACGACAACGTCGAATGCGTCCACGGAGTACCGCCATACGCTGCTGGATCAGCGATTCATGGAAACAGCTTCGTAAATCGCCAGAAGCTATCTGGGCAGGCCATGCACAAGCAACAATGGAAAGGGCTCCGGCCCAGAGGTCGTAGGTTCGAGCCTCGTCGTCCGCCAGCTTCGTCTAGCGAGATACAGTTGGATCTCGCTTCCCAGAGTTAAATGAAACTGAAGAGCACAGTATCTTTGTTGCGGAATCACACCGAGTCATCAACAAGGCTTCTGCGGGAGCCCATTTGTGTTCATGAGTGCTTTCGCGTTTGGAAGATGAAAGGCAACCCTTCTTCAAAGGCGCTGTTCTATCAAGAAGAACCCGGCGAACGCGTGGGGCGTGGCCGGCGTGGAACAGCAGGGACGTAGCCCGGGAACGCAGGGCAGCATCAAGGAACAAGCATAGAGGCTCTGCACAGGTTTGGGCTGTGCGCAGTGGTGGTTCCGTCGCCCTGCTTTTTGAAACGGGATCTTTGCATGTGGCGCATCCGCCCGCAAGGAACGGTTCTTCTTCTGGTAGCGGACAAGGCGAAACACAACGAGGATGGCTTTGGGACATGATATGCGCAGATACGCACTATTAGCCGATCACCGGCAAGGATCGCAGCTGCGGAGAGTGGGAGTTCCTCTCTGGCTCTCTGGCGTGCTGGCATTGGCAGTAGCGGGATGCGGAGGCGGTGGAACGCAGCCGCAGGCCTCGCCCACCCAGCCAAGCGCGCCGGCCACGCAGACCCTGCAGATCACTCCGGGCGCTCCTTCACTCCCGCTCGGGACAACACAGCAGTTCAAAGCGATCGCTACATCTTCGAACGGGACAACGCAGGACGTCACGTCGCAGGTGACCTGGTCGGCGGCACCGGCTGGAGTGGCCAGCATTACGCCTTCAGGATCCGTGACTGCGAGCGGCAAGGGAAGCTTCAACGTGACGGGAGTGCTTGGCGCGGTGACCACGGGCGTGAGCGGAACGGTGACCAACCCTGTGGCGGTGAGCCTGGCGCTGCAGCCGAACCCGATCACGTTGGCGGTGGGTGGAACCGCGCAGCTCAGTGCTACCGCGATCTTTACCGACAAGTCGACGCAGGATGTAACGTCGTCCACCGTGTTCAGTTCAAGTCAGCCTGCGGTCGTTGGCATCAACAATACGGGGCTGGTAGACGCAGCAACCGCAGGCCAGGCGCAGGTAGCGGGAACGTATTCTCCGGCACCGGCTGCGCAGGCGCTGGTTGCGCAATCTGTCGTGACGGTCAATGGCGGCAGTGTATCGGCAATTGCCGTGCTGCCGGCAAACCTTACCATGGCGACCGGGGTGGCTCAGCAGTTCACGGCAGCCGTGACAGGTGGCTCCAGCGCCGGGGTGAGCTGGTCAGTCGACGGAGTGGCGGGGGGAAATGCTGCGACCGGCACGATCAGCAGCGCTGGTCTGTATGCTTCGCCGACTGCAGCCGGCGCACACACCATCACTGCGAGCGAAGCGAACCAGAGCGGGAGCGCACAGATCAATGTGGCCGCCCCGGATTTAACAGCGGATTTTGGGTCAAGGTCCGGAGGCCTGGCCATCGCTCCGCAGATGCTGGGCGCAGGGCTGGGTGTGCAGTTGCAGAGCGCCGCCTTGCCTGCGGTGACCGGAGCCGGGCTCACCGATACGCGCTTTCACGCCAGGATCCAGGACACCTACGCGACGAGTACGCCCGACTGGACTGAACTGGACACAACCCTGGCCGCCCTGCAGGGAGCCGGTATGCACGCGATTTTGGAGGTGGACTTCACTCCGCCGTCTCTTTTGCCCGCGCAAACTCCGTGCCCGCCGGGAACAGATCCGAACTATGCCTCTCCTCCTCCCACGGATATGAATGCATTTGCGCAAATGGCTGCCTCGTACGTCACGTACATCGATCAGAACTTCCCCGGAGTGGTGCAGGACTATGAGATCTGGAACGAGCCGGATGGCGGCGGCCTGTGCACATCGCCGAATACCCAATCGGCCAAGCTCAGCGCGTATCTGTCGATCTATGCTGCTGTGGCTCCGGCGTTGAAGGCAGCGGCGCAACAGGATGGAGTGCAGATCCGCGTCGGCGGACCGACGCTCGGTTCACCCGTGGCCGATGCGCAGCCATGGCTTTCCGCATTGTTGAGCGATGCGCGGACCGCGCCTTATGTGGACTTCGTCAGCTTTCACTATTACGCAGCAGGTGCGGGCGATGTATCGAGTGGGCTGACCTGGTACGGCAGCGGTACGCAGCCGTCTCTGTTGAACAAGACTCAAGACGCAAGCACCGGGTTCGCGGCCGTGTACAAACAAGTTGACGGGCTGGTGAGAAGCGGAGCACAGCCGGGTGCGGCATCGACACCGATCTACATGGATGAGTACAACTCCGACTGGGCCTTTCTTAACGACTGCTGCCGAAACGATCCGACGTATGCGCCGTTGTGGAATTCGCTTGCAATTGTCGATCTGCTGAACAGCACGTATTCCGGGGCGAGTGCGGCTCCCACAAAGCTGCTCTACTACGCCGTTTCAAATCCTCCGTTCTGTCTTCTTGGCCAGATCGATGCACAGATGGACTGCGACTATCCTACGAGTGGCGCGCCGCAACCCTACCCGCAGTATTATGCGTTCCAGCTTTTCGCCTCGCCATCCTTTCTGGGACTCGCGAATGGCGCTTCCCTTGCACATGCGGTGAGCTCTAGCACGAGTGATCTGGTTCCGGGGGCATTCTATGGAGCCAAAGGAGATACGGTGGTCATTGTCAATCCGTCGAGCCACGATCACGGAAACGTGACCATATTTCTGCAGAACCCGGGTATGGAGGCTTCACAAGCGACGGTGTATACGCTGAACAGCAGCAACCCGGCAATTGCTACTTCAGCGGCTACATTATCCACTTCGGATGCGGGAGACCTTGTTACGGTAGCGGTGCCGCAGCAGTCTACGGTTGCGGTGACACTGCAATAACTCCAGAAATCGCGGCATTATTGCGGTGCAGTTTTCTTCGCGTCTGAGGGATGTTCTTTCATAGCCCGGCGCAATTCCTGCTCTGAAGCGTCGCTCCAGTACTTGCAATCCAGGCGAAGGAAAACCGATGTGTAGGGAATTGTAAGGTTCGTTTTGAGCACCAGGACGTGGAAGGTCTTTCCTGCTTCGTCCAGTGTGTGAATGAGCTGTTCATGGGGAACGGAGTGCACGGGAAACGCACCCAGTGCGGTGCGCATCTCCTGGCGATACCCGGTTACGCCGGGTGCATCCTGTTCGGGAACGAATGGAAGTTCCGCGTCCATGAACACGACTGGTCTCACTTGCCGGGCAAGCGAGAGTTCCTCCAAGGCAGCACGCACGACCGCCACCTCGCTTTCGCCGGTTTCCAGCGTTTCTACGCCTGGCGATGTCTGCAGTGGGTAGGCCGAATCGACGATGACGATCCAGTTGCGGTGGCCGAGTAAAGGGAGTTCCTGCTGCAGCGTAGTACGCCAGCTTTCTGAGGCGGACGCCGAAAATGCTGGCACGCCTGCGGCTAGCAAGCAGAACAGAGCGACACGCAGTGTGCCCATGATGCGAGCGAGGACACCTTTGCGATAACTCCGGAAACCTGGGAATGAGAACATGCGATTCCTTGTTAAGCCGGGATGTGACGGATGCAATGCGGCGTTGCAATAACAGCCGCAACCGAGAGCATCATACGCGCTCCAGCAACAGATATCGTTCTCAACAATCCCAGAAACGCTGTTCCTACAGCATCGGCAGGGAAAACGAAAACCCTGTCCCTGGCCAAGTTGGTTGATGATCTCGATGCTGCCGCCATGCGCTTCCACAGTCGCATTCGCATCGCCAAACTCATGCCGGAGCGATGCACGCCATAACGCTGTTCGTGGCCACGATAAAAGCAGAACTTGCCTCGCCGGTATAGCTGCATTTGTAGCGATGGTTGTGCGTCATGCCAATGGAATCTGGTTTCTTTCACCGAGCCAACAGGGCTATCGAAGGGTGCTGCGGAGCCTGCAACCTGTTTTCCACTTCGTACTTCCTATCGAGAAATCAGGAGGAATGATGGCCGAAATAGATGAGTCTACCGCGGTAGGAGCAGAGAAATCGCCGAAGCGCGTCGGCGCCTTTATACTTATACTCTTGGTTGTTCTGGTAATACTCCTCGGGATTGTGCTGCTGCTTATCCACCACAGCGGCAGGTAACCCGCATAGCTTTGAGTTATCGCCTGCAGTAGCAAACTAAGTAGAATTTAAAAATGAAAAGTCCGGCCGTGTGGGCCGGACTTTTCGCTGTGTCGACTCGCTCGAACTACGCCGCCTTCTGGTCTCGCATCGATTTGACAGTATCGTGCGATGAGAGAATGTGGGACTGTTGCCGCTCGATTAGCGAACGCAACCGCGGCGACAGATCGGTGTCCTCAAGAGCTACTTTGTAGGCCCGCTTGGCTGTGTCCTCTCCCTGTTCTGCGGTTTCGAGCAAGGTGTGGTCGTTTCCGCCGAGCTTTGCCTTCAGGTCTCCCCATACTCGGTGCACCGTGCCGGCCACAGTACCCTCATCTGCGCCTGGAGCATCGTTGCCGCTCAATGCGGACTCGAGCTCGTTCGCGAACTTCTGGCGCGTTTGTCCTTCTTGTACAAAAAAGGAGCGGATCTGCGGATCCTGGATCTTCTGTCCGATATCCTCGAAGCCCTTGCGGCTATCGTGAAGTACTTCCACCAGCTTCTTTACTACCGTGTTGCTGTCGGCCATTGCACATCCTCCATTCTCTAGCTCAGATGGGAGCGAGGCAGCCAGCGTTGCGTTTTGGAACGAATCGATTGGAGCCGTTTCATCGGATGGAAAGAGCCGCGCGCAATCAGCGGCTTCCTTGCATGTGAAGCTGGAGTCGCCCGGCATAGAGATGGGATGTCCGGTTTTCCGCAGTCTGCACAGCCGCTGCGCTTTTGCTTCGCCCCGGGCGCGGATGGCGCCACAGACGCAATGGCCAGGGAGAACTAAAATAGAAGAATCTGCCATGGCTGAGTTCACACATCTTCATCTGCATACGGACTACTCGCTGCTGGATGGCGCCTGCGACGTTGACAAGCTGGTGACGCGCGTTGACGCCATTGGCCAGAAGGCCGTGGCCATCACCGACCATGGGAACATTTATGGTGCGGTGCACTTTTTCGACGCTGCCAAAGCCAAGGGCATCAAGCCGATTCTCGGCTGCGAGCTGTACATCTGCCAGAAGGAGGACCATCGCGCGGACCCGCAGGGCGATGACTACCACCACCTGCTGGTGCTGGCTGAAAACGAAGAAGGCTACCGCAACCTGGTGCGCATCACCTCGGAAGCCTCGTTGCATGGGTTCTACCGCAAGCCCCGCATCAGCAAGAAGTTCCTGGCGGAGCACGCAAGCGGGCTGATCGGCTTCTCTGGCTGCCTGGCCGGCGAGCTTTGCGATAACCTGATGAAGGAGAACTACGAAGGCGCGCGCCGCACCGCCTCCCAATACCAGGACATCTTCGGGAAAGGAAATTTCTTCCTCGAGATTCAGGATCAGGGACTGGAACTCGAAAAGAAGATCCACGCAGACCTGTTTAAGTTGGAGCGCGAGCTGAATATCCCGTTGGTCGCGACCAACGACAGCCATTACCTGTGCGAGGACGATCACCACGCGCATGAGGTGCTGCTTTGCGTGCAGACTGCAGGTTCGATTCACGATCCGAAGCGCTTCAAGTTCGATTCCGATCAGTTTTATGTCAAGTCCGCGGCGGAAATGGAGCGGCTTTTCTCGCATGCTCCTGAAGTGGTGAGCCGGACGATGCAATTCGCCGAACGCTGCTCGCTCAAGATCAACAAGGTTGATAATCCGTTTCCGGAGTTCGCGGTTCCGCCCGGCCATACCATTGACAGCTACTTCGAGCAGGTTTGCCGTGAAGGCTTCGAGAAGCGGCTCGCCACCTCCATTCACCATCTGCAGGAGCGCGGGCTGTTGCGGAAGTCCATCTCCGATTACCGCGAGCGGCTGGAAAGGGAACTCACCTGCATCAAGCAGATGAAATTCCCCGGGTACTTCCTGATCGTCTGGGACTTCATTCGCTATGCGCGCGAGCACGATATACCGGTGGGCCCGGGCCGCGGCTCGGCAGCGGGGTCCCTGGTCGCCTACGTCATGGAGATCACCGACATCGATCCGCTCCAGAATGAGCTGCTCTTTGAGCGCTTTCTGAATCCCGAGCGCGTTTCCATGCCGGACATCGATATCGACTTTTGCATGAACCGCCGCGGCGAGGTCATTGACTACGTCACGCGCAAGTATGGCCGCGAGCAGGTGGCGCAGATCATCACTTTCAACACCATGGCGGCCAAGGCGGCGATCAAGGACGTGGGCCGTGCCCTGGACATGCCCTACGGCGACGTGGACCGCATCGCCAAGCTGGTGCCGGCAACCATCGGCATTACGCTGGAGCAGGCCTTGGAAGGTTCGTCACCACTGCAGCAGGCCTATGAGGCGGACGCGCAGGTGCGCGAACTCGTGGATACGGCGCGCAAGCTCGAAGGGCTGGTACGCGGCGCCGGCGTGCACGCGGCGGGCGTGGTCATCGCCCCCAGGCCGCTCACGGAGCTGGTCCCGGTAAGCCGCTCGAAGAACGAAGAAATCGTCACCGCTTATGACATGAAAGCGGTCGAAAAAATGGGCCTGCTCAAGATGGATTTTCTTGGGCTGACCACGCTGACCGTCATCGACGATTGCCTGAAGTTGATCAAGCGGAACCAGAATGTCGCGCTGGATATGGCGACCATCCCGCTCGACGACCAGGAGACTTACGAGAAGGTCTTCCATCGCGCGCTTACCTCGGGCGTCTTCCAGTTTGAGTCCGGCGGCATGCGGGACGTGCTGCGCCGGTACAAGCCGCAATGCGTGGAAGACCTGACGGCGCTCAACGCGCTCTATCGTCCGGGCCCGATCCAGGGCGGCATGATCGACGACTTCATCGAGCGCAAGTGGGGTCGGAGGGAAGTCTCCTACGACATGCCGGAGCTCGAGAAGATCCTGAAGGAAACTCTCGGTGTCATCGTCTATCAGGAACAGGTGATGCAGATCGCCAACGCGCTGGCCGGCTACTCACTGGGTGAAGCCGACCTGCTGCGCCGCGCCATGGGCAAGAAGAATGCAGAGGAGATGGCCAGGCAGCGCGTACGTTTCGCGCAGGGCGCAGCGGAGCGCAAGCACCCGAAAGACAAGGCCACACGCATCTTCGACCTGATGGAGCAGTTTGCCGGCTACGGCTTTAACAAGTCGCACTCCGCTGCATATGCGCTGCTGGCGTACCACACCGCTTATTTGAAGACGCACTATCCGGTCGAGTTCATGGCCGCGCTGCTGACTTCGGAAATCTCCAAGCCGGAGAATGTGGTGAAGTACATCGGTGAGTGCCGCGAGATCGAGATCCAGGTCGAGCCGCCGAATGTGCAGATCTCGGATGCGGACTTCACTCCGGATGGCACGACCATCCGCTTCGGCCTGACCGCCATCAAGAACGTCGGACGCAATGCGATCGATTCCATCCTGGAGGCGCGGGAGAAATTCCGTCGCGAACAGAACCGCGGTTTCGCCTCTTTATGGGAGTTCTGCGAAGTGGTCGATCTGCGCCTGCTGAACAAGCGTGTGATCGAGTCGCTGATCAAAGCCGGAGCGCTGGACAGCTTTGGCCGGCGATCGCAGCTCATGGCTTCTGTCGACAAGGCTATGGAACGCGCGCAAAAGACACAGCGCGACATGGCGGCTGGGCAGCACGGCTTATTCGGGGGCCTGGCCAGTATCTTCGATGACGGTCCGGCGAACGGAACGCCCATAGCGGACGCTCTGCCCAACGTGCCGGACTGGGAAGAACATCAGAGGTTGCAGGCGGAAAAAGAAGTGCTGGGATTCTTCGTCTCCGGCCACCCGCTCGACCGCTACGCCGACAAGATCAAGAACCTGCGCGCTGTGGATGCGGCCACGGCGCTGGAGATGAAGCCGTCTCCACCGCCCACGCGCCGCGGCCAACAGCAGTCGGAGAACGATATCGCCATCGCTGGCGTCATCGTCGGTTTGAAGGTGGCAAAGTCCAAGCGTTCAGGCGAACTCTATGCTCAGGCGGCACTTGAGGATACCAGCGGAAAAATCGACCTGATCTGTTTTCCCAAGGACTACGCCAGGCTGGCCGAGTCGCTCAAGATCGACGTGCCCGTGCTGGTAAAAGGCCAACTGCGGGCGGAAGAGGACGCCGCGCCCAAGCTGTGTGTGTCCTCCATCCAATCGCTAGAGGATATTCGCGTCAAGCTGCCGCAAGGCGTGCGCATCAAAGTCACCCTTGATCGCGCCAGCGATCAGACGCTGATCTCTTTGCACGAGATGATCCAGGCCGCGCCCGGCCCGGGGCGATTGATGCTGAACCTCGAGCAGCGCGGCGAATTTGTAGTGATGCTCGAGCCCGGCGGGGTGACAGTAGGCGCGGACCGCGGCTTCATCGAGCGCGCAGAGCAGCTTCTGGGGCGCGGCGCTGTGCAGACCATCGAGGAGTAATTTCAGACCCTCACATCCGGCGCTGCCTTAACGTAAATCTCCGGCGAGCATAACTCGCCGGAGATATCGTCTCACCTTGTCATCTATCTACTTGGAAAGTTGAACAAGTCCATCAGGTCGCCAATGGCAGGGCTGTTGGTTGGCACATAGGGATTCGACGCATCCTGCCGCGGGTTGGGCAGGTTATCCCGGCTGCGCTTGGTAAGAGGATCTAGGTCCCAATTTTCCTCGATAAACTTCAGAATAGAGACGTGATCGTTATATTCGTGGGAGATGTGGCCTGCTCTGGTGTAAGGGGAGACCACGATCATTGGAATGCGTGGGCCGTCACCAAAGAAGTCAACTGGCTGCACATATCCCGAGTCGAAATATCCGCCACCCTCATCCATGGTCACGAAGATAGCAGTGCTCTTCCATAGTTCCGGATTAGCTTGCACTCCATCAACAATTTTCTTCACAAAGCCCTCGAAGAGATCCAATTTCGATGATGCTGGATGCCCATCTACGAGCCCGCTTGGCTTGACGTAAGACACCGCCGGCAAATCGCCGCTCTGGAGGTCTCGATACAGGTCAGCAGTATCTTTCAGATGGGAGGTCCGGATCGCTGAAGTTTGCATGATGGAACTGGAGTACTGAAAGAAATTGCAGATATTGCAGTACAGGTCGGCCGGATTCTGGAAGTATGGATCCTTAAGATATGCGTTCCACTGGTCGCCGTAGTATTTCCACGAGACATTCTTTTCTAACAGCGCGTTGCCGATATTACGAACATTGGATGGCGGAATGGTGAAAACGGTGTTGGCTTTGTTGGTGTCGGTGAATGCGTTTGAGCCATCGCCGAAGTAGCCGGGATTATAGTTATTCAACAAGTAATAATGCCCGGGAACGCATTTCGGATCGACTTCGTAGGGGAGCGAGCTCAAGTAGCTCAGCACCGGACCCACTCCGGGCGCATCGGAATCCGAGCAGTTGCTGTAACTTCCGCCGCCGAAGGATGCAGAACCGTATGAGCCGCCGCCGTATCCATCTTCGGTATACCAATCATTTGTTCCGCGGGCCGGATTCGGATTTTCGACCTCGTCCACAACCCCGGCATTCGGCGTACCCGAGTTCACCAGTACGTGATGCGGGGGAACTGCTGCGTGCCCTTTTCCATCGCTGAACCAGATAGCGTCGCCCGTGCCCATTGCGATATGGTTGGCTCCTGTGCCGCCCTGCGCTGCCTGATGGTAGTTGTCGCTCATCGAGTAGCTGTCCGCCAGAGACTTCAGATAAGGTGCATCGCCCTGGAGCATATTGTAGAAGCCCATTGCAGAGCCGCCTTCACCTGTCGTCTCCTCCGTAAAGGGTGTCGGCCTCTGCAGTCCATTCGACCCTGCCCCTATTCTAGTTTCAACATAGGGATATAGGTCAGCCTTGCAGCCGCTGGGATTGGACGCGGTCGCGTGCGCTATGTTGCAATCCTGCTGCTGCCACATCTGATAGAAGCGATGCACCGGGCTCGCGGCATAGGCATCATACGGCACGCCTGGCGTCAGCTGAAACGGACCTGGCGGCAGGTCATGCACGTTCGGGATTCGTGTATCTGGCGCGTGTGCCATGAGCCCAGTGCCACCTGTCGTGAGGTAGCGGTAGTAGGTGTCGTTGGGCAGTCCGTTCTCGACTGCTTTAGCTTCGGACAATGTCGAGATGTACGGCTTGGCCGGCCCGCCAGCGAGCGGCACAGGAAGGTGTGCATAGCCCCATTTCGGTTCGGGGCTCAGTACATAGCCATTCTTGTAGTCGTCAGACGCGTTGTGTTGCATGGCGGACCAGTAATTCCGGCCAGGTGTCCCATCTTCTTTAACAATTCCCTTCGAAAGAAGGTTATCAACCTTCTCTCCGGGCTTTGGTTTATACGTAGCAAAGACGTGATCGAATGTACGATTCTCACCGATGATGACAATGACGTGCTTGATCGGCGTTTCAGTGCGGGATGAGTTGTCGGGAGCTTGTGCGTAGGCAGACGAGGGAAGGCTCGCAAGCACCTGCAGTCCAGCTAGTAACGCTGCACTGCACTTGAGAGCTCCGGGACGGGCATTCGGACGTTTCTGTTGCATCTGGCTTGTCCTCCGGGAAAAGCGGCTGGCGATCCTTAAAGAGCGAATGCCAGCGTGGCAAGTCTAAGAAGATCAGGAGGATGTAGATGTGAACGACGCGCAAATTACAGGTGAAAAGATTTGCTACTCTGCTTGCGCTCATTGTCACGTGAACTTCTTCCGGTAGTCATCATCGGGAAATGCGCATCTTGGGTGAAATGCTTCAGGTAAACTGCATTCCATGAGGTCCCCCGCCCGGAAGCTCCCTGCCGCCAGTTCGCTGCTGCTGGACATTGTGCGGTTTGGAGCGGCTGTTGTCGTCGCGGTCGGCCATCTTACGCAGTCTCACTTTTCAACCGGATGGCCGGACCTCACTCTGCGCGCCGTGCAATCTGTGGCGGTCTTTTTCGTGCTGTCCGGCTTCGTCATTCGCTATGTCACCCGGCTCAAGTATGCGGAAATCGGCGAGTACTGGGTGGACCGCGCATCGCGCATCTATTCTGTCGTGCTGCCCGCGGTAGCCGTCACGATCGTTATCGATCTCATCGCGTTCATTGGTAACCGGCATTATTACCTGTCCAACTGGGGCGACAGCATCGACCACCCGCTGCTGCGTATCGCGACCAATCTCACCTTCACCTCGCAGCTCTGGTCCAAAAGCATTGCGCTGTTTTCAAACGGGCCCTTCTGGTCGCTCTCCTACGAGTGCATGTACTACGTCATCTACGGCTGCGCTTTCTATCTTGCGGGCGCCAAACGCGGTCTTTCCGTCATCGGCCTCGTCCTGCTCGGCGGCATTCACATCTTTCTGTTATTGCCGCTTTGGCTATTAGGCTGCCTGCTATACGAGATTTATCGACAGGTAAGCGGGCGAGGCACCGTTTGGGCGCAGAACTTTGCGTGTGCCGCGGTCGGGGTTACCGGATATCTGCTCTGGCGACCAATCGCCGGCGCTATTTTCACGGTGAAGGACCTCCTCACGGCTCTGTTTCTTGCTCACCATCATCAGCCCATTCATCTCCACTGGACACTGGATTACTACCGCGTCGGCCTTCCAGCCGCGTTCCTTTTGCTTTGGGGATTACTGATCGCGGACCATTTGCGCCTATCCGCGGGCTCCTTGTTCGCGCGCACTGTGCGCCTGCTTTCGGAAGGCACTTTCCCGATCTACTTGTTTCATTTTCCTGTCTATGTCCTGATCGCGGCGCTCGTTCCGTATAACCACGGCAACCCCTGGTTCAAGCTGGCAATGCTGGCCGTAGCCGTCGCTGCAGGAGTATGGCTGGCGCTCCCGACCAACCACTTCAAAATCTATCTACGCGATGCGCTGCGAAAGCGCTTCCTTCCCCAGGAACGGATGCCGGCGCCGCGTCCTGTCGGGGCAGTCTGAGCATGCGTACCAGCCCGCAATACCGTCCCATTTGTCCCCGGCACCCTGCTTCCATACAATCAGGTGCAGCAACTGCGAAGCATTCCACGACGACCTCATGAGCCCAGAGCAAACGGCAACGGCAATACCCGAGCAGATACCGGCGGCGCCACCGAAAGAGCCCAAACCCCTTGCCTGGCTCAAGACGGAGTTGGCGCGGCATCCCCAGCGTCCTTACCCAACCGACTTTATCGAGCGCATCTTTACGGACTTGAGCGAGGTGCATGGCGACCGCTCCTTTGCCGATGACGCCGCCATGACCTGCCGCATGGCCCGCTACCACGGCCAGGAGGTGCTGGTCATCGCGAACGTGAAGGGCAGGACAACCAAGGAGAATGTTCGCTGCAACTTCGGCATGCCGAACCCGGAAGGGTACCGCAAGGCGCTTCGTGCGATGAAGCTGGCGGAAAAGTTCCGCCGCCCGATCTTCACGTTTCTTGACCTTGCCGGCGCGAATCCCGGACTGGGCGCGGAAGAGCGCGGGCAGGCCGAAGCCATTGCGCGCTGCCTGCGGGAGATGTCCCGGCTGGCTGTCCCCACCCTGGCCACCATCACCGGCGAGGGCGGCTCCGGCGGTGCGCTCGCGCTGGCCGTAGCGGACCGCGTTCTGATGCTCGAAAACGCCGTCTACTCGGTCATCTCTCCGGAGGGCTGCGCTTCGATTCTATGGAGGGATGCGGGCAAGCGCGCTAAGGCCGCTGAGGCCATGCGTACCTCTTCAGAGGAGGTGAAGGGGCTGGGCTGTGTGGACGATATCGTGCCCGAGCCCCCCGGCGGCGCACAAGACGACCCTGCAGCCGCTGCCGTGCTGCTGGACGAAAGCCTCGACCGGCACTTGAGCGCGCTGCAGTCTCTTACCGCCGTGGAGCGGCTCCAACAACGCCGCGCCAAGTGGCGCAACATCGCGCAGTTCTATACCTCCTAGCGAGCACGCTTACGACACCTTTCCTGCGCACCTCTGCTTCGTTCACCCGCCTCGGACGTCTGGGCTCTTTTTGCCTGTTCGTGGTGGGGCTGATCTGGCTGGCCATCGCCCGCCTGCTCGCCAACCGTGCCGCGCATGGGCTAAGCGCGGGTGACTGGGTGGATTTGGTGGAGTGGGGGGCGCTGGTCTTCCTTCTGCTGGTGGGCTATGTTGCCATGGGCCGCAGCTTCAGCGGCCAGGCACGGCCGCTCGCAGCCATGGGGCTGCCAAGGCGAAGCGGACGTGGCCGTGAATTCGCCGTGGGCGCTGCCGCCGGATGGGCACTGCTGCTGCTTGCCGTGCTGCCGTCCGCCTTCCTTGGCGGCCTCCGCATTACCTTCTGGACAGCGCCGCACCAATGGTTTCTGTTGCTGCTTGACGGGATTGTGCTGCTATTAGCTGCGTTGAGTGAGGAGCTGGTCTTCCGCGGCTATCCCTTTCAGCGGCTTATCGATGCCATCGGACCGGGGCTGGCGACTCTGCTCATGTCCGCGATCTTTACTGCGTACCACTACAACGCGGATACGCCGCGGCCGGCCATCCTTGTCCTGTTTCTGCTCGGCTGCATTCTGTCGCTGGCCTACCTGCGCACCCGGGCTCTGTGGCTTCCGTGGGCGCTTCATTTTGCCTGGAACGCCTCCATGGGGCTGCTTTTCGGTCTTGCCGATCAGCGGGTACACGCGTTTTTCACCAGTGGTGCAGAGCTATGCGCTGGGGCCGATCGGCTTTACTGGCGGGGACTATGGACCGGAAGGCAGCGGCTTTACCGTCTTTGTCCTGCTGTTTGGGCTTTGGCTGGTCCATCGCGCCACGCGCGAATACGCTCACCTTTATGCGCAGCCGGTGATCGTTCCCGGGGGCATTCCCGTGGACCTGGACGCGATAGCCCGTCGGCAGCATGAGGCTGCCATGGGCACGGTAGCGGAACCTGCGGAGTCAAAGCTGGTCCAGATTGGCAGTGTTCTCAACACAGGCGTGCCCACACTGCCCACCCGCGAAATCCGGGATGGGCAGCCTCCCCTGGCGTCATCGGAGTTCGACACACCCGAGTCTTAGGCAAGACACACGAGGCCACCGGATCCCTCTCCACCCGCAGTTGGTGTTGCCCCGGAGGACCTGAGGACAGGGAAGTATTGATCTCCTGATAGAGCCCACTTGCGCAACCACCCCAAACAAGCTCATCATTGCGGCATTGGGGTAGGCGTATGTGGGGCTCAGGGTTTGGAAGGTGGGAACGGGTATCTCGGGATAAGCGGCTGGCAGTCGTCCTGGCCAGTGTCATCATGGGTGCGAGCCTGGCCCCGGCGCAGGTGTTCATCGTAGAACGTGAGCACGTTCCCGGAGTGCCGGATTTCAAGCCGACCGCAGTGGAATTGCAGCAGCAAGCCATCACCGCCAGAACGCGCCAGCAACTGATCATTGCCTTTGCCGCCGAACAGGGTTTCGCGCGCCGTCCCTTGCCTCTCGGTTCGCACGGACTGTTGCTTCACGCCAACGGAGCGCTTTCCCCGAACGGCAGCGGGTATGTCGATGCGTTGCAAAAGAATGGGATCTCTGCCAAAGCGGGAGACCGCGTCGTCATCAGCAATTTCAAGATCGGGACCGATCGCATCGTTTTTGAATTCAACGGCGGCCCGGACAAGAAACACAAGTACCTCCAGCACATCGCCATCGGCATGAACTCAGTCCAAACGCCGCTTGCTGCGGACAACGGGGAAACGCCGGTGGGTTCGCGGCTGACCGTTGTTTTTGACAAGCGCGTGCCCGAGATGACGCCCGACCAGCTTCGCGGCCTCATTCAGCCGGTCATTGACTTCAACGTGAAGACGCCGGTCGAGGCCTACACCGACACCCTTCCGCCTAAACTCAAGAACGCCATCCTGAACCACCAGGTGCTGGTGGGCATGGACCGCAAGATGGTGATCTATGCGGTGGGCCAGCCGCAACAAAAGGTGCGCGAACAGGATAACGGCGGAATGTTCGAAGAGTGGATTTACGGCGAAGCCCCCAAGCCGACGCAGTTCGTGCGCTTCAACAATAATCGCGTGACGCGCCTGGAGATTGCTGAGGTGGGCCGCAGCCCGGTAATCCGCGATCACGATGAAACAGACGGCTACCTGGGCAATCCCGTCTCGCGGGATGTGTACATCGGGGATGCGCGCCCCAATTCGAGTGGGGAAAGCTCGCCAGGAAAGGCGCCCTCGCTGCGCCTGCCCGGAGAAGCCGCCCCAGCGGGCCCCATGCAGCCGGTGCAGATGCCCAAAGACCATGTACAACCGGCGCCCTTGCCGCCAGCGAACCAGGACGGCAGCGGCAGCTCGTTCGCGACTGCAGCGACGCCATGATTGGAGTGGCTGCTCGTGTAAAATGGCTGTAGCGGAAGCACTCTCTTTCCCATCGCTACCTGCGCGGTCTATGTTGGCCCGTAAAGCGCGACTGCGGGATGTCGGCATCTCCGCTAGCCACCAGGCGCTGTGCCGCAGGCGCGCGCTCATCGCACCTTCAGGAGAGATTTGATTCATGGCAAAAGTCGCCAAAACCGCTGATCGCAAGAAAATGATGGACACAACCAAGAGCACCGATTGTCCCCGGTGCAGCAAGCCGACACGCATCGTCAAGCGCGTGAAGGACCGCGAACGCGGTACCCCGGGCGGCGTGTATATTTCGTGCTCGGCCTGCGAGTTTTTCGAGAAGCTCTAAGCTCCGCCAAACCAGACACCCGCATACAACAAAGCCCGGCTCGGTGCCGGGCTTTTCTCCGTCTTGGTGCCGGGTCAGCGTGCGTTGAGCGCCGCTCCCATTTCCCGCAAAATCGCTGCCGCGGCCTCGCCCGGGTCTGCTGCCTGTGTGATCGGGCGGCCCACGACCAGGTAGCTCGCTCCGCTTGCGAGCGCAGCAGCAGGGGTGGCCATGCGCTTCTGGTCCTGTGCCTCGGTGCCGGCCGGGCGGATCCCCGGAGTTACCAGCAGCACTTCCGGCCCCAACATCGCCCGCAATGTTCCGGCCTCCTCTGGCGAACACACCAGGCCGCCGATTCCGGCTTCCCAGGCCAGTTCCGCCAGTTGCCGTACCTGCTGTGCAGGGACAGCGGGCACGCCGGTTTCCCGGAGCTCGGCGGAATCCATGCTGGTCAGCACGGTGACCGCGAGCAGCGCCGGGCCCTGTGGTGCTTCTGCGGCAGCTGCAGCCGCCGCGCGCAACATTGCACTCCCCCCGGCTGCATGCACTGTCAGCAGGTCCACGCCCAAGCGCGAAACAGAACGGATTGCTCCGGCTACCGTGTTTGGAATGTCATGCAGCTTGAGGTCGAGAAAAACAGAGTATCCAAGTCGCTTCAGTTCCGAAATGACCGCATTGCCGTCCGCCAGGTAAAGCTCCAGTCCGACTTTAAACCAGCGCACCTGGCCGCCCAGCCGCTCGACTAGCGCGAACGCCGCACCAGCGGAAGGGAAATCGAGCGCCACGATCAGACGGTCTTGCGGCAGGAGATTTTGGCGTGGGAGGTCCTTGGGCACGAGATTTCGGGGCCCGGTTCTTGAATCAGCAGCGCGGAGGTCAGACATCTGCGGCAATTGTAACGGGGGAGAGGGGGAGGGCACTAACGCCGCGCAGACATCTCCGGATACGTAAGCTGGGCGATCTCGGCCTGCGTGGGCTTGGCATCGACGAGATCCAGCCGCACACTGACCGTACCGCGATGGGCGAAACCCAGCAGCTTTGCTGCACGATACGAAAGGTCTACCACGCGAGTCTGCGGGACGGGGCCACGGTCATTCACGCGCACCACGATCGAGCGGTGATTCCGCAGATTGGTGACCCGCACCAGCGAACCGAGCGGCAGGTTGCGGTGGGCGCATGTCATGCTCTGCATGTCATAGGCTTCACCACTGGCGGTCGGCAAGCCCTGGAAGTCCTCGCCATACCAGGAAGCACGTCCGAACTGGTACCAGTGCCGCCGTCCTTCATGCGTATGCGCGTTGATCAGGGCGGGGACACGTGCGGTGGCAGAGGGCGCCTTGGCGTGGGCGGACTCAGTCTTGATTCCTGGCGTGCACAGCACCGCAGCCAGCGCAGCGCCGGCAACGATAGATAATCGTAGTGGGCGATTCGTATGTATTGCGGTCTTAATCATATGGTATCCAGACGCAATTGTATGAATCCGTGGTTGCCTAAGTCAAAGATAAATAAGGATCTACATACGTTATTGGGACTTGATCTTCACTAGAAATCATGCTAATCAGTGTGCAAATCGTACATGGGTTTGCGGCCAGTGTGTGATTTTTACACGATCTCCTTCCGTGGGATGATGAGAAGAGCCGCGCCTCCGCATCCTTCCCGAAGACCATGCCAATACCTTCGACTCCACCAGCTTTGGCACACCCGCAATCGCTCGCCAGCCCGGCCCATGCAACGCAGGTGCCGGTTGCGCTCACCATTGCGGGTTTTGACCCCTCCTCCGGCGCAGGGATCACGGCGGATTTGAAGACTTTCGCGGCGCTCAGCGTTTACGGAGTCGCCTGCATCACGGCCCTTACGATCCAGTCCACGCAAGGCGTTCGCGCCATCATGCCGGTTGACGCCAGGCTTGTCCGCGACACCCTGGCCTGCCTGCAGGCAGACGTGCCGTTTGCCGGGATAAAGATTGGCATGCTCGCCACTGGCACGGTTGCCGCTGAGGTGAGCCGGTTCCTGGCAAGCTGCTCTACGCCGCGCTCTCATGTCGTACTGGACCCGGTCCTGCGTGCCACGTCGGGCAAAGCCCTTCTGGATGCCCCAGGGGTCGATCTGATACGGAATCGACTGCTTGCTCAAGTCGGTTTCATCACACCGAATCTAGACGAACTTGCGCTGCTCGCGGGCCTTGCGCCCACGCTGGAGCGCGAACATGTGCCTGCCGCGGCGCGCGCGGTGCGGCAAAGGGCGGCAGAGTTGGGCAATCCTGGTCTTCGTATCGTGGTCACCGGGGGACACCTCGAAGCGCCCGATGACTTCCTGCTTTCGGGCGATGAGGAATCGTGGCTCGCCGGCGAACGCGTAAACACCCAAGCGACCCACGGCACGGGGTGCGCTTTCGCAAGCGCGCTGACGGCGCAACTGATCGCCGGCCTTCCCGCGACGGATGCCGTGGTTAGCGCCAAAGCCTACGTCGCCGCCGCGCTCAAGTCCGCTTATCCGGTCGGCCAGGGGCACGGCCCTATGCACCATCTCTTTCGCCTCGATGCCACCCCGGAGCCACCACGCAGGTGAGCCATACTGTTTGCTCGATAACTCAGCGAACTAGTGATCGCGCGCTCTGGGTTTCGCGATCTTGCCCGCGATGTGCGCGGCCTGCTGCCGTTCCTGCTCCGCTTCGTCCAGATCTTCCTGGCTCACGATAAAGCGCCGCACGTACTTCAGCGGCTGCGGAAAATCCACCATTTCGCGCAAGTGATAGCGCCAGGAATCCGCCTTCAGCGTGCGGCGCGCATAGGCCTTTCGGTGGATCGTGACAAGCTCTCCTTCTTTATCGCGCACGGTGTAGCTGATCGCGGGAATTAGGATCGTAATCTGCGAGCCGGCCTGCCAGAAGCACTCGGCGAATTCGTGTGAAAAGAGCAGCGCATAGTAGTTATGCTTTTCAGCAAGCAGTTCGATTGCGGCATCCATGCTCGTCCACTTCGCAATGACCGCGGACTGGAACCAACGCCGGAAATCGAAACCATTTTGTTTCGCATGCTGCACCGCAAATCTGAGGATTTCTTGCCGGGTCATGAAGCCTACTCTCCTCCAAGGTGGCATCCGGCGCCGCCATGCGTCAATCTGCTGCGACTTCGATGAGGCATTGCACCTGTGTGAGATCACACGGGCTGCAACCTTTGCAGCCCGGACCGGGTTCTACGAGGATGGAGAAGCCATGTGGCGCTTGAGGCCGTATGCTCCACAGACTGCTATGCACCATTCCCGCTCCAATTCGTTCCCAGTACGCACCGGCTGGTGCTGGTGCGTGGTTCTGGCATCCATCCTGCTGCTTGCATGCGCGAAGACCCCTGCCGCTGCGCAGCGGGCAGGGGAGCAGCACGTGGACACGGACCCTCTGAACCGGGAGCCCGCAGTGCAACAGGCCTTTGCGCGCTTCTACAACCTTGACTATGACGGCGCGCTCGCGGCTTTCCAAAAAATTAGAGCCGCGCATCCCGAGGACCCCATCGCCGCAGACTACCTTCTGGACGCGACCTTGTTCCGCAACCTGTATGCGCTGGACCTGCTCGATACCACCTTGTACGCGCACGACGGCTTTCTAAGCAGCAAACATGCAGTGGCGGAGGACAAGGAGGTCACCACACAAATTGAGGCTCTGGCGGACAAAGCGATTGCCCTCTCGGACCGGCGACTCCAGAGCAGCCCCAGGGATGCAGACGCGCTCTTCGCCCGCGCATGGGCGCGCAGCCTGCGGGCGCTTTATGTCGGCCTGGTGGAGCACAGCTACATCGCGGCCCTGCGGCAGGCGCTCCAGGCGCGGCAGGACGACGATGCTGTTCTCAAGCTCGATCCGGCGTATGTGGATGCGGAGCTGGTCGTCGGGGTCCACCAGTACGTTGTCGGCTCACTGCCGCGTGGCGTACGCATGCTGGCCGGTATGGCGGGCATGCATGGAGACAAGCAGCATGGTATCGCCCTACTGCAGGATGACGGCAACCGCGGTGTCATCACCTCGGTCGAGGCCCGGACGGCTTTGATGCTGTTTCTGCGCCGCGAAGGGAAGTATGGTGATGCGACCGCAGTGGCGCAGTCGCTGGCCGCTCAGTACCCGCACGACTTCCTCTTCGTGCTGGAAGAAGCAAATCTGCAGAAGGACGCTGGCAACGCCGAGCAGGCCATGGCGGATTACAAGACCCTGCTGGCCTCCGCAAAGCGCAACGGGTACTTTCCGAATGCTCATCTGGAACTTGCTTGGTTCGGCTATGGCGAGACCCTGCGCGGGCAGAAAGACCATGCAGGCGCCGCGCATGCCTTTGAGCAGGCGCTCGGGCAGCCGTCCATCAGTACGGAGCTGAAGCGGCGCGCTGAACTCAATTTAGGCGAAGAGTACGATGTCCTGGGCCTGCGGGACCGGGCTGTTTCAACCTACCAGCAACTCCGGAGCGAAAGCCCGGACACGCCTCAAGCCGAGGAAGCAGGGCATTATCTGAAGGCCCCCTTCCAGGGCTGAACAGTGCCGGGTGTTTGGGGTATCAGCGGGTCCAGCGCTAACTATCCTTGCGATACAGGAGCTCGCGCATGGCCTGCCTGCGAGCCTCGTTGGCTTCGCTTTCGGTCTTGCGTTCGATGGCGTCTTTAGGGCGCTTGATGACCGGATCCGCTGCTTGCTCGACACTGCACTCTGGGCAGCGGTTGGCGAAGCCGGGCTTATCCGGCTTCAGCTCGAATTCCTCTGAGCAGACCGCGCAAACTTTGATCGGAAAAGGCATACAGGTCCATGGTATCCAAAATGGTGCATTGTGCGCTCCGTGGATGCGGGCGAGATGTATCTTTGGTCGTCGGCTAGTGATCGTTCCCGTGGGTTCTGCGCTCGCTTGGCTATGACTTCAGTTCGCCTGGGAACAAGGGCGGCTCGACGAGCGTACTAATCTATCGTTGAAGGAGCCTTGAGCTTCCATGTGCAGCAAAGGAGATAACCATGTACTGCAGCAACTGCGGAAAGCCGCTCGCGACGGATGCACGAGTATGCCCCAACTGCGGTCAGCCGGTCGGGGGCGCCTTCGCCGGATCGCAAGCAGTACCGCCGTCATTTGCCCAGCGCAAGCTCGTTCGTCCCCGTGCCGGACGCAAGATCGCCGGCGTTTGCCAGGGCATTGCCAACCTCTACGGCTGGGATGTGACGGTGGTGCGTATCATTCTGGTCGTGTTGGCCTTTGCAAGCGGCATCGGGCTGATCGCTTATATCGTCGTCTGGGTGGTCGCACCGGAAGAACCGCTCGCGCTGTCGGCGTCCAGCTACTATCCGCCGCCTCGCTGAGGTGAACTGAATTTTGAACTGACCGGACCCCCGATGGATTACCAAAATGACGGCGCGCGCCTGTTCTACACAGAGGCTGGCAGCGGGCCAGATCTTGTTCTGCTCCACCCCACGCCGGTGAATCACCGCTTCTGGCTGCCAGTGGCGCAGGCGCTCACGCCGCGGTACCGTGTTCTGCTGCCGGACCTGCGGGGCCATGGTCTTTCCGAGGCTGGCGACCGAGGCATCACGATTCCGCAGCTTGCGGAGGATGTCCTCCGGCTGCTTGATCACGCGGATGTGGAACGAGCGATTTTTGTCGGCTGCTCGATCGGTAGTTATACGTTGTACGAGCTCTGGCGGCGGGCGCCGGGGCGGATCAAAGGGCTGGCCTTCTGCTGTGGCAAGCCGCAGCCGGACACCAGCCAGAATCACCAAAGGCGCGAAGAATGGATCGCTGAAGTGCGCCTGGAGGGCACAGACCCATTCTTCCGCCGCATGCTGGACGCGCTGGTCGGCAAGCCTACTGCTGAGCGGAACCCGGGCATTTTGACGGAACTGCGCGACATGATGGAGCCCATGCGGCCGGAGGCGGTCATCGCCACGCAACGCGGGCTCATGGAACGGTCCGACTCGATGCCGACGGCGAAGACCATCACGGCGCCATGCCTGGTCCTGGCCGGGGCGCTCGATACTTCCTCCACGCCGGCTGAGATGAAGCAGCTCGCGGATGCGATTCCAGGCGGCGCTGCCTTTCACCTTTTGCAAGAGATCGGGCATTACGCGCCGTATGAGCAACCGGAGACCGTGGGCGCGCTGCTTCGGCGCTTCTGCGACAGTGTGGCAAGATAAGACGCACACTCTCGCCCACGGGTATCCTGAGATCTTGTTCCATTCCAAAGCGGAAAACGCAGTGCCGGCCCGGCCATTCAGCTACAGCAGCAAGGGTTCGCTGCTGTGTGATCGCGTTCCGCTCGACGAAGTAGCGGAGAAGTACGGGACCCCGCTGTACGTCTACAGCGCCGAGGGCATACGCGCGCGACTGCGCCTGTTTGCAAGGCATTTTTCTGGGCAGCGGCACCTTGTCTGCTATGCAGTGAAGGCCAATTCAAATCTTGCTGTTCTGAAGCTTGTCGCTCAGCACGGTGCAGGCTTCGATATCGTTTCCGGCGGGGAACTCGAGCGCGTATTGCAAGTGAGCAAGCGCGCCGCGGCACGTACCGTCTTTTCCGGAGTTGGCAAGACCGCGCCGGAGATCGACCAGGCCTTAAGCAGCCGCATTCTGCTCTTCAACGTGGAAAGCGAAGCAGAGCTGGAACTGCTGGCCGAACGCGCAAGCCGGCTTTGCGCCAAAGCGCCGGTCGCGCTACGGGTAAATCCGGACGTCTTTGCAGAAACGCATCCGTATATCTCGACGGGCTTGCGCGAGCATAAGTTCGGTATCGACATCGAGGCGGCGCGCGAAGTGTACCGTCGAGCGGCCCGCTTCAAGTGGCTCGAGCCGGTGGGCATCAGCGTTCACATCGGGTCGCAGATCCGCAGCGCTGCGCCGTTTGCCTCGGCTGTCAGTCGCGTCGCGGAGCTTGTGCGGGCGTTGCGGGAAGAAGGTATTGCGCTGCGGTCGATCGACGCTGGCGGCGGTCTCGGTATTGCCTACGACGAGCCGATCGCTGGTCCAGATGCGGTGGCGTCCGATGTGGCGGCATCCGGGTTCAATCCAGATACAGCCATGGTTACGTATGCGGCCGAACTTCGGCGCGCGCTGGGTGGCCTCGATGTGCAGCTTCTGCTCGAACCTGGGCGCTTCCTGGTGGCGCAGGCGGGCGTGCTGCTGGCACGTGTGCTTTCCAGCAAGACCAATGGAGCAAAACGCTTTGTCATCACGGATGCGGGCATGAACGATTTGCTGCGCCCCGCGCTCTACGGCGCGCACCATGAGATCGTGCCGGTACGGCTCGGCAAGCAGGGCGTAACAGAGATGGTGGATGTGGTGGGCCCGGTATGCGAGACAGGCGATTTTTTTGCACGTGATCGCGAGCTTCCGCCTGTTGCGCTGGCGAACTGCTCGCGATCCTGGATGCGGGTGCGTACGGTATGTCGCTGAGCTCGAACTACAACACGCGCCCGCGCGCGGCGGAGGTCATGGTGGATGGCAAGCGCGCGCGGCTGGTGCGGCGGCGGGAGACTATGCGCGAGCTTCTGGGGCCGGAGTTGTAGGCGCAGGAAGCGGTTGCAAAGGGCGTCCTAAACGTGCAAAAAGCAGGCTTTTGGCCTGCTTTTTGCAGCAGAAACGACGGTTTAAGAACGCTTACTGGGTGACAGCGTGAACCGAGGCCAGGGTACCGGCTTCCGCTGCTGCGAGTGGAACCGGTGCCGGTTGTCCGTTCCGCAGAGAGAGCTGAAGTGGGGGCGCTGGTGGCCGGGTTTGGCCCCAGGCCGAGCTTGATGAGTGCGCGTGAATCCGGCGTCAGCTTGGTTTGCCAGCCGTGGTCCGACTGGAACTTCTGCATAGCGGTTTCGGTCTCGGCGTCCCACTGGCCGGTGGGCGAGCCGCTGAGATAGTTCTGGCGAATCAGGGCGGCCTGGATTTCAGTGGCGCGGGCGGGGTCGATCTCACGCTGCCCGCGAATCTTGTTGACCTTCCGTACAACAGCGCGATGCGCACGGTGCGCGATGCTGGCATGGGCGTGTCCGGAGGTCGGAGCGCGGTGGGTGCGGCTAGCGAAGGCCGGTGCGACCGCAACGGCGGCTAGGAGAACCAGCGTGCGGCCTGGGGAACCTCGAAGCATGCAAGAATCCTTTGTAGTTGATTTGCAACAGTTGCCTCACGAAAGACTACCGGCTCCGGGCCGGGATTGCAACCAAAAGGCGACCGGCACCTGTTGCCAAACAGGTGCCGGAGGTAACGCCAGGATGACTAACTCGCCATCAGCTTTTCGGTTACATCTGCTTACGGGAGGGTGCCGCCGACCAGGCTGCCGTTCCCCGTACTGTTCCGCGGATCGACAACCTGGAAGACCACATCCTGACCGGACTTCAGTCCCGAAACGATGGAATTGAAATCCTGCTTGTTGTTGATGGGCTGCTTGTTGATGGCCGTGATGACGAGCCCTTGCGGCAGGCCGACCTCATCGCCGAACGAACCAGGCTTGACTTCCTGCACGATGACACCATGCAGGTTCTTGCCCTGGAGTTGCTGGGGCAGGTTGGCCACAGTGATGCCGAGCTTGTCCTGTCCGACGTCCGGAGTGTTCGGGGTGTTGTCATTCTGGGCCTCACCCGGCTGATTGGCGTACAGCTTGGCGCGGTCCTGGATGGTGACATTCGCGGTGTTCTGTTGACCATTGCGAATATAGCCGAGCTTTACTGTTTCTCCCGGATGCTTGGCAGAGACGATATTGACCAGTGCATCACCATTCTTGATCGGCTGACCGTCTACCGAGGTGATGATATCGCCGGGCTTGAGACCAGCCTGTTCCGCCCCGCCGTTCTTGCTGACAGCGCTGACCAGCACGCCGGACTTGAAGCCGTAGACACGGCCCACAGCGCTCGGCAGGTTGGGCTGGAACTGAATTCCGATGGAGCCGCGGGTGACCTTGTGCGAAGCGCCGATCAGGTCGTTGTAGACCTGGGCCACAGTGTTCGACGGCATGGCAAAGCCGATGCCCTGGTACCCGGCCGACTGCGTGTAGATGGCCGTGTTGATGCCGATCACTTCGCCGTTCATGTTGAGCAGCGGGCCGCCGGAGTTGCCCGGGTTGATGGCCGCATCGGTCTGAATGAAGTGCTGGAACTGGCCCTTGGCGCCCGGTTCGATAGTGCGGTTCTTGGCCGAGACGATGCCGGCGGTTACGGTCTTGTTCAGCGCGAATGGGCTGCCGATAGCCACGACCCAGTCACCGACCTGCGCTCCGTCGGAGTTGCCGAGCTTGACGGTAGGGAGCGGGGTGTTGGTCTCGATCTTGATCACGGCGACATCGGTGTCCGGATCGACGCCGACGACCTTCGCCGGCCGCCCGCGGTCCGTGGTTTCGTCGGGATCGGTCGAGAGCTTGACATAGATCTTGTCGGCTTTGTCTACCACGTGATTGTTGGTGAGAATGTAACCCTTCGAGTCGACGATGAAGCCGGAGCCGAGCGACTCACGCACGCCGCCGCCGTCACCCTGGCCGCCGTCGGGGCCCATCTGTCCGCCACCCTGACCGCCGAAGAAGCGGTTAAAGAAGTCCTGGAAATTATCCGGTCCCTGGCCTTGTCCCTGACCCTGGCCTTGTCCCTGACCTTGCCCCTGATCCTCGTTGTCGCCATTGCCCTCGTCGTTCGGATCCTGCGGCATGGGATGGGTGTTGCGGCCACCGCGGCGACGCGCCTGCTGTTGATGCGGCAGCGTTTCCGTGCTGATGTTCACGACTGCGGGACCGACTTCTTTGGCAATCTGCGAGAACTGCGTGCCGAGCTGAACAGGATTGGGGATTTTAAGCGGGGTAGCGTCAGAGCTGTTGACCTGACCCTCTTTTCCTTTTACACCGTGGACAGCGACCGAGCCGATCAGAATGCCGGCGGAGAGAGTCGCGAGAATGACAAAGACGGGAAGGAGACGGTGGAAGCGGGACCGTCGGAACAAAGATTTCATGCAGGTCTAACCTCGTGTTCTTTAGAGACATCTGGGATTGGGCTGAGCCGCGAAGGCTGCAAGTTAGGTAAATACTTGGTCATCTTACGAATGCAATCACCGATAACAGTATAGCGAGAGGCGTGTCCTGGCCGGAGTTTCGATAGATGAGGAATGCCGGCTCGTTGGGTTAGACGCAGCAATTTGCAATCCGTTTTGATGCAACACTTCTGCGTGGCTCAGAGCGCCTCAGGGGCGATGGGAGCAACGGCGGTCGTCGCGGAAAGAAACTCTGTGACTGCGATGCCAAGCAGGATCAGGCCCGCACCCGTTCCGGCTCGGGATGTCATGCGTTCTCCGAAGAACAAAAATGAAGTGAGCCAGGCGAACACGGGCTCCAGTGCGAAGATGAGCGCGGTATGTGTGGCCGGCAGTATCTGCTGCGCCCAGGACTGAATGGTAAACGCTGCAGCCGTGGCCAGCAGCGCAGCGATCGCCAGCGCCAGAAGAAGACGCGCGGAGACATGCATACGGGGATGCTCGAACAGGGGCAGCGTCGCTCCCATGACGAGGGTGCAGAAGCCAAGCTGCAGCACGGCAAGCGCGCCCAGCGGGGTGCGCGGGGAAAAGTGCGCAAGCGCCAGCACATGCAGCGCGAAGCCGATTGCGCACACCAGCGTGAGCCAGTCCCCGGTGTTGATGGTGGCGAAGAGTGAAATCCAGGGAGTGTGCGCGGGCGT
Source organism: uncultured Acidobacteriaceae bacterium (assembly GCA_963767705.1). Classification (GTDB taxonomy): domain Bacteria; phylum Acidobacteriota; class Terriglobia; order Terriglobales; family Acidobacteriaceae; genus CAWCJL01. The sequence continues at coordinate 1,288,080 of CAVYEO010000001.1, read as the reverse complement.
GGTGAGCAGGAGGATGCCGGCGAAGGCAGATGCTGCGCCAAGCAGCGCGTAGAGCCCGGGCGCACGCACGCCCGGAGAGCGCAGTACTGGGATGGCCGAAAGCAACGGCACGAGCACGACCGTGAGGCCGGTGATGAAGGCGGACTTGGTTGGCGTGGTGCGGGCCAGGCCGGCGGTCTGGAATTGGAACCCGACGGCCAGGCAGAGGCCGGCGACAGCGCCGGCGAGGACCGTTGCGCGCGTGAGCTCCCGCAGTGCGCGGCGATAGAGCAGGGCGAGCGCAGCAGTGGCAAGCGCCATGCGGAGAAGGTTGAAGAACAGGGGCGTGATATCGCGGAGCGCGTCCTTGACCAGGACAAATGTGGCGCCCCAGACCATGACAACTGCCAAAAGCAGCAGGTGGGCGCGGACGGAGCGGGACAGGGTGGGCAAAGGCGGAGGGAGTGAAACGGCTACTGTGGGGGCAGCGCGGCAAAAATTTCGGGAAGATCGAGATAGATGAGCGTTTCCGCGATGGTGAAATGTGCGGTTTCCTGCCAACGCAAGGTCCAGTCGTAACCCATTTGCGATTCGGGATCGATCACCCAGATGTTACGGACGCCCATGCGGCGGTAGTCTTCCAGCCGCTCGTTATAGCGCCGGACACGGTCTTCCGGGGAGAGTATTTCGATGACCGCGAGTGGCGGGTGAGTGATGATCTTTTCGTAAGGGAGGTCGAGGGAGACGAGCGAGATATCCGGGATGCGGACACGGGAGGCGGAGACGCGGGTGCGCTGCTCGGGAAGCACGTCGATGTTCCATTCCTTGCGGCGCGCATAGAACCAGGCCGCTATGGCCATTTGTAAACGTGCATGTTCCCGCTCTCCCAGATTTCTTTCCTCCACTTCGCCATCGACGTAGTCGCAGTCCGGACGGTACGCGGTTTGTAGATACATCTCGAGCGAGAGTGCAGCGGTAGTTGCCATCTGTCCCTCCTGGTAGAGCGATTTTAGCGCGCTTGCACATCCGAAACATAGACAGTGTGGCCATCCACGACGGTGCGCAGCACCTTGGTCCCGAGTATCTCCCGAGGCGGGATGCGGGTGAGGTCGCGGTCAAGGACGATGAGGTCGGCGACGAAGCCGGGGGCGAGCTTGCCTTTGTACGGCTCGGCGAACTCGGCGTAGGCGGAGCCTTGCGTATACGCATAGAGTGCCTGACCCATGGTGAGTTTCTCTTCAGGGAAGAAGGTCTGCGTGCCGGCCTCGTTCATGCGTGTGACGGCGGAGTAGATACCGCGGAAAGGCGTGATGGGCTCGACTGGATAGTCCGTGCCGAAGGCGAGGGGGACCCCGTGATCGAGAAAGCTCTTCCATGCATAGGCGTAGCGGGCGCGCTCCGGGCCGATGCGTTGGATGGCCCAGGCCATATCCGTAAGCAGGTGATTGGGCTGCATGGAGGCAATGACGCCGAGCTGCTTGTAGCGGGCGAAGTCGGCAGGGGCGACGATCTGGGAGTGCTCGATGCGGGGGCGCTCTCTTATGTGATCGATGTTCACCGTCTGTGCGTCGCCGCTGGATGGATCACCCGTGGTGCGCATATCCGGTGAGTTCCAGACCGGGTCAGCTACCGCAAAAGCATTCAGCGCCATGCCCACTGCACGGTCTCCAATCGCATGAAAGCCAATCTGGAAGCGGGCAGCCGCGCGCTCCTTCGTCATCGCGTCCAGTTGCGGTTGCTTGTAGTATGGAAGCCCGCTGTTGCCGGGATCGTCGCTATAGGGCGCATTGAGCGCGGCGGTGCGGGAGCCGAGCGAGCCATCCATGAAGCCTTTGAGCATGCCGGTGTGCAGCATGCGGTCCTTCGCCGGGTGCGCGGCGCGGTGCTGCTTTAGCACGTCAACTGGGTCGTTGAACGCCAGCCACTCTGAGACGCGCACCGGGAGGTGGTCTTCGCATTCCAGCTCTTCGAGCACGAGAAAATCATCCCAGGGCGAGTTGTCCTGCACGCTGGTTACACCATGCTGCGCGGCATCGGCGAGCGCCAGGGAGAGCGCGCGTTTGCGCTCGTCATGTGTGGGCAGCGGGACGACTTTGAATATCGAGTTCATCGCGAGGTCGCGAATGATGCCAGTGGGTTGCCCGCCTGCGTCCTTGTCGATCTTGCCGCCTTGGGGATCGGGCGTCTTCGCGGTGATGCCTGCTGCTTTGAGCGCGGCGGAGTTGGCCACGAGGATGTGTCCATCGACGCGACTGAAGGCAGCGGGATGATCGCCCGTGACGGGGTCGAGGTCGGCACGCGTGGGGGTCTGCTTACCTGCCCATAACGTGTGGTCCCAACCGCCGCCCTGGAGCCAATGTCCCGGCGGGGCACTGCGCGCTGCTGCCGCAATGCGCTCTTTCATCTCCGTAAGGGAACGGCTGCCAGTGAGATCAACGGAGAGTTTGAGCAAGCCGGCCTCGGCGATATGCGTATGTGCATCATCGATGCCGGGCATCACGAAGGCGCCGCCGAGATCGACAAGCTGCGTCTTGGGGCCTTTGTGCTGCAGGACCGCCGCATCACTGCCGGTGGCCTGGACAAGCCCATGCGCGACAGCGAGCGCCGTGACGCGCTCCGGGGTTGGTTCCGGGAGTCCGACGCCGGTCAGGATGGTGCCGTGATAGTAGATGGTGTCCGCGGGCGAAGCGGGTGCGGAAGCGGGCTGCGGGATCTGAGCGGTGGCCGGCAAGGTGGAGCAGACGAGCGCGAGGAGCAGGGAACGCATGTGCGGGAGTGTAGCAGGAGCTCCCTGTTAATCGTCGCAGCCGCCGGCTACTGCAAGCACGAGCAGCAGGATGCGCTTGAGTGCAAGCTCGCGGCCGGTTGCGTCGTACCACTCGGCCCGGGTGTGAATGCCGCCGCCTTCGCCGCCGGCGCCTATGCTAACGGCGGGCACGCCGAGCGAGAGCGGGAGATTGGCATCAGTGGACGCGATGCGCGGCTCGGTGCGGATGCCGAGGTGGCGATCTACGGCGCGCAACGAGGCAAAGAGCGAGCTGGTTTCCGGAAGATGGCCGGCAGGGCGGTTACCGATGGACTGGATGGCGAACTGGGCGGGCACGCGTTTGTGGACGGGAAGGCGTGACGGCGCGGAGGCATTGGCATGCAGCACGGCATCTTCAATGGCACGGTGGAGTTCAACTTCGAGGCGGATGATCTGTTCGGCGCTGGTAGAGCGCAGGTCGAAGCGGGCGGCCGCGCGCTCCGGAATGGCGTTGACGGAGCTGCCGCCCTCGATGGTGCCGACGTTCCATGTGGTGCGCGGTTCAGAGGGAAGGTCCATCGCGGCGAGCGCGGCGATGGCCTGGCTGAGGATGGCGATGGGATTGGGTGCGCCGGCGTCCGTCCAGGAATGACCGCCCGGACCGGTGATGGTGACCAGGAAGCGGCGGCTGCCGAGCGCCTCCGTGACGGCGACCTCGGTTCCCGCGCCGTCGAGCACGATGTTGGCTTCTATCTCCCGTCCGGCGAACGTGTGCGCGTAAAGGTGACGAATCCCGCGCAGGTCGCCCTCGCCTTCTTCGCCCACGTTACCGACGAACAGCAGGTCGCATTCAGGCGTGAGGCCGCTATCGAGCAGTGCGGCGGCGATGGCGAGCAGCCCAATCACGCCGGCGGCATTGTCGCAAGCGCCCGGGGCGGTGAGCCGCTTGCCTTCGAGTTGCGGGTCGATCTGTGTGTCCGGCGGGAAGACGGTGTCGATGTGGGCTGAAAGCACCACTACGGAGCGCGCCTGCGTGTGCTCCGCAATTGTGGCGGGCGGGTGCGGCAGGCGGCCAAGAACATTGCCGAGGGCGTCAACGAAGACATCGGCCAGACCGACGGCACGAAATTGGGTGGCAAGCCACTCGGCCCGAGGACCTTCGCCGAAGGGTGGAGCGGGAACGGCCACCAGCGCGCGCTGCCAGTCCAGCAGGCGGCCGTCATTGAGGTAGAACCAGCGGAACGCCCCGTGGACGCGGCGCTGTGCAGCCAGTTGGCTGACGCGAGCGAAGGCCGATGGGGTGACAGGAAGCAGCGGCATAGTCCGGAATCGCTAGGGTAGCATTCGGGCGCGCGCGGGTGCTTCGACTGCGGACCCGATCGGGGGGCGGTTCAGTAGTAGACGCGTGCCAGAAAAAGGCCGCGGGCTGGCGCGGTCGCTCCGGCCTGGGAGCGACTACGCGAATCGAGGATTGCGGGAATGTCTTCAGCGCGGCGTTGTCCGCGGCCGACTTCAAGAAACGTGCCGACGAGGTTGCGCACCATGTGGTGGAGAAAGCCGTTGGCCTCAACGATGTAAACAAGAAGGTCGCCGGATTGTTCCCACTGCGATGTGGTGACCACGCGTACGTTGCCGGTGCGCGTGGTGCCCATCTCCGGCTCCGATTTGCCGGCTGAGGCAGCGAGGCGCTCGGCGCGGTCGGGGTCCGCGGCGGCGAAGGAAGTGAAGTCGTGCGTGCCCAGCGCGTGCACGGCCGCGGCTTGCATGGCGGCGAGATCGAGTGGCCAGGGGAGGGCATACACGTAGCGCGCCAGCATCGGCGGGCATATCTCGCCGCGGTAGATGCGGTACTGGTAGCGTTTGCCCCGCGCGCTGTGACGTGCGTGAAAGTTCGCGTCGGCGTATTCGGCGGCGAGAACGCGAATGGCGGCGGGCAGCGTGCGGTTGAGGGCGCGTTGCAGGTTGCCGGGCGGTATGGGCGCGTGGAGGGCGAAGCTCGCCACCTGGGCCTGGGCATGGACGCCTGTATCGGTGCGTCCAGAGCCCTGTGGGAGCACCCGCTCCCCGGTAACGCGTTCTATGGCGGCGGCCAACTCGCCTTGCACCGTACTGCGCCCGGGTTGCACCTGCCACCCGCAAAAGCTCGCGCCGTCATAGGCCAGCGTCAGCTTCCACATGCGCGCTTGCGGGGTGTGGGGCGGAACTTCTTTGTGGGGCGGCGGAGGCATGGATGGATGACAAGTACGGTTCATGCGCCAAAATGCACAGTGAGGATAGCGCACCTGCAGGTTAAAGTAGCTGGGATATACTGCACACTTCCGGCATTGAAGGCAATGGCAGCAACTGGCCGCGAGCGGAACGAAGCGGCGGCTGTTGCCGTATAGAACTACCAACATGGTGGTGCGGACCGGGTTGTCGCGCCGTGGAACGGTCTGCAAATCAAGAATATTGCGTCTCCGGACAGTGGAGACGCGTCTGTTGAAGGACACCTGGAGAGAGAAGAATGGAGTTTTGTTTTCGTGGTTTGCGCGGCGGCACAGTTGTGTACGCGAGGAAGGCTAGTGATCAGCAGGAGCGTACAGTGCTTCAAACGAGGAAGCTTTCCAGCAGCGCCGCAATTGCAACTCTGCTCCTTTCTTTGGTAGCGCCGTATGCGCCGGCACAGCAGCCGGCACAGCCCGCCACCTCCACAAGTTCCTCAACGGAGGGCTTGCCGGCTGAGCCTACCCCGGCGTCTACTGAGCCGCTGTACATGCGGCCGGGCGCGCATGATTTCACCAAGCCGAAGTCACCTTTTCCAAATCCGATCGCGCCCTATACGCCCATCCACTTGTCCACGCCGCGCGTTACCAATTCGCCGCGCATCCAGGACCTGCTGAAGGATGGCAAGCTGTACCTGGGACTGGGCGATGCAATCATGCTGGCCCTCGAGAACAATTACGATATCGCGATTGCGCGTTACAACCTGGACATCGCAGACACGGACATATTGCGATCCAAGGCCGGGTCGAATCTTCTGGGTGTGAACTCTGGCCTGGTAACGGGCACGCTTGGCGGATCGACCAGCACGCTTTCCTCCGGGGGCGGGCCGGGTGGCACGACGGCGGGTACTGCGGGCGCGGGCGCGGGTTCTTCCGGTCTGGTATTGACCACCAATGGCGCCGGGCCACTGCCGGAGTTATTTGATCCAGTGCTGACGGGGACGGTGCAACTGGAACGGGCGCTGATTCCGCAGACGACGACTTTCATTACTGGCACGAATAGTCTGAGCGAGAACACGGATCAGTACAACTTTGCTTACAACCAGGGATTCAGAAGCGGCACAGCGCTTTCAGTCACGTTCGACAACTCGCGTATCACAAGCAACAGTCAAAGAAGCGAGTACAGTCCGGCGCTACAGTCTGTTTTTCGCGCGCAAGTAACGCAGCACCTCCTGCAGGGATTTGGCACAGGTGTGAACGGGCGGTTCATCGCGCAAGCAATCAATGACCGGCGGATCACCGATTCCTCTTTTCGCCAGCAGCTTCTCTATACCATCAACCAGGTAGAGAATATCTACTGGGCGCTGGTAAGCGCGTATGAGAATGTGCAGTCGGCTCAACGGGCGCTCGACCAATCCACGCAGGTCGCCTCCGACGACCGCAAGCAGCTTGAGATTGGCACGCTGGCGCCCCTGGACGTGTTGAACGCCGATAATCAAGTGGCCACAGATAAGCAGACGTTGATCACGGCACAGACCAACCTTGAATACCAGCAGTTGATCATCAAGCAGGCGATCAGCCGCAACCTGAATGATCCAACGCTTTCGCAGGCACCGGTGATCCCGACCGATCGCGTGTCTCTGATCGAAATGCCGGAGGAAAAGGCGTCGGTTGAAGAATTGGTCAACGAGGCCTATACCCACCGCGCCGAGGTGGAGCAGGCAAATCTGAATCTGAAGAACGACCGTATCACGTTGAAGGGTGTCCGAAACGGCCTGCTGCCGATTGTGGATGTATACGGATTTTACGGCAGCACAGCAATCGGCGGCGCGCAGAGTCCGTCGTTGAACTGCAATAGCAGCTTCGGATCTGGAGTATTCGTCCCGTGTCCTCCGAACAGCGTACCAACCATTCCATACAGTACCGTGTTCCCAAACCTTTTCAACAGCACGGGGCCAGACAAGGGTGTCGGCGTAAACATCAACATCCCACTCCGCAACCGGACGGCGCAGGCGCTGCAGTCGCGTTCGCTCATCGAGTACCGCCAGGACCAGATGAAGCTGGAGCAGATTTATGTGCAGATCCGCATCCAGGTCATCAATGCGCAGTACGCGTTGACCAATGACCGTGCCGCGGTACAGGCGGCGATGGCGACGCGCGAGTACAACATCCAGGCGCTCGACGCTGAGCGGAAGAAGTTCAAATTCGGTGCGTCTACCACGGCCAACGTGCTGCAACAGGAGCGCAGCCTTGCGGCCTCAGAAAACACGGTCACGGGATCGCTGGCTACCTACGCCCGCGACCGCGCCTCGCTCGAACAAATTCTGGCGAACACGCTGGACAAGTACGGCATCAGCATGGGGGATGCAGTAGCAGGCAAGGTGAACCAGCAGTTATCGATTCCCGGTTTGGAAGCTGCCCCGGCGCAACCGGAAGCGGGCGTGCCCGCGCAACAACAGCAACTGCAGAATAGTGAGCAGGGGGCGCCGGTTCCGCCGTCGCCCATGCCACCAGCGCCGCCGCAAAGCGCGCCGCCGGCTAATCCGCCACAAACCGCGCCGCCGCAGTTGCATTAACGCGTTGCGGCTTGCTGGTGCGCGCGAACCGGCGTGCATCAGCAAGCTTTGGCATCGATGCTTCGCCTTACTCAGAATGACGGTGCTTCACTGTGCGTCACTCTGAGTGAGGCGGCCGATAGAGATACCGCGCACCGGCGGGCGGCGGTGAATTCCGTCTACTCGACTGCAACCTGACGCAGCAGGGTGAAGAACTCCGGGAACGAGATGGCGGCTGTTTCCGCCCCATGGATGCGGCTTTCGCCCGTGGCACGCAAGGCGGCTACAGCGAAAGCCATGGCGATGCGGTGATCGCCACCGGATTGAATCTCGCCACCGTGCAGTTCCTGTCCGCCGGGGACGTCCAGACCGTCCTCGACCTCCGCGACCTCCGCTCCCATAGCGCGCAGGTTCTCCGCAACCAGTGCAATCCGATCCGACTCTTTCACGCGCAACTCGCGGGCATCGCGTATCCGGATGCCATGGCGCGTGTAGGGTGCGATGGCGGCAAGCACCGGCAATTCATCGATCAACTGTGCGGCCGTGGCGCCGGCAATCGTAGCGCCCCCGAGTCCATCGCGCGGAGCAAGCAGTTGCACTGTACCGGCGAGCTCGCCATGCTGTTCCGTGAGGTTCAGGATGTTGATGCGTGCGCCGAGGCTGCCGAGGACATCGAGCAGGGTAGCGCGCGTGGGGTTCAAGCCGAGGTGGTTGAGCACCAGGCTGGACTCAGGAAAAAGCGCGGCCGCGCACAGAAAAAAGGCGGCAGACGAAAGGTCGCCGGGCACGGTGGCCTCAATAGCATGGAGGCGCTGGCCGCCGTGGATGCCGACCGCGTCGCCCGTGCGTTCCAGTTTCGCACCGAAGGCCCGCAGTGCCAGCTCGCCGTGGTCGCGAGTGCGGACTGATTCGCGCACAGTCGTAGCGCCCTCTGCCTGCAAGCCGGCAAAGAGAATGGCAGTCTTGACCTGTGCGCTGGGTACGGGCGTGGTGTAGTCGAGGGCGCGGAGTCGTGTTCCGCGGATTGAAACGGGTGCATGCCCGTCCACGAGCGCGATCTCAGCGCCCATGGCGGCGAGCGGCTTGCGTACACGCTCCATAGGCCGGCGTGAAAGGGAAGCGTCGCCCGTGAGCGTGAAAGAGCCATTCTGCCCGGCAAGCAAACCGGCGAGCATGCGCATGGTCGAGCCGGAGTTGCCGCAATCCAGCGGAGCGCCGGACGAATGGAAGACGCCGTCGCAGCCCGTGATATCGAGCGTGTCTGCTGTGGTGGATACGCCGGCGCCGAGCGCCTCGACGCAGCGGAGGCTGCTTGCGCAATCGGCGCCGGTCGAGAAATTGGTCAGTCGTGTGGCGCCCTCGGCCAGCGCACCCAGCAATGCGTAACGGTGAGAGATACTTTTGTCGCCGGGCAACTGGAGGCTGCCCATGAGGGTGCGGCAGGGACGGATGACTTCGACGGTGGAAATCTCTGACACGCTGATGTTTTCTCCGCAGGGGTTTTCTTCAGCTTACATGCGGGGAGAGCTCAGGACGGGCCGCGGAGCGGATCACCCTTGAGCACCTTGAGGACGATCAGAGTTTCGTCGTCGAAGCGCTCACAGCCGTTCTGGAAGCTGGCAATCTCGGCCAGGATGATGTCGGCGAGCTCCGGGGCGGAGTGGTGGTGTTGCTGCTTGACGAGCGCGGCCAGGCGCTCTGTGCCGAACATGTTGCCCTCGGCGTCCTCGGCATCCGCAAGGCCGTCGCTGAAGAACAGGATGCAATCGCCGGGCCGGGTTGAGAGGGTGAACTGCTCATAGCTCACATCAGGAAATAGACCAAGCGGAAAGCCTTCGGCCTGAATGGTTTCTACTTCACCGCCGCGGCAGAAGAGCGGCTGGACAGCGCCGGCATTCGCGATCTCAAGCGTTTGATTGCTGTCATTCCACACCGCGAAGACCATGGTGACGTATTGCGCGTCGACACGCCGCTCGCCAAGCGAGTCGTTGAGCAGCCGGAGCATATCCGCAGGATGGGGGCACTGCGGCGCGGCTGCCCGCATGATGCCGCTGACCAGAGCGGCGTAGAGAGCTGCGGGTGCCGCCTTGCCGCTGGCGTCTCCCAGTGCAACGCCGGTGTGCTCGCTGTCGTAGTGGAGAAAGTCATACATATCGCCACCGATGGTGCGCGCTGGGATGAAGCGGGTGGCAAATTCAGCATTCAGGTGCTGGGGACGGTTCTGCGGAAGCAAGCCGAAGCTGAACCTCGCGGGCCATCTCCAGATCGTGTTCCAGCCGCTGCTCCTGCTGGGCTACGCGCTGATACAGCCGGGCGTTTTCGATGGCGATGGCGATCTGCGCCGCCAAGGTCACCAGGATGCGTTCGTGGTCCTCGTTAAAGAAATTGGCGCGCGTGTGCTCGAGATCCAGCACGCCGATGACCTTGCCCTTATAGATGAGGGGCACGGCCAGCTCCGAGCGCGTCAGCGGATTGACCAGGTAATAGCGCGGATCCTTGCGGACATCCGGCGAATGCACGAGGGTGCGCTCGCGCACGGCTGTGCCTACCAGGCCGCGGTCTAAGGGCACGCGCTCCTTAGGTTCGTAACGCTCGCCGAAGCGCACGGCGAACTGCGAATCGAGCATACCGTCGCGTTCGTTGAGCAGGAGGATCGAGAACATCTGGTAATCGATCAGCCGGCGCAGGAGCTGGCCGATGCGTTCGAGCAATGGATCGAGGTCGAGGATGGAGGTGAGGTCGCGGCTGATCTCCGTAAGCACGGCAAGCGTTTGCGCCTGCCGAGAAACGCGGGTGTAGAGCCGAGCATTCTCGACGGCGACGGCTACGCGCGATGCGGTGAGGTCGAGCAGGCGCACCTGCTCCGGCTGAAAATAGCCGACGTATTCGCTTTCTATATCGATGACGCCGATGACGCGGTTCTTCACGATCAGCGGGACGGCAAGTTCGGAGCGCACTGTTTCGTTGGCCGGAAGATAGTTGTCGCGCGTGCTCACATCGTTGACGAGAACCGGTTCTTTGCGTGCCGCTGCCTCGCCCACGATGCCCTCGCCGATGCGGATGCGCTTGCGCTCCATCTCCGGCGAATGGCCGATCTGGAAACGCATGCGCAGGTCATTGGTGCGTTCATTCAGCAGCAGGATGGCGAAGATGCGGTAGTCAATGACGGCTCGCACCAGCTCTGCCGTCTGGTGCATAAGGGTCTGGAGGTCGAGCGTGGTGTTGAGCGCGTTGGCCAGGCGCATCAGGAACTCGATCTGGATCGGATCCTCGCGCACACGCGCCTGCGCCACGGCCTCTTCCGAGCTGGGCCGGTAGTCGCCTTCGAAGACATCGGCGGACAGGGGCGTACTCTGTCCGGGGGGCTTCTCCTGCTTCACGCGAACTCCGCTGCCGTGCTCCGTAGCCCGGCGCTCGACGGAGCCATGATAGCGCAGTGCTTCGCCCGCATGTGTGTGGCGGGGGCGGGGCGAAAGCGGGTAGCAAACGCGAGGGGAAGCAGCCGATCAGCGAGCGTGCGCAAGCTCCTCTGTGATGGCTACGCTGGCGCTTGCTCCGATGCGATTGGCGCCGGCTTCGAGCATGGCGCGCGCATCGGCAAGCGTGCGAATGCCGCCGGAGGCCTTGACGCCGCAGCGGCTGCCAGCGATGCCGCGCAGCAGCGCGACATCGGCCGCGGTAGCGCCATGTTGAGAGAAACCGGTGCTGGTCTTCAGGAAATCGGCTCCCGCGGCGATGGCTAGCTCAGAGCCGCGCAGTTTTTCTTCGACGCTCAGCAGACAGGTTTCCAGGATGACTTTTAGCAGCGCACCGGCTTCGTGGGCGACCTCCGCGACAGCGTGGATATCCTGCTCGACCTGTGCGTTCATGCCGCTCTTGAGCATGCCCACGTTGATGACCATATCGAGCTCGCGAGCCCCCAGCTTGACCATCTCGCGGGCTTCGTCGCGTTTGGTGGTGGTGAGATTCGCGCCGAGAGGAAAGCCGATCACAACGCCTGCGGCCACGCCGCTGCCTTCCAGCACGGAGCAGGCCAGCGGCACCCATGCGGGATTCACCATGGCACAGGCGAACCGGTGCTCGCCGGCTTCAAGGCAGAGCCGGATCACCTGCTCGCGCGTGGCTTCCGGCTTCAAGAGCGTGTGGTCGAAGACGGCTGCCAGGCTTTCAGGAGTCCGTAGGGCGCTGGCAGCAAAGGCAGCAGTGCTAAGGAATCCATGATCCAGATCCAGATCGGTGTCCTGTTCGACAATTTTCATTACAACTCCTCGGAGTCTCCGTGCATGCGGAAGCTCCTCTTGATTAGGACGCGTGTGGCTCCGCGGCGCTCGGCGGCAAAATGCAGATATCGGGCAGATTGCGGTAGCGTTCTGCGTAATCCATGCCATAGCCGACCACGAAATGGTTCGGGATGGTGAAGCCGACATAGTCGGCCTGTATGGGCTCGATGCGGCGCTCCGGCTTGTCCAGCAGGGCAGCGATGCGAAGAGACCGGGGTTGGTGCTGCACGAACAGCTTCTTGAGGAAGCCAAGGGTAAGGCCGGTATCCAGGATGTCTTCTACCAGGATGATGTTTCTATCTTCTATTGGATGGTCGAGGTCTTTGATAAGTTTGACGGCGCCGCTCGAGCGGGTGCCCTTGCCATAGCTGGAAACGGAAACAAAGTCAAAGGTGCACTCGGTCTGAATGGTGCGCGCCAGATCTGCGAGGAAGATGGCAGCGCCCTTGAGTACGCCGACCAGGACCACGCTTTCGCCGAGATAATCGCGGTCGATAGCAGTGCCAAGGGCAATGAGGCGCGCGCGGATTTGCTCTCGACTGAAGAGGACGGGCAAGCCGGGCGTCTCCAGGTCCGATGGCGTCTCGATGCCCGATGACATCTCCAGGCTCGATGACGTCTCCAGGCCCGGTGAGCTGAGGGGAACAGTGTGCTGCAGCGTAGCTGGGGACTGGCCCATCTCCCCTCCATTGTCTCCCAATCGAAACTGTCAAGACTATACTCAAAGCGACTGCTCATGTATCCCTACCTGCAACTTGGCCGACTGACGGTCGGCACCTTTGGCTTGTTACTTTGGTTGGCGGCGGTGTGCGCTGGCTATGTGCTCTATCGCAACTTTCGCCGGTTCAATGTTCAGGCGGACGCAGTAAGCGTCGTAGCGTTTACGACCGTGCTGGGCGTAGTGGGCGCCAAGCTATGGCACGTGCTTGAGACGCCGACGATGCTGCTGCACGACCCAGCCGGGCTGCTATTCGACCGCGCGGGTTTTGCCTGGTATGGCGGCCTGATCGCGGGTGTGCTTACCCTGATGTGGCAAGGCCGCTCGGCTGGCGTGGGCGCGCTGGGCATGCTGGACCTGGCCTCGCCGGCGGCTGCGGTCGGCTACGGGGTGGGGCGGCTGGGATGCCTGATCTCCGGGGATGGGGACTACGGGCGGCCGACCAATCTGCCGTGGGGCATGAGCTTTCCGCATGGCCTGGTGCCGACGACGGAGCGCGTCCATCCCACCCCCATTTATGAGTGGATCGCGGCTCTTGTGATCGCATGGTTACTGTGGCGGCGGGGGCGCAAGCCGGTCGGCGAGATCACGGGAGAATACCTCCTGCTTTCCGGCATCGCGCGTTTCCTGGTCGAGTTCATCCGCATCAATCCAAAGCTCTACTTCGGCATGAGCAACGCACAGGTGGCAAGCCTGGGTTCCGTGGCGGCGGGAGTGCTGATGATTGCGTGGGCCCGGCGCCGGGCGGCAACGCATGTTGCGTCTTCGACCAGGGAGCATCCGCTGGCTATTTCTGAGCCGTGAACCGCGGCTGTCCAAGCCACGGTGAGCTGGGTGGCACAGCTATAAGCGCTTGAGGTAAGCCTTGGCCGCTTCGAGGTCCGGAAACAGCCGTTCTTCCGCCTGAAAGGCGCGGGAATGCACGCAGCGTCGTCCGGCCTTGACGGTCACGGGGTGCTTCAGGTGCAGCATCTCGTGATACACCAGATACTCGACCGCGCAGCGTGGGGTGGTTTTGCGGTCAAAGATGTTGCTGACGACAATGGTGTTGTGTGCCGGGTCGTAGTGGCCGAGGCTGCGCCTGGATTCCTGCCCGCTCCAGGTGAGCAAAGGACGACCCATCAGCCCAAAGAAGAAGCGCTGATTGAGGCTTTCGAAAACTTCATCCAGGTTATAGAACGCACCCACGGGGCCGAGAAGGCGTTTGCGCCCGCGCGACTGCCGGATGCTTTCCGTTTGCCGGATCACGATATCGCTTGAGGAAAAGCGCCGGTAGCGCCGGACGTGCGCGGCGTCAAGGGGCTTGCGATACAGCTTGCCGATGAGGATGTGAGCGATGGCGCGCAGCACTGGCTCAGGCGCGCCTTCCAGCAGATCGGAAAGGTGGACGCGCACCTCTCCTTCGCGCAGACGGATGGTGGTGTTCAGGCTGGTAAACCGGCGAAAGCGGATATGAAAGGGAGGTATGGGTGCGCGCGGCCGCAATGCGCGATATTCCTCCTCAAAGAGATGGCGCAGTTCCGGTGTCGATATTTCGGAGGTCACGGGTCCCGATGTCACTGAAACCTAGGCTAGCATCGCGTGCAAGAGGAGAAAAGCTATCGCTACTGGTGCGTCGGCATGGTGAGGACGGGACCGGCGAGGTCGGTGTGGCGCTTGCGAACGATGTGCGGAGTGACCAGCACGACGAGCTCGTCGATGTTGAAGTCGCGGGTCTGGTCCGTGCCGGATTGAAACCCGGGTAGCTCGCTGATGCCCGGGACACCGCTGACGGCTCTCGCCTCCGAGCGGGAAAGTGTGCTGGTGACCAGCGTGCTTTCACCATCAAGCACATTCAGGTTCGCGGTGAACTGACGATTGGTGAGCACCGGAATGCTGTTGAGCGATTGACCGCCAAGGGCCTGCAGCTTGAACTCCAGCTTGAGCCCGATGTTGTCGTTGCGCAGGATGCGCGGTGTGGCCTTGAGCGTGAGCCCCAGGTCTTCGTACTGCACAGCGGGGATGGCCTGCTGTGCCAGTTCGGAGGTGCTTCCGCCCAATCCAAGGGCGGCAAGCTGGCTGGAAAGACCTGCGGTGTTCAGTCCGGGAATGTTGGCGCCTACGCCGCTCAGGTTGGAGTAGCTCGACTGGATGATGGGATAGCGCGAGCCGGCCATGATGGTTGCGGGTTCAAGGTCCTGCATGCGCAGTTGTATCTGATCAAGCGCGCGGGTGTCGCTTGAGTTGAGCGCAAGGTTGGCGGTGGTGGTGCCGATGGTAAGGCCGGTGAGCGTGGAGCCTCCGCCAAAGGTAGCGAAAGGCTGATTGAGAATGGAGCCGCTGACCTGGCCGGAGGCGATGAGGATAGCGACAATGGCAGCCGTGTCGCCGGCCGGCGCCAGACCGCTGGAGACGATCTGATTGATCAGGTCCTGATTGCCGTTAACGATGCTGTTCAGTTCCGTGGGAACGTTGAAGATATTGAACTGCTGCGGAAGCTGCACGCCGATGTTGGTGGTTTTGGTTTTCGCGATTTCGAAGAGCCGTACCTCAAGCAGCAGCTGGCTCTTGCCATCGAGCAGGTCGGCGAGGGTGCGGTTGAGAGCCGCCAGCTTGGGCTCCGGAGCCCGCACCGTGAGTGTGCGGTAGCTGGGCTGCACGGTCGCCTGCTGGGCTTCAAAGACATTGCGCGCGAGGTTGCCCATGTCGCTCATCTCGGTGGCGGTGAGCCCGGGCAGGTAGACGGTTTCAAGCAACATTCGCTGATACTTTTCCCGGTTCTCGCGGGTGTCCTTGGCAACGAGCACGCGACGCGGATCGAGCGGAACGAAGAAGGTATTGGTGGCGAGCCGGAGCAGGGTGGCGGCCTGCTCGTAATCCACATTGTCGGCGTCGAAGCGGACGTTGACGCCCTGAACAGTGGGATCCAGGGAGGCGTCAACGCCATAGGCCGTAAGCACCTGCCGAAGGAGCGCCTGGCTTGGTACGCGCAGGTGGAAGCTGTGCTTGTCGGGCGCTGGGGTAAGCTCGATGGCTCCAGCGACATCGGCAGTGGGGCCTTCGGTCGCGTGCGGTTCCAGAGCAAGGTTGGCCAGGTCATCCAGGTGCTGGGCGGCGATGGGATTGTTGGGATCGAGCTCCAGGGCTTCGGCAAGCCGTGCGCGGGCTACCGCGGGCTGGTTGAGGATGCGCGCCTTGTTCGCCTGCTGGACCAGTTCCGTGACCAGATGGCCGCGCGCGATCTGCACCGCTTCAGCGTAGTCCCGGTTGTCCGGATCGAGCTCGGCGGCCCGGGAGAATGCACGTACGGCGGCGTGCAGGTCCTGACGGTCGAGAGCCTTCGCGCCTTCGAGGTACGCCTTCTCGGCGGCGCGGCGATCCTTGCTGCTCCGGTGTTCACGGGGGAGCGCTGCGGCTAGAGTGGAAACGGACGCAGAAGGCGCGGGCTGTTGCTGCGCTTGCGCGGCAGGCAGCGAAAGCGTAAGCAGAAGCGATGCGGCCAGCGCGGGCATGGCGATCAAACGCGCTTTACTGGGCCGCGGCAGCTGGACGCTTGGCTGTCGCGAAGACGACGTAAGACGGCCCACGGCTGGTGCACGGCTGGTGCGGACGAGCTCAAGTGACTGCGATTCTGGTAACAAGCGTGAGGAAACTCCGGAATCAGGAACGTTGTATCTGTTTCTGTTCGAGTACAGGACGCACGGGCTGGGGGGGGCGCTTGAGCCCGTTGCGGATCTTGGTTGGGTCGAGCTCCAGTTCGGCAATGGTGCGGCTGAGGGTGTTGCGATGCATGCCGAGCTCACGCGCGGCTTTGCACTGATTTCCGCGATGGTGCGCAAGTACTTCCAAAATAAAGCGTTTCTTGAACTCGCGGACAGCCTCATCGTAGGTGATACCGCCTGCGCACATCTGGGTCACTAAGCTATCCAGTTCACGTTTCACGCCGTTCCTCGTTCTCCGCCGGTTTCAGCCCGGCTTTGTTGGTGCTTGGCCTCACTTCGAACGATGCCGCCAGGTGCTCTATGACGGCTTATCCATCTTACCGAGGGCATGCGCGCCACGCAGTACCCGGGTACCAAAATTATCCGGCATCCATCCAGCAGTGCCGCGTGCCAGAGTGACGAAATACGGCGCCAACTGCGATTGGCGCACCCAGGGCTGCTCCGGGAAAAAGGCCAGAAGCGCCATAACGCCCAGCGTGACCAGGAGCGAGCCTTTTACCACACCAAAGGCAGCGCCGGCCAGGCGGTCGATTCCGCCAAGTCCGACGCGACGAAGCGCCCAACGCAAGAGGCGGCCGACCAGGCTGGCCACGATCATGACCCCGACAGCAAGCAACAAAAACGCAACAGCGCTTCTTACCTCTGGAGACTGAATCCATTGAGCGAGCCATGGGGTGAACCGTCCGTAGTACAGCCCCGCAATCGCCACGCCGGCCACCAGGCCCACCAATGAAAACAGCTCGACAAAGAAGCCGTTGAGAAAAGCACTCAGAATCGAAAGGAGCAGCACCGCGATGATGGCCCAATCGAGTGGCGTCATTGTTGTCGCCTAGATCGCCAGCTCTTTGCCAGTCAACAACCGGTACGCTTCCAGGTACTTGCTTTGTGTTTTGCGCACCACTTCTTCAGGCAGCGAGGGTGCGGGCGCCTGTTTGTTCCAGTGGATCTCTTCGAGATAGTCGCGTACATACTGCTTGTCGAACGAGGGTTGTGGACCGCCGGCCTTGTATTCCGCCGCGGGCCAATAGCGCGAGGAATCAGGTGTGAGCACTTCATCGGCAAGGACGATGCCGTCGGGCGTAATACCGAACTCGAACTTGGTGTCTGCCAGGATAAGGCCGCGCTCGGCGGCGTAGTTTGCCGCTTTGTCGTAGATGGCGAGGCTGAGGCCCTGCAGCCTCGCCGCCGCGGGAACGCCGATACGCGTTTCCATGTCCTGATAGGAGATGTTTTCGTCATGCTCGCCGCCCAGGCTCTTCGACGCAGGGGTGAAGAGGGGAGCGGGGAGGCGGCTGGATTCGTGCAGCCCTTTGGGTAGCGCCATGCCGCACACCGCGCCGGTGCTGCGGTAATCTTTCCAGCCGGAACCAGAAAGGTAGCCGCGCACCACACACTCTACTGGAAACATCTGCGCGCGCTTTACGAGCATGGAGCGATCGCGGAGGTCGTCGGCATAGGGCTGTAGCTCGGCTGGGTATTTGCGCACATCCGCGGTGACCAGGTGGTTAGGAACGATGTCGCGCAGGAGCTGAAACCAGAAGACCGAAAGCTGGGTGAGGATTTTTCCTTTGCCGGGAATGCCCGTGGCGAGCACGTGATCGAAAGCGGAGATGCGGTCCGTGGCAACCAGCAAAAGGTGATCGCCGACGGCATACAGGTCGCGCACCTTGCCGCGCGCGAGCAAAGGAAGTCCCGGAAAATCGGTATGGAGAAGGGCTGACACTGTGGCGAGGTTCCTAAATTGCGAGGAAGTGACCTATCGATTCTGCGAGGGAACGGGGGCTTTGTCAACGAAGGAAAGCACGGCTTCCTCCCGGCATATTCTTTTGGGTTGCGTGCGACGGATGTTCAATCCTGGAGCAGTTCAATCCTGGAGCAGAAGGTCGGCGAAGACAAAGCCATCCCTTGCTACAACTTCACCGTTCGTAACAGGGATCGGCTGCGACAACATCGGCCCGGAGTGGACGAAGGTATGGAATTCGCCGTTTTCCCCGCAGGGGTCCACGCTGGGCGGCAGTTGGGCGAGCAGATGGAGATCGAGATCGCGTCCGGCAAGATGTTCTGGCAAGATACGCGGGTCCAGACAGACGATGCGTGCTCCGATTCCGGCGAGCAGCATCTCTCGAAGGAGGGCGCTTGTGTTCAGTCCCCACAAGGGGAAGACTGGTTGCAGGCCGGTGCCGGCGAGCTTTTCTTCGCGATACCGGCGCACGTCCTGAAGATAGAGATCGCCGAAGGCGATCACCTCCACGCCTTCGGTCTGAGCCTTTCCGCATGCCACTGCCATGGCTGATTCGTAGTGCTCATTGGAGCAGGGCCAAGGCAAAGGAACTTCCCAGAGCGGGAGTCCAGTGGCGTTCGCCTGTGCCGTCAGAAGCTCGCGACGTGTGCTATGCATAGCGACGCGGCCAAAAGCCTGATTCACAGTTGTGAGCAGGCCGACGATGTCGTATTGCTGAGTTTGCCGGAGCAGGTGGAGGGTCCACGCGCTGTCCTTGCCGCTGCTCCAGGAGACGAGTGCTTTCTTCATCGTGCTTGTGGCACGAGCCGCATGGGCGCGTTACGAAATTCGTATGTCATGGCGACCTTAGGCGTACACGGGACGGTCGGCACTGCGTTCCTGCTTGCGTTCGATGCTGCGTTCCCTGGCGTGCTCCACGCCGCGCTCCTGGCCGCCGATGCGGACGGAGACGATTTTCGAGACGCCGGGCTCCTGCATGGTGACGCCGTAAATGAGGTCGGCGGAGCTCATCATGCGCTTGGAGTGCGTGACCAGGACGAACTGCGTTTCGCCGCTCATGCCTTTGAGCATGTCGGCGAGCCGGCCCACGTTGCTTTCATCGAGCGGGGCGTCCACTTCGTCGAGCACGCAGAAGGGGCTGGGCTGGTACTGGAAAATGCCGATCAGCAGAGAGAGGGCGGTGAGGGCTTTTTCGCCGCCGGAAAGCAGCAGCACGTTTTGCATTTTCTTGCCCGGTGGCGAAGCGACGATGTCGATGCCGCTTTCCGCCACATTCTCTTCGTCAGTAAGCTTCATGAATGCCTGGCCGCCGCTGAAGAGCTTGGTGAAGGTGAGGCTGAAGTTCTCGTTGATACGCGCAAAGGCTTGATCGAATTTGGTTCGCGAAACCGAGTCGATTTCCTTGATGGTGGATTGCGTATTTTCGATGGAGTCGAACAGGTCGCGGCGTTGTGTCTCAAGAAAGACGTGGCGCTCGGAGCTTTCCCGGAATTCTTCGAGAGCCATCATGTTGACCGGGCCCATGGCTTCGAGCTTTGCCTTGAGGCTGCGGCAGGCTTCATCTTCGGCGGCGAGATCGTCCGGCGCGAGTTCCGGAAGATCCGGCTGTGCGATGAGCTCGGCCGCGGGTGTGCCCAATTCGTTGAGCGCGGTCTCGCCCAGATGCTGGAGATCGGCGGAAAGCTTGGCAGAGTGCGCAGTGGCGGCACTGCGGGTGTCGCGCAACTGGTCGGTTTCCGCGCGCAGAACTTTCAACTGCTGCTCGCTTTCATGGAGCGCGACACGAAGGAAGCGGGCCTCTTCCGTCCATTGCGTGGCCTGGCGACTCGCCAGATCGCGTTGCTCTTCGAATTGCTCCCGCTTGAGCGCGAGCTCTTCGTTTTCGTTGCGGCGCTGTTGCTCTTCCGCGGATGCGGCGGCAAGCTGCTGTTCCAGCTGTACAACGCGGCGGCCGATGTCAGCGAACATGCGGTCGATGCGCGCAAAGGACGCTTCCGCCCCGCGCTTGCGTTCTTCAAGACCTGCGAGTTCAGCGACTGCTTCCGAAGCCTGCTGCTGGAGAGCCTCGCGCGCCTGCCGCTTGCCAAGCAGATCACGCTCGAACTCCCGCTGCTGCTGTTCAGCGGTCGCGTGCTCCGCTTCCAGCCGCGCGGCATCTTCGCGCTTTTGTTCAATCACAGACTGGCGCGCGGAACGCTGGTCCTTGTTGCGCTCGATCTCGAGCGCCCAGTCGCCTGCACGACGCTCCAGACGCTTGGCTTCGGACTCCATCTGGCGCAGGGCCGCGCTGTGGTTTGCGCTTTCCCGCTCGGCGCTGCGACGTTCGTCGCTCTTCACGTCGAGGCGTTTGCTGAGTTCGGCGAGCGATCGCGTGAGCGAGGCCGCGGTCATTTCAATTTGCCCGAGCTCGCCCTCGATGGATGCGAGCTTTTTCTCGGTGTCGCGGAGCTCGCGCTTAATCGCAAGCGGCCCCTGGGCGCGCGGCTTGCCACCCGTAACAGTGACATTGTGAAAGCATTCACCAGCAGGCGACAGGAAGAAGGCGCGCGGGTTCTCGAAGGCGAGCGAACGCGCGGTTTCTGAATCGGGCGTGATATAGCCTTCGCGCAAACGGGGAAGGATCGCTTCAAGCGAGTTCCCGAAACCGTTCAGTACCCGCACGCAATCGCGCAGCGGCACAATGTCTTTGCGCTGATTGAAGTTTGCTTCGGGGTCGGCGACAGGGAAGGGGAAGCGCGCCTCGGGGTCTTCAGGATGCACAAGGAAGGTCGCCCGTCCGTCCACGTCCGTCCGGAGCAGGCGCATGCCTTCCTCGGCGGCGTTCCAGCTCTTGACGACGATGTAGTTCAGCTCTTCGCGGAGGTATTCATCGACAACGTTTTCGTACTGGCCTTCCACTTCGAGGAAATCGGCGAGAGTGCCGACGGGAGCAAGCGAGATGCCGTCAGTCGCCGTGCTGGCCGGCGGCTTGGCGCGGAAGAGTTTGCGGACAGTGTCGGTGGAGTAGCTGTGCTCACGAATCAGGTTGTCGAGCGAGTCGCGGCGTCCGGTAAGCGTTGCACGCTCAGTGCGCAACTGGTCACCGCGGCGCTTGGCTTCGGCTTCTTCGCGGCGCCTGGTGTCGATCTCCGCGCGCAGGCTGGCAATCTCGGACTCCAGCCGATGCAGTGTTTCTGTAACAGACTCGAAGTGAAGCGAAGCCTGACCGCGTTCGATGCCGAGGGCTTCGAGGTCCCGCCTGGCCGAATCGGTTTCGGCATGCAAGCGGGTGGCTTCCCGCTCCAGCGCCGCGAGAGCTTCGCCGGCCTGCGCTATCTGGTTCCTGGCGTTGCCGGCCTGGGCCAGCAAGCCGAGCCCACGTCGCCGTTCGGCTTCAAGCCGCTGTTCGGCAGAGGCGACAGCTTGCCCCGCCTCCCGTGCCTGACCGTTTTGTGCATTTGCCTGCTCGCGAAAGCGCGCCGCCTCAGCCGCGGCATTCTCGAGGAAGCTCTTGTGCTGTTCGCGCTCGGCGGTAAGGCCTTCCAGTTGCTGGCGAGACTGCTCGATTTCCGCAGTGCCGGCGGCTACGCGCGCTTGCAGGTCGCTGATTCGTTCGCCGTTGGCGTGTTGGCGCGCGTTGGCGCGCTCCAGCTCTAGCGCCGCCTGGGTCGTGCGCGTGCTGGCTTCCTTGGCAGACGCGTCAAGCTGGTAGCCGCGCGCGACTTCGGCTGCGTGCTCGGTATCGAGAATCTCCATTTGTGCGGCGGAATCTTCAATCTTCGCGTTGAGAGACTCGAGTTCTGCGGAGAGCGCATGCTCCCGTGCGGACATCTCCCGCAGCTTGCTCCGGAGCACCACCCGCAGCTTGGCTCGGAGCTCATCGCGGACGACGGCATAGCGCTCGGCCTTGGCGGCCTGGCGCTTGAGCGAATTCATCTGGCGCGTGACCTCTTCAAAGATGTCGTTCACGCGCGCCAGGTTTTGCTTGCTCTGCTCCAGGCGTAATTCAGCTAGGCGTTTCTTGGTTTTGAAGCGGGTAATGCCGGCTGCTTCTTCGATGATGGCGCGCCGGTCATAAGGCTTGGAGCTGAGCAACTGACCGATGCGCTCCTGCTCGATGATGGCGTAGCTTTCCGGGCCCAAGCCGGTGCCCATGAAAATGTCTTGTATGTCGCGCAGGCGGCACAGCTTGCCGTTGAGCAGGTATTCGCTTTCGCCACTGCGAAAGAGGCGTCGCGTAACGGTGATCTCGCCGGTACGGGCCGGGGTGCGGCCAAACTTTCTGCGACGGATTTTGAGCACGACAGAGTCGTCCTGGGCCACGGAAGCAGCCGCGTCCGCGTTCTCCGAGGAGGCTATGGTGGCGGGAGCGGCGGGCTCGTCCTCTTCGCCTTCAACCACCTGCCCCGGCTGGGCTTCGGCGATGATTTCTTCCGTTTCGGCAGCACGTTCCTGCCGCCGACTTTCTTCGTCCCAATCTGCTGTGTCCGCCTGGAGCTCAGGGGGGCCGCTGACTCTCTCGTCCTCGTCGGCCAGATGGAGCAGGGGGCCATCGCCATACGCGTCCGGGTCGATCAGGGTCAGCGAGACCTCGGCCATGCCGAGCGGTTTGCGCTCGCGGGTGCCAGCAAAGATAACGTCTTCCATCTTGGCGCCGCGGAGCGATTTGGCCGACTGCTCGCCCAGAACCCAGCTTACAGCGTCCAGGATGTTCGATTTGCCGCATCCATTGGGCCCGACCACGGCGGCCATGCCTTCTCCGGGCAGCACGACTTCGGTGCGATCGCAAAAAGACTTAAAGCCGAGAATCTGGATCTTTTTGAGCTTAAGCATCAAACATCCTCAATGCGGCGAAACCGCGCCGGTCCTCCTTGCGAACTTGCTTTCAAAGACCCCGAGCAGCCGTCCGAAAGCGCGTTTAAGCAAGAATCTAGCCCCGCGGCAGGGCGGATTCAACCCATTTGCCTAGTGTCATGTGGAATACCGGGGACGCAATCAGACGGCATGCACGGCCGAAAGCACCGATTCCGGTGAGATCGGCCGAATGCAGGAGCCCGGAACGCGTTGGCTGATTGATTTCGGGTGAATGTCTTTCCAGGGTATGCGTTTCTTTAGTTTGGAACAAGCTTTCTAGCGCTATTGTCGCGCTATTGACCGAGGGCGATGCATCTTAGTGGGCTGTGGCGTGGGACGCTTCTGGTCCGAAACGCAAACAACCTGCCAGGAGGACTATTTTTCGATGGATCGTCGCAAACGCTTGTTCCTGGTCGGCCTATACGCGCTCGCGACCGTTCAGCTTGTCTGGTGCTATCTGTGGCTGGTGCGTCCGTATGTGCAAACGGTGATGTATGAGCACGGCGAGGAGCGGATGCCATTTCAGGGGCGCTTGCTGATGATGGCGCCCATGCGCTGGGCGCATACCAATACGCCTCTGGTTTGGATCTCATCGTGGCTGTCGAAATATATTTACTGGTTTCCGCGCGTGGTGTCGCCGGAAGTCCTTGTACAGGGCGTAATCAGCGTTGTTTGCCTGGTGATCGCCGGAATTGTGGCAACACGTATCTACAAGGCAGCTTCCGCACGCCAGTTATTGACTCCGCTGATCTACCCGATCGTGCTGGTGTTGTGCGCGGCGACGTATGTGATGCACACGATCCAGAACTTCCGGTTTATCTATGACCTGCCGAGCCTGGCGTTTTTCTCGCTGGCAATGTATGTGATCTATTTCAGAAAAAGCCTGTGGTGGTTCACCGCCATCTTCCTGGTCGCGACTATCAATCGGGAGACAACGCTGTTGTTGCTCGCGTTTCTGCTGCTGGACCGGGGGGTGGTGGGCGGAAAGTTGGTATGGCGCCGCGTTTTCGCTCCACGCATGCTGCTGTTTGTCGCTCCTCTGGCCGTGTACTGGCTGATTTGGCAGATCTGGGTGCGCCATATCTTTCTCGTAAACCGGTCGGAGTTTTACCCGCGCATTCCGCTGAATCTGACGTTCTTCATCTCGCCGCAGGCCTGGCCGCAGTTGCTGGGCGGGTGCTGTTATCTGCTGCCGATTGTGCTGATCTTTCGTGGGTACCTGCGGGATCCGCGGCTGCGGGCGTGGTTGTGGGTGCTGCCCCCGTGGTTCGGGTTCATGTTTGTTTACGGCATTCTGATTGAGACACGCATCTTTGGCGAATTGATTCCGTACATCGCGGTGGCGGGCAGCCTGATGGCGGAAGAGGCAATCCTTCGCCGCCTGCGCCGCGGTATCCAGTCTCAGATTCCCGCGGCGGCTCACCCTATACGCCGGGTGAGCGACGCGGCTTGAAGTTGGCAGGTGGGGTTCAGGGCTTGGTGGTGGGCCGGACCAGCACTTCGCTGATGAAAGACTGCGGGGACTGGGTGACGAGTAAGGCGACAATATCGGCGATATCAGTGGGCTGGATCTTGCGTGCAGCCCTGGCTTGATCCTCGATTGCACCCTCGGTTCCACTCCCGCCAAAATGGGTATTGACGGAACCGGGAGCGATCAGCGAGACGCGGATGTTGTGGGGCCGAAGCTCCTCGGCCGCGGAGTAGCTCAGGCCGTTCAGCCCCCATTTCGAGGCTGCATAGGCGGCGCCGTTGGGCAGCGGGTTCTTGCCGGCAAGCGAAGAGATGTTGATGATATGACCGCGTCGCGCCGCGATCATGAGCGGAGCGAGGGTTCGGATCATCAGGAATGGCCCGCGCAGGTTGGTGTCGATCACCTCGTCGAAGCTCGCGACATCCATGACGTGGAGTGGCTGCCCGAAGTAGCCGACGCCTGCGCAATTGACCAGGATGTCGCAGCGGCCGAGCCGCTCCACCGCTGCCCGGAGGTCGTCTACGCTGGCCGGGTCGCCGAGGTCGCAAGCCTGGACAGTCGCCTGGCCGCCCCCGCGCTCGATCCGTTCCAGGATTTGCTGCAGCCCGGCATGATTGCGGCCCGTGAGCACGACGGTAATGTCCATGGCGGCCAGGCGCTCGGCAATGGCGGCGCCAATGCCGCGAGTTGCGCCCGTGACCACGGCCACCTGGCCTGCCATGCCCTCCGAAGATGCGTTCCGATCCGCCATGTGTCCTCCCCAAGTATGAGACTGTTTGCTACAGAGATGCACGCGCGGCGACGGTGAGCGACACGGAACTGGAAGCCGCGATGGTCCGGGTAACGCGCCGTCAAAGCGCCGCATCTCTCTTTGCGATGCGCAAGGTCCGCTTGTCACTTCATGGAAGTGCTTTCTATAATCAGCCACGGCGCATGCACCATGTGATATCTATGAAGACCACCTCGCTCAGCGAGCAGTTCCACCCGACAGACAACCCCGCGGGACTGTACGACCAAGGGGATGAACACACCGTATCCAGATCCCGCACTTCCCAGGAGCGTTCGATGAAGAAGGTTGCCTTTGCTTCCTTGTTGGCAGTAGCAAGTAGCGCGTTGTGCGCTGCGCCGTTGGCCGCTGCGCAAGCCCCAGCCCCGTCCGGAGCCGCATCCGGCACACAGAGTGCAGCGCAACCCGGAGCCGCCGCCGGCGCACAAACTGCGGCGCCGGGCGCACCGGCTCAACAGATCACGATCAAGGATCCCGCCGAGTACAACGATTACTCAAACGCCATCAGCCAGTCCGCGCCGGCTGCGAAGGCGTCGGCAATCGAGGCGTTTCTGCAGAAGTACCCCAATTCCGTGGTGAAGCAGGAAATGCTGGAGCAGTTGATGGCGGCATACCAGCAGACCGGGAACCTGGACAAGACGGTAGACGCGGCGAATCGCCTGTTGGCAGTTGATCCGAACAACCTGCGCGCGTTGGCAATTTACGTTTACATCAAGAAATCCCAGGCCGCCCAGAAGACCACGCCGGCTGACGCACAGCCGCTATTGGACGATGCTGCCGCGAAAGCCCAGACAGGGCTGAATGCGCCCAAGCCGGCGAGTTTGCCGGATGCGGATTACCAGAAGCTGAAGGCGGCGACCACGCCCATCTTTTTCAGCGCGATTGCGCTGGACGACGAAAACAAGAAGGATTACCAGGGAGCAGTGGACAACTTCCGCAAGGAATTGCAGGCTGCTCCTCCTGCGTCCACGCAATCCGGCCCGTCTTTGAACGATACCTACCTGCTGGGCCAGGCGTATGCGCAGATGAACCCGCAGGATCTCAAGGATGCCGTATGGTTCCTGACGCGTGCCGCGCAATACGCGCCGCCACAGGCCAAGCCGGATATCGAGAAGGCCGCGGAGTACTACTACAAGAAATACCATGGCAACATGGACGGCTTTGACCAGGTGCAACAACAGGTGCAGACCGCTGTCCTGCCTCCGGACAGCTACAATCCCACGCCCGCCCCGCCGCCGCCGTCCCCGGCCGACCAGGCTGCCCAGGTGGTGGCGAGCACGCCCGACCTGAAGACGCTGAACCTGTCCGATAAAGAATTCATCCTCTTCAACGGAAAGCAGGAAGACGCGGATAAGGTATGGGCAACCATGAAAGGCATCAGTGCGGAGGTTCCGGGCAAGGTGGTTGCGGCAACGCCGGATTCCGTGCAGCTTGCGGTGACCGAGGACAACAAGACTTCCAACACGGCAGATTTCACGGTAAACATGAAGACGCCTTTGAAGGAAGTGCCGGCAGTGGGTTCGAGCGCCACATATATTGCGACCTTCGACGCCTACACGCAGAAGCCGGGGATGATCACGCTGAACAATGGCACGCTGCCGGCCGCTGCGCCTGCGCACCACGCGCCAGTGCATCACCGCCCAACACGTTAATACGAAGATGGGTCGTGCAGAAAGGGCAGCCTTGGCTGTCCTTTCTGCTTGCTCATGAAGCTGGTAACACCGAGCGCAATCCCGCGAAAGTGGGCCGGGGAACTTCTTCTACTGCGTGGTAGATTTGCCTTGATGAGAGATCGCTTGAAGCGCGGCACGCGGTTGGCAACTTGTGCAGGAGCGGTGCTCTTCATAGCGGCGCTCTGCCCTGCTCAGCAGGGCGCAGGCATGGGGAAGAGTTCCCAGCCGGAGAACGGAGCCGAGCTGCGGACGGTGAGCCTGCCGGTGCTTTCGCCGGCGCAGATGAGCGCTGCGGATGCTGAGCTCCTGAACGCGCGGGAGGCCGATGTCAGCCGGGCTGCGGCCTTCTACGGATTCGATATCAGCGATACGAGCTGGAGCTACCAGCAGATCGTTTGCCGCACGCTGCCCGATCACCTGATCCTGTCTTTTTCAAACGAGGGAGGAATCCGGGGTTCATCGCATTTCGTGGCTGTGGTGCCGCATAGCGCAGGCAAGGTCGAGGTAGTGTCGAATTTTGCGCACGGTCTGCGGCCCTTCCGCGCGGCTGCAGAGCGCGAAGGAAGCTATGGCGTTTTCAATCGCATGGTGGAAGCGGATCGCGGGGGAGGCTCTATTACGCCGAATGCCCACTGGCTAGACCTGGCAATGTGCTACGCCGCGTTGACAGGAATGCCGGCAACTGTGGCTGCCACGCAGGACGATGTCGGAGCCTCCGAGGCGCTGGCCAAGCGCCATGGTTCGACGCCCATCATCCGGGTGGGAGACCACGGCGCGGCGGATGTAGCATTCAGCGATGTGCGGGTGCCGGAGCGAACGGAAAACTGGACGCTCAGCTTTGACCGGAACGGCAGGCTGAAGCATGTAGACCGCTCCGATGCCCGGCCGCTGAAGGTGCAGCAGATCCAGGTCGCAGCTACGGTACCGATCGTGCCTGAATAGGCTTTCCTCAGCGATCTTTGCAGGAGCGAAACTGCCTGGGCCGAGAGCGACAGGCAAGCGAATCCAGCCAGAGTAGCCGGTATACTGATTGGTTGTCAGTCTGCCATGTTCCTCATCTGGTTGCGAGTCGCGGTGGTCCTGTACGGTGTGGCGAGCGTGCTTGCGCTGCCGACCGTGCTCTATGGCCGCCCGCAATGGCAGCGTCTGTGCATGCCCGCCGCGGTGGCTGGGTTCTTCTTTCATTTCATCGCCATGGTCGAAATCCTGGTGGCAGCGCACCGGTGGATGCCGGTCGGCATGCACGAGGTGCAGTCGGCGTTGTCGCTGCTGATCGTGGCCGCATACCTCCTTGTCTTCTTCGTGTATCGCGCTGCCGCCTTTGGCATCTTTGCGCTGCCACTCGCATTTCTGCTGCTGCTGGAGCCGGCCATCGGGCCGGACCGGGCTACCTTTAGCACGCCGGAAATGCGCTCCGGGTGGCTGTATCTCCACATTGGCGCATTGCTTGCCGCGTATGCCGCGTTGATTTTCAGCCTGCTTGCGAGCTTTCTGTACCTGGCGCAAGAAAAGCGCTTGAAAAGCAAAGAAGGCGTCGGTTTCCTTACCTGGCTGCCGCCGCTGGAAACCATGGACCGTATCGCCTACCGGAGCCTGTTGATCGGCTTCCCCTGCATGACGTTGGGGCTGCTGGCCGGGTCGCTGATTGCGCAGCAAAGCGTGGGTCCGGCCTACTTTCTCGATCCCAAGGTCTTGCTCTCCTTCGGCATGTGGGTGCTGTATATCCTGATGTTGTTTGTGCGGCGAAACTCGGGGCTGCGCGGGCGGCGTGCGATCTACCTTTCCAGCTTTGTCTTTCTCGTGATGCTGAGCGTATGGGCGGCGAACCAGCTCAGTTCCGTGCACAGGTTCCCCGGCCCATGAAGATTCAACTCTTTGGAATAAGCCACAAGAGCGCGCCGATCGAGCTGCGGGAACGGCTGGCGATTGCACCGGGGTCGTTGGCCGAAGCGACACGTCGGCTGCTCGCCACGCCCGGCGTACGCGAAGGCATGATCCTTTCCACCTGCAATCGTGTGGAGTTGCTGACCTCTTGCGACCAGGAGCCCGACATGCTGGAGTTTCTGCGCCGGTATCTTTCCGTCGAGCCGGAAGCGCTTCGCCCGCACCTTTATCACTACCGGGAGCGGGACGCGGTGCGGCACTTGTTCCGCGTCGCGTCGAGCCTGGATTCAATGGTGGTGGGCGAGCCGCAGATCCTGGGCCAAGTAAAGCAGTCCTACTCGGTGGCGCGGTCAGTCGGCGCGGTGCAATCGCAGTTGGAACGCCTGCTCCAGACCGCCTTCACCGTAGCCAAGCGGGTGCGAACGGAGACGCAGATCGGCGCTGCATCCGTTTCGATTGCATCCGTAGCGGTGGACCTGGCGAAGAAAATTTTCGGCTCTCTTGAGGGCAAGCGGGTGCTGCTGGTGGGCGCGGGCAAGATGAGCGAACTGGCGGCACGGCACCTGGTCGAGCAGGGTGCGGACTCCCTGTTGATCACCAACCGCACCTACGAGCGCGCGCTGGAGCTTGCGCGCACCTTTTCTGCACGCCCGGTGCGCTTTGAAGAGTTGAACGCGTATGCGGACCAGGCCGACATTATTGTTACCTCGACCGGTGCGCCGGAGCCGATCTTCCGGCGTGAGCAGGCGCAGCAGTTCCTGCATCGGCGCCGCAACCGGCCCATTTTCTTCATCGATATCGCCATGCCGCGCGATGTAGATCCGGAAGTCAACCGGCTGGAAGGCGCTTTTCTCTACGACATCGACGACCTGCAATCCGTGGCCGCGTCTCACATCGACGCGCGGAGCCGGGAGTCGATGGAGGCAGAAGCGATTGTCGCGCGCGAGGTGGAGCGGTTTGAAAAGAGCATGCAGACGCTCGATGCAGTGCCGGCCATTGTGGCGTTGCAGCAATCGTTCGAGCAGGTGCGGCAGGCGGAGCACCGGCGCTTGCAGAACAAGTTGCAGTCATTAACGGCGGAGCAGCGCGAAGTGGTTGAGTCGCTCACGCGCGGCCTGGTGAACAAGCTGCTGCATCAGCCGTTGCGCGCCATCAAGGACGCCGCCCGCGAAGGCGATGCGGCTACAGTGGCAGCAGTGAGCGCGTTGCTGGTGCGCGGCGAGGTTGCAGAACCAGCAGCTCCGGTGTCCATCTCTGCAGAGGCGAACGAGACAGAGTCAGTTGTGCTCCGGCGAGGACGCGGTTGATCCGCATCGGGTCGCGCGCCTCGCAACTCGCACAGTGGCAGGCAAACCACATTGCTGATGCGCTGCGTGCGCTGGGGCACGAGATTAAAATATTGCTGATCCAAACGACGGGGGACCGGCTGCAAGGCGTGCCGTTTGCGCGGGTCGGCTCCAAGGGCATGTTTACCAAGGAGATCGAAGACGCGCTGGTTGGAGAGCGCATCGATCTCGCAGTGCATAGCTTGAAAGATCTGCCGACTGAGCTCGCCGAGCCTTTTGTAATTGCGGCGGTTCCGAAGCGTGTGGACCCGCGGGATGCATTCGTCTCCGAGCGGTACGGCGGGATTGAGGAGCTACCGGTTGGCGCGCGGATCGGTACCAGCAGCCTGCGGCGGCAGTCGCAGTTGCGGGCGCGGTGGCCGCAGTTCGAGTACGTCGAGTTTCGCGGGAATGTGGACACGCGTTTGCGCAAGGTGCACGAGGGCGTGGTGGATGCGGCGGTGCTGGCGGCGGCTGGACTCGACCGGCTGGGGCAAACTGCGTGGTTGCGCACGCGCTTCGCTCCCGATGTGCTGTGCCCGGCACCGGGCCAGGGTGCGCTGGCCATCGAATGCCGCGCGAGCGATGCCGCGCTGCGGACAATGCTGGCCGCTTTAGACGATCCAGAAACGCGCTTTGCGGTCACGGCGGAGCGGGTAGCGCTGGCGGCCCTGGGCGGGGGATGCCAAGTGCCCATTGGTGCGTATTGCTACCGTAGCGGTGACGTATACCGGATCGCCGGCTGTGTGTCCTCACCAGATGGCGCGCAAGTGCTGAGGGCGGAGCGCAGTGGCGTGGATGCGGAAAGCCTTGGGGCGGAGCTCGCGGATGAACTGCTCAAAGCCGGGGCCTTGCAGTTGCTGGCTCTGCAAGGCCCTGCGGCTGCGATTGCGGCGCCGTGATGGACGGACCTGACGCGACAGAGTTGAGCGACATCGGGCCATTAAGGGGCAGGCGCATCGCGATCACGCGAGCACGCGAGCAGAGCCAGGAGTTGCGGACAAAGCTCGAGACTTTGGGCGCGGAGGTCGTTGTCGCACCTGCTATCGAGATCGCACCGCCGGATTCGTTTGCGCCTCTGGATTCCGCTCTCCGGAACATTGCCGGGTATCGATGGCTGGTGCTGACCAGCGCCAATGGTGCACGTGCATTGGGGGAGAGGATGGCTTTGCTCGGGCTCGGCATCCCCGACTTTGCACACCTCCACTTTGCGGCGATTGGGGCAGCAACCGCGGCGGCGATTCGGCAGCTGGGCTTTGAGGTCGATCTCGTCCCGGAGAATTATGTAGCGGAGTCGCTGGTGCAGGTACTGCGCGAACGCACCCGCGGGCATCGGGTTTTGCTGGTGCGCGCGCGCGTGGGCCGCGATGTGTTGCCGGACGAGCTGCGGCGCAGCGGGGTGCATGTAGAGGTGGTCGATGCTTATCAGACGGTAATGCCGGCTGGTGCTCCGGAGCAACTCCGGTCCATGCTTGGGGGTCAACCTCGGCTAGATGCCGTGCTGTTTGCCAGCTCATCGGCAGTGAAGAACTTCCTCGCCATCCTGAGCGAAACACAACGGGAGCGGCCGGAAGGGCTGCTCGCCATTTCTATCGGGCCAGTAACCAGCGCCACCTTGCGGGAGCATGGATGGCCACCTGCTGCCGAGGCAGGCGCATCGACGGTGGATGGCTTAGTGGAAGCGTGCGTAGCAGCCTGCTTTGAGCCGCCTCATTCTTCAGGTTGAGAAGAGCGGAGTATCTCGCCTAGTGGCTGGACCAAGTCTTGTCGCCAGAGTTGCACTGCTTCTCGATCACGCAATCGATGCAGCGGGGTTTGCGGGCAACGCAGACCTGCCGGCCGTGCAGGATAAGTTCATGGCTGAAGTCAATCCACCGCTCACGCGGGAGAATCCGGATGAGGTCCTGCTCGACTTTCTTCGGATCGGTGTTGACGGTGAGCTGCAAGCGGCGCGACAGACGGAGCACGTGGGTGTCCACCACAACGCCCTCCGCGATGCCGTAGGCCACCCCAAGCACGACGTTTGCCGTCTTGCGCGCGGCGCCGGGGACGGTGAGCAGTTCCGCCATGCTACGTGGAACCTCCGCGCCGAAGTCGCTGATGATCTTTCTCGCGGCACCGGTGATGGACTTTGTCTTGTTTCGAAAGAAGCCGGTCGGTCGGATGATTTCTTCGACCTCTGGCAGTGAAGCCGCAGCCATGGCCGCGGGCGTAGGGAACTGGGCAAAAAGAATCGGCGTGACCAGGTTTACGCGCGCATCCGTGCACTGGGCGGAGAGGATGGTGGCGACCAGCAGCTCCCACGGACTCGTATGCAAAAGCGCGCACTCGGCCTGCGGGTATGCGGCCCGAAGACCGCCCAGGATAGCGGCAACGCGCTCCGGGCGGAGGTCAACGCCTGTGCCAACAGTCTTTGCCGCGGCCCGCTTTTTAGGGGCTGCCTGTGTAGCGGCCTTACGCAAACGCGGAGGCTGGGCTGCTGCGGCCCGCTTTGTGGTCTTTACAGGCGGCATCGAGTCAACCCAGGCGGTCCAGCATCTCCTCCGGGCTCATGCGGATGCAGGTGAAGATAGGCGTGTCCTTGAGCGTGTAGGCGCTGATCTCGGCTTCACGCAACTGCTGCACCAGGTCGAGGAAGTCCTCTGGATGGTTGCTCTCAAAGGCGACGACGAACTCCTGGTCATCCAGGCCGAAGGAGTAGGTGGTATTGAGCTTGATGCGCGGGTAAAGGTGGCCGACGCGGATATGTTCGGTCATCAGGCGCTGGCGCTCGGCCAAGGGCAGCAGGTACCAGGAGCGTGTCTTCCAGAACGGGTAGATGAAGATGTACTTCTGGCCACCGGGACGGATGGCGCCGCGGGAATCATGCTGCCCTTCGTGTTCATGACCGATGAGGTACTGCGAACGTTTGGTCATGGCGAGGAAGCTGTGTGGCGTTTCAAGATAGCCGCCGAGAGGCGTCGCGAGCAGTTCGCCGGTCATCTCGCTTAAATCGTCAGGCGAGTAGCAAATGCGCCACAGGCACATGTCGCAATCTCCGCGTGTGCCCACGGTGGAGTAAGTGAGAGAAAGCAGGCGACCGGGCTGGTTCCAGCGCTTGAGCACTTCGGCGAAGGCCTGCTTGTGTTGCTGCCGCTCCCCGGCGGGGAGACGCCGCCACTCCGGCATCACCTTGAAAAAGGTGAAGGCGACAGTCTGACGCTTGACTGCCTTTTCGTGCTCCGGTTGCGTGTGGGACTCGCTTCCGGCGTGGGATTCTGTAGCTGAAGGTGCGAGCGTGCTTGTCTCTGCCATGAACGAAAACTCCTAAGCACAACTCTTGATGGTAACAAAGCGCAATGCTTGGTGCGCATCGCGGGAGAGCGGAAACGCGGGCGCGGAAGCGGTAGTTCATCCGGGTATACTGCACCCTGCATGACAGAAAAGATTCTTGCTGTTCTGGCGCACTTCATCATTGGCGTCATCTCTGCTTCCGGATATTGGGGCGTCGCTTTGCTGATGGCCATAGAATCGGCGTGCGTGCCGCTGCCTTCCGAGATCATCATGCCGTTTGCCGGTTACCTGGTGCACCAGGGGCAGTTGAACCTGCTGCTGGTTGCAACGGCCGGAGCAATCGGCTGCAACGTGGGGTCGGCTGTGGCGTACTGGATCGGCGCAATTGGCGGGCGGCCGCTGGTTGAGCGGTTTGGCCGGTATGTGCTGCTGAGCCGGCACGATCTGGACCGCACGACGCACTATTTCCACAGATACGGCGCGATCACGGTTTTTGTCGCGCGGCTGCTGCCGGTGGTGCGGACCTTTATCGCGCTCCCCGCGGGCATTGCGAAAATGCCACAGTGGCGGTTTCATATCTACACTTTTCTCGGCTCCTGGCCGTGGTGCTACGTGCTTGCATATGCGGGGTACAAGCTGGGGCAGGGGTGGGATTCGGACCCGCGGTTCAAGCTTCTCTTTCACCGCTTCCACACCGTGGTCGTGGTGTTGCTGCTGGCCGGGTTCGTGTGGTTTGTGTGGTCGCACTGGCGCGGACGCATGCGGGAAACTGAGGCATAGTTCCGGCGAGCATTTGCCAAAGGCCAGAGCGAAGGGCGAGACTAGAAGGTTGCGTTTCGATGCGATCAACTCTTTGTTTCACAGCTATTTCCTTTCAGGAAGGACCAGCAAGACATGTCAAGTTCTATGAGTGGCGATCAAGAAGCCGCCACGCACAACATTCAGCCTGCCGGGGGTAAGCTCGGCATCATGATTCCCGGCATGGGCGCAGTGGCCACCACGCTCATCGCGGGCGTGGAAGCAGTACGCCGCGGGCTTGCCAAGCCGATCGGCTCGGTGACGCAGATGGGCACCATCCGGCTGGGCAAGCGCACGGACCAGCAGACGCCGTTGATCAAGGACTTCCTCCCGCTGGCAAAGCTGGATGACCTGGTCTTCACCGGGTGGGACATCTTCGACGTGAATATGTACCAGGCCGCGAAGACGGCCGCGGTGCTGGATCGCGACCACCTGGAGCAGATCCGGCCGTTCCTTGAGGGCATCCGGCCGATGCCGGCGGTCTTCGACCAGTACTACGTGAAGCGGTTGAGCGGGACGCATGTGAAGAAGGGCCGCTCAAAGTGCGATCTGGCCCAGCAGGTGCGGAACGACATTCAGGAGTTCAAGACCAGGACGGACCGCCAGGTGATGATCTGGTGCGGATCAACGGAAATCTTCCTGGAGCTGGCGCCCTGTCACCAGACGCTGGAGGCGTTTGAGAAGGGGCTGCTCGAGGACGATCCGGCGATTGCGCCGTCGCAGATCTATGCCTACGCGGCGCTGAGCGAGGGTATTCCATTTGCCAATGGTGCGCCGAACCTGACGGTGGATGTGCCGGCATTGCTGGAGCTTTCGAAGAAGACAGGCGCGCCGATCTGTGGCAAGGACTTCAAGACGGGGCAGACGCTGATCAAAACGGTGTTGTCGCCGGCCTTCAAGGCGCGGATGCTGGGGGTGAGCGGGTGGTATTCGACGAACATCCTGGGCAATCGGGATGGCGAGGTGCTGGACGATCCGGAGTCGTTTAAGACCAAGGAAGAGTCGAAGCTGGGGGTGCTGGATTACATTCTGCAGCCTGATCTCTACCCAGACCTGTACGGCGACATTTACCACAAGGTAAGGATTAACTATTACCCACCGCGTGGTGATAACAAAGAGGGTTGGGACAACATCGACATTTTTGGATGGCTAGGCTATCCAATGCAGATCAAG
This sequence comes from uncultured Acidobacteriaceae bacterium, assembly GCA_963767705.1. Lineage (GTDB taxonomy): Bacteria > Acidobacteriota > Terriglobia > Terriglobales > Acidobacteriaceae > CAWCJL01. The sequence goes on along the minus strand of CAVYEO010000001.1, from coordinate 1,252,942 downwards.
GTCGATTTTCTGTGCCGCGACTCGATCCTGGCGGCACCGCTGGCCTTGGATCTGGTGCTCTTTCTCGACCTGGCTTCCCGGACCCCGGAGTTGAAGCACAAGGGTATCCAGGAGTGGCTAAGCTTCTTCTTCAAGTCGCCGATGACGGCCGAGGGGCTGTACCCGGAGCACGACTTGTTTATTCAGTCGATGAAGCTCAAGAACACGCTGCGGCACATCATGGGCCAGGAGTTGATCACGCACCTGGGCCTCGAATACTACGATTGAAGCCGGAGGGGGTGCATGCACCCCACCCCTAGGACTTTTGGGCCAAAATATTCTTGGCAAAGAGGTTAGACCCGGTAATAGTGTATTTGGCAAAGTGAAACCCGGCGGGTATCTTGCGCCTCTCGTAAGAGCCTGAGACCATGACTGACATGGGATTTATCTCAAGGGGCATCGAAAAACTACCCACTTGGGCACAAGTGGTGTTGACGGCATTGGCAATCCCCGCGAGCCTCTACGGGATTCTTCATTATGGCTTCTGGCGCTTTCTGCTACGCGTGATCTTCAGCCCCACGCTCTAATTTGAAACTGGCCTTTCGGTGCGATATAGCAGAGAAGTCACACGCAAAGTCCTCTGCGCATTGGACTTATCGGTGCAGCCTGCACATTTGCAGGTGCAGGGTACGGCAGAGGCTTGACCCGGGCCGCCGTGATTTGTTCTGACCCCTATTTCAAGTGTGACAGATTTATGGAATTACTACGCCAAGGATTCTGGAGAGGTTCTAACAATTTGAGGGATTTTTCGTGCGCTCAGGATGAAGCGCGCTCAGGAACGACCTTGAGTTAAACATTCTCAGCGCGGTCGAAGTGAAGCGCTCAGGGGTTCCGTCGCGGACTTTCCGGTGGCCCGCAATCGATCGAGCAGAGCGTGGCTGCTGTCCGAGAGAGCAACGGAAGGGCTGTTTTGAGGCTTGGCGGACGCCTGAAGCAAGGGATTCCTGCTGGTCCGTTTCGGTGTGAAGATAGCAAAGCCGTAACGGTTCGATATGTAGAGGAGTGGAAATATGGAGGTCGGCAGAAGGCCGTCCACTTCGTGGCGTGGCGCCTGAAAGGCGAGAGCGTGCGCGTTCATTTTCCAGGATTTGACTCCGATCTGTAATTGCACACTGCGGAGGTCTGCCGCTTGCCATGCACCGCTGTCGTCGCGGACGGCACTCCCAAGGCTCGCGTCCAGTGGGTGGGGCGACTCGGAGAACAAGACCAGCGAGGCGGCCCCGGAGTCCAGGACCAGATTTGTGGTCCTGAGACTTTCATCAGCCAGCCTTGCGGAAACCATGAGAACAAAATGATCGGAGCTGTCGCTGGTGGTGAGCCGGTTGAGCGGAGTTCGTTCACCGGCCAGGCCGGCCAGGATATCTCCCCCGAAGTCGAACTGGATGAGCCGGTGCTGGTTATCGAGCAAGTAATCGACTCCTGTGAGCGCGTTCTGGCCAAGGACGCCTCGAACGGCAGGATCCAGGGAGCGTAGTCCGCGCACAGGCCGCACCAGCAGTTCAACGTCTTGTGTGCTCACCGGCCCCACGCTGATATTGCGTGCAACGGCGAAGAGCACGGGAGTGCTGTGTACAAGTGTTTCGACGTGGCCTTCGCCTCGCGTCTGAAGGTGCAAGGCTTGAGCAAGTTCCGGATCCACGGTGGTGCAAGTTGATCCGGTATCCAGCATGAAATCGTACGGACCGCTCCCGTTGATGAAGACCGGCAGGATGATGGCGAATTCCTGGACACGGCGAAAACGCACTGATGAGGAGCCGGCCTGAGAGCTTTCCGCTATGGATACAGCGGGTCTCAACACCAGTGGCACGAGTACCAGAAACACAAAGATCAGCGATGGGAAGATCAGCGATGGGAGGATCAGGCGTATGACACTGGGCGGGATGAGGAAGCGAGGAGCTATTCCTGGAGACCGATCGGCGGTGACGTTTTGCATGAGGAACTCCGGTGCTGGTTCCGAACCGTGAGTAAACGCGCAGGCGCAGAGCCGCGATTCCGTCCGGAGGGCGGATGGAGCGGAGCAGCTTACGCGAGAGGCGCTGATTTTTGAGCGAGGTGGTCCGTGGCCGCGAAAGTGCGGTTATGGATACAACTCACTCAAGGTGTGAAGGGAGTGGAACGTGGACGATAAGGGCGCAATTAGCCGTCGTTCAGCAACAGCTCCATATAGAGATCGGCGCGGGCAAGCGCGGGCTGGTCAGGGTCGGGGTCAACGTAGCGGAAGCCAGTGGCCTCGTAAAGATGGACCGCGCTGGCCAGCTTTCTGCTGGTTTCAAGCACCAGCCGGGGCGCTTCCAGCGCGCGAGCAGTGGCAATGGCATGCAGGAGCAGCATGCGTCCCAAGCCCTGACCGCGCAGGTCTTCTCTGACGGCCATGCGTGCGAGCCTGAGGACGCCTCCGGGTTTTGGGAGCAGAGCGAAGCAGCCGACTACCTCGTCGCCGCTGTCAGCGACATAGATCCGGCCGCCTTGCGCCAAGACGTGTGTCTGGGGGTCCTTGAGCATGTCGAGGTCCTCGGGTTCGAGGACAAACCAATGGCTGATCCAGGCCTCGTTCAAGCTGAAGAAGGCGCCTGCGTCTTCGCTGCGGAACGGGCGAATGACAATCTGCTCCAAGGCGAGCTTGCGGGAAGATGGGGTTGCTCCCGAAGCCGTGTGGCAGCTCTCAAGCGGGTTCTGGCTGCTCTGCTGAGACGGCTTTGAACCACTTGGCTGGAGATCAGGAATCCTCGATGTCTGCATATATCTGCTCCCGTAAAACGACTGTAGACAAGGACGGTCAAGACGTCCAATATCTGTTTATGCAGCATCAAGACTTGGTAAGTCTGAATGATGTGGAGCTTCGGCACTTCCGCTATTTCCTGGCTGTAGCCGAGGAGCTCCATTTTGGAAGAGCAGCGGAACGGCTGCATATGGCGCAACCTCCGCTTTCGCAACAGATTCGCAGGCTCGAAGAGTGGGTGGGCTATGCGCTGTTCGCGCGCAGCTCCCGGAGTGTGCGCTTGACGCCGGCTGGCGAAGAGTTGCGGAAGCGGTTGCTGCAAAGCTTCATGAAGCTTGAGAACGATGTGCGGTCGGTGAGAGAGGTGGGCCGCGGCGAACGAGGCGCGCTCGACGTGGGGTTTATTGAGAGCTCGATTCTGACCTCGCTGCCTGACTTGTTGAGCCGCTACCGGGTGCAGTTCCCGGGTGTGCGGCTTCGGCTGCACGAGCTGTATACCAGCTCACTGACGGAAGCGCTGCTGGATGGAAGGATCGATGTCGGATTTTTGCGCGATGCGGGCTCGGCACCCGGGCTTTCGATAGAGCGCGTGCTTTCCGAGCCGTTTGTGGCGATTGTTCCGGCCAGCCACCACCTGGCGGGTTGTACATCGATCCCGGTTTCTTTGTTGCGCGAGGAGCCGTTCGTCCTGTTCTCGCAATCTGTGGGGCAGAACGCCTGGCACAAGACAATGGCACTGTGCGAGGAGCAGGGCTTCCGGCCAGACGTGGTGCAGGAAGCGCCCCAGTGGCTTACAATTCTGCGCCTCGTGGGGGCCGGGATCGGTGTAACGATTGCGCCGCTCTGCGTGAGCCAGATTGCAACCGACAATGCGGTGGCTATTCCGCTCACGGGTACGCAGTCGCGCAGCCATATCGAACTGGCGTTTCGGCTGGAAAGCACGTGCGCGGTCGCGGCCGGATTTGTGCAGCTGGCGGGCAATGTATTTCCGCAGCAGAAACTGAAAGCTGCTGGGGACGTGCTGACGCGAGGCGGCTCCAGAATGTGCATAGCCGGTGATGCAAGGTCCTGATCGAAGGAAATTCACGTTGCGAAACGGTCGAAGTGGCCCGGCTGGCAGGACGTAACGAAACGGGCGCATACTACGTCTAAGCAGTGGCAGGCTAGCGCCGAAGGTCTATCCGGTGCGTGCCGGGCCAGGGTGGTTGAGGTTTCCCATGAATTGTCTTTCTTCTATGAAGCGGATCTCACTGGCGACAGCGGTGCTGGCGGCGGCGACGGGCGTGTACGCGCAAACGGGCGCGACTGCGCAGCAGACGTCGGGACAACAGACGGCTGGGGCGCAGCAGAGTGCTGGCACGCAGCAGACGACGACAGGCCAGAGCACGACAGCGGCCCCGCAGCAGACCACGGCCAAGCAGCCGGCGCAGACGGATGATGGGACACAGGGGCCGACGGCAGCCGACGAGAAAGCTGCGGGAAAGCAGCCGACACGGCAGACCGACGATGGGACACAGGGGCCAACGCCCCCGCCACCAGCAGGCGATGCGGCGAGCGCGGTGCAAGCGCCGGGGCCGTCGCCGGCCTCTACAGGTCCGATGCCTGAGGTGAAGCCAAACGCCGACGGAACAATGCCGGGGGTGAAGCGGGGCAGCGTAGATGACGTGAGCGCCGTGGGGACGCGCGACATTGGAGGGCGCGGGCTGGGGAACTGGTATTCGACGGAGACGGAGATCCGCGAAGGCAAGCAGTACTCGATGGAACTGGAGAAGAGCGTGAAGTTCATCACCGACCCGGTGATCACGGAATATGTGAACCGGGTGGGGCAGAACATCGTAAAGAACTCCGACGCGAAAGTCCCGTTCACCATCAAGGTGATCGACTCGGACCAGATCAACGCGATGGCGCTGCCGGGCGGATTTTTTTACGTGAACAGCGGGCTGATTCTGGCGGCAGACGACGAAGCGGAGATGGCCGGGGTGATGGCGCATGAGATTGCCCACGTAGCCGCGCACCATGCGATGCGCGAGCAGACCCGGATGAACTATGCGCAGTTCAGCACTATTCCGCTGATCATGGTAGGCGGCGGGCTGGGGTATGGCTTGTACGAGGCAGCGAGTATCGGGCTGCCGCTGACGTTTCTGCAGTTTTCGCGTGATTTCGAGAAGCAGGCGGATTTCCTGGGCGTGCAGTACCTTTACCGGTCGGGCTACGATCCGCAGGCTTTTGTAGCGTTCTTTGAAAAGGTACAGAACCTGGAGAAGACCAAGCCCGGGATGGTGGCGAAAGCGTTCGATACGCATCCGCAGACGCCGGACCGCATTGAGAACACGCAAAAGGAGATCGCGAGGCTGCTGCCGCCCAAGCAGGAATATGTGGAGACAACCTCGGAGTTCAATGATGTGAAGGCGAGGCTGGCGCGGATTGAGAACAAGCGCAAGCTGCGCGATGGGTCGGACAAGCAGAAGCCAACGCTGCGGCGGGCGAGCACCGCGCCAGGGGCGGGAAACCCGGGTTCGGGGAATGCGGGGACGCAGGATCCGGGAAATACGACGACGACTACGGATGACCGGCCGACGCTGCATCGGCGGGATGACTGAGGGACTGGCCGTCGATGCGTTAGGCGCTTCGCACAGGGTGGTTAGAAAGGGCTGCTTCGGCGGCCCTTTTTGCTTGTTCGGAGAAGTCCACGAGTGCACACCGGTTATGAAGCATCAACGGACCTGGGAACGACGTTTCCTGGAGCGGCTCTGTTCATTCTTGTCCTTGCGGAGCTTCCAGGCGGCGCGGAGTGCGCCGGTCAGAACTTCTTCGCTCGCGGCGCTGAGGCGGACGTGGGTCATGCCCATCCGGCCCCACCCGCCGTGGATAGGGAGGAAGATGTCGGGCTGTTCCGCGACAAAGGCGGCCTGCTGCTCGGGGATGAGCATGAGGTTGCCGTAGCCGTCCTTTTCCGAAGCGAGGGTGGCGAAGATGTGGCCGCCCACGCGAAAGTCGGGCGCACCCATGTGGGAACTTTCTTCAGCGCCGTCGAAGCTGAGGGCGATGCGGCGGAAGTCGGCGGCGGTCATGGCGGCTCCTTCATCAGCATTGAGTGTTTGCGCATGATATCGGCAAAAAGGCGAGGGGAGAAAGCAGGAAAGGCAGCGGGTTAGCGGGTCAGCAAGTTAGCCGGTAGAATCCGGGGTGTGCGCGGGAGATGGCGGGTCTGGTGGGTGCTGGTTTTGTTTGCAGGAGGGATGCTGCGCGAGGTGGCGAGCGCAGAAGCCTCCGCGCAGGCGGAAAGCACGCGGAAGATGGCGGTGCTGCTCGAGAAGATCTTTGCCGACGAGGACTGGAAGACGGATCCGAACAAGCCGGCGCAGCGGGCGCAGTATTACCAGGAGATTCTGGAGCAGCGGAAGCTGGATATTTCTGCGGAGCTGCAGGTGCGGGAAGCGCTGGCAGAGGAACTGCTGGCGACGGGCGATAGCCGCGGTGCGGTGCGGCAGTTGTTGACGGTGCAGAAGTTGATGGGGGAGCAGCGCCCTCCATTGAAGCCCGAGGCGGAGCGGCAGTTGGAAACGCGGCTGGGCCTGGCGTACCTGCGGATGGGCGAGCAGGAAAACTGCCTGATGCACCACGGGGCGAAGTCGTGCATTTTTCCGATTCGAGGCGCAGGGATGCACCATGCGCTTGAAGGGGCGGAGGGGGCGGTGCGGGCGTTTACGGCGGCGCTGGATGGGGACCCGCATGATCTTGAATCGCAGTGGCTGCTGAACATCGCTTATATGCAACTGGGACGGTATCCTGGAGATGTGCCGGCGAAGTGGCTGGTGCCGGAAAGCCAGTTTGCATCGGAAGCGGCGATGCCGGAGTTTCGCGATGTGGCGCCGGCGGCGGGGCTGGCGGTGATGGGGCATTCGGGCGGCGCGGTGATGGAGGACTTCGATGGAGACGGGCTGCTGGATGTGATGGTCTCCGGCTCAGGGCCGCAGGACCAGTTGCATTTCTTCCACAATAACGGGAACGGAAGCTTTTCCGACCGGACCGGGCAGGCGGGGCTGACCGGGGAGACCGGGGGGCTGAATATTATTTGCGCGGACTACGACAACGACGGGCATCCGGACGTGCTGGTGCTGCGGGGCGGCTGGTGGGGAGCGCATGGGGCGTATCCGATGTCGTTGTTGCGGAACAAGGGCGATGGGAGGTTTGAGGATGCGACGGAGCGCGCCGGGCTGTTGCGGCCGGAGTTCTTTGGCCCGACGCAGACAGCAGCCTGGGCGGACTACGACAATGACGGCTTTCTGGACCTGTTTGTGGGGCGGGAAAACAAGCCGTCGTTGCTCTTCCACAATAACCATGATGGGACGTTTGCTGAAGTGGGCGCAGCGAACGGCTTTGCCGACATGGGCATGGTGAAGGGGGTGGCCTGGGGGGACTATAACAACGATGGCTTGCCGGATCTGTACGTGTCGATCAAGGGGCGGCCGAACCGGTTGTTTCGCAATGACGGACCGGGCCGGAACGACGTTCTCGGCCGCAGAAATAAAGATGCGAAGCACCCGGACACAGCGCAGTGGCGGTTTACGGATGTGACGGCACAGGCCGGAGTGGGGGCACCGGTAGAGAGCTTTACAACGTGGTTTTTCGATTACGACAATGACGGCTGGCCGGACCTGTTCGTGGCCGGGTATGAGGCAGATTCGGACCGCGAGGTAGCGGCCTTCGAGATGGGCCAGCCGGCCAAGGTGGAGCTGCCGCGGCTATATCGTAACAATCACGATGGCACATTTACAGAGATGAGCAAGAAGGTGCACCTGGACCGGGCGATCCTGATCATGGGAGCGAATTTCGGCGACCTGGATAACGACGGGTGGCTGGATGTGTATTTCGGGACGGGCGACTCGCTGTATGACACGCTGCTGCCGAACCGGATGTTCCGCAACGACAGGGGGCGCGCTTTTCAGGATGTGACGACGGCGGGGGGATTCGGGCACCTGCAGAAAGGGCACGGGGTGGCCTTCGGAGACATCGACAATGACGGCGATGAGGATGTCTTTGAAGAGATGGGCGGGGCGCTGCCGGGGGATACGTACGAGAGTGTGTTGTATGAGAATCCGGGCAATGGGAACCACTGGATTTCGCTGGAACTGGAAGGCGTGCAGACGAACCGGTCGGCGATCGGAGCCAGGATCGATGTGACGGTTCGGGAGAGCGGCCCGGGGAATAAGGGTTCGAGACACATTTTCCGTACGGTAGGTTACGGATCGAGCTTTGGGGGGAACCCGTTGCGGCAGCATATCGGCTTGGGGAGCGCGACAGGGGCTGAGGAGGTCGAGGTGCGGTGGCCGGGATCGAAGACGACGCAGCGGTTTCGGGGAGTGGCGGGTGACCGTGCGTACCGTTTGCGGGAAGGCGGCGCACTGGAGCGGGCGCATGCGCCACAGTTCCGGTTTCCAAAAGCGGCGGAGTAGGTCCGCCGTGATGCATCCATTACCGCGGCTGGTGCGTACTTCGGTTGGATCCCCCGTTCATGGAAAGGTCAGATGATTCCCCTGGAACAAATTCCCCCGGATGTGTTGCGCAAAATGGAAGCGATCGGTATCGAACTGGCGCCCAACGCGACGGCGATCGGCGAAGTGTACGTGGACGGTCGCTTGCTGCCGGAAGAGCGTTTGGTCGCGGAGGTTGAGGCGGTTTACCGGCGGGTGTATGGGATGGAGCAGGCGGCTTCCTAGCGCGCTGCCAGCAAGCAACAGAACAGGGCAGTGGACGCAGGGCTGGACAGCGCGCATGCGGAATGGCTATTACGCGGTGCTGGACCCGCGGCCGACAGCGGAACAGGTAAACCTGAGGCTGGCGCGAGCGGTGGCCCATCTGTGCGTGCGTGTAGGGAGGCATGCATCCAAGCATGAAACTCTGAAGATTCCTGGAAACGCCGACTCCGCATGCATGGATTGACCGAAGACCAGCTACTCCTTTCCTTTCTGGCGATTGCCATTCTATTGTTTGCGGCGCGGGCGACGGCCGAGATGGCGCGCCGGCTGGGGCAGCCGGAGGTGCTGGGTGAGTTGCTGGGCGGATTCCTGATCGGCCCTTCCGTACTGGGCGCGCTCTTTCCAGCTGCGTACCGCAGCCTTTACGGCAACCCGGAGGTGGCGAGCGGGCTTTCCCTGCTGTCATGGATCGGCGCGATCCTGCTGCTGTTGATTGCGGGGCTGGAAGCGGACCTGCAGATTCTTCGATTGAAGGCCGTGCCGGGTTTGCTGGCCGCGGCAGGCGCCATTGGCAGCTCGCTGGCAATCGGCACACTTGTGGGATGGAAGGTGCTGGGACGGCAGCCTTCGAATGCATTCTTCCTGGGGCTGGTCTTTTCTGTTACGGCGGTGAGCGTTGTCGCGAAGATGCTGATCGAGCGACAGGCGCTGCGGCGTGACTATGCGCAGGTGATGCTGGCCGCGGGCATCGCGAGCGAGGTGGTGGTCTGGCCGATCATTTCCGTGATCTCCTCGGTCCAGCACCAGGGCAATCCGGTGATAGCGGGGATAAAGGCGGCGGTGTTGGCGGCCGCGTGCTTCGCCTTTATGTTGACGCTGGGCCGCAGGTTTACTTTCTGGGCGATGCGGCGGGTGGCCGATCTGACGTCCATTGCCACCGGCGAATTGTCACTCATTCTGTTGCTTATGTGCGTAGCGGCAGCGATCAGCGCGGCCATCGGGCTCCATGCCCTGCTGGGGGCCTTTCTTTTCGGAGTGTTGCTGGGCAAAGCGCCGCGAGCGACGGTGGTGCTGAAAGAGCGGTTGCAGGCGCTGACGGTAGCATTCTTTGCGCCGATCTTCTTCGGATTGGCCGGCATGCGGGTGAACCTGTTCCAACTGCGCGGCTGGAGTTCCATCAAGGGTGTTCTGATCCTGCTGGTGGCTGTGGGCCTCCTGAAGATCGTTTTTGGAACGCTGGGCGCCGCGGCAGGGCGGGTCAGGTGGTGGGAAGCGACTTCGATCGGGGTGGGGCTCAATCTGAAGGGCGGCTCCGATGTTGTGGTGGCGATCGTGGGCACGGAGATGGGTCTGCTTTCTCCGGATTTGTACACCATGTATGCGGTGGTCGCGATCTTGACAGTGATGCTATCGCCGCCGTTAATGGCGTGGCTCACGAGCAAGGCTCCTCCGGGAAAGCAGGAGATGGAGCGCCTGAACCGGGAAGAGGCACGGCGGTGTGCATACCTGGCGGACATGGAGCATGTGCTGGTGCCGATGATGCCGGAACTGGTGCCTTCGCTTGCGGCCACAGTGGTGCGCCACATTGCATTGGCAAAGCATCAGGAGCGGGAGCTGTTCGACATCACGGAGCTGAGCGCGTCCACAGACGTGTCGCTGCTTCGGTTTGAGACCGCGCATGAGCTGGTGCAGGCATCCGGCGCGCTGGCCCATGCAGCAGAGAACGAACAGGTAGAACTGCACCAGCGCTCGGCCACGGAAGATGCCTTCAGTTCCATCGCGAAGGCCTCGCAGGAGGAACAGTTGATCGCCATGGGCGCGCACCGGGTGACGGGCGAGGTGGCGATGAGCTTTGGTGCGCTGCAGGATCGGATTCTGCGTGAGACCAGAGCAGACGTACTGGTGACGGTGGCTGAGGGTTCGGATCTGCCCAGGTTGAAACGCATCCTTGTGCCGGTGAACGGACTGGAGCATTCGCTGGCTGCGGCGGATGTGGCAGCGTACATTGCCAAAGGCGCCGGGGCGGAGGTGGTGCTTTTCAACGTGATGCAATCGCGCCTGGACGCTATCTTCTGGCGGGAAAGGGAATCGCGGGATCTGTTACAGGCGGGATACCGCATTCTGCGCGAAGCCAAGGTGCGCATTGGACGGCTGGATGTAAGGCAGTCCGAGCAGGTACGGCTGGGAACGGATCCGGGCGCAGCGGTGTTGGAGGAACTGCAGCGGCGGCCTTACGAGTTGGTGGTCCTGGGGGCCGTCGCGCGGACAAGTGTGGCCGGCGTGTCGCTGGGCGGTGCGGTGCACCATGTGCTGCGAGAGGCGCGGGTGCCGCGGGTGTTGTTGATCTCGCGAGGGACGGAGAGCGGGGTGTAGTGCATTGCGCGTGTTCCTGAAGGCCGGGTGTTTCTCAGAAGCGGGCGTGACGGAAGAGGGCAACGAGCAACGGCACGGCCAGTGAGGTGATGAGGCCGTTGAGGCCGATGGCGAGACCGGCGAAGGCGCCGGCGATGTCGTGCATGGGGATAACCTCGGCGGCACCGATACCGCTGCCTGCAGTGCCGGCGGCAAGGCCGTAGGGTCGCCAATCAGTGATTCTTGCCAGACGCATGACAGCGCGTATCGAGACGGCAACCAGGATGCCGCCAGCGATGGCCAGCACGGCGGTCAGGGAGGGGAGGCCGCCGTTGGCCTGAGCGACGCCGATGGCGATGGGCGTGGTGGCCGCTTTGGGCATCATGGACAGGGCGACCTCGCGGGTGCCTCCGCAAAGACGGACGAGGGCGTAACCGGAGACGGCGGAGACGAGCGAGCCGGCCAGCAGGGCGGGGAGGAGTCCGCGGAGACTGCGACGGATGTGGTTGAGGCTGTTCACCAGCGGGATGGCGAGGGCGACAGTGGCGGGGCCGAGCAGGAAATGGATGAACTGGGCTCCGGAGAAGTAGGTGGCGTAGGAGGTGCCGGTGAGCTTCAGGAGTGCCCCGATAAGGATGATGGAGAGGAGCACGGGGTTGGCGAGGGGATGGCTGTTCAGTTTGCGTTGCAGCGCCGAGGAGAAGACATAGACAGCAACCGTGAGGGTGAGGAACAGCAGGGAAGAAACGGGCAGGAAGGCGCGAAAGAGCGCGTTGGCGTGCTGCATCATTGGCTAGCTCCCAGCCTGCGGGTTGGTGTTGGGGCTTCCGATGCGCGGCGATGGCAGGAGCCAGTGCATGACCAGTGCTGTGCCGAGCATGGAAAGCAGGGTGGAGCCAAGGAGGCCTACGCTGATGGGCAGCCATTGCGCGCGGACGAGACCAAGGCTGGCGACGATGCCCACGCCTGCCGGGACGAAGAGCAGGCCCAGGATGCTGAGGAGGGTGCGGGCGGTGGTTTGCATTTCGGTTGTGGGTGGGCGGCAGATGAGCCAGAGGGTGAGGAGGGCCATGCCGAGAACGGGGCCGGGGAGTGGCAGGTGCAGGGCTCGGGAGAGGGCTTCGCCGATGAATTGGAAGAGTAGCAGGAGAAGGAGGGAGAGGAGCATACAGCAGGGTAGCAACACACGAGGCCGCAGGGTGTGAGTCGGTGAATTACGCCATTCTGTCCAGCCAGTGCTGCGCTGCATGGAGGATGCGTAACAGAAGTACCCCGTTGGCGTTGATGCGATACACGGCAATGTACGGGGTATTCGGGATCACAAGCTCGCGCGTGCCTTGGACTCGACCCATACGGCCGATTTCTGGAAACTCAGCCAGTCTCCCGACATGTTTGGAAATACGTTTGTCATTGGCAGCGGCGGCCGCTGGATTGTCGAACTCTATGTAGTCGAATACGGCCATGCGGTCTGCGGCTGCATCGTGAGACCACTCGAGCCTCACCTGCTGGCCGTTTTGGCTCTATGCATGGCGGCAGCTCTGCGCTTTGCAAAAAGAGCTTCTACTTCCTCGTGAGGAACAGCGACGCGTGTATCGTTCAGAGCTTCCTGTACCTTGGCCCGGAACCAGGCGTCATATGCGGCTGGTTCAGAGGTGAGGGGAAAAGGCAAGGCGCCCTCATTGGCGGTGCGCGTCAGCAGAATACGGACTGCGTCAGAGACGGTGAGGCCCATGGCCTCAAGCACCTGGGCAGCACGTTCCTTGACGCCTGAATCGATGCGCGTTTGTACCAATGCGTTCTGAGGCATGGTCTTCCCTCAGTCTCGATTGTGATGCAGGCGCATGACACATTACATCTGGGAGGCGAGGGCGGGTTCGGGGGTGTCTTTTTTGGCGGCGAAGATGTTGCCGAGGCGGCGGATTTCTGCGCCGACGCCGCGGAGTTTTTCTTCGATGCGTTCATAGCCGCGGTCGATGTTGTAGACGCGGTCGAGAATGGATTCGCCTTCCGCTACCAGGGCGGCAAGGACGAGCGAGGCGGAGGCGCGCAGGTCTGAGCACATGACAGCGGCCGACGAAAGCGGGGTCTTACCGCGCACAGTGGCGGCGCGGCCGTCCACCTTGATGTTAGCGCCCATGCGGACGAGCTCCTGCACGTGCATGAAGCGGTTCTCAAAGATGTTTTCGATGACGGTTGAGGTGCCTTCGGCCTGGGTGGCGAGGGCCATGTACTGTGCCTGCATGTCGGTGGGAAAACCGGGGTACTCCTCGGTGGTGATGTCGTTGGCACGGAGCTGGCCTTCGGAGCGGACGCGGATGCAGTCGCCCTGGATGTCGAGGCGGACGCCGCAGGCTTCGAGCTTGGAGATAACGGAGCCGAGGTGGGCGGGATTGCAGTTGGTGACCTTGAGGTCGCCCCCGGTGATAGCGCCGGCGATGAGGAAGGTGCCGGCCTCGATGCGGTCGGGGTTGATGCGATGGCGGGTGCCGTGGAGTTTAGAGACGCCCTGGACGCGGATAGTGCCGGTGCCGGCGCCTTCGATCTTCGCGCCCATGGAGTTGAGCATGGCGGCGAGGTCGGTGACTTCGGGCTCGCGCGCGCAGTTTTCCATCAGGGTTTCGCCTTCCGCGAGGACGGCGGCCATGAGGAGATCTTCTGTACCTGTCACTGTTATTTTATCGAAGACGATGTGCGCGCCCTTGAGTCGTGCGGCGTGGGCTTCGATATAGCCGTGTTCGTAGGTGATGGTGGCGCCCATGGATTCCAGGCCCTTGATGTGAAGGTCGATCGGGCGCGAGCCGATGGCGCAGCCGCCGGGCATGGAGACGCGGGCCATGCCGGTACGGGCGATGAGCGGCCCGAGGACGAGCGAGGAGGCGCGCATGGTCTTGACGATCTCGTATTTGGCGACCGGGTCGGACAGGAGGCGGCAGGAGATGGAGGAGCGGTGCTGCGCGCGGCCGTAGCCGAGCTCCACCTCTGCGCCCATGGAGACAAGGAGCTTCCGCTCGGTCTCGATATCGCGAACCTGCGGGATGTTTTCGAGGATGACTTCATCCTCCGTTAGGATGGCCGCGGCCATGCAGGGGAGGGCGGAGTTCTTGGCTCCGGAGACGCGGATGGAGCCGAGAAGGGGATTGCCGCCGCGGATGACGAATTTTTCCATGGTGTGGGGGATACTCCTGCTGCGAGGGAATCGACAGCACTATTGTGGACTGGGCGGGGCGAAGGGTACAAGCATTTCCACGTGGGGAATATAGTTCTGCACGGAAGCATGCTGCAGGACGGAGCAGGAGATTCTAAAGAAGAGCAGCAAGTCAGATAACGAGCGAGCTCAGCAAGTGAGCGGGTGCTATGAACGATGACGGCCTTTGGGTGGAGACGGTCCGGGCAAACGGGCTGGAGTTTGAGGTGCTGATGGCGGGCGGGGGCGACCGGCTGGCGTTGCTGCTGCACGGGTTTCCGGAGCATGCGATCTCCTGGCGCGAGCAGATGGAGCCGTTGGCGCGGTTGGGGTACAAGGTGTGGGCGCCGAACCAGCGGGGATATGGGCGATCGAGCCGGCCGGGGCGGGTGGAGGACTACGATATCGAGCGGCTGATGGAAGATGTAGCCGGGCTGATCGATGCGGCGGACGCGAAGGAGACAGTGCTGATTGGGCACGACTGGGGCGGGGTGGTGGCGTGGTGTTTTGCCTCGCGTAAGATAAATCCGCTCAAGGCGCTGGTGATCTTGAATGTGCCGCATCCGGCATGTTACGTGCGCAGTATGGGCCGGCCTGGACAGTTAATGCGGTCGTGGTATGCGTGGGCATTCCAGGTGCCGTGGCTGCCGGAGTGGCTGGGGAGCCGGGCCTCACGGGCTGGCGGTGCGGGAGGCGGTGCTCCGGTCGATGGCACATCCGGAGCGGATGCCACCGGAGGTGCTGGGGATATTTGCCGAGCAGGCGAGCGATCCGGGGAGGCTCCGCGCGATGATCGATTGGTACCGGGCGGCGTTCCGCGGCGGGTTGGCGCGGCAGATGCGGCAGGGATTTCCGGTGATTGAGACGCCGACGCTGCTGATCTGGGGTGAGGAGGACACGGCGCTGGAGAAATACACGACGTATGGGACGGGGCGGTATGTGCGGGAACTGACTGTCAGGTACCTGCCGGGGATCTCGCATTTTGTGCAGCAGGAGGCGCCGGGAGAGGTGAATGCGGCGATCGCGGCGTTCCTGGAAAGGTGAAGCTTGAGAAGTTGGCTGCCGCAAAAGGCTGCTCTGTGCTTCGCGCACATCCCACCCTGCGCGCCCAGCTACGTTTGCAATCTAACTGAAAGTTGCGCGTAAGATGGGGCACCCGGATTCGTTCCAGAAAAGATCAGAGTTCGAGCACGGTGTCTTCGATGGCGAGGCGGACATTGCCGTCGGATTTTGCGAGCCGGCGGACGGCTTCCGGCTTGTCGACGTTGGCCTTGAGCATGACCAGGGCGACGGGCACGGAGCGGCCAGCGGACTTGATGGTGTGCACGGCGGTTTCGCGGTCGATGTCGCAGGCGCGCATTAGAATGCTGATGCCGCGCTCGACCAGCTTGGCGTTCTGCATGTGCACGTTCACCATCAGGTTCTCGTAAACATAGCCGAGACGGGTCATAGCGCCCGTGGTGATCATGTTGAGGATCATTTTCTGGGCGGTGGCGGCCTTCATGCGGGTGGAGCCGGAGATGACCTCGGGGCCGACCTCGGCGACAATGGCGATCTCAGCCGCGGCGGCCAGGGAAGTGTTGTAGTTGCAGGTGACGGCGGCGGTTTTGGCGCCGCGGCTACGGGCGTACTCGATCGCGCCGACCACGTAAGGCGTGCGGCCGGAGGCGGAAAGGCCGACCACGATGTCCTTGCGGGTGGGGCGGCGGCGGGCGATATCGCGCTGGCCGAGCTCGGGGGAGTCTTCATTGACCTCCACCGCGGAGGCGACAGCCTTGGGACCGCCGGCAACGATGTACTGCACGGATTGAGGCGACGTGGAATACGCGGGCGGACACTCGGAGGCGTCGAGCGCGGCGATACGACCGCTGGAACCGGCGCCCACATAGATGAGCCGGCCGCCGTCACGCAGGGAGCGCGCCACAGCATCGATCACGAGCGCGATTTCGGGGAGCGCTTTCTTGACGGCGTTGGCGATCTTGCCGTCTTCGTGGTTGATGATGCGGGCGATGTCGAGGGCCGACTTCGTGTCGAAGCCACGGGATGCGTCGTTGGCGCCCTCGGTGGTGAGGGCGGGAAGGCCGAAAGGGGTGGTGTGGGGGGCCTGCGTCTCTGGGGCTTGTTCAGCGCGTGTGGTGATCAGGGTGGCCATGATTCTCTAGTGGATTCCTCTGGAGACTGCCTGTTCTCTATTCTATGCCTCTATAGCCGGACGAGTGGATTCGAGCCTTCTATTCCGAGATCAGGAGGTTACCCATTCGCGCAAGCCGGTAAGTGCCTTGACGCCGGGAAGCAGGGTACCAGCGACTGCATCGTAGAATTGTGGCCGGACTTCGCGAATGGCATCGTTCTTTCGGTCGGGCCAAGTGCGATTCGTGAGCAGCACGGCGGCCAAGCTCGCTTCCGGATCGATCCAGAGCGAGGTTCCGGTGAAACCGAGATGGCCGATGGAGCCGGCGCTGAAGTATTTTCCGGATGAAGACGGCGCGGTTGGCATGTCCCAGCCGAGGGCGCGGGAACTCCCCGGAGGCTGCTCCGAGCGTGTGCTGAAGAGCTGCACTGTTTCGGCGGCAAAGAGCTGCTTTCCACCCGGCGTCTTGCCGTGCGCAAGGATGCATTCGGCGAAGCGGAGGGGATCGAGGGCATTCGAAAATAAACCCGCCTGCCCCGCGACACCGCCGAGCACGGAGGCATTCTCGTCATTGACTTCGCCCTGGACCACACGATGCCGGAAGGTGGTGTCGTCCTCTGTCGGGGGGATGGCGGCTTTCCAGCCTGCCGGCGGGCAGAACCGGGTGGTGTCCATGCAAAGGGGTTGGAAGATTTCGCGGTGGCAAAAGGTGTTCATCTCTTCCCGGGCAATCCGTTCCAGGGCGCGGCCGAGGAGGAAAAAGCCGATATCGGAGTAAGAGACACGGGTGCCCGGCTCGGCTTCAAGCGGGAGTTCCAGAGCCGCGTGGTAGAGCGCTTCGGGGGTTGACGCCTGTTCAAAGAGCCGGGCATAGCCGGGCAGGCCGGAGGAATGATCCAGCAGCATGCGCACGGTGACCCGGTGGCGCGGGCTGCTGGCTGGGGCTCCTGCAGCAAAGGCGGGCAGCAGTTCGGCAATCGGCTGATGGAGCGGCAACAGATGCCGATCGTGGAGGAGCATGGCCATGGCGGTGGTGGCCAGGACTTTGGTAAGGCTGGCGAGGTCGTAGATTGTGCTTATAGTGACGGGGGACGCGCCGGAATCGTAGGTGAAATGACCGAGCCCATCGAGGGCGACGATGTCGCCGGCGAAGAGTACGGCGAAGGCGCAGCCGGGGAAGGCGCGATCGCGGATGGCTTTCTCCAGCACCTGATACGCCGAAGCAAAACGCTTTCGCTGGTCGGCCGTGGTGGGCGGAGCGGAGACGGCACGGGGTTCCATATCGCGGGGATCCATGCAGTATTGGATGACGGCAAGAGGTTTGGCGTAGGGACGGCGGATAGGCAGATGGTTCCGGCCAAAAACTTCAGTTATGGCAGTGCACACATTGGTGCTTCCAGTGGGAAGGGTAGCCCGTCTATAACGAAGAAGGTGTCCGCCTGGACAGGTGCGCCGAAACGAGGGAACGCGATGGGAGTGCATAGGGAGTGGAAAGCGGGCCTGCTGGGCGCAGTGCTGGCGCTTTCAGCGGGTGCCTGGGCGCAGGGGAACGCCGGAGGGAGCGCGGGACAGGTCCAGCAGCCGCCGGCGCAGAGCTCGGCCCAGACTGCACCAAACGGCGCGGGGCAGGGTGGCACACAGCCCAGAGAAGTTCCTGACCAGGCAGCGGGGTTCCCGATGACGGCTGCTGAACTTCCAGGCGCGCAGGCCGCGATGGTCGGGCAGACCTACACGGTGCCGGCGGGGACGAAAGTGCTGCTTTCACTCAAAAATGGCGTGAACACCAAGACGGCCAAGCCGGGCGATGGCGTGTATCTGGTGTCGACCTTTCCAGTGATCGTCGGCTCGCACGTGCTGATTCCGGTAGGGGTGTATGTGCAGGGCGTGGTGGACCAAGTGGTACGTCCGGGGCGGGTGAAGGGCCGGGCGAAATTGCTGATGCACTTCACGACGATGGTCTTTCCCAATGGCCAGGTAGTGACGATTCCGGGTGGGGTAAATAATCTGCCGGGCTCGACGGGGCCGACGGTGAAGGATGGAGAGGGCACGATTGAGCAGGCAGGAAACAAGGGCCGCGATATCGGCAATATTGCCAAGGGAGCAGAGATGGGCGCTGAGGGCGGCGTGATTGGCGGCGCGATAGGCGGGCATCCGCTGGCCGGTGCGGGTTATGGAGGGCTGGCCGGCGTGGCGGCTGGGACCATTTACACCCTGTTCACGCGCGGCGATGAGGTGGCGATTCCGGAAGGAACGAGTCTGGAGATGGTGATGCAGCGGCCGCTGATGCTCCAGGCGGCGCAGTTGGCGGGGATCAACGACGTGAATGGGAATCCGCAATTTCTTCCCATCGCCGGGCAGGCGATGCCGCTGCCCAAGCCGGGACATGTGTTGTGTCCGCCGGACAGTTTAGGATGCCACTAGAAGGACAGTAACGGCAGAGATGGCAGAAGAGAGAGAAGAGCAACGAGCGGAGGGAGCGGGCGCAGCCGCGCCGGGCCGAGAGCCGGCGCAGCCAGGCACGAGCAGCGGCGCGCGGGGCTATGGCTGCGCGACATGGTGGTGTCCCTGCTGGCATCTTTTTTCATCATCACCTTTCTGTACCAGCCGGTGAAGGTGGAAGGCACCTCGATGCTGCCGCGCCTGGAGGACCAGGATCGGCTGTTCATCAACAAGTTCGCGTATCACTTTGAAAAGATCAGTCACGGTGACGTGGTGGTGTTTTACTACCCGCGAGATCCACAAAAGAGCTACATCAAGCGGGTGATTGCGCTTCCGGGAGACCGCCTTCGCGTGGACGAAGGCCAGGTGTATGTGAATGGCAAGCGGCTGGCCGAGCCCTATGTTCCCGAGCGTTTTGCAGACACGCGCTCCGTGGACGAAACGGTCATCCCGGCGCATCAGTTCTTCGTGATGGGCGATCACCGGTCGATCTCGAGCGACAGCCGGGACTTTGGGCCGGTAGACCGGAGCCTGATCTATGGCAAGGCTGCGTTTGTGTACTGGCCGGCGGATCAAATGGGCGTCGTGCATTAGGTGCCGGCCGCGGGAGAACAACGCCAGACGCGATTGACTGATCTCGTTTTCATCCATATCACATCTGAACTGAGATGAATGAGTACGATGCCGTGCTGGTGCTGGGGGGCGGATTGCGCGAGGATGGCGCGGTGCCGCCATGGGTGGAGAATCGCCTGAAACGCGCGCTGGAGCTAGCCGGATGTGCAACGCCGATCCTCACCCTGAGTGCCGGAACTACGCACAAGCCAGGGCCGCGCGACGGGGAGGGAAGAACGATCTTCGAGTCGGTCGCGGGAGCGCGCTGGCTGCTTAAGCGTAGCTATCGGCAGGAATTGTTGTTTACGGAAGCAGCGTCGTACGACACGATTGGCAATGCGTATTTCGCGCGGGTCATCCACACCGACCCGGCGGGCTGGCGGCGGCTGGCGGTGATCACCTCCGAGTTTCACATGGCGCGGACGGAGGCGATCTTCCGCTGGATCTTTGCTGTTGAGCCAAGCGCGTCTTATGAGCTCGCCTTCTTTGCGACGGCTGATGCCGGGATGTCGGAGGAGGTGCTGCAGGCGCGGCGGCGGAAGGAGGCGGCGGGTTTATCGGCAGTGCGCGCGTTGGCCGGGCGGTATACCACGCTTGCTTCTGTTCACCGCTGGCTTTTCGCGGAGCACCAAGCGTACGCGGTAGGTGAGCGAGCAAATGAATCGCCGGGGCTTGACGGGAGTGTGGCGCAGTCTTACTGAAGCCCTCTGCGCGTCGGCGCCGCCTGTTATACTCGACAAAATCCACCCTCCGGAGAGGCGATGCAGGCGACTCTTGCGCTCGAAGACGGGCGCATCTTCCGCGGTGAAGGGCACGGCGCCCCGGCCGAGCGCGCAGGCGAGGTAGTTTTCAATACATCGCTCACTGGCTATCAGGAGATCTTTACGGATCCCTCCTATGCCGGGCAGATTGTGGTTTTGACAAATCCGCAGATCGGCAACTACGGCACCAACGACGCCGACAATGAGGCGCGGAAGCCCTATATCGAGGGCCTGGTCACGCGCGAATTTTCCCCGATCAGTTCCAATTGGCGTTCCGAGCAGGCGGCTGATGAATACCTGGAGCGCTTCGGCGTGCCGGTCATTTCCGAGATCGATACGAGGGCGCTGGTGCGGCATTTGCGGACGCACGGGGTGATGCGCGGCGTGGTTTCGACGCTGGATGGCGCTGACGCGAATACCCTAGTGGCCAAGGCGCGGGCCATCCCGAAGATGGATGGGACGGACCTGGCGAGCGTGGTAACGACGCCAGAGATCTATGAATGGGATTGCCACGGACGCGTGGGCGAAGCA
Organism: uncultured Acidobacteriaceae bacterium; assembly: GCA_963767705.1. GTDB lineage: Bacteria > Acidobacteriota > Terriglobia > Terriglobales > Acidobacteriaceae > CAWCJL01. Next base: position 1,232,475 of record CAVYEO010000001.1, on the reverse strand, counting down.
GCGCAGCGGGATGTTCATGGATTGTTGCCCGAGATGCCGCCCGCTGACCTTCATGTGGTGGCTTACGATTACGGCATCAAGACCAACATTCTGCGGATGTTAACGGGGGAGAGCTGTCGGGTGACGGTGGTGCCGGCGCAGACATCTGCGGAAGATGTGTTGGCACTGAAGCCGGATGGTGTCTTTCTGTCGAACGGACCGGGTGATCCGGAGCCGCTGGTTTATGCGCAGGAGAGCATTCGCAAGCTGGCGGGCAAGACGCCGGTCTTCGGCATCTGCCTGGGGCACCAGTTGATCGGTCTCGCTCTGGGCGGAAAGAGCTACAAGCTGAAGTTCGGGCACCACGGCGGGAATCATCCGGTGCAGCAGACGGGGACGGGAAAGATCGAGATTACGGCGCATAACCATAACTTCTCGATCGATGCGGACTCGCTGCGCGAGAGCGAAGTTGAACTGACGCATGTGGACCTGAACGACGGGACGCTCGAAGGCCTGCGGCACCGGTCGCTGCCGCTTTTCAGCGTGCAGTACCATCCGGAAGCGAGCCCGGGTCCGCACGACTCGCATTACCTGTTTCGGGACTTCCGCAAGATGATGGAAGAGTGGAAGCGGTGAGGCGCCTCCGCCCGATTCTGCTTTATGTAACTGTTGTTGTTTCTTTTACTTCGACCCTTTATGCACAACGGCCCTACGACACGTACCTGGCCACGGCGCGCCGTGGGGGGACGGAGGCGCGGGTGCGCTCGTTCGTGGAAGCATGCACGGGTGGCGCGATGCGGCGGCCGGAGGCGTTCTACGCGCAAGGGGGTTGGTTTCGTACTGACGACCTCGCGGCGCAGTTGCGCTCTGGAGGGCCGGAGGATGAAGCGACGGCCGAAGTGTGGCGGGTAGGTGGGAAGCCGCGCGCGGTGTACCAGTGGACCCACGATGGCGAGTTCGACCGCGATACGCTGGCATGCCTGGACGCGCAGGGGAGCGTGACGCATTCGGTGAGCCGCTACATGCCCGGAGCATCGGAGCCGGACCAGCGGTGGATTTATGTCCATACGCTTGACCGGAACCGGATGACGGGGCAGATGATCTCCCACGGGCGGTTTACAGACTGGCAGGGCCGTCCGCGAGGCAAGCCGCACCTGACCAGCGAGGACCAAGATTTTATTGCCGGGGAACGGGTGTATCGGAAGTGGGCGGACTTTGATTTTTCGGGTGTGGCGGGGAAATAAGGCTTCGCTGTTAAACTTGTTAAACAGAGGTGCTTATGTTGGGTGTGAGGCTGGAGCCGGAGTTGGAGAAGCGGTTGGAAAGACTTGCGAAGCAAACGGGACGGAGCAAGAGCTTTTATGCCAAGGAGGCTATACGAAAATTCCTTGAGGACAGAGAGGATTATCTGCTCGGCATTGCTGCGCTTGAGAAGCATACAAGCAACGTTAGCTTGGAAGAGCTAGAGCGTCGCTATGGCCTGGAAAGTTGAATTTACAAATATAGCCGAGCGAGGCATCGCCAAGCTCGATCAAGAAGCTAGCAGGCGGATTCTCCGGTTCTTCCGTGAGCGGGTTGTTGGCCTTGAAGACCCGAGGAGGATAGCCGAGCCGCTGCAGGGCGAATTCCGGGGCTTGTGGCGGTTCAGGATCGGCGATTACCGGGCGATCTGCGACATAGAAAAGAACATGTTGCTGATCCTTGTACTCGAAGTTGGTCACAGGCGTGAGATTTATCGCTGAGTAGGAGAGGGATGCCGCGTAGGAACGACATAGCAAAAGTTCTGGTGATCGGGTCGGGGCCGATTGTGATCGGGCAATCGGCGGAGTTTGACTATTCGGGGACGCAGGCGGTCAAGGCGTTGAAGGCGGACGGGTATGAGGTGGTGCTAGTGAATTCGAACCCGGCGACCATCATGACGGATCCGGAACTGGCAGACCGCACCTATATTGAGCCGCTAACGCGGGAGTTTGTGGAAGAGATCATCCGCGTAGAAGCGGCGATGATGGAGAATGCCGCAGGCGAGAGGCGGGCGAAGTTCGCACTGTTACCCACGGTGGGAGGGCAGACGGCGCTCAATCTTGCGGTGGAGTTGGCCGATGCGGGTGTGCTGGACAAGTACGATGTCGAGTTGATCGGGGCGAAGCTGGAGGCGATCAAGAAGGCCGAAGACCGGCTGCTGTTCAAAGATGCGATGAACAAGATCGGCCTGGACATGCCGCGCTCGTCGCTGGTGAACAATCTCCGCGATGGGATCGAGTTTGCGGCGAAGATCGGGTTTCCGGTGGTGATCCGGCCGTCGTTCACGCTCGGCGGCTCCGGCGGGGGCATTGCGTATAACCGCGAAGAGATGATGGAAATTTTGTCGCGCGGCCTCGATCTTTCGCCAGTGCATGAGTGCCTGATCGAAGAGTCGGTGCTGGGGTGGAAGGAGTACGAGCTCGAGGTGATGCGCGATCTCGCGGACAACGTCATCATCATCTGCTCGATTGAAAACATGGACCCGATGGGCGTGCACACCGGCGATTCGATCACGGTGGCTCCGGCGCAAACACTGACCGACCGCGAGTATCAAACGATGCGCGATGCGGCAATCCGGGTGATGCGCGAGATCGGCGTTGAAACCGGCGGATCGAATGTGCAGTTCGCAGTCGATCCGCGCACCGGGCGCATGACGGTGATCGAGATGAACCCGCGCGTATCGCGCTCCTCTGCGCTGGCTTCGAAGGCGACGGGGTTTCCGATCGCGAAGATCGCGGCCAAGCTGGCGGTGGGGTACACGCTGGACGAAATCCCGAACGACATCACGCGCAAGACGCCGGCCTGCTTTGAGCCGACGATCGATTACGTGGTCGTGAAAATACCCAAGTGGCAGTTTGAAAAGTTTCCGGGCGCGGATGAAAACCTGGGACCGCAGATGAAGTCGGTGGGCGAGGTGATGGCGATCGGCCGCACCTTCAAGGAAGCGCTGATGAAGGCGGTGCGTTCGCTCGAAACGGGCAAGCGCGTGGGCTCGGAAGAGATCGAGCCGAAGCGGCTGACCCAGCGGCTGGTGACACCTCAGCCGGAGCGGCTGAACTATATCCGGTACGGCTTCCGTAAAGGCATGACGGTGCGCGAGATGGCGCGCATCACGACCATGGATCCGTGGTTCCTGCACCAGATCAAAGAGGTCACAGACACACTGGGGCAGTTGGGCGAGCATCGGCCAGAAACGGTGCCCGCATCACTGCTGCGGCGGGCCAAGCGCATGGGCATCTCCGACGCGCGGCTGGCGGATATGTGGGAGCTGCCGGGCAGCGTGGGCATTACGGCCATACGCGCGCTGCGGGAAGAGCATGGGCTGCGGCCGGTTTTCAAGCTGGTGGACACGTGCGCGGCGGAGTTTGAAAGCGAAACGCCGTATCTGTACTCCACCTATGACGAAGAGGATGAGGCGCCACCGACGGCAAAGCGCAAAGTGATGATTCTGGGCTCGGGGCCGAACCGGATCGGGCAAGGCATCGAATTCGATTATTGCTGCTGTCATGCTGCCTTTGCTTTGAAAGAAGACGGCTACGAAACCGTGATGGTGAACTGCAATCCGGAGACGGTCTCGACGGATTACGACACCAGCGACCGCTTGTACTTTGAGCCGTTGACGCTGGAAGACGTACTGGCCGTGTTCGAGCATGAGTCCTCGGGTGGTGCGGAAGTTGGAGCCATCGTCCAGTTCGGCGGACAGACACCGCTGAACCTGGCCCTCGCGTTAAAGAGCGCCGGCGTGCCGATTCTGGGAACATCGCCGGAATCGATTGACCTCGCCGAAGATCGGAAGCGCTTCGGGCAATTGCTCGACGAGCTGGAAATTCCGCAGCCTCCGGGCGCCATGGCGGCGAGTGTGGAGGAAGCGCTGGCGGGGGCGGAGCGCGTGGGGTATCCGGTGCTGGTGCGGCCTTCGTATGTGCTGGGGGGACGCGCGATGGTGATCGCGTATGACGCCGAAGCAGTGGGCCGCTACATGAAGCAGGCGGTCGAGTATTCGCAAGAGCGGCCGGTGCTGATCGATCACTTCCTCGAGGACGCGGTCGAGGTGGACGTGGACGCACTGTGCGACGGTACCGATGTGGTGATTGCCGGAATTATGCAGCACATTGAGGAAGCGGGGATACATTCCGGCGACTCCTCATGCGTACTGCCGGCGGTTGATATCGCAGCCGCTACGCTTGACACCATTCGCACCTATGCCCGCAAGCTGGCGCTGGCGCTCGATGTGCGCGGGCTGGTGAACCTGCAGTTCGCCATCCAGCGCGGCCTCGCGGCGGGTGAGCCGGACCGGGTGTTTGTGATTGAAGTGAACCCGCGGGCTTCGCGGACGGTTCCTTACGTTTCGAAAGCGACTGGTGTGCCGCTGGCAAAAATGGCATCGCGTCTCATGACCGGGCGCACCCTGCGCGAGCTTTTGCCCGAGCAAGTGCGTACGGGCCGCGACCTCGAAACGGGCTCGCATTTCTATGTGAAATCGCCGGTCTTCCCTTGGAACAAATTTCCCGGCGTGGATACCGTACTGGGGCCGGAGATGCGCTCGACCGGCGAGGTGATGGGAGTCGCGGACAATTTCGGCGAAGCCTTTGCAAAGGCACAGCTTGCGGCCGGGCTGCGGCTCCCGGAGGGCGGTACGGTCTTCTTCAGTGTGAACGATCGCGACAAGAGCGGATTGGTGGAGCTGGCGCGGCAGTATGTCGAACTGGGTTTTCAACTTGTTGCAACGCATGGGACTGCCGACTGGCTGGAGCGCGCGGGCTTGCAGGTGGAGCGTGTGTACAAGGTGAAAGAAGGCCGGCCCAATGTGGTGGACCTGATCAAGGGGGACCGCATTCAACTGATCATCAATACGCCGCAGGGGCAGGACACCTTTTTTGACGAGAAGGCGATCCGGCGAGCGGCGGTGACGCAGCGCATTCCGACAATCACGACAATGGCGGCGGCGCGGGCCGCAGCCGAGGGCATCGCAGCCCTGCAACTGCACACCACGCGGGTGCAGGCGCTACAGCAGTTGCATGCCGGGCGGGTCATCGGGGGAACTCAAACAGCGAAATTTTCTGTACGCTAAATCGGCAGCGCGCCGGTTCTGGGAAGGATATTCATGTCTACTCGCGGCTTCATTTTTCCGAGGTCACATCCATCATGAGTTCTTCGCAAACCCTACCTGCGCCGCAGCTTTCTGAAACAAAACCAGCGCTCATCAATGGCTACGAGCCGAAGTGGTGGAAGGAAGCGGTCGTCTATCAGATCTACCCGCGCTCGTTTCAGGATTCGAATGGGGACGGGATTGGCGATCTGCCCGGCATCACGTCGCGACTCGATTATCTACAGAAGCTCGGCGTCAACGTTCTATGGTTGTCGCCGCATTACGATTCGCCCAACGCCGACAACGGCTACGACATCCGCGACTACCGCAAAGTCATGGCCGAGTTTGGCACGATGGAGGACTTCGACGAGATGCTGGCCGCCATCAAGGAGCGGCGGATGCGGCTGATCATAGATCTGGTGGTCAACCACACCAGCGACGAGCATCACTGGTTTGAAGAAAGCCGCAAGTCGAGGAACAATCCGTACCGGGATTTCTATATCTGGCGCGACGGAAAAGTAGGCGCGGACGGCGCAGTGCAGCCGCCGAATAATTATCCGTCGTTCTTCTACGGTTCGGCATGGCAGTTCGATCCGTTGACGGAGCAGTATTATCTGCACATCTTCACGATGAAGCAGCCAGATTTGAATTGGGAACACCCCAAGGTGCGGCAGGAAGTGCACTCGTTGATGAGGTTCTGGCTGGACAAGGGAGTTGACGGCTTCCGCATGGACATGATTCCGCTCATCTCCAAGCGCACCGGGCTGCCCGATCTGACTCCGGACGAGTTCCCTCGTCTGCATCTGGTCTACGCCAACGGACCGCACATGCACGAGTACCTGAAGGAGATGAACCGCGAAGTTCTATCGCAATACGATGTAATGACGGTCGGCGAGGCGTTCGGTATTTCTCTTGAGGAGACGCCGCAGCTGGTGGGTGAGAACGCGCACGAGCTGAACATGATCTTTAACTTCGACGCGGTACGCATCAATCGGCAGGGCCGCGCCATTGTACCGTGGCAACTGCCGAAGCTGAAAGAGATCTATGCGCGCCATGCACAAATCCTTGGCAAGGGAGATTGGGACACCGTTTTTCTTTCGAACCACGATAATCCGCGGCTTGTAAGCACATTCGGTAACGATTCGCCCGAGTTCCGCGCGCACTCGACTAAGCTGCTCTTGACGATGCTGCTAACATTGCGCGGCACGCCGTTCCTGTACCAGGGCGATGAGCTCGGCATGACGAACTATCCCTTTCGTGAGATCAGTGACTACGACGATATTGAGGCCATCAACGGCTACAAGGCTGCAGTCGAGAGCGGCCGTGAAACGGAAGAGCAATACCTGTCGCAGCTGGCCAAGGCGAGCCGCGACAACGCCCGTACGCCCATGCAGTGGGACGGGGCAGAGAACGCCGGCTTCAGTATGGGAGCGAAAACGTGGCTGCCGGTCCATCCGAACTACAAGCAGGTCAATGCCTCTCAGCAAGCTGCCGATCCGAACTCCATTTACAACTACACGCGCAGGATGATCGCGTTGCGTGCGGCGCATCCCGCGTTCTTCTACGGCGATTACAAGGATCTTGATCCGCAGCATCCCCATATTTTTGCGTACACGCGTACTCTCGGTCCGGAGATATTTCTGGTCGTCTTGAACTTTTCATCGCAGCCGATCAATTACACGCTGCCCAGCAGTATCAGGAGCGGAAAGCTGCAACTGGGAAATTACGAGTCTGCCGAGGACGATTCCACAACACTGCAGCTGAGGGGCTGGGAAGCGCGCGTTTACAGGTAATAACTGCCGCCTATCAGAGGCGTGCGCGAGGTTGCGGATAAGGCCGTAGCCGGATATTGCTGGGAAGATGAGGCGGTCAAGCCTGGTCTTTATTCCGAGATCAGCACCACCTAGATCTGCCAATACCGAAGCCTGGGTGGAAAGCAACAGCAGCCGCCAGTAACCCGTCCTACAGAGGGAGGAGAAAGATCATGTCATTGGGAAAGATCGTGGACAAGGAGCTCCAGGACGACACGCAAAAGGAGCAGAATGCGTTTGTAGACGACAAGGATGCGCGGGAGCCGGGTATGGAGCAGACAAATAAGAATCGTCCGCATCTGGTCGAAACGAACTCTGGGGATTTGCAGCCAGGAGAGCCTGATCCGGGACGTGAAGCGGGCGGATCACGGTCGTTTCACGCCAACACGGGGCGCGATGGCAGCGGCCTGGAGCAGCAGCAGGATGCGCACGAGGGGAGCGTGACGACGAGGACGCCGGAAGGTGCGAAGCAGGGGATCTCGAATGCATCGAGCACGGAAGATGCGGCGGGGCAGAAGAAAGTGGTCAAGGACCGGCCGGATGCACAGGCGGGCGTGAACCACGACCGCGGGTAGCCGCTCACTGCGAAAAGCACTCTGAGGTACAGGCCGATTCGATGAGGTGCGTTGCAGCATGATACTGTGCTTGCCATGCGCGCTCTCCGGATCGGCCTTTTACTGATCGCTCCACTGCTTCTGTTCGCCCAGTCCTCGCTCGCTCAGAGCGGAACCGTTTCCCCGGCTCACCGGAATAGCGCCGTGCTGCCTTCTGAATTTGCGCACACGTTCTCAATCGTGGCGCGGGACGCGAAGACGGGGGAGATCGGCGTTGCGGTGCAGTCGCACTGGTTTGCCGTGGGGCAGACCGTGCCCTGGGCGGAGGCGGGTGTGGGCGCAGTGGCGACACAGTCGTTTATCGACCCGACGTATGGAGCGAGGGGGCTGGAGTTGATGCGGACCGGCAGGCAGGCCGATGAGGCGCTCGTCCAGCTGCTGATGGACGATCCGGCGCGGAATGTGCGCCAGGTGGCGATGATCGATGCCAAGGGAGATGCCGCGGCATGGACAGGAGCAAAATGCATTCCGCCAGCGGGAGATATTGTTGGGCAGCAAGGGATGGCAACGCGCTCGCTGAAGCTGCCGAATGCGCCGCAGGACGGCGTGGTGCAGATCGGGGCGCGATTTTCCGTGCAGGCCAACCTGATGTCGAATGACCGGATCTGGCCGGCGATGGCGAAGGCTTTCCAGGAGACCGACGGTGATCTGGCGGCGAGGATGCTCGCGGCGCTGGACGCAGCGCAGGCGGCCGGTGGTGACATTCGCGGGCGGCAATCCGCGGCGCTGATCGTGGTGAAGGGTACGCGTTCGGAGACACCCTGGAAGGATCGCGTCTTCGACCTGCGTGTGGACGACGCGGATTACCCACTGAAGGAGCTTCGACGGCTGGTGACGCTGCAGCGCGCGTACAACCACATGAACGCGGGCGACCTGGCAACCGAGAAGCATGACAATGCGGGCGCGTTGCGGGAATACGGAGCAGCGGAGCAGATGGTGCCGGACAACGCGGAGATGATCTACTGGCATGCGGCGGCGCTGGTGAACATGGGCAAGGTGGACGAGGCGCTGCCCCTCTTCAAGCGATGCTTTGCGCTGGATGCGAACTGGGCAACGCTAACTCCGAGACTGCCCGCGGTGGGGCTGCTGCCGAACGATCCCGCGGTGATTGCGAAGATCGAAGCGCAGGCGAAATAGCCGTGTCGCTCGTACAATCAGTCCATGCTGCTTGAAGGCATTTTCCCCGCCGTCACCACTCCCTTTTTCGCGGATGGTCGTCCCCAGTGGCACAACCTTGAACGCAACATCGAGCGCTATTCGCGCACTCCGGCTACCGGCCTGGTGCTGCTGGGCTCGACCGGCGAAGCAGTGATGCTGAGCGATGAAGAATCGCGCCATCTGCTGCATGTGGCGCGGCAGGCTGCGGCAGATGACAAGGTGCTGATCGCCGGCGTAGGCCGGGAAAGCCTGGTGGAAACGCTTCGCCTTTGCGAAGAGGCTGCCAAGCAGCAGTATGACGTGGTGCTGGTGCGGACTCCGCACTTCTATCGACCACAGATGCGGCCGGCCGAAATGTTGAATTACTACCGCATGGTGGCAGACCGTTCTCCGTTGCCAGTCCTGCTCTACAGCGTGCCGGTGTATACGGCTTACGATCTGCCGGTGGAGGTGGTGGGCGAACTGGCCGGCCATCCGAACATCATCGGCATGAAGGATTCCAGCGGCAAGGTAGAGCGGATCCGGGCTTTAATAGCGGTGACACAATCAGCGCCGCGGAGGAATGCAACGGTCACGGGTACCTTTGCGGCGGTGACGGAGCGTATGCGGAGGTCGCAAAGCGAAGCAGCGGCGTTCTCCGGAGCATTTCTGCCAGTAGATATGCTGGGGGGCGGCGATGCGGCTGGGGCGCCCATCGTGGCCGCCCTCCCGCCGATGAAGACGCGGACGCGCGAGGTGGGCTTCCAACTGCTCTGTGGTTCGGCGCAGACCCTGCTCGCTTCGCTCGACGCGGGCGCGACCGGCGGCGTGCTGGCGATGGCCGCCTTTGCGCCTCAGGCGTGCGGGGAGATTTACATGGCCTGGAAAGATAGAGACGCGCCGCTTGCGGAAGAAAAGCAGCGGCGCATTCTGGAAGCGGCGAACGTGGTCTGCGGTGAGATGGGAGTTCCGGGGGTGAAGTATGCGTGCGACCTCAACGGGTATTATGGCGGGCTGCCCCGGCTTCCGTTGCTGCCGTTACGCGGACTGGAGAAGGAGCGTGCGGCGGCGGTGCTGCGGGATATCCGGCACTGATGGGAGTGCCATCGGGGTCGAAGGGCTGTTACTAATATGAGCTTGCGGGAGGGATAGGGATGTCTATACTGAAGTTGCCCCGGATGCTCGCGGCACCCGGGAGTTGGGGCTCTACTACATTCCTCGTAGGAACAGTAGCAAAGCGGCAATCCAGCGTAATGGCGGCTGGATCACAAGACGAAGGCTGAGATCAAACCGGATCACAGTCAACCCATCCTTATGGTGATGGGATAGCGGTCCTCGGGGGTAAACCCGGGGGGCCGCTGTTGCTTTGGGCAACCCCGATTCGAGGGAGGCCACTACACACGTCCAAAGCTATCCAGCGAGTTCACCAAAAGCACCCAGAAGCAGGATAGCGAGAGGGGCCTTCTGGGGACATGCCACTTTCGGAGTGAGCGGGCGGGATCGCCACATCCTGCGGCTCTGACGAGCGCAGTTTGCCGAGCGGGAGCGACCGCTGAGGCCGCTGCTACCGCCATTGAGCCGTGGCAAGAGGGTAACGGCGGCACTGCTGACTTATAATTTTAGTTATTGCTGCGGGTTGTTTGTTGCGCATCCGTGCGCGTTCAATGGAACATCCGCGGCCACTTTCTGCGAGGGGACCTACCGAGAAATGGCGACAGGAGACGTTGCCCTGAACGCGCAGCGCGATGCGGCACTGCCTGACCAGAGGACGGCGGACTCATCCGCCGCGGCGAAGCGCATCGTCAACGACTTCAGCATTCAGGTGGCCACGGTGAACGGCTCCGGATCGCAGTCGGCGAACAATGTGCTGCTCAAGAGCATTTTCGCGATGGGCATCCCGGTGAGCGGCAAGAATCTGTTTCCGTCGAACATCGCCGGCCTGCCGACGTGGTACACCATCCGCGCCAGCAAGCACGGGTATGTCGCGCGCAAAAAGGAAATAGATCTGCTGATCGCGATGAATCCGGAAACAGCAAAGGACGACGTACTGTCGCTGCCTCCGGGTGCTGTGGCCATCTATGACGAGGCGCTCAATCTTAAGCAGTATCGCGAGGATGTGAACGGATATCCGGTGCCGTTTGACAAACTCACGGCGGCAGTCTGCCCGGAAGCGAAGCTGCGCAAGCTGGTAAAGAACATGATCTATGTCGGGGTGGCAGCAAAGCTGCTCGATATGGATCTCACCAAGGTGGAAGCCGCGGTGCGCCGGCAGTTCGCGAAAAAGCAGAAGGCGGCGGACCTGAACTGGTCCGCGGTCATGGCCGGGTACGAGTATGCGGCGTCCTCGCTCACCAAGCATGACCCGCTCCTGCTCGAAACGATGCATGGAACGGAAGGCAAGATCATCATTGACGGCAACTCTGCGGCAGCGCTGGGCGCCCTGTTTGCCGGGGTCACGGTGGTGACGTGGTATCCCATCACGCCGTCGTCGTCAGTGGTGGAAAACCTGATCGATTACCTGAAGAGATACCGTATCGATGCGGACGGCAAGGCGACGTTTGCAGTGGTGCAGGCCGAGGATGAACTGGCCGCCGTGGGCATGGTGCTGGGCGCGGGATGGGCGGGGGCGCGATCGATGACGGCGACGTCCGGGCCGGGTATCTCGCTGATGGCGGAGTTTGCCGGGCTGGGATATTTTGCAGAGCTGCCGGGCGTGATCTTCGACGTGCAGCGCGTGGGGCCGTCGACGGGCATGCCGACGCGCACGGCGCAGGGCGACATTCTTTCGGTGGCGTTCCTGTCGCATGGCGATACCAAGCATGTGTTCCTGCTGCCTGCTTCGGCACGGGAGTGCTACGAGTTTGCCATTGCGGCCTTTGATCTGACGGAACGGTTGCAGACGCCGGTGTTTGTGCTTTCGGACCTCGATCTGGGCATGAACAACTGGATGTCGGAGCCGTTTGCATATCCCGAAAAGCCGATGGATCGCGGCAAGGTGCTGACGGCGGAAGACCTCCAGCGGCTGGATGGGTTTGCGCGGTACAAGGATGTAGATGGGGACGCCATCCCGTATCGCACACTGCCCGGGACAGACCATCCCAAAGCCGCATACTTTACGCGCGGCAGCGGGCACAACGAGCGGGCGCTCTACACCGAGCGACCGGATGAGTACCAGTACCAGATGGAGCGGCTGGCGCGAAAGTTCGAGACGGCGCGGACGCTGGTGCCGCAACCCGTGGTCGTCGGGAACGGCACTTCGAAGATCGGGCTGATTGCGTACGGGACCTCGGACTTTGCGGTGCTCGAAAGCCTGGACCAGCTCCGCAATGAATACAGGGTGGAACTGGACTACCTGCGGATTCGCGCGTTCCCGTTCACCCGGGACGTGCATGAGTTCGTGGCGGCGCATGAGCGCGTGTATGTGATCGAGCAGAACCGCGACGCGCAGATGCTGAGCCTGCTGAAGCTGGATTTGCCGGCAGCGGAGACAACCAAGCTGCGCAGCGTTCGGCATTACAACGGGCTGCCGCTCGATGCGCGCAGCGTGACCGACGAACTCGTGATCCAGGAAGAATTGTAAGGGCAAAAGGAACTGTGATGGCTACAGATAATGGAGTGATGACGCCGACCTCGCAGCCGGCTCCCGCCAAGGCAGTCAAGATAAACCGGCTGGGGCTGCAGGTGCTGGACTACCGCGGTGGCAAGACGACGCTGTGCGCGGGGTGCGGCCACAATGCGATCTCCGAGCGCATTATTGACGCCATGTACGACATGGGGGTGCAGCCGGAGCGGGTGATGAAGCTGTCCGGCATCGGATGCTCGTCCAAGAGCCCGGCGTACTTCATGAGCCGGGCGCACAGCTTTAACAGCGTGCATGGGCGCATGCCTTCGGTGGCGACAGGGGCGCTGCTGGCCAACAGCACGATGCTGGGGCTGGGTGTGAGCGGCGACGGCGATACGGCTTCGATCGGGATGGGGCAGTTCGTTCACCTGCTGCGGCGAAATCTGCCGATGATTTACATCATCGAGGACAACGGCGTGTACGGGCTGACCAAGGGCCAGTTCTCGGCAACGGCGGATGTGGGATCGAAGCTGAAGACGGGCGTGATCAATGACCTTCCGGCGATCGACACATGCACGCTGGCTGTGCAACTGGGTGCGACGTTTGTGGGGCGTTCGTTTTCCGGCGACAAGAAGCAGTTGCTGAACATGATCAAGGCCGCGGTGGCGCACAAGGGCACAGCGATGCTGGATGTGATCTCGCCGTGCGTGACGTTTAACGATCACGAGGGCTCGACCAAGAGCTACAAGTACATGCAGGAACACGAGGACGCGATCACAGAAGTGGGCTTTGTGCCGCACTTCGAGGAGATCGCGGTGGACTACGATCCGGGCACGACCTACGACGTGGAGATGCATGACGGCTCGCACCTGCGGCTGCGCAAGCTTCACGAGAACTACAATCCGACGGATCGGATCGCGGCGGTCACGGCGCTGATGGAGGCGCATGCCAGGGGCGAGGTGCTGACCGGCGTGTTCTATGTGGATACGAAGAAGCCAAGTTTCGTCGATCTGCTGAATCTGGTTCCGGAGCCGCTGGCGACGCTGCCGGAAGATCGTGTGCGGCCGCCGAAGGCGGTGCTGGACGAAGTGATGCAGCGGCATCGGTAGGGGTACTCCCCCCACCCCCCGGCGGGGGGTATTCTTGTGGCTTAAATCCTGACCTTACAATGACTTGCGCCGAGGGTTTCGCCCTAAATTCCTCTTTCTAAATGGGTTGTCCGCAAATTCCTTGGTTTCAGCAACTTAGCGCTATCTGGCTACCTTCCGTTGTTTTTTGTCCCTATTTCAAGTGTGACAGATCGCGTGAATTACTACGCCAGGAAAGTTGTGGATGGCTGCGGCGGGTATCAGGACTGTTCTTTCTCCAGGTCGCCTTCCTGGCTGAGCACGCGGTTCGGTGGCTCGGTCCGGTGCTGGTACAGGAACTGGGCGTCGAATATGGCGGTGGCGCCGTCGGAGAATCTGACGATGATGCGGTCGTCGAGACTTTCGACGCGTCCGACGACACAAATGTTTGCTGCACTTTCCATCTGAATTCGCTTTCGTGACCGCAGGGAAGTTGGCTGCCTTCGTCTGAAGGCATGCTGGTGGATTGGATGAGTGAATCTGGTTGCCTGTTCGCCCGAAGGTGTGTCGGATGGAATCTCTTTGGAGTGAAAAGGGGTCAGGTCTGGTCTGGTCCTGGGTTGCGAGAGGCAGGGGCGGTGGGTAAAGCCCGAAGAGAACAGTTCTGGACGGAACGCGGCGAAAGGCGCATTGTTCTCGTGAGTGATGCACGGCTGAAAGGAATGTGATGGCAGCGGCTACGTTCAAGAACAAAATTCTCCAGCGACTCGATCCGGAGGTGATCCGGCGACTGGAGCTGCAACCGGTGCGGCTGGAGCTTGAGCACTCGATCGAGGGCCCAGGTGAGCCGATTGAGAAACTGTATTTCATCGAGAGCGGCATCGGCTCGATGACAGCGACTTTCAAGGACGGTTCGCAGGTGGAAGTGGGCATGTTCGGGAGCGAGTCGGTGATGGGCGCGTCCGCGCTGATTGGGACTAAGCGCAGCTTAAACCGGGTGTACATGCAGGCAGCAGGAAATGGCTACACGTCGGTCGTAGCGGTCGCCCAAAGGGAGTTTCGCCAGCATGGAGACTTCCATAACTATGTCCTGCGCTATATGCAGGCGCAGCTTCTGCAGGCGTCGCAGTCGGCCGGTTGCAATGGGCGGCATGACACGATGCAGCGCTTGTCTCGATGGCTGCTGATGTGCGCGGACCGGATGGAGACCGACACTCTGCCGTTGAAGCAGGAGTTCCTGGCCGAGATGCTGGGCACGGGACGTCCCACCGTGAGCCTTGCGGCAGAGACGCTGCAACGGTTGAAGCTGATCGATTACAGCCGGGGCCGGATTCGCCTGCTCGACCGAAGTGGGCTGGAAGCGCGGGCCTGCGAGTGTTATTGCGTGCTCCATGATTATCTGGAGAAGTACCCAGATGTGAATGCGGCGGCGTTTTAGGGGTGCGCGGGATGCGGTGGCCTGGCCATCTCGGGGCTGGCTTGTCTGTGATTCTTGGCGTGGTCGAATCAAGCTGAGTGGGAGTTCCAACGTAAGAAGCGGCTGTGCGTTCCACGCACAGCCCACTCTTCGCGCTTGTGTTCGTACAGAGGGCAGGCTACATTGGGCGCGAAGAATGGGGCACCCGGGTTCACTCAAAGGGAGAGGTTCGCGCAAACCGAGAGATTCGCGCACGCTCTCAAACCGGAGCGCGTGCTGAACTTTAACGGGCTATATGTTGGAGATAAGACAGACATGGGCTTTCGTGCGCTGGAGAATAGGTATCTGGCGCCCCTGGCGCTTGAGGGTTCTTCATGGGCGCCTTGTATCCGGTACGTGAATTCGCCGCCGGACTTTCACCGATCCTGACCAGACGAACGGAACAGCGGATTCCTGCTGTGCTGTCGATTGGCAAGGACAGGGAGCTGCTGCAATATCGAGCCATGGTTTTGCGGCTGGCGCGCTGCACCGTGGCATCAGCGATGCCGGAAGAAGCACGATCGCTGCTGGCAGAGTCTCGCTTCGACCTGGTGGTGCTGGGTCATACATTGCTGGCTAGAGAGAAGAAGGCGCTTGCATCCCTGGTCCGGCGGGAACACCCGGCGACGAAGCTGGTAGCCTTGTTTTCCGGCAGCGGCGGCGACTTTGCGCCTGGGCTGTTCGATGAGGAGTTGTACAGCGACTGCGGTCCCGCCGAGTTGCTGGCGGCCGTGACGAGGCGCCTTGGATGAGGGAATCCATTTGGAGCCATAAGGAATCGGATGGGGCGATCCGAACGGTGTTCGAGGAGACGGATTTTGATATGTCAGGAATCCGCCTGGAGAAGACTTCGGGCCAGATCTCGAGAACCCGAGAGCGCATCGAGATTTCCAGGCGGCGGATGGCAGAGTCGCGGTTGGCGATGGAAAACGTACAGAGCGGTTCGTATCGCGACTGGATGCATCGGTGAGCTGGGGTACGGCTGCGATTTGCTGTTGAAGCAATAAAGCACAGTAACGGGCACAATTCGCCCTGGGGTGAATTTTTAACTTCGTTCAGAATGACGGCTCGCTCAAGAAGCACGCGACTGTGAACTGAGATTCAGCCCGCGGGTTCGGTCGGGCTGGACGGGGTGGCAGAGGCTCCGGTAGTGGCGGGGGCTGCGGGGCGGCGTAGCAGGGTCATGGAGAGATAAGCGCCGATCCAGGAGCCAAGGGCGGCGAAGCAGACGTAGACCCAATTCTTTGTATAGCTGATGACAGCAAAGGCGGAGAGCAGATACCAGGCGCTGCTCCAGGTAGCGGCGGGGACGCGACGCCGCGCGGAGACGGCTGCGTTGAATAGGACATAGACGGCGTCAGTGGCGGCGGTGGATACGACGACGCCAAGGGCTAGCCAGGGATCAAGGTTCGGCACTCGTTCACCTCCCGGTTGGAGCGAGTGTACAGGGCTGCGCGTGGGCGGGGTTCGGTGTGTGTCGAGAGATGCGGTTCTTGCGGGATTACCCAATCCATTCTTAACTTTCGCAGCGCACAGGGATGGGGAAACTGAGTTGGCAGGATCTTCACAAGGTAAGGCGGATGCGCGTTCCGCGCATGGCCCACTCTTCGCGCTCTGTGTTCGTACAGAGGGCAGGGTAGGTTGGGCGCGAAGAATGGGGCACCCGGTTCGGCGCGAAGAATGGGCACCCGGTTCGTGCGAAGGATGGGATACCCGGTTCGGAGCGTCCGCTGCTTCGGAGCGCGCACATGTGTTCGGCGGGGAGCTAGGCCGGGGGTGCGACGGCGTTGCTGTGGTGCTTGATGGCGACGGAGCGGCTGAAGGTGGCGAACCAGTGCCGGGCGGGGTCTTCGATCCAGGTATTGGCGAGCCAGGCCAGCAGAAGCAGAAGCGCGAAGTAGGCGGCGATGAGAACCGGGATGGCGGGGGCGTGGCGATGCGTGGAGGCTACCCAGACGATGCGCTGGATCGGACCGTCCAGCGCGTAGAGGGAGTAGGAGACGTGGCCCAGCCAGAGGAAGGGCCGGAAGGCGAGAAGGCGCGCCAGGGGGCCGGTGTCCGCACAGACGGAAAGCACCAGTAGGTAAATCAGGAACGGGACGGAAAGCGCCAGCGCCGGGATGCGGTAGGAGAGGAACGCATAGGGAATGCAGGCGAGGAACAAGAGGGCCTGGGTAACCGGGTGGGCGGCGAAGCGCATTACGCGGAAGCTCCTGGCGCGCTGGCAGGCCAAGTAACCGAGGAAGAAGCCGGTGATGCAACGAAAGATGCCGAAGTCGTACGTGACGTCCATGCAGGAGTGGACGACGGCGCAGTGATGCACGTGGAGGGTGCCATAAGCGGTGGTGGCATAGGCGGCGAAGATGAGCAGGGCGGCGATGGCAGGACGGCGGCGCCCCCAGATGGCGAAGACGGCGAAGAGGATGTAGGTGTAGAACTCCACGCTGACCGACCACATGGGCGCGTTGAGGATGAGGTGGGGGTAAAAGCCGAGCGAGGAGACGAAGGTGAGGCTGGCAAGGATCTGGCCGATGGGGAAGACGAGCGGCAGGGGCGCTCCGCTGGGGGAGACTCGGCCCAGTGGGGTATTCAGGACCACCAGCATGAAGGCGAGGGCAACGGCCATCATGGGGAAGAGGCGGCCAATGCGGCGGAGCATGAAGGGCCAGATGTCGCGTGCGGAGTTGAGCGTGGGCAGGTAGGTTTTGGCGATGACAAAGCCGCTGAGGACAAAGAAGACGTCGACGGCAAGGTAGCCGCTGCGGACGTTAACAGGCAGGAGGAAAGGGGAGTGGTAGGCGACGACCCACAGGGCCGCCAGTCCGCGCATGCCGTCGAGGGAGTGAATGACCCGGCGGTGGGGAAGGTCGGAGGCTGTGGGTAGCGGCATGGGTTCAAGTGAGCGGGGAAGTGCGGGACCTTTGATGGAGCGAGCGCCGCGCGGAGGATGGGTGTGCTTCAGCGGGCGGCGAGGAAGCGGAGCCGCTATTTGTGTTCGCCGCTGTGTTCTTCGCGGGCGTCGGGGCCGGGGAAGTCGGTGTCGCTCTGCTTGATGAGGGGGTCCTGATCACGGTGGCCGAGTTGGCCTTGAAGAGAGGGCACGGTGGCATCCTCGGGGGTGGCGGAGCGGGGAGTTTCTTCTTCGACGGCGCCTTTGTGGGCGTCGCTGTCGGGGTGGTGGGGTGGGTGGGTCATAGGTGATGAGGATGTGGGAAAGGGGGCGGGCCGTTGTCTGGGTGAGGGCTTCGCGGTGGGAGGGAGCTATCGCGGGCGAGGGTCTGGTGGGCCTTTCGGGGCGGAAATGCAGGTCCTTCGGCTGCGCTGCTCCGCTCAGGATGACATTTGTTGGGCGATGCCGCGCGAGTGATGCGGTTTGCGCGGCATCGCGTTGCGGGTTAGAGAGCGACGGTGACGGCTTTGGTTTCCAGGTAGTTGCGGAGGACTTCTTCGCCCATCTCGCGGCCCCAGCCGGACTGTTTGTAGCCGCCAAAGGGAAGGCTGGCGTCGAAGACGTTGTGGCAGTTGACCCAGACGGTACCGGAGCGGATGCGGCGGGCCATCTTGTGGGCGATGGAGACGTCCCGGGTCCAGACGCTGGCTGCCAGGCCGAAGATGGAGTCGTTGGCTTCGCCGGCGATGCGGTCGAGGTCGGCGTCAGAAAAGCGCTGGGCGCAGACAACGGGGCCGAAGATCTCTTCCTGCACGACTTTCATCTGCGGGGTGGTGCGGGTGAGGACGGTGGGTTCGACGAAGTAACCGCCATTGTTACGTGACTTGCCGCCGACGGCGACCTCCGCACCTTCATCGACGCCGGCTTTGATATAGCCGGTAACGCGGCGGAACTGCTCATCGCTGACCAGCGGACCCATTTGGGTGCTGGGGTCGAGGCCGGGGCCGACCTTGATGTTGCCGGCGATCTGGCTCACGCCGTCGAGCACCTGGTCATAGACCTTTTCGTGAATGAAGAGGCGCGAGCCGGCGCAGCAGCACTGGCCATGGTTGAAGAAGATGGCGTTGGCGGTGCCGGGGATGGCGCGTTCGAGATCGGCATCGGGGAAGACGATGGCCGGGCTCTTGCCGCCGAGCTCGAGGGTGACTTTTTTGAGGTTGCCAGTGGCGGCCTTGACGATCAGCTTGCCGACTTCGGTGGAGCCGGTGAAGGCGATCTTGTCGACGAGAGGATGCTCGGCAAGCGGGGCGCCGGCACCTTCACCGTAGCCGGTGAGGATGTTGACGACGCCTTCAGGGAAGCCGGCTTCCTGGATGAGTTCGGCGACGCGGAGCATGCTCATGGGGGTCTGCTCGGCGACCTTGAGGACGACGGTGCAGCCAGCGGCGAGAGCGGGGGCGAGCTTCCAGGCGGCCATCAGCAGCGGGAAGTTCCACGGGATGATCTGGCCGACGACGCCGATGGGCTCGCGGAGGGTGTAGGCGTGGAAGTCGGGGCCGGCGGAGAGCGAAAGGGTGGAGCCGGTGATCTTGGTGGCCCAGCCGGCCATGTAGCGGAACATGTCCACGGCGAGCGGGAGGTCGGCGACGCGGGCGACGGAAAAGGGCTTGCCGTTGTCGAGCGATTCGATCTCGGCGATCTCTTCCAGATTTTGCTCGATGAGGTCGGCGAGTTTCCAGAGCATGCGGCCACGTTCGGAGGGCGACATGCGCGTCCATGGGCCGGCGTCAAAGGCGAGGCGCGCGGCGCGGACGGCACGGTCCACGTCTTCGGATTCGGCTTCAGGGACGTGGGCCATCACTTCGCCGGTGGCGGGATTGTAGACGGGGAAGGTCTTGCCGGAGGCGGCCGGGACAAAGCGGCCGTCGATGAGCATGCGGTGTTCACGGGTGAGGAAGTGCGAGGTGGTCGCGGTGGCGCGGGCGTCTACGGGGATGGTGGCCATGGTGCTGTGTACCTCCGGGAGTATGCCCGTTTCAGAGGGGCGCGGTGGCGCGCCGATGGGCGGGATTACGATAGCACCGGCGGGTTGGGGTGGGCTAGGGTTGGGCCTCAGCGAACCTATGAGCAGGCACAGCGAACTCAGCGATACGCGGTGGGCTTGGTGGGGTTGATGCGGATGCCGAGGGCGTTGAGTTTGCTCCTTGCTTCCTGGGCTTCGGGGGTCATGGGGTAGCGCTGGATCAAGGAACGGAGTTCCTGAGCGCCCGGGTCGCGCTGCTGCATGGCTAAGAGGGATTCACCTTTGCGGAGCTGGGCGGCGGGAGCTTTGGGATTGCCGGGGAACTGCTCGAGGACGGCGTCGTAGCTCTTGACGGCCTGCGCGTACTTGCCCTGACGATAGGCGATCTCGCCGATGTAGTACTGGGCGTTGCCGGCGAGGTCGTCCTGTGGATAGTAGTGGACGACGTCGGCGAACTCGGAGCTGGCCACGTCGTACTTGGCAGAGTTGTAGTCGCGGATGGCGGACTGGTAGGTCTGCTGGAGCGGCGGGGCGGTGGACTGCGTCGGAGCTGCGCCCGGCGCGGCGGCCATGCCGGTGCCGGGCCCCTGCGCCGGGGCGCCGTCGGCTAAGGGGGCTGCTGCGGGCTGCTGCTGCGTTTGCACATTCTGCAACTGGCTCTGCATGGACTGCATGGTGGTATCGAGCTTGGCGATGCGGCTCTTGAGCTCATCGACGGAGTCGTTGAGGGCCTGCATTTGACCGGAAAGCTGGGTGTTCTCGTTTTGAGCGGCGACGGCCTGCTGCAACGTAGTCATCTGCGTGGTGACCTTGTTCACGTTGTCAGTGTTTTGCTGGACAAGGTGCAGGATCACGGCGAGCTGCTGATCGTTGGACTGCTTCATCTGCGTGATGAGGTCCTGGAGCTGGGAGACCTGCGTTTGCAGCTCGATGATCTCCTTGGCCACGGCGTGGGCGCGCGGGGGCAGGACGGCAGTGGTGAAAAACAGGAGGGCGGCAGCGAGAGGGAGAAGATGTTTGCGCATGGCTGATGTCACCGGAGTGGTTGGCTACAGTTTACGGGAATTGCAAGTTGGCCGCGCGGAAAAGCATAGGCGGAACAAGGCTAAATACCCGGCCCAGCGTATTGCGACGCATTGAGGGAAGCTTCTGCGTTGCAGAGGAGAGCAGGGCGCGCATCCGCGCATGACCCACCCTTCGCGCTTTTGTCTGCGTGGCAAAGCAGACATCGTGAGGCGCGAAGGATGGGGCACCCGGTTGTGAGAGGGGCCAATGAGCTTGTTAGCGATCGACCGAGAAGCCGGCGCGGCGATTCTGCTGGTAGCAGGCTTCGTCGTGCTCGGTGCAGAACTGCTTTTCCTTCCCGTAGCTCACGGTGCGGATGCGGTCGGCATTGACGCCGGCAGAGACCAGGGCCTGCTTGGCGGCGTTGGCGCGGTTTTCGCCGAGAGCAAGGTTGTATTCGGTGGAGCCGCGCTCGTCGCAGTAGCCGCCGACGAGGACGCGAACGCGCGGGTGCGAGGCGAGAAAGGCGGCGTCCTTGGAGAGGATGGTCTGCGAGGGACCGTTGATATCGTAACTGTCGTAGTCGAAGAAGACATCCTGGACGTTGCTGTGGAAGGTGGCGTCGTCCATCTGCTCACTGCCAGTGTCGCCGGTGGAGGAGGCGCCGGTCGAGGTGTTGACGGTAACGCGGGCAGTAGCGTCAGTGGAGCCGCCGAGGCCGCGGGCGATGAGGTGGTAGTCGGTCGATTGCGCGGGGGAGACGGACTGGGTGCCGGAAGAGGGCACGGCGCCGATGCCGTCGATGGAAACGTCGGTCGCGTCAGTGGTGTGCCAGGTAAGGATGGCCTTGTCCCCGGGATTGATAGACACCGGGGTGGCGGTAAGCGTGGCCGTGGGCGCGGCAGAGGTCTGCGTGGGCGGCGGTGGGGGCGGAGGAGGAGCGGCCTTTTTATGGCAGCCGGTGGCGGCGGCCAGGGCGACGACGGCGAAAGCGGCTGCCATGTGGCGGCGAAGAGCGGGGCGGGGAGAAATATTCACGAGGCTTCCTTGATCAGAAATTTGGGGTAGCAGAAGTACGAAAAGCAGATCCCTCGGCTTCGCTCGGGATGACACAGCGCGCTTCGCTCGGGATGACACAGCGCGCTTCGACTGCAGGATGACCTTAGGGAAATGCGGCTTCGCTCAGAATGACAGCTGAAGTTTCAAGAGGGTGCATAGTTACTTCCAGCTCCAGTTCGGCATGTAGTTGTTGCTGCCGTGGGTGAGCTGTTGCTGCTGGGTGCCGTCGGCGAGCATGCTCCAGATTTCGGGATGGTGCGCTTCTTCGCGCTCGAAGACGATGTGGCGGCCGTCCGGGGCCCAGGAGGGGAAGTCGTTGCGGCCGGAGTCGTGGGTGAGCTGCACCCAGCGGCGGCTGGCGATGTCCATCACGTAGATGTCCTGGCCGCCGGGAGCGCCGGGGCCGTATTTGCGGTCCCAGGCGAATACCAGGAACTGTCCGTTGGGGGACCAGGAGGGCGAGGTGGCATAGCCGCCGTCAGTCAGGCGCTGCACGTTTGCGCCGTCGGCTTCCATGATGTAAATCTGCGGCAGGCCGGTGCGTCCGCTTACCCAGGCGAGCTGGGCGTTGGTCTTGGGGTTCCAGCAGGGCGAGACGTCCGGGCCCTTGAAGGTCGTGACGCGATGAGCGCCGCTGCCGTTCGCATCGGAGACCCAGATCTCGGGGTCGCCAGATTTGTCAGAGGAGTAGGCAAGATGCGCTCCGTCGCTGGACCAGGCAGGCGAGAGGGTGGTGCCACCGGGCGAGGGGAAGCTGACCATGCGGCCGAGCACCAGCGAGTACATGCGGATGGACCAGCCGTTCTTGCCCGAGGGAAGCGAAGGCGACGCGGCTGTTGTCCGGGGAAACGCGGGGAGAAAGCGAGATCTGGCCGAGGTGAGTGATGGGGTGCTGGCCCTGGCCGTCATAGTCCATGGCCCAGATTTCCTTCGTGCCGGAGCGCGAGGAGACGAAGTAGATCTTGGTTTCCGCGATGCCGTTGAGCCCGCCGCCGAGGCGCAGGATGATCTCGTCGGCGAAGCGGTGGGCGATAAGGCGGGCGTTGTCCTGCGTGGCGGACTCGCTGTACTGTTTGCCGAGGATGGGCGGGGTGTTGGGGTCCTTGGCGTCAACCAGGAAGCCGGAGACGGCGAGCTGGCCACCGTTGACGGCAAGCGAACCCAAGGCAAGCATGGCGGCGTTCGATGGGGGCGCAGACCACTGGCTGAGATTGGCTTCCTGCGGGGTGCCGGGGGTGGCTGGAGGCGCGAGGCTCTTCGAGACCATGTCGAAGATGCCGGCATTCGAAAGGTCGTTGAAGAGGGTGGTGTCGAAGGTGGTCTTGAGGCCGGGTGTCTGCGGGTCGGCGGAGTTGGGCTTGAAGTCCGCGGCAGCGAGGCGGATCTTCTCGACGCCGAGGTTGGTGCCGGTGCGGACCCAATCCTGCGCTTGGGCGGCCGTTAGGCAGAGCAGCAGAAGCAGCATGACAGAAAAGCTGCGACTGATCCGTCCAGAGCTGCCGTGTCCTCGACCGGCAAACGCGACATGGTGGAGAGAAAAGCAGGTCCTTCGACTCCGTTCTTGCTTCGCAATCACTCCGCTCAGGATGACACCTCTTTGTTCTGGTTGAAAGTTTGGTTCGGCCACGATGCGTGATTCGTCGCGCTGATTGTCTCAGTGGCCAGTCTGATCGTAGGTGAAAGTGTACGCCACGGAAAGGCTGGATCCGTTGTAGCCGGGGGGCAGGGGACCAAAACTCTCAACCCTCTGCACAGCGCGGCGGGCGGAGGTATCGAGGGTAGAAGAGCCGGAGGAGCTGGCGACCTGGACGTGACTGGGCGCGCCGTCACGCGCGACATCGAAGGTGACGGTAACCTGGCGGCCTTTGGGGGTGGTGGGATCGACTTCCTGGATGTACCAGTTTTCGCGCACCTTGCGGGTAATGAGATCGACGTACCAGGGGAAGCGGAAGCCGGAGCCTCCAGTGATGGCGACGGGGCTGGCCGGGCCGGTGGTCTGGGCCATGGAGCGCGGCTGGCTGGTGGGCGCCTGCTCGCCGTAGTTGGCGCGGTTCTGCTTTGGCGGCTCCAAGGGCTGCGGGTGCTTTTGCTCCTGCTGCTGTGGCTTGGGCGGCAGGGGCTTAGCGGGCTGCTTGACGGGGATGGGAATGGCCTTGAGGTCCTGCGGTGGCGCGACCGGCTGCTTTTCGATCGCCGGAGCGGGGCTGGGGTTCTCCGTGGCGAGAACGTTATCAGAGGGCTTTTGCACCTGCGGCAGCGGGATGGAAGGCGCGGAGCTGACCAGCGTGGCCTGGACTGCTCCCTGCAGACCCTGGCCCCACTCTGCGCCGTGGGAGCGGCCATGGAGCCAGAGAGAGACGGCGAGCGCGGCCACGATGAGCAGGTGAAGGGCAAAGGATTCGGCCAGGGGCGTGCCCAGAGCGTCCTTCTGGTCGAGGATGGTCTCGTCGGTGCTGGTGGCGTAGCGGGGCATCGAGCGAGCCTACTTCGCGGAAGCAGCGTTGCTGAGCGGCTGCGTGACGATGGAGATATTGGTAATGCCGGCCTGCTTGACGGAATCCATGACGGAAGCGAAGGCGCCAAAGGGTACGCGCTCATCGGCCCGCAGATAGACGACCTTGTTGGCGTTGTCGGTATTGGGCTGGCGGAGGCGGGCTGGCAACTCGGCGAGGTTGATGGGCTCGTCGCCAAGAAAGACGCGCTGGTCGCGGTCGATGGTGATGACCTGACGCTGCTCGGTGATTTCGCGGACGGTGCGGGTTTTGGGCACAGCCACGTCGATGCCGGACTGGAGCACGGGCGCGGTGAGCATGAAGATGACGAGCAGCACCAGGACGACATCGACGAGGGGGGTGATGTTGATCTCGGCGAGGGAGGTGTGGGTGCGGCCGCCGCCGCTAGTAAACGCCACGGCCGGGCTCCCGGGTGGCTTCGCGGGCGGTTTCGCGCGCAACTGGGTCGCGAGGGTCGGTGCGGTAGTCGCGGCCGCCTTCGCGTTGCGATTCGCGCTCCATGGGATCCTGATTGGGACGCAAGGTGATCTCTTCCATGGAGTTCAGGAGTTCGCGCGCGAAGTCGTCCATGCGGGAGGCAAACTCGCGAACCCGCGCGGTGAACTGGTTATATGCGATGACTGCGGGGATGGCCACGACCAGGCCGGCAGCGGTGGTGATCAGGGCTTCCGAGACGCCCGGGGCGACCGCGCGGAGGGTAGCAGCGCCGGCGGTGCCGAGACCGTGGAAGGCGTCCACGATGCCCATGATGGTGCCGAAAAGGCCGATAAAGGGCGAGATGGCGCCGATGGTGGCCAGCCAGGTAAGGCGCTGCTCCATGACGGTGAGGGACTCGCTGGCAGCCGACTGCGCGGTGCGCTCAAGGGCGGTGATGTTGCGCGGCGGTCCATACCCTCCGGTCTGGCGGCGGTAGGTCTCGTAGACTTCATCGAAGACGTTGACCAGGGGGCTGGGCTTGAACTGCTCGGAGACAGCGGCGATCTCCTGCAGGCGCGTGGCCTTGCGAAAGGCGCGGAGGAAACGGCGGCTTTGCGCCTGGGCGCGACGAAAGCCGGACCACTTGCTGAGGATAATGGCCCAGGAAAAGAGGCTGGCGACAACCAGGATGCCGAGTACGGTGAGCGCCACAGGGCCGCTGTTGCGCAGCATCTCCATAATGGCGTTGCTGTCGGTGACGGGCGGAGGGGCGGCGGCGGCATCGTCTGCCTGCAGGAAGACGAGGGCGAGGGAATGGAGGAGGAGGTGGGTCATCGGAGGCACGTCGGGGTTCGTGCTTAGAGGGTAGCAGGAAGCGGGTGCGGGCTACTAGCTGCGGCAGGTTAGCTTCTAGTTACGGGGGCCTGCTGCTGCGGGATAAGTACGGTGATGTAGTGCACAGCAACTGAGGGCCAGGTATTATGACCATGATAAAGTGGTCATGAACTGAGGTAGGCGATGCGGACGGTAGCAGCGGGTGAGTTTAAGGCTAAGTGTCTCGCGATCATGGACGAGGTGCAGGCGCGGCGGGAAACGGTGGTCATTACCAAGCGAGGCAAGCCGGTTGCCAAGCTGGTGCCAGCGGAATCCGAGTACGACCCCAAAAAGGATCCGATATTCGGATTCATGAAAGGGAAGGGGCGGATCGTCGGAGATCTGGGTGACATCGTTGGTCCTATCGTTCCGGAGGAGGACTGGGATGATCGCGATTGGAACGACTTCAAGTGATCCTGCTGGATACGCATGTCATCTTTTGGCTTGGGTTCGACGACGGCAAGCTTTCCGGGCGGGCGCGACGCACCATCTCCGAAGCGCGCCAAGAGAAACGCTTGCTGGCAGCTTCCGCCGTTTCGCTATATGAGTTGGGGAACTTAGTTACCCGCAGTCGACTGCAATTGGATATTCCCGTGCTGGAGTTTTTAGAAGGCGTGGAGCGAGATTTTGTGGTGCTCCATTTGACAGCACGCATCGCAACAGCGGCGTCAAGTGTTCCTGCCACATATCCGCGGGACCCTTTCGATCGAATCATCGGCGCAACTGCCCTGGTACATGGCCTGGAACTGGTCACCGCCGATGACCGTATTCGCCGCTCCGGCCTCATCCGCACCATCTGGTAGCCCCACCGTGCACCCTGCTATTCTCGGGCAGACCCTCCTTCCATGCTGCTTGAACTCCACGCTGAAAATTACGCGGTCATCGACCACACCGTTGCGGTGCTGGGGCCGGGACTCAATCTGCTGACCGGCGAGACGGGTGCGGGCAAGTCCATCCTGGTGGACGCGCTGGCGCTGTTGATGGGCGGCAAGGGCTCGTCCGACGTGGTGCGGCATGGGGCGGAGAAGGCCGTGATCTCCTGCATCTTCGAGACGACGCCGGAGGCCGAGACAATCCTCGAAGCCAACGGTATTGACGCAGAGGGGATGGAGATCAT
Organism: uncultured Acidobacteriaceae bacterium; assembly: GCA_963767705.1. Lineage (GTDB taxonomy): Bacteria > Acidobacteriota > Terriglobia > Terriglobales > Acidobacteriaceae > CAWCJL01. The sequence goes on along the minus strand of CAVYEO010000001.1, from coordinate 1,205,842 downwards.
CCTGCGGCGGGAAATCCAGGCGAGCGGCAAGGGCCGCGTGTACATCAATAATCAGCCAGCAACAGCAGCGGTGTTGAAACAGCTTGCTCCGGAGCTGGCGCTGATCCATGCGCAGAGCGAAACGCTGGCGGGGTTCGATGCGGAGCAGCAGCGGCTGGTGCTGGACCGGTATGCCGCGACGCCGCTCGATGGGATAGGGACGGCGCATCGGCAGTGGCGGGAGATCGCTGAACGGCTGCAAGCGTTGGAAACAGACGAGCAGGACCGGCTGCGGATGGCGGATTTGTGGAGCTTTCAAAGTCGCGAGATTATCGAGGCGGCGCTTGAGGCGGGGGAAGAAGAGGCGCTGAACACGGAACGCCGCGTGCTGATGAATGCGGAAAAGCTGTATGCCGGGTCGATGAGCGCATACGAGCTTTTGTATGAAGGCAGCAACTCGGCGGAGACGGCGCTGCGCGCAGGGCTGAAGCAAGTGGAAGAGCTGGCGCGGTTCGACGCGCGGTTTGCAGAGGCGGCACAGCAGTTGGCTTCCGCCCGCGCAGTGGTGGGCGATGTAGCGGAAACGGTGCGGGAGTTCAGCGATGGGCTGGAGGCCTCGCCGGAGCGGCTGGGCGAGATTGAAGACAGGCTGGCGCTGCTGGACAAGCTGAAGCGCAAGTACGGCGCGACGGTTGAGACGGTGATGGCGTATGGCGACGAGGTCGCCGCCAAGCTGGCGGAAATCGAGAACCGGGACGAGGTGATCGCGGAGCTGCGGCGGGAGCTGGCGCAGGCGGCCGCTGGATATCGCGCTGCGGCCGCGGGTGTGACAGCGCATCGGCAGGCTGCGGCGAAGCGGCTGGAGAAGGTAGCCGAGGCGCAGATCAATGATCTTGCGATGCAGGCGCGGTTCGGCGTCGAGGTGGTGTCACGCGAGGATGAGTCCCACTGGGCGGCGCATGGATGGGATGAGGTGCAGTGCCGGATCGCGACCAATGCCGGCGAGCCTTTGAAGGCGCTCGACGAGATTGCTTCAGGCGGCGAGATGTCCCGTGTGTTGCTGGCGTTGAAGGTAAGCGTGGAAGAGGGTGCGAGCAAGACTGCTGCGAAGGGACGCCGAAAGGCGCCGCTGCCGCGCACGCTGGTCTTCGATGAGATCGATATCGGCATTGGCGGACGGGCGGCAGAGGCGGTGGGGCAGAAGCTGAAGCGGCTTTCCGAGGCGCAGCAGGTTTTGTGCGTGACGCACCTCCCGCAGATTGCGGCCTTTGCCAGCCAGCACTTTGTGGTGGAAAAGCGAGAGGTGCATGGTCGGACGCGGACCGGAGTCCGGCTGCTGGAACCGGCAGAGCGGACTGAGGAGGTAGCGAGGATGCTGAGCGGGGCGAAGCTGTCGGAGACGTCGCGACGGCACGCGGAGCAGATGCTGAAGGAAGCGGCGAGTTTGTAGGGGGCGGGGTGATCTTTCACCGTTCGCGGTTAGGACCGCTCAGGATGGTACGCGCGTCACGATGGCGCCCGGCAACGCAATGCAGGTCCTCCGATTCGCTGTGCTCGGCTCACGATGACAGCTAAGGGAGAGGTTGACCATTGAGGTGCGGTTTGCGGCATTTCAGGGGCAAATGGCCTCAGATGACACCCCCTCCGCACTGACACCTTTTTACCCAGCCGGTATACTAAATGGGTGACGCCTATACTTGCCGAGCCACCAGTAACCGACGTGCCTTCCGTGAACAACGGGGCAGATCTTTCCTCTCCCCAAAAGCGCGTTTTGCTGCTGAAGCCCCGCGGCTTCTGCGCTGGCGTGGTGCGCGCGGTCGATATCGTCCGCATTGCTCTGGAAACGTTTGGCGCGCCGATCTATGTGCGCAAGGAAATCGTGCACAACAGCTTCGTGGTGAACGAACTGGCGGAGAAGGGCGCGATTTTTGTCGATGACATCGAGGATGTACCGGAAGGCAAGCGGGTCATCTACTCGGCCCATGGCGTTTCGCCGGACGTGCGGGAGCGCAGCAAACTCCGGGGCCTGCGGGTGATCGACGCGACCTGTCCGCTGGTGACCAAGGTCCATGTGGAGGCGGTGAAGTTTGCCAAACAGGGCTACTCGCTGGTGCTGATCGGGCACCGCGACCACGACGAGATTGAAGGCACACTGGGCGAGGCGCCGGACGTAACGCAGGTGGTTTCGTCTGCCGCAGAGGTCGCGACGCTGGTGGTGCCGGACCCGAACCGGGTGGCCTACCTGACCCAGACCACGCTGAGCCTGGACGAGGCGCGGGATATCATTCAGGCGCTCAAGGACAAGTTCCCCAACATCGTGGGACCGCATTCGCAGGACATCTGCTATGCCACCGAGAACCGGCAGGTTGCGGTCAAGAACGTGGCTCATACCGCGGACCTGGTGCTGGTGGTGGGCTCGAACAATAGCTCGAACTCGAACCGGCTGGTCGAAGTATCGCGCAACCTGAACACCGTGGCCTATCTGATCGACAACTCCGAGGCGATTGACTCGGAGTGGCTCAAGGATGTACGTACCGTGGCGGTGACAGCAGGAGCGTCGGCGCCGGAGATTCTTGTATCCGAGGTTGTTGCGTATTTGCGGGCAAAGGGCTTTGACGGCGTGGAAGAGGTCGAAGTGATGCCGGAGAACGTGCGCTTCGGCTTGCCGGCAGAGATCGTGCAGGCGATCGGACCGGCTGCGGTGGCAGCGCGCTAGGTGGAGTCGAGACCGGAAACCAGCAGACCGAAAGGCGAGACGATGGCGAAGTCCATGGGGGATGCGCGAGCGGTGGCGGGCAGCGGATATGCGAGCAAGCCGCGTTTCGGCCGCATCGACGTGGGCCTGGACCAAGTGGAAGAGGCGGTCGCGCGGTCGCGCGAATATCTCTTCTCCGAGCAGCATCCGGATGGCTTCTGGTCGGCGGAGCTGGAGGCAGACTCAAGCCTGGAAGCGGATTACATCTTTGCTCATGTACTGCTCGGCACGGGCGACGAAGCGAAGATGCGCCGGGCGCTCACTGAAATCCTGCGCTACCAGAATGAAGACGGAAGTTGGAGCATCTACTCGGGCGGTCCGGGAAATATCAGCCTGACGGTCAAGTGCTATTTTGCGGGCAAGCTGATGGGGATGTCTGCTGACGAGCCGGTGCTGGCGAGGGCGCGGGAATGGATTCTTCTCCACGGCGGCGTTGTGGAGTGCAACACCTTCACCAAAATCTATCTGTGCGCGCTGGGGCAGTATGAGTACGATGCGGTTCCGGCGATTCCGCCGGAGATTGTGCTGTTTCCCAACTGGTTCTACTTCAACATTTACGAGATATCTTCGTGGTCCCGCGCCATTCTGGTGCCGTTGTCCATCGCATACGCGAAGAAGCCGTTCAAGAAGATCCCTCCGGAGCAGGGAATCGACGAACTGTTTGTAGGTGGGCGCGAGAACGCCAACCTGCACCTGCGCTGGGACCGTAAGAACCCGGTGAGCTGGCGGAATTTCTTCCTGTTGTGCGATCGGGTGACACATTGGGCGGAGCGGGTGCATATCCGGCCATTGCGCAAAGTTGCGCTGAAGCGGGCGGAAAAGTGGATGCTCGAACGTTTCGAGATGTCCGACGGACTGGGAGCGATCTACCCAGCCATGCTGAACGCGATCATTGCGCTGCGGTGCCTGGGGTATTCGAATGACGACCCACAGGTGATCCGCGCGATGGATGAGTTCGAGAAGCTGGGCATTGAGGATCCGGGTATTCCGGACGACACAGAGCCGACCTTCCGGATGCAGCCCTGCATGTCCCCGGTATGGGATACTGCATATGCGGTCTTCGCCCTGGGCGAAGCGGGCGCATCGCGGCACGATCCGCGGCTGCTGAAGGCTGTGGACTGGATGCTGTCAAAGGAAGTGCGGCACAAGGGCGACTGGGCGTTCAAGGTCCGCAATGTGGAGCCGGGCGGCTGGTATTTCGAGTTCAACAACGAGTTCTATCCGGACACGGACGATTCCGCGCAGGTGCTGCTGGCGCTGAACAAAGTGGACAATCCGCGAGAGCGCTACCAGGACGGCGTGGCCAAGCGCGCGATCGACTGGATCTTTGCGATGCAGTGCAAGAACGGCGGCTGGGCCTCGTTCGACAAAGATAATACGAAGATGATCTTCCAGCACATCCCGTTTGCTGACCACAATGCAATGCTCGATCCGCCGACGGTGGACATCACCGGCCGCATTCTGGAAATGCTGGCGACGTATGGCTATACGCGCGAGGATAAGCGGGTGGAGCGGGCCATCCAGTTCATCCTGAGCGAGCAGGAGCCAGACGGAAGCTGGTTCGGACGCTGGGGCGTGAACTACCTGTACGGGACGTTTCTGGTGCTGCGCGGGCTGGAAGCGATCGGGATATGGAACCACGAGCCGCAGATTCAACAAGCGGCGGAGTGGATCCGCATGGTGCAGAACGCGGACGGCGGCTGGGGCGAGAGTTGTGCCAGCTATGACGACCCGACGCTGCGCGGCGTGGGCACGAGCACGCCTTCGCAGACGGCGTGGGCGATCCTGGGGCTGCTGGCCGCGGGCGACACGCGGAGTGATTCTGTCGCTAAGGGGATTCGCTGGCTGCTGGAGCGGCAAGAGGCTGACGGGTCCTGGGATGAGAGTGTCGGTGAAGGCATGGCGCACCAGGCCCTGTACACCGGCAGTGGCTTTCCGCGAGTCTTCTATCTCGCGTACCACATGTACCGCAATTACTTTCCGCTGATCGCCCTGAGTACCTATCGCAAGGCGATGCAATCCGCGGCTTAGCTTTTTCTTTGAGTGCCGGAACTGCAACTCCGGACAAGAACTGAGGAGACCTGAACTATGGCAGTGCCGATCTCACAGATGTGGACTGTAGCGAGCTACGTGCTTAAAAAGCGCTGGAGCGGACAGAAGCGATATCCGCTGGTACTGATGCTGGAGCCGCTTTTCCGCTGCAACCTGGCCTGCGCGGGCTGCGGCAAAATTCAGTACCCGGCGCATATTTTGAAGCAGGAGTTGACGCCGGACGAGTGCTTTCGCGCGGTGGAAGAATGCGGCGCGCCGATGGTTTCAATTCCCGGCGGGGAGCCGCTGCTGCATCCCCAGATCGTCGAGATCGTGGAAGGGCTGATCGCGCGCAAGAAGTACATTTACCTATGCACCAACGCACTGCTGCTCAAGGAAAAGATAGACCAGTTCAAACCGAGCAAGTACCTGACCTTCTCGGTGCACCTGGATGGGCAGCGCGAGCACCACGACTTTTCAGTGTGCCGCGAGGGCGGCTATGAGCAGGCAGTTGAGGGCATCAAGGAGGCGGTGAAGCGCGGCTTCCGCGTGACCACGAACACGACACTCTTCGACGGCGCGGATGCCAACAGCGTGCGCGCATTCTTTGACGAGGTGATGGCCTTCGGTGTGGAAGGCATGGTGCTATCGCCGGGCTACACCTATGACAAGGCTCCGGACCAGAAACACTTCATGGGGCGTGCGCGCTCGCGACGGCTTTTCCGGGCCATTCTGTCGAATCGCAAAAAGCAGTGGAAGTTCAACATGTCGCCACTGTTTCTGGAGTTCCTGATGGGCAAGCGCGACTACCAGTGCACGCCATGGGGATCGCCGGCGTTCAACATCTTTGGCTGGCAGAAGCCTTGCTATCTACTGCAGGACGGCTACGCGGACACCTTTCAGGAACTGCTCGAGACCACGAACTGGGAGAATTACGGGACGTCCTCGGGCAATCCTAAGTGCGCGAACTGCATGGTGAGCTGCGGGTACGAGCCTACGGCGGTGGACCACGGCTTCAGCTCGTTGAGCGGGTTTCTGGGCATGGCGAAGGCGACGCTGTTCAATCGCTACGCCGACCGCGGCGCGCTGGATCTGTTGAACCGGCCGGTGGAACGCGGGACCTTGCCATTGGTGCAAATAGCGAAGCCGTCCAGGGAGATGGAGGAGACGCACGCATGAGCGAAGAACTGACCATTGCTGTAGAGGCAGCCGATCCGGATGCGCTTGAGGTGTCGCCGGGGTTCGCGCATGAGCAGCTCCAAGGCTGGATTCCCGAGTTGGCCAGCGAGGACGAGGTGCGGACGGCGCTCGAAAAGGCTTTCGATTACCGTGGCGATGTGAGCCTGACTCTGCGTACGGGCGAGACGATCGAGGGCTACATCTTCGACCGGCGCACGGGGGCAACGCTGGCCGACTCGGCAGTGCGCTTGATTCCGGCCAAGGAGCGTACGCGGCGGACGATCGCGTATAACCAGATCGCAGCACTGGCGTTTACGGGACGTGACACCGCCGCCGGCAAGAGCTTTGAGGCCTGGGTGAAGAAGTATATGGAGAAGAAAGCAGCGGGCGAGAAGGGCATCGGGATCGAGGCGGAGCGGCTGGATTAGGTCCCCGGGGCTTTGGCTGTTCTGACGGTCGACCCGATGTCTGCCCAAGTAAATCGATTTTCTACTCCTCATCCCATGAAAGTCTTCCTGACAGGCGCGACCGGTTTTGTAGGCAGCCATGTGGCGCGTGCCTTTGCCGCCGCAGGAGCGGAGCTGCGGTTGCTGGTACGTAAGACGAGCCGGCTGGATAATCTCGACGGGTTGAACGCTGCGATGGTTACGGGCGATCTGCGTGAGCCGGAGTCGTTGCGCTCCGGGCTGCGCGGCTGCGATGCGCTGGTGCATGTGGCGGCCGACTACCGGCTGTGGGTGCGCGACCCGCAAGCAATGTACGCCTCGAATGTGGAGGGAACGCGGACGCTGCTGGCGCTCGCGCGCGAAGAAGGGGTGAGCCGGGTCGTATATACCTCAAGCGTAGCGACCATGGGCTTCCGGCGCGATGGCACGATTGTGGACGAGGCAACGCCCGTTTCCCTTGACAACATGGTCGGGCACTACAAACGGTCGAAGTTCATGGCGGAGCAGGTAGCCGTCGAAGCAGCCCGCGCGGGCCAGCATGTGATGGTGCTGAATCCGACGACGCCGGTGGGGTCCAATGACCTCAAGCCCACGCCGACGGGACAGATCGTTGTGGACTTCTTGAACCGCAAGTTTCCCGCGTATGTTGATACCGGGCTGAATCTGGTCGACGTGGAAGAGGTGGCGCGGACGCATGTGGCAGCGCTTGAGCGCGGCCGGCCTGGAGAGCGGTACATCCTGGGCGGGGAGAACCTTTCGCTCAAACAGATTTTGGACAAGATGTCGGCGATCACCGGACTGCCGTCGCCCACCCTGCGCGTGCCGCATGCCGTCGCTATGGCATTCGCGTTTTTCGATGAGAGCATTACAGGTAAGCTGCGCGGGGAGGAGCCGCGGGCGACAGTGGAAGCGGTGCGTATGGGCAAGAAGAAGATGTTTGCCTCGTCGGCAAAAGCAGAGCAGGAGTTGGGGTTTCGCGTAGTGCCGGTATATACGGCGCTGCGGGCCGCGATCGACTGGTTCCGGGCGCACGGATATGCGCCCACGGCATGATGCGGGTCGGGGTTGTTGCAGCCCTGGCCGCAGAGATCAAGCCGCTGGTCGCTGGCTGGGAGCGCGTGGGCGGCAATGGGCTGCACCGCCGGGCAACAGACGGAGTGGAATTGCTGGCTGTTGCAGGCGGTATAGGACGCAATGGGGCCACGCGCGCGGTTGAGGCGGTCAGCAGCGCGGGGCAACTCGACGTGCTGGTATCTGTCGGCTGGGCCGGCGCGATTACCTGCGGAGTAAGGGCCGGAGTGGCGTACGCGGTGAATGAAGTGATCGACGCCAGGACCGGTGAGCGCTACACCACGGAGGCCGAGCCGGATCTTGCGCCGCTCCGGTTGGTGACCAGCGACCACGTCGTGCCGTTCGAGGAGAAGAAACCCTTGGCGGAGCGCTACCGCGCGTCGTTTGTGGATATGGAGGCGGCGACGGTGGCCCGGCTGGCGTCTGCGCGCGGCATCCCGTTTTTTTGCTGGAAGGCGATCACGGATCTGGCCACGGAAAAGCTGCCGGACTTTAATCGCTTTCTCGGCAAGGATGAGCAACTGCAAATCGCAAAGCTGGTGGCCTATGCGAGCATGCGGCCGCAGTACTGGCCGGTGCTGGTGCGGCTGAGCCGGAATGGCGTCATTGGCGCCCGCGCGTTGCGTGAAGCCGTGCTGGGGAAATGGGGAGAGGACTCGCATGCAGACCCTGATCGCTGATACCGAAGCACCGAGCGGGGCACGCATTCCCGCGACGATGCGCGCCGCGGTGTATCGCGGGGTGAACGATGTACGCGTGGAAACGGTGCCGGTGCCGGCCATCGGTGCCGGGGAGGTGCTGGTGCGGGTGGCGGTGTGCGGCATATGCGGCACGGACCTCAAGAAGATCCATACGGGGTCGCACTCCGCGCCACGCATTTTTGGACACGAGACGGCGGGCACGGTGGCTGCCGTAGGAGAGGGTGTTGAGGGATTCGCGCCGGGTGACCGCGTCATGGTCTTCCACCACATTCCGTGCGGGGCATGCTATTACTGCCGCAAAGGCACGTTTGCGCAGTGCGCTGTGTACAAGCGCGTCGGCTGCACGGCTGGGTTTGAGCCCGCAGGCGGCGGGTTTGCCGAATATGTACGCGTAATGGACTGGATCGTGCGGCGCGGGCTGGTGAAGATTCCGGACGGAGTTCCGTTTGAGCAGGCGGCGTTTGTGGAGCCGCTGAATACGTGCCTTAAGGGTGTGCGGAGCCTCCGCTTGGCGGCCGATGAGACATTGCTGGTGATCGGGCAAGGGCCGATCGGGATTCTGCTGGCGACGCTGGCCGCCCGTTCCGGAGCCAAGGTGCTGACCTCGGACCTATATCCGGAGCGGCACCGGGTGGCGGCGGCCTTCGGCCTGATGCACCCGATCGATGCTTCGGCGGAAGACGTGGTCGCGCGCGCGCATGCTGAAAGCGAAGGACGCGGGGCGGACGCGGTCATCCTCGCTGTGGGCGGCAACGCGCTCATCAGGACTGCGATGGACGCGGCGCGTCCGGGTGGCCGGGTGATGCTTTTTGCGCAGACGCAACATGGGGAAGCCACAATTGACCCGGCGGCGGTGTGCGTGGATGAAAAGACGCTGCTCGGCTCCTACAGCGCATCGGTGGATATCCAGGATGAAGGGGTGGCAATCGCGTTCGACGGATATCAGCAGGGGTACGATCTGACGAGGCTGATCTCGCACCGTTTTGCCTTGCAGGATGCGGCGGAGGCGATCCGGTTCGCCTCGGAGCCTAAGGCTGATTCGATGAAGATCGTCATCGAGCCGGGCGGGTAGCTTACCCCGTGCCACCGGATTTGAGAGAATAGACCGATGGCAGCGGAGATGCAGGCAGCAGTGCTGTATGGCAGGGAAGACGTGCGTATCGAGCGCGTTCCATTACCGCGCGCCAGTGAAGGCGAAATCGTGATCCGGGTATGCGCGGCGCTGACCTGCGGCACGGACCTGAAGACCTACCGGCGCGGCTACCACGCGAAGATGTTGACCTTGCCGGCGCTCTTCGGACACGAGTTGGCCGGCATCATCCACGAAACAGGCCCAGGCGTGACGCGGTTTGCCCGCGGGATGCGCGTGGTCGCGCTGAACTCCGCGCCCTGCGGCCGGTGCTACTGGTGCGAGCACGGGCAGGAGAACCTTTGCGACGACCTCCTGTTCAATAACGGCGCTTATGCGGAGTACATCCGGGTGCCGGCGCGGATCGTGGAAAAGAATACGCTCGAGATCCCGGAGCATGTTTCTTTTGAGCACGCCGCGCTGACCGAACCCCTGGGCTGCGTGGTGCGCGGCCTGGAAGAGAGCGCGGCCAGGCCGGGCGACACCATGGCCGTGATTGGCGGTGGACCGATCGGCCTTTTATTCATGCATGCCGCGGCGCTGGCCGGCGTTTCTGTGATCGCCGTGGTCAAGCACGATGCCCAGGTGGAGGCCGCAAAGGCGCTGGGCGCGACCCATGTCGTGCAAACCACGAGGACATCGGACCCGGTCGCGGCGGTGCGCGCGTGCACTCCGGGAGGACGCGGAGTGGACATCGCGATCGAAGCTGTTGCATTGCCGGAGACCTGGCAATGGGCGGTGGAGATGGTGCGGCGCGGAGGGCTGGTGAACTTCTTTGGCGGGCCTGCGGCCGGGACCAAAGTGGAGCTCGATACCAACCGGCTGCACTACAACGACCTCACTTTGAAAGCGAGCTTTCATCACACGCCGACAGCGTGCCGGAAGGCATTCGGGCTGATCGAGAGCGGGGCTTTCAAATCGAACCGGTATATCACTGGGCGGGCACGGCTGCAGGATCTCAAGGGAGTCTTTGAACGCATGATGCACCGTTCGCACGAGATAAAAACGGTGATCCGGCCGGCGGCGCAGACGTCCGAGGACGAGCGATGAACACCAGCACGGCGGAGCCCGGAGTGCCTGAATCGGTGGGGGTTGGGAAACAAGCCACAATGGCGGGTACGAGTGCGCTGCTGGAGCGTGGATGGGCTGCATTGCCGGCGGCATATAGGATGCCGGAGCGCGTGCCGACGCTTGCCGAGGCGCAGGCGTATTGCCGCAGGCTGGCGGAATCGCATTACGAAAACTTCCACGTCGCCTCGTGGTTTCTGCCGAAACGGCTCCGCCCGCACTTCCACAGTATTTACGCGTATTGCCGCATTTCGGACGACCTAGGGGACGAAGTGGGCGACCACGACCAGTCCTTGGCGCTGCTCGAGTTCTGGGGGCAGGAGCTGGATGCGTGTTACCGCGGAGTGACGCGGCATCCGGTATTCGTCGCACTTGCGGATACGATCCAGCGCTGCGAGATTCCGCAGAAGCCGTTCGCGGACCTGCTCGTCGCGTTTCGGCAAGACCAGACGGTCACGCGGTACGATACCATAGCCGACTTGCTGGCGTATTGCCAGTATTCGGCGAACCCGGTGGGGCGGCTGGTGCTGTATGCCTGCGGCTATCGAGACGCGGAACGATTCGCGCTTTCCGACTACACCTGCTCGGCATTGCAGCTTGCGAACTTCTGGCAGGATGTGCGGGTGGATTACGAGAAGGGGCGGATCTATCTTCCTCTCGAAGCGATGCGCGAGGCCCAGGTGTGGGAGGACCAGATTGCCTCAGGCAAAGCCTCTGAAGCATTCCGAGGTTTGCTGGCGCAGCAGGTCGCCTATACGCGCGAGATGTTCGCGCAAGGCGCGCCGCTGCTGCGTACAGTGGACCGGGAACTTGCGCTCGATCTGGACCTGTTTACGCGGGGTGGGCTGGAAATTCTGCGCGCGATCGAGGAGCGGGGTTACGACGTATTGTCGGCGCGTCCGGCGATCTCGAAGAGGCGCAAGTTCAAACTACTGACGCGGGCACTGGCTCACAAATGGCTGCCCGGCTTCAGTCCGGGCAGGCAGGCAGCATGACTTCGGAAATAGAAGCCGCATACGCAGTCTGCCGCCAGATTGCGCGGCGTGAGGCGAAGAACTTTTATTACGCCTTCGTGGCTTTGCCCCGGCACAAGCGGAACGCAATCTGCGCGGTGTACGCCTTTATGCGGCGCGCCGACGATGTTTCCGACGATGAATCGAAGCCGCAGGCCGAGCGCCGGCAGGAGCTGGCGGCGTGGATGGAAAGGTGGCGCCGGGCAGCAGCCGGCGAGAGCACGAGCGACCCGGTGTTTGTGGCGCTCGCCGACGCATGCAGACGTTTTGCGATTCCGGAGACGTTGCTCGATCAGCTTGTGCAGGGAACGGCGATGGACCTGGAAGCGGAGCGGCCTGATTCATGTCACCACGACGGGTACCATAGCTATGCAACCTTTGCCGACCTTTATCAGTACTGCTATTACGTCGCCTCGGTTGTGGGGCTGGTCTGCATTCGCATCTTCGGATACAGGGATCAGCGGGCGGAGAAGCTGGCGGAGGAAACAGGGATCGCGTTTCAGTTGACGAACATTCTGCGCGATGTGCGCGAAGACGCGGAGCGCGGGCGGGTGTATCTGCCGCTTGAGGACCTTGAGGAGTATGGCGTAACAGCAGAGGAGCTGGCCGGGTTAAAAAAAGGCGCAGACATGACGGAGAAGCAACGCGCTCTGTTGGCGAAGACGGCGCTCCGTGCGCGACAGTATTACGCCTCCGCAAAGCAACTGCTGCCGCTGATCGCGCCAGACAGCAGGCCCGCGCTGTGGGTGCTGGTCACCATCTATTCGCGGCTGCTGGGGCGGATCGAGCGCAAGCGGTACGATGTTTTTTCCGCAAAAGTGCGCGTGCCTACAAGACAGAAGCTGGCAATCCTGCTGCGAGGGCTGTTGCGCATCGGCCTGTCTCGCCTGGCGCCCTGAGCACGCATGCCTGATATCGAAACCATAATTGGCGATCGGCCCACGGCGAGATCTGTAACCGTGGTAGGTGCTGGATTAGCCGGCTTGGCAACGGCATGCGCGCTGGCCGTTGCGGGCTATCGCGTGAACGTGCTGGAGCGGCGTCCATATGTGGGAGGTAGGGCGTCTTCCTACGAGCATCCCGGGACTGGCGAGGTAATCGACAACTGCCAGCATATCCTGCTGGGCTGCTGCACCAATCTGATCGACTTCTACGAACGGCTGGGCGTAGCGGGGCAGATCCGCTGGTTTGACCGGTTCACATTTCTGGAGCCGGGCGGCCGGAGCAGTGTTCTGGCACCGCAGCGTGCGATGCCGGCACCGCTCCATGCTTCGTTGAGCTTTCTGTGGGCGCGCGCGTTTTCGTTCGCAGACAAGCGGGCTATTGCGCGGGGGATGCGGGCCTTCCTGCGGGGTACGCCGGAGGACACTGGGGAAAGCTTTGCCGAGTGGCTGCGCAGGCACAAGCAGACGCATGGGGCGATTGAACGCTTCTGGAAGCCGGTGCTGGCGAGCGCGTTAAATGAGGATCCGGAGCGCATCTCGGTTTTCTACGCAAACAAGGTCTTTCGCGAAGTGTTTCTGTTCTCAGCCGAGGGTGGGCGGATGGGCATTCCAGCGGCGCCGCTGAGTGAGTTATATGGCCATGCAGTTCGCTATATCGAAGAGCGCGGAGGGCGCGTGCACCTGCGTTCCGGCGCGGATGCGCTCCATTGGAATGTGGAAAGAAAACAGTGGGAGGTGACGGCGGGCGCGACGACGTTCAGCAGCGATGCGCTGGTGCTGGCGCTGGCGTTCGAGGGCATGAGCAAGCTGCTGCCGCAGCTGCCGGACGGGGCCGCGAAAGAGACGCTGGCGATGCAGTTGAGCGGCTTTGAACATTCTCCGATTACCAGCGTGCACCTGTGGTTTGACCGGCCTATCACGGAACTGGACCATGCCGTTCTGCTGGACACGACGATGCAGTGGCTGTACAACAAGTCGCGTTTGCAGCCGGGACGTCGCGAGAGTGCGGGCGGCTACTATGTCGAGCTAGTGGTGAGCGCGTCGAAGTCACTGGTGAGCATGGAACGGCAGCAGATTATCGATCTGGCGATGCGTGAACTGGCGCTGTTTTTTCCCGAGGTGCGCGAGGCGAAGCTGCTGAAGGCTGCGGTCACCAAGGAGGTGCGGGCGACCTACTCCGTGCGGCCCGGCCTTGACCGGATACGGCCGGCGGCGGCAAGCGGCTGGCCGGGGTTGTTCCTAGCGGGGGACTGGACAGCGACCGGGTGGCCTTCGACCATGGAGGGAGCGGTGCGCAGTGGCTATCTGGCGGCTGAGGCGGTGGTGCGCGCGCACGGCGGCGAGGGAAGTTTTCTCCGGGCAGATCTGCCGGCGCGTGGGCTGATGCGGCTAATCGGCTAGAATCGCTGAGCCGAAGGGAATATGGAATATCAGCCGATTGAGAATTACGGAGTTATCGGGAACATGCGGTCGCTGGCGCTGGTCGGTGTGACCGGGTCGATCGATTTCCTTTGCTTTCCCGCCTTCGATTCGCCGAGCATCTTTGCGGCGCTGCTCGATCCGGAGAAGGGCGGCTTTTTCTGCATACAGCCGGAGCTCGACAACAAGCACACCAAGCAGATGTACTTGCCCGAAACCAATATCCTGTTGACGCGTTTTCTTTCAGAAACCGGCATTGCAGAGCTGACAGACTTCATGCCGATTCTTGAGGACGGCGTGCCGAACCAGGTGATCCGCATGGTGCGGGTGGTGAAGGGCGAGGTCGAGTTCCGGGTCCAGTGCCATCCGCGGTTCGACTATGCGCGGGGCGCCCACAAGGTGGAGCGACGCGAGAATTCGGTGGTCTTTCGCCCGGAGCAGGATGCAGGCCAGCCAATCACTGTGTTGCAGGCGACGGTGCCACTGGCGGTTGACGGCCAGGGGGTTTCGACGACGTTCCGGCTGAAAGAGTGCGAGACGGCGCTGTTCATCTTTGGCGAGGACTGCGAAGAGACGCGGAGTGATCTTGATCGGGAACTGACAGAGCGGCGGTTTGAGCAGACCTCCGGTTTCTGGCGCAGATGGATTGGGAAATCGAAATATACGGGCCGGTGGCGGGAGATGGTGAACCGCTCAGGGCTGCTGCTGAAGCTGCTGACCAGCCAGCAATATGGTTCGATCGTGGCGGCGCCTACGTTTGGTTTACCGGAGTCGATCGGTGGCGCGCGCAACTGGGATTACCGCTTCACCTGGCTGCGCGATGCTTCGTTCACGTTATATGCATTTATGCGGCTTGGATTCGTGGAGGAGGCGGAACACTTTCAGGAGTGGCTGAAGTCGCGGCTGAACTACGACGCGGAGCAGGGGCCGCTGCAGGTGCTGTATGGGCTGGGCGGCCAGCAGGAGCAGCCGGAGACGGAACTGGGGCACTTGCGTGGGTACAAGGACTCGCGCCCGGTGCGCATCGGCAATGCGGCGTGGAGCCAACTGCAGCTGGATATCTACGGCGAGATGATGGACGCCGTGTATCTCGCCAACAAGTATGGGGATGCCATCAGCTACGAGGGTTGGCTCTCGCTGAAGCGCATCCTGGAGTGGCTTGCGAAGAACTGGAACCGGCCGGATGAAGGCATCTGGGAAGTGCGCGGCGGCCGCAAGCATTTCCTCCATTCGCGCCTGATGTGCTGGGTGGCTTTCGATCGCGCGATACGGCTGGCGGACAAGCGCTCTCTCCAGGGTCCGCTCGATTGGATGTATGCAGCGCGGGACGCCATTGTAGAGGACATCCAGACGAATTTCTGGAACGAGCGGCTGGGCGCTTTTGTGCAGTACCAGGGCTCGGAGACGCTGGATGCGGCGACGCTGCTGATGCCGCTGGTGCGGTTTATCAGCCCGACCGACCCGAGGTGGCTTTCTACGCTGGCGGCCATCGAAAGAGAGCTGGCTGTAGATACGCTGGTGTACCGGTACAAGGACGTGAACTGCCTGGACGGCCTGGATGGAGATGAGGGTAGCTTTACCGCGTGCTGCTTCTGGTACATCGAGTGCCTGGCGCGGTCGAACCAAGTGGAGAAGGCGCGTCTGCTGTTTGAGAAGATGATGGGCTATGCGAACCACCTGGGATTGTATTCCGAGGAGCTAGGCCCCAGCGGAGAGCACCTGGGAAACTTCCCGCAGGCGCTGACGCACTTGGCGCTGATCAGCGCGGCGACGTACCTGGATCGTGAGCTTTCCGGAAAAGACCAGCCGGCGTGGCGGTGAGTTTGGCGCGAAAACAAGTGCGCACGGTTCTGGATTCTTCGCGATGCTCAGCATGGCGACTGACTAATGCTTCAGCAGCGCGACGCCGCAGCAGACCATCAACGCGGCGAGCCAGCGGCGGTGGTCGACTTTTTCCTTGAGGAAAATCTTGGCAGCGACCGCGTTGCTGACAAAGGTGAGGGATCCTGCGGCTGGAGCGACGAGGCTGACGTCGGCGTGACTGAGGGTGAAGAGCAGCGCAAAGAAGCTAAGCGCCATCGCGAGCACGCCAAGCAGAAAAATGCGATTGCCTACAACGGCAGCAATGGCGCCGCTGAGGCCGCGTGCCGCTTTGATGTGATCGAGATCGCCGATGCGGCGCAGGGCCGAAGCGGTGAGGACGTCGCCACAGGTAGCGAGCGTGATGTTGACGGCGAGCATGCAGGCGATGGCCCAGCCAGAGGCGCTGGTCATATTGACTTGCCTCCGCAATGCGCCATGGCAGGTTCCGTGTCCGGCTCCGTCATCGAGGATGGAACTGCAACGTGCTCCGACGCGGGAAGCGGCACCGTGTCCCCGGATGCTGGCTCCGTGTAGGCGGGCCCACGCGTGACGAAGCCTACACCGGCAACAATGAAGAAGATACCGAGCCAGCGGGAGGGCGTGATCTGCTCGTGTAACCAATACTTTGAAAGCAGCGCCACGACAACATAGCCCATGGAGGTGGCGGGCAGGACGTAGGTGAGGTCGGCCCAGGAGAGCGCGGTGAGGTACGAAGCAAAAAAACCGAGCAGCAGCACGATGCCTGCCATGATCCACGGCAGTTTCAGCGCGGCGAGCAGGCTGCTGAGGTGGTGGATGGATACTGGCCCGAGCTGCTTCATGCCGACGTCGAGGAAGGTATCGCCGAGCGCGGAGGTCAACGTTACGATGGCCAGGATGAGATAGCGTCGGAAGGTCATAGCGGGGCACTCAGTAGTAACAAAGGCGGCCAGGTGGGGAGCGCTGGCCGCCTTTGCTGTCAATCAGAACGTTACGCGCCAGCGTTGACCACTGGGGTGGCCTTGGCTGCCTGGACCTTGCTGTCGCTGACGATCTTGTTGCGCTGCGCACGGAGCTTCAGGAAGGAGCGCGACTCGTGATAGAGGCGCTTGAGATCGCGGTTGACAATCGCCTTGCTGACGACGCGCCATGCGGCCTTGGGCCGGAAGTAGTACTCGTCATAGAAGCGGTGCACCATTTCAAGCACGTACTCCTTGGGCAGCCCGGGGTACTCGATATGCGCGAGCTGGTGGCCCTGGTCGTCGACCATGGCGCCTTCATTGATGATGAAGCCGTTCTCCTTGGCGTAGTCGAAGAATTCGGTACCGGGGTAGGCGTGCGCGATAGAGACCTGGATCGTCTCGACGTCAAGCGATTTCGCGAAGTTGATGGTATTGCGGATCGACTCCTTCGTCTCGCCGGGAAGGCCGAGGATGAAGTCGCCGTGGATGGTGAGGCCGAGGTCGTGGCAGTCCTTGGTGAAGGCGCGGGCACGCTCGACAGTGGCGCCCTTCTTGATGTTCTTGAGAATTTGCGGATCGCCGGATTCGAAGCCGACAATGAGCAGCCGGCAACCGGCTTCGCGCATGGCCTTCAGCGTTTCGCGGTCGGTGGTGACGCGCGAAGTGCAGGACCAGGTGAGGCCGAGCGGTTTGAGCTTGGCGCAGAGTTCAACAGTGCGCGCCTTCTGGATGTTGAAGGTGTCGTCGTCGAAGAAGAACTCTTTCACTTCGGGAAAGAGCTTCTTGGCGTGCGCCATCTCTGCGGCGACGTCGTCGGTGGAGCGCTTGCGCCAGGCGTGCCCGCTAAGCGTTTGCGGCCACAAGCAGAAGGTGCACTGCGCCGGGCAGCCGCGCGTGGAGTAGAGCGACACATAGGGGTAAAGCAGGAAGGGGACGTTGTACTTGGTCACGTCCATGTCGCGCTTGTAGATGTCGGTGACCCAGGGCAGGCTGTCGAGGTCTTCGATCTGCGGGCGGTCGGGGTTGTGCACGACCTTGCCGTTCTTGCGATAGCTGATGCCGAGGATTTCGTCGAGCGGCTTGCCTTCGGCGAACTCCTTCACTGAGTAGTCGAACTCGCGGCGGCAGACGAAGTCGATGACTTCGCACTCGTTCAGGGCGCGGTCGGGGGCGGTGGTGACCGGCGGGCCGACAAAGGCAATGCGGATGGAAGGATTGACGGCCTTGATGGCCTCGGCGAGCTTGTGGTCGCCTTCCCACCCGGGCGTGCTGGTGAAGAGCACGAGGAACTCGAAGTCCCTGGCGATGTCGATGGTTTCCTGCGCCGAAACGTGATGCGGCGGCGCGTCGAGCAGACGGGAACCTTCCAGCATGCCGGCGGGATAAGCCAGCCAGACAGGGTACCAGTACGATTCGATCTCGCGGGTGGCGGGCCAGCGCGAGCTGGCGCCTCCATCGAAGTTCTCAAAGGACGGCGGGTTCAAAAACAGTGTCTTTAATGGCATAGCGTGTATCTCCAAGTGTACCAGTTCGCTATCTGCTGATGAGGACAGACCGGAGAAGGTACCCACTCCGGACAGCTCAGTCCGTTACTGCTTTGGTGCCTGCCGCGCCCAATCTTCCAAGCGCCCGAGCGATCGAAGCAAGTTGATTTGAGCGACTTCGAGTTGCAGGTTGGCGTCGATCATTTCCGTATAGCGCTGCCGCTCTTCGATTTTGGCAAGCTCTTCGTCTTTGGGCGTCAGCGGTGTGCCGCCATTCGTGCCCGTCCCGCTCTGCAGTTGCGTAGTGACGGATTGCAACTGTTCACGCGCGTAGTCGCTCTGGAGTTGCGCGACCTTGCCCTGCGCGGCGAGTTCGTCGAGGCTGTTGCGGAGCTCGAGCACTTGCTCGGAAAGCTGCAGCCGGGATTGCGTGGCCTGCTCCTCCGCATGCACCGCATCGGCGCTGGAGCCGCGAGCCTTTGCACGCCGCACAGCGTCGAAGAGCGGGAGGCTGATCTGGACGCCGACGTCGAAGTTGTTGTGCTGGAAGCGCAGGTAGTACTCGGCGTAATTGTTGAACTTGGCGTAGCGGCTGTACTGGAGCGCAAACGCTATCTCCGGCCGATAGTTCTGCCGCTGATCACCCCTGGCCACGTATTGCTTCGACAGAGCGGCGGCATCGGCTGCGCGGATGGCGCTGTTTTCGTTAAGAGAAACCGCGATGGCGTCCTGGTCCAGGGCGAAGGTCGGCGGCGCTGGAATGGTTCGTGGTTCGGTGGTGAGACTCGCCTCGGGTAGGCCCGTGAGGTGGCTGAGGCGCGCGGCCAGGAGCGCTGTGTGCTTCTGCAGGTGAATACGTCGCAATTCCAGTTGCGCATTTCCGAGCTCGGCGCGGGTCTCGTCCATTCTGCTGTCGAACCCGGCGGTCAGGCGCTGCTGCTCGATGTCGATCAGGCGCTGGCCGTAGTCATGCTGCTGGTCGAGGGCCGTCAATTCCTGCGTATCGGCCGTGAGCTCGATGTAGTCGCTGGCCGCTTCGGCCGCGACCTTCTCCCGCGTGTCCTTGAGCGAAAACTGCGCTGCCTTCAGGGAAGCGCGGGCGGAGCGGATGTAATCGGGCTGCGAAAAGGAGAGCAGCAGGGATTGCGAGGTCGCATTGAAGACAGAGGGCTGGCCGACCGGAAATCCGTAGGAGTAGCCGAGGCCGGAGCCGAGGACGAAGTTCGGCATGTAGGCGTCGCGGGTTTCTTCTACGCCCGCAACGGCGCGGCGCACATCCGCCTCCGCCATGTGAACCTCCTGCGAGTTGCGCAGGGCAAGATCTACGGCGGTGTAGAGGGAGACCTGCGCGCGGGCATGACTGGCTGCCGGAAGACAGAGAGCGCCCAAGATGAGCCATCGCCAGCGATGATGCGATCCAGACCGCGTCCGGGGCAGGGGCCGCGCCGGTTGTACCGGCTTTGCGGAGCTCATCGGCCTGCGGCGACCAGGGTATTGGGCGAGAGACGATAGCCACTGGCCAGCGCAGTGGCGGCAGCGATCTGCTGCTGCGCTTCTTTGCCGCTGCCCTGCGCTTCGAGCAGTTGAGCGAGAAAGGCGTGGACGCGGTAGGCGGGCTCGTCGGCAGACTTGTTGGGCGACGCGAGGTATTCGCGCAGCAACTGAATGGCGAGCTGCGGATCGCGCTGCGAGCGGGTAAGGATATGGGCCGCATCGACCAGGGCGGCGCCATGGTTCTTGTCGGCGTCGATGCCGGAATCGATGGCGGCGCGCATCTTGTCCCACTGCTGCTGCCGTGCGTAGAAAGAGGCGAGCGTCATCCAGTAGTCGGCTGGCTGGGGAGCGGCGGCGATGGCCGCACGGTAATGCTGCTCAGCGGCTGCGAAGTCCTTCCGTTGCCATGCGATGCCGGCACGCAGCACCTCAGCGCGCGCACGGTCGTAGGTATCGAGCTTTGCGGCCACGGCTTCGGCTTTGGGAATGCCGCCGCCAACGATGCCGGGAGCTTCGGTGTAGAACTCGCCGAGGTCAGCCAGCGCGGCGACATTGGCGGGATTGAGCTTGACCGCCGTTTCAAACTCCGAGTGCACTTTCTTACCAAGCCCAAATGCTGTGACAAAGGACGTGCGGGAGATGCGATCGGCTTTTTCGCCATAGGCGCGACCGAGCCAGAGGTGATCGTCACTGTTATTGGGATCGAGAGCGACAGCCTGCTGACACTCCCGGATGGCCTCATCCCAGCGCTCTTCGCCATAGAAGACGCGGCAAAGGAGGGCATGCGCTTCAGCGTCGTTCGGCTGCTGACCCAGAGCAGTGTGCAAGGTTTGCAGCGCGTCATCGGCATTGCCGGAGCGCAGGGCGTCCTGCACCGAGACGCGCATCTGCGGAGTGAGCGCGTGCGCACGCGGGCAGGCCGCGGCGGCAACCACGGCTGCGAGGAGGACTTTGGGAATGGATCGCAGAATACGCATATTACTGAATCGTCCGAACCGGAACGCCGTCGGCGATCGGTTCGCCGTTGGTGGTGCGCAACGCGACCACATCGTGCTCGCCGAGCCCGCCCGTGATCTGCACCTGGGTGAGATTGATGGCGCCGACCGACACCGGCGCACGGTGGAGGATGCCGCCGGCCAGGCGGTAGACGAAATTCTGGCCGCCTTCGCTGTGCAGGGCTTCGCGCGGCACGGTCAGCACATTGTTCAACTGCTGTTCTATTACAGTGACGGTGACATTTGTGTTGGGGAGAAGCGAGCCGTCGGAGTCGTCCACGCTGATCAGCACTTCACCGACGTTGCGGGTGCCATAGGTGATGATGGTGGAGGGGACGCGGAAGATGTGGCCGTGCCAGGTGCGGCCGTGAAGGGCGTCCCACACGATGGTGGCGGGCAAGCCGACCTTGAGCGAGCCGATCTCCGGCTCATCGAAGTACGCGCGCACCTGGATGTGGGTGAGGTCAGCCATTTGTAACAGTTGCTGACCTTGCTGCACGTATTCGGTCTGGGAGATGGGCAGCGCGTACACCGTCCCGGTGAAGGGAGCGCGCACATTGGATTGCGAAACGACCTGCGAGGCAGCCTGATAGCCGGCCTGTGCCTCAGCGAGGGTGGCCTGCGAGTGCTCCAGATCGGCTTTCGCGTAGCGCGAGGTTTTGCGCTGCTTGAGGGAAGCCAGCGTGGCGTTCGCGACGGTAAGGCGCTGCTGGGCCGCGGCCACTTCGCTGGGAGAGGCCGCGCCTTGCGCTTCGAGCTTCCCCAATGCCGCGAGCTGCTGCTGTGCCTGATCGCGGTCGATCTGCGCCTTAGTGATATCGGAGGAAAGGGTGAGCTGCTCTTCCTGCGTGCCGCCTTGTTCAGTGGCCTGGTAGCCAGCCTGGGCGCCGCGCAGCGAGGCGAGCGCGCTTGCCTGATGCGAGATCGCGTCAGCGTCCTCCATGGAGAGCAGCAGCTTGCCCTTCGGAGCTACATCACCGGCGTGCACGTAGAGATGCTGGATGACCCCGGGCGCGGGAGCATGGGCTTCGAAGTTTGTCTGAGGCTCGACCTTACCGTTGGTGCTGACGGTCCGAACCAGATCCTGCCGCTCGGCTTGTGCCACGCGAATGGGCAGCTTGGTGCGGGTAAGCCGGCGTACGCCGAAGAAGATGGCGAAGAGGAGTAGTACGGCCACCGTCCACAAGAGACGAGGATTCACTCTGGATGTGCGTGCGTCTGCCATGGAAGGGGACTGCGAATCAGTATATAAGACGCTTTTGGGACCGCTTCGGCGTCAAAAGTTGCGCAGGCGCGACCGGCGGAGCGGCTAGCGGGGAACGAAGGAGCGATTTGCGTACAATAAAGACTATGGCAACAACGGCACGCTACACCGACGAGCACGCCAAAGCGGGGCTCGACACCCGCTTTCCGGCAATTGAAACCTGGCAAAACCAGTTTCCCGCGTATGAGATCCTGATCGACGATCCGGAGTTCACCTCCGTGTGCCCCAAGACGGGCTTGCCGGATTTTGCCGCCCTGACCATTCGCTACATGCCGCGGGAAGAATGCCTTGAGCTCAAGTCGCTGAAGGAGTACCTCTTCTGCTACCGCAACCTCGGCATCTTTCAGGAGAACGTGGCCAACCAGGTGCTGGAAGATGTGGTGCGCGCCTGCGATCCAGTGTGGGCGGTAGTGAAGGGCGTGTGGCGGCCGCGCGGAGGCATCTCGACGATCATTGAAGCGCGGTGGCCGAGACCCGAACACTCGAATATCTGGTAAACACCAGCTAGAAACCGCCGGAACCTGATCCAAACAGGTTGACGCAGCGCAGCTTACATGCAGGTGACGATCGAACGATGAGAAGCCATCCGCATGCAGGGGCAGATGTGCGCGAACCGCGCGGGCAAAGCAGGCGGATGGCAGGGATTGCTCTGCTGCTGCTTACGGCGCTGAACCTTTTCAATTTCATCGACCGCTATGTGCTGCCGGGCGTGCAGCCGCTGATCCAGAAAGAGTTCGGGGCAAGCGACGAGCGCATGGGCGCGCTTACCTATGCTTTCTTCATCACCTACATGATTGCGGCGCCGCTCACCGGCTGGCTGGGCGACCGCATCTCGCGCAAGCCGCTGATCGTTGCCGGCGCGCTGCTGTGGAGCGCCGCTACGCTGCTCACGGCGAGCGTGCACAGCTACGGAGCGCTCTATTTCCGCCACGCAGTTGTAGGCATCGGGGAGGCGACCTTCAGTGTCTTTGCCCCGGCCATGCTGGCGGATTTCTATCCGGAAGCGGAGCGCAATCGCGTGCTGAGCCTCTTCTATCTCAGCATTCCGGTAGGTGCGGCGCTGGGCTATCTGGTAGGCGGCCAACTGGGACCGGTGTACGGCTGGCGCGCACCGTTCTATGTTTCGGCGATCCCGGGAATGGTGATCGCGGTGCTGATTTTTGTTGTGGTACGCGAACCGGCGCGCGGCGCCACGGACCGGCTGCCGGCCACCCGGGAACGCGCAAAGGTCGGCTCGTTGCTTCGGAATCCGGCCTACTGGACCGGCACGCTGGGTATGGCAGCAATGACGTTCTCGATTGGCGGCATCTCTATCTGGATGCCTACATTTTTATACCGCTTCAATGGCTACTCGCTCGGGTATGCGAACCGCGCGCTCGGTTTGATTACGGTCGTGGACGGAATCGTGGGCACGCTGGCGGGAGGCTGGCTGGCCCAGCGGTGGCTGCGCACCAACCATCGCGCGCTGTACCTGGTTTCGGCGTGGAGCGCGGCGCTGGCGATCCCGGGCGCGCTGCTGGCCTTTTTCGGCCCGGCCAAGTGGACGCTGCCGGCGCTGCTGGTGGCGGAGTTCTTTCTTTTTCTGAACACCGGGCCCTTGAATACGGCCATTGTGAACTCGGTTTCGGCTGCGATTCGCGCGACCGCTATTGCCATCAACATCTTCATGATTCACGCGCTGGGGGACGCCACTTCGCCGCGGCTGATCGGCGCGATCTCCGATCGCAGCGGATTGCGCGCCGGGCTGGGCATCACGCTTTTCGCGTTGCTGTTGTCCGCGGTCATCCTGTTCGCCGGGGCGCGCTTTGCGCCGCCAATCAGCGACAGCGTTCCGGAGGGTGCCTGAGTGCCGGGAGCTATGTATTGGCTGCGGATGGATGCAGTCGTGGTGGATTGGGTGGTGGCGGTGGGGTGGGTTACACGCGTGGCGTATTGGCTCCATGGCATCCGGCAGGTTCCGAACTTGTTGGCGGAAGACGTGGGCCGGAGCGCGACGCCGCTGCCCACAGTGAGCGTGATCGTGCCGGCACGCAACGAGGCAGTGTCGATTGCGGCCAGCCTGGACGCATTGATGGAATCCGTGGGTGTGGAGTTTGAGGTGATTGCGGTCGATGACCGCTCCACCGATCGCACCGGGATCATCATGGAGGAAGCAGCGGAGCGGGCCCGGGCAGCAGGGAAGCGGATGCGGGTGCTGCACATTGGAGAGCTGACACCGGGCTGGATGGGCAAGACGCATGCGATGGCGCAGGCGGCAGAGCTGGCAACCGGAGACTGGCTGCTGTTTACCGATGCCGACGTGCTTTTCCGCCCGGATGCGCTGCTGCGTTCGCTGTGCTTTACGGAGCGGGAATCCGCTGATCACTTCGTGCTGCTGCCGACCGTGATCTGCAAAAGTTTCGGCGAGCGCATGATGATCAACTTCCTCCAGGGCGCGATGATCTGGGGCCTGCTGCCGTGGAAGGTTCAGGACCCTTTAGCGAAGAAGCACTTTATCGGGGTCGGCGCCTTCAACATGATTCGCAGAACGGCGTATGAGGCCGTGGGCGGCTGGGCCGCGCTGCGCATGGAGGTGATCGAAGATATGCGTCTCGGCTTTGAAGTGAAGCACCGCGGCTTGCGGCAGCGCTTTGCCTATGGGCGCGACCTGATCCGGATTCGCTGGGCCGAGGGAGCGCGGGGCGTGGTCCAGAACCTGACAAAGAACGCCTTCGCCGCATTTCGCTTTCAGGTCTGGAAGACACTGGGCGCGTGTACTGGGCTTTTCCTCAGCTGCATTTACCCATTTCTGGCGTTCGCAGGGAATGCCTCGATGCGCTGGGCCAGCACGGTGACAGTGCTGGCGCTGGTCGCGCTGCACCTTCGATACCAGGCCAGGGAAGAGCGCAATCCGCTGTATGTGCTGACGTTCCCGGTGGCTGGATGCTTGTTCTTGTGGACGCTGCTGCGGTCCCTGGGCACCACGCTGGCGCAAGGGGGAGTGACGTGGCGCGGTACGCACTATTCGCTGGGGGAACTACGCAGAAACGCGGGACCGCTCTGATGAGCTGTCCCGCTCTGCTATCCGGGCACGAGGAAGTACTCGGGGGAGGGCTATTCGTCCGTACCCTGGATTCTGATGTCTTGGTTAATGTCTAGACAGTAAACGTCAGGCTTTGGAATGCAGATACCACTTTAGTGTCAGTTACGAATTGGTAAATACCTGATGATGCACTGAAGACGTTCTGGCACTAGACGGCGGCCCTCCTGGTCTTCGGTATGGCAGACGGGGTTGAAACGGAGATGCCGAAAACCGAACGTGCGCCGAAGCCGTACCACAGTGCGAGCACGAGGTCGCAGACAGCACATCCTGCGGAAGAGGTTGGAACGAACGGGATGATCGGATTTCCGTAAAGGTGATGCACCACGTCCCAGCAGGTGTGCAGAAACCATCCAAGACCGATGAAGCGGTAATCCGTTAAACCGCGATACGCCACAAAGGTGAAGACGGCGCAGCCTGCAAACTCCCAGACTCCAAGTCCACCACTCAGGTACGCTGCGCCAGCCCCGGCGATGAGAACGGCGTTGAGCTTATGTCGCACGGGCTCACGGATAAGCGAGAAGATGGAAATCCAGACCAGGGCAACGAAGACTGGAGACATCCACTGAACGGATGTGAGGTGAAATTCTGCGTGCATGGGGATCGAGCCTTTATGGAGGATGGCCGCTGTAGTTCTAGGGAATAGAGTAGCACGACCGGTTGTGCTATACTCGCCACAGATGAAAGGTACAAGGGAACGCATTCTTGCCGAAGGGCTCGACCTGCTGACGCAGAATGGGTTCGCAGGCGTGACGCTCGGGATGCTTGCACAGCAGACCGGCATGTCCAAGAGCGGGCTGTTTGCTCATTTCGGCTCCAAGGAAGAAGTGCAGCTTGGCCTGCTTGAGAGGATGGCGGCTGTGGGTGCTGCCACGTTTGTGGAGTCTGCGATGCAGAAGCCAGGAGGCCTGGCCCGCCTCCAGGCCGTCGTTGAAGGCTGGCTCGGCTGGACGGAGAAGGCCGGGCTTCATGGTGGATGCCCGGTGGCGGCCGGAATGTTTGAGCTAGACGATGCTCATCGGGGCGATCCAGTACGACAGCGATTGCTGGCGATGGAGGAGAAGTGGCGCGGTTTTCTGGTCGATCTGACCGCAGAAGCTGTCACAAAGGGAGAGCTAAAACGCGATCTGGACGTCGACCAATTCGTTTGGGAGCTTTGCGGGATCTACCTTAACCATCACGCCTCGTCCCGCTTCCTGCAGGATCCACTCGCAAGGGAGAGAGCACTGAGGGCGTTTGGCGCATTGGTGGATCGCTCTCGACCGGAAGAGCGGCCCGCAAGGAGGACCGTATTCCGCCGCACGCCTGCCTAGGTGTCGGTGCCTCTAAACCAACCTACGGGAGCGCATATGCGTACTGTATTTCTAACTCTTCTTGCCGGTGTGATCGCCTTTGTCGTGGACTTCGCGATCGGAACTGCGGCGCCGCGCTTCACGCATGTCCCTGACAACTTTCCTCCATTCACCGTTTTACCCGTGTTATCGGGCACGGTAGGTGGAGCGATCTGCGCGTCTTTCGGTTACTCACTCATCAAGCTGGTTGCACGCAATCCGGACCGCGTTTTCTTTTTTGTGGCGCTGGGTGTGTTTACGTTGGCTTTGGGGCTGCCGTTACGTCTTTCTTACACAAAATCTCACCGGTTTGCGGGCGTTACGCCCTCCGCGCAGATGGTACTTGTTCTTATGCACGCGGTGGTCGCCACAGTCAGCTTTGTTACGCTTACCAGCAAATCAAACCACTGACCATACGATCAGATACACGCCCGCATCCACGCCCTAGACGTTAGCTCAGCACGAGCAGCTGTTCGCTCTGCTCCGGCTCGGTACGGCTGCTGTAGTGGGAACGGACATAATCGTCGAGGATGCGCTTGAAGTCCGAGACGATGGTGTCGCCGCGCAGGGTCGTCATCAGGCGGCCATCGACGTAGACCGGAGCCTTGGGCTCTTCAGCGGTGCCCGGGAGCGAGATGCCGATGTTGGCGTGTTTGGACTCGCCGGGCCCGTTTACGATGCAGCCCATGACGGCCAGCTTCATCTCTTCCACGCCGGTGTAGCGTTCGCGCCAGTTCGGCATGCTGTCGCGCACGTAGCTCTGGATCTGTTGGGCGAGTTCCTGGAAGAAGGTGCTGGTGGTGCGTCCGCAGCCGGGGCAGGCGGTGACCTGCGGGGTGAAGCTGCGAATGGAAAGCGATTGCAGAATCTGCTGCGCGACCTGGACCTCTTCGGTGCGGTCGCCGCCCGGTTTGGGGGTGAGGGAGACGCGGATGGTATCGCCGATGCCACCGAGCAGCAGTGGGGCGAGGCCGGCGGTGGAGGCGACGATGCCCTTGATGTTCATGCCGGCTTCGGTCAGGCCGAGGTGCAGAGGGTAATCGCAGCGTGACGCCAGCATGGTGTAGGCGTCGAGCAGGTCGCGTACGCCGGAGACCTTGGCGCTGAGGATGATCTGGTCATGGCGCAGGCCATAGCGCTCCGCGGCTTCGGCCGAGCTCAGCGCGGAGACCATCATGGCCTCCATCATCACGTCGCGCGCGGGCAAGGGTTCCGGCCGGCGGGAGTTCTCATCCATCATGCGGGTCAGCAGGGCCTGGTCCAACGAACCCCAGTTCACGCCGATGCGCACCGGCTTGTTGTTTTCGACGGCGCACTCGATCATGGTGCGGAAGTTGTCGTCGTCCCTGCGGCCGATCGAGACGTTGCCGGGATTGATGCGGTATTTGGCGAGAGCGCGGGCGCACTCGGGATACTTCTTGAGCAGGAGGTGGCCGTTGTAGTGAAAGTCGCCAATAATGGGGACGGCAACTCCGCGTGCGGCAAGGCCCTCGACCACGCGCGGCAGGGCCTGCGCCGCGGCGTCGTTGTTTACGGTGACGCGCACCAGCTCCGACCCGGCCTGGGCCAGGGCTGCGATCTGCTCGATGGTGGAGGGAACATCGGCGGTATCGGTGTTGGTCATCGACTGCACGACCACAGGCGCGTCCGAGCCGACCCGGACCTCGCCCACGCGTACCGTTACAGTTTTCCTGCGCTGGATCTCAGGCATATAGGTACTTCTAGGATACCGTACCGGGTAAATGGCCGCGAGTATGCGGGTCTGGTGCCAGGGGCGAGGGGAAGGTTTCTGCTGCGCGCGTAAGCCAGCGCTTCCTGACCGGCTCCAGTGACGCTTCCGTCCGTGACATTTCCAGGCAAAGCAGGGCATAGATCGGGTACTCGTACCGGGACTGAACGAAAGGGCTCACTGCTGTCATCACCAAATACAACATGATGATGTACGGCAATGGACGGGAAAGACGCATGCGCCCCTTGACCCACGCCGCAAAGAACAGACCGATGAGGGCCACGTTGTGCAGATTGCCGAAGACCTGCGTCTGCAGAAAACGGAAGTCTTCCGACCAGAACGGCCCCAGGAAGTAAGAAGGGGTGATGAGTCTTCCGGCAAGGTTCATCAGGATCTTGGGCCATACAACAAGAAAGAAGGCGCCCTTGGCCTGCAGATTGTCCAGCCTAACGATGGTCCCGGCTCCCTCTGCTTGAATCAGAAAGGCCGCGAGGTTCACGTGCGCGAATCGGTAGGCGATTGGGTACACGACCGATATGACGAGAACGAATGCGAACAATCCGGTTCTGTGCCTTCGGCGGAAGGGAGAGAACCTGCTCTCGAGGCCCAGATAGAGCAGCAAAATCAGCACCTGCTCCCACCGCGCAAATGCGGAAAACAGGATGGCTATGGCAAGCAGCCAGAGATGGCGCTTTTTGGAATAGATGTACTGCGCGAAGAAGATGAGACCGGCAATGGCCACGATCTCCTTGTTCAGCGTGATCAAAGTAGGGATAGTGGCTGCATCCGCCAACAGCAGAAGCAGAAACAGGTCTCGACGCACCCCGGGAACTTTGCCTGCGGAGATCACGATAAGAAGCAGTAACGTGCAATCGAAGACGGCCACCATCCCTTGCGTGCGGAAGATTTTGGCCAGGAGGACGGGCCCCAGCAGGTTGGTGCCGATGGGCAACTCAGTGGATTCCGCTGCCGGCGCATTTGGATCGGCGAAGCCCGCGGCCTCCCAGTATTGATTTGAATCCGCCCCTACGAAGAGCCGGGTAGAGAAGGAAGCGATCGGGTCTACGGAGTGGAAGAACAATCCCCAGCAAAATAAGACGTAGAGGCAGCCAATTCCCAGAACAGACCAACTGCTGAGAGCATGCGGGGAGAAAATCCAGGGAACAGTCGTCTCGCTTTTCGCGGTCTGTCCGGAAACCACCGGCTTCATTGTGCGCCTGAGCCAATCCAAGAGGTAGGGGTAATGCTTGCAATATACTCCACTGGGCGAGATGGGCCTGTGGGCCATGTTCGCCCGTT
Source organism: uncultured Acidobacteriaceae bacterium (assembly GCA_963767705.1). Taxonomy (GTDB): domain Bacteria; phylum Acidobacteriota; class Terriglobia; order Terriglobales; family Acidobacteriaceae; genus CAWCJL01. The sequence goes on along the minus strand of CAVYEO010000001.1, from coordinate 1,176,628 downwards.
GTACACTCAAGCCGAGGGGCCCTGTAGCTCAGGTGGATAGAGCGACGGTTTCCTAAACCGCAGGTCGGAAGTTCGAATCTTCCCAGGGTCACCATGACTTCCCCGCTGGCGGCCGAAAGCTGCTGGTTCTGCGCCAGGCATGTATACGCCCGGCGTCCGTCACTCACCGAAAAACAGATGGGATGTCGGGAAGGCGGTTCGATTCCGCCACTGCCCCGCAACTGTGAATGCGTGCCTTGCAACAGAAGAGGGTTGCAAGCGTCCGGATCAGTAAGCCACTGAACCTCCTGCGGGTTTCGGGAAGGCGATCGCGGACAAGGGCCCGAAAGGGCCGGCGCACAAGTCAGGAGACCGGTCCCGTGTGTCTGTTCCAGCCGCGTTCCGAGGGGAACGGAGGATTCTATGTCTATTTTTCACCGGCGCCGCCGTGATGGCGCTTCGCATTCCACAAGCAGCCCTGTGCATGACGCTGGCGGGCTTGCACGCCACTTTTCCGCAGCCACCCTGCTGCTTGCCGCTACCTGTTCCACCGCGCTCCATGCCGCCGAGGTGCGTGGACGTGTGACCGATCCGCTGGGCGCCGCGATTGCGGGCGCGAGATTGACGCTTATCCACAACGGAAAAGTCGTGGGCAGCGTCGCCAGCAGCGGCGATGGCAGCTATGTGCTGCGCACTGGTCAAAGCGGGCGCTTCTACGTGTTGGTGGCCGGAGCGACCTTTCGGCAGATCCAGACACAAAGCTTCTACGCCGGCACGCTCGATGCGCACACGGAAAATGTGGTGCTGGAGCCGGCGGACGTGCGGCAGGAAGTGGTCGTTTCCGCTACCGGAACGCCAACGCCCCAGGCCCAGTTGAGCGCCGCCGTGACCGCGGTGGATCAGCCGCAGTTCCGAAACCGCGCCGTACTGGGCGAAGCGCTGCGGCAAGTGCCGGGGGTGTATATAGTGCACCAGGGCATGTATGGGGGCATTACGTCGTTGTTTGTGCGCGGCGGCAACTCGACGGCGAACCGGGTGGTGCTGGACGGGGTGCCGATCGAAGACATCGGCGGGACCTTCGATTACTCGAATCTTTCGACCACAGGCATCAAGAGTTTCGAGGTCTACCGTGGACCGAACTCGGTGCTGTATGGATCCGACGCTGCGGCCGGTGTGGTGAATCTGGAAACGCCGCAGGGCTCGACCGCCTTCCCGTCAATTCTGTATGAGGGCGATGCGGGCAACTTTCGCACGTACCGCAACGAAGTACAGGTGGGCGGCACGCACCGCACGCTGGACTACTACGGCGGGTTCTCCGCCTTCCGCTCCTCGAATGCGCTGCCCAACGACGAGTACCACTTGAACACGGAGTCAGCCAACCTGGGCTGGTCGCCCACTTCTTCCACCACCGTGCGCGTTACCGGGCGCAACAGCGACGGCGCGGTGGGCCTGCCCGGCGCGTACAACCTCTTCGGGCTCACGAACGACGGCAAGCAGTCCGACCAGGACACCTACATGTCGGGCACGATCGAGAATCAGACACGCGAGGCATGGCACAACCTCCTGCGGTATGGGCTCACACGCAAGCGCGAGCAGGCGGCGCAGTGGTACCCGGCGGGCATTCCGATCACGACTCCAGGATTCAGCGGTTCCCCGGTGACGAACTACTACGGTAACGTGGTGACGATCCGCGGCGCTAACGGCTATAACGCGACCGGACAGGCGCTGTTGAACTACGGTCCGGACGACTTCGGCATTTACCCGAATGGAAGCGATGCTGCGAGCAACCGCGACCAGCTTTATTTCCAAAGCGACTACAGGTTTACGCCGCACCTGTTGGGGCTGCTGGCGTTTCGCTTTGAGAACGAGCGAGGTGCATATCATAATGCCTCATTCGGCGAGAGTTATGGCCTGGAGCGAACGAACTACGACTATATCGGCGAGTTCCAGGGCGACTTCCGCAACCGCTTCTTCTACACACTGGGCGGAGATGTGGAAAAGAACCAGCTTTTCGGCACGGTGGGCGACCCGCGCATCGGCCTGGCGTACTACCCGGTGCGGCCGGGCAACGGCTGGGCCCACGGCACGAAGCTGAAGTTCAACTTCGCCAAGGGCATCCAGGAGCCAGACTTGTTTTCGCAATTCGATTCGCTGGCGGGCATTCTCAATGCGAATGGCGAATCGGGCGTAGTGGCGCAGTACGGCATCCGGCCGATCGGCGGTGAAGAGTCTCGCACCTATGATGGCGGCGTGGAACAGAGCTTCTTCAGCCAGCGATTGCTGTTGAACGCCAGCTACTTTCATAACCAGTTCGGGAACCAGATCGAGTTTGTGAGCGCGGGAAATCTGGCCCAGCTCGGGGTGGTGCCGGCGGTGATTGCCATCCTGAACCAGACCTTTGGCGGTGCCGATGTAAACACGCTGGCTTTCCGCGCGCAGGGAGCGGAGTTGGAGCTGCAATCGCAGATCACCGGCCGTATCTTCGCCCGCGGTGGCTACACCTACACGGATGGGGTGACGCAGCGGTCGTTCGCGTCCAGCGCGGCGTTTCCTACGATGAACCCGAACATTCCGGGCGTGCTGATCGGTGCAAGCTCACCGCTGGTCGGCGCGAGACCGTTCCGCCGTCCGCCGCACGTCGGCTTCGTCGGCGTGACCTATAGCCGGAACCAATGGTTTCTGCAGTTGAGCGGAGCATTCGCCAGCCGCAGCGACGACTCGACCTTCCTCTCCGGGCAGAGCCTGGCGGGGGACGATTCGCTGCTGCTGCCCAATCGCAATCTCGACGCCGCCTATGCCAAGCTGGACCTCGGCGCCAGCTACCAGGCAAAGCAATGGCTGGGCATTTACGCGCAGCTCGACAACCTGGTGAGCGACCAGCACATCGGGCCGATCGGGTACCCGTCGCTGCCGCTCACCTTCCGAACGGGGCTGCGGTTTGCCTTCGGACCGGGGAGCAAGCGGCAGTAGCCAGCGATCATTCGATCATTAGATCTCGGACGAAATTACGCATGGACGATGACCCGTCCTCGAGCTTGATCTGGCTCTGCACCCGCATCTCGATCATGGCCAGCAGAGTATTGCGTCCACGGGTGAATCAGATGTGACGGCACGTTGTTGTCATCAGCAAGCTGCAGCCAACCGGTACCTCGTTGCCGGAATGATCGAGAACGTCAACTCCTTACTGCAACGTGCACTGCCCCTGTGATTTTTAGTTACTCTGCAGCGCCCATTCCGGGGTGACGTGTCACCCTATCATTCCAATGCCATAGGCAGCGTCCTCTTTTTTGGTCGCATGGACGCCAGAGTACAGACAACGAAGGCAGCAAGGCCGCCTCCGAAGAGACGGCCTTGCAACGGTTCTGATCAGAAGCCTACACCTCGATTTTCCTGAGGTTGCGGCGATACACCCGTGAGTTGATCGCTGTTCCAACACAGGTGATGAACGGAAGGAGCAGGAACATAGACACCAGCACCAGGTACTTGCCGAACGATTCCCAGTGGTTATGAAGGGCATGCCCTTTCAAGAACGGGGATACGGCGGCACAACTCAGGACGAACGCAGCCCCGGCATACAGGGCTCGTTTGTCCCAGAGGCTGACGAGCCGCTCTGCTTGTTGCTTGGCGGCCTCGACCGACTCCTTAGTATCCGGTACTCCAGTGGTATCGAAGATCATTGCAACCGTCCCTTGCGGTCCCATAGTATATCTGCTTCCTGCTCATTGTGGCAGCGGCTGCTGATTCGGATCGAAGTGCACCGTTACCGTCACATGCTCGTTCGGATGTGGATTCGAGGTGGCGACGAGAACAACCGCTCGAACAGGGAGAAGCCTCCGTTGATTCCATGCAAACCAGCCGAAGAAGCACGCCTGCGCGAACAGATTGATTTAACGATGGCTCGATTACGTGCCGACCTCCGAGCGTTATAGACAGAGGTTCGTGCTTGATGACGGGATCGGGTCGGATTGGGTCATCTGGCACATGGATAACATCTCCAGCCAGATGTCCGGCACCACCTCCCACGAACCCAGCGACCGCGTCCTGGAAATTTCTGAACCAGAAAATACTTCATTTGCATTGTCGCCTTGAGCAGCCCGAGTAACGACACCTCCCACGATGTTCGCGGTTCCTCCAGCAGCGATGTCACCGACCACCTCGCTTTCAACCAGTGAGGCTCCGCAGTTGCAACAGCTAGAGCTCCGGCGACCGCTCGCCAAGCGCGTTTGCTTCAATCTCTCGATAGTTCACAGCGGATAAATCACCACCTTTGTTGTAAAGCTGTTTACCCAGATCGAAGCCCCCTTCAGCGACTGCTCCTACTGCGGCACCAATGCACCAAGGACAACGACCGTCAGGATCTTTTGCATAGAACGGTCGGTCCAAGACATAGCTGTATTTATTCCACGATTGCGGAAGCTTCAGGATTACGCTGTTCATGGAGTAATTTGGGCGACATCCACCGGCTCAGAGTGGAGCTGTAGTATCGGGCGCCGAAATCGTCGAAGTTGGACTCCGAATCGTGCTGCTTGCCGGTGAAGAACATGTCGCTGAGTGTAGGTACGGTGCAGTTCATGCCATCGCCGAAGGGGAATGAGGTACAGCCGCCGACCCAGTTGCCGAATACATCGAAGCGGGCCTTCAACGTGCCCACCTGATCGCTGATACGCAGCATCGTTCCTGACGCATTCTCATAGAAGTCCATGGCATCCTCGGCGAGAAACTCGCTCCCGGCATAGATATTACCCCGAACCATCTTGAAGTCAGGCCCAATCTCCGCCATGAGCCTGTGCGAGGGGTCGTACTCGGAAGATGAGGTCAAGTACGAAATTTCATCTCATGCCGGCGTTCATCTGGAAGCCCTGCCCGCAGCGCTGAACAGGTTTACCCTTCTGCGCAGATGCGGCAAACGTCTGCGCCGTAGCGCTCCAGTTTCGCCTGGCCGATGCCGTCGATCTTCAGCAGGGCGTCCAAGGTGAGCGGGCGATGGCGGGCGATGGAGCGCAGGGTGCTTTCGGCGAAGACGAAGAAGGGGGGCATGCCCTGTTTTTTCGCCAGCTCCGATCGCCATGTATCCAGCTTGGACTGCAAGGCTTCGGCAGAAGCAGAGAGCGGCGCCTCACTCGGTTTGCTGTTCTTCTGCGGAGGTGACGGGGACATGCCGGCTGGAGAAGGGCGGTGCGCGGCAGGGTTCCGGGAGTTGGTCTTCGGCGAAGCGGCGCGGGAGCGGGGCTTGCCTTCCGCTTCCTCCGGCCGCTCGCGCATAAGTATCTGCAACTGTTCGCCTTCGCGGGTCTCCTCCCCTTCGCGCGTGAGGCTTGCCTTACGGAATGAGATCGTCTCGCCGCTCTTTTCAAATGAGGCGTCTTCGATGGTGAGCAGACCCGCGGCGGCCATGGCGCCAAGGATTTTTTCAAAATCATTGCGCCGCATCTCTTCGCGTGGAAACACCTCCTTATAAACCTTGCCGGTGGAAAGCGAAGAGGTGTTCCGCAGCAGCTTGAGCGTACCGCGCATGGCTTGCTGCTCCTGCTCGGTGGGTTTGCGGAAGCGCTGGGCGATGGCGCTTTCCGGCGAACAGGCGTCACAGTGGCCACAAGGACGGCGGGCATCGGCTACGTCGCCAAAATGGGAAACCAGCCCGCACATGCGGCACCCGCTCCCTTCCGTGTAACGCATCGCGAGGTCAAGCTGCGTGCGCCGATGCTCCACCTGGCGGGTGTAGGCGGACTTCCAGTTGGTGCTGCCCGCCGCGGCATTGCCGGCCATGTCCACTACGGCCGCACCGTGGGTAAGGAGTTTTTCCAGCCCTTTGTCGAAGACCTCCGCATCCATGTCGAGAGCAAACCGAAGCTCGTCGCGGTGCTTCGGTTCGGCGCGGAGGCGGCGGTGGATGCGGTCGAGTTCATCAACCGGGGGATAGTCCCGTTCCAGGAAAAACTCGTGCGTGCGCCGGTCCGCGTAGGAGTGCATCAGGATCGTCCGGCTGGGCCGCCCGTCGCGCCCGGCGCGGCCGATCTCCTGGTAGTAAGCCTCAAGGCTTCCGGGCATGGCGGTGTGGATGACGGTGCGCACGTCCGCCTTATCGATACCCATGCCAAAGGCGATGGTGGCGACCACGACCTCGAGCCGTCCCGCAAGAAAATGACGCTGCACACGTTCGCGGCGATCGGGATCGAGTCCGGCATGATAAGCGGCAGCAGGGAAGTGCTCCGCCAGTTCGATGGCGAGCGCTTCGGCGTCCTTGCGCGTGGGCGCATAGACGATGGCCGGTCTGCGCTCTGGAGCGCTCAGCAGTTCGGCGGCAAAAGCGTGACGTCTCGGCTTGGTGACCTCGACAACTTCAATGGCGAGGTTGTCGCGGCGGAAGCCGTGGATAAACCGTTGCGGGTGCGCCAGCTTGAGTTGTTCGGCGATGTCAGTCTGCACGACGGGCGTGGCTGTGGCGGTGAGCGCCATCACAGGGGCGGGGCGCAGCATGGGCAGGTGCTGGCCGAGCATCCGATAATCCGGGCGGAAGTCATGACCCCATTGAGAGATGCAGTGGGCCTCGTCGATGGCCACCAGCGCCGGCTTACGCTTGGCCAGCATTTCGATAAACCCGGGCACCCGCAGCCGCTCCGGCGCGATGAACAGGAACTGAAGTTGACCGCTGAGGTAGTCCACGCAGGCCTGCCGGGAGGCGCTGCGGTCCAGCCCCGAGTGAATGCGGGCAACATGCAGCCCAAGGGCGGCCAGCTTGGCGGCCTGGTCGTCCATCAGCGCGATTAACGGGCTGATCACAAGCGCGGTGCCGCCGCGGGCGATGGCCGGCAATTGATAGCAGAGCGATTTACCTGCTCCGGTGGGCATCACGAGGAGTACGTCATGGCCATCGATAGCCGCGCGGCAGACCGCCTCCTGGTTGGCGCGGAAGGCGGAGAAGCCGAACTGCCGATGTAGCAGACTGGAGAGCGACTCGCCCATGGACAGGTTTTGTATCGGCTCTGCGAAGGAAAACATGAGGATATTTCATGTTCGCACGACCACCTGCCTGAGGCGAAACCACTCGGTCGGTCTGGGAGTGATCCACCTCGGCTGAAGCAGAGGGATAACCGCCGTTCGTTCCCCAGTGCGGACTTGACCCCCAAACTGACGGGCAACAGGAAAGCCCAGTTCGCACCGGGCTCCAGCTCCTCTCTTCAGACCGCAGTATGCAGGACCTAGTGGGTCAATGCCTCACCCTGGCAGGCGGGATGCCCGCAGTCACAGGCGAGTTCGATCGTGCCTTTTGAGTCTTCGCAGATGGTGCTGCAGTAGTCTTTGCCGCCGGTCACCATACAATTGCATGAGCTGTGCTTGCATTTCTTTGTATCAGCCATTGTTGAATTCCTCCTGCGAATTGGGGAAGAGTCGGTCCCCCTGTAGTGAGATGCCGCGTTCCTCGCAGGTGTGAGATGGCAGGGCATCCTGCCAGCAAGCGTCTTTCTAATGCCGCTCCACGGGCTCGCCCATTTTCAGACCGACTTTTCCACTTCGTTCCGCACGCCTGTCGGTCCAGTGCTCAAAGGTCATCCATCGGCGCCACTGCGGCGTTCTATGGTGCGCCATCTGCACCAGTTCAGGTTCTTCCCAAGGCACATCATGGTGTGCGGTGCGGAGAAAGGAGCTGCGGGCATCCCGGTGCCACTCCTGGGGAAAGAGGGCGACCGTGGTCTGGTCCGTCATGGGTGGGCGAGCCGATGCGAGCTGCCCTGTTAGAGCCGCTGCTACTGCGGCTGCGGGGTCGCGCCCTTCGCCACAGGCAAAATGAGCAATCTGCGTGGCTCGCGGGTTCATCTCGATCAGATAGGGCGTGCCCGTTTGTTCTTCGATTAGGAAATCGAGGCCGAAGAAGCCGGAAAGCCGCAGCTCGCGGGCAATCTTCCGGGCGGCTTCGTCAATACCGGGATGCTCAAGCATGCGCACCACCGTCGACGGTCCATGGTTATTGCGGGTTTCGAGCACCTCGACGGCGACCGTTCCCAGAACCTCGCCTTCGGAACAGAATGAGAGGCTGTTGGCGTCTTTGCCGGCAATATGCCGCTGCACACTGATCTCGGGACGGCTTCGTTGCAAAGCCGGGAAAAGCAGTGTCGGATCACGATCCAGGAGCGTGCGTTTTGCAGCGCGAAGAAGGCCGGGCGGCGCATGAAGCTCGGCAAAGGCACGCTCGGCATCCGCAAAGCAGGTGAGGAGCTTGACGCCGGTGCCGCCGGAACTGCCGTCCGCCTTCAGGTATGCAGGAAAACCATGTGCGTGGAGCCAGTCGCGCAACGCCGAGGGTGTCGGAATGGCGTCGCTCTCTGGAACGTCAATCGATAGCCGCTTCGCTGTAGACAGCAGCGCTTGGCGGGAGACAGTGACCGGGAAGCTTTCGGGCGAACCAAGCGACCGAGCAATGAGTGTGCGCACGCCGGGAATGGCGGTGCATCGATAGAGCTCATGCATTTGGGCGGTTGCGCGGTCGTCGCAGGGCAGAATCATATCCGGCGCGACGCGCTCGATGGCTGCGGAAAGCGACCAGAGCGGAGTCAGTGCGTTGTACTGTAACGAGCGGCGCAGGCCGCGTATCCGTGTGATCGGGTGGTCGACCGGGCAGACCGCGTATACCGTACACCCGGTCGAGTGGAGCGCCATTCCCAGGCGGGCGGGGAATGGCCAGCGGCACGTGGTGAACAACAGAACTGCCGGAGCGTTGCCGTCGAGTTTGGTCGTCTTACGCATCCTTTGCTTGAAGCACTCCGCTCAGCCACCGCGTGCAGCCTGCAATCATGCTGCAATCCGGGATCGGAGAACGTACCACTGGGCTGGTGCTTTTACTTTCCAGCAAAAGATCGCGCCGGGATAGATGCCGTACAGTGCCAAACCATGCCGATGGTAACGAGCGCGGACATCTTTCGGCTGTGCAGAGGCAAGAGATTGCGTTGTACTGGCAGGGAGATCGGCTACATTCGGAAACGAGCAACACACCATCATGCGGTACTCACTGTGCTGCACATCTGCCGGAGGTTCCTATGAGCTGTACCGAAGTTGCGGTCATCGGTGCTGGGCCGTACGGCCTTTCACTAGCCGCGCACTTGAAAGGCGCGGGAATTCCGTTCCGCATTGTCGGCCGGCCCATGGAGACGTGGCGCGATCAGATGCCCAAGGGCATGCTTTTGAAATCGGACGGCTTTGCCTCTAACCTGTCCGACCCAGCAGGCGAGTTTCCGCTTGAGCGATTCTGCCGGGAGCGGTCCGTCGCCTACCAGCACACAGACGTTCCGGTAGAGCTCGAAACATTCGCAAATTACGGGGTCGCGTTTCAGCGGCGTCTGCTCCCGGAGCTTGACGAAACCAAGCTCTCCCTTCTCGAACGGAAGCCGGGCGGGTATCGTTTGGAACTGGCCACTGGCGAAAGCTTTACTGCGCGCAAAGTTGTCGTGGCTACTGGCATCAGCTATTACGCCCATACTCCCGAAGCCCTCGGGAGCTTGCCGGCAGAGCTACTGGCGCACAGCGGCAGCGCTGCGCAGCACTCTGATACGTACCGTGGGCGCTCCGTGGCCATCATCGGCGGGGGTGCTTCAGCGCTGGATTTGGCTGCGCTGCTGCATGAAGCCGGTGCAACTGTGGAAGTCTTCGCCCGGAGACCGGCTGTGCGCTTCCACAATCCTCCCAGCGGCAAGCCCAGGTCTCTTCTGGCGAGATTGCGCGCGCCTGCGTCGGGCCTTGGGCCGGGCTGGCGCTCGCGCTTGCTGACCGACCTGCCTGGGCTCTTTCGACTGTTGCCGGTCGAGCAGCGTCTACGGATTGTGAAGCGCTTTCTCGGGCCGTCTGCCGGTTGGCCGATGCGCGAAAGGCTCGAGGGCAAAGTGACGATTACGACCAGCGTCACACCGCTTGCAGCAGAGGCGCAGCAGGGCAGGGCACGCCTGGCCTTCCGTCACGCGAATGGCACCGTGGTGGAGAGAATCACCGACCAGGTGATTGCGGCAACCGGGTATCAGGTTGATCTTCGCCGCTTGCCGTTCCTGCCGGCTGAGGTGCGGGAGCAGATCCATTCTGTCAACCACGCGCCGCTGCTTTCGTCGGCCTTTGAAAGTTCGGTACAGGGACTGTTCTTCATCGGCATCTCCTCGGCCGCGAGCTTCGGGCCGATGATGCGCTTTGCCTTCGGAGCGGACTACACGGCGCGACGGATGACAAGGCACCTTTCGCGAGCATCTCGGCCTGCGCTTGCGCTTGAACCCGCGGTACTTCCAGCGAATTAGCGCGGTTTTCCTGCTGCTGTTTATTAGGACATAGAAGCAGCGCGGCTTTCTTGATGCCGCGCTGCTTTTCGTAACTTCAGGTTTACCCCTCCACGCACCTGCTTCATCGAGGGATGCGAGCCGGCTTAATTGGAGGCCGGAGGCGCTACTTTCTTTTTATTAATTTCTTGGCGCGCAGCCCGGTTCCGACAACCAGCCGTTTCGCCTCATCGAGCACGGCAGAGCGCCCGGGGGGAGTGGGATGGAGACCTAATTTCCGGAGATAATAGTTGGCCTGGTAGACGTTCTTCCGGCGCCAGTCCTTGTATTGATAACTGACACTGAACGAAATAGAAACGTTGTCGCCGTTCTCCAGCCAATGCGGCGCATTGACGGGTATGTGCACGCCGGTCCCGGGACGCATGGTATAGACGCGTGCGCGATTCTCGAACTGCGGTTTATAGACGCCGGCATTATTGTCTTTCGACCAGAAGGTCTCGAGCTCATTTTCCGGAACTACTTCGCGATCGTTGCGGTCAAAAACATGGATCGTCTTTTCTCCGCTTACCTGCATAAGGAAATTGCACTCGCGGTCGATATGATACGAAGTGATGCGCCTGGGTGAGGTAAAAAAGATGATCGCTTCCTGGCTCTTCTTGTCGTCATCGATAGCGTGACCGCTCAGCTTTCGAACTTCACCAAGGCAGGACTCGAGTAGCTCGTTGTATTCCGGAAGCCGGTTTAAGTGACGTAGCATCATCCATGCGCCGGAGGTGTCGATCTGGTCGAACACCGCTTCCACCGGCGGCTTCTCGCGCGAAACCGCATCCCACCGCTGATTGACGCGAATGTCTCCAGCATCGTAATAGAGCGCATTGCGCACCTCCGGCCTTTCAAGCAACCGCCGGATGGCCGGGACAGTGAATAGCGGGTGGCTGGCCGTGAGTGCATGTGTAAAGTCGAATGGCTGTTCATCAAAGCTTTCGCGAAAGCCGGGGTGCGCCGCCTCAAAGATCGATCCGGCGTGGCCGGGAAGTGTTGCAGTTGCCATGCGTTCCTCCACTCAGATCGGATTGTAGGCAGGGACGGGTGCGAACAGAAGAAGATTGGCACACCAGTAGTTACGGAAGGCAGGGGTGAAGTTCAAGTTGGTAATGGAAGGGAGGCCACACTGCGCTACACTTTTTCCACTTGTGAACCAGACATCGCTTTTTTCCGTTTCAAACCCTGGGCCGGATCAGCCGCGCATAGCTGTGGTTATCATCGGGCGCAATGAAGCAGCGCATCTCCGTGCCTGCATCGAGAGTGTGCGCGCCATGCATTATCCCGCGGAAAGAACAGAAGTGATCTATGTCGATTCCGAATCGAGCGATAGCTCGGCAGAGATCGCGGAGGCCCTGGGCGTGCGGACGATCCGCTTGCGCGGTGCGCCCCGGACGGCGGCGCGTGGCCGCAATGCCGGATGGCGGGCGACCGATGCGGAGCTGGTGCTGTTCCTCGATGGCGATGTCATTCTCGATCCGTCATTCGTTGAGCACAGCGTTTCCCACTTCTGCGATCCAGCCCTGGTTTGCGTATGGGGCACACTGCGTGAGCAGAAGCCGACCGCCTCCATTTTTAACCGGGTGTTCGATCTGGATTGGGTCTTTCCCGCAGGCCTGGTCGAGTTCTTCGGCGGTATCGCGCTGGTCCGCCGCGCAGGTCTGGAAGCGGTGGGCGGCTACAACGAAACTCTGGGCGCGGGCGAGGAGCCGGAAGTAAGCCGCCGGCTGCGGGGCCACGGCTGGAAGATACTGCATACGGATAGCCCCATGGCTCTCCACGATCTGGCCATGGTGCAATGGAAAGAATACTGGCAACGCCTGGTACGCAGCGGACGGGCTTACGCGCAGGTTGCCGGCATGTACGCGCACACGGAAGACCCCATGTGGTCCGATGTATCGCGTCGCAACCTCGTGCGCGGTATCTTCTGGATGAGCTTGCCTGCCGTGGCGCTCGGGGTCGGACTGCTCACGCGATCTGCTCTGCCGCTCGGCGCTGCGGCCGCGCTTAGTCTGATAGCGGTGCTGCGCACTGCCTGGAAGGCTCGGCCGCGCTCGGATTCATGGTTAACGCTGCTGCTGTTTGGCCTGCATGCGCATTTCCAGGAGATCCCGATTCTGCTTGGACAAATGCGTTATTGGCGGAATCAGCGAGCGCGCAGCTAGAGCAGTTTTCCTGCTGCAACACCTGCTAGTGCAGTTAGTGCTTCTGCTTACATCGGCAGGAAACGTTATCGGGAAATCGGGCGTGCGGGAACGCCTACCACCACCATGCCAGGAGCGACATCGCGAGTCACGACTGCATTCGCACCGATGGTAGCACCGTCCCCGATAGTAACGCCGGCAAGAACGGCAGCGCCCCGGCCGATCCAGACCTCTTCGCCTATGATGATGGGACGTGCAACATGGCCAGCATTTCGCATGGGGATGCCGGGCGCGCGCGTGTGGTTCGCATCACGGATGCTCGCATACTCGCCGATCATGGTGCCGCGTCCGATTCGCACCTCACACATCGAAACAATGTGTACGCCAGTAGACAGGACGCAGCCATCTCCAATGGCGATCGCACCTGATCCTTGAGTTTCAAAGTACAAGCCGGGATACAGCATCAGGTCGCGGCCAAACTGGATGTTGGCCGTGCCATGCACTTGCGCCGATCCCAGGACCACGTTAGTGGAATCGAGCTCGCGGCCTGTCGCCGCGGCCAACCGTGCATGCGCGTGGAGATTGCGCCAGCGGCGGCGGGCCTCTTCCGTGTGGCGATACAAAGCCGTGAGCGGGCGACTGAGAACAGCTTTCCAGCCTCCGTTGCCGATGGGATCGGAATGCGGGTCCACTTCCGGGATGCACCCGTCGAGACTGTCCGCTCGCATCACCATGGCTGGGACGGCGACAGTCGGCCGCCGCGTGTTTCCATCCATGCTTGTTGCATCAACGCGGCCTGTGTGCGATAGTACGCCGCTTCCGCCTGGCGCTGCTGTGACCGGCTGGACGAACGCCGGAATGCGCGTACCCGGTACCAGACGACTTCAAGCCACTTCGCGCCCCAGGCGCCCCAGCCGTGATGCTTGCGGTAGTAGAGCAGGGTGCTGCGCATACGCCAAAGCGTGAGCTGCGCGCCGGTCTTTGACATCTCCAAAGTGCGAAGTTGGCGCGATGATTCGCCGCCGATGTGAATGACAGTGACATCCGGCCAATACCAGATGGAGTAACCAGCCTCTCGGATGCGCCGGCACAAGTCCACCTCTTCGTAATAGAGGAAGAAGCGAGGATCGAAGGAACCGGCGGCGCTAAGCGCTTCCCTGCGGAGAATGGAATACGCGCCCGGTACCCAGTCGACGGCTGCCGCTTCCGTGGGGTCCGCCCAGGTCCGGTCGAAGCCGCCGAAGAGAGGAGAATCCGGATATCGGCTGGCAAGCCCGGTGTGCACGAAAAGATCGCTCTGGAGGGAAGGGAACATGCGCGCGGAGGGCTGGGAGGAGCCGTCTCGCCCGACCAGTCGCGCGCCTCCCAATCCGATGCGCGGGTCGCCATCCATGTAGGCGATCGACTTGGCAAGTGCACCGGGAGTCAGAAAGGCGTCGGAGTTCAGCAGGACGATGTAGCGGCCCTCGGCGTGTTCAAAGGCAAGGTTGTTGGCGCCGGCAAAGCCAAGGTTTTGCGGGCTCAAGAGCAATAGTACGTTGGGATAACTGCTGCGCAGCATCTCGATCGAGCCGTCTTTCGAGCCATTGTCCACCACGATGATCTGTGTGGAAATCTGGTTAGAAAAGCTCGCCGCTTCCTTCTGGAGCGCATCCAGACACTCTCGCAGAACTTCTCGCGTATTGAACGAGACCACCACCACTGAAACGTCGAAGCAGCACGCCTGGACGGCAGACTCATGCATATTGTGCATCCCTTGGCATGACGGCGCTCCGGGAGAATACGGAGGCCAGCCGATGCAGGTTTTTTGGCAAGTTATAGTCGTCCAGCACACGACGCTGTCCAGCGCCCGCCAAGCGCTCGCGCAGGAGTGGGTCACCGGCAAGCCGCTCGATTGCGGAAGCCAGGGCGTCAACGGAACCTGCAGGAACAAGCAGGCCGTCCTGTTCGTCGCGGATTAACTCAGGAATCCCCGCCACATACGTGCTGATGCACGGAATGCGCATGGCCATGGCTTCCATGAGCGCGACCGGAATGCCTTCGGCAAAGCTGGGCAGGACAAAGATGCTAGTTCTCTCCAAGGCGTCCCGTATCTGCTGGTGGTTCAGCGCACCGCAGAAAGTCACCTGCTCCCCGAGTTCTCGAACGCGTACGAACTCCTCCAGAGATCTGCGATCCGGGCCATCGCCGGCCAGGCGCACATTAAGGAAGCACCCTCGTTCCCGTAGCCGGTCCACCGCCTGCAGAAGCAGCAGCTGTCCCTTGGCGGGAACCAGCCGGCCAACGGTCAGCAGTTCGATAGGACCGGCGGGCTGTGTACCGGGAGCCAGGAAAAACATGGCAGGCTCGATACCCAGGCGAGCGACGTGCAGCTTGTGCCAGTGCTCGGGCGGGGCAATGCGCATGAGTTGACTGCGGCAATAATCGCTGATGCATATCACGAGATCGGCGCGCTCAACTTTCATCTGCAAAAAGCACAGCTCCTGGTCAAAAAACTCGTCGGGTCCGTGCACAGTAAGCGAGTAGGGGATGCGAAAGGCCGCGGCAGCGATCATGCCCACTGTGGCGACAGCGCCAGAAAAATGTATGTGCATGCGCTCCAACCGGCGCTGCCGCATCCAGCTGCCCAGAATCAGCGCCTCAACAAAATAGAACAGGGCAAAAAGTGAACGCGACAGATGCGCGGGATCGAGTTGCAAGGTGAAGAGCAGACCACGAAAGAATGCGCCGGGCCGGAGCAGCAGCGTCCTGAGCACGATCCAGACTGATTGCACGCCGGAGTGCGCCTTGATATAGAAGGTGGAATCCGCTGCCTCCAATTCACTGCCGAGCATCGTTTTTCGCGCGCGGTCCGGTGGATTGATCGAAGCCGTTTCGATGATGAAGCCCAGTTTGCGCAGGCCGAGGATTTCCTGAAGAAAAAACGTGTGCGAAATCGCGGGATAGCGGCTCATAAGATAAGCCATGCGCATGCCGTGACAGGACGAGCTTTCTTCTGGATGAGAGTGCACTGGTTGGCAATTCCAATCGGGGCTACGGACAGCTTCACGCATTTTCGTCAAATGGGGAATAGCACCTTCGGATCAGTTTGTTTTCCTGTAATTTCTTTTATTCTCTGCTAGACAGCCGGAGCTTGTGTCAGTAGTCTGAGTCCACTCGCATAACTGGATCGCAGAAGAGTCAGTCGTTGTGGCCCAGATATGTGTAAAGAAGAGATACATCTTCCGTGCATTTCAGCATTTTTTACTCACTCTGCTCTTGTGCTCTCGTGCAGACGGGCCGTCTGCAAGTAATTGCCAATCGGCCTGTATCTGTGGGGTGAGCACCTTTTCGGGAGATACAGTGAGACTTCAAATAAGCAGCTGGCTGCGCAGCCATAAGCATTATCTGGGCGCCTCGACAACTTACATTTTATTGCTCAGCCTGCCTTTCATGGTCGGGTTAACGGGCGATAGCACATGGGCTTCCACACAATCCGAAGCGGCCTCGCAAACCTCCCAGCCAACCACCATTACCATCGGCACTACAATCCAGCGGCCAGCAGTAAAGCGATTTGGTATCAACATCAGTGGCCAGTCTTTTTATGACTCTGGCCAGATGCTCCGGAATCTGACCTTTCGAAATCCCGGCTTTGAAGGCGAGAGCTGGCAATCGATATTGGTATGCCACTCGGCTAGCGCACATACTTGCACGGGTGATAACCAGTGGAACCAGTGGCCAGCCGACTTTCTCAAAGGCGCACAGTTCGAGTTCATCTACGGACAGGCAAATGGGCAGAAGGGCGTCGTAGCCGGCATGGGAGCCGCGAGCACGAGCTCTAATACCGGCATCACTGTCGACTTCGGCAGTCTTGGCCAGCCGCCCGCCGCCGGAGACTACTACATCGTACGCATGAATAAGCCCGGCAATGCACAAGCAGGTTGGTGGCCGAACACCAGCGGAGGAGGCGCGCTCACCACAGAGTTCGCCGACCTCTCACCCAAATCCCCTGGAAAGCAGGCCTTGCGGATGTCGGCGTCAGGCAACGGCCAATCCGCCAGTGTTACCTCTTACTTCGATACCTTGAACGGTCGCTCCTTTGTGCAGATGAAAGGCCGTTACACGCTGAGCTTTCGCGCAAAAGGTCTGGGCGGAGCAAATCGGCTCGATGTAGGAATGGTCCGTCTTGCTGCCGGGCCCGGGAATAAGGGCTATTTGCATCAAAGCGCTAGCCTGTCCAGTAATTGGCAGGATTATTCTTACTCGTTCAACGTATCTGAGAACGGCAACGCGATCGGTCCGGTGAGCGTATCTTTCTCGGTCTCGGGCGCTTCCGCCCTTCTGGACGATGTGGCACTGACCGAAGCGCCAGCCCCCGATAACCCGACAGCTTTCCGCAACGCGGTGGTCGAGCGCCTGCGCGAACTTCGTCCGGGTGTGCTGCGCTATATGGATAACGGAACGGATTTCGGCAGTTCCATCGCAAATATGCTGGCCGTGCCGTTCGGACGCATGCGCGCCGGCAACAGCGAGCGCATTGCTGAGCAGGACGACATCCCTATCGGCTTCCATGAGTTCATCGTGCTTTGTCAGGCAGTGGGCGCAGAGCCCTGGCTGACGGTGCCAGCAGTGTCCTCCCCTGCAGAGATGCAGGATTTGATTGAATACTTAGGAGGCGATAGCTCGACGCATTATGGCGCGGTTCGCACGGCGCTCGGCCAGCCTGCCCCATGGACAACAGTGTTTCCCGTTATTCATCTGGAATTTGGTAATGAGACCTGGAATGTGATCTCGTTTCCGGGCGCAAAGATGAACGACCCCGTTGCTTACGCCAAGCGGACGAGCGTTCTGTTCGCGGCAGCGAAAGCCTCGCCGGCGTATGCGGCCGGGAAATTCGATCTGATTATGGACGGCTGGGCGGCAGTGCCCTGGTGGAATCAGCAGGAACTTGCGTCCGCGAATGATGTGGACACCATCGATGTCGCCCCATACTTGTTCAGCAATCTGTCGGACTTCTCCTCCAAGGAGTCCATTTTCGGGCCGATGTTTGCACAACCTGAGTTCGTAGACAGTACGGCGGGCGGAATCATGATGCAGCAGGCGAAGACGGCCGCTTCCGCCCCCAAACCCGTCAAGCTGGCGGTCTACGAAGTGAACCTCGGCACGGCGCAGGGCACCGCTCCCCAAAGCATGCTCGATGCGGTGATCCCCTCCGTAGGTGCCGGCATAGCGGTTGCCGACCACATGTTCACCATGCTGCGCGACGACGGCGTGGTTATACAGAATTTGTTCGCCTTGCCTGAATACGAGAACGGGTTCACTAATACTGCGAACGGAAGCGCAAAAGAAAACATGAAGCTTTGGGGCGCCGTGGTGGATATGGGCGGCCAGAGCAATGCATCTCGTCCGCAGTTTCTTGCTGAAAAGCTAGCCAACACAGCGCTTTTCGGGAGCCTGCTGAAGACAGAGCAAACGGGGGGTAACCCAACCTGGAATCAGGCGAAAAGCGCAAATGACGGTATCGCCTTGCAGCACGCTCACTTCCTGCAATCCTTTGCGTTTGCGCAGGGCACGAAACACAGTCTCGTTATTTTCAACCTGCACCGCTCCCAAGCCCTGCCGGTCAATTTTTCGGGAATTAACGCTCCTTCAGGTCATGTCGAAATGCAGCAGTTAACATCGGGGAGTATCACCGATACGAACGAGCAGCACGCGGTCGTATCGATCAAAACCGCTTTGAACGGAAGCTTCAATCCGAAATCAAGCCTGTTTCTCCCATCGTATTCCATGACGGTGCTGACCTGGTCCACTGGTCAATGATGTGCTCTGAGAACTCATCCGAATTTGGCGTTTAACTGATATGAAGAGGCTGAAGCGCGTATGAAGAGGCTGAAGCGCACTCAGGCTTATAAACGGAGGCATATTCATTGGACGGCATCATTGCTGCTACTGTACAGAGCAGAAGAGCGAGTATGGTCAGCAGCGCTCGCGCGTACGGGTCTCCTGTAAGCCGAAGCCAATAGAGCTTGTCGGCTTTCTTCTGAGACGAGGCCGCGGCACGGACGTTGAGCGATTTGCAACAGAGAAACCGCTGTGGACGAGGTCCCGGCGTCTTTCAGAGTTGAATGTCCTGGTTCCATTGCATGTAGCGCAGCTGCGGAAGAGGCCGACCCGGCTGATTTTTAAAGGCAATAGCGCCAAGGTAGCCCGGCAGCGGCTCCAAGTTCTGCAGTGACCAGTGCGCGGTGGCATCATGATCCCACGCACATCCAATGAGAGAGGCCGGCTCTCCATCCAGCAGGGTCACCTCGAATGCATCGAGCGCACGTGATAAACCGGTCCCTTCTGCTTTCAGGAATGCTTCTTTTCGAGTCCAGCAGCGAAAAAAGGCGGGTATTCCATCCATTGGCGGCGCAGAAAGGAGTTTCTGGTACTCGCTGGCGCAAAAATGCGAGTTCGCGATTTCGAGCAAATCGCTATCAGCTCGAACCTGCTCGACGTCCACCCCCAGCAGCATGTCAGGCGCAAAGCCAATCAGTGTCAAACCTTTGCTATGCGACACATTGAATGAAAGCTCGCCACCGGCCAAAGCGGGTTTGCCGAAGGGACCGATCGTGAATTCGATCTCCTGTGCAGCTCTCCGCAGATATCGGCCGAGTAGCCATCTCAGCGCCCCTCGAGCCCGGGCGTATTGTTCCCGGTGCTCACGAAATCGAAACCGGGATGCTCGCCCCATTTCTTCTGGCGAGAGCAGTGAATCGAGCTCGCAACTCCCGTTGGAAATGTCCTCCGGAACAAGCCGCCATATATGGATCTCGCCCATTTCTAATGGCGGGAATCTTTCTGGCACGGTCCAGGAGGACATCTGGCGTGTGGGAACTTCGTTTCCGTTCATAAAGCAGCTGTTTGCGGCTCGTATTCGGGTAGCGCTAGTTCCAGCCGATTGCTTTCTGTGGACGACATGAACGAGTGCCCGCCCAGCGACTGTCGGACGAGGTCCGCGGTGCGCTCAAGGTTCTTCCCAATGAACATGGACTCGTGATCTCCGGGAGCCCACAGTACCTGTACGCCATGCTCGGCAATCGCGTTCCAGCCGCAGGACACGTCCGCTCCATTCACCTCTCGTGTGTCAGAAGCACGAATCAATGTTATGGCCAATGGCAGACTCTTGGATTTGTAGTCGCGAAGCGCGGAAAATGTCTGCAGGCTTGTGTTATGCATGAATTGAGGAAGTGGGAATTGCAAACGCCTGGAGAGGCGATTGAGCTGGCTCCAGTGCCGGAGAAGCAAGGCATCGCGCCGTTCTCGGAACGAACGTCGGATTGCGGATTTCGCATACCGCAGCTTGCTATCGGCGGTAAGACCAGCGAGCTTTCCACGGTGATACTGGATTTTTTTGTGCAAAGCCGTAAAATCGAGCGGAGAAGATCCTTGCCGTTTCCGCTCAATCGTCGCCTGATATCCGGGCAGCCATGAGTCGAACAGAATAACAGCCGACAGTTCTTCCCCGTTCTCGATCAGTTCACGGGAAACCTCAACAGCCAGAGGGCCTGCCGCGCACCAGCCTGCGATGGCATAAGGGCCGCGCGGCTGCACGCTCCGTATCTCACGAACATAGCGAATAGCCCGCTGCTGTAGGCTGAGTTCTCCATCCTGTTCCGTTTCCCGCAGCCCGTAGAAGGGCTGTCCAGGGCCAAGTGCTCTGGATAGACCCTGATAGAGCAGGTACGAGTGCACCAGGAAGATGGGCTGTTTGTGCCCGTCGCTCTGGACAACAACGATCGGGCGGATCGTTGTTTCCTTTCTCAGGACGGCCGCCAATGCGGCCACCGTCTCCGCGTCAAAAATAGTAGTGATGGGCAATGACGTAGAAAACACTTTATTGATGCGAGCAAATAGTCTCACCAGCAAGAGGGAATTCCCGCCCAGATCGAAGAAGCTGGCGCCTATGTCGATGGCTCTCAGGCCCAAAACGTCCGCCCACAATTCCCGCAGAGCAGTTTGGATGGGGTCATGCGATGCGGAGGTCTTGTCCTCATCCTGCGGTTCCAATGCAAGTGCGCGGACCATGGGCACTTCCGAGACGGCAAGTGTGCCGTCAAGATGGCGTGGGAGATGACTGACAGACAAGATTTTTTGAGGTACCAGGTGGGCGGGAAGCGAAACGGCCAGGGCCTTCCGCAAGGACGTCACGTCGACAGACATTTTCTCCATAGCAACAACGTACGCACACAATACGGGTTTGCCGGAATCCTCAAGGTGGACTGTCGCCTCAGCTTCCAGAACCGAACTGTCACGCAGCAGTGCTTCTTCCAGTTCGCCCAGCGAGGTGCGGTGTCCATGCATCTGTATCGTTTTGTGCGTGGGTCCGAGCAGGCGTACCCCGCTAATTTCTCTCTTCTGGGCGAGGAGTCCAATCCTTCGACCATCGCTGGTTGCGAGTTCGCCAACGGCCCCTTCCGGGCATGCGTGCCCATTGTCGTCGAGTATTCCAAGGACATCTCTGGTGAGTATTTGGAAAGACTCAACCGGGTCTGCACCTAGCTGGGCAAGACCAATCGGATCGCCAGCAGGTTCACCAGACACAACCCGCCATGCACTTCGAACGAGGCCGGGCAACTTCGGAAGTATACAAGTCAATTCGCCTCGAACCAGGGCGAGCACGCGTTTATCGCCGCGCCAACCCGCATGGAGGAAAGAGCGCCAGGCGGAGGGCGAGGCGCACACAGCTGTGACCTGATGCCGGTCGAGTATGCTTTGCAGCGTTGATTTGTCCTTCCCATCCCATAAGATCACCCTTGCTCCCACAGTGAGCGCTAACATCAAGTCAAGCCAACACTCACCAGAGCTTTTTGGCGAGACGTACAAAATGGAATCACGGCTTGTGATCCCGAGTGTTGAGCAAAGCAGGGAGACCTTTTCCATCGTGGGCTCGAGTGCTTGTACGGGATAGACTAGATCCCCGTCCTGCCCTGTCGCGACTGAGAGCCATTCTGTGGGTGCGCGACCAGTCGATCCGGTAGCTTTGGCGGCCTCGGGCTGAAAAGCCTCGAACGCAATGCCGCCCTCTCCATTAGCCAGAGATGAGCGCGGGGCCAGTACGACCTGTGCGCTTGTCGCGTGGGCAACATCTCGGAGCTGGTTGGCGTCAAGACGAGCAGGTACGGTCAATATGCGCGCTCCAACCTTCCATGCTGCTACTGCTGCAACAATGCTTTCGGTACAAGGCGCACATTGGATGACGCAGACGCTCGCGTTATCTCTGATCCTGGACGTTATCTGACCGGCGAGAGCGTCGCTGCGCTGGCATAGCTCTCTCCAGCTCAGAGCGTCTCCAGTCCCGGCCAGGACAATCGCGGCTTCATCCGGCTTCTCTTGCTGGCATTGCTCCCAATTTGCAAACAAGATATCAGGTGTTTTTTTTGAGGAACGCTGCTCTCCGGTTACATGGTTTACTCCGACATCGATCGAAGGATGAGCGAGTCTTAGGTCCGCTATATGCGTATCTGGCGCATGCAGTCCGTTCTCAAGGAGTTGTTGATACCCGTTAATGAGGAGGCGAATGCGGGCCGGGCTGAATAGCTTTGCGTTGTATTCGATCTGGATCCTGGGACCCTCCGCTCTCTCGACCACGCTCACCAGCATGTCGAAATCCACGCCGCCGCTTACGGAACGCCGCGGAGTCACCTTGATTTCGCTGCCCTGCTGCGGCTGCATAAAGGCTTTCTGATAAACGAACCATACCTGCAGGAACTGCGAGGCGGATCCAGCGCGATCCACCTGAAAAGCCTCAACGATGCGCGAAAAAGGAAGCTCCTGGTGCGTATAGGCGCTGGTCTCCCAATCACGCACGCGTTTTTCCAACTCGCCGAAAGTCGGATCTCCACCGAGGTCTGCTGCGATGATCTGTGGGTTGGCAAACCGTCCCACAACATCTTCCATGCCAGGTTGCGTCCGGCATGCGATGGTAGACCCAAGCAGAAAAGCCTTCTGGCCGCTATACCGGGAGCATAGTGCTTGAAAGGCTGCGAGAAGCACGATGTGTTTAGTGGAGCCACTCTGGCGGCAGTATTCGATGAGCCGCTGGTTAAGCTCGGCACTCATCAGGTCTGATTCAATATTTCCGGGGAAACTCCGCCCCGCACTGCGCGGCTGGTCCGCCGGCATTTCAAGCGCGGGTATTTCCTGAGCAATATGGTCGATCCAAAAGTTTAGCGCCGCCGGAACTTTGTCGCTCACGAGATAGTCCGTCTGCCATGCGGAGAAATCGGCGAATTGAAAAGGGAGTTCCGGAAGAACGGGCTCATGGCCATTTCGCAGTGCTTCATAAATGACTGTAAAATCGCGGACGAGGATGCCGTTTGACCATCCGTCACACACAATATGGTGCAAGGTAAATGCAAGAACATAATGCTGCGGAGCGAGATGAATCAAGCGTGCCGCCAGCACCGGGCCGGTTCTCAGGTCTATGGCCGCCTGACTATGCTCGCGCAACGTTGCCTGGAGGCTTGCGGGCTGCTCTTCGGTGGAAATCGATAGCAGATCGGTGGTAGCAAAACTATAAAGCGGTCTGGTCAGTATGATTTGCGATAGTTGCCCTTCAACCACCCTGAATATCGTGCGTAACGCTTCGTGCCGCATCGTGAGCTCTGCGATCGTTCGCTCCACAATGGCCACTTCCAGAGGCCCCGTGATTTCGAACGAGATCGCCATGTTGGAGGCCGTGGAAACAGGATCGAGTTGCGCCAAAGTCCAGTACCTATGCTGTTCCAGGCTTGCTGGAAAGACAAAGGTTTCCTCCTCCTGGTTGCGGAAGGGCGTTGGGCCGGTGCTCGTTGTATCGAGTGTCAGTTCCAATGTATCTGCTCCGTCATGGTGGGGGCTTAAAGCGTCTGGATTTTCCGGAATTGGTCGCGCGGTATTGCTCGAACCGTTTGCGCAGTGCTTGAGGTATTCGGCGATATGGCGCCTTTTTCGATCTCCGGTGATAGGGCCGCAATTGTCCGGTACTGAAAGATGTGCTTTGCAGTAATACCTATGCCAGCCTGGTTCGCCTTTGTGGTGATGCGGAAGATTGACAGTGAATCGCCGCCCAGGTCGAAGATGCTGTCGTGGATGCCGATATCGGAAATCTGGAGCACCTGCGACCAGATAGTCGCCAGCTTGCTCTCAAGCGGCGTACGTGCACCTTCCGTTTCTCGGGCAAAGAGAGCGCGCTCCGGCTCGGGTGCGGGAAGAGCGCGGTGATCGATCTTTCCGTTCACTGTGCGAGGGAACTGCATCAGGAACAAAGTGGCTTGGGGCTGCATGTGCTCTGGAAGATGGTCGCGCAAGTGTTGACGCAAACTAAGCTTGAGTTGTCCTGGGTCCAGGCCAGGTTCGGCGATCGCGTATAAAGCGATCCGCTTGTCTCCGGGAACATCCTCAGTCGTCACCCAATCCGGGCGAGCGGTTGCAACCGCCGCACGTATTCCGGGGCACTGCTCTGCCGCATGCTCGATTTCCCCCAGCTCCACGCGAAACCCACGAACTTTGATTTGAGAATCGGAGCGCCCCAGGAATTCGATGACTCCATCGCCGCGATACCGCGCCACGTCGCCAGTTTTGTAAAGCCGCTGTTGGCCTGCCAGCCCCAAATCCAAGGTGACAAACTTTGCAAGGGTGAGTTCAGGAGCGTTCAAGTACTGCAGAGCTAGCCCATCGCCACCTGCGTGCAGCTGGCCCGGTACGCCGACAGGCACAGGCCGGCCTTGCTGGTCCAGGATATACACCCGGGTATTCGCGATAGGGCGGCCGATCGGTATGCTGGCTCTCTGCAGATCCTCTGTTCCGATCGTGTGCCAGCAAGTGAATGTAGTGTTCTCTGTCGGACCGTACCCGTTAGTCAGCCGGAGATGCGGCGCCGCTGCCATCAGCTTGCGAACCAAGGCGACGGAGAGCACATCACCACCCGCCAGAACCTGCTTCAAGGGAGAGAAAATCTCGATGTGATCCATAATGAGCAGATGAAAGAGAGCGGCTGTGAACCAGACGGTGGTCACGCCATAACGCTTGATAACCGCCCCGATCTCTTCCGGTGCCGGCTTTGTTCCGGGCATAAGTACCAGGCGACCTCCGTTGAGCAAGGCTCCCCAGATCTCAAAAGTAGCAGCATCGAACGAAACCGGCGCGAGTTGGAGGAAAGTCTGATCAGGACCGAAATCGGCATAATCTGTATGTTTGACCAGACGCAGAATGGCACGGTGTGGAACCAGAACCCCTTTCGGTTTGCCGGTCGAGCCAGAGGTATACATCAGGTATGCGGGTTCGTTTCCGCCGTCATGGGGCGACAGGAGAATGTCATCACCTTTGCTAGCCGGAAGACGCATATCCTCCCAGCAAACGATCCGGACCGGTAACTCGACGAAGCGTTCCAGCAGCGTTTGTTGCGTGATGAGGAGATCCGGTTTTGCATCCTCTAGAAGCAGAACCAGTCGAGCCGCTGGGTAGGACGAATCCAGCGGAATGTAGATACCGCCTGCCTTTAGAATGCCCAGGATCACTGAAATGAGCTCCGGGGAGCGCTCAAGGCTGATCGCAATGCGGGGAGAAGCCTTCGACTCTAGCTGCTCGCGAATCCAGAGTGCAATCTTATTGGCCTGCTCGTTTAATTCAGCGTACGTCACGACCTCGTCTTCGAAGCAGAGCGCGACAGCCTCTGGGCTGGCCTTCGCCTGTGCTTCGAAAATTTGTGAAACTGTGGATTCATGAGGGTAGTCGAGTGCAGTCGCATTCCAGTCGATCAGAATGCGCTTCTGCTCTTCTTCGCTCAGCAAGTCTAAGTCGCCGATAGTGGAGGAGGGTACAGTTGCGGCGTGGCGCACCAAGGTCTCAAAAGAGGCGATCCATCGAGCAACCGTACTCTCGTCAAAAAGTGCCGTGCTGTAATCGCAATCCAGGATGAGCGAGTCACCGCAGTCCACGAAGTTGAAGAACAAATCAGCATTCACGGCGGCCTTCGGATTCGCTTCGAGGTGAGCGTCAAGATGGCTGAAATGAAGATTGGCTCCTACCTGCTCGAAGTTGAACTGAACTTCCGCGAATTTGCCACGAGCCGGGTCGCACGCGATCGGTAGCTTTTGGACCAGCGAACCGACCGTGTAACTCGAATGATCAAGAGCATCGAAAATTGTGTCTTTCACCTCTCGGGCAAACTGGTCAAAGGGCAACATCACGCGTGGGTAAACGCGAATCGGCAGAAAGCAAACAGCGTGTCCCATCAAGCTGCCATCGATGAGCTCACGTTGACCCGCGACGGGCACGCTGATTGCGAACTCTTCTTGTTGCGTGAGCCGGGAAAGCAGTGCCGCAAATGCGCTCAGGAGTGTGGTGAAGACGGTGTTCGCGCCTTCCTGCGCGAGGTTCCGGACGAGTTTCGTAAATGCCGGCGAGAACCCGTGACGATATGTGCTTCCCTGATGTGAGCGGATGATTGGACGCGGATGGTCCGTCGGCAACTCAATCAAGCAGGGCGCCTGATCGAGATGTTTTACCCAGAATGCTTCAGTAGCAGAATGCTCCTCAGTGGCTATGTACTCTTTTTCGGAAACTGCGTGCTTCAGGAAAGAGTGCGCCGGCTGAAGCACAGGCTCGTTTCCGGACAGCCTGGCAGAATACAGAGTGCTCAACTCCTCAAAGAAGACGTTCATGGACCAACCATCCAGAACGATGTGGTGGCCGGTCAGTATGAACAGGTGCCTGTCGGATCGAAGCGAAACCAGGGTAGCTCGCAGGAGAGGCGCGCGTTTTAAATCGAACGGCGTACTTGCTTCGCGTTCCAGGAGTTCGGTCTTCCTTACCAGTTGCGCATGGTCGTCCAGGAAGCTCCAATCTTCCTCGCTGATATCGAGCGTTGTCGTTGAATCGACCAGAATCGATTCACACTCTGGCACAACACTGAGACGAAGAGCCTCATGCCGTCTAACCATCGACGCCACTGCTGAGGTGAATGCTGCACGATCCAAGGAGCCCTGCAGCGTGAGCGTTACTGATTCGTTGAACGCACAACTCGCAGTATCGTCGAATTGGGATGCTAGCAGTATTTCTCGTTGCGCTTCGGTAATGGGTGCAGCGCCGGAGGTAGGATTGGTATCTGGCGAAAAATGGGTGTTACAAGCTTTTGTACCCTGATTTGATAGTGAGGAGGGTGAATCAACCTGTCCGGCAGTGAAAACTGCAGAATCCGGCTGAAATAAACCTGACGGGACCTCCGAGTTTGGCAATGCGTGGCCGTCTCGCATAGCGGTGAGGGCCGCGCGGAAGGTGGAACGCACGAATTGCAGGTCCTCATCTGTATGCGCGGTGGACAGAAAACAGGGAAATCCCTCTTGGAGGTGGACTCCCCGCTCACGTAGATGGTGATAGAGAAGCCTTGCAAGGCGCATTTCAGTGGGAGCAGGGAAGAAGAACCAGGAAGAGAAATGTTCCAGCGTGCTTGGAAATGCAAATTCTGTAAACATCGCACACAAGTCTTGCGCAAGAAGGCTGGTCTTGCGTGCGGCGTTCTCCTGCAGCGCTGGACCTGTGGCCTGTATGTGTTTAAGAACCGACTTCACTGCAGCCATCGTGAGCGGATGCCTCACAAACGTACCGGCAAAAAAGGTGACGCCTACTTCCGGAGAGGAATTATCACCGAATCGCCAATTCCCTCCGTCGAGTGCATCCATGTAGACACGGCTTCCTGCAATGACTCCCACGGGCATACCGCCCCCAACAACCTTGCCATAGGTGACCAGGTCGGCGCGTATCCCGAAAATGGCTTGCGCGCCCCCTGGATGTGTACGAAAACCCGTCACCACTTCATCGAAGATCAGTGCGCTTCCGGCCTCTTCCGTAATGCGCCGGAGTTCGCGTAGGAACTCGATGGGACGGAGAGCAGGGTGCCGGCTCTGGATGGGTTCGACCAGGACTGCCGCAATCTCGTCCTTGCGCCGGCGGATGACATCCAGCGCTGCGGCGGAGCCGTACTCAAGAACAAGCACATTGGCCACGCTTTCCGACGGAATCCCCGGAGCCGCCGGCATAGAGCGCTCTGAACGCGTTGATTTGACGAGTACCTCATCGACCATTCCGTGATACGAACCAGAAAAGAGCACCACCAGAGATCGGCCTGTTACTGTACGTGCCAACCGCATTGCAGCCATTACAGCTTCAGAACCAGTGTTGCAGAACGAAACGCGCTCCATCCCGGTGAGTTCGGACAGCAGTTGAGCACATTCGCCGGCCAATTCTGTCTGTGGTCCTATTGGAAAACCGCGGTCGAGTTGGCGGCGTACGGCATCCGTGACAAACTGTGGCGAATGCCCAAAGAAGATGGATCCATAACCGTTAAGAATATCGATATACCGATTGCCGTCTGTATCCCATAAATATGCACCTGCTGAGCGTTCGATCACGATGGGATACGTAAGTTCCTTAAAGCTCGGGTGGAAGCCTGAAGGGACGCGCGGGTCGGCAAGTACGCTGCGGAAGCGCTGGACATGTGCTTTTGACTGGGCGGTGCGACGATTGTATGTTTCAGTCAGAGCAGCTATGTGCTGTTCCTGTTTGGAACTGAAAAAGTCGTTCGGGCGCAGATCGGGAGATCTAAGTGGAACCAGCGTGCCGAACTCTTTTTCTTCCAGCTTTGCATCGGGAGCCTCCGCTATGCCAGGCGTAGAGGCATTTCTCGGATTGACGAGGGGGCCTGGGGCTGAACCGCCGGCCTCAGACGCCTTAACGGGAGTATCGCTTTTCGGCGATGCTGCCTCTTGAGATAGCCCCACTGTTGCGCCGCGTTCGAGAATACGAAGCTGTTGTTTTATTACATCTGCCACTGCTTGCAGTTGCTGTGAAAAGAGCGAGACATGCTCTGATGCGGGTGCTGGTGTAAACGCGATGTATGAGGCAGGTATGGTCGGCGTTTCGCTTGATATGGAAAGTTCGGCAGGCTGAGCATACTTGCCGATTTCCAGGTCGGCAGGCAGAGCAGGGACGGGCTGGGCTGAAGCCGGGGTTGAGGCCGCGCTTATATGCCTAGCCAAAGCAGCGAACGTGCCGAACTCTCCCATGATCTGCCGGAAGGTGATCTTGATGCCATATTTTTTGCGAAGTGCTTGTGTGAACTGGGTGAGAAACAAGGAGTCGAGACCGAGTTCAACAAACGATGTAGTGGCCTGAGTGCTGCTGAGCTCAAGGTCGGAGAGTTCTGAAACCAGAGCCTTAAGATCAGTCACCATGGATTCAAAAACGGCATCGGGGAGGGAAGAGGTTTCTTTTGTCATGGGGAAGGAGTCAGAAGTGGATGTTGGCACATAGTGAGTGGCGCCGAGTTCTTGAGGCGCTTCGCTGGTCGGCGATGCCGTTTGAGACCAGTAGCGTTTGCGGTCGAATGGATACGTGGGTAGAAGGACCCGCTGAGGAATCGAAGAAGCCGGAGCTTCGAATAGATTTTTCCACTGCGGCGCAATTCCCAGTTTCCAAAGCTCGCCGACCGCCGTCAGGATAGAACCTGCGTCGTCGGCAGAAACGCCAACATCAGCATCTGGATAGGCTGGAAGCGTAGAAAGGATGCGATCCATTCCAATATGCTTCCCGAGAGACTGCCGCATCGCGCCCAGAACGGTGGCTGCCGGTCCAATTTCGAGAAAGACCGCTTGATCGCCGAGGTGCTCTGCAGCTTGTTGCAGTGCCTTCGCAAAGACGACCGGCTCACGTAATTGACGTTGCCAATACTGAGGTTGTGCGATGTCTACTTTTGTCAGAGGGTGACCGGTTACTGTGGAAATCCAGGGTACTTCAGGGTCCTGAAATGAAACGCGCCGCAGTTGTTCTCCGAAAGGCTCCAACACCGGATCCATCATGCTGCTGTGGAATGCGTGCGAGGTGGCCAGTTTGCGCGACCCGATGCCAGCCTCTTCTAGTTTTGTCGAGAAACTTACAATCGCCGCATCGCTTCCAGCGACAACAATAGATGTAGGGCCATTCACGGCTGCTATGCAGAGCGAAGAGTCCGTAAGTATCGGACGAAGCTGGTCCTCGGAGGCGCGAACGGCCAGCATGGAGCCGGGAGCAAGCAATTGCATTAGTCTTCCGCGTGCAATCACGAGGTTCAAAGCCTGCTCAATCGTAAGCGCCTTGGCAACCGTAGCTGCTGCATATTCGCCAATGCTGTGGCCTACCAGCAACGCAGGTTCAATGCCCAGGGAACGCCACCATTGTGCAATCGCATATTCGACAGCAAGAATGGCGGGTTGGGCTAGGAACGTCTGGTGAATGCGGGCAAACCGTTCCGAACTCTCCTGATCAGGGTAAATAGCGTTTACCAAGCTCTCGCCCAGTAATGGACGGGCGATCTCCTCGCACTGGAGCAGAGTGTCGCGAAAGACGGGTTCATCTCGCCAAAGAGCGCGCGCCATGTTGAGCCGTTGTGCGCCTTGACCGGGAAAAACAAAGGCGACCTTGGGCCGGGAAAGTGCAGGGCGCAGACGAGCACTCTGGTCCCGGCGAAAGTGTCCGACTGCCTCCGCGCCGGTTGACGCCACTGCGGCAAAACGCAGTGCGTGGGATGCGCGGCCCTCCGCCAGGGTGTATGCCACATTGCGCAAGCACAGGCCGGGATGCGCTTCGAGGTGATCGGCAAGTCTTTCGCGCATATTGTTAAGAGCGGTTTCTGTTTTCGCAGAAAGAACGAGCAACTGGGGACCGGATGGCATTGAGAAATCGTTCGGAAGCGGTGCCTGCGATTCCTCGAGAACGACATGAGCGTTGGTTCCACCGACACCGAACGCGCTCACGCCTGCGCGTAATGGAGTGCCTTTGCTTTGCCAAGGGCTGTTCTCCTTGGCGAAGTGGAAAGGCGTACGCGAAAGCTCGATTTCCGGATTAGCTCGCTCGAAGTGAAGGAGGCCCGGGATTTCACGGTACTGCATTTGCAGAACAGTCTTGATCAAGCCAGTCACGCCAGCAGCCACGTCCAGATGTCCCACATTGGCCTTTGCTGTACCCACAGAACACGATCCGCTCCCGGGTTCAACTTCCACGAAGGCGCGGGCGAGGCCGGCGATCTCAATGGGATCGCCCATGGGAGTCCCCGTGCCATGCGCCTCCACGTAGGAGATCGACGCAGGTGCGAAACCGGCCATCGCATGCGCTGCGGAGATCACCTCGGCCTGTCCTTCGGCACTCGGGGCGGTATAGCCGGCTTTCAACGCTCCATCATTGTTGATCGCAAAACCACGGATGACGGCCAGCACCTGATCGCGGTCCGCCAATGCGTCGTCCAGACGCTTCAATAGGACTACGCCCGAGCCGCTGCCAAATACAGTGCCTTTAGCACGATGGTCGAACGGTCGTACCACGCCATCCGTGGAGACGATTCCACCTTCTTCCGGCTGATAACCACGCCGCTGCGGAAATGTAATCGAAACACCGCCGGCTAGGGCCATGTCGCACCCATAAGTGAGCAGGCTTTGGCAAGCCTGGCATATGGCTACCAGCGAAGTCGAACAGGCGGATTGAACGGCCATGCTTGGCCCACGAAGATTTAACTTGTAAGAAACGCGAGTGGGCAGGAAGTCTTTGTCGTTCCCGAGCATCGCGGTGTACGAACCGGATTGGTACTCCTCTGTAAACCGCTCAAGAAAGGCGCGATCTGCCACCAGGTTGCGCATGAAGTATGTATTCATGGAGCATCCGGCGAAGACCCCAATCATCCCTGTGTAGCGCGCTGGATCATAACCGCCGCGTTCGAGAGACTCCCAGCAGCATTCAAGAAAAATACGATGCTGCGGGTCCATCTGCTCGGCTTCACGCGGATACACGCCAAAGAATGCAGCGTCGAACATATCCACGTCCGGAAGGATAGAACGCGACGGCACGTAACCTGCGGTACGCCTCGTTTCAGGGCGCACGTCCAGTTCCTCTGGCGAGAAGCGGGAGACAGAATCCACTCCCGTGCGCAGGTTATGCCAGAACTGCTCAATAGTGTTGGCCCCAGGGAAACGCCCAGCCATACTGATGATAGCGATCCCGGTAGACTCTGATGAGTTCTGCAATGCGCGATCGTTCATATTGTTACACTCTCGTCTGCGTGTGTTGACTCATCCGCAGGCGATCGAAGGCCTGCCGTTGACGGAAGGCCCGATCCTCCGATGGCGAATTCGGTTTGGGAGGATGCGAGCCGCAGATCTCTTCCGTGAGTGCTCGCACCGTGGGGAATAGAAACACCTGCTGCACTGTGACCGGCTTGGAAAAGCGTAAGCGGAGCCGCGCCGCAAGACGGGTGGCGAGAATAGAGGTGCCTCCAGCATCGAAGAAGTTCTCATCGATTCCTAAATCGGGCGCTCCTAGAAGCTCGCGCCAGATCGCGTACACTTCGTCCTCGGCCATTATTACTTTCATCATCGATCTCCCGCGCAAAACGAAAAGGGTTGCAGAGTTTCGAAGCATCTAAAGAAGTTGGAAACAGATTCCGTTCAGGCTTGTGCCGTCGCTATTCCAACTCTCGAGTCATCGTGCACTGTCCGAGCCCGGAATGAATCCATCAATGAGCTTTCGGACGGAGCATCTTCATGTATGGAACTCGATGCGGTCTGCTCACGTGCGAATCCACGTTGCTTCCGCAGTTGCTGCTCGAAATCAGAAATATCTTCGGCGAGTGCGGAATCCATCGAGTGGCGCCCTATGCGATTCAGAACCACGCCAACCCCTGCCACTTCGAGTCGTTCAAGCAGTCGGGCCGCGCGCAAGAGTTGCTTTCTGGTTGATTGCCCGGATGAGAGCACGAGTACCGTTCCATCGGCGACTCGTGAAATGTGCTCAGCATCTGCCGAGATCAAGATCGGACTACTATCGATCAGAACAATGTCGTATTCATTTCTGATCTCCCCGAGAACATTGGCCACGAAGACGCCGCTGCGCACCGGAAGCGAACTGGCGCCACTTTCCGAAGCGATATTTAGAGCAAGTGTCTCTCCAGTCCGTTTCTGGTCTTCAGGTAAAGTAGTCTTCGACGGGCTAGACAAAGAGTTCTTTAGGGTGGAACTGCTTTGATATGCAGGTCCACCTGTCACATAGGAAACTTTTCCATCTACGTTTGTGGCCGCAATAGTAAGCGTCCGCAGATTGAGATTGCGCAAATGCCGTGCGACCTTCTCGACAACTGTGGTCGACCCACCGCCCGGAGTCAACCCGGTGAAGAGAAATGTCTTGGCTCCTGTCGTATTCCTCGCATGGTTAAGACCGCCGGCAAGCCGTGACAGGTATTGGCCGGAAACTTCAGAATCGAACTCGTCATGATCGAGCAAGACTCCCAGGGGTGCAAATCCAAGAAAGCTCTCGACATCGCTTCCCGTGTACACACGGGCATCGAGCAGATCGATAGCTATAGCCGTCGCCATACTGGCCAGGCAGCTTCCCGCCGCGAGCAGAAGAGCCAGCATCCATGTCCTGCTGTTTACAGGAGTGAGTGGAGCCAGCGCGGGGGAGGATAGGTGGATCGAGCCGGGCGAGCTGCTTTCCAGCTCAAGACTGCGGATGCGCTCGTCCACTGCGGAATATCCGCTCTCAAGCCGTTCGATTGTTTTGCTCCATTCCTTGGCTTGCTGGAAGCGAGGAACGGCCCCGGTTGCGGAATGCGTTTGTGTCAGAAGCTCCTGCTGCAACTGCAATTCCACAGCGCGGGTTCGATAAAGGTCCGCCTCCAGTTTCTGCTCTATGCGTGAAGCCGCCTTGCCGGCGAGATCAGAACTGGAGTTGTTGAGCTCCCTTTCGAGGTTGGACAGCTCCGAGTTGTCCTGCTTCCAAACCGGGTTTGAGGGTGTTAGGCCATTCATCTGCTCGATCAGAATGGCCCGACGCTGATTCAGTGCAGCTTTGAAGCTAGCCAGGCCTGCGTCGGCCGCCACGGCGTCTTGCGCAGTAGCATCCAAGGCTGTTGAGTCTCCGCCCTTGGTCTTAAGCGCAGCAATCTGAGCCTCAGATTCCATACGATGTTCGCGCGCGGCAGTGAGATCTTCATGGAGTTTGCTGAGCTGGGCATCGTAGGGATTTGCCGTCTCCTGCTGTATGCTGGCTATCCCGAGAGACTGCATCAACTTCGCTTGAGCAGCCAAAGCGGTATCCAGTTGTTGCTGCAGGCGGCTCCGTTCCTGGCGCAAGGTTGCCAAGCGTTCGTCTCGGCCGTAGAACTCTTCTCGATGCGCTTTGTCTATGTAGGCACGTGTTACTGCGTTGACCACCTGGGCAGCGACTTCTGGCGATCTCGCTTTAAGTGCAATCGAGATCTGGAAAGTAGTGCCCACCCGTTCCACTTCAAGCTGCTTTGTCAGCCTCGCAACTGACTGTTGCATAGTTTCTTTCGGCTTGAGCCAAGTGCCGGGTGTCGATTGCTGAATTGCCGTGGCCAGGATATCGAACCTGGTCACCGTCTGAACCTGATCCTGCACAAAAGCATCGTAGGGCCGGTCCTGCTCTTTTTCTTCTGCCAGCGTGGTGGGAAACGTCGGCGAGATATAAACAGAGCTTTTCGCCTCGTAATAAGTCCCGTGATGCAGGTAAAGAATCACTCCGCTGAGCAGGAGGCACAGTGCAAGAATATAGAGGGCAGGCTTTCGATGGCGGCGCAAACTTTGCGCTAAATGGATGCTTCTCTGCGTCTGGCCGGTGCTACTTGCCGGCGCGGGATGCTTTGTAAAGCCGCCCAGGCGCAATGAGAGTTGGGTCGATTGCTGGTGTGAAGACATAGTGATCCTCGGCAGAACTTTAGAACGCTGTCACGGCCGCGAAGGTCATCGTGGTCGCCAGTGGAGTGAGTTGTTGAAGCACATATCCTGCTTTTTGGAGCCCGCTTCGAGAGACGTAAATGACTTCCCCGGGCCGGAGACTTACTTCAAGAGAGCCAGCCGGTGTCATCAGCTCTTTAAATCGCAAGGAGCGGGTTTTGCCGGTAGCTGGATCAATGATCTGGATATTCGCGTTTCCAGCTCGCTCTGTCAGTCCACCGGCGTCCGCCAGTACGGAGGGAAGTGTGGAGCTGCGCTTCAAGCTGACCGCTCCCGGGTGCTGTACATCGCCAAGGACCGAAACGAAACGATCAGAATCATTCGGAACGAAGACAATATCGTTGCGACGGAGTCGCAGGTCCGCAAGCGGGCTGCCGCTTTCAAGCAGAGCTCGAACATCTATCCAAACAACTTGTTGGTTGCCGCGGTAAATTGCGCAACGGTCCGGCACCGTATCTGCTTCTTTCTTATCCGGAGGCGGCAATAGACCAGCGCGCGTAATCGCCTCAAGCAGCGTAGGAGTCTGGTCGAAATACATGACTCCAGGATGCTGCACATAGCCAAGCATCAAGATGCGGTTCGATCCGTATTTATCAATTCGCAAAGTGATGGAGGGATCGCTGTAAAGTGTCGAATAGGCTTTCGCAATAGCGGCGGACGCCTGTTCGCGTGTAAGGCCAGCCACTTGAAGGGTGCCGGAAAGCGGAAGGGTGATGCGTCCGTCCGGGCCGACTACATGCTTGCCCGAAAGCTCTGGCCGGCCTGCACACTCAATACTCAGTTCATCGCCGCCGCCGAGCGTATAAACCTCATCGACTGCCGGTTCCATGTTCTTGAGCTGGGCTGCCTGACTCGGCAAGAGCGTGGGCCCGGATGTAGTTCCGGGCGCATGCTCTTGAGCCCAAATCGGTACAGTACATAGAGCAATCAGCAGCATGCTGGCCGCTGTCCTGGTTCGATTCTCAAACCTATTCATTATGCATCCTCGTCGGTCCAATAAACCTGCGTCTGCGCTGCTTGTTCTCGGCTTGCGTAACAGTTCCACCGCCGGCCACATATTGCGGTCCTCAAGCGTTCATGTGGGCTCACACGGTTCCGCAATCTCGCGCGCTGTGCGTACCCATGGTGTTTCTCTGCGGGAGGCAAGCAAGGTGCGGGGAAGCAACATTAATTTCCAGACGATATAGCGCGGGGCATAGATCAGTGTTTGCAGCCCGCTCAGGAAACCCTTGCCCTCGGCAGCTGCCACCGCGCCGTGCACGAGTATCGTCGCAAGTCCGAGGAGGCCGTATATTCGGAGCCAGGGCACAGGCAGGCAGAATGCGATTGCCAGCACGGCAAAGGCAATCGCTATAGGCAGGCTCAAGATGTCGGTGAGCGGCTCGAGCGCGCGTAGGTTTCCGCGAAGGGCAACACCCAGTAAGCGGGGTGCGTGTAGCCCTGCCGTGCGCACGCGGCCACCTTCCCAGCGCGCCTTCTGGCTGGCATTTCCAGCAACGCTAACCGGCATCTCGCTTCGTACAAAGGTGTTGTCGAGGAAGCGAACACGAACACCGGCGCTTACCAGAGCAAGGTGATACTCAAGATCTTCGACCAGCGAAAGCGCGCTGTAGGGAACGCGCTTCAGCACCTCGGCCCGTAGCGCAAACCCATTCCCGAAGATGCCACAAGAAAGACCAAGCCGTTCCCGGCCGCGCGGCCGGATAACATTGAACCCTTGGAAGGCAAGCGCGCCTAAGCGAGTGCGGGAATGATGTTCTCCGTCCAGCACAACATAAGAGCACTGAACAGCCTCCGCGTCAGTGCTCAAACGTCTTTGCAGGGTGGCCAGGAAGCCGGTGGAGACGATTGAGTCCGCATCGACGACGGCTACCGCTTCCGCTCCCTTGGCCAGCGCATAAGCGAAGCCGAACTTCAGTGCAGATCCTTTGCCGGTCTGCTCTTCGGTGTCGAAAACGAGCACTTGGGCTCCGGCTTTTCGAGCTTGCTCCACAGTTCCGTCCGTGCAGCGATGCGCGATCACGATGACCTCACAATTGGCAGGCATCTCGGTTCTAAGGCTCCGGACGCAGCGCCCCACCAGCAGTTCTTCATTGTGCGCTGGGACGATGCAGACCAACGTCAAGGAATGTGTGCCGGAGTCCAGGCTTTCGTTGCGCTTGCGACGTGGCAGCCGTGCGGCGGAAGTCAGCAGAAGCAGTTCCAATATGAGGGGTGCCGTAACCGCAACCAGCATCGTGGAGACAGATTGCAGCAGGACGTGAGCCAGGGTGCAGTGGGCGGAGGAGGACATCATGAAGGCGCTCAACTAAATACCCGCCGAAACGCAAATGGGGAAAGCGATGTGTATTGCTGGCCCGCAGCATAGTCTTCTGTCGCGGCAACATAGGAGGGCTTGAGCGCCTGTGCCCACCCAAGAAAGAGAAAGAACACAGTGAAGACCTGCGCTCCGAGATAGACAGTGGTAAGCGTAAGCGCCACGCTGGTCAGCGTTCCTAAAAGGCAGAAGCCGAAGCGGATATCAGCAGGATTGCCAGAGAGCAGGTTGAAGCGGAGCAGGAGATACCCAGCCCGTCCGATCATCGCAAGCAGCAGTATTACTCCCAGATAACCCTGCTGAATACCAACGCGCAGATACTCGTTATCGATCGAGCCTTGCCCGTCCACATGCGGGAAGAACATTCCCCAACCTAAAAGGCCGCCGTTTTCGATAACCGGGACGTAGTTGGTGATCAGTTCGCGGCGATACATCGCGTTTTCCTGATCCTGTGTGGTGTGAGTGGCCTGCTGTTCGTCGGTGTAGCGGGCAGTGGCAAAGGCGAAGACGAGAAAT
The DNA here is from genome assembly GCA_963767705.1 of uncultured Acidobacteriaceae bacterium. Classification (GTDB taxonomy): domain Bacteria; phylum Acidobacteriota; class Terriglobia; order Terriglobales; family Acidobacteriaceae; genus CAWCJL01. The sequence continues at coordinate 1,139,601 of CAVYEO010000001.1, read as the reverse complement.
AAGCCTGCGCAAAAGAGAACGGTGCGAGCCAGCGATCGCTTCACATTCTTCGCCCGGCCCACGTATAGCAGCAGAATGCCGAAAATCCCGCCCATCCAGGGGCCGCGCGATTGCGTCATCGCTATGCCGGCCAAGGTAGCAAGGCATGGCACCGCGGCGATGTTCCAAGCCGATTTAGGGCGCTTCGGGTCAACCCTTTCAGTTTTGCCCTCGTAATAGAGCCAAATTGAGAATAGAAGTCCACAAATGAGCAGCACTCCGGCCAGGATGGCATGGCCATACGGCCCAGAGATTCTTCCGTGTCCCCATCGAATCTGTAAAGACCAGCCGGTTTGGCTTCCGGTTAGACTGCCGGCAAGCCTACGGAATGGGTTTGACTCCATCCGAAACTCATAGAAAGAAAGGACAGAGACAATCGCCAGCAAACTGGTGAATCGCCGCAGGAATGGAAGTCGCATGCCAAGCGACTCGATGAGCACACGGCCGATCAGATACGACGGTAGGACAGTCCACATCCCGGCGACCAGCGCAACCATGCCACTTGACTGGCCATTGGCGCGCCACTCCGAAATGCAGTCGCTGAATGGATAAAGGAATACGATTGCATCGAGGATAGTGAGCTGGCGTTCCCATGCGTATCGCCAAAGCGCAGTCAGCGCAATCGGCAGGGCTACAGCCATGAGGAAATCAATCTCTACCCCTTTGATACGGATGCCATACCCAAAAGGCCAAAGCAGCAGGACCGGCAGGTAAACGCTCACTACCGCAAGGGCGGCCGACCGCCGCGCGATCACTATCGCGGTGAGGAGCATGGAAGCGAGGATCAGAACAATCAGCATTCGGGGGAGGGTGCAACAGTTACGTTGTATTCGACTGAATTGTCACGAGTGTAAGTGGGCAGGGCGCGAACTCAATCCATTTTTCCGCGCCCGCAGATAGCGAAAGTACCGTGACCTAAGGTGCCAAAGGCGTGACATTCTGATTGCGGTAGGTTAGACGGCCAGAGCGTGCGTCTGAGCCGGGCGTGGTTCCTCACGCAGGAGGTCGTTCGCAAAAGGGACGATCCGGGCAGGGAAGAGCGTGCCCGACGAGTGATATCGCGCCATTGCCGGCTGCAGATCCGACGGCTCCATGCGACGCAATGCTTCGGCAATACCCGGCGCGATGCGCAGGGATGAGCCAGGCCGCGCGCAGCGGACCGCACGGGAAACGAAGGGTCGCATGCCGGTCAGCCACAGTTCGCGTTTGAGCAGCTTTGCAATGTCAGTTACGCGGATCAGTAAGCCGAGCGCATCGGGTCCGATGAAAGACGACTGGCTCAGATCGAGCGCTATATGGAGACCGTTGGACAATGCGCGCGTCGACTCCTCCTCAAATCGTGCAACCACCGGACCCGCAAAGTCTCCTGTGATGGTGAGAATGCACACACGGTCGGCATCCCGAACGCTAAGCTGGGGTAATAGGGGCTGCCTGGGCTGGACAGCATATGTGGCCAGTTGCGCAGGCACATGGCGAAGCAGACCGCAAGCGTTCCGCGTGTAGCGCCGCACCAAGCGTTTCGGTTCCTGTGCCAGGCGATAACACCACTCCAATCCGCTCCGTTGCATCCACTGCGGAGCGCGCAAGACCGCACCTGCAAGAAAATCGAAGGAGGCGCCAATTCCTACGCACACCGGCACCTCCAAGCGATGCCGATGCATGGAAAGCCACTTCTCCTGCTTGGGGTTGCCAAAAGCAACCAGCAGGATGTCGGGCGCGGCGGCGCGAATGCGCGTCAAAATCTCATCGTGGTCCATCGCGTCAAGCGACGCGTGTGCGGGGGAGTAGCGACCGGCAATTTTGGCCCCTGGATGGTGGGCCTTGATCCACGCCATGGTGCCGTCCAGGCTCGCCTCCGTTCCGCCCAGCAGGAAGATGCGGTAGTTGCAACGCGCAGATAGCTCGATCAGGCGCGGAACCAGGTCCGAGCCGGTGACGCGGCCTTTAAGGGGATTGCCCAGCAGCCGGGAAGTCCAGACGAGAGGCATTCCATCGGCCATCACCAGATGGCACCGGCGCAAGATCTCCCCCAGCTCTTCGTCTTTCAAAGAATTGATGAGGAAGTCAGTATTCGCAGTTGCGATCTGATGAAATCCGCCTTCCTGGATCCAGTCCTGCACGCGGCCGAGAACGTCTTCCATCGTGACGTTGTCCACTGGCACACCAAGAACGGCAATGGGGCTTGCTTGTCTGATCGGCATAGTCTCTCATTCGGCAACGGCTGGCTGTATTGTGACTGGATGTGGGCAAGTGCTTTGCGCCATACTGCGCGCGCACCACTCGAGAACCAAGGCGAAAAGTACAACAGTTCCTACCGGAGCCCGCAGAACGCTGCATTTCTACTGTGTGGGCTCCGGAGTGTCGCGTACGAAGGGCGATAATAAGACGCACTTGTCCCGACACTCTCTGGAGTGTTTTTGAGCGGCAGTAGGTTGTTACATAAAGAGCGCTGGTGCTCAGAACAGGAACGGCTCAGCGCAAGCAAGACAGCGGCACAACCAGAAGTTCAGGGTAACGATGCGTAACGGGCGCTCTTCCCGGCCTGCTCGAAAGAGCTGTCCCTCTCCAACTCCCAACATCGGTCTCGTACCCCTGTGTTCCGGTAGAGACCAAGACAGGTACTGCTAAAGACATCAGGGTTAATGGTTACGAAGCTTGACGGGTCTGGCGTTCGACTGACTCTGGGAACGGGACAAGACGCATCCGTTCAAAGAGCCACTCCGGATCCGAATGCAAAGCTGTGGCAATGGTGCGCCGTAGCTCTTCACCGGGTTCGCGTGTTCCGTTAATGATGCGGCTGAGATACGCCTCGTGTATGCCAACCAACTTGGCAAGACGATTCTGGCGCATTCCGGCTTTATAGATCGTCAGCTTCAGGTTCGGATAGATACTTCTCTCGTCGGTTTCCACAGTGGACATCTTCCGATCCTGCAGCGAAGCAGCAACTGCAATGAATTAACGGTACAAGCGGTCCTAAGTTCTTGCCACGGCGCTTTAGTACTCGCGCAGTCACACTGACGCGAACCGGGGTAACACACTCTCACACCGTAATTACCTTCTTGCGTACGCACGTAACGGGTTGCTGATTCATCTTCTTTCTCTCGCGCCAGCGTGGAGAGCGAATGCAATGGTGTACGGTGTATGCGTGCGCCTCTTTGTCGGCATCGCCGTTCCTGAACGCCTTGCGATTGAGCTCGCCGAACACGCTCGCAGCGCGCTACTACACAGCACATTGCGTGAGGCCAGCGTACGCTGGACCCATCCCTGCGATGCTCACATCACCCTTTCGTTTCTGGGACAAGTGGACGAAGCCAGACTCCCTGCGATCGAACAGCAGCTCACATGCATCCGCGCCGCCCCGTTCCGAATTGAACTGAACGCGTTCGGCGCTTTTCCGCGCGCGGGAGTTTTCTTCGCGAGTATCAAAACGTCGTTTCCGCTGGGCAATCTGGCGCAAATGGTACAGCTTGCGATGGAGCAAGCGGGATTTCCGCGCGAAGAGCGGCCCTATACACCGCACATCACGGTGGCGCGGATCGGCAACAAAACACAAATCAAATTACAGAACCAGCAGCCCCAGATATCCGCCAGCTTCTCAGCGGAAAGCTTCCATCTTTACCGCAGTCACGCGCAGCCTGGGGGTGCCCGCTATCAGATCCTCACCAGTCACCCGCTCCGCAGTTAGGCAACGGTGTTGAGAGCAGAGCCCAGGCCACCACTGTCGGGCCTGGCTGTCCGCCTGCTTCGCTTTGGGAGCGCTCGGCTTCTGCATCGAGCTCAAGCTCCAACCCACCCGGATCGACCGCCATCTCGCATGCGGCGATCTCTTCGGGAGCCGCTTCTGTAAAGCACAGCTCGCATACGGCCAATCCGCCTTCCGAGCGCACCGGCGGCCCGAAGATCCGGCAGGTGAGTGGCCGCGATGCATACAGATCGCAGGTGCGTGTCGCCGGATCAAGCGCCGGACACGGCTCATCGTTCGCGAACTCATCGAAGCGCTCCAACGAGACCGCATCCTGATAGAGGGTGCCAGTGGCGCTGTCTCCCGGATAGGTCGCGCCGAGCCGGTTCACATAATCCTGCGCACGCCATCGGACGCGCGAAGCCCGTCCCGGATCGGAACTGGAGAGTGCATGCAGCCCTCGCTGTAACCGGAGTGCATCGAGTGTATTGATGGCGAAAGCGCCTGTACAACACTGCGCGCAACCGACGCGACAGGCCAAATGAACTCCGCTCCGCGCTGCTGCATCGGCAAAAACAGTATCGATGATCTGGACGAAACCGGCGTCTTTTTGCGCGAGTTCCGAACCACAGCCCATACTTTTATGGTAACGGATTTCGCTCATTAATACGCCAACCATGACCTAAAGCGCCGGAAGGGAGTGCATCCCAACGTCGTGGAGGCAGAGAGGGAGCGGGCTGCATGGACGAGTTTGAAGCTATCGTGATCGGCGCGGGAATCGCCGGCTTGAGTGCGGCCAGAAGACTGGCAGAGGGCGGCAGGCGAGTGCTGGTGCTGGAAGCACAAGACCGGATCGGGGGGCGTCTGCTCACCCTGCATGAACCGGATCTCGAGCTGCCGATTGAGCTCGGAGCAGAGTTCGTCCATGGATGCCCACAGGACCTGCTGGAGTTGATCGCAGAGGCCGGTTTAAGCACCTTCGAGCTCGACGGAGACGACTTCTGCCGGGAAAGCAACCGGCTCGGGCGATGCGAACAGGAGCAGGCGTTTGCCGTGCTTGCCGAGATGGAGCACTACCGCGGCCCAGATATCTCGTTCGCCGCATACATCGGAGGTCAGGAAGTGAGCGCGCGAACGCGGCAGAGAGCCAGTGGTTACGTCGAAGGCTTCAACGCGGCCGATGCAGGCGATATCAGTGTGAAGGGCTTGATCCGGCAGCAGGAGGCGGAGGATGCGATTGACGGCGACCGCCTGTTTCGCGTGAGGGAGGGCTACAACGCACTCGCTCAGTTCCAGTGGAGCAAATGCGCGCAAGCCGGCGCGGTGCTTCAACTGAGCACGCCGGCTAACGAGGTGCGTTGGACGCCTGGATCTGCCCAGGTCAGCACTCTCGACAGCGTGGTCCACCGGGCCAGGCAATGCATCGTCGCTGTTCCGCTTGGCGTCCTGCATGCTGGCGCAATTCGTTTCCTGCCATCGCCGGAGCCGTCACTGGCCGCTGCTCGCCTGCTCGCCATGGGTTTCGTCACGCGACTAGTACTGACCTTCAGAGAACGTTTTTGGGCCCGCTCGCCCCTGCACGCGAAGATGAGCTTTCTTTTCGCAGACTCCGGCACTCCAGCGACGTGGTGGACGCCATACCCGAGCCACGCGGCCACGCTCACGGGCTGGATCGGAGGTCCGCAAGCTGCACACAGCGCGAACGGCGAAGATCTTCTCGCCCAGGGAATTGAGCAGTTGTCTCGATGCTTTGATATAGATCGCCGGGAGATCAAAAACGCGCTGCAAAGCTGGCATATGCACGACTGGGATCATGATCCGTGGACGCGTGGCGCGTATTGCTATCCGCGCGTCGGTGGCGCCGATGCCTCCGGCCAACTTGCCATGCCCGTGATGAGCACGATCTTCTTCGCCGGGGAACATACGGACACGAGCGGGCACTGGGGCACGGTGCATGGGGCTTACCGCTCTGGTATGCGAGCGGCAGGGCAGGCGCTCGAGTCAGCAACCGGGGCGTAAACCCCGTAAACAGCGAGGGTGTCTGGTATAAACGGAGGCATGCTGCTGGCGCTGGCCTTCGCATCGTCACTTGCGATGCGGATGACTTGGAGCCACCATCCCCCTGCTGCAGGAGAACGAAACGTGACAAAGCTGTCCCGGCTCACATGGAGCCTTTGCCTGAGCACTGCGCTCGCCGGAGGCGTCCGCCATGCCAATGCGCAGGATGACAAGAAGACCGACCCGCAGAACGCGGAGCACAAGGACGAGAAGCAGACGCCCGTGCCTGCCGAAGCCAGCGCGATTACGCACCACGAACTAGCGCTCAACGGCAAAACTCTTCACTACACGGCCAGCGCCGGCAATCTCCTGATTCGGGACGACGAAGACAAGCCGAACGCCAGCGTCTTCTACGTGGCCTACACGCTGGACGGTGTTGCCGATGCGAAGACCAGGCCGGTGACCTTCCTTTACAACGGCGGTCCAGGGTCGGCCAGTTTATGGCTGCATATGGGTTCCGTGGGTCCGGTCCGTGTCATCACTGCGAGCCCGCAAGCGACTGGCGCTCCGCCTTACCAGCTGGTGCCAAACCAGTACAGCCTGCTGGACAAGACCGATCTGGTCTTCATCGATGCGGTGGGCACAGGCTTCTCGAAACCGGTAGGGAAGGGGACCATTAAGGATTTCGCCGGCACGGACCAGGACGTGAAGGCGTTCGACCGCTTTATCACACGTTACGTGACCGTGAACCAGCGCTGGAACTCGCCTAAGTACCTGATTGGCGAGTCCTACGGCACCACGCGATCGGCTGCTCTGGCAGATGCGATGGAAAACGACGGCATGTCTCTCAACGGCGTAGTGCTGGTCTCCTCTATCCTGAACTATGGGGTGCTGCTGCCCGGCTACGATTCGGATTACGTCGCGAACCTGCCTTCTTACGCGGCGATCGCCTACTTTCATAACAAGCTCGCGCAAAAGCCCGCGGAGCTCAAGCCGTTTCTCGACGAAGTGAGGCAGTATGCGCGCGGACCGTACTCCGAGGCACTGGCCGCCGGAGACACCTTGCCGGCCGCCCAGGTCGACGTGGTTGCACAGAAGCTGAGTGCGTACACCGGTTTGTCTGTGCAGTATCTAAAAGAGGCGAACCTGCGCGTAGGCCCGAGCCGTTTCCGCAAGGAACTGCTGCGCGGCGAGCGCGAAATCCTGGGCCGGTATGACGCGCGCTTCGAAGGAACGGACATCGACGCCGCGGGCGAGAATCCCGGCTATGACCCGTCAGATACTGGCATTGCGGGCGCGTTCATTTCGGCATTTCACGATTACCTTTCACGCGAGCTAAACTTCACCACAACGGATACGTATTATGTCCAGGGTCCGCATGTGAACGAAGACTGGGACTGGAAACACCACGTGAACGGCTTCCAGGGCAGGGGAGGGAACCTGTGGCTGCCGTATGTTGCCGGTGACCTTGCGGATGCCATGCGCAAGAATCCGCACCTCAAGGTATTTTCAGCGAACGGATATTTCGATCTGGCGACGCCGTTCTTTTCCACCGAGTACGACCTGCAGCACATGATGCTGGAGCCGCCACTGCGCTCGAATGTCGAGTTCGGCTATTATCCCGCGGGGCACATGATCTATCTCAATGTCGAGGCCCTGAAGGAGTTTCGTGGGGATATGGGCAGCTTCTACGACCGGACGCTTCATCCATAGGATGGCTGCAGGACGGCGTGTCTTTGAGTAGCGGGGAGGCTAATGAATCGTCGCGAGTGGATGGGGGGCGCTGCGGCGCTCGCTCTAGGGACAGCGGCGGCCCGCGCGCAAAAGGCTGCTGCTGCTTTGCCGGGTGGGGCGAAGCCAGTTCGCGTACGCGTTGATACTCATTCCGTCACTGCGAAGGCACCGGACGACTTCATGGGGCTAGGGTACGAGGTCTCCTCGGTTCCCATCCCAGGCCTCTTCGATCCGGAGAATCGGGTGCTGCTGCGGCTGCTGCGTAACCTGGGCAGTCACGGTGTGATCCGGATTGGCGGCAACACTTCGGACTATGACAGCTTTAGCGCTCGCTCTGCCGGCGTTTCCTCGCCCAACGGAACGGTAGTGAACGAGCAATCGCTTGAGAAGCTGGGCAGGTTTCTAGGTGCTTCGGGCTGGAGATTGGTCTGGGGACTCAACCTGGGCAGCCGCAACGTCGAGCAGGTGGTGGCTGAAGCCCAGGCAGTCTCTTCCCATTGCGGCAACTCGCTGCTTGCTTTCGAGGTGGGCAATGAGCCCGATCTTTTCGTGCCCGCTCATCGCACTGCACCCTACGGATATGAGCAGTGGTATGCGGAGTTCCGCAAATACGCCGGTGCGGTCCGGGCGCGCTTGCCAAATGCTTCGTTCGCAGGTCCCGACGTCGCAAATAAGACAGACTGGGTGGCGCGCTTTGCCCACGATGAAGGCAAGCAGATCAAGCTGCTGACACACCACTACTATGCTGAAGGACCGCCGCAGAGTCCCGCGAGCACGATCGAGAATCTGCTGGAGCAAACCTCCAAGCTCAGCAACATACTCCAGCAACTCAGCGGTGTATCGGCCGCGACGGGAATTCCGTATCGCATCTGCGAAACCAACTCATGCTTTGGGGGAGGGAAGCCGGGCGTCAGTGACACCTTTGCCTCCGCGCTGTGGGGGCTGGACTACCTCCACATGCTGGCGGACTCTCATGCGGCTGGGGTGAATATCGAAACTGGCGTGAACCAGCTTGGGTTTGTCAGTTCGTATAGTCCGATCGTGCAGGATGGTCAGGGGCGTTGGGGAGTGCGTCCGCTCTACTACGGATTGCTGGCCTTCGTGCAGGGAGGTATGGGTGAAAGGCTGCATACTGCGGTCGAGGGGAATGGCGTTAATCTGACGGCCTATGCTGCGCGCCTGCAGAAAGGCTCCGCGGTTACGCTGGTCAACAAAGACCTGCACGCGACGGCTGAGGTGAGGATTGAAGTAAGCGGAGATGCGAAGCTGGCTCGTGTGCTGCGGCTCAGTGCGCCTGATGTGACCAGCAGGGAAGGCGTAACCCTCGGAAGTGAGACGGTAGGTTCGGATGGAGATTGGCGGCCGTCATCCGGCGAGCAGATTCGGAAAACGCACGGCGCATTTGAGATTGCAATGCCTCGAGCAAGTGCGGCTGTGTTGACGATTGCAGGCGGATAACGCTGCGCTACCGAGCTTCTACAGCCGGCGCGCTGCCACTCTGCTGCCGATTAGACAGCACTTCGAGCACGGCGGAATCGTCGAGCGAGCGGCTCTTTGCCATCGGGTGAGCCTTGGCCCGTCCGATATGCAATAAGCGCCGATGGGTTTGCGAGATGGTTTCGACCTCAGACAGCAGGTTGCGAGAAGCAATCGGGGTTGCAGGGGTAGGGGCGCTGCGGATGCTGCTCAGGTGCATTCCCGAATTGGGATTCAGAAAACTGGCGTGCCGAGGGCTTGCCCACAAAAGCAGATGCGTGGCAGGAGCAAGAGCAGGTGAGCTTGTCACATCACAGCCGGTGACCGTGTTTGCGGAACGCGGTGTTGATGGCGCATCCTCCGCGTAGATATAGCAAACGGAAAGGCCAAGGAGAAAGGCTGCGAAATAAAAGAGAACGCGAAGGCGGCTAAGCTCCATGAGATGCTCCTTCAATTGTGACCAGCTACGAGCAAATGGCGAAACTGCGAAGACGGAAGGCGGGGTTCCTTCCTTGGTTCCTCTTCGTAGAGAAAGCATGGACTGCGGACCCAACTTATGAAATGCCGCAGAGGTGGTACCAAGATTTGCAATCGGTTGTAGCCCAAAATGGGAATGGAAATATTCCCTATTTGCCACCGCAGCAGTGGCCTGGTCTCATTGCTATTTCACCAGATGCTCGGACAGTTCGACGAGGTTTTTTACAAAGAGTTCTGGTGGTTTCCTTAAATGGAACCAGGCGTGGCCGGGGCGTTGCACGAAAGCTGCCTGGCATCCGGCTTGGAGTGCTCCTATGACATCCCACGCGTGGGCCGCGACCATAACCAAAGACCCGAGCGGGATAGCGAGCTGCTGGGCGGCGTACTGGTACGTGGCCGGTGCAGGTTTATATTTTTCCAATCCATGAACACTGAGCACTTGCTCGAAGTAATGGGCGATACCGGCGTGCTCTAGCTGAGCGCGAAGTGTGTCCGGAGGCGAGTTGCTGAACGCGGCCATGCGAAAGCCGGCCGCCGCGAACTGCTCAAACGCGGGGGGCACGTCCTCATGCGCCGGCAGACGCTTCATCTCCTCCAGAACCTCTTCCCTGTCCGTCTCTCTCAGGTGGACGCCCGAGGCTTCCGCCAGGGCTTCCAGGGAGAGGCGGGCGAGGGCGCCGAAATCTACGTAGGTGCCGGTCAGCGTTGCAGTTTGTGAGTAGAGCAGGATCTGCTCAAACCAGCGGTGCAGATACGAGCCATCGCCAAAGATATGTTCGAACCGGGGGCGGAGTGGGCCCGTCGCAAGCAGCGTCTGGTTGACATCGAAGACCAGGACGGCGGTTTTCGGGTCAAGTGCGCGCAACCTGGAACGATCCTCAGCGGGGGTCATGAGAGCTAGGATGCATGCCCTTGTGCAAGCCTCGACCGGTAGGCGGCTGCCGCTTCTGAGCCATCCTGAGATTACAGGAAGGCTTCAAAGCGCCGGTAAGCTATTGATTTCTGAAGAAAATATCCTTAAAATGAAACCTTTGCGGGCTTCGGCGAATCCACTCTTGTGGGGATGCTGTACGTCGCCGGACCCAGCACGTCACTTATTTGCTAGAGGATAGAGGATCAATGGCAAAGCGTCGCGGGAACCCAAACTGGGGAAAGCCGGAGCCAATCGGCCCGGTAGTGCCAACTGTGACCTCGTTTGAGCAGGTCGTCAAGGAATTCAAGCTTACTCCCGACCAGTACATCCGGTCCACGCGTTTGCGGGAGTGGGCCCGCCGGAATAAGAACTCGAAGTACATTCCGGAGGCCTTGCTCGAGGCTTGGGGTTTTGAAATTGAATCGACGTTGTAATCCGTTCGATTGAGTTTGGAAGAACAACGCCGCCCCACAGGGCGGCGTTGTTGCGTTGAGGCAAGCTGAGGCCTACCGTGGACTGCCGCTCAGGACTGGAACCTGCCCAACAATCTCCAGGCCAAAGCCTTCAAGCGCGGGAACGTGGGTGGGCGTGTTCGAGAGCAGGCGTATTTTCCGGATATTGAGATCTGAAAGGATCTGGCCGCCGAGACCGACCTGGCGAAGAACGCGTTGATGCCGCTCCTCAGTTTTTTCCTCTGTCCCGTGCATCTCACGTGCCCGTGCCTCGCGATGCAGGACGATCCGGTGGGGGGTGAGGCGGCGGTCGATCTCGAAGCCCTTGCTGGTGTTGTGCAGGTACACGAGGGCGCCGCGGCCGGCTTCTGCGATGAGGGCAAGCGAGCGATCAAGCACCTCCTGGCAGTCACAGGAGGTCGCGCCGAAGACATCGCCCGCGACGCAATGGGAGTGCACGCGGACCAGCACCGGCTCGTCTCCCTCTCCGACTTCGCCGCGCACCAGCGCCAAGTGGCTTTCCCCGCCATCGACCTCACTCTCATAGGCGATCATGCGGAACTCGCCGAAGCGCGTGGGCAGCATGGTTTCAGCCACCCGGTAGATGTAGCGTTCATTACGCAGCCGGTAACGGATCATTTCGGCAACGGTTAGCATTCTAAGACCGTGTTCGCTGCAAAAGCGCTGGAGGTCAGGAACGCGCGCCATGGTGCCGTCGTCGTTCATGATTTCGCAGATGACTCCGGCCGGGATGAGGCCAGCCATGCGGGCGAGATCCACGGAGGCTTCAGTCTGCCCGGCGCGGACCAGAACGCCGCCCTTGCGGGCGCGCAATGGGAAGACGTGTCCGGGACGGGCCAGGTCGGTGGCGGTGCTGGCTGGGTCGATGGCGACGCGGATGGTATGCGCCCGGTCGTGGGCGGAGATGCCGGTGGTAACGCCTTCCCGGGCCTCGATACTCTCCGTGAACGCAGTGCCGAAACGGGAAGTATTCTCCTGGGTCATAGGAAGAAGTCGAAGGTAATCGGCGCGTTCTTCCGTCAGGGTGAGGCAGATCAGGCCACGGCCAAACCGAGCCATGAAGTTGATCGCCTCGGGGGTAACGAACTCGGCGGCCAGGGTGAGGTCGCCCTCATTTTCGCGGTCCTCGTCGTCTACCACGATGACCATGCGGCCTGCCTGGATTTCGGCGATGGCTCCGGGGACGTCGATAAAGGGCAGCTTGGGTGTCATGGTCTTTCCGTTCTGGCGCTGGAAGAGCGCGGTACCCCACCCCCTAGGACTTTTGAGCTAAAGTCCTCGCAATAAGAGACTTAAGCTCGGGGGGTGTAGGTAAATTCCTGCAAACAAAGCATTTAAAGGTAAAGTCCTCTTGATAAACAACTTAGCCGGATTACGTGACTGATGGGAGAGAACGCCCCCTATTCAAGAGTAGCAAATCGAGCGAATTGATACGCCAACGCTATTGCTGGCCATATGCCGGCACCAGCGATTGGGATCAGCAGACGATGTTCGTGAAATAGGCCCCAAGGAGCCGGGCAGAGATGATCGTTCAGCAGGTGTGGTTGCGGGCTGTCCTGAGCCAGTGCGCCTTTGCGCTGCGCCCGTGAGTCACTGCAGGCGCGGGTTTCAGGCGTGGGCTTCAGTTTGCTGCGTGGCGGACAATTGGGCGAGCAGGGTGGCGATGGCAGCGTCGTAGAGGGGAGAGCTGTCATTGCGGCTCAGGCTCATCACGGTATGCCGGCCGGCGAGGGCGATCTCCTGGCGCAGTTCTTCCGAGTGGTAGAGGGTTTCGATGGCGGAGGCGAGTTGCTCGGCACTAAAGGGCTCGACGACTAGACCGTCGCGGCCGGAGGTCAAGAGCTCCGACGAGCCGCAATGGGTGGTGGCGATGCAGGGCACGGCATTGCTCATGGCTTCAAAGAGCGCCATGCCGAAGCCATCGTCAACACTGGGAAGGACGAAAAGGTCGCATTGGCGATAGAAGTCGTTGATGTCCGGAACATACGGAAGCAGCTCGACGTTGGGCAGCTTTGCCAAAAGCTCCGCGAGGACGGGATAAGCGCGGAAGTCCGCCCCGGTGCGGAGGAGCAGGCGCGCATGGGGCAGGGCGAGTTGCTGCCAGGCGCGCAGCAGGTGGAGGTAGCCTTTGCGAAGGGGGTCACCGCCGACGACGCCGACGGTGAAGACGGGGTTGCGCTGGAGGCGGACATCGGCGGGAAAGCTGCATCGCCCGAGCAGCGGGGCCTTGATGGTCTTTTCGCGGAGATGCGTAGGAAAGCTGTTGGCAGTGTAGGCGGACGGTACCAGGATGCGTTCGGCGGCTTCATATTCAGCGAGCTGGCGATCGCGAAACCAGCGGGGCTGCGGGGTGAACTTGGCGCCGGTAGCGGCTGCCTCAGAAGCGATGACGGATTGCTGAAAGTCTACGTGGGGGCAGGCGCGGTCCAGAACGAAATGAGCGCCGTGAGCCTGGGCCGTACGGCCGGAAGCGAGCGACGCGGTGGCCCATCCGATAAAGAGACTAGAGACGGGAACCGCGCCGGGAAGCCGAAGCAGCGCGGCTACGGTGTTGTCGAACGTCCAGGAGTCAGCATGGAGAACGTTGGCTGGGAGCTCCCAGTGGAGGAGGTGCATGGCGGTCTGCAGGATAGAGGGGGCGAGACGCACGCGGACTGCGGGGTCAAGGCCGCGGAAGTAGCGACGCGGGGCCGAGCTGTAGATCCCGACCGCAGCGCCTGTTTTGGTCGCGGAGGCGTGCTTGCGGAGCGAGTTCGCCAGGAGCGCGGAGTGGAAGGGCCGGGTGGTGGAGATGGCCACCTGCATGAGGGCGATGCTAGCACAGGCGCCGGCCACACGGGCGGCGGGGCTTCGCGCAGGACCGTGGTGGTGAAAGAGCCGTGCTCAAAAAGAGAACGCTTCGATGTGGTCATGTTATGATGACCATAGAGGCTGCGGGATGAGAGAGATGGCGGCGGGAAAGTTCAAGGCCCAGTGCCTGGCGGTGATGGATGAGGTAGCGAAGACGCGGGAAACGGTCACCATCACAAAACGGGGACATCCGGTGGCAAGGCTTGTGCCTGTTGAAGATAAGCCCGTAGACCTCTTCAATCGGTTGAAGGGTCAGATCGAAATTACTGGGGATCTTGTTGAGCCCTCCTGGCCTTATGAAGATTACGAGAGTTTACGTTGATTTTGCTCGATACCCATGTGCTTTCCTGGTTGCAGGTCGATGCCAACCGGCTTTCGACAAAGGCGGCGGAGGCAATTCGGGAGGCGCAGGCGAGCGGTGGCATCGCTATCTCGGCAATCACATTGGTGGAACTCGCAAGCATGATAGCGAGAGCCAAGCTAAACCCGACAGGGACCGTTGAGGAAACGATCCGGCGTCTCACTGACGGCGTGGTAGTGCGACCGTTAACTTTGGAAATTGCCGCGTTGATGCACCAGGTGCCGCCGGAGTTTCCGCGAGATCCGATGGATCGAATCATTGTGGCGACGGCGCGGGCCGAGAACCTGCCGCTGGTCACAGCGGATGGGTTGCTGCGGAGTTCGCCGGTGGTGCGCACGATCTGGTAATTAGGGCAGCCGCTTGAGGTCAGCACGAATGAGGCGAAGCACCGATGGAGCGACTCTGTAATTTAGTTAACAGAATACTTGTTATCAGACATAGGCTCTGATCCTGCATAGTCAGATCGTGCGCTCGTATCCTCCGCCTGGATCGAGGTTAAGCAGAAGTTGAACGTCTTCTGGGATGATTTTGTTACGCAACAGGCGTTCAGGAGATCACTGATTCTCGTCTGCGACGACAGCTGCTTAGTATCCCGCTGCGACATACGCATTGAGTCTGTGGACCGCAGCATTCGACATTTCTACAACAGCTTCTTCCCCGGTATTTTCCTGGCGGTTGCGTGCGTGGTTCTCGGCGGGATGCCGTCGAGCGTGTGGGCCCAGCAAGGATGCCGCGCGTCGGTGATGGAGGCGAGTTTACCGGACGCACCCGGACCCGTAAGTTCGCCACAGGCATCCGGACAGCCGGCATCCGGGCAGCCGGTCGACGGAGCCGCAGGCCGGCGGCAGCATTTCCGGGACGGTCCAGGACAGTAGCGGAGCTGCGCTTCCAGGCGCACAGGTGACGCTTGCCGGCCAGAACGGCGCTGTGGCGCGTCAGGCATTAGCAGGCAGCAAGGGTCAGTTCACTTTTCCCGGTCTGCCAGCGGGTATTTTCAAAGTCACAGTGTCCTATGCGGGGCTCAAGAGCTTTTATTCCGCCGAGATCACGGTCGGCGCGGGCGAAAAGCGCGAGCTCCCTGCCATTACCTTGCCGGTGCTCGCAACGCATACGAATGTGCATGTGGTGGCAACGCAAGACCAGATTGCTACAGCACAGGTGAAGTTCGCGGAACAACAGCGTGTGCTCGGCATCGTGCCGAATTTTTACAGCAGTTACATTTGGGACGCGGCGCCTTTGACGCCGAAGCTGAAGTTCGGCCTGGCTCTGCGGTCCACCACGGATCCGGTCGAGTTCATGATTGCGGCCGGGGTGGCGGGGGTGGAGCAGGCGCACAATACCTTCCCGGGGTACGGCAAGGGGCCGGAGGGCTACTTCAAGCGGTATGGGGGCGCCTACGCCGATAACGTGGTGGGGCGGATGATCGGCAGCGCCCTTCTGCCAACGCTTCTGCACCAGGACCCCCGGTACTTTTACAAGGGATCGGGCAGCGTGACCTCGCGCGCGCTGTATGCCATCAGTGCGACGGTGATCACGAAGGGGGACAATGGCCGCTGGGAGCCGAATTACTCCCACGTGGTGGGAAACTTCGCGGCGGCGGGTGTTTCGAATCTTTACCGGGCTTCGGAGGACCGCAGCGCGTCCTTGACCCTCCGTAACGGGCTGATTATCACGGGCAGCAACGCAGCAGGAAACCTGGTGCGGGAGTTCCTGCTGCGCAAGCTCACATCCCAGGTGCCGAAGTACGCGAACGGCAAACCGTAGTTGCTCTGTGGGATTGCAATCTCAGGGCTGCACTTTTAGGGCTGCAGGCGATAGAGCTCGATGGTTCTGGCGAGGCCTCCGTCGCGCGGGAGGGTGTAGCGGCCAAGTTCTGTCGTGGTCTGGACTGGGCCGCAGCCGAACCCCGGCAGGCGCAGCGCCTCGGCACCCCAATCGGTTGTGAGCACATCGACCAGCGCATAGGCGGCGTGGCAGTCGATGGTTGTAGGGCGCCGGTGGCTGAGGTAGTCGCGCAGATCTCCCTGGCTGGCGTGAGCGAGGATGGAGCTGAGGGGCGGTGTTTCATGGGCGGCCAGGTCCGGGCGGCGCGTAAGCAGGTCGAAGTAGGTGGCGATCTCGCCATCTCCGGTCATCAGCATGGCATCGGGTGGAAGTCTCCGGTCTACGTCCGCCATGGCTCCCTGAATTGCGCCCTGATCGCGGAGATAGGTGTCATAGAAGAGCGGGATGCGACGGATAAAACGCGGCTGGCTGTGCATGAGCATGAGCTGCAGCACGAAGTGAGAGCACAGCAGAGCGCCAATGGCGAGCAGTGCCGTGGTGCGCCAGCGGATGGAAGCGATCTTCCAGGCAAAGCCGAGGGTGGCTGCTCCGCCCAGGGCGAAGAGCGGCAGGACGTAGTTGAAGGTCCGCAGGCCGGTGGGTGTGGCGTTCCAGGTAAAGGTGCGCATGAACGTCCAGAGAAGAAAATGCGTTCCCAGCAGCGCCAGCGGAAAATAAACGCGCAAACGCGTGGCCAGCAGCACGAGGCCAAGCAGGGCGAGAAGGAAGCCGGCGGGCGAGTAATATCCGGCGCCAGCGGCAAACCAGCCGATGGCGGCAGCGATGTCGGCATGGATGGGATGGGGGTTGGGGATTTCAAAGCCGGTGGGCGATGGGTATTCCCGGATCATGATGAAGCCGGTCGCGGCGGCGGCGAAGACGAGGTACAGAACGGCCGCGGATAGGCGGAATCGCCAAGGCTTGAACCGGAGACATAGAAGTGCAAGCGGGGTGGCGATGCCGAGCAGCAGAAGATTAGTTGAGTAGCTGTAGAGCGCCAGGAGGTGAGCCAGTGCGAGGATCAGAAGACGCTGTTTGCCGAGCGGACTTCCCTTCTCCCATTGCCCGATAGCGTTGGCGGTGAGCATGGCGGCTAAGGTAAGGAAGAAGACGGCGAAGTTATGGGCGCCCCACGGGCTTTGGTAGTGGCGGTAGGCACAGAAGAGCACGAGGACGCCGCCGGCCAGCGCGGCCGGAGCGCGCTGGAGCGGAGGGCAGTCTGCGAAGAGGCGTTGTGTCCAGACGAAAACGATGATGGACGTAAGGCAACTTGCGGCGATGCTGGTGTAAATGGTGACCGCATAGGTGTGGCCGAAAAGGAGCATGGCCAGCCAATTCGTAACGATGCTGGTGGCATCTAGCAGGACGATGGTGGTGACGGCATAGAGCCGGGCGGGGATACTGAGCCAGGCTTTCGGGTCGGCTTCGAGCGCCCGGGCAAAGGTGTCGCCGGGATGGCGGGCGGGGAGAAAGTGCGTGCTCTCGGCCATGCGCCGGGAGGCCAGTGCGTTCCATGCCTGGTCAAAGCGCGGGTCAAGGTGGCCGAAAGCATGGGCCGCCCACAGACTGCAGAGCACGCCGAGCAGGCAGAGGAGCAGAAGCGCTGTCCAGTCGATTGCTCGGAACAAATGGGATTGGCGGGGGAAGGCGGGTGAACCCATGCAGAGATGCGGAGTGGAGTTGGTTCACCTGAAGATACCATGTCAGGACTTGATATCTGCTATAAGAGAGCCCTTATGCCTGTTTTGAGAGCGTACCTGGTCGGCCTGCTATGCGTGTGGGCGATACTGGTGCCCAAGTTCCATGCTCATGGTCAGAAAGGTCCCACAGAAGCAACGTTCCAAAGCCAGGGTCATCGGGTCCGTTACGAAGTTTATGGGGCGACCTCCGCGCCCGCTACCCTGATCTTTCTGCACGGAGCAAGCGGGCCGGAGAGTCCGTATTACCGCCAGCAAGCGCAATTCTTTGCCGACCACGGATACTGTGTGCTGTACCTGCACTATTTCGACGCGACCGGCTCCGTCCACCCGTCCGAGGCAAATTATGTGGCATGGGTACAGGCCGTGTTCGACTTGATCAAGGACCTGCACACACATCCAGAAGGGTGCCGAGGGCGAGTGGGACTGATAGGGCTTTCACTTGGTTCCTCGGTAGCGCTTGCTGCCGGATCACAGGGTGCGCCGGTGGACGCGATTGCGGATTGGTATGGCAGCCTGCCAGACACTTTTTTCTATCACTTTCAATCCATGCCTCCCTTATTGATCCTGCATGGCAAGCAGGACGAAACCATACCGGTCGTCAATGCGCAGCAGCTGCAGAGGCTTTGCCAGCTCAAGCATCTGACGTGTGAGAGCCATCTCTACCCAGGCCAGAGTCATGGATTCGATGCAGGCGCAATTGCTGATGCCCAGGCCAAAACGTTGAAACTTTTCGCGAAATATCTGAGCCCAACCAGTACACATTGAGCCTCTTCGATTTCCCGAGTGTAGGGCGGCTACCCTGACAATCGTCCTGCCGCAAGCAGCCGGGCATCGCGTGCCCAGCGGGCCAGCACGGCAAGGGCGATGACGATCAGGGCGAGCGTAAGGCCGAGCCACAGGCCGAAGACGCCATAGCCTTTGTAGAAGCAGAGGTCAAGGCCCAGTGGCAGGCCGAAGGCCCAGTAGCCGAGCAGATTGGCCAGCATGGGGGTGCGGGTCTCCCCTGCTCCGCGCAGGGCCCCGGTGCAGACAGTCTGGAGTCCATCGAAGACCTGGAAAGCGGCGACCAGCAGGAGCAGGGTTCGCCCGATACGGACGACCGCGGGGTCGCGCGTATAGATGTGCAGGATCGGCTCCGGGACAGTGAGGAAGACGATGGCGGCGCAGGTCATAAACCCGGCAGCGAGGCCGATGGCCAGCCAACCGGCGCGGCGGGCGCGAGCCGGGTCGCCCGCTCCGAGGGCGTGGCCTACCGAGACGGCGGCAGCCGCGGAGATGCCGAGCGGCACCATGAAACTGGCGCTGGCGCAATTCAGCACGATCTGGTGGGCGGCCAGCGCCGGGGCGCTCAGGCGGCCCGCCATGAGGGTAGCGGCGCCGAAGGCTCCGATCTCCATGACAATTTGTGCGGCGGCGGGCGCGCCCAGGTGGACGATGGCCTGGAGGCGCGCCCATTGCACCCCGGCCCAATGGGCAAAAAGTGGGTGGCCGCGGTCCCGCTCATGACGCCAGGCGGCATAGACGAGCACGCCAGCCATGTAAACGCGGGCAAAGCAGGTGGAAAGCGCGGAGCCGCGGAGGCCCATGGCGGGCAGGCCGAGTCGGCCGTAGATGAGGGCCCAGTTGCCCGCCCAGTTCACCAAGTTGGCGGAGATAAGGGCAAAGGTGATAGGGCGGACGCGGCCGACGCCCTGGAGATAGCGCCGGAAAGCGGCGTAGACCAGGAGGGGAAAGGTGCCCCAGTTGAGCAGCCAAAGGTAGGCGCTGGCCGGCGTGGCGACAGAGGCGTTGATGCGGAGAGCCGGATACGCCAAGGGCGCGAGGAAAAGCAGGAGCATGGCGAGGGGCGCGTACGCAGCCACCAGGTACACGCCCTGAGCAAGCCAGCGGTGGCACTCGTCGAAATCCTTGCGGCCCCAAGCCTGGGACACGAGGGTATCGAGCCCAAGCAGCAGGCCAATGCCGAGCAGCGAGGGCGCGTAGTAGGTGGCGCTGGCGATGCCGACGGCGCCGATGGCCTCCGGCCCGAGCCGGCCGACCATGATGGTGTCGACCACGCCCATGGCGATCCAGCCAAGCTCGGAGAGGACGACGGGGATGGCGAGCGCAAGGAGCGCTTTAAGCTCGGCGCGGAGCTCGTATGGGCGAGTCGATCTGCCAGCAGGCAGGCGAGTTGTAGCCGTATGCTCCACAGTCCAATCTACCGCGCTGCTTTGGCCAGGCAATCGCGCAGCTATGGTACAGTCATACACAGTCCGGCAGCTGGAGAGATGGCCGAGTGGCTGAAGGCGCACGCTTGGAAAGCGTGTTTAGGGGAAACTCTAACGTGGGTTCGAATCCCACTCTCTCCGCCATACGCTTAGGCCGACTTTCTTAAAGCTTTACTTCATGCGCTGATCCGCACACCTTTGAAAAGAGTTGATGGCTGCCATCCGGAATGCGCTGGCCATCGTACATCTACTGCGCTTTGTTTTACTTCCTAGCTTCCAGGCGCAGTAGACCAAATTGAAACTCAGAGCTGAAGACCCGCCATGCGCCGTGGCATCCTCCCCCGGGGTCTCCGGTTCTTACTCCTGAAGCACGCCACCCATTTGGACTGCCCGTAGAAACACTTGCGGAGGGTTCAGTGTTTCTGATGAGACGTAGAGGACCCAATAGATGACGGCCCATTTCCGCCCCCTCCGAGGAATCAACGCGTGTGCCCTGTTCGCTTGCCTGGTAATGTTGCTGGGTTTGAGCGGCTGTGGCGTCACGTCGAACAATGGCAGCAACGGCGGGGGCGGAAACGGCTCAGGCGGCAATACCAGCGGTAATGTGACGGTCACGCCGGGACAATATGCATTTAGCAGCCAGAACGTGGGGACGACGAGCGCCGCGGTCGCTTTCACGCTGACCAACGGGGAGTCCGGGACGGTGACGATCACCGGCATTCAAATTGGAGCTCCGTTTAGCCAGACAAACAACTGCGGGGGGTCGGTTGCATCCGGTCAGAGCTGCGTCATTTCTGTGACATACAGCCCCACCGCCGCAGGCCCGAACGCGGCAACGCTGACCATTGCCGATAGTGCCGCGAACTCACCGCAGACGGTCGCCATCACTGGCACCGCGGTAGCCCCGCCGAGCGGAGGCGGCACCGTGGGGGTCGCGCCGGCGCAGGTCGCCTTTGCCAACCAGGCGATCGGTACCAGCAGTGCTCCGGTCAACGTGACCGTGACTAACAACCAAACGGTCCCGCTGGGAATAGCAAGCATCCAGACGGCGGCACCTTTTGCGCAGACCAACACTTGTGGAACCTCCGTGGCGGCGGGGCAAAGCTGCGTGATTTCGGTAACCTTTGCGCCCACCGCAGCCGGCCCGAGCACGGGAACACTCAGCATCACGGATGATGGCCCAGGCTCGCCGCAGAGCGTGGCTTTGAGCGGCACCGGGGTAGCTCCGCCGCCTCCACCAAGTGGAAGTGTCACGGTCACGCCGGCGCAGTATGCATTCCCCAGCCAGACGGTTGGCACAACCAGCGCACCAGCAAGCTTCACGGTGACCAACGGACAGTCGGCTGCGCTGAATATCGCGAGCATCCAGGTAGCGGCCCCATTTGCCGAAACCAACACCTGCGGCACGGCGCTGGCGCCCGGGCAAAGCTGTACAGTTGCGGTAACGTTTGCTCCGGCCGTGGTAGGCCCTAGCTCCGGCAATCTGACAATCAACGACGATGCCGCAGCAGGTTCGCCACAGACGGTGGCGCTCAGCGGGAACGGAACGGCCGCACCCGGCGGCTCGGTGACGATAGCGCCGGTGCAATATGCCTTCCCTACCCAGGCGGTGGGCAGCGCCAGCGCAGCAGCGAACTTCACCCTGACCAACGGGCAGGCGGTCGCACTCAATATCGCCAGCATCGCGATTGCCGCGCCGTTCAGCGAGACCAATAACTGCGGCGCCGCACTCCCGGCCGGGGGGAACTGTGTGATCGCAGTGACGTACACGCCAACGGTGGCGGGTTCCGACAGCGGCACGCTGTCGATAATTGACGATGCGCCGGGTTCGCCGCAGATGGTCGCGATCACCGGTACTGCGGGAAGTTCCGGGTTATCAATCACGCCCAAGCTGGGCGGCCTGTACTTCTATAACCAGATTGCGAATACCAGCAGCACGCCTTTGCCGGTCACGCTGACCAACAACCTGTCCGCGCCGGTGTCGATCAGCTCGATCACATCCACGGCCGATTATCCGTATACCACCACGTGCGTGGACAGCAGCGGAACTGGAACGCTTGCTCCGGGCGCGAGTTGCACGATTAATGTTTCGTTCCTGCCGCAGGCGATCGGCGCTCGCCCAGCCGCGTTGACCATCGCCGAAAGCGCGGACCCGGGCCCGATTTCGGTGCCGCTGCAGGGCACCGGGATCGCGGGGGACCAGGGGCTTACGGTGACAGTAGGGCCCAATAAGCCCTGCATCCTTCCCTCTTCCGTCGAGCAGTTCACGGCCACGGTAACGGGTACGCAGAACACGGCTGTGAGTTGGTATGTAGATGGCGAGCTGGGCGGCGATCCTGCGCGCGGCACCATCACATCGACTGGCGTCTATACCGCGCCGGGAGCGAGTCTCCATACCATCGAAGCGGTGAGCCAGGCCGACGGCACGGTGAACGGCAATATGCAGGTCACGGTGACGGCGACTCCGCAACTAGGCATTTACCCCTACGCTGCGTCGATCCCCACAGGCGGCCAGCAAACAGTGCAGGCGCAGCTTTGCCGCACGCCGGACAACAATGCGATTACGTATACGGTGGACAATATAACCGGGGGCAACGCTTCTGTCGGCACCATCACCAGTGATGGGATCTATACCGCTCCGGCTACGCCAGGCCGCCATTATGTGCGGGCGCAGGATACGGTGCTCAATGCGGTCAGCACCTCGCAGATCACGGTTTTCTCGAATATCGCGGTGGATTTCGGATCGCGCCTGGACACCACGCGACCAGTTCCGGCCAACTTGTTCGGATATGGCCGCGGAGAGTCGATTCAGGACACGGCCGATCGCAGCCTGATTACGCAGGCAGGGATCACGGTTGCCCGGCTGTATGCGCAGATCCCGACTGTGTACGCGACGCAAACGCCGGATTGGACGCAGATCGATCCTTACATTCAGTCCATCAAGGACGCCGGGCAGAGGCCGCTCATCCAGATGGCGAACACACCGCCGTGGTTGCAGCCGAGCCCGAATCCCTGTGCGACCCCTATCTATGCAGCGCCGACGGATGTGACGAAATGGGCGCAACTGGCGGTGGCGTACGTAGCCCATTTCGACGCCGCCTTCCCGGGACTGGTTCAGGACTACGAGATTTGGAACGAGCCAGATGCGCAAAACCTGTGCCCGACCAGCGGTACGGCCATCGACAATTACATGGCGATCTACGCAGCAGCGGCCCCGCTGATGAAACAGCAGGCAGCTAGCGATGGAGCAACCATCCGCGTAGGCGGTCCCGCACTTGCCGGCGCCAACACGACCTGGATCAATACTCTGCTCTCGAATGCTTCCACCGCGCCCTATGTGGACTTCATCAGCTACCACCAGTACCTGTTCGGGCCCACGGAGTTGAACGTGCAGTGGGATACCTATGCGGGCGATATGTCGCTGTACCAGGCGACCCAGGATCCGAGCACCGGGTCGGCTGCGGTGTACAACACGGTGTATCGCTCAGTAGCGGCAGGCCAGCAGCCGTTGGGAGCCAAGACGCCCATCTATGTCACGGAATTCAATACGAATTTCGGATTTTTCAAGGATTGTTGCCGCAACGATCCTATCTACGCGCCGGTATGGAATGCGCTCTACGTCACGGACATGCTGAACAATGTGTACAGCACGGGTGCGCCGCCGCCCCCAGGCGAGCTGGTCTACTTCGCCGGCAACGCGTATCCGTACTTCTGCCTGATCGGGGTACCGGACGCTAACTCCGATTGCTTATATTCCGCGGGTGCGACGCCCACGCCGTATCCGCAGTACTACACGTATCAACTGCTGTCCGCCCCGAACTACCTGGGGCTGGTAAACGGCGGGTACATGGCGACTTCGGTGCAGCCGCCGCTCGGTGGGGGCGGTCTGGCGGTGATGGCCTTTTATACGGGAACGCAGGATGCGATCGTGATCACGAACCCGACTGGGATCGACTACGCTGCAGTACCCATCGCCGTGCAGAATGCCGGGTTGGGCGCGCCACAGGCGACGCTGTTCGGCGTTGCGAACGGGCAGTCCATCCAGTCGAGTTCGCTGGCGTTGACTCCGGCCGGCACGGGGTACACGGCTACGATTGCCGTGCCGCGCTATTCCGTGCAGGCGATCTCGCTCCAGGGCACGGTGGGGGCCGTGCCTTAAAAACCAGGGCTACGGGCGCGGCTATGAGCCGAATCGACGCAATGGATGTTCTCCTTTTCTTCGCCTATACTGGAGAAGATGCGTGCACCGCGCCCCACTGCCAAACATCCACCCGCTCTGAAGCGGCAAGGCTCGCCGGAGGCCCGGAAGCCATCGCAAGCGGCTCCGGCGTCCACGAGAGTCCGCTGCGCACCGGCACGGGGCAACAGCCAGAGCGGTGCTGTTTCGAAGCCTGCTGCGCGCAGCCGCGGACGGAAACCGGCACAGCCCGCCGCGACGCGGAAGGCTGCCCTCAAACCTGTTCGATTGAGTGCGGCGTTAGAAAAGCAAGCCGCGCAAACTCGCGCCGCGGCGAGGAAAGTCTCCGCTCCCAGGCAGGTTCAGTCCAAGGGACGCTTAGCGCAGCCCAGTCCTCCAGGTAAAAGCAAATTCCCAGAACGTGTCAGCAAGCCAAAACGCAACAAATCGCCCGAGCGCGACAAAGCGCCCAAACTCAAGAAGGCTAGCAGTGCTGATACCGCTACGCAGCCGAGCCCAGCCGGGGACAAACGCATGGTGCGCTGCCCCCGGTGCAGCGGGGCGGTGCTGCACCTGACGCTGCACACAGCCAGCTATTACGATCCACGTTTTCACCACGGCTGCGGCTTCAAAGGGACGCTGCGCTGGGAGCGGCCGGCGTGTAGGGCGAGACGCGATTCACGGAAATAGGTGAACGCCGGCTGTTCCCGGCGAGCAACGCCTTCAGGCGGCGCGCTTGCGTGAGCGCTCCACGGGGTAGATGCGGACGCCAGGGATGGACGCATGCCCCTTCAGGCGGCGAACATAGGCGCGGATCTTCTTCTCATCGATGGAGTACCAGTCGTGAGACAGCGGGACCGCGGCGGGGTCTTCGATGCGGAAGCTCCAGTCCTTCGAGAAGCTGAGGCCAGAAACCGGCGGCACCTCGTTCTGCACGACAGCAGGCGGCATGTAGGCTGGTGCCACGGGCTGCATGTCGCGCCGGGCCTGAGCCGCCAGTTCCGGCTCTCCTTCCATCTCGAGCGCCAGGGCGTATTGCTCGGCGAGTTCGGCGGCGTGGCGCGCGGCTTGCTCCTGGGCGATGCGCAGGTTCTCGGCATCGAGCGAAGCCTCCTGCGTGCGGCGCTGTAGTGCTTCGCGTTGGCGGTATTGCACCAGTCCGCGATGGAGCACGTCTTCGGCGAGAAGAAGCGGGGCAAGGGCCTCGTTTTCTTTCGCGCAAATCGTGCGGTGCGCGATGAAAGCAGCCTCCTTCATGGGCTTGAAAAAGTCCAGGCGGAGCTTCCTTTCCCCGGCAATGCGCACCAGCTCTTCGCCCGCCAGGCGGTAGGCTTCCGGCGTGGTGATCTCGATGGAGCGGGCCTGCTGCGCGAGTGCGAGGGCCGTTTCGATGGCATTCTCGGGCGTGGTGAAGCTTTCGGTCTGCTCTTGCTCGGGCGCGGGGTGCTGCGAGGCGGCGTCGGCCACGGCTGCTTCCCTTACCGCACCGTTGGAAATACGAATGTAGGGGTGCTCGGAATTGCGGAAAAGATGCTCGCGAAAGTAGACGCCGAGCGACGGCGCCGTCTCGAAGTCATGGAACTCTTCCGGCGAGACGTTTCCGTACGCGTAGACGGGGCCCGCTGCCGTCTTGTTTTTCGAGCGGAACTGGACGTAGCAGGTGAAGCTGTCTTCGTCATAGCCGAGCGCGGCGATGCGGCGGCTGGTCGTAGTTGTGAGCTGCGGAAGCGTGTGCTGCATGGCTGTTTCCTCTGCGCGTTGGCGCGTGTATTACCGGGGACGGGTCACGCCGGCGTTCGCTTTCCAGGTAGCAAGCGTGAGCGCGGCGATGGCGGCTCCGGCGTCGCTGGGGTCGTCGTAATCATTGGGCGTGTCATAGCTGCCGTTGGGCAGAAGCTGAATCACCAGCCGGCCCAATTGCCCGCAGCGCGGAACACCGGTGAGCATCATTTCGTAGAGCGCCGTTTGCAAACGCCAGCCCGGATGCTTGGCGGTGCAGGTCTTGATATCGGCGACGTACCTGCGGCCGTTCAGCACCAGAACACGGTCGGGCGTGCCGCCGATCTCGATGCCCATGATGGTGCGCAGCATGGGTTCTTCGATGTTCAGCACTTCGCAGCGGGACTCGCGCCGGAAGCGGAGCCACGCGTTGTAGTAGCCGATCTCGTCGTCCCGCAGCCAGGTCTCGTCAACCCAGCCTTCGCGATCGAACTCCGCGGTGCACAGGTGAACGTTTTGCCCCAGGAGGCGTTTGCGCTCGAGCACCGCCGGATCGACGCGGCTGTAGTCGAAGACGCCCGCTTCCTTCAGAACTTGCGTGACCGACGGGCGGACGGCCCCCCGCGCATTTCTGTACAGGTGGCCGTCTTCCTCGTAGGTGAAGGCGTCGAGAGCAGTGCCCAGCGCCGAAGCCATGGGCTAGATCGTATCCGTCGCGGTTTCGAGAGCCGGTGCTGCTTCGAGAGCTCCGGCGGAGACTTCGTCCGGCAGCTCCGCCTGCAGCTTCTCTGCGAGTGTGGTCCAATCTCCATCGGCGTCCACAATCGCTTCGGCCTGCTCGGCCAGGCTGAGCCCGAGGCGGTCGAAGAGCGCGTGGCAGAGCGCTTCTTCAGGAGACATGCTGCGCTCCTGCTTGGGCGCCTGCGCCCACGCCATGGCTTCCTCATACCGATCGGCGGGTATGCTGAGCGACGAGGTTAGGCCCAGGTTGCTCTTGAGCCACGCCTTGGCGTCGTCCACGGTGTAGCCGGAGGTACGCCATGCGCGAGCAAAAGTGCGAGCCTGGTCATGGGTGATCTTGCCCGTCTTACCATTGACGGGCGGCTGCGGCGCAAGCGGGCTGGCGTCCACCGGTTCGGCATGCGCTGCGGGTTGCGGCGCCGGTGTGACCGGGTAGACTTTGCCCACGATGACCGGATAATCCTCGGCCTCCTCGCGGCTGATGATGCCCTTGAGGGCGTCCGGGAACTTGTCGCGAAGCGCAAAGCCGCGGGCACGCAGCTTCAGCATGCGGTCTGCGTGCTGGGTCCACGGGCCGCTCTTGCCCCACAGACCGGCCTTGCGGGCATCCGTGACGGAAAAGCGGGCTACGTGCTCATCCTGGTTGCGGCGCTTGATGGTGAAGACGCCGGCGCGGTTTTCGCCCTCGCCTTCGATCTCCTCCCGGTGCCACTCATAGGCGGGATGCGACATGACAACCGCGAGAACGGCATCACCCCACATGGAAGGCCGTCCGTTGATGACCGCAATGGACTGGAGCGCCTGGAGGGGCTGGAGACCGAGCTCCATGCCGTACTGCACGGCGACAAAGATGTTGTGCGGCTTGTTCTGGTAATCGCGCGGAATCAGCTCGGACTTGGCGAGATAGCTCGAAAAGTCCAGGGCTTCCTGAATGGTGCGCGGCGCAAGCGAGGGCCGCTGCGCCACAGTGCGGGATTCTGGAGTGCGCGATTCGGGCATTTGCAATGCGGTAGACATGCGTACTTCTCCTGTGGAGGCGGCGAGGCCCCCTGTCTCAACATCTGTCGCGCCCGGAAATGAGCAGTGGCGCAGCCGGTTTTCGCAATAAACGGATTGGTTTCGGGCGTATTCAGCCTGCCCTGCCTAGCGGCAGAAACAGCGCAAAGTCGGCCATTCTTTCTTCGGCATTTAGCCGCTCGACAGGTGGTTTTTTTCTGCTTTTTACTACTTCTCTAGTGTAAACCAGATGGTTTACGTTTTCGCCTCAACTGGTTACGTAAGTAGCAGATGATAAAAGAGTTATTCTGCCGCTTGACAGGCGCTTCCCGTTTCCCTAAGTTGGGGCAAATGCAGATTGTTCTGCCCGCGGAAATCAGAGTCTGGCTGAAGTTTGCCATCGGCGAATCGGTGCGGGAATTTGCGGCGCAGGTGGAGATGTCGCCGCAATACATCTACGCCGTGCTGCGCGGCGAAAAGGAGCCGAGCCCGCTGCTGCTGGAAAAGATTGGACTAGAAGTGGTGTACCGGGTGAGGATCGTCTCGCGCGACCGGGCGAAAAGCAAGTCTGGTGTACGCAGGGCTGGCCCTGCTGAAGAGACACAGGCGCCTGCGGCCGGCAAAAAGCTCGCGACAACCAAGCGCACCGCGTCGGCAGGCCCCAAACGGAACGGCGGCCCGGGGAAGAGCGCGTAGGCGATACTTATAGCGTGAGCCAACCACACGGGCAGACGTTGTTGATTGACGCCGACGATACGCTTTGGGAAAACAACATCTACTTCGAGCGGGCGATCGCAGCTTTCTTTACCTACCTCAACCACGAACAGCACACCGCGGCTGAGCTGCGCAAAGTGCTGAACGAGTGCGAGCGGGCGACCATCCAGCAACATGGGTACGGGTTGCGCAGTTTCCAGCGTTCGCTCCAGGACTGCTACGAGCGCGTGAGCTACCATCCCCTGACAGACGACCAGCGGGTGCAGATCGCGGGATTCGCGCAGCTTATCGCCGACCAGGAGATTGAGTTGCTGGAAGGAGTGGCCGACTCTTTGCCGCAGCTTGCCTCCCGTCACCGTCTTATCCTGGTCACCAAGGGACACCCGGAAGAGCAGCAGGACAAGCTCGAGCGGTCCGCAATCCATATGCACTTCACCGCGGTGGAGATCCCAGCAGAAAAGCATGCCGAGGCTTATCGGGAGATTGTGGGCAAGTATGGGCTCGATACTGCATCCACATGGATGATTGGCAACAGCCCCAAATCGGACATCAATCCGGCATTGGCCGCGGGGCTCCACGCGGTGCTGGTGCGGCATCCGCACACCTGGGTGCTGGAGCATGAGGAACTGCGGGCACCGAGCCCGCCGCAGCAGTTGATCGAGGTAGGCTCGTTCGGGCAGTTGCTGGCGCATTTTTAAACGAAGACTTAAGACGTTGAGTTTGGCAACGAGAGATACGCTGTAAACCTGAAGAAGAGCCACGGGCGTCCGTTGACCACGCGCTCTTGCTCCTCATACGAACCATGCGTGTATGTCGCGATTGCCGCCCGCCAGAAAAGCGCAGCCGGCGTATTTGCTGCGAGCGCTCTGACAAGCCATTCGCCAGGTCGCTCATTCCAGAGCAGAGTCGCCATCTTTTCCCCGAAGCCGGACTTCCGAAATCTGCGAATGATAAAAAACTCACGCACGTCCTGGCCGCCGATGTCGCCTAGCCACTCAGCCGCAGATCCGACAAGGGCAAAGCCGGCGAGGGAATCGTCGATCCTGGCCAGGTACGCACCGTGCCCGTGCTCCCAAATCGAGGATGTGTCGTAGAAGTAGCTTCCGTCGGCACGGGTCGGGACGGCAAACCACTCTGCCATCTCTTGAATGTACTGGTTTAAGAGATTTTGCAGCAGGAGGTCCGACTCGGGCCCTATCTTCGCGAGTGAGAGATGGGAGGGTGACATAGGGATGAACGCTCGATCGACTCAAGGCCAGAGTACAGCTCGGGCGGAGAAATGCACCGATACTGGATGCATCATCAGACGACATCCAAAGCCTGAAAGGCCATGCATTGCAGCCCTGCGATTGCAAACTGACCCACCCGTTACAGATTAGGAATGCTTTCTCTCCACAGCGCTGGTTTGTTATACTCAGCCTCGAATCACCCTGTGTGCGGAAGTGGTGAAATGGCAGACACACCATCTTGAGGGGGTGGCGCCGAGAGGCATGGGGGTTCAAGTCCCCCCTTCCGCACCAAACCGATCCAACTCATTCTCCGGCCTGCGTGCGGGTCCGGCTCAAGCCTTAGCAGCGGAAAGCAGCACATGATTTATTTGTTCACCGTGATTCACGTCCTTACTTGTGTATTTCTGATCGGCGCCATCCTGCTGCAGCAGGGTAAGAGTGCGGACCTTGCGGGCGCCTTTGGCGGCCAGGGTTCGCAGACGGCTTTCGGGCCGCGCGGCGCGGCCAACCTGCTCACCAAGCTCACCACCTGGGCGGCAATCATCTTCATGGTGACCTCGATCAGCCTCACGGTGCTGATCGGCCGGCATTCCGGGCCGCGTTCCGTACTTGAGGGCACAAAGACAGCCGCCCCGGCGCACACGGGCAAGCCAGCGAAATAAGCTGGCCCCTTTCATGCGGCAACTGTAAATACGGCGGGCTTCGGCCCGCCATTTTCATTTGCTTGTACACTGGGTGGCGATCATGACATCGCGCGCACGTACCCTGCCCTCCCTTCTTTTCCTGGCCGCAGCTTCCCTCTTCACTATGGCTCAGCAGAGTCCGCAGCCTTCCCCACCGATGCCGGGGGCTGCGCCGAATTCGCCTGCAACGCAGGGTGCGGACCTGAAGCCGCTTGAGATCCAGGGGCCCGACACACATGGCCCCCAGATGCACGCGGACGGCACCGTAACGTTTCGTTATCCAGCGCCCAATGCAAAAAGCGTATCGCTCGATCTTGAGGGCACGGCGGGACCGGAGCCGATGACGCGCGGCGAGGATGGCGTGTGGTCTGTGACCTCAGCGCCGCTCGCGCCGGAGTTCTACGAATATTCCTTTACGGCCGATGGGGTGCATGTGCTGGACCCGGCCAATGTTGCCGTGAAGACCAGCTTCTTCCGCGTGGGCAACGTGGTGCATGTGCCGGGCAAGACGCCGATGCCGTGGGAGGTAGCCGATGTGCCGCATGGCGTGGTGCACCATCATTTCTACCGGTCGGCTATTGTCGGCATCCCGAGCGACTTCTATGTGTACACGCCGCCGAACTACGATCCGAAGATGAAGTATCCGGTGCTGTATCTGCTGCATGGGTACAGCGATGACGCGAGCGTGTGGACGGTGCACGGCAAAGCGAATGTGATTCTCGACAACCTGATCGCCCAGGGCAAGGCGAAGCCGATGATCGTGGTGATGCCGCTCGGCTACGGCACCATGGATGTGATCACGCGCGGCTGGACGGTATGGCAAGACCGCGCGACGATCCTGCGCAACTTCAACCAGTTCACCGAGGCGCTGCTGACCGAAGTGAAGCCGCAGGTGGAGCAGCTTTATCCGATCTCGCACGACCGCGACGAGCATGCCATTGCCGGACTTTCCATGGGCGGTGGGGAAAGCCTGCTGACCGGGCTGAACCACCTGGAGGAGTTCTCTTATGTCGGAGCCTTCAGCTCAGCCGTGCAGGACATGGACTATGCGCCTGTCTTCCCCGCGATGAACGCGAGCGCGAACGCGAAGCTGCACCTGCTGTGGATCGCCTGCGGGCGCCAGGACCAGCTTTTCGCGCCGAACCAGAAGTTTATTGCCTGGCTCCAGCAGCAGGGCGTAAATGTGACGCCGATTGCGACAGAAGGGCGGCACGAATGGCCGGTGTGGCGCGAGAACCTGGTGAACTTCGCGCCGCTGCTGTTTCGGGGTAAGTAGGATGTTCAGACTTACTCGACTTTGGATAGAAGTAAGCGTTCTGCTCGCGGTGGTGATTCTTCTCTCTTCAACGACGCATGCGGAAATCCGCGAAGTGAAGCAACTCACTGTTGCTCCTCATCGCGCGGCGTGGACATTTTTGACCCTCTAGGAACATTTGAGCGACAAGCATCAATCGTGACGCCTTCCGGCGATTTCCTATATTTTTCCGCACGTCGAAGCGGGATCTGGGAGCTGCACCGTGTTCATGGCTGGAGCACAGACCAGCCTGTCATAGACCACCTTCAGCTGTCTGGATATTTCTCTTCCCGCGATAAGCACAACCTTGAACAATTGAGTGCCGATATTTTTGTCACCCCCGACGGAGCGCACGCAGCTTGCGTCGGGACTGCAGTATGGTTGAAACGCGTGAACGGGCGAGCCGTTGGAAAAGCGCGTACAGAGAGTTTCATCAATGTTATCGATCTCAGGAGTTTTAAGATCGTCAACACCGCCAAACCGAAAACAGCCGGCCCTTTCGAATTTCAATCGGTGGAGATGGACGAGGCTGGGCACATCGTCATAGAACGAAGTTCTTTCGGGGACAAAGCTAGCGGAGAGTTCACTCAGCTCGATGTTCCGTCATTAATACCAAGTGCTAGGTGCAGCTACGATTGGATCAACAACAAACAGCAAGGGCAACCGCAAGTGCCAGTTGCTCATGAAGATTGCACGCAGGCGCTGCATTCTGTAATGCTGGGCGATTACCTGAAAAGCTTGCAGCCTTACGCACCGGTGTCTTCTGGATTCACCTGCGTAGATACCAAAGCAGAGTATTGCCCTCAACCTGACACATTCACGAAGGACAAGCGTGTCGGCCTTGGAATTCGGACTGAGGGGCACGACGAATTACTTGGAGGGTGGGTGGAAACGCGCAGCACGGCAGTTCTGTTCTCGACAGCCACGCATAAGGAGGTCGGCCAACTTGATCTGACTCACCAGCGTTCCCTTCTGAAGTTAGCTTCAGTAAATGGGCAAGACTATCTCCTGTTGCTTAAGAGCGACTCCGAACTCAGTGTGTATCAAATCATAGTTTGAGCAATCCCCGCTGCTTGCGGGAACTCAATAAAGATCGATGGCTGAGTGCGGAGACGAACAGTTCTACAAAGTCTTCATCCTTGACGTTGTCTGCAAATCGCAAGTACATCCTGCTGCACAGCTTTGGGAGGCGCTTCAGCGCTTTCCAAAGCTGCGGTTGAAGGCGACGGCGCCCTCGTTCTGGACGAGCCAGGGCTTCAACTGTGGGTGCTTGGTGATGCAGCCGAAGAACTTGTTGCCTTGGCCGCCGAGTACGGGCAGGCGGTTGACGACGTTCTGAAACCCGCGCAAGGCGGCGAGGAAGAGGGTCGGCCCAAGGATCTTTGTAAACATACCAATGCGGGTCTGGCTGCGCAGCGCCAGTTCGTCCTTGTCCACATTGAAGTCCCAGTAGCGCCGCACGTAGAGGTCGAATTCGGATTCGGGGATATACGACGCGGTGGTCTTGTACATGTCGCGTCCATTCCAGCGGTAGATGTAGTTGGGCACGCAGGAATTGCGGACGCCGCCAGCCTGGAAGTTGTGATCGATGACGGCCGGTAGTTCGTAGGGGAAGGAGAAGCGCAGCTTCACGAAGGCATGCATCAGCAGGGAGTCGTTGGGCTCCATGATGATGACGTGCTTCCTGCTGACGCGCAGCATTTCGAGCAGCGCCTTGTGCGGCGAGCGGCAGTGGTGCAGCACCTCATGCGCGATCACGAGATCATAGGAGCCGTCGGCGATCTGCATGTCTTCGGCATCGGCGTTTACGGCCGTCAGGTCCACTCCATCCATCTTCGGCTGTTCGAAGTGGGCCATGTCCTGAAGGTTCGAGAGAGCCATGCGGCGGAAGCCCACCTTGCGCAACACATCAGCGTCTTCGTAGCTGCCGCCCACCACGAGAACATTGCCTTTGAGGTCGATACCGGTGGCGCGCACGCAATCCGTCAACACCTGCTGGAATCGCGTGCGGTTCTTGGTCGCGCTCCCGAGTTCTTCCTTGTCACCATCCAACGCCGGCATATCGCCAGCTACAGCTTGCTCACTCATCGAAACCACTCCGTCGGTCTGCTCGACCTGAAACGGATGATCCCATCTCGCATTTGAAAATGCAACCCATCAGGGCCTCGTTTGGAGGGCAAAGTTAATCAGAGGTAATGGCATAGAGTGACTTCCCTGCACCCACTGGAATGCCTTTGCCCCAGGTGTCCGGCGGCGCGAGGTACTGGCGGAAGGGTGGCGGGGTCATATCCCGCTGGTTCGAGTGGAAGATGGTTGTGCCCTGCGAGATGAGGTAATCGGCTGTGCGGGCAGCGAGCGCCTGAATGGTAAGCCCTGGATTGGCCGACCCTTGCGTGGGAAAGATGCTGCCGTCACAGATGAATAAGTTCGCAATGTCATGGGTGCGCCCATACTTGTCCACGACGGAGGTTGCCGGATCGCTGCCCATGCGCGCCCCGCCCACCAGGTGAGCAAACCGCTGCTCCTGCACAACCTGTTGCGCGCCTGCGGCATATAGCACCTCTTCGACCTTGTTCTTGCCGAACTCGATCAGCTTGAGGTCGTTGTCGCGGAGGTTGAAGGTGACACGGGCGACGGGGAGGCCGAAGCTGTCCTTCTCCTCCGCCAGTTGCACGCGGTTGTCCGGCCAGGGCAGGATTTCGCCGAGCAGTCCGAGCGCGGACCAGTGGTTATAGTCCATCATGACGCGGCGCAACCCCCAGCCCCACGCGTCCATAGAGGCGATCATCTGCCGGGAAAAGGAGATGGGCAGCGGACCGATGGTCTGGATGGCGAAGCCGCGGGCGAAATCGCGCTTGGGATCGGTCTCGTAGAACTCTTCGGTAAGCGCGTGCGCCGGGGGCGCCTTGTACATCCGCACCAGCTCTTCAAAGCGACCGGCGACCACGTTGCCCGCCTGCGCCATCAGGTATTTACCGACCGTGCCGCTGGAGTTGGCAAGCCCGTTCTCGTGCCCGTGGCAGGCAGAGTTAAGTAACAGCCGCGGTGTCTCAATGGCGTAACCCGAGACGATGACGGCCTTGGCTTTCTGGAAATGGGCGTTGCCTTCGCGGTCGAAATAATGGACGCCGGTGACGCGGTTGCCGGGTCCGAGTTCGATGCGGCTGGCCATGGAGAAGGAGCGGACCTCGGCCTTGTTCCGGATCGCGTCGGGAACGTGCGTAATCAGCGTGGAAGCCTTGGCGCCGACCTTGCAGCCCTGAATGCAAAAGCCGCGGTAGATGCAATGCGGGCGGTCCCCATGCGAGCCGGCGAGGATAGCCACAGGACCGCCGATCGAAACCGGGATGCCGAGCGCGGTGCAGCCCTTGATGAAGGTATCGCCGACGCCGCCCATGGGGTGCGGGCCGTAGGGATAGCTGTGCGGATCGCCCCAGGGGTACCATGCCGGGCCGGAGACGGGCATCTCCAACTCAAGCTGCTCGTAATAGGGCTTGATGTCGTCGTAGGAGATCGGCCAGTCGACCGCGACACCATCTTCCGTGTAGACGCGGAAGTCGGAGGGATGGAGCCGCGGACAGAAGGAGGCCCAGTGCACAGAGCCGCCGCCCACGCCTTTGCCGCTGTTATTGGAACCGAGCTCGAGCGGATAGTCGCCGCCGATCATGCGGAGGTCTTCCCAGTAGAGCTTGTGGGAGCCCGCTTCGTCGCTGACCCAGTCTTTCTCGGTATCCCAGAATGGGCCGGCTTCAAGACCAACTACGCGGAAGCCGGCGCGGGCCAGGCGCTGCAGGAGCACGCCGCCAGCGGAGCCGACGCCGACGATGACGTAATCGACCTCGTCGCCATCCTCGTACCGGTGCTGGGAGGCATCGATGGTTTGGATCGGCCCCAGTTTGTGCGTGTGGCCGTTGGATTTTTTGAAGGCTCCGAAGATTGGGGATTTCAAAGCTGCCCTGCTCTTTCTATGTTTGTGCGTTCCGCGGTGGTGGGGTGCATGCGCCGGTTCAGAACTTCTTTTCGAGATCGGAAAGGCAGCCTTCGGGCGCGGCCCAAGGATAGCGCTCTTCGTCCACTTCCCAGGGCTCCGGCCTGCCCGCTTCCAGGCGCATATAGCCGCGCGGGTAGGCCGGGCCGCCAAAGCCGATCTCGTCCCACGCCCACGGGTGCGCGTAGTAGGTGGCCGAGGCATCGTGGAGCACCATGCGCCAGAAGCGCTTCACATTCATCTTCTTCCACAGCTCGTGCGCCGCGACGGGCTTTCCATCGTTAAGCGACTTCAGCAGGGCTTCGCGTTCTTCGTAGCTGCACGCGGGAAAGCTGCGGCCATGGACCTCGTGCGCCATGGTCTCAATGGCTTCGAGAGCGATGCGGTACGCGTCCCAATCGGGCGGCATGTCTTCGTAGCGGAAGCCGCCGATGGTGTGCTCAAAGAGGCGCTTGTCGATGAAAGGAAGTATGGGGATGCGCCGGGAGGGTGCGCGGTCGGATTGCGGCAAGGCATGTTCGAGCACGCAGGTCAGGGTGGTTTGCTCCGGTTCCGTGAAGAAGCGCAGCGGCGGACATTCAGTGATGCGGTCCAGCACGACCTTGCGCGTGGTGGGGTCCCAGAACGACTGTTGCGAAAGCGTGCTGTAACCGGGGTAGTAGCCAGGCTGGTCGGATTGCGGCACGGGTTGGCCGGTCAGCGGGTTGCGGGGCTGCGGGGCAGTTCCGTGCGGGGACGGAGGCTGGTTGGATTTCGCTGGCGATGGCATGGTTAGCTTTGGACCTCCTTCTTTTCCCTGCGCAGCAGGCTGGCGAGCAAGCCCAGCATGCCGGCTGCGCCGAAGAGCAGCGGCGCAAAAATGGGCGGCCCATACATGATGTTGTAGAGCAGGTGTTTGCGGCCGCCGGGACGCCGGAGGATTCCGCGTGCGTGGTAGAAGAAGCCGAGGCTCGAATCGGCCATGGCCAGCGCGGAAACGGCGGGAAGCGCCGTGTGCGCCAGCTTGCGGCTGCCCATCGCGCCGAAGCTGGCGGCGGCGAGCAGCGGGGCAACGGCGATCGGCGTCCACTGCGACCAGTGCCAGAAGGTGGCTTTGTAGTGGGAATACAGCGCTTCGGCGCCGCTGAGCAATGCGCTGAGGCCCGCGGCAAAGGCGATATGCTTTTGGAAGCGGCCTTCGCGCAGGTCCTGCGCCCAGGAGATGTGCTGGTGACCGCCGCGAAGCTTGGCCATCCAGCTTCCAGGGTGTGCCGCATGGGGCAGGATCGCGTTCTGTTCGCCTTCGGAGGGCTCCTCGGGCGCATCCTCCGGCCGCAGGTACGAAGCAACGATGGTGAGATACGCGGCTGTGCCGAAGAGCAGCGGCGCAAAAACCGGCGGCCCCATGACGATGTTGACGACCGGGATGCGCCACCCGCCGGGTTTGCGCTGAATGCCGCGGACGTGGAAGTAGAAGCCCAGCGCGGCATCGCCCAGCGTGACCACAGCCGTCCAGCGCATCACGGTTTTGGCGGCGCGGCTGGAAAGAAAACCCGCCAACCCCGCTCCGCCCAGCGCGAAACTCAGGATGACCGGCGTATACATTACGCGGCGGGAATAGCTGCCGCGATAGTGTTCATAGCTGACTTCAAGGCCGGTGAGCAGCGAGGAGCCGGCGGCCAGGAGCGCCAGGCTGCGTTGAAAACGGCCCTCGCGGATGTGCGTGTCCGCTATCTGGAGGTCGCGGAGCGGGTGGGCAAGCGAAAGCGAAGCGTCAGACAACGGCTGCCCCTTTCTTCAAAGCAACTGTATCGTGTTGCGACATAGTCGATGGGACGAGTGCGCCGGGGGAGAGCTCACAGGCTGTGTGGATCATGATTCAGCTCACCGCATACTTTTCTGCGACATCGCGCTTCAGTTCGAGACCTATTCCGGGCCGGGCCAGGTCCGGGTACATGATCCCTTTCCTTGGCTCGCAAAATCCCTCAAAGAACATGCGCTCGATGCGTGCATGGTCGTGGAAGAACTCCATGTGCACGGCCCGTGGCACCGCACAGCAGACATGGAGATGCTGGCTGGGACCGCAGTGGGCGGAGAGCGGCATGTTGTGCGCCCAGCAGAGCGCAGCCACTTCGAGAAAGCCGCTGATGCCCTGGCACCGCGTCGCGTCCGCCTGCTGCACGTCAACAGCGCCGGCAGTGATCATGCGCTCGAAGTACCAGGCGGTATACCCATATTCCCCGGCCGCGATGTTCAAGCCGGCCGGCGAGGCGTTCCGGATCTGGTGCAGGCCGGCGAGGTTGTCGGAGCTGACCGGCTCTTCCAGCCAGGTCACGCCGTGACTGCGGAAGATCTCGGCGAACTGAAGCGCCTGCTTGACGGAGTACGCGCCGTTGGCGTCGGTAAAGAGCTGCACGTCAGGCCCGATTGCCCGGCGTGCTACCTCGACGCGATGCGGATCCTGCTCCGGATGCGAGCCCACTTTCATCTTCACCATGGAGAACCCGTCGCGCGCCCAGCCGCCGAACTGTGCCGTGAGTTGCTCGTCACTGTAAGTGGTGAAGCCGCCGCTGCCGTAGACGGCGATGCCGTCGCGCACTTGCCCGATGAGCTGCACGAGCGGCACATTCAGAAGGCGTGCGCGCAGATCCCAGAGCGAGTTATCGATGGCGGCGATGGCCATGGCGCTCACGCTGCCTTGACCCATGTTGCGCACCGCGCCCCGGAGCGCGGCCAGGATGGCGCCGTGCTCCATGGCGTCCTTCCCCTCCACCTGCTCCTTGAGCAAGGATTGGATGAACTTCGCCGTCGCCGTGTTGGCATAGGTATAGCCGAGGCTGCGCTTGCCGCCTGCTTCGAGCTCGACCAGGATCAGCGTGGTTTCGTTCCAGGCAAAAGTGCCATCGGCCTCCGGTGCATCGGTGGGCACCGTGTAAGCCTGGACGTGTGTCTTGGTGATCTTTGCTTCCATAAGTGGACTGCGTTCCTGCGTGATACGTCGGTTGCGGAGAGCAAGCTTGCTGCGCCAGGCAGCATGGAAGCAGGATAGTGGCTTCTGCTCTCATACTGCCTGGCCGCTGAAGAGGCGGCGTCAGACGATCTCGAGGATCTTGTCCTTCATGACCGTCTCGACGATCTTGAAGCGGTCCTTCTGCCCCTTGGCCAGGGCCTCGGCGAAGTGGAGCGCTTGCGTGCTGTTGATGTTGCCCGGAAGCGGCGGCTCATTAGGATCGACAACAGCCTGCACCAGTGCCGGACCGCTGTAGGCGAGCGCGGAACGCAGGACGCGCTCAGCGTCCTTGGGGTCGTCCAACGTGAAGCCGGCCGCGCCCACCGCATCAGCATATTTGGCGAAGTCGATGGGATGGAGCTCGACGCCAAACTCCGGGTTGGCATCTTCGACCATCTGTTCCCACTTGATCTGCCCGAGCACGTTGTTCTTGATGATGATGACGGTAACGTTGAGCTTGTATTTCACCAGCGTTGCCATCTCGCCCATGAGCATGGTGAAGCCGCCATCGCCCACGATACAGACGACCTGCCGTCCGGGAAAGGCGACAGCCGCCCCGATGGAATACGGAAGCCCGTTGGCCATGGTGGCGAGCGTACCGGAGAGGGAGAACTTCATATCCCCGCGAATCTCGATATACCGCGCGGTCCAGGTCGCGATGGTGCCGCTGTCAGAGGAGACGATGGCGTTGTCGTCGAGCAGTTTGTTCAGCGTATGCGTGACCACCTGCGGCTTCATGGGAACGTCGCTGCGGGTTCCCCGCTCTTCCATCAATGCGTTCCAGTGCTTCATGCGTTCCTGGGCCTTCTCCAGGAACTTGCGATTCTTCTTGTGGTGGATCATGGGCAGAAGGTCGCGGATGACGGTTTTGGCATCGCCCGCTAACCCTGCCTCGACCTCGTGCCGCAAACCGATGCGCGCTGTGTCGTTATCAATTTGTATGCAGCGCGCCTGACCGGCCTTGGGCAGGAACTGCATATAAGGAAAGCTGGTGCCGATCATCAGCAGCGTGTCGCATTCCATCATCATGTCCTGCGAAGGCGCTGTGCCCAGCAGCCCAATGCCGCCCGTCGTATACGGGCTATTGTCGGGAACCACAGCCTTGCCGAGCAACGGTTTCGCGATCGGAGCGCCCAGCTTTTCTGCAAGCTCTTCCAGTTCCGCGCCTGCGCCCAGCGCGCCACGGCCCGCCAGAATCGCCACCTTGGTGCCTTCGTTCAGGATCGCCGCAGCTTTTTCCAGCATCGCCTTTGGCGGGTGCATACTGCCTGCGGAAAACACATCGGTGCTGTGCTTGTGGATGTTTGCCGAGGAGCGATGAGCGGCGGTGACTTCCCACTCCTGGATGTCCTTGGGAATGGTGATGTGCGCTACGCCGCGGTACCCCAGCGCGCTGCGGATTGCCTCGTCGACAACGTTGTTCACGTGCGCCGGTCCCATCACGCGCTCGTTGTACACCGACACATCCATGAAGAGCTTATCGAGGTCGACGTCCTGCTGGTACTTGGTGCCGATCATGTCATGAAAGGTGTGGCCGGTGATGGCGAGCACCGGTTGCCCATCCATCTTGGCGTCGTAAAGTCCGTTCAGCAAATGAATGCCGCCTGGCCCCGAGGTGGCAAGGCATACGCCCAGACGGCCGGAGTACTTGGCGTAGCCGCAGGCCGCAAAGGCCGCGGCTTCTTCATGGCGCACCTGAATAAAACGAAGCTTGTCCTGGTGAGTCCGCAGCGCCTCAAAAATCCCGTCGATGCCGTCTCCGGGAAGGCCGAAAATAGTGTCCACGCCCCATTCGATCAGGCGCTCGATTAGAAGATCCGCGACAAGCTTTGCCATGTAACTCTCTCCTTACTGAGACACCTTGTTAGAGTGGACGGAAGACACTTTCGATGCCCACCGGAAACGCTCAGTTCGTCAAATTGTTCGCAAAAGCTGCTGCCGAGTGCTCCGGGGCTATATCGCCTCACGATACAATTCAGAAGGGCCGGGCGCGGGCGATTTGTAACCAGCGCGCGGCCACTGCACGCCTGCCGTGAACTGGCCGAAGCCCACCGCGTACTACTCCGCGCTGCTGCGGCACGAGCTGAACCGGCGAAACCTTGCCTGGTCGGCGCGCCACGGATTGCATCACGCGCTTACCTACGGACAGGCGCCGTGCGTGGTGTATGCGCCGGATGCTCACGGGCAGCATGGCAACTTCATTGCCGCTTCTTACGCGGCCATTTGTGCGCGGCCGGAGTGGGAGCGCCGGCTGGCCAAGGTGTTCACACAGGCCCGTGGCTCCCTACCGCAAGCGGACCGGCGGTGGCGCGAGCTGGACACCTCCCAAAGCTCCGATGCGCTGCTCATGAACATTTTCTGCTATCCCGGCGTGCCAGAACGCAGAGAGGTGCGCTTGCTGCTCGGCATCGACGCTGACGAAGCGCCTGTCTTCGGTGTGCGCGCCGCCGTGCCTTTTGCAAACGGCAAGGTGGATCGCACGGAAGCTGATATGCGCATCGGCGATCTGCTGGTTGAGGCCAAACTGACTGAATCGAATTTCCAAACCGCTCCCCGGCGGCTGGTCGAGCGTTATCGCGACCTCGAAGACGTATTCGACGTGGAAGCGCTGCCGCAGCAGGACCAGACCTTCTTTGCCTACCAACTGGTGCGCGGTGTGCTGGCCGCCCATGCACGCGCGAGCGCCTTTGCGGTTCTATGTGATGCACGCCGTCCCGATCTCATTGAGGCCTGGTACGCGGTGATGCAAGCGGTCCGGGTTGCGGAATTGCGGCCCCGCCTCAAGCTGCTCACCTGGCAGGAGCTGGCGGAGGCGCTTCCCTCCGAGTTGCAAGCCTTTCTGGCCGGCAAGTATGGGATCGAAACGCGGCAGCAGGCCGGGTACTCCGAGGCTGCGTTCCTCTAAAGAAGCATAGGTTTTTGGGTGGTCTTCCGATACTATGTCTGGAATCCCAGGAGAGGCCGAGACCCGCATGCGCCCCCATAGAGTCGCGCTTGGCATGGCGTTGGCGTTTCTGGCTGCTCATTTAGGGATCACCCTGCTCCTGCGATCTTCCGGGCTGTTATCGAATCTGCTTATCCTGGGCCTCACCCTCGCATCGGCATTAGCCTGTTTCCGGCAATGCAACCGCTGCTCGGGCTTTGTGCGTACCAAGTGGCGCCTGCTCGGAATCGGCATCCTGTTCTGGGCTTTTGGTCAAGCCATTCTGACGTATGTGGACAGCATCGCGCACCTACCGCAGGACACAGCGTTAGCCTCTGATTTCTACTTCTTCCTCTGGGGTGTTCCCGTTCTGCTGGCGATTGCATCCGCGGACGATGACGGGAATTCTGCGAGTTTTCTCGTGCTCGACAGTATTCAGGCTCTGATGGCCGTGGCCTTGACGTACATCCAGCTCTTTGCCGGGAAATCCGTTTCGAGTCCCGAGGCCCTGGGCTCCGCTGCAATGGTTTATCTGTATGCGGGTGAGAATTTTGTGCTTGCCGGCGCCGCCTCGCTCCGGCTGCTGGCGCGTCCATGGCGTCAGGAGCGGCACTTTTATCGGGTTCTGTGTCTCTTTTTGTGGACTTACGCGCTGATTTCGATCCCCGGTAATTACACTGGCGCGATTCTGAACCTGCCAACCGGAACGCCCTATGACCTGGTGTGGGACCTCCCGTTCCTTGCGCTGCTGCTTTGCCTGGGGCCCCGTGAACGGATCCGGACACCCCATCCTCCCGTGCAGACGGAGCACCAAACACTCACCGCACTGGTCATCTATAACGCCTGCCCAGCCATTTTCACAATTGCAGTGTTGATCCTGGCCGCGCACATCGTACGCCAGCACCTATACCTGGGCATCGCGGCGATGACGGTGACGCTCTTCACCTATACGCTACGGGCGGCGCTGCTCCAGACCCGCTATGTGCGATCGCAGCAGGCTTTGGTGACGAGCGAACGAGCGCTGCGGGAGGCCAACGACCGGCTCCAGGAGATCTCCTATGCCGACCCCCTTACGGGCATCGCCAACCGGCGCCGGTTCGAGCAGGTATTAGAAGTGGAGTGGAACCGCGCGTTGCGCAGCAATGTGCCCATTTCGCTGCTTATGATCGATGTCGACCATTTCAAGCAGATCAATGACCAGTACGGGCACGTGTACGGGGATGCCTGCCTGGTCGCCATGGCGCAGTCGTTGGCGGGCCATCTCCGGCGCGGGGGCGAACTGTTGGCCCGCTATGGAGGCGAGGAGTTTATCGCCATCCTGCCCAACGTGAACGAGGAAGGCGCTCTGGAGATGGCCGAAACCATGCGTTTGGCGGCCAGCCAGGTTTCTCCTCCCTTTTCCTCTCCCGAGCCGCCGAGAGCCATGACGGTTAGCGTCGGCATCTGTTCCATGCTACCCGCTGCTGAATGCACGGCGGCACAGATGGTGGCGTCTGCAGACGAGGCGATGTACCGCGCCAAACGCCGCGGCAGAAACAGGACCCAGACTTCCCGTCTGCTCAACCTTGTGGACGAGATGGCGCCCATGCTGCAATAGAGGGGCCGAAGGCGCTCGCGAGAGTCGCCTCTTCCGGCCGAAGTGCCGAAACGGATCTGTGTCTTGCGTGCACTTCTCCGCACCAGTACGAGAGGTTCCCCTTTCGCGCCCGTATCAAAACTCGTTTCAACGAGTCCTTGACACTCCCTGTCGCTGCCCGGTATCTTTCGACCCGCAAGGCCGAAACAGGTTTCAGGGGCCCTATTGGCGCGAGCGGTGCAAGCGATTACAAAACCGCCGTGCCCAGCACAGGACGGAGCTGTCCAGGCATCGCCAGGCAGCCCTTACGCAAGGGGAAATAAACATGCATATTTTTTTCGGGGGCAAGAATCGATTCCGTGGATGGCCATGGATTCTATCTCTTATGTGTTTTCTTCTCGTCGCTCCTGGAGGCCTGCTCGCGCAGGTTGACCAGGGCGCCATTAACGGCACGGTGCAGGACACGGCGGGATCCGTGGTTCCGGGCGCGAATGTCACGCTGACCAGCGTTGATACAGGGCTCGTGCTAGAGAACAAGACGGACGCCAGCGGCGTCTACATCTTTTCGCCGATCAAGATCGGCAATTACAAACTCGCGGTGGCTGCTCCGGGATTTTCGACCACAACCCAGGACAATATCCATCTCGATGTCCAGCAGCGCCTTGGGGTCAACGTCATACTTCAGCCTGGCGCCGTGAATACGGTGGTTGAAGTGACCTCCGCGCCCCCATTGATGCAAACGGAAGATGCTTCGACAGGGCAGGTGGTCGAAGCCAAGACCATCAACGACACGCCGCTGAACGGACGCAACTGGATCTTTATCGCGCAATTGACAGCTGGCGTGACGCCACCCAGCGGCTCACGCGGCGCGGGCAAGGGCGACTTCAACGCCAACGGACAGCGCGCTGAGCAGAACAACTTCATCCTCGACGGCATCGACAACAACAACAACGTCGTTGACTTCCTGAATGGCGCAAGCTATGTCGTCCGGCCGCCGCCAGATGCGCTGGCGGAGTTCAAGGTACAGACTGGCGCATACAGCGCGGAATTCGGGCACTCGGCGGGTGCAGCTGTAAACGCCAGCATCAAGTCCGGCACCAATGCCATTCACGGTGACCTTTGGGAATACCTTCGCAACGACGCCTTCGATGTAAAGGAATACTTCAACAACCAGGTCTCGAAATATCGGCAGAACCAGTTTGGCGCGACCCTCGGCTTTCCAATCATCAAGGACCATCTTTTCTTCTTTGGTGATGTGGAGGCAAACCGCATCGTCTTTGCCAATCCAGAAAACGGCTACACTGCTCCGACTGCCCTGATGCGCACTGGTAACTTTACCGAGTTGCTGAACCCTCTGCTCACAAACGCGA
Organism: uncultured Acidobacteriaceae bacterium; assembly: GCA_963767705.1. GTDB lineage: Bacteria > Acidobacteriota > Terriglobia > Terriglobales > Acidobacteriaceae > CAWCJL01. Next base: position 1,095,465 of record CAVYEO010000001.1, on the reverse strand, counting down.
AAGGGCCTATCCTGCTGTATCAGCCGGGTTCGGGTGGCACTGTACCCTTGGCCTGCAACGGAGTTCAAAACGTGCTCTGCCCGAATCAGATTAATCCGATCGCGCAGCGGCTGCTGAATCTTTATCCACTGCCGAACGTGAATGGCGGGAAAATAGTCAATAACCTCAATACCGTCGCCAATGACAAAGACAATACCTGGCAGTGGGACACCAGATTGGACTGGAATATCAGCGCGAAAGACCAGACCTTTGGCCGGTATAGCTATTACCATGAGCCTCAAACTCGTCCCGGCCCGCTCGGTCCGGTTCTGGATGGCGGTAATTTCGGCGACACTGGCAATTTCGTAAACCTCGGTGAGCAGTTTGCCTTCAGCGAAACGCATATCTTTTCCCCGAACCTATCGAACGAGGCTAGGTTTGGTTACACATACGGCCATTTCGGCCAATTCCAGCAAAACATTAACACCAACCTTTCGCCCCAGTACGGGCTCGGCGGTATTCCGTTTGGCCCTCTCAACGGAGGATTGCCGTATTTCAATGTGACCGGCCTTTCGCACTTCGGTTCGCCACAGTTCTATGTTTCGAACGAATACCAGAACACCTACCAGATCCTCGATAACGTAACCAAGGTCCTCGGCAACCACTCGCTGCGGGCCGGTGTGGACTTCCAGCACATCCGCTTCTCCACCGAACAACCCACCCAATCCCGCGGAACCTACAACTACACCGGACTGTACACGTCAAACAGAGGCGCCGGCCTTACGGGTTTCGGTGCTGCTGACTTCCTAACAGACAGTATGAACAGCGCTGCTATTTCCAACGTCTTCAACACCGATGATGTGCGTTGGGACCGGTCTTTCTACGGGCAGGACGACTGGAAGGTGAACGAGAAATTGACGGTCAACTATGGCTTGCGCTACGAATATGCGCAGCCCTACGAAGAACGCCACGATCATCAGGCTGCATTCGTTCCAACTGGTCAGCTGGGACCAGGAACAGGGACGGCGGAGTACCGGCTTCCGGTTTCTCAGCAGAACGTCGCTCTCCCGGCCACTTTCACGAACCTCCTTAAGGCGAACAATATCGCGCTCGTCTACTCTGGTAATCGCTTTTTGATACAGCCGCAGAAGACCAATATCGCTCCACGCCTGGGCTTCGCTTATCGGCTGGGAGAAAAGACGGTCGTGCGCTCGGGATACGGTATCTTCTTTGGCGGTCTGGAAAGTGCGGGGTATTACCCAAACCTTGGCGAAAATTTCCCGTTCGAATTTGATTCGAACTTCAATCCCATTCCTACTCCCGGAAATCCGAATGCAGGCTGCAATACTCCACTTAACGGTGGTTGCCCCACAAACGGGTTCACTTTGGAGACGGGCTTCAGTAACGCGATTGCTGCGGGACTGATCAATGCGATCTCAACACCAGCATTGCGCGGCTCGGAAGACAAGGTGCGCACTCCGTATAGTCAGAGCTACAATCTTTCCGTCGAGTACGCTATATCTAACAACCTGGTTGCCACGGCTTCCTATGTGGGATCTGTTTCGCGCCACTTAGTTGTATTTCCAGATCCCAACAGCCCGGCAGGGCTGGTGAACCCGTCTGTGAATACAAATTTCATCCGCCCGTTCCCCGGATTTGGCGGTAGCGCCTTTTCTGCTTATGACGGGTCCAGCAACTACAACTCTTTGCAGACAAAGCTGGAGCGCCGCTTTTCCAAAGGCTTGAGCTTCCTTGCAACCTATACTTACTCCCACTCTCTGGATGATGCGCCAACGCCACTGGGCAGCACGGGTGACCCTGGCTATCGGGGCACCAATGTCGTTCCAATCAACCTTGATTACAGCAACTCCCCCTTCGATGTACGGCATCGCGTCACAGTCAACGGCAACTATGAACTTCCGTTCGGACATGGACGCAGTTACATGGCTGACAGCTCACGGCTGGTTGATACGCTGATAGGCGGGTGGGCCAGCAGTCTCGTTTTCCGCGCGCAAACCGGTGAGCCCTTCACTGTAGGCACTACAGGCACGTCAGACTTTACCGCCGCCGGGGGCGCAGGGAACCGTGCGATTCGCGTCGCCGATCCCTTCTCAACCCACCTCACGCCACCAGCAGGGGGTGGTGCGACCACCTGCCCGACCAAGGTACGCACCACCCAGCACTGGTTCAACCCTTGCGCCTTTGTGAACCCGGTATCTGGGAGTACCATTCCGGTGGGCCAAGTCGTTACGGGAGCTGCTGCCCTGCAGTACCTCGGCGGCGTACGCAACAACTGGTATGCCCCTGGTTACGAGCGGGTGGATATGTCTCTGTTCAAGAGCTTCCCCACTTTCCGTGAACAGAGCCTTCAGTTCCGCGTGGATGCGTTCAATGTCCTAAATACCCCGGCTTACGGGTATCCCGCCGACGCGAGCGATGGAAACAACGGAGGCCAGATCACCGGCCCGCGGTTCTTCCAGAACTTCACGCCGGACTCGCGGTTCTTCCAGTTCGCCTTGAAGTACATCTTCTAAGGCGCAACTAAATAACGAGTTACAGCATAAGACCCCGGCCAACCAGCCGGGGTCTTCTTTGCGGGTCACGAATGGACAGGGGCAGCCGGAGCTGCTTAGGCGAGTATCTGGTCGAGTCGGATGGGACCGCCGGAGGTCGCGCCTTTGGGAAAGCCCGGGCCGATGGCGATAGCAGTTTCCATGCCTTCAAACCAGGCCAGTGTCACTGCAACCTCGCTACCGGGCAGCCGCTGCAAATCCAGCCAAAGCAGGTAACTTCCCATGTCTGCATCGACCAGCGACCCTTGCGGGTCAAGGTCCGCCGGCTCTGTATCGGCAAAGAGCATTTCGTCCATGGAGCGTTGGCGCTGCCGTGGGGTAAAGCGCACCAGCATGGTTTCCGGTTGTGCGCGGCGCAGAGCTTCGCGCCCAGCCCACTGCACAAAGCTGGTGGCGAAGATCTGTGTGCCGGAGCCTTCCGTGAGCAGATTCACCTGGAAATGCTGCAGCGTGGCTTCGTGCTCGCTGGTGCTGTGCAAGCCGAGATCTTCCGGCCGCATGCTGCTCAACTGGCTGCGCAAGTCTTCCGGTCCGATGCCGCCGGAGTGCGTCGCAGTCCGCATATTGGCGAGCAAGCGTTTCCGCAAAGGCGCAAGCGACGCATAACTAAGCGCGGCTATGTTGCCGTTCTCGCCGGAGCCGCCCTGGACCGCGCCGGCGGACGCCATGCCCGCCGGCGCACCTCCATCGATATACCAGTGGGCAAAGGGCGTAGGTTGGGCTGCGGCGCGCGCGCGGAGCTTCGCTTGCAACAGCGCTAAACCTCCCTCCGGCTGCACCTTTGTGAACAGCACGCCATGCGGACGCAGCTTGCGGAAGAGCGGGTGCGGCGTTTCCGCGCATCCCTGCCCTACGGCCACCATCAGCAGCCTGGGCCGCCCAGGTGAGGACACTGGCGCATGTTCGCCCAAAGCAGCCGCGTAGGCGTTGGCCGCAACGGTCAGCGCTTCCACCTGCTTGCTGGCCCACAGATGTGCGGTAAGCTGCTCGATGAAAACAGAAGGCGCTTGCACCCATGGCACATCTGCAAGTTGCTGAGGTATGGAAATGGCAGCAAACCCGGAGAAGAGACCGGCTCGTTCCGCGGCGGAAAGTTGCCCCAGGTAGCGCACCTGCGCGTGAACCTGCTCCTGCTCCACCGGGAAACGCCAGTCAAAGGAGATCAGCTCCCGAAGCAGGAATGGAGCGAACTGCAGCGGCAAGGTCCGCAAGACAGGAAGCGAGTTGACGGCGAGTTCCCTCCCCTTGGGCGGATAGCTCGCAAAGTGCTTGGCTTCGAGCGCAGAGGGCAACATGGCTTACAGAACCTCCGCAAGCGGCCGGCCCGCGGCGAAGCGCGCATCCACGCCCAGCATGGAGCCTACGGTCGGCACCAGGTCAATGGATTCGACCGCACGATCCACGACTGCGTTTTGCCGCACCCCGGGACCGAGCACCATCATCCACGTGGTGCGCGACAGCGCATCGCCGGTGCGGTGGTGCTGGAAGCCGTTGCCGCCCACCTCTGCATCCCCATCCCGCCCGAAATCCGGCAGGATGAACATGGTGGTCTTGTCCTTGTATTCGGGATCGCTCTGGATCGCTTGCCATATCTCCGCGCACAAGCGGTCGGTGCGCTGGATGCCCTCGAGATACAACGAATACGCGCCGGAGTGGGCGATGTCGATGTCGTGCAGCGTGATCCAGAGCAGGCTTGGCGCCGTCCGGCGCATGAGCTGCCGCGCCACGTAGACGCTGAGTTCATCGGGGCTGGCGAGGCCAGCCGCATGTGCGCGAAAATCGCTCATTGATACTTTAAGCACATCCGACAGGAAGCTCATTTCCCCTGCGGTGGCGGCGGTTTGCGGCGTATACACCGGAGCTTCGTAGTTGTCGTGCAGCAGATGGAAGACATCGGGCTCGTTGGCGCGGGCACTGCCGGCGAGCAGGCGCTTGGGCAGGATCACACCAGCGCCGTATCCCGGACCGAAAGCGCTGTGGCTGCTTTCACCGATGCCATGGAAGCCGCCGCTCGGCGCCACCACCCAGGCGTCCTGTGCAGGCCGGCCGCGCTGTTTTCGGTAATACTCGAAAATGGTCGGATGATCCGGGGAAACGTCGGCGTAGTTGTTGAAGGTTTCATAAACGCCGGTAGCCAGGCTGGCGGTTGCAACGTAATGGCCGAGGATGCCGCGGTTGACAACCTGGGTGAAGAAGGTAGCCTGCGGAATGAGCTCGTTCAGCAGATGCGGAATGTTTTCCTGACCTTCCGGCGCAAAGGTTTCTTCATCGCGCGCGCCCCCGCCAAAGGTGACAACGACGACCTTTCTACCAGGCGGCAGGGCCATGGCTCGCAAGGGCGAGAAACCGAGCAGCGGCGCAGCAGCACCAGCGTGGGCAGCAAGGCGGAGAAACTCGCGCCGGCTCCAGCCGCGCTGCTGAGCGATCCGCCGAAGCTCTGTATCTATTGCGATCCGACCAGAAATGTCGTCACCTCCTTCAGCCTGGCGTCCAGGCTGCTCTTTTCCTGTTTGGTGTACTGCTGCTGCAGGGCGATCTCCGCAGTGGCGCGGTCGCGCTGCCCCAGGTGGGAGTACGCGCGCGCCAGGCGGTAGTGCGCTTCCGCGTACTCAGGCCGCAGGGCTACTGCTTTCTCCAGAGATACGGTGCTGGCTTGCCAGTCCGACCGCTGCTGTTCCAGTACGCCTTTTTCGTAATACGCCTCGGGCAGGGCCGGGTCGGCGCTAATCGACTGGGCAAGGAGCCGCCCTGCCAGATCGGCGTTGCGGTTCGCTTCCGGCTGATTCAGGATGTTGGTGGCCGCATAGGTGGCAATCCGGGCATTCTGCGGGTGGCGCAAGGCAAAGGCCTGCAGATCGTTGCAGGTTGCGGCCGTTCCCTCCGCCAGCAGACTGCAGCTCCGGCCAAGCAGGTCCGCGTACATGGAATTATCCGGGTCGCGCGCCAGCAGAGCGGAAGCAGTCGTGGCAGTCTCCGCGTACTGGTTGTTGCCGTAGTAGCCGACGGCCAGGGCGAGCTGCAGCCGCTTGCTCGCCGGGTAGCGCGCTGCCCCGAACTGCGCCATCTTGATGGCCGGCCCCCAGGTCCAATGGCGCAGGAACTCCGCAGTCAAGGCGTAGAGGTTGTCCTCGCTGGGGTTAAGCTCAGCAGCGCGCTGCAGATGCACAGCCGCATTCTGGTAATCGCCAAGCCGCTCGTCGACTTCGCCGCGCAGCGCCTCGGTCTGGTCGGAGATCGAAGCGGGCGGGATGCTTCCCAGTGCATCATCCGCAGGTTTCAGCGAGCCGCCAGCTTCCAGCGCCACAGCCCAGTTGTAGTGAGCGTCCACATTCGCCGGATCGAGTGCGACGACAGCCCCGAAGGCGCGCGCGGCCTCTCCCGGCTTGCCATCCAGCATCAGCGCCTGTCCCAGATTTGACTGGTTTGTCGCGTTGGTTGGGTCGAGCGCCACTGCCTTCTCGAGCTCGGTCACAGCTTTCTTAGTGCTGCCGGATTTCAGGTAAGCGGCGCCGAGGTTGGCATGCGCGATCGCCTCATGCGGGGCAAGCGCGCAGGCCTTCTCCAAATGCGGCAAGGCGCGATCCAGAGCGCCGCCTTCCGCATAAAGGCTGCCCAGTGCCTCCTGTGCCGGATAGCTATCCGGATCGGTCGCGACATAGCTGCGGAGGAGCGATTCCGCTTCGGCGGACTGTCCCGCATCATAGGCTGCCAGCGCGCGTTGCAACTGGTCTTTGCGTGCTGCTCCGGAAGATGCGGTTTTCCGTGCGGCCGCGGCGTGCTGCATTTGGGCCGCCGTGTACGATGCGGAGCCGAGCAGCAGCAGCAAGCAGGTGAGGAGGACGGCCGGGATATCGCGTGTAGTCACAGCCGGGGTATGAGTTCCCTTCCTGGACAGTGATTTTACTGCGATGGGGCGTGCCTTGGGTAGCCTGTTCGCTCTCGCTTGGATTGGCCGCAGTCTTCTGAACGCCGGCGGCATTCTGCAGCAAAGCGCAGTTACAGCGACATATTCGGCAGAACGGTGCGCTCCCGAGAGGCAACCCGCATGGCACAAGAGTCAAAGGCATGCATACGAGCCTCAATCCTGCCAGTAATTGACTAAAGATGAGGACGATTGACCGGGCGTGAACTGGTTGCCCCCCAGGGATTCGAACCCCGATATGCTGCTCCAGAGGCAGCTGTCCTACCATTGAACGAGGGGGCAATGCGAGAAACGCGGCAGCAGCAGGCAGAAAGCATGCGCGCCTCTACACATACTAAGGGCAGGTGAAGTTTCGGTCAATCCACACCAGGTGGGTAGCGAAAGCTCGCAGTTCTTCTACAATTAGAATCAAGTGGAGACTCTCCTCAATCTCGTGTGGATGGGTGTTTGCTGCTTTCTCGTAGCGGTGTGGGCGTGCGGGCACGGCGTGGTCAGGGAAGACGACTGTCTTTTGCCGCAACGCCGCACCCAGATCACAGCGCTGGTCCTGCTCGTTGTCATTCTCTTCCCTGTGATCTCGCTGACGGACGACTTGATGATGTCCTCCACACCGGCGGAAAGTGAGCATGCGTGGCGGCTGGACCTGCGGCCTGACCCGATCTCACCCATGCCTCCGGCGATCCCGAGTGTACTTGCCGCATTGACGCTGATGGTGCGTGCGGATGACAGGTACATTTCGGAGCAGGTGCCGAGTGTGCATGTGTGTCCGGCGCACTCGCTCGGCTTCTACCGTCCTATTGAGAATCGACCGCCTCCGGCCGCTTGAAGGGGCGCTTCGCCCACTTGTTTGCTCCCACATCCGAGAGTTCTGAAGTGCACGCGAGCAGGTCCTGCACCGTAACTGAACTCCGCCGTCATTACGCCTTTTTTACAAGCTTTGTGTTTGTCTGGTGGGAGCTTGTCCAGTCTTGCGCCGGATAACGCTAGAAGGCAGCGATCGAAATCATGAAACAGTACCTCGTCCTGAGCCTGGCGCTTTCTGCGTCTCTGGCCTTTCCGCAAACTCCGCCACAGGGAGCTGGTGGGGCAGCGCCGCTCACCTTACAGCAAGCCATCGATACTGCGCGTGCGCACAATCCCGCTCTGCTTTCCGGACAGGCGCACGTGTCGGCTACGAAAGCGACAGAGACGACGGCTGGCCTGCGCGTCAACCCAATTTTCAACCTGGTCGGATCTGACATCACACTGGGCGCCAACTCCAACAATCCATATTTCTATGCCGGGCAGGTATCGCGTCTTTTCGAACGTGGGCAGAAACGGCGCTGGCGGTTGGACGTCGCCCGCTCGACCACAGACCTAACCCGCGACCAGTTCAATGACCAGGAGCGGCAGACACTGCTGGCGGTCAAACAGTCGTTCACGCAGATGCTGGCGGCCAAGGGCTCGCTGCAGTTGGCGAAGGACAACCTGGAGGACTACCGCAAGACAGTCGAGCTGAGCCGCGAACGCCTCAAGGTGGGCGATATCAGCGCCACGGATTTCAAGCGCATCGACCTGCAGCTTGCGCAGTTCGAGTCCGACTACGACAACGCCCACACCACCCTGATACAGGCGAGCGAACAGTTACAAGCCCTGCTCGGTTACGACCACGCGCAGCAGGGTTTTGACATTACCGGGACGCTCGACCCGCCGGATCTCGCATCTTCCCTGCCGCAGATCGAGCAGGAAGCGCTCCAGCATCGGCCGGATTACCAGGCTGCCCAGCGCTCGATCGCAGTGGCCGATGCGAATGTGAAGCTCGCCTATGCGAACGGGACGACGGATCCGGTGCTTGAAGGCGAATACGATCGTGCCGGCACGGCCAATTCCGCCGGATTTCAGCTCGGCATTCCGCTCCGCATCTTCGATCGCAACCAGGGCGAAAAGGAACGCACGAAATACGAGGCGCAGTCCAGCCGCTTCGCCGAGGTTGCCGCGCGCAACCAGGTCGTCTCCGATGTGGATCAGGCGTGGGCCGGCTACGAAGATGCCGTGCTGCTGGCGCGCCGCTACAACGGCCATTACCTCGGCGAAGCGAAAGAAGTGCGCGACAACCTCGAGTTCAGTTACCGGCATGGCGCGGCCACACTGCTGGACTACTTGAACGCGCTCGGCGATTACCGCCAAACCAATCTCAGCGCGCTCAATGCCAACCTGCAGGTTTGGATGAGCCTGCACCAGATCAGCTTTGCTGCCGCTACGGAGATCGTTCCATGAACAACCCTTTGATCGTTTTGCTGGCCGCCGTCTGCGCGCTCTCCGTAACTGCCTGCGGGCGGGGCGCAGCTCCCGAAGTGGCCGATACGCCTGCACCGAAGGTGCGCGTTGTAGACACGGTTGTGGTGTACCCGCAGCAAGTGGCGGACCAGCTCGGGCTGGCTGCGCGTGTGCAAACCAATCCCACCGATGTGGTGCGAGTGTACCCGCCGCTCAGCGGCCGCGTGCTTGAGCTCCGCGTTCTTCCCGGGCAGGAGGTGCGCAAAAACCAGGTCATCGCCATGCTGCAAAGCACGGAGCTCGCCCAGTCCTTCTCCGACTACGAAAAGGCGAAGATCGAGGCCGCGCGCGCCGACCTGCAACTGGACCGCGCAAAGGAGTTGCTGAAGCATGAGGTCTTGTCGCAACGCGAATACGACGATTTGGCCGCGCTCGATGCCGCCGATCACGCTGAGTTAGCGCGCACGCGGCAAGCCCTTCGCATCCTCGGGTACGGCGAGTCGGACACCTCCGGACTGGTCCCGCTGCGCTCGCCACAGGCTGGCGTCGTGCTGGACGTCAACACGGCCAGTGGTGAACTGCAGCGCTCGCTCGATAACGCAACACCCATCGCCACGATTGCGAACATCAACACGGTCTGGATTGTCGCCGATCTCTTTCCGCGGGACGTCAAAGCGGTTCGCGTTGGGCAGCCGGTCGAGATTCGCGTGAACGGCTATCCAGATAACGTGTACCACGGCCGCGTGGACAACGTTTCGGATGCAGTCGACCCGGCGACGCTGACTCTGAAAGTCCGGATCGTGCTGCCTAACCCGCAGCATCGGCTCAAGCCGCAGATGTATGCCACAGTCGCGATTACAGATCAGAGCCGGACCGCTATCGTCGTGCCCTCCACGGCTGTGATTCGCGATGGCGTCAGCAACTATGTCTTCCTTCAGACCAGCGCCGGCAAGTACGTCAAGCGCGATGTCCAGCTCGGGACCGCTCGGGACACCACTGTGGAAGTGCTGCGCGGTCTTAGCTACGGCGACCGCGTGGTGAGCACGGGCTCAGAGTTGCTGCGCGGCACAGGAGCGGAATAGCCATGCAAAGCCTGACACGCGCCCTGCTGCGCTACCGTACCGTCGTGCTGATCTTCTTTGTCGCCGCGCTTGCGGCCGGCATTTACGCCTTCACGCAACTGGACATCGAGGCATACCCCGATCCTTCCCCGCCCATGGTGGAGTTCATCACGCAGAACCCCGCATGGTCCGCTGAAGAGATGGAGCAGCAGGTCACGGTGCCGGTCGAGACCGCGCTGAACGGCGCGCCGCATCTTTCCGGCATCCGCTCCATTTCTATCTTTGGCTTGAGCGACGTGAAGGTGTATTTCGACTTCGGCACGGATTATTTCTTTGACCGCCAGGAAGCGCTCAACCGTTTGCAGTCATTGTCGCTGCCGAACAACCTGCAGCCCCAGCTCTCGCCCGAATCGCCCGTCGGCGAGATCTATCGCTACCAGCTTGTAGGCCAGGGCTACAGTTTGAACGAGCTCAAGGCGACTCAGGACTGGTTTCTGGTCCGGCAGATGAAGCAGGTGCCCGGCATTATTGACGTCGCCACCTTCGGCGGCACCACGCGGCAGTATCAGGCAGAGATCGACCCCAATAAACTGCTGTCCCTTGGCATCACCATGACCCAGGTGGTGAACGCCGTGCAGGCCAGCAACGCCAATGCCGGCGGCAACTATATGACGCTCGGCAGCCAGAGCGTAAACGTGCGAGGCATCGGCCTGTTGAAGACCATCCCGGAGATGGACAACATCGTCATCGCTGAGCGGAACGGCACTCCCATACTCCTGCGCGATGTCGCTACAGTGAGGGAGGACCATCAGCCGCGCCTCGGCAAGGTGGGGTTGAACGAAAGCCCGGACATCGTGGAAGGCATCGTGCTTCTGCAGAAGGGAGAGAAATCGTTGCCTGCGCTGACGGCGCTTGAAGCGAAAATCCGCGCCCTCAACACCACCAACCTGCTGCCGCCAGGGATGCAGATCAAGACCGTCTATAACCGTTCGAAGCTGGTCAACATCACGACGGAGACGGTGCAACACATCGTGTTGATGGGCCTCACGCTCGTCACCATCGTGCTCTTTCTCACCCTCGGCGATCTCCGCATCACTACCATCGCGGCCCTCACAATTCCCTTTGCGGTGCTCTTTGCTTTCGGGCTCATGGTGCTGGCGGGCAGCTCCGCCAATCTCATTTCCATCGGCGCCATCGACTTCGGCATCCTGGTGGATGCATCGATCATCATTCTCGAAAATGTCTATCGCAAGCTGTCGCGCCGTACGCCGGCCGATTCCACAGCGGACCTCATCGTTGCCGGGGTAAATGACGGCGCGCGCCCGGTTCTGTTCTCTACCATCATCATCCTGGTCTCGTTCATTCCGCTCTTCACCATGGAAGGCGTTCCCGGCAAAATCTTCGCGCCCATGTCGGAGGCTTACGGCTTTGCCCTGATCGGCGCACTGCTTTACGCCTTCCTGTTCGCGCCCGTGCTGGCCTTCATCACTGCGCCCAAGCAGCCCGTTGCCGGTGGTGATACACGCCTGGTCGGTTTCGTCCGGCGTCGGTATACACGCTCGCTTGATTTCGCGCTCCGCCGTCCGCGCATCATCTGGATCGTTGCCGTGGTCTCGCTTCTTGGCGCTGCCCTGGCCTTCATGCAGATGGGTGGCGAGTTCATGCCGGCGCTCGAGGAAGGCAATCTCTGGATACGCGCCACCATGCCGCAGGACATCTCCTTCCAGCAATCTGCCGTGCTCGCCGACGAGATCCGGCAGACGCTGCGGCAGTATCCGGAAATATCGCAGGTGCTTTCGCAGATGGGCCGCCCCGACGATGGCACTGATGTCAGCACCTTCAACAATATCGAGTTCCTGGCGGATCTGAACCCTGTCGGGCACTGGCGCCCTCGCTTCGGCAAGAAAAAAGAACGGCTCATCACCGCCATTCAGAAAGACTTCGAGCAATACCCCGGCATCGACTTCAACTTCTCGCAGAACATTCAGGACAACGTCGAAGAGGCCATGTCCGGCGTGAAGGGCGAGAACTCACTCAAGCTCTTTGGCGACGACTTCGACGTGCTCACGGGTACTGCCGCGCGCATTCAGAACATTATGAGCAAAGTGCCGGGCGTGACCGATATCGGCGTCTTCAACGTTGGCGGGCAGCCCAGCCTCTTGATCTCGATCGACCGCACGAAGGCGGCTCGCTACGGCATCGCTGCGCAGGATGTAAATAACGCCGTCTCTGCGGCGGTGGGCGGCGCGGCGGTCACGCAGATTATCCAGGGGGAGCGCCGCTTCGACTTCGCGGTACGCTACAGCAAGGAGTTCCGCGATACGCCCGAGCAGATCGGAAAAATCCTGTTGCCGACACCCGACGGCAGCCAGATTCCGCTAGGTGAAATCGCCGATGTGCATCTGCACAACGGCGCCTTCATGATCTACCGCGAGGGCGGCCGGCGTTATATTCCCATCAAGTTCAGCGTGCGCGGCCGCGACCTCAAGAGCACCATCCAGCAACTCCAAGGAGACCTCGCGCAACAAGTCAAGCTGCCCAACGGCTATAGCTACACGTGGGCCGGCGAATACGACAGTCTGCAAAAAGAGTTGCGACGTCTTGCCGTCATTGTTCCCATCAGTCTTATCCTGATTCTGCTTCTTCTCTACCTGCTCTTCCAGTCTCTGCGGGATGCTCTGATTGTGCTAGCCACATTGCCGTTCGGCGCTATCGGCGGCATCTTTCTCCTGTTCCTCACGCACACACCTTTCAGCATTTCGGCAGCGGTCGGCTTCACTTCGCTGCTGGGTCTGAACACGCTGGGCACGGTCGTCTTCCTGAGCGGGTTGCGTCATCAACAGCGCGACCACGGCAACGTGCAGGGGCTGGTCCGCGGATCGCTTGAAGAGATGCGCCCTATCCTCATGGCGTGCATGGCTGCGGGGCTGGGGCTGCTGCCCGCGGCCATCGCCACCGGCATCGGCTCACAAACGCAACAGCCATTAGCACGTGTTGTGGTGGGCGGCACGGTGACAACGGTCTTCGCGATTCTGTTTCTGGTGCCGCTGATGGCGCGCCGGTGGGCGCCACAGCAAGACCCGCACGAGCATGCCCACGAAGGGCCCGGCACGCTGGAGCCGGAGCTCGGTACGTAAGCGCCGGTGCTGCGCGAAGAGCGCTACTCTTCGCGCAGCACCTCCAGCGGTTTCTGGCCCAGGATACGAAAGCTCGCCAGCCATCCCGTCGCCACCGCCAGCACCGCGGTCCCCAGCACGGCGACCAGGCTTGCAGTCCACTGCACACGGTACACCACGTCCAGCTTATGCAGCAGAATGCCCGCCAGCAGGTTCGCGAAGACCACGCCCACCAGGCCGGCGAGCAGCCCCAGTACGGTGAACTCAATCCCGAACACAGCGGAGATGCGCGCACGTTTGGCGCCGAGCGTCTTCAGCACCACCACTTCGCGTATGCGCCGGAAGCGCGTGCTCGCTACGCTCGATGCCAGGATGACGACTCCGGAAAGAATCGAGAACGCAGCCAGGAAGCGGACGATGATTGTGATCTGCCGGACGATACCGGCGATGGTGTCCAACACGTCCGCTATGTTGATGACCGTCACTGTCGGGTACGCCGCAAACAAGGCGCGCTGCAAGTCGGGAATGCGCGGTGTGTCGATGTGCGCCGCGCCATACCAGATCGCGGGAAGCCCAGCGAGCGCCGACGGGGGCAGGATGAACTCACTGCGCCCATACACATGCTGGCCATCGTTCTCGAAGATTGCGGTCACACGCACCGGGATCTGGCGGTCGCCCGCTGTCAAGATCATCGAGGAGCCCACACCAAGATGCAGCCGGCGCGCGATGTGATCGCTGATCGCGATCGCGCCGCTTGCATCGCCCTTCCACCACGCGCCCTGCCGCACCTTGGTGCCCGGTGGAACAGCGGGCGCCCACGTGAGCGTGACGGATTGCAGCAGGTGCTTAGGGTAGTTCTTTAACCGCAGCGCATCCGCGTTCTCACCGTTGACGGAGAGTATTCGGCCCGCCACCACCGGTAGTGTCTCGAAGTACCCACGCAGGCCGGGCTGCCTGGCAACCAGGGATTGCACACCGCTCAGTTCGTCCTTGCTGATGTCGATCAGAAACACATTGGGAACGCCGCCCGCGAGCGTCGTCTGCATGTCGCGCAGGATCGAGCCCTGCATCAGGAAAACTGCGAGAATGAGCATCACGCCAGCGCCGAGGGCGGTCAGCACGGCCGCGGATTGGTTCCCCGGGCGATACAGGTTGGCCAGCCCGTGTCGCAGCGCGGAAGGTAGATGCAACCGCGTCTTCGCCAGAAAGCTGCGAACGGTGCGCAGCATGCCCGCGGCCAGCAGCAGGATGGAAAGCAGCAGCGCGCACAATGCCCCCGTAAACCACCCCGCGACCAGCGCGGAACTGGTGAGCGCCGCGGCGATGCCGGCCAGCGCCAGCAGAATGACGCCCGTGGCCAACCACTGTGCCTTGCGCTTCTGCCAGCGCTCCCGCAAGCTTTCGCGCGTGCTCTCCTCTTCCACCATGCGCCGCAGTACCAGGTTCGGTTTTACCCGGCGGATATCCAGCAGCGGCGGCAGGCAGAATAGAAGCGTCGTGAGTACGCCTGTGCCCAGCCCCGCCAGGCCGGCGCGGACGGGGATGTGCAGCGTGGCTTTGAGCGGTAGCAGCTTCGCGACCAGGCTCGGCATGATCCACTCCACCCCAAAGCCCGCCAGCACCCCGAGGATGCCTCCGGCGAGCCCCAGCAGCAAAGTTTGCAGCAGGTAGATGCGCAGGATATCCGACGACCGCGCGCCGATGGACTTCATGATGGCGAGGATGTCCATGCGCTGTTGCAGATGCGCGCGCATCGCCATTGCCACCCCGATGGCGCCCAGCACCATAGCGACCAGGCAGATGAGACTCAGCAAACTCGTGGCCCGGTCCAAGCCCTGCGTCAGCGCTGGATTCGCTTCGCGATAGTCCATGACCTGCGCTTCTGGCAGAATGTGCTCCAGCTCCGGCCGCACCTGCGCCACTTGACTCCGCTGCGGGTTTAGCTTGAACAGGAATCGCTGCCCCGCGCGGCTGCCCGCCTGCAGCAGGCCGCTCCGGTCGAGCCCCGCCTGCGTCAACAGCACGCGCGGCCCCAGGCCCATGGTGGAGTTCATCCGGTCCGGCTCGCGCTCCACCACCCCCGCTATCCGAAAATTCGCGTTGCCAATTTTGAGCGCATCGCCAATTTGTGCGTGCAGCCGAATCAGCAGGTCCTCGCCCACCACGACCGTGTCAGGCGTGAGCAGCGCTCCCAGGCTCACCTGGGGCCGAAGCAGGAAACTTCCGTAGAAGGGATACTTCGCCGGGTCCACAGCCTTGAGCGACACCAATAGCGGCACCGGATCCTTCGGCACGGAGGCCATCGAGACCATCTCGGTCACCGTGGTGCGCTCTATTCCCTGGGTCCCCAAGGCATCGAGCTGCTGCCGCTCCTTTGCGGTGGGCTGGCGAAACATCCGCGCCGAAAGGTCGGCCGCCATGATGGTGCGCGCCTGCACCAGCAGCGTCTTCTCAAAAGATTCGGTAAAGCCGCGCACCCCGGTCAGCGCCGCCACGCCAATTGCAACTGAAAGTATTACGAATATGAACTTCGCCGGCGCCGACTGGAACTCCCGGAAAGCGATCTTCGCCGCCGAGCTCCACCGCAAGGCCCGCTTCTCCGCGACGGCAACGGTCATGGCCGCACCTCGTCTTCGCACTCACCAAGCCATCCCGCAACTGGATTACCCGTTCGGCGCGCGCCGAGATCTGCGGATCGTGCGTCACCAGCACCAGCGTCGTCCCGGTTTCCCGGTTGCGCTCCAGCAACAAGTCCAGCACATGCTCGCCATTCTTGGAATCCAGATTGCCCGTGGGCTCGTCGGCCAGCACGATCGGCGGTTGCAGGATGAACGCCCGTGCCAGCGCCACGCGCTGCTGCTCGCCGCCGGAAAGCTGCACCGGATAGTGATGCAACCGTTCGCCCAGCCCCACGGAAGCCAACAACTCCTCAGCGCGCCCGCGCCCGTTTCCCGAGCCGTTCAACTCAAACGGCAGCAGCACATTTTCAAGCGCCGTCAGCGTAGGGATCAATTGATAGGACTGAAAAACAAAGCCCAGCTTTTGCCCTCGGATCTCCGCCAGCCGGTCTTCGCTCAACCGGCTTATCGCTAATCCGTCCAGCAGAATCTCGCCTTCGGTCGGCGCGTCAAGCCCCGCCAGTAATCCCAGCAGCGTGCTTTTCCCACTGCCGGAAGCACCCATGATGGCGACGAATTGCCCGGCCGGAATCGTCAGGTCGATGCCCTTCAGAATGTCTACTGTTCTTGCTCCATTGCGTATCGACTTCTTTAGCCCGCGTACTTCAATCATCCGTTCCTCAGATCCCGTTCCAGCCCTGTTACAGTGGGCCTGTGCGCTCTCCACTGCTCGCCCGCTTCTCCGCCTGCCTGCTTCTTTCTGCCGCCCTGGCATTTTCCGGTTGCCGTGGCGCAGCCCCCGCGTCTCCTCCCGCTGACAACGTACAGACGGAAGCCACGCTACCCCAGACGCAAGCCGCTCCCGCAGCCACGGATACTCGCCCCATCATCGTCGCCTTTGGCGACAGCCTGACTGCCGGTTATGGAACAGATGCGGGACAAAGCTATCCCGACTTCCTGCAAAAGGATCTCGACGCAAAAGGCTTTCACTATCGCGTGGTCAACGCAGGCGTCAGCGGCAACACCAGCAAGGATGGCGTGGAGCGCCTTGCGGAGGTCGCCGCGCTCCACCCCGCGGTCGTGATTGTAGAGTTCGGCGGCAACGACGGCCTGCGCGGCCAGCCCATCGCGTTCACCAGGCGCAACCTCCAGACCATCCTCTCCACTCTTCAGAAGGACGGGGCCAAGGTCGTGCTCGGCGGCATCACCCTGCCCCCCAACTACGGCCCCGACTACATTCGCCAGTTCAACGAAACCTATGTGCTGATGGCGAAGCAGTTTCATGTACCGCTCCTTCCCTTCCTCTTGCAGAATGTCTACGGCACGCCGGGCAGCATGCAGGCAGACGGCATCCACGCCACTGCGCAGGGCAACGCACAGGTAGCGCGCAATCTGCTGCCCCTGGTTGCGCCCCTGTTGAAGAAGCCTTAGCACCGGCTGGTCTTAGCTTGCTCGCAAGCAGAGCTCAGCCCAACACCACCATGGGCTGAAAGAGCGTCCCGGCGACGCGCCGCCCGATCCCCAGCAGGTCGTGCCGTCCGGAGAAAATCTTCACCAACTCCGCCCCGGAATATTCCGGCAGGTTCGCTGTTCCTCCATTGCGCAACCGCCCCGCGGCCTGTTCGTCCGCGGTCGCGCAGGGGAGCTCTGCCAGCAAGGTTCGCGGATGCGGAAAGCAATCGTTCAGCTCACCTGCTATGGCGCGCTCTTCAAGTTCTCCGAGCGTCCAGGCCTCGGCCAGCGTGAACGGCCCGGCTGCGTCGCGACGCAGCGCTGCCAGATGCGCGCCGCACCCCAGCCGCTGCCCCATCTCATGCGCCAGCGAACGCACATAGCCGCCCGCCGACACGCGTACAGAAAACCCCGCCTCGGCTCCGCACAACCTGGGTATGGCGAATGCATGCACCGTGACGGGCACAGGGCGAAGTTCCACCTCGCGCCCTTGCCGCGCCAGTGCATGCGCCGGACGCCCGCCGATTTTCTTTGCACTGAAAGCGGGCGGCACCTGCTCGATAGGCCCAGTCAGCCCCGCCGCGGCACTCTGCACGGCTGCGAGGTCTAATTGCACTGGCTGCGCCTCGCCCACGGCCTCGCCTTCCGCGTCATAGGTCGTCGTCGCGAATCCGAAGCGGATCGTACCGCTATATTCCTTCTCCATCTTTCCGAAAAATTGCGCCAACCGTGTGAACTTCCCCAGCACCAGGGGAAGCACCCCGGTCGCCATGGGATCGAGCGTACCGAGGTGGCCAATGGAACGCTCGCCCGTGATGCGGCGCACGCATGCAACCACGTCGTGCGACGTCATGCCGGCCGGCTTGTCCATTACCAGAAGTCCGTTCACATTCCAGCCCTGTCGATGTCAGACAATCAAGGTGAATAGCATCTGCACTAGATCTGGCCACGGGCGCCGTCGCGCACCAGTGAGAGAAACTCCGCCCGGGTTTTCTGTTCGAGAAACACTCCCGCCATTGCAGATGTAACCGTGGATGAGTTCTGTTTCTCCACCCCGCGCATCATCATGCACAGGTGCCGCGCCTCAATCACCACGCCGACTCCCTGCGGCGCGATCGCCTCCTGGATGGCATCGGCAATCTGCCGCGTCATGCGCTCCTGCACCTGCAGCCGGCGCGCAAATACATCCACCAGCCGCGGAATCTTGCTCAGCCCCACGACCTTTCCATTCGGAATGTAAGCCACGTGCACCCTGCCGAAAAACGGCAGCAGGTGGTGCTCGCAAAGCGAATACATCTCGATGTCGCGCACCATCACCATCTCGTCATAATCCACATCGAAGAGCGCGGCCTTCAGTATCTCGAGCGGATCCTCGCGATAGCCCCTGGTCAGAAAGGTCATCGCTTTTTCCGCGCGCTCCGGGGTCTTCAGTAATCCATCGCGCGAAGGGTCGTCGTCAAAGCGCGCCAGCAGTTCGGCGTAGAGCTGCTGGGTCGAATACCCCTCCAGCGCTGCCGGCCGCTCACTTTCCGGCACCGTCACGATGGTCCGGTCGCCGAGCGCGGCTCCCTTGTGCGCGTCCTTGTTCGCAATCTCAATCACCGGCGTCTCCCGCGTATTCAAAGGCATTGTTGCTCGTCTCTTCCACCCGTACCCGCTCCAGATGCGCCCCGCCGATCCGCTCGCTGCAGGAGGTGGTAGACCGCGCGACAGAAGTTCTCGGTTGTCGGCACCTCGTGTTTGAACGTCGGGTCGAGGTTCAGGTTAGTGTGGTCGAATCGGTCCAGCACCTCCAGCCGCACGGCCGCGTCCAGATCCACCATATTCATCACCATGCCCGTTTCCGCGTCCACCGGCCCGCTTACCGTTACTTCCACGAAGTAGTTGTGCCCGTGGCCGTGCGGATTGTTGCACTTGCCGTACACGCCCCGGTTCCGCGCATCGGAGTAGCCGCCGCAATGCAGCCGGTGCGAGGCGCTCAGGCGATACCGCCGCGTCAAATGGGCCTTCATGGTTCACCGTAGTAGTCGGCGAAGAGCTCCGGCAACTCGTAGACGCGCACACGATGCAGCCGCGCCCCCGGGATTTTTCCTTCGAGCCGCTGCCACGCGCTGATGGCGATGTTTTCCGCCGTCGGCATACGACGCGCGAACTCCGGGACTTCCAGATTGAGGTGCCGGTGATCGTACACGTCCACCACCTCGCGATGGAGCACTTCTTTCAACTCCTTGAGATCGACCACAAAGCCCGACTCCGGATCGACCTCGCCTGCCACCGTAACTTCCAGCGTGTAATTGTGCCCGTGTCCGTTACGATTGGCGCATTTGCCGAAGACCTGCCGGTTGCGCTCCTCGCTCCAGGCGTCGTTCCAGTAGTAGTGCGCGGCAGAGAACTCGGCTTTTCTGGTGAGAAGAATCATCTATTGGCCCATGTGAGTGGTCTAAGCATTCGATGCCGGGGGAGGCGGAAGGCTTCGTTCAGCAGCCGTCTACTCGTTATTATATGAAAGTGGCACGCACACCCATTCTCGTTCTGCTCACCGCCGCCGCGTTGGTGGCCGCGGGCTGCGATCGCGGCGGGCACCCCAAAGATCCCGGCAAGCTCGCGCCGGACTTCACCGTCGACGATGGCGGCCAAAGCCTCCATCTCGCCAGCTACCGCGGCAAGGTCGTCGTGCTGAACTTCTGGGCCACATGGTGCCAGCCCTGCATTGAAGAGCTGCCGTCGCTCACAGCGCTGCAGCGCGCCATGCCGTCAGTCCAGGTGCTTGCGGTGAGCACGGACGACGATCCGGCGGCGTACAAACAATTTCTCACCGACCATCCCATCCACCTGCTCACCATTGAGGACACCGCGCAGCAAAGCAACGCCCTCTACGGCACCCACCGCTTCCCCGAGACGTACATCATCGACCGCCATGGCATCATTCGCCGCAAGTTCATCGGCGCGCAGAACTGGACCAGCCCGGAGATCCTGGAATACCTCTCGAAGCTGTGATCGGCCGCGCTCCCTGGCAGCCACGGCCGCCGGCACGGGACGCACCGTTGGCGCCCTGAGGTATCATCCCGCTATGACCTTTGTTGACGTGCTCTACCGCTATGAGTTCCGTCCTACAGAAACTGCCATGGTCGCCCTGGGCGCGCTCAAGGAGGTCTACGGCATCCGCCGCGTCGCCATCGACGAGCAGGCGAAGACAGTGCGCGTGGAATACGACGCCACCCGCCTCAACCGCTCCTCCATCGCACAGATGCTGCGCCGCGGTGGCATCAGCGTCATTGGCGAGGTGTCGCTGGTACCCGAGCCGAAGCCGGAGGAAGCTCCCGACGCGTCGCAGGCTGCGCAGCCCGCAAAATAGCCTTCTGGCCGTTGCACGGAGCGCCCGGAATTGCTATCGTAATGGAAGTCCGCAACACACCACCCATGCGCCCATAGCTCAGTTGGATAGAGCGATTGACTACGAATCAATAGGTCGGAGGTTCGAATCCTTCTGGGCGCACCATCCCCTCCAAACATCTTCCTTTTGCGATCTTCTGAGTCCAGCGAAGAGTCCGGGCAATGCACATTCTTGTCGAGTAAGCATGGCGCTCTCTAGAACGCATCGGTCATCGGGCACACAGCGGCAGGCCGCGCTTATTACGCGCGGCCAAAGGCTATGTAAAGCCCTGTAGCAGAAGCGCCTCAGTAAATCCGGAAGTTGACCTCGACGTTGACTTCCACTGGTACGGCACGCCCTTGCATCATGGCCGGGCGGAATTTGTATTGCCGCACCGCTTCGACTGCCTTCTCGTCCAGGCCCATGCCCAGAGGGCGGACGACGCGTACACGCTGCGGGTTGCCGTGCGCGTCCACGATCAGCGAAACCACACAGACTCCCTGATACTTGGCACGCCGCGCCTCATCAGAGAACTCAGGGTCCGGAGCGGAGATCAGTTGCGGTGCGGAAACACCGCCGCCCACGTGATAGGTGCCGCCACCGTAGCCGCCGCCCTCGCCGGGGCCGTAGCCGTTGCCGTTCCCCGATCCGATACCGCCGCCAGAGCCTGTGCCCAGACCCGCGCCGGAGCCAGTGCCATTGGAGGCCGGACCCACGACGCTGGTCCGCGGGTCGCCCAGGTTCGGCAGATTGTTATTCGGCAGGGTGATGTTCTGCGGCATCTTGATCGCCGGTTCCACTGCCAGCTTGGGGTTATCGTTCTTGATGATCATCGGGGGCGTGATCGGCTGGTCGGCAAACTTGGGCAGCCGTCCCTTGGGCGCCTGCAGGATGTCATGCGCGCCACCGCCGCCGCCGCCACCCATCTGCGGGCCTTTGGGCGCGATCGGCATGTATTGCGGCACATCGACCGCCGTCACGGCAGCGACCTGCGGTTTCGGTTTGGGATGCAGCCGCGACTCGATGAGGAACCAGACGATGAACCCGATGACCAGCACGTGCAGGCCGATCGAGATGGCGGACGACACCGGGTTCCGCGGCACTGCGAACGGGTCCTTGACCGGAACCGCATGCGATGTCAGCTCGAGCGGCGGCAGCTGCTCCTTGCGGAACAAGCCGCGGACGTTGTCGGCAATGCTCTTCCAGACCGGCTCGTCGACTACCTCGCTCAGCAGGCGGGGTTCCCGCGGCTCCTGCGGTTCTACCTCGGGATCGATTTCCGGCGGCGTCAACACCTGATTTGTCATAGGCACTTCTGGGACCTGAACTTCTGTCATCCGGAGCGGGCATCGCTCCAGTTCTATCCACTAATTATCTACGAGCGGCACTCCCCTGTCTCCCGTTTCCTGGAAACAACCTACGCCTTATGGAACCGGGGAGTACACCGCGCGTACCGTTGCTAACGATTGCACGTATCCCCTATAGACGGGCGAACCCCTGTTCAGGTCACCAGTTGCATGAAATTTCGCAGATACAATAAGAATTCCACCCTAGAAAGAAACGGGAGATCGAATGTCCGCTCCGTCGGAATTAAAGGCGACCCTGACACTGCCCCAGACCAGCTTTCCCATGAAAGCCAACCTGCCGGACAACGAGCCCAAGCAGCTCGCGCAGTGGACGCAGGAAGACATCTACGAGATGATCCGTGCCGCACGCAAGGGTGCACCCAAGTACATCCTGCACGACGGGCCGCCGTATGCCAACGGTCCGATCCACCTGGGCCATGCGCTGAACAAGTGCCTGAAGGACTTTGTCGTGAAGTCCAAAACCATGGCTGGCTACGATGCTCCCTACGTGCCGGGTTGGGACTGCCATGGCCTGCCGATTGAGATCAAGGTGGATGAACAACTTGGCCGCAAGAAGCTGGAGATGGACCCGATCGCGGTCCGCCGTGCCTGCCGCGCCTACGCGCAGAAATATCTTGACCTCCAGCGCTCGCAGTTCGAACGCATCGGCGTCTTCGGCCGCTGGAAGAAGCCTTACTCGACGATGTCGAATGAGTACGAGAGCAAGATCGTCGAGACCTTCTATGGCTTCTTCGAGCGCGGGTTCGTCTACAAGGGCCTGAAGCCGGTCTACTGGTGCATCCACGACCGCACCGCGCTGGCCGAGGCAGAAGTCGAGTACGAGATGCACACCAGCCCCAGTGTTTATGTGCGTTACCGGCTCACCAGTCTGCCGGAGTCGCTGGACCCGGCGCTTGCCGGCAAGCCGGTGTATGCGCTGATCTGGACCACCACGCCGTGGACGCTGCCCGCCTCGCTTGCCATCGCCTTCCACCCGGAGTTCGAGTATGTCGCGGTCCAGGCTGCGGATGGCAACGTCTATCTCGTGGCCGAAGCGCTGCTTCCCGCCGTGCGCGAAGCTTGCCACCTCGGTGAGGTAACTGAGGTCGCGCGCTTCAAGGGGGCGGTCCTTGAACGCGCCACGTTCCAGCATCCTTTCCTGCCGGAGCGCTCCATCCTCGGCGTGCTTGCCGACTATGTCACCGCCGACCAGGGCACGGGTGCGGTCCACACTGCCCCGGCGCACGGCGCGGACGACTTCTACACCGGCGAGCGTTATGGGCTGGACCAGACCTGCTACGTGGACGATGCGGGCCGCATCCACAACGGCTTGCCGGAGTACGAAGGCAAGACGGTCTTCAAGGCGAACCCGTTCATCATCGAGCTGCTGCAGGAGCGCGGCGCGCTGATGGGCCGTGAGGACATTTATCATTCCTACCCGCACTGCTGGCGTTGCCACAATCCGGTGATCTTCCGCGCGACCGAGCAGTGGTTTATCGGCATGGAGACCCCGATGCAGCGGCCGGACGGCACGGAAACCACCTTCCGCCAACGCGCGCTTGAGGAGATCGGCCGCGTGACCTGGGACCCGAGTTGGGGCGAGGAGCGCATTTCAAACATGATTGCCACGCGCCCGGATTGGTGCATCTCGCGCCAGCGGATCTGGGGCGTGCCGATCGCCGTGTTTCTGTGCCAGAAATGCACCAAACCGCTGCAGAGACCCAGCCATTAACGCGCAAATAGTGGCCCTTTTTGCGCGCGAAAGCGCCGACGCCTGGTACACCCATTCCGCCCAGGAGCTGCTGCCCGCCGGCACTGCTTGTCCGCACTGCGGCTCGACGGAGTTCCGCAAGGAGATGGACATCGTCGATGTGTGGTTCGAGTCCGGCGCGAGTTGGAACGCAGTGCTGGTGCCCGACCCGGAACTGCGCTGGCCCGCGGACCTTTATACGGAGGGCGGTGATCAGCATCGCGGCTGGTTTCACTCGTCTTTGTTGTCATCTGTAGGCATCCGCGATGAGGCGCCCTACCGCATGGTTGCCACCTCCGGCTGGACGCTCGACGAACAAGGGCCGCGCTTTCTCGAAGTCGCTCGGCAACGGCGTCGATCCGGTTGATATTGCGAAGCGCCTGGGCGGCGAGGTCGTGCGGTTGTGGGTGGCGTCGGTGGACTTCCGCGAGGACGTTGCCGCAAGCGAGAACCTGATGCAGCGCGTGGCGGACAACTACCGCAAACTGCGCAATACCTTCCGCTTCCTGCTCGGTAACCTCAACGGCTTCGACCCGGCGGAGCATGCGGTGGAGTGGGCGGAGCTCGAGCCGCTCGACCAATACATGCTGGCCCGCACGCGCGAGCTGACCGACAAGGTCCGGCGCTGGTACGACGAGTTCGAGTTCCACCGCGTGTACCAGGCGGTGAACGAATTCGCGATCGTAGACCTGAGCTCGCTCTATCTCGACGTGCTCAAGGACCGGATGTATACGTTCGCCCCGCAGAGCCGGGAACGGCGCTCGGCGCAGACGGTGCTTTGGAAAATCACCGAAGCACTGGCACGGCTGGTCGCGCCGATCCTGAGCTTTCTAGCGGAGGAGGTTTGGCGCTATCTGCCGACGCTGGGCGCGCGCGAGCCGAGCGTGCATACGGCGTACTTTCCTACGCTCGATGAGCTTGCGCCGGAAGCGGAAAGCGCGAAGCTGTTGTCGGACTGGGCGACACTACTTGCTGTGCGCGAAGAGGTGCTCAAGAGTCTGGAAGAGGCGCGGAAGGAGAAGCGCATCGGCAAGGCGCTCGAAGCCAAAGTGCAGCTTGCAGTACCTGCGGACATCGCACAACTTGTTCGACACTACGAGGGCAGCTTGAAAGAGCTCTTCAACGTTTCACAGGTCGAGCTACGCGATGCGGGCGATGGGTTGCCAGATGTAACGACAGTTCCCAGCCGACGGAGTGAAGTGCGAACGCTGCTGGAATTACCGCACCGATATCGGCGTGGACAGCCGCTGGCCGACCGTATGCGGGCGGTGCGCCACGGCGCTCGACCGCGCCTATCCGGAGCAGGAGCCCGCTAGCGTATGAGTAGGAAAGAGACATTCTCTTTGTTGGTTGAGGAAGAGAAATATATCGCCAATCTGGTCTCAGAGGACGAATCGTTCGCAGATGTACTTCGCCTTCATCCGGACATTTATCTAGAGGAGAAGAAGATTACTGCCAGCCGCATTGACATTGAAGTGCTTAGGGGCTACTTCACGGAAAGGTTAGCAAGGGTCGGTTTTGATACTGATTCCAGACCTAATACAGAAGGCGTCATGTTGGAACGATTGATTAACAGACTAGGTCCCGAGGCCGGAGCAGCCGCGCAATGAGCCATCTTGAAACCGAACGCCGGACTGATGTGGCGCCGGCGGTGCGTGGGCGCGACAGGCGCGGCTGGCTCTTCCTGCTATCCGCGCTGATCATCCTTCTGGACCGCGTGACCAAGCACTGGGTCGAGCGGCACCTCGCAGTCGGGGAGGCTATCCGGGTGATTCCGGGTGTCTTCCGCATCAGTCATGTTCTGAACGTGGGTGCGGCCTTTTCGCTCTTCGGCGATTCGAGCTCGCCCAACCGGGTGCGGTGGATGCTGGTGGGGTTCTCTATTGTGGCAGCGGTTGTCGTGCTTGGCGTTCTGCTCAGGCTCGGGCGACGCCTCACTGCGACTACCGTCGGCCTGGCCCTGATCTTGGGCGGCGCGATCGGGAACTCTTATGATCGTATCCGTCATGGTTACGTAATTGATTTTCTCGAAGTGCACATCGTCCACTATCACTGGCCGGACTTCAACGTCGCCGACTCCGCCATTGTGATCGGCGGCATCCTGCTGGTGCTTGATTCGCTGCGCTCGGCCCCTGACCGCTCGTGATTTTGCAACAATAACGGCCGTTTATCTGTGACGCGCTGCAGGCGATTTCCTGCATAGTTGGTTCCACGAATGAAAGCCCTGCTTCCCTGAAGAAAAGAAAGCGTCGCCAGCCGCACAATCGATAGCTATAGTGCTTGCATCGCATCTGCCACCCGGAAGGAGCTCTGCCCGATGCATCGCTTCTGCCGCCTGCTCGCGTTTCTAGCCTGCCTCGCTCTTGCCGGCTCTGCCCACCCGCAACCCAATCCGGCGAGTCAAACGCCAACAGCAGCTACGACCGAGATCACATTGGGTCAGTCTGTGGTTCCGCTCTACGGACCATGGAGATTTACCGTAGGTGATTCGCCGATCGATGCGGCGACCCACAAGCCGCTCTGGGCTGAGCCGGAGTTCGACGACTCCAGGTGGGAGACCGTTGACTTGAAATCCAAGGCCGGGGCCTTCGATCCAATTACCGGAGCTTCTGCATACGTGCCCGGCTGGACCTCCCGAGGGCATTCCGGTTATTGGGGCTACGCCTGGTACCGCATCCGAATGCAGGTAGCTAGGCAAACGGGAGAGGATCTAGCGCTGGCAGGTCCAACCGGCGTTGATGATGCGTATCAACTCTTCAGCGATGGAACGCTGATCGGCAGCTTTGGCAGATTTACCGGCAGCCGTCCAACGATTTATTACACCCGGCCAATGATGTTCAAGCTGCCGACGTCATCTGCCAGCAGCGTGGAAGCTTCTTCGCGATCCAACTCCCGACTCGGCTATCAATCCAGATCGCCGCTTCGCGTGCTGGCTTTTCGCGTCTGGATGTCGCCCTCCACGCTTGTCATCCAGGGGGATGCCGGAGGTTTGCACACAGTGCCGCTGCTGGGCAATGCGAGTGCGGTCACAGCCCGCTACCAGCTGCGCTGGCTCGAGCTTGTGCGCACGTACAGCACGAACGTAATCGAAGGGCTTCTCTATCTCCTACTGGCGGTGGTCGCCTTTAGCCTTACCCGTTTCGACCGTTCTGACTCCGTCTATGTTTGGATGGGGAGCGTCTTCCTGCTACAAGTAGCCTTCGAATTCATCTTCATTCTTGCGGTCTGGACCGAATACCTGGGCGTGATTCTCTGCTCGACTCTGAACCAGGCCATCTTGGGACCGCTTCTCTTTGGGGGTTGGGTGATGGTTTGGTGGATCTGGTTCCACTTGCAGCGGCTCGCCTGGATTCCTAAGGTGACTGCTCTGCTCACGTTTGGGTACATGCTCTCCAGGGCCGTGGGCCAAGACCTCTTCTACCCCTTCGTTCCCGTCCCGGTGGCAGCCGTCTTCCATACCGTCTCGCTGGGCGTGCGTTTAGCATTGCTGGCGCTGCTGGTTATGGTGGTGATCTGGGGCATTCGCCGCCAGGGCGCGGAGGGATGGCTCGTCTTGCCCTCAGTTGTGTTGTTCATTGTCTCGGGATTTCAACAAGAACTCTCGCTGTTGCATATAAGGCTCAACTGGTTTCCCTTCGGCGTGACGCTCGGGCTTGGCCAGTTGGCAACCTTACTGCAGACGGCGGTGGTGTTTGCGCTACTGCTGCGACGGCTCATGCTCTCAGTGCGCCGGCAACGCCTAATGGCGCTCGATGTTAAGCAGGCTCAGGAGGTGCAGCGCGTCATCCTGCCGGAGGCCATCACCACCCTGGCCGGTCTGACGATTGAAAACGAATACCGGCCGGCGCACGAAGTAGGCGGCGACTTCTACCAGATTGTTCCGCACCCGACCGACGGCAGCTTATTGATAGTCGCCGGCGACGTGGCGGGCAAAGGCCTGCGGGCAGGCATGCTGGTGGCGCTGCTGGTCGGGGCCATTCGCAGCACTGCGGAGATCAACTCTGACCCGCTCTTTGTTCTTGAAGCGCTCAATCGGCGGCTCGTGGGCCGTGGCGAAGCCCAGGCCACCTGCCTGGCCATGCGCATCGCTGCCGATGGCGCGGTCACGTTGGCCAACGCCGGCCACCTCCCGCCGTATTTGAATGGCCGGCCTGTCGAGATGGAAGGCGCGCTGCCTCTGGGGGTGATAGAGGATCCCGAGCTCTCGGTCTGCTATTTCCAGCTCCAGAATGATGACCGGCTGATGTTGGCCTCCGACGGCATCGTCGAAGCGATGGATGCGCATCGGCAGCTCTTCGGGTTTGCACGGCTTGAGAAGCTGCTGCAAACCCGGATGACCGCAGCCGAACTAGCCACGGCCGCACAAAACTTCGGCCAGGACGACGATATCAGCGTCATCGCCGTGACCCGGACGACAGCGCTGGCCCCGGCCTGATCGGTTCAGACTTGGATTACGATGGATCCGTCCCGCTCACGGCAACAGCATCTGCTCCATGCCGTCCTATTGTTTGGACCGTGAAATCCTGACGACTGCAGAGAGACTGAGCCCGTCCAGCGCCGTAGTCGCCCGTCCAGAGGCGATCGCCACCGTATACTAGAAGGTGCGCCTTGGTCATCTGGCGCTCCACCGGACAGAGACACACGCTTGAACGATTCCATCATTATCCGCGGGGCGCGGACACATAATCTCAAAAACATCGACTGCGACATTCCGCATGGGAAGTTGACAGTGGTCTCCGGTGTGTCAGGCTCGGGCAAATCGTCGCTTGCGTTCGACACGATTTACGCGGAGGGGCAGCGCCGGTATGTTGAATCGCTTTCGGCGTATGCGCGACAATTTCTGGAGCGGATCGAGAAGCCGGATGTGGACCTGATTGACGGGTTGGCGCCGGCCATTGCGATCAAGCAGAAGAACTCGACACGCAACCCGCGCTCGACGGTTGCCACTGCCACAGAGATTTACGACTACATGCGGCTGCTGTTTGCCCGCTGCGGGACGATGCACTGCATCGTCTGCAATGGCATGGTGCGCCGCGATTCCGTGGACGAGATCGCTGCTGCGGTGCTCGCGCTGCCCGAGGGCACGCGCCTCCATGCGCTCTTCCCGGTGGAGCCGCAGGAGCCGGTTTCGTCTGCAGACGCGCCGGTGAATCAGCATCCGCAGCCGGCACCTGCTCCGAAGAAACGTGCAGCAAAGAAGTCGAGCAAGACCGAAGCGGCGGCTTCCGCAGCCCCGGTGCTCTCCGACGCGCTCCGGCAGCGGCTGACAGAGTTGCGCCATCGGGGCTTCAACCGGCTGTACCAGAACGGCCAGGTTTACGAGTTCTCTTCCCCGGAGTCGCTGCTGGAAATCGACTTCACGCAGCCGCTATTCGTGCTGATTGACCGTATTGTGGTCTCGCCGGATAGCCGAGCGCGCATCGTGGATGCGGCCGAGATCGGCTATCGCGAACGCGGTGAGATACTTTACGAAATCGTGCCCCGGGCCGTGGACGACGAGAGTGCGCCGGCGGAGCGCAAGCGCTTGCGTTATTCCCGCGAGTACGAGTGCAAGCACTGCCACCGCATCTATCGTGAGCCGGAGCCGCGCCTGTTCTCGTTCAACAATCCGTATGGCGCCTGCCCGCGGTGCCAGGGGTTTGGGAACACCATCGACTTCGATCTTGATCTCATCATTCCGGACAAGGCGAAGACGCTGGAAGAGGGCGCCGTCGATCCATGGACCCGCCCGAAGTACCGCTCCCACCAGACCGAGTTGCGGCGCGCCGCCCATCAGCACGGCATCCCGATGGATGTGCCGTGGCGCGACCTGGACGCGGACCAGCAGGCATTTGTGCTCGAAGGCTACGGCGGCTTTCCCGGCGTAAACGGGTTCTTTACGTTGATGGAGATGAAGAAGTACAAGCTCCACGTGCGCGTGATGCTGTCCAAGTATCGCGGCTACGCGCGCTGCCCAGAGTGCAAGGGCGAGCGGCTCCGCGCAGAAGCTCGCGCTGTCCGGCTGGATGGCAGGAATATCTGCCAGGCCGCTGCGCTGACCATTGCGGCGGCGCATCAGTTCTTCTCCGCGCTCACGCTGACGCCGCAACAGCACGAGATCGCCGGGTCGATCCTGAAAGAAGTACAGCAGCGGTTACAATTCCTGGATTCCGTCGGGCTCGACTACCTGACGCTGGACCGCCTGGCCTCGACGCTTTCCGGCGGGGAGTCGCAGCGCATCCAGCTTGCGACCTCGCTCGGGTCGCGGCTGGTGGGCGCGCTCTATGTGCTGGACGAGCCCTCGATCGGCCTGCACACCCGCGACACCGCAAAGCTGATCCGGATCCTCGAAGAGCTGCGCGACCTGGGGAACACCATTCTCGTCGTTGAGCATGATCCGGATGTGCTGCGCGCTGCGGACTATTTGCTGGATCTCGGTCCGGGTGCGGGTGAGCATGGAGGCAAGCTGCTGGCTGCCGGCACGGTGGCCGAGGTCGAGGCCGATCCGGAGTCGCTTACGGGGCGCTATCTTTCCGGAGCGCTCACCATCCCGGTGCCCAGCCGCCGCCGCGAACCCGGCCGCGAAATGCTGACGCTGCGCGGCGCGCGCATACATAACCTGAAGAATATCGATGTCGAAATCCCGCTGGGCATGCTGGTGTGCATCACCGGCGTTTCAGGCTCCGGCAAGTCCACTCTGGTGCACGATGTGCTTTACAAAGCCGTAGCGCATGCGCTGGGCGACACGGAAGGCGGCGATCCCACGGGCTTGTACAGGGAGCTGAAGGGGGCGGAGCGGCTGAATAACATCGTGCTGGTCGATCAGAACCCGATCGGCAGGACGCCGCGGTCGAACCCGATCACGTATATCAAGGCGTTCGACTGCATTCGCGAGCTGTTTGCGGCGCAACCGGAGGCGGAACGCCGCCGCTACAGCGCGGGTCACTTCTCCTTCAATGTGCCGGGAGGGCGCTGCGACGTGTGCGAAGGCGACGGCACGGTGACGGTCGAAATGCAGTTCCTGGCCGACGTGGAGCTGCCGTGCGAAGAATGCCGCGGCACGCGCTACAAGGCTTCGACGCTCGAGATCAAGTACAAGGGCAAGAACATCTCTGAAGTGCTGGCCTTGTCGGTGAAGGAGGCGTTACGTTTCTTTGCCGGGCATCCGAAGATTCTGGACAAACTGGCGGTGCTCGATGAAGTGGGCCTTGGATATGTGCGGCTGGGCCAGTCCGCTACCACGCTTTCCGGCGGCGAGGCACAGCGGGTAAAGCTGGCTGCGCATCTGGCGACGGGCCGCGCGGTCAACGGCAACAAGCAGGCCAAATCCCGCACATTCTATATTCTGGACGAACCGACGACGGGGCTGCACTTCGACGATGTTGGCAAGCTGCTTGGGGCATTTCGCCGGCTGATCGATGCTGGCGGTTCGCTCGTGGTGATCGAGCATAATCTGGACGTGATCAAGTCCGCGGACTGGGTGATCGATATGGGTCCGGAGGGGGGCGCGGGTGGTGGTGAAATTGTAGCCACGGGCACGCCGGAGCAGATCGCAGAAGCGGCTGGGTCGCATACCGGATATTGGCTCGGCAAGGCGTTGCAGTCTGCTGAAGTAGAAGTTTAGGAAGTGGCATGAACTCATTGATCCTCATCGGATTAACTCTGGGCGCTTGTGGATTGGCTGTGGGCCAGCAGGCGCCTTTGCCGCCCGGCGCCCAGTCGCCGGATGCGCCGCTTGCCTCAACTCCAGCGTCGTCCGCGGGCAGCACTTCCCTGCCTACTCCTGCGAAGAGCGCCGGGGTCTCTCCAGCGCTCGCCGCGGCTGAGGACAAGATCGCGAGCCACGACTACGATGCCGGTCGCGCCATGGTGCTCGGCTACCTGCAGCAGCATCCGCAGGAAGCGCGGGCCGTGTTTGACCTTGGGTATATCGAGGACGCGACCGGCCAGCAGGCGGATGCGGAGCGCGACTACCGCAAGGCCATCGCTATCGAGCCACAGCAATTTGAAGCGCACGCCGCTCTCGGTCTGCTGCTGGCGCAGACGGGCAAAGACGATGAGGCGCGGCAACAACTCAGAACCGCAACGGAGCTCGAGCCTGCGTCGCACGATGCATCCGCAAAGGCACAAGTCTGGCGTACGCTGGCTCACCTGGAAGTCGGCACGGATCCGGTACAGGCGAAGGCATCCCTGGTTGAGGCTTTGAAGCTGAGTCCGGAGGATAATAAGCCCGCCGATCTGCTTTTAACCGCGCAAATTGCCGAGGCCAATGAAGATACCGAGACTGCGGAAACAGCCTACCGCCGCTTGATAGCAGCCGAACCGGGCAATGCAACGGCGGTCGCAGGCCTCTCGCATCTGCTGCTGAAATCGAAAAAGTACGAGCAAGCGGAGCCGTTGTTGCGACAGGGGCTTGCGCAGAACCCGAATGACCCGGCGCTGAATTCGCAACTCGCTTCCGTGCTTGGGGCACAAGGCAAGATCGAGGAGGCCACGGCACTTCTGGAGAAAGTACACCAGCTTGCGCCAGCGGATGTCGAGGTGAGCCGTATGCTGGGGGACGCCTACCTGCAAGCCGGTGCGGCGGAAAAGGCCGAACCGCTCTTCGCAGCCGCACTCCGCGCTGCACCCAATGACCCTGAGTTGCTCGACGACGAGGGGCAGAGCCTGATTCTAGAGAAGCGGTTTGCAGACGCTGTGGGTGTCTTCAGCCACGCCAGCGACGTCAACCCCAAAGACGCGGATGCCTGGAGCGGGTTGGCGTTCGCCTCCGCGCAAACGCATCAGGATTCGATCACACTGAAATCTCTTTCGATGCGGCGAACAATTGCGGAAGATACGCCCGCTACCCTATTCCTATGGGCGACCGCGTACGATAATCTGCACCAAAGTAAGTTGGCGGTGGACTATTACCACAAGTTCCTAGCTGCTGCCAGCGGTAAATTTCCCGACGAGGAATGGCAGGCACAGCACCGGCTCGTTACTCTCGGGAGAGCGCAATAAACCCTCAACCGTTACATGAGGTTTCGCCATGCGCTGGGTCCTTTCTCTTCTGCTCGTTTCGGCCAGTGTGAACTTCTCCGCCGCTGCGGCCATCCACGAAAATGCTCCCGCTACAGATGCGATTGCCGCGTTAGCGGACAAGGCAGGGATTGCTCCTCCCAAAGAACAGTGCTTTCTATACGCCGAGCTAGTGCACCAGATGACGGAGCTTGCCGGGCGGCAGATGGTGGCTGGCGAGGATGCATCCACCACACTGCGTTCCGTACGCGAATATGCGCAGAAGATTCACATCGGTGTGGTGCATGACACAAAGAAGCTGAAGAATGCGCAACTGCTGATGGAGCACACGGCGTTTCGTCTGAACGAAATACTGCATAGCGCTGCGCTGGACGACCGGCCGGTTCTGGAATCGACGCTCAAGCAACTGAACCAGGTGCAGACCGAGCTGATGATGCAGGTCTTTCAGAAGTAGGAGCTCGCTCCAGTAGTCAGTGCAGTGACATCGTCCACCTGCTGGCGGTGAATGCTCTAAAGCGTGAGGCCGACCGGCTGCTCTGCCCTTGTGATCAGGGGCGATCTCCAGAGCAAGGAGCGGTTCCGTCTGGAGCCCAGGAAGCATCCTGAGGTATCGCAAAATCAGAAACGCCAGCCTTACACTACTCTTCCCTTGGAATGGCTTGGCAGGCGCGTAGCACTCCGGCTATTCTGAGCAGTCAATAGCCGCCATGGAGACGGCGCCGCCATGGTACAGAAAGCCCGATTGGCAATACATCTTGCTGGCCTGCTCCTGGTTTCTTCGCCAGCCTTGTGGGCCTTTCCAGGGCAGCAGCAATCGAAAGACCCGCTGACCGAAGATCAGGTAGAGCAGGTACGCGACGCAGCCGACCGCCCGGTGGACCGGGTCAAGCTGTACATCAAATTCATCGAGCAGCGTACTTCGGAGATTCACCACCAGGCTGCGAACAGGTTGCAATCACAGCATCCCGAGGTGGAACTGCACAACCTGCTGCAGGAGTTCACGCGACTCTCCGACGAGTTGCAGGACAACCTGGATTCCTACGCGGATGAGCATGCCGACATGCGCAAGCCACTGAAGGAGTTGATTGAACACAGCTCCAAATGGCCGGCCGTGTTGAACGAGCCGCAAGCGTCATCGCAGTATGACTTTGCCCGGAAAACCGCGCTCGATGCGGCCATTAGCACTAACGATTTAGCGAAAAAGCTGCTAAAGGAACAAGAAGACTACTTCGCCGAGCACAAACCGCCCAAGCAGCCCTGAGAGGCGGACGTGGAGCGCTCAGGGCTGCGGATGGGCCTATTTGGCCGCAGGCGTCACGCCATCGATCTGCTCCTGATACGTGACAATCTGCTTCAGGGTGTCGTACGGAATGCCGCCAAAGGGCAGGCCGCGCCCGTTGATAAAGAGCGTCGGGGTTGCATTTACTCCGACATCCACCCCCAACTGCCGCTGCGCATCGACGGCTGCCTTAGTGTCTGGGGCGTCTGCGCATGTGCTTACTTTCGCGGGGTCCTGCCCTGCAGCGGTGACAGCGTTCCGGAGCGTGGTGCTGGCGTTCTCCGGGGTCAAGCCGGCCTGATGCGCGTAGAGGTCGTCAGAGAACTTGAAATAGGCCGTATCGCCCCCCAGCTTGGCGACGCATACGCTGTATTCGGCGGCCTTTAAAGCTTCGGAGTGAATCTCCGTGAGGGGGAAATTTTCGGCAACATAGCGGGCGTTCGGGAAGTCCTTCAGCAGCTTCTCGATTGTAGGCTGCGCTTCTTTGCAATGCGGGCACTGGAAATCGGCGAACTCCACCAGCATGAAATCCGTGGAAGCGGGGCCGCGCGATGGGCCGTTGGCTCCCTTGCGCAGGATGTTGCGGTAGTCTTCAAAGGGCCGGGGGCCGAAGGGCAGCACATCGTCGGCGATCAGGTGCTTGCCGTCCGGCAGTGTGAAGAACGACATCGACGATGGCTGCTGGCCGGAGCCTTTTTCTTCCACCAGAACCGTGACATGGCTTACGCCCTGCACCGGCGTTTTCTGTACGGCCGCAACTTCCCAAATTCGGTTTGGATCGTAGCCCCAGCTTTGCTTAAGGAACTGGTTCACTGTGTCCGCGGTTGGCGTGGATGCGGTGAAGTTGCGCTGGTCCACGGGCGGCAGCGGCATGTCGGGGGCGGGAGCTCCGGGCGCGCCTGCAGCGTCTGGCGCACCCGGCACCGCTGGAGCACCGGGATTGCGTCACTCCGGGGGCATCTGGAGCTCCCGGGGCGTCGGGGACGGGGGGTGTTTGACTTTGCGTCTGCGCAGCTGCATACGTGGGGTCGGTGGCCACTGTGCCGCCAAGCGCGAGCAGAAGCAGAAACGAAGGCATAGATTTTGTAAACGTCATGACGAGCCTTTCCGCGCAAGTGGGCTTGCGCTCAACCTGAGGTTGGTTACACCTGGACTTTTACGGCGATGGGAAAGCGGCGTCCGTTGCCAAAGGCTTTCGCGGTGACCTTCAGTACAGGCGCAGCCTGCTGGCGCTTGTATTCGCTCTTTTCGATCAGGCGCACCATCTTGCGAACCAGCGGGAGATCGAAAGAGTGGCTCTGGGCGATGCTCTCCGGCGTCTCATATCGCTCGACATAGCTTTCCACGATAGGGTCGAGTATGTCATAGGGGGGCAGTGAGTCCGTATCCACCTGCCCGGGCCGCAGCTCCGCGGAGGGAGGCTTGGTGAGAATCGCTTCCGGGATGATCTGCCGTTCGAGGTTCACGTAGTGCGCAAGCTGGTACACGCGCGTCTTTACCAGGTCGCCGATGACCGCGAGCGCTCCGACCATGTCTCCATACAGGGTGGAGTAGCCCGTAGCCATCTCGGATTTGTTTCCTGTCGTGAGCACGAGCGCACCCAACTTATTGGAGAGCGCCATCAACAGGGTGCCGCGGATGCGCGACTGGATGTTTTCTTCCGTAATATCCGGCGCATGGCCGGTGAACAAGGGCACGAGCGTGTCGAGATAGTTCTGGAAGATGCCGCCGATCGCAAGCACCTCAAAGCGGATACCCAGGTTTGCGGCAAGCGCGCGGCTGTCGGAGACGGAACCTTCGGAAGAGTAGGGGCTAGGCATGCCGACCGCAGTCACATTTTCACTGCCCAGCGCATCGACCGCAATTGCAGTGACCAGCGCCGAATCGATGCCGCCGCTCAGGCCGACTAAAGCTTTCCCGAAGCCGCATTTTCTCACGTAATCTCGCGTGCCCAGGACTAACGCCTGGTAGGTTGCGGCATCCTCGCCGGGCACGGTGGCGTGCATGTCACCTGTACCGGCAGCAGTGTCAATATAGACCAGGTCCTCCTCGAAAGAACGCGCCTGGGCGAGCAGCGAACCGTCCGAAGCGACCGCAATACTGGTGCCGTCGAAAATCAGGCTGTCGTTTCCGCCCACCTGGTTCACCATGAGCACTGGTGTGCGATAGCGCTGGGCCAAAGCGGAGAGCATCCGCTGGCGTACCTCGCGCTTCCCTGCCCAATAGGGCGAAGCCGAGATGTTCAGGATGAGCGAGGCTTTCTGCTGAAGCAGCTCTTCCACCGGATCGACAGTGTAGCGGCGCTGTTCCCAGAAATTCTTATCGTTCCAGGCATCTTCGCAGATTGTGAGGGCCAGTCGCTCTGCACCAATGGTGAAGAGCGACTGGTTCGTAGCCGGATCGAAATAGCGTTGTTCATCGAAGACGTCGTAGAACGGCAGGAGGCGTTTGTTTTGCTGAAATGCGACCGCGCCGCGCTGGAGCAGGACGGCAGTGTTGGATACATGCTTGCCGGAGTTGCCGGCGCTTGGTGTGACTGAACCGCAAATAACAACCAACTGATTGTCGCTGGTGACTGCACGAGCAATGTCCTGGACTGCCTGACTGGCACGCTCCAGAAAAGAGGGCTTTTCCAGCAGGTCTGCGGGCGGGTAGCCGCACACGGCCAGCTCGGGAAAAACCACAAGGTCTGCACTGTTCTGGGCCGCTTGCCGAGAAAACTGGATGATCTTCTGAGTGTTGCCGTCGAAGTCGCCGACCGTGGGATTGATCTGCGCGAGTGCTATCTTCACTTTTCCAGTGTACCGGAGCGCGCTTGGTGTTGTTGCAAGGGGAACCAGCGCTAGGAGCCTGTACCGCCCACGACCACGGCAAAGGTGCGCACAAGGATCTTTACGTCGAGCCAGAGGCTCCAGTTCTCGATGTAGGCGGTATCGAGGGAGATATAGCTGTCGAAGGAGGGATCCTGGCGAGCCTGCACTTGCCAGAGTCCGGTGATACCCGGGATTACGTCGAGCCGTCGTAGATGGTTCAGCTCATAGCGCTTCACTTCGCTGGCGATCGGGGGACGTGGTCCAACCAGACTCATGTCTCCGCGAAGCACGTTGATGAACTGGGGCAGTTCATCGAGCGAGTATTTGCGCAGAACACGGCCCACCCGGGTGATGCGGGGATCGTTCGTGATTTTGAAAAGCACCGAATCGCGCTCGTTCATGTGCAGCACTTCGGCGCGGCGCCGCTCGGCGTCCTGGATCATGGTGCGGAACTTGAGGCAGCGGAAGACCCGGCCTTTTTTGCCGATTCGCTCTGAGCTGTAAAACACGGCGCCCGGTGAATCCCAGGCCACGGCGACGCCGATGCCGAGCAACAACGGCGACAACGCTACCAGTGCCGCACTGCTCACGACAATATCGAGGAGCCGCTTCATCAGCATGCTAACGACGGGTACCTCGCCGCGATGGAGCGGGATAGTTGGAAACTGCCCGATGTACTCCACCGGACTATTCCAGGCAAGGCCGTCGTAAAGGTCGGGCACCACGCGAATGTCAACGCCGGCTTCCCGCGCCTGCTCGACGATACGTTTGACGAGTCCGCGCTCGCAGGGAGTGGAAAGGAAGATCTCGTCTACGAAATGCTGGCGGGCCAGATCCAGCACCTCATCGATATCGCCCAGCACTTCAGGATCCGTAGTCGCCACATCAGTGTCGACGCCCGGAATATGGACATAGCCCTTGAAGGTGTAGCCGAGATGGCGAATGCTCTCGATGTGATGCCGCAGCGCTTGTCCAACGCGTCCGGTACCAACCACCAGGATGTTGCGCGTTTCCATGCCCCGGTCGTAACGACGGTAGACGATGTAGCGGCAGACCAGCCGGCGCGCGCACAGAAGAAAGGTGGTGAAGGCAAGGGTCAGGAGCACCACGCCACGGGAAACCACCTCGCCGCGGGCGAAATACAGAGCCCCGGCGAGCAACAGACCTGCCGTAAAGCAAGCCTGGATAGTCAAGCGCTGATCATGCAGTGTATTGCGGAGTTGGATAGGCCCGTACAAGTGCATGCGGCGGCTGACCAGGATGAGCGACAGGATGAACCAGATCAGATAAAACAAGGAGACGGTCCGGCCGCTGGTGAACATGTGATCGGTTTTGAGCACAGCCTGCTCACCGGAAAACTCACCAAGGTACACGCGGATGGCCACTGCCAAGGCAATGAGTACAGTGATGGCATCTGCGACCATCCAGAACAGCGTGACCTTGAAGGAACGCGTCGAGGTACGCTCCCGCACCATGCTTGAAAGCGCTTGCCGGCGCGCAGGGCTCCCATCGGCAGGCAGGGCCGAGTGCATGGCGTTGCGATGAACGAATTCGGGAGTGCTCATTCCATCCTCAAGCCGTCCGGGTGAACCACCGGAGTCCACCGTTTACCAAGACACGGGACACCGAGGTTGGTTGCGCCGGAGTGAAGCGATTCGGCTCCCAAGGTGGCGGGATAAGCCGAGATCAGATGCCACTTCGATCCGCCGTGGACGCTATCAATCCAGTAACCTGTGAGTACTATCTGTTCATACACGGTCCTCGTCACGGACGTGTGATATGTGCATGAAAGTAACGTAATTTGATCAAACCGAATGCCGCTTAAAACTGCGTGAATGTGCTTAGTCTAGCATTCGCCAAGTGCTTTCCAGCTGATTGCCGGGTGCTGGAGATGTCAATAGGTCACCAGGTTAGGCACCTTTCGTTACCCCAAACCCAAGCCGTATTCCTCATCTTCTTGTTACGAACCAGTTTTGTCACTGCGACTTCCGGGTGAGCATAAATTAGACATCCGGAAGCACCAGGGCATCAAGCGTAAGGAACTGCCTTAAGATCTCATCATCACTCTTGCGCATTTCTTCCATGGTGCCAAAAAAATGCACCTTGCCCTGATGAAGAAACATGACGTGATCGGCCAGGCGCTCGGCAAATCGCATATCGTGAGTGACAACGACACTGGTGAGGAAGAGTTGGGTCTTGAGTTTTTCAATGAGGTCACCCAGCAGCCGTGCCATAAGCGGATCCACCATGGTGGTCGGCTCGTCATAAAGGACCGCCTGCGGTTGCGCGGCCAATGCACGGGCGATGGCGACGGATCGCTTCATTCCGGTGGACAGATCGGAGGGCAGCAGGTCGGCCATGCCGGCCACACCCACCATATCGAGCAGGCCATTCACAATCTTCTGAATCTGGTCCTCATCCAGTTCGCGTCTTTCCCGCAACGGGAAAGCGACATTTTCGCCAACCGTGAGGGAGTCAAAAAGTGCCCCGCTCTGGAAGACCATCGTGACCTTCTTCCGGACCTCTTCCATTTGCTCAGGATTCAGGGTAGTGATGTCTTCGCCGGCGACGTAGATGTGCCCCTTGTCCGGTTTGAGAAAGCCCATGATGCTTTGGAGCGAGACCGATTTGCCCACGCCAGAGCGCCCCAAAATGCACATGGTTTCGCCTGTGAGCACCTGGAAGCTGACGTCGTCCAGGACCTTGAGGCTGCCGAATGACTTTGAAACGTGATCGAAGATGATATAGGGCTCGGGATGTTTTCTTTCCTCTTCGGCCAGTTCGGGGTTTCGCTGGGCTTCACGCACCTCTTCGCGAATAACCTCGACAGGGATGTCAAGGGGCGTAGTGTCTACGGGCTGGTCTTCTCCGCTTTCCGGCCGTGCTTCGGCCCGGGGCAGGGCTTCCCCTCTTTCTTCAGGCATGCGCAATTAGATGCTCGGCCCGGCGCGTCAGGCCGAACCTGGACCGATTACGCCCATGTGGCTTCCCGCCCCCGTGCGAGCTGCTCTTCCACCAGACGATGTTCTTCCGGCGTGTTGCAGTTGAGAAAGGCGTCGGCGAGACAGACCGGCAGCCATGGAATGCCGGCGGCGGACCGCACGGCTTCCAGACGGAACAGGTCGAGCCCCTTCCCGTCCTGGGTGGATGTATCCGGATGAGTAGCGCCGCGCACCGCCCGCATTACCTTGTAGCTTCCAGCTTCGAGGCTCGCGTGTACGGCCGGCAGGAAGTCGCGATGGTAGACGGCGCACAGCGGCTGCGGCTGGCCGCCCACACTGGGCATCGTGGCCAGGGCGCCGGTACACGCCGCGCGTTCGAGGAGCAACTGGAGAAGTTGTGGGGGCAGGAGCGGCAGGTCCACCGCAACAAAAAGGTTCAGCGGCGTTGCGGTCGAGGCTAGCGCGGCTTCGATGCCGGCCAGGGGTCCGCACCCGGGATGGAGATCGCCGAGCACGGGCGCAAAGGGCAGCAGGTCTGGCCGCGAGCCTGCAATCTCCGGGGCGAAGCCGAGCGCTTCGAGTTTGCCGAGCATGTGGGCGATGAGCGGGCGGCCATCGGCCCTGAGGGTGGCCTTATCCAGCCCCATGCGCGTGCTCTGTCCGCCCGCGAGTACAAAGGCCGAGGCATGGGAAAGTGCCGGCCGGCTCATGCCCCGAGTGCTTCCATGAACCGGATGATGGACTCGATGCCGCGGTGAAAGTTGGCGATGTGGAACTTTTCATTGGGCGCGTGGAGGTTATCATCCGGCAGCCCGAAGCCCATCATGACGGTCGGAATTTTCAGGTGGCGCTCAAAGTCCCCGACAATCGGGATCGATCCGCCTGACCTTATAAAGACGGTCTCCTTGCCAAAGACCTCGCGCATGGCTTCTGTTGCGGCCTGGATGTAGGGATTGTCCGTGCTCACCACAATCGGATCGCCGGAGTGGATCATGCGTACCTCCAGTGCGATGCCCGGAGGACAAAGCGCCTCGACGAAACTCTTATAACGCTGGAAAGTAGTAGCAGGGGTCATCTGCGGGACCAGGCGCATGGAAACTTTGGCGAGGGCGCGGGCGGGGATGACCGTCTTCGCGCCTGCGCCGGTGAAGCCGCCCGGCATTCCGTGCACATCGAGCGTGGGGCGAGCCCATGTGCGCTCCAGGACTGAGTAGCCGGGTTCGCCGGTCAGTGCGGATGAACCGATCTCGGACTCGCGGTAGTGCTCCTCATCGAAGGGCAGCTTGCGCCAGGTGTCCAGTTCTGCGTCACTGGGGCTTTCCACCTCGTCGTAGAAGCCGGGAATGAGCACGCGTCCGTCCTCCCCTTTGAGCTTGGCGATCACCTGTGCGAGGGCGATGAAGGGGTTGGGCGCGGCTCCGCCATACATGCCGGAGTGGAGGTCTGTGCGGGCTCCGCGAGCCTCGATCTCGGTGTATATCATGCCGCGAAGACCGACGCAGAGGGTGGGCAGGTCCGGGGCGAACATCTCTGTATCGGAGACCAGGGCGAAGTCTGCCTTGAGCTGTTCCGGGTGCTCGCGCACAAAGCGAGCGATGCCTTCGCCACCCACTTCCTCCTCACCTTCCAGGATCACGCGGACGTTCAGTGGAAAGCGGTTCTCCCCCGCCTGGAATAGGGACTCCAGGGCTTTCAGGTGCATGTACATCTGGCCCTTGTCATCCACGGCACCCCGGGCGTAGAGGTTGCCGTTACGCTCGGCTGGCTCAAAGGGAGGCGAGTGCCACTCATCCAGCGGATCGGGCGGCTGCACGTCGTAGTGGCCATAGCAAAGGCAGGTCGGCTTGCCCGGAGCATGGAGCCAGTCGCCGTAGACCAGCGGGTGGCCTCCTGTCTCGATGAGGCGAACGTGCTCAAGCCCGATTCGCTGGAGCTCGGCCAGGAGGCTTTCGGCCGCGGCGCGCACATCGCCGGCGTGCTCGGGCGCAGTCGAGACGCTGGGAATGCGGAGCAGGGCTTTGAGTTCCTGGAGGAAGCGGCCCTGGTTTTCGCGGGCAAACGCGACGGCTGTGGATTCGGAGTGGGAGCGAGACATGGATGTGAACTCCGCGGAACTCCTGAGTATAGCGGCTCCCAGGACCGTCCTGAGTGCGCCCATTCGCTCGGCGCTGATCGGCACTGATCGGCCCTGTCCCTGGCTTGGGGAAGGCGCACGTATACAATAGGAGTAAATCCAGCGGCCACGGCAGGCTAGTAGCTCGCGAGGCGAGAAACCAGCGGAAGTTCGGCCGGCAAGGCGCGTCAGTAGAGCGGGACGGCGGGATCGATCCTGCGGGACCAGCCATCGATGCCGCCCTGCAAGGACTGGGCCTGATCGAAGCCTTGATTGCGCAGCCAATTGGTAACGGTAAGCGAACGAACGCCGTGGTGGCAGATCACCACAAGGGGCGCATCCGGGTCGAGTTCGGTGAAAGCGCGGGCCGGCACATCGCCCATGGGGATCAACAGAGCGCCAGGGATGGCTGCGGTTGCCGTTTCCCAGGGCTCGCGGACGTCGAGAAGCTGCGGTGCGGGCCCGTTGCGCAGCAGAGTTGCCAGGGCTTCCGGGCTGAGTTCGTAGGCGAGCATGCCTGATCGTAGCCGATCTTTCTGGACAGCCTCAACCCGCTGCTTCCGGTTTGTCATAAGGGGTAGCAAACCAGCAGGGGCGTGATACAAAAGAACAGGTTTCCCCTGAGAAAAGAGTGCACTGTGAGTATGGGAGTGGCAGAGAAAGTATTGATCGTCGAAGACGAACATCATGCCCTCATCGGACTGGCTGAACTTGTCTCCGGATGGGGGTACCGAACCGAAACCGCGCGGGATGGCCTGGAAGCGCTCGATAAGGTGGTCGCGTGGTCACCGGGTATTGTCGTGACCGACCTGAAAATGCCTCGCATGGACGGTATCGAACTGCTGAACCGGCTTTCGCAAATGCGTGAGCATCAAGCCGTAATCATGCTGACCGCGCAGGGCTCCATCGACGGCGCCGTGCAGGCGATGAAGATGGGCGCCTATGACTTCATCCAGAAGCCAGTCGATCCGATGCGCCTGAAAAGCATCCTGGCAAACGCGAGCCGGCAGCGCGAAGCCGATGACGACATCAAGGAAACCGTCGCGCGCTCCCGCGAAAAGGGAGTGCTGGGTTCGCTGGTCGGCAATTCCAAGAAGATGCAGGACATCTTCACCATGATCGAGCGGATTGCTCCGAGTACGGTTTCAGTCCTGATCACAGGAGAAAGCGGCACGGGCAAGGAAGTGGTGGCACGCACGCTGCACGAGCTGAGCGCGCGGCGGTCCCGCCCATTTGTAGCGGTGAACTGTGCGGCGATTCCGGAAACGCTGATCGAAAGCGAAATCTTCGGCCACGAAAAGGGAGCATTCACTGGGGCGATTGAACGGCGCGCCGGCTGCTTCGAACTGGCCGAAGAAGGCACGCTGCTGCTGGACGAGATCGGCGAGATGCCCATCGGCACCCAGGCCAAGCTGCTGCGCGTGCTGGAAGACCGGCGGCTGCGCCGGTTGGGCAGCAAGATCGAGACGCCGATCAATGTGCGCGTGCTGGCTGCCACCAACAAGGACCCCGACGAAGCTGTTGCCGACGGGCATCTGCGTGGGGACTTGTATTACCGGCTGAACGTCTTCAACATACATATGCCACCGCTGCGGGAACATAAAGAAGATATTCCCGCAATTCTTAACGCACTGATCGGCGATATGAACGAGAAGCACGGGCGCAAGATTACGGGCGTGGACAAGGACATGTTGAGCCGCATGATGGCGTATGACTGGCCGGGAAACGTGCGGGAGTTGCGCAACACAGTGGAACGCGCCGCTATCCTGGGCGAAGAGGGCCCGCTCGAAATGCGGCACCTGCCCGCCGGCTTCGGCGAGAGGCCAACCCGCTTCTCTGGGCCGGACGCGCCAGCGGTGCCTTCTAATTCCGTGCATGTGGAGGTCGGGGCTACAGTGGACGAGGCGGAGCGCCGTCTCATCCTGAAGACGCTCGAGTCCACGCGCAACAATAAGACCAGGGCCGCGGAGATCCTGGGCATCAGTCTGAAAACCTTGCACAACAAGCTGAAAGAGTATGGGAATGCTGCCTTCGGAGATGGCGCCGAGGAACGCGCGTAACGTTGCGGATGTAGACGCCTCCCGGTTTTTGCCGGGCGCGAAAAATAAATATCCCCCATGCGGCTGAAAACAAAGCTCGTCCTCGCCATCACCGGATTAGTTTTTCTGGTCGTGATGGCGCTTTCCTGGTTGTATCTCGAACAGCTCGTACAACAGAGAATCAGCCAGTCTTACGGCGTGAACGACATGGTCGCACACCAGATCCAGTATGGTACGCGGCTGGCCGTAACCAACGGATTGCGCGGGCGGAGCGTAAATCTCAACGATCCGGCTGCGCTTCGTCAGGCTGTTTCCGAGTCGCTGCAACGCGATGAGGGGCTGGAAGCTCTCCTCAGCTCCGTGATCCGGTATTCCCCTACCGTTTTCGACATTGCCATCGCCGACAAGGATGGCCGCGCCCTCCTCAGCACGGACCCGACCCAGGACGGACTGCGCCTGCCGGTGCGCCAGGAATACGAGCAGTTGCAGCACGGCGGCATTCTGACGACCATGCGCGCCGTCTTCGGGCCACCCCGCGTCTACAACATCACTCTACCTATCACACGCGATGGCATGCCTTTCGTGAGCGTGCGCGTTGGTATCCGCACCACGTTTCTTCGCAACGTCTTTGCTCCCTGGATCTACGCTTCCCTGACCTTTACGGGGCTGGCGATCGTCTCTA
The DNA here is from genome assembly GCA_963767705.1 of uncultured Acidobacteriaceae bacterium. GTDB lineage: Bacteria > Acidobacteriota > Terriglobia > Terriglobales > Acidobacteriaceae > CAWCJL01. Next base: position 1,051,151 of record CAVYEO010000001.1, on the reverse strand, counting down.
CCCTGCTGGTTTCGGCATTGCTGGCAAACCTGGCGCTTAAGCCCATCGAGCAGATCAGCCGCCGGCTGGACACGCTGGAGCAAGCCGAAGCGGAGAATGCTGCGGAGGCAGCCGCTCATCCTATCGTCCATCGATCATCCGAAGATGCCGTCGTGCTGGTGTCGAACAAAATCGAGCGTATCGGCCGGCGTATGCGCAATGTGGAAGAGGTGTTTTCCGCCCTCAAGGAAAATCTCGATTCCATCATGTCCAATCTCCAGGACGGCATCATGCTGTTTACCGGAGATGCGCGTGCGGTGCTGGTCTCGGATTCCGTGGAGCGCTTTCTGGGCATTCGCCGGTCAGACCTCTTCGGCGCGGAAATCCATACCATTTTTGACCGCAATACCGTGCTGGGGCGGCTGGTGCGCGATGCCTTCGATGCGCGCATGGCGCTGGTGCAGGAAGAGATCGAGACCGAGACGGGCCGCAGAGTACAGATTTCGCTCGACCTGATCCACGACGAACACGCCCCCGATCCGCGGGCCAGCCTGGGCGCGCTGCTTACGCTGCACGACCTGGAGTCAGTGCGGGAGATCGAGAGCGAGCTCGAGCTATCGCGACGCCTTGCAGCGATTGGCCGGCTCACCTCTGGCGTAGGGCATGAAGTCAAAAATCCGATCAATGCCATCGTCGTGCACCTGGAACTGCTGCGCAACAAGCTTTCGGGGCCCGACGCCAGGGCGATGCGGCACCTGGAAATTATCGAAAGTGAAATCCAGCGTCTGGACAGAGTGGTGCAGACGCTGGTCGATTTCTCGCGTCCGGTCGAGTTGCAGCTTCGCGATCAGGACCTCCGGCGTATCGTCTCCGGCGTGTTGATGCTGGCCTCGGCGGAACTGGAAACACACAACGTACATGTGACCAGCGACTTGCCGGAGCGAGGTCTGATGGTGAAGGTGGATGCCGACCTGCTGAAGCAGGCCATCCTGAACGTGGTGCTGAATGGAGCTCAGGCGATGCCGGATGGGGGCAATCTCCAGGTGAGCGTACGTGAAGAAGGCCGCGCGGCTGTGGTGGCGATTAGCGATCAAGGCGCGGGTATCCCGGACGACATCCGCGAGAAGATCTTCGACCTCTACTTCACGACCAAGAAAGACGGCAGCGGTATCGGTCTTGCTATGACGTACCGCATCATTCAGCTTCACAATGGCAGCATCGGTGTACAATCTGCCGCGAACCAGGGGACGACCATCACTCTGAAATTGCCCTTGCTGACCGGCGGGGACGGAAAGATACGAAATCCGCAGCTCGCTGAAATTGGGAACGGGACCTCGGCAACTCTGATCGAGAACCCAGGCGCATGAGACTTCACCTACAGTCCGCTGGCATGCTGGTGCTGCTTCTAGCGCTTACCGGGTGCGGTTTGCACCGCAAGCCGAAGCCGGTGCCTGTTGCGCAGGCGCAGCCGCCAGACCTGAGACAATCGCCGCTTTATTCGCCAGAGCTGGGCCAGAACGACCCTAATCCGCCAACCCTGCCCGGCGGTCCCGTAGCCAAAGCGCAACCCGCCCCGCCGGCCCAGCCGGAACCCAAGAAGCGGTCCATCCGGCACCCGAAAGCTACGCCGGTGAAACCGGCTGCCGAGGAAGGAGCGACCGCGCAAAAGGAGGCTTCGCCGCCTGCCGCCGCGCAACCCGCGCCTGCAGGGGGCGCAAATACCACTGCGCAAGCGCCTGCGTCCGTGCAGCAGGCTGTTGTCAAGGCCTCGGTCGAGCCGGAGGCTTCGGGATCGGCCATCGGCCAACTCACGGCCGGAACAACACCGGACGCGGTGGAAACCAAGCGCGAAACCGTAGACCTGATTCAGTCCGCGGAAAAGGGCGTCCAGGATTTGAAACGATCGCTTTCCTCAGAAGAAAAGAAGGCAGTGACGCAGATCAAGAGCTTTCTGCAGCAAGCGCAAAGGGCCCTCGACAACGGCGATACGGATGGCGCCCATACCCTGGCCACCAAGGCCAAAGTCATGCTCGACGAGCTAAGTACCGGAAGCTGAACAAGCTTTCGTCGTAGATCCGTTCAGCGCTCTCCCCATTTCAACTTCTGTCGCAGCACATCGAAAAACCCGTTAGCGCGCATGCGGACGAGGCGCACTTTGTGTTCCGAGCGGAAGCATCGGATCTGGTCGCCCACGCGCACCTGCACGGCCTCCTGACCGTCCACGGTGAGAAATGTCTGGTCTGGAACGCCAACGACGCTGAGCGTGATCTGGGCGTCACCACGCACCACCATCGGCCGAATGGTAAGCAGATGCGGACAGATGGGGGTCACGATCATGGCATCCACATCGGGCGCCATCACCGGACCGTTCGCAGCCAGGTTGTAGGCCGTCGAACCCGTTGGCGTGGACACGATCACCCCATCGGCGCGGAAGGACGATGCAAGCTGGTCGAAGTGGTAGACCTTGAAGTCGCCCATGCGAGCGATCGCGCCCTTTGATACAACGATGTCGTTCAGCGCTTCGTAGGAACGAAAGCAGGCGCCGTCACGCCATATCTCCACGTGCAGCATGGCGCGCGCATCGATCTGGCATTGACGATGGATCCACCCATCCAGGTTCGGAAAGAGTTCAGACAGCCTGACCTCGGTGAGAAAGCCGAGCGAACCAAGGTTCACGCTCAGGATCGGCACGCCGCTCTTGGCAAAGACGCGCGCGGCAGCCAGCAGGGTGCCATCACCGCCTAGCACGATGACCAGTTCCGGCTGGTGCGCGACCATTTCGTGCCGCGGCACCACCGGCGCAGCCTGTGTGTAGGTGCCGCTCACCGGATCAAGGATCACCTCGAATCCGCGCGTCCGCAGCCACACCACGACCTCTGAAATCAGTGGCCCGAGATCGGGTTTCTGCGGCTTGGAGATGAGAGCGACACTGCGCATGGGCCCAGTGTACTGGAAGGATTTGCCGGTTACGTGCTTCGCCCGTCAAAGACTGCGTGCAGTAAAAACTCCCGGTTGCCTTCGGCGCCCAGGATGGGCGAGGGCATGGTCTCGATCGACTTGCCTCCGTGCTCCAGCACAGCACTGCGCACCCGCTCGATCGCCATTGCGTGCGCAGCCTCGTCCCGCACGATGCCTCCCTTGCCGATGCGTTCCCTGCCGACCTCGAATTGAGGCTTCACCAGCACCATCAGTTCCCGGCATCCGTCAGTTCCCTGCTCACCATACGCGGCACTGAGCACTGCAGGGAGAACGAGTGTTGCCGAGATGAAGGAGACATCCATGGCGATGAAGGCGATATCCTGCGGAGTCTGGTTCGCCCCAAGGTAGCGGGCATTGGTGCGCTCGAGCAGCGTGACCCGCGGGTCGACACGCAGCGCGTGAGCGATCTGCCCGTAGCCCGTATCCACCGCAAAGACGCGCGCTGCGCCGTGCTGCAGCATACAGTCGGTAAAGCCGCCGGTCGAGGCGCCCACATCCATGCAGGCGCGCTGGTGCAACTCGACGCTCCAATGCGCGAGCGCAGCTTCAAGTTTCAGGCCGCCACGGCTTACGTAACGCGCGTCATCGCCCAGCAGGCGCAAAGTACAGTCGATGGCAACCTGCGCACCCGGCTTCTCCACCTTTTGTTCATCGACGAGCACACGGCCAGCAAGGATCAACGCCTGCGCACGTTCACGAGAGCTCGTCAGCCCTCGTTCGAGCATCAGTTTGTCGACGCGAACCTTCATGGATCGACGTTACATCAGCCGGTTGTTTTGGATCGTGCAGCGCAACTGAAGGGGCAATTGGCTTTCCCGCGCTTTCCCGTTTGGCAATATGGGACACGCTGCGTAGAATAGCCCAGCGGCACATGTTCAACGGTCCCTCCAATCCGAATCCTTCCTCTCGCCGTACTACAGACAGCGATTCGGAATCTGTATCCCCCAACGATTCCCTGCTGCTCGCCCGGGTTGATGACGGAGACGAGCATGCAATGACCGAAGTCTTTCGGCGTTACGGCACAGCCGTCTACTCCGTCGCGTTGCGCGTATTGCACGATACGGGCCAGGCGGAGGATGTGATGCAGGAGATATTCCTGCAGCTGTGGCGCAAGCCGAAGGCCTTCGAACAGGGTCGCGGATCGCTTGGGGCCTGGCTTGTGGTGGTGGCGCGCAATCGAGCGATCGACGCGCTGCGCAAGCGCAAACCGACTGATTCGGTAGACGACGTTGTGTTGGCTTCCCCGGGCAATCTGGCCTCGGAAGCCGAGCGCAACAGCATGATGGAGAAGGTACGGGCCGTTTTGAACACACTACCGGCGGAGCAACGCAAGTCGCTGGAGCTTGCGTACTTCGAAGGGCTGAGCCACACGGAGATCGCTACGGCGACCGGGGATCCGTTGGGCACGGTGAAGACGCGTATTCGCTTGGCATTGATGAGTTTACGAAAGGCGCTGGAAGTATGACGGACAGCCACCACATCTCGCAGGAGGACCTCACGCTTTACGCGATGGGCTCCCTCGCGCCGGAAGAGATGGCGTCCGTGGCAGCGCACTTGGAGTCATGCCTTGCGTGCCGTGAAGAACTGGACGCGCTTCGCGGCGATCTGGCGCTGTTGGCGTTTTCCGTCGAGCAGCAGCCGGTGCCGGAGGGGTCGCTCGATCGTCTGCTGGGCAGAATGCGCAGCGATAAGCCCGCGACCGTGACGCCATTCCCCACTGCCGAAGAACGTGCGCAGCGGGAGCAGGGGAGCCGGCGGCGCTGGCCTGTGTTCCTGCCCTGGGCTGTCGCGGCGGTGCTGGGGATCATCTGCATTTTTCTGGGCATCGAGAACAGGAACCTGAACGATACGGTGGATGACGAATCTGCCCTGGTTTCCAACCTGGCGGGCAAGGCGTCGCGCGCGCAGCAAGTGCTCGACGTGATCAATGCGCCCAATGCGCAGCGCGTGACCCTGAGCGCCTCAAAGACGCCGCCAGCGCCCACGGCCCATGCTTTGTATCTTCCGGACCGGGGCGCGCTGCTCTTCCAGGCGAGCAACCTGAAACCGGTTCCTGCGGGCAAGACCTACGAACTTTGGGTGATTCCCGCCAACGGCCAAGCGCCGCTGCCGGCCGGCACCTTCCGCCCGGATGCGCAAGGGTATGCCAGCGTGGTCCTGCCGAAGCTCCCTTCCGGCGTGCCCGCCAAGCTCTTTGGCGTAACGGTGGAAAATGACGGTGGTTCGCAATCACCGACCATGCCGATCGTGTTGTCCGGGCAGTAGCGCCCCCCATAACTTTAGGGCTGAAGTTCCCTCACAGTCAGACTTAGGCCAGGTGGCGTCTAGACTCCTGATGCATGAAGGTTTACACAAGAGACAGGGCTGGCTCGGGTTATTCGAAACCAGTGCGGTGGCGAATGCGGTTATGAAGCAAGTGAGCTTCTGCATGCATCCTCCACTCCGTTCAGAACCACGGCGATTCTCTTACAAGAAAGCGTTGCGTTCGCTGCGCAGCCGAGCCCAAAAAGAAGCGGCGCCCGAGAGCGCCGTTTGGGAGGTTGAATGTCAAGAACAACTCTAACCGCCTGATGTCAGGCTGTCTCCCATCATGGGAATGGTTTTAGAGTCAGCCTTTCGGTCGAGTCTGGCTGGTGCGTTTCCGGCTGCGTCACGCCTCCACCTCACTTGCAGGCTGCTTCTCACCAACTGCGCCGTTTTGAAATCCCGGCACTGCGAGACCGATACGCGACCATGCGCTCGTACTGCGATCCGAAGAGGTCGGCGTCTGTGTCCTCCGCCGCCATGGGAAAGCATTCGTCCCATATCCTGCTGAGCAGATCGGAGCCTTGCAATAGGGTATCCAGCTCTGGGTTGGTATAGAGGAGCCAGAGGTCGCGTGGCTCGCTGCGGAGCGAGGCTTCTAGCTGGACAAGAAATTGCTTCATTACCGGCGCGGCAAAAGGGTGGTAGAGGTAGAGGACCAGCGGCCCGGAAGGCAGCGCGAAACTTGCCGCGTTGCCGGCGACCGCGAGGGCGGGAACATCGTTGCGCCAAGCCGCCGAGAAGCGCCGCAAATTTTCCTGTGCTGCCGAGGCCAGTTCCGGCGACAGCTCCACGCCCAGCACGCGCTGGAAGGGATAGCGAAGCGCTAGCATGAGTGCACGGCCTTTGCCGCAGCCGATATCGACAAAGGTGTAGTGGGACCATGCGAGGCTGAGCCGGTCCATGGCCTGCCAGAATGCAGAGGGTGATACGCCATAGTATCCGGTGGCCCAGTAGCTTTCCGCCTTCGCTGACCGGAGACGCTCGCCCCAGATCAGCCCGCTGGTGTCTACGCCGTAACGGAGGTCAAAGGGATGCACCTGGACCTTCTTCACCGGGTGTCCACTTGCTCCATCACCTTTCCGCAGCAGCAGCTTTACCCGCCGCAGCACCTCAGCGAAGAAGCCTCGCCAGCCTCGATTCGCGACCCAGTGGCGCATTCTCCTCACCAGCGATCCGCGCATCATTCCGTCCTGGCTTGTGGAGTTTTAGGGTACCGGTCCATGGTAGCGCCATATCGATGGACGTAGTTGTTGACAGCTGACTTTGCATAGCTTGGCAATGTCATGCTTTGGCGGGAAAATAAGCGGCGGTTCGCGATGTCAAGAACAACTCTACTTAGGTTGGCGTGTGCGGCCTTAAGGCAAAAGACGGATTCTTTCATACGCCCATAGGTGGAAGAAGCACTGGCGTTAGCCATCGTTCACCATCGCGGCTGCGTCATATCGAAGGTGGAAGGAAAAATCGGGTGCGAGGCACTATTCCTTGGACCCACTGTCTTCGCCGATTTTGGTCCACCAGACCACTGAGGTCTCAATCTGCCCTGGCGACACCTTCCAGTACTGCCTGTGCGGACGATTTTTCGTCCGAAGCAACTCGCTCAAAGCCATGGTTTTCGTAGAAGCGAATTGCCCAGGTTGCATCTGTCCAGGTACCGACCAGGAGCGCGCGCCTGTTGACAGTTGCCTGAGATGAGCAGGCAAGAGCGCATCTATCCCTTTCTTCTGCTCGGCGGTCCGGACATAGGCGTGCGCAAGCGGCAAGCCCGGGCACATGCTGAGGTGTTGGTTCGTGCAGAGCATCGCGCTTGAACGATCACCTCAATCTGAGGACAGTGCTGTTGTCTGCGAAGGTTTGCAGTACGGAATCCCGCACGGCCAGAGGGTCTGCCTGCAGTTCGACGCAAATGGATAGATGTCCATTGGCGAGGGGCAGCAGGATCTGATGGAAATGAGCGTAACCGACCACAAGGAAACGCAGGCCGCCGCAATCGATATCCGCCCGTTGTCGCGCCAGCATCAGCAGAGTCGGGTTGACCAGAATTTCTTCGTAGCGATCCGATTCAGCGGAGGACGGATCCGAAACGCCGCGGCGCTGAGAGCTTGCCAGGCTTCCGTCCCGGTAGAGTGCGGCATACCTGATGGCTGGCGACGCGGTAAATACCAGCTCAAGAATCTGCTTACCGTCTTCCAAGTCGTTTGCCTCCCGATACCGACATCAGACGCCTGCAATCGTATCGGCTTTCGCGCTGGACCGCTCGCAGCCGGGCTGAAGCAGTATCGGATCCCACTCTATATGCAGGATGCATATATCGTCCACGGTAGCCGCCCAACCTCCGAATCGACTGTCTTGCGCCTGCGGAGACCCTTCCTTGAATTGCTCTACGGGATTGCTTTCAGTTCGATCTGATTCGGACTTGACGATGTATGCGCTGCGCATATACGTTGATCGTCATCGAGCGCCTCCCTATGCAGATCATCGCCGAAACTGTCATTGGCATCCACATGCAATACCACCATTGGGCGACCAAAGAAATGTGGGAAGCGGTCCGCACGGTGGACTTTCAGGATAAAGCCCGGCCGCTCGGCACCTCCTTCGGCAGTTTGCAGGGGACTCTTGACCACATGTACTGCGTCGACCGGTTGTGGCTGGCCCGTTTGAACAGCGAGCCGAACGTGAGCCTCAGGAGCATCGCCGCTCCTGCAGGGGGGCAAGAGCTGGAACGTGAGTGGATGGCCGTGCTCACCAGGTTGAGCGGTGTTGTCGGGAGCGCTGAGATGGATTCCACACGCGCCTTCGTAAATTCACAAGGCATTTCCTTCGACATGCCTGTCTGGCAAATTGCGTTGCATGTGGTGAACCATGGAACCGGGCACCGCGGACAAGTGAACGGAATACTTCGCCAGCTCGGGGCTGTTCCTCGCGGTACGGATTTGATCCAGTACTATCGGATCTTCTCGCCGTCGGGAACATAGACTTTCCAGCAGCAAGCGCATGGGACAGATTGTGACCAGGGACCTCTATGACAACCGGCGCTTCCGCTGCATGGCGAACAGCGCAGGAGGGCAAACAGACTCCAGGACCATCTTCCATTATCGTCAGAAAGGATCGGTGGTGTGGGGCACGTACCAAGGCGGCAATGTTCAGTTTGGCGTACTTCTTGCCACGGTGAGCGAAACGGACGCATTGACAATGTGTTATCAGCAGCTAGATGAAACAGGCGGCCTTCGGTCAGGGCGTTGCTCCAGCATTCCTGAACGGCGCAGCGACGGCGTGCTGCTTGTACACGAGCGTTGGCAATGGGATGATGGCGGCAGTGGCGAATCTACGCTGGTCGAGATTTAAGACATGGGTACAAGCTTCGAAATACGCTCGCTCCAGCCCTCCGACGAAACTGCCTGGCGTCGGCTCTGGGACCTTTACACGCGCTTCTACGAACATGAACCGGTTGAGGCTGTGACCGCCCAGACATTCCGTCGCATTCTGGATCCACATGTGCCTGTGTACGCGATTGTGGCAGTAGGGCCTGACGACCGCGTCATCGGTTTCGCCAACTACATATTGCACGCAAACACGTCTACGCTGGCGGACGTTTGCTATCTCGAAGACCTTTACGTGGACGAAGGCGCGCGTTCTCAAGGGGTGGGGCGAGCGCTCATCGAATGGCTCAGACATGAGATGCAGGAGCAGGGTTGGGCTCGCCTTTACTGGCACACACATGAGTCAAACGCGACCGCCCGTCGCGTGTACGACAAGTTTGTCTCGCACAGCGGATTTCTTCGTTACGTAATTACAAATGCAGGTGCGTGAACACAGATGCGGGCCACAAACGAGTGGGTGCGCCGGGAATGACTTTGACTGTAACAGCGCGATCGTTTCAAGGATTGCATGGACGTCCTGGTCGTGCGCTATCGTGCCATCGCCAGGACTGCTTCGGGGTCCGCAGGATCGTAGGACGTTTGCTGGATGCGCAATCGCCGCTGCTGGTCCTTGCCTGTTGCGCTGCACAATCGTGCAATTGTCACAGGGCAGTTCCCCTTGATGAAGCACGTCTGGATGTTGCAGAGCCGGCACACGTGGACGCCGTCCGGTTGCGACGTAACTCCTGTCCATGGAACTTTTCGGAGGATCGCTTCGAGCTGGCGTTTTTCACCTGCGGACAGGCCCTCAATGATGGGGTCCACAACCTGTTTCCGCGCAGCCAAAATGTTCCTCGCCCGCCTGGCTCCGGCGGCTGTACAGGTGAGAGCTACGGCTCTCGCATCCGCAGCAGGTTTCTTGACCACCAATCCATCCTCGACAAGGCGCTCCACCAGGCGAACTGTGCCGGAATGAGAAAGGGACAGGACTCTTCGAAGGTAGTCGATGGTATCGCCAGGGTGTTGCCAGATGACAACGATAGCCGAAGGTGCGGCCGCTCCGTGCTGTGCGATATTTTCGATACTGCGGTTCATACGTTCTACGATGTGCATTGCCAAAGCAGCTAAAACGTTTGACATCTGCTCGTCGCTCATTGCATTCAACATGCTAAGTCACCACCGGTTATAGTTGTTGCGGCTCGGTCACGGAGCTCTCTTTACATAGTAGCTTTGACGCGGCAATGATGTGTATGCGTCAAACACACTTCCCATAGCTGAGTTAACGTTTCCATAGCGGCGTGCCGATGCACCGCTTTACGATGCAGGAGGAAGTCGATGACAAGTCGCTTTGCTGGAAGGCTCGGAATCGCATACCCGATAGTGCAAGCTCCGATGGCGGGCGGTGGCGACACACCCGAACTGGTCGCAGCCGTGAGCAGCGCGGGTGGGCTCGGCTGCTTTGGTGCTTCCTATTCGCAACCAAAGCGGATCCTCGAATATTGCGCCCGCGTTCGATCCCTCTGCGATCGCCCATTCGGGGTAAACCTCTTTGCGCCGGGCATGGACGTTCCAGAGATGGAGGCGAGTGATAGGCAGAGGGCCGTTGATGCGCTCGCGCCCTACTTCGCCGAGTTAGACATAGAGCCTCCACAATCGCTGGCGCCGCCGCCATACTCATTTGAGGAGCAGTTTGAGGCGTGTCTGGAGACTGGGGCGGCCGTACTCAGCTTCACCTTCGGCGCGCTGCCTGCGCGCTTTGTCGAGAAGGCCAAGGCGAAAGGAATGTTTCTCGCCGGAACCGCAACCACCGTGGAGGAGGCGACCGTGCTGGAATCAAGCGGCGTAGACGCCGTGATTGCACAAGGGACAGAAGCCGGAGGACATAGAGGAACATTTCTGGGAGGATTCGACTCGAGCCTTGTGGGAACGATGGCGCTGGTGCCTCAGGTGTGTGACGCGGTATCGGTTCCAGTGATTGCGTCTGGCGGCATCATGGATGGACGTGGTGTTGCAGCAGCACTCTGCCTCGGGGCAGCTGCGGTGCAGCTAGGAACGGCGTTTCTTGCGTGCGAGGAAGCGGGCGTACCCGCGTGTTACAAGGATGCGCTGCTTCACGCTCGCGAGGATCAACTGGTTCTCACCAGTGCTTTCTCGGGAAGACCTGCCAGGGGTATCGATAATCGATTCACCAGCCGAATGCGGGAATACAGCGGTACAGGAACCATACTTCCCTTCCCCTTACAGAATGCTCTGACGCGTCCGATCCGAGCTGAGGCATCCCGCAGAGGGGATGCTGGACTTCTCTCGCTATGGGCGGGACAGGGTGTCCGCATGGCAAAACGTCAAAGCGCCCGTGACTTGATGGCAAGGCTGACCGGCGCAGTAGGTCCAATGTTGGTTGAGGCTCAAGAAGCTTTCAAAGATGCGCATAGAAGCGAAGAGGAACTATCACAGGCCTGACTTCCGATCACTTATCTTCGTAAATTCCGTACCTTGCAAAGAAGGCTTTATGAATCATCTACTATCTCGCAAACCTAAGTCGACGGAGTACCCGGCGTATGCCGAAATCTACATGCGCCACCTCGAAAGCGGGCCCTCGCTACTGGACAGTCTCAGGGAAAATGCACGTTATACGTCCGAGTTGATACGCGGCCTTTCCGACGAGACGCTTGCAGTACAGATATGCACCGGGAAAGTGGACCATCAAGGAAATCGTCAACCATCTCTCGGATGACGAACGCATTTATGTTTACCGGGCGCTTCGATTCGCAAGGTCCGACGATACGGAGCTTCCCGGTTTCGACCAGGAAACATTCGCACAATACTCGCGCGCAAACGAGCGCAGTACGGAAGAACTGCTCGAAGAGTTCTCGACGGTCAGAAGCGCCACTCTAAGCTTTTTCGGGAGTTTGGATGAGGCTTCGCTGATGAAGGGCGGCGTGGCGGATGGCCAACGATGGACGGTGCGCGGCCTGGCATACCACCTTGCAGGGCACGAACTCCACCATATGGATATAGTTCGTCGGCTCTACATGCGTTGATGTGAGGGGACGTGCCTCAGATCAACTGAATCACGCGGCGCCCTTACGCCGGTTCGAGGATGGTGTCGCCTTCGCCGGGGGCGAGAAAGCGGTTCATTTCCAGGCCGTGCTGGCGAGTGTAGAGGTCGTGGTAACGGCCTTCAGCGGCGAGCAGTTCGTCATGCGTGCCGTGCTCTACGATCATGCCTGATTCGACGACGAGGATCTGGTCGGCGCGGCGGATGGTGGATAGACGGTGCGCGATAACAAAGGTGGTGCGGCCCTGCATGAGGTAGCTGAGGCCGTGCTGGATCATGGCTTCGGATTCGGAGTCGAGCGACGAGGTGGCTTCGTCGAGGATCAGGATGCGGGGGTCGGCAAGGATGGCGCGGGCAATCGAGAGGCGCTGGCGCTGGCCGCCGGAGAGCTTGACGCCGCGCTCGCCGACGATGGTGTCGTAGCGGTCGGGAAAGCGCTCGGCGAACTCATCGACACGGGCGATGCGGCAGGCTTCAAGGAACTGTTCTTCCGTAGCGTCGGGGCGGGAGAAGAGGATGTTCTCGCGGATGGAGCCGTCGAAGAGAAACGATTCCTGGAGCACGACACCGAGCTGGCTGCGATAGCTGTCGAGTTTGACGGTGGACAGGTCGATGCCATCGACGAGGATGTGTCCGCTGTCCGGCATGTGGAACGCGCAGATGAGGGAGATGATGGTGGATTTGCCGGAGCCGGAGGAGCCGACGAGGGCGGTGACGGTGCCGGGCTCGGCATGGAAAGAAATGCCGTGGAGCACGGGCTTGTCCGGGTCGTAGGCGAAGCGGACGTCGGTAAAGCGGACGTCGCCACGGACAGGGCCGAGGTCGGTCTTGCGGCGTGGGTCAGCGTACTCTTCCTGCTCGGTAAGGATCTCGTTGGTGCGGTCGAGGCCGGCAACGGCTTCGGTGAGCTGGGTGCCCACGTTTACCACCTGAAAGATGGGCGCGATCATGAAAGCAAGAAAGGCGATGTAGCGGCTGTATCCGCCGACGGTGATGTGGTGCGAGAGCACGAGACGCGCGCCGAGGAACATGACAAGCGCGCCGATCATGCCGATAACGGCGGTGGATGAGAGCGAGAGCAGCGAGGTGGTGGTGAGGGATTTTACGACATTATCGAGCAGGCGCTGAACGCCGCCCGCGAAGACGCCGGACTCGCGCTCCTCGGCATAGTAGCCCTTGACGACGCGGACGCCGCCGAGCGATTCGGTCAGGCGGCCGGTGACCTCGGCATTGATCTTGCCGCGTTCACGGAAGATGGGACGCATGACGCGGAAGGCCTTCTGCAGAAAAAAGGTGAGCAGGACGATGACGCCGAAGACCAGAAGCGTGACCCGGGCGCTGATGCGCAGCAGCACGACAAAGGAGATGACGGCGGTGAAGATGCCACCGACAAAATCGATAAGGCCGGTGCCGATAAGGTTACGCACGCCTTCGACGTCGGTCATGATGCGCGAAACGAGATTGCCAGTGCGGTTGGCGTCATAGAAGGAGACGGACAGGCGGCCGATGTGGCGCTGAACTTGTTTTCGGAGATCGGCGATGAGGCGCTGCGCGGCCTTGGAGAGAAGCTGGGTGAGGGCGAAGGAGGTGAGCGCCTGGATCAGGGTGGCGGCGAGGACGGCGCCGACGAGGAGAGGCAGCTTCCCGGCCTGGCGGCGCAGCATGATGTTGTCCACCAGGAACTTGGTTGAGAACGGCAGCACCAAACCGGATAGCCGGTTGACAATCATCAGCAGAAACCCGAGCAGGAGTAGCCAGCGGCGCGGGCGGATGAGCGTCCAGATCTGCGGCCAGGCTTCGCTCAGCTTGGGCTTGGCCTTCGATGGCGTGTCGGCATTGGCGCGGATGGCGCCGCGCGTGCTGGAGGAGCGTTCGGCGCGGGAGGAAAGGGTGGAGGTTCGCATAGACGCGTTTACAGGGTGCGTGCGCGACGCGCGGTGATGAAGGAGCGTACGCAGAGCAGGACGAAGATGAGGCAGAGAAGGCACATGGCGGCTTTCGATTCTGGCGCTGCCGGGTAGAAAAAGTGCGTACCAGTTTCCATGCGGATAAAGTCGATAACGCCGGAGATGGTGCCGAGAAAGCCGAGCAGGGCAACAGTGACGGCGATGTGCATGAGCAGCATGCGGCGTTTGACGTTTTCTGTATTTGCGCCGGCGCCCAATGCGGCGAGAACGACTCCGAAGAAGAGAGGGATCAGCGCGGTGGGGTGCTGATGGCCGGTGGCGATGTAGCCGAAGAGGCCGAGGAGGATGAGGAGAATGCCGAAAACGATGGTGAGCTTTGCCATAGGTGTGCTTCTACGATAGATGAAGCACACCCGGGCGGCGGTTCTGTTTTATCGATAAGGGTGTAAGCAAACGAAACTCAGCAGGAGTGCGTCTTGAGCGAAATACAGGTCCTTCGACTGGTGGGTCGATAAGGCTGACCCACTCCGCTCAGGATGGCAAGTTTGTGGCGCTCGCGGCTTTATTCGGTGCAGCTTTCAACGCGTCAAGAATCTGCTGCGCGGCATCGGCGGGTTGCTGCACTACGGAGACGCGGAGCGCGTCGGAGGGGATTTCCAGGGTATCGATCTGGCTTTGCAGCAGGACGGGGTTCATGTAATGCCCGGCGCGGTGGGCGAGGCGATCTTCGAGCACCGACTCGGGGGCTTCGAGCAGAACGAAGCGGAGATCGACCGCCGGGATGCCGCCGCGCAGCTCGTCGCGATACGACTGCTTGAGCGCGGAGCAGGCCATGACGCCGCTCTTGCCGCTGTTGTACCAGCCGAGCAGGACGGCGTGGAGGGCCAGAAGCCAGGGTGCGCGGTCCTCGTCTGTCAACGGAATGCCCGCGTGCATTTTGGCTTTGTTTTCGGGCGAATGGTAATCGTCGCCTTCGGCGTACTCCCAGCCGGTTTCCGAGGCAAGCAGGGTGCCGATGGTGGTCTTGCCGCTGCCGGTCACGCCCATCAGGATGAGGATCAAGCGTGCGCCTCCGTCTTGCCTTGCGGCTTGTTTTGTAACTCTGCGAGTGACTTTTTCATATTGGCCAGAACGTCGTCCGGAGACCAGTCGTTGGACGGATACCAGGCGGCGACTTTGCCGTCCGGGCCAATGACCGCGGTCGAGAGCGAGTGGGTGATGGTGCGGTCCTTTTCCGGAGTGGCGCCGACGTCGAAATAGTGGAGGAGGTCGGGGAGTTCGCTTTTCGGTGGCGCGGCAAAGTCCCAGTGGGCGAACTTTTCGTTGGTGAAGTTGCCCGTGTACGCGCCGCCGTAGCTGCGGAGAACGGCGGGGGTGTCATAGCCGGGATCGAAGCTGATGCTGAGCAGATGTGTTTTGGCGTAGAGGGAGGGGTCGGCAGCGAGCTGTTTGTCAATCTCGGCGAAGTTGCGGCTCATGCGCGGGCAGTAATCGGAAAGCGGGCAGCGCGTGTAGATGAAGGTGACGAGGAGCGCCTTGCCGCGGAACTGGTCGATGGCGATCTGTTTGCCGCTTTGGTTGATGAAGCGGAAATCCGGCACCGTGTCGCCGGGCGCGGGCACATGGTATTGCGCGGCGGGCTTGTAGTCGGGCTTCGCTTGCTGCGTGATGACGATCTCCTCGAGCACGGCCCCGGCGTCGGAGATGACGAGGGCGCCGGTCATATGATCGCCGGGATGGAGATCCTGCAGAATGTTGGCGTTCGCGACCTTGTAGGGCATGATCATGGCGCCCATGAAGCCGGGAATGGCCTCGGTGTCGATGGTGACTTCGCTGCCGGCCGGGTTGGTGGAGACGATGATGCCCTTGAGGGGGTAGCGCTTTGCATGCGCGGAGGAGGTTGCGCTGCTGGCGGGCACAGGCGACTTGCTCCGGCAGCCTGCTGCGCCGGCGAGTAGTGTGGTGCTGGCGAGGGCCAGGGCGAGGTGTTGACTGCGTAGACCTTTCCAGCCGTTTGCATTGCGAATGAGCGGGGAGAAAAAGCGGATGCTCCTGCGGAGCATAGCCCACCCTTCGCGCCCGTCATTTGTACAGGCGACTTCGCCTGGTGAGACGCGAAGGATGGGGCACCCGCAAGTGTTCCCGGACAGACTGTCGGCACCCAGTCTAGTTGCACACTCCTGGAAAATGGCAAGGAGTTTAGAAGTGAAAACGATAGCGCACCTCCACGGACAGCATACGCGGGTCGCCGAAGTGGGTTCCGCCAAAGGTATTGCTGTCGTCCAGTTGATAGCGCTTGTTCGTGAGGTTGGTGGCGGAGGCGCGCACGCTCGCGTTTTCGCCGAAGCTCTTGCCGAGCGACAGGTCGAAGGTCCGATAGCTGGGCAGGTGCGCGGGGCCATTGCCATCGAGGAAGCCCGATCCATAGTTGAAATCGAAGGCAGTGAAGGCGTTCCAGGGCAGGGTGGCGTCGAACCCGGCGGCCAGGGTGTGGCGCTGGTCATGGTCAAGATAGAAGCCGGCATCCTCCGGCGGGCTGAAGTCCGTCAAGCCGCCCGTAATGGCGCCGAAGCCCTCGGCCTGCTGGTTGGAGTAGACCAGGTGGGCGTGGCCTTTCTGTAACAGCAGCGGCGACTTCAAGTTCGCCTCCCAGCCGCGAATGCGCGCGTGGTCGATGGTGAGCGGGAGAAAGATGTCCGAGTTGCCGAGGGCGTCATGGTCGAAATAGTTGCGCGCGCCTGTACGGAAGTAGTCAAAGGTGGCCGACCATCCGCGGAACGGGATAACGAGGCCGATGTCGTACTGCTCGTCACGCTCGCCGCGCAGGGGCAGGAAGCCGAGGCTCTGACCCAGAGCATACTGGAGCAGTGGGCCGGAGACGGTGTCCAGCGGCGGGGCCTGGTAGGTGCGGGTGTAGGAGCCGCGCAGCACCCATCCGAGCCGCGGCAGGGTAATGGCGGAGCCAAGCCGCGGGTCGTAGGCGTTCTCGGAGAAGCTGCCGGAAAAGTGTGTGTAACGGAAGCCGCCGTTCAAGACCCACCAATCCGTGAGCTTGAATTGCTCCTGAACGTAGGCGGCGTCAACCTGGCCGTGTGGGGTGACGCGCTGGCGGAAACTGTTGCCGGTGCCGTCGTTGGCGTCGAGGGTGAAAAGCGTGTTGTCCTGCTGGGCGAAGGCATACAGGCCGGCGCGCAGATTGCTGCGTCCGCGTACCTGCGAGAAGGCCGCCTGACCGCCCTCATAGTTGGAGGCGCGGTTGTCGGTCGCGCTGGGGACATCGGCTGGGCTGCCGACAAAGGCGGCGCGGTTGAAGTGGTAAAAGGGCGAGAAGGTGACCAGGGTTCCCGGCGAGATGGTATGCACCCATGAAAGGATGCCGAATGCGTCCTGCTCACGCTCGCGGTCGCGGGTGCCGGCGGCCTGCGCTTCGGGGGTATTCGGGACCTGATAAAAGTCCGCGCGAAAGGAGCCATCGAAGCGGACCTGATCGTTGGCTGTCTTGTTGAAGACCAGCGAGGTAAACGCTCCGCCACCGTCGTTGAGGTTATGGAGGTTCTGGGCGACGGGCGGCTCCAATCCGTAATCGGTACGGTTACCATTTGCGCTGGCATACCAGGCGAAGCGCTCGGAGTGATCGCCAAAGCTGAGCTGGTCGTTGGTGGCGTGGTAACTGCCGTAGCTTCCAACCAGCTCGGCCTGACGGTCGCGTTCGAAGCCGGTCCGCGGAGCCACGTTGAAGACACCATAGGTACGGTCGCCGTAGTCGGCCGTGTAGCCGCCGGTCTGCGCTTCCAGATAGTCCATGTCCTTGGGGTCGAACTGCGGCCCCACATTGGTGGCAATGTTGGTGTTGGGGATGGGTACGCCGTCGATAGCCCAGGTGACCTGGTGGCCGCCGCGGACGTGCAATTGGTCGTGCACGACGTAAGCGCCGGGGACAAACTCGGTGATCATGCGCAGGCTGTTGGTCTGGTCTGCGCCGGGGTAGCTTTCGATCTGATGGCGGGTGATGGTGGTCTGCGTGGTGGAGGAGGCGCGGTCCACTTCGACGGGGGCCGCGGTGACGTGTACCTCCTGGTGCGCGGAGGCGAGGCCGAGTTCAAAGTGCAGTACAGGAGCGGCGCCGCTCCCCAGCAGGATGCGTTGTTCCTGCGTGGCGAAACCCGGGACGGTGACGCGCACGCGGTATTCCCCGAGCGGCAGTTCGCTGTCTTCAAAGAAGCCATTGGCATCCGTGGAGAGGCTTGCGTGCAGGCCGGAGGTGGTGGAGGCGATCTCGACCTGCGCGCCGGCCAGGGGGCGATGCGAGGTGTCGTGGACGATGCCGCGCACATTGCCCAGGACGGCAGCGTGCGCGGTCGCGGTAGCGAGCGCAGCAGCCGCGATCAGAGGCGCGGCCGAGCGCAGGTACTTCCAGGTGAACATGGGTTCCTTCCATCGCGAGGTCTGCGCGAGCGTACGCGCTTTGCGTGTGCAGGAAAACAGCGCAAGGCGGCTGCGTTCGGCAGAACGGCTTTTACTTCAGAGAAGCCGGAGCTGACTCAGGAGGGGAGGAAGGAAGGCGGTGCGCGGGGCTGACGGAAGCCCGTGTGCTCGGGTGCGCGGGGCTGGTTCGTGGACAAGTGCTGGGGGGCTGCCGTCGTGGGCGGCACAGCCTGCGCCAGCATATTGGAAACGATTGCCCGGGGCGCGAGAACGGCTGGCTGAGAGTGCGCCATGGGGCAACCAGGGGCGCGCAATTGAATGCCCTGCGTGGAGAGCGCGCTGGGCCCGGCAGTCCCGAGGATGCAGCGGTGGGCTCCGTGAGCACGGCAACACGCCGGCACCGCGGAGTCCGCCGTTAACAGCGCGGCGCCTGCGGCGGCCGGCAGCGCCGAACCGAGAAGACACACAAGCAGAATGGCGAGCAGCCGGCGCATACGGAAAGTCTACACACCCCCAGTCTTCCACTGCCCAGCCCATCAGACCCGCAGTACACTAAGAACACCGATGCGGCTTGCTGAAGAGATGGTTGCGCTGCTGGACAGGGGCGGCGTGCTGGTGACTGCAAATGCACGTGCCGCTCGCGCCGTGCGGTCCCAGTACAACGAAGAAAAGGCGGAAGGACCCGACCGGGTTTGGGCTGCGCCGCGCGTGCTCGATTATGATGCGTGGCTGGGCGAGTTGTGGCGCGACCTCCTGCTGAGCGGCACGGAAGACCGGCTGCTGCTGAGTTCCCTGCAGGAGCATGCGGTGTGGTCGCGGATTGTGACCCGGCCGGTAGAGGAGCAGTCGCTGCTTGCGCCGGAGGGCATCGCCGAGCTTTCCGCGCAAGCTTATGCGTTGTTGTGCGATTACGATGCGATGGGGCATTTGGCGAATGGTCCGTGGGGCGATGGCGGGAGCGAAACCGAGCTCTTCCGGCGATGGGCTCGCCGCTACCGCGCGGTGTGCGCCGAAAAGCGAGTGGGTGAGCCGGAGTGAGCTCCCTGGAATTTTGGGCGAAGCCATTGAAAGAGGCACGCTTACGGCGACAACGCCTGCAGGATGGCTCGGCTTTGACCGCCTCACCCCGGCACAGAGCGCGCTGCTCGCGGCCGTGGCAGGCGACCAGGAGGCGGTGCGCGTGCTCCAGTGGCAGGCTGCCGAACCCGCGGATGCTGCGCTCTATGCCGCGCGAGATCTGCCGGAGGAGATAGCCGCTGCGGCTGCGTGGGCGCGCGCCCGGCTCAAGTTCGATTCCAGAGTTCGCCTTGGCATCATCGTGCCCGACCTCGGTCCGGTGCGCGGCGCCATCGAGCGCACCTTTCGCCAGGTGCTGGCGCCTGAATCCGTCGTGGTGACTGCTCCGGGTGCCGCGCTTCCGTTTGAATTTGCACTCGGGCTGCCACTGGCTGAGGTACCGCTGGTGCGTGCCGCGCTGCTGCTGCTACGTTGGCTGGCGGCACCGATCCAGGAGGCGGAATGCACCTGGCTGCTGCTCTCCGGCTTTGTGGTGCGGGAAACAGAGCGAGGAAAGCGCCTAGAGACGATTCTCGAAGTCGCGCAATGGGACGCAGGACTGCGGGATAAAGATCTGCTTCCGCAGCGCGTAGAACTTGGAAGATTCCTGCAGCTTCCGTCGGGCGGCGCGCCGTTTGTGAAAAGGCTGCAACAGCAGCTCCGGGCAGCGCAAACGCAGCTGGCCAAGCATCCGCCGGTCGCAAGCTCTGCCGAATGGACTGCGCTGACGCGCAAGCTGCTGGACGATGCTGGATGGAGCGGCGGGCGCGGTGCGGATAGCACCACTTTCCAGGCGGCTCAGTCCTGGGAGGGCGCGCTCGACCAGCTTGCTTCGCTGGATTTTCTCGGGACGCGGGTTGCATATGACGTCTTTTTGGGGACGCTGGAACGGCTGGCGCTCGAGATCATCTTCTCGCCCGAATCGCTCGGCGCGCCGGTGCAGGTGATGGGGGCGCTCGAAGCCTCCGGACAGGCATTCGATGCGGTGTGGTTCCTCGGGGCGGACGACGTGCAATGGCCGGCCCGCGGGCAGCCGCATCCATTGCTACCGTCGTGGTTACAAAAACAGGCAGGGATGCCCCATGCCGATGCTGCGGCGGATTGGCGGCTCTCGGCAAACGTTACCGAACGGCTGGTGTCGAGCGCGGGAGAGGCAGTCTTCAGCTTCGCGGAGATGCAGGATGGAATGACGATGCGGCCTTCCCCGCTGGTGCGGCACCTGCCGCTGAAATGGGCGCTGCCGAAATCCGCGACGATTCCGAGCATTGGCCCGAATGCGGTTCTTGAAAGCTTTGAAGACGATGCGGCGATTCCGTGGCCAGTGGAACGCATCGCGGGTGGCCATGAGGTGCTGGCCCGGCAGGCAGCGTGTCCCTTCCAGGCGTTTGCGACCAAGCGGCTCGGCGCACGCGAGCTGGAGCATCCGAGCCACGGCCTTTCCGTGCAGCAGCGCGGCACCGTGCTGCATGACGTGCTGCAGCGGGTGTGGTCCGAGGATGCGCCGGGAGCGCCGCGCCTCCGCACCCGCGCTTGCCTAATCAATGCCGAAGCGGAGGGCCGGCTCGTCCCGCTGGTGGAGCACCATACGTGGTCGGCTCTACGTCGGTTTCATCAGGGAGCAAGCGCAGCCTGGGAGCGCGCCTATCTGAATGCGGAGCGGGAGCGCATCGTCGCGCTGGCACTGGAGTGGCTGGCCTATGAACGCGAGCGCGTGGATTTTGAAGTGGTGGCATGCGAGCGCAAGATCGAGACCACGGTGGGAGAGCTGAAGTTGAGGCTGCGGGTGGACCGCATCGACGCGGTCAGCGCTGCCGGTGGCGGACGCCTGCTGCTGGATTACAAAACCGGCACGGTGGCGACGAGCGGCTGGGATGGCGAACGACCCGATGAGCCGCAGCTTCCGCTTTACGCAGTCTTTGGCGGGATAGACGGCATGATCGGCGCGCTTTTTGCGCAGGTGCGCGCCGGCGCCGGCAGCTTTGCCGGATCGATCGACGATGCGGCCGCGCACCTGCTGCCGGACCTCCCAAGGACGCACGCGCTGGTGAAGAAGCCGTACAGCGAAGAACTGCGCGGGGCCTGGGAAGGCGTGCTGCTGGCCCTGTCCAAGAGCTTTTTGCGAGGCGATGCATACATCGCCCCCAAGCGCTATCCGCAGACCTGCGAACGATGCGGATTGCGCGGGCTGTGCCGTGTGGCGGAGACGGAAAAAGTGTTTCGCGGCAGCGCAGAGGACGATCTGGAAAGCGACTGGGACGGCGGTATGGGCCAGGAGACACATGAGTAGCGGCACACTTCCCCCACCTTTGGAACACCTCGCGACTGCTGCTCTGGCCGATGAAGCGGTGCGCCACGAGGCGCTCGACACCACGCGGTCGTTTATTGTGCAAGCGCCGGCCGGTTCGGGAAAGACGGAGTTGCTGACGCAACGTTTTGTGGCGCTGTTGAGCGAGGTGGACGAGTCGGAAGAGGTGCTGGCGATCACCTTTACACGCGCGGCCACGGCGGAGATGCGCGCGCGCGTGGTGGAGGCGCTTGAAGCCGCGCAGAGCCGGGCCAATGGTTCGCAGAGCGGTAGCGATAAGGCGTCTGCGGCGGCACAGGAACTGGGCGACCGTGCGCTGCGCCACGCGGAGCGCCGGGGCTGGCGGCTGCTTGAACAACCGCAGCGGCTGAACATCCAGACGATCGATTCGCTGTGCCTGCGCATTGCACACCAGGCACCGCTACTGTCGCGACTGGGCGGCCGGTTGACGCCGACCGAAGACGCCCAGCCGCTGTACGGCGCGGCGGCCCGGAGGACGCTGGAACTGCTGGGTGGCCCCGCTTCGCCAGTGGCTGACGCGCTGGAGGCGATACTGCGGCTGCGCGACACCAGCCTGGCGGATTGCGAACGACTGATTGCGGACATGCTGGCGCGGCGCGATCAATGGGTGCACCTGTTCCCTGCCGGGCAGACTTCGGAAGAAGACTGGGCGAGGGTACGGGAAGCACTCGAGCGGCCGCTGGCGGAGGAACATGACCGCGTGCTCAGCCGGGCGCGAGAAATTCTTAGGCGCGACCCGGAGCTGGCGCGTGAGGTGCTGGCACTGGCCAATTATGCGTGCGGCTTCCACGCGGGCGAGGGCTACTCGCGATTGCTGGGGCTGAGCGAGGTGGACCAATTGGCAGAAGCCGGCGACTGGCACTGTGTGTGCGAGCTGCTGCTCACGGCTGGCAACACCTTCCGCCGGCAGCTGAATAAGGCGAACGGCTTCCCCACGGAAAAAGATGGAGGGTGCAAGAAGGTCAACGCACGCGTAAAAGAGTTTCTGCCCCGGCTAACGCCGATGGAGGATTTGCTGGAAGCGCTCTGTGCCGTACGGTCGCTGCCGCCCTTGAGTTACGACGAGGCGCAATGGCTGCTGGTGCGCCAGATTCTCACCATGCTGCTGCGCGCTGTGGCGGAGCTGCGCGTGATCTTTGCGGAGCGCGGCGAAGTGGATTTCGCCGAGATCGGGCTGGCCGCGCGCACCGCGCTCGCGGAGCGTGACGTGGCTTACCGCTGGAGCGAAGGAATCCGGCACATTCTGGTCGATGAATTCCAGGACACATCGCGGCCGCAGCACGAACTGCTCGGGAGACTCATTGCGGAGTGGCAGCCAGGCGATCGCGGCAGGACGTGTTTCGTTGTGGGCGATCCGATGCAGTCGATTTACCTGTTCCGGCAAGCGGAAGTCGAGCTCTTTGGAGAAGCGCGCGCGCATGGGCTCCCGCGTGAGGGCGGCCCGTTCCCACTGACACCCCTCACGCTCCAGACCAACTTCCGCTCCACTTCTGCGGTGGTCGGCACGCTCAATGAAATCTTCGCGGCCGTGTTTCCTTCCGGAGGTGGCGCACGCGACGCTGCTGCCGTGCGCTTTGCACCGTCCACGGCTGCGCCGGAGGATGCCGCACAACCAAGGCCGCAACCAAGGCCGCCGGGAGGAGGTGTGCATCTCCTTCCGGACTTCCTGACCGGGGAAGGCGGGAGGCCTTCGAGCGAAGAGCGGGATGAGGCGCGCCGGCGGGAAGCACGCGCAGCGCTGGCCATACTGCGTGCGCACCAGCCCAGGATCGAAGCAGCAAAACGCGAAGGCCGGCGGTACACGGTAGCGGTGCTGGTGCGGGCGCGCGCGCATCTTGCGCACATTGCGGACTTGTTGCGGCAGGCGCATATTCCCTATCGCTCGGTGGAGATCGAAACCTTGGGCGAGCGGCAGGAGGTGCTCGACCTGCGGGCGCTGGTGAGGGCGCTGGTAAATCCCATGGATCGCATCGCGTGGCTTTCCGTTCTGCGCGCGCCCTGGTGCGGTCTGGGGCTGGCCGATCTCCATGCGCTGTGCGGCGACGAAGAACAGCCGAGATCCGCGCGGCCGCTGTTGGCGTTGCTTGCGGAACGGCTTCATATGCTGCCGATCCCGAGCCGCGCGCGCGCCGGACGCGTACTCACTGCAATGACGGCGGCGCTCGGGGCACGCGGGCGCGGAACGCTGGGCGCTTCGCCGGCTGGCTTTGCTACATGGATCGAGCAGACCTGGGAAGCGCTGGGCGGCCGGGCGTGCCTGAACACAGAGGCACTGGGGAATGTCGAGGTCTTCTTTCGCATGGTGGCCGAGCTGTCGCCCGATGGGCTTTTTGTGCTCGATGGAACGCTGGAGCACCGGCTCGAACGCCTTTTCGCCCTGCCTGATCCAGAGACCGATGAACGCCATGGTGTGCAGTTGATGACCATTCACAAGGCCAAGGGACTGGGATTCGACACAGTGATTGTTCCCGGACTGGAACGGTCTTCGCAGCGCGACACGCAGTCGCTGCTCTGCTGGATGACGCGGCAGTCCCCGGGGAGCGCCGAGCGGGAAATTCTGCTGGCGCCGATTGGCAGAAAGGGCGCGCCGTCGGGCAAGAAAAATTACGGCGACCTGTATGGCTGGGTGCGGGCGCAAAGGGAGCGGCAGGCGCGCGAAGAACAGCAACGGTTACTTTATGTCGCCTGTTCCCGCGCGAAAAGCGAACTCCATCTGTTCGGGACCGCGTGCATCAAAACGGCGGCGGATACAGGCAATGCATCGGCCTCGCCCTTTCAGAAGCCGCGTGAAAACAGCCTGCTGGGAACGCTGTGGCCACATGCGGAGAGCTACTTCCTCGAGAAATGGAACGGGACGCGCACCGCGGGTGCGCCTGCTCCGGAGCCTGCACAGGAGAGCATGGGGCAGATGCTTGCCTTCCCTTCTTCCAGTCACGAGCAACGCGCCATGCCGGGACAGATCGCACGCCTTGCAGCCGAAGCAGAGGAGTTGCACGAGGCACGCCGCTTTCCGCGCCTGCAACGGCTTCCCGCGGATTGGCAGTGGAGCGCTTCTGGCACAAACATCGCGAGCGGAGCTACGGGGAAAATGCCGGGGCTGGAAGAGCGCGCACCAGGTTTCGAGTTGGGTGTGGTGGAGGGAGAGATTGGGTCACCTCGCGCGGCAGGCTCGCGGGAAACGCGTATTCGCGGCGTTGTCATTCACATGCTGCTGGAGCAGATCGCCCGGTCGCCGAGCCCTGGGAAGAGCGCCTCTCCCGGAGAAGAGGTACAGCGCTGGCGCACCGCCGCCCAAGCTCTTCTGCGGCAATACGGCATGGACGCGAACACCGAAGCGGCGCTCGTTCGCGAGGTGGAAGAGGCGCTTATGCGCACCCTGGGCGACCCGACCGGCCGCTGGCTGCTGGCCAACCATCAAGATGCCCGGAGCGAGTCCGCATGGAGCAGCGATGTTAGCGCGGAATCTGCCGGTGAGCCGTCACGCTGCATTGAGACGCTGCGGGCAGACCGCGTCTTCCTTGCGGGACCGGAGCCGGGCGTAGCCGGTGAGACGCATCTCTGGATCGTGGATTACAAGACGGCGAAGCCACCCGGCAATCGCGCGCTGGATGATTTTCTGACTGAAGAATGGGAGCGGCACACCCGGCAACTTGCCGGCTACAGCCGCGCGCTCCGGCACGTGTATGGAGATCGGCCGCAGCGCCTCGGCCTCTACTACCCTCTGCTTCCCAAGCTGGACTGGCGCGCGGTCGAGAGCGATACCTGAGGCTTGCCATACCTAATTTCGAATAGGCCCGCATAGTAGGGATGGCTGAGGCTTCGCGAACCGTTACCGTAGAAGTTTTGAAGCTTACTGTGGTCCCCAAGGCCTAGACACTGAGATGGTGCCGCACGTCGGCTCCGCGGACCCAGAAGATGACGTCCTCCGCGATGTTGGTGGCGTGGTCGCCCACCCGTTCCAGGTTGCGCGCGATGACTAGCGCGTTGAGGGCCTGGGCGGACATCTGCGGCTGCTCCTTCATCAGGTTGGAAAGCGAGAAGTAGGCGGCTTCGTTCATGTTGTCCACGCTGTCGTCCATGGTGAGCACGGTTTGCGCCATCTCCGCATCGCCTTCGATAAAAGCCTGCAGGGCCTTTCGCACCATGCCGGAGGCGATGGCAGCCATACGCGGGATATCCACGGGAAGGTCGTTGGCCGGGAAGGCCTGGAGATCGCGCACGCGCTCAGTGATGTTGACGGCCTGGTCGCCCACGCGCTCAAGGTCGGCGTTGATTTTGATGACGGCCAGGATAAAGCGGAGATCGATGGCCATGGGTTGCTCCATGGCAAGAAGGTCGAGCGCCATCTGATCGATCTCTCGCTCGAGCCGGTTGATGGCGACTTCTCCGTGGATGACCAGGTCGCAGACGGAAAGGTCGCGGGTACGATAGGCTTCAATGGCGCGCTGGATGGCCTGCTCTGCCATGCCGGCCATGACCAGTAGTTTTTCTTTCAGGTCGTCGAGGCTTTGATGAAAGCGGATCCGCGTCATCCGAACCTCCCAGTGATGTAGTCTTCCGTGCGCTTGTCACGGGGATTGGTAAAGATCTTGTGCGTCGAGTCGAACTCGACCAGTTTGCCGCTCAGAAAGAAGCCGGTATTTTCTGCCACGCGCGCTGCCTGTTGCATATTGTGCGTCACAATCACGATGGTGTACTGACGTTTCAATTCAAAGATCAGGTCTTCAATCTTGGATGTCGATACGGGGTCGAGCGCCGAAGCAGGCTCGTCCATGAGCAGCACTTCGGGATCGACGGCCAGGGCGCGGGCGATGCACAGGCGTTGCTGCTGCCCGCCGGAAAGGCTACCCCCCGATTTTTTGCGGAGGTCGTCCTTGACCTCTTCCCAGAGCGCGGCGTTTTGTAAGGAGCGCTCGACTACCTCATCCAGTACCCGACGGCTGCGGAAGCCGTTCAGCTTGAGGCCGGAGGCGACATTGTCGTAGATGGACATGGTGGGAAACGGGTTGGGACGCTGGAAGACCATGCCGACACGCCGGCGGATTTCGACCGGAGAGGCGTCGCTGTAAATGTTCAGACCGCCAATCGTCACATCACCGGTGACCTTGGCGGTGGGGTTGGTCTCGTGCATGCGGTTCAGGCAGCGGACAAAGGTGGATTTGCCGCAGCCGGAAGGCCCGATCAGCGCCGTGGCGTGGTTCGCCGGGATATTCAGATTGATGTCCTGGAGCGTGTGGTTTGAGCCATACCACGCATTCAGGTCCTTGACCTCGATACCGACTCCCACGTTCCCGTATCTCCTCTTGCGCCCTTAGGGCGCACTGCACCTGCGATGCAGCCTCGCTTCTTGAACCAACTGTACGTGCCGCCGCGGGACGACCGCTAGCCCGCCGGCTTCAGAACGCCGCGACCAACCACGTACCGCACCAGCGCCACCGATACGATGATGAGCGCGATGAGGACCAGGGCGCCTGCCCAGGCGAGCCGATGCCACTCCTCATAGGGGGAGATGGCATATACGAAGATCTGCAACGGCAAAGCCGCGATCGGCTCGTTGAGGTTATAGCTTTTGAAGGCGTTGCCAAAGGCAGTGAACAAGAGCGGGGCGGTCTCCCCGGCCACGCGGGCAAAGGCCAGCATGCACCCGGTGACGACGCCAGGCGAGGCCGTGCGCAGGGTGATGAACAGCACCGAGCGCCAGTTCGGCACCCCGAGGCCCAGCGCTGCTTCGCGGATCGAATTCGGCACCATGCGCAGCATCTCTTCGGTGGTGCGGGTCACGGTGGGAATCATCATGATGCCCAGCACCACGCCGCCGGCCAGGGCCGAGAAGTGCTTTTGCGGCAGCACGATCAGCGAATAGACAGCAATGCCCATAACGATGGATGGCACGCCGTTCAGCACGTCCGCGGTAAAGCGGACTACGTGGCCCAGTCGGCGGCCGCTGCCGAATTCTGCGAGGTAGATGCCAGCGCCCACGCCCAGGGGGATGCCGATGACGCTTGCCAGCAGCAGCACCACGCCGGAGCCGATGATCGCGTTTTCCATGCCGCCGCCCGGCTCGCCCACCGGCTTTGGAATTTTCGTGAAAAAGGCCAGGTTGAGCGAGCTCACGCCTTCCTTGAGCAGGTAAAGCAGGATGGCGATCAACGGCGCGATCACCAGTGCGGTTGCTAAAATCGCGAGACTCACTACGACGACGCTGGTCACCTTGCGCGTGTACTGGTTGCGCTTGCTGGCTCGGAGCGGCGGACGTACGGCGGCGGTGGCCATCTCAGGCAGCCCTCGCGGCCGGCGCCCCGCGCGTGACCGCCCACACCAGCAGGCGGGCCAGCGCATTGACCAGGATGGTGACCAGGAACAGCGCCAGGCCGATCTCGACCAGCGCGCTTAGGTACATGTTGTCGGAAGCTTCACTGAACTCGTTGGCGATCACGCTGGCCATGCTGTAGCCCGGGGCCAGCAATGATTTCGCGATCTCCGGCCGGTTGCCGATCACCATGGTGACCGCCATGGTTTCGCCAAGCGCGCGGCCTAGGCCCAGGATCACCGCGCCGGCGATGCCGATACGCGCATTGCGGAGGACGCCAATGCGAATCATCTCCCACTTGGTCGCGCCGAGGGCCAGCACGGCTTCGCGCTGCACATTGGGAACCGCCAGCATGACTTCGCGCGTGAGCGAGGAGATGATCGGCAGGATCATGATGGCCAGGATGACGCCGGCAGAAAGCATGCTGTAGCCGGAGTTCGGGCCGGTAAAGAGCCCGGTCCAACTCAGGGTGGCCATCAGCTTCGGGTTGATGTAATTGCGCAGAAGCGGAATCAGAACAAAGATCGCCCAAAGCCCGTAGACCACGCTGGGAATGGCCGCCAGCAACTCGGTAAGGAAGGCCAGCGGGGCACGTAACATCCGCGGGCACATTTCCGTCAGGAACACGGCCACGCCCACGGCGAACGGCACGGAGATGACCAGGGCGACCAAAGACGAGACCAGCGTGCCGTAGATAAACGGAAACGCCCCGAAGTTGCCGTTCACCGGATCCCAGGCGGAATGGAAAAAGAAGCCCAGGCCGAACTTGCTGATGGAAAGCCGGGATCGCGTTATCAGCTCAAAGGCGATCAGCGCCACGATCCCGAAGATGCTCAGCGCGCACAAGAGCATGAGCCCGCGGAATGCGCCGTCTGCCACCGCTGAGCTTCCCCGCTTGAGCAGAAAGGCGCGAATAAGCGACGGCGATACGGGCGCGCTCGACGGCTCGCGGGGCGGAGCTGCTGGAACGGAAGGAGCCAATCTCGTTTCCTGAGTTCTTGGAATCACCGAAACCTAGGGTACGTACGCTTGTTGAATAGAAGATTAAAGCTAACTGAATCATGCCGAAAGCGGGAGATCAGTGCCGAAATGGGCAGAAACTAAGGCCCGGTACGCCGAAAGCCGCTTTTGCGACCCGTTTTCCTGGGACATGAGGAGTTCGGACCTCTTCCATAGCACCCCTGAGCGCTAGGAACTCTCCACGCCAGGCGCTTCTAGCGCGGGTGTCGCCACGTCATCGGAAGTGCGACCGCCCTCCTGGACCGCGGCGCGCGGCAGAGTGAAAACAAACGTCGCACCAAAGCCGAGTTCACTTTCCACGCGCAGCTCTCCGCCATGCGCATGGACAATATGCCGTGCGATCGAGAGTCCGAGACCGGTGCCGCCGGATTCTCGCGAACGCGCCTTGTCCACACGGTAGAAGCGTTCAAAGATGCGCCGCTGGTGCTCGGAAGGAATGCCCGGCCCGAAGTCCTGTACCGAGAACTCGACCTGGTCGCCGCGACGCACGGAGGCCACGCATACCCGCTTGCCGCTCCGGCCATATTTCGTAGCATTTTCGACCAGGTTGCCAAAGACCTGCTGGAGCGCATCCGGGTCCACCATGACCCAGTCCGTCGCCAGTTCGCCATCTTCGAGCGACAGCCCGGCGTCCTGCACCATGGGCGCGAGAGTCGCGAGCGCATCCTCAACCAGGTCGCGAGCACGCACCGGATAAAGCGCCAGTTTGTAATCCCCGGATTCCACCCTCGCCAAGGCCAGCAGGTCTTCCGTGAGACGGTTCATGCGGATCGCATTCTTCAGAATGATCTGCAGGAAATCGCGGCTCTCCGGTCCCACCGGTTCCCGGCCGTCAAGAATGGTCTCGACATAGCCGGTGATTGAGGTGAGAGGGGTGCGCAGCTCGTGGGAAACATTGGCGACGAAGTCACGGCGGGTGACCTCGGCCTGCTGGACCTCGGTGATGTCATGGAGCACGACCACGGCGCCACCGCCCGGCATGGGCGCGGCGTTCACCTCAAAGGTGCGGCCGGGCACCACGGAGGTCCCTCGCCCTGTAGCGATAGTCCGCTCCCGAAGCGCCGTGTCCACGCAACCGAGCACGCCGGGGTCGCGGATGGTCTGCACCAGCGAGCGCCCTTCCCGCACCGGCTGGTGGGCCAGCCGGTTGGCAACCGCGTTGAACCAGCTCACGTGGCCGGAAGCCGTCACCGCGATGACCCCCTCCTGCATGCTGTCCAGCAGGGCGGTCAATTCACGGCGGCTACTTTCCAGGGATTGAAAAGCCATCTCCAGCCGGCTGGCGGAGGCGTTCAGCGCGTGGGCTACTGCTGAAATTTCATCCACATCGCCTTCTTCGAGACGCGCCGACAAGTCGCCAGCGGCAATGCCTTCGGCAAAGGCCAGGATGCGGTGGAGCCGCTGCTCCAGTCGCCTCGTGAGCAGCACGGCCAGCACGCTGGCCAGCAGCAGCGATACGAGCGACGCCAGCAGGATGTCGCGGCGCAGCAGGTAGAGCTGCGCATTGACCCCGGTCAAGGGGTACTCCATGCGCACCCAGACATCGCTAGCAGCGACCGCTAGAAACAGGCTATGGCGGCGCAGGTCCTTGCCTACTGCGCCCGGGGCGCCGCGCAGAGCGGCCAATTCCGGGGTCTTATTTACGTCTACAGGACGCGCTGCCGGGTCAGAGCTTGCGCGCACCATGCCCTGCGGGGTGAAGAGGGTGACGCGGACGCCGGCGGCCTGCGCCGCAACCACTGCGAGCCGTTGCTCGGGCAAGCTCGAACTGCCCTCCAGCTGCGCCGCCAGCAGACGGGCTTCGACGAGCAGGCTTTGTTCTACCTGCTGCCGCAGCGCCAAGTCCACGATGCGGCGGAGCGAAAGGTCGAGGATGGCCGTTCCGATGACCAGCACCAGAAAGAAGGCGAACAGCAGCTTCGAGAAGACCCTGCCCTTCACGACACCACTCCTATGCATTCCTCCCCAGGATCACACCACCCTGGGCGCCGCTACAGTGCATTGCTTTACACAGCGCGCGGCACTTCAAAGCGATACCCGGCGCCGCGGACGGTCTTCAGAAAGCGTGGATTTTCCGGATCGGTCTCGATCTTTTCCCGGATGCGCCGGACATACACGTCTACCGAGCGCGGAGTAACGAACCGCGCGTCCCCCCAGACAGCGTCGAGCAGATGGTCGCGGCTGAAGACCCGGCCCGGGTGCCGGGCCAGGTAATCCAGAAGCCGGAACTCCGTTGCGGTCGTGGTGGTCAGTTCCCCTCTGACTTTGAGCTGCATGGCATTCGCGTCGATCACGACATCTTCAAAACTGACCACCGAAACCGTCTCCGGACGCTCAAAGCGGCGCAGCACAGCTTTGACCCGGGCGACCAGTTCGCGCGTGGCAAAGGGTTTGGTGATGTAATCGTCTGCGCCCAGCTCCAGGCCGAGCACGCGATCGTTTTCCGCGGCCCGCGCAGTTAAGAAGATGATCGGCACAGTGCTGAGCGCAGCGTGGCTGCGCAGCCGGCGGCACACATCGAGCCCATCCCCGCCCGGAACCATGATGTCCAAAAGGAACAGCGCGGGCGCTTGCCGTTCAGCATCCGGGATAAGGTTTACGGGAGTGCCGAAGACCCGCACCGCAAAACCCGCTCCTTCCAACTGGTGCTGGACCAGGCGGGAAATGTCCGCCTCGTCCTCAAGCACGAAAATGGTTTGGCTCAAGCACACACCCTTTCAGCCATCGTCCAGCTTCTGGCGCGCCGTGGCGCCAGTCTCCGCCAGTACGGTAGCTGGGCATAGCCTACCCCATTGCCTCGTTTCCATTGCGAAAGGAATGTGAATCGAGTACCCGGCTGCAGAACAAATTCCCGTCCTGGCCGGTTACTTTAGGCAGGGCTTGCCGGAACAACCGTAATGGTATACTCCGCAAACCACGACGGTGTATTGCGTGCTGTGCAAGTGAGGTGGCATGGTTCCCCGGGACGTAACGGTGCTTTGTATCGATGATGAGGTGCTTGGCCTGGAGATACGAAGAGTCGTGCTTGAACGGGAAGGCTATACCGTGCTGACGGCCAACGATGGTGTCGCTGCGCTGACTCTTTTCCGTAACAATCCAGTGGACGCCGTGGTGCTTGACTATGCTATGCCCGGCATGGACGGGGCCCGGGTGGCTCAGGAATTGCGCGCCATTCATCCGCAGGTCCCTATCCTGCTACTTTCTGCTTACCTCACGCTGCCGGGTGAGGTGACCGGGTTAGTGGACATGGTCATAAATAAGGGCGACGGAGCGCTGCCGTTGCTCGAAAAGATGAAGGAGCTCGTGGCTTTCAAACGATAACCAGCCATGCATAGCCAGAGTCCGGTCGATCTGACCGAATTTAACCGCATCCTGCGGTCTACCCTGCTTCTGCCCGTTGCCCTCCTCGCACTTCTTGCCGGGCTGCTGGTGTGGCAGATCCAGCAAACGCTGGAGATTCAGCGCGAAGTAAACCATAGCGACAGAGTTATTAGCGATCTCAATACGCTGGAGCGTCTGGCCGTCGATCAGGAAACCGGCATGCGCGGTTTTCAGCTTACGGGCTTGCCTGAAACGCTTGATCCCTATCGGAAAGCGTCTGCGCCGATGGATACGACATTCGCGGACCTCCGCGAACTGCTGGCGAGTGATTCGCCTGAGCAGCAGCAGCACTACACCAAGCTGGAGCAGACGGTACGCTCCTGGCAGGCTTTCGCGGCAACTACCATAGACGCAAAGAAGACCGCGCTGCCCCAGGGCGACGACGTTACCTTGCGCGGTGAAAGCATCATGGAATCGGTCCGCAGCCAGACACAGGAGATGGTGCGCATCGAAGAAGGACACCGCGACGTGCTGTCAGCACAGGTGCGGAGGCGGCTGGACGGATTTCTGGAAATTGTGCTGATTGTGGCCCTGGCTTCTGGCATCCTGATCGGCATTTTTACCAGCAGCCGTCTCAAACTCGTCTCCAGCGCCTATGACTCTGCCCTGCAGCAATTGCGCGACAAGAACGAGGAGTTGATGGGCAGCCAGCATCTCCTGCTTACCACGCTTGAATCCATCGGCGATGCGGTGATTACCTGTGATGAGCTCGGCCGGATCCGTTTCATGAACGCCGTTGCGCAACAGCTCACGCAGTGGCCGCTTGCGGAAGCAACCGGCAAGCCAATCGGCGAAGTGCTTGGTGTGGTGCATGAACTTACGCGCCAGCCGATCGATTCCATTCTGGAAGAGGGCACGCGGCCGCACAGCCTGGGCATGGAAGGTCATAACCTGCTGGTCGCGCGCGACGGCGCGGAATACGCCATCGACCACACCACCTCCCCGCTGCGCAATCCCGATGGGACGGGCGATGGCGTGGTGGTCGTCTTCCGCGATGTGACCGAACTTCGCCGGGTGGAAGCCACGTTGATCGCGAACGAAAAGCTGGCCGTCACCGGGCGTTTGGCGGCGAGCATCGCGCATGAAATCCACAACCCGCTCGACTCGGTTTCGAACCTTCACTTTCTGCTGGCTGACGAAAACAATCCGCAGAAGCGCGCTGAATACCTGGCCCTGGCCCAGCAGGAGCTTGGCCGGACGCTGCAGATCAGCCGGGCCATGCTCAGCTTGTATCGCGAATCCCAGGTGCCGGTCCGTGTCAATCTACAGGAGTTAATAGGGAGCGTTCTGCTGCTGCTGGATCGCAAGATGAAGGACCAGGATATCGCCATCGAGCAGCACTTTACGCAACCGACGGAGGTGCAGGGCTTTCCCGGCGAACTTCGCCAGGTGTTCACAAACCTGATTGCGAATGCAGCCGAAGCTGCCGGAACACATGGCCGCGTCCGCATTCAGGTCCGTCCAGCTACCCCGCAGGAAGGACGTGCCGGCACCCTGGTCGAGATCACGGATAGTGGACCGGGCATCGCTCCGCATGTGGAAAAGAAATTGTTCCAGCCCTTCATCACGACAAAGGGCGAACGCGGCACGGGGCTTGGTTTGTGGGTCAGCCTCGGCATCGTTCAGAAACACGGCGGAACCGTGCGAATCAACAACAGCCCGCAAGGCGATCTCCGGGGAGCAAGGGTACGCGTGTACCTTCCGGAAATATCTGTGCTCGGCGAAACGGCTGTGCCTACGCTCGTTTGAGCCTGCGCGGCCCGGAACTCACGTACGCCAGCGCTGAGTATTCAGCCATCTCCCGCAACCACTCCCATGAGCACCGCGGTAATTACATGGGCAACGCGCTTGCAGAATCCGGGTCGTGCTGCGCGATGAAAAGCCCCGCAGCCAGCCCTCGAGAGAGCGCCAAATGGTACACGTTGGCCACCGCGATCTGTTCATAGCCGCTCGATGGCCAGGTATCGAGAAGTTGCCGGAGCCGGGGAAGATCCAGCATGTGCTGCGCCAGGGGTGACTGCTCGATACGAGTGAGTGCGGCGGCCATCTCTGCGCGCTGCGCGCCCATCACCAGATACCAATCCGCCGCCTGCAATCCGCGGGTGGTGCGCGTCAGCGTGGAAGCCGGCAAATGTCCCCGCATGGCCCTGCGGACGAGTGAGCGGGTTTGATCGCCCTTCAGGTATTGCTCGGCGGGAATGGCATAACAGAACTCGAAGACGCGTTTGTCTTGTGTCGGGTCCCGATTCTCGATGCCCCAACCTCTGGCGACGGCGCCGTTCGCAGCGCCTGGGTCGTAATATTCAAAGAACCTGCGGCGAAAAGCCGCACTTCCGCCCCGGCCACCGTAGAATTCCGCAAAAGCCGCCTCCCGTAAGCCGAAATGCTCGGCCAATGCTGGACGAAGGACGGAATGGCTCAGCATGTCGCGGTGTAGCCCGGGCTGCAAAACGCGGCGCAGCGACAATGGAACAAACCCGGCACACGCCCATGAGGCGGCTCCGCGCCATGACGTATAACCACGTGCGCGTAGCCGCTTCACTTGTCCGGCAAGAGCAAGCCAATGCCCGGAGCGGAACGCGTCTCCGAGCCCGGGAAGGCCGCCAAAGCTGATCGTGGCATTACCCGTGACGCCCTGCAGCAGGACGCCGATGCCTCGCGCCTTTGCGTTTTCAAGAATGGCATGTACCCATATCTGGTTAGTCGGATTGAAAACCGGCTCATCGCTCAAAACGGCGGCGCACTCCGCTGTTGCTGTCATGCTCTGGCCGGCTGTGCCAACGCACACGTGCTCGATATTGCGATACAGCGCCGCGACCTCTGCGGCAGCGAGCCGTTCATTGCCGAAGCGTCCGGGCGGAGCTGCTCCATCGTAGGCAGGGTCCGGGATGGCGGTGTAAGCGGTCAAAATCCGCCCCTCGGGCGCGAGCCGCTGAGCGGCGATTGCGGTGACGGATGCGCTGTCCAATCCGCCACTCAGCTCCGAACCGATACCGGCTGAGCCGCGCAGCCTGGCGCCTACGGCCGCGCCGAAGCGCTCGTGGAAGTCTTCAAGATAGGCCTCGTCTCGCTTGTAATGAATTTCCGGCGTGTCTGACGGATGCCAATAGCGGCGCAGTTCCTTTGCCTGAGCACTGATCTGGAAAAAGCATCCGGGGGGCAGGCGCTGGATGCGCTCGAAGAAAGTATCGGTTCCCTCTGCTGGAAGCACAGCCAGAAAACGGGACATGCGGGCCTGGTTGAGGGTCGCGCCAATCTCCGGTAGTTGCTGGAGGCCTTTGGGCATGGAAGCGAAAGCAAACAAGCCGGGCAGATCGGCAAAGAACAGCGGCTTTTCCCCGGAATGATCTCGGGCTAGGAAGAGCCGTTGCCGCCGGCCATCCCAGACGGCAAAGGCAAACCCGCCGACCAGGTGCGCCAGGCACTGATCACCCCAACGGTCCCATGCCCGGGAAAGCAGTGCGGCGTCCGTTATGCTGGTCAGCTCGTGATGTCCAATCTCCAAGAGCCCGGCGAGTTCTTCGCGGTTATCGAGCCGGAGATCGGCCACCAGCAGGCGTGAGACAGACGGTCGGGCGGCTGGATTCCTGTCCGGGCGCTCGTCTGCGGAACGCGGCCCATTGGCCAATAGAACGGTTCCTAAGACCGGGGCATTTTGTGAGGAGGTGAGTGTGCGAGAAGGGATGGAGTCGCCGAGAGCCTGAAGGATCGCTTGGCACCGATCTCTCGCGGTGCCACTTCCCTGTTGCGCCGGCATGGTGAGCCAAACGCCGGCGATATGTTGCATGCAGCTTTCCCTCGCGCATCGTGCAGAGAAGGACGCGCTATGAATGGAGTCAGGAGCCTGGAGCGGGTTAGCGCCGTTCAGGACAGGACGGAAGAGGAGTCAGCAGGAGGGCCCAGGGAGGATCGGCGCAGAACCGAGTTCGGCTTGGGAACTGAGGCCTCGCTGGCCGGACCTCGCCAGGCAGCAAGAGCAGAACAGACCTGCCCAAGGTACATAAGAATTGCCGGATCCGTTTCGGTGTCATTGCGGCAGCAGCTATTACGCCGTGAGGGTTACATTTGTTCGCCTTGCAGTTGCCAAGCAAGCCAGGGTCACGCCGAAAGATGCGTCAGCAGCCTGTCGCCCGGTATTTGCTTCATTCCATGTTCGGCACTCTCCAGCTCAAGAATGTCGAGCACGGGCTTACTCCAGTCTTTCCGCTCGTCGACCGGGTGCAAAGCCTGATGTTTGGCATTCGTCCTGGCAGTGTTGTTCATCTATCCTCCAAAACATCTGAGAAACAAAGGCGCCGCTTACACAACGTCTTCGGCGCTGCCGGCCGTGGTGTTTTTCTCCACTGGCTCGGTTCGGTGAGAGTGCCTGCCCGGATCGTACCTCGGGTGGGTTGCATCCGGGCTGCATTCCTAAGCTCGGACCGTTCGCGAAATCAGCTCTACATGGACTCGTATCTCGTGAGCCAATCCCGATCTTTGAATTTCTTTCCAGTATACGTGCTCTCGTGGTTAGAGTTGGCCTTTTCCCGAAAGGTTTGACCCTTTCCAGTGCCGTTGCAGCGTTCTTCCCATTGCAGGATTGCACATATTCTGGTGATCTTCCCTTTGACACGTCAATGCTTTACATGAATTGTTCGTCACATGCACTCAAGACGCCATACCTCTTAAGAGTAATGTCATTGCTGAAAGAGTGGACATTTTCTTCCCAGACCTCCCTGTCGACAGTACCCTTGCAGTATGGGCGGAGGTCACCAAGCGTGTAATGCCCCTTTTAGGGCACAAGATGCCTGAGCCCATCCCTTTCCGTCTGGGTCCCTTTGTTCTTCGGTCCGAAATCGATTTCCCTGAGCTACCCAGGGGAGAACCCGATACTTTTGCTGACGTTGTTATTCGTTTGGATGCTGTGCCGTCGGGCCTGCACGCCCCCCTGTTCTCAACCTCTGTTTGCGAAGCTACCGCCCGCGAGTACCTTCTGCGAATTCAGGGCACGGCATCCTACTACGTGCGCGACGGTGCGGAAGTCGTCATTCAGCCGGAACCGGATGCGCCCGCGCTCGATGTTCGCGCCTACCTCCTGGGCAGCATCTTCGCCGTTCTTTGCCATCAACGCGGGCTGCTTCCGCTTCACGGCAGTGCGATCGCCACTGCCAAGGGCGCGGTCGCTTTCCTTGGAGAATCCGGCGCGGGTAAATCGTCCCTCGCGGCCTTTCTTGGTCGCCGCGGTCACCGCATCGTGGCTGACGACATATGCCTGGTCGATCCAGATGCACCGCTCCCCAAGCGCGTTTTGCCGGTTGCGCCGTGGCTCAAGTTGTGGCGGCAAACTCTTGATCAACTAGGTGAGGTATCGGCTGAGCTCCCGCAGACCTTTAGCTCGGAGGAGAAATTTCGGCTACCCTTGGGAGAAGAACACGAGCCACTTCCGCTTGCCGAAGTGATCCTGCTGGCGCCGAATCCCGGAGATACCCCGGACAGGGCTGGGGAAAACCATTCGGGCGCCGCTGCCGCTACCTTCCGGACTTTAGGAAAAGCGGAAGCCGTGGAGGCTCTGATGCGGCTTACCTATCGAGGCTACTTGCCGCGGCATACCGGGCAAATGGCCGCTCACTTCCAAAGCTGTGGGCGGGCTCTCGCGGGGGTGCGCACCTCCCTGCTCTCGCGACCGTGGGGCTTTGCTCACATGAACGCGGTTGTGGACGCCATCGAAGCGCACGTGGCGAGCCAGGATAGCTAACGAGGCAGGATAGCTAAATAGCTAGGTCTCCGGCTGTCTGGAGCGCCACGGGTCAAGCGGCGCGAACAGTGGCTCGGTCTCACCGCCGAGTACCGTGCGCTCACCCACACGCAGCCAGGTGTGGGCACGCAATTTGCCCTCCGCCGAGCGGCGCACTCCGTAGATAACCTCGCTATCAATATGCCTGTACCGCAACATGGTGTGCGCGGCCAGTGCTTGCGGAAAGCAGACAAACCGCAGTGGGGCATGACGGCTGGCGGCCAGCACTGCCGAGCACACGCGCTCCACCGCAGTTGCGTTACCATGCATTGCTACGTCTGCAGGACGCAGGTGAGAACCGATTTCCAGCCCACTTGAACGGACCCAGCGCAGGATGGCTCCCGCCGGAAAAAGGCGCAGCGCTACGCGTGCGGCGAGCAGCATGGAAGCGGCTTCCAGCAGCAGCACACGCTCCGCCACGCCGCGCTTCCGCCAACCCGTCCAGCGCTGCTTCAGACTGCGGAACCACGCTGGACCAAAAGAAGGCCGCTCATGTTTTTGCACACGCTGCCGAAAATGAAAGAGCAGCCACTCCAAAGGACTCAGCAAGGCGTAGAGCGGAAACAGTGGGTCGGGAAGATCAAAGCTTTCCCAGACTCGCGGCCTGAAGAGCACGCGCCGCAGAATCTCGAAACGGTAGCGCGGGGCAGTGCGCAACCCCAACTCATACCGTTTAGCTCGCCAACTGCCCACCATGGCAGAATCCGGACGAAACCGGGATTGGTGAAATTGAGTGAGTGCATGTTCCAGAACATGACTCACCGTACGGTCGCTTTCCAATAACAGCAAGGAGGGCGGCAGTTCGTCGTGATCGGCCAATCGCAATCCGCACGCAAGCAGCAGTGCCGCCGCAAGCTCCGGAACCACGCCATCTCGCCGTGCCAGACGCAGCACGGTGTCGCGCTCTCCAGCCGCGCAGGCTCGCCACAGCGCCGCTATGTCTGCAAGCGACTTCAGCCGGATCCAGCCATCGAGCGCCCCATGGACGCACAGGTGCAGCAACGTTTCCGCGGGGGGCAGTGTTAGAAAGCGTTCACTGCCCAACTCGACTTCGGCGACCGCGCCCGAAGTCGCCAGCGCGTTTCCAGGCATCTCCGGGTTGCGAAATAACCGCCAGTGCAGGTCGATCTCGAAGCCTGCCTCGCCAGGGGCATACGTGTAGTCCTTGACGTGCTTGCGATAGGAGGCACGGCGGCGAGGGGTCAAGCGCGCTGCCGGATCGCGCCGGCGATAGCCATCGGCCAGCAGCAGCAGGTCAGCCTGCATGTCCTGGGCCGGCGCAATCAGCAGGTCGATATCGCCGATATCACGCAGGCTGGGGTCACCGTACGCCCGCATGGAAAGCGGCACTCCCTTGAGCACGCGGACGGTTATCCGGGCCGCCCCCAACAATGCTTGCAGCCGGGCAGTTTCCGCCAGGGAACGCATGGCCGCGTAAGCGTTCCGGGTAGCCGCCGTTCTCCAAAGCCCTCGCACGCCAGCCGGGAACTCGATGGCTGCCTCCGAGAGATTGCGGTAAGCGAGCGGCAAAACACGGTGATGCGCGGCAAGGGCGAAGACTTCTTCCCAGTCCGGCGCTTCGGCAGCGAGCTCCACCAGTGCCTGCTTCTCCGCCAGCGAAATCGGCCAGCGCAGGGACGCAACAAGGAAGCGGACCTCCAGCGGAAGCACGATTTTGGATTGACGGAGCATGGGCTGGTGTACAGGTATCATAGGTCAGGCCGGGCCGGTGCTTGCCGCGGAACTGCCCGCCACAGGTAACCATGGTGACTCGTCCCCCTCAACTCGCACTTACGGATCTCGTCCAATGGCGAGATACTCCCGTCGCAACCGAGGTCGACCGCGAAGTCGTCCTGATGAGCCTGGAGCGCGGGCGCTGCTATGGGCTGGGCGAGACCGGAAGCACCGTGTGGCGCAAGCTGGCCACACCAATCCGCATTGCGGAACTTTGCCGGCAGCTCGAGCAGGAGTACGCCGCGGACTCCGCTGTGCTGACCGCCGATGTTCTGGAGTTGCTGGACCAGCTACGCGCCGAAGGGCTCATCGAGGTGGTCACGTAGGCTGTCTGCAGGCGCAACCGGTTTGCGCAGCCTGCTTGCGTGCAGCTATGTGCCGACATCCAAGCCCGTATGATCCTTCGCTCTGCGGCTCTTGCTCACCCCACCTCCGCTCACCCCACCTCCGAAGACGCCGAACCCGCATGGCCGGTCTTCCAGAACACGCAAGGGGGTGTCGGACTTCCCCGCTCACTGGTTTCACAGCCGCACCATGCGGAGCTTGCCGGCGCTCTTGCCAGCAGGCTCACTCCGGAAGCCTTCGGCCCTTTGCCCGACGACATACTCGAGGCCATACGTCTGCACGACATGGGCTGGGAAGAGCCCGATAGAGAACAGATATGTTCGTTGCAGGAAGATGCGGCAGTGCGGCCAGCCTCATTCCTGGCGATCTCGCCCGCTGTCTCCACGCTGGCTTGGCGGCGTTCGATTCGCCATGCGGAGACGATCTCGCCCGCCGCCTCCGTTATCGTAAGCCGGCACTTTTGTTCGCTGGCTACGGATGGCGAGGAGCACCACCGGAAGTTTCTGGAGGAAGAAACCGAACGGCGCCGGGCAGCAGAAGAAAGCTTCGGGCAGGAAGCCGATCTGACGCGATGGCTGGGCGCGCTTGGCTTCTGCGACTTGCTATCGCTGACGATGTGCTCCGGGCACGGCACGGCCTGTGCTGATTCCACTTGCCCATCCGAACATGCCGGAAGCGAATCACGCCGAAAAGGTGCCGGTGTGCTGCTCTGAAGCCACGCTGCAGGTACCCGCCCGGGTGCTGACTGCCGGTGCGTTTACCCCTGGTGACAGACTCACCGTACTAGCACACCATCAGGCCATTGCTGGCGAGAAAGGCGAGGCGGCTTTGCTGTCCTGGAAGATCGCCGACGCTTTTTGAAACGGAAGGTCATCGGGCCAAGCATCACAACCCCTCCGATAAGACTTCCGTCCCGAATTCCTGGACGAGCGGTGGGGTTTGGTCATAGTTGCTGTAGCGTATCCAGTGCGGGTGAACAACAAAGTAGGCGATGCCTGGCCAGCTCGTGTGCGCTCGGCATTCGGGCCATTGGGCGAAGTAGAGATTTAGATACTGCTTGAGGGCAACTCCTTGGGGTTCTTCAGCTATGCCCTCGAGTTGCAGCGTTTGCTCTCCGGACCAGCCGATGACCAGAGAGCACGCTGGTCTTAGCTTGAGGTTTGAGTACTTGCGAGAGCTCTTCACAGTGTCGAAGATGACTTCCAGACGTACAGTTGCGGCAATCCCGACCAGTGCCGATTGAGGTGTGCCGTTTGCCGCGATACTCGACACCACTCCATATCGCTGCCGCCTCATGAAGTCATAAATTGCCGGAAGGTCCATGTCACGTATGCTCCGGTATTCGTTATGTATCAGCTAGGCATTCCGCAGCGGTGTACCGTTAGGCCCATCTCCGTCAGCATCGCGGCTTTTGCCGCCAGGGCGCGGTCTGCTGTCTCGGCGTCCGGAGCGTAGGCGATGTTGGCGTGGTTCGCGCGATGCCGCGCCATGAACTGATCGCGGCTGATGCCATGGAGCCGGAGGTGCACGATGGGCCATTGCGGCGTGACCTGCTTCCAGCGGCGTTCGGTCTCTTCCGCCGGCAGTTCGAGCGCGGTGGCACGGCCGATGTCGGCATGCAGCGCGTTTCCTTCCACAAAAACGCGGCTCCAGACAAGGTGGCCCGGTTTGCCGACGCCCTTGAGCGTGCCGCCGCCCAGGCGGAAGTACATGGGCGGCTGGCGTTCGCTGATCGCCCCGCGATATCCGCCGATGAAGTGCGATGCCGGCGCCGCGCCGGAGATCTGGAACAGCCAGACGAAATCGCTGCTGCCGTCTGCCGTGTACTGCTCTCCCCAGCGGACGTCATGCAAGGTGGTGGCGGGGTCGAGACCCATAGCCGTCCACACCCGGTTCGTGACCAGCGCGTCTACACCAGCGCACTCATCGACTTCATTGAAATGCGGCAGCGCTTGGCCCGGGTAGAGCTCCTGGCCGGCTTTGTCGTCCAAGCCCGCTTCGCCATAAACGGGCGGACGCTCCACATTGTTCAGCAGACCCTCGACCAGGTCCGATGCCGGCGCCATATCCTTCAGGCCCTGCTGATACTGAATGCCGATCGCATCGCAACCAAATGTATGCCCGATGCGGACGGCGGCAATATACATCCTGCATTGGTCCAGCACCTGCGCATCGGTCAGGTCGGTCGCTTCGTCCTGGCCGGTCCTGAAGATGACGCCCCGCCCGTCGAGCCAAGAGCGAACGCCCTGCGCTTCCTCCGGCGTAACTTGCTGCATGGCGGCCACCAGCGCGGACTGGCTCAAACGCTCCTTGTAAATTCCCATGGGGCTCAGCAGAGGGTCGTCAATGATCGCGTTGTACATGCCCATGCAGCCCTCGTCGAAGACGCCGAGGATTGCCTTCTCTGCAGCGAGTTGACGGGCAAGCGCGACGCCCAGCTCGCGCTCCGGGGCGGGCAGGGCCGCCATGTCGAGCGGCCGCACGTGGCTGACATCGTGATCGATCCTCCCCTGCTTGAGCCACTGCCGCAGCCCCGTGCGGAAGAAATCGTCCTCGAAGTCCTTGCTCCACAGCGTGCTGAACTTTACGCCAGCTTTTGTCAGCGAGCCATTCAGATTCAGCATGCCGACGAGGCCCGGCCACTGTCCCGACCAGTTGGCGACGGTGAGGATGGGACCGCGATGGCTCTGCAAGCCCGGCAACACGTGGTTGCTGTATTGCCAGACCGCTTCTGCTACGACCAGTGGAGCGTTGGGTTCGATCCCCGCGAAGACATCCATGCCCATGCGCTGCCCATGAATGAATCCGTGGCCGAGCGATGCATCGTAGGGATGCGCGCGGACAAGCGCGAAGCCCTCGGCTGCAAAGGCTGCGGTGAGCTTGCTTTCCATGGCGGCCTGCGCCGGCCAGCAGACCTGGTTGGCGGACTGGCGGAGATCACCGCTGGCCACCAGCAGCACCTGCCCAGGTGCGACTGGCCTGGGCTCTCGCAACCTCGGAATTTGGTACGGGAACATGGGACATCCTCCTGCGATCCTTTCGGCTAAGGGCGACCCCGCGCCGGATGCGACCCTGTCCTCAGCCGGCTCCCCTTCGAACTAATCCTGGGGTGTGGGACCGTCCTCCTGTGGCACCTCTTTGCCTTCGCCGGGGAAAGGCCAGTTCCGGTTGAGAGGCTGGGTCGCTTCGCGAACGGACTTGGGCACGTTGTTTACCTCGAGATTTTCAAGCACGTGCACACCGAGCTTGCCCGCGCTAGCCAGGTCGATGTCGCCGTCGTGATCGAAGTCTGCTGCGATGAATTGCGTGCCGGCGCTAGCTGTGCCATTCACTGAAAGGGCGATGCGGGTGAAGGCCGGGTCTGTTGTGCCGCTCATGATCTGCATGGCGCCTGGTCCAGGAGTGGTAGAGGCCTGTGCGTCGCCCGTGCTGTGTGTTTTGGCGGAGTCGAACTGCTCCTTGGTCGGCAGCTTGTAGGCGTAGACCACGACAGGATCGTACGACCCAGGGTCGCCGCCGGAGTGGCCCCGATAGCGTTTGCCGGTGATGAGCTCCGGTGTGCCGTCGCCGTCGATGTCAACCAGGGCGAGAGCGTGCGACTGCGAAAAGGATTCGTCGATGGTGTGGCGGATCCATTTCGGTGCGGACGGCGTGCCCGCCTGCTCCAGCCAGTAGAGGCCGTAACCATGGCCCTGCCCATAGATCAGATCGAGCTTGCCATCGTGATTCACGTCGTAGCCGAGGATGGGAAAGCCGGTATCGCCGAGGTCCCAATCATCGTGCCATTGCCACTTGTCATTATCCGCATCGATCTGCTCGAACCAGCCATGCGGCGTGAGCACGTCGGGCTTGCCATCGCCGTTGATGTCGGCGATGCCGATTCCATGGCCATCCTGCTTCTTGCCGCCGAGGTGGTGCACGCGCGGCTTGTCTTTGCTGAAGTCCACCCATAGCACGCCGGCGCTGTTGTAGTGGGCGAGGGCCACATCGGGTTTGCCATCCCCGTTGATGTCGGCAAAGGCGCCGCCCTCGGTATCGTAACTGTCAGTGATCTTTTCCGCCTTCCACATCTCGCCGGCGGCGGTGGCTTTGGGTCCGGGATTGCGATACCACCAGAGGCCGTTCGAAATCCAGCCTGTGGTGACCAGATCCGGCAGGCCGTCGTGGTCCACGTCGACGATCCACTCGCCGCAATCGGAGACGAACTCATTGTGAATGCCGACGGTGCGGAACTGGTGCTGCTTCCACTCGCCGCCGTTGGCGCCGGGATTCTCATACCAGTAAGAGCCGCTGAGCAGGTCCGGAAACCCGTCCTTATTCATGTCGAGCAGGGAGATGCCTTCGGCGTGGTCGGTGCCGAGACGATGGGCTAGAAACGCGATGCGAGGCTCGCCGTCAGGGCCGTTTCCAGGATGCTGCATGCGAAACTCCTTGGCATGCGCGGGGTCCTGGGCATGGGCCGTACCCGGGGCGAGCAGCGGCAAAGCAAACATCAGCGCAAAATACTTCGATGGGTTCTTCATAGTGGGCTCCGGGAGTAAGTTGCGCTAGGCGAGCTTCATGGTTTCGGGGTTCCAATGGACGACGCTGCCGCGTTCCGCGCTCAGATTGCTGAGCAGGGCGGCGCCGGCGG
This sequence comes from uncultured Acidobacteriaceae bacterium, assembly GCA_963767705.1. Taxonomy (GTDB): domain Bacteria; phylum Acidobacteriota; class Terriglobia; order Terriglobales; family Acidobacteriaceae; genus CAWCJL01. The sequence goes on along the minus strand of CAVYEO010000001.1, from coordinate 1,006,562 downwards.
CGCGAAAGCCGAAGGTCGCATCTTCGACCACGGGCTGGCGGCTGCGGACGGAATTGAAGAAGTTGTGAAAGTGATCGTAACTGTCAGAGTAGCCTTTTGGCGCGGCGAAGGTTTGTATCTCCTGCGCCGGCGGCCCACTGGGGTGAGTGATGGGATACTTTTTCCGGTATTGCTCGATGTACTCCTTCTGCATAGCGTCGGCAAAGGTGGAAACGGTGTAGCCGGGCTCGCTTTCAAGCGGTGTGCGGGTAACTGTAACAGTGTTGCCGGCAATCTCCATCAGCCCCTCGGAGCCGGTGAACAGGAAACCCTCGCTCTCTTCACCGCCGTCCACGAAGTTCACGTGCAGGCTGAGGTTGAAACCCTCGGGATAATCGAACAGCGCCAGCAGCACATCGTCGGCATCGCGGCCGTCTTTCCAGAAGCGGATAGCGCCGGTGGCCATGGCGCGTGTAGGACCGTGTGCGCCGGTGATGAAGTGCGTTCCGCTGAAGAGATGCACGAAGAGATCGCCAGCCACCCCGGATCCGTAGTCCTTCCATTTGCGCCACTGAAAGAAGCGCTCGGCGGAGAAAGGGATCTTCGGCGCGGTGCCGAGGAAACGCGGCCAGTCGCACGTTTCCGTGGAGGCATCGAGCGGAATGGAGTAGTCCCACGCGCCGATGGCGGAGTTGCGATCCCAGCGGGCGGTCACCATGTTGAGTTTGCCGATAGCGCCGGAGGCAAGCAGCTCCTTTGCCTTGGCATACACAATGGAGCTGACGCGCTGGCTGCCGATCTGAATGATTTGGTGACTGCGGCGGGCTGCGTCGATGATCTCCGGCCCGTCGGGATAGATGTGGATCATCGGCTTTTCGAGATAGACGTCCTTGCCGGCTCCGAGAGCATCCACCGCGGCCTGCTTATGCCAGTGATCGGGTGTGGCGATGAGCACGGCGTCCACATCCTTGCGGGCAAGAATCTCGCGGTAGTCACGGGTAGTAAAGAGGTCCGGTCCCCATAACTCCTTGGCATGCGTGAGGCGGCCGTCGTAGCAGTCGGCGACAGCCACCAGCTTTACCCCAGGAACCTGGAGCGCGGTCTTGGTATCGCCCTGGCCCTGGATGCCTGCGCCGATGAGCGCGAGCTGGATGCTGTCGTTGGGGGAACGCGGCGCAGGCGTTGACGACTGCGCGATGAGTGGTCGGAGTTGGGTCGCGACGGCAGCGGCGGTGGCGGTTTTCAGGGCAGATTGGAGGAAGGTTCTGCGATCAGGCATGGTCGAGGGCATCTCACTTTCGCGCTGTGACTGTGGCGTTAACGGCTACCGGAGAACGGTAAGGCAATGGCGGGGTGATGTCCAGCGCGCCGCGCAGCATGGTCTCTTGGAGATATATAGGCGGCTTTGGTTCACCGCGGCGGCAGACCCTTGCTCCAACAGGTGACCGCTCCCGGTTCCATCGCCGCCGCCTGTGAGCAAAGGTTTGCAACGAGTGTGCAACGGAAGCACCAATGTGGTGGCCCGTGGTGTGGCGGCGGGCTTCGCAAATTTTTGCGAGCAGCCGCAAAAGCCTCTGGACGAACTACATGCAGGCGAGCCCTGTAGTGGAACTCGGATTGCACCTGGCAGCCTGCGACTGCTGGATTTCGTCCTCCGTTCTACTCCCTGCAGCGCTCCCGAGGGCCCACCCGCATGCGTACCGCACAAGACGAAGAAGCACGGCAGCTCACGCTGGACCCGGAAAACTGGGATGAACTGCAGACGCTGGGCCACCGCATGCTCGACGACATCTTTCACCACCTGCAGACGCTGCGCGACCAGCCAGTGTGGCAGCCCATGCCCACGGGTGTAGTGGCGGCTCTCGATGAGCCGCTGCCCGCCGCCGGTCAGGTAGCCGAAGAGGTATATGAGGACTTCCTGCAGAATGTCATGCCGTACACCAGCGGCAACCGGCATCCACGGGCCTGGGGATGGGTCCGCGGTAACGGCACGCCGGTCGCGATGCTGGCAGACATGCTGGCTTCAGGCATCAACGCCCATGTGGGCGGCGGGCAGCAGGCGCCGCCACTGGTGGAGCAGCAGGTGCTCACCTGGATGAAGCAGGTGATGGGCATGCCCGCCTCGTCCAGCGGCATATTGACCAGCGGGTGCACCATGGCAAACATGCTGGGCCTGGCGGTGGCGCGCCACGCCAAAGCGGGCTTCGACGTGCGCAAACAGGGACTGCAGAGCGAGCACCCGCGGCTGATGGTGTACACCTCTACGGAAACCCACATGTGGGTGCGCAAGAGCGTTGAGTTTCTTGGCCTTGGGACGGATTCCCTGCGCCGCATCCCGGTCGATGGGGAGTACCGCATCGATATGAACGAACTGGAACGGCAGATTGAACGCGACCGGAGCGCGGGCCTGCGCCCCATTGCGGTGCTCGGCAATGCAGGCACGGTAAACACTGGCGCGATCGACGATCTCGCAGCACTCGCGGAACTCTGCCACAAGCAGGACCTGTGGTTCCATGTGGACGGAGCCTTCGGCTCGCTGCTCAAGATGTCCCCCAGATATGCGCCGCTGGTGCGCGGGCTGGAGCAGGCTGATTCACTGGCCTTTGATCTGCACAAGTGGGGGTTTCTACCCTTCGATATCGGGTGCGTGCTGGTCAAAGACGCAGCCTTGCACAAGGCGACCTTTGCGGCTGAGGCGAGCTATCTCGAAGCAGCGGCCAGAGGACTTCTTGCCGGCGGTTTGACCTTTACCGATCGCGGCGTTGAGTTATCCCGCAACTTCAAAGCGCTCAAAGCATGGATGTCGCTCAAAACTCATGGCATCGAGGCGTATGCCGCCATGATCGAACAAAACATGGAACAGACGGCCTATCTGGAGAGCTTGGTCGCGGAGAACCCGCAACTGGAACTCCTTGCGCCTCGCAGCATGAATATTCTCTGTTTCCGCTATGCCCCGCTGTTTCTCGATTTGAGCACCGAGCAGTTGAATGCGCTGAACCGGGAATTAGTGATGCGGCTCCAGGAATCGGGCGAGTTCCTGGTTTCCGGCACTGTTCTTGGTGGGCAATATGCGCTGCGCGTTGCGAATGTGAATCATCGCAGCCGCATGGAGGATTTCTCTGCGCTGGTCGATGCAGTGATAGACCACGGGGACGCATTAGCGGCGACCGAGCCAGAGCGGGCAGCGGCTGCAGTGGCCGCCTAGACCGGCATCCCCTGCCGGCCTACACCGTCTCGCGAACTGCCTTCTCGCGCAGCACCTCCCTGAGCAGCGCCTGGACCTCGTCTTCCGTCAGAGCACCCAACTGGGCCAGGAGCGCTTCCCTTCCACCGGCCGGAGAAGCTGGCTTGCGCCTTGCTGCGATGGGCGTGCGGGCTTTGATGCCTTTGGCCAGGCTGTCCTCCACGGCCCTGGCCGAGCGCTCGATGGTCGGCTCCTCGAAGAGACTGCGCACCGGGATCTCTACTTCAAACACTTTCCGGATACGCGCGATCACCTGGATAACCATCAGGGAATGGCCGCCGAGCTCGAAGAAGTTGTCCTGGATGCCGAGCTGCTTCACTCCCAGCACTTCGCGCCAAACGCGCGCAATCTTCTCTTCTATCTCCGTGCGGGGCGCCATGAAGCGGCGATGCTCGAGCAAACGCGCCGCGGTTCCAGAAGGCAGATTCCTGCGGTCCACCTTTCCGTTCGGCAGCAGGGGCAGCGCATCGACCGCCAGAAAGTGCGCGGGCACCATGTGGTCCGGCAACTTCTTCTTAAGGAAATGACGCAGTTCATCCACATCCAGTTCGCTTCCCATGCGCACGGCGAGATAGCCGACCAGCTTTTGCTGATCGGCGTGCCCGGCAAGAGCTACGGCAGAGCCGGTAACCATGGGGTGTGCCGCAAGCGCGGCTTCGATCTCCTCCAGTTCAACCCGCATGCCGCGCAGCTTCACCTGATTGTCGGAACGGCCCAGGTATTCGATATCGCCGTTGGCTAGAAAGCGCCCCAGATCGCCCGTCCTGTACAGCCGGTTTGCGTTGCCGTTTGCTGCCTGGCCGTCCTTAGCGAACGGGTTCGGAAGGAAGCGCTCGGCGGTGAGTTCAGGGCGATTCCAGTAGCCCAGCGCCACACAGTCGCCGCCGACAAAAATCTCTCCACGCACCCCGATGGGTACGCGTTCGCAGGCGCTGTCCAGGATATGGACCTGCACATTTGCGATAGGCCGCCCGATCGGAACGGATGCGCCGCTAGCCGATGCATCGATTTCGTAACAGGTCGCATCGGCAGCTACTTCGGAAGAGCCATAGATATTGAGCAGCCTGGCGTGCGGCATCGCTTCCGCGAAGCGCATTGCCACGGAAGCGGGCAGCACCTCCCCACTGGCCGACCAAAGCTTCAGATATGGGAGCTTCTCCTGGATATTCTCGATCTGCTCGAGCAGCACGCGGAGGAGCGAGGGCACAGTAACGACTCGTGAAACCTTCTGCTCAGCAAGCACTTGCACCAGCCGGGATATATCCAGCCCGTCCTCTTCCGGAAGAATTACGGAAGGGACGCCGGCCAGAAGCGGGCCAAAGATCTCCCATACAGAATCGACGAAGCCGAGCGCGGTCTTCTGGCAGCAGATCTCGTCCTTTACAAAGGGATGGGCCTGCCACATCCATGCCATCCGGTTCATGCTGGACCGATGTGTCCCCTGGACTCCCTTGGGCGTTCCCGTTGAGCCGGAGGTGTAGACCACATAGGCCCGTGCCTCGGAGGGGACCAACACTCCAGGGTTTTCGTAAACTCCGCCTTCTGGTGCCCTCTCCTCTATATCGGTTATGTCGGTGAGTAGGGCGCCGCCAGCAATCTTCTCAAGCGATGGGCGCATTTCGGCGGAGGTCACGATGCACCGCACCTGCGAATCCTGGACCATAAAGGCGAGGCGCTCTTCGGGGTAGGCAGTGTCCAGCGGAACGTATGCCGCCCCGGTCTTCAGGATGGCCAGCAGCCCGGCCACCATGGCAAAGGAACGCTTGAGTGAGATGCCCACCAAGTCCCCCGGCTTCACGCCCTGCCCTGTCAGCCGATGCGCCAGCCGGTTAGCAAGCTGGTTGAGTGCGCTGTAGCTGATTTCCGTGCCCTCGTATACCAGCGCAGTCGCGTCCGGTGTGCGTTCGGCCTGCTGCTCGAAGCAGGCATGCAGCGTGGTCTCTCTCGGGTAGGCCGCTCGCGTGCTGTTGAACAGCGTGAGTTGTTCGAGCTCCTGTCCGGTAAGCAGCGGCAACCTTGAGACACTTTGATCCGGGCTCCCGAGGGCACTCTGCAACAACGTCTCGAAGTGGCCCGCCATACGTTCAATCGTCGTCCGGTCGAAAAGGTCCGCGTCGAACTCGAACCGGCACCGCAGGCCTTCGCATTCGAAGACTTCCAGCGTCAGGTCGAACTTTGCGATGCCACTCTCGAACTCCACCTCCTCCAGCACCAGTCCGGCAAGGTCCAGCTGCTGTTTGGGGATGTTCTGGAAGACGAACATCGCCTGAAAAAGCGGGTTACGATTGACCTGGCGCTCCGGCTCCAGCGCTTCCACCAGCTTTTCGAAAGGAACGTCAGCATGCGCCAGCGCTTCCAGAGCCGTCGAGCGAGTTTGCCGCAGCACCTCCCGGAACGTCTCCTCACCGGTGATGTCCGCCCGCAGCACCAGCGTGTTCACAAAGAAGCCGATCAGGTTCTCGACAGCGACTTCGTTCCTTCCGGCTGTCGGCGTGCCCACCAATATGCTTTGCTGCGCTGTGTACCGCCGCAGCAGGATTTGAAAGACCGTAAGCAACGCCATAAAGAGCGTCGCGCCTTCTGCCTGAGCCAGCTTCTTGAGCCGCTCCGCAGTGGCCTCGCTGAGCTGGAAATAGACGTCGTCGCCATGGCCGGTGTGGACAGGCGCGCGGGGATGGTCCGTTTGCAGCTCCAGCAACGTCTGCGCACCCCGCAACGTATTGCGCCAATAGTCGAGATGCTCTGCAAGCAGTTCGCCGCTGACGGTTTGCCTTTGCCAACTGGCATAGTCCGAGTACTGGATAGGGAGCACTGGAAGCTCAGGCTCGCGGCCTGCTGCGAGCGCGGAATACTGCTCCCCGATCTCCTCAAATAACAGCCCCATCGACCATCCATCGGTGATGATGTGGTGCATCACCAGCACCAGGATGTGATCCTCCGGGCCAAGCTGCAGGAGCTTTGCGCGAAAAAGCGGACCGCTCGCTAAATCGAATGGCCGCCGCGCTTCCTCGCCGGCGATGCGGAAGGCAGTCTCTTCCCGCTCCTTCAGGCGCAAATGCCGCAGGTCCACCGTGGGCAATTCGACTGCAATATCCGCAAGAACGACCTGGGAAGGCTCACCGTCCGTGGAGGTGAACACCGTCCTCAGCGATTCGTGCCGGGACACCGTCCGTTTGAAAGCCTTTGTCAGTGCGGCGACATCCAGTTTGCCGGTGAGGCGCAGTGTCCGCGGCAGATTGTAGGCAGCCGTATCAGGCTCAAGCTGGTCGAGGAACCAAAGGCGCTGCTGCGAGAACGATGTAGGAAAGACCTGCTCATCCATGAACCAACCGATTGCACGCCGGCTGCCAAGTTCACCGGCAAGCGGGCGCACGGCAATGAGCAACTCTGCGGATTACCGAGCTACTCTGGCTTGCCATTGTGCGAGACGGCACGCGGATTGCATGACAGTGCACGAACATGCCACACACTGCAGATTTGACGCAGAACCTCACGCCGGAAGAGCGAAAGCATCTGCTCGCCCATCTGCTGAGTCCGCCGGAAGCGGAAGCATATCCTCTGTCGCTGGCGCAGCAGCGCATCTGGTTTCTTGAGCAGTTTGTGCCCGGCACTTCGGCGTATAACGTGCCCGTAGGATTGCGGCTGAAAGGCACCCTGGACCGCCGTGCGCTCCTATCGAGCCTGGGGCAGATCGTTGAGCGGCATTCCATTCTGCGCACCACCTTCCGCATGGAAGAAAACCAGACGGTTCAGGTCGTAGCCGCGGAGTGCGCAGTTTCGCTATCGTTTCAGGACTTCGGGACGGTTCCCCATCCAGCGCGTGAATCCGAAGTGTGGCAGGCAGCAAGACAGGAGACCGCGGCGCCTTTCGACCTTGCAGCCGGCCCGTTGATCCGGGCCACGCTGTTCCGGTTGGACGACGAGCAGCATGTTCTTGTCTGCGTGCTGCACCATATCGTGTGTGACGCCTGGTCGATCGCCATCTTCCTGAGGGAGTGGGCCGCCCTGTATAGCGCCGCGTGCACAGGGGAGCCGGCCAATCTTCCGGAACTGGCGATTCAATACTCGGATTATGCGCAGTGGCAGCGCGAATGGGCCGAAAGCGAAGTGCTCGCTGAAGACGTCGTCTATTGGAAGCGTAAGCTGGCGGGCATACCGGAAAGGCTTGAACTGCCGACCGATCGCGAGCGTCCTCCGGAGCAGACCTACGACGGCCAGAGCCAGACCATTCCCTTGCCCGATGCTCTGGTGGAAGACTTGAAGGCGCTGGCGCGTTCCAATCACGCGACCCTTTTCATGGTCATGGTTGCCGCTTTTCAGGTGCTCGCGAGCGCTTACAGCGGGTCGGAAGACATAGCGCTCGGGATTCCGGTGGCAGGCCGCGGGCGGCTGGAGATCGAAGGCCTCATCGGCTTTTTTGTGAACACGGTCGTGCTCCGGACCGATCTCACTGGCGACCCCTCCTTCATCACCCTGCTCGCCCGCGTTCGCGAAACGGCGCTGGAAGCCCTCGCCCATGCAGAGATACCGTTCGAGCGGCTGGTGGAAGAATTAAGGCCAGCCCGCTCCATGAGTCACAATCCCCTCTTCCAGGTAATGTGCTCAGCTATCAAGGACGCTCGGCCGCCCGATTTCGGCCCGCTCGCGACAGCCCCGTATGCGCTTTCAAGCGGTGGTTCCCCCTTCGATCTTTCCGTGAACCTGATTGAGGATACGGCGGAGCATGGGTGGGTGACATTTGAATACAACACCGCGCTCTTCGACTACGCCCGCGTGGCCATCATGATGCAGCACTATGTCGTGCTGCTTTCCGCAATCGTTCAGGAACCGGCCTCTGCTCTATCGGTACTGATGTCGCAGATGCATGGGCAGCGCGAAGCATCGGAGGTGGAACGCGCACCAGCCATAATCGTCCGCCCTCGCATCGTGCACAAGCCGACCCCATCGAGTGCGGCTCCGAACCCAGGCAGGGGAACACCGGACGCGCTCGAACAGATACTCAGCCGTATCTGGGAAAAGACGCTGGAACGAGCTCCCATCGGTCTCCACGACGACTTCTTCGATCTCGGCGGCCACTCCCTGCTCGCGGCACGGCTTGTTTCCGAGGTGGAAAAGATCATCGGCCGCAAGGTGCCGCTGGCAGCGCTCTTCCGCGGACCCACGCTCGGTTCCTTCGCCGAGTTGATTCGCCAAGGCGCAGAAAACAATCCCGATCCGCTGCTGATGCAGGTCAAAGCCGGCTCGCATCGGATTCCGCTTTTTGCCATCGCCGCTCCCGGAGTTGACACACTTGGGTTTGCGCTGCTGGCACGTCACATCGGCGAGCACCACTCCATGTTCAAGATCCAGTCCCATGCCGAACAGAGCGCCACGCTGCCCTACACCGAGGAGGAGCTTCGCTCCATCGCAGCGGAATACGTAACCGCTATGCGCACGTTTCAGCCACGCGGGCCTTATTGCCTTGTTGCGACCTGCGGTGGGGTGCATATCGCCGAACGCATGGTGCACCTACTGGAGGCCAGGGGACACGAGGTAGGCGCGTTTGCGATCATCGATACCTGGGTGCTTGAGAACCGGTACATACGCTCGCTGGCGCGGCTCGACTCACTGTACCAACGCATTTCGGCCGTCAGCCGGACGCCCCTGAAGGCGCAACTCTCCTTTTACCGGCGAGCTGTGGCAACCAGGCTGCGGCGGTACATCGCTCGACCAGAGCTGGAACTGACCAATCCATGGGACCGTACATACTATCCCCCCGCGGATTTCCGGCCCCGGCAGTTTGACGCCGCCGTCCTCCTGTTCAAGCGGCCAAGGCAGCCGTATTTCTGCACCCGCGACCCACAGATGGGCTGGGGGCTCCGATCCCGGGCGGGGGTGGATGTGCACCCGATCAAGGCCGCGCATGAGGCCATGCTGCGAGAGCCCGCGGTCGAGATCATTGGCCAACGACTTGCGCAGGCCCTGGACCGGCTTGGGACGCACAATCTTACAGGCGAGGCGCTACCAGCGCCGACTCCAACCGATGTCGAGGTGCCGGCGCATGCATGACACGCCCGCTGCCTTCACCCTTCCTCAAGCAGCCGCGGTGCAGCACCAGCCGTTAGCGGACCGCCCGCTCAAGGTGATCCGGCCTCCTTCGCTATCGATTGCGACCGTATTAGCCGGCCTCTCCACATTGCTTCGTCAGCACGATCTGCTCTATACCGTGACGCTGTTCCGGATCAACATCCGCTACAAGCAATCCCTGCTTGGCTGGTTCTGGGCTGTCCTGCAGCCGCTCGCTCTTATGGCGATTTACACGCTGATCTTTTCTCGGGTCGCAAAGGTATCGAGTGAGGGCGTTCCTTACCCGCTCTTTGTCTTCTCCGCCCTGCTTCCCTGGATTTTCTTTTCGTCAGCCATCACGAACGCTGTCAATGGCCTGGTGAGTTATCCCGCCCTGCTGACCAAGATGTATTTCCCGCGCGAGATCATCCCGCTCTCATATGTCATGGCGGCGCTTGTGGACCTCGTCATCTCACTCTCCATCTTGGCGGCCCTGATGGCCTACTATCGAACGCCGCTGAGCTGGAATGCGTTGTATGCTGTGCCGGTCCTGGCCGCGCTCTGCGCCTTCACTACGGCCGTTGCTCTCGTCCTATCTTCCATCCAGGTTCGCTTCCGCGATATCGGTGTTGCGCTGCCGCTCCTGTTGCAGGTCTGGATGTTCAGTACGCCGATCGTGTATTCCGTAGCTGCGGTTCCAGCCCGGTATCGCTCTCTCTTTCTTCTCAACCCAGTCGCCACCTTTATCGCGAGCTTTCGCCAGGTAGTAGTGCATGGAGTGGGCCCTGACAAGGTCACACTGGCCGTGGCTTCCCTGGTGGCGTTGGTTTGTCTGGCGGCGGCGTACGGCTATTTCAAAACAGCGGAATCCAACATGGCAGACTCAGTCTAGCTAGAGCACCCAACGTATGTTTGACATCAAGCTCGACCGGGTTTCTAAAACCTATCTCGTCCCAGCGGACTCGCCTTCGCGCACGAGCTATCTGCCTCCACTACGTCTGCTGGCTAAAAGAACTAGAAAGATAGAAGCGGTCAAGAATGTCAGCTTTGAAGTAGAAGCAGGAGAATGCTTCGGCATTGTCGGGCACAATGGCTCAGGCAAGAGCTCGCTCCTCAAACTCTTGTCCAGCATCACTGCACCGACTGCAGGAGAGATCACCATCCGGGGAAGACTTTCCGCGCTGATCGAAGTGAGCTCCGGCTTCCATCCCGAGCTGAGCGGCCGCGAAAACATCTTCCTCAACGGATCCATGCTCGGCATGTCTCGTCGCGAGATATCGAGAAAGGTAAGTGACATCGCCGAGTTCGCCGGACTGGAAGAATATCTCGACGTGCCGGTTAAACGCTACTCTTCCGGCATGTATGTGCGGCTCGGCTTCTCCATCGCCGCGCATCTCGAACCGGATATATTGCTGTTGGATGAAGTGCTGGCCGTGGGAGATATCGCCTTCCAGGCGAAGTGCCTTAAGCGCATCGACGAACTGCGTCAGATAGGGCGAACCATCGTCCTGATCTCGCATGATCTGGAAGCTATCCGCCGGCTCTGTGACCGCGCCTTGTTGATGCATTATGGCCGCGTGGTCATGACTGGACCTCCGGCAGAGGTCATCGACCACTACCAGAGTGTCACTTTCGCAGGTGAAACGGATCGCCTGTCAGGAGTGAGCGAACATGCCGAAATTGAAGGTGCTGAATATAAAGATCGCAGGGAGGCCGAGTGCTCGAACCTATCCTTCCGCTCTGACGCGCCGGATCCTGCAGTACGCACGGGCTATCCGATGATTGCGCGCCTGGGCTTTCGCACCACCAGGCAGCTCACCTGTATCTCTGCCAACATCCTTGTCTATTGGCCCAGCGGCTATCTTTGTACCCAGATCGCGACTGCTTCTTCCGGACGGGAATTAAAGCTTGAGCCCGGCACTCACGAGATCGAGTTCCGCTGCCCTGTGCTTGAGCTTCAGCCAGGACTTTATCGTGTCGATTTGCTGCTTGAAGCAAACGGCCGGGAGCTGGATCGCAAACAACGCTGCGCTACTTTGCAGGTACAACCTGGCAAGAGCGCCTTCGGCGACTTCTTCGTCGACCATACCTGGAGCGTCAACTCGCAATCATAGTCGGATTGAGCTCCGGCTTACGTCTACAGGAAAGCCTCTCTGGTTTGAGAACCCGTCGTTGGTAAACGCGAGCATCTATCGGTTCTGGTTCTGGCTACTAACGATGGAGTGCAGCTCGTGCACGGTGTGGGCGATCTCGCCATCGGAGGTATAGAAGTGTGGCGCGATGCGGATACCGGCACCCGGGCGGAAATCGACAAGGATCTTTCTCCGGCCCAGCTCCGCCGTAACTTCACGGCCGTTCGGCACATCCAGAATGACCGTACCGCCCCTCGCATCAGGATCGCGCGGGCTGCGCACCGCAAGCCCCGACTCATCCGCCAAAGCAATAAGAAGCTGCGTCTGCCGCTTTGACTTTGTGCGTATTGCCGCCACTCCTATCTCATTCACGATCTCGTAGCCTGACCGCGCTGAGTACATGGCCGGTATATTGGGCGTCCCGTTCAGAAATCGATGCATGTCGGACGCATACTCAATCGGCCCATGGACAAATTCGAAAGGATGAGCATGCGCGGCCCATCCAGTAGCCGCTGGTTCCAGCCTCGAGTCGAGATCGGGGCGTACATACAAATAGCCTGCGCCAGGACCGCCGAGCAGCCATTTCACAGAGCCACCAGTCGCGAAGTCAACCCCAAGCTCAGTGACATCAAGCGGCACAATACCGGCAGATTGATAAAGATCAGCCACGATGTATGCGCCCACCTGATGCGCACGATGGGTGATAGCGGCCAGGTCCTGCACGTAAGAACTGCGGAAGGCAACGTGTGAGATGCTGACAAGCTGAGTCCGCTCGTCGATGGCTTCCAGGATCTTCTCCAGCGGCACGGTCATTCCGTCGATGGAAGCGACAGAGACGATCTCGGCTCCCTGCCGTTCAAGCCCGTGATAGATGTAGTCGTTGGACGGGAAGTTCAGACCGTCCGTTACCAGCTTGTTGCGGGTTCCGCCCCAGTCAAAACAGGACGTCACGATGGACTGACAGATGGAGACGTTCTGATGGGTAACGACTCGGCCTTTCGGAGCTCCGATAATCGAGCCGATAAGATCGCCACAGGTAAGCGGCATCTCCCACCATCCCTCTTCCCATGCACGTATCCCTCGCGTTGCCCAGGTGTCCGTGAACTCCTTGAGGGCAAGCTCGGCGCGCCGCGGCATCGGGCCAAGCGAATGGCTGATCATGTAGGTGGTGTGTTCGAGAATCGGAAACTCCTTGCGCCATGACAGGAGTGGGTCAAGCGCGACCTCGGCTTTTCCATCCGTCTTCAGAAGTGTGCTCATCGTACTCATGATTTGGAGGTCTCCTCGCCAAGTGCTTGTGCAGGCTCTGCGGATCGCGTGCGCCGTATCGCGTAGGCCGCGCTGAGCAGCATTAGAAACGGTACGCCGTAGATCAGCGTAGGCCGAAAGGCCTGAGTGAACAGTGTAGTCACCAGCGCTGCGGCCATAAGCGCGGCGCCAAGCACGCTGGTATACGGGTATCCCCACATGCGAAACACCAGCGCTTCACCTCTGTGATGTCGGCGGAAGTCTGAGGTGAGTCACGAATATCATCAGCCACGTAAACATTGGCCCGAACATCGAAAGCGCGAGCATCACCAGGAAGGAGCTCTGACGGTATCGGACGCTGAGGATCGCGGCGAGTCCGATACCCGCGGTGGAGGCTAAAAGAGCCGCTACAGGGACGCCGTTTGGGGTCACCCTTCCCAGCAGCCGAGGGGCAAAGCCGCCGCGTGCGAGCGAAAACAGCATCCGCGCCGCAATGTAGAGCTGGCTGTTCATGGCGGACAGTGCGGCGATAAGAATGACGAAGTTCACCACGCCGGCTGCACCTGGAATGTGCGTCCGCCTCATCACGGTCACGAACGGAGACTGCGAGGTTCCGGACGCCGTCACTGTCCAGGGCACGATCGCGAGAATCAGCGCCAGCGTAAGGACGTAGAAAAGCACCAGGCGCAGCATGGTGGCGCGGAAGGCGTGCGTGATTGCCCGTTGCGGATCCTTCGCCTCGCCGGCAGCCACCGCGATCATCTCGATGGAAAAGTAGCTGAACAAGGAAACCAGTACGGCCACCCACATGCCCCACAGCCCCTTGGGAAAGAAGCCGCCGAAGTCCATGTAGTTGCGAAAGCCGATCTGTAGATTGTGTTCGGCGACCCGGCCGTGCGAAGCCGTCAGCACCACCCATGCGCCAAGGCAGAGGAAGCCGCAGATTGCAGTGATCTTCAGGGCAGAGAAGCCATATTCGACGGTGCCGAAAAGCCGTACGTTCAAGGCATTCACCAGCACCAGCGCGCCGGCAAAACCACAAATCCAGATCCAGCCCGGAACGGCAGGAAACCAGAAGCTCATGTAGACCGCTACTGCCGTGACCTCCGTGCCCAGCGCCAGCACAACCCCGGCCCAGTACGCAACGCGCAGCAGGAAGCCAGCCATAGGAGACAGATAGAACTCGGCCCAGGCGCCAAACGAGCCGGCAGTCGGGTGCGCAACCGTCATCTCCGCCATGCAGCCCATAAGTAGAAGGGTGATAAGCGCACCTATGAGATAGCTCAGGAGCACCGCAGGGCCTGCAATGCCAATGGCAAAGCCAGAGCCGAGAAAGAGCCCCGTGCCGATGGCGCCACCGATCGCAATCATCGAGAGTTGCCCTGCCGACAAGCTGCGGCGCAGTCCTTGCTCGCGCTCTGAAATCGCAGCGAACTTTGAAGGTGGAGAACTCTGCATTACGCCAATGTACGCTGTCAGGATGGATATTCTTTCCCTTCCGGTACTGCCCGCCGACTATCGGATTCATTACGGCCCCGATCCTTCGCACTTCGGAGATCTCTGGCTGCCGCATGCCGGCGCTGGCGTTCTTCACCCTGTGATCGTGTTCTTTCATGGAGGCTGGTGGAAATCCGAGTATGACCTCGGCTACGCCGGACACCTGTGCGCTGCACTGAAACGCGAGGGCATCGCCACTTGGTCGGTCGAGTACAGAAGAGTCGGATCAACGGGCGGCGGTTGGCCGATGACGTTTCTGGATGCCGCGGCTGGCTTCGACTTTCTATCGACGCTCGCCAGAAACTATCCCCTGGACCTGTCATGCGTCCTCACCATGGGTCACTCGGCGGGAGGTCACCTGGCATTTTGGATGGCCGGCAGACCTCACATCGCCCCAGACAATGAGCTCTTCATGGGCGGACCGGATATACCCTTGCGAGCAGCGATCTCCTTGGCAGGAGCAGTGGATCTGCGGCTTACGATCGACCTCTCCGGGTCCTCCACCTTTGCCCACGATCGAGAAGAAGTTTACCGACTGATGGGTGGCCGCCCGCAGGATGTGCCGGAGCGCTACCACGCTGGAAACCCAGGTGATCTGCTTCCTTTCCAGACTCCACAGATACTCATCCAAGGGACGGAGGACGATCAGATTCCACCTGAACTGCCACTGCGCTGGGCAGAGATGTCGAAACGTATGGGCTCTCGCGCCTTGGTAAACATCCTCCCTCGGGCCGATCACTTTGACGTGGTTGACCCCACCAGCAGCGCATGGAGAACCGTGATCGCACAAGTCAAGTCCGCGCAAATCACGTCCGCGTAAATCGAGTCATGGATACAGCCATGAGTTCGGAGCAACGAATCGAAGGTTTCCTTCCCGGGGACTGCTGACGCAATACGCCCGAAGCGGGAGCCATGGAGCACCGATGCATGGCTCCGCCGCACGTAGCTTGAGCTACAGGCGCTGCCCTCTCACAGCAACACCCGCTCACGAAAGCTCATTGGGCACTGGTCGACAATTTCGACTTTACCGTACTGGTCTCCGGTTTAAGATGGGGGCCTGCTCACGTCAGTGCGCTGCTTCGGCTGTTGTTGTTCATGTTGCGGAGGCTCTTTAACATGGTAAGAGTATTGAGTGCTTTCAGCCGTCTCCTTCTCCTAGCGCTGCTCATAGCTGCGGTGGCTGATGCCCAAACCGGCGAGGTTCGCGCTCAATGGCCCGTCCAGGACGGCAACTATATCATCCGGAACTTTCGCTTCGGCACCGGTGAATCCATCCCCGAGCTGAAGCTCCACTACCTTACGCTCGGCAAGCGCCATAGCGATGCGGCCGGCCACACCGATAACGCCGTCCTTCTCCTGCACGGCACTGGTGGCAGCGCCCATTCCCTTCTGAACCCGGCCTTTTCCGACGTTCTCTTCGGGCCGGGACAGCCGCTCGACATCACCAGGTTCTACATCATTCTCCCCGACGACATCGGGCACGGGGAGTCGAGCAAGCCGTCCGACGGGCTGCGGATGCGCTTCCCTCATTACGACTACGACGACATGGTGGCGTCCCAGCACAGCATGCTCGTAGACGGCCTCCAAGTCGATCATCTGCGCCTGATTCTAGGTACCTCGATGGGCTGCATGCAGTCCTTCGTTTGGGGCGAGACGTACCCCCGTTTCTCCGACGCCCTTGCGCCCTTTGCCTGCCTTCCCGTCGAGATTGCCGGCCGAAACCGTATGTGGCGATATATGTCGATGCAGATCATTCGCGACGATCCCGCGTGGAAGAACGGTAATTACACCGCGGAACCCGTCGAGGGTCTTCGCGGCGCTAATGATCTGCTCCTCATTGCCGGCTCCGCGCCCCTCCAGATGCAGAAGAACTTCGCCACCCGCAGCCTGGCCGAGGCATACGTAAATCGCACTCTGGGCACGCTCATCGCCCACAGCGACGCCAACAACTTCCTCTACTACATCGACGCGTCACGCAACTACAACCCGGAGCCAAAGCTCGGCACCATCACGGCCCCCGTTCTCTGGATCAACTCCGCCGACGACTTCATCAACCCGCCCGAACTCGGCATCGCGCAGAATCTGGTGACGCGTATGCCCCACGCCAGGTTCATCCTTCTTCCCATCTCGGACGCCACCCGTGGACACGGCACACACACCCAGGCCGCAGTCTGGAAGAACTACCTGATCGAGTTTCTCCACCAGACAGAGAAGAAGTAAATTCACGGACAGGGACATTGCCTCCTGTCAGAAATTAGATGTCGCAGTAGAATGTGTGGCGGAATTTGCTATAACCTGTCGAGCGGCATTGAACAATGAAAGACCAGTCAGATGCTTCAACGCGTCGCGATTTCCGTCGCTAGGAGTGCGCGTTGGCTGAGCGCTCCAGCTTCGTCATTGAGTCGGTGCTAATGCTCCCGACTAGCCGAGTCCGCCCTATTTGACCCCTTCGGCACCACTGGTTTGTGGCTTTTAATAGCACAATGGCTCAATGGCACTTCCGGGCGACTATGCGAAAGATGTTCAACTGGATAGCGTGCCCGGGTAATATATATCGGCGAGGCAATCATGTTCGAAAGCTTCAGACCACCCGTTCCGAGCACGCGTGCGCAACTGGCTTCCCATACATTATTGGCGATTGGCTTTGCGGCGCTCGGTGCGCTTGACCTGCTGCGACATCGGAGCGGCAGCCCCCATAATTTCTTCGCCAGTATATGGTTCTTCTCGGCAGCCATATGGGCCTATCGCGCGTATAAAGACCTGCGATCACGATCACGGCTGGAGCAGTAAGCTCAGTCCACTGAAGCTGCGCAGACTTAGCGGTGCTTGCCTTCTCTAATGAATTGGTAGCGCTAATGGGAATTGAACCCATGTTTCAGCCTTGAGAGGGCCGCGTGCTAACCGCTGCACCATAGCGCCACACCTGAGAAATGCGGACCTTCCTGAGTATATCAAGCCAATTCCGGAACGCAACCGGACTGGCCTTCGTAGCGTCCTCTAGAGACCCAGCTTCTTGACCTCTTCGTTGTAATACTTCCGGTACAGGATGTCCCACTCCTGGCTGCCTTCCAGGATGATCTTGCGTTGCGACGAGATCTTCTGCCGCGCCGCGGTGTCGATCCTCATCTCTTCCGTAAGTATCCGTTCCAGCGCCTTGCGCGCCTCCTGGCGGATAGTATTGCGGTCTTCATGGAACTCGCACTCATCGGTCTCGGCCAGCGTATCGGCTACCACGTGGGCCAGCTTGTTCAGCTTGTCGCGGGAGATCCTCACAGCACCGCCTTGTACTTGCGCGCAAGCTCGGTCTTGACCTTCTTGAACATGTCCGGATAGCTCGCGCCCGTGCGGTGCATCTCCTCCTGGTAAGTTTCCAGGATCAGCCGCACCTCGTCATTGATGCGGTCTTCCAGCTTGAGCTCATCCATGAGCCCAGCGGCAACGCGCTCGTTGAGCACAGTCGGCTTGGTGGTCGCAATCATCTTGGTTTCAAGCAGATGACGGACCGTTTGCCGCGCCAGATAACCCACATATTCAGTCGAAAAGATCATCGATTCTCCATCGGACTATAGCACACCGCCGCGGCTGTTTCGCCCTCGGCGATCTCTGCGCCGGCCTGCGCACGCAGACGCGGTTTGTGCGGACACGCTGCCGTGTTCACGCAGGTCTCCGGCAGTCGCAGACGCTCGACGGGCTGGCCGCCCAGCAGGTGTTCCCGCACGATCTCCCCGACGTCTTCCGCTTGCACCCGTCCGTACCAGACCTGCTCCGGGTAGACGACCACCACCGGGCCATGCTCGCACTGGTCCAGGCAGCCGGCCTTGTTAGCGCGTACCCGGCTCTTCAGCCCGCGCGCCCCGATCTCTTCTTTGAACCGCTTGTGCAGTTCCCCTCCGCCATCGGGCGCGCAGCAGCCCCGTGCACTGCCCGGTTCACGCACATTCGTGCAGACAAAGACATGGTGGTCAAAATGGCTCAAACGTCACCTGCTCCCTTGTCTCTATCGTAAACGGAACCTCGGTAGGTAAACGGCTTGCCAGGCCCCGCATAGAAGATCGCCCCGCACCGCGCGTACCGGTTCCGCCCGCAATCTGCGAGAATAGACTGTTCATGATGCCTCCCGACAATCTCCACTCGCTCAAAGATGACATGATCGCCTTCACCGCTGGCCATGGCCTGCGCCGCCTCCCTGGGTTCGTTATGGATGCTGTCCCATCCGTCCTCTGGGAAGATGAAGGCAACCCGGATAGCTGGAAGGACTTCGTCGAGATGGCGAAAGCAGCCGCCGTGCCCTTCATCACCATGAGCGACATTACGCTGGAGAAAGACGACCTCACCTCTCTAATGGAAGAGCTTCGCGAGCTCAACTTTCCCGACGAAGTGCCTGACCTGGAAGAGGCCGAATACCTGGTGAACTACGTCGGCAAGACCGGCTTTATCCAGCTCGGCTTTGCCCAGGGCGGCATCATGTTCCTGCACGAAACCTCCACCGACTGGTACGACCGCTACCAGCACCTGCTGGAATCGCTCGAAGACCTCAGCGAAATCGTTCTCGATGAGGATACGGAAGAAGAGTGAGCACCGTCGCCGCAGAGCCGCGGCGCTCTGGCAACTCCGCTCCCATCTACCCGAAGTGGATTTTGCCGGAACTGGATGCCCCGGAACTGGCTGCATTTGCCGCGATCGCCGGGGTGCCTGCCGCGATCGCGGCGTTGCTCTTCGCGCGCGGCTTGCGTACTGCCGCAGACGCCCGCCGCTTTCTCGCGCCAGAGATGGCCCACCTGCACGACCCCTATGCCATGCGCGGCATGAGCACGGCCGTGGAGCGCATCCAGGTTGCCATTCGCAACGACGAATCGATCTTTCTCTACGGCGACTACGACGTGGACGGCACCACTGCCATCGTGCTGCTGAAGACCGCGATAGAACGGCTAGGCGGCCGCGTGCGCTACCACATCCCGCACCGCCTGCGCGACGGCTACGGCATGCAGGCCGAGGTCCTGGCCCAGGCCGCGTTTGAAGGCGCGCGGCTCGTCATCAGCGTCGATACAGGCATCCGCGCCTTTGCCGCCAGCGAAGAAGCCCGGCAGCAGGGCCTCGACCTCATCATCACCGACCATCACCTGCCGGATGCCGCCCGTTCCCTGCCTCATGCCCTCGCTGTGCTGAATCCTAACCAGCATGGCTGCGAGTACCCTTCCAAGCATCTATGCGGCGCGGGCGTCGCCTTCAAGCTCGCGCAAGCGCTTCTGGAAGCTCACGACCCGGTACGCGCCCGCGAAAAGCTGCTGCCGTCCTTTCTGAAAATGCTCGCCATCGCCACAGTGGCCGATGCTGTCCCGCTGCTGGGAGAAAACCGCGCCATCGTCAGTCTCGGCCTGCGCGCACTGCGACGCCTGGCCAGCCCCGGCCTGCGCTCCCTGATGGCCGTGGCCGAGTTGCAACCGCAAGCCGGCCGGCTGACGGCCACTGAGATCGCCTTCCGCCTGGCGCCCCGCATCAACGCCGCCGGACGCATGGACGTGGCCTCCGACGTGGTCGAGCTCTTCACCACCCGCGACGATGCCCGCGCCCAACTTCTGGCCGAAAAACTCGATCGCCTCAACAACGAACGCCGCGCCGCGGAAGCCGACGTCCTCCAGCAGATCGACGCGCGTCTGGATGCGGAGTTGGGCGCCTCCGGTGCACGCTGCCTGGTTATCGACGGGGAGCCATGGCATCGCGGCATCCTGGGCATCGTCGCGTCGCGCATTGTTGAGCGCGCGCATCGCCCGGCGCTGGTCATCGCCCACGAGAATGGCGAGGCGCACGGCTCTGGCCGCTCCATCCCCGGGTTTCACCTGCTCGATGCGCTGGAAACCTGCGCCGATCTCTTCACCCGCTTTGGCGGCCACGCGCAGGCTGTCGGTTTCGCCCTGCCTTCTGATCGAGTGGTAGCGCTGCGCGAGCGCCTGAGTGCACACGCCACCACAGCGGTTACTGATACCATGCTGACGCAAACCCTGCGCTGCGATGCATTGCTCCCGCTCCATCAAATCACGCCCGCTTTCTACCAGCTTGTGGAGCGGATGGAGCCCTTCGGCATGGGCAATCCCGAGCCGGTCTTTATTGCCATGGGTGCGACTCTGACAGCACCGCCGCTCGTGATGAAGGAACGCCACACGCGCCTGCGCCTCGCGCAACCACCCGGCTCGGTATCGTTCTCCGCCCTGGGATGGCGCAAGGCCGAGCACGTCGCCGCGCTCGGCCTGAAGGAAGGCTCCCGCATCGACCTTGCCTATCGTCTGCGGGAAAATACGCACCCGGAGTTCGGCGGCCTGGAGCTGGAGATCGTCGATCTCCGCCGCTCCGAGTAGAACGCCCGCTGCACTGCAACGTTCCTACGCCACCATGAAGCCGTTCCCCTACTCGTTGCGCATCTTTTGCTGGTAATCCCACTTCGCCGTGCTGAGCGCGTGCTGGGTTGTGCTGCGCGCGGCATCGATGTCGCGCAAGGCCCAACTCTTCAACTGCCGCGACTGGGGCACATCCTCCGCTCGGTTGATCTCATCGTAGGCGCGGTTCAGCGCCGCCAGCGCATCCTGGAACCGCTCATGCGGACGCTTGCTCGTGTCCACCGCCGGATGGTCGCTCATCGGCTTGCGGTCGTCGATGGACGCCTGCTTGATGTCGCCGATGGCCGCATCGATCTTGTGAATGGCCTGGTTCTGGTCCTGCACCACCGCCGGATAGGAATGCTGGTCCAGCAGCGCGCGCGCATAGCGCAATTCGGTAAGCGCATGGAGGTAGGCCGGATGGGGCCCTGGCGTATCCGCCAGCGCCTTGGGCGCCATGGCCGGTGTGAACACTAGCAATGCAAGAACCCACAGGAGCTGTATCTTCTTCAGTCGCACGATCTTGTCCTTTCTGGAAAACCAATGACATTCAGACCGCCATCTCGAACTCCTGGCGACCCTTCGTTTCTATGAAACGCATCTTGTGCTGGAAAGTTGTCCCACGCCGGCCCACGTCACAGGACAGCACAGCCAGCTTGCCAGGATACCGACACAGTTACTTCTTTCCAGCCGCGGATGCAGCCGGAGCCATGGGCTGAAGAATCTGCCCCAGCACATCCGGCTGCCCCTTCTCCTGCTCCAGGTACGGATAGCGCTGGCCGCCATGGTAGTCCACGTTCAGCACTTTGTAATACGAGGTGTTGGAGACGATAAACTGCATCGGCTCCTTCCCGCCCTTGGCCTGGTCGAGCGCGCCTTTCAGCAACTCGCCACTGTATTTCCGGCCGTTCACCGCAATGATCTCCATACCGGGACCAAAGCCGGCCTTGTCCGCGGGCGAGCCCACCAGCACATCGGCAACGCGCCCCTCCCCGTTCAACCGCAAACCCAGCGACCACCAGGCATTCACGCCGCCCTCCGCCGCTTCGCCGGCCTGCTCATACGAGGTTGGCTTCTCCCCATACGCCACCCGCCATCCGCCGTTTGTAATCCCGCCCAGCGGCGCATGCGGCGATTTGCTCGTCAGCCGCTCGCGCAGAAACGAGGCCCAGTCGTGCGGAGAGACTGCGTTGAGGTTCGCCACCACATCGTCAAACGTATACGGCACCACCTTCGGCTCCGTGTTGCCGCCCAGCCCGTGAAAACGCGCGCAGAAATCGTTCATGCTCTTCTTGCCGCCGGTCTGCTGGCGGATCATCGTGTCCACCTCCAGCCACAGCAGCTCCCCCTCGGGGTAGTAGTCCACATTGCGCCGCCAGTTGTCCCATTGGCTGCCAGCTGCATAGAGCGTCTGCGCCGCCACGGCTGTATCTTCCAGGTCGCGCCAGGTGCGGCCCGGGCGCGCGTCCATGGTGGCTGCCGATTCCGCCAGCGCTTCCCTGTACTGCGCAGCCGTCCAGATCCCGCTGCGCGCGGCCAGCACATCGCCCAGGTATTCGGTGAGCCCTTCATACACCCACAGCAGGTCGCCCTTCATCGGCACCTGGTAGTTGGGCGTGGCCAGCCCAGCGGGGCGCCGGTACTTGCCGTTCCACGAGTGCGTAAACTCGTGCGGCAAGAGCATGCCTGCCAACAGCGAAATGTTCGGATCGAGAAAGGTCTTCTCCGGCACACGGTCGTCGCTCGACTGGTGATGCTCCAGGCCGAAGTGCGCCACCTGGTCGCTCAGCGTCATCAGGAAATGGTAACTATTGAAGTGACGTGATTGATACAGCGCTCCGGTTTCACGCACCAGGTTGTTGAAGCCGGCCAGCAGTTCCGGCTTGATGTTGAGGTCTTCCGGCCCATCCGCGGCCAGGTCCAGGTAGTGCTTGGGCGTGACCTCGGGCGCAAGCGGAATCTCCTTGAAGTACTTGCCGGTCAAAAGTGGCGAATCCACAAGCTGTTCCAGCGACACCGGGGCGAAGCTGGTTTCCGTCCCCGTGCCTCCCTGCTTGCTCAGCGCGGTGGCGTACTGCCATCCCTCCGGCAGCTTGGCCGAGGGCGCAAAGGTCACATCGGCGGCCTTTGCGCCCTCCGGGTAGAGCACCACTTCGTTCCAGCTGATCATCGCCAGGTTCGCGCTGGTCGAAGCTCCAGCCGAGAAGCCAGCCGCCCCTGCCGTCGCCAGAAAGTCCAGCTTTATGTGCAGCTCCGTCGCGCCCTGCGGGACCGTCAAGTGAAACGCGAACATGTCCACGTCATCGCGACGCCACGGAATCTCCTGGCCATTGGCGGTAAACACCAGCCCGGTCAGGTTGTCGATCGGCCCCGTGGGCCCATGCTCGCCGGGAATCCACTTCGGGTACACCAGCGTCAGCGGTCCGGCGCTCACCGGCATCGTTAGCTCCGCCCGCAACACCTTGCGCGGCGCATCTGTCGCATCGACGGTGACTTGTATCGTTTTTGCGGATTGCGCGATGGCCGGAGCCGCGGCGGTGAGCATGGCGGCCAGTGTGGTGGCGAGCAGTGGACCGGCCAGAATTCGTGATTTGATCAACAGGAGTCTCCTTCAGAAGCAGGTTTATTCAATCGTTTCGGCAAGCACGAACACAGCTGTCCAATCGGCTTTGCCGTCCGCGCAAATTGCGGAACACGCAATGGTACACTCGCGCCATGCCGCAGGGATTTTTTGTCACCTTTGAAGGCCTTGACGGCTCCGGCAAATCCACGCAATTGCGCAAGCTAAGCGAGTGGTTCCGCGCGCGCGGCGAGCCGGTTGTGACCACGCGGCAGCCAGGCGGCACCGCCTTTGGCGATAGGGTCCGCGCGCTGCTTCTCGATTCCCGCAGCGACCACCTCGAACCCAAGGCCGAGCTGGCCCTGATGTTTTCCGATCGTGCCCAGGCCATCGCGGAGGTGATCCGCCCCGCGCTCGCGGCCGGCTCTGTCGTCCTGTGTGATCGCTTCACGGATTCCACCGAAGCCTACCAGGGTGGCGGTCGCCAGCTCGGCACTGATGTCGTGCTCGATCTCCATTGCGCCCTCTGCGGCGGCCTCGACCCTGATCTCACTTTTCTCCTGCTGCCCGACTTTGACGCCTCCCTGTCCCGCGCACGGCGCCGCAATGCGCGCGTCGCCGCCAGCACGGGGCACGACGAGAACCGCTTTGAAACCCTCGACACTGCCTTCTTCCGCCGCGTCTTCGATCAGTATCGAGAGATCGCCAGGCGCGCACCGTTGCGTGTGGTCACAATCGAAGGCGATGCGGGCATTGATGAAACACACCGCCGTATCGTATCGATAGTGGAGGAGCGCATGGGCGCACGCAGCTCTTTCCTCCCTCTCACTACTTGATGGCCACAGCACACCAGCCCGACCCCGCCACGCCCGACGGACCCACTGCCCCGCCAATCATCATCGAGCAGGGTGCTTTTCGCTTCCCGCCCGGGCTGCATCTCAACCTGCCTTTCTACATACTGCGGCGCTTTTTCAACCCCGCCAATCCCATCCTGCTCTTTCAGCACCTGGCCCAAACGTACGGCCGCATCGCCCATTACAAGCTCGCCTGGCAGCATATCGTCTTTCTCAACGACCCGGAACTCATCCGCGAAATCCTCATCAACCAGGCGCCCGCGTTCATCAAGGAACGCACCCAGCGCCGCATGAAGATCCTGCTCGGCGAAGGCCTTATCACCAGCGAAGGCGAGTTCCACAAGCGCCAGCGCCGCATTGCCGCGCCCGCGTTTCATCGTCAACGCATCCAGGCTTACGGCAGCGTTATGGTGGAGCGGGCAGCGGCCGCGCGCGAACGCTGGCACGCCGGACAGTCGCTCGATATCGGGGCGGAGATGATGCAGCTTGCACTTGAGGTCGTCGCGCGCACGCTCTTCAATACCGACGTGACCAGCGATGTGCGCCAGATCAACACCGAAGTCAACGCCATCATGGAGCTCTACAACTACCTGATTGCGCTGCCCATGGCGGAGGCGTATCTCCACTGGCCCGTTCCCGGCCTGGTCCGCTTCCGTAAAGCCCGCGCGCGGCTCGATGCGGTGGTCCACCGGATGATTCTCCAACACCGCGCGGCTGGCGTGGACGCTGGCGATCTCCTCTCCATGCTGATCGCCTCCCGTGATGAGGAAGCGGCGGAAGGGGCGGGTGCTCCGGGGGATGCCAAGGCCGATTCCGCCATGACCGACGCGCAGCTCCGCGATGAGATCATTACCATCTTTCTGGCCGGCTATGAAACCGTCGCCAACGCTCTTACTTGGACGTGGGTGCTGCTGGCGCAAAATCCCGAAGCGGAAGCGCGCTTTCACGAAGAGCTGGACACTGTTCTCGGCGGGCGTCTGCCTACGCTGGACGACCTACCGCAGCTCCGCTATACCGAGATGGTCTTCGCCGAGTCCATGCGGCTGTATCCGCCGGCCTGGGCGATGGGCCGCCAGTCCACGCAGGCCATCACCCTGGGCCCCTATCACTTCCCGCCGGAGACGTATTTCTTTTTCAGCCAATACGTCATTCAGCGCGATCCGGAATACTTCCCCGACCCGCTCCGCTTTAACCCGGAGCGCTTCACGCCGGAGGCGAAAGCCAACCGCCCGCGCTTTGCCTACTTCCCCTTCGGTGGTGGCGGACGTCAGTGCATCGGCGAAGCCTTCGCGTGGATGGAAGGCGTGCTCACCCTCGCTACCATCGCGCAACGCTGGCGCATTCGTCTCGATCCGGACCAGCGCATTGATGTGCAGCCCAAGATCACTCTTCGACCCAAGTTCCCCATCCACATGACCGCGGAACGGCGCTAAGCCAACAGGCAGCTTACGCCACGCCCGGCGCATTCAGCGCTGCCGGACGCCCATGGCGAAACGACAGCCGGGTAAACCCGCTGCTCAGCAAGCTCACGCCGACAATTGTTCCCAGCGCCCACACCGAACTGAAGGGCCAATGCGCCCAGATCAGCCCGCCGAGGAACAGCGTGATCAGTGCATCCAGCAGAAACCACCCCGCACGATGCGCACGCCGCAGCCGGAAATACATCACCAGCTCCAGCACGCCTTCCACAACGAAGTAGGAGGCCAGCAGGAGCGTCAACGTGAGAAGGCCGCGCGCCGGATGCAGGATGAGATAGAGCGCAACGAGCACGTACAGAATGCCGATGATGAGCTGCCACACCACCCCGCCTGCCCCACGCGCCGACCAGGCATAAACCAGATGCGCGAGTCCCGCGAAGAGCAGCAGCCAGCCCACAATGGCCGTCACCGCTACCCCTGCAAAAAACGGCAGAAAGATCGCCAGCAGGCCCGCCAGGATCAGCAGGACGCCACCTGCAATGGACCACGTCCTCCCGCCTCCCTGCACCGTGTTCGCCAGTTGCGTTTCCCCGTACATACGTCCACCTTTCGATCCCGCGCCAGCAAATCCTCAACACTGTATGCAACTGAGTCTATCTCTGCCGGATGCTTTGTCGGATGCCGCATTCTCCTTTGACTCACGGCGTCCGCACAACCATGCAGCCTTGCCGGTCCAGCGGCCCTGTGCGAAAACGCACTACCCACCTGCTACCCTTTTCTCGTGCCCTTCAGCGATTTCCTCGGCAACAGCACCACCGTAGGCCACCTGCGTGAGTCCATTGCTGCGAATCGCCTGCCGTCCACTCTTATCCTGAGCGGCCCCCGGGGGGCCGGTAAATACACCCTCGCGCTTATGCTCGCGCAAACCGTGAACTGCCTCGTTCAGCCAATGACCGCAGGCCTTCCGGACTTCTGCGGCGAGTGCAGCAACTGCACCCAGATCGCCGCGTCCCTGCCACTCGAGGAACGCTTCGCCGAAGCCGTAAGTGCCCGCGAAGATCTCCGCGAAGCCGATAAGAAAGACACCCGCATCCTTGTCCAGACGCACCCGGACCTCCTCGTCGTTCCACCAGACCCGCCGCAGCTCCTCATCAAGCTCGGCCAGGTGCGCTCCGTCATCCAACGCATCTACCGCCGCCCAAGTGAGGCGCGCCGCGCCGTCTACATCTTCACCAGCTCCGCTTTCATGAAGGAGGCCGCCAACTCCCTCCTTAAAATCCTGGAGGAGCCGCCGGCCTATGCCACTCTCATGCTGCTCGCCGAAAACCCAAACGAGTTGCTGCCCACCATCCGCTCCCGCGCGGCCGCTTTCCGGCTTGGGGCCTTGCCGCCGCAGGAGATCGATGCATTGCTGGCCGCGCGCCGTCCAGAACTGCAACCGCAGCAGCGCCAGCTGGTCGGACGTCTGGCCGAAGGCGCTGTCGGCCGGGCGCTCGGCTTCGATCTCGACGCTTTCCTTGGCCACCGCCAGGACGCCATCGTGATGCTGCGCAACGCCATCGGCGACCCGGACGCCTCAGCCCTCTTCCGCATGACGGAAACCTATCGCGCTGGCGCCGACGGCCAGGTCAAGACCACTGGCCTGCTACACGCGCTTTCGCTGTTGCTTGAAGACCTGCTGCTGCTCCATGCCGGCGCGGAGTCCCTGGCGCGGAACATCGACCTGCTCACGGAACTCAAACGGTGGGCGCAGACCATCACGCCCGGATGGCTCGACCGGGCTGCTCGCGCTCTGGACGCCGTCGAATCCGGCATGCGCCGCAACCTGCTCCGCTCCCTTTCGCTGGACGCCTTCGCCACCACGCTTGAACAGCGCTGACCGGCATCGCGCTGAACCGGCCCAATGCGATGTCAGCAAGGAATTGCTGCCCCATCGCCTCTTTTCTCTTTCCTACCCGTTCCACTCTGGGCTACTATGGCTCCACTACCAGCACAAGTGAAGGGCCTCCGCGTTGCCATAGCCGTGCATGACGGCATGCCACTGCTGCGCCAGGAATGTTTCGCTTGCATCTGAAACGAGATCAAACACCAGGTATGGCGAACCATTCCGTTCTCCCGTCTCCCGACAGCGACCACCCGCGCGGCGCCAATGCATCGCCCGTGCCTGCCCTGCACACCGCCGGTCCGCGCAAGCTGGTGCGTCCCAGCCTTCCGGCGCGCGTTCTCAATACCCGCACCTTTTCTCGCGGGCAGAGCAGCCCCTTGCTGGCCCACCAGGAGCTTGCCGCGCATCACTCCGCCGCCCCAAGCTCCCACGCAGAGGCCTTCTACTTCCAAAAGCAAATGCAGGCGCAGACCCTGATGGTCTTTGTTCTGGAAGATGGGGAGCGCATCGAGGGCCATATCGAGTGGTACGATCGCGACGCCATCAAGGTCCGCCACGGCAGCCGCACACTGATCTACAAGTCCTCGATCAAGTACCTCTACAAAGCCGGGGAAAACGGACACGTTTAGCGAGCCGCTGCCATTCGATCGCAGGACCTACTCGTAGCGCAGCGCCTCAATGGGGTCCAGGTTCGCCGCCTTGATCGCAGGCAGCATCCCGCTGACCAGGCCCACCACCACCAGGATGGCCGTCGCCACCACCACAATCGTCGGCGAAATCAAGAGTTGAATGTCCGCAGCCTCCGCATTCGTCGCCATCGCGCTGTAGAAGGTGATGCGGCCCACCGCCAGCGACACTGCATACGCCAACGCGATCCCCACCACGCCTCCAATGGCCGTGATCACCAGCGCTTCCGCCAGAAACTGCGTAAGGATGTGCCGCTTCTGCGCCCCGAGCGCTTTTTCCACGCCGATTTCACGCGTCCGCTGCTGCACGCTCACCAGCATGATGTTCATCAGGCCGATCCCGGCAATGCCCAGGGTCAGCGCGCCGATAAAGGCCATCAGCACCTGCAGCGCCGCCGTGATGATCCGAAACTGGGAAAGCTGTTCCATCAGGTCGGCGGTGAACAAGGCGTTATGATCGCTGGCGCGAAAGCCGTGCACCGCACCCAGGCTTTGCCGGATCGCATTCGTCACGCGTGTATGGTCGCCGCGGTAGCTCAACCAGATTCCGTCCAGGTACTTCAGGTCCTTTAGATCCCCCATAGTGGTAAACGGGATCCACACCTGGCGGTTGATGTTGTCGTCTCCCTGCTGCATCTTCGGGGTCAGGACGCCGATCACCGTAAACGCCACCCCGTTCAGCCGGACCCGCTGTCCGATTGCATACATGCCGGAGAAGAGCTTGGTCTTGGCTTCCGAGCCCAGCACCGCCACATGCGCTCGCTGCTCAATATCCAGATCGCTGAAAAAGCGCCCCGACGCCGGTTCCAGCTTCATGATTTCGGAAATCTGCGGCTGCCCCGCATCCACCTCCCAGGTGTAGCTATGCAGATCGTTCTGAACCACCGTGTTCTGGTTCGACATCATCGGAGAGATCCGCTCGATTCCCGGCACATCGTTCCAAAGCCGGTCCACATCGTCGAGCGTCAGCCTGACCTTGACACCCGCCTTGGTGCCGCCTGCCTGCTCGCTCGTCACTCCCGGAAAGGCGCCGATGATGTTGGTGCCGAACTGCGAGAAGATGGCCTCTATCGCCCGGCTGAAGCCCGCGCCATAGGCGAGCAGCAACACCACCGTAGCAATACCCCACGCCATGCCGACCATGGTAATCGTCGTGCGCCGCCGGTTGTGCAGCATCGCCTCGTATGCCTGCTTCAGTAGATCGCCCGCCATACCTGCCCGCCTAAATAGCTCTCATCCTGAAATAGCTGTCATCCTGAGCGGAGTGTTCGAAGAACACGCAGTCGAAGGACCTGCATTTCTCCGTGCCACCACAATCCCAAGTGCTCCATCCTGAGCGATCTGCGACGAGTAAGGCAGTTAAACCTCCCCAACGAGACCTCATCCACCTACTCCCGCCGGAGCGCCTCTACCGGCTCCAGCCGCGCCGCCTTGCGCGCCGGATACAAGCCGGCGATGACCCCGCTCGCACTCAAAAGCCCGATTGCCATCGCCGCCGACCACGGCACCAGTCGCGGTGGATCGAAGCCCTGCACGTTTTCCCCCATCACCGAATGCAATCCAGCCATCAGCAGTGCCGCTCCCGCCATCCCGATCAGCCCGCTGAATCCGGTCAGAAACAGCCCCTCCAGTAGAAACTGCATCTCGATGCTCCGGTTCGTGGCGCCCAGCGCCTTGCGCAGCCCGATCTCCCGCGTACGCTCCGTTACCGAAACCAGCATGATGTTCACAATGCCCATCGCCCCCAGCGCCAGTGTCACAATCCCCACACCGCCGAGAAACAGATCCATCGCGTCAAAAATCTTGTCCACCATCTTCTGCGACTTGATCGAATCCCACTCCTCGAACGCATCCGTCATGCTGGCATTGAATCCATGGCGCGCCGCGATAATGCGATGGACCTCCGCGATCGCCGGCAGATTGTCTCCCCGCGTGCGCGGCTGGTACTGAATCGACGAGATCGCGTTCTCCGGGATGTTCTCGCCCTTCATGGGAAACATCTCGATCATGGTCGTGATCGGGATGTACACCTGCTGGCTTTCCGTGTCATTGTTTCCCCGGCCCATCTTTCCTGCTACGCCGATCACCTGGAAGCGCGCCCCGTTCAGCAGCACGAACTCGCCCAGCGAGGCATGGCCGGGAAACAAGAGCTGATCGGTTTTCTGCCCCAGCACCACTACCCGCCGGCGGCTTTGGACATCCTCCTCGCTCAGGCTTCTTCCCTGCGCGATCGGCAGAAAACGGATGCGGCTGTAATTCGTATCTGTGCCTTTTACAGTGCCGCCAGTGGTGGCGAATGCGCTTACCTGCTTGATGCCATCGTTGTTCAACACCGCTGTTGCATCCCGCACAGTCGGCGCCTGCCGGATCGCGGCAAGATCGCCCAGCGTCAACTTATACGGACGCATGCCCGTGTGCTGATTGGGCAGAGCAGGAATCTGACCGCCCCACATCATGATGACGTCATTGCCAAGGTCAGCCATTTGCCGCCGCTGCCCGGAGCGGAAGCCTTCGCCGAGCCCGATCAACAGCAGCAGCGACCCCACCCCCCAGACGATCCCGAACATGGTCAGGAACGAGCGCAGCTTGTGCGCCCAGATGGCTGCGAAGACTTGCCCGATAATGTCCGCTATCTGACGCATCGCTCACTCATGGCATACGGAGGAAGGCTGTTCCCAGTTCCCCCTCACTCCCTAACTCCGGCTTCCTGCCGCAATACTTTCCGCGGGATCCAGCATCGACACCGGCGCAAAGCCCAGCACTTCCCAGAACTGCTCCACTGCCGCAAGCACCTCCGGCGTTGTGGAGCTTGTGTGCAGCAGGCGCACAACGCTTCCGGGCTCCGGAATCTGCCTTTCTTCCCCTTCAAAGGAGAATGCCAGGCAGCGCTCCGGTCGGTAGGTGCACGAGGCCAAGTCCGCGATGCTTAACACCCGGGTCGGCGTCAGCAGGATCGAGCGCGGCGGGGCCATGCGGTCCAGCATGCTGAAGATTTCGAGCTTGGACTCGAGCTCATCCGGCACCGAATCGAGAATGAGGTCCGCACCCCGCGCCGCATCGTCCACACAGCTCGCAAAGCTCAGGCGCTGGCTCAAGGCAGCGGCATCCGGCGCGGCGCCGGCTTCCGCTCTGGCTACGCGCAGGTTGGACGGGAGTACATCCTCCAGCACCGTAGCGTACCCGGCTTCCGCGACCTGCAGCGCAAGTGCCCGTCCCCAGGCACCCGCTCCGATCACCGCCACGGTTTTCAATGTGGGCATACGATCCTGCACCGGACCGAAGCTCTACTTCGCTTCCAACTTGGTAAGCACTTCCTGTGTGTTCGGGCTGCTCTTGCGCATATACTCGCTCACGCGCTGACGTTCTTCCTGTGTCAAAGTCGGTGCAACGGCCAGGATGCGCCGCATGGTGGTGGAAATATCGTCTACGTAATTCATCATGCGAATGGCTTCGCCGGAAAGAGGCATCTTGGGGATCTCCGCTCCAATAAGTTCTTCCCTATTCTCCGGTGTCAGAGGCACTCTCGTAAAGGGAGCCCCTCTCGTGCGTCGCCCCCACGCCGCCGGTCAAGCAACCCGCCGCATCCGCCTGAACTCTGACTGATACATTGTGCGGGAAGCTGGTCTCTGCTTCCGAGCACGCATTTCCCCCGAGTTCGCCCCGAAAAACGCCGCCATGACAGAATTCTGCGTTGACGACCTGCTGAGAACCGACGCGCGTGTGCCCGTCTCCACCTACCGCGTACAAATGCACAAGGGCTTCAACTTCGCCGACGCGCAAGGGATCCTCCCCTACCTGAAGCATCTGGGCGTCGGCGATTTCTACTCCTCGCCTATCTTTGAATCGCGCCCCGGGAGCATGCATGGCTATGACGTCACCCGGCAGGACCGCATCAATCCCGAGCTCGGCGGTGCTGACGGCTTCTCCACTTTCTCCTCCGCCCTCGGCAACAACGGCATGGGCCTGCTGCTCGACATTGTTCCCAACCACATGGGCATCGGCGACGACGCCATCTGGTGGCAGGACGTCCTCGAAAACGGGCACGCCTCCCCCTTTGCGGAGTTCTTCGACATCGACTGGAACCCGCTCAAGCCGGAGATGAAGGACAAACTTCTGCTGCCCATCCTCGGCAGCCAGTACGGCGAAGAGCTCGAAAGCAAACACATCCAGGTCGTTTTGGAAGACGGCAAGCTTTACATCAAGTATTTCGACCACCGCATGCCGGCCTCGCCGCGGTCCATACCCATGATCTTCTTCGACCATCCGGTCGGCGTCACGCCCACCCCGGAGGAAGCCGAAGGTGTAGTCCCCCCGGCCCTCTACGAAGTCCTGCGCGATCTTTCGGCTATCCCAGCTCACGAAAGCTCCGACCCCGATCTGAAGCGCCAGCGCACCGACGAACTCAACCGCTTAAAGCCCGCACTCAAACAGCTGCTTACTTCTGCGGACGTCCGGCCTTACGTGGAGCGCGCCCTGGATCGGCTCAACGGCAAGGAAGGCGACCCCAAGAGCTTTGACCACCTCCACCGCGTGCTCGACGCCCAGCCCTACCGGCTCGCCTTCTGGCGCA
Source organism: uncultured Acidobacteriaceae bacterium (assembly GCA_963767705.1). Classification (GTDB taxonomy): domain Bacteria; phylum Acidobacteriota; class Terriglobia; order Terriglobales; family Acidobacteriaceae; genus CAWCJL01. The sequence continues at coordinate 974,073 of CAVYEO010000001.1, read as the reverse complement.
CGTCCGCCGAAGAGATCAACTACCGCCGCTTCTTCGACGTAAATGACCTGGTCGGCCTCCGCATGGAGAACCCCGAAGTCTTCGCGCAGACTCACTGCCTGGTCCGGCAACTGCTGGCCACCCACCAGGTCACCGGATTACGTATCGACCACTGTGACGGAATGTTCAACCCGCGCCAGTATCTTATCCGGCTGCAGCTTCTTTACCTCGCCAGCCAATGCAACGGCCCGCGCGCACAGGGCGATACCGCCGCCAATGGCATTGAGCGCGACGTCCTCGACCGCGTGCGGGGCTACGACTGGGCGGCCAGCCAGGGCCCGCTCTATGTGGTAGTTGAAAAGATCCTCGAGCCCCGCGAATACATGCCCCGCGAGTGGCCCGTCCGCGGCACTTCCGGATACGACTTTGTCTACTTCGGCAACAGCATCTTTATCCGCCACGAAAACGAAAAGCAGTTCGACGCGCTCTACACGCAAATCCTTGGCTATCCGTCCAACCCGGACGACATCATCTACCGTTCCAAACTGCAGGTGATGCAGAATTCCCTCGCCAGCGAAGTCCACGTGCTCGGCAACCTGCTCAGCCAGATCGCCGCCGCCGACCGCCATGCGCGGGACTTCACCAGCAACATCCTCGACATCGTGCTGCGCGAAACCATCGCCTGCTTCCCCGTCTACCGCACCTACATCGACGATCGCGGCCAGTACCCGCAGCGCGACATCGGCTTTATCGAAGCCGCCATCGCCACCGCCAAGCGCCGCAACCCCGATGTGGACGACTCCGCTTTCAACTTCCTGCGCGACATGCTCCTGCTCAAGCGCCACGACCACGAGAACAGTGAAGACTCCAGCCACCGGCCCGCCGACCCCAAGCAGCTCTATTTCGCGCTCAAGTTCCAGCAGCTCACCGGACCCGTCATGGCCAAGGGTGTCGAAGATACCACCTTCTACGTGTACAACCGGTTCATCTCGTCGAACGAAGTCGGCGGCTCCGCCAAGAACTTCGGCATTGACCTGGACCTGCTCCACGCCAGCAACCAGGAGCGCCTGGAGAACTCGCCCGACTCCATGCTCACCACCTCCACCCATGACACCAAGCGCAGCGAGGACGTGCGCAATCGCCTCAACGTGCTCTCGGAGATGCCCGGCCCATGGGCCAGCACCGTGCGTCGCTGGAGACGCGCGAACACCAAATTTGCGCGCACGCTGGCCGACGGCCGGACCGCCCCCGATCCCAACGAGGAATATCTCCTTTACCAGACCATCGTCGGCGCATGGCCATGGGAGCTGGGCGGCCCCGAAGAGCAGAAGAACTTCATCGAACGCATCCAGCAATACGCAACCAAGGCCCTCAGCGAGGCCAAGGTCAACCTGAGCTGGCTGAACCCCAACCAGGAGTACGTCGACGCCGTGCACGCATTCATCGCCGGCATCCTCACGCCGGACAAGCGCGGCAACGACACCGTCTTCCTCGCCACGCTCAAGAAGCTGATGCCGCAACTGCAGCTCTTCGGCGGCCTCAACTCGCTCGCCCAGGTGGTCCTGAAAGTCGTTTCTCCCGGCGTGCCGGATTTCTATCAGGGAACCGATCTGTGGGACCTCAGTCTGGTCGACCCGGACAATCGCAGGCCCGTCGATTACCAGCTCCGCGAAAACCTGCTGGCCGGCATGCGCTCGCAAGCCGAGCAGAACGGAGCCGCCGCCGTCGCTGCTGAAATCGTGCGCGACTTCACCGACGGCCGCATCAAGCTCTGGACCACTGCCCGCTCCCTCGATCTTCGGCAGGCGCAACATGCGCTCTTCCGGCGCGGCGCCTACCTGCCGCTGCGCCTGGAAGGCAAGCTGGACCAGCACCTCATTGCCTTCGCACGCCACCAATCGGAAACCGGCGACGCGCAAACCGGGGAAGCCGTGATCGCAGTGCTTCCGCGCTTTGCTTACACGCTCATGGGTGGCCGTGCAGAGTTGCCACTCGGCACGGCCTGGGGCGACGCTGCCCTGCAGCTTCCCCAGGAGCTCCACGGCACCTTCCGCAACGTCTTCACAGACGAAATGGTGGACGCCAGCGCAGGCTCACTCTCCCTCGCCGCAACCTTCGCCACCTACCCCGTCGCGCTGCTCACAAGGGAGTTGTAGGCCGTGTCAGCCCGAGCGTAGCAAAGACCGTCATCAGCGGAAAAGCTCTAGCCCTCAATCATCTGCTCGTGTTCTCACCTGCCGTGAAAGGTTTGAGGAAGTCTCCTACAGCATCGGAAGCAGGAGGTTCTTTGAACCGGAGGTCGTTATGGTGAGCAGCGGGAATCTCTATGAACTGCTTCTGCGTGGCTGGCGAGGCATCGAAAACTTCTCTACCCTGCGCGATGGGAACCACATCATCGAGTTGTCCTTGAATGATCAGTAAAGGACTTGCGACCGTGCGGATCGCAGTTGCTCCTTCGTAGAGCGGCTGCAACGATGGATCTACTTTCATCTTTACAAGCCCGCGACCATACCAGGGAACATCATGCTTTGAAGACCATCGCGCCACCTCCTCGGCATTCGCGGGAGGAGCTTGCAGAATCAAGCCTGCGACTGGCCGACCCGCGGCCACGTGAATAGCCATGCCCGTGCCAATCGACCAGCCATAGGAGATGATCGGGGTGTTGCTCGAGGCGAGGCGGTTCCGCACATAATCGAATTCCTGCAAGGCCGCAGAGAGGGTTGAACTCGTGCCCACTGAGCCGCCACTGAAACCATATCCGGGGTAATCGAAGCAGATCGCGTTCACATGAAAGGAGTTCCTCAGCCACGCGATCCGATTGGCTTCATGCGCCAGATCCTCATTACTGCCATAGAAGAAAATAACGAAGGGTGCAGCAGGGCGATCTGACTTGTAAAGCCACCCTCGAATCTTCGTTCCCTCTGTTGTCTGGAACTCAACGCTTTGTCGCTGATCTTGAGTCTCGGCGCTCCAGGTCTCCAGCGGTTGAGATTTGGGAGGCTGAAGCACATCTTTTACATGGAGCGTGTAACTGATAGCAGCGGCTAACAAGAGCGAGAGCATTCAGAGTCTCCGGCGGGAGTTTCATCGTCCAGCCCAAGCAGATTACGAGAGATGTGGCCGATTCGTTCCAGGCGCTTAGAGGAAATTCTTGCCGTTCATTACCCCTGCGCCACTACCCCATCCCGATCCGTCACCTCGGCCAGCTCCGCCAACTGCCGCGCCAGCTCCCCCGTCAGCGCGTCCGGCCGCATTCGCCACGTCCAGTTATTCGCCGGCTCCGATGGCGTATTCATCCGCGCCTCCGCCCCGTACCCAAGCACATCCTGCACCGGAAAGATCGCCACATCCGCCACCGACGTCGATGCGGCGCGGATCATCGGCCACACAATGTCCTCGCTCGGGCAGCCCAGGTAGGCGCGCACCGCCACGACCTCCTTGTCCGACGCTCCATGCCGCCACCAGCTTCCCGTCGTGTCGTTGTCGTGGGTGCCGGTGTAGACAACCGTGTTCTTCTCGTAACGGTGTGGCAGGTAATTATGCGCGCCTCGATCGCTGAAGCCGAACTGCAGCACGCGCATCCCCGGCAAATCGAACTCCTTGCGCAGGTCCTCTACCTCTTTGGTGATCATTCCCAGGTCTTCCGCGATGAACGGCAGCTCGCCCAGCGCCTCGCGCAAACGCGTGAACAGTGCCGCGCCCGGCGCCTTCACCCACTCGCCGTTGATCGCGTTCTCATCCGCCGCCGGGATCGCCCAGTACGCTTCAAAGCCGCGGAAGTGATCCAGCCGGATAATGTCGTACAGGTCCCGCGCGCGCCGGATCCGGTCCACCCACCAATCGAACCCGCGCTGCTGGAGCACGTCCCACTTGTACAGCGGATTGCCCCATCGCTGCCCCGTCTTGCTGAAGTAATCCGGCGGGACGCCGGCCACCCGCACCGGTTGCAGCTTCTCGTTCAGCTCGAACAGATCGGGATGCGTCCACACATCCGCGCTGTCAAAGCTGACAAAGATTGCGACGTCTCCGATAAAACGTATCTGCCGCTGTGCGCAATAGCGGCGCAGGTCCTGCCATTGCTCTTCGAACGCAAACTGGATGGCGCGCTCCCGCGCCAGTTCCGCAGCCTGCTCGCGCCGCACCTCATCGAGCGCGCTGGCTTCCCGCCGCGCAATCGCCTCCGGCCATGACGTCCAGGCCGCCGACTCGTACTTGCGCCGGAGCACGGTGTACAGCGCATAATCCTCCAGCCAATACGCATTCTTCTCACAGAAGCTGGCAAACCGCTGCCGCTGCTCGCCGGAGCCATTCTGCAGGAAGTGCTCTGCAGCTTCCGCCAGCAGCGGCCGCTTGCGTTCGCTCACCTCATCGAAGTTCACGTTGCCGCCATGCGCGGGCAGCGCGCCCAGCCGTTCCACTGGGATCCAACCCCAGTCCGCAAGCCGTTCCAGGCTGATCAGCAGCGGGTTCCCGGCAAAGGCGGAAAGCGCGCCATAGGGTGAGTTGCCATAGCCCACCGGGTTCAACGGCAGCACCTGCCACAGCCGCTGTTTCGCCTGGGCGAGAAAATCGGCAAAAGCATACGCGGCCGGACCTAGATCGCCGATGCCGCCGTGAGATGGAAGTGAGGAAATGTGCAGCAATAAACCGGAGGAGCGCTCAAAAGGCATTCGAAGGAGTCCATGCAGGTTCAGAGGAAAGAAAAGCCCGCGTCCTCGGAAAGATTCGAGGAACGCGGGCTTCGGTTGCTTGCGATGGCCGCGGCAACTAGCTCGGCAGGCCGCCAGGAGCGCCGCCGCCGGGTGCGCCCGGACCTTCCGCGGGCTGCTGTGCTTTCTTGTTCATGCGCACCAGTCCCGCCTTTTCATAGTTGCTGGTTGTATTGGTTACGAAGACGGCGAACATCTCCTCGCGCCGTTGGTTGGCAAGCTGCTCCCGCGTTGCCGCCAGGTTCTTCTGCACGTCCGCCTCGCTCGGCTCCTGCTTTTCGCTTAACTGCAGAACAATACCCGACCGGCCCGTGTTGATGGCATTGCTGATTTGCCCCACCTGGAGTGAAAACGCCTCCGGCGCGGCTTGCGCAATCTGGCCCAGGTCCGGAACTTGTGCATCCCGGCCCACCAGCTCGCTTGTCTTCACAGCGGCGCCTACTTCCTTGGCCGCCTTGGCAAGGTCCTTCTCCGCCTTGGCCTTCGCGGCAAGTTCATTGGTCTTCCGCGCCAGTAACTGCGGAAGCTGCTGTTCGCGGTAGTCATCCGCTACATGGGTCTTCCACTGGTCGAACGACGGCGCATGCGCTGCCTGGATTGCTTCTACCTGGAACACTGCATAGCCTTCACCCGTCGGAGCCACCTGCGGCGCTGCCCCCTGCTTGGCTGCGAATGCCTCGCTCAGCAACTTCGTCCCGTCCGCCAGGCCCGGAACGATTGCGCCCTGCGCCAGCGGGTCGGTCGTCACCACCTGGAGGTGGTGCGCTGCAGCAGCTTTCTGCAATCCGTCCTTCTTGGCCTCATTGGCAAGGTTCTGCGCAAAGGCCTGCTCCGCCTGCGCCTTCTTCTGCTGTTCCAGCGTCGTGGCGATCTGCGTCTTCACTTCTTCGAGCGGCTTGGTGTGCGCCGTCTGTTTCTCTTCTGTCTGGATGATATGGTACCCGAACTGCGTCTTCACCACGTCGGAGATCTGCCCGGGGTTCATCGCGAACGCAGCCTTGTCAAACTCCGGCACCGTCACGCCGTGCTGGATAAAGCCAAGCTCGCCCCCCTGCACCTTGCTGCCCGGGTCATCGGAGTTCTTCTTTGCCAGCTCGGCGAAGTTCGCACCGCCGCGCAACTGCTTCAGCAGGTCCTCGGCTTTGGCCTTCGCGGCTGCATCGGTCTTCGCATCCGCTCCCCGCGGCACCGAAATCAAAATATGCCGCACCCGTACCTGGTCGGCGACCTGGTACTCCTTCTGGTGCTGCGTGTAGTACTGCTGGATTTCCGCATCGGTGACCGGGGTCGTGCCGCCGGGCAACTGTTCCGGCGTAAACGCGGCATACTCGATCTTGCGCGTTTCCGGAATTGCATCCTTGTACTTGGCCGCATTCTGCTTGAAAAAGGTCTGCAGCTCGGCATCGGTCGGGTTGATCTGCTTGCGCAGATCGTCCGCAGTCAGCACCGCATACTGGAACTTGATCTTGGTTCCCTGTTGCCGGAAGTTCGCCGCCGCATCCTTGTCGGAAACCATCACGCCACCCGTGATCAGGGCTTCGAGGCGCGTGATCTCGATCTCGTTTTTCACCTGCTGCTCAAAATCGTGGCGCGACATGCTGAAAGCGTTCTGCACAAAATCGGCGTACTTGTCGTCTCCGACATACACGCCTTTCGGGAACAGGTAATTCGCAAACGGCCCGGTCTTCAACTCGTGGAGCAGGTCTTCGTCGGTGACCTTCAGGCCCAGCCGGTTGCCCTCGGCCAGCAACACCTCGCGCTGGATCAGCGCCTGGCCGGCCCGCGGCATCAGAAACGGAAGCGCGAAGTCAGGCAGGTGCTGCTGCTGCGCCATGCGCTGCGCGATCCGCTGCACCTCCGGCGTCCGGATCTCCGTCGAAGGCCCGAGAAAACGGCCGAATACCCCCGGCGCGCGCACCGTCGCATATGTATCCGAGGAGGTTGCAGTATCCGCGAAAATGCCAGGCACCAGCGTGATCACCATCGTGATACACGCGACGGCGATGATGGCGATAAAAACACCTTTAAGAAGACGACTGTCTTTTTGCAAGAAACGAATCATGAGGAAATACGACCTTTGCGCAGTGCGCGGCTCCGCCCGCGCTTACGCGACAGGACGGCATACCCGAGAGATCTCCCAAACAGCAGGATCAGGATTGGGAGGATGCCGCCATTATAGACGACGGCTGGCCTCGAACGCGTCATTCCGAGCGCACCAAACCGAACGCAACATTCCGAGCGCCGCGAAAAATCCATACAGAACCCGCTTGATCCGCGCCCAATTTACAACCGCGCTCCGGACCTATACCGCGGCCAGCCTAGTAGGCCTAGTACGGATAGCCATACGGCGGCGGAGGTGCCGGGTACCCATACGGCCGCGGCCGCAGATAAGGCCGCCGCGGCGCAACCGAGGCTGCCAGCCTTTGCGCCTCGGCATACGAAGGCGGGATCACCGTCAACGGCGCCGCCAGATGGAAGGCCAGCACCGTCTCCGGCGGCATCACCTGGCGCGGACCCGGCGTTGCCGCCGACGCACCCGCACCCGCGGCGCCGCCGGCCACTGCGCCGATCGCCGCGCCTTCTCCACCCCCGGCCGCCGCACCGATCAATGCGCCCACCACCGCAGCGCCTGCCGTGTTGGCTGCCGTATACCCGCCTTTTCCGCGCGTATCCGTCGCAAACACATCCGTCGCCAGCGGAAAGGACTGACCGCTGACGTTCAGGCTCACCAACTGAAGCGCCATCCCGGCAGAGCCCCGGAACGCCCCCGCCTTTTTTACATCCACCACGCGCCCAACCAGCGTCGCCCCACGCGGCACCGCAAGCACGCCGCCCTCAAACACATCCTGCGTGGCCATGACTTCAAACACATCGCCGGGCTGCAATCGCCGCGTGTCCAGCGGTTCGCTGGTGCGCACCCGTAGCAGCGTGCCCGCCGGAATCGTCACCGGCAGCGCCGCCTGGTACTGCCCAGCTCCCGGTTGCGCATAGCCCACCGGCCCGCGCCCACTCTGCTGCTGCCCTGGGTAGGACTGCCCCGGATACGGCTGCCCTGGGTAAGACTTCTCTGGATAGGGTCGTATTGGAGATTGCTGCCCCGCCGGCCCCGGCCCTGCACTTCGCGGCCCCGGATAACCTGACGGATTCTGCGGATAGCCCGAATTCGGATTGCCCGATCCCGGGTACCCTGACCCATCCTGTGGATACCCCGGCTGACTCTGCGGGGGATACCCACTCGTCCTCTGCCGGCCTGTGGGGTACGACGTCCCCGAACCCGCAGGCGGATACTGCCCCTGCCCCGTACCCGGCGGATACTGCCCGGAACCCGCAGGCGGCAACTGCCCCTGCGCCGGATAGTTTCCCTGCTCCTGCCCCTGCCCTTGGTTCGGCGGCGCCGGATACTGCCCCTGTTTCCCCTCTTGCGGAGCCGGCGCTCCCGCATCCGCGGTCGGGGGCGGAATTCGCCCATCCTGCACATCCGGCGGCGGCCCCGCCTGCCCCCAGTCGCCCTGCGCGCCCGTCTGCGGCTGCGCTTGCGCTGTAGACTGAGCTCCGCCTTCAGGCGGAACCGGAGACTGCGACTCAGCCTGCGCCGGAATCGCCGGAGACGGCTTCCGCCCCGCACCCGCGTCCGCAGCCTGGGCCTGCGTCACAGGCTCGGGCTGTGCCGGATCCCCTTCCGCCGCCGCGACCGTAGCTGCATCTTCCGCCGCCGAAGCATCGCTACTCGGGGCCGCCTGCTGCGTCCCGCCCACGCTGATCTTGTTCACCACGGACCGCACGCCCGCCACCCCGGCGGCCGTTTTCTCCGCCAATCCCCGATCCTCGCTGCGAGCCACCGACCCGCTCAGCGTGACCACGCCATTCTCCGTCGATGCGGAAATCTGCTGGCCGCTCAAACCCCCGGCCGCGGCCAGGGCATGCAGCACATCCGACTCAATCGATAAGTCCGAGCGCGTGCTGCCGCTTGGCAGCTCCTGCGCCCAGACCTGAGATACCAAAGCAGCCGGCAACGCGCCTGTCGCCAGGCCCATCGCTCCCGCCAAAACAAGACTGCAAGAAACACAACCGAGTGTGCGCATCCGGAACGTCACCTCTCTGCAATAAAAAACCCGCACCCGAACCGAAAGTTTCTCGCCTTGTCGCCCTAAAGCTGCCCTTAAAAACACAGGGTGCAGACGCCTACCCGTCCGCACCCTAGCCAACTCCGCGTCAACCGCCGGGCTTAGCCCAGCGCCCCCTCCACCGCCTGCGCCAGCCGCGCCAGCCCCGCCTTCACATCCGTCCCCAGGTGCACCCGCACCGCCCGCCGCTTCCGTTGCTCCAGCACCGTCAAATCGCCGGCCGCCTGGGCCGCAATCACCACGCCAAAGGTGTACTTCTGCCCCGGTACCTGCAGGTCCTGCTCGTGGTCCGCCGTGATCTGAATGAACACGCCCGTGTTCGGGCCGCCCTTGTAGTCCTGCCCCGTCGAGTGCTGGAACCGCGGTCCAAAGCCCAGGCACGTCGCCACCTTTTTGGCATCCCGCACCTTCAGCCGGTATCCCTGGATCGCCTCCTCATGCGCGTCTGTCATGTTGATATACGCCAGCGTCGCGAAGTAATCGTGCGGCTTGATCCAGTCCAGATGCGCCTTGATCAAGCTCTCCAATGTCGGCTTTCCACCCGCAGCCTTCATCAGCATCGGCGTATACACCTCATCGGCATAAAGCTTGATGGCCCCGTCCTCGGTGGTAAAAATCGGCTCGCGCGTCTTCAGTTTCCCGGTCTTCTCGTACTCATCGGTCAGTTCGCGCGTCGCGATCTTGCTGGCTTCCACATCCGGCTGGTTAAAGGTGTTGATTCCCATCACCGACCCGGCCACCGCCGTCGCCATCTCCCACAGAAACATCTGCCCGGTAATCGCATAGGTATCCGGCAGGCTCAGCCGCACCACGGCCTGCCCGGCCTCTTCCAGCGCCTCCACCTTGGTGTCCAGCTCACTGTTGTTGCCGCCCTCCAGCCGCACATACGCAAACACCCGGTCGTCGCTGTAGTCGTCCGGCGTCCCGATCGTTTCGCGGTCCACCGGCGTAATCCCCTTGTGCTGCTTGCCCGTAGATTCGGCGATCAACTGCTCCAGCCACGCGCCCAGGTCGTAAATCTCCGGCGACGTAAAGAAGGTTAGCTTGTCCCGCTTCGCCTTTTCCGCCAGACCCAGAATCAGCCCCAGCTGCACGCCCGGGTTCCCCGGCACATCTTCCTGTTGCGCCTGCACAACGGCCTTCTGCGCATTGTCCAGCAGCCGCGCAACGTCCAGCCCCATGACCGCGGCCGGCACAATCCCGAAATTCGAAAGCGCTGAATACCGGCCGCCGATCGCCTTGTCTCCATAGAAAATGTGCCGGAAGCCGTCCGCCTTCGCTACCTGCTCCATCTTCGATCCAGGATCGGTAATGGCGATGAACCGTTTTCCAGCCTCTTCCGCGCCCACCGCCTTTTTCACTTCGTCGAAAAAGTACTGCTTCAGGATGTTCGGCTCCAGCGTGCTCCCCGACTTGCTCGAAACGATAAAGATCGTCTTCGTCAGATCGATCGCCTTCTGCCGGTCCAGGATCTCCGCAGGGTCCGTCGAGTCCAGGATGTGCAACACCGGCGACCCATCCTGTTTCCCAAACGTCACCGCCAGCACCTCCGGCGCTAGGCTTGACCCACCCATCCCCAGCAGCAGCGCGGAGGTGAACCCTGCCCGCTTGATCTCCTCAGCCAGATTGCGAAAACTTCCCAGGTCCTTCTGCTGCCGCTCCACAATGTCCAGCCACCCCAGCCATTGCCCCTCATCCTCGTTGGTCCACAGCGAAGCATCCCGGCTCCACAGCCGCTTTACCTTGCCCTCGCGCTGCCACTCCCCAACCGCCTGCTCGTATGCCGACTGCAGTTCCGCCGGCAGTGTAAATGTCAGTTCCTTTGCCATGACACCTTCCCCAATCCCGAAATTGAGCCGCGGTCTCCTGTGTTCGAAAGGCACAACCGCGCGCTCCTGTCGTTTCACTCGGTTGGATGTACGCTTGTTCCAACCGAAGCGGCAATATCTTGGTTGCCCATCTCTTTCCTCGTTGTCCATACGGCCAACACGAGCAGCAGCTCTCGCTCGTTTCAGGAAACTGTGCGCTTGCTCCGCGTGCATCCCATTGCATAGAGCGCTGGCCGGAGTGCCGCGCCTCTCCAGTTCGTTTCCCACATCAAGCACTAGCTACAGGAAGGAACACCAGAATCATGCCCAAGACTGAGAAAAAGCAGCAGTCCTCCCGCGCCCCCGGTCCCGCCACCCACATCGTGGACCGCATGTATGAAAACCGCGTCGCACTCCCCGAAAATGTGAAACAGCAGGTCACGCAAGTCATGCAGGAAAGCCTTGCCGAAGCCTCGGACATGCATTCCCAAGCCAAATTCGCGCACTGGAATGTGAAGGGCGACAACTTCTATCAGCTTCACCTTGTCTTCGACCAAGTCGCCAAAGTCATCGGCAAGCAAGTAGACCCCATCGCCGAACGCATCACCCAGCTGGGCGGTGTTGCCAATGGCACTCTCCGGCAGGCCGCCTGCGTCTCCAAAATTCCCGAGTACCCGGTTGACACCATTGCCGGCATGGACCACGTGCGCGCTCTCGCCGACGCTCTCGGCCACTACTGCCAGAACCTGCGCGAAACTTCGGACAAGGTCGGTGACCTGGGTGACGAGCCCACCTCGGACTTCTTCAACCAACTCATCGTCGATGCCGAAGAACAGCTCTACTTCCTTGAATCCCACCTGGAAGCCGGCGACGTTCAGTAACGTCCTGCTCCTAAGCAAAACAAAGGGCGCTATCAAGCGCCCTTTGCCTTGTCCGTTCCCCATTCTCCTACCCGATATATCAGTCAGCGTGAATCTCGGCCATCTCTAACCCTTCGCCATTTTTACTTTTATGGATGAGGCCTGTCGTTGTCGTGAGAACCGTGCTGGCCTTGCCACGACTGCTCGTAACCTTGTTCGTACGCCTGGCGGTCTTGGTCATTCTTGTATTTGTGGTGATGCTTCTTGCGCTTGTTCTTGTCGTGATCCTTGGAGCCCTCACGAGTTCCCATCTGGTAATAGGGGTTGTTGGCATACTGTGCCTGATCGTGATCGCGGTCATGATCGCGTCCCTGATCCTGCACGCCCGCAAACGGCATCGCCGTCAACGAGGGCACCGCAGTTCCCGCCACAGCCAACACCGCTCCAAAAGCAATCGACCGCCATACCTTCTTCATACATCCTCCTGGTGGATGATCGGGCGGCGCAGCAACGTCAAGCAGCCACGCTACCCCCGTCGTATCGCCCTTCTAGGATGCGCCTTCCCGCTTCCCCGGCCAAGCACTCTGGTCACCATACGACCTGTACACCCAGCCTGCTTCCCGTAAAGCAATGGAAGGTGAAGCTCGGTAGTGGTGGAGTTTCAGATTTGCCCCCCGCGTCCATCATTCAGCAGGATTGCGGTGTTGGGAGGATGATTGGAGCCGGACGCAGAGGAGCGGCAGCATGAAAAGCCGAATCGCCATTTGGGCCACTGTGGGCGCATTCGTTGTCGTCGTCTGGAGAGTCTATATCTCGGCGACTCTTTCCAATCCGCTTGGTACAGGCGGCCTTGGGCGGGCTCTCGTCTATCTAACCTGCCCGATCGCGATGGCCCGCCAACAGCCGCAGGGCTTCTACTTCGTCCTGATTGCAAATGCCACAATCTACGCAATGGCCGGTGTCGTCGTGGAAACCACACGGTGGTACTACCACGGTCGCTCGAACCCAAACTGACCACCACCTAAATCTCTGGGGAGGCGTCTCCGCCTGAACGGCCAGCCCGGGCCAGTGCCATCCGTAACTCGCATCCCCCACCGCACCCGTGCTAACGTTTCCCGCATGCCCTCCCTCACCACGCGCCTCCACCTCAGCGAGATCGCCCCCAGGATTACCCAGTCCGAGATCCGCTCCATGACCGTTGAGTGTGATCGGGTGGGCGGCGTCAACCTCGCCCAGGGCGTCTGTGATACGGAACTGCCCGCCGCAGTCAAGCAAGGCGCTATCCGGGCCATCGAGGACGGCCATAACATCTATACCCGGCTCGATGGCATCGCCCTCCTCCGCGAGGCCATCAGCCGCAAGCTCGCCCACTACAATCACCTCACCGCCGACCCGCAGTCCCAGGTCCTCGTCACCTCCGGAGCCACTGGCGCCCTCTACGCCACCTGCCTTGCCCTCTTCAATCCCGGCGACGAGATCATCCTCTTCGAGCCCTTCTACGGCTACCACCTCAACACCCTGCTTTCGCTCCGCCTTCAGCCGGTCCTCGTTCCCATGGAAACCGGCACCTGGGCCGTAAATCCGGCCGACCTCCGGCGCGCTATCACCCCGCGTACCCGAGCCATCATCGTTAACACGCCCTCCAATCCCTCCGGCAAGGTCTTTACCCGCGCCGAGTTGGAACGCATCTCCGCGCTCGCCATCGAACACGACCTTTTCGTCCTGACCGACGAGATCTACGAGTACTTCCTGTACTCAGGCGCCGGGCACATCAGCCCCGCCACCCTGCCCGGCATGGCCGAGCGCACCGTCACCATCTCCGGCTTCTCCAAAACCTTCAGCATCACCGGCTGGCGCATCGGCTACCTCGCCGCAGACCCGCAATGGCTTCCCGCCATCGGCTACTTTCACGACCTTACCTACGTGTGCAGCCCCTCACCCGCCCAGTACGGCGCCGCCGCCGGTCTGGCATCGCTGCCCGACTCCTTCTACACCGAACTCGCCGCCGACCACCGCCAAAAACGCGACCTCCTCTGCGACGCCCTCACCGCCGCGGGCCTCACTCCCTCTATCCCCGACGGCGCTTATTACGTCCTCGCCGACGCCACCCCGATACCCGGCGAGACAGCCCGCGAAAAAGCTCGTGCCCTGCTCGCCAGGACCGGCGTCGCCGCTGTGGCCGGCTCCGCGTTCTTCGGCAAAGGCCGCGGCGAACACATCCTCCGCTTCTGCTTCGCCAAAAAGCAACCAGACCTCGAACGCGCCTGCCACCAACTCCGCACCCACACCTTCTAAAGTCCCGTCACAAACCTGGGTGCCCCATCCTTTGCACATTCATGGCGTTTCCAAACCATCCCAAACCATGACAGTCCAGTGCAAAGGGTGGGATCGGCGCGAAAGCGCCGACCGTATCGTTGGCGATTCACCTTCACAGAGTTGCGGTGATGAACCTTTTCAACGAAACCTTTGGCGTACTAATTCCCCCAACCTGCCACAATAGAAATAGAGGCGGATTTACCAGACCCTCATCGTCCGGCTAAGTTCTTTGGTAAGAGGACTTTGCGTCTAAGTCTCTTGTTTGCAGGAATTTAGCCGGAGACCCCCGAGCTAAGTCCAATGACGAGAGGACTTTAGCCTAAAAGTCCTAGGGGGGTGGGGTGCCGCTCACAGTGCTTCCGCCGCTTCCCGGATTGCGGTCTCCTCGGAACCCAGCATGCCCTCACCGGGATTTTTCTCCCGCTCCCCGGTAACATGCCGCAACAGGGCCAATCCCAGAAACACCAGCGCCAACCCGCACACCCCCGGCCATTGCCACCGCGCCCACGCATACGCTGACAGCAACGACCCCACCGCCCCACCTGTGAAATACACGGTCATATACACCGTATTGATCCGGCTCCGCGCGCCGAAGGCCGACCCCGGCCGGTGGGCGAGCGAAAAGATGCGCGTCTGGTTCCCCACCTGGTTCGCCTGTGCGCCCGCGTCCATGGCCAGCACGCCCACGATCAGCCCCAGAAGGTGGTAGCCGAAGACCCAGGTGATTGCAAACGAGGCCACCAGTACCGCCAATGCCAGCGAGATCACCCACCGCGATCCATGCCGGTCCGACAACCTGCCCGCGATAGAGGCCACCGAAGCGCCGATTGCCCCCAGCACCCCAAACGTACCCGCCGCCCCCGGCCCCAGCCGGTAATGCGGTGATTCAAGCAAAAACACCAGCATCGTCCAGAAGGCGCTGAAGGCCGCAAACACCAGCGCCCCAATCACTGCGGATTCCCGCAGCAAGGGCTGCGTGCGCACCAGCGTCCACAATGAGCGCAACGCCGCCGCATACGGAACCGGCGTTTTCGGCGGCAGCGCCGGCATCTTCCGCCGCAACACCAGGATCAGCGCCACACAGCAGGCCGCGGCAATCACAAAGACCAGTCGCCAGTTCAGCCACTCCCCAACCCATCCGGAAAAGGTCCGGCTGAGCAGAATGCCCAACAGCAAGCCGGTCATCACCGAGCCGACCGCGCGGCCGGAGTTCTCCGGGGTCGCCACCTCCGGCGCAATCGGCAGCATCACGTGCGTCACCGACGCCGTCATCCCGATCGCTACACTTGCCAGCACCAGCCACAACGGCGAGGGCGCGACCGCCGCCAGCAGCATCGCCGCCACCACCCCCCACGCCATCTTCTGGATCAACCCCCGGCGCTCCACCACATCGCCCAATGGCACAAACAACAACAACCCTGCCGCATAGCCCACCTGGGTGGCCACCGCAACATGACTCATCCGCGTCGGCGCAACATGAAAACTTTTGCCCATCTCCACCAGCAATGGCTGGTTGTAGTACATGCTGGAGACCGTCACACCGCACGCAAGCCCTAAGAGTGGTATGAGCCCTTTTTGCTGTCCTGACTGCATGTTCTTTCGGATGCACGTCGTTCGCCTGGCTTTGCGCACCATCGCCAGCAGCCAACGATAGGCAGGAGAGTTGCATCCCAATCGGCGAATCCCCTCTGAGGTTTTGACCACCAGCCTTGCCTGTCACCATGACGGAAGCCAGCCAGCCAGCCTCCACCTCGAATGCGTGGCGAGAGCGCGTTACCGCGCTGCGCAATATCCCGCCCGTGCTCGGTATTCTTTGGGAGTCCGGTCCCTCCGTTGTCACCTGGAGCATCCTGCTCCGCATCATCGTTGCGGCATTGCCGCTGGCCCTTGCCCGCATTGCCGCACGCATTGTCAACGGCGTGCAAGCTGCGCTGAGTGGCAGGCCCGTGCCGCCCGGCTTCTGGTGGGTGGTGGGTAGCGGAAATCGGCATCGCCGTCGCCATCGGCGCGTTGTCGCGCGGCATCGACTTTCTCGATCAACTCCTGGCAAACCGCTACACCGAACACGTAAGTATTCGCGTGATGCGGCAGGCGGCGCAACTGGATCTGACGACCTACGAGGACCCCGTCTTCTACGACCGGCTGGAGCGCGCGCGCGTACAGGCCACTGACCGGCTAGGAATGATCCAGTCCATGGGCCGGTTGCTGCAACAGGTCGTGACCACCGCCGTCTTCTCCATCCAACTCATCGCCTTCTCCCCATGGCTGGTCTTTCTCCTCGCAGCGGGGGTGCTCCCGTCCTTCCTGGGGGAAACGCATTTCGCTTTTCTCGGCTACGCCAAGAACTTCCGGCAAACGCCCTCGAAGCGTCAGATGGACTATCTGCGGCAAGTGGCGGGGAGCCGCGAAGGCGCAAAAGAGCTCAAGCTCTTCAATCTCAGCGAGTTCTTTACCGGGCGCTTTGAAGCACTTGCACGGCAGATTTACGTCGAAGACACGGCTCTTTCCCGGCGCAAACTACTTGCCGGTGGATTGCTGAGCCTCCTGGGAACAGCCGGCTACTACGGCGGGTACGCATACGTCATCTGGCGCGCCATCCACGGCGCGTATGACATCGGCGCGTTCACCCTGGCGACTGCGTCCATTCAACAGGCCAACTCCAATCTGCAGCAAGTCTTTTCTACCGCCTCCGGCATCGCCGACCAGGCGCTCTTTCTTACGGACCTTCTGCTGTTTTTCGAGATGAAGCCCACTGTTGTCTCCAAGCCGAACGGGCTGCGGGTGCCCCGCCCCATCCGGCGCGGTTTCGAGTTCCGCAACGTATCATTCACCTATCCGGGAACTAAGAGACGCATTCTGCGGGATTTCAATTTCGTACTCCGCCCCGGCGAGCGCATTGCCCTCATCGGCGAGAACGGCCAGGGCAAGACCACAGTGGTCAAACTCATCACTCGCCTTTATGATCCGACCGAAGGACAGATCCTGCTGGACGGCGTGGACCTGCGCGAGTACAGCCTGGACGATCTTCATCATGAGATGGGCGTGATCTTTCAGGACTTCATGCGCTACGAGATGACGGCGCGAGAAAACATCGGCGTGGGCCGGGTGGAACGGGAACACGCGCAGTTCGAAATCGAGCACGCGGCGGAGCAGAGCCTGGCCGCCAGCGTGGTAGCCAAGCTCGCCGGCGGCTATGATCAGATGCTCGGCCGGCGCTTTGAAGGAGGCGTCGAGCTTTCCGGGGGCGAATGGCAACGGGTTGCCCTGGCGCGCGCATATTTGCGCGACGCACAGTTACTTATTCTGGACGAACCGACAGCCGCGCTCGACGCCCGGAGCGAGCTTGAAGTCTTCGAGCGCTTTGCCGAGCTTACGGAAGGAAAGATGGCCTTGCTGATCTCCCACCGCTTCTCGACAGTCCGCATGGCCGATCGCATCGTGGTGCTCGAAGGCGGCGCCCTGGTCGAAGAGGGCACGCATACGCAACTCATGGCGCTGGGCGGGCGCTACGCCGGAATGTTTGAAATGCAGGCAGCGAGCTACCGATGAGCGATCAGGCACCCGACCTCCAAGCCATCCCCTCGGCTCCTGCGCCGCTCGATGCGACGCCTCCTGCTTCCCGCGACACGGCGCCCGACCCGTTCGCGGTGAATCTGCTGCGTCGCTACGCCGCCAGCGTGGCGCCCACGTGGGACGTGGCCCATACGCCCGGTCGCGAAGACCTCTTTGGGAACCGCATCGTCGCGGCCCGGAGCGCATTTCAGCAGGTCTACGAGGAACTCGACCGCAGGCCAATGCCCACGTACAAGCTGGGCGAGCCACTGGACCCGCTGCTGGAATTGCGCGAGAACCCGCGTCTGCTCGAAGCTGTCCTGAATGAAACTGCATCACTGCGCAAGCGGCTTGCCAGGCTGCCGCGCGTGGTCCGTGTACGCGAAGGGGATGAGCCGCGTATCGTAACCGTTGCTGATACGTATTTACAGGCCACAGCTTCGACCTGGTCGGCGGACGCGGTCACCGTCTTTCTGGACGAGGCACAGAAAACTGACCCGCTCACGCTGCGGGAGTTGTGGTCGTTTCCTACCATGACAAAGTTCCTGCTGCTGGAAGAGATACTGACGCAGGCACGCTCCGTTATAGCCGATCCACAAACCCACAACGCAGCAGGCGCCGCCCTGCTGCGGCAGCGCTTCGCCAGCATTCGCGATGCGAACTATGCAGACTGGGCCGGGATGATCGAGAACCTGGTGGTCTTCGATGCGGTGTTGCGGCAGGACCCCTCGGGCGCCTATCCGGCCATGGACTTTGAAAGCCGCGAACGCTACCGGGAGCGCGTTTCCGACATTTCGCGCAGTTCGGAACGGTCTGAACTCGAAGTCGCGCAGGCGGCTCTCGCCCTGGCACAGCGGCCACGAGAAGCCGCGCTGCCCAAGCGGCTCGCGCTGCGCCGCGCACACGTCGGTTATTACCTCGTCGATAAAGGGTTTCCGGAGCTGAGCGCCCGGGTCGGCTACCGGCCGCCGTTGGTGGACCGCATTCGCCTCGCAATCCGTCGCGAGCCCGACGATTTCTACATCAGCGGCGTTCTTGTACTTACGATCCTTTTAATCGCATTTATTGTGCTCCCGCTGATCCCGAACTACTCCATCTTCGGCGGACTCACACTGGCCTTCCTTCTACTGCTTGTGCCGGCGATGCAAGGGGCGGTCGATCTGGTGAATAACACGGTCACGGCGCTGTTCAAAGCACACGCACTTCCCAAGATGGACTTTAGCGACGGCCTGCCGCCGGCGTTCACCACGCTGGTGGCCGTTCCCACCCTGCTGATCAACGAGCGCCAGGTGCGAGAACTGTTTGAGGAGCTCGAAGTTCGCTTTCTGGCGAATCAGGATCCCAACATTCACTTCGCCCTGTTGACCGATCTGCCGGACTCGGTCACGCGCCCGCGGACCAACGACACTGATCCACTGGTTGAACTGGCTATCGGCATCGTGAATAGCCTGAACGAGCGATATAGCAACCATGGCGGTGGCGCATTTCTGCTTCTGCACCGCCACCGCATCTTCAACGCCCGCCAGGGAGTGTGGATGGGTTGGGAGCGCAAGCGCGGCAAACTGCTCGATCTCAACCAGCTACTCGAAAAGGCTTATGACAGTTTTCCCGTAAAGGCGGGCAACGTCGAGGTGTTGAAACGCGTGGCCTACGTGATCACTCTGGACTCCGACACGCAGTTACCACGCGGCACCGCTCACGCCATGGTGGGCGCCATGGCGCATCCGCTCAACCGCGCCGTAGTCGATCCGAAATCGAGGATTGTGACGGAAGGCTACGGCATATTACAGCCTCGGGTGGGTGTCAGCGTGCACTCCGCTTCGCGCTCCAGGCTGGCTGCGCTCTACTCCGGGCAGACGGGCTTCGATATCTACACCCGCGCGGTCTCGGATGTGTACCAGGACCTATACGGCGAAGGTATCTTTACCGGCAAGGGAATCTACGAGGTCGCAGCGCTTCACGCCGTCCTCGACCGGCGATTCCCACGCAACTCCCTGCTCAGCCACGACCTGATCGAGGGTGCCTATGCGCGCGCCGGCCTGGCGACAGATGTGGAAGTCATCGACGATTACCCATCGCATTACAGCGCGTACCGGCGAAGGCAGCATCGCTGGGTCCGCGGCGATTGGCAGATCGCACAGTGGCTCTTCGGCAAGGTGCCGGACGAGAGCGGCAAACTGGTCAAGAACCCTATCTCGACCATCTCGCGATGGAAGATCTTCGATAACCTGCGCCGGTCGCTGGTAGATCCGTTGACCCTGTCGTTGCTGGTGGCGGGCTGGCTGGGGTTGCCGGGTGGCCCGCTGTACTGGACGCTGGTGACGTTATTTCTTCTCTTTGTGCCCACACTGGTCTCGCTGGCCTTCAGTCTGGGTCGGGCCTTTGCGAGTGAGCAGAAAAGCGCGGTGCGCGAAGCGTTCGTGGGCTTTGGGCAGAGCTTTTCCATTACGCTGCTCAACCTGGCGTTTCTTCCTCACCAGACCCTGCTCACGCTGGACGCGATCATCCGGGCACTGGTGCGCCGCTTCATCACCGGACAGCGGCTGCTCGAGTGGGAAACGGCAGCAGAAGCAGAATCGAACACCGGGCGCGTTACGCCTGTAGACCGCTATCTGAAGGCAACACCACTTGTGGCTCTGCTGATCGGTGTACTGGTAGCGCTTCTGCGGCCGGAATCTTTCCTGGTGGCGTTGCCGATCCTGCTCTTGTGGGGTTTTGAGAATGTCATCACGGCCTGGCTGAACAAGCCGCCGCGTAAGCAGCGGGACCATATGACCGCAGAGCAGGATACGTTTCTGCGCCAGATGGCGCTACGGACGTGGAGGTTCTTCCACGAGTATGGGGGTGAGGCGCACAACTACCTTGTTCCTGACAATGTGGAAGAGGCCGAGCTCTTCGAGGCAGCCCGCGTGTCGCCCACAAATTTCGGGCTGCTGCTCAATGCGCGGCAAGCAGCGCATGCTTTCGGCTATCTCACGGCGCCAGAGTTCGTGGTTTTGACACAAAGCAGCCTGGCAACGTACGGCAAGCTCGATAAGCTGAACGGCCATATCTATAACTGGTATGACACGCGTACTTTGGCGCCGCTGCGGCCGATCACCATCTCCTCGGTGGACAGCGGCAACCTGGCCGCCTCTTTTCTGACCTTGCGCTCAGGCGCTGAAGCTATGCTGCGCGAACCACTGCTCGGACCGCAACTGTTCAGCGGCATCCGCACACACCTGTCTCTACTCCATTCGATCAAAGCGCCGCTGGCCGGGCTTACGCCGCCAATGACGTATGGGGTGGACGAGTGGCTGGCGTGGTGTCTCGGAGCGACACACGCTCCGGTCTTCGCGTCGGTTCACTCCGTGACGCTCACAAACAAGACCGCGCCGGAACCCGACTGGTGGACGGCTGAACTCCATCGGCGCATCCATGCGGTCTGTGACCTGCTGCATAGCTATCTCCCATGGCTTGACCCGGAGTTTGCTGCGTTGCGGCAGATCACGAGCCTTAGCAGCCTGCTGCAGGAGGGCGCCACTGTGCCGCTCAGCAGGGCTGCGGAGTTTGCGGCCGAGGTCGACAACCGGCTGCAGAGGGCCTGGCCAACGCTCGAGCACGACTCGCCAGAGGTATTCCTGGCCGAGAAGTTGAGAACGCTTTTGCCAGCCGCGCAGGAAATGCTCACAACGCTGGCCAGCAATGTGCGGGCAGTCCTCCACGAAGCCGAGCGCTGTGCCGAGAGCATGGATTTCCAATTCCTTATTGAGCCTTCACGCCAAATGCTGTCGATCGGTTACGAGGTGGAAAAAAAAGAACTGCACAAAGCCTGCTACGACCTCCTATGCTCGGAAGCGCGCATTGCAACCTTTTTCGCGGTGTCTAAGGGCGACACGACACAGCAGAGCTGGTTCAAGCTGGGGCGCACGCATACCGTGGCGTATGGGCGACCAGTGTTGATTTCCTGGACCGGCACCATGTTCGAGTACCTGATGCCGGCACTATGGATGCGCGCGTACCCGGACACGCTGGTGACGCGGACGCTGGACAACGTGGTTGAAGTGCAGCGCGCCTTTGCGCGGGAGCACGGCAATATCCCATGGGGCGTTTCAGAGTGCGGCTACGCGCAGAAAGACGACGCCGGGCACTACCATTACCAGGCCTTCGGCATCCCGGCGGTGGCGCTCAAGTGGGACGCAACCGCCGGACCGGTCATCTCGCCCTACTCGACCTTCCTAGCGCTCGCCATCGATCAAGCGGAAGCCTTGCGAAACCTGCATCGCATGGCAGAGATGGGGTGGGTCGGCGCATACGGGTTTTATGAAGCGGCGGATTACCAGGCCTCGCTCAAACAGCCGGAGCTGGTGCGGGAGTGGATGGCGCATCATCAAGGCATGTCGCTGCTTGCAGTGCTGAACCTGCTTGAGGAGAATGTGGTGCAGGAGTGGTTCCACGCCAACCCGAGTCTCAAGGCAACAGAATTGCTGCTGCATGAGAAGCCGATCCGGGAGTCGCAGCTCCTGGCTGAACACAAGCAGACTGCCCCGCGACGGAGACGGGCGGCGTAAGACGATCATGCCTTTGCGCCACGGGTAAGGAGTGTAGGACGCAGCTCACTCCCGGATTGCTGTCCTACTCCCGGATGCCGCTGTTCTGAGCGCAGCGAAGGATCCACTCAGGAGGTCGTTCGCTCGTCAACCATCGCTGCGTCCGCGCTTCTTCACCTGTGACGACAGCGCTAACGATGTCTGGCGGCTGGCTTCCCTTTTTTCGCTGGTTTGCCTGAAGCCTTCTTCGCCACGGCTGCTTTGCCGCCATGCTTTCCAGGCGCGACTTTTCCCTGCGCCTTTCCGTGTACCTGGCCAGTCTTCCTGGCGGGTGCTTTCTTAGCTGCGATCTTCTTGGCAGGAGCACCTCGCCCTGCGGCAGGACTGCCCTTGGCGGCGGGTTTGCCTTTCGCAGGCTGGATGGCGGCCTTGATCGCAACCTTTCCGCCCTTTGCCGGCGTGCCTCCCTTGGCCGCAGTCTTCCCGGCCTTCGGAGCTGCCTGCATTTGCGCATCCTTGGCGGGCTTGCGGCTTCCATTCGTGACGACAGCCATTGCTGGCTTAACGCCGGCAAGCCGCGCGGCAGCTTGTACCGGAGAGGCTACATCCTTGGCAGGAGCTTTGCGTTCCGGCACAACCTTCTTTGCGGACGGGGTGGACGGCGCAGCCTCGGCGGCCGGCTCCGTTTTACTGGCGGCTGGCTCCAGATCTTCCGGCGGACTCGTTCTGCCCACTGCGGGCGTATCGCGGCGGGCTACCTCCAAGCGCTCTTCTTCCTGCCCAGGCGCTTGCACCATCTCCTCGATACGCTCGTGGCCGAGGTTATTGCGGCCAAGGAGTTCGTCGCGCTGTTCATCGATCGCTTCATCGTCGATCTCTTCCTCATGTAGATCTTCGCCAGCATCTGCCACTCTCGCCGCCTCCACTGCCGCTGATTGTTTTGTCCCTTTCTTCGATGCGCGCGTGCGGCGCACGGTAACTGGGGGCGGCGGTGCTGGCGGGGAGTAGGGCTCAAGAAAGGCCCGCACCTGCTCTTCTGTTTCGAGCCGGTTATCGATTGTCTGGTAAAAGAGTTCCTCCAGCAGTTCCGGATAGCGGTCGAGCTCGGGCGTTATCCGCAGGGTTTGCATCAGCGCCGTTGGCACTTTCTGCTTTGCGGTCGGCCAAACGTTAAAGAAGTTCTTGAACTTATTCTGGACAGTAGTTCCTTTGCCAGTCAACCCCAGCCAGAGGATCGCTTCCGGGTTACTGCGCATAAATAGTTTCCAGGTACCCGAAGGTGTGTTCGCTTCCTTCGAGGAAAGCTCCTTCTGAAACTCTTCGGCTTCTGTGTCGAGGCGCTTCCACTCATCGACAAAGCCGGGCCGGACAAAACTCTTTCGCAAAGAGTCGATCTCCTTCGGCTGCATCTTGGCCGTAAGCAGCTCCATGGCCGCGGCCGAAGTATCCGGGCGGATCCCCTGCATTTCCAGGCGCGTTTGCACCTCGTGCATCTGTTCCAAGCCCTGCTCATCGGCTTTAGCTGGTGTCCAGGCGGGACACAGCTCTTTAATCCAGCCGGCTTCGTCCATCGCACGTAGAATGGCGAGCGGGTTTTCTTCATGCCCAATCTCTTCGAGCTCGTAACCCTTGTGCCAGGCAGAGATAGCCGAGCTGACGCCTTCCGCCCGTGCATTCTCAAACCGTGCCTGGGTTCGCTCATCCATCTGCCATCCCAGACGCGCCATGAAACGGGTTGCGCGAAGCATCCGGATGGGGTCCTCCAGGAAACCGTAATTGTTGACCAGGCGCAGCACTCGGGCATCGATATCCGCCACTCCGTTGGTCGGATCCATCAACAGGCCATAGGAACCCTCGTTTAAGGAGAGCGCCATGGCGTTGACCGTGAAGTCGCGCCGCCGCAGGTCTTCGTGGATGGATGCCCACTCGTATACTGGCTTTCCTGGCTTTGGGTATTCTTCGCGTCGCGTGCTGGACAACTCCAACCGCACGCTACCGGGGAAGCGGAAAAATAGGGTCTGTGACGGGGCATGCTCCCCCCAGAGCTTAGCGCCCGTTTCCTGTAACTTTTTCTTCAGGTTGAGAGCGTTTCCTTGAACCGATACATCAAGGTCTCGTACGGGTGAACCACTGGTCAGGTCCCGCACCGCGCCGCCGGTCAGAAAGACTGTCATGCCCTCGTCGCGGGCAGCTTCGCGGATCGACGTCAAGGCGGCCCGTTGTGAAGGAGAGAGGCGGTTTTCTAGCAGATAGATATAATCGGGCATGCCGTGCCTGTGTGCTCGTTTTGAAAGCCCCAACAGCGGCTAACTTGCTCTTTATGAATAGCTTAGGGTGAATGAAGTATGGAACGCAAAGGATTAACTTACCATACGGCAAGGCCGTTGGCTACCACGTTGCACACTTTACGCTGCATTCCTCAGCGGCGCCAATCCGGCCCACTCCGGCGGAGGCTGTTTCTCCGAGGCTGCGAATGGCCTCCAGCCTGAAAAAAGCGATTGTGCGCTCCTTCTCCGGTGAGCCGCTTGCCGGCTACCTGCCGCTGGATGGCTTTGCCGGCACGGAGTGCGTCACGTTGCTGGATCTCGCGGGCAATGCCACTTCCATACCGCTTGCCTCCACCAAATGGATCTGCTTTGTGCGCCAATTCGACTCCGGCGAGCCGCTCAACCCGGAGCGCCTGTTGCGCAAGACTTTTCCTTCCCGTCCGCGCATGGCCGGTATATGGATCCGCCTGGTGCTACGCGACGGGGATGGGTTGGAGGGCCTGGCCGCCAACGATGCGTCACTGCTCGGACCTGCGGGTCTCTTTCTGACTCCGCCTGACATCCGCTCCAACACCCAACGCCTCTTTCTTCCGCGAACAAGTATTACGCAACTCGAAGCTGTCGCCGTCATCGGCGTGCCGCTACGCCGCAAGTCTCAAAGCCCAGCCCTTATCTACCCGGAGCTGCAGGACGACCTCTTCCCACCCTCATAAGGAGCCCGCGACCGGGTTGACCTGCTGTTTTACAATCGCGCTATGCAGCTTCGTGAGCTCGCAACCCGCCTGGGCGCAACCCTCCATGGTCCAGGCGAAAAAGTCATCTCGGGGGTCGCCGGTATCGAAGAGGCAGGCCCCGGCGAACTTGCTTTCGTAGCGAACCCGAAGTACACCACGGCTGCCCGCACCACACAAGCCGGCGCCGTGCTGGTGGCCGAGGCTTTTCCCGAGATCGCAGCACCCACCTTGCGTATCGCCAACCCTTACCTTGCCTTCGCGCGAGCCATCGAGCTCTTCCATTCTCCTCCGGTATACCCGCCCGGCATCCATCCGACAGCGATCATCGACCCCTCGGCGCAGGTCGCGCACGATGCCCATGTCGGCGCTTATGTCGTGGTCGAAGCAGGAGTTCACATAAGCCAAGGCGCTGTTCTGCTTTCTCACGTCGTGATCTACCCGAATGTTCTGATCGGAGATCACTTTCTAGCGCACGCCCATGCCGTAGTCCGCGAAGGCTGCCGTATTGGCCACCATGTCATCCTGGGGAATGGCGTCGTGGTGGGCGGGGATGGCTTCGGTTTCGCCAAACGCGACGACGGCGGCTGGCACAAGATCCCGCAATCCGGCCCCGTGGTCGTTGGTGATCACGTTGAGATCCAATCCAACAGTTGCATCGACCGCGCGAGCATTGGGACGACAGAAATCGCCAGCGGCGCGAAGATCGATAATCTGGTCCAGGTGGGGCATGGGTCCCGCGTAGGCGAGAATACCCTGTTGTGCGCCCAGGTGGGTCTCGCCGGCTCCACGCGTATCGGCAAGAACGTAGTGCTGGCCGGGCAGGTCGGCGTTGCCGGGCACTGCACCATTGGCGATGGCGCTGTCGCCACGGCGCAGTCTGGAATTCCCAACGACGTTCCTGCAGGCAAGGTGGTCAGCGGCTATCCGGCGATCGACAATCGCCAGTGGCTGCGGGCTTCTTCCGTCTTTCTTCGGCTCCCGGAATTACTCAGGCAGCTACAGCGTTCCGCGCGTGCTGCAGATAGGGAGCCTGCTTCTACGAATCTCGACAACTCCCGGTGAAAACCGGAGCGGCCCAAGGCCATCATTCCGCATCGTAAGGATTTCATGACGGACATGGAAGGTACTACCCCCGAAGACCAGGACGGCGCTGCTGTCGCCACTGCTGAGCCACCCATCCGCGTCCTGCTGCTAGACGACCACCCGGAGAACCTTCTGCTCCGGTCTACGATTCTGCGTAAACACGGATACCTGACCGAAACTGCTTCGTCTATCGAGGAAGCGGAAAAGTTGCTCGACCAGATCGACATCGCGGTTCTGGATTACCATCTCGGCGCCGGACAATTCGGCACAGAAGTAGCTTCGGAACTGCGCGAGCGCCGGCCGGAAGTGCCCATCATCATTCTTTCCGCTACGCTGGAACACCGTTTCGGCGGAGTGGAGGACATGCACCTGCTGAAGGGCTATAGCTCGGTGGATGACCTGGTCACTGCGCTGCGCTCCTTTGAAGCCAAGCGCCGCGGACGGCCTGTCGTGGTCAATGCGAGAGATTTTTTCTATTCGCGCATCAGCATGGCGATGGGCGATGATGTCGTGCTCGAAATCCTCGACGGCGCCGGCAACTGGCAGTACGTGAACGAAACCTGTGCGCGCCTGCTGGAACAACCGCGCGACTGGTTCCCTGGCAAGAACATGTTCGTCGAAATGCCGGAACTCGCTCCAGACTGGCGCGAAATCCTTCGCACCGTCGCCATGGAGCGCGAAACCTATATCGACCGCACCTATCGCGGCTTACTGAACCTGCCCCGCAAGGGTGAAGAGTGGGTTTGGAACGTGCTCGCCTTTCCGCTCAAGCTTCACAACAACCAGACAGGCGTCGTTCTCACTGCGCGGATCCTGCAGCGAAAGACAATTCTATGAAGCTCATCTCGCCCAAGCTCCCGCTACCTGGACGCATTCGCATCTTCGATTCGGTGTTCGCGGCCCTGGCGTGCATCGCCGTGGCAGGCTGTCACGCCAAGCCGTATCGCGGTGCGCCGCTAAGCGACCGCATGGTGGTCACGGTGCGCAACGAGGGGCCGGACATCCGGCAACTCGAAGTGGATTACCCCAACGCGAGCTTTGGCAAGGATGTGCTACCGAGTGGTGCGAGCTATCTGTATCAACCGAAGATCATTGGCTCCGGCCCTATCAAGATCACTTTCACCGACCAAACCGGCAAGTCGCATACGGCCACTGGCCCGACGGCTCAAGAGAGCGAGCACAAGGATCTGGTGATCTCCATCGGCCAGGACGAGAGCATTGTCTTCCAGGCGGATACAGAACGCACGCATTAAGCCTTATCCGCGTACCTTTGCAGCCCGCCATGTAAATAGTGGGCACTGTGTGCTGCGACTCAAACAAACGAGGCCCGCACGGAATCCGTGCGGGCCTTTCATTCATATCGTCTATCGAGCTTGTTTCCTAAGCCTGGGACTATCTCACCACGCTCTGGAACAGATTCGACTGCAGCAAACTGGCGAACTGGCTGTCGGAAGAAGAGAAGCTCACCTCCAGCTTGCCCTGGCTTGAATCGATCTTGGTGGCGTCAATCGCCTGCTTCTCCACCGGGGTGCCGCTCATCTTCTTGTAAAGCGCCGCCGCGTTTAACAGCGAAGCCATAGTTGCGGCTGAAAAGGTATCCGGCGTCAGCACGTCCAGGTTGAATTTCACGCCGTTCTGGAAGTCCATGGTGTACCAGGAGCTCAGCAGGCGCTTCTTGATAGTTTCGTAGTCGGTCATACCGGAGGCGTCGCCCAGCAGTGAACGCATCATGGTCTGTGTTCCCTTCTGGTCCAGAATGCTCCAGATGGCCTCGTTCTGCACGGATTGCATCATGTCTGTCATTGCGGTGTTGTTGAGGAAGTTCGGCGCCAGCCCGTCGCGAGCATCGAGCGCCGATTTCAACGAGTCGCTCTCGCCGAAGACCATCGTGGTCGGGTTCAGGAAAACTACCTGCATCCCGGACGCGCCCATGGGGTAGATCTTGTTGGTGCGCAGCAGTGTCGGCTTGATCTTCTTCTTCTTGAAGTTGGCCATGATGTCGTCCAACGGGAATTGGCCCTGCGCCAGCCCAAGAATGCGCGTCATCTCGCTGCCGCTTTTCACGCGGTAGGAGGCAAAGGCCAACTGGTCCACATCATTATTTTCGTTGAAGCCCGAAGAGCGCAGCGCCTGCTCCAGGCTCTTCAACTCGGGCGGCATCACGCGCGCCTTCAACTGCATGGCTGCCGGCGAGTTCTGCATAGCGCGGTAGTCTACGGCAATCAACTGCTGCACTTCGCGCGGAATCGCCGCACGAGCATCGCCGCTCAATTGTGCAGCGTGCGCACCGGGCAGCGCTGCCCCAAAGCAGATCGCTCCGACAACTGCGGCGCGTGCGAACGCCTTTGCAAACTTCATTTCCATCCTTAAGTCCTTCCGAGCTGCCCGACGGACACGCTCTGCTCCACACCACAAAGAACACTGCAGCGGTTCGCTGGTTGTGGAGCGTCTTCTCCATTTTATCGCCCCCGGGCTGCAGGCGGTATTTCACTTCCGGGGTATATGTGGGTTGCGGATGCAGCGGGTACGCCGATTTGCCGTCTACGGCCACTCCAACGGCGCACGCAATCGCTCTTCCAGTACCTTTGTTTCCCGTGTAAAGCCATGTAAATGACGCGCCCAGCTGTCTCCGTGCTCAAGCGCAGCTTCCGGAACCAGGCCGATCAGCTCTCCTTCGACCACACGGGCGCCGCGCTGACGGGCCAATCGCTCCAGCCCCGCATGCACTTCCCCAGGAGGACTGAGCCGGAAATCCGTGATGTTCATTGAGACTTGTGCCCTGCCGCGCACCAGCGCGCCCAGGGCTTTCACTCCCTTGAACCCCCCTGCCGAATCCCGGATTTCGCGTGCCAGGGCCCGCGCCAGAGCGATATCCGGACGGTCGATGAAAACGTTCCAGGCAATCAGGAATTTTCGGGCGCCCACGGCCGCTGCCCCCGCAGTCGGATGTAACTCCGGCCCGCCCACATCAGGACGCCTCGCTGGCTCTCGTTGGACCGCTTCCCGCAGCCCCTGAAACTGGCCACGCCGCACATCCTCGAGTTTGGCGCGATCAGGGCGCGCTGCGGCGGCTTCATAGAAGTACACGGGCACTCCGTACCGCCGCCAGATTTCCGCGCCCGCTTCACGCGCAAACATGGCGCACTGTTCCAGCGAGACGCCACGGATAGGCACGAATGGAATCACATCCGCGGCGCCGATGCGGGGATGCACGCCGCTCTGCGCCGTCAGGTCAATGAGTTCCGCCGCTTTGCCCGCAGCGCATACCGCGGCTTCGATTACTGCCCGCGGTGGCCCTGCAATGGTAATTACGGCGCGGTTATGATCTGGGTCCTGCGACCAGTCCAGCAACAACACTCCCGGAATGTGCATGGCACTGACAATTGCCAATACCTTGCTGCGGTCCACGCCCTCTGAAAAATTTGGAACGCACTCGATCACTGCGTCGTTCATGGCGTCCGCTGCAGCCTCGCTACTTCCACCATGTATACCCAATCAGGAACTGTACGCTTGCATTCACGCCGGGGTTGGCATCGCCCAGGCTGGCATTGGATATATGTACCGCGTTTGCGCCAAAGGTGATGGAACGGTTGGGCTTGAGAAAATAGTGCAGGCCCACCCCGAACTGCGGCGTGAAATTCCATACGCTGGTCGCCTGGTGCCCGGGTGGTTGGTAGGGTCCGACAGGCGGAAATTTATGGTTGGTCCACACCAGCCCGCCGGCGCCCTGGACGAACGGCAAAACACGCCGGCCGCCAGTCAGGTTCCAGCGCAGGATGATCGGGGTAATGCTGGCTCCGTTGTAAGCGCCTCCAGTACGGTATGGTCCAGTCACCGCAAAGCTGTCCGCGCTCGTTTCAGTCACCGTGTAGCGCTGGAACGGCGGTGCGTACCCTTGCCACCACGGCATCACCTCCGCCGCATATTCGAACTGGCCGCGCATCAGCTTGGGGCCGACCGGATCGGACAGCACCTTGCCCACATGCACGCCCGCACTCAGGAAATGGTAGCTGCTGCGATCGCCCCCTATCCCGAAGCCTCCATTGAAAAACGGGCCCCATTCCCATGGGTCGTGCGTCATGGCTTCGCGCACGGGAGAAAGCGCCAGCGTCGCCCCAGCGGGCTGCATCTGGGCTGAGGAGGAAGCCGTAGCGGGCGCGTTCTGCTGAGCCCACGCTGTTCTCCCGGCCGCAATCGAAATCATCGCCGCTCCCACTATGGTCAAACCAGATACAAAAGATGCGTAGCGGGCGCGAGCGACGCGTCGGAATTGAATGGTCATATCTTCCTTGTCTGATGCGCGATCAATTGCCCGACTTCAGAGCCACACAGCGCGGGACGCTATGTTGCAGAAGAAAGGCCGCCGTTTCGAACACGGCGGCCTTCCTTTCGTTATCGGCTCGTTAACCAGCGACCTCTTCCATCTGCTTGGCGTCCATTTCAAAATTCGAGTACACGTTCTGGACGTCATCGTGGTCTTCAAGGACATCAATCAGCCGGACCATCTGATTTGCTGTGGCGCCTTCAAGTTTGGTGTAGGTGCTGGCGATCATCGTGATCTCCGCCACCGCAGGCTCGATGCGAGCTCCCTTGATGGCAGCCAGCACGAGCTCATAAGCCGCGGGGTCGGTCAGGATTTCCCACATTTCGCCCTCATCGTTCAGGTCGTCGCCACCGTTCTCGAGCACGAGGTTCATCAGCTTCTCCTCGTCGGCGTTCTCCTTGGGTACAGCAATCAGACCTTTTTTCGAAAACATGAAGCGCACAGAATTCGGCTCGCCGAGGTTGCCGCCATTCTTTGCAAATGCGTGCCGCACCTCGCTTACCGTGCGGTTGCGATTGTCTGTCGTTGTCTCGACGATCAGCGCAACGCCGCCGGGGCCATAACCCTCGAAGGTGATCTCTTCATAGAGCGCGCCGGGCAGCTCGCCGGTGCCGCGCTGGATGGCGCGTTTGATATTATCCTGCGGCATGTTTTCCGCTTTGGCAGCGAGGATGGCCGTGCGCAGCCGCGGGTTGCCGTCCGGGTCGCCGCCGCCGCGCGCCGCCATGGCGATTTCCTTGATCAGGCGGGTAAAAATCTTGCCGCGCTTCGCGTCAAGCGCGCCCTTCTTGTGCTTGATGGTGGCCCACTTGGAATGGCCTGACATACGGACCTCGGCTGTTTTTGGATATGTGGACAGAATCGTTGGCGAGCGGTCGTTGCGCGGCAATCCACCTGCTCGAAACACCAGAGTATAGCATGTGCCCGAGCGCCTGTTCCGCCGACACGGCTCTCGGTTGGTGTGGGTGCGGGAATTCATCTGAACCAGTGTGATTGGGCCCATGCCGTGCGGGTGGCCGGACTTTTATGTCATAGGCGGTTACCGCTGCCTCGAGCGGTGAAAGGCGTAGATGACGGCCAGCAGCGGTGGCGCCAGCAGCACGCCCCAGAATGGAATCGCGATGCCGAGCACGATCGGCGCCAGGATGGATGCCCAGATGGGCACGCGCGTGACGCGCTTCATCAGCGCCGGCTGGATCAGCAGTTGGTCGACCACCACGATGCACGCGTACACGCACAGCAGCCAAACCAGGCGTTCTTCATCATGCCCGCTGAAGAGAATGCTGAAGGTGGGTCCCAGCAGCGAGATGACACCGCCGAAGTTCGGTACAAACGCCATCAACCCGGCGATGAGCGCCCACGCCGGCGCCAGTGGCACATGAAGCAGTTCCAGGCCGATGAGCCACAGCACTGCCACACACAGCGCCTCAATCGAGGTCGCCTGCCACCACTTGATGAGTGCGCCTCCGGCGGTGCGGAGGTGGTCACCCGCCGTGCGCTGCTGCAGCGGCGCTCCGTCGACGGTGCGCGGCTGCTGTTCGATCTCAGATCTGGCTGGTTCCATGCTGCTCTTCTGCACTGCTCGACTGATTGGATGGCTCATGCGCGCGTTGTAACACCACGTGCTCAGCGCGGATGATCTCACGAAAGTGCTCGCTGGTATTCGCCCAGTCGGCGATGTCTACCTTGAAGGGCAGCAGGGATGCGTCGAAAGCTTCCGCCAAAACTGCCGATTGCCTCCAGCCCAGCGGTGCACTTCCAATCACGGCCAGGTCCAGATCCGACATCCGCTTTAACCGCCTGCCATGCACGCGCGAGCCAAAGGCCCACACTTCGCGCTCGGGAATTACTGCGGCAAGCACCTGCGCTACCATCTCCAACTCTGCGCTCGTGAGCTTCAACGCGGAAATCATTTCAGACATCGAGGTGCCGCCGACGTTCCATCAGCTTGTGATAGAGAAATTCAGCTTCTCGCTCGAAAGCAGGAACTTCAGCGAGCACATCCAGCGCCAGTTGCTCATTATAGGCGTGCGCACTTCTGTTCCGCGCCTTTCGAAACTCGCTCCACCGGGGCCAGCCTGAGAGAACGAAGCCTTGTTCATCTGCAGTGCGAATGAGCTGCGGGAACGACATCTGATCTATCTCGTCAGAATTCAAGGAAGCAATCTCGAGCGCACGCTTCAACAGGCGGACGCTCAGTTCATAGGTAAATTCGAATCGCTTTATCACCGAATCGCGAAGGTAGTCGGATGGTTCGCGCTCGAAGAGTTCCATTGCTTCCCGCAGCCGGTTTACTGCGTTCTTCAGCGGGTCTAAATCCAGCGCGGCCATGGCTTCCATTTTAGATCGGGTGTACTCCCGGCCCCTGCTACCCTATAACAATGAAATTCGGCGTCCTCGTCTTCCCCGGATCAAATTGCGATCACGACACCTACCATGTCGTCGCGGCCATTGCGCACCAGCCCGTCACATTTTTGTGGCATGAGACCGAAAACCTGGAAGGCTGCGACGCGATTCTGATACCCGGCGGCTTCGCCTATGGCGACTATCTTCGCACCGGCGCCATTGCGCACTTCGCACCGGTGATGCAGGCGGTCAAGCGTTTTGCCGCGCAGGGCGGCCCGGTCCTCGGCATCTGTAACGGCTTCCAAATCCTGTGCGAGTCCGGACTTTTGCCCGGGGCGCTGATGCGCAACGCTGGGCTGAAGTACATCTGCCGCCAGGTCCACCTTCGCACCGAGAATGCCGATACACTCTTCACCAACGCGCTCCACACGGGTCAGGTGTTGCAGATCCCGATCGGTCACATGGAAGGCAATTACTTTTGCGGGCCGGATGTTCTCGCCGAACTCGAGCAAAGCAGCCGCATCGCCTTTCGCTACTGCACGCCAGAGGGCGACGTCACGCCGGAAGCCAACCCTAACGGTTCACTCGGGAACATAGCCGGCATTCTCAATGAGGGCAAGAACGTCCTCGGCATGATGCCGCACCCAGACCGCTCCAGCGAACTGCTCCTTGGTTCCGCTGACGGCTTTGCCATCTTCCAGTCCATGGTCGCCGCGCTTGCGGTCCGGTAGTCGTTCATGATCGATATTCATCACCATCTGCTTCCGGGTCTCGATGACGGCGCCCGCGACCTCGACACCTCGCTGGCTATGGTCGAAGCCGCGCTCGCCGACGGCATTACGCACGTGGTCTGCACTCCGCACGCCAGCCATCACTTCCGCTTCGATCCCGCGATAAACGCCGAGCGCTTTGCCGCGCTGCAGGACCAGGTGCGCGCCCGCTTCGATGACCGGTTAACTCTCGGTTTGGGCTGCGACTTTCACCTGATGTACGAAAACGTGGAGGACGCGCAGCGCTACCCGGACAAGTACACCATCAATGGCCACCGTTATTTGCTGGTAGAGTTCGCCGACAGCGTCATCGCCCCGAATACAGCGCGGACATTTTATGAACTGGCGCTAGCCGGCATGGCGCCCATCATCACGCATCCGGAGCGCAATCCCATCCTCGCCCGGCAGCCGGAGCGCATGGCGGAGTGGCTTCGCACCGGCGCGCTGGTCCAGGTCACTGCATCCTCGCTCACCGGCCGCTTCGGCCCTTTGGCGCAACGCGTTGCCTATTGGCTGCTGGATCGCAACTGGGTCCACTTTCTGGCAACGGACGCCCACAACACGGGCTCACGGCCACCCCACATGAGCATGGCTTACGATCTCGTTGCCGAGCGGTACGGTGAGGCCACGGCTGAGCGCCTTTGCGTCAGCAATCCCCACGCCGTGTTCTATGGCGAGCCGTTACCGGCCCAGCCGGAACCCGTGGGACTGGACGGTTCTGCGAGAAGCGATGCGCAGCCTACGGGACGCAAGCCAGGGCTCTTCAGCAGACTGTTCGGGCGTTGACGGGCCGTTCTGCATACCGTCAAAGCTGCCGCAATAGCCAATGCCATTGTTTGAGCATTCTCCCCTGCCTTCTTTGGTTCCTCATGAAGCCCTGCGCCCTTCGAGCGCTGCCATGCGGTCGCGTGCCACCTTGCCCAGCAGATGATTCATCAAGGTGCGCACTGTGCGCAAGACCGGGAGATCGGCCATCGTGATCGCGCCTGGAAAACGCCGGTTCATCTCTGCGTGGAGCCGGATCATGTCGATTTCGCTCCCGCCGGCTGTATAGAAATCGTCATCGAGGTTGATATCGTTGCGATGCAGCAGCTCGGCCCAAATGGCTTGTACCTGCTGGGCATAGGCAAGGTAGGTGCTGCGGTCCACGCGCCCCGGCCCGCGCCGCTCCCGCAGCTCGTTCCGCGCTTCGGCCTCGAGCTGTGCCCCGTCCGGCTGTCCTTCTGCATCGAGCGGCAGTTCCGGACGCACAACGATCCTGGCTAAGGGCGCTTCTGCCGGCAACTGCTCCCGCAGGTAGGCCCAAAGCTGTTCTGCGGCGACCCGCGCACGCGCGGAAGCCGGAAGTCCGGAGACTTCGCCCGCGTGCTCCGCAGTGGAAAGCACGACAAAGGCGCAGACCGGGACGCCTGGCTGACAGCGCGGCACCACCGCGCATTGTTCCACCAGTGGGTGCGCGCGCAGCAGCATCTCAAGCTGTTCGACCTTGTCATCTCTTTCCTGCATTTCAGCTTCGTTCGGGAGCGTTGTGGATATCTCCTTCTCCAGCACCGGCATGTCCGGGGGTGCTTGCGGCTGCTCTGGCAATGCCGCCGTATGATCCAGCCCAGGGCGCTGCCGGGATGCCTCCACATGTATGTAACTGCCACTGTCCGTAGCCCAGCGGCTATAGAGAGCCCGGAGCTGTGGAGAAGAAGCAAGAACCATGTCGAGTGGCTCGGCCATGATTTGTTCATCCGCCGAGGGCTTTCCATAAAGAGCCAATTGATGCAGTCCGCTGAACGCCTCCGGTGCAAGCGCCGCAGTGGAGATGAATGCCGTCGAAGAAAGCATCAGCGAGCTGACCCGGTACTCGCGCAGGAGTTGCGGTAACGCTTGCGGCGCGACCGGGCCATCGGGAGCAAGCGCAAGAGTGGACCCGCCCAGCAGCGCACCCCATAATTCCATGGCATGCCTTTGGTCTGCCATAGGCGTTGCCAGCAGCAGGGTTTGTGCTCCACGCAGCGCGAAAAGCTGTGGCGAGGAGACCAGGTGTGCAATCACGCGATGGCTCATCGCACTACGGCCGTCGTCGCCATTCTCCACCAGCGCGGTTGGGCTTTCCGCGTCGACCTCCGGCAATGCGCTTTCGGCATGGAGCGGCATTTTTTCACGTTCAATCTCCGCCAACTCCACCCAGCGGAACGCCCCTGGTCTGAAAACCGCGGAATGTGCATCGGCTGCGCCGTCCACCAGCATCGTCGTGACCCTGTGATTTTCAAGCTGCGCAAGTAGTTCTGTTTGCGCGCATGCGGATGAAAGGCGCGCACTCTCAGCCATCCCAAATGGCATATAAGCGGCTCCGGCCAGCAGGATGCCGAGCACACCGGCAATCGTCTGAAACGAGCGGCGCTCGACGATACCCACCACGTCTCCCGGACGGATGCCCAACCGGTTGAGCCGCACGGCCACGTTCTGTGCCCGCAGCAGTAAATCACCATAACAAAGGACGCCTTCGCTTCCAAGGAGCGCGGTGCCATCCGGGCAGCGTACTGCCGCATGCACAAACAACTCTGCGACCGTTGATTCCGGCCTCGGCTCGACCGGAGCGGCGCCGTAGTGCTGCTCGGATACCCGTACCGCTCCTTGCTCCCGGTTGGGCAAGCCTGCTCCTTTTGTCGCTGTTCCCAGTGCGGCGCCCAGGCCAGTAGACCGAATAGCCGGGCAGCGGGTGAGTGCATTGTTTATGACACAGACGGCTGTGTTTCCGCCGCTCCCATTTAGTAACCCCAACGTAACGTCGAGAGTTACGGAGGACATGTGACCTCAAGCGGATTGTGTGGGAATCCAGTGGGAAAGCGGGCCGCGGGCAAAGATAAGGCCGCGAAAAGACAGGCGATTCGCGTTTCAGCCCGCATCCAAACCTCGCATCGAGCACACTTACGGCCAGCGTTGTAGCATGGGTACCAAGGTGCTGTCTGTGGTTCTGTTTCGGCAGTCCTTCCACCATCCCATGCCACCGATCGTCGTTGAAACCTTTCCCGTCGGCCCCTTGCGCTGCAATTGCACGATACTTGGCGATTCGGTTACCGGTGAAGCTATCGTGGTGGACCCAGGCGATAACGTGCAGAGCATTCTCGACCGTCTTGCCCGGCGAAATCTCGTGCTCAAGCAGATTGTGGTCACGCATGCGCACATCGATCATGTCGGAGGCGCGGCCAAACTCAAGGCCCACACTGGTGCGCCCGTCTTCCTGAATCAGCATGACCTGCCCTTGCTTGCCGCCATGGATATCCAGGCGGGCTGGCTGGGCATTGCGCCCCCAGAAACGGTGGCGCTCGACGGAAGTGCAGACGACGGTACCATTGTCGGACTCCCGACACTTCCCGCCCACGTCCTCCATACCCCTGGGCACACGCCGGGCAGCATCTGTCTCCACCTGCCGAACCATGCGCTGCTGCTGGCCGGCGATACGCTTTTTGCCGGCACGATCGGGCGCACGGACCTGCCCGGCGGCGACATGCGCGCCATCCTGCGTTCCCTGCACCATCGCCTGCTTGAGCTGCCGGATGAGACGCACGTCATTCCAGGCCATGGTGCTGCCACCACCATCGGACAGGAACGTGAGCTCAACCCGTTTCTTCAGCCGGATTACCGCCCGTAATCCACCCAGTGGCGCGCCGGCGAATGTTGCGCAACCGATTGAATTCAGCTCCCTAGTGACGCAACCAGCCTGCGCGCGCCTTCTCCGAACTCCTCCCGTGATCCCAGCAGACTGATCACCAGCCAGCCCGCTGCGGGAAAGCCGAAGAACGCCCCCGGATGCACCGCGACCCCTTCCCCCTGCAGCAACTCGACCGCGGTAAGCTCATCCGGCTGCAGCGCCGGAATCCGCAGCACTGTATACCAACCGCCTTCGATGACCAGCCGGGTCACCGCGGACTGCTCCGCGAGCAGCCGATCGAGCAGGAGCAGGTTTCCTTCCACCCGCTCGCGGATTTGCTGCTGGATGCCCCTTCGCTGCGTCAGCCATGTGGGAATCGCGCATTGGACCGGCGCGTTCATGGAGAGGAAGGTATCTGCGATGATCTCCAACCGGCTCATCGCTTCGCCGAGCGCGGGTTGCGGCCCCAGGCATAACAGCCATGCAGCCTTCATCTGCGGCAGGGCTGCCACTTTGCTGATGCCGCTCAGCACAAACGTGAGCGCCGGGTGCGGCCCATGCGCAAAGCTGCTCGTACTGCATGGTGCTTCGCCCGGCTGCTTATGCGTCAGCGGGTAATCCAGAAAGACTTCGTCCACGATCAGCGCCAGCCCGTGCTCTACGCACATCGCTTCCAACTCCTGCCGCTCGGCCGCTTTTGTAAAGTGCCCTGTCGGGTTGTTCGGATTGACCACCAGCACTGCCCGCGTGCGCGGCGTGATGCGCTCACGCAATGCATGCGGATCAAGATGCCAGCCATGGTCGTAGAAAAGCGGATATGTCCGGAGTCGCACATCGTCGATCACAGCCAGAAAATCGAAGAGCGGATAGCTCGGTTCGGCAACGAGGACTTCGTCGCCGGGGTTGCACAGCACCCGGAACAGAAAGCTGTATGCCTCGCTGGTCCCGGTGGTCAGGAAAACCTGCTCCGGCGGAACGTCATTGTCTTCACCTGGCTCGCGGCGTGCTCGCCGTAGTATCGCGCGACCGCATGCCGAGCCCGCAGCATGCCCCGCGGGTCGGGATCGTAGTCGAGCGCTTCCGGTCCGGCCAGAGGACCCAGCAGCGCAGCCGCGTTGTAGGTGAAGCCACAGCGCGTCGGATTAGACGCGGTCAGGTCCAGGACCGGCCACTCGGCGCGCCGACGTTCGCGCAAGACGCGCGCCCACTCGGTCTCTTCCGTCTCCCAACTACATCGTTCTGCAAACCTGATCCGTGCGCTCACTGAGTACCCGCTCCAAAGATTCGCCATTCTGAGCCTAGCAAAATGCTTACGGCTGCCGTGGGAAGTACGACGCGCCCACTTGAACCGAAATTGCCACCGCGAGATGTTCTAATAGTCAGAGAATTCTTAATCAAAGAATTTCCAACCTGTCCCAAGAGGAAACTCCAGCATGGCGTTACGCGCCGTCATCTTCGATTACGGAAAAGTTTTAAGCGCTTTACCCGATATGGATGCCCACAGTGCCCTGGTCGAAGCCGCCGGAGTCCCGGACGAGATCTTTGAGGAGCATTACTGGGCGCACCGCCATGCCTTTGACGAGGGCACGCTCAACGGCCAAACCTATTGGCAAAAAGTAGCCGATGGCGCAGCGTTTGAGCTCACTCCGGAGCGGCTCGTGCATTTCCACCGGCATGACAGCCTGATGTGGTCGAACCTGAATGCGCCGATGGTGGCGTGGGCGCGCGCTCTCCAGCAGCACGGCATTAAGACCGCGATTCTATCCAACATGGGTGACGTCATCCATGCGCACATGCAACGGGAATTCGCGTGGCTCGCCGGCTTTGACCACCTCACCTGGTCTTATGAACTGGGCATAGCGAAGCCTGATCCGGCCATCTACCGCCACACACTCGACAAGCTCGGCGTTGCGCCCGAGGAGGCACTGTTCATTGATGACATACCCAGGAACATTGCTGCCGCCCGGGCGCTGGGTATGGACGGCATCGTCTTTGAGGATGTTGCCCAGATCCGTGGCGAACTCACCGCCCGTGGTCTCGAAGGAGCAATTCCTTTCCCCGTACTGGAATCGACGCCGGCACCCTCCGGACCAATCTAGCCTTTCTGCCACAATCTCACCCGTCCAGTTGACCTTCGGGTACCTCGGGAGCATCACATTGCCGGTGGAGCCGAATAGAGCCCTCAGCGGCCAGCATGCATCTCCGCTACATGCGGACATCGAAGCGGTTTTCCTGCAGGTATAAGCCGAAGCCGCGAAAGATCGCACTGCAGTGCAGTGGGCGACGGAATGTAACAGGCAAACCGCTCTAAGGGGACGATATCGACGTGATACCACCACGCCCGCTAGAACTTTGGGGAGGCGCAGAGTGTACGGTCAACCGGGTTCGCAACCAATTTTTTGACCAGTATGCACGCTCCGGCCATCTCCAGCGCCACCGGGATTTTGAGCGTTTCGCATCAATTGGGTTCAAAGCCTTGCGCTATGGCTTGAATTGGGAGCGCTACGCCGCCACTGGTACCTGGAAGTGGTTTGATACCCCGCTCGCCGAAATGCGCCGCCTCGGGATGGAGCCTATCGCCGGCTTGGTCCACCATGGCAGCGGACCAGCGGATACCGGCCTGCTCGATCCGGCTTTTCCGGGCAAGCTGGCCGCCTATGCCGGCGAGGTTGCGCAGAGGTATCCCTGGGTCCGCGACTATACGCCAGTGAACGAACCGCAAACCACGGCCCGCTTCAGCGGACTATACGGTCACTGGTACCCGCACCACACCTCGATGCGAAGCTTTGTCCGCGCTCTTTTTCATGAGCTTCAGGGAACCGTGCTCGCCATGCGCGCTATCCGCGAGGTTCGCTCCGATGCGCGGCTCGTCCAGACGGAAGACATCGGGCGTACCTGGAGCACGAGCAAGCTCCAGGGCAAGGCCGGCCATCGCGAGCAACGCCGCTGGCTGGCCTTTGACCTGCTCTGCGGCCGTGTGGACCGCCACCATTCACTCTTTGGCTTTCTGCGCCACCACGGCCTCACGGAAGCCGAAATTTTCTGGTTTCTTGAAAATCCTTGCCCGCCGGACATCCTGGGCGTGAACTACTACGTCACCAGCGATCGTTTTCTCGACCACCGCCTGGCCCTGTATCCGGGTTTCATGGCAGGCGGCGATGACGGCCGAGAACCGCTCGTCGATATCGAAGCCGTGCGCATCTGGCCGCATGGCATCGCTGGCGCAGGTGGCGTACTCATGGACGCATGGAAGCGTTATCGCATACCCGTCGCGTTGACCGAAGCCCACCTGGGCGCCGCTGTAGACGAGCAGATACGCTGGCTCGCCGAAGCCTGGCACGGCGCAGAGGCGGTGCGCTCCGCTGGTGGCCAGTGCCTCGCTGTTTGCGTATGGGCCTTGCTGGGCTCCTACGACTGGTGCCACCTGGTCACGCGAGAGACCGGCGCCTATGAGCCCGGAGTCTTTTGTCTGTCCAGCCCGGAAGCTGAACCGGTCGAAACGGAGCTGGCGCGAGTTGTCCGGCAGGTTGCCCGTGGCGAACACCTTGCACATCCAGCGCTCGGACAGCGCGGCTGGTGGACACACACCGACCGTCTGCTGTTCCCTTCCGAAGAGGAGATCGAAGATGTGGAGTTTACGGCTGCCTGAGAGCGCGGTTAGCTGCGAAACGGCAGACTTTTTGAAGTCCGCCCGCTTCAGCAAATCAGGCGATGCTGCCATCCGCTACAATCGCTTGCATCCCACACTGGAGTCGCCAGCATGCATGACTTCTTCGCCGTCCTCGATACCCGCCTCGCCCGCTACGACCTCCTGACGCACCCTTATTACCAGGCCTGGTCAGCCGGCGAGCTTACTCGTGAAGATCTCCGCGCCTACGCTTCCGAGTATTGGCACCACGTCTCTGCCTTTCCGACTTATCTAAGCGCGCTGCACTCGCGGCTTCCCGATGGCGCGCTCCGCCGGACGGTACTCGCCAACCTCGCCGATGAGGAAGGCCTTTATGACGGGCGTCCCCATAGTGACCTCTGGATGGACTTCGCCACTGGTATGGGCGCGGACACAGAGGAAGTCCGCACGCGAACGCTGAATGGAGAGACAGCGACCCTGATCGCTCATTTTCGTAAAGCGATGCTCCAGCCCCCGGCTGCCGCGCTTGCTGCTTTGTATGCCTATGAGTCGCGCGTGCCCGCCATCTCCGCTACAAAGGCTGCAGGGCTCAAGCAGCACTACCAGGCCGATGCTTCCACAACGCGCTACTTCACTCTGCACGAAAAGGCCGACGTTCATCACGCTGCGATCTGGCGCGACGCCATCGTCACGGAACTGGCCCAACACCCCGAGAAAACGGAAGCTGCGCTCACGGCTGCGGAAGAAGTTGCACGGGTCCTTTGGAACACGCTCGACGGCATCGAACGCACACGACAAGGCAGCCCCGAAACCGCACACGCATAAAAGGGAATACAGAGACTCATGCAGACAAAAGGCGTGCAGTCCCTGCCTTTTGTCTGGATTGCAATCTACGGGAAGACGCTGAACAGGTCCCGCAGGTCTGTCTGTTTGGCAGCATCGCGCATCAGCGGACCCACACCGAAGATCTCCTGCAAGGTGCGCAGCGTGGAGCCATGCGTGTAGTGGATGTTATTGGAATACCCGTTCCCCTTGGCAAATGGCGACAGCACGATCAGCGGCACTGGCCCATCGCCTCGTAACGCTTCATCCCACAGGATGAAAAGCGCGCCGCCGCTCCGGTAAGCATGCGATCGAAGAATATCTGGCACATTCTTGGCCAGCCAATCGTCTCCACCACTGATCCGGCTCTCTCCATGGCAGGGATTGTGCATATCGTCGCAGACATTCGGCACGATGAAGTTGTAGCGGGCCACGTGATCCTGTTCCAGATCCTTCTTCAACTCCGCGAACGGGCGCACATGGGCAATGCACTTCGCAGAGTAAAGATTGTTGTCGTTCGTCACGTCATTGAAGAAGACAAACGGATCATGCCAATGGGACAGCGGACATTGCTTCCCCGATATGTTTTCTTCATAGGCCTTCCAGGAGATATGCGCGCGATCAAGCAGGCTGACCAGATGATCGTGCGTGCTCTGGTGATACCGGTACGCGGAGCCATCGTTGTGAATCCCAAAATCCGAACCGGCTTCCAGCCACAAATAATTCGGCAGGCTGGGATGTGTATGTGGCGGATTCCAGTAGTTGTTCGCATGGGATGCCATCGGGACCAGGTTCCAGTTGATGTACGGCGCCTGCGTGTTGCCCTTGATGTCCAGGCTGCCGTCCTTTGTCCAGTTGTGATTTTCAAGCAGGATGACGAAGACCGTCTTGATGGCGTGTTGGCCAGCATCTGGCTCTGGTGCCGACGCCTCCTGCGCAGCGTAGACGCGACCACACAAGACCACAGCCAGCCCAAGAACAACAACCATGCAGCCCCGCCTTTTCCAATAGAACATGCTTCGGCCTCCGTCTCAGATTAGCTACCTGTGCAGTTAGCGGGAGGTTACTCCCGCAGATATGAAACTATACTGAAGTTGTATTAACTACACAGTAAAATTCTGATGGCCGTGTTGCATTTGTATTAACGAGGGAAAAGATCGGGTCGGATGAACAGTCTTGCGCTAGGAAGAGGCGAGGTCCAGTTTGCGCCCGAAGCGGCTTGAAAATCTGCCCAGCACGCCGCTCATGCCAAAAAGTGGATACACCAGAATGAGCAACAGCAGCATGGCCCCGGCGCCGCTTCCCAACTGCCACCAGATCGATGCCGATTCCGTCCTGGTCAGCATCCAGCCGGCCAGCGGCAGGGCCGCCGTGCACACGGCTGCGAGTCGCCCCATATAGGTGAGCGTAAGCCGCTCCACCGGCGCGAATAGCCGTAGATTCAGCCGCAGAATGTAAACGAGCTGATAGATTTCTACGCCGAGCCAGGTCCAGAGGAAGCCGAGCATGCCGCCCTCGAGCTTGATCGCCACAATGGCAATGGCGACCAGCGCCAGGTAGCTTACAAACATCATGCGCGCCAGTTCGACGTGCGTGTTGGTCGAAAACTGGAACTGATATTTGTGTTCCTTGGCACAGGTCACGATCGAGACCGCGGCGCACACGACATAGGGCGCGATGGAGAACAACCCCGGATTGTGCAGCCAGACGTGCAGCAAGAAGGGAGATAGCGCCAGCACGCCGATGTTGACCACCGGCACCAGCGCGAAGACCAGCCGTTCGGAGAAGTTGTAAAGCAGCGCAAGACCCGGCCAGTCGTTTGCGCCGAACAGCCGCGTGATCTCCGGTCCCATGGATTGCGTGAGCGCATTCAGCACCTGACGGCTCATGGAAAAGATCGTCCGCATTACGGTAAAGGCCACCACGACCACCGGCCCAACCATGCGTTGCAGAATTAGTACGGGCAACTGATACGAGAGGAAGGTGCTGGTGAGGATCAGGGCGAAGTAGCCGCTGGGCCGCAGGATCTTCGTCACCGCGGAGCCGTCCCAATAGCGCAGCGAAGGATAAATCTCCGGCGCGGTGCGATGAAGATCCATCAGCAAAACGATGCCGCACAGAATGCATGCGACCAATTGGAGAAGCGCGAGCGCGTGAAACGAGATACGGAACCAGGCGCCGGCCGCGGTAGCCAGCACCAGCAGCAAGCGCTGCAGATTCGCCCAGTGGGTGCCGTGGTGCGCGCGGCCCACCACCATAAACGTGCCTGAGAAATATGTGAACAGGATATTGACAAGGATTTGCAGCGCAAGGAAGAACAGCGCCCAGGCGGCATCTTCCCGCGCGATCGAGAGTTTAAGCAGTCGCGTGACCGGTAGAAAGAATACGATGGTAGAAACGATCGCCCCGCCAAGAACGATACCGATCAGCAGCCGAAGCGCAGTCGATTGCTGCACGTGGAGATCGCCCAACTCGCCGCGGTTATAGCGGACGGTCAGGTCCTGGTTCACAAACGTCTGCACGCCGAAGTTCAACGTGCCCAAATACGCGACCGCCACCGAAAGCGCAAGCCATTGCCCATACAGGGCGGTGCCGTACCGGTAGATAAAGACCGGAGGCAGCAGCAACTGACTCACAATCGCGATGGCATTTGCGGTGAACAGAGCCGTCAGGTTTTTAAGGATGCGTTGGGGGCTACTCATCGACCTGTCGCTTCCTCACGGCGAGCTCCAGCAGGCAGGGCCATCGGAGAATACGTGTCAGATCATTGTAGGGCAGCAGAATTGCAAACTCGCCTGAAATACACGGCGAAGGGTTACATTTTATAGCGGCCA
Organism: uncultured Acidobacteriaceae bacterium; assembly: GCA_963767705.1. Lineage (GTDB taxonomy): Bacteria > Acidobacteriota > Terriglobia > Terriglobales > Acidobacteriaceae > CAWCJL01. The sequence goes on along the minus strand of CAVYEO010000001.1, from coordinate 929,745 downwards.
AGGTCTTCGTCGTTCAAACCCTCTAGCCATCGCCGAAGCTCCTCCGGTGAGGTGTCGGCGGTGCTGGGCGCAAGCTTGGCCACCCGCAGCACCTCTTCACTCACATAGATAGGGCAGTCGCAACGGAGCGCAATGGCGATTGCGTCGCTCGGCCGCGCATCGATCGTCACGAACTCATTTGCCTGGCGCATCCAGATCACGGCGTAGAAGGTGTCGTTGCGCAGGTCGGTTACAACGACCTTCTCAACGGATGCGTTCAAGCCCTGGATAAGGTTGCGGGCCAGATCATGCGTCATGGGCCGCGGTGTCGACGTCTTCTCGATTTCGAGCGCGATTGCATTCGCCTCGAAAAGTCCGACCCAGATCGGCAGCACCGTCTCGCTTTCCAGGTCTTTCAGGATCACGATAGGCATGTTGCTGTTGGGATCCATGACCAGCCCCCGGATCTTCATCTCGACGTCCATCGTCTCCTCCTGTTGGCTTAGATGGCCCGGCCAGCCAGGCTGTTCGGGAAACTTTGTGTCACTTCCACCGGCACATAGCTTCCCGGCGCCGGCAGGATGGGGGTTTCGACGGTAAAGTTCAGCGTGATGTTCTGGGAAGTCCGGCCGATGACCTGGCCGCGCGCCGGGTTGTGCCCCTCCACCGCTGCCTCGAAGACCTTGCCGACGCGATTGCTGTAGTTTCCACGCTGCCATTCGCGCTGCCGATCCAGCAAGACTTGGAGCCTGCGGCTCTTCTCCTCCTCCGGGATGGCATCCACCATGTCCAGCGCCGGCGTGTTGGGGCGCGCCGAGTATTTGAAAGCGAACACAGCGTCGTACTGCACCTCACCCAGCAGCGTGATCGTCTGCTCGAACTCTTCCGGGGTCTCCCCAGGAAAACCGACAATGATGTCGGTGGTCATGCTGATCGGCCGCCGCGCTGCCTTGATCCACGAAATGCGCTCTAGGTATTGCTCCCTCGTATACTCCCGGTTCATCTGCTGCAGAACGTGCGACGATCCACTCTGCACCGGCAGGTGGACGTGATCGCATAATGCCGGCACGGCATCGATTGCTTCCACGATGTCGCGCGTGAAGTCCCGAGGATGTGAGGTCGTGAAGCGCACACGGCGAATGCCTGCAACGTGCCCCACGGCGGCCAACAGTTCCGCAAAGCTTAGCTTCCCTTCCGGGTCGCGATAGGAGTTGACGTTCTGCCCCAGCAATTGAATCTCGGTGTACCCGGCGTCGGCCATCTGCCGCGCCTCAGCCAGCACGGAAGCGCCGGTGCGGCTCCGCTCCTTGCCCCGCGTGTACGGCACCACGCAGTAGGCGCAGAACTTGTCGCAGCCCTCGATGATCGTGATGTAGCCGCGGTGGCGATTGGAGCGCGCGGTGAACTCTGTCTCAAAGGTCTCGTCTGTCTTTCGGTCGTCCAGCCCCGTAATGCGCGACTCGCCAGCTTCCAGCCGCACCAGCATCTCCGGCAACTTGCGGTATGAGGCGGAGCCCGAAACCAGCGACACATAGGGCGCGCGCTCAAAGATGCGCTCGCCTTCCTGCTGAGCCACGCAGCCCAGCACGCCAAAGCGCTTGCCCTGCTTGTGCAGCTTCTTGTAGTCGTTCAGCCGGTTGAAGACCTTTTGCTCCGCCTTGTCGCGGATGGAGCAGGTATTGTAAAGAATCAGGCCCGCTTCCCCTTCGGACTGCACCTGGCTGTAGCCTTGCGTTTCGAGCGTGCCGATGACTTTTTCCGAGTCATGCACGTTCATCTGGCAGCCAAAGGTCTCAAGGTAGAAAGTCTTCTGAGGAGCACTGCCCGGATCTGTTGTTTTTACAGCCATACTGGAGTGAAGTATAGCGCAGCGGACACCTTCGCCCGGCCCGAGCCACGACCTCATGAACAGTCCATCCGATACCGCCGACCGCGAGCGCTGGAACCGAATCTATAGCGCCGGCTCGCACCTCTCGCTTGAGCCCGACAGCTTCTTTGCCGAGAGCTATGCGGAGCACCTGGCCACACGGTTCGAAGCCACGCCGTATCCGGTCGCCTTGGATATCGCTGGCGGTGTAGGCCGCCATGCGCTCTGGCTGGCGGCGCGGGGCTGGCGCGTGGTACTCAACGATCTCAGTGAGGACGCTGCACGCATCGCCGGCGAGAATGCTCGCCAAGCTAGTCTACCGCTCACCATCCGCAATGAGACCGCGGCAGAAACCCTCGCATGGGCTCGGGAAGAGAAGCTGCGCTTCGACCTGATCCTTGTCCTCTTCTTCCTTGACCGCGCGCTCTTCCCTGCACTCCAGGCGGCACTCGCTCCCGGCGGCGTGCTCATGATCAAAACGCGCACCGAAGACCATCCTAGATTCGCTGAAGGCAGCCAGCATCCCGAATACTTCCTCCGCGGCGGCGAACTCGCGAAGGCATTTCCAGGCCTGCACATCCTCCAGAGCCGGGAGCAGGGCGGCATGGCCGAACTGCTGGCGCAGGCGCCATGACCGGGAAACCCCTCGCCCATGGCACCCAGAACCATTGCTTCGGCTGCGGCCTGGAGAACCGCTCCGGACTGCGCCTGAAGTTCTACCCGGACGAGCGCTCGGCCGATCCCAGCGACGTCATCTGCCAGTTCCGGATCGCTAGCCGCTTCATGGGCCCGCCCGGGCATGCGCATGGCGGCATCCTTGCCACCATTCTTGACGAAGCTATGAGCAAGGCCAACCGCCGCCGCAATGTCTTCGCGATGACGCGGCACATGGAAGTCGACTACCTGCGCCCCGTCCCGCTCCTCACCCCACTCACTGTTACCGGCCACTCGGAACATGGCGGCAGCCGCAAGCACCGCTGCACCGCCGAGATCGCGGACGGCACCGGCCGCATCCTCGCTAAAGCCAGTGGCCTGTTCATCGAAGTAAAACCGGAACGCCTGCTGCACCGCCAAACTGAAGTGACATAAGGGCTCGGAGGGGTGGAGCAAACTGCTAAACTAGTGGGTTGGCGAGCAAGCAATTTGCTCCCGGAGGAAGGCACCATGGCGGAAGTAAACGGACACGGCCACATCGGCGACAATAAGAACGGCTTTGAGACGCACGGGCTTCGCCTGAAGATCGGGCTCGCTGAAATGCTTAAGGGCGGCGTCATCATGGACGTCACCGATGCCGCGCAGGCCGAGATAGCCGAGCGCGCCGGAGCTGTCGCCGTTATGGCGCTCGAACGCGTGCCTGCGCAGATTCGCGCCGAGGGCGGCGTCGCCCGCATGGCCGCTCCCAAGAAGATTCGCGAGATCATGGCCGCCGTCTCCATCCCGGTCATGGCCAAGTGCCGCATCGGCCACTTCGCCGAAGCCCAGGTTCTGCAGGAACTCGGCGTGGACTTCATCGACGAATCGGAAGTGCTGACCCCTGCGGACGAGCTCCACCATGTAGACAAGCACGCTTTCAAGACGCCCTTCGTTTGCGGCGCGCGCGACCTGGGCGAAGCCCTGCGCCGCATTGCCGAGGGTGCGGCCATGATCCGCACCAAGGGCGAGGCGGGCACCGGGGACGTGGTCCACGCGGTCAAGCACATTCGCCAGATTGTGAAAGACATGCGCTCGCTCACCGTGCTCGGCGAGGAAGAACTCTACGCCGCAGCGAAGGATTTCAAAGCGCCCTACGAACTCATCCGCATGGTAGCCAGGACCGGCAAGCTTCCCGTCCCTAATTTCTCTGCCGGCGGCATTGCTACCCCGGCCGATGCAGCGCTTGTTCGCCAGCTTGGCGCGGAAGCTGTTTTCGTCGGCTCCGGCATCTTTATGCAGGACTCGTACACCTTCGCGCCGCCTGAAGAGGCAGAAATCCGCGCTCGCGCCATCGTTCGCGCCACTACACACTACGACGACCCCAAGGTGCTCGCAGAAACCAGCGAAGAGTGCACCGGGGCGATGAAGGGCCTCGCCATCGCCGCCCTCGACCAGGCCGCTATGCTCCAAACCCGCGGCTGGTGAGCCGGGCCGGGCTGGCGTACGGCGCATTCAGCGCAAGACGTTTGCGCCCTCTATGCTGTCATCCTGAGCGAAGCAGGCCGGACTCACCGGCCTGCGCAGTCGAATGACCTGCTTCCTGCTCATACCATAGCAATGCGCAATGAATACCGAGAACACAATTCCCGCTAGCGAAGAAACGGAGTCTGGACCGTTAGTCCGCATTGGCGTGCTCGCCGTCCAGGGTGACTACGCCGCCCACGCCGCCGCCCTGCGCGACTCCGGCGCCGACCCCGTACTCGTGCGCAAGCCCGAGCAGCTCGATGGACTCGACGGACTCATCATCCCTGGCGGCGAATCCACCACCTTCCTGAAGTTCTTGGAGCGCGACGGCTTCCTCGATATTCTTAAGCAGTTCACTGAGTCAAAGCCCGCATTTGGTACCTGTGCCGGTTGCATTCTCCTGGCAAGCGAAGTCCTCCACCCGCCGCAGAAGAGTCTCGGCGTCCTTGATGCGACGGTTGAGCGCAATGCCTACGGGCGGCAGGTCGACAGCTCCATCGAGGAGACCCCGACCGAGCTCCCCGGCGGCCCACTTGAAGCCGTCTACATCCGTGCTCCTCGCATTACGAAAACTGGCGCGGATGTCGAAGTGCTCGCCGAACGCGACGGCTTCCCTGTCCTCATCCGCCAAGGCCACCTGCTCGCCGCCACCTTCCATCCCGAGCTCTCCGCCGATCGCCGCGTCCACCAGTACTTCGTCGATATGGTTCGCAGTACCAAGCAAGCGCAGGAGTAAAGTGGCCGCATGGAGTTGCTCGAAGTCATCCCGGTGCTGCGCATTTTTTCGGTAGACAAGGCCATGGAGTTCTATCTCGGCTATCTTGGGTTCCGTGAGGATTGGCGGGCCGATACAGACGGCGGGCCGCCGCTCTTTCTGCAGGTTTCGCGCGGGGGCATCCGCCTGCGCCTTTCCGAGCACTACGGCGACGGCTGCCCCGGCGCAGCGATCTTTATCCAGATGCAGGGTGTCGTTGAGCTCCACGCAGAACTGACGGCAAAGCAATACGCGTATATGCGTCCCGGACTGTACGACGGCGCGTTGGGAGCCAAGCAGGTCACGGTGACGGACCCTTTTGGCAACCGCATTCACTTCAGAGAAAATCAGCGGAGCTAGCGCGGGTGCAGCCGTCCCTCCTCGCAACTTTGAACAATGCTCCCTGGTGGATGCCGCCCAACGCCGCGCTTCACGGCTTCGCGGTGGACCGCCTTCTGCGGTTAGACCTGATCGCAATGGGCGCCTGTCTCGTTCTTGCGCACGCTCTGCTCCTGATCGCCTTACTCCGCAGAAACCGCTCTGGAAGGCAAAGCGGCGCCTCCCTCTGGCGCGCCGAGGGCATTCCACTGGTGCTCCTCTCGGTTCTTTTCACCTACATGACGTATAGTGCTCACCGGCTTTGGGCCCGCGATCGGTTTGAAGGCCCTTCGCCGACCGCACTCACTGTGGAAATAGTTGGCCAGCAATTCCAGTGGTACTTCCACTATCCTGGGCTAGACGCCACATTCGGCAGCACTAAGCCAACGCTCGTTTCGGCAGCATACGGGAACCCGCTCGGCCTCGATCCCGCCGATCCGCACAGTGCGGATGATCTAGTGGCCAGCGAGCTCGTCCTGCCCGCCGGCCGTGAGGTGGACCTGCAACTACGTGCGCACGATGTCATCCACGGCTTTTTCGTTCCTGCCATGCGCCTCAAGCAGAACGCCGTGCCCGGGCTCACCCTTCACGTCCACTTCACACCCGTTACCGTCGGCACCTATCCCATTCTCTGTTCGCAGGTCTGCGGCCTGGGCCACTTCCGTATGGAAGCACGGCTCCGCGTTGTACCCCCAGCCGAGTATGCAGCGTGGATCGCGCAGAAGGAAGCGGCGCGCCAGCGCTCTGCCGAGGCTGCTCGATGAGTACCGAGCCTCTCAATCATCCCGTTCTGCGCCAGTCATGGCTCCGGCGCATCTTCACCACCGACCACCGCACCCTGGGTATTGAGTATCTTCTGCTGTCGCTCGCGGCCGTGGTCGCAGGCACCCTGCTTTCGCTCGCTATGCGCGTGCACCTCGCCTGGCCGCAGATGCCCTTTCCCTCCCACGGCCCGCTTCGCCCGGAGGAGTATCTGTCCCTGGTCACCATGCACGGCACGCTGATGGTCTTCTTCGTTCTAACGACCGCGCCGCAGAGCGGTTTCGCCAACCTGGTGCTTCCGGAACAGATCGGCGCCCGCCGCATGGCGCTCCCATGGCTGAACGCGCTCAGCTTTTGGCTCACCGCAGTGGCGCTGCTGACCTTGCTTGCCGCTTGTTTTGTGCCGGAAGGCGGCCCCATCTCCGGCTGGACCAGCTACCCGCCGCTCAGCGCCGTTCCCGCAGCAGGTCCCGGGCAGGGACTCGGCCTGGATCTTTGGCTCCTGAGCCTCGCCTTCTTCTGCGTCGCGGCATGGTTCAGCGCCATCAATCTGCTGGCGACAATCACCGGCGAGCGGGCTGCGGGCATGATTCTCGCCCGCATGCCGCTCACCGTCTGGTCTTGGCTGGTGTCGTCCCTGTTGATTCTGCTCGCCTTTGGTGTCCTCTTCGCCGCGTTGCTGCTGCTGTTCTGTGACCGGCACCTCGGCACCAGCTTCTTTATCCCGGCAGGCGATCTGGTCAGCGGTGTTCTTTACCAACGCGGCAACGGCTCACCCCTCCTGTGGCTTCACCTCTTCTGGTTTTTCGGTCACCCGGAGGTCTACATCGCCATCCTGCCCGGCATGGGGCTGGTCTCGGGCATCCTTGCCGACTTCAGCCGCCGGCCCGTGGTGGGCTACAAGGTCATGGCGTTCACTACGGTGCTCATCGGCCTGCTCGGCTTTGTGGTGTGGGGCCATCACATGTTCGTGAGCGGCATGAACCCGTATGCCGGCACTGCCTTCGCCCTCACCACCATGGCGATTGCTGTTCCCAGCGCCGCCAAGGTCCTTAGTTGGATCGCTACTGTATGGCCTGGTGGCCTCCAACTCACCACGCCCATGCTCTTTGCGCTCGGCTTCGTCTCGCTCTTCATCAGTGGCGGCCTTTCGGGGCCGATTCTCGCGCTGCCTGCGCTTGACGCTTACCTCCACAACACCTTCTTCGTCGTCGCTCACTTCCACCTGATCATGGCGATGGCCGGCGCCTTCTCGATCTTTGCCGGCGTCTACTACTGGTTTCCGCTGATGACCGGACGGATGCTTAACGAAGCATTGGGCAAGCTGCACTTCTGGCTCACTTTCGTGGCGGCTTACGCCACCTTCTTTCCTATGCATTTCGAAGGGCTTGCGGGCCGGCCTCGGCACTATGCCGAGCTCACCGGCTCCAGCTCTTCGCTCACTGGGCTCATGCCGACGGAACGCGGCATCACGTTCGCTGCGCTGGCTCTTGCTGCGGCTCAGTTGCTCTTTCTTTGCAACGTGATCTGGAGCATAAAACACGGCCGCCTTGCCGGAGCAAATCCCTGGCGCGCTACCACACTGGAGTGGAGCACGATACCGGCAAGCAGCCAAGTCACTGTACAACGCGGTCCTTACGACTACGGTTATTTTGATGGCGATAAGGATTTCAAAATGCAGTGGGAAGCATCCGAAGAACAGGAGTAAGCTCTACCTACGGAGTTTCTCGCGATGCCCGCTACCTTTACCCGCACTCCTGTTGAAACCGAGCGGAAAGACCCAGGAATTGGTGGCCGGCCCCCCGTAGACCGCCGGCCCACAGGCGGCGGCGGGGGCGATGAGAACTGGGAAAATCGCAGACCCGGGCGGCGTGGCCCGCGCGAACTCCTTGGGCGTTATCGCCTTGCCGTGTTCTTTGCGCTCGCCGGCGACCTGATGTTTTTCGTTGCGCTGGTCAGCGCATTCTTCGTTCGTCAAACCTCCGGACATTTCGACGCTCGCAATAATTACATCATCGACTGGCACCCGCTCTCGATTCCGCCGATCCTATACATCAACACTGCCATCATCCTTCTGAGCAGCTTGACGATTGAAATCGCTCGGCGTCAGCTCTTTCGGGAGGTGGACGTGATGGAAGAGTGGCTGGGCCTGGGCCGTCCCATGGTCAAGCGCGCCTTTCCCTGGCTTGCCGCCACCGGCGTGCTCGGCGTGCTCTTTCTTGTGGGCCAATGGATTGCCTGGCAGCAGCTTGCGGCGCAAGGCATTTTCTTTGTTTCCAATCCGAGCAGTCATTTCTTCTACCTGATCACCGGGACCCACGGAGTGCACCTGGTGCTTGGGCTGCTCGGACTGATCGCCGCCGCTGCAGGCCTTTTCCTGCTTCGCCGGGTTGAGTTGCGCCAGATCATCGTCGATTGCACGGCATGGTACTGGCACTCCATGGGCGTCTTCTGGATTTTTCTCTTTGCCCTGCTCGTGCTTTGCCAGTAGGCCTGGCTTCGCCAGCGGCGGCCATGCGGAGTTTCTCAAAATTCGCCCTGATCTTCATCCTCCTGCTTGTGCTTGGGCCAGCATCCCAAGCGCTGGCCCAAGGTTGCACCATGTGCCGCGACACCACTGCGGGGAGCGCGCCGCAAGTCCGCGCTGCCTTGCGGAAGGCGATTCCGGTGCTGGGCATTCCAGCAGTGGGGCTTTTCCTGGCTGTCCTGATCGTGGCCCGGCGCGTGACACCAGGCCGAGAGCGCTGACCCCCACCCCCTAGGACTTTTGGCGTAAAGTCCTGCAAGCAAGCAGTTTACACAGGGGCTCACAGGCTAAAATCCTCTAAAGAAAAGACTTACGGCTAAAGTCCTGTGCTCATTGGGTTTAGCTCTGCTTCCCTGCCGCGGCTGGGCGGCCCCGAGGTTTCCGATTGCAGTGCCCCCTATTTCTATTGTGGCAGGTTGGCGGAATTACTACGCCAATAAGAAGATCAACGGTCCAAGGCGTCTGTGGTACAGTTCTGGCGACCATCTTTGGGCTGAAATGCCGGGCCCCCGCGTCTCGAACCAGCCCATTGCGGAGCGTGTATGACTCTGCCGCCGGCGTTGGACTTTCTGAGATCTCGCAAAGCCTATATCGCCGTTGTGGTTGCGCTGATGGTGGTGCTTACGTGCGAGTTGTTGTTTTCCGTCCGCCACCTTTCGCAGACGTGGGATGAGGGCGCGCACCTGTATGCGGGATACCAGCACTGGCGTGCGCGCGATTTCGGAGTGAACCCGGAGCATCCGCCGCTGGTGAAACTGGTGGCCGCTGCGCCGCTGCTGGGCATGCATCTGCGTCAGCCGCATCCGCCGCCAAGCTTCTTTCTGATGGAGGAGTATTTCGGTGGAGGGCAGCTCTTGTATGGGAACGATGCGGATGCCCTACTGGCCCGGGCTCGCGCGGCCGCGTCCATCTTCACACTCGGGCTGGCGCTGCTGGTATTTGCTGCGGGATACGAGATGTTCGGGCCGGCTGCCGGATTGCTGGCATTGGCGTTCTTCACGTTTGAGCCAACCCTGCTGGCGCACGGAGCCCTGGTCACCACGGACATGGGTGTGACCTGCGGGATCTTCGCGGCGGTCTATACGTTCTATCGCTACATGAAGCAGCCGAGCGGGGGACGGCTGCTGATTTGCGGCCTGGCAATGGGGCTCGCGCTTTCGACAAAGCTCAGCGGGATCATGGCTTTACCGGCTCTTGCCTTGTGCGCTGCCGCCGAGTTGCTGCGCGAGCGACGGGCCTGCCGGCGGGCAACCATTGCGGAGGGCACGCAAACAGCCGCGGCCGCCCAGCCCAGATTAGCGAGGCGCGCGCTGCGGATGGCAGGCGCGCTGGCCGCTATCTATGCGATGGGTTATGTCATCCTGTGGGCGTTCTATACCTTTCGCTATGCCGCCCGGCCGGCCGGATCCGCGATGACGCCGACGCTGGCCCAGTTTGCAGGCTTCTTCCCGCATCCTTTGCAGGCTTTATTCTCCTGCTTGCGAAGTCGCACGTGCTGCCGGAAGCGTACATCTATGGTTTTCTCTGGATTCCGGTCAATGCGTTCACTCACCCAGTGTTCCTGCTGGGGCGCGTATACCCCACGGGTCTTTGGTACTACTTCCCGATCACGTTGCTGATCAAGTGCACGCTTCCCTTGCTCTTGCTCCTGCTGTTGACGCCATTCCTGCAATGCGGAGGAAAGCTTTCGGGTGCGAGCTGATCTTTCTTGCCATTCCGCTCCTGGTGATACTGGCAGCGTCTATGGTGTCGCACCTGAATATCGGGGTGCGCCACGTGCTTCCTGTCTTCCCTTTTCTGATTGTGCTCGCCGGGGCAACGGCGTCCTTGCTGTTGCGATCGTCGCGAGCCGGCGCGTATGCGGTGGCAGCGCTGCTGCTGTTTCTGATTGTGTCTTCTCTACACGCGTATCCGGATTATCTGCCGTATGCCAACGAGGCGTTTGGCGGGCCGGCGAACGCATATAAGGTGCTGGGCGACTCCAATGTGGACTGGAGTCAGCAGCCCAAAGAAGTGCGGACGTACCTGGACAAACACGGCATCAAGGATTGCTGGCTGGCCTATAGCCTGCCTTTTGGGAAAGTGATGGACTACTACGGCGTGCACTGCCGTCCGCTGCCCACCGCTATGGCAGTATCGTTCGGAACATCGCAGCAGCCGGTTCCGCGGCAAATCTCCGGTACCGTGATCGTGAGCGCGGTGGACGCTTCGGGGCTGCTCTGGGGACCGGGAGACATGAATCCATACGAGCGCTTCCAGCAGGGCCACCCGGACGCCATGATCGGCAACAGCATGCTGGTGTATCACGGAACGTACGACCTGCCGCTGCTGGCCGCAGAGAGCCACCTGGGCCAGGGCGCCGCCCTGCTGCAAGCGGGCAACAAGGACGCGGCACTCAGTGAATTGCAGGCGGCACTCGCGTTGGCGCCGGGCTCCGCGAAGGTGCAGGCACAGGCCGGGGGTCTCCTGCTCCGCCTGGGACGGAAGGCGGAAGCGGACGCCGCCTTTGCAGAAGCGATGCAGAAGGCCCGGGCGCACCAGCCGGAGGACCAATCAGCAGATATCGCGAGAGTGATAGCGATGGTGAAGCGGTCGAGCCTGTGAGGGCCGGGAGCACGCCGTGGCATGCCTTTCCTGCACACGTCTGGTTAGCGCTTGTAAGGGGAGGGTTTGGCAATGGTGACGCGGTGGCAAGTCAGGGTGTGGCCGAAGAAGAGGAAGCGCCTGCTGTGGAGCTTGAGGACGCCGTTTTCAAGCGTGGCGGTGGTGCTGTAGGTTTTGCCGTTGTAGGGGCTGTAGAGTTTGCCCCCGGACGCGTGATTGGGATCTGAAAGCGCAAAGCCGGTGCCGACCTGCTCAGGGCTAAGAGGGCGTTTGCGCTCCTTCGGGTCGGGGTTTTTCAGGTCGCGGGTATCGGGAAGCTTGCCCTTGGCGGGCTCGATCATGCGAATGCAGGCGACCCCTGGCTGATCGCCCTCGCCATTGATGACGCCGCAGGGGAAGACGTCGAAGATGGTGGTGTCCTGCGCCATCCAGGTGCCGTAAATGCCCTCGGGGGCGGGAGCGGCGGGGGCTTTGGCCGCCTTGGCGCTCCTGTGCGGGTGCGCTGCCTGCGGGTGTGCTGCGTGGAGGACGAGAGCGAGGGCTAGCAGGTACATGTCCGGAGTTGGATGCTGCGCGGATGGGTCAGGTCGGGCACTTCGGGCGTCAGCATTGTACACCGTGTACACTCACGGGTGTACACAGTATAGAATCGTCCGTATGGAAGTGACGATCAGCGAGTTCAGGCGGGGAATATTCGATCTGGTGAATCAGGCCATGGAAGGGCGCGAGGTCTGGGTGAAGCACAAAGGGCGACGCTTCAGGATAGCGCCGGACGGCGTCCCGAGCAGCCGGCTGGCCAGGATTACACCGCTCGAGGTCACGAATACCGAATCGCCGGGTTTGAGCGATGCCGCTCTTAAGGAGGAGATGGTGCGCGCTTGGGAGCGTGACTGGTCCACCCTGTGATTGCTTACCTGGACACCAATGTGGTGGTGTGGCTGGCGCAGGGCAGCCTCGCGCGCATCAGCGCCGAGGCCCAGAAGGTGCTGGAGCAGGCCGATTTGTTGATTTCTCCAATGGTGCTGGTAGAGCTTGAGTATTTGTATGAGGTGAAGCGGATCAAACTGCCGTCGCGGGATATTCAGTTGAAGATTGAGCACGAGATTGGGGTGCGCGTCTGCGATCTTCCATTCCCCCTGGTTGCGAGCGTGATGGTGGGCGAGAGGTGGACACGTGATCCTTTTGACCGGATGATCGTGGCGCAAGCAAAAGCGAACGGACTTGCAACGCTTGATCTCTGCGGATGAGGAGATAGGGAGAAACTACCCGAGGACGGTCTGGTAATTGGGGCTGCGCGTGAGTGCGGGTCGAGGAATGGCTTTCGCTATCAGTCGTAGCGCTCGAAGATGATCTGCTTGCGGTCCCAGCCGAGGGATTTGAGGCGTTCGCGGTTGGCGGAGACCATTTCGTTGAGGCCGCAGATGTAGGCGTGCATGCTGAAGTGGGCCGGGCCTTCGGCGGCGGGGGCTGGGGCGGAGCCGTTGGCGGAGAAGGTGGGGTGGGCGCGGACGATCCCCTCGACGTGCTCCTGGACGTAGCCGCGGGCGCCTTCCCACTCGTCATGCGGGCGGCTGAGGGTGGTGATGTAGCGGAAGTTGGGGTGCTCGGCGGCGATGCGCTGGAAGTATTCCTGGTAATAGAGCTCCGAGGTGTGGCGGGTGCCGTAGACCAGGGTAATGGTTTTGCCTTGCGCGAGGTTGGGTGCGCCGTCGGGCGGGTTGTCCGGGAAACAGGTGCTCGACGAAGCCGCGCATGGGGGCGATGCCGGTGCCGGTGGCGATGAGGATGCTGTCGGTGAGCGGGGTGCGCAGGAGGAACATGCCGTGCGGCCCGTGGAACTGGACGGTTTGGCCGGGCTCGAGATCGCAGAGGAGATTGGAGAAGAAGCCCTCTTCGACACGGTTGATGCAAAGATCGAATTCATTCGCGCGTGGGGCAGAAGCGATGGAGTAGGCGCGGGTCTGCTGCTTGCCGCGGCTGTCGGGGGCGACGGTGGAGACGAACTGGCCGGCGGTGAAGGCGAAGTGGTCGGCGCCTTCGACGGCGAAGGTCAGGTGGAAGCACTGGGTCCGCTCGGAGAGCAGGCGCTTGCGGAGGAGGCGGGCGGTGTGGAGGGGGCGTTCCAAGGTGGTTTCTATCTTATTTTATGTTGTCTTAGTGTGGCATTCGGAAGCCCCACACTAGGACGAAGCAGATTGTGATCGCCGCCGTGAAAATGGAAAACATGATCATTGGCAGGCTTGTCAGATAGCTTTGCAGCGTATAGCCGCCATTGTTCTTCTCTCTAAACAAAAGTCCACTACCCGCGCAAACCACAAGCGCTATGGATAAACCGACGACAGTGTGACCGACCCGCACCCAGACGTTCTCTACCTCTGGGCCAGGAAACATGAATGCGATCGCATACACAAAAAAGAACGTATACAAACAAAGCGTAAACGCGATGCACTTCAGAAGTCTGATCGTTATGTGTTTGCCGAGATGTCCCATCTATCTTTGCCTAAAAACAAGTTGGATCGAGCACAAACTTACGCGTGTATTCTTCACGCGTGCTCAGAATAATGAATGTAGCTGCGAAGCGCAGGTCCTTCGGCTGCGCTCAGGATGACAAATTGTGGTGCTGCGCTCAAGGCAGCTCCGGATCACACGCGTGTTGATACTAAGACCACAGGTGTTTACCTGGGATGAGGGCGCGGCGCGCTACTCCACCGTGACCGACTTGGCCAGGTTCCGCGGCTGGTCTACGTCGCAGCCGCGGCGGACGGCGATGTGGTAGGCGAGGAGCTGCAGCGGGACGACTTCGAGGACGGGTAGCAGCAGTTCGGGGGCGGAGGGGATGTGGATGACGTGGTCCACGAGCTGGCCGATATGGGTGTCGCCCTCGACGGCGACGGCGATGACCTTGCCGGAGCGGGCGGTGACCTCCTGGATGTTTGACAGGGTCTTCTCGTAGCGGAGGACGGAGTCGGGATCGCTCTCGTCCTTGGTGGCGAGGACGACGACGGGAGGGTCTCGTCGATGAGGGCGTTGGGGCCGTGCTTCATCTCGCCCGCGGGATAGCCTTCGGCGTGGATGTAGGAGATCTCCTTGAGCTTGAGCGCGCCTTCCAGGGCGATGGGGTAGTGGATGCCGCGGCCGAGGTAGAGGAAGTCCTGCGCGGTGGAGTAGCTCTTCGCGAGTTGCTCGCATTCGGAGTCGCGGGCGCGGAGGATGTCTTCGAGCTTGCCGGGGATGCGGGTGAGGGCGTCGACGAGCGCGATGCTGTCCGGGCCGGAGAGCACGCCTTTGCTCTGCGCCAAGTGCATGGCGAAAAGGAAGAGCGCGGTAAGCTGCGCGGTGAAGGCCTTGGTGGAGGCGACGCCGATCTCCGGGCCGGCGTGGGTGTAGATCACGCCCTGGGCTTCGCGCGCGACGGCGGCGCCGACCACGTTACAGATGGCGATGGTCTTCGATCCCTTGATGCGCATTTCGCGCTGGGCCGCGAGGGTGTCCGCGGTCTCGCCGGATTGCGTGATGAGCAGACCGATGGCGCGGGGGTCGGCGATGGGGTCGCGGTAGCGGTACTCGCTGGCGTAGTCCACCTCAACGGGCACGCGGGCAAGGCGCTCGATCATGTACTTGCCGGCGAGGGCAGCGTGCCAGCTGGTGCCGCAGGCCGCGATGTTGATGCGCGAGGCGTCGCGGAACTCGGCCTCGGTGATCTCCATGTCGCCCAAGAAGACCTGGCCGGTTTCAAGCGATATGCGGCCGAGGGTGGTGTCGCGGATGGCGCGGGGCTGCTCGAAAATCTCCTTGAGCATGAAGTGCTTGTAGCCGCCCTTTTCTGCCTGGATAGGGTCCCACAGAATGCGCGTGATGGAGCGCTGGACGGGGTTACCGTGGAAGTCCGTGAGAGTGACGCCAGCGGGAGTGAGGATGGCCATATCGCCGTCGTTCAAGAAGTAAAGATCGCGGGTGTGGTGGAGAATGCCGGGGACATCGGAGGCGACGAAGTACTCGCCCTGGCCCAGGCCGATAACGGCAGGCGGGCCCATGCGCGCGGTGACGATGGTGTCCGGCTCGTCGGCGGAGATGACGCTGATGGCAAAGGCGCCGGTGAGGCGGCGGGCGGTGCGGCGCACGGCATCGGCGAGCGGAAGGGTCTTGCCGGAGTCAGCAGCGGACTTCAGCTCCTGCTCGATCATGTGGGCGATGATTTCAGTATCCGTCTCGGTGACGAATGTGTGCCCTTCGGCGATGAGTTGCTGCTTGAGGTCGAGATAGTTCTCGACGATGCCGTTGTGCACGACGACGATGCGGCCGGTGCAGTCGCGGTGGGGATGGGCGTTCTCTTCGGTGGGGCGGCCGTGGGTGGCCCAGCGGGTGTGGCCGATGCCATAGGTGCCGTGGATGGGGTGCTCGCGGATGACCGCCTCGAGGTTACGGAGCTTGCCGGGTGCGCGGCGGAGTTCGAGGGTGCCGTTGCCGTTGCCGCCGACGGCGATGCCGGCGGAGTCATAGCCGCGGTATTCCAGGCGGCGCAGGCCTTCAAGGATGACGGGGACGACTTCTTTACTGGGACCGACGTAGCCAACAATGCCGCACATGGGGAGATTGTAGCGGGTCAGGCAACGCGGGCTGAATGGCGCGAAGGGAGTAGTCCGCCCAGGAAGGCCGCCGGGGCCATAAGGCAGAGCGCAACGAGATGCGACCAGTGGGAATGGCGCGGGGTCTCCCACCAGCTCCAGGAAGCGACGAGAACGATGGTGAGGGCGATGGCAAGGGCCGTGCCGCGCGGAGAGAAACGACTGATGTGTGCTCCCACATAGCCGGCCAGTAAAGCGAAAGCGGTGCCATAGAGGGCAGTCAGGGCGATAAATGCAGTGGAAGCGGGCAGGGCTGGGTCGTGATGGCCGAGAAGGAAAAAAGCGAGGGTGGAGACGGCGGAAAGGGCGTAGCCTACAAGCCATCCCAGGACGGAGCGTGCTTTCTGCATCCTTACGCCTCCAGCCGGTACGTGAACTCCTCGATGACGGGGTTGGTGAGGACTTCACGGGCGATGCGCTCGACTTCCTTTTCAGCGGCTTGCCCTTCGAGCGAGGCGGCAAGGGTGAGGACGAAGTATTTGCCCTGGCGGACGTCTTCCACCCCGGCGTATTGCATCTTTCTTAGCGCGGTCTGGATGGTCTGCCCCTGCGGGTCGAGCACCGTGCGCTTCAGCGTAACGTAGACATGAGCTTTCATCGTGGCTGATTATAGCTGTTGAATCGGCCAGGACTGCATTTGGCTTTACGAGTGAAAAAGCCGATCCCTCGACATCGCTGCGCGTGTTCGGGATGACAGCGCAATCTTGAATAGGATGGTTCCATGGTCAATTATCTTGAGCTCCCGATTGGGCCGAATAGCCCGGAAGTGATCGATGCGGTGATTGAGATCCCGCTCGAAGGCATTAACAAGTACGAGTACGACAAAACGCTGCACGTCTTCCGGCTGGACCGCAATCTGTACTCGCCGGTGCACTACCCCGGAGATTACGGCTTTATTCCTTCCACGCTGAGCGAGGACGGCGACCCGCTGGACGTGCTGGTGCTGGTGGATGCGCCGAGCTTTCCCGGCTGCGTGATGCAGGTGCGCCCGATCGGCCTGCTGGAGATGCTGGACCAGGGCATACCGGACGAGAAGGTACTGGCCGTAGGCAAGGCAAACCCCCGCTACACGGATGTGTGGAACTATTCCGAGGTCTACCCGCACATGCTGAAGGAAATTACGCACTTCTTCTCGATCTACAAGGACCTGGAGGGCAAGCGCGTCGAGATCAAGGGCTGGAAAGATGCGGGTGTGGCACGGGACAAGGTGCTGGAGGCGGCGAACCGCTTTCAGGAGAACAAGAAGGCCGTCGAGACAAACGTGTAGGTCCTCGGACCGGCCTGTCAGGCCCCCGGTTCTCTTCCCCATCTAAAAGCTACTTAAGCACTGAGTTACTGAGCACTGAGTTATTCGAGCACTCCTGCTGCTGTCGCTCGTGCTGCCAGCCTTGCTGCTGCCATGTAGAGCGCCGGCCCGGCAGCGGCGATCAGCGCCCCGAACAGGAGTGCGGGCATGTGCGCCATGCGCTCCGCGCGAGAAGCCCACATGGCGTACGCGATCAGCGCCATGGGGAGCAGCCCAGTCAGGCAGACTGCGGCGAAACCGCCCGGCACACGAAAGGGCCGTGGCAGCTCCGGCTCTCGCCGGCGGAGCACCGCCAAGGCTACAAACTCCAGCAACAGGCTTGCCCCGTACAGGATGAGATCAAGCGAGATGAGCCGCTCAAAGCTGAAGCGGAGAGCAAGCGCCCATGCTGCTGCGCAGACAAGGATAGCGACCCAGGGGGCGCCGCTGCGATTGAGCCGCGTGAATGCATGCGGGAGCAGGCCGTCTTCTGCGAGAGCTACGGGAAGCCGGGAATAGGAGAGCACCAGGGCGTTGAACATGCCAAAGCCGTTGATCATGCCGCCCAGCACGATGGCGAGGCCGAGCGCCGGGCCGACGACGGTGCTAGCCGCATCGGCCCAGGCCCCGGTGGTGAACTGCGCCGTGGGCAGGCCGGCGAAGGCCATAGCCGCGATGGGGAGCACATAGCTAAGCGTCACAACCGCCACGGCCCCGAAGATGGCGCGGGGGTAGTTGCGGCGCGGATCGTGCACCTCCTGCGCCACGGTGGAGGCATTGTCCCAACCCATGTAGTTCCACATGGCGACCAGCAGTGCGGTAGTGAAGTCGGCTGAGCGCGTGAGCCGAAAGGGCGCGAAGGGGTGCGGGGAATGCAAGCCGCGCGCGAACCCTGCCGCCGTGAGCACGGCAAAGGGTAACAGCAGTAGCACAAAGAGGATGACCGAGCCTTTGCCCACGGCAAAGGCTCCGCTCAGGTTGAGCAGGCAGGAGAGGACGACCACGGCGAGCGACCAGAAGATGGCCCGGTGACCGGCTGTCCAACCCGGCGCGATGCGGCTGAGATAAAGGACGAAGAGCGTGGGGTAGATAGCCATGTCGAAGACACTGGCCGCGAGCGAAAGCCAGGCCTCCTGAAAGCCCCAGAAAGGCCCAAGTGCGCGGCGCACCCAGACATAAAAGCCGCCCTCGGCGGGAATGGCGCTGGCCAGTTCGCCGATCATCAGCGCGGTGGGCACGCTCCACACCAGGGGGACAAAGAGCAGCAGGAGGAGAGCCCATCCGTAGCCCGCGCCGCCCAGGATGTCCTCGATACCATACGGCCCGCCGGAGACCATGAAGAACGTGGCGGCGATGAGGGGCAGGAGCTTGAGTTTGCGCGCCGTGGACGCGGCCAGATGGGGCATCGACTCACTTTACTGGAAGGTTGCTCGTCGATGTTGCGGCGCACCATGGAGGATCCGGCTGCGACGACGCGAGGCGCTAGAGGCTCATGCCACTTCTGTGGAGTTTTCCCGTCCGGTTTCGCATGGCAAGATAAACGGTACGCAGCTGCGACGGTTGCTTGACCGCTGCTGATGTTTCAAAACAGAGCCCCTGGAAAGTAGAGCCTCCCCCGCAACGATGACCGACCTGCACCGGCACACCCGCCGTCACCTTGCATTCGCCGCGACGGCACTTCTGCTTGCCGCCCTCCTGATTGGCGGCTATTTCACCCGCGGAGGCGATGCCTCGCTTGCCTATAATGGGCCGCCGCCGCTGCCGAACACGACAGGATTGGTAGACCAGAAGCCGCTTGAAACGGCGCGCGGACTTTCCGCGGAAGCGGCCACACCGCCAGAGGTAGAGTTCGCGCGGCAAGCGATGCAGATCGCGGATCATGAAGTCGATCAGGCGTTTGCCCAAGCGCTGCGGCAAGCGACGGAGAGTGCTCCTCGGCTGACCGGCCCCGCGCTTCTGACCTCGCGCAGGATCAACGAGCTCACAGAGCGCGTGCAAGCGGAAGAAGAACAGCTCAAGGCGGCGGCGTCAGGGAGACAGGACCCCGCGCTAGCGGAAGCGCAGCTCGCGCTCGATCAGGATGAATTGGAAGACCTGCAGCAGGATCTGCTGCAGCTTGGTGGCGATCGCAAAGGGAAAATCCAGCAGGCGCTGGACCAGCATGAAGCGGTGCAGAAGCTGAGCAGCACACGGCCGCCGAATGCCGACGCCGAGGCGATGGAGTCACCGGAAAGTCTGCGGACTTTTCCCGGGAAGCTGCGCGCGTATCTGGCTTTGGGAAAGCGCGCCAACCAACTGGAAGACGCGCGCGCAGATGCCGTGAATGCGGCGCATGAGTTGGGCCACCAGCATGATGCGCTAGAGTCGCGAGCGGAAACGGAGAAGGCGTCGTCCACTGGAGCAACTGGCGCGGCTACGGCTGACCGGCTCAACACTCTGAATGCGCTGCACACGCAGGCGGCGGAGCGCACATCGCTCGCGCAGCTTGATAAGCAAATTCACGACGAACAGCAGCTGGTCGAGATCTATACCAAGTGGAAGGCGCTGGTCCTTTCGCAACGCACAACGGTGCTCCATCGCATCTTCCGCATGCTGCTGGCAGTAGTGGTGCTGTTGGCCGCGATGTTGACAGCGGATACGTTGATACGCAGATTTTTCGAGCGGCCCACGCATGGGCGCCGCATGCGCACCATGCAGATGGTGCTTACGATCGCTGTCCAACTCGTGGGCTTCGGCCTGATCCTGCTGGTACTCTTTGGGACTCCCCGGCAGACGCCCACGATCATCGGACTGGCCACCGCAGGACTCACCGTTGCCTTGAAGGACTTCATCGTCGCCTTTTTCGGGTGGTTCGTGCTGATCGGGAAGAATGGCGTCCGAGTCGGCGACTGGGTGGAGATCAACAGCGTGAGCGGCGAGGTGATTGAGTTGGGCATCATGCGAACCGTGCTGCTGGAAACCGGGAGTTGGAGCGAGTCTGCGCAACCAACCGGCCGGCGCGTGACGTTTATGAACGGCTACGCCATAGAGGGCCAGTTCTTCAATTTCTCCACCGCCGGGCAGTGGTTATGGGATGAACTGCACATCACCGTGCCTTCCGGCGCGGAAGCGTACGCCAAGGTCGATGCGATCCGGCGCGCGGTGGAAGAACGCACCAAACAGGACATCGCGCTTGCCGAGCGGGACTGGCAGCGTGCGACGCATGCCTACAGTGCGCGCAGCTTCCGGGCAGCGCCCACGGTCGATCTGCGACCGATGCCGGACGGAATCCAGGTGAATGTGCGCTACATCACCCGGGCCCAGGAGCGCGCACAGGTGCGTTCCGAGCTCTACGAAAAGGCGATCGGGATACTGCACTTCCCCGATCACGCCTTCGCGCACGAGAGCCAGTATGAGCGCGAACGCATGGAGGAACCCGTAGGAGCATAATGCTCCTTTGGCTATCGTGGCTTAGAACAGCACGCGCGCCGAGAGCTGGATCTGCCGCCCGGGCGTGGTGACCTCGGTGATAGATCCGAAACCGGCGGTGTTGACGAAGCGGTTCGGCGTGCCGTAGTTCGTGTGATTGAACGCGTTGAAAAACTCCCCGCGTGTCTCCAGGTGTACTCGTTCGGTGACGGCAAAGCCACGCACCACCGCCAGGTCCATCGTCTGCATTCCAGGCCCATATACGCTATTCCGTCCCACGTCTCCAAAGGTATACGCGGCGGGCGTGGTGAATGCTGCCGAGTTGAACCACGCAGCAGGCGTGCGCGTTCCAGAACCAAAAACAGGCTTGCCGGTCAGGTTAGCCCGAATGGGGTTTTCTCCCAGAGCCGTTCCCGCATTTGCCGTGTCGCCAAAGACAGAGATCGTCAACGGAAAGCCGCTCTGAATCTGGTAGATGGTGGAAAGCCGCCAGTCCCTGGTAAGTGCAGTGCTCATCCGGGAGCGACCCCAACTGGGTGCGTCATACACAGCCGACAACGCAAAGCGATGACGGATGTCGCAGGCGAGCCCCTTTTCCAGGTCCAGGCGTGAGTTGTCCTGTGGGATGGCGGCTTCAAACATGGGCGAGCGGAAATCGGGAGCGTTGGAAAGGCTTTTGGCGAAGGTATAGTTCGCAAGAAAGCTGAGGCCGCGCTCGAAGCGGCGGCGCACATTCACGTAGCCGGCGTCGTACCAGCTCTGGGCAGAGTTTTCGAGCAGGTTGATGGTGGAAACCGGAAATGTCTGCGAGACCGCAGTCACAGACGCGGGCAGGACTGTGTTCGGAACGAAGCTGATTTTGGTGAAGGGACGGCGAGGCTGCACGGCGCCAGGTCCGGGCTCAGCGTTGTTGATCAGGTGGGCGCGCTGCAAATGAAATCCGCCGGAACCCAGATAGCCGACTTCAAGCGTGGTCTGCGCGCCGAGCGTTTTCTCCACCGATGCCGACCACTGCTCTATGTACTGGGGAGCAGGATGAAGCTCCATTCCGGTGAAGCTGGTGGTCGTCTTTCCAAGCACGGCCGGCGCGAAGTTGAAGCCGGTGAAAGTCGGCTGGAAGTTGTCGCTCTGGTTGGTCTCCGGGAAGACATATGGCACGTTGTGCCGCTGATTGCACCAGGTGTTCATATCCACAGGAGTAAAGAACATTCCGTAGGCGGCATGGAGCACCAATCCCAGTTCGGGTACGCCCTGGGCAATGCCGAGTCGTGGTGCGAAGTTCGTCCGATTGGGGTACATCAGGCCCTTGGGAAAACCGTTCTGGCCGCCGACAAAGATCGAAGGAACGCCGCCGTTGAACACCAGATTGGTATTGGTATAGCGCGTGTCATAGAGCGGGCTCATGTACTCATAACGCACGCCGTAGTCCAGCGTGGTGCGTGCGGTGATGCGGAAGGTGTCCTGGGCGAAGCCGTCGGCATACCACTGCCGCAGATTCATCTGCGGAATGCCGGCCTGCCGCTGGCGCACAGCCGGGAGCCCAAGCATGAAGCTGGCGAGCGCCGATCCCGTGCCGTCATTGGTCCCCGTCCCGGTGGTAAAGCCGTTGGTGAACTGGTAATAACCGCGGTTCTGAAAAAAGCCCCACATGGGCCAGATAAATCGCTGGTAGGCAGCGCCGAATTTGTAACTGTGCCTTCCCTGCTGCCAGCTCAGAGTGTCGCGTCCTTCGACGATGGTGTCCCAGGAGTGCATGGGCGTGGCCGCGTAGCTGTCACCGAGCGGCGAGTAGCCCTGGATGTTGAAATAGGGCGCACCCCAGGCCGCAGGTCCGCCGTAGCCGATTCCCTGGATGCCGAGCTCTGAAACGATGTCGTTGCGGTTCGCGCTTTCCGTCGTGTGATTCATGCTCAGACGCGAGATGGCGAGCGTCGCCAGGTTGAGCAGGTTGGGAGTGAATACACGATTCCAGCCGAGCGTACCCTGCTGAGAGAGATTGTCGTGGTCATAGCCGAACCCTGGCTCGTTTTCCGGCATGAAGCCGTGCTCGCCGCCCGCAGAGTAGCGGATGTAGGAGGTGTCTCCGTTGCGGAAGTCGTGGTCGAAACGGAGCGTGCCTTGGTCTGTGTAGTGAATTTCATTACGGACATCAAGATAGTTATTGGAGTCATTGCCCGCTCCAACCACAGTAGGCGCGCCCATCATGGTCATGCCGCCCATGTCCATGCCAATATTGGGGCGAGGCGTGTATTTCTGCAGCATGGTGGCTGCGACCGAACTGATCCTGTCAGGCCGGATCACATTCCCGGGGAAAGGGTCGCGCAGTATTTGCGGGTTGTTTTTGGATACGGGAAGGCTGGGATTGTAATTGGGATTTGGCCTGGTAGTGAGCGGGTCATAGATCGTTACCCCACTCTTTGAAAAGTCGCCGTTCACTTCATCCTGGGTCGGCACGGTCATGGTCATGGAGTCGGCCTGCACGTGCCGCAGTCCTTCGTAGTTCACGAAGAAGAAGGTGTGCTTGCGAAAGAGCGGCCCTCCAAGCGAGCTGCCGAAGTTGTTCTGGACCAGGTGTTTGGTTCCACCCATGTCATTGAACGAATGAGCGTCGAGGGCGCCGTTGCGCAGGAACTCGTAAGCGGTGCCGTGGAAGCTGCTCGAGCCGGAGCGGGTGATCACATTGATCTGGCCTCCGCCTGCCCCGCCCATCTCCGCGGAGTAGCTGCCGGTTTCGACCTGAAACTCCATCACGGCATCGGGCGATGCGCTGAGGTTCTGGGTGTTGAAGGTCGGGTCGGTGTTGGTTGCGCCATCCAGCAGAAAGTAGTTTGCATTTGGTCGGTTGCCACCAATGGAGACTGCTGAGGCCTGCCCAGGACGCCAGTAGAGCGGATTCATATCTCCGGTTTGCGCGCCATGGCTCACATGCGCTCCGGGTACGGTGAGTACCAGGTCGATCAGCATTCTGCCATTGAGCGGGAGTTGCGACACCGAGTGCTGATCGACGACCTCACCCACACTTGCATCGGTGGTCTGGAGCAGGTCCGGAGTGTAGTGGACGTTCACATTCTGCACGGCTGAGCCGACGGTCATGAAGAGATCCAGATCCGTCGCGCCGAGTTCGAGATTGACGGTGCGTGTGCTGGTTGCAAAGCCGGACGCGCTGGTCTGGATCACGTAAGCTCCGGGCTGCAATGTATCGAGGCGATACAGCCCTGCTGGGCTTGCGTCCAGGCTTCGCGTTGCGCCCGTGGAGGTGGCCCTGACGGTGATGTGGGCGCCGGATATCGGGCGATGCTGCGGGTCCGTTACCACTCCCGCGAGTGTGGCAAAGTTGACTTGAGCGCAAGCCGTAGCAGCAACGGCAGAAAGGCTGAAGACGAGACCTGCGCGAATGGCAAGAGTGCGGGGTACAAAAGACATGGCGCTCCAAGAATGCGGTGCGTTCTCCCGGCCCATTTTGGTGTCTGGTTGTGGGGAGGTGGAGCAACAGTACCGCGTGCGCTCAACGTTGTCTTCAATCTTTGGATGGAGATGCATTCGTCCGGCCGACCAGGCAGGCACGAGACTCTTCGTAAAGGGGCCGATGGGCATCCGGAGGGAGCGTGTCATCGCCTCGCCGGTGCGCTGGACATCCGCCATGCCCTGAGTGGTTATCTCCGAGCAGAGTGGGGGCGCCGACCCGAAGAAATCGCAAACCCATTCTGTAAAATAGGCGGAGCGCGTGGCAGCTAGCCGCCCGTCCGGACCGCTACCGATGACCCAGAACAGGTCGATCACAGACACTGAGCCCAGGCACCCAGACCCGTTGCAGATCCTGCTGGACGCATCCACGCGCTTGCTTGGGAAACCGGGCGTTGAGAACGTGCTGCCTGAGATATTGCAATTGTCCCGGCAGGTGATTGAAGCCGATGCGTATGCGGTGTGGCGGGCTTCCGATGGCGGCCGTACCTGGCGCATTGTGACCGCCGCAGGGCTTTCAGACGCCTACAGGAAACAGCTGCTCTCGGTTCAGTCCAAGGGGCTGGAGCAGACGTTAGTCGTGGAAGACGTATTCACCCATCCCTTACTGGAAGACTGGCACACAAGCTACAAAGCGGAAGGTATACGGAGCATGGTAGCCGTCCCCATGCTGATGGAAGGCGAGCTACTGGGCACTATCACCTTCTACTTTCATCGTCCGCACACTTTTTCCGAGGTTGACCTGAAGTATGCGGAAGCCTTGGCGAACCTTTCCGCCTCTGCGCTGTACACGTCGGAGTTGCACGAAAAGAACCAGCGGGAAAAGAGGCGGCTCGCCTTCCTTGCAGAAGCCAGTACTGTGCTTGCCTCCTCGCTGGACTACGAGGCAACGCTCGAGCGGGTGGCGCAATTGGCGGTACCGCACATTGCAGACTGGTGCACCGTGCACATCGTCGAAGGGGGTGCAGTTACCCGGCTGACGGTGGCGCACGCGGACCCGGGCATGCTCACTTTCGCGGAGCAGCTTTCCCGCAGCTACCCGGAGCAAATCGTCGAGGATCGCGGCCTCGGGCGTGTCCTGCGCACTGGTAAATCGGAGCTGTATACGGATATCCCCGATCATCTGCTGGCCGGGGCGGCACAGGATGCGGAACATCTGCGGCTGATGCGGCAACTGGGCATCACCGCCGGCCTGATAGTGCCGCTTACTGTCAGGGGCCGCACCCTGGGTGCTATCCGGATGATTGCCGCGCAGCCAGGACGTCGCTTCGACGACGAGGACCTTCATCTGGCGGAAGACCTGGCGCGCCGTGCGGCTGTGGCGATCGACAACGCTACCCTGCACCGGGAGCTGCGGCACAGCGAATCGAGCCTGCGGCTATCGCATGCCGCGGCCAGGATGGGCAGTTGGAGCTGGGATCTTGCCAGGAGCAAAATTCACTGGTCTGAAGAATTCAAGCTGCTGCACGGCTTGGCCCCGGCCACCCCTTCCGGCTACGAGCATGGCGCCAGCCTGGTGCATCCGGAAGACCGGAATCGCGTACTCGCCGAGTTACAGCAGGTGCTTGAGTCCGAGTCCGACGAAGTGATTGCCGAACACCGCGCCATCACAGCGGAGGGCCATATTATCTGGATCTATTCGCGCGGCCGGATCGAGCGGGCTCCGGACGGAAAGGCTGTTGCCATCTTCGGGATCAGCATGGACGTGACCGAGCGCAAGCAGGCGGAAGAGGCCCTGCGGCGCACCGAGAAGCTGGCCGCCGCAGGACGGCTGGCCGCGACTGTGGCGCACGAGATCAACAATCCGCTGGAAGCGGTGATGAACCTGGTCTACCTGGCGCGTGGTGCCGAAGGCATGCCTCCGGAGTCGTATGGCTATCTGGGCATGGCGGAGCAGGAGTTGCAGCGCATCGAGCAGATCGCGAAAGCAGACGCTTGGCTTTTACCGCGAGTCCGCTACCCCGCAACCGACGCTGCTGGCGCGTCCCATCCAGGAGATTGCGGAGTTATATCGCCGTCGGTTCCAGGCCAGGGATGTGACGTTGAGGCTGGAGCTGGATGGAAATGTACCAGCAGAGGTTGTACCGGGCGAATTCAAACAGGTCATGGCAAACCTGCTGTCAAACGCTCTGGATGCGACGAACGCGGGTGGTTCTGTCCGGGTTACGTTGCGAGCCGTCGACGATGCTGCCGAGATCCGCATCAGCGACTCCGGAACCGGGGTCCCACACGAGCACCGGAACCACTTATTTGAACCGTTCTTCACGACCAAGGCGGATGTCGGCACCGGACTGGGCCTGTGGGTGACAAAGGGGATTATCGAGAAGTCCGGTGGACGCATTGCATATCAGGATGCAGAAGAGGGCGACTTCCCGGGAGCAACGTTCGTCATAACTATTCCCCGCACGCCGCCCGGACTTCAGGCAGAGGAAAACAGTGCTGCTGAAAGCGCGGCCTGCCTCACCGGACCGCAAGGACACGACTGAGGCTTGCCCTAAGCCGTCTTTTCACTATCGAGCGCTTTCATCTGGCCCTCGTCATACCGGGAGCCTGAGATCGGCGCCGACTCGGCCAGCAGTTCCAGGCTGGCAATTTCATCATGGGTCAGTTGCAGTTCCGCAGCCGCAAGAGCCTCGTCCAACTGCTGCACCTTGCGCGCGCCGACAACAGGCACGATGCTCTTGCTCTTCGCAAGCACCCAGGCAATCGCGAGGGCTGCGGGCGTGGCCCCCTTTTTCTCCGCCATGGCCCGCAATCCCTCCACGAAGACGCGATTCTGCTCCAGGTTGGCGCCGCGAAAGCGTGGAAGAAAGGCGCGGAAGTCTCCCCTGCCCTGCGGGGTGGAACCGCTGAGCAGGCCACGTGAGAGCACGCCGTAGGCGGTGATGCCGATGCCGAGTTCCTGAGCAGCCGGAAGAATATCGCGCTCGATGCCGCGGGTCACCAGAGCGTACTCGATCTGTAAATCGCTGATCGGGTGTACGGCATGGGCCTTGCGCATGGTGGCCGCACTCACTTCCGACAAGCCGATATAGCGGACATAGCCCTGCTTGACCAATTCTCCGATTGCGCCGATGGTGTCTTCAATGGGCACCTGCGGGTCTAGCCGCGCCGGGCGGTAGATGTCGATGTGGTCCACACCGAGGCGCTGGAGGCTGTAAGCCAGGAAATTCTTTACTGCAGCCGGGCGCGCGTCATAGCCAGTCCAGCCGCCGCGCGGGTCACGCATCGCTCCGAACTTGACCGACAGCAGTACGCTTTCCCGCTTGCTGCGGAGCGATTCCAGGGCGCGGCGGATCAGCAGTTCATTGTGGCCCATGCCATAGAAATCGCCCGTATCGAGGAGCGTGACCCCGCGGTCTACGGCTTCATGGATGGTGCGGATGCTTTCCTCTTCGTCGGTCGCCCCGTACATGCCGGACATGCCCATGCACCCGAGCGAGATGGCGGAAACGAGAGGACCCTGCGAACCCAGCTGGCGTGTCTGCATGCCCATGTAGATGCGACTTGCATGTTTCGGTCGCGGGAAGCTTAGAGCGCGCTTTGATCGTGCTGCAAGATGCGGGAGGCTTGTTCGGGACAGAGCGATTTCAGCAAATCGAGCAGCGCCTTGGGATCGTAAGTTTCCAAATGATGGCCGATTGGACCACAGTCTTCGTAGCTCCTGCCGGAAGTGACCACGATGGGAATATCCGGGACGATCTCCTTGAGCTTGCCGGCAAGTTCGCCGCAAGGAATATCGGGAATCTTGGCGTCCATCACTACCCCGTGCAGTTTGGGGAACCGGCGCAAAGTTTCGATGGCCTCAGCCCCGCTGTACGCAGTAATGACGTTGAACTTGGCCGTTTCAATGACCAGCTTGCGAGTGGAGATGGTACCCGGGTAGTCAGGGTCGATTACGAGGAAGCAGGGTCGGATCACGAACCTATTATGCAGGACTGCGACATCACGCCGGAAGCGTCAATTTGCGCTTGCCATGCTCAATGAAGGATGTATCGAGGTTCGTAACGTAGCTTACAGAGCGCCGCTTGGGGCAAAAAGCGCTGCAGCGCCGGTTGCCCCAAGTGCCTAGGCGTAGATGCCGCGCTGCTTGATGGTGAACGACACACGGTCGATCGCCAGCATGTAGGCCGCGATCCGGTTGTTCACATTGTGCGCTTCGGAATAGCGGACTACGTCATCGAAGCTCTCGGTCAGGATGTGCTCAAGCTGCTCGTTGACGACCGACTCCTTCCAGAAGTAGCCCTGACGGTCCTGCACCCACTCGAAGTAGGAAGCGACGACGCCACCGGCGTTGGCCAGAATATCCGGCACGACGAAGATCTTCTTGTCAGCCAGAATCTCATCCGCGACAAACGTAGTAGGTCCATTCGCGCCTTCGCACACAATTTTTGCCCGGATGCGGTCCGCATTCTGGCTTGTGATCGCATTTTCGGTCGCTGCGGGAATGAGGATTTCGCATTCTTTCGTGATCAGTTCATGCGAATCAGCTGCCTCCGCGCCCTTGAATCCGAGCACAGTGCCGTTGCGCTGGCGATATTCGAGGAGCTGATGGATATCGATGCCCTTGCTATTGAAGAGGCCGCCGTCGTACTCGGCGATGCCGATGATCTTGTAGCCCTTCTCCATCATGAGCTTGGCGGCATTGGAGCCTACATTTCCGAAGCCCTGGATGATCACACGGCAACCATCACGCTGCATGTTCAGGTGGCGCAGGGCTTCATCGCACACTACGCTGATGCCGCGGCCGGTGGCTTCGCGGCGTCCGCGGGAACCGCCGATGTTCAGGGGCTTGCCGGTCACGACAGCGGTCACCGTCTGCCGCATGTGCATGGAGTAGGTGTCCATAATCCACGCCATCACCTGCTCATTGGTGTTGATGTCGGGAGC
Source organism: uncultured Acidobacteriaceae bacterium (assembly GCA_963767705.1). Lineage (GTDB taxonomy): Bacteria > Acidobacteriota > Terriglobia > Terriglobales > Acidobacteriaceae > CAWCJL01. The sequence goes on along the minus strand of CAVYEO010000001.1, from coordinate 901,047 downwards.
GGGAACGTCCTTCTCCGGCCCGATGAATTCGATCAACTCGGCGGTGTAGCGGCGCGTCATGCGTTCCAGCTCGCCGATGGACAGTTTCTTGGGATCGCAGATGACGCCGCCCTTGGCACCGCCGAAGGGGATATTCACCACGGCGCATTTCCAGGTCATCCAGCTTGCCAGCGCGCGCACTTCGTCCAGCGTGACATCGGGCGAGTAGCGAATACCGCCTTTGGCCGGGCCCGCGCGCAATGGAATGCTGCACCCGGAAGCCGGTGAAAACTTCAATCGAACCGTTATCCATGCTGACAGGAATGTGAACGATGATCTCGCGCGCAGGATAGCGGAGTACTTTCCAAAGGCCTTCGTCCAGGTTGAGTTTTTGCGCCGCGAGGTCGAATCGAGCAGCCTGGGCTTCCCAGGGATTGATTTCCTGCTCGAGGGTGAGTGTTTGCATACAGATGATCTCCAGTGGTTCTGTGAACGTGGACCGCTTTGCGTGGCCGTCAACACCAGCATCGGCTAAAAGACTGCGGCAGGGAATGCTACAAACGTGGCGGTCGCTGTGCAGGCTGGACCGCATGACGCGGCCAAACCCACGAGTATAGGCGCGGGTGCAAACGACCGGCAAGCAAGGAGTTGCCGCATAGCTGTCTACTCTTTGGATGCTGGGCTCACCGCCTCCGCATAGATACGCCTTCTCAGACCGTCAACAGCCTTATGTGCTTCGGAGCAGCAACGCCGTGTTCCCACATGTACGGGCCCAGCATGTACGATGAGCCCGAGACACCCATGGCCCCTCGAACTCTCTCTTCGGAAGCACTCTTCCCTCCTCGGCCTCGCTTTCTTCAACTGGCCCAAACCTGCACACTTATTCCGGTGTGCCGCCGTTTGACGGCCGATCTGGAAACGCCGGTCTCCGCATTTCTCCGCATAGCGGCCGAAGAGCCTGAATGCTTTCTGCTCGAATCGGTTGAAGGCGGAGAACGCCTGGGCCGCTATACCTTCATCGGCATTCAGCCTTACCGGAAAGTTGTGGCGCGAGGACGCACGCTGACCATTACGGAGGGACGGCGGCAACACACCGAAGAAGGCGACGTGTTCGCGTACTTGAAAGAAGCGCTCAGCGGACATGTCCTCCCGACCCTGCCGGAGCTGCCGCCCTTTACTTCCGGGGCAGTCGGATTCTTCGCCTATGATGTGGTGCGGCAGATTGAGCGGTTGCCCTCGCTGGCAGAAGATGACCTGCAGCTTCCGGATGCATGCCTGGCCTTTTTCCATGATGTGCTGGTCTTTGACCATGTGAAGAAAGAGATTCTGCTGATCGCCACGGCAGACCTGACCCAGCAGAAGCCGGAGGCCGCTTACAACAGCGCGCTTCGCCGGATCTCCACGCTGGAACGCCGGTTGCAGCGGCCCTTGCCCAAGCCGAGGCGTAGCAAAGCCGTTGCGAAGCCGCTGTCCGTGACGCCGCGTACGGAGAAGGCAGACTTCCTGGCGGCGGTTGAAAGGATCAAGGAGTACATCGCAGCCGGCGACGTGTTTCAAGCCGTGCTATCGCAGCGCTTCGACATGGAACCGGGCGCAGATCCGTTTTCGATTTACCGCGCGCTGCGCATTGTCAATCCATCGCCGTATTTATACTTCCTGCGGCTTGGAGTGGACGAGCGCGCCGGAAAAGGCGCTGCGCCACTGCATATCGTCGGCTCGTCGCCCGAACTGCTGGTAAGAATCCAGGGGCGGCACATCGAGTACCGGCCGATTGCGGGCACGCGTCCGCGCTCTCCGGATGCGGAGAAAGACCGGCAATTAGAAGAGGACCTGCGCGCGGACGCAAAAGAGATTGCGGAGCACGTGATGCTGGTAGACCTGGGCCGCAACGATGTGGGACGCGTGAGCGAATACGGGTCCGTCCGGGTCCGCGATCTGATGTTTGTGGAGCGCTATTCGCACGTCATGCACCTGGTCAGTGCGGTAGAAGGAAAATTGCGGGAGGGGCTTTCCGCGATCGATGCATTCCGCGCATGTTTCCCTGCGGGCACGCTGTCGGGGGCGCCAAAAATCCGCGCGATGGAGATCATCGAGGAGCTTGAGCCAACCCGCCGCGGAACGTATGGGGGCGCCATTTGCTATGCGGATTTTTCGGGCAATCTCGATTCGTGCATTGCGATTCGCAGCATGCTGATCAAGGATGGGAAGGGTTATGTCCAGGCGGGGGCGGGGATTGTTGCGGACTCGGTGCCGGAGAAAGAGTATGACGAGTGCGTGAACAAGGCGAGCGCGGTGTTACGGGCGATAGAGCGCGCGCGGCAGTTACAATAACTTGATCTATCTCTGATATACGAGTGCATTCGGATTTTGGATCTGTTGATAACTCATCATCTTTAGTTCCCTTCAGAGTTACTCAAGATTCTTCTCTTCGTGGCGCAATCGTGGATGCGCAAGGCCTAAGCTTGCATCGTACGTTCAGGTGCACATGCCAGTTGCTACTTCGAAAAAGAACTGGAATACACCTTTCCCCTTTCGAACGTTCACTTGCCAATCCTGCCTGACTACGCCAATGCTGGCGCAGCCACGTTCATCAACCCTGTACCGCATTGGAGGATATCGTGAGTAAAGAGCAAGAAGTATTAGATGGACTGATCGCTGATCGCCGTAAGTTTTTGAAAACTGCTGGTCTGACCGGCCTTGGTGTGGCTGGAGCCGCGATGGTTGGCGGCAAACTCGGGCTGGGCGACGGCGTCGCCGGCATGCACTCGTCTGCAGTGGAAGCCGCTTCGCTGAGCGACACTGACATCCTGAATTTCGCTTTGAATCTGGAATATCTCGAAGCTGAGTTCTACACGGTTGCCACCACAGGCAAGACGCTCGAGGCGTCGGGCTACAACCTAAGCGGCAAGGGCACCTATGGACGGACTACGGGCGGCTACAAGGTCAACTTCGGCGGAGCGCTGCACACTCAGCTCAACCGCACGGCGTATGGCCTGGCTCAATCGGAGCAGCTCCATGTGAAGTTCCTCCGCAATGCGCTCGGCAGCGCTGCCGTTGCCAAGCCCGCGATCAACCTCGACGCGGTCGGCAAAGTGGAAACCTACGAGACCTTTATCGTGGTTGCACGCGCCCTGGAGCAGACTGGTGAATCCGCGTACGCTGGGGCCGCGCAGTTCATCTCCAGCAAGGCTTATCTAACCGCAGCAGCACAGATCCTGGCAGTGGAAGCCGAGCACACCGGCAACCTTCGCCTCTTCTGCGATCTTTACAACCTCAAGACCACCAAGATCGATGAGCACGATGTTCTGCCGCCGCCCTCCGGTGTGAACGAGTTCACCGTGTATAACTGGGGTCTCGCGCCTACCCGCACCACCAGCGAAGTGCTGGCGATTGTGTATGGCAGCAACAAGAAAGGCACCAGCCGCGGCGGCTTCTTCCCACAGGGCCTGAACGGCGCCATCAACGTCGTCTAACGTTGTCGTTCAGCACAAAAGAAAATGTAATCGGGGGCGCACGCCAGCAATGGCTGCGCCCTTTCACATTGCTTAAACGGTGCAGACGTACGCGCGGCGACCTGGAAGCATCTCTTCGTTAGCAACGCGCGGAACATCCCGCAAGGAGAAGAAGATGGCAGATTTGGAGCAGTTGAAACAAAAATATGCGCCGGTGATCCAGACCATTGAACAATTCAGCGACCTGGGCGCGAAGGTGGACCAGGTAGGAATGGACGGCGACAAACTGCTGCTGGAGGCGACCGTGCCTTCGCAAGTGGTGGCGAACCGGGTGTGGGATGTCATCAAGCAGGTGGACCCGCAGTTCTCTGACCTGCATCATGAGATGACGACCACGGGCGGCGCTGACCAGTCGTACACGATCAAGTCGGGAGACAATCTATCCAAAATCAGCAAGCTGTTCTATGGCACACCGAACCATTACCAGGCGATCGCAAAGGCCAGTAACATCGAAAACCCCGACAAGATCCAGGTCGGCCAGACGATCACGATTCCGCCACAGAGCTAAGCACGCGGATATAGGCCTGCTTCAGGCATTGACGGTCAGTCGTCTGGAATCCGCAGCCCTCATCCTGCGACTGGCCAGCCAAACAGTAACAACGACAGCACCCACGGCCAGATTGCCGAGCGCGTCCAAGGCCGGTACACCATGCGGGCCGAAGTGCGCGTAGCTGCGGCCTTCGAGCCAGGTCATCAGGATGGTAGGCGCATTTGCCATGGAATCCAGCATCGTAAAGCGGCTGGCCGCGCTTACGCCGGCGCGGCCCATGGTGTCCACTACCAGCATGGTGTAGCTGGTATAGCAAAGGCCTGCGGTGAAGAGATAGAGCGCGGTTCCTGCGATGTAAACACCAGGGCGCGCCGGCCCCAGCCATAGCACGGTCGCGGCCAAGGCATTCAGACAGCCGGAAAAGACATACGCGCCGCGGCGGTCCCATGAGACCGGATAGGCGCTCGCCGCCAGGCAGCCGACAATAGTGAGCAGCCCACCGGCAAAGCCGTTGACCCAGATCACACGGTTCGCGCCTACGCCGTAATCCTTGGCGAGGCCGGCCAATAATGCGGAGGCGGCTCCGGTGCCGACTGGCGCCAGCATTACCAGCAGGCTTGGAGCGGTTTTACGGGAGAACAGTGTTGTCCGTATCTCGCGGATCATTTGGGGCAGCCGAGGCCCTGGGGTCTCCTGGTACCTGTCTTTGCGCAGCAAAAAGGCAAACAAGGCCGGCGTCGCGACCAGCAGCGCAGCGCCGAGCGCGGCGCGGTGCACGGGCAGCCGTTCCGCCAGGAGCAGCAGCAGGCCGCCGCCAATGGCGACGCCGCCATAGTTGCCCACCTGCAGCCAACCACAGGCGCGCTGCTTACCCCGTGTGCCGGAGGAGCCGGCCAGCAGGCCGCCCTGGCAGCCGGAGGTGAGCGTATTGACCACGCAGGCCGCGAAGAGTAGGCCGACCGCAAGCCTGGGTGCAGAGTGGCCGGTGACAATGGCGAGCAGCAATCCGCCCCCGCTGATCGCAGCCGTCAGAAGAAGCCACATCCGCTTCCGCAGGCCCACATCCAGAATCGGGCTCCACAGGAAGTAGAGCGCATTCGGCAGCATCAGCAGCGATAGCAGACTGGCGATCTCGCCCACGGGAAAGCCTTGCCGCCGGAGGAGGAACGGCAGCGGCGTCTGCAGAAATCCCTGAAAAATTCCGTACGGGAGCGCAATGGGCAGAAACAGCATGCACTGTGCCAGGCGGGCGCGGGTGCCAGCCGTGGCATGGTTGGGTGGCGCATGGACAGTGGTGCTGATGGCGTTTGTTCCTCAGGGCGCGGTCTTCGGGGGAGGAGCCAGCCTGCTTTGAAGCATATCGAGCCTCGGGAGCTTTACACTGAAACGGAAATAGTTTCGTTTGATTGCATCCACCTATGGCTATGGTCTTCGTGCTCGACAACTACGATTCGTTCACCTACAACCTGGTGCAGTATATGGGCGAACTGGGGGCGGAGATGACGATCCGGCGCAACGATGAGGTGACCCCGGCCGAGGTGGAAGCATTCGCACCGGACCGCATCCTGTTGTCGCCAGGCCCGTGCACACCGCAGCAGGCCGGCATCAGCATACCGCTGATCCGGCACTTCGCGGGCAAGGTGCCGATCCTGGGTGTCTGTCTCGGGCACCAGGCGATCGGTGCTGCCTTTGGCGGCCGGGTGGTACGCGCGGGGGCGCTGATGCATGGCAAAACCAGCGCGGTGGAGCATGACGGCAAATCGATCTTCGCCGGTCTCGGGAGTCCGATGACCTGCACGCGCTACCATTCGTTGATTGTGGCGGAAGAAGGGCTGCCGGAGGAATTGGAGATTTCTGCGCGCACTGCGGACGACACCATTATGGGACTACGCCACCGCAAGTACCCGATCGAGGGCGTGCAGTTTCACCCGGAAAGCGTGCTGACGGAAGGCGGCAAGCGGCTGATCCAGAATTTTCTGGAGATGTAAGCAAGCACCAGCAAGCAAGTAGTGGGAAATACGCTAGAAGATCTTCACCTTGAAGGTGAGATATTTCTTGGGATTCTCCCGGACCGATGTGATCAGGTTGCGCGTCTCGCTCAGGGCCTGGTCGGCATTGTTGTACAACGCCGGGTTGCGCACTAACTGGCCGACGGTTCCCTCGCCATTGTCGATGCGGGTCACGATGGAATTCAGCCGGTCCACGGTGTCACGGAAGCGCTGCTGAAATTGCGGGTCTTTGGCCAGCATCCCGAGAGTGCCATGCCCCTGGTTGATGTCGGCCATCAGTTTATTGGCGCTTGCCACTGTCTGGTTGAGGTTGTCGTAAAGCGTCTCGTCCTTGAGCAGCTTGCCAATCGAACCCTGCCCGCGGTCGATCTGGTCGGTGATGTGACTGAGCCGCGCTGATGTCTGGTTCAGATTGTTATACAAAGCATCATCGGTGATCAGCTTGCCGATGGAGCCTTTGCCACTGCCGACCTCACTGACGAGCTGCTGTAACTGGTTCACCGTGGCGTTGGCCTTGTTATAGAGATCGGGATTATTGATCAGTTGCCCGATGGAGCCCTTCCCGCTGTTCAGCGCGTCGACCAGGCTGTTCACCTTTCCAAGGATGGTGTTGACCTGCTCGATGGTGCCCTGGCTGGACTTGATCACATCGGAAAGGTTGGGGGTCTCGGTCGTGGGCAGTTCGTCGTTATTCTTGATCTGCGGACCGGTGGCATGTTTGGAATCGATCTCGACCACGGTATCGCCCAACACGCCGATGGTGTCCAGGCTGGCGGTGGAGTCCTTGTGAATGCCGGCCATGTATTTCTTGCTCAACTTCATGGTGAGCTCAACGGGCGTCAGCTTTCGATCAGGCACGATGCGGACAGATTTGACATTGCCGATGGTCACGCCCTGCAGGTTTACCGGGGCGCCTGTCTTCACGCCCGATGCGTCTTCAAAGTAGGAGCGCACCGTGACTTTACCGGAGAAGAAACCGCCGGTGCTTCCTGACATCAGGAAGATAAGGGCCGTCAACGCGAGCAGCGCAACGATCACCAGAACACCGACCTTCAGTTGCGACCACTGCACTTCCTGCTGACTGGGCACAGGTCCTCTCGTTAGGCACGCGGCAGCGGCTTACCTGTGAGCTTAACAAACCCGAGGCCGCCCGCCACCCTTAAATGTACTGACATTGCGTTCCGGGTTGGATGTGCACACAGGACAAGACGTTGCAGCACCTTGGGATGAGCAGGAATGATGGCCTGTGACGATGAGGGGACCTTTATACCGCTGTCGCCCTTAACTGCTCGGAGGCGAGTTCAGCGGTGGCTACGAGCTGCCGTGAGCCCGGCCGTGATCTTCGGCAACATATCTTCCTGGAGGTCCGGCCTCACTGTTCGCGCCAGTCCGTCAGCGGCTTGATAATGGCCCAGTGCCTCGCTCCACCTGCCCGTGGGCAGCAAGCAGGTCTGCGAGATTGAGCTGGGCAATCGCGGATCCTGGAGCCAATGCAACAGCTTGGGAAGCCATATCCAGCGCGGCTTTGGACTGGCCCGCCTTGTTCAACTCGCCCGACTTCCGAACGTCTACCAGGGCCGACGCCAAGGGCACCGCGAAGCGCCCCTGGTAGACGTCGATCCCATCCTGGATCACGGCAACAGGCTTCATGCCGCGGAACGAATCGTAGGGATTCAGCGCGCCATCCCCGAACTCGATTCCCTCGAGGTCGCTGTCGCTGATCAGAACGGCGCCATCGATCACCGGCGGCACTTCCATGGGTAGATTCAACCACCACAGCGAGCTGGTTGTGGGCAGCCGATGGCAGTAAACGCCGTAGTCGGAAGGCTCAACCGCGCCGTCCGGAAAGTACGCGAACCAGCAGTTCGTGATGTGGTTCTGGTCGAGGTAGCGCTTCACGGCCTTGAGCTGCTGACCCCAGTCCACATTGGCATCGCTCAGATAGCGGTGTACTTGCAACGGGCCGCCCCAAGCCTCGTTGCCATACGCCATGTATGCCGGCGAAACACGGACAGAGGTGACGACCTGCCAGGCCAGGAGAGCTGTCGCCAGAGCGGCCCATGCTGGTCCGCGCCGGAAAGCGGCCGCTGCGCCCGCAGCCGCGATCACATAGAGGAAAGGATAAATGGGCAAGAGGTGCCGCGCCCCGATGTCGAAGTGGGATGCAGTCACGACAGCGAAGTAGACGCACACCGGGATGAGGAGGAAGCTGAGTTCGCGACCGTAATTACCCTTCGTGCCAAACCAGAAAACCGGAAACAGCGCTAAAAGGAACAGCAGCGGCAGCGTCGATTTGATGAGAAAGGCGGCAGGAAAGTATTGCCACGGCCCGTGCCGGTATACGTGCCCGAAAAAGTAGCTTGTATATTCCCACTCGGTCTTCTTCGTGTTCGCTAATCCCCAGATGTACGCCTCCGGAAGCAGCCGATAGCGAGCTACCAAGGCCAGCTCGGCAGCATCCTTCTGGTTCGGCATCGATTGAATGTAAGGCGCGAGCCGCGGTGATAGTTCCCGGCCATTGGGAGCAGGCGCATAGCGGAATCCATAGAACGCCCAGATGACCATCCACGCACACAGCAGGATGCCGACGCAGGCCGCGAGCCTCTTTCCCAGCACGGCGAAGCTGCGAGCGCGGAAAGCTTCTGCCAAGGCCAACAGCAGCAGCATGGGGGCAAGCAGGACGCCCGTGAATTTCGCAACCATGGTAAGCCCGGCAGCGATCCCCACAATCCCCAGCCACATCGCGCCTGGCGATTTCACGTACCGGTAGAAAGCGAATATGGTTCCGAAGATGCAGCACGCACTCCCGATGTCGGTGGTCACGAGCGTTCCGTTAGCCAGGACATTGGGATCGAAGATGAACAGGCCGAGTGCGAGCAATGCAGCCAAAGAACCGAACATGTTCTGGGCCGCCGCGTAGATCACCCATGCCAGCAGCAGGGCGAAGACCATGCAGGCCATGCGCGCTGGAAAAAGGACGCGGTCGCCGCCGTTGCCGAAGACGAACGCGCGTCCATCTAAAAACGCCTCCTTCGGTTCCGACCTCCCTTGATTTGGCGGAGCATAAAGATGCAGCGGAAGCAGCGGAAGCGCGGCGGTAAGCTTGACCAGCGGAGGCACTTCGGGATTCAGGCGGTAGTCGTGCTGCGTCCACACGGTGTAGCCATCATAGAGATGGTGCGCTTCATCCCAGGTAGCAGAGTAGACCCGCGCCACGTGCACAAGTTGGAGTAAGAAGAGCAGGAAAAGTGCGGCAACGGCGAGAGTCCGGTGAAGCCGAGTCAAACGGACAGCGTGCAGTTTCAAGCGTCAGATTCTCCTGGCGTGCATTAAGCGCTGCCGGTCACTGTAACGGCCATTCTTCAATCTGTATAGAGTCGCTGCAAGCGCGTTGCGGAAATGGTCTGCGCTTCATTTCCATAGGAGGCACGCACTATCGGACGATGAGCCACGTCAACATGCATCCGCCCATACACCATAACTCCAGGCGTGAAGGCCGGGTCGACATGCTACTGGGTATACGATTTTGGGATGGGGCCCGGGCTTGCGCGGCAGCAATTGCGCATTTGCCGGAGGATGGAACTGGAGGCGCGGGCCGGGATCGAACCGGCGCATAAAGGTTTTGCAGACCTCTCCCTTACCACTTGGGTACCGCGCCCTTTGAATCGTAACCGCCACGAGTGCGTTTAGCCAGTGCACCCGCGCATCCCGCACGGATGCGCTTTCTATCTTCTTCACAGATCCCCGTGCCGGGCTGGTGGTGCACCCGCCGCAGCTATCTGGAGCGGGAGACGGGACTTGAACCCGCGACCCTCGCCTTGGCAAGGCGATGCTCTACCACTGAGCTACTCCCGCTGAACTACTCCTGCGAGTATATCGGCTGCTTTTGTGCGGGTCAACGGAGACCCCTGTACCCGCTGCGGCCACTCCTAAAGTGCCGCAGACTCCACCAGCTTGGATTGTTCTTCCAACCACCCGTCGCGCATTGTCAGTATGCGATCACCCACGGCCGCTGCCTCCGGGTTGTGGGTGATCATCAACACTGTCTGCTTGAACTCGCGGTTGGATCGCCGCAGCATCTCGAGCACTGCATCGGAGTTGGCGGTATCCAGATTGCCGGTCGGCTCGTCCGCCAGCACGATGGCCGGTCGCGTGATGAGAGCGCGTGCGATAGCGACTCTTTGCTGCTCACCGCCGGACAACTCCGACGGCCGATGGTCCAGGCGTCCGGCAATGCCCAGCAGGTCGGTCAGGTACATCAGGAAGCGCTGGTCAATCGGCTCCTTGCGTCCGCTGATCTCATACGCGATCTCGATATTGCCCCGCGCCGACAGTGTAGGAAGCAGGTTGAATTTTTGGAACACAAACCCGATCTTCTGCCCGCGCAGCGCGGTCCGTTCCCGATCGCTCAGCCTGGCAAAGTCCACGCCATCGATAAGCATGCTTCCCGAGGTGGCCTGGGTAAGCCCACCCAACACGTAAAACAACGTTGACTTCCCGCTGCCGGACGGACCCACGATCGAAACGAACTCGCCGGCCTGCACCGCAAAGGAAACATCTTTGAGCGCCGGGACTGCAATCTTCCCCGCGCGGTACACCTTGCTCAATTTTTCTGCTGCAATGATTGGCGGCACGTGTCGATTGTAAATCGTTCACCTCGCCTTCCGGCTCAGGAGGCGATGGCTGCCGCATAGCCGTCGCTGTGCGCCGGCATCTCCGTAACTGAAGTTGGCGCAGTGACCGCCTTCTTGGGGCCACGCTTGCGCGCGATCATCACCCGGATGCGTTCAAGTACCTCGAGCGGAGTGCACGCCCCTTTGGGCAGGAACGCGTCCGCCGCGCTGGCCCGCTCAAAAGCTTTTACGCTTCCGCTGATCAGGATCATGGGCACCTCCGGCGCCATCGCTTTCATGCGCTTGACCAGTTCATTGCCATCCATCTGCGGCATCAGGAGGTCACTCAACACCAGATCGATGTTGCCGTTCTCGAAAATTTCCAGCGCCTCGGCTGCACCCAGTGCGGTCAGCACACGATAGCCGCGGGTTTCCAGCATGAACTTTCTCACAGAAAGAATTTGCTCGTTGTCGTCCACGCACAGAATGATTTTCTTCGGTCGCATCAGCTCTCCTCGTGCTCTCTCCGGTGCTGCTCTTTCCGGAGCGGCGGTTGCAGACACACGTCGGGCGTGCGGCGTCCGTAACCGGTTGCCGTGGCCGCAGTCCAGGTAGTGCTGCTCAGCAGACAAAGCGGGGGTGCCCGCGTACGGAGGCGGTTTTGCAAAAAAACGCATGCAATCCCGTCCGCTGTTCGCGGTGCCGCTGTCGCCGAGCACACGTGCCCGGACTGCGGAAGAGCAGGCGTCGCCGCCATGGTTGCCTGCGCGCGCGTTAGAACGGGTATGCGCCACCGTGGCACTCCGGCAGCAGCCGGACGCACGGGGACGTCACTACGGTCCACAACGAGCCGCGCACATAGCGAACAGGCGCTTGCTCTAAGTCAAATTGTCAGTAATAGGCGAAAGTTGCGCTCCCGATCTTCCGGGAATGCTTCCGCAGACTACGGAGTCCGCTGCCGTACCGCAACAGGGAAGATCAAGCGAAGGCGTTCCCTCGGTTTTCCTTCGCGGCGTCCCGTTCGCCGCAAACCCAGAAGAGTGCTACGCATAGGCGCGATTGCTCATGTTGAAAGAATGTGAATTGCTGAAGGAAATCGCTGTCTGATGCACAGCTTGTTGGGCGGCTCAGAGTTGGGAAAGCGTGCTCCCAAATATTTGGGGATATGCTGAGCACCGCAGATTCCGGGCTTCGGCTTATGAGCAGCGGACGAGAGACCGCCGCGGGAACCCGAAGGCTCCTGCGGCTGAAGACCACATCGGACGGTTCTGCATGCCGAAAACTTTAGGGGAAGGACTGAGCCGAATGTGCTGAGCGCGGGTGTCTGTTTTTACACTCTTCGCGCTACAGCATCGACGGCTTCTTTAAGTGCTCCGCTATTTGCGAGAAGCTCCGGTTCTGCGCATCGTGCTGATCCATACGGGCGACAGCAACATGGCAAGTACAGCAAGTGGAACAAGCAATCCGCGCATCGGTTTCCTCTGCTCACACACCTGAGATCGCTCTCAACGTGAAGCCATCATCGCTCAAAGGGCGCCGGCTGCCCATCCCACAAACGCGCCTGCCTCTTTGCTGCAGAAGTGGTATCGGACGCGGTTCAGCGCAGGCTTTACTTGCCACCCTTCAGCGGCTTGCGCGCGAAGTAGTAGAGCGAAAATGCCAGCAGTGCGAACATCACCACCGAGATCCAGTCATGGTACAGCGGATTTGTCACCGGGAACTTCACAAGGTCCGCCCGGCCGCTTGCCGCCTCATAGAGCTTCAGCGCTACGCCCAGCAGCCCCACAATGCCCCCTGCAGCAATCAGCCCGCTAGCATAGAGCGACCCCGGGCTGATCTCGCTTTCCGTGTCCTCCGCGTTGCCGCCCGCCTTCTCCACCGCGCGGTCCACCATCCATCGCATGACTCCGCCACAGAAGATCGCCAGCGTCGTCGCAATCGACAGGTAGGCTCCGACCGCGAAGGAAAGCGACCGGATGCCCAGCAACTCCACCGCAATCACCAGGAAAACGCCCAGCAGCACCAATCCCCACGGCAGCTTCCGGCTCAGGATGCCGTTGATCACTGTGGCCATCAGGCGGGCCTGGGGCGCAGCAGCCTTCTCGCTGCCGATGCCCTGTATCCATTGCACTTCGATATTGCCCGTCTGCGGATTGTAAAGGTACTTCCCATCCGCCAACTCATGCGACCCCAGCGCGTTCAGCAGCACATACCTGGCCCCCTGCCGCATATCGTCGCCCTTGTTTTCCCCTGTTCCCGGCGTGGCATGCGTGACGCGAAACTGCGTTCGGGCAAAGTGCTGTTGCTGCACCTCAACTCCATCATGCGGCACGCTGAGGTTCCAGGGCCGCGACGTTTCCCGAAACTCTTCCAGGCCCTTGTTCATGGCGTTCAGCGTGGCCCCGATCACAAACGTCGATACGATCACGCCGATCATCAGCGCCACCTGTTGCTTCCACGGTGTCGCGCCGATCAGGAAGCCGGTCTTCAGATCTTGCGAGGTGTCTCCCGCATTCGCCGCCGCAATGCAGACTACGCCGCCAATGGTGATGGCCAGCGCGCCAAAGGCCGGCGCCGTCCATCCTTTGACCAGGAAAATGGCCGCGGTCGCCATCAGCGTCGCGATGGTCATTCCTGAAACCGGATTTGCCGAACTTCCAATGAGTCCGACGATTCGCGATGACACAGTGACGAATAGGAATCCGAAGACCACAATCAGCAGCGACGCCGCCAGGTTCGACAGCACGCTCACCTGCGCGCCCGGCACCGGCTTGAAAGTCAGGAAGAAAAACATCAGCAGCACCAGCACCACCGACCCGCCCACCACGACGGACATCGGCAGATCGTGCTCCGTCCGGATTGTGGTCGTCTTCGCTGCGCCCTTGCTGAAGTTCTTCGCCCCTGCCCGCAGCGCGCCCACGATGGTCGGCAGCGTTTTGACCAGTGTGATAACGCCTGCTGCTGCTACTGCCCCCGCGCCCATGGGCCGGATGTATGCCGCCCACAGATCGCTGGGCGACATCTGCCCTACCGGCTTGGTCCCGGGGTACACCGCTCCAGGCAGGTGTGAGCCGAAGAAGTAGATCAGCGGCATCAGCACCAGCCAGGAGAAGACGCCGCCGGCGAAGATGACCCCCGCCACGCGAGGGCCGATGATGTAGCCGACGCCCAGGTATTCCGGCGTCACATCCGCGCGAATCGCCGCGCCCTTGAGCCACTTCGGCTGGTAATCGGGCGTGCCGGGCCACGCGGCAAAGAGATTGTCATTCTGGAACAGCGTGTACAAACCGCCTAACCCCAGCCCCAGAAAAACCCGGCTGGCGAATGACCCGCCGCGCTCCCCGGCCAGCAGCACATCGGCGCACGCCGTCCCCTCGGGATAGGTCAGCTTCCCGTGTTCTTCCACAATCAACTGTCGCCGCAGCGGAATCATGAACAGCACGCCCAGCCACCCGCCCAGCAGGGCCAGGAAGAAAATGCGCGCGTACTCGAGATCGAAGCCGAGAAAGACCAGGGCCGGCAGCGTGAAGATCACGCCTGAAGCAATGGATTGCCCGGCATTGCCGGTGGTCTGGACGATATTGTTCTCGAGAATGGAAGCCCGTCCCAGCGCGCGCAGCACGCTGATGGACAGCACGGAGATCGGAATGGATGCCGCGACCGTCAGCCCTGCGCGCAGGCCCACATACACCGTGACCGCCCCGAACAGGATGCCGAAGAGCGAGCCCAGCAGCACTGCGCGAAGGGTCAGTTCCGGCCGCGACTCGGTGGCCGGAATATAAGGTTGAAAGGTTCGAGTGGTTTCAGACAAGGGAACACGCCTCCGCACAGTAGCTGTAAGCCCAGGAAGCAGCGAGTGTATCAGTGGGGAGCTACTCCCCAAAACAAGGCAGACCTGGGCAGATGGACCAGATAGGATCAGCGCCGGTCAGGGCTATGCAGAATCTGGAGGCGTCCACTTCCGCCGAACTCTAAGGCAGTGCAGAGACAGGATGGTCCGGATTGAACCTCGCGCCCTCGCCGGGTCCTAAATTTCAACAGCTATGCCAGTCCTGAGAGGACGCCAGAAGTGTGAGCGAGCCTTGGCCCTCGCTGCCCCGCATTTTCCACATCGTCAGGTACAATCTGGCGAGAACCGCCGCATTTAGAAGAGCGTTCAACCATTCCGCAGAGTCCAACTCTGCATTGACGGGAGTTCCTCGAAACACCGCATGGCTCGCATCTATCCCTTCCGCGCAACGCGCTACAATCCCTCGCTCGTTCCCCTGCAGGACGTGGTCACGCAGCCCTATGACAAGATCACGCCGTCCATGCAGCAGGCCTATTACGGACGCAGCCCTTATAACCTCGTCCGCATCATTCTTGGTCTGCCAGAGCTTTTCGACGAACCCGGCGTGAACGACGTCTACACGCGCGCGGCGCGCGACTTCGCGGACTGGCGCAGCCGCGGCATTCTCTATACCGAGCAGGAGCCCTGCATTTTCGCGTATTCGCAGCGTTTTCGCGTGCCCGGCTCCGCCGGCGAAGTCCGTGAACGCCGCGGCTTTATCGCTCTCGGCGAGGTGGTGGACTACGGGCAGCGCGTCGTCTTCCGCCATGAGCAGACCCTATCCAAGCCCAAGAACGACCGGCTCAATCTGCTGAAAGCCACCCGAGCGCATTTCGGGCAGATCTTCATGCTCTACTCCGACCCGGTCAAGAGCGTGGACAAGATGCTGTTCTCCGCGAACTTCTTTCCCGAGGCGGAGATCACCGATGAATACGGCGTGCTCCATCGCCTGGCCAAGGTCAGCGACCCGCACACCATCCGCATCCTGCTGGGCGAGATGGAAAATAAGAAGCTCATCATCGCCGACGGACACCACCGCTACGAGACAGCCCTGAATTACGCGCGCGAGCACACGCCGGCCAAGGTACACCATTCCGAACGAGACCTGGCCACCACCTTGCCCAAGCCGCCCTTTCCTGAAGCCGCCACCATGATGACCTTTGTCAACATGGACTCCGAAGGGCTTACCATCCTGCCCACGCACCGCGTTGTCTTTGGCCTGGAAGGCTTCGCGATGCCGGACTTCCTGGGCCGTGCGGAAGCGTTCTTCACTGTGGAGCCGGTCACCTTTACGGACGGCGCGGATGCGTCGCGGCACCTAGCTGAGGCTGGCGCCCAGGGCACCGCCTTTCTTGCCGTC
Organism: uncultured Acidobacteriaceae bacterium; assembly: GCA_963767705.1. Lineage (GTDB taxonomy): Bacteria > Acidobacteriota > Terriglobia > Terriglobales > Acidobacteriaceae > CAWCJL01. The sequence goes on along the minus strand of CAVYEO010000001.1, from coordinate 885,255 downwards.
ACCTCCAGCGGACGCTATTTGCTTCGCGCCAAGTCCGAGGCCATCTCCCAGGCGCTCGGCGTCATCCCTGAACGGCAGCGCCAGCTCGATGTCGTTCAGCTCCATGCGCTCGTGCTCGAACAGCTGCTGGGCATCTCGGAGGAAGCCATCCGAGAACAACGTAACCTTCGCTACCTCCGGGACAGCAACGAAGCTCTCGAGCAGATAGGTGCGGGCACTGCGCAGATTGCGTTTCTGATGAATCCGGTCACGCTCGATGAGCTTCGCGAAGTCGCCTTCAACGGCGAGGTCATGCCGCAGAAGTCCACCGACTTCTTTCCCAAGCTCCTGAGCGGCCTCGCCATCTATGCGCTGGACTGAGAGCTGGCGGCAACGCGGGGTCCTCGCCTGCCCTGCTGCTGCTCTCCTGCTCCTGGCTCTATCGGCTCTGGGACAAACGCAACCGAACCTGTCCGGCGCGCCCCGCGCCACCATGCCTGGATTGCCACCGGCGCCCGCCTCGCGCCCAGCCCAGCCCCGTTTCCTGGTCCTTATCGATCCGGCGCACGGAGGCGCAGACGACGGCGCCCATCTTGGTGCGCCTTCCCCAGGGGGCACGCCGCTGCAGGAAAAAGACCTCGTGCTGGCACTGGCCTCCTCCCTCCGCTCCGCGCTTGTCGCTGTGGGCATTGAGGTCGTCAACACCCGTACCGGCGACCAGGCCGTCCCTGCCCTCAACCGCGCTGAGCTCGCGAACCAGAACAAACCTGCTGCCTGCCTGTCGCTCCATGCCACCACCAGCGGCAGCGGCGTCCATCTCTTTACCTCGTCGGTGCCGCCGGCAGCCGCAACTCAGTTCCTGCCCTGGGACGCAGCCCAGGCGCCATCCATGCAGCAGAGCCTGAAGCTATCCTCCGAGATTAACTCCGCCATGACCCACGCGGAGATCCCGGTAACGCTGGGCCGTACCTCTCTCCAGCCGCTCGACAGCATGGTCTGCCCTGCTGTCGCGGTCGAGGTGGCTCCGCTCACCCAGCGCGGAAGCGTCGCAACGCCTCTCTCCGACCCGGCCTATCAGGGGCGCGTGATAGCCGCGCTGGCGGCCGCGCTCGATGCATGGCGACGCGACTGGAGCGTGCAGCCATGAGGCCGCGCGCTCCCCGGCTGCTCTTCTGGACGTTGCTGCTCGCGGCCGCTGCCCTGGCCCTCCTGCTCTGGCAGCTCCGGGAGCGCGCGGAGCGGCGTCTCGGCGCCGCTCCCACATCGGCGGCCGCAGCGCCTCCGCCGCAGGGCGATCCGACATCTGTCACATTCATGGTGGCAAATGATGCCGACGGCTCGTTGCTGGAGCAGCACCGCACCCTGGTGCTTCCCGAAGACACCTCCGCTCGCGCGCGCGCCTTGCTCAACCAGCTCATCGTGGGTTACGCGCAACCCGGCTCCGCGCATCCCATCGCCGTCGACCCTGGAGTCGATACACCCGGAGTCGATACAGTTTTTCTGCTCCCGCTTCCGAGGCCCACCGGCAACACGCCCATGCCCGAAGGTACCCTCGCCGTCGTCAACCTGAGCGGCGCTTTTGCGCAGGCCCATCCATCGGGCATCGCCCCGGAGACCCTGACCCTGCTTTCGCTTATCGCCACTCTCCATGCCAACCTGCCCGCAATCGCCGAGGTCCGGTTCTTAGTGGACGGCGCGCCCCGCGACACCCTGGCCGGCCACGCCGACCTGACCCACACGTATCTCGCTTCCAGCTCGGCCGCTCCCGTGCCCGAAGCTCCAGCCGCGGCGGCGCCGCAATCCGGGACTCAATTCGGGACCCAATTTGGGACCCAGGATGGAGCGCGCCCGTGAGCCATCCTGCCATGGCTCCAGCCCCCTTCAGGATCGGCGTCTTCGACTCAGGCGTCGGTGGACTCACCGTGCTTCGCGCCCTTCACCGGCGCATACCCCAGGCCGAGTACATCTACCTCGGCGACACCGCCCGGCTCCCCTACGGCTCGAAATCACAGGAGACCATCGCCCGCTATGCCGTTTCGAGCGCTCGATTCCTGATCGAGCAAGGGGCCGAGTTCCTGGTCATCGCCTGCAACACCGCCAGCGCTCTGGCGCTCGACGCTATCCGCGAAGCTGCCGCTCCCGTGCCCGTCATCGGCGTCATCGAGACCGGGGCCAACGCCGCCGACACCAGCTCCGCGACACGCCACGTCCTCGTCATTGCCACTGCTGCCACTGTGGGCAGCCACGCCTACCGCCAAGCCTGCCGCGAGCGCGGCCTCCAAGCCTTCGAGAAGGCCTGCCCGTTGCTGGTCCCCCTGGTGGAAGAGGGCTGGACCGATCATCCTGTCACCGCCGAGGTCGTCCGCGTCTATCTCGACGAACTCCTGGCCGAAGCTGAGTCGCAAACACAACCGCTGACCCCTTCGCAGCCTCCAGACACACTGGTCCTCGGCTGCACCCACTATCCCCTCCTCCGTTCGGTGATCGAGCGCACGCTCGCCGCCCGCAACGCGCACCCTGCCCCCGCCATCCGCGTCATCGACTCCGCCGAGGTCACCGCTGACCAGGTCGCAACGGCGCTCGGCATTCCCGCGCCCACTGGCACTCTTGCCCCGCCTCTCTCCCGCTTCTTCGCCACCGACTCGGTAGAACGCTTTCGTGAGCTGGGTGGACGCTTCCTCGCCGAGCCCATTCACCATGTCGAGCACATCGACCTCGGCGGCTGATATGCTTCCTTTTGCGCCGGCGGACCGCGCGCAGCAAGAAAGGCTCCAGCCATGATCGATCTCCAAGGTTGCAACGCCATCGTCTTCGGCTTGGCCAACAAGCGCAGCATCGCCTGGGCCATCGCGCAAAAGCTCCACGAAGCCGGCGCGCAGCTTGTCATCACTTACCAGAACGAGCGCATGCAGCAGGAAACCGAAGGGCTCATCGCGGAGCTTCCCGGCGCTGCCGCCCTCCAGTGCGATGTCTCGAACGACAATGAAATCGACGCGCTTTTCGCTATCCTCAAGGAGCGCTACGGCAAGCTCGACGCCCTGGTCCACTCCGTCGCCTTCGCTCCCAAGGAGGAGCTCACCAACGACTTTGTCCAGACCACCCGCGAAGGCTTTCGCGTCGCCCACGATGTCAGCGTCTATTCGCTGATCGCGCTCAGCCGCGCGGCAGCCCCGTTGATGACCGATGGCGGCAGCATCACTACCCTCACTTACTACGGCGCGGAGAAAGTTGTGCCCCACTACAACGTGATGGGCGTCGCCAAAGCCGCGCTCGAAGCCACCGTGCGCTACCTCGCCGCCGATCTCGGCAAGCAAAAAATCCGCGTCAACGCCATCTCCGCCGGACCCATCAAGACTCTGGCCGCGCGCGGCATCGGTGGCCTCGGAGACATGCTCAAATCCCACGCCGAGCGCGCTCCTCTCGGCCGCAATATCGAGCAGGCGGAAGTCGGCTCCACTGCCCTCTTCCTCGCCTCCGACCTCGCCTCCGGCATCACCGGCGAGATACTCCACGTGGACTGCGGCTACAACATCATGGGTTTCTGACCGGCACACAAGTCACACGCTGCGATGCCCTAAAGTGTGCGAATCGCTGCAGATCACAGGAACGAAAGAGTCTGCCCTCTTCTGCCGCATCCTCGCATCTCAGCTACGACCGAAGAAGCTCTCGGTCACTTACAAGAGGCATTGGAGGCGTGTTCCGGCCAGGGGAGAAGGTGAGCTGCCGGAAGTTGACCGTTCCGTTGTTGATTTCACCTTTGTTTCAGGAGATTCTATGAAGAAGGTTCTTGGAGCTATCGTCGTTTGTTCCTTCTTGTGTATTCCCGCTTTCGCGCAGGATCACGGGGGCGACCGTCAGGCTGCAGGCCATCAAGGAGATCGTCAAGATGGCGGTCATCAGGGCGACGAAAATCGCCAACTGCACAACCCTCCAGAGCACGGCCCCGCACCCTATCAGGGAACGCCTCGTTCCCAGAACGACCACAACTTCGCCGATCAGCCCGGGCATCCGAATGCGCCGCACGTGGACGATAATCGCTGGGTAGGCCATGACACCGGGCGCGACGACGCCCACTATCGCATCGATCAGCCCTGGCAGCATGGCCACTTTAGCGGCGGATTCGGACCATCCCATCGCTGGCGTCTATCCGGCGGCGATCCCAGACGCTTCTGGTTCAATAATTACTACTGGAGCGTCGCTCCCTACGACTACCAATACGTCAACGGCTGGAACTGGGCCGGTGATGACGTCGTCATCTACGAAGACCCCGACCACCCCGGCTATTACCTGGCCTACAACACGCGCCTGGGCACCTACGTACACGTAATTTACCTGGGCTAAGCTCGGCATAACTGGAGCGGGGGTGATTTGCATCGGAACACCCGGCATTGCCTGATGGGGCGGCGTACATTCTGGTATGCCGCCCACTCCGAAACTGCGACAGCGCAACAACTAACCCTGCTCTGCTTGCGTTCTTAGCTGGAGGGTTTCGTCCCTGCCTCGCGTTTCGGACAAAATCGAGCCCGTCGGTGGCACAGATTTTTAGTCGTACGGGTACACTCGTCTTATAGACAAACGGTGCTTGTAACATAATCAACCTGGATCCATCCTGTTTTCTGAGACGTCTCCCGCTGGTGCCTCGTTCCCTGATCTTCGTTGTCGTTCTGGCCTGTCTAACGCTCGCCATGGTGCTACGTGCACACTCGGCCGAACAGCCAACTTTCAGTCGTTCAATGGCCGCCCCCGGCTCCATGACCACCGCCGAACACCTACGCCAGCCCGGGTGGTGGCCCACCAAACAGCAGCCCACGCAGGACGGCTACGTGGGCACGCGCAGCTGCGCGACCTGCCATGCCGATATCGCCTTATCTCAGCAGGCCAGTCAAATGGCCCGCACCCTCGGCCGCGCCGGCGACTCCGCAGTGCTCCACGCGCATCTGCAGCAGGACTACCGCTCCGGCCCTTATACCTCGACGCTGCACCAGACCGGAAATGAGATCACCGTCTCAGTTACGGATGCCCGCAAAGTCTCTCGGCGCCGCTTGGTTGGAGCTTTGGCTCTGGAGACGTCGGCCAAAGCTACCTGTGGGAGAAGGACGGCGCCTTCTACGAGAGCCGGTTCAACTACTTCGCCTCGGTTGGTGGTTTTGCTGCTACGCCGGACGCCTCCACGGACCTCCAGTCTCGCTCGCCATGGCACTCGGCCGCCAGGTCGCCCCTTTTGAAGCGCGGAGTTGTTTCTCCTGCCACACCACCGCAATGACCTCCGCCACCCCGCTCAACGTCGCCTCACTCGTCCCCGGCGTTACCTGCGAAGCCTGCCACGGCCCCGGCGCCGCGCATGTGGCCGCCATGCAAACGAAGCACACCGGAGGCGATCTTCATATCTTCAATCCCGGCACACTCAGCCCAGCGCAGTCGGTCGACTTCTGCGGTGCCTGCCACAGCAGCCCTTGGGATGTGCGCCTGATGGGTGCCGTCGGCCTGCAAACCGTGCGCTTTCCCGCCTACCGCCTGGAGAAGAGCCGCTGCTGGGGTGCCGCCGGCGACGAGCGCGTTACCTGCATTTCATGCCACGATCCTCACCAGCCGCTCGTGCGGGAAGCCTCGGCCTACGACTCCGCCTGCCTCGCCTGCCACCAGACGTCCGTGCACGCCAAAGCGGATGCGGACTATCCCGGCGCGGCCTGCCCAGTTGCCAAGAAGAACTGCACCAGCTGCCACATGCCCAAATACGAGCTGCCCGAAATGCACTATAAGTTCACCGACCACATGATCCGCATCGCGCGCAAGGACGCCCCCTTTCCCGACTGATATGCCCGCTCGCTCGCCCACGCCCACCTCGCGACCGCTGCCCTTTCCGGCAAGCCGCATCGTGGCTGCGCTCCTCCTCGGCGCCTGCTTGCCAAGCATGCCCATGCGCGCGCAGAACTCGCAGACGGGCAATTGCAGGCCCTCGTCGCCGCGCAGCAGTCGGCTATGCAATCCGGCGATGCCAATGCCATCCTTCGCACCAGCGACGATCTCGGCGCATTTACCCTACGCCTGCTGGCAGGTGTTGAAACACAATCCGGCGATCTCGCCAGGGCGAGCGATTATTACGCCCAATCCCTTGCCATTGAGGACAACCCCGTAACCCGCCTAGCGCTCGCAAACAGTTTCCTGCTGCGCAAGTACGCCGCTCGCGCTCTCGCCGAAGCTCGCGCAGTCACGGCCGCGCATCCCGACGACCCGGAAGCCTGGCAGATCACCGGGGAAGCCCTGCAGCTCAACAACGACCAGCCCCGTGCCGTGGACGCCTTTTCCCGCGCCTTCGCGCTTGCTCCAGCGCCGCAGAACGCCATCCTGCTCGTCTCCGCCGCCCTCGCCTTGCAGCAACACGATCGCACCGCGCATGCCTTCGAGCAGATCACGCAGAGCATCGGCGAAAACGCCGGCCTCCACCTGCTCTTCGCCACTGCCTACCACCAGGCTGGCGACCTCGCCGGCACCATCGACGAATTCAATAAGGCGCTGGCGCTCGCCCCAGCCTCGTCCGTTCACCTCGCCCTCGGCAATGCTTATTGGGAGCTCAACGAGTACCAATACAACCCCGACTCCCTCCGCGAGTTCACTGAAGCGCAGCGCCTTGCCCCCGCCGACTACTTCGCCAATTACGACCTCCGCTCCGTTCAATCGCAGTACCACCTTTTCGAGGACGCCGCCCGGCACCTCGCGCTCGCCGCCCAGGCCGACCCTGCCTCACCCGACCCCTGGATCGCGCTCGGCATGAACGCCTACGCCGGAAACGACCGGACCGCCGCGCGCACCGACCTCGAAAAGGCCACGGCCCTCGCCGCCCCGCAGGAAAGCCGCGTTGACCCCGGCATTCGCCGCGCCTATCTCGTGCTCAGCCGTCTGGATACCGAAGCCGGCGACACAGCGCGGCAGCGGAACTCTATGCCCGCGCTGAAAAGCTGCATCAGCATTGCTTGCCAGCGGCGCCCCCACAGCGCTCAGTGAAAGCACCGGCATGATCGTCACCAACTCACCCGCCGCCGCACGGCAGGTCTCCGCCGCGGAACAACAGGCGCCCCCTTCCGCACTGCTGACGCCGCCCAACTCCAGCTGCCGAAAAGCAGCTTCGCGAGATCGCCGCCACCAGCCTCAACACGCCGCACCGCGCTCGCGCGCGCCCATGACTACGCTGGCGCCCTGCCCCGTTTCCGCGCTGCCCAAACCAACCCAACTTTCTCCCGTCCTGCGCATCTCGCCTCCCCTTATACCGGCGCCTGTGCGGAAAGCGTTGCCGCGCTCACCCGTGCCCTTGCGCAGGACCCCGCCGACGCGCTCGCCAGCCACTATCTCCAAGCCGCACAGCAGGCCCTTCAAACCAGTGCAACACCCGCCAAGCCTGCGGTACCATAACGGCTATGCTGCCGCTTTGCCTGCTCGTCCTGCTCGCTCCCCAGCCGTATCTCCAACTCGCCGCCCCCGCTCCCTTGGTGCGCACCGAGCACCTCACCCCGGACGAGGTCAAGCAGATCGCCGAGGCCACGGAAAAACTGGAGCAGGCCAAGCGGGAACTCCATGGCCTCGAAGACGGCATCGCCCAGCACCACGGCGCCCTTACGGACTGTGGCTGTTACGTAAACCGCCAGCCCGACACCTACGTCATCAAGGGCGAAGAGATCACCATCACCAAAAAACCCGAAACCAAAGTCTCAGCCCAGTAACGCCGCAAGCCTTCCCTCCTTGCCCATTCACAGAACCCTTGCATCAGTGTGCAGCGGTCGTGTTAGATTGTCGCTACTCTGGAGGACCTATGCATCGCACCGTTCTCTGCCTCTCTTTTCTCCTCCTCGTTCCGTCTGTTCTCCAGGCCCAGGCAGTGTCGAAGGCAGCCAGCCCCCAGCAGCCGCTTCCTCCGCTTGAGCACTTCGATCCCAAACTCGTCGACACCTCTGTCGATCCCTGTAACAACTTTTACCGCTACGCCTGCGGCAAGATCCTCGCCAGTTCTCCGGTCCCCGCAGACGAAATCTACTGGGGACCCTTCGGCAAAATCGCCAAGTGGAATGCCGGCGTCCTTCGCGAGGCGCTCGACCAAGCTGCAGCACAAAAGGAAGACCGAAGCCCCTCGGACCAGAAAATCGGCGATTACTATACCGCCTGCATGAACGAGTCCAAGCTCCAGGCTGACGGAGTCAAACCGATTCAGCCCCTTCTCGACCGTATCTCCGCGATGAAGAGCACATCCGAGCTTGCTGCGGTCATCGCCCAACTGCACCGTGACTTCCCCGCTTCGTGGCAGGGCGGCGACAACCAGACAAATACGGCACTACTCGGGTTTGGCCCCACGCCGGACTACAACGATGCGCGCATGGTGGTCGCGGGCATCGACCAGGGCGGTCTCAGCCTTCCCGGCCGCGACTTCTACCTGAACACCGATGAAAAGTCCGCATCCATCCGCAAGCAGTATCTCGCGCATGTAGCGAAGATGTTTCAGATTTCCGGGGACTCCCCCGCGGCCGCGCAACAGGACGCTTCCTCGGTGCTCGGGCTTGAAACTGAGCTGGCCAAAGTGCAGATGGACAACATCGCTCGCCGGGACCCCAAAAATCTCAACAACCGCATGTCCCTCGCGCAGGTCAAAGCGCTCACGCCCTCGTTCGACTGGGACACGTACTTCAGTACCGTTGGTGCACCACCCTCATCGCTTTACCTCGTTACCTCGCCAGCCTTCTTTCGCGGGGCGGAGCCTCTCATCCAACACCAACCGCTCGATGCCTGGAAGGCTTACCTTCGCTATCAAACCCTCTCCAAAGCCGCTCGGTACCTCGGCCCTTCTTTTGAGGACGAAGACTTCGCCTTCTATGACAAGGTGCTGTACGGCACGCAGGAGAAGCTTCCGCGCTGGCGTCGCTGTGTGAACTACACCGACCGCGATCTTGGAGAAGCCCTCGGCAAGGCCTACGTAGCACGCGCCTTTCCGCCGGAAAGCAAGCAGCGCTCGCAACAGCTCGTGAACGACATCGAGGCCGCGCTCTACCGCGACATCACCTCCGTCACGTGGATGCAGCCCTCCACCAAGCAGGCGGCGCATGTAAAACTCGCCGCTGTCGTCGACAAGATCGGCTACCCCGACCATTGGCGCGATTACTCCGCCCTCACCATCACGCCAGACAGCCTGATGGCGAACGTCCAGCGGCTCCGCCCAATTCGAACTTCACCGCCAGCTCAACAAGATCGGCAAGCCCCTCGACCGCTATGAATGGACGATGACTCCGCCGACCGTGAACGCCTACGAAGATCCGCAGACCAACACGATCAACTTCCCGGCGGGAATCCTCCAGCCCGTCTTCTTCGATCCGACCATGGACGATGTCGTGAACTACGCCGCGATCGGCGCAGTCATCGGGCACGAAACCATCCACGGCTTCGACGACCAGGGCCGGAAATTCGATGCCAACGGTAATCTGCATGACTGGTGGACGCCCGAGGACACCAAGAACTACGATCAGCGCGGCGATTGTATCGCCAATGAATACACGCAATTCGTTCCTCAGGCCGGCGTCAAGCAGAACGGCCGCCTTACCCAGGGAGAGGACACCGCGGACAACGGCGGCATCCACCTCGCGCTCTCAGCCATTCAGCAGGACCTCGCCCGCCGCGGCAAGACGCTCGATGATAAAGACGCGGGCGGCCTTACTAACATGCAGCGCTTCTTCCTGGCTTATGCGAACGTCTGGTGCGGGGAGTTTCGTCCTGAAGCCATGCGCACCCTCATCCTGACCAATCCCCACTCTATCGACGAATTCCGCGTCAACAACGTGGTCGGCAACATGCCGGAGTTCAGCAATGCTTTCGGCTGTAAAGCCGGCCAGCCCATGGTGCATGCCAACGCCTGCCGCGTCTGGTAGAACGGAGAGCCGCAGGCGCGCTTGCGCATCTCCGCTCTGCAGGCGCGCTTGCGCACTCCGCCCTGCCCCTTGCTTTGTCATCCCGAGCACAGTAGTCCAGCGTGACCTTTCAGCCAAGAGTGCCCTCTGCCCACCTTGCTTTGTCATCCCGAGCGTAGCCGAGGGACCTGCTTCTCGCCTTTGCCTTTAGCCAACGCAATCGGCCAGATCCAAACGCCGCACTCTTCGAAGGCTCACCGGCCTCGATCCCGACGCCTTCATCCCCACCCTCTATTGGCGAGATAGACCAGTTTTCAGCCGCGTCCCGGCGTCTTCGCCAGCGGCGACGTCCGGGACCGCCCCTACCGCCCAGCCGTCACCGCCGTCTCCGGCTGCGCCGCGCCGCCGAAGAGCTTCTGGAAGAAATCGGCGAGTGAGGGACTGCCGTCCAAGCACACGCGGCTAGCGCCGCACTAAACCTGCTGACCTGCAGTAACACTACGACACATCGTGACATCCGTTTGCATGAGTCAGCATTAGCTTTGCAAAAACGGCACACTCGAAGTTATCGTGTTCTCCAACCTCATTTAATATGCAGCTATGGAATCGGAACTAAAGCAATTCGTCGAGAGTTTCTCATCCGAAGAGCAACTTAGATCAGCTCTCGCAACCCTTTTCCGTCGAATGCCAGCTATCCGTGATGTACAGGTATTTCATGGGCCCCAGGAACATGGGAAAGACATGATCTTCAAAAGCGAGGGTGGCATTGGCGAGGTACTTCTAAACGCTTGCGTCGTTAAGAAAGATCAACTCACAGGCAATGTGGATTCCAACCAAGGCCTAAGGACAGTTTTTCACCAAGTAGAGCAGGCGCTTCGGATTCCGTTCATCGATGATAACGGCGAACGAAGGTCTGTTGCTCGCGTCTATGTGATCACGCCATACGAGTGCTCGCAAACAGCTCGTCAGTCGATAGAAGATAAATTAAAAGACCATTCTGGTCAGTTAACCTTTTTAACTGGCGGCCGCCTGTTTCAATTATTTGCCGAGCATGCCCCTGAATACATCTTGTTCAATTCTAATTTTCTGAGTTCGTATGTAGCACAACTAGAGTATTCATTCAATTCAGAAGATCCACTCCGCTTCTTAGCTACACAGCATAGCATCATATCCGCCGCAAGCCGGTCCTTTCGTGAGCTTTATGTCCCCCAGGATTTCTACCTCGATCTTGCGTTGTTTGAGTCTGCGTGCCAGATTCCAGACCTTAGACCTCTCCTTTCAGACATTGGTATCCAAGAACTCTCCCGCATCGCGGCCCATTTGAAACAACTAGCGTCCCTATTTGCAGCGTTTGCCGCTGCCGAGGGCTTACCCGAGTCCCGACGGCTCGAATCTGAACTAACCAATTTCAGCAGCGTTCTTACGGAACTCTGGGAAGAGAAATGGAATTTCTTTCGCTCCGATGAGACACGTGCTCGTGAATCCAGGAAAGAGGCTCTTCTGCGACTTCCTGAGGCAGATGCCAACTATCAGCGCGGCGTCCTCCTCATCCGCGAGATCGACCAGCCTTTATCGAATCTGAGAAGGCGCATCAGCCGTGCTAACGATTTCGTTTCACGTTCACAGAGCGCTCTAAAAGCGATTCACTCGCCGGAGTACCTAGGCTACTGCCAATTACGAGAGCTTTCAAAAGCAGCACCCGCAATGATCCCGACCAAAGGGCCTCGCAAACACATTCAACTCGGCAATGAGTCAAGTGAAAGGGTGCGGCTACCACTTCTGATAACTGCTCCGGCCGGCTACGGGAAGACCTCCTTTTCCAAATACAATGCCGTCTATGATGCGGAGGCGCTAGCTGCAGGTACTGGAGATGTATTCCCGGTCTACGTTCCACTGCATCAACTTGCTACCTTGACAGTCTCCAGCTTCGAAGAAGCTTTTTTAAGAGCCCCGGATTTGAGACGTATGTTCCAAGACACATTGAAAGGAAATTTGAAACGACGCATCAGGCTCTACCTTGACGGGCTTGATGAGGTAACTACGGTTATGCAACAAAAGACTTTAGTCGAATTGGCAACGAAAGCCGCACAACGTGATGATCGGTTACAGCTTGTCATGACAGGTAGAGACTATGTGACCGGACCTTGGCTAAAACCATTTGCGAGAGTTCACTTATCCGAATTGACATCCATACAATCCGGTACTCTCGTAAATAGGTGGTTAGATAATGATAAGAAGTCAATTGGTGATTTTCACGACCAAGTCGATAAATCACCGTCGATAAAGCGCATCATGGGTGTGCCGCTACTCGCGAGTCTAACAATCGCGATTTTTCGCAAATCGAGACGCTTGCCAGAGAACCGCAATCGTCTTTATGAGGTCTTCGTTGACCTCCTTTCCGGTGGCTGGGACCTTGCTAAGAACGTTCGACGATCTACAAAATTCGGAACGACTTCCAAGCTTATGGTGCTCCGTCGTCTGGCGGGTTCTTGGCACCTTGCCCAAAAGCGGGAGGGTTCGGAAGCAGATGTCCGGGCCGCGATCCTACAAAGCGCTCCGATGTACTTAGTGCAAAGCGAACTACTTTTGGAAGAAATTCTTCAGGACGGGCTATTATCGCGGAGCGGCTTAAATCTTGAATTCCAGCATCTCTCATTCCAAGAATATCTTGCTGCGCTCGACATGAACGATCCTACGGGTGCAAAGCAAGAACAGGTCTTAAGTGCTTTTCTACTGGGATCAGACTGGTGGCTTGGTGTGCTGACGTTTTACATTGGGCTGTCCGGGAAGCCAGAGGATTTATCTAACTGGTTTATAAAGGTGCTAAGGCGACTGAGAGGTAAACATATCAGTCTTCAGGCCAACAACGACTTACCACGCCGATTGGAGGCTCTCATCGCGCAACTCTCCGACGCTTATCCAGGATTTCAGTTGCCGCGTGATCGCCAGATGAAATTGCTTGGCTGAAGTCAGGTGCTCTGGTCCACGTCGTCGCCCCAGCAATAACCGTTAGAACCGGACGGCTCACCTGGAATGAGTAGGCCCGGCTTTCACCGTCTGCTCGCCTCATTGTTCCGCTTCCGCACGCAACTCCCTTCCCCGTCCAGTGCATCGCCAGACCCCTGGCGTACTAATTCCCTGAATCTGCCACACTAGAAATAGGGGACAAAACGGGCAAGCGCCCGCCACCCCGCATCCCGCTGCTAACCCCAACAGAAAGAGGACTTTACCCGTAACCCATTTATTTCGAGGAATTTAGACGGAGACCCCCACGCTAACCCGTTTGTTTCGAGGAATTTAGCCGAAAAGTCCTAGGGGGTGGGGGTACCTGGCCATGGCGGCTACGATTTCAGCGATACCGTGATCTTGCGCGTGTCGCCGCCGGCGGGATTTCATCACGATCTCGCCGTCGCTCTGCTTCACAATGCTGGGAAACGTATCGCCCCACTCCACCAGCACCAGGCTGTCCCTGCCGGCCAGGTTCCCCAACCCGAGGGTCGCGCGCTAACGCCCAGGCAACGTTTACCGCGCTTCTTCGCTGAACCGGTCCTTTATCTCTACGGAAAATTCCTTTGCCGCCGGATCTACGACCTTGTACATTTCCGCATCCGCTCGCTTTCCGTGCACGGTAAAGATCACGTAGTGGAATACCGGAAAACCAGTATCACGGTATTGGTCCTGCGGGCCGCGCACCAGCACCGGATACGGCTCCGCCCCGCCGCCGCCGGAGATGACGTGCGTGATCCCATTCACTTCGAACCGTTCGTAATTATGGATATGCCCGTTGAGCACAATGAACTTCTGCCGAGCCGTGAGCGCGCGCGCTTCCAGATAGCTCCGGAAGACCACTGCGTCCGGACTGGGAATACCGGCAATGAACTCGCTTTGCACATCCGCGATGAGCGGAATATGGGCCATGAAAAAGAGGAAGTCGATGCCGTTCGGCACATGGTCCAGTTGTGCGCGGATCCAGTCCGCCTGCGGTCCTTTCGGCCACATGCGCTCGGTCGAATCGAGATTGATCAGCAGCACATTTCCCATGCGCACCGAGTAGAAGGGATGGTTCTCAATTTCTGGAAATGCCGCGAAGTAGTTTCGCCGCCCTGCGTGGCCGTCTGAAATCACTTCATGGTTGCCCAGCGTCGGGTACACCCGGAGATGCTCGCTTTTCCACGAAGTGGTTTCCGCGCGGAACACGTTCCAGTCATTGGGACTGCTGCCGTAAAATGGCACGTCGCCGGTCACAAACATCGCATCCGGCTTCTCCGCCGCAACCTTTTCAGCCAGCCATTTCCGTACCCGCGGGGAGGTGTCGCTGGTGTTGCTTGGATTGGTAAACCGCATATCTCCGTAGACCAGCAGCCGGATATCCTGCCCCGGCTTGATCTCCGGCACCGTGAATGTCGGCGTGTCCAGCGGAGGCATCACACTCTGGGCCGCCGCGGATCGCGGAGACCACATCACCATTGCGCAAAGGATCGCGCACGCCGGCCATAAAACACTCCAGCGCGCTTTCATAGCAACGGCCGGCCAGCTTTGGTCCGCTTGTGTCTTTTCTCAGCTCGCGAAGCGCTCCCTGCGCATACAGGGTCGCAGCCGCCCCCGACGAAATGCACCACCTCGAAGCAGTCACCATCGGCTACCCCGGTAGAATTCCACTCCGGCCGGCGAACGATCTCGCCGTTCTGTTCAATGGCGACACGGTCTCCTTTGAGCGCAAGCGCCCCCACCAGATCGGCAATCGAGGCGGGGGAGGATAGCTCTGGGAACTCCCGTGCGTTCCCGTTGATGACAAAGCGCATAGAAGGAAGATTACCAGCAGCGCACCACCGTCAGGATCACAAGACCAATCGTCAGGCGCTTTCCAATGCTGGCCCGAAGATGCGCCCCTTGAACCAGTTCCTGGCCCGCACCCGTAGCGATGGAATGACCGGGCACTCAAAGTAAACTGCCCGGTTTGCCTGCATCAGCAATTGCATTGCCTCTACCTGCGGGTCATGCGCGTGGATCGAGGGAAGCGCGCCGCTCGCCAGCACATACTCATCCGCCAGGTACTCGACTGCGTGGCCCAGGATTTCCAGCGCATGACCGCTCACTGGAGAGATACGCCGCCGGACTCGCGCCGGCGCCGGCATTGTAACCACGGGCGGCAACACTGCTCCGGATGGCAGGCCGGCGGAATGCTTCTCCGAAACTGCTGCGGATAAAACCATATCAACACGAAGTGGGGTAGCCATAGGATTCGTTCTCCCAACCGTACATTCCCTTTATCGGCTGCTCACGAATTTCCGGCAGCAGTAACAGTTACTTTTTGCGCTTCATGGGCCAATGCCGTTCCAATAAGGAACTGGCGGGCAGACCGGGCCCCCTTACAGGGCAGAAACTCCCGTGACCAACTCGCTTGACGCGGCCATTGGGAGTACTTAGAGTCGAACAAGAGGCCTGCGCCTCAGCCGCGATCGTTGTTTCCGGGGATCCTGCCATGCACACGCCGAATTACTTTTGGAACTACCTGCCCTTGCTCCTGCAAATCCTGGTTGCCGTGGGCATGGGCACGGGCATGGTCGCCGGCTCCTTCTTCATCGGGAAGCATCGCCGGACCGCCGCCAAGCTTTCTACCTATGAGTGCGGCATCGTCGCTGAAGGCGACGCGCGCGGCCGCTTCTCCGTCCGTTTCTATATGGTCGCCATGCTCTTCATTCTCTTCGACGTGGAAGCCGTCTTCATGCTGCCCTGGGCAGTCATTTATCGCGAGCTTCCGCACATTACCGGTTCGCGCATGTTCGGCTTCTGGGAGATGCTGGTATACCTCGGCTTCGTCGTGGTCGGCTTCTTCTACATCGTCAAGAAAGGCATCCTGGACTGGGCTTCGGACCGGGGTGACCTTTAATCTTCGCCGGCAGCCTCGCACCATAAGAGCAACACGAACGACAGGACAGTTCCCATACATGCTCGGAAATGAACTCTACAACCGCGACGCCGTCCTCCAAGCCCATGGCTTAAACCCGGCCATCGCCGCCCTGCTCGCCTGGAAGCCGGAGGCGCTTGAAAATGCCAAGTGGGACCGCAACGAGCTCACCCTCCTGATCGCTCGCGATGACATCCGCGAAGCCGCCCGCGTCGTCCAGGGCGCAGGGTACAACTTCCTCGAAGACGTTACCTGCGTGGACTGGAACCCGGTCGAGCCGCGCTTTCAGGTCACATACCACATTCTGTCGCAATCGTTGAAACAGCGCGTCAGGCTCGCCGCCCTGGTCAGTGGTGACGATCCCGAAATCGCCAGCATCGTGCCCGTCTGGCCCTCGGCCAACTTCTACGAGCGCGAAGTCTTCGACCTTTTTGGCGTTCGCTTCGGCGGCCACCCCAATATGCGCCGCATCATGATGCCCGACGAGTGGCAGGGCCATCCCCTGCGCAAGGATTATCCCGTGGAGGGATACCGCTAATGCCCCCAGCCAGCACCCTACCCGACACGCCTGTCGTGCAGACCCCCGGCCGCAACCTACCCGACGCCGCAAACTTCACCATCGCCCCCCTGATGGAACCGCATCATCAGGAGGCCGGGCAGAACAGCACCATGATCCTCAATATGGGCCCACAGCACCCGTCCACCCACGGCGTGCTCCGGCTGGTGCTTGAGATTGATGGCGAAACCGTGCTCCGCGTCATTCCCGATATCGGGTTCCTTCATACCGGCATCGAGAAGACCTGCGAAGCCAAGTTCTATCAGCAGGTGGTCCCGCTCACCGACCGCATCGACTATCTCGGGCCCATGTCGAACAACCTCTGCTACTGCCTGGCGGTGGAAAAACTGCTTGGCCTCGAGTTGCCGGAGCGGGCCATCTATCTCCGTGTCCTGCTCAACGAACTCACCCGCATTCAGTCGCATCTGGTATGGCTGGGTACGCATGCTATGGATATCGGCGCGCTTACCGTTTTCCTTTACTGCTTTCGTGAGCGCGAAGAGATCCTCAAGATCTTCGAACACGTCTCCGGCCAGCGCATGATGACCTCCTACTTCCGCGTGGGCGGCGTTGCCCTGGAGCCTCCGGTCGACTTCTACGAGCGCGTCCAGAATCTGCTCAAGATCATGCCCGGCCGCATTGACGAGTATGTGAACCTGCTCAGCGGCAATCCCATCTGGGTCAACCGCACCAAAGGCGTCGGCTATTTGTCGCCGGAAGACGGCATCGCCCTCGGCGTGACCGGGCCGCCCCTGCGCGCCAGCGGCGTCGATTGGGACCTCCGTCGCGACATGCCCTACTCCGGTTACGAGAAGTTCCAGTTCAAGGTCCCCATCTCGCACGACGGCGATGTCTGGGCCCGCTATGTCGTCCGCATGGACGAGATGCGCGAGTCCGTCAAAATCTGCCAGCAGGCCCTCGACGGCATGCCCGATGGCCCGCTCAAGGCCGACGCCCCCAAGGTCGTCCTGCCCGACCGCGAAAAGATGAAGACCCAAATGGAGTCGCTCATCTACCATTTCAAGATCGTCACCGAAGGCTTCACCGTGCCCCCGGGCGAAGTCTTCCAGGCCATCGAATCGCCGCGCGGCGAGATGGGCTACTACGTGGTGAGCGACGGCACCTCCAAACCCTATCGCGTGCACATGCGCAATCCATCCTTCGCCACCCTGCAGGCCGTCAACACCATGTGCGCCGGCAAGATGCTCGCCGACGTCGTCGCGGTCATCGGCTCCATCGACATCGTGCTGGGCGAGATCGACCGTTGACCCTCGCTGCTCCGCCCTTGCTGGCCGGCGCGGACACTCTCCACCGCGAGCTTTGGACCTCCTTCGTCTCCGTCCTGCGCTCCTACCTGGCCGCCCACACCCTGAACGGCCGCGAGCAGGCCGTCCTCGAAGTCAGCGCGGAAAGCCTGCTGGTCCGCATCGGCACCCGCTCACTTTACGTTGAGTACCCAATCGAGCGGATTGATAAGGCTTGTCATCCTGAGCGAAGCGGGTCGGTCTCATCGACCCACGCAGTCGAAGAGCCTGCCCTTAGCTTGCCGAAGGGACCTGCATTTTGCTCCGCCCGCACCGGCGCCTGGCAGCGCGAAAACCAGCCACCCGTCCCCTTCCACTTCGACGAACATGGCAGAATCGTAGTAGACGGCCAGGCGCCAGAAGGCGCACAAGAGATGGACATCGTCGCCGAACACTTAGCCCGGGAGATCACCACCCCATGAGTACGACATCGCCCACCAGCCCCGCTCCAATTCCCAACACCATCTTCTCCCCCGAGCTCGCCGCGCGCTTTGATAAGCTGGTCACCCTTTACCCCGCCCGCCGCTCCGCGCTCATCCCCATGCTGCTCTACGCGCAGGACGAGATCGGCGCCGTCACCGACGCCGTCATCCACGAGGTCGCCGAGCGCATCGGCATCACCGAGCTCGAAGTCCGCAACGTCCTCAGCTACTACTCCATGCTGCACACGGAGAAGCGCGGCAAGTACCACGTCCAGGTCTGCACCAACATCTCCTGCATGCTCCGCGGCGCTTACGACCTGCTCCACCACACCGAGCAGCGCCTCGGCATCGGCAACAAGCAGACCACCCCCGACGGCCTCTTCTCGCTCGAAGAAGTCGAGTGCATCGGCGCCTGCTGCTGGGCCCCCGCCATCCAGGTCAACTACGCCTTCCACGAAGATGTCACCCCGGAAAAGATGGATCGGGTGCTGGAAGAGTACCGGGAGAAGGGGTGAGAGCTCGATTCGGCAGTCGCTGACCCTGCTCCCCAATCGCTCATTATTCGTAAATATTCGGATCGCCAAGCCGAAAGTTATTCACAATAGCAGGATGCAAGACGTGACCAACAGCCTAGTTTCTGGGCAGCAGCTCGCTCTCAAGCGACTGATGCCGGATGATTGGCCGCTATGGCGGAAGCTGAGGTTGGAGGCACTCAGGGATGCGCCATATGCCTTCGGCTCCAAGTTAGCTGATTGGCAAGGAGCAGGTGATTCGGAAGAGCGCTGGCGTGAACGGCTCTCTTCTGTTCCCCTCAACCTGATTGCAGTTCTCAACAACAGTACGGTCGGAATGGTAAGTGCCACGGAGCCCGATCAGAATGGAATTGTTGAGCTCATCTCGATGTGGGTGACGCCTCCAGGTCGCGGGCATAGGGTTGGAGACGCTATGATCTCTGCAGTCATGCAGTGGGCTGAAGAGCAGCAAGCATCCTGTGTCTCTCTGGATGTCACTGAAGGCAACGAATATGCGATAGCTCTCTATCTCCGGCATGGATTTGCGGATGCAGGCGAGTTGCTGCCAGTAAACCCAGACGAGGCTGCGGAACGGCGTTTCATCCGGAATCTTGCATCGTGAGATAGAGGAGTTCTGCCTAATTCGACTTCATGCAGTCAACCGGCGCAGAGCACATATCGCAAGCGTGGCGGCAGCGGCGTCACCGGAGAGAGCCACTGGCAAGTCCCAGAGACCTGCGCCTTTGGTGAGCCCACGGCGCGCATAGAAACCACCATAGCTTCCGGCGACGGCGCCCAGCACACCTAGCGCGATGCCACCGGCAATTGGACGGCGGAAGGCAGTAGCGACCACAGCACCTACCAGGCCGCCAAGCGTGATGCGTCCGGTTAAAGGGATGGGAGCCGTACGGCTTCGGCGTGCTGGGCAGCTTGTCGTCCGACATACTCGCCGAGTGCCGCAAGGCTAAGGAGGCCGACGGCGGCAGGATGCGAGAGCCAGGAGGCCCAGGTGCCGCTGACCGGAAGTTTGCCCGTAGCCGCAAACCAACTCGTCACGGCGACGGGGGTAAACGAGCGCATTCCCGTGCTTACCCCGAGCAGCGGGGTGGCAACATGAGCGACAAGTGCTGAGTGTTCCATGAGGACTCCGGGCGGTGAAAGTGTGTACTAAGCAGTGTTGGATGCTTCCTCCGGAGTGCTGCGGAATCCTGGACCGTGTCTGCCCGATGAATGAAGCTTTTGCTCTACTGTAAGACTCCGGCCGCAAAAGCATCTGTCGCGCCAGCCCCGTCCCGAATAGCCCTATACTGATAGCAAGACCATGCCCACCCTTGTCTCGCATCCCGATGAAGTCAGAGTTCTCTCCAAGCGCTTCGGCCAGGGCGCGGCCGATATCGACAAGTACATCGAGCTCGGCGGCTATTCCGCGCTGCGCAAAGCCATCGAACAGGGCCCCGAGTGGGTCATCAATGAAATGAAGGCCTCCGGCCTCCGCGGACGTGGCGGCGCAGGCTTTCCCACCGGCCTCAAATGGTCCTTCGTGCCCAAGCAGGTGGACCGGCCCAAGTACGTGCTGGTCAACGGCGATGAGTCCGAGCCCGGCACCTGCAAGGACCACATGATCTTCCTCGAAGACCCGCACACGGTCATCGAGGGCACCATGATCGCCGGCCTCGCCATCGGCGCAAAGATGGGCTTCATCTACCTGCGCGGCGAGTACCGCTACCTGCTCCAGATCATGGAGCGGGCGATTGCCCAGTGTTACGAACGCGGCATCCTGGGCAAAAACATCTTCGGCCTCGGATTTGACTTCGACGCCATCTCCCACACCGGCGCCGGCGCTTACGAGGTCGGCGAAGAGTCGGCGCTGATGGAGTCGCTCGAAGGCAAGCGCGGCATCCCGCGCATCAAGCCGCCCTTCCCCGCCGTGGTCGGCCTTTACGGCGGTCCCACCGTCATCAACAACGCCGAAACCCTGGCCTCCGTCCCCCACATCCTCAACATGGGGGGCGCCGAGTACGCCAAGATTGGCTCGGAGCGCAACGGCGGCACGCGACTGTTCGGCATCAGCGGCCACGTCAACCGCCCGGGCGTCTACGAGCTGCCCATGGGCTACAACCTGAAGAAAATGATCTATGACGTCGCCGGCGGCATCCCGAACGGGCGCGCGCTCAAGGCCGTCGTTCCCGGCGGCTCCTCCTGCCCCGTGCTCAAAGCCGACGAGATCGATGTGGGCATGGACTTCGACCAGATGGGCAAGGCCGGCACCATGCTCGGCTCTGCGGGCGTGGTAGTGATCGACGACACTACCTGCATGGTCGAGTTCGCGCTGCGCACCATCAAGTTCTACCAGCACGAAAGCTGCGGCTGGTGCATCCCCTGCCGCGAAGGCACCGACTGGCTCAAGAAGACGCTGACGCGGTTCCATGCCGGCGGCGGCGTCGAGAAGGATATCGACAACATCCGCTATCTTGCCGAGAACATGCTGGGCCGCACCTTTTGCCCGCTCGGCGACGCCGCGGCCATGCCCACCATCGCCTTTGTGAAAAAGTTCCGCAACGAGTTCGAAGACCACCTCAACGGCCGCCCCTGCCCCTACTCGCATGAAAGCGTGGGTGAGCTGGTCGGGGTGTGAAGGCACGGGAGATAATCAGGATGCTCGAACAGGATGGCTGGCGATTTGATTCCCAGACAGGCAGCCATAGGCATTTCAAACATCCAGTAAAGCCGGGCAAGGTCACCGTTCCCGTGCATGGGTCCAAAGACCTACAGGGTAGGATACTGCATAGTATTCTCAAGCAGGCGGGCTTCAAATGAGAGAATCATTCTTAGTGGTATACGCAAAGGGCGTCTCGAACCTTAGCGGATTTGCGCCCGACATTCTCGGCTGCGTCTCGGTAGGCGACACTCTCGAAGAGATGCGCTCTAACATGCGCGAAGCCCTCGAATCTCATCTTGAATTCATGGCCAAAGATGGCGACCTGATGCCCACACCGGCAACAACTCAAGTGGATTTTAAGCCGGAGGATTTCGCCGACGGTGTGCTTTATTACATTGTCGAGCAAATGGAACTAGACGTACCAGAAAGCCGGCCAAGGTTGGAAGGCGCTTCCGTCGGCGAAAGGATTTCAGCGTAACACCATGCCTGACGTCACCCTGACCGTAGACGGAAAGAAAATCACCGCCCCCGCCGGCACCCTGCTCATCGAGGCTTGCCGCGCCGCTGGCATTGAAATCCCCGCGTTCTGCTATTACCCCGGCCTCTCGCTCCAGGCCGCCTGCCGCATGTGCGTGGTGCGCGTGGAAAAAATGCCCAAGCTCCAGACCGCCTGCACTACCCCGGTGGCCGAGGGCATGGTCGTCCAGACCGAGACCGACGAGACCGTTCAGGCGCGCAAGGCCACCATTGAACTGCTGCTGGGCAACCATCCGCTCGACTGCCCCGTCTGCGACGCTGGCGGCGAATGCGAGCTGCAGGACATGACCTTCAAATACGGCGCGCCCGAATCGCAATATGTCGAGATCAAGGCGCACCGCGAAGAGCAGCAATGGTCGCCGGTCGTCTTCTTCGACCGACCGCGCTGCATCCTCTGCTACCGCTGCGTGCGCATGTGCGGCGAAGGCATGGACGTCTGGGCACTCGGCGTGCAGAACCGCGGCCAGTCCAGCACCATCGCCCCGAACCGCCAGGACCACCTGGAGTGCGAAGAGTGTGGCATGTGCATCGATGCCTGCCCGGTCGGCGCCCTCACCTCAGGCTCCTATCGCTACAAGACACGCCCCTGGGAGTTGAACCACGTCGCCACCGTCTGCACCCACTGCGGCGACGGCTGCAAGACCACGCTCGGCGTCCGTCGTGCCGACGACGGCATGGAGATTGTGCGCGGCGATAACCGCGACAAAAGCGGCATCAATGGTGACTTTCTCTGCATCAAGGGCCGCTATGCTTTCGACTTCGCGAACCGCGAAGACCGCATCACCACACCGCTCCTTCGTCAGGCCAACGGCGAGCTGGCCCCGGCCACCTGGGACCAGGCCATCGAGCACGCCGCGCGACGCCTGCGCGAGCTACGCGACACCCGCGGCGGGGAGTCCATTGGCGTCATTGGCTCCAACCGCACCACCAACGAAGAAAACTACCTCCTCCAGAAATTCGCGCGCACCGTCCTGCGCACCAACAACATCGACCACCACCGCACCGCGGATTACGTCGCCTTTGCCCGCGCCATCACTGCGCAGGGCGCCCGCACCGCCTCGCTGCGCGACTTCGCCTCTGCCCCAGCCATTCTGCTCATCGGCAACGATCCCACGGAGCAGCACCCGCTGCTGGCCTGGAACCTGCGTACCAACGTCCGCCAGAACAAGGCCCGCGTTTACATTGTCAACAGCAACGAAATCAAGCTCCGCCGCCAAGCCAAGTCGTTTCTGCAAATCCAGCCCGGCACCTATGGCGATGCACTCCGCTTCCTCGCCGGCACTGACGCCGACCTTGCCGGCACAGAGGACGCCGGTCCTTTCCGTGACGCCCTCCGCGCCGAGCCCAATCTGCTGGTCGTCTTCGGGTCCGAGCTCCGCGGGCAGGAGATCGACGCTCTCGTGACATACGGCCTGACGCTGCCCGATACGAAATTCGCCTGCCTCGGTGATTACGTCAACTCGCGCGGCGCGGCCGATATGGGCCTGCTTCCAGACATGCTCCCCGGCTACCAACCCGTCGCCGGACCGCACGCCTTCTCCGAAGAATACGAATCGCTGCCGCAAGCGCCCGGGCTGGATCTCGTCGCCATGTTCGACGCCGCAAGCCGCGGCGACCTAGGCGCACTGTACGTGGTTGGCTCAAACCCGGTCGCTCGTTACGGCGTCGATCCCGCTTCGCTCCGGAATACCTTTCTGATCGTGGAGGACATGTTCCTCACCGAGACCGCGCAGCTTGCTGAAGTGATCTTCCCCGCTGCAAATCTCTACGAAAAAGCCGGCACCGTCACCAACACTTACGGTGACCTGCAGGCCATCAAGAAGGCTGGCGACCGCGCCGGTGTCCGCTCGGACTTCGAGCTCATCGTTCGTCTGGCCGAGCGCATCGGCGCCAATCCGAAGAAGCTCGTTCCCTTCGGCCGAGCCGGCGGCGTCCGCTCCGACACCGGGCAAACCCGTGGTGCCCAATCCGGTGAGGCCGACCGGCATGCTGTATGGATGGCCAATCATGAGATCGAGCCCAAGACCAGCCCCTTCGATCCCTACGCCAC
Source organism: uncultured Acidobacteriaceae bacterium (assembly GCA_963767705.1). GTDB lineage: Bacteria > Acidobacteriota > Terriglobia > Terriglobales > Acidobacteriaceae > CAWCJL01. The sequence continues at coordinate 861,447 of CAVYEO010000001.1, read as the reverse complement.
CCTCGACGAGATCGCCCGCCTTGTTCCCGGCTACGACCAGTCGCGGATGAACCTGCTCGCCGGCAACGACGTCCATACCGAACTCGTCCAGATCGACGCCCTCCAGAACGGTGCTCCCGTCGAAACGCGGAGAGACCTCGTCCTGCCCTCCGACGACACCCTCTTCACCTCCGGCACCCTGGGCCGCTACTGCGAGAAGCTCCATGAAGTCATGGAGTCCCATGCACCAGCCACGACCGAGACCGCGGCGGATTGACCTTATCGCAGCTTTTGGATCCCGGGTCTATTTAGATCTAAGAGCCAGGGCAATATACATCTCAGTCCACGTGATAAAGGTGTATCTTGCCCAAGTACGTGGCAGCGATGAGCTTTCCACTGGGCGACAACACCGCTGCTGATATATACGCTGGCCCATCTATATGAGCAAGGATACGTCGAGACATTACATCGAAGAGCGCGATCCTGCTGTAGCCGAAGATGACGTCCAGGAGTCCATCCGTGTAGAAATGTGTTCCTATGCAAGTCGCTAGAAAGCGGCGCGGTTGGGAACCGATAAATCTCCGGCGCAGTTGCTTTCCTTTGGCGTCCACTGTTCTGCCGAAACCGGGCCAGTCGAACCATTGGAGCCAAGGCTCGTCAGAACTCCGTATTTATCAAAATACCAAATCTCAGATTGGTTAACTTTCCATGCGGATCGGCTAGACCACGAAGCTTGGATTCCTAATGGGAGGGTCGGCCTCGGATACGGACTTCGCGCAACCCCATTCTCTACTGCAACACGCGGCACCTGATCAGATATCTGAATAGCAGGTAAGCCTTTATAAAAGCTGCAGTCTTCTACAAAAGTAGTTAGCGAGCAGATTGCAAAATCAGAATCTGCCGTCGACAACGGGGGAACGAAAAGTGCGCAACGGGTTTTCTCGTTGGGGCACTTTATCGTTTGCAGCGTGCGAAGATCCGGGCCCATGATATCGACTTGATTTCCATTGCCGACAAGCATGGTGCCAACAGGCCCTCGGAGAACTTCAAACGTTTGATCGCGTCGCATAGAGCGGACATGCTCGTTCTGATCAATGAAGACCAGCTGCTCTGAATGGTTCGGTTTTTACTTCATGGCTGTTGCAGGAATTGAGTAGCCACGCCACCAAATGGCCATCGTCAATCCAAACTACCCGATTCACGAAGGTCGTCCACTTGACTTTGCATTCACCGGCATCTTTAGCGACAGCATTCAGATCAACTACTTTGAAGACCTTGGGGTTTCCAGCACTGAACGCTGGCGGGCAGCAGACGAGAAGGATGGCTACCAAGACTCGAATCTTCATCGGTCAACAATATAGCGCGTAAAGCCCAGACCTTGGAATGTTACGCAGCATAGCACTTACAGCATTCCACCTCTCGCCCTCGGCCTCTTCGCACCTACCGAGCCCCTTTGCGATACAGTAAACAAAGAAAGCGAACCGACCCAGTGACCTTCCTCACCTTCTTCCTGCTCAGCATCCTCAAGATCGCGGTCGTCCTCGTCATCTTTCTTACCGCCGTCGCCTACACCGTGCTGCTCGAGCGCAAGGTCGTCGGCCGCATCCAGAACCGCTGGGGACCCAGCCGCGTCGGCCCCTTCGGCCTCCTGCAGCCGCTAGCGGACGGGGCGAAGCTCTTCCTCAAGGAAGACATCATGCCCACGCACGTTTACCGGCCGCTGTACCTCGCGGCGCCCGTCATAGCGCTGGCCTGCGCCCTTACCTCCATCTCCGTCATCCCCTTCGGCGCCAACCTCCACTGGCATGGCGTGGACATGTTCGAGATCTCCGACATCAACATCGGCCTGCTCGTCATCCTCGGCGTCACCTCCGTCGGCGTCTACGGCATCGCGCTTTCCGGCTGGTCTTCGAACAACAAGTACTCGCTGCTCGGCTCGCTGCGCGCCAGCGCCCAGGTGATCAGCTACGAACTCGCTCTCGGTCTGTCGCTGGTCGGCGTCGTCCTTCGCGCCGGTTCGCTCCGTCTGCGCACCATTGTGGACAGCCAGTCCGCCCACGGCCTCGTCTCCTGGAACATCTTCGGCGGCTTCCAGCTCATCGCTTTTTTCATCTACCTGATGGCCGCCTATGCCGAGACAAACCGCTCGCCCTTCGACCTCCCCGAGGCCGAAAGCGAGCTCACCGCCGGCTACCACACCGAGTACAGCTCCATGAAGTTCGCCATGTTCTTCATGGCCGAATACGCCAACATGATCACCGTCGGCTGCGTTGCCACGCTGCTCTTTTTCGGCGGTTGGACCAGCCCCTTCGGCCACCTTTTCCCCACACCGCACTTCTGGCTCATTGAGGCCTTCCTGCCCGTCTTCTGGTTTGTCTTCAAGGTTTTCATGTTTCTCTTCCTGTACGTCTGGGTTCGCGGTACGCTCCCCCGCTTCCGCTACGACCAGCTCATGAGCTTCGGATGGAAGTTCCTCATGCCGCTCGCCATCCTTAACATCATCGGCACCAGCCTGTGGCTGGCGTGGAAGTGATTTACAATCGGCCTTCGGGTCATTAGCACAGCTCGTGCAGTGCCAAACAAGTTGTCATCCTGAGCGGCATCAGCCAGCCTTACCGGCTCTTGCAGTTCAAGGACCTGCGGTTGCGGTTGCAGAACAGACAGCACTACACATCATGTACCTAGCCCTCTTCCTCATCTTCGCAACACTGTGTGTGGCCGGCGCGCTGAACCTGCTTTTGCAGCGGCACCCCATCAACAGCGCCCTCTCGCTGATCGTGGTCATGACTTCGCTCGCCGTGCTTTATCTCCTGCTCGGCGCGGAGTTCCTTGCCGCCGCGCAGGTCATCGTCTACTCCGGCGCCATCATGGTCCTCTTCACTTTTGTGATCATGCTGCTCAACGCAGGTGAAGAAGAGCGCACCCGCGGCAGCCGTGCCGCCTACATCGTCGGCTTTCCCGGTGTCGCCGCCCTGTTCGGCCTGTTGACCTACGTCTTCCTTTCCACCCGCGGCCACCTGGGCCAGGCGCGCCTCGGCGACTACCTCGTCACCACCAACGACCTCAGCCGCGTTCTTTTTCGCGACCTCCTGCTGCCCTTTGAGGTCACCTCGGTCCTCATCCTCGTCGCTATCCTCGGGGCTGTTGCCCTCGCCCGTAAGGAGCATTGACGTGTCCGTTCCCATCTCCTGGTACCTCGTGCTCTCCGCTATCCTGTTCTCGATCGGCGTCGGCGCGTTTCTCATAAAGCGCAACATCATCACCGTCTTCATGTCCATTGAGCTCATGCTCAACGCCGTGAACCTGACCTTTGTCGCCTTTGCCCATCAATGGCATCAGGTCAGCGGCCAGATCTTCGTCTTCTTCGTCATGGTCGTAGCCGCCGCTGAGGCCGCCGTCGGCCTCGCCATCATCATCTCTATCTTCCGCACCCGGAACACGCTCAACGTGGACTCGGTGAACCTGATGAAACTATGAACGGCTCCCCTTCGCTCCACCTTTGGCTCATCCCGGTTCTGCCGTTTATCGGCTTCCTGCTAAACGGTCTGCTGGGCCGCCGCCTGCCCAAGGTCGCCGTTTCCGCCATCGCGCTGCTCTTTACCGCGGCCCCGTTCCTCATGGTTCTGAACGTATGGGCGCACTTCTCGTCACTTACCCTGCCCTACGTCGAGCGCCTCGCGCCCTGGATCGCCACCTCCGCCTTCCACGCCGACTTCGCCTTCGCGCTCGACCAGCTCACGCTGATCATGCTGCTCATCATCACCGGGGTCGGCTTCCTCATCCACGTCTACTCGGTCGGTTACATGGCCCATGAAGAGGGCTTCTGGCGCTTCTTCGCTTACCTCAACCTCTTCATGTTCTTCATGCTCACGCTGGTGCTGGCGGAAAACTTCCTCCTGCTCTTTGTCGGCTGGGAAGGCGTCGGCCTCGCCTCCTACCTGCTGATCGGCTTCTACTTCCAGCGCCACTCCGCTGCCGCCGCCGGCAAAAAGGCCTTCATCGTCAACCGCATCGGCGACTTCGGCTTCCTGCTCGCCATGTTCCTCACCATCGCCCATTTCGGCACGCTCAGTTTTGGCCAAGTCTTCTCGCAGATCACGCAGCACCCCGAGTGGCACGGCGGCTTTCTCACCGCCATCGCCCTTCTGCTTGTCCTCGGAGCTACCGGCAAGTCCGCGCAAATCCCCCTGTATATCTGGCTTCCGGATGCCATGGAAGGCCCTACCCCCGTTTCCGCGCTCATCCACGCCGCCACCATGGTTACGGCCGGCGTCTACATGGTCGCGCGCTCACATGTGCTCTTTGACCGCGCGCCGATCGCCCTTGCCACCGTCGCCATCATTGGTGCGCTCACGGCCTTCTTCGCTGCAACCGTCGGCATAGTCCAGACGGACATCAAACGCGTCCTTGCCTACTCCACCATCTCGCAATTGGGTTACATGTTCATGGCCTGCGGCGTCGCCGCTTACTCTGCCGGCATCTTCCACCTGCTCACCCACGCCTTCTTCAAAGCGCTGCTCTTCCTTGCCGCCGGTTCCGTCATCCACGCCGTGAATGGTGAGCAGGACATGCGCCTTATGGGCGGTCTGCGCAAGTCCATCCCTATTACCTTCTGGACCATGACCGCGGGCGTCTTCGCCATATCCGGCTTTCCGCCCTTTTCCGGATTCTTCTCGAAAGACGAGATCCTGGCCGAGGTCTGGCGCGCCCCGCACATCGGCCCCATCCTCTGGTTTATCGGCTGGATTACAGCTTTCTTGACTGCCTTTTATATGTTCCGGCTCTGGTATCTCACCTTCTTCGGCCAGCGCCGCTTTGAAGACCCGCACCCGGAGAAACATGGCTCGCAAGCCGAGGACGCCGGGCAGTCCCACGGGCGCAGCCATGGCGTGCATGAGAGCCCCTGGATGATGCTCGCACCGCTGGTGCTGCTCGCTATCCTTTCCGTCGCCGGCGGCTGGATCGGCATTCCGCAATCGCTCGGCGGCAGCAACGTCTTGGCCCGCTTCCTCGCGCCCGCTGTCCACACCGAACCTCTTTCCTATGAGCAAGTCTCGGTGGCCATGCGCACCAACCCCGAAAGCGCAACCGCGTCCAACACGAGTCAGCCTGCGGAATCGCCCGAAAGCCCCAATACAGAGCGCGTCCTTACCGCCCTTTCCGTGCTTGCTGCCCTGCTCGGGCTTTTGCTCGCGGACACGCTCTACCGACGCAAGCCCGAACTGCCCGACCGCATCACCGCACGCATGCATACCCTGTATCGCCTTGTCTGCAACAAGTACTGGGTGGACCAGGTCTATGGCCTTCTTATCGTCCGCCCACTCCTGCTTCTTTCGCGCTACGTCCTGTGGGGTACGGTTGACCGTGGCGTCATCGATGGCGGCGGCTACCTCCTGGGCGGAGGCGCACAGGGCACCGGCTCCATCCTTCGCCGCCTGCAATCGGGAAACATCCGCTCCTATGCCGGCTGGCTCGCTATTGGCGCCGCCGCCATCCTGCTGCTCTCCTACTTCGGTTTCGGAGGCACCCATGCATTCCTCCGCTAACCCGCTCATGAACCGGGTGCGCCATCCTTCGCGCCTCAGCACATGCAACGTTCTGCACAAACATCAAGCGCGAAGGGTGGGCTATGCGCGCAGCGCATCCGCTCTTCTCTCACGAGCACACAAAACCCTCGCACCTCAAGGGAATGTACTGTGAACAGCTCCATTCTCACCCTCATCGTCTTCTTCCCGGCCGTGTGCGCCCTCGTCCTCGCTCTGCTGCCCAATCGCGGGAAACTGATCCCCGGCTTCGCCCTCCTCGCCACGCTGGTGACATTTCTACTCACCCTGCATCTGCCCTTTTATTTCGAGTACGGCCATCCCGGCTTCCAATACGAACTCAACCGACTCTGGATCGCCAATCCGGCCATTCGCTACCACGTCGGCATCGACGGCATCTCTGTCTGGCTGCTCCCGCTGACCGCCTTCCTCATGCCTCTTGGCGTGCTCGCCTCCTGGCGCGCCATCGATCGCCGCGTTAAGGAGTTCTACTTCCTCTACCTGCTCCAGCTCACCGCCATGCTCGGCGTTTTTGTCTCGCTCGACCTGATCCTCTACTACGCATTCTGGGAGCTCTCGCTCGTGCCCATGGCCATCCTGATCGCCATGTTCGGCCGCGAACAGGGGGCCCGCGCCGCCACCAAGTTCTTCCTTTACGCCTTTGTTCCGTCGGCGCTTTTCCTGGTCGCGATCCTCGCGCTCTACGCCCGCACCGGCACCTTTGACTTCGTCGAGCTCCAGGCCGCCCTCGCCCGCAACCCGCACCTGTTCTCACCAGCGGCCCTCGGCTGGATCGCCTTCGCCTTTCTCGTCGCTTTCGCTGTCAAAGTTCCTGTTTTCCCCCTCCATGGCTGGCTAGGCGACGTCTTTACCGAAGCCCCTTCTGCCGTGGCCATGATCATCGCCGGCAAGCTCGGCCTCTACTCCCTCATCCGCTTCCACGTTGGCCTCTTCCCCGTACAGGCCCGCCGCATTGCCCCGCTCATGATCGCGCTGGCCGTCATCGGCATCCTCTACGGCGCTCTTGTCGCGCTCGTCCAGAAAGACCTCAAGCGCCTCATCGCCTTTGCCACCGTCTCCAGCCTCAGCTTCGCCACCCTGGGCATCTACACCTTTGCCGTCAACGGCCTCGACGGCGCTGTCTTCCACATCCTTTCGGAGTCCATTTCCGCCGCCGCCATCCTCATCCTCCTCGGCCTCATGTACGACCGCTACGGCACCTACGAAATCAACATGTACGGCGGCCTGGCCTCAAAAACGCCACAGCTCGCAACGCTGTTCGTCATCACCGTGCTCTCGCTCATTGGCCTGCCCATCCTGAACGGTTTCGTCGGCGAGTTCCTCACGTTGTCGAGCGGCTTCGCCCGCAGCCATGCCTGGGGCGCCCTCGCCACCGTCGGCGTGATCCTCTCCGCCGCCTACATGCTGTCCATGGTCCAGCGCGTCTTTTATGGTCCCGACTCCGTGATGGTCGATCGCTACGCCATCCGCGACCTCGTCCCCCGCGAAGCCCTCGCGGTCTGGCCCGCCGTCATCCTCATGCTCCTCATGGGCGTCGCCTCTCCCTACTGGCTCCGCGCCATCGACCAGGGCGTCCGCAACCACGCCACGCTGCCCGGTCCTCGCTATGTCGTTTTCATGGGCCCCCGCACCACGCACCTCGAACATAATCCCATCAGGAGGCCCCGCTAAATGGAAACCTCCCAGTTCGCCCGCCTGCTTCCTGAAATCATCCTCACCCTCGCCGGCATCCTCATCATGCTCGCTGACCCCTTTCTGCCGCCCGCGCGCTCTCGCAAGCCCGTCGGCTGGTTTTCGGTCGCAGCCATCCTCGCCGCCCTCTGGGCCAGTCTGTACCAGCTCCAGCTCACCCCCGGCACCGCCTACTACGGCGTCATCCAGACCGACGCCTTCAGCGGCTTCTTCCACCTGGCCATCTGCGGAACCGTCCTGGTCGCCCTGCTCGCTTCGATCGACAGCATGCGCATCACCGACGACGCCGGCTCAGCCACTACCGCGCAGACCACCCCAGCCGCGCCCGGCGCAAACGCCCTCAAGCCCCTTGGCGCCAACGCCATGGCCGCCCCCGCTCCACACCACGGAAGTCCAGAGCATGGGCGAGTACTACGCCCTCATCCTCTTCGGCACTGTCGGCATGCTGCTCATGACCTCCGCTGTCGAACTCCTGCTTGTCTTCATCGGTCTCGAGATCTCCTCCATCTCCACCTACATCCTCGCCGGCTTCCGCAAGCGCACTGGCCGCAGCCCCGAAGCCGCCATCAAGTACTTCCTCCTCGGCTCCTTCGCCACGGCCTTTTTCCTCTATGGAATAGCCCTCACCTTTGGAGCCACTGGCACCACCCGCATCGGCCCCATCGCGGCCGCGCTCCCGCACACGCAAACCCCCGGCCTCGCCTTCACCGCCATCGCGCTGATCATCATAGGGCTGGGCTTTAAGGTTTCCGCCGCCCCCTTCCACGTCTGGACACCCGACGTCTACGAAGGCGCGCCCTCCCCCGTCACCGGCCTCATGTCCACCGCGCCCAAGGTCGCCGCCTTTGCCGTCCTGCTGCGTATCGCTTACGGCGCTTACCCGCTTCTCCAACAGCACTGGACGGGCCTGCTCTGGATCATGGCCGCGCTCTCCATGACCATCGGCAACCTCGCCGCGCTGCGGCAGCAGAGCGTGAAGCGCATGCTCGCCTACTCCGCCATCGCGCACGCCGGCTACCTGCTCGTCGCCTTCACCACCTACTCCCAGGCCGCCGTCGCCGCCGCCAGCTTCTACGCCCTTTGCTACGCCGCCATGAACATCGGCATCTTCGCCGTGATCAGCCATGTCGGCGGATACGACGACCGCCTCGCCACCCTACGCGACTACCGCGGACTCGGCTACCGTGCCCCCGTCCTCGCCGGCGCCATGGCCTTCTTCCTCCTTTCGCTCATCGGCATCCCCTTCACCGGCGGCTTCTTTGCCAAGTTCTACGTCTTCACTGCCGCCCTCCAGCACGGCATGGTCGCCCTCGCCGTCATCGGCCTGGTTAACAGCGGCATCGCCGCCTTCTACTACCTCCGCCTCCTGCTCACCCTCTACAGCCGCCCCACGGAGAACGCGCCTATCTTCTCCGTGCCCCGCATGTCCGTCGCGCTCAGCCTGGCCGTCTTCCTTTCCGTCGCCGCCACCCTGATCCTCGGCGTAGCACCCCGCGGCGCACTCGACCTCGCCCAGCGCGGCGCCTCTACCCTCTTCCCGCCCGTGCAGCAATCGACACCCATCGCCGCCACCAACCCACCTTCCGCGCCCTTGGAATAATCACCCTTGCTCGATCAGGCTGCCGTACCTCCACCAACGGCAGCTCCCCATGCCTCCGAAGCTCCGCCCGGAACCCTCCGCACACGTCTCCTCGCCGGCCTCGTTCAGGGGTTCAGCACGGCCATCGCAGCCATCCTTGCCTTCTTCCTCGCGAACCGCTTCGGCCTCAAGGAAAGCTACTGGGCCGCCATCAGCGCCATTGTTGTCATGCAGTCCAGACTTGGCGATACCGTGAGCGCCGCCCGCGACCGGCTCGTCGGCACCGCCATCGGAGCCCTCATCGGATGGAGCTGCGCCCTGGTCTGGCACCAGCACATCGCCATTTACGGAGCGGCCGTCTTTCTCGCTATGTTCACCTGCTGGACCCTCGGCATCGGCAGCGCCGGCCGCCTCTGCGGAGTCACCGTCTCTATCGTCACGCTCATTACGCACAACGGCAGGATTTCCGAAATCGCCCTCCATCGCTTCCTCGGCGTCTCCCTCGGCATCCTTGTCTCTGTCGTTGTCTCCTACCTTCTCGACCGCGCTAAACGCACCCCGCTGCACCACCCCAATCCCCCCGATCTGTCATCCTGACCGAAGCACAGCGGAGCCGAAGGACCTGCATTTCGCTCGCCCCACCAGAGAACCGGGTGCTCCACCCTTCGCGCCACATCCCACTCTCCCTACCAACACACCCGAGCGCGAAGGGTGGGCTCTGCGCATGAGCGCAGACTGCTCTAGGGCGCCTACGTCTTGAGACTATTGACAGAGTGCGCTCTAAGCAGGCCATTGTAGAATGACCTCTCACGATGACCTCCATCTCTGACACAGAGACCCGCATATTCGATCAGTTTTCCACACCACTAATTGGCTTGCCTCTGAGTCATATTTGGCAAGGCCACGGTTCCGCGATTTTTCTCGAATTTGGCGAGCTGCAGCCTCAAATTAGACGCAGCGGCTTGCCTGGAAACCCAATTGGCGAAATGGAGCTCATGATCCAATGGAGTTGGCGTATTGAAGGTAAACGACGGATCTGGTGTGGTAGCTGGAGCGACGAAACTCGATGGCCGCGAGCTTTTTCAAGACTCCTTCATACAGAAGTTGTGGCGGCTTCGTTGTTCGGCAGATTGCCTGAAATCGACATCGGTCTTTCAAACGGTCTTCACGTGCTCTCGATGATGACCGCTGAAAGTGATCCGGAATGGGTGCTCTTCGATCGTCGTGAGCTGAAGCTAAAAGCTTTAAGCGTCAGAGCTGGACGTCTCACGATCGAGTAAGCCACCCAACTTCATGAAAAGTTGCCGGACTTCACTCACCCTTCAACCGCACATCCCGCCTCCCAAACCCCCACGCCGCCACCCCTAAAAACACCCCCGCCAACATCCCCGCCTCCACCACCCCAAACCCATCCCCACCCGGCTCTGCCAACCCCATCAGCACCCGCACCAGCCCCGCAACCGCCAGCCTCCCGGGCAGCCAGTACAAAGCCCCCACCGCCGCCAGTCCCAGCCCCGACGCCAACACCCCCGGCAGATACACCGACCCCAGCACACTCAGCGATGCAGCCCAGGCCCCCAACCCCAGCATCGCCAGCACCACCTGCAGCGCCGCTCCCGCGCCCACCCCCAGCACCAGCCCGCTCAGTGCGCAGCTCCCCGCATACACCGCCAGCGGCATCACTGCCATCAGCCACAGCGCTAGCAGATACTCCCGTCGGCTCACCGCCCGGCTCAGCACCAGCTCAATGCGCCGCGACCGCTCCTCATTCCCCAGCGCCGACCCCGCCGTGAGCGCCGCCATCGCCAGCCCGTACCAGCACTCCTGCTGCAACAGCGCCGCCGCGTCCTCGGGAGCGGGCCGCCCGCCCACCAACAACAGCAGCACCATGCCCCAGGGCCACAGCAGGAGCAGCAACCACAGCCACCAGTTCTGCCGGATCAGCCGCCACGCAATCAGCATGGACTTCATACGCGCCCCACAGTCAGCGGGAAAATAAGAATCGGGTGCCCCATCCTTCGCGCCTCGTAATGATGCATTTCAGCAGGTAAGCCGGGCGCGAAGGATGGGATATGCTCCGCAGGAGCATCCGCCCTTTCTCTATCATGTCCCCGCATCCGAACCCGCCATCCATCCCGCAAAGACCTCCGGCAAACTCCGTCCCGCCGGCCGCACGCTCACCAACTCCGCCCCGGCCGCCCAGGCCTCCTCAATTACCCGCTGCTCCTGGCCCGCGGGCAGCACCCACCTCGTCAGCCCAGCGTTCGCTTCTAACTCCGACTCCCCCAATCGCGCCCGCACCGGCAACCCGGCAGGAAGCCCCCGCACCACCACCTCCACCCGGCCCGGCACCTCCAGCAGCTCCCGCAACGGCCCGCAATGCAGCAGCCGTCCCGCATGCAAAAACGCGACCCGGTCGCATACCTGCTCCACTTCGGTCAACTGGTGCGAGCTGAACAGAATGCTTTTGCCCTCCGCCCGCAGACGCCGGAGCAGCTCGCGCACCTCCGCCACGCCCAGAGGATCGAGCGCCGACGCCGGCTCATCCAGAATCAGCACCTCCGGATCGCCTACCAGCGCCTGCGCCAACCCCAGCCTCTGCTGCATCCCGCGCGAAAACTTCCGGACGTCTTGCGCACCCCGCCCTGCACCGCGCCGCCCGTCCCGCAGTCCAACCATCTCCAAAACGCTTTCCAGCCGCCTCCGATCCGGTCGCACCCCATTCAGCCGTGCGGCAAACGCCAGCGCCTCCACCGCGCTCCCCGCAAAAAAGACCGGCGCATCCGGCGCATATCCCACCCGCGCTCGTGCCGCCGCATCCCCGAATGGCTTTCCAAGCAGCCATCCTCTTCCCGCAGACGCTCGCAGAAACCCCAGCGCCAGCTCCATCGCGGTCGTCTTTCCCGCCCCATTCGGCCCCAGCAGCCCCAGCACCTCGCCTCGCCGCAGCTCTAGCGTCAGCCCGTCCAGCGCAGTCACCCCGCCCAAACCGCTTTGTCATCCTCTCGAAAACCAGCGGCGCATCAGTCACTTCACTATCCTGTCATCCCGAGCGTGCGCCGAGCCCAAGCGGGTGCCCCATTCTCCGTGGTTACACGGAGGGTGGGCGTATCCCGTCGCTCCGCGAGGCGCTTCCATCGCGCCTCTCACCTGCACCCATTCTGAGCAAAGCGAAGAATCCGTACAAACGCGCACTGGAAGGGAGATCCCGGACATAAGCCTCCGATTGTCCCTGCGTTACCCGTGCTCTGTGTAGTAAACGCATTCGGAAGACCATTGGCGTACTAATTCCCCGAACCTGCCACAATAGAAATAGAGGCCATTCCTGCTCATCGAAGATCCAGGGAGCTAAGTCGTTTCCTAAGAGGACTTTGCGTATAACTACTTTGTTAGCAGGAATTTAGCTGCCCACCCCCGAGCTAAGTTCAATCGGAAGAGGACTTTAGCTGAAAAGTCCTAGGGGGGTGGGGGTGCCCAAACAGAAAGCCCCCGGCACTCGGCCGAGGGCTTTTATCAGCAGAAACCGCGACCGCTTACGAACGCACCTTCACAAACACGATCACCAGCGTAAACAGCGAGAGCGACTCGATAAAGGCGAGGCCCAGTGTGAGCAGCAGCAGAATGCCCGGACGCGCGCCCGGATTCCGTGCCAGCGCTTCGGTCGCAGACGCGGTAGCGCGTCCCTGACCGAGCCCGCAAAGGCCCGCCGCCAAACCCATACCCAGGCCGGCTGCAATCGAGCTGAGGCCGACACCCAGGCTGCCGTTGCCGGCGCCTGTTGCCTGCGCATATGCCGGCGCCGCCAGGAACAGCGCGCTCAGCACCATGAAAAGATATTGCAGTTTACGCATTGTGTTTCTCCAAAGCTTCCCTTTGAATTACCGTCAGTGGGTGGTTGGCGCTCACCGTGCTGGCGCCCTCACGCTGCCGGCTGATGGAACTCGGCGGAAGCACTCCGAGCTCAAATGTCGTTTAGTGCTCCTGCACCGTCGCCTGCGCCACGTAGATCATCGCCAGCAGCATGAACACGTACGCCTGGATGATCGAAACCGCCATGTGCATGCCCAGGAAGACCGCGGGAATCGCAATCGGCACCAGCGAGAAGAAGACCAGCGTCACCATGTCGCCGGCAAACATATTGGCGTACAAACGGACGGTAAGCGAAAGAATGCGCGCGAAGTGGGAAATGATCTCGATCGGCAGCATCAGCCAGGAGATCCACCAGATCGGCCCCAGGAAATGCTTAATGTGCCCAACAATGCCCTGCTCCCGCACGCCATGCCAGTTGTAGTAGAGGAAGGTCAGGATCGCGACCCCGAGCGGCACCCACGGCTTGGCTGTCGGCGATACAAACCCCGGCAGGAGGCCCAGCAGGTTGCACAGGAGAATAAAAATGAAAATAACCGTCGTGAACGCGATATAACGTTCATGCCCGTGCCCAATAATCGCCTCTGCCTGGTCCTCGACGAATTCGTGAAGCATCTCGGCCACATGCTGCACGCCTCTCGGCTTCTCCACGCTTAAGCTCGCCCGGACAGCCAGGAAGAAGAGCAGCAGGATGGCGAAGACGACCAGCTCCATGGCAAAGGAGTTGTCGATCGGCGCCTCGGGATACGCTGGATGCACGTGCAGGAGCCCGAGCACCGCATTGGCGGGGCCGGCGAAGTGATGGTTCAGGAACGCCGTAACTGGTAACTGTGCTGGTAGCATGTTTTGAACGTATAAGGAAGTTCTGAATCGGTCGAAACGTATTCTCCGGCCGCCGCTGCGCTATAGGGACCACGCTCGCAGCAGACGGACGGCCTCGATCATGAGCGCCACCACCGCAAGCCCCAGTCCCACGCAAAGCGCGTAAACCGAGCCACTTAGACCTTTAAGGCTAACATAAAGCAGCACTCCGGCGATTCCCAGCCGGAGGAAAAACCACACCAGCACCGGCGCCAGCGGACGCGGTGTCCCGCCCTCGTTGAAGCGGCTCAACACCGCCATCATCAGCCGCTGCCATTCGAAGATTCCAGTGGCGGCGATCAGCGCGCCCACCAGGAAGAGCAGCGCCGATTGCCACCCGGCCGCGAACCACGTAATCGGCATTCCTGCAGCCGCAAGGATGCCGACTGTCCGCAGGCTGCGCCCAAGCGTCGCCTTCAGATCGCCTTCGCTGAAATCCGCGCCCGGCGGAGTCTGCTGCCTGTCCTGCTCCAGAGCCGTCACTCCTTCGTATTCGCCAGCACCACGCGAAAGATCTGCACAAATCCCGCCGCCGCCCCCAGCAGCAGCCCTACGATGTAGATCCAGTGCTGATGCAGCCATTTGTCCAGCCCCAGACCGATCAGCCATCCGATAACCGTTGCCGCCGGAATCATCAGAGCCAACTGGATCAGGCTTTCCACCTGCACAAGCGACTGCAGCGTGCCATCGTCGCGCTTGCCCTTGCCGCCGCTTCGCTGCCCTGCTGCCATGCATGCCTCGTTGTGCTGCGCGTTTCCTGCGCTGTTATACACCATCCCGGGCCGGTGAATCTGCGCCGGTATACTGCTCAGGTATTCACAACCGCTCTATCCGAGGCCACATCCGTGTTCGAGTCAGAGTTTGAGCGCAAGCAGCTTGCGCTCCGGCAGGAGAAGCTGCAGCAGATCGCCGCGCTCGGCCAGCCCGCCTACCCTAACCATTACGCTGTTACGCAGACCATCCCAGCCCTGCGCGAGCAATACGACGCACAAACAACCGAACAGCTCGAAGCCGATCGGGTGGAGGTTTCGGTAGCGGGCCGCATCATGGCTATCCGCGCCCAGGGCAAAGCCGGTTTTGCGCAGTTGCAGCAGGGCGGAGCGCGCCTCCAGATCTATGTGCGTCTGGACTCGGTTGGCGAGCAGGCATTCCAGATTTACAAACTACTCGACTTGGGAGACCACCTCGGCGTGAAGGGTTACCTCTTCCGCACGCGTACCGGCGAGCTCAGTGTGCATGTGGACAGCCTCACCTTTTTAACGAAGGCGATGCTTACTCTGCCTGAGAAATACCACGGTCTCGCCGATGTGGAACTGCGTTACCGGCAACGCTATCTCGACCTGTTCATGAACACGGAGGTGCGTGCCGTCTTCAGCAAGCGCGCGCAGATCCTGCGCGCCATTCGCCGCTTTTTCGATCAACGCGACTATATCGAAGTCGAAACGCCGATGATGCAACCGATCGCCGGAGGAGCTGCGGCGCGCCCGTTTCGAACGCATCACAATGCCCTCGATCTAGATCTCTTCCTTCGCATCGCGCCCGAGCTTTATCTCAAGCGGCTGGTGGTGGGCGGTCTCGATCGCGTTTACGAGATCAACCGCAACTTCCGGAATGAGGGTGTGTCCACCCAGCACAATCCTGAATTCACCATGCTCGAGTTTTACCAGGCCTACAGCAACTACCACGACCTGATGCAGCTTACCGAAGAGCTGATTACAGAAGTAGCGCGCGAGATCAACGGAACGACATTCACGGAGTTCAACGGCCACAGCATCGATCTCGCCGTTTGGAAGCGCTATTCGATGCGCGAAGCTATCGCGGCCTTCTGGCCGGAAGCAGCGGGTGCCGCGCCATCACCGGCAGATTTCGGAGACATTGGGCGCATTCATGAGATGGTGGCGGGGCTGCGCAGAGCGCATGTGCGGGTTGAAGTGCTGCCCGGCGAACCCGCTGGAAAGACCATCGCCAGCATATTTGAAGCAGTGGCTGAGAGTCATCTCATCCAGCCGACCATCATCTATGACTTCCCGCTTGCGATTTCTCCACTCTCCAAGACCAAGCCGGACGAGCCGGAATGGGTGGAACGTTTCGAGTTCTATATCGGCGGTTTCGAGCTGGGCAACGCCTTCAGCGAGCTCAATGACGCAGCGGAGCAGCAAAGGCGGTTTGAACAGCAACTGGCCCAGCGGGCGCGCGGTGATGAAGAAGCGCATGGAATGGACGAGGACTATGTGCGGGCGCTCGCCTACGGACTGCCGCCTACAGCGGGAGAAGGCATCGGTATCGACCGTCTCACGATGGTGCTAACCGGCGCGAGATCGATACGGGACGTAATTCTCTTTCCGCTGTTGCGGCCCGCCGGCGACGATGCCAAGCCGGCGGCGGTTGCCGCAGGAACCACGATTACGACTTAGTCAGTTCCTGCTTATCGCTTGCCGGCTTTGCCGACCTTCTTGGCGATTTGCGCGAGCGTTGTCTTGCTGAGCTGTTCCACCAGGCAACGGCGCCCTTCGGCAAAGGCCCTGCTCAGTTGCGTATTCACGACTGTGCCGGTGCCACTGGAAACGTCCGGCACATGCAGGCTGGCGTTGGTTTCGACGGATTCATACACGTCGGCCAGGGTGATGTCCTTGGGCGATCGCGCCAGGCGTGATCCACCGGAAGGGCCTTTCTGGCTATGGATCAGCTCCGCGTGTTGCAGCGAAGACAGAACACGCCGAATGACCACAGGGTTGGTGTTGAGTTCGCCGGCAAGATCGGAGGAGGTTTGGAGTGAGTTAGGGTTTGCGGCAAGGAGAACGAGCACATGTACACCAGTCGCGAATCGCGTGTTTGCAGCCATAGGGGGAACGCTATCATAAGAACTGTCGGACTTCTATAACAAGCAAGCGTACACATTGGTCATATGCCCGCATCACTGTTACATACACAACAAACTTGTTGATTAAGTAACTTCGGATTACACAAGTAATCATTGCTGAAGGAAAGGTGAAGATCTTTGCGCATTCTGTTTGTTGGTGATGTTTTTGGGAGTCCTGGCCGCCGCATCGTGCGCGAGCACCTGCGCCACGTCATCCAGGAGCGCAGTGTGGATCTGGTCGTGATCAACGCGGAAAACAGCGCTGGCGGATTCGGCCTGACACCCCAGCTTGCGGATGAACTTTTTGACCTGGGCGCTCATGTGCTTACCACCGGCAACCATGTATGGGATAAACGCGAGATCATCGAATACTTCCGGTCCGTTCCGCGCGAAAGCCATGAACGGCCGCGGCGCGTTCTGCGCCCGGCCAATTACCCCCAAGGCGCGCCAGGATATGGCGTGTATGAGGGAGTGCTCCCCTCCGGCCAAACGTATGCTGTTCTCAACCTGCAGGGGCGTGTCTTCCTGCCCGCCATTGACGACCCATTCCGTGTTGCGGATGCTCTGCTTAGGGAGGTGCGCGCCAAAGTGATCCTCGTGGATTTTCACGCGGAAGCCACCTCGGAGAAGGTGGCACTTGGTTGGCATCTAGACGGCCGAGTTACCGCTGTGCTCGGCACACATACGCACGTGCCCACGGCGGACGAACGCGTGCTTCCCGGCGGCACCGCCTACCAGACCGACGTGGGCATGAGCGGCCCTTACGATAGCGTCATCGGCGTAGAAAAGGAGCTGGTGCTCCATCGCTTCCTCACCGGAATGCCCGGCAAGTTCGAGCCTGCGCGTGGCGACGCGCGTATGTGCGCCGCCCTGATCGAGTGCGATGCTTCCACCGGGCAGGCTTCTTCGATTAAACGTCTCATGCTGGGGGAATGAGATCAGTGTACGCAGGGCGGCGATTGGTCCGTAAGTTCAGCATTCCTAGCCGTTGTGAAACTTTGTTTCCATTCTCCTCCCCGGTCAGACATACTTTCCGGCCCAGCGACCTCTAACCCAATAAGGCCCCTGCTTCCGCTCTCCCAAGTGTTGGTCCACACCACCTGCCGGGCGCTATGGGCTACGATTGTTCGAGGAGACAGTGTTGGAAAACCTCATCCTTGCCTCGCTGGGAGCCAGTGAGCGGAGCCGCCTCGATCAGTTCCTGGAGCCGATAACTGTTTCCACCGGCGATATCCTGGTTCAGGCGGACGAGCCCATTCGCTATCTCTGGTTTTTAGAGGACGCGGTCGGCGCGGTCGTGCAGGTCACGCGTGACGGTTCGCACATTCCGTCCGGTCTGTTGGGATACGATGGAGTCGCTGGCTTTGAGCTTTGGCTCCGGCACGCGCATTCTCCTCTTTCCTCCGTCGCCTATGTAGGCGGCAAAGCAGTGCGCATACCGGCAGAGGATTTCAAGCGCGAGGTGCTAGGCACCCATTCGCAGCTTAACGATCTGCTGGCCGACTATGTCTTCGGCTATATCACGCTGGCTTCGCAGATCAGCGTCTGCAACCGGCAGCATAGTCTGGAGGAACGGCTGTGCCGGTGGTTGCGCATGATCAGCGTGCGCCTTCCGGAGAAGAGAGCGTTCTCCGTCCCCCCGCAATTTCTTGCATCGCTGCTGTTCGCTGAGCGGTCCACGGCCTCGATCACAGCGCGCGTGCTCAAAAGTGCCGGCCTCATCGACTACGAAGACGAACACATTCGCATACTCGATGATCACGGTCTCGAGGAAGGCGCCTGTGAGTGTTACCCCATCTTTCACGCGCACTTTCTCCGCATGCACAAACCGGCTTTCTAGCGCTTTGCTATTGCGCTACATGGAGCACGATTGTCGCGGTTTCACTGAAGGGCAAGTTCCCGGTTCCGGAAGCCGTAATCGTAACCGTATAGGTGGAAGTGGCCGCTGACGGCACTGCTGAGGACGCTGCCGGAGACGAAGGCTGGTTCGACGTGAGCCCACAGCCGGACATGCCGCAGCCCAAGCCAATCGCAGCCAGAAACAGAAGCGGCAGTAGAACTCGGTCGCAGTTGGCCACGCGCCTCACTGCGCAAAAGCTTGCACTCAAGAAGCCTCCGGGCAGAAGAAAGATTGTAGCCGGGAATGGTGACGGCAATTCGCGATCCATAGGCCCGCGCAGGCCTGCCACGGCGGGAGTACTGCCCAGCCCGATCATGAGCTGGGTACCTGCCGGAGCCGACGCGTCAGCGTTCACGGTCAGGATCGAAGGCGCAAAGACGCAGTTCGCGCTTGCGGGAAGCCCCGCGCACGAGAACTGGACAGTGCCGGTAAATCCCGCTGGAGTTCCGACGCTTAAGGAGAGTGATCCGGAGGTTTGCCCCGGCCCGATCGCCAGTGACGGCGTTGAGGGGCTAAGCACCGCGGCCACTGCCGGCAGAACGATAAGGCTAACCTGGGCAGTGGCCGGCGCATAGGCGGCAGCATCTGCCGGTGTGAACTGCACTGTCAAAGTCTGCGGGCCAGAAGGCAGGATCGTTCCTGTCCCGGGCACATAGGCGAATACTCCGGCAACGGGAGCGCTGGCATTCAACTGTGCAGCACCAAGCGGAGTACCACCGGGGATTGGCGTTGGGGTCGGCCAGATAAGTGAAACCTGCTGAGGCGGCGGTGAAGACTGGGGTGATGCCGTGCTTGTACCCTCGAGCGCAACGGTGAGACTGGCCGCACCTTGAGCTTGATCGCCGGGGGCGATGGTCAGCGATCCCGCCACCTGTCCCGGCTGTGTGGGCGCAAAGGCGAGGGCGAGAGAGCACTGCGCTCCGGGCTCAAGAACCGTACCCGTGGAACAGCCCGCCTCTCCGCTTCCGCTTTGCTTTTGCGCAAACGGTCCAGTAACGGTGAGGTCGCCGATCGCGAAAGGCGCATTGCCATATTTCGTCACATATTCTGTTACATATTAGCTCACCTGACCCGCAGCGGTATCTGTGAAGTTCAACGGCTCCGGTTCTGTGCGATGCCGGCGGGCGAGGGTCGCTCCCCCACTTGTCCGAGCCGCATAGACCAGATCGCCGTTAGAGGCCACAGCTATACCCTGTAAGGCGCCGCCCGGCCTGGCGGTATACTCCGTCCCACTCGCGTCAAGAGCTAGTACATCCGTCGCATTCGTTCCGCATATTGAACCGGTTGGCGCACTATAGACACCATCCGCAGCAAAGATAGCGGTACCGTAGCAGGTATGCACATGTGCCGAGCCGGCTTCGTCGATGGCAATGCCGCCGGTCGGGCCTGTCGATAACTGGCTGCCCGGAAGATAGCCATAACTACGAAGCGTCCGCTCCGTCCCGTCCGGCTGCAACTTATAAACGTGTAGCGGGTCCGTCACATATACGTCGCCGTGTCCGTCCACCGCAAGGCCGTTCAAGCTCGGATGCGTCGCGAGCACTGCCGTAGCTCCTTCGGGAGATTGCCGGAACACCCGGCCGGTCCCATCCGCAAGGTAGAGATTGCCAGCACCGTCCAGCGCTAACGCAGCGGCGCTGCCTACGGGTGTCACAGCCGTATTGCTGGTTTCAGAAAAGGCGGAGGACGGAGCTCCCAGAGAGATCTGATCGCTCCCGTTGAGGGTGATCGGCAGGATTTCGCTCAAGGGCTGCAACCCGCCTATCACTTCCAACGTGCCTGGGCCGATCGCGATAGCTGGCGCGACGCCAACACCGGAGAGATACGCTGTGGCGAGTGTGCTTCCGGCGCCATCGGTCAATACCAGCGCGCCTTTGCGCAGTCCGGGCGCCAGTGGCGTAAAGTTCACCGCGACCGTGCAGGTCTCGCCGGGGACGTTGTTTCGGAGCTGGCACGAGTCCGTCCTCCCACTGCCGAGTTGGAAATCCCGGCCTGCCGCGCCTGCAAAAAGTACAGCTATCTTCGCAAGCGTTGACGGCGCGGCAAACTGGACGGTATAAAGCGCACTCTGTTGCGCGCCAACCGGAAGCCGGCCGAAGTCCTGCGCTGCTGGGTTGGAGGCCAGAACCGCTCTCGCAGCACCGGTCCCGGTAAGAGCAACGGTAAACGGCGCTCCGCCACGACTGTCGCTCATCGCCAGAGACGCGGTACGGCTCCCGCTTGCAGCCGGTGCAAAGAGCAGCGATAGTGTGCAACTTCCACCCGCAGGAAGCACTGCGGGCGCGTGATCGGTAGAGCAGGTGTTCGCTGCGGTAATGAAGTCGTTCGCGTCGGTTCCGCCGATTAGTGGCATGCTGACGGTCACTGGTGCCGACCCGGCATTCACAACGGTAAAGATGACAAGGCTGCTCGCATTCCCGACGGGTACCACTCCAAAATCATGGGCGCTAAAGCTGTATTCAACTCCTCCGCTCATCGCATTCACGCCGGTCCCGGAGAGAACGGCTTCCGGGCTGCCGGGAGCAAGTTGCAACGTTGCTGTGCGGAAGCCCAGCGCGCCAGGCATGAACTGTAGCTGTAAGCTACATATCGCCCCGCCCATTAGCGCTGGTCCGCAGGTGCTTCCAACCACGGCAAAGTCGGCTGCGTTCGGACCTGTTATGACCGGCAGAGCCAGTATCCCTGTGGCGGTTCCCGAATTGATGACTGCAGCCGAGATAAGCCCGCTCGCTTGCCCGAGCAGGACATTGCCAAATCCGACGCTCGCGGGCTGCATTGACAGGACTGCCTGGGATGGCAAACCTATACCCGAGAGCTCGATGCTGTGGACGTACCCTAGGGTTCCATCGCTGTTGTCCACGATGGTGATATTTCCAGTGGTCTTTCCTGCTGACACGGAAGAAAACGCTGGTGCAAGCACGCAGCTGTTGCCCGGACCGAGAGGAGCAGCGACTGCACAGGTGGTGGCGGCAGTGTCGAGCGCAAACCCCGGCGTGGTCGCAATCGAGCTGAAGTCAAGGGCCTGGTTGCCCCCGTTGCTGGCGAGCAATCCCAGGGCTGCACTCTGCTCTCCCACAAGCGTGGGTGCGAAGGAGGCCGTTTGCGTCCCGCTGCGGTCCATGCGGAAGACCGAATACACCAGTGGCAGCCCCGCGCCCGGATCCCACGCCGTCGCGGCTGCGAGAATGCCATCTGCGCCGAGTGCAAGAGCCGTGGCCTGCAATGAGACAAGCCGCTGCCCTGAGGCGAGAAGCGTAACGCCGGCCAGGCTTGGTGAGCTACCCGCGTTTGCGACGGGTTTGCCCGTTGCTATGTAGAGCGTGCTACTGGCATCGACCGCAGCTGAACTTACACGGTAGTCTCCGGTGGCCAGCACCACCGCGGTCCCGTCAGGATGGACGCTCCGAATCGCACGATTGGTAAAGACGTACACGATACCAGCGCCATCCACCACCATTGCCGGCGAAACGATTTCGCCCGATGCAAGCGCCAGCACTGTTGACGAAGTTCCGTCCGGGGCGACCCGGCGCATGTCCGCCAATCCCGACCTCGGGTCAGTTTCCGCAACAAATAGCTCGCCAGCTCCATCCAGTGCTACGGCTTGCGCGCGCGGCGCCATAGCCGATCCGAACGCAAGAAGATTCGCTCCGCGGCGCTCGACCGGCACTCCGTCTGGAGCAAAAGCTGCGACGACGCCGCTTTCTCAGGCGTACACATATCCGGCGCCATCGTTCGCAAGGGAGCCAGTTCCGGTATTTACCAGCCATGTCGCGGCGCTTCCGTCTGCCTCCTGCTTCACCAGCCCGCTACCTTGATTGATGTAGAGATTGCCGCTTCCATCAACGGCCATGGCGCTAATCGGTCCGTTAGCAGCGAGGGCTGGCGCGACCGGGGTGCCCGGCGTGAACAGCAGCTTTGGAGCGGTCCCTACTCCCCGCAGATAAGCCACCAGAAGTGCTGCTGGTGTCCGTCGAGCAGTATGACTGCGCCGCGGCGCATGCCGGCCGTATCCGGCGTAAAGGCAACGGAAACTGAGCAGCTTGCCCCGGCAGCATAGGTGGCCGCGTGGCAGCTTTCCGCAGAGCCCGCGTTTTCCGGCGCAAATGCACCGCCCTCTCGACCTTCCGTCACAACACGCACGCTTGCGACCGCTGCTGTCGCCTGGAACTGCAGCGTAAGGACGGAGGTCGCGCTGGTCTGGCCATGGGAAGAGCACCAAAGTCCGTCGATGACGAGGAACCCGGAACCAGGGTCACAGGAGCGGGCGCGGACGGAAAGAATTGCGCCAAAGCCGGAGAGAGTATGACACCCAGCAACAGGAAGAGTGAGCCGAAGAAGCGGGTAAGACGGGAATACATGGGGGAAGGTCCTCGGGGAACTAGCTCAAGCCGGGGGGTTGGGAGGCTTCTTAAAGCTTCCCAACCCCCCGGCCCGGAACAGGCGTCCATCGTTCGGGTCAAGCGAGACACGCCATCGGTGGCCGGAGCCCGCGTCCTAACAGCAGATCGCGGTCAACGTCTTGACTACAGGCCCGAGACTAAGTCCGGAAATGCCTTCGTCAGCCCTATCCTTCGTCACCGCAGGGCTGAACTCTGGCGATTCGCAGGTGTGACCTCGATCACTTTCCCCCGCTCGCAGCCGTTTGAAAGTCCACAGTTCAGCCTGTTTTCTTAAACCGAGGTCATCAAAGTGAACGAAATAGTTACCTTCCGAGCGAACGAGCATTCCCGAAACTGCACAGCCAACTACGGTCGCAGGACGCCGAATCGCCAGAATGAGCTTTGATTTCACTAAAGCGAGCGTCCTTCCCATGCGGCTAGATGGGCTGGCAGCCGCATCTTCCAACGTGTGAGTCGCGATTCCGGTCGCGGCAATTCCACAAAGGAGATCCAGCAATGACGGACTACCGCGTGCGCGCCGGTGAATCTCAGGAAGACCAGGTAACTTCCTTTCTCGAGAGCTACACCTCTAAAATTCCCTCGAGCTTTTTTCTCGGCGCTGCAATCACCTCCATACTTGGCTCCCTCACCGCCAAGATTCAGGGCAAGGATGACCTGGCGCTATTTATCGGCCAGTGGCCTGCGCCTTTCCTGCTGTTGGGCATTTACAACAAGATGGTCAAACAACACGGCTCGGACGCTATCACCAAGAATCAGTAAGGCTCAAACCTCTTAACGCCAGCATCGCCTTCACGGTATGCTGGCGTTTCGTGTCTATAGATTTCCAGCAGGCTTCCCAGGTTCCAGCGCAGACACCCGTCATGCGCCAATACGCCGCAGCGAAGCGGCAGCATCCCGACGCGCTCCTGTTCTTCCGACTCGGTGATTTCTATGAACTTTTTTTTGATGACGCGAAAGTCGCTGCGCGTGAACTGGAGATAACCCTCACCGCCCGGGACCGCGAACGTCAGGTTCCTATGTGCGGGGTTCCCTTCCATGCCGCCGAAATCTACATCGCTCGCCTCCTGCGCAAAGGCTATCGGGTCGCCCTGTGCGAACAGATGGAAGACCCCAAGCTGGCGAAGACGATCGTGCGTCGCGAGGTCACCCGCGTTCTTACGCCGGGCACTGTCATTGATAGCAACCTCGGTTCGGAACAGAACAATTACCTGGCTGCGCTCCATCGCGCGGGTGAACTGTTCGCGCTCGCGCTGCTCGATCTGTCCACAGGCGACTTTCGCGCTACAGAATTCCGCGGCCCCTTAGCCGAGCAGCTCTGCCTGGATGAACTTGCCAAGAGCCGTCCTGCCGAGCTTTTGCACGCGCGCGATACTCCGCTGTTTTCCGGCTCGCAGAATTCCAGCATCCCCGGCGGGGTCGCACACATGGCAACCATTGACCCGAGCAGAATCAGCGCAACCAGCGATTTCGCCCGCAGCGCTCTGGATTCGTGGGTCTTTTCCGCCGATTACGCGTTGCCCTTGGTTGAGCAACAGCTTGGGGCGCGGTCGCTCGATGGATTTGGCCTCAGTGGCCATTCCGCCGCCGCAATCGCCGCCGGGGCGCTCCTTCATTACGTCCGCAACACGCAGGGTGAGGGAAGCCTGGCGCATATTGACTCACTCCGCTACTACGAGCGAACGAGTCATCTCGAACTTGACGAGGTGACAGTCCGCAACCTTGAGCTGGTTGAGCCGCTCTTCTCCGATGCCAGCACCCGGACCACCCTTTTTTCCACGCTGGACTGCTGCCAGACGCCGATGGGCAAACGCCTGCTTCGCGCGAACCTGCTCCGGCCTCTCCTAGACTGCGAGACCATCGCCGCCCGTCACGATGCCGTCGCGGAGCTTCACATTGACCTGCTCCGTCGCGAAGAGCTGCGTCGCTCGCTCGCAGGAGTATTTGATATGGAGCGCATGCTGAGCCGGATCGCGCTTGATTCCGCGGGTCCGCGCGAGGTCACGGCGCTCGGCGCCTCGCTGGGCCGTCTACCCGAAATTCGTACAGCGCTGACAGCGCTCCATGCAGCGCAGTGGCAAAGCTGCGCCGCCCGCACCGATCCGCTGGAAGATCTCGCACATGAAATCGCGCGCACTCTCGTCTCCGAACCGCCGCCGACTCTTGCGGATGGCGGCGTGATTGCCCCAGGCCTGGATGCTGAGTTGGACGAGTTGCGCACATTGAGCCAGAGTGGCCGGCAGTCCATTGCCGCCATCGAAGAGCGCGAACGTGCGCGAACCGGCATCGGATCGCTCAAAGTTCGCTTCAACTCCGTCTTCGGGTATTACATCGAGATCACGAAGGCTAACCTCGGAGCCGTGCCCGCCGATTACCAACGACGTCAAACCCTGGCAAACGCCGAGCGCTACACCACGCCGGAGCTCAAGGATTATGAAACGCGCGTGCTTACGGCGCAGGAACGCTCGGTTGAGATTGAGAAACGCCTCTTCGCCGGCCTGCGCACTACCATTCTCGTCGCCGCGTCGCGCATCCGCCGCACTGCCGCAGCCCTTGGCGAAATCGATCTCCTCGCCAGCTTCGCCCATCTCGCCGCATTGCGCCACTACACGCGCCCACAGCTCGCAGACGAGTGCGTGTTCGAGGCCGCCGCGGCGCGGCACCCGGTAGTGGAGTGCCGCATGGAAGAGGTCGGCGAGGGCCGCTTCGTTCCCAACGACCTCTACCTTGCCGCCGAAGGCCCCGCCGTGCTCCTTATCACGGGGCCGAATATGGGCGGCAAATCAACGTATCTGCGGCAAGCCGCGCTGCTCGTCATTCTTGCGCAGATTGGCTCCTTCGTACCCGCCGAGCGCATGCGTCTCGGCGTCGTCGACCGCATCTTTACCCGCATCGGCGCCAGCGACAACGTTGCCCGCGGCCGCTCCACCTTTATGGTCGAGATGATCGAGACCGCGACCATTTTGAACACTGCAACCGAGCGGTCGCTGATCCTGCTTGATGAAATGGGCCGCGGCACCGCAACCTTCGACGGCCTTTCGCTTGCCTGGGCCACCCTCGAGCACCTCCATGCTCGCATCGGCGCTCGCACTCTTTTTGCCACGCACTATCATGAGCTTACCTTGCTGACCGAGCACCTGCCGCGTCTCAAAAACCTCCGCGTTGCGGTCAAGGAATCGCCCTCCGGCATCGCTTTCCTGCATACCATCGAGCCGGGCGCAGCAAGCAAGAGTTACGGCATCGAGGTCGCCAAGCTGGCCGGCCTGCCGGCTTCCGTGATTGCGCGCGCTCGCGACGTACTGCGCCAGCACGAGCACTCCGAGAAGCGCACTGTCGCCGCCGAAACGACCGATGCAGCCCTGCAGCTTACCCTGTTCACTCCACTGTCCCAGCGGATCCTTGACCGCCTTACCGAAACCGACACCAACGCCCTCACGCCTCTGCAGGCGCTGAACCTTATCGAGGAATTGCGGAACGAGATCCGCAGTGGAGGCGTGCTCGCCACATGACCGGTTACGATAAGGAGCAAACGGAGGCAGTGCATTGACTCTGCGGCAGGATGCAGGACAGCTACTCATCGCCGGTCTTTCCGGCGCCGACCTTACGGATACTGAGCGCGCCTGGTGGCGCCTTCTCTCGCCCGGCGGCGTTATCCTGTTCCGCCGTAATATCCAAAACGCTTCACAGACACACGCCCTGCTTTCAGAACTGCGCTCATTGAGCGACGGGCCGCTCCTGCGCGCAGTGGACGTAGAAGGCGGGTTGGTGGACCGACTCCGCGACCTCATCGCGCCGATAGCCGCTCCCGCCATTGTCGCCCGGCCGCGGCAGAAACACCTCGCGCGCGAGCACGGACGGCTGATCGGTCGCGAAGCCCGCATGCTCGGTTTCAACACCACGTTCGCGCCAGTGCTCGACCTCCACACCGAGCACTCGGCCGATGTGCTCCGCACCCGCACTGCCAGCCAGGACCCGGGGCGCGTCATTGATTATGCAGACGCGTTTCTCAAAGGACTACGCAAGGAGAACGTCCTCGGCTGCGGCAAGCACTTCCCTGGCCTTGGCGGCGGCACACTCGACTCCCACTACGCCACGCCTGCGATCGACCGCGGCTGGGCCGATCTATGGAAGAACGACCTTATGCCGTATCGCAAACTCCGCCGCACACTGCCCATGGTCATGGTCTCGCATGCGCGCTACCCTGAAGCGGCACCCGGGAACGACGGCAGCCTGCCCGCCTCCATATCGCCCTTCTGGATCACACGCGTGCTCAAGTGCCGCATCAACTACCGCGGCCTGATTGTCTCCGATGATATGGAGATGGGTGGCATCCTGAATCACTGCTCCATCGAAGACGCCGCCATCGGCGCGATCGCGGCCGGTACGCACCTGATCGAAATCTGCAAGGATCCGGGCCTCATCCTGCGTGCTTACGAGGCTCTGTTGAGCGAGGCCGAGCGCTCCCGCGCCTTCCGCCACATCGTCCAGGCAGCCGCGCGCAAAGTGCGCGCGAGCAAGCGGAACCTGCTTGGGCGCGACACTCTGCGTGCGGTTCCGGGCCCGGAAGAGATACGCGAACTGCGCGAAGCCGTTATCGCCTTCTCGGCTGAAGCTCACCGGCTCGCAGCCGATACAGACTCCGCCGGAGTTCTCGCTTGAAGGCACTGCCGCGGAGTAAGCACGCACCCGCAGCCATGACCGTCGCCGGGGTGATGAGCGGAACGTCAGCAGATGGCGTTGATGTCGCGATTTGCCGGATAGCTCCGGGTCGCGAGAGCAACACAAAGGTCGAACTGCTGCTCCATCGCGCCTTCCCCTACCCGGCCGCGCTGCGCCGCGCCGTCCTCGCCGCCATGAACGCGCAGAGCACCTCCGCCGCCGAGCTGGCGCGGCTCAACTGGCGTCTTGGCCAGGCCTATGCGGAATATGTAACTGATACGGTTTTGGATTGCAGCAAACCGATCGGTCTCATCGGCTGCCATGGCCAGACTATCTATCACCAGGCCACGCCGCAGTCGTACGCCGGCCGCTCCGTCGCCTGCACGTGGCAGCTGGGCGAGATGGCGGTCCTTGCCGCTGCCGCTCGCGTGCCGGTCGTCTCGAACTTTCGCCCCGCCGACATGGCTGCTGGCGGCCAGGGTGCGCCGCTTGTGCCGCTGCTGGATGTCGTGCTCTTCCGTCATGGCAAACGCGGCCGCGTGCTCCAGAACCTTGGCGGCATCGGGAATCTTACTGCCATCCCGCCCGGCGCCGGTCTCGCAGATGTCCCGGCCTTCGATACCGGCCCGGCCAACATGGTGTTGGACGCGCTCATGGACCGGCTCTTCGGAAAACCCTACGATCGCGAAGGACGCACAGCAGCGCGCGGACATGTGAACCAGCCGCTGCTCAAGCTGCTTTTGAGCAATCCGTATTACCGCAAGTCTCCACCCAAGAGCGCTGGCCGCGAAGAATACGGTATTGCCTTTGTCGATCGGATGCTCACCGAAGCGCAACAACACAAGCTCAGCCCCGAAGATACTCTGGCCACCGCCGCCGCGCTGACCGCGGCAAGCATCCGCATCGCCTACGAGCGGTTCGTTGCTCCCCGCATGGCCGACGCTCCTGTGGATTACATCCTCTCCGGCGGAGGCGCGCGTAACTGCACTCTCATCGCAATGATCGAGCGCGAACTCGCCCGGTTTGGCTGCATTGTTCAAACCAGCGATGACTTTGGCTTGCCCTCGCAGGCAAAGGAAGCCGTGGCCTTTGCCCTGCTCGCGTACCAGACCTGGCATCATCTTCCTGGTAACGTGCCGAGCGCCACCGGAGCCAGCAAACCCGTCATCCTCGGCCAGGTCACCTATGTTTAGAGCAGGGTTGCAGGCATGGACCGCAAAGTATGCTAAGAAATCACTGGCATACCTGGCGTACTTTGGGGTGCTTGCGTGCTTCCTCAATGGCTGCGCGCGCTCCCGCCCCACTCCGGACACAGTCACGGTCCTCATCGAGAGCAGTCCCACCAACCTCGATCTCCGTATCGGGACGGATGCACAATCCGAGCACATTGGCTCGCTGATATTCGACTCGCTCGTACGCAAGGACGCGCATTATGATGTCCAGCCGTGGCTAGCCGAAAGCTGGGATCATCCCGACCCGCTCACCTATGTCTTTCACCTCCACCCAGGAGTGCACTTTCACAATGGGGCATTGCTGACAGCGCGCGATGTCAAGTGGACGCTTGACTCGATGCGCAACGGTACGCTGATCACCGCGAAGTCCGGGGCTTTCGCAAAGATCGATCGTATTGGCGCCAGCGGGCAGGATACAGTTTTGGTTACGTTAAAGAAGCCCGACCCGTTCCTCCTCTGGAACCTGTCTGACGGCGCTGTCGGCATCGTCCCGTATGGCAGTGGCAAGAGCTTTGGTCAGCATCCCATTGGTACCGGCCCCTATACGTTCGTCTCCGCGGAGCAGGACAAGGACGTCATCCTGGCCCGGAACGAAAACTCCTGGCAGCCCATGCCGCCTATCGAGCGCATCCGTTTCAACGTCGTGCCGGACCCGATCACCCGTGCCCTCGAATTACAGAAAGGCTCGGCCGATGTGGCCAGCAACTCGCTTTCGCCCGACATGGTTCAGGCTCTCCACGCGCATTCGAAGCTGATCATCGAAAGCGCGCCCGGCACCGTCGTGAACTACATCACCTTCAACCTCCGCGACCCATTTCTGCGCGAAGCCCGTGTGCGCCAGGCTATCGCCTACGCTATCGACCGTCCGCTTATCATTCATACCCTTTGGCGGGACCAGGCCCACCTCGCCGATAGCCTGCTCCCACCTGGCCACTGGGCCCGCGCCGACCAGATGCAAAATTATCGCTACGATCCTGGCGAGGCCAACCGGATCCTCGACGCAGCCGGCTACAAGCGCACTGCTGACGGGACGCGCTTTCATCTGCAGATGAAGATATCCACCTCTGACGAGACCACGCGTCTGATGGCACTCGTGCTCCAGCAGCAATTGCGCAAGGTGGGTATCGCGCTCGAGGTCCGATCTTTCGAGTTCGCCACCTTCTATGCCGATATCACCAAGGGCGCCTTCTCCCTCTATGCCCTGCGCTGGATCGGCGGCAACGAAAGCCCGGATATCTTCCGGTACGCGTACGCCACGGAAGCCTTGCCGCCGCACGGCGCCAACCGCGGCCATTACTACAGTCCCGTTGTAGACGCTGC
Organism: uncultured Acidobacteriaceae bacterium; assembly: GCA_963767705.1. Lineage (GTDB taxonomy): Bacteria > Acidobacteriota > Terriglobia > Terriglobales > Acidobacteriaceae > CAWCJL01. The sequence continues at coordinate 831,537 of CAVYEO010000001.1, read as the reverse complement.
CATTGCCGACGCCGCTTCCGCTACGACCGAAGCGCAGCAACGTGCTGACTACGTTCGCGTCCAGCAAGCCTTGGCGGAAGACCTTCCGTCGCTCAATCTCTGGTATCTAGACACGGTCGTTGTGCACACCCCACGGCTGGGGAACGTGCGGCCCTCGCCCTCCGGCGATTACGACTTCCTGCGCACGGCCACGCTGCTGTCTGGCCGGAAATGATGACCAAGAAGTGCGCTGCCCCTTGACCTTCTGGACAGCCAGCGATGGTATCCTCAAATCATCATGTGGCAGATGGAGCAGAGCTTCGCGTCCCCGGGCCCAGCGCGTAACACCGCTGGCTTCTGGCGGACTGTGGCCATCCTGCTCTGCATCGGACTCGTGCTCCTGGGGACCACCGTGCAGGTGGCCCATGGCCATGCACCGGGTCCTACCTCGCACGACGACTGCGCCTTGTGCCTCAGTGTCCACACCGTCATCGCTATTGTTGCAGCGGTGGCGTTACTGCTCATCCAGACCACCGCCCCTGTTCGCAGGCGGACGGTCCACCTGTGCGCGCTCCGCTCCATCGAGTGCCCCTACTGGAACCGGCCACCGCCCCGGCACTGCTCCTTCTCCTGATCCCTGATCCACCACAATTGCAATCACCACAGGAGATACGCGCATGCCCCGCTCCCTCGGGCGTCCCATCTTATTTGCCGCCGCATTTGCGGCCTCGCTGGCCATGCCCACGGCCTACACGCAAACCACGGCCGGCACAGCCGGCATTATCTCCGGCACTGTGACCGATGTTTCGGGCGCGGTCATCCCTGGAGCAACCGTCGAAATCAAGAATCCCAGTCTCCGGCTTCGACCGCACCATAACGAGTGACGCACAAGGGCAGTACCAGTTCACCAACGTGCCTTATGGGCACTACCACGCTACTGTTCGGGTTCCGGGCTTCGCTCCAGCGCAGCAGGACCTTTCCGTTCACGGTGGCATTCCTGTCACCGCGCCCTGGCAGCTTTCCGTAGCGGCTTCAACCCAGACCGTCACCGTCGAGAGCGATGCAGGTGACATGGTGCAGAACACGCCCACCCCCTCCACCACCGTCAGCGACGAACTGATCGCGCGACTCCCCACGGAGAACTCCAGCTCCGGCCTCTCCTCTGTTATCACGCTGGCCACCCCCGGCGTCGCGCAGGATTCCAACGGCATGTTCCACCCCCAGGGCGAGCATGCCGACACTACCTTCTCCATAGACGGCCAGCCGATTAGCGATCAGCAAAGCCGTTTGTTCTCCAACCAGCTTGCGCTTGGGTCCGTGCAATCCCTCCAGGTGATCTCCGGTGTGGCTCCGGCCGAGTACGGCGACAAAGCCTCTCTCGTGGTTGAGACCACTACCAAATCTGGCATCAGCATGGGCCAACCGCATGGGGCGATTTCCGGCGGCTACGGCTCCTTCGGCACGACGACCGTGGACGGCAATCTCGGTTTCGGCAGCGCCCGCTACGGCTCGTTCACTTCAATTGACGGGCTAAACAGCGGCCGTTTTCTCGATTCCCCGGAGTTCCGGCCCATTCACGATCACGGCAATACGGAAAGCATCTTCGAACGGCTTGATACTGTGCCCAGCGGCAAAGATAGCGCGCACATAAATATCAGCCTCGCCCGTAGCTGGGCGCAGACGCCCAATCAATACGATCAGGCCGCTGCCGGGCAGGACCAGCGTCAGCAAATCAAGAGCTTCAATGTTGCCCCGTCCTACACCCACCTCTTCAATCCCAGCACTCTCGTCAGTGCCGCGCTCTGGGTGCGGCAGGACCAGGTGCATTACTACCCTTCGCACAACCCGTTCGATGACACCCCTGTGACCCTCGCACAAAATCGTCGGCTCACCAACCTCGGCGGCAAAGTTGACCTTTCCTGGGACAAGGGCATCAGCAACTTCAAGGCCGGCGCACAGTTCCAGCACACGCCGTTGGCCGAGTCATTCACCATTGGCATCACCGACCCGGCATATAACGCGCCGTGCCTGGATGGGAACGGCAACCCCGTGACGAACCCCGCGCTCGCCGCGCCCTGCGCCGCCCCGTATGTGCCCAACCCCAGGTACCTCACCGGTGAAGCCGGTTATGACCTCACGCGTGGTGGCCACCCGCTCAACTTCCACGGGACCACGGACATCAAGGAAGAAGCTCTTTATTTCGAAGACCAGTTGAAGTGGCGCAATTGGACCGCTTCCGTCGGTCTCCGCGGAGATAACTACAACGGCATTACCACCCGATCCATGGTAGAGCCGCGCTTCGGTGCTTCCTACAATGTGGCCCGCACGGGCACCATACTTCGAGGCAGCTATGGCAAGTTCTTCCTCACGCCATACAACGAGAACCTGATCGTCTCGAGTGAAACCGGCTCCGGCGGCCTCGCCAATAACCTCGGCGCCTTTGGCGCGCAGCCGCTCAAACCGGCCAAGCGCAACCATTTCGCGGTGGGCTTCGAGCAGCCCTTCGGCCGCTATCTTTCCGTTACCGGTGACTACTTCTGGAAGTACACCGACCGCGATTTCGACTTCGACGTGCTCATCAACTCGCCACTTGCCTTCCCCATCCAGTGGAGCAAGTCAAAGATCGATGGCTTTGACGGGCGCATCAATCTATCGAATATCCACGGGATCACGGCCTACGCGGTGCTTGGCCATACGCGCTCCCGCTTTTTCGGGCCGGAAAGCGGCGGCATTATCTTCAACGACCCGAACACACCGCTCTCCGGCGCGCCTTTCCGCATCGACCACGATCAGGCGTTCCAGCAGACAACCCATCTTCAATGGCAGCCGGGGAAGGAAGGTCTCTGGTACGCCTTCAACTGGACATATGAGAGTGGGCTGGTAGCCGGCAATGCTCCCTTCGCGGCAGACACTACTACCCCGGTCAGCCTCACATATCTCTCGCCCGATCAACAGGCCCAGGCTGCCATCACCTGCGGAGGCGTACGCGCCACCATCGCAGCGCCGCTCACCTCCTGTGCTCCGGCGGAATTATCTTCTCCGTTGTTACAAATCCCGGCGCCCGGAACCGAAAACGCCGACCGCAATCCTCCGCGTGTCGCTCCCCGCAACATGTTCGATATGACGGTGGGCTATGACAACGTCTTCCGCACTGACCACTACAAGGCGAACCTTAGCCTCACGGCCGTGAACATCAGCAATCAGTATTCGCTTTACAACTTTCTCTCCACCTTCAGCGGCACCCATTTCGTCGCTCCCCGGAACTACACTGGGCAACTCACCTTTGTTTTTTAGCGCACCACGCCCATGCCGAAAGGCGCAGAGCGGAAGCGGTGTACGCCTTCCTCTCTGCGCCTTTTCTGTTCCTGCAAAGGGCAATCACCGCTTCTGCAGGTGAGCCTCCGGCTGCTCCCGTGGATCGACCTTCGATTTCCCGGTCTCGAACCGGATCAGTTCCACTTCCCGTTCGCGATACGGCTTGCCATCCGGGTAGAGAACATCGTGAAACCACACCGTTGGCTGGATCAGCACATAGGGCCGCTCCCACGAATCCCACGGCAGGTTGGTCTGCGTCTTGCCCTCGACGAATCCCCAGTTGATGGCAGCAACGTGGTACTTCTTCGCCAGCGGCAGAATAGTATCAAAGGTGCTTCCCGCGCCCCGCGCCATGTACTCCGTGCACAGCAGCGGACGATGGTAGCGCTGGAGCGACTTGATGCGTGCTTCAAACTCCTCTGGCCATCCGTAGTTGTGGAAGGAGATCACGTCCGACTCGGTCAACTGCACCCGCTCTATGGCGTTCAGTTTTTCGAGCGACGACCAATCGTCATGCCACACCCCGCTGGTCAACGGCTGCACTGGGTGCTCGGACCGCGCCCAGATAAACACCTGGGGCAATAGCAGCGCCACTAGCGCGTTCTTGTTTCGCGGATCCTCCTTTCCGTAACTGCTGTCGTTACCGTTGTCAGGCTCGTTCCACACGTCCCATGCCAGGATGCGGTCGTCATTCGCAAACGCGCCGACCACGCCTTCCACATAGGCCTTCAGCCGCGGATACTCAGCGCGATCCCGCAACCCCTTCTCCCCAGGGCTCTGCACCCAGCCGGAATTGTGCACACCCGGAATCGGCGGATGTTGCGGCCCCAGCTTCGGATTCGGGTCCCAGCAGGAATCGAACAGCACAAAGACAGGCTTGATGTGGTGCCTGGCTGCGATGCCCAGGAAGGTATCTATACGCTGCTTGAAACCGGCCTGGTCCTGTTCCCACAGCAGGTCATGGAGGAAGACGCGCATGGTGGTCATCCCCATGCCCTCGGCCCAGCCCAGCTCCTTGTCGATCTCGTCCGGATCGAAGGTGGCCGCCTGCCACATTTCCAATTCGTTGATGGCGTCCTTCGGGACGAAGTTGCTGCCCACAGGCCAGCTCTGCGCCTGGTACCACGTGTCGGCCTTCTCCTCGCTCCACCGCGCTTCGTCCGCGGCCCACATGTGCACCGCACTTCCGATCGCCAACGAACCTATCACCACCACTGACCGTACAAACTGATTCAAGTGCGCCCCCTTCTACTTCTTAAGCTGTCATGCCCGAATGCTCTTCTGTGTACAGCATCAACGCCGCCGAAGCGTCACCACGGTGACACTCTCATGCGGGAATACATGCGTGAAACTGTCGTGTGTCACCGCTTCCGAACTCATCTCCGGCACGATGTGATCCGGTTCTTCCTCGTCATTACGGTCGTAAATGCTACCCGCAACCAGTGTCTTAAGCTGTGCCTTGCCTCCCGTCGCAAACCCCTTCACTTGTACGGTAGTGGCGAAGTCGCGCGTCAGGTGCCGGTTTACGCAGAAGAGCGTCAACGTATCGCCTGCGTCGTTCAGCGCACCCACCACGTCCAGGTAAGGCACATTCTCGATCTCGGGTATCCGCGTGACGCCCTCATGCACGTTATACGTGCCTGCGTCGGTTGCCGCCTCCACCGGCCGCGTTGCGTCCGCTCCCGCATACATCTGGAAGGCATAGTACGCCGGTGCGCCATATACCTGCCCACGCTTTTTCCAGATACCGGCAAACTCCAGAATGCCGGTCATGTCGGAGATCGGTACCGCGTCCGCATTCCGCATCAGCATGTTGAAGAATCCAGCTGCCCCCAGTGCCCCGCCCATGTTGGTGTAGTTGGGCGCTGTCGTGGCATGGCCGACGTAGAGCCACTCCGTAAAGGCAATATGCGCTTTGTTCGCGAATGCCGGTACGCTGTTGATCTGCCCTTGCATTTGCTGCAGTTTGAGCCCGAGCCCTACCGGCAACGCAAACGTCGCGGCTGCAACAAAGTCAGGAGTTGGTGACTTGAACTGCACATGATCGTTCGTCACCACGAAGTGCGTCGACAGGTAGTCGAAGGTGCCGGCCGGGTTGGTCAGTTGCGCAGCGTTCCAGTCGTGGTACACATCCGGGTCTTGCCCCGTAGCGATCAGCTTCGCCTTGGGATCAGCCCCGCGCACTGCCTTGCTAAAGGCCAGTGTGCGCCCGGGTAGTTCCTGTAGCGTCGGCCAGCCCAGATTCCACCCACCCCAAAGCTCGTTGCCCAGCTCCCATAGCAGCCCACCCGATGGCTGGAAGTGTGCGTCCACATACTTCACCCAGTCTGCTGCTTCTTCCGGCGTCCCGCTGCCCAGGTTGAGCGCGATCTGCGGGGTGGCCCCAATCAGTTTGCAGAAATTCAAAAACTCGTCCGTGCCAAAAGTGTCGTACTCGGGAATGCCCCACGCGATATTCAGCATGCTCACGCGCTTGTCCATCGGGCCCACGCCGTTCCGCCAGTGATATCCCGAAGTAAAGTTGCCTCCGAAGCGTACCAGTGGTGTGTGCATCTCCTTGGCCATCCGCACCACATCCGGGTCCATGCCTTGGACCGCATCTCCTGGCATGAGCGATAGCTGGTCCAGATCGACCCGCTCGTCTCCCTCGACCTCCACCACGAAGTCCGCTGGATCCAGTCGTTCGAGCTTGCCCTCCGGCACCGCAAGCGTAAAGGTGTACTTTGTCCAGTTCGCCGCGGCAGCATCTACATGCGCCGATACCAGCGCGTCGGTCGCATTCCTATTGTGGAGCGAGATCGTCAGGCCCGATGGCCCGCTCAGGTGCTTGGCGTACAGGCTCCCGCTGTATTGCCGGGTGCGCCCGATAGGCAGATACACTCGTTGCCGGATCCCGGTCGCCTCGCCAGGCACACCGATCACCTCAAGCGAACGCCAGGAGTTTGCCGCGTCACCCCAGTGCGGCTCGTACCGGTTCTGTTCGCTATAATTCACCGGCTCCCACGGGAGCGGGAGCCCGAGCTGCGAGGCACGTTCGAGTGCAGGTTCATCCCGCACCATCTCCGCAACGTTTCGCGCGCTCCACAAGTTTTCTTCCAGCGACGGGTTTTGCAGAATCTCCGCCCACAGTCCGTTGTAGGTCGAGTTGCCGATCGGCTCAAGGAAGCTGCCGTAGATGGTCCGCGGAATCCGGTAGGCTGCGACGTGCGAAGCATCGACGGTCACAGTTGGATGATCCTGCAGTGGAGCCGCCTCCGTGACCTGGGCGTCCGCTGAGAGAGGCAGGATAACAGCGGCGGCGAAAATAGATACTGCGGTGGTTACGATACGGGAGCTCGGCAACATCTCCTCCGGGAAAGCGCATATTGGAAACGCTTACACTTCTACGCGAAAGCCGTCACGGGAGCAAGCGCGATCTCATGCCACCACGCGGAACTCAGCGGACCAAGTATGCGCTCCCCGCCGCGGCTATGCCCAGCAAAGCGAAAGCCCCGCCCAGGTACCAGTAGGGCCGCTGGCGCGTGAGCAACGTGATCGATGTCACAACCAGCCCGATTTCCAGCAGCGCCTCGGCCAGATCGAAGCGCCCCGCGCGCCGCTCTGCCTTGGCGACGCCCGCCTCAAACTCGCGCGCCTTCGCCTGTTCTTCATTCAGATCCTCGTTCCATTTGGCAAGATGGGCCTTGTAACCTTCGGCGAGCTTGGCCGCCAGTGCCTTGTCTTGCGTCACTGCAACGCTCAGCAGGTCCGAAATCAGCGTCGTATCATTCTGCCGGATTCGGTGTGCTTGGTAATAGTTCCACTGGTCGCTCGCCCTGGCCTGCTCGAGCACAGCTTCCGTGTGCGTCCGGTGACCTAGCACCGTTGTGATGGCGACCAGCACGGCGATCACCGCCATGCTGAAGCTGACCGGCTTGAGCGATCCGTCATGCGACGCATGTTCATGCTGTTCGTGAAGTTCGCTTACCTCGTTCGCTTCCATAGCGTGGCCTCCGTCTCGCCCCTATCCTCGCACATACTAGATGCCGTGTTTCCAATACCACGAAAGCACTATGGAGCTCCGAACCCTCATTTGTACGCGATCACAACCCACAATGTATTCTGACGAAGGGGTTTCGACGTTGCTGCCGGTGCATTCGGAAGAGCAGGCTATCAAGGCACAGGTGTTGGCCGGCGGCGGTGAAGTCGGTGCGCTTATGCGTGACAAAGACTGGTCGGAGACCGCGCTGGGTCCGGTCTCCACGTGGCCCCAAAGCCTTCTGACCACTGTGAGCATATGCCTTCATTCCCGGTTCGAGCTTTTTACCTGGTGGGGCCCCGAACTCCTCATGTTGTACAACGACGCCTACCGTCAGACGTTGATGTCCAAACATCCCTGGGCCCTCGGCAGACCCGGCCGCGAAGTATGGCCTGAAATCTGGCCCATCATTGGTCCCATGCTCGAACGCGTTTTGCAGAAAGGCGAGGCCACCCGCTCTGACGACCTCCTGCTCATTCTGGAACGCCATGGCTATCCGGAGGAAACCTACCACACCTTCTCCTACAGTCCCATTCTGGAAGAGGCCGGGCGCATCGGCGGCGTCTTCACCGCTGTCCAGCAGACCACCGATAAGGTGATTGGCGAGCGCCGCCTGCGCACCCTGAGTGACCTCGGTGCGCGCAGCGCAAACGCCAGCACCAGCGCAGAAGCCTGGCGGCTTGCTGCTGAAACACTCGGACAGAATGCGTACGATATCCCTTTCGCCGTCCTTTACGCTCTGGACGACAACGGGATCGTGGCTAGGGCAAAAGCGCGGACGGGCATCTCTGAAACGCACCCCGCTCTTCCCCCTGAGATTCATCTGGAAGACCCCGAAGGCCGATGCGCCACTCTGATTATCCGGGCTATCTCCGAAAATGTTCCTCTCGAGATAGACAATGCGGAGTCGCTCGCCTTTCCCGGAGGAGCATGGGAAACGCCCTCTTGCCAGGTTGTCATCCTGCCGCTCGCGCAAACCGGGCAAGCCCACCCGCTCGGGGTCCTGGTCGCGGGCATTAGCCCTCGCAAGCGCCTCGATAGCAGCTACCGCGATTTTCTCGACATCGTTGCCGCTCAAGTTGCGCGCAGCATCGCCGATGCGCAAAGCTTCGAGCGCGAACGCGAACGCGCCGAAGCTCTCGCCGCGCTGGATCGCGCCAAGACAGCCTTTTTCAGCAACATAAGCCACGAGTTCCGGACGCCGCTCACACTCATGCTCGGCACGCTGGAGGAGATGCTTCAAGAGCCGGCTGATACGCAGGATCGCGAGCGGGTGACCGTCGCGCATCGCAACGCCCTGCGCCTGCTCAAGCTGGTCAATACCTTGCTGGACTTTTCCCGCATTGAAGCGGGCCGGATGAGTGCTCTCTACCAGCCCGTCGACCTTGCCGCTTTGACGCGTGATCTCGCCAGCAGCTTCCGCTCAGCTATTGAGCGGGCGGGCTTGGCTTTCATGGTCGAGTGCCCAGAGCTTTCGGAGCCTGCCTACATCGATCGCGATATGTGGGAGAAGATCGTTCTCAATCTTCTTTCCAACGCATACAAATTCACCTTCAACGGAAGCATCTCGGTCCGGCTCGGGGAGACGCCTTCTGCCTTCGAGCTTTCGGTCGCGGACAGCGGCACCGGCATACCTCCTGCGGAACTGCCGCGCATCTTCGAGCGGTTCCATCGGGTTGAAGGAGCCCGCGGCCGTACGCACGAGGGTACCGGCATTGGCCTTGCGCTGGTTCACGATCTGGTCAAGCTTCACGGGGGCGCGGTGCGCGCCGAAAGCGAGCCGGGCTGCGGCAGCACTTTCCATGTCTCAATTCCAAAAGGGCAAGCTCATGTGCAGATGCCCATGATCGAATCGCCCGCGGAAGCGCAACAGTCTTTCCGGGCCGAGATTTTTGTCGAAGAAGCCGAGAACTGGCTTCCCATTGGTGACGAGCTTCCAATTCCGGCCGAACTAGCTGCTGCTCCGGAGACCACCGCCCGTATCCTGATCGCGGACGACAATGCCGACATGCGCGGGTACCTCCGCCGGCTGCTTGCGCCGCATTACTCCGTCACCGCTGTGACAAATGGCCGCGACGCCTTCGACATCGCGCTGACGCAACCGCCAGATTTGATCCTCACAGACGTCATGATGCCCGTGCTCGATGGTTTCTGGCTGCTCCAGGAAATTCGTAACAACGACAGCACGCGAGGCGTGCCCGTTATTATGCTGTCGGCCCGGGCTGGTGAGGAAGCGCGCGTGCAAGGCTTGGAGGCGGGCGCCGATGATTACCTCGTCAAGCCCTTCACCACCCGCGAACTCCTGGCCCGTGTTGCGGCCCATATCAAAATGGCCCGGCTCCGTCGCGATGCTGCCGAGCATGAGGATGCACTTAAGCGAGAGATCGAGCTGGAGCGCAATCGGCTTCGTGACACCTTTCACCTTGCGCCCGCTGCCATCGCCATCACCTCCGGCCCGGATCACATTTACACCTTTGTCAACGCGCCCTATGTGCGCCTGATCGGACGGCAGTCAGCCGATCAGTGTCTCGGCCGGTCAGTCCGCGATGTCCTTTCCGAGCTTTCCGGCAGCATCAGCGGCAATGAGGTTCTTTTCCGTCTGGACGAAGTCTTCCGCACAGGCGTTCCCTTCCAGGCTCACGAGTGGCGGATACCTCTCAATCGTGCGCAAAGCGGTCAGCCGGAACTTGGCTACTTCAACTTCGTTTTTCAGCCGGCGCTCACCATCTCCGGCCAGGTTGAAGGCACCCTCACTTACGCCATCGAAGTCACGGAGCAGGTGCGCACGCGACAGAAAACCGAAGAACGCGAACAATTGCTCGAAGTCGCGCAGCACGCTGCTTCCGCCGGCAGTTTCGGTTGGGATCTGCGCACGGATGAGATGTTCTGGACCGAGGGCTTTCGCGCACTTCACCGGCTTCCAGCTACCCTGCCCGCCACCCTTGAGTCCTACACGAACCACATCCATCCGGAAGACAGCGAGGGAGCGCTGACCCGGCTCAGGCACTCCATTGAAAGTGGGCAGGAAAGGTATGAGAACGAGTACCGCACCTTGCTCTCCGATGGCAGCATCCGCTGGATAGCCTCCCGCGGCCGCTTCATCGTCGAGGACGGCGTTCCCGTTCGCTACGTCGGCACACATATCGACATCACCCAGCGCAAGCTCACTGAAGACGCCCTGCGCAAGACCGAGAAGCTCGCCGTCACTGGCCGCCTGGCGGCGAGCATTGCCCACGAGATCAATAATCCCCTGGAAGCCATCATGAACATCGTCTATCTCCTGACCGCAAAATCAGAAATGGACGACGAGGCGAAGCGCTACCTCGCTCTCGCCCAGCAGGAGCTCACGCGAGTCAGCAACATCGTCACGCAAACGCTTCGGTTCTATCGTCAGTCCTCCGGTCCGGCCCTCTGTCATTTCGACGAGATCATGGACTCGGTGCTCTCCATGCACAACGGACGCGTGCTTTCCGCTCACATCGCCGTCATCCGCGATTATCGGCCCACGCCCCCGCTCACCTGCTTCTCCGGAGAACTCCGCCAGGTATTCGCCAATCTTGTCGGTAACGCAATCGACGCTATGCCAGAAGGCGGCACACTCCGCGTGCGTATTCGTGAAATCCAGCAGCAAAACGGCGCTACCGCCGTGTGTGTCACCGTGGCTGATACAGGAACCGGCATTCCGGAAAACGTGCTGCCGCACATCTTCGAACCGTTTGTCACCACCAAAGAGGCCACTGGCACCGGCCTCGGCCTATGGGTCAGTCTCGAAATCATCCAGAAACACCGCGGCTCTATCCGCGTGCGCTCCCGCACTGCAGGCCGCCATACCGGCACGGCTTTTCGCGTCGTTCTGCCGTACGAGGGCGCGAAGCTGGCGGATGTCTCCTCTGAACCAGCCTCTTCCTTTACCAAAGCTTGATGTACAGCACCCTCCTGCTACTTCCTAGGCGACAGAAGAGCCGCATTTGCGTGGCGCTGTGATCTCATCTTTCCCACTCACCTTTCCGCTGTTTCCGGAACTGTGGTCTGAAAGATGATTGCCCCGGCCAGCGCCAGGGTGGCGAAGACCACAAACGTATGCCGGAATCCAAAGTGCTGCAGCAGAGCGCCTTCCATGACTGGCCCGGCTACTCCGCCGATCGCCTGCGCCGTTGCAAAAATACCCAACAGCGTGTTGAACTGTCCCTTCTTCCGGGTCAGGTCCGCGGCAAAGGCGACAATCGCCACGCTGTAAATTCCCGCACCGATCCCATCCAGAGCCTGCAGAAAGACCACTGCGTCCGGACCACGCGCCAGTGTGTAAGAAAGAATGCGCGCCGGCAGCACCCAGAAGGCCACCGCCATCACCGGCTTTCGGCCCCATGTATCGCAAAGCCTGCCCGTCAGCCATGCCACCGGCACCATCACCACCTGTGCTGAGAGGACGGTAAACGTTGTCAGCCGGTCCGACCCGCCTAGATGCTTGATGTATAACGCAGTCAGCGGGAGGATCGGAGCGTTCGCCAGATGGAAAGCGCCCACGGCGAGAAGCAACATCAGCGCAGCCCGGTTGCCCAGCAGTGCCCTCCACGAGCCTGGCCCGGGCTGCGCACCATCGCCCGCACCCCGCACTTCATCCAGTTCGTTGCCGCGGATAAGGTAAACGGAAGCGGCACCCACGACGGATGCAACTGCAACCGCGGGGAAGATCGACACGCTGCCGAAGCGCCCCACCGCCGCGAAGGCCACCAGCGCGGCCACAATGTTTCCGGCGTGATTCCATCCCTGGTTTTCGCCAAGTGTACGGTTCAACGCGCGATGCCCCACCAGCGCCAGCGCCAGCGCGCCGAGCACCGGAATGAAAATGCTCTGCGCCACCCCGGACACAAACAACAGCGGGTCCAGAAACGCCGGCGCCCGTGGCAGGAACGGCACCAGCCCGAAGCAAACGCCCACTGCCAGTGAGGCCATCGCAAACAGTGCGCGCCTCTTCGGGAGCCTGTCCACCAGGTAGCCAGCGGGTGTTTGGAATAGCAGGGTTCCCAAACCCGCAAGCGCCGTCGCTACGCCAATCGCGCCGTAACTCCATTTCGCCTCGCGCAGGAATGTATTCAGTACTGGCAGAACCACACCTACGGACTCCGCCTGGAAAAAGTTGGCCGCGTTCATGCCGATACGGCTGCGCGGCGAAATACCTGAGCAGTGCTCCTCAGGAGCGCTGTGCTCACGTGTCGTCGGTGCTCCGTCTAGCCCGTCTTGTTCCACCCGGTGCTCTCCTGCCAAGGACGCATGTGCGCTCCGTCCAGCCGTCTAGGATGCAGGGATTGCTAACGACCGTGCGCGTTCACGCAGGTCCTCCTCGCCTTTGCTCGTCTATGCTGCCCTCGAAATGCACCACACAGTCTCGCGTGACGTCTCGCGCGCAAAGACTTGCGTCCGGTCACATATTTCTTTGTCGGGCGAGTTTGAACAAATCGCTGCCTCTCCATTGCACGCTGCGTGTGCCGGCGCATCAGAATAGCTGCATCGGAATGCCTTGGCGCAAGTGTGCCTGACCGTCGAACTTATTCATCCTCTTAGCAAAGGAGATTTCTGTGGCCGAGTCCACACACCGGCGTGAGCTTCACACTGCCGCATCGGAGTTCCCGCACCGGATTCTCTGCTGGGCGCACTTCGGCGATCTCCATCTCACCACGCCCGCTGCGCAAAACTATCGCGACCTGCTCGCGCTTGTCAGCTACACCAACCGCGTACTCGCGCAGGATCTCCAGTTCGTCTTCCTGCCGGGCGATATCGCGGATGACGGCAGCGAAGACGAATACCAGCTCGCGGCTGCAGTACTGCGTCCCCTCTTGCCGCCGCTTCGCGCCATTGCCGGCGACCACGACTTTACCTCCGGCAACCTTCACCACCTGCGCACACATCTTGCTCCGGAGCCTTTCTATGCCCACACTGTGGGTGCCTACCGGCTAGTCTTCGCTAATGCGATGGAGGGCCCGCGCAGGGAGGTATTCCGTCTCTCGCCCGAGCAACTCGCGTGGCTGGCTCAGGAGTTCGCCCATGCAGACCAGGCCAGTCGACGCATTGTCCTCTTCGTTCACTGTTATCCCAGCGACTTCCACGAGGGCGGGGCCGAGCTCGCGAAACTCATTCGCCAGTATCGCGTTCTTCTCGTGGAGATGGGCCACACACACTACAACGAACTGGCAAACGACGGCACTACCATCTACGCTGCAACCCGTTCCACCGGCCAGATCGAAGAAGGTCTGGTGGGCTTCTCGCTTACCGCTCTCGACGACGGTGTCGTGAGCTGGCGCTTCTACGAACTCGAAGCTCTGCAAAGGGAGGATGCGCCCGTTGCCCTGATCACCTCACCCGCCGACCGCCTGCTCATCAGGGACCCGCATGCGCCACAGCAGGTCATCACCGGCGATTGCGCGGTGCGCGCGAAGTGTTGGAGCACGGCTCCGATCCGTACCGCGATCGCCCGTATCGCCGGCCTTCCAAACCTCCCGCTCACCTTTCACGATCGGCTCGGGGTATGGGCCGCACAGCTTTCGCCCGGCACTCTCCAAGACGGTACACACCCGCTCACGGTTGTCTTCACTGACGGGCGCGGACGCGAAGCCAGCGACACGATTCACTTCCAGATCGCACGCGCGCACATGTACCAGCCCCCGGCCCGCGCGCCCCGGGACCAGGATAATGCCGTCGGCGCTTATCCGGAGAAGGGCATTCTTGGCACGCAACTCGGTCCTAACAAAAACGGCAGGAAATGGTGATGCTGTCTCCGCATCTGGCTCACATCCTCTTGATCGCGATCGCTGCCTGCAGCATCGCGCTCATGCTCATTCGCCCCGGCGGCATTGCCGAGGCCTGGTGGGTTGGCGGCGGCGCAGCTCTCCTCGTGCTGCTGCGGCTGCTTCCTGTGGCGCGCGCCGGGCATGCTGTGCTCAAGGGCTTGGACGTCTACCTGTTTCTCACGGGAATGATGCTGCTGGCCGAACTCGCCCGTATGCACGGCGTGTTTGACTGGCTCGCATCGGTTGCCGTTAAGCGCGCAAACGGTTCCCGTGCCCACCTTTTTACTCTTATCTACGGCGTCGGAACGCTGGTCACCATCTTCATGTCCAACGACGCCACTGCGGTTGTGCTTACCCCTGCCGTCCTCTCCGCCGTTAAAAAAGCCAAGGCCGAGCCGCTCCCGTATCTCTTCATCTGTGCGCTGATCGCGAATGCTGCCAGTTTTGCCCTCCCGATTTCCAACCCCGCCAACCTCGTCGTCTTTCGCTCCGGCATGCCTCCCCTTGCGCACTGGCTCGCCGTATTCACACTGCCTTCCGTGCTTTCTATCGCCACGACCTACTTGATACTGCGGTGGTATTTCCGTCGCGATCTGCGCGACAGGATCGATCAACCCGATACACAAGCCCGACTCGATGCCTCGGGGAAGCTCACCTTTTTCGGCATTCTTTCCGTCGCTGTCGTCCTGCTCGGTGCATCGGCGCTGAACGAGGACCTGGGCCTTCCTACCTGCGTGGCGGCCCTGGTCATCGCCACCATCGTCTCGATCAAAGCAAGGACGCCGCCATCGCAGATCGTGCGCGAAATCAGCTGGAGCGTGCTTCCACTCGTCGCCGGCCTCTTCATCCTGGTGGAAGCCATTGACAGCATCGGCGCACTCCGGATTACGCAGCACGCTCTGCAGACAGCCGAATCTTGGCCGCGCGTCTGGGGAGTCCTCGCGGTCGGCTTCGTCGTCGGCATCGGCAATAACCTCATCAATAATCTCCCGCTCGGTCTTATTGCTGGAACTACTGTCACGGCAGCGCACGTGAAAGGCTTGCTCGCCAACGCAGTCCTGATCGGGGTTGATCTCGGCCCGAACCTTTCTGTAACCGGCTCTCTGGCTACCATACTTTGGCTTATCGCGATTCGCCGTGGCGGTCTCGAGGTCACCGGATGGCAGTTCTTCAAAGCCGGCCTGCTGCTTATGCCACCTGCACTGTTACTTTCTCTCGCGGCCTTGCTTCTGCACCCTGGCTAAATGTCTGCCCCATACTCATCACCATCTCCAAATCGCGGAGGACACTCATATGAACGCTGCATGGATCATTCCCTTCATCATCCTGGGCGGTGCTTTGCAAGCCTGCGGCGCGCCCATGAACGTGACAGCTTAAAGCCTCGCTCGGAAATGAATGGCTCGCGTCTGCCGTCTCCTTTGCCATCATCACCGCATTCTTCGTTTGCGCTTTTCTAATTATGCCGCGCCCTCTCCCTACCGCGCACGGCATCATGACCATGCCCTGGTGGGCACCCATTGGCGGCCTGGTCGGCGCAGTTCAGGTCTACGCCGGACTGGTCTTCGTCAACAGGGTCGGCGCCGGCCCCTTCATGGGCTTCACCGTCACCGCTGCCCTGCTCACTTCCCTGGCCATAGACAACTTCGGCTGGTTCCACATGCCTACCCACCCGATCAATCACTGGCGCGTGCTTGGCGGCCTGCTCATGGTCTGTGGCATCGCACTGATCGCAAAGTTCTGAAGTGGTTCAATCGGGCGCAGGCCGAATGCTCTGTGAAGTGTTTAGTCGGAGCGCCTTTTGACAGAGGTCCTAGAGGCCGGGTATGAAGTCGTCTTCAGCAGCATCAGGAGGAGTGCGCGGCCTAGCCGCGGGATGGAAGAGGGTGATGGACGAGCTCTCGGGCCGCCACTGAGAATCGCGGACATGTGTCGACCATGGCTCGCCACTCCGGGCTTGTCAGCTGCGGTCAAATTGAGAGATGCTTCTGGATGTGAGTTTGCCCTCAGAGAAGCAGTTTCTGCAGCAGCGTTGTTTCGCCTTTGTGGCCCATCCTGATGATGCGCACGTAGGGATGGGGATTTTTCTTCAGCGAAATCTTGACAGCCGGCTTCTCTCCCTCACGAGTGGCGAAGCGAGCAAAGATGTGCCTGCGGAACGTGAATCGCGTCTTCCCGCCTTCTTTCGCGAAGGTGAAGCGGAACGTGCGCAAGGTCTTCTTCCTGGCATTCAGCTTTTGGCCTTCCCACGTTTCCCCGACCGCTTTCTGTATCTACACCTCCAGGAAGCAGCGGATCTTGTTTCTGAATGTATTCAGGAAAGCAAGCCGGACATCCTGATCACGCACGCCTATGAGGGCGGCCACCCAGACCATGATTGCTGTAGCTTTCTGGCGAGTCGCGCCGGTCGCCAGTTATCGATTCCCGTGTGGGAGTTTCCGCTGTACAGCGCTCCTCCCCAGAGAAGGATCCAACGCTTCGCAGGAAGTGCTTCTCACGAGGTCCTGGCGCTACAACCGAGCCCCGGAGAGATACGGACGAAAGAGAAGATGTTCCGTGCACACGAGAGCCAGCGTAATGTGCTTGCCATGTTCGATACCTTTGCCCCCGAACTATTCAGGCGCCAGCCAGCTTACAACTACTACCAGCCGCAGTGGACCTCCTTTTTCTACTCTCCCGGATATGGACCGCAACGGCTTCTCGGAGCTTTCGAGATGCTGGATTACTCCCAAGGTCACAACGTTGCCTAGACGGGGTGGGCCATGATTCAAATATCCTTGACGGCGTAGACGATCGTGTAACAGGATTGAATCAGAACAGCCACCAAGCAAATTCGACCTCCCAAATTTCGAGAGGCCAAATCAACTTAACTCTTTTATTTTGTGGTGCCCGGAGGGGGACTTGAACCCCCACGGCCTTGCGGCCTGCGGATTTTAAGTCCGCTGCGTCTGCCGATTTCGCCATCCGGGCAAGGAACCATGGCCCGCTTCAGAATGGGCCAAATGCCATCTTACTGGCGTGCTGCCGGGGGTTCAACTTGAGCAGCAACCGAAGTCGCACGGGGTTCTGACGGTCGAGCCTGTTCTGCAGGCGTGGTTGCCGCGTGCGTTTCCGCTCCGGGCTGCGCTGGCGCAGGATGTGCGGTTGTTTCCGGCGCTCTCGCGACAACAGCGTGCCCGGTCAGTTCGCGGTAAATCAGCTCATTGCGAAGGATCGCCTGGACGTAATCGCGGGTTTGGCCAAATGGGATGGATTCAATAAACTCGTCCATACTATGGAAGTTGCCGGAGGCGTCCCAGTCCGCCACGCGACTATCTCCTGCGTTGTACGCCGCAAAGGCATACTCCGGTTTGCCTCCGAACTTGTCGAGGGTCTGGCGCAGATAAAGCGTCCCGAGACGAATGTTGGTCGCAGGATCGAGCAGCTCGTTCTTGTCGAAGTGGTGCATTCCCTCTTTGTGCGCTAACTCCGATCCGACGCTGGGCAGCAGTTGCATCAAGCCGTATGCATTGGCATAGGAAACAACTGTGGGGTTGAACTCGGATTCCTGGCGAATAAGCGAAGCGACCATATATGGATCCAGTCCATTTTTCGCCGATTCGGTCTGAATGGTGGACCAGTATGCCTCGGGAAAGAGGATGCGCCAGTAGGCCAGGGGAATCGCTTCGATGGGTGCCGAGGTGTAGAACGGCAGTGCGCGCTTCATCACGTGCATTGCCTTGTAGTTTTCGCCAGCGGAGGTATAAATTGCAGATTCTGCGAAGGCGCCCCACTCGCTGCTTCCTTCCGCGGCCTGGATCTCCGGAGAGATGTACTCGTTGAGTCCGGCATTGGCAAGCAGGCGGGCCTTTACGACGTGCGGATCGTCCTGTGGCACATCGTCGGTGAGCGCTGGGATGGTTTCGGGATGTATGCCGTCAAGCTGGGGCATGTGCGTCGGGGTTACGTTGCCCAATTCCGCCAAGCGCACTGAGGCCTGTTCCGCATAGTAGTAGTGCAAATAGCTGTCTTTAACCGCCTGATAGTAGGCGGCGGCTTTCTCCGGAGAATGCTCTTCAAGCTGGTAGACGCGGCCGCGCCAGTAGAGAGCGCTGGGTATTTCCTTTCCGCCAGGGTAAGTCGCAATCTGCTCGTCAAATTCACGCGCCGCGTCAGCGAAACGGCCGATGCGGTAGTTCAACCAGGCTGCCCGCCAATGGCTGTTTGGAGCGTAGTTGGAGCAGGGCGTGGTCACGCCTTCCCTGCAGATGACCGGAAAGCGATGAGCAAGTTCGCTGTAATACTCGATGGCGTGTGGATAATCCTTCCGCAGCATATACATGTTGCCGGAAGAGTAAAGCGCCTCTGCAAGCCAGGGGCTGACTGGGAATCGCCGCTCCATTTGTTCCACAATGGAGCGCTGCGTTTCGCCGTCGTCCCGATCCCTCGCCAGTTCCATGAGCACATAAGACCGGCGCGCGCCTGCATCGTCGTCCGTGTCGGGCAGGGCTTCGGCCTCTTGCCGGGTAGCGCGCTTGAGTTTATAGTCGCAGACCATTGCGGCGGCCAGCAGCCGATTCTTCAGCGTGGCATCGCCCATCGCGGGATCGGCAGCGAGCGCGCGGTAATCCTCTGCTGCCTGGTTGTAACGACCGGAGTTGTAGAGTGCATCTGCATGGTGCTGCCGCTCCGCGATGGTCAAGGGCTCTGCAGCGGAGCCAAGCGTGAGAAGCTGTGTCCTGGCCTGCTGTGCCTCCGGGCTGAGCGGATGACTTAGATAAAGCTGACGATATGTCTTTCCGGCAGCTTCTGTATCACCGGACATCTGTTGCGCCCGAGCCAGGGTAAGCTTGAAGTCGGCATGACTGGCGATGGGGTCTGCAGAATGCTGGGCAAGTGTACGGAGTGCGGTTTGCGGATCATTTTGCTGCAGCGATAACTCCGCAATGGTGACCGGAAGATCTGCGACAAAGATGCTGTCCGGGTGTTTGGTCGCAAAGCTGGTCAGCGTGGCTTCGGCATCGGCCAGCTTGCCTGCCTGCATCTGCGCCTGCGCAGTCAGGAAGTCGGCATAGTCCTCCAGGCCTGCGGTGCTCTTGCTCGTTCTGGAAAGGCTCTCGATGGCCTCCGGATAGCGATGATCGAGCAGGTAAGCATGGCCAAGGGCGAGATAGGCCGCCGCTGCGGCATCGCCAGTGTGCGACTTCGCGTAATTCGTGACCCCTGCATAGGCCTGCGGTGTCCGATTGGTAGCAAGTTGCTGGGCCATGGGCCGAAGCTGCGCGGACGCGACAAAGGCGCGCTGCAGTTTGCGGCTGCGAGCGAGGCTCCGGGCAGTCCGGGGAGCATGGCGGCTCTTGGCATGGCGCACCTTGGCGGGACGGGCGTGGCCGTGCTGTGCAGTTTGCTTGTGGTGCTGGTGGGAGGCTGCGGCAGGCACGGCCTTTCCCGTGTGACCGGCGCGCTGCGAAGTTCGCGTCTCACTGGCCTGCGCTCTGGTAGTCGCGACACCACACACGGGAATCGCCAGAGACAAACACAGGGTGGCCAGGCGAAGCCAGCTCTTTCCGCGCGGTGATAGTGGGTGCACTGCGAACCTCTGCTTTTGGGGGATGCTGATTTAACTTTAGCGGAAACAGCCCAAAAAGCCATGCAACAAAGGTGTTGCGAACCCAAAGGATCACGAGGATCACGGCTCCCTGGTGGCCCGGACCGGTAGGTGGACCGACGGCGCGGATCAGGTTTCCCGGCTCGTCTGGACTTGGTAGTATTGCCGTGGGGCGCCTTCCTGCTCCATTTAGACCTGAAAGGCACGATTTCTGAAACCGTCCGACGCGCCCATCATCGAAGGAGACATAGCGCAGGAAGTACACCCTGACGTCCTGCTGGTGCAGCGTGCGCGCGAAGGCGATGTCAAGGCCTACGAGACGCTGGTCAAGCAGTACGATCGGCAGGTCTTCCGTATTGCGCAGCACATTGTGCAAAACCGGGAGGATGCGGAAGATGTGGTTCAGGACGCCTTTTTAAAGGCGTACCAGAAGCTGGATCAGTTCCAGGGCAACTCCAAGTTCTACACATGGCTTGTACGTATTGCTGTGAATGAAGCGCTCATGCGGCTGCGAAAGCGGCGCACCGGGCGCATGGTTTCCATCGACGAGGACATTCTCACGGATGAGGGGTCGGTGCCAAGGGACTTGGCCGAGTGGCGGCCCGATCCGGAAGCGCAGTATGGACAGGCGGAGATGGCTGACATCCTGCGCAAAACGATCAACGGGCTGCCACCAGGTTTCCGAGTGGTGTTCGTACTGCGTGATGTAGAAGGCCTCTCCACGGAGGAGACGGCGGAAACACTGGGTTTGAGTGTGCCGGCCGTGAAATCGCGCTTGCTGCGGGCGCGGTTGCAGTTGCGGGAACGGCTGAGCCGGTACTTCCGCAAGAAGAATGAGGATGGTATTCAGTGACCTGCTCGGAATTTCTCGCCGAACTCGACGATGTGATCGACAACACGGTAGCCGCGGTTTTGCGAGCCGATCTGGAGCAGCACCTGCGCGAATGCGAGCACTGCGTCATCACACTAAATACCACGCGCAAAACCATCGAGGTGTACCGGAATTACGAGTTGTACGAGCTCCCGGCGGGCCTCCGCGAGCGGCTGCAAGCTGCCATTCTGGCCAAGTGCAAGCAGGGCTGCTGATCCGCAGCGCCCGCTGGCCACTGACATCTTCCTATAAGGTCCTTCAACTGCTGTGGGAGCGCTTTAAGCCCCGTGTTCCTGATGCTAGAAAAGTCAGATCCACTCCTGATGTGTAAACGAGCAGAAAGCGGCTCCTTCCGGAACCGCTTCTGTTAAGACGTGCTCGGCTACCAGCTTCTAGGGAAACCTGGCCTTACACCTGGGGCTGCAGACCGGCCGCGAGTTCGATCAGATCGTCGCCGATTGTTCGGGTCTTGGCGACGGCTTCCTTGAGCGGGATATTGGTGATCTCCGTCCCACGCAGGACGACGAGGCGTCCGAACTCGCCCTTGTGTACCAGGTCGATCGCGGCGCTGCCGTAGCGCGTGGCCAGCATGCGATCAAAGGCAGTCGGCGTGCCACCGCGCTGGGTATGCCCCAAGTTGACACTGCGGGTCTCGTAACCTGTTTTCTGTTCGATCAGTTCGGCTACAGCCTGCCCGATGCCGCTGAGACGAGCATGCCCGAAAGCATCTACCTTCGCGCCCTGAGTCGCCTGCTCGCTATTGGGCAGCTTGGCGCCTTCCGCAACAACGATTATGGAGAACTTCTTCCCGCGATCGTGGCGCTCTTTCACCAAGCGGACGATGTGATCAATATCGATCGGCTTCTCAGGCACGGCTATGGCATCGGCACCCCCGGCAATGCCAGAGGTGATCGCGATCCATCCGGCGTCGCGGCCCATCACCTCGCAGACGATCACGCGATTGTGTGCCTCCGCGGTGGAGTGGAGGCGATCGATAGCTTCCGTTGCAATCGACACCGCCGTGTCAAAGCCGAAGCAAGCATCCGTACCGCTCAGGTCGTTGTCGATCGTTTTGGGAACGCCGACCACTTTCACGCCCTTCTCAATAAGTGCGTTTGCCACGCCCTGCGTATCGTCGCCACCAATGGTGATAAGCGCATCCAGCTTGTTCGCCTGAAGTGTTGCAAGACACTTCTCGATACCGCCTTCCATCTTGCGCGGGTTGGTACGCGAGGTGCGCAGGATCGTTCCGCCGAGCTGAAGGATGCCGGAAACGGAGTCGATGGTGAGCGGCTTGGTCTGGTTCTCCACCACGCCGCGCCAGCCTTCGAGAAAGCCGACGAACTCGTCGCTGTAGTGAAAGATGCCTTTACGCACTACTGCGCGAATTACCGCGTTCAGCCCGGGGCAATCGCCACCGCCTGTCAATATGCCTACCCGCATTCTGTTGCTCTCCCTTGAAACGTAGCGGCTTGATTCCTGCCGGTTCTCTTCACACACGGATGATACTGGCGCGACCGGATGCTTTCAAATCCGCGCCGTCCTACTGATTATTCAGCGCTTGTCGCGGAATCTGCGTAGATGCCGGCGATGAGATCGCGATACTTCCCTTCCACCACACGGCGCTTCAATTTCATGCTCGGCGTGAGCTCCCCGGTCTCCAATGTCCATTCGTCCGGAACCAACCGGAAGCGCTTGACGATCTCGAAGCCGGCAAGCGTGGCGTTCACCTCGTTGATGATGGCGCGGAAGCGCTCTTGCACCTTTTTTTCGGCCAGAAGGACCTCGCGATCCTTGTGCGGAATCCCTTGCTCCGCTGCCCAGCTTTCAAGCAGGGCGAAATTGGGCGAGATCAGCGCCCCGACGAATTTGCGCTTGTCGCCCACCAGCGTCACATTGCCGATGAGGGCATGCGCTTTGAGCTTGCCCTCGATCGGCTGCGGCGCAATGAACTTACCGTTTGAAGTCTTGATCAACTCCTTTTTGCGATCCGTGATGTAGAGAAAACCGTCTTCATCGATGCGGCCGATGTCCCCGGTGCAAAACCACCCATCCGAGGTGAAAGCTGCGGCTGTGAAGGCAGCGTTCTTCCAATAGCCCTTGAATATGGAAGGCCCGCGGACTAGCAACTCTCCATCCTCGGCGATGCGGCACTCGACGTTGGGCAGCGGCTTCCCTACCGAGCCAATGCGGTGTTCGTATCTGTTATTGAGCGCAATGACGGGGGAGGTCTCCGTCAGGCCGTAGCCTTCGGAGATGCGAACTCCCATATCCGCGAACCAGCGCGCGGAGTCGAGCCCAAGCGGCGCACCGCCAGCTATAAAGTCCCGTGCGCTGCCGCCGAATGCGTCGCGGACCTTGCGATAGACAAGCCGGTTTGCGAGTTTCCATGCGAGCGAGGACGGCTCCTCTCCACGGAGGATCGTCTCCCGATGCTTGCTGCCGGTGGCAAGAACCCAGCGAAAAACCCTTTTCTTTGTAGGCGAAGCGCCGGAGCGGCGCTCTACCTCCTGGCGGATTTTTTCATATACACGCGGCACGGCAACAAAGATGGACGGCTTCACTGCCTGGAGCGCGCCCTGAAGCCTTTCAATTTTTGGACAGTACGCAATCGTTGCCCCGTAGCAGAACAGCGCGTAATCCAGGTGCCGGGCCGTGATATGCGAAAGCGGCAGAAACGAGATCGCCGAAAACCGGTTATCCCAGCCGAAGCGCTCCGTTGAATGATTGACATTGGAAGCGATGTTCCCGTGCGTCAGCATCACCCCCTTGGGCTCCGCCGTGGTACCGGAAGTGTAGATGAGCGTAGCCAGGTCATCCGGCTGGACGGCCCGCGCCAGCCGGTCTATTTCAGGATTGAGCTGGTCGCATGTCGTAGCCGGGGGCGGAAGCAGCGAGGACATCGAAATCGCGTCTCCTCCGGCTGCCTCGTCCATCACCACGATCTTGCGGATGGCAGTTCTAGCCTGCACGGCCGCCAGTTTCTCGTATTGCTTGCGCGTGGAAACTAGCGCGATCTCAGCGCCTGAGTTTTCGAGCAGCACGGCCGTCTGCTCCTCGGTCAGCGTCGGAAAGAGCGGCACATCGACGGCTCCAATGGCGAGTGTCGCGAAATCCGTGACCGCCCACTCCCAGCGGTTCTCCGCTATCAATGCGATCCGGTCGCCCCGCTTCACGCCCCAATCAAGAAAGGTGTGAGCCAGGGCTGATACGCGAGCCGCGAGTTGGCCGGAGGAGATGGGCTGCCACTCCCCCCCGCCATCCTGCCAAAGCATGACGCGGCTGCTGCGCGCGTCTACGACCAAAAAGAGAATGTCATTGAGAGTCTTGAGAGAGAGCATACGGCGGTCGCGGTCGATTGTACCGTTTTCGCGCAGCGGGTGCGCTGCACGGCAAATGCGCCTGCATGCTTGACATTTGCCGCATGTATAGTTATACATTGTATTGCATAATTATTCATCATTCTATCGCTGCAAACATCTCCCCCATGAAGCACGAACGTCACAACTCGATCCGGCAGCTCATTGCAGCGCAGGCCATTGCGAGCCAGGACGAGCTGCGCCGGCTGCTGATGAAGCGCGGATTCGAGGTCACCCAGGCAACACTGTCGCGCGACCTTCACGAACTGCGGTTGTTCAAAGGACCAGACGGGTACCAGCTACCCGTAGCCTTGGCGGACGGGGATGATGAAAACCTGCCCGCAATCGACGATATCCTGCGCAGCTTTGGACTTCGCGTGAAGCAGGCGCAGAACCAGCTCGTGCTCAACACGACAGACGGCAGTGCGCAGCCGGTGGCGCTGGCAATTGATAACGAAGATTGGCCCGAAGCGGTGGGCACCATCGCCGGCGACAACACGGTATTGATCATCTGCCCGGATACCAGGCAAGCCACGGAGCTGCGGGCGCGGCTGGAAATGATGATCGGCTGATGGCGCACACTCTCCAAACCGCGGTCATGGGCGTAAGCGGCTACACGGGCGCGGAGCTGGCGCGGTTGCTGTTGCGGCATCCTCGCCTCCATGGGACGCCGCCCGTGTTCCTCGGCCGCGAGGATGCAGCGCCTGAGTGTCTGGCGGCCGTGCACCCGCAACTTGCAGATAGCAACGGGACGGGCGCGCTTACCATAGAGCCGTTTTCCTGGACGCTTTTGCAAGAGCGCGGCGTGGACTTGCTGTTTCTCGCCACGCCGCATGAACAGTCGCGCTCGCTCGTTCCTCACGCGATTGAGCGCGGGCTCAAAGTCGTGGATCTGAGCGGAGCGTGGCGTTTGCAGGAGCAGGCGAATCGGGCCGTTTACAGGTTCGAAGACGAAGACCCGGCCCGTGCCGCCGAGCTCCAGGCAGCAAGCGTTTACGGGCTGCCCGAGTTGCACCGGGAGGCCATCGGGGCGGCGCAGTTGGTAGCAAACCCTGGCTGCTATGCGACCTCGGTCATCCTCGCGCTCAAGCCGCTTGTTGAGGCCGGATGGCTGGACCTGCGCGCCGGTGTCATCTGCGACGCAAAATCCGGGGTCTCCGGCGCGGGCAAGGCGCCCACCTCCACAACGCACTTCATGCACGCCGCGGACAATCTCTCGGCGTATGCGCTGTTCCGTCATCGGCACACGGGCGAACTGCTGGAACAGCTTGGCTTGCTGCCGGAGCAGATCGTGTTTACGCCGCATCTGCTGCCGATTCCACGCGGCATCCTTTCCACAATTTACGTCACGTTGTCAGGTACGTATACCGCGGCAGATATAGAAAGCTGCCTCCGCACTTACTACGCACACAGCCCCATGGTGCGGGTCCATACGCCCCCTGCGCTGCCGGCGATACAGCATTCGGTGCACACCAGCTATGCAGATATCGGCTTTCAAGTCTCTCCCGACGGACGCCGCTGCATCCTGATTTCCTGCCTGGACAACCTGCTCAAGGGAGCCGCCGGGCAAGCAGTGCAGAACATGAACCTGATATGCGGATGGCAGGAAGCGGAGGGGCTGCTATGAGACTCGTGGTCAAGCTGGGCGGCGCGACGCTGGAAGACGCACGGCTGCTGCACGGCTGCGCGCGCGCCATTGTGGAACTGGCGCGGAGCGGCAATCAGGTTGCAGTCGTGCATGGCGGCGGAGTAGCTCTGACCCGCACTCTCGGCCAGCTTGGCAAACAGAGCGAGTTCGTTGCGGGCCTCCGTATTACCGACCGCGAAACCCGCGACGCGGCCCTGATGGTGCTTGCCGGGCGCGTGAACAAGTCGCTGGTGGCGGCACTCGGACGGCAAGGCCAGGTGGCCGTCGGACTCTCCGGAGGTGATGGCCTGGTCTTTCGCGCACGCAAGAAGCGGACCGTGCCGGACCTGGGTTTCGTGGGCGAGATCGTTGCCTCTGACACACGCTGGCTCCATGCGATCTGGCAAATGCATGCAGTGCCCGTCATATCTAGTCTGGCGCTGGGCTTCGATGGCGAGTATTACAACGTTAACGCCGACGAAATGGCTTCAGCCTGCGCAGTAGCCGCGCGTGCCGATGCGCTGGTCTTCCTGACTGATGTGCCGGGGGTGCGCGGCGCGAACGGCGAAGTGATGCGCTGGCTCACAGTGGACCAGATTGCTCCGCTCACCCGCGATTCGGTGATCAGTGGAGGCATGCTGCCCAAGCTCAGCGCGTGCCGCGAAGCGCTGCTCCATGGAGTGAAGCGGGTACGTATTCTGCCGGCCGATGCCGCCGCCGCGCTTCCCGATTTACTCACAATGCGCGTTACAGATGGAACGGAGGTTCTGGTCGCATGACAGTTTCACTCAAACTCGCGGGCATTCAGGCAGCGGAAGCCCGGCTCCTGCTGCGTACCTATGACCGCACGCCGGTCCTCTTTGTCGGCGGCGAAGGCGTTCACCTGATCGATGACTCCGGCGCTCGCTATCTGGACCTGCTCAGCGGCATCGGCGTGAATGCATTGGGCTATGCACACCCGGCCATCGAGAGGGCCATTGCGGAGCAGAGCCGGAAATTGCTGCACACATCGAATCTCTACTTCCACGAGGGCCAGGCGGAGCTTGCTGAGCGTCTGACGGAAAAAACCGGTATGGACCGGGCATTCTTTACCAATAGCGGTACCGAAGCATGGGAAGCCGCGCTGAAGCTGGCACGCGCGTATGCGAGTATGCGGCGAGCCGAAGGCCGTCCACTCGGCACGAAAGTTCTGGCGCTCGACCACAGCTTCCATGGGCGGACAATGGGTTCGCTCGCCACCACGCATAAGGAGCGCTACAGGGAGCCGTTCGCGCCGCTGCTGCCGGGTGTCGAGTTTGTGCGCTTCAATGATGTCGAGGACTTGCGGCAGAAGTTTTCCGCAGACGTATGCGCCGTTTGTGTCGAAGCGATTCAGGGCGAAGGCGGCATACGCCCGCTCTCGCAGGAGTTCATGAGCGAAGCCCGTGCGCTGACGCATTCGACTGGCGCGTTGCTGGTGGTAGATGAGATCCAATCCGGCCTGGGGCGCACCGGCAGGTTCTGCGCATACCAGCATTACGGCGTGCAGCCGGACATCACGACAATAGCGAAGCCGCTGGCCGGCGGTCTGCCCCTGGGCGCAATGCTCGCAACTGAAGAGGCTGCCCGGGCCATGGAACCGGGCCTGCATGGAACCACCTTCGGCGGTGGCCCGCTCGCATGCGCGGTTGCCATAGCGGTGCTCGACACGCTCGATCGTGACGGCCTGCTCGAGCACGTAAACACAGTTGGCGGCTACTTCCGTAAGCAATTAGCAGCACTCGCCAGCAGACATGAGGCAGTTTCAGATGTGCGCGGCATGGGGCTGATGCTGGCCATAGAGCTCGACTCCGCCGAGTTGGCCAAGCAGGTAGTCGAGGCCACGTTCGCACAGCGCATCCTGATCAATCGCACAAGTGATACCGTGCTCCGCTTCCTGCCACCATACATACTGGAGCAGCAGCATGTTGATCACGCCATTGCCGCGCTCGACAGCATTCTGCTTGAGCTTGCACCCGTCTCTGTTACGAATAATAAGGTAGGAGGTCCTCCCCTTGGCAACTAAGGCGTATCTTCTCCGTGATCCGGCCCTTCCCCGTGCTGGTAACGGTGTCGCTGGCGCAATTTCTGCTGCGGCCAACTCTCTTGCCGGACGGGACCTCTGCTCCATCACAGACTTCTCGGCCGGGGAGATCGCCGGCGTGCTCGCACTCGCGCACGCGGTCAAAGCGCGGCCGCAGGCGTATCGCAGTGCTCTCCCCTCGCAACAGATGGTGATGTTCTTTGAAAAGGCCTCGCTGCGCACCCGGCTCACCTTTGAAACGGCGATCAATACACTCGGCGGGTCGGCTATTTTCGTCGACCAGACGCAGTCGCCTCTGGGCGAGCGCGAATCGCTGGCCGACATGGCGCGTAACCTGGAGCGCTGGGCCAACGTGATTGTGCTGCGTACCTACGCTCATGACACAATCACGGAAATGGCGCAGCACGCGCGCGTTCCGGTCATCAACGCGCTCAGTGACCTGGAGCACCCATGCCAGGCCTTGGCAGATTTCATGACGCTCGAAGAGCGGTTCGGCACCGTGCGCGGACTCCGCTTCACCTATGTTGGCGACGGCAACAATGTATGCCACTCGCTGCTGCTGACGGCTGCGCTGTTAGGCGCGCATTGCACGATCGCAACACCGAAAGGCTACTTACCGAAAACCGAGGTGATTGCCCATGCACGTACCGTCGCCGAGCAATCCGGCGGCAGTCTCACGTTGACAGACGATGCTGCAGACGCCGCCCGCGGCGCCGATGCAATCTACACGGACGTGTGTACCAGCATGGGGCATGAACATGAGGCGACTAAGCGGGCACCAATTTTCAAGCCCTATCAGGTGAACGAGTTGCTGATGGCAATGGCCGGACCCGACGCCGTTTTCATGCACTGCTTGCCGGCGCACCGCAATGCCGAAGTGACCGACCAGGTGCTGGACGGGCCCCAGTCGATCGTCTTCGATCAGGCCGAGAACCGCATGCATGTGCAAAAGGCGTTGCTGCTGATGCTGCTCGGGGCGGGGGTTGCCTCGAACCGCAAGCCGCCTCTGGCCACAGCAGGGCGACGGCGCACACCCGCATCCCCGCTTCGCTAGCGCCCTCGTAGGGCACAGCCCTCAACCCGCGCGAATTAGCGCACCAAGAACAACAGGAGTTTCCATGGCAGGCAAAGTAGTTCTCGCATATTCGGGAGGCTTGGACACCTCTATCATCATCCCGTGGCTGAACGAGCATTATGGCCTTGACGTCATCGCCATGATTGCCGATGTGGGGCAGGGAGAGGACCTCGACGCGGTGGTCGAAAAGGCCTACAAGACGGGAGCCAAGAAGGCTGTCGTGCTCGATCTGCGCGACGAGTTTGTGCGCGACTACGTCTTCCCCACGGTGAAGGCAGGAGCAGTGTATGAGGACAAATATCTGCTCGGCACGTCCATTGCCCGTCCGGTCATTGCGAAATACCAGGTCGAGGTTGCGCTCGCAGAGGGAGCCGCCGCTGTAGCGCACGGATGCACGGGCAAAGGCAATGACCAGGTCCGGTTCGAACACGCTTATCAGGCGCTGGCGCCGGAGCTGAAAATTATCGCACCGTGGCGCGAGTGGACGCTGAAAAGCCGCGAAGACTGCCTGGACTACGCGGAGGCGCATGGCATCTCCGTCGCGGCCAGCCGGGAGAAGATCCACTCGCGCGACCGCAATCTATGGCACGTGAGCCATGAGGGGGGCGAGCTTGAAGACGCCGGCAATGCTCCGCTCGCAAGCACCTGGACGATGACGCGTTCTCCCCAGCAGGCGCCGGACCGGACGGAACAGGTGGAGATCGGATTTGCTCACGGGGCGCCGGTTTCGGTAAACGGGATGGCCTTGCCGCCGGTTCAGCTTGTTGAGCTGCTCAACGAGATCGGAGCGCGCAATGCCATCGGGCGTATCGACCTGGTTGAAAACCGTCTCGTGGGAATTAAGAGCCGTGGCTGTTACGAAACCCCAGGCGGTGCGCTGATCGTGGCGGCCCACCGCGAGCTCGAAGCCCTCACCCTGGACCGCGAGGTCGCGCACTACAAGCAGCATGTGGCGCTGCGTTACGCCGATCTGGTCTACAACGGCCTGTGGTTTACCCCATTGCGCGAGGCGCTCGATGCCTTCGTCGAGAGCACACAGGCGAACGTCACCGGATCGGTTACACTATCCCTCTACAAGGGAAACACCAGCATAGTGAGCCGTAGGTCAGAGTTCTCACTCTACTCAACAGACCTGTCGTCCTTCACCATGGGCGAGAGTTATGACCAGAAGGACGCGAAGGGCTTCATCCAGATTTTGGGCCTGCCAGCGCGCACCCGCGCACGCCTGCTCCAAAGGCAGAAGGAGGTCGCGCAGTGAAGATGTGGTCGGGCCGCATGCGCGATCCGCTCGACAGCGATTTCGAGCAGTGGCAAAGGTCGTTCAGCTTCGATTGGCGGCTCCTTCCGTATGAAGTTGCTGCCAGTAAAGCGCATGCAGCAATGCTCGCCGACGCCGGCTTCCTCACGGCATCCGAGGCAGCGATGCTGCGAGCGGCGCTCGACGTAATTCTGCAGGAGTTCTGGGGAGATGCGATGCGCGTTGGGATGATGCGCGCACATTCAGAAGCAGAAGACATCCATCACTTCGTCGAACTCAAGCTGGTGGAGCGCATCGGCGAACTCGGGCAGAAGCTGCACACTGGCCGCAGCCGCAATGAGCAGATCGCCACAGACCTGCGGCTCTATGTGCGCGAGCAATGCGCGAATTTCGCGAGTTCGATTGAAGACTGGGCCCGGGCTCTGCTTGACCAGGCAGACGCAGCAGGTCCGGCCACAATGCCCGCCTACACGCACCTGCAGCGCGCCGAGCCGGTGCTGGTGGCGCATTGGCTGCTGGCGTATGTCGAGATGCTCGGGCGCGATCTGTCCCGGCTGGGGGACTGTGCTGCGCGGCTGGACGCGTGTCCGCTGGGTTCCGGCGCAGTCGCGGGAGCTACTTTGAGGCTGGACCGCGCGTTGGCTGCACGCGAGTTGGGGTTCTCCGCTCCTACGGCGAACAGCATGGACGCGACCAGCGACCGCGACTTCGTGCTGGAGTTTCTCCAGGCGCTCACGCTTCTTGGTTTGCACGTGAGCCGTTTCGCGGAAGAGATGACGCTCTTCGCCACTTCGGAGTTCGGCTTTGTCGAATTGCCAGAGGCCTTCTCCACCGGATCGAGTGCGATGCCGCAGAAGAAGAATCCGGACTTGACGGAGCTGGCGCGAGCGCGCGTGGGCCGTATCAATGGTGCTGCCCAGGCGGTCACGCTCGAGCTGAAGGGTTTGCCACTGGCATACAACAAGGACCTGCAGGAGACGCAGTATCCGCTATACGAGGCGGTGGAGGCGACCGCTCCCATGCTGCCGCTGCTGGCGAGCTTCACGCGAGCACTGCGCTTCCACTTCGATCGCATGGAAGCTGCTTGCGGCACAGGGTTCCTGAATGCCATGGCGGCGGCGACGTATCTAGCGCATAAGGGTCTTCCCTTCCGGCGCGCACACGGCATTGTCGGTGAGGCTGTGCGCTTGGCCATCGAGAAGGGATGCGAGCTGGACGGCTTGTCGCTTGAAGAGCTGCGCCGGTTTGCACCGGAGTTCGACTCCGATTTTTTTGCCGCGGTTGCGTTGGGGGCGACGGTGGATTGCCATGACGTGGCGGGGGGGACGGCGCACGCCCGGGTGCGCGCCGCTCTCCAGGAGGCGCGGCAGCGGTTTGCCGCTCCGGAGGTGGCCCATGCGGGTGCGTAAGGCACGCCTCCAGGATGCAGAACATGTCTGCGACCTGGTAAACAGCCTGTCTCCAGATGGCACGCTGCTGCAGCGGAGCTTCGCCGAAATTTGCGAGAACATCCGGGACTTCACGGTCGCGGAAACAGAGGGCGGCAAATTTCTAGGGTGCGGTGCGCTGCATTTGTATGGCCCCCATCTGGCCGAGGTGCGGTCGATTGTGGTGGAGCCCGGGGCCAAGGGGCGGGGCGCCGGAGGACAGCTGCTGTTCTCGCTGCTGTATGAGGCCGAAGAGCATGGGGTGGGATGCGTGTGCCTGTTTACGCGCATCCCGGAGTTCTTCACCCGGTACGGCTTCGTCGCCGTGCACGACCGGGCCGCGCTGCCGGACAAGATCTACAAGGACTGCCAGAACTGCCCGCGCATTTACGCATGCGATGAGGTGGCGATGGCACGTGGGGAGATTCCCGACGTATCCATCCTGGGGCCACGCGAACCGGTGGAACAATTGGTGCGCCTGGCTCGGTAAGCCGTTCCCTTGCGGCTTCCGTCTACAATGGCCTAGCGTTCGCCCGGCCCAGGGAAACGCGCTCGCGTTCCTCCTATGCATTGGAAGATTGGTCTCGCTCTCATCTCCTGCGTCGTGCTGGGACTGCGGCATGGCTTCGATTACGACCATCTCGCGGCTATCTCCGACATCACGGCAGTACAGCGCTCGTGGAAGGAGGCGATGCGGTTGGGTCTGACCTATGCTGTAGGTCATGCGGCTACGGTGGTGGTGCTGGGTGCGGCCGTGGTGATGCTGCATCTTCCGCTTCCGGCGCGGCTGGACGCTTCGGCGGAGCGATTGATCGGGGTGACGCTGGTAGTGCTGGGCTTTCTGGTGATCGGCAGCCTTTTCCGGAATGCGCATTCGCACGGGGGAGTTGAGAGCCGGATTGCGCTGTTGATTTCGGCCGCGCAATGGACGGGATGGCGGGTGCGGCGCGTCTTCCGTCCAGAGGCGCCGAGGCCGGAGCGCTTTCGTTGGAATTACTCGGGCAAATCGGTCTTCGGTATCGGTGTGCTGCATGGGTTGGGGGCGGAGACGCCCAGCCAGCTGATGCTGTTTTTGCTGGCCGCGAGCCTGGGCGGGACGGCTCGCGGGTTCCTGGGGCTGGGAGCTTTCGCCGTGGGGCTGATTGCTATGAACGCGTTGATGACCGCCTCGCTGGGCGGGATTTTCAACGCCAGCAAACACCGGCCGCAGGTCTTTCGATGGGTGGCGATTGGCGGCGCGGTGTACAGCTTCGCGGTCGGGATTATTTTTATCCTGGGCGCATCGGACAAGCTGCCCGCGCTCGGTGGGTGAGGTACCCCCACCCCCCTAGGACTTATGGGCTAAAGTCCTCTCAGGATTGGACTTAGCCTGGGGGTGGTCGGGTAAGTTCCTCCAAATAAAGGACTTATATGCAAAGTCCTCATTCTGTTGCAGTTAGCTGGGCGATTTTGCTGTTTTTCGGGTCGCGTTTGTTTCCCCTATTTCCAGTGTGACAGGTCCGGGGAATTAGTACGCCATAGGGCTGCAAGGAATTTTCACTTTGCTGAGCATGACGGGGACAGAGTGCGGGTTGCGGGTAGCGCGGCGAGGGTTGACGCCGTCGGCGCATCTGCGCTCCGCGCAGAGCCCACCCTTTGCGCGTGGTGTATCCGGGATGGGAAAGAAGGCGGGGCGCAAAGGATGGGGCACCCGGTTCCGGTGTTGGCGCGTGTGCGGGATGGGAAAGAGGACGGGGCGCAAAGGATGGGGCAACCGGGGTTGTGACTGGGACAGAAGAAGCAGATCCCTCGGCTGCGCTCGGATGACAGAACTTTGATAGGAGTTCTCCGCTTTGTAAGGTGGACCAAATTGGTCGTATAGTCGAAGTACGACCTAAACGGTCGCCGTTGATCTATATGCAGAAAGAGCAGGACGGGATGGCGCTGAGCGAGTTGGCAATTGGCAGGTCCGCCGTGGTGACTGCGCTCGATCTGCCGGACGAGGTGCAGGACCACCTGATGCACCTTGGATTTCTGCCCGATGCGACGGTGGAAGCGCTGCGGCGCGCGCCGGCGGGCGATCCGACGGTGTACCGGGTGGAAGGCGCAGAGATCGCCTTACGACGGGAAACGGCCCGGCATATTGCGATTACGGCGGAAGAGGTACAGAAGTGAGCTGCTGCACACCGAACTCCGGCACACCGGGATCCGGTACGGCTGTTCTGGAGGAGCCGCTCCAGCCGGCCGCGCCTGCCGGTAAGCGAGGCAAGTTTCGGACCATCGCCCTGATTGGGCCGCCCAACTCTGGCAAATCCACGCTGTTCAATCGACTGACTGGATTGCGGCAGAAGGTGGCGAATTACCCAGGCGTGACGGTGGAGCACCACTCCGGCCGGATGAGTGGGATCGGCCGCAACGACCTTACATTGATCGATTTACCGGGCATTTACAGCCTGGCGGCCTATTCGGAAGACGCGCGGGTTGCGATAGACGTGTTGAAGGGCGAGATGCCCGGCACGCCCAGGCCGGACGCGCTGCTGCTGGTACTTGACGCGCTGCACTTGAACCGGCAGTTGATGCTGGCCGGACCGATCCTGGCGCTGGGATTGCCTACGCTGGTGCTGCTGAACATGGCCGACCTGATGGAGGCGCGCGGGGGCAAGGTGGACCCGCTGGCGCTGGCGCAGGAGCTGGGCAGGCCGGTAGCGCTGATCAGCGCGGCGAAAGGCACGGGGCTGGAGGCAGTCAGCGGGTTCCTGGATCGTAACAAGGACGGCGACCAGAACCATGGGGACCGGCCGAAGCTGCCGGTGCTGCAGACGCAGTTGCCAGTGCTGCAGAATGCCTCTGAATGCCGGCGGTGGGCGGCGCAGGTGAGCACGCGGACGAAGTACCGTGCGCCGGCTTCTCCGCTGTGGACGCGGCGGCTGGACTCGGTGCTGCTCCATCGCGTGTGGGGTCCGCTGATCTTTCTGCTGGTGGTGGTCACGGTATTCCAAGTGGTTTTCAGCATCGGTCAGCCGCTGAGCGACGGAATGGGCGAGGTGCTGACGCGGGCAGGCACAGTGGTGACCGACCATTTGCCCCATGGATGGCTGCAGGCGCTGGTGCGCGACGGCCTCTGGAACGGGGTGCAGGCAGTGCTGGTGTTTCTGCCGCAGATCCTGCTGCTGTTCCTGTTCATCGGCGTGCTTGAAGACTCCGGATACCTGGCACGAGCGGCGCTGATTGCCGACCGGTTGATGCGGTCGATCGGGTTGAACGGGAAGGCGTTTATTCCGCTGCTTTCCGCCTATGCGTGCGCGGTGCCGGCGATCATGGCGACGCGGACGATTGAGAACAAGCGCGATCGGCTGGCGACGATCCTGGTGGCGCCGTTCATGACCTGCTCGGCGCGGCTGCCAATTTATACGCTGGTGATCGCGGCCTTTATCCCGGACAAGCACTTGATTGGGCACCTGATCGGATTGCGGGCTTCGGTGATGCTGGGGCTGTATGTGCTGGGCTTCGCGGCGGCGCTGCTGACCGCCCGCGCGTTGAAGTCATCGGTGCTGAAGGCCTCGGCAGCGCCGTTCATTCTGGAGCTGCCGCAGTATCGCTGGCCCACGGTGCGGTCGCTGTCGCTGCGTGTTTACGACCGTTCGAAGCTGTTCGTGAAGAAGGCCGGGACGATTATTCTCGCGGTCACGTTTGTGTTGTGGGTGCTGAGCATCTTTCCTATTCACGGAGGTCAGTTCTCCGGGTTGACTGAAAGCGTGATCGGGCGACTGGGGCACTTGATCGAGCCCGTGCTGCGGCCGCTGGGCTTCAACTGGAAGATCGGCATCGGTCTGCTGAGCTCGATTATTGCGCGCGAGGTGATCGTGGGCACGCTGGGCACGCTCTACGGGGTGGACCCGGCGACCCAGTCGCTGGGGCTGCAGGCGGCGCTGCGGCAGGACATGACGGTGGCCGGGGCGGTGGCGCTGGTGGTGTTCTTCGCCTTCGCGATGCAGTGCACGTCCACGCTGGCGGTGGTGCGGCGGGAGACGAACAGCCTGAAGTGGCCGCTGATCCAGTTCTGCTATATGACGGGGCTGGCGTATGTGGCGGCGCTGGTGACCAACCAGGTGCTGATGCGGATCTCTGTAGGACCGGCGCGGCGGGCGCGATTACTAAGTCGCGCAGCTTAGGTGGTTCAATTCACCAAAGCGTGTTTGCGGCTCACCTGATAACAGTGTGAGAGCAGAAGTGAGCAAAGCGGATGCTCCTGCGGAGCATTGCCCACATTTCGCGGTTCATGTTCGTGCAGGCAGCCGAAAAGTGATCGGCGCGAAGGACGGGGCACCCGCGATAGGGTCTCTCATGCACCCTCTTAGGTGGGAGTCGTTGTGCGGCCGGTCTGCCTGCCTCATTACCGGCTGCAGCAGAAAAATTTCTCACGTAAAGGACGAGCGCGCCGATATTCTGGGTGGCGATGAACAAGGCCCTTTGCGCAGCAGTCTTTGCCATTTCCGCAGATATCGGCATGGTGCACCTGTGTGTTTCATCAGTCACACCGGTGCTTGCTCCCGTATTTGCAGCGGCGTCGAGTGCAGTTCCGAACACTGACTGGCCGGTGTATGGCGGGCAGCCGGCCGGGGATCACTACTCGCCGCTGGCCCAGATCAATCGCGATAACGTGCAGAAGCTGCAGGTGGCGTGGACCTTTGACAGCAAGGAAAAGGGCGGGTTGCAGACGAGCCCGATCATTGTGGGCCGGACGCTGTACGCGTACACGCCATCGCAGAAGGTGATCGCGCTCGACGGGGCGACGGGCGCGCTGAAGTGGACCTTCGATTCCGGCATTGCGGGAACGCAACCAGCGCGGGGGCTGGCGTATTGGAGCGACGGAAAAGAGGGGCGCATTCTGGCCGGGGTGATGCATTTTCTCTACGCGCTCGATGCGGAAACAGGTAAGCCGATTGCAAGCTTTGGCGATGGCGGGCGGGTGGACCTGCGGGAGGGTCTGGGACGCGACCCCAAGACGGTTTCGATTGCGCTGACCAGCCCGGGAATTGTCTACAAGGACCTGATCATCGTGGGTGGGCGCGATCCGGAAACGCTGCCGGCGGCACCGGGGGACATCCGCGCGTATGACGTGCACACGGGGAAGCTCCGGTGGTCGTTCCACACCATTCCGCGCCGGGGCGAGTTTGGGTATGAGACATGGCCGAAGGAGGCATGGCGGCACAGCGGCGCAGCGAACAACTGGGCGGGGATGGCGCTCGATCCGGAGCGCGGGATTGTGTATGTGCCGACGGGCTCGGCGGCTTTCGACTTCTACGGTGGAGACCGGGTAGGGCGGGACGTGTTTGCCGACAGCCTGCTGGCGCTGAAAGCGGAGACGGGTGAGCGGGTCTGGCACTTCCAGGGCGTGCACCACGATGTATGGGACCGCGACTTCCCTTCCCCGCCGGCGCTGCTGACGGTGAAGCACGGGGGCAAAGAGGTGGATGCGGTGGCGCAGACCACCAAACAGGGCTGGGTATATCTGTTCGACCGGACTACGGGAGCGCCGTTGTTTCCGATGGAAGAGCGCGGGTACCCGGCCAGTACGGTGCCGGGGGAGAAGACCTGGCCAACGCAGGCGCTGCCAACCGAGCCGGCGCCCTTTGCACGGCAAAGGTTGACGGAAACAATGCTGACGGAGCGCACGCCGGAGGCGCATGCGGCGGCGGTGCGGGAGTTCCGGACATTCCGGAGCGAAGGGCAGTTTGTGCCGCCGAGCCTGACTGGGCAAACGGTGGTCTTTCCGGGATATGACGGCGGCGCGGAGTGGGGCGGGCCGGCGGTGGATCCGGAGTCGGGCGTGCTGTATGTGAATGCGAACGAGATGGCGTGGACGGGTGGGCTGGAGGAGAATGCGCCGGCCGCTGCGTCTGGTGGTGCGGGCGGGCGTTCGGGCGGCGCGGCGGCAGGGGTGGGCGTGTACCAGAGCCAGTGCAGCATCTGCCACCAGGGGAACCGGGCGGGGGCGCCGCCAAGTTTCCCGTCGCTGATCGGGATTGGGAAGCGGATGACGCGGGCGCAGATCCGGCAGACGGTGCTGGATGGGAAAGGGCGAATGCCGGGGTTTCCGCAGCTTGCGGGCCCGCAGCTTACGGCGCTGGTGGCGTTTTTGACCGGGAGCGGGCCGGCTGCGGGTGCGGTTTCGGGGGCGCAGAACGGGGCGCAGCAGGGGATGCCGCGGCATACGTCGGCGGCGAAAAAGGAACTACCGAACCAGCGCGATGCGAAGGGTGCCGAAGAGGGGCGGTACCGGTTTACGGGGTACCGCAGATTTCTGGATCCCGACGGGTATCCAGCGATCCAGCCGCCGTGGGGCACGCTAAGCGCGATCGACATGAACACGGGCAAGTATGCGTGGAAGATTCCGCTGGGGGCGTATCCCGAGTTGGCGGCGAAGGGGCTGGGCGATACGGGCAGCGAGAACTATGGCGGACCGACTGTGACGGCGGGTGGGCTGGTGTTTATCGGCGCGACGATCTATGACCGGCAGATACGGGCGTTCGATAAGAACACCGGGGAGCTGCTGTGGCATGCATCGCTGCCGTTTGCGGGCAATGCGACGCCGGCGACCTATGCGGTGGACGGGCGGCAGTACGTGGTGATTGCGGCGGGCGGGGGCAAGGATGTGAAGGCTCCGTCAGGTGGGATGTACGTGGCGTTTGCGCTGCCGACGGAGTAGGGCTCTCAGGCGGTCGTTTGTGTGGCGCGGAGGGCGGCTTCGCGGGCTGCGCGCAGAGATTGAACGGGGTCGCCGGTGGGGTAGAACTCCATAGCGATGAAGCGGTGGTAACGGGCCTTGGCGAGGGCGCGGTAGATGTTGCCGTAGTCGATCTCGCCGGTGCCGGGTTCGTGGCGGCCGGGGACGTCGGCGATGTGGACGAGGCCGATGAGGTCGACGTTGCCATCGAGCTTCTCGATCAGGTTTCCGGCGCCGCGCTGCTCATGGTAGAAGTCGTACAAAACGCGGAGTGCGGGGCTGCCGACGGCGCGGACGATCTCGAATGCCTCGACCACAGAGGTGAGGTAGATCGAGGGCTGTTCAAGGGCGTCGATGGGTTCGATGACGAGCTCGATGTGGTGGTGCGCGGCGAGGTCGGCGGCACGCTTCAGGTTTTCAATGGAGGCGGCGTGCTGGGCCCCAGAGGCGGCATCGGGCAGGCGCTTGCCGGAGAGCAGGATGATCTGACGGCAGGCGAGCTTGTCGGCGATGACGAAGTGGCGGTCGAGTTCGGCAAGGAGCGCGGGGCCGGCGGCGGGGTCGGCAAAGCCGGTGCTGATGCCGGAGATGGCGTCAAAGGTCAGGCCGAGAGTGCGCATGCGCCCCAGGATGCGGCGGATGTCGGTGTCGGACCATTTGGTGAACTCGTTAACGAGCTCGGCGCCGTTATAGCCGGCGGCGGCAAGGTCTTCGAGGCACTGGTCGATGGGGATTTTCCCGTCCATGGGCCAGAGCATGGCGGAGAAGCGGACGGGGGCGGAGACTGCGGCCGAGAGACGCGGCGCGCAAAGTGAGCTCAGGGCGGCTCCGGTTGCGAGCTGGGTGAAGTGGCGGCGGTTCATCGGGAGCTCCTATGGCCAGCGGCGGTGGAAGCGCGCGGTGCGCGCAGTCATAAGAACAGCAGCGGGCTTGGGCGTGCAAGTGCTGAGCCCAGAGAATGGGGCCTGCGTGCCGGAACAGGAGCGCCTCGCCCTGCTCATTCAGCCGGTTTCTGCGACAATAGAGGTTGAGAGAGAGACATGATTTCAGTCAGTAATGTAAGCATGCGCTATGGCGCGAAGGTTTTGTTTGATGAGGTTTCGACCAACTTCATTTCCGGGCGGCGGTATGGACTGACCGGGCCGAATGGTGCGGGTAAATCCACGTTCATGAAGGTCCTGGCGGGGGACCTGGAGCCGCAGAAAGGGACCGTGGTCCGGCCCAAGAAAGTTTCCGTGCTGCGGCAGGACCAGTATGCGTTTGACGCGTACCGCGTGATCGACACGGTGATCATGGGCAACAAGGGATTATGGTCGGCGCTGGAAGAGCGCGACCGGATTTACGA
Organism: uncultured Acidobacteriaceae bacterium; assembly: GCA_963767705.1. GTDB lineage: Bacteria > Acidobacteriota > Terriglobia > Terriglobales > Acidobacteriaceae > CAWCJL01. The sequence continues at coordinate 792,126 of CAVYEO010000001.1, read as the reverse complement.
GAAGCCCGAGATGACCGACGAGGACGGCATGCGCCTGGGCGAACTCGAAGGCACGGTGGGGGAAGAGGACGGGTACACGGCGGAGAGCGATGCCGCGATTCTGCTGCAGGGCCTCGATATTCCCGACGAGCTCCATGAGCGGAAGATGAGCGAGCTGCAGGGGGGTCAGAAAGTCCGCGTGCTGCTGGCGCAGGCGCTGTTTGGCAAGCCACAGGCACTGTTGCTTGACGAGCCGACGAACTACCTCGATCTCGACTCGATCCACTGGCTGCAGGATTTCCTGATGCAGTTCGAGGGCACGCTGATCACGATTTCGCACGACCGGCACTTCCTCAATAGCGTGTGCACGCATATCGCCGACATCGATTACGAGACGATCATCACCTATACGGGCGGCTACGACGAGATGGTGCTGGCGAAGATGCAGATTCGCTCGCGGCTGGAGTCGGAGAACGCGCAGCGCGAGAAGAAGATTTCGCAGTTAAATGAATTTATTGCGCGCTTCTCCGCGGGCACCCGGTCCAGCCAGGTGACCTCGCGTAAGAAGGAAGTGGAGCGGCTGCAGACGAACGACCTGGCGCGGTCGAATATTGCGCGTCCGTTTATCCGTTTCGACATGGTGCGGCCCTCCGGCAAGCACATCCTGGAGTTCGAAAATCTGACCAAGGGCTACGACGGGCAGCAGGTGATCCGAAACTTCACCGGGTCAGTAATGCGCGGGGAGAAGATCGGGATGATGGGCCGCAATGGCCTGGGTAAGACGACGCTGCTGAAGTCGCTGCTTTCGACCGCACCAGATGTCGCGGAGAAGGGTTTCGCGATCGATGGCGGGACGGTGAAGTGGGGACACGAGGCACAGATCGGGTACTTCCCCCAGGATGTATCGGGCATCATCGACAAGGGGACGACGGTGGCCGAGTGGCTTCACAGCTTCGACCCCCAGGCGACAAAGGAAGATATCCGCGGGTTGCTGGGGCAGATGCTCTTCCGCGGTGAGGAAGGGCTGAAGCCGACCGATGCGCTTTCCGGCGGTGAGGCGGCGCGGCTGATCTTCTGCCGGCTGATGCTGCAGAAGCCGAACATCCTGGTCTTCGACGAGCCCACTAATCACCTCGATCTGGAATCGATCAACGCGCTGAACATCGCCCTGCAGCGGTACGAGGGCACGGTGCTGCTGGTTACGCACGATCACGATTTGATCGATGAGGTCGCAACGCGGATCTGGCACTTCGAGCCGGAGACGATCGAAGACTTCAAGGGGCCGTACGAGGAGTTCCAGGCAGCCACGGCGACGGCGGCGCGGTAGGGGGGACAGAGGACAGCACCTTGACTGATACTGTTCGCGTCTCTACATACCTAAATACACATAAGCTCTGAGTCAGTTCGGTATCTACTTACGACTATTTCTCTATTTTGCGGTCTACATATGTAACTGTACACCGCTTTATCCGCTTACATAAGCTAATGTTACAGAGCACTGAATGACGATTTGAAACCGATTGAGAGTTTTATGTCTGCGGATAGTTTGAAGGCGTTCTTCGATTTAGGAGCTATCGCCTTATTACCTCTCACTTTTATATTCGGATGCTGGAGCATTCGTCACAGGAAACATCATCAACAAGCGGCAGGCCGAGCAATTGCGCCAATTCCACAAATCCCTCACAACAGCGAAGACTGATCTTGAGACTGCAAAAGCTGAAACGGCTAAGGCCCAGTTGGCTCTGCAGAAATACGTCGATGAAGTGGCAAGACATGCGGCCCCTCGCACCCTCGACGCTAAAAGTTTCGTTGCTGAATTGAAGGGTAAGCCTAAGGCTTCAGTGCAACTCTTGTATAACCCCAATGACTCTGAGGCATACATGTTTGCTCTGCAAATTTCACATTTCTGGGCCCCGGGCCAACCGGCACCGGATTTGAGGGAGCTGGCTGGCAAGTCTCAGAGCCACAGCCAATTCCTCCAGAGGGTTGGGTGCCACGCCCCGATGGATTCAAGCGGACAGGGCCAAACGATATTCCTCCAGCGGCGAGATACCAAGGTATTGGCGTTGATAGTGGGCTGACACTGCTCGCCAAAGACCCGGCGGGAGATATGAGGTTTGATCGAAACACGGCGGTGCGCGCCTTAACAGATGCGCTAAACAAGGGACTTGCAGGTGAGCATGGATCGGCAAGTCTAATCGGACAGCCCGACCCAACGTTAACTGACGGCGAGCTTATTCTAGTCGTGGGGCAAAAGAGGTAGACGACTGAAGTGCAACCCTCCCAGCATCTGATATTGAACGTTATTCTTATCCCTGAATCCCTAAATACTTATGCCACCTATTCTGAATGCACAAAGCCTGACGAAGGCCTATGGACCCAAGCCGCTTTTCCACGAGATCTCGTTCACGGTGGAGGAGGGGGCGCGCATTGGGTTGATCGGCCCGAATGGCGCAGGTAAATCCACGCTGCTGGGCGTGCTGGCCGGAGAGATCGAGCCGGACAGCGGCGAAGTGGCGACGCGCAAACGCGCGCGGCTGAGCTACGTGGCGCAGATCTCCGAGTTCGCCTCCGGGCAGACGGTCTGGTCTGTAGTGGAAGCGTCGCTGCGGCGGGCGCGTGTTCCGGAGGGCGAGTGGGACCGGCGCATCCGGGAAACGCTGGGTCGCGCGGGGTTCGACTCATTCGACACAGTCGCGGTCACACTATCCGGAGGGTGGCGCAAGCGCCTGGCGATTGCAGAGGCGCTGGCGACACAACCGGATGTGCTGCTGCTGGACGAGCCGACCAACCATCTTGATCTACTCGGGATCGAGTGGCTGGAAGGCGTGCTGGAAACAGCCTCTTTCGCTTCTGTCGTGATCAGCCACGATCGCTACTTCCTGGAAAATGTCGCATCGGAGATCGTCGAGATCAACCCCACATATCCTGATGGGCTGCTGCGGGTTCGAGGCACGTACAGCCGGTTTCTGGAAGAGAAAGAGGCGTTCCTGGAGGCGCAGGTGCGGCGGCAGGAGTCGCTCGAAAACCGGGTAAAGACGGAGATCGACTGGCTGCGGCGCGGGCCAAAGGCGCGCAGCACCAAGGCCAAAGCGCGCATCGACAAAGCGCACGCGATGATCGGCGAGCTGGCGGAAGTATCCGCGCGTAACCGGACATCAACGGCGTCGATCGAGTTCAGCGAAAGCGGACGGGAAAGCAAACGTCTGCTGACGCTGGAAGATGTTCGCTATGACGTGAACGGGCGGACGCTCTTTCGCGACCTGAATTACCTGTTCAAGGCGGGCACACGGGTGGGGCTGGTGGGCCCGAACGGAAGCGGCAAGACGACGCTGCTGCGGCTGCTACGCGGTGAGATGGAGCCGACGGCGGGCACCATCGAGCGCGCGCCGTCACTGCGAATTGTCTACTTCGACCAGAATCGCCAACTTGACGAGAACGTGACGCTGCGGCGGGCGCTGGCACCGGACAGCGATTCGGTGGTTTACCAGGACCGCGTGGTGCATGTTGCCTCATGGGCGGCGCGGTTCCTGTTTAGCGGCGAGCAGTTGAACCAGCCGGTCGCGAACCTTTCCGGCGGGGAACGCGCGCGAGTGCTGATTGCGAAGCTGATGCTGGAGCCGGCGGACCTGCTGCTGCTGGACGAGCCTACCAACGACCTCGACATCCCAACGCTCGAAATCCTGGAGGAGAGCCTGTTGGAGTTTCGCGGATCGCTGGTGCTGGTAACGCACGATCGCTACTTGCTGGACCGTGTTTCGACGACGGTGCTGGGACTGGATGGACTGGGCGGCGCGGGCCAGTTCGCCGACTATCGGCAGTGGGAGACGTGGCGCGACGAGCAGGAGCGCGGCGAAGAGGCGGACTCGAAGGGCAAGCCGGTGAGTGCTTCCACGGGATCTACAGCAGGGGCCGCAGGGAGCAAGAAGAAGCTGTCGTATCTGGAAGCGCGCGAGTACGCCGGGATGGAAGAGAGGATCGCGGAAGCGGAGGCGCGCCTGCAATTGGAACAGAAGCGGTTACATGATCCGGCGATTGCGACCGATGCTGCTGAACTGGAGGCGGCAACCGCGCGCGTGAGCAAGGCGCAACGTGAGGTGGACGAGATGTATCTGCGCTGGGCGGAGCTGGAAGGCCAGTTGGCCTAACAATCGAGCCGCCTGATTAGCACCTGCAACTCCCCTTTTTACACTGGCGTGAGTGTTGTATATCTAACAACTCGTCTACTCTTGGGTCCAGCAGAATAATGAACAACACATCTCGTAGCGGCATACTGGTGTCTGGAGCGGTCTTGCTGTTACTGGCGTTCGAGGGATACAAAAACACTGTCCATCCTCACGAGTTCGCTCCTCCCGCGAAACCGGCCGCACATGCTGAGGCGGCAGAACACAGCAGTTCCGAAGGCAATTGGGGGATGAGGGTTGATACTAATCCGGTGACCGGAGAAACAACAAAAACAGTCGCACTCCGATATCACGAACCCCAGAACATTATCGTCCGTCAGATCGGGAAGAAGCTAGATTGCTTCATCAATACAGATGAATTTTTGGAGACAGTTGAAAATATCGACTCCCGTCGTTCCATGGTGCAGTACAAGTTCGACGGGGGGAAAGTAATTCGTCAGGCATGGATCATTTCATCCGACAACGAAGCGCTTTTTTACCCTGGTGACCCTCGACCATTCTTGGCAAGACTTCGCCAAGCCCACACACTATATTTCGAGTACAGACCAGCTGACAAAGTACCGGATACTCTCACTTTGGATGTGACCGGCTTCCCGAACGTGTTTGAACAGAAAACGAGATAGCTTTGCCAGCGAGTGTATCGGGGGCCGTCCGAAGGACGACAGCCCCTGTGCTCTGACCAGACTTTTGTGCGTGGATTGTCCTTTTCAGGAGAACCACTGCCAAAACTAGCTGAACTGCTGAAATCAACAGCGTGACAGCGGCCTAGCGTAGTGAGACGGGCTGGTGCAGGGGAAGCTCTTGTGACGAGCCCCCAACAGAGATGGTGTAAGTTCCCGGAACGCGCTCCCAGGCGTCGCGGGATTCATTGAAGATCGACAGGTACTTGGGATCGATGGTCAGGCTGACTTCCCTGCTTTCGCCCGCGTTCAGGTGGACCTTGCTCCAGCCGATCAGACGCTTGGGGGGTTCGCCGGCGGATGCTGGCAAGGACGCGTAAACTTCGGCGATCTCCTCGCCGGCACGGCTACCGGTGTTCTTGACGGTGAAGCTGACGACGACTTCATTGCCGGGTTTTACGCTTAGACCAGAGTAGGCGTAGGTAGTGTAGGAGAGTCCGAACCCAAAGGGAAAAAGCACCGGCTTGTTCTCTGCGTCATACCATTTGTAACCGACCTTAAGACCTTCGTCGTAGTCAACGCTGAAGGTGGGCTTGGCTTCCCCCGTCCGCATCACAGCCTCCCTTCCCTGTGCGCCGGGGGGCGGCGCAACGAGGTGAGGGTGGGGCAGGTCCGCCTCGCTGCGAGGAAAGGTCATGGGCAGCTTGGCGCTGGGGTTGACATCGCCGAAGAGGATGTTGGCAACGGCGTCTGCTCCTTTGCTGCCGGCGTACCAGGCTTCGACGATTCCGCCTACTTTATCGACCCAGGGCATGGTGACGGCGGTGCCGCTTTCAAGCACGACGATAGTGCGCGGATTCGCGGCAGCGACTTGCTCGATCAAGGCGTCCTGGTTGTCCGGAAGGGAGAGGTTGGGCAGGTCCATGCCTTCGCTCGTCCACTGGTACACGAATACGATGGCCACGTCGGATTGGCGCGCGAGCGCGGCGGCTGTGGCAGGGTCGGCGCCGGAGTCGAACTGGACGTGCGCTTCAGGCGCTTTGGCTGTGACCGCTTTCAAGGGCGAGGTGGGGAACCAGACATGCTCCTGCCACTTGGCGGGCGGGCGTCCTGGGGGGTCGACCTGCGCGGAGCCGCCACCGGAGATCATGCCGGTGTCAGCATGTGGGCCGATGATGGCGATGGAGCGAATTTTCGTGCCATCGAGTGGCAGCAGGCTGCCCTGATTCTTCAGCAGAATCGTGCTCTGCTCGGCGATCCGGCGCGCCGTTGCAAGGCCGCCTTCTATATCGACCACGCTCTTCTGCGTGGGGTAATCGACGATGCCGCTGGCGAACTCGGAGCGAAGGATGCGCCGCGCATGGTCGTCGAGTTCCGCCATTGGAACCTTGCCGGATTGGACGGCGTCCTTGAGCGGCTGGCCGTAGAACTCATCGAGGGGCTCTTCGTTGTCGAGACCGGCGGCTGATGCCTTGACGGTGCTGTGCGTTCCGCCCCAGTCGGAGAGAACAAAGCCGGGAAAACTCCAGTCTTTCTTGAGGACGTCCGTCAGCAGGTACCTGTTTTCGCAGGCGAAGTCGCCATTGACGGCGTTGTAGGAGCACATAACCGCCGCAGGGTGGCCAACCGCGATACCGATCTCGAAGGCAAAGAGGTCGCTTTCGCGCATGGCCCGTTTTCCGATGATGGCGTTGACTTCGTTGCGGCCGCTTTCCTGGTCATTCATGGCGTAGTGCTTGATATCGCCGATGACATGCTGCGCCTGCTCGCACTTGATGCGGTTGCCGACCAGCGTACCGGCGAGCACAGGGTCTTCGCCCTGGTATTCGAAAGTCCTTCCATTGCGTGGATCGCGGGTGAGATTGACGCCGCCTCCGAGAGTCATGTTGTAGCCCTGTGCTCGAAGTTCGCGTCCGATCAGCGCGCCGTAATCGCAGGCCGCCTGGGGATCCCAGCTTGAGGCTGCGGCAACGTTGGAGGGCAGCGCGGTGGAATAGCGGCCGTTCTCGGCACTGCTGCGCACGCCATAAGCCGCGTCGCTCATCTGGATCATGGGAATCCCGAGCCGCGGGATGCCGAGGACAAAGCCGGCGCCCCCGTTGCCGAGATAGGCATTGGGCCGAGGAGGACCCCAGCCAGGCATGCCGTTGCCGTGCACCAAGGAGATCTTCTCGTCTAGCGTCAGTTCTTTAAGCACCATGTTGGCGCGCTCGTCAGGCGAAAGGCTCGCATTCATCCATGGTCCCTGGGGGGCACTTTGCTGGGACGGCTTATGCGCCAAAGTATGCTGGCCCGCTGCCACGAGCGTTGCGGTAAGAAGTGCACCCAAAGCGATCGTGCGAGGTTGTGTTCCGAAGCCCATTTTGCTCCCTTTCAGTCACGCGCCGTTTCTGAACGCTCCCCATCTTACGCTGCGGCAGCAGCTTTGAGGGGAGCTTGAGCATGTGGCCAAATACGAGAGTGGGGGCCAGGTATGGCCCCCACTCTCTTTGCTCGGAGTGATCGGATTTTATTCGATGTTAGCCACCGAGGAACCCCACAGCGCGGTCTGGCTGTTGCTGCCGGACTGTGCTGCATTCGCTGCTGAGCCCCACAGAGCTGTCGAGCCCCACAGTGCTGTTGAACCCCACAGTGCCGTCAGGCTCCTGGGAGAGGAGGAGCCCCAGAGTGCGGTGGCGCCGGAAGCCGCGGAGGAACCCCACAAAGCGGTGAATGCATGCGGGTCACTGGAGCCCCACAGAGCGGTTGATCCCCACAGAGCTGTCGAACCCCACAGAGCGGTGGATCCCCACAGTGCGGTCTGACTGCCCACAGCCGAGGCGGTGCCGTCATTGGTAAAGACGGTGCTGCCGTAGACCGCATTAGAACCCCAGAGGGCGGTCGAGCCCCAAAGAGCGGTTTGGTCAAACAGCATGTACGCGCTGTTGTTGGAGGGGTTGTAGATCGCCGTCGGGGAGACTGCGGCGCCTGAGGCTGGTACGTTGCCGGCCTTGGCATCCGCAATGGCCGGAGGAAGATTCAGATAGCCAGCGCCGATGGTGAAGACGTCGTAGTTGGCTGTGTAGGTAATGCCGCTTATCGGATCGAGAACAGCGGATGTGCGTGGGAAGTTGGTCTTGGTGGCATCCTTCATCAGGACGGCCTTGACCTGGTCGGGAGTGAGGTTGGGAGCTGCCTGGAGAAGTACCGCAACAGCACCCGAGGTGACGGCGGTGGCCATGCTGGTGCCGCTCATCGGAAGATACTGCGGTGACGCATTCTGATCGCCCCTGACGATGTAATCGTCGTGGTAGGTGAAGTACTGAGTTGCAGTTTTATTGGACTGGTCCGTCTTCACCAGCGTCGTGTTCGGGGCAAGGATGCTCGGAACCAGATTGCCGGGAGCGACGATGTCCGGCTTGACGATGCTGTCGATCAATGTGGGACCTTTGGAGCTGTAGCTCGCCACGAGATCGTCTTTCGGATCGGGAGTTCCCATGGCTTTCATGGCCCCAACGGTGAGCGCGTAGGGATCATTGCCGGGTGATGTAATCGTGCCATAGCCTTCAGAATTCAGGCTTTGGCTGCGGCCATCGTTACCGGCGGCAACGACCACAACAAAACCGGCTTGATAGGCTTGTTCCACTGCCTGGCAGAGCGGGTCCTGTGTGTAGCTCTCGAAAACGCCGCGGCCGAGAGACAAATTGATGACGCGAAGGTTCGCGTTCGGGTATGCCTGCCTGAGCTGAATAGCCCGTTCGATGGCAGCGATCACGGAAGAGTCCGAGCCCTGCCCGTTGCTATCCAGCACACGGAGGTTCACCAGGTAAGCGCCCGGAGCTACTCCCTTCAAAGTGCGGGAATACTGGTTGCCGGTTGAGTTTAAGCCAGCGCCGGCGATAAGACCTGCCACATGGGACCCATGGCCATAGGCATCGGCAGAATTGGTATCCGCCGGAATGAAGCTCTCGTTGTAAATCACCCGACTCGGGAACGGGCCAGGCAAGCCCAGTGACTTGGTGAAGGTGTTCCACGAGGTCGGATTGGCAGGATTGAGGTCCTTCGCCGCTGGACCGCTGACAATGCCACTGTCGATCACAACAACACCTACTCCGGTGCCGTCGTATCCGGCGGCCCAGGCCTGGGGAGCATTGACGGATTCGGCGAAGTAGTCGGCCGTCATGCGGGAAAGCGGGCGGTCAAGGCTGATATACGCCACTTCCGGATCATTGGCGAGCAGACGCACAGCCATGCCGGGAAGATGGGCGGCCATCGCAGGGATGGTTTGAAAAACTCCACGAACGGAGCCGTTTGCACCCATGATCTGTTGCTGACGCGCCGCGGTGGGCGGGTGCTTGTACTGAATGATGACGTCCACTGTCTCCGTTGGGCTTATTGCATCCAGATCCGAAGACACCTTCTGGTGGCCAGCAAAGGCACTGGTGGAAGCACCAAGTATCAGGGATGCCCAAAGCAGGTTCTTATACCGTTTTCTATTCAACTCAGAGTCTCCTTAGCGGAGGGCCTTACCACAGAAATGAGTCTGTGTGCTGCCACCCGTGATGGCTACACTATCGGTGGTGATAGGGCGGAGGAAACCATGTAGCGAAAGGCGTGCTTACCCGAGTAACGAAGAATAGCTGGAGTGCGGTTCAGATTGGGAACTCGAGTTACTGATGGAGGTAACTTCGGAGATGTGTGTACCCCTTGATCCCGTGGTATCGCATCTTCCGGACGCGATTCGCGGGATGCAGCTAGCTTGGGTGGTCAGGCTGGCTGGCGAGCTTGAGAGTGCTGAGCAGGGCTCGGTATTCCGATTTGGCCGCCGGCATCTCGGCTTCTGTGCTCGTCAAGGTCACGATTCCTATCCAAAGGCCGGAGCGGACGTAGGTTTGCGCCTGCAGAATCAACGGAACGTCGCCTTCCGACGGGTGTTTCAAAAGCAGGAGCAAGGCCTCGTCCACACCGGAGAACGGGACGGCGCTGGGCCCGGCGGCGGAATGGGCCGGCAAAGCGCGCCGCAAGAGCGTTTGCTGGGTAGTCACGTAGGGAGCAAGGGAACGGCCAGCCAGCAGCACATCTTCACGCAGACAGATGTTTGGGGCGGCGTTGCCGGGGACGGCCTTGCGCAGCCCAAAGCCTGGCTGGAGTTGCCAGCCGGAAGGAATACTGGTGAGAGTCCACCTGCCGAAGCGGGCGAGCACCGGCCTGGAGTCTCCGGAACGCACGGGTAATGTCATCGGGAGCTCGCCTGGAGAGTCGCATCGCCGGAAGGCAGCCAGATCTGCGGCGCGCTTTCGGCGGGTGCTCCCGCGGGCTGCCCCATCCAGGCCTTTGTACCGGCGCTTCCCTGTACGACTGTGATGGGTTGGGCGCTGGGAGTTCCTAAGTTGCCGGGGCTGCTGGAGGAACCGGGATCGGGCGGCAGCACAGACCAGTAGCCCTGGGCCGCATCGGACACGTCTGTGCTCGCCTGGAGTGTGCATCCTGCAGGGAGCGTGACCGGCTGCACACTTGCGAAGTTTGCGGTGTGCTGTGCCGGAAGGTCAGGCCAGCCAGTCTGTTGGAGCGTAATCGGCGGCAGGGAGGCACCGGGTGCCCCGCTGGTCTTGATGGTTCCGTCGGCCTGCAGCGTGGACTGCGGAAGCCCCGCCGGCGGCGCGAGCGATGGAAGCGCAAAGCCGATGGCCTGCAATCCGCTGAGCGCCCCTGCCATGCCGGCAGCGCCGGCCATGCCGACCAATACCGTGGGTTCGCCCATCACGGCCATGTCCGGAGGCCCGACGCAGACGAGCTGATCGGTGACGCGCGACTGCGGCATTTCCCCGACCAGGACCGTGGGAGAGCCCATAACGAAGGGGCCGCCGACGTGAGGTATGGGCGGCAGCCCGGGCGTTTGCATCGGGCAGACGTGATCGTCGCCGATGCGCGCAGCGGGCATATCGCCGATGAGCACCGTGGGGAAGCCGACAACGATGACGCCACCGTGTTCCGTTTCGTCTCCGATTCTGCAGGCGGGCGTTCCCAAGTTTTTCTCCTTCGGATGTTAGCGGGAGCGAACTTTGGATCAGTTCTTCTTCGTCCCTTTCGAGCCATCATCAGCCTCGTCCGGGGTGTCGGGTGCTTTGGGGTCCTGGGTCTCTGCCGGGGAGCCCTCAAGCTGCGCGCCGCCACTGTTGATTTTCACGAGCAGGCCCTGGATGGTGACTCCGCTAGGGTCGATGGAGATGAAGCCTCCTGGTCCGGAAAGACTCAGGCCGACGCCGCCTTCGATGACGACATTGACGCCGCCCTTGATGTGAACTTCTTCTCCGGAATCAACGACGTAGACCATGCCGGCCTTGCTGTAGTGATTCATGCCGACGTTGAGCGAGTAGTTCATGCCGATCTTTTCGTTGAAGTTCTGCCCGACAGAGCGGTCCGCCCCCTGGCCGATTTTCTCGGCATGGTTGCCGTGTGATGGTTTCACCCTTGTCCGCCCCGATGGATTGCAGCTGCTTTTGCTTGATGATGATGTGCTGTTCGTTTCCGACGAAAGGTGCGCGCATCGTGCTCCACACGCAGGTCCATATCGCGCTCGGCATTGATGAATATTTGCTCGGCGCCGCTGCGATCTTCGAAACGCAGCTCATTGGCATTGCCGGAGCTGCCGGTCTTGGAACTGCGCGTGAGGATGCCGGAGCGCGTGTACTCGCTGGCAGGATTGTACTTCGGCATGTTCGCGCCGTTGTAGAGCGAGCCGACCACGACGGGCGCGTCGGGATCTCCTTCGAGGAAATCGATCAGCACTTCGTCATCCACGCGCGGCCAGAAGTAGGTGCCCCATCCCTTGCCAGCCCAAGGCTGCGCCACACGGAGCAGCGTGTTGTCGGTCTGGTTGGCTTTGCGGTCGCGGTCCCACCAGAACTGCACGCAAACGCGGCCGAACTTGTCCATGTAGGAGTCTTCACCAGCGGGAACGACGACCTTGCCCGTGAGCAGACCATGGACACGCGGCCTGGGCGTGAGCTGGGATGCGCGGTAAGCGAGCGAAGCGGGCTGGGCGAGAAAGGTGTTGCGGTAGGGGCCGGCCGGGACAGTATTGCGTGAGCGATACGCGGGCTGCTGCTGTACCTCATGCTCGATGGCGGTCAGCAGGTATTTGCCGTTGATGCTCGGCTGCGGATATTCAGTGAGGACGAGGGTGTGCCCACTCTGCAGAACGCCGGCATTGGAAGCGCCGCGGACCGCGACTGCGCCAGTGTCTCCGGCATCGCGCCGAACATTCTGCAGATGAGATTGGAGATTCAGCGTGGGCTGGATTCCGCTCTTTCTTGAACGGTGCACTGGCGCTGTCAGCCGAGTCGTACTGCTCGTGATCGTTGGCAGCCAAACTCGGCCTTGCTGCCGGATTGCCTCGGGTCGGCATAGCTCGGCTTTGCATTCAGGAAGGGTAGTCCCACGTACTGTATTTTCCGGTCACGAGGGAAGAGCGGGAAACGAACTCGGAGATCGACGAAGTCGTAGAAGCCTTCGCTGTCGCCCGGCTCCGGCGCGTAGCGGAAAGTGCCTTGCGTAGTGCACGGGGGCAGTTGCGCGAGAGTTATCCGCGAACACCAGCTTGTGGTCGTCCGCAGTGTGCTCGAAGTAGTAGAAAATGCCGTGCCGCTCCATCAGCCGCGAGACAAAGGCGAAGTCACTTTCGCGGTATTGGGTGCAGTAGTCGAGCGACGGATAAGTAGCCTGCGTATCGTCACTTGGGCGCGATGCTGTAAGGCGCGAGCACTTTCTTGAATACATCCACGACGGACTGATCCTGAAAAACGCGCGTGTTGGTATTCAGCGTGAGGAGCCAAAGCGAAGGGACCACGCGGGCACGAAAGACGTTGAATTCCTTGTCGCCGCCGCGGAACTCGAACGACGCCACGATGCCGTTGAAATAGCGGAGCAGGCCATCGCTGGTGACCTGCAGCGCCGCAGTCACGCGCTTGCCGATCAGCGCGGCAGGTTCTACCGTGTGTCTCCTGACGCCAGCAGTTCGATCTCGTAGTCGAAGAGCTGCGAGATGCCTTCGGCGCCGCGCAACGACTCGGCGAGCAGCACGTCCGCGCCCAGCGGACTGGTGAAGGTGAGCAGGCGACCGGTTTGCGTGTAGGTTGGCATGGGCGGCTGCTTACCAGGTATAGGTAAAGTCCCCTTCCGGTGAGACGCCGACGCGCACGCGGCGTCCGTCCGCTCTTCCGCCATGCGGCCGAGCAGCTCGACGCGACAGTCTCAGGCAGCATGGTGTTGGAAAGGATGTTATCGACATTGCGCGCGCCGCTCTCTACCTCCGTACAGCGCTTTGCGACGTCTTCCAGCACGGATTCTTCGTATTCGAGGGCGATGCGGTGGGTGTCGCGCATGCGCCGCTCGAATCTTGCCCAGCTTGAACCGGATGATCTGCTTCAACGCCTCGTCGCGCATCGGGAAGTAGGGCACGATCAACATGCGGCCGAGGAAGGCCGGCTTGAAGATCTTGTTCAGCTCCGGCTTGATCGCCTTGACCAGCGCCTCGCTTTCTGGCGCGGTTTCGGGGTCGGCGGTGAGCTTCATCAGCGTGTCCGTCGCGGCGTTGCTGGTGAGGATGAGGATGGAGTTCTTGAAGTCGATGGTGCGGCCTTCGCCATCTTCCATGTGGCCCTTGTCGAAGACCTGATAGAAGAGTTCGAGCACATCGATGTGCGCCTTCTCCACTTCATCCAGCAGCACGACGGAGTAGGGGCGGCGGCGCACTGCTTCCGTCAGCACACCGCCCTCGCCATAGCCGACATAGCCGGGAGGCGAGCCCTTCAGTGTGGAGACGGTATGCGCCTCCTGGAACTCGGACATGTTGATGGTGATGAGGTTGCGTTCGCCTCCGTAGAGTAGGTCGGAGAGGGCGAGCGCGGTCTCGGTTTTACCGACGCCGCTGGGCCCGACCAGCATAAAGACGCCGACCGGCTTGCCCGGATCTTCGAGGCTGGCGCGCGAGATGACGATGCGTTGCGCAATGGCGGCAAGAGCATGGTCCTGGCCGATGACGCGCCGTTTGAGTTGCTGGTCCAGATCGAGCACGGCACCGATTTCGTCCTTGACCATTTTGCCGACCGGGATGCCGGTCCAGGCGGAGATGACGTCCCCGACGATCTGCTCGTCAACGCAGACGCGCATCAACGGAGCCTTGCCCTGTGCGCGCGCGAGTTCGTCTTCCAGCGCGGCGAGCGCTTCGCGCGAGGCGGGCGGTTGTTCGGCATCAGGGGTGGGTCGCAGGTCGCCAGCCGCATCTTCCAGCGTGCGGCGCATATCGCGAATCCTGCCGACAGTGTCCGCTTCCTTTTCCCACTGCGCTTGCAGTTCTGCAAGGCGGGCGTGGGTGGTTTCGAGTTCGCCGTCGATGGCGCGCAGGCGCTCTGCGTGATCGGCGCCGACAACTGCCTCCCGCTCCAAAATCCGCTTTTGTGTTTCAAGCGCATCGATACTGCGCAGTGCATCTTCGATGGGCGGAGGCGTGGTGGTCTGGCCAAGGGAGAGCCGCGCGCAAGCAGTGTCAAGCACGCTGACAGCCTTGTCCGGAAGCTGGCGGCCGGCCAGGTAGCGATGCGAAAGGCGCACCGTGGCGCGCACGGCTTCGTCCAGAATGCGGAGGTTGTGATGCTTTTCAAGGGAAGCGACGATGCCGCGCAGCATGATGCAGCATTGGTCTTCCGATGGCTCCTCGACCTTGACGACCTGGAAGCGACGGGCCAGTGCGGCATCCTTCTCGAAGTACTTCTTGTACTCCGACCAGGTGGTGGCGGCGATGGTGCGCAGCTCGCCGCGGGCCAGCGCGGGCTTGAGCAGGTTGGCCGCGTCGTTCTGTCCTGCTTGCCCCCCGGCGCCGATCATGGTGTGCGCTTCATCGATGAAAAGAATGACTGGGTGTGGGGAGGATTTGACCTCCTGGATAAGACCCTTCAGTCGATTCTCGAACTCGCCTTTCACGCCAGCGCCGGCCTGCAGGAGAGCGAGATCGAGAGTATGAAGCTGGACCTTGCGCAGCGCCTCGGGAACGTCACCGGCGCTCAGGCGCAGCGCGAAGCCTTCAACGACGGCCGTCTTGCCCACGCCGGCCTCGCCGGTAAGAATGGGGTTGTTTTGCCGGCGGCGCATCAGAATATCGATCACTTGACGGACTTCAGCATCGCGGCCGAGTACGGGATCGAGCTTGCCCGCTTTAGCGGTGGTGGTGAGATTGACCGTGTACTGATCGAGGTGTGGCGTGGCGGTCGGCTTGCCGGGTTGCGCTGCGCCTTCACCCGGAGCGGGAGCGGCGGCCGCTTTCTGTTCCTGCGATCCGGCAACGATGCTGTAGAAATCCTTGCTGAGCGCTTCCACGGGAATGAGCTGCAGTTCCCTGATTACGTCGCGCACCATGCGGGTCAGCTCTTCATTGCGCAGCAGGGCCAGCAGGGTAAAGCCGGAGCGGATCTCTGTCGCGCCGTAGTCGATGCTCGCGAGCACCCATGCTTCGGTCAGCATCTTGACAATGGCGGGGCTGAAGGCCGGCGTGCGCGCATTGCCGGACTTGAGGCGATCCAGGCTGCGCTGCAGTTCGGCGGTGAGTCGAGACCGGTCCACCCCGTACTGCTTCAGGATAAGCACCGCATCGTTATCGGAAGACTCGATGAGCTTGAGCAGGTAGTGCTCGATCTCTACATCGTAGTGAGTGCGCGCCAGGCACAGGCCGGCCGCGGCTTCGAGCGCGCCGCGCGTGGTGTGGTTCAGCTTTCCGATCAGTGACTTCAGATTCAAGCTCATGCTCCGTGTGCTCCGTTCGTATCACGCGTTCGGCTGCAAATGTCTTCAACTCACCTCGTACCATGCCTCATCCGGATCGCGCGCCATGTCGCGATTTTTAACCCAGCTCACCAAGCCCAGGCGCGGGGCTTGCTCGCCGGCCGCGCCGAGGTGGAAGGCCGGCACTTCTGCCCGCGCAAGCACCAGTTGCACCAAGAAGGCCAGCTCGCGATTGCTATAGAACTTGAGCCAGGAGCAGAGCTCGCGATGCCCCTGCGCGCCGGGAAGGAACTGCTGATAACGCGCGAAGGGCATCGGCCCCAGCCGTACCGTCACCTTGCCGCTCTGGTCCCAGACCTCGTCACCGACGATGGCGCCGTCGCCCAGCCTTTCTGACACAGTGAAAGTTTCGTTCAAGAACGTCTGATTGCTTGGCGGCAAGCGGTTCCAGCTTCCGGTGAATTGGTCAATCGCTACGGGGACTTCGAAATAGTCTTCCAGAAGCTGCTTGAGGCCCGCTTCGGTGCGTGTCTTCGGCGCAAGCAGGCCGGCATAGTAGAGGCACGCATCATCGGAGATGTCCATCCGCTTGCGGAGCCCGGGCGTACCCAGGCCGAGCAGATCGAGCAAGCGAGCGCTGACGGCGTCCTCACCCGCGCCACCGCTGCGTTCATACGCGATAAAGAAGCGATACTTCTCCCATGAACGATAGAAAAGAGAGAGGATGCGGTGATTGAACAGGTCGAAGAACTCCGCGGGCGCCCGGTCCTTCGCGCGGATGCGTTCCAGAAGGAACTCCGTGTAGGGATGGGGTAGCGCTCCGGTGGCGGCGGAAAGGCCCATGAAGTTCACCTGCATCGCATGCGGGCTATCTGCGCGGAGTGTGAGACCGTCGATCTCGCTCGCGGGGAAACTCAAGGTGGGCGTGGAGGAGAAGCGGACGACCTCCGCCCCCGGCGTAACGTAGAGACCGACAGGGCAGCGCTCCGGATAGATCCGCTCCAGCAGGCGCACCGCCTGAAAGAAGCGAACCGCGAATGGCTCCTGTTCGAGCATCTGCTTCAGGCCTGCAAATCGCGGCGTTGTGGCCGGTTCTAGATCAGTACCTTGCTTCCCGCTCTCGGCAGCCATGCGCGAATCTCCTCCTTTCGTTGAGTGGAGTAGGCGACCAGTTGCGAGAAGCTGTTCATGGAAACGTAACCGCCAAGGAAACGTTCCAGGACTGCGGCGAAGAGATACACACCACCTTCGGCGAATTGCCGCTCGTCGAACTCGAGCTCCACTTGCGTACCGCGGGCAGGAGTGATGCCGAAGTCCGAACGCGTGAGGGCAAAGTGAGGGCGCGAGGCAAGGCGGGTGATGGCGCCGATCTGGCTTTCCAGCGAGGCGGAACCGGTGAAGTTATGCAGGCGAAGGATCTCCTGCAGGGCTGGCAGGCCGTCCTCCTGGAGCGATAAATAGTTTAGTGACAGTTGCGATATGAGGCGCCACAGCGTCCCTTGGCCGGAAGGCGGGTCGTAGCTGGGTGTGGGCCGGCGCAGGGCGCGAATCTGCGCGATGCCGGAAGCCGTCTCTGCGATGAAGTCGCCGTCTTCCGCGCCGAAGGGCAGGCGGGAAGGCAGGTCGTGATTGGTACAGGTGCAGCGGACCGTCAGTATTTCGGCATCGGGATCGGTCAGGTTGCCCTCGACATCCGCGAGCGAAAGATACATGGCGGAGGGCTCGCGGTCGCCCAGGCGATGCGGTCGCCGCGTCGCATGCCAGAAGGCAAGCTTGTTCGCCGCGCGCGTTTGAAAACGATAGGCGAAGAGCGGCTGAAGATCCACGATGGTACGCTTGCCGGGATTGGAAGCAAGCACTTCATCGATCGAGAAAACCTCGGTCACCTGCTGATGGCGCACGTCGGGAATGACGCGGTACTCATGCTGCGTCTGCGTTAGCAGGATGGGCTCGGCAGTCTGCGGGTACAAGTTGACCGCGGGGGTGCAGCCAAGCCGTACCGTGCGCTGCGAGACGCCAACCTCGAGAGTCTGCTGGCGCTCAGGACGCGCAAAACGCGAGATGACGAACAGGAGCTCGGCGCGGCGCTTGCAGCCTATACCGCGCAATGCATCGAGGCCACCCAGCCGGAAGAAGAGGAACTTATCAGGAAAGGTAAAAAACTCCTGCAGCAGTCGATATCCGTTGAAAGAACGGCGCGTGTACGGCAGCAGGCTTTCGTCGTCCTCAAATCCCATCGGTGACAACTCGCCGGGAGAGATACTGACGGGAGCACTGGTGGCGTTATCCGGGTCGCGCGCGAGAATGCTGACGCAGTTGTTCGAAAGCAGCTCGTAAAGTGTGTGTACTACGTTGGTCTCGCCGGTGAGATGAAAGCGCAGGCTCGCCAGATCCAGGCTCGCGAAGCCGATGCCGGGCGGGCACTCCAGCCGCACTTGCAGGACGGCCGCGGCCCCGGCGAAGCGAACGGGTCGGTCCAGCCGCTCCGGCAACCGCCATTCGCAGGCAGTGATGTTGATGCGCCAGAGCTCGACTGGGTACGCGGTGCGGAAGCGGCAGGCCAGTCCGTCCACAGTACGTTTGGTGGTAAGCAGAGTGCCGGCCGCCAGAGTGATGGCGGTGGTCGCCTGGCTGTGCGATGCATCCACCTGGCACTCGACCGTCGTCATCGCGGGGACGGGTCGCCGGTAATGCGGATAAACGATGTCGAGCAGCGCAGAAGTGAGTTCTGGAAAGTCATCGTCGATGCGCAGATGAATGCGAGCGGCGAGAAAGGCAAAGGCTTCAAGCAGACGCTCCACATGTGGGTCTTCGCAACGGTCCGGTTCCAGCAGGAGCCGGCTGGCGACACGGGGATATTTCTGCGCGAACTCGCCGCCCAGTTCGCGGAGATACGCCAGTTCCCTCTCGTAATGGTCCAGCAATTGTTCGCGCATCTTCCTACTTCACTTCATATTCGCCGCTGCTCAGCTCGAGTACGGTGTCGAACGAGATCTCTTCAGGCGCCGGGTCGAGCCGCATCAGCGCTTCAATATGGAACCACAATCGGCGGTCCGCTGTTTGCGACTGGCCGACGGTGACGACGAGACCGGAAAGGCGCGGCTCAAAATGTCGCAGACACTGTTCTATGGCTTTGCGCAAACGGGCCTGGTCGGTGCTGGCGTGCAGTCCCAGCGCACTCAGGTCCGCGAGTCCGTAGTTGACCATGGTGGCCCGCGCCAGCCGGTACTTCTCTATGGTGGGAAGGGGCGGCTGCCGAGTATTCAGGAGCCACTCCAGGTCCCGCTTCAGCGAATCACGAAAGAACTTGACGGACTGCGCTCGCGTGCCCGGCCAGTCCGCGTGGTCCGACAAGCGATCGAGCAGCGACTGCGTGACGAGTGTTTCAGCGCCGGCTCGCGCCATCTTCGCTCCTTTCCGGTCAGTTCGAGTGCATGGCCGATGTGGGGTCGATCCGGCAAAGGCGTGTGAAGATCTCTTGCCGGCGCGGGTCGCTGCCGTTGTCGCTCATGCATTGCAAAAGCAAAGCCAAAGGGGGCGCCAGAAGATCGCCGGCTTCCCAGTCTTCGAGACTGCGCGCTTCCATCTCCCGCGTGAGCTGCTCAAGGATGGGAATGGCGATATCGCGGTATCCAGCAGTGCAGCAAAGCTCCGCGAGATGTGTCCGGCTCTGGAAACGGGCACGGCCGCTTTCCTGCTGCGCCGCGTCGCGCATAAGCAGGCGGATAGCGTCAGGGGCGCGTCCTTGCTCCAGAAGCGCGCGGGCAGTCTGGCGGGCATCGGCTGCGGGCGGTGCTTGCTGGCCGCTCTCGTCCAGAGGCTTGATTTCGCTCGCGAGGTCTGCTCTGGGTGGTTCCCAGCGGTCACGAGCGGCTTCCGGTTCAGGTGGCTTCGGGAGCACGACTTCGTTGAGCCAGCGCAGGGTTTCGGCATTCGCGACAGGAGTATCGTCGCTGAACGTCCATTGAGCCAGCGTCGGGAAATCATGAAGGATGGCGGCCATGGAAGAAACCGCCGTCGTTGCCAGGGCTGCGTAACCCAGCTCCAGGCTGGCTTTCCAGATGCATCGATGCACGTCCAGCCAGATACGGCCGCAGGGCTGCCCGGCAGCCTCCAGCGCGGCGGACAGTAACTGACTCCACTCATTTTCGTTGAGCAGGCGCTTTAGTTGTTGCCGTATTTCGGTTGCCGGGGGGACTGCGAATTCCGCATCTTCGGCATCGCCGTGCGCGCGCAGCTCCCCCCAACGCAGCCCTGTCTGCAGGAGATACGCGACTGGATTCGATGCATCCTGATCGGCGGCAAAGCGCGCGCAGCTCTGGATCTGCTGCGCTGCATCGTCCCATCCCGAGGGTGGAACCGAATGCGTTTTCTCTTCCGTTAAGGACAGCGGTTGCGCGCTCTGCGAAGCCTGCTCCGGCGTGGGCGCGCGGCCCGCATCGGTGGCTGGAGTTGCAGGGGCCTGCGCGGATAGTTCTTCCAACCCGGCAGGCGGATCTTCACTCACCGCTGCTTTGGCAACTGCCGCTGTTACTAGATCGGGCTCGGCTTTGCGCTTTTCATTCAGCAGCATCGAGACGACCTGCTTTACCTCTTCGAGCGCCGCTTGCAACCTGTTGAACGAGGGGCCATCGAAGCCATATCTCTGATCGGAAAAGGCGGTGAGCTCAACAAGCAGTTCGGCGGATGCGGTGAGCGCTCCATGAATGCCGGCATAGAACGATTTCGGGGCCGTGCGGAAGGCAGCGTCAAATGCTTCGCCAGTGATTTTGCCTTCAGCGAGGGCCTGTTCGCGAGCCTCACGACGGGAGTCGCTGGCGTTCGCATCGGCCTCGTAGCCAACAGCGCGCGACTCGCGATACGCATAAAAGCTGAACCCGGATTGGGTCAGCGGCGCTTCGCGCACCAGGGCCGCCGCGCGGATAGCCATCCACTCCAGCGGCATGGCGCGCAAGCCGCTGTCGCCGTCTTCGATTTCGGGATAAAGCGTATCCCAGTACTGCTGCTGCAAGTCGAGAAAGAGCTGCAAGCAGGCCGGGAGAACCGTTATGCCGTCTCGCTTGAGATGCGCTTCAGTGAGCCATGCCAGGAGTTGCAAATCCTTGCTCCGGGTGGCCAGGGCCTCGCCGGTGAGCTTGATCACGAGTGGAAAATCGGCCTTCTTGATCTGGCGCTGCCAGTCGCCGAGTGGCGCGCGTTCATCCTCTTCGGTACGGGCTTCCTTGATCTGATCGTAAACACGGTCGTAACGCAGGCTGACTCCGGATGGATTCGCGCCCGCGATCGGATTCAGCAGGTCACTCCGCAACGGCACTTTCGTCCTTTCGAGCATGCTCGAAACGCAGGCTGCGCAATTCCAGAAAGGGCTGCTCCTGTTCATCGCAGGCAAACAGCTTCTGGCCAAGCGGGACAGCGCCGAAGCGCTCGCTGTCCTGCCAGACGGTAGCGCGGCCAAGGCGGACAGCGTCGTCGCTGTGCTTCCAGGAAAGCGGAGAAAGAACAGGAAGCAGCACCTCGCCTAAATCCTGGATGCGAAAGGCCGGGGTCGCTTTCAGAACGGCCGGCGCCCAGAGGAGATCGCGCAACCGCGCCGGCGGGGCTATCTCGACCGACTCGAGGTAGGCAAGCGGAACCCAGGTGTAGCTGCCGGCGATAAAGACTTCAAGGTGCTCCCCGATACGCGGATCGGCATCGGAAAAGGCGTTGAAGGACTCCCCATTGCAGCGGCCCGGAGGCGAGGCTTCGGCGGGCGACTCCGGAAAGTCCTCGCGCGCAAACATGTCCTGCCGCGTGCGTTCCGCATGGAGCGCGGCCCTGTACACAAGGCAGCCGGCCTGGGCATCTTTGCTGGCGTCCGCAAGAATGTCCAGTTGCTTGTCCGCGCGGTCGTATTCTCCGGCAAAACAGAGCAGCTCAAACAGCATGGTGCGGCGCCTGGCGTCGAGCGGCTGTTTGCGCAACTCGTCGCCAAGCGCCGCGGTGGCCGCTTGAAGCTGGCCCGCGCGATAGAGTGCGATGGCGTCCATGTGAACGAACGAGGTCAGGAGAGCTTGTTTTGTTTCAGGTCGTAGGTGACCGGGCCGGTACTGGTGAGGTTTCCCTGCTCATTCTGCATGCTGTAGTCCATCTTGATGGTGTTGTAGGTAAAGCTGATGCTGACGGTCGGAACCTCGCTGCTTCCGGACAATTGCAAGCTGCTGACAAAGAGCTCAGTCATGTCCACCTTGAGGTAAGGCTTGCCGTCCGCGCCGGATTTGATGGCAGTCATCGTGCCCGTCTTGATGTGCTGGCCTGCGCAGAGCGACTTGAAAAACTTCGGAGTGGACTTGTCGAAATAGGCCATCACGCTGAAGTCAGCCAGGTCTACCTTGCCTGCGCCCGAGCCCCCGGTGCCGGCAACGCTCGAAGTCTGACTGCCGCCCCAGCTCCAGCTAAGCAGCTGCACTTCGTCCTTGTGTTGCGCATCCGCCGCCTCACCCTTAATGCCGTCCAGCTTAAGAAAGTAATCCACCGCCATAAATTGAACCTCCTATCGTGCGTGGGGGACCGGATGCTTCGTCTTCAGCGCCAGACCGGTCCCGGTTGTGACAACTATTTTCGGGCCGAAGCAGGCAGGTCGGCTACCAGACGCAGCGACACCGACAGCTCGTCCAACTGGAAATGCGGTTTCAAAAATGCAGTGGCCCGGTACACCCCCGGCTTGCCTGCCACCTCAGCCACCTGAATGGAGGCCTCCCGTAGTGGCAACTTCGCCTTTGCCGCCTGCGACGCATTGTCATCCGCGCAGACATAATTCGAGATCCACTGATTCAGGAACTTTTCGGTGTCCTGCCGGGTCATGAAGCTGCCGATTTTGTCGCGCATCATTGCCTTGAGGTAATGGGCGAAGCGTGACATAGCGAGGATATATGGCAGTTGGGCAGAAAGCCGCGCGTTCGCATTGGCCGCGTCCTTGTCATAGAGCTTGGGTTTGTTCACGGTTTGCGCGCTGAAAAAGGCTGCATAGTCGGTTCCCTTGCAATGCACCAAGGGGATGAGTCCCTGGTCTGCCAGCTCCTTTTCGCGACGGTCGGTGACAACGACCTCGGTCGGGCATTTGAGCGCGACATCTCCCTCGTCGGTGCGGAAGGTGTGCGCTGGAAGTCCATCGACCAGACCGCCGCCCTCGACGCCGCGGATGGCGGCGCACCAGCCGTACTTCGCGAAGGAGTTTGTCAGGCGAGCCGCCAGACCGTATGCTGCGTTGCTCCATAGGTATTTCTCATGGTCGCTGCCGTCCACCGATTCTTCAAAGTCGAAGGCCTCGACCGGCTTAGTGTCCTTGCCATAGGGCAGACGCATAAGGATGTGCGGCAGCGTAAGAGCGAGATAGCGAGAGTCTTCGGACTGTCGCAGAGACTTCCACTTCGCGTATTCCGTGGAATCGAAGATCTTGCCGATGTCGCGCGGCGCGCCGAGCTGGGTATAGTTGCCCAGGTTGAGCAGGTCCGCGGAGGCGGAGGAGAGGAACGGCGCATGCGCAGAGGCTGCCACCTGCGCGACCCGCTCGAGAAGCTCCATGTCCTCCGGCCCGCGGCCGAATTCGTAATCTCCGACCAGTGCCGCGAACGGCGCGCCGCCAAAGACGCCAAACTCTTCCTCATACACCTTCTTGAACAGGCCGCTCTGGTCGAATTCCGAGGCGCGCTGAAGGTCCTTGAGCAGTTCCTTCTTCGACACATTGAGGACCTTGATCTTCAACATGTCGCTGGTTTCGCTTTGATCAAGCAGGTACTTGATGCCGCGCCAGGTGCCTTCGAGTTTTTGGAATGCGGGATGGTGGATGATCTCATTGACTTGGCGAGAAATTAGACGGTCAACCTCGGCGATACGCGCCTGGATGGAGGCTTCGGCATCGCGCGACAGCGTCATCTGCCCATCGAGCACCTGGGCGACAAACTCCTTCACCATGTCGCGACCGCGTTCCATGGTGGCCGCATCGCGATTGAACCTGCCCTGCGCGACGATCTGATCGAGAAGTGAATCTTCCGAAGCGCTTTGCTCCGTTGCCTGCGCTCCAACGGCCACTTTCGATGTGCTCACTGTTCACCTCCATCTTTGCCTAATTCGGCTCTGAGCTTGTCGCGATTTTCTGTATTCGAGACTGCTTCAAACAGCATTTCGTCCAGCTTGTCGTTGCCTTGCAGTCTGCCCCGGAGGTCTGAGAGCCGGGTGCGTAAATCCAGAAGCTGCTTGAGTGGCGCGACCTGCTGCGCAACGCGCTCGGGCGAGAAGTCGTCCAGGCTTTCAAAGGTGAGATCGACGCCGAGTTGACCCTGGTTGGGATCGTCACTGAGCTTGTTCTCCACTGAAAAAGCGAGGCGCGGCGCCATGCCTTTCAGCACGGAGTCGAAATTGTCAGGCGTGATCTCCACGAATTTCCGATCTTTAAATGCGGCGAGAGGCTGCTTGGGCTGGCCGCTGAGGTCGCCGAGCACTCCCATTACAAATGGGAGCTCCTTCATCTCGATGGCATCGCCAACTTCGACGTCATAGGTGATGTGAACGCGCGGCGGTCGCACTCTGTCCAGCTTGCGCTGGGAACTTTCCCGTGCCATAAACGACTCCTTGCGGCGGCGCGTGCATGCTCGCTCGCGGATGAAGTGACCAGCGAATTCGAGGTCCGCCCAGCGCGCCCAAACCAGCAAAGCCGTTACCCAGCTTGCTGGAATGGTTGCAAACACCTGAGCGGGATCGGGTCGAACCCATTATGCTCACGGTCTGAGCCTGCGTCAAGCAAACGATGGACCCGGTTGCCGGCGCTGAGCTTGCGCATATCTCTCGCTTTCAGCCTCGCTGTCCCGTATAGCTATAAGGACGCATACGTCAAAAGGACAGATCACCATGCGACAGTTACAACCCGTCATCTGGTCCAAGGGAGTGGCGCTTTCGCCGCAACATTTGCAGGCACAGGACCGGTTCTTCGAGGACACGCTCCGCTTTCAGCTCGATGCGCTTTCATTCCGCGCCTGGGGGTTCACTGAGTTGGAACTAGATGGCACAGCGCTGGCTGAAGGAACATTCAACCTCCATCGCGCATCTGCCATTTTTCCGGACGGACTCCTGGTGGACATCTCCGGTTCCGACCCGGCTCCGCAGTCGCGCGTGCTGGAGGAATGCTTTCGCGATGGCCGCAGCCGCTGCGTGTTTTATCTTGCCGTGCCGCAATACCGTGAAGGCGGCACAAACATGGGGCTGCGGCGCGGCGGCCAAAGCACGCGCTACGTGTCCGAGCTGCTGCTGCTGCGCGATGAAGGCAATCGTCAAAACGAACGCCCGGTATCGCTCGCGCGCAAGAACCTGCAGATTCTGGCCGAAGGCGAAAGCCTCGAGGGCTCCGTTGCGCTTCCTATCGCAACCGTAGAGCGCACGGAATCCGGCGCCTTTCGTTTTGATCCGAAAAGTATTGCGCCCATGCTGAACGTGAAGACCAGCGACTTCCTGCGCAGTATTCTGCAAGGCATAGTTGAAGTGATGGTGGCGCGGGGCGGCCAGCTAGCAGGGAGCCGCCGGCAGAGGAACCAGTCGCTCGCGGATTTCGGTTCATCGGATATCGCGGATTTCTGGCTTCTGTACACCATCAATACGCACTTACCCGTGCTGCAGCACTTCCTCCAAGCGCCCCATGTACATCCGGAGCGGCTCTTTGCGCAGCTTTCGGAGTTAGCCGGCGCGCTGTCTACTTTTTCGAGCAGGATAGAGCCGCGCGACCTGCCGCGCTACGACCACGAGCACCAAGGGCAATGTTTCGGCATCCTTGACGGGCTGCTGCGCGAGTTGCTGGATACGGTAGTTCCGAGCAACTTCGTCTCGCTCCCATTAAAGCCCCTGCGTGACTCGATCTATGCCGCGGCAATTGAGAAAGATGCCTACTTCGACAATTCGCGCTTCTATCTGGCGGTCGGGGCGGAGATGCGGGAAGCGGACCTGATTACCCGGACACCGCAGCTGGCAAAGGTGGGTTCGGCAACGCACATCGAGCAGTTGGTGAGACAGGCTCTTCCGGGACTGCGTCTTATGCACGTGCCCACGCCGCCGAAGGCGATTCCGGTCAAGCTGAAATATCAGTACTTCAGTATCGAGCGCACCGGCTCTGTTTGGGAGGCGATCACCCGCGCGCGCAACTTCGCCGTGTACGTCCCGGACGAAATCCCCAATCCTGTGCTGGAGTTGAACATTCTGCTGCTGGCCGCGACCTGAAGCACGGTACGCGTCAGTGCCGCCGCAGCGCGAAGATTACCAGGAGAATCAAGATCGCGAGCAGGAAGGCGTTCACTCCCAGCAGTAGCGGAAGGTAGTGCTGTAGTCTTCCGGTCTGGGGGGCGGGGGCCGGTGGGGCTGGCGGCCCGGGAGGCGGCATGCGCAAAGAGCCCGGCCCTAATGGACCAGGAAGCGCGGGGTTGGCTGGATGTGCCGCGTTCGCCGAAGCAGTGGGCTCCTTCGGCTGCGTGCTGAGGGAAGGACCAGCGATGACGCGAGTAAAGTCGCTCGACGCCACAGCAGGCGGGGATGGCAAAGGAGAGGACGCGTTTTTCGGGAGAACGGGCGCCGAGTGCGGCAACGGCGGCAGTGCGTCTGCGCTTGTACCCTGCGCGAGCGTTTGCATCAGTTGAGTGAACTCTCCGGGCCCGGCGCTGAACTGGTTATTCGGCGGTGCTGCTTCTGCTTCTACAGGGTTCAATCGGGAGGACGTAAACGCATTCCGCTTATCCCGCTTCTCGTCCTCCGAGAGTGCCTCGAAAATGCGCGTGAATTCACCAGCCTGCGAGGACGACGCCGCAGTTTCTCCTTGTGCTGCGAAGAACGGCTCGTCGCGAGAGGCGTCGCGATCGGAGGAGTACTGAGCGCTCACAGCGGCCGTGCGAGCACCCGGAGTTGTTTCCGGAGCGGGAGCTGCGAAAAAGGCGGTAGAGCCGGAAGCCGCGTCGTTGCGCCCTGGAGAGGAGAAGCCGCGCAAGGGGCCGGCTGCCTTGGGCTGCGGGTTCGCCCCTGCCGCCGAACCGATAGCTCCAGGCGTGGGCTCCCCTGCTTCGTCGAAGGAGTTCATGAGCCGGGTAAATTCGCCGGGAGCAGAACTTCCGTCGACGAGCGGCGCGGGCGGGGTGGGCGTGCTCTCTGGAGTCGGAGCTTTCGGCAACTGTACAAAGAACCGGGTGAACTCACCCGGTTCTGCAGGAGACACAGGGCTTGGTTCGCGCGACCGGAGCGACGGGTCGAAAGGTGGCGCTTGTGATGGAGTGCGCGCGAGTGGTGCTGGGATGGGCTCGAATGATTTCGTGAACTCGCCAGGCACACCGGAACCCTGCGCAGCAGGCGCAGAGGGGATGCCCTCTTCTGCCGCAGGCTGCGGCGCGGTGGAAGCCTGCTCCCGGTTCGCAGCCGGAAGATCCAGGAAGTCCGCACTCTGCAATTCCTTGAGCAGATCCCTTTCGACGCCATGGGATGCACCGCCATCCCGCCCAAACATGCCCGTCGCGCTTTCTGCGCCAGCGGCCCCGGTGTCAGCGGAGCGCGCCGTCCGCTCATGCTCTTTGTCTGGATGATCCATATAAGCAGCGGCCCCGGCGATGATAAGCAGCGGCCCCGGCGATCTCCCACCGTCAGACCTTGGCGCAGCTTACACCGCCACCGCCGGGCAGTAAAGAAGCGGGCGCCATGCAGACGCGAAGGCGGGGCGTGCGCATTCTATCCACAACCCGGGAACAAGGCAGATGTGCGTCCCGGCAAACTGCGGTAAGCTTTGGATGCCCATTCCGTTCCCCTATCGCTCCTTCAAGGTTTCCTTTGCTATGAAATATCTGTCGCGCGTGGTTTGGACCGAAGGCATGTACCTAGGGCCACACCATTTCCAGGCGCAAAGCCGGTATTTCGAAGATTCGATCGGCTTCGCGTTGGCCAGTTTGTGGCGTTACGCCTGGGGATTGCTCCATCTCGCTCTGGACCAGGAAGCGATCGCCAACGGGAACGCGGTTGTGCTGCAGGCTTCGGGCATCTTCCCGGACGGACTCGCCTTCGATGTGCCGAACGCCGACCCAGCGCCAGAGCCGCGCCATGTGAGTGACGTATTCGCCCCCACGGACGCATCGCTCGATTTGTTTCTCGCCGTACCCAGGAGGCAAGATGCCGGCGGGGATTACAGCGACGATCCCGGCATGTCGTCCCGGTTTACGGGCATGCGCAGAACGCTGCGCGACGAGACCAACGGGATGGACGAGCGGGAAGTCGAGCTGGGCCGTAAGAATTTGCGGCTCGTTACCGCAGCCGAGATCACGCCGCAGATGACGACCCTGCCGGTTGCCCGCGTACTGCGCGATGGACGCGGCCACCAGGTGTATGACGCACAGTTCGTTCCAGCTTGCCTCAGGCTGAATGCGAGCGAGCCGCTCATGCTCTCGATCAAACGGCTGATCGAGACCGTGCAGGAAAATAGCAGCACCATCACACGGGGGGCGCGCCCGCGCGGCAAATTCGAAGCCGGCAACTCGGCATTGGATGTAGCCGATTATTGGTTCCTCCATGCGCTGTATTCCGCTCTTCCTCCATTGCGGCATCTTCAAGGTACAAAGCATTGCCATCCGGAAGAGATGTTTTCGCAGCTCCTGCAACTCGCAGGCGCGCTGTGCACTTTTGCGCTGGACTCCGACCCATCTACGCTGCCCCAGTATGACCATGCGAATCCAGGACCCGGCTTTGCGCTCCTGGACGCGCACATCCGCCGGCATCTTGAGATCATCGTGCCTTCGAACACGCTCAAGCTGGCATTCAAGGCAACGGGGCCATATATCTCTGAAGCACAGGTGGGGGACGAGCGGTGCCTGCGCCGGGCGCGGTGGATCCTGGGCATGCGCGCGGACCTGGGCGAGGCAGACCTGATGCGGCTGGTGCCCCAACTGGTAAAGATCTGCTCCGCCCGCTTCGTGCCGGAGTTGGTCAAGCGCGCCCTGCCCGGCATGGCCTTGATCCACCTCCCGGTGCCGCCGTCCACCATTCGTCCCGAGCCCGACATGCAGTACTTTGCGCTTAATCTTTCCGGCCCTTGCTGGGAACACATCCTGCAGACGCAAACAGTGGGTATCTATGTTCCCGGTGAGATCGCAAAGGCTGAATTTGAATTGACTGCGATCGTGGAGCCATCCTGATGGAAGCGCCCGTTCAAGCAAGAGCGAACCTCGCCTATTCGTTTCAGGAGCCGCTGACGGCCATTCTGCGCGTGCAGGAGCAGCGCGCATCGGTGCAGGATTCGGAGTCCTTTCGAGCGCAGATCCGGCGCGCTCTTCAGCACTCTATGCAGGAGGCGCGCAATCTCGGTTACAGCAATGAACTGATTCAGATGGCCGTATTCGCCGTAGTTGCGCTTCTTGACGAGAGCGTGCTGAATTTACAGAACCCGGTCTTCAGCGACTGGTCACGGCGTCCACTGCAGGAAGAGTTATTCGGCGGCCATACTGCGGGCGAAGTCTTCTTTCGCAACCTGGACGTCCTGCTTGGAAAGCAGGACGGGAAGGACGTGGCGGATTGTCTGGAGGTGTACTGCTTGTGCCTCCTGCTCGGCTACAAGGGCCGTTATGCGCTGAACGGAAGCGGCGACTTGCAGGCATACCTGCGCCGGGCTCGCGAAAAGATGGCGCGCGCGCGCGGAAAGGCTGTTCTGTTCGAAAGTGTCGCCGTCCCGGAGGTAAAGCCGAGCACGGGCCCGGACCGCTGGACCGGCACGCTGGGCATCGCCGCGGCCGCGCTGCTTGCGCTCACCTTGCTGAGCTTCGGCGTGATGGAGTTTTCGCTCGCCTCGGGAGCCGCACAGGTGCAGAACAGCAGTGGAAACGCACATTAGGAGATCCTTTTTGGCTGCCTACCTTCTCGCCTTTGTGGTCTTTTTCGCAGCGGTGGCAATGGCCTACTTCGCGGGACCGCTGTTGCACCTGGAAGGCACGTCACTGTTGTTGTTATCTTTACTAACCTGCATACTGGGCGCCGCGGCCGCCGCCGCTATTTTGTACTATCGCAAGGGCGCGGAGAAGAGCTCTATGACAGCGAATGGGGTGTCGGACGGAAGCTCTGGCGATCTTAACCTGCTGTTGCAGGATGCGGCGCGCAAGCTTGCCGCCGCGCAGCAAGTCGGGCCGAAGTCGCTCGATCGCATGCCGCTGATTTACCTGCTCGGCGACGCGGGCTCTGCGAAGACAACGTCCGTGGTGCAGTCCGGTCTTGAGCCGGAGCTGCTAGCGGGTCAGGTGTATCGCTCCGGCGACGTGATGCCCACGCCGCTTGTGAACCTCTGGTACACCCAGCAGGCCGCCATTCTGGAAGCCGGAGAAGGGGTCCGCAGCAGCGCCCAGCTCTTTTCCAAGCTGGTGCGGCGTACGCGTCCGAAGCCGCACCGGGCCCTGTTTGGCGCAACACTGCCAGCACGAGCCGCAGTGGTCTGCGTCAGCGCAGAGCGCTTCCTCGGTGGTGAAGGACCGCTGGCGTGGCAGGATTCCGCGCGACACACCGGTGCGCAACTGCGTGAGATCAGCCGGATCCTCGGTGCCGCAGTGCCGATATATGTCGTCATCACCAAGCTGGACAGGGTTCCGTACTTCGCAGCATATGTCCGCAACTTGTCCGGCGAGGAGGCGCAGCAGGTTCTGGGTACAACGCTGACACCCAGGGCGGCTTCTTCAGGCGTCTATGCAGAAGAGGCGAGCCAACGCATCGGGCAGGCTCTCGACAAACTCTTCTACTCGCTTGGAGAGTTCCGGCTGGAACTGCTGGAACGCGAACCGGGCCAACAGAACGCAGCCGACGTTTATGAGTTTCCGCGCGAGCTGCGCAAACTCCGCAACTCTATCCTGGAATACCTGGTTGAACTTTCGAGGCCGAGCCAGCTCAGCGCAAATCCCTACCTTCGCGGATTCTATTTCACGGGTGTGCGCGCGCAAGTCATCGAGCAAATCGTCAGCGCCTCTACCCCCGTGCAGACCACAGGCAACGACCCCGGGGCCACGCGCATGTTTGCGCTCGAAGACATGCAGAGGCAGCCCGCGGCTCAGCCCGAACGGCGCGTGACACAGAAGGTGCCGCAGTGGACCTTTCTGCCGCGCATCTTTCCCCGCGTGGTGCTGGGTGACACCAGCGCGCTCTCCGCCAGCGGCAAGAGCACGCCCGCGCGGCTGTTTCGACGCGTGCTCTTTGGCGCGATCGCGGCCGTTTGCCTGGTTTACCTCGGGCTGCTCTTCATCTCGTATGGCAACAACCGGGCGCTCGAGAAGCAGATACTTACCGCTGAATCCGCACTCGCGCAAAGAACCGGAAGCGCTGGCGCTACGGTGTCCATACGTGAACTCGAAGCGCTTGACGGGCTGCGCAGAGTAATCGTGCAACTGGAAGGATACAGGCAGAATGGCGCTCCACTGATGTATCGCTGGGGCCTGTACCAGGGAGACCGCCTGGCGCGCGGGGCGCGCGCGCGGTACTTCGATCGCTTCCGGCCGCTGCTGCTGGACGGCACGCAAGCGCACCTCGCCGCCACGCTTGGCGCGCTGCCGGCCGCGCCGCCTGCGGGGGCCAGCTATACGGAAGCCTACAACCCACTGAAAGCCTACCTGATCACGACCAGCAACCCTGAAAAAAGCACGCCGGAGTTCTTGTCACCAATGCTGATACAGTACTGGCCGGGAAACAACTCCACCGATGGAGATGCGCAGAGGCTGGCGCGGGAACAGATGGACTTCTACGCCAACGAGTTGCGGCGCGCCAATCCGTATACCATCGCTCCGGAAACAGCGGCGGTGAATCGCGCTCGGCAGTACCTGTCGGAATTCGGCGGCGTAGACCGTATCTACCAGGGCATGCTGGCGGCAGCGGAGAAAGGCAATCCACCGATCGAATTCAACCGGCAATACCCGCGTGCTGGCGAAGCTGTGGTGGACGGCCACGTCGTCCCCGGGGCGTTTACACGCTCGGGCTTCGCCTTCATGCAGGATGCAATTCTGCATCCGGGGCGCTACTTCAGCGGAGAAACCTGGGTGCTGGGTGAGCAGTCCGCGCCGTCGCTGGATAGCGCTGCAATCGCACAGGGCATCAAGGCGCTCTACACGGCGGATTACCTGAAGGAATGGCACGCATTTCTGAGCGCCGCCAACGTCGTTGCATATCGCAGCCTGCCGGATGCAGCCGCCAAGCTGAATCTGCTAGCCAGCCCGACCTCGCCGCTGCTCGAGCTTTTCTACACCGTGTCGCACAACACGGCTGTGGGAGACCCGGCGATCGCACGAGCCTTCCAGCCCGCAGCCGCGCTGGTGCAGCCAGACAGCGCAGACCGCCTGATCGGCAGCGGCAATACTGCCTATATCAACGGGCTGCTCGGGTTGCAGGGGAGCATCGCGCAGGTGGCGCAGAATGCAGCCGCCGCAGCCGACCCGAACGCCGGCCTGCCGATCCTGACCGCAGCGACCGCGGCGCACATCGCCGCTCGGCAGACGGCGCAAAGCTTCACCATCGACCCGCAGGGGCACACTGAGACGACAACGCTAAACCTGCTGGAGGCGCCCATCAAGTCCGCCGAAGGACTGGTTCGGGGTATCGGGCCGGCTGCCGCCAATGCCGGAGGCCGCACCTTCTGCGCTACCTTTGACGCGCTGATGGCGAAGTTCCCCTTCGCGGCAAACGCGGTCAACCAGGCCAGCGCCGCTGATGTGTCTGCGGTCTTTGCGCCCGACACCGGTGCGCTTTGGCAGTTCTACAACGCCAACCTGAAAACGCTGCTGATCCCGCAAGGACCGCAGTACGTACCTGCACCAGGCGCGCCGGTACAAGTGACCCCCGGCTTCAACCGGTTCTTCAATCGGGCCGCGGCCATCTCGGCGGGCTTCTTCCCGCAGGGAGCCAAGACGCCTGCCTTGACGTTCAGCTTGCGCGAGGTGCCGACCAAAGGCGTGCAGAACGCAACCTTGTCGATCGACGGCCAGCGCGTGAGCAGCCCCAATGCAGCGCAGCCATTCACCTGGAACGTTCAGTCTGCCCAGGGAGCGCAGCTCTCCGCGAGTTATCTTGACGCCAAGGATGTTCCCCTGCTCCAGACACATGGCACATGGGCGCTCTTCGAGTTGCTCAGCAAAGCGCGCGCGCAAAGAACGGGGACAGGAACGCAGCTCGACTTCCCGCTCGAAATCTCCAACAGCCCGATCAAGTTGCCGGACGGGACGCCGTTAGTAGTCGAGTTCAACCTGTCAGGTTCGGGAGCAGAACTGCTGACGCCGGACGCATTCAACGGACTACGCTGCGTATCGCAAGTCGCACGCTAGAGCAGTTGAGGTGAAGCATCTGAGTTGGCCACGGGCTCGGCAACAAGCCGGAGAACGATGCAGGTGATATTGTCCGCTCCGCCGCGTGCTTTTGCGAGGTCGATCAGCGCCTGGCACAGAATAGATGGCGCCTTCCCGCTACTGAGCAGCGCCCGGATCTCCTCATCGGTGGCATAGCGGGTCAGTCCATCGGAGGCCAGCAACACCACATCATCTGCGCGGAGATCAGCCGCAAACAGGTCCGGCTCGACTTCGGCATGTACCCCGATGGCACGCGTAATCACGGACTGCATGTCCGAGGCGGCAGCCATTTCCGGCGTAATCAGGCCGCGGCTCAATTGTTCGGCGAGGAACGAGTGATCCAGCGTGATCTGAAAGCACTGGCCGTCACGCGCAAAATAGGCCCGGCTGTCTCCCACGTTGCCCACCACGATCCTGTTTCCATCCAGGCAAGCGCAGACCAGGGTGGTGCCCATCCCGCTGAGGCGCGGATCGGAAGCCGCCAGTTCCCGCACGGCGGCATGGGCCGACCGAATCGCGTCCAGGAGCCGCTGCTCAACCGGAGGCGCGGGAATGAGCCGGCTCGCCGCATCGAAGCTGCCCACCAGTTCGCGCACAGCAGTGGCGCTGGCGATTTCCCCAGCCGCCATGCCGCCCATGCCATCGCACACAGCATAGATGTGGCGCGCGGCGTCATAGCCAAAGCTATCTTCGTTATTCGGCCGCCGGCACCCGACATCTGTTCCCGCGGCAAACTCTGCCTCCAAAGCCGTGCTGATCTCCATGCTCACTCGTCCTGCGGAGCTGCCCTTTTACTTCTCTGACGCACAGTACCATAGGAGCGCTTCTGACATGTGGCCTGCTTTGGAACCGGACGCAGCGATCGCGGCACCTCGGGGCACGCGCCCCTATGCAGCGGCCGGTGGCAGGCGCACGAACCTCTTGAGCTTGGGACCGCTCACGCCTATGCTTGCTTCGAAAACACACCGGATTTTCGCTGCAGCAGAGGCGTCCCGGAAGGAGATCCACCGTTGAAGCTTCTTTTGAAATTCAACCTCGTATTGTTTCTCGTCTTCGGCATCGGCATGTACCTGATCTTCGACAATGCCAGGAGTTTTCTCCTGGACAGCGCCAAGCGCCAGGTGCTGCAGCAGGCCGAACTGATGAGCGCAAGCGCAAGCGCGACAAAAGACTACACAGACCAACAGGTCAGCCCGATCCTGGAGCAGACTCCGCAGCACCTGAATACCTTCCTGCCGCAAGCCATCCCGTTTTACGCGGCAACCGTGACCTTCAACTATCTCCGAAAAACGTATCCCGACTACACGCTACGCGAAGCCGCGCTGAACCCCACGAACCTGAGCGACCGGGCAACCGATTGGGAAGCCGATCTGATCAACTATTTTCGTAACAATTCGGGTAAGGCTCAGGTCATCGGGGAACGGTCCACAGCGACGGGTCAGGCACTTTATGTAGCCACGCCCATTGCAGCCCAGGGCGGCTGCCTGCAATGCCACACACAGCCAAGTGTTGCGCCGAGAGCCATGGTGAAGCGGTACGGCAGCCAAAACGGATTCGGCTGGCATCCGGACGAGATAGTGGCTTCGCAGATCATCTCCATTCCCATGTCCGTGCCGATCCGGCTGGCAAATGAGGGGCTGCGCAACCTGCTGATCAGCCTGGGGCTCATCTTTCTCTGCACCATTGCAATGATCGATCTGGCGATGTACTTGATCGTGATCCGGCCGCTGCGCCGGGTGTCGCAGACTGCGGATCGCATCAGCAAGGGCGAGGTCGATCTGCCGCCGCTAGCAGTCAAGGGCAGGGATGAAATTGCGGACGTGACGGCTTCCTTCAACCGCATGCACACCAGTCTGATCAAGGCATTCGAAATGCTGAACGGCTAGCGCGCTTCGAAGGGCCGGGCCGTGCACAACTGGCTGCTTACCTCGTGCTGCGCCGTGACCCCAGGAACTTCTGCCGTTCGGCTTCTGAGGGAATCTGCAGCGAAGCCTTTCTGTAAAGCTGGTCCAGATCGGTACACTCAGCGGCCAGTTTTTTCACGATGAATTTGGCCACTGGACCGATGTGTTCCGCGAGTCTCCGCGTGAGTTCGTCAAGCGAAAGTGGCTGCAGACTGCCTGAGGATGGCGGTCGTTGCGAGATCTCGGACGCTGTGATCGGCCGGGTAAGGTGCATGACTGGGATGGTCGGCAAGTCGGCAAGCGGGATTTCGCGACCAGTGGGCGCCTGCTGCAGGGCCTGCGCAAACTCGTCGGCGGTGGCAAAGCGCTGCTGCGGATCCTTTGCGAGCGCGCGCATGATGGCCTCCGAAACGCCGCGCGGGATCACCGCATTCAGCTCCACCGGCGGTACCGGAACGTGGTGCAAATGCCCGGTCATGATCTCGTAATTCGTCGTCCCGGTAATGGGGAGCTTGCCCGTCATCAACTCGTAGAGCGTCACCCCAACGGAATAAATGTCGGACCGCGCGGTCGCCTTGCCGCCGCTCACCTGCTCTGGCGACATGTAGTTCAGCGATCCCACCAAAAAGCCGGGATTGGTCAGGTCGGAAGAGCCGCCAGTGATCGCGATGCCAAAGTCGAGCAGCTTGATGACTTCCTGCTCGGTCAGCATCACGTTGGAAGGCTTGATATCGCGGTGCACAATCCCGGCGCGGTGGGCAAACGCAAGAGCGGAAAGGATCTGCTGGGCGTAGCTAAGAGCCTTTGAGAGTGGGGTCGCTACCCGCATGGTGCGGCTGCGCAGCGTTTCCCCGTGGATGAGTTCCATGACCATGACTAGCTGGCTATCGTAGTAGAAGGCATTGTGCAGGGCGGCGATGTTGACATGGTTCAGTGTGGCCAGCAACTGCACTTCGCGGCGAAAGCGCTCCGCCATTTCCGGGGTGCTCATCTGGTCCGGCAGCAGGACCTTCATGGCCTCGGCGCGTTGGGAGATCAGGTGGCGCACCTCATACACCACTCCCAGGCCACCCGCGCCCAGTTTGCCGATAACCTCGTACTCCCCGATCCGCTGCCCAACTTCGATCCCCATGTGTCTACTTATGGCCGCCTTGGTGTTCGCTGCGCCCGATTTGCGGAAGGGACGAGCTTTTAATGGGTTCGTAACCTTGCTCGATGATAGCGCCCCATGGAAGGCGATGCACTCATAGGCCGCAGCATGAATGACGCAAGTCATCTCTTGAGAACGTCACCAATGTTTAGCCAAGGAAGGAAGATTGCGCAGCGGCAAGAGGTTTAGCCAAGGAAGGAAGATTGCGCAGCGGCAAGAGCGCAAGCACGTGGACCGGCTGTCCCCACAACCGGCCCACCCGCACAGGAGACGTGCTGATCTCTTTATCGGCCGCTTTCGGCGGAGCTTGAGGCCAGCGCCTGCGAATGCTGCTCCAAACTGCGCTCATACTGCTGCCGGGCAGCGTTGTGCAGCTGACGCCGCCATCCCGCCTCATCCGTTACCCCTGCGGGCGCAGTCAGTTCAAGCCAGAGCTGGTCCGTTTCATCCTTTGCGCCGATCCCGGCATGGACCGGCTCCGGAGGGTCGTTAGGGTTGTGGGGGTTATTGCTGGAGTTGTCATAGGTGTAGCGCCAGTGCACCACAGCGCCCTTCGGCAGCAGGACTGGTTTGCTGTATCGGTAAACCGATTGCCAATCCACATCCCATTTGGGGATAGATATGAGCCATTGCCTTTGGCCATTTGGGAAATCGGCATAGGCATTGAGCTGTTTTCCCAGAAAATGCACACGTGGGTAAATGGCTTCGATTTTGACCGGCGCCGGAAGTGTGAACTGGTCTTCCAGTTGATAGTCTGCTTCGCCTGACGGGATCTGAATGGGGCCACCCCGTTCCAGTTCCAGCACCTCGGGCGAGCGAACCTTCTTCTCGCCGTGCGCATAGCCGTGCGCATAATAAACCGCGACCGTAAGCTGGACAGCCTCGCTGCGACCCGTGGTCTTGAGATGGGTCGTCAGTACAAGGTCATTGCCCGGGGCTAGATTCCAGGTGCTGCGAGCCCCGGAGGTAAGCAGCGGCGCATCTGCCGTCCAGAAAAGAAGCCCTCCTGGCGAGGTAAGCTGGGCCTGTATGGCATCGGGCGGCTCCATCCCAGCCACTTCGGAATGGGTGTCGGCGCCCTGAGCATGGCGGAAGGCGCTAACCGGATCGAGCTGCACCCAGATGCTGCGCACCGCCTGAGGGTCACTCGCGCGAATTTCCAACGCCCGAATTGCGTGACTCTGCGTGCCTGTGTACGGCACGATCAGGTTCAGAAACATGTCCGGCCCGGACCCGGAAAGGGCGACCGGCGCGGGAAGCTGGAGTGTAAGGTCGGGAGCGCCCAGTTTCCACTTGGGTACGGCGGAAGCTTCAGCATGGCTTCCTTGCCCGGAGCTTGATCCTTCCGGCATGCCGGCTGTGACCCAGGCGCGCAGCGTTGCCAGCTCAGCATCAGTAAGCCTGCGCTGGCCCTGGAAATCACCATGTCCGGGCGCGGGCAGCCAGGGTGGCATGTACCGGCTCTGCGTAACCTCCAGCATCTGTTCGCCCCACTGCTTCGCGTCGGCGTAACTTTGCAACGAGAAAGGGGCACCGCCCTGGGGATTGTGGCAGCTGGTGCAGTTGCGCTTGAGAATGGGCGCCACCTGCGCGTAGCTGGTGGCTGCTTTGGTTGCGGGACTGCTGGGGGCGTAGGCCTGGATCGGCGCGCAGTCCGCGGAAAGTCGCCAAAGTCCCATTACGGAGACGAGGCCTGCGGCGGCCAGGAGTGCGCCCCTGGTCCTCCCTGCCTTTAACTCGCGGAAGACAGGAAGGATGCGACCCTGCGGCGCCGCGTTGCGATGTTTACTGGGGCTCACCAATCAGTTTACTTGAGAGCGGCGACGGCGTTCGCCCGGCCTACTTGCGTGGCGGCCTTTGACCCGAAGTATCAGGGACGGGCTGCTGTTGCTGCTGTGCCGGTTGTTCCTGCACATTACCCTCCGTACCAGTAGTTGAGCCCGGCACGGGTCCAGCCTTCTGATTGCTGTCCTGTCCAACGTTCTGCCCTTTGGCGCCTGTGGTGGACAGGTTCTGACGGGTGCTACCCGTCTCACAGCCCATAGCCAGGCTCGCCAATACCAGCAACCCCACACCGAGAACACGAACCATCCCGAATCTCCTCCACGCTCAATATACGCGAGGAGGGATGCCGCCGGCCTATCCCCGGTTGCTGTGGACGTTGGCCGGTGAAGGCAGCCATGGACAGTTGCTGTGGCGGCCATCACTTCCCCCTCACCTCTCCCAAAAAAGTTGCACGCACCGTTACTTAATTCCGCGTTCGCGGGAATGGCAGCCGATATATCGTGAGCTTGCCATCCTCTCCATACCATCCCGGCAAACTGTATAAACTTCGTCTTTTTGCCGATAAGAGAAGAGAAGGCCCTGCTGCCATGACTTACAAGACCAAGGCATTTCTCGCATCGATGATTACCGCCGGGGCTTTTGCGCTGGCGCATGTGTTCCTGCATCCTGTCTGGACTGAACCGCTCCACTTTGCGACCTATCTGGCGCTGATCCTGCTCGCGTCCGGCATGAAAGTTGTCATCCCGCAGACTGACGGGAATGGCACCATGTCGGTTAATTTCATCTTCATCCTGCTTGCGTTCATGCAATTGACGCTCGCCGAAGCGATGGTGGCCGGCTGCCTTTCCGTACTCGTGCAGTGTCTTTTCCGCGTGAAAAAGGGATTCAAGCCGGTCCAGATCGCGTTCAACCTGGCGAATATCGCGACTGCCATTCTGCTGGCTTCCCTTGTCTACCGTGGGCTCTTCCACTTCCATGCCAACATGGGCGTCGCCCTGGCGTTGGCCAGCGCAGTGTACTTCTTTACTAACACCGTACCGGTAGCGGGAATCCTGGCCCTGGAACAGGGTGAGCCGGTTCTGAAACTTTGGTTCAAAACGTTCAACTGGTATTTTCCCTTCTACTTATTCGGCGCAGCCATCGCGGCCTGCATTCAGTTCGTTACGGTGCATTATGGTTGGCCAACGTCGCTGCTGATTTTCCCTGTAGCCTGGGCCACGTATATCTCTTATCGCAATTACTTCGGGCGCCTGCAGGACCAGAAAAGCCATATGGAGCAGATGACCAATCTGCATATGCGTACCATAGAAACGCTTGCCCTTGCCATTGAAGCCAAGGACCAGAACACGCACGACCACCTGTGCCGTGTTCGGGTGTACGCCTGTGAACTGGGCAAGGAGCTTCGCCTCAATACGCAGGAAATGGAGGCGCTCAAGGCAGCGGCCCTGCTGCACGACATCGGCAAGCTCGCCGTTCCTGAACACATCATCAACAAGCCTGGCAAACTGACTCCCGAAGAATTCGAGAAGATGAAGATTCATCCGGTCGTCGGCGCCGAGATATTGCAGCGCGTCAATTTTCCTTATCCCGTGGTGCCCATCGTACGGTCGCACCATGAGCGTTGGGATGGGCAGGGATATCCGGACGGTCTCGTGGGCGAGCAGATTCCGATTGGCGCGCGCATCCTGACCGCGGTCGATTGCCTGGATGCACTTGCGACAGACCGGCCGTATCGCCGTGCATTGTCCCTGGACGAGGCGATGGCGCATGTTGTGAAACTTTCCGGATCACAGTTCGACCCGCGGGTAGTCGATGTACTCAATCGGCGCTGCAAGGAATTGGAAGCGATGGCGCGCAAAGAAGGGGCCTCCCTCGCGCCTCTTCACCTGGACGTACGAGTAAGCCGCGGGGAGCAGCCTGGGGCCGGATTCGAGCGGAACGGTTCGGTTAATCCGGACCCGTCGTCTACAGCCTCCCTGGATCGGCCACGGACGTCGCCGCCGCCTTCGGAAACAGACGCTCCTCAACGAACTTACGGAGCTCCTCGGCACATCGCTTTCGCTGGACGAAACTCTTTCCAGATTTTCCGAAGGGCTCGGCAAGCTGATCAGATTCGACACCCTGGCCGTCTATATGCGGCAGGGAGACTTTCTGCATCCGAAGTTTATCCGCGGTACCGATAGCGCACTCTTCTCTTCTCTGCGCATTCCCCTCGGAGAAGGGCTGTCCGGATGGGTTGCTCAGAACCGGCGGCCAATCATCAATGGAAACCCCTCAGTAGAACCCGGCTACCTGAACGACTCTGCGAAGGTCAGTCTTCTTCGCTCTGCGCTCGCGGTTCCGCTTGAGAACCCGCAAGGTGAGATGCTGGGCGTACTGGTGCTGTACGCAACGCCGGCTGACGCCTTTAACAACGATCACCTGAGTATCCTGCAAGCCGTTAGCGAAAAGATAGCGCTCGCCATTGAAAGCGCGATCCGCTACCACCTGGCCGAGAGCCAGGCTTCCATTGACTTTCTGACGCGGGCCCTGAGCGCACGCGCGTTTTCAAGCCGGCTCGAAGCCGAACTGGGGCGCTCCGCGTCTGCCAACTCACCGCTTAGTCTGATCGTTTGCGATCTGGACAGCTTTCGCGATGTGAATGAGAGCTTCGGCCAGGTAGAGGGCAATCGATTCCTCAGCAAGCTGGCGGATCGCTTTCGCGACATCATCCGTGATGGAGATTGCCTTGGCCGCCTCGGTGGTGACGAATTCGCCCTGCTGCTGCCCGGACTTTCCCCACAGACAGCGGAGGCCCGGGTACGCGATCTGCGCGCCGCCGTCCGGGAAGTGTCGATCGACGTGTTTGGTAGCACGCACGTGATCACTGCAAGCCTTGGGCTCGCATCGTTTCCAGAAGACGGCGCCTCTCTCGATCAGTTGCTCAAGTGTGCCGATCAGCATGTGAGTACAGCAAAACGCACACGCAATGTCCGACTCCACCGCGAGCTGTCCCTTGCGGCTGTCGCTGCGAGAGGTTGATACCGGTTGTGCTTGAAAGACGCAGAAGTCTTTTCCGATCTCTCGCTGTGGGTGCAGCTACAGCCCTGCTGCTCGCCGTGCTTACGGCGCTTTCCACGGCACTGATGATGCGGTGCGCTCCTGGATTCTTCAGTGATGAGCGAGAACTGGACAGCCGCTACGGCGTATCCGTACAGCAGGATCTCAGGGCTGAGCAGCGTGCGCAAGGAAGCGTCTTTCGCACGTGCGCCGCGCTCGGCATGCGGTGGATCCACCTTGATTTCGGGCGCTCTCGAACCTGGGATGTCCCGGTTTGGGAGATACTCCGGAGCCGCATCCCTGCAAGCGCTACGCTGCTCGGCATCTCGCTGCCACTGAGCTGGATGCTTGCCGTCGCCATCGCCCTGCCCTACAGCGCCAGGGGAGCGGCCGGCTACGACTTTCTCGCAACGGCCTCAACTTCCCTGATGCTCGCGATCCCGGCTGGCGCACTTGCCACGATGTGCATTGTCGCGGGGCATGGGGGTCCGACTCTGGTTTTGACTGCGCTGCTGGTCGGTCGCCTGTATCGATTCCTCCACGGCATGCTTCGGCAGTCCTGGTCGGCACATCACGTGGCGGTTGCTCGTGGTTATGGCATCAGCAACCGGCGCCTGTTGATTCGGTATGTGCTACCGCAGATCTGGCCACAACTGGTTCCGCTGTTCGGCATGTCCGTGATGACCGCTTTGGCCGCTCTCGTTCCGGTGGAGGTGGTCTTCGATCAACCGGGACTCGGC
The DNA here is from genome assembly GCA_963767705.1 of uncultured Acidobacteriaceae bacterium. Lineage (GTDB taxonomy): Bacteria > Acidobacteriota > Terriglobia > Terriglobales > Acidobacteriaceae > CAWCJL01. Next base: position 750,625 of record CAVYEO010000001.1, on the reverse strand, counting down.
AAATTGGCGTGGCAGTCTTCCATGAATCGGGACCTGCCCGTGCTTGCGGCCGTCACTCTTTTCTTTGCCGGCGCTGTCTCGCTTGCAGGAGCAATCTCCAACGGATCGGGCGCGAAGGAAGGCCAGCGCGTATGAAGCATCTCCGTACGCTTGGGGCAGTGGTACTTGCAGCGATACTCGCGTTTTCCTTGCTGCTCACCATTTGGAATCTGATTCATGCCGCGGACCAGGACCGTGCCGCCATCCTTGCCGGCGCTTCGCTTGCACATCCGCTGGGCACCGACGCACTAGGACGAGACCGGCTGATGCGCCTGGCCATGGCGGGGCTGCTTTCACTTGGTCTTTCCTGCGGGGCCGCCTTGGCATCGACGTTTGTGGCCGCGGCTGTAGGCTTGGCTGCGGGCAGTTCCGGCCCACTGCTGCGAGGCACATTGCTGAGCGCGTGCGATCTGCTCACCGCACTTCCCTGGATCTTCCTGGTGATGATTGTGCGCGGCGCCATGCCTCTCGACATTGCGCCCTTGTGGACGACCGTGGGCACGTATCTGTTGCTTGCGTGCTTTGGCTGGCCCGTCTGTGCGCGCGTGGTGTGTGGGGCCGTGCTGGGCATGAAGCGTTCACAGTGGATCACGCACATGCGCGCGCAGGGGGCAAGCGAACTGCGTCTGTTGACTCGCCACCTCGCACCGAATCTCCGGCCCACCCTGCGCGCACAATTCCTGATCACGGTGCCGGCATTCCTGATGGCCGAAGTCAACCTGGGACTGCTGGGGCTGGGCACCGCTGAGCCACTTCCCTCCTGGGGTGCAATGCTGCGCGACTTGGAGCACTACAACGCCTGGACGGGAGCCACCGTGCAGCTCGCACCGCTGGTGGGATTGGTGCTCGTGACGGGCTCGCTCCAGCTTTGCCTTATCGAGAAAGGTGGCCGGTAATGCGGCTCCGCGAAGCGTTAGCCATGTTCCTGCTGGCGGTCAGTACCTCACCCAGACTGCTGGCATCCTCCCCCTCTGAAATTCGCTGGGCGCTGCACTCTGAGCCTCGCACACTCGATCCTGCGTTGGTGGAAGACGAAGCTTCGGAAGCCGTTCGCTACCTGACGCAAGGCGTTCTCTTGCGCGTCAATCGAAAGACGCAGGCGCTGGAACCGGAGCTGGCCAAGTCGTGGCAGGTTTCATCGGATGGGCGATCCATCACCTTCCGGCTGCGCGAAAGCGTGCGATTCTCCGACGGCTCGCCGTTGACTGCGGCGGATGTAATGTGGAGCGTGCAGCATGTGTTGGATCCCGCTACGCACTCCCCGGAAGCGCAGAGCTTCGGCACGCTGAAGACCAGCGTGGAGGTGCGCCAGAGCGGCCCGGGCCTGCTCACTTTTCGTTTCCCAGAGCACGTGGTTGGCCTGGCCGCCGCCTTCGACGCCATTGCCATCGAGCATGCCGGGACGGCTACCCCCAATGGCTCGGTCGTCCTGGGACCCTATGTCCTGGCGCGTTGGGATCGCGGCAGTTCCCTCACCTTCAAGCGGAATCCCTACTACTGGAAGCACGATGCCCAGGGACAGCGCCTACCCTATATCGACCAGGTCAGGCTGGTAATTCAGCAGAACCGCGATCTTGAACTCGCACAATACCTGCGCGGCGATCTCCAGCTGATCAATGCCATCTCTCCGGAACAGATGCGGGTTCTCTCCGGCCGACCCGGTTCGGGCGTCCTGGACCTGGGACCTTCGTTCGATTCCGAACAGCTCTGGTTCAACCAGGCCGACACAGCGCCACTCCCCGCTTACAAAAAGCAGTGGTTCCACTCGCAGGACTTCCGCAACGCTCTCTCGATGGCGATCAATCGCCAGGACCTGGTCCGCATCGCACTCGATGGGCACGGCATACCCGCCCGCGGGCCGATCTCACCTGCGAATCGTATGTGGTTCAATGCGAAACTCGCGCCCGTACCGTTCGACCTCGGCGCTGCGCAACAACTGCTGGCCCGCGCCGGATTCAAGCAGCGAGGCCAAACCTTATACGACGCGCAAGGCCATGCCGTGCAGTTTTCCTTGTTGACCAACGCCGGCAATCCGGTACGAGAAAAGATCGCCGTGCTCCTGCAGCAGGATTTAGCGAAGCTGGGAATCGAGGTGCGCCTGGTCACGCTTGACTTCCCCGCCCTGATCAGCCGGATTACCAAGACTTTCGACTATGACGCGTGCCTGCTTGGTTTAGTCAACGTGGATGCGGACCCTAACTCGCAAATGAACCTCTGGCTCAGCTCCTCGCCCAACCACCAGTGGAATCCCGAAGAGCGCACCCCAGCGACGCAGTGGGAAGCTGAGATCGATTCGCTGATGCAGGTCCAGGCGACCGCGACCAACCAGAAGGCGCGCAAGCAGGCGATCGACCGCTTTCAGGAGATCGTGCGGGAGCAGGAGCCGTTCATCTACCTGGTGAACCGCAACGCGCTAGCCGCCGTGAGCCCAGGCGTAAGCGGCGCGGATCCGGCTGTTTCCTACCCACAAACGTTTTGGAGAATCGAATGGATGCGCCTTTCTTCGCATTGAACCCGAGTCGCAAACCTTCCAACCTGCTCCTCGATGCACAGATTTCGGCCGGTTACGGCAGGCTGCGGGTGCTCGACTCTGTTTCCCTTCGGCTCGAAGATGGCGAAATCCTGGGCGTGGTGGGGCTGAGCGGAGCTGGCAAGAGCACGCTGGTGCACAGCCTGCTCGGATTGATGAAATGGCAGGGCGGCTACGTGGACGGGAGTATCCGGTTCGGCGGCCGGGAGCTGTTGGAGCTCAACGCCTCCGAATGGCGCAAGCTCCGCGGACGCTCGCTGGCGCTGGTTCCTCAAAGCCCCCTTTCCGCATTGAACCCCTCGCTGCGGCTGCGCGAGCATTTTAAGGAAGCCTGGCACGCGCATTACCCAAAGAGCATTCCGCTTGCGCAAGACCGCCTCGAAGAACTGCTCCTTTCCGTGCAGCTGCCATTCGACGATGAGTTTCTCCGCCGGCGTCCACACCAGATCAGTGTGGGGCAAGCGCAGCGCGTGCTCATCGTGAGCGCGCTGCTGCATGGTCCGAGACTGCTGATTGCCGACGAGCCGACCAGCGCGCTCGATCCCATCACCCAGGCCGAGATCGTCCGGCTGCTGGCGCGCATGGCTTCGGTCAACTCTGCTGCCATGGTGTATATCTCGCACGATCTTCTTTCGGTGTTTCAGCTCTGCCACCGAGTAGCGATTCTGTACCAGGGCCGCGTGGTCGAATGCGCGGAGGCCAGCGAGATCATCGCGCAACCGCAGCATCCCCACACCCGCGCACTGCTGGCGGCCCTGCCCGTCTCTCCGGAAGCGCTCCTGGAGAACCTTCACAAAGTACCCCGTGTGCAGCCTCAAGCGGCCCGGCAGTTCCCGGACTATATGCGTCCCAAAACAGAACCGATTGCCGCGTTACAAGCCTCGCACGCTGCACCGGCAACCTAGGCAAGACTTAACACGTGTCTTCCAGCAGCGCTGCATCTGCACTGCACGGGGCAACATCGAAACCGTATGCCTTCCCTGGAAACCGACACACCGAAGCTGAAGCTGCCCGCTGGGCCATTCCAGGCCTACTTGTTCGATTGCGATGGCACGATTGCCGATTCCATGCCGCTGCACTATCGGGCATGGCGTGCGGCGCTTGGGCGAATGGAACTGCGACTTCCCCGAGGAGCTGCACTATGCCTGGGGCGGGATGCCGATTGCCGAGATCATCCGCACGCTGAACCAGCGGCAAGGACTCCAGATGCCGGTCGACGAAGTGGCGCGACGCAAGGAGGCTCTGTACTTCGAAATCCTGCCCCAACTGAAGGCCGTGCCCGAGGTGCTGGAGCACATCGAGATCAGTCACGGTGACATTCCCTTTGCCGTCGTCTCCGGCAGCACGCGTGAGTCGGTGGTGGCCTCCCTCAGCGCGCTGGGCCTGCTGGACCGGTTCGATACGCTGGTGTGCGCCGGGGAGTACACGCGGAGCAAGCCGCACCCGGAGCCGTTTCTACTGGCGGCCGAGCGGCTGGGTGTGCGTCCAGAGGCATGCCTGGTCTTTGAAGATACGGAGATGGGCGTGCAGGCAGCGCAGGCGGCAGGGATGGCCTGCGTGAAGGTGCCGCAGCCGTGGGAGCGGGTGAGGTGATGCGGACGAGGAGCTCATCGCGCTTGCTCCATCAGGTTCAAGGTAGCAGAGCTAATAGCTTTGACTGGAGCTCTTCCCGATATAGGACCTCCACCTGCATGATCTTGTCATCAACTACATCAAGAATGATCATTCCTCGCGTTGGTTCCACTACCACACTTCTATGCTGAGAACCACAAGAACCCACCGGTTTTGGAGCTGTTTGGAAGCTCGAGCAGAAGTCGTCACCACAGCGACACCTGTCCACAAGCGTCAAATCGCCCACTTGGGCTGCGAGTTTCATCTCTTTGGCTTGTAAAAGGAGCTGCTTCAATTCGTCTGAGAACTGTGGGAAATGCAGAGATAAAGACATACCTGACACTATTGTCCTCCGGATCATTTCATGGCAGCCCTAGGCGTAACTCCTTGTCGGCTATCCCGTAAAGGGCACCAAGGAAAGTTGATGCAACGCTCATGACTGCCCTTCCTCGTGAAGCAGTGCATCTACCGATGGCTTATCGCTAGCGCCCGCTCGGATATCAGAGTCAGGTCGCAAAAACTACCACCTCTGCCCGATGTCCCTTGCTCAGCTTCGCGTCACAGGTATAGAGGACGGAGTCAGTCGCTTCTGCGAGAGCAAGGTAGGTCGCGTCGTAGGCGGTGAAGTTGTGTCTCAGTTCCCAGATGCGAGGGAGCAACGGGATGTGCGGGTAGCGCTCCGCCGGGAGCGCCTGAAGGGACGCAATCATCTGTGCACTGGTATGCGGATCGAGGCGGCGACTTGCCGCCATGCTGCGGAGCGCGCTCATGACTTCAACATCCAGCAGATACGGCACGAGAAAAGCGTCGGTACGCTTGGAAAGAGCGCGCCTGAGTGGATCAGCCAAGGGCCCGTTTGTGATGAGCTCAACCACCACGGACGCATCCAGAATAATCAATGCGCATCCCGCAATTCGCGCACTACCTGTGCACTGCTGCGCTTGGATTTCAGAGGCGCTGTATGCTGCGTTTTCTCCAACCATTCGCGCATGGTGGGGCGTTCCGCCGCATGCTCCAGTTCTCTTCTTAAGAAGTCCGACAGGCTCATGCCCTCGCGCGCGGCGCGGGCTTTGAGCGTGCCATGCAACTGGTCGGGAACATCTCTGATCTGGATCATCTTCGACATGTGGCTAGCATAGAAGCATGCGGAGCACATGTCCAGAGTGCGGCCGGGCTCTGTGGTCTATGAGCTGTGCTGGAATTGAGTGTGCCAGAATCAGGCCCTCCTTATGATCAGCAGATTGGGCCTCCCCAGAGCCAGATGGATACGCTGGTCTGATCCAGAAACTATACGGGGAGCAAGCCGGGTCTGGGCTGCCAGTAATTTACTGGCTATGCTGTGCTCGTCGCAGAGGAACGTGATCTCCGGCGTCTAAGGAGTCCATGGACGAAAACAAAAAGGGCGATCAACGTTGATCCAATCCCGACCAGCCATGCAAACTGGCTTAAGATGATCCATTTTTCCCAATAGATTGTTGCTGCCTCAACTACCAGACGAGGGTGGGCGCTGTTGAGTTCCCCACCGTCTAAAAAAATGCCGAGGTTGATCGCCTCAGTACAGCCGCGTTGACCTTCGAATCTGCCGAGATGCGTTTTCAGCTCCCCGCTACCTGAGATCCACCCCGGCCGATAAAGCTCAGGGCCAACGATGCTTTGACCATTCCGTTTAGCGCTCCACTCCACATTGAGCAGCGCCTCGCGGTTCTCACATGAGCCTCGGGGAAAATCCACACCGATAAGGCAGTTCTCCCGGCTCATGTCAGCCATAGGATCAAAAGCAAGCCAGACATCGTACGTTCCATTGATGTCAGTGATGAAGTCAGGATCTGAATAGATCCCACTTTGAGCATAATCGGGAAAGTCAGCGGCTTCCAATTGTGCTGGTAATAGCGAAAAGTCGTATACAGGAGAGGAATAAACCCTAAAGCTACAATGCCTATCGCATTTCGGGTACTTTTCTCTAGCGGCATGCAACCACCGTATACGACTGGACTAAGATGCACGCCTCCTTCATTTTCGAAACAAGCACTGTAGACACGCAGCTTTCTAATAACCCGTTACTTACGTGACCACGAAGCACAACAGGACAAGAATTGTGAAATTTAAGAGAGCCCAACCTAGTTGGGCCGCTCTGGCGACTTCTTTCGGAAGCGGTCATCCAGCGGTTGGCGGCCGCGGAAGCCGGCGTCTACCGTGTGCCAGTAGTCGATGCTGGTCTCGCCCTTCTTCCAGCAGAGCAGCACGATCTCGCCGTCGATTTCGGTGGGAAAGTCGAGCAGGCCGGTGTCGAGATCTTTCACCTGGACGCCGATCGCATCGATCTCCTCAACCGAGTCCTTGGCGCGCTGGATGGCGGCTTCCAAGCCTTTACGGTTGCGCTGGACCGCGGCAACGTCCACCAGAATGCCTCCGTGAAGAAAGATGCGCTGGCGGAGCCCCTGCATTTCGCCGTCCAGCCGCTCGGCTTCCGCTTTGCCCTCGATGGCGCGCGTCAGCAGCGACTCCAGCACGGGCAGGAGGGACTGGGCTTCGTCGAGGGAAAAGGTACGCATACCCACAGTCTAAGCCTCCGCAAGAGATTTCCTTCACCTCAGCCAAATCCCGGGTGTCCCATCCTTTGCGCGGCTCCTCACCCTCACTCCCGTGCAAAGTGCCTGCCCTGAGCGAAGCCGAAGGGTGGGCTCGGCGCAAAACGCCGACTGTCTTCCCTTATGCTCGTCTAGCGAGTTTGTCTTTTCCACAGAAACGGTGGCGTACTTATTCGCGAAACCTGCCACACTGGAAATAGGGATCGAAGAATGCGCAGAGAATTACAAGGGGCCGCTCCTCCGGGAGCAGCCCTAAGTCGTTGATGGGAAGGAATTTGTGAGTAAATCCAAGCGGCTCAAGTATTTACGGCGAAATCCTCTCGCTAATTAACAGAAAACAAGTAACTTAGATAACAAATACCCAACCCGATGGGGGAGGGGGTACCCCCTCAGGCCTTGATCTCCAGCATCCGATCGAGCGCGATGCGCGCCCAGTGCTTGACGTCATCCTTGACTTTGATCTGGTTGACCACGCGGCCTTCGACCAGGTTTTCCAGCGCCCAGGCGAGATGCTGCGGCGAGATGCGGTACATGGTGGTGCACAGGCAGCCGGTGTCGTCGAGCGTGATGATCTTCTTGCCCTTGCTGGCGTACTCCTTGGCCAGCCGGTTCACCAGGTGGATCTCCGTGCCGATGGCGAAGGAGCTGCCCTCCGGCGCTTGGTCGACTAGCTGGATCAGGCGCTCGGTGGAGCCGAGGGCGTCGGCCTTCTGGCACACCTCCCAGCGGCATTCCGGATGCACGATAACCTGGATGCCCGGGTACTTCGCCCGGACCTGGTCCACATGGCTGGGCAGGAAGCGCTGGTGAACGGAGCAGTGTCCTTTCCAGAGGATGACTTTGGCAGCGCGGAGGCGGTCCGGGGTGATGCCGCCGTTGATCTGGAAGGGATCCCACACGACCATTTCGGAAAGCGGGATGCCCATGGCAAAGGCCGTGTTGCGGCCAAGGTGCTGGTCGGGGAGAAAGAGGATCTTCTCGCGGCGCGCGAAGGCCCATTCAAAGGCGGCACGCGCGTTGGACGACGTGCAGACCAGGCCGCCCCGCTCGCCGCAGAAGGCCTTGATGGCGGCGGTCGAGTTCATATAGGTAAGCGGCAACAGCGTCTCCGGGGTGAGCCCAGCGCGCATCAGCGAGTCCCAGCAGTCTTCGACTTGACCAATCTCAGCCATGTCCGCCATGGAGCAGCCGGCGTGGAGGTCGGGCAGGATGACCTGCTGGCCGGCGTTACCGAGGACATCCGCGCTTTCCGCCATGAAATGGACGCCGCAGAAGAGGACATAGCGAGCCTCGGTCTCTGCAGCAATTTTCGAGAGCTTGTAGGAGTCGCCGGTGTAGTCGGCAAAGCGGATGACTTCGTCGCGCTGGTAGTGGTGGCCGAGCAGGACGGTGGTGGCGCCCAGTTTGTCCCGAGCAGCAGCGATGCGATCGTCCGCACTGTGATCGGGGAGGGTAAGGTAGTTTTCGAGTGAGCAGGTTTCAAGTGCGGCTTCGGTCGAGGTGCTCACAACCGCTACAGACGCGGGGATTTTATCCGCACGCGCGGGCGCAACAACTTCTTCTTCCAGTACAAGACTCACGTCTTCCGCCTTCAGTCCGGCTGCTTTGGGCGCCGAACGGGGATGTTGAAAGCAAATGCCGGCTGCAGCGGGTTCGCTGTGGCAGCCAGAAGGCAGCCACCCAATCCGCGGGGATGTTGCAACCCTGTAATAAAGATGCGTCTGCGACTCGCCTGGACTCAGAATCGAGAACAGAGCCGCTGTGGCATCTGACTCAGTGTAATACATCCATAACGGAAGCCAGGGACGTATAACAAGGGAGACGGGACCAGCCGCCCGAAACGGGAATTATGCCCGGCCGGCCGAACGCATACTTTGTAGCCGCCGCAGCCCGCGGGTATCATAAGAGAGCACTTCTGGGAGAGCAATGCACCTGCCTCACGCATTATGGATCGGCGGCTTCTGCGCCGTGCAGCATCTCCCATCGGGGGTACAGCGAGCGTCCTTCAGCATCCCGGACACGCTGTTTCTGGTGGTGATTGCGCTGATCGTCTTTGGGCCGAAGAAGTTGCCGGAGATCAGCCGTCAATTGGGCAAGCTGCTGTTTGAATTCCGCCGCGCTTCAAACGACTTCAAGCTGCAGATCGAGGAAGAGTTGCGGGTAGCCGAGCAGACGGAGCGGCAAAAGCAGTTGACGACGCAAGCAGCTACACCCGCGCCAGCTACCCCGGTAGCGATCTCGGCGGAGGAGACGGTGGTCGCCGCCACGGGCGTGGATGTGCCGGATTCCGATCTGGTGAGCTCCGATGGAGTGGACACGGCCGTGGCCGCCCGGAATGAAGAGAGCACGCATACCATCCTGCCGCCAACGATTCAGCCGCCCTCAACCGGAACGCCGGTGAGCGCCCAGCCGCCTAACCGGTACACGCAACCATCGCCGGTCCCACCGCAGGAACGGACGCCGACGCTTGAAGAAATGCTGGCCGAGGTTCGCGCGCAAGGCGCGAAAGACAGCGACGAGTCGCAGACCTCCGCGGCTGCTGAAGTGTACGGCCCGGGTGGAGAGGCGGCTCCGGTTCCCCATGGTTGATCTTGTAGACCGCGCACGCACCGCGGTAACCGAACGTGTCGAGCTGCCGGGCATGAGCCTGATCGAGCACCTAGAAGAGCTCCGACGCCGGCTCATCCACTCTGTCATCTATCTGGCGGTTGCGTTTTTCCTCGCCTACGGTTTTCACGAACGCATCTACGGCTACATGCAGGAGCCGATCACCCGGGCCCTGTCGGCGCACCATCTTGATCCGCAGCTGGTCTACCTGAATCCTATCGAACCCTTCAACCTCTACTTGAAGGTCAGCTTCCTGGGCGGGGCGATCCTGGCTTCGCCGTTTGTGCTGTACCAGGTATGGCTGTTTATCTCGCCGGGGCTTTACCAAAACGAGAAGCGCTATGTAGTGCCATTCATGACGGCGACCATTGGATTGTTTCTCACCGGCGCTTACTTCGGTTTTCAATATGTGTACCCGCGTGCCCTGGACTTTCTGCTCGGCTATGGCAAACAGTTCAAGCCGATGGTAACCATAGGCGAGTACACGGACCTGTTCATGACGGTGATTCTGGGACTGGGCATTACATTTGAACTGCCCATCCTGATCATGTTCCTGGCGCTCTTCGGCATTGTGAGCCATGGCTGGCTTTGGAAGAACTTCCGATATGCGTTCTTCGTTATTTTCGTGATCGCCGCCATTATTACGCCCACGCCGGATCCTTTGACCATGTGCGTTTTCGCCGCACCCCTGATTGTGCTTTACCTGATCGGCATCGGTGTCGCGTACATGGTACATCCGGCGCGGCGGCGAGCGCGGGAGGGCACGGCGTGATGTGGAATTTCCTGAAGCGTGGCCTGGCCATACGGTTGCTGATTGTCCTGCTGATGCTGGGTGGAGTGGGTGTGCGGGCCGCGACGCCGGCCCCCGCGCTGCCTCAGTTCAATGGCGCACGCGCCCTTGAATATGCGCGGGAGTTTGTGGCCTGCGGGCCGCGGTACAACGGCGCGCCCGGCCATGTCTGCGCCGAGGCGTTTCTGAAAAAGCAGTTCGCGCACGACAACCTGGAAGTGGACCAGTTCACCGCATCCACCCCGGCTGGCCCGCAGCAGATGCGGAATTACATCGTGCGCTTCCCTGGCAAGAAGGATGGCGTCATCGTAGTGGCGACCCATTACGAGACGAACTACTGGCTGCGCGATACCCCGTTTATCGGTGCGAATGATGGCGCAGCGACGACAGGGCTGCTGATCGAGATGGCGAACCATCTGCGGGGCAAAACACTGGACGGCTATAGCGTGTGGTTGCTGTTTGATGACGGAGAAGAGTCGGTGGGAAAGCAGTGGACAGCTTCTGATTCTCTCTATGGCACCCGGCATCTGGCGGCGAAATGGCAGACCGACGGCACGCTCAAGCGGATCAAGGCTTTCCTGCTGGCGGATATGATTGGGGATCGCGACCTGGACGTCATGCGCGATGGGAACTCCACCCCGTGGCTGCTGGATCTAGTGGAGGAGGCGGCGAAGAAGTACGGCTACCAGAGCCACTTTTTCAAGACATCCTCGTCCGAGGAAGACGATCACCTGCCCTTCGTCATGCGCCACGTCCCCAGCGCGGATATCATCGATGCCGACTACGGCCCGCATGACATGATGCACCCGGACGGCTGGCATCATACGCCGGAAGACACGCTGGACAAGATCAGCGCGAAAAGCCTGACCATCTCCGGCGTTGTTTTTCTCGAGACAATTCGGCTACTAGACGCAAAATAAAGGCGGCCCGTTGGCGAGTCGGTAACACCAGATCAACGGGCACTTTGGAACATTCGTGAGTCGAAGTGGAACGGTTTTGGGGCGCCGGGCTCCATTTTGGAAAAGCCGGGGTGCGCCGGGTTCAGCAGCACATTCCACTCGCCTTCGATTGCCACGGAGGGAACCTCCAGCACCACTGAGCATTGGGAAACGATCCAGGCAGCCCCCAAGGATTGTAGTACGGGGTGGTCGATTCTCCGCCAATCTCCAGGCAGCTGATCCATGTCGATCCTATGGACATCGAGTTCTTTGTGATGAAAGGTCGCGGACAGAGAGACCAGATCCGACGGCGCATCGCTGGGGTCAAGATGGACGAAGAGCTCCATCGCAGCTAACGCTAGCGAAGAGGAAGTATAGACCATGCGCGTTCCCGGTGGATTCCACCGGCCTCCATAGAGCCTGGCGCCTTCGCCGGAAAACGCATAGGCTGCATACCTCTGCTTGCAGATCCGCCACACCTGCATCAGCTATAAACGCCGTAGGCGATCCGGCCGAGAACTGTTTCCACAGATTGGACGCCGGTATCGGTATCGAGAAGTCCGAAAGGTGTGTGGCCCTCCAGGGCACGGTTTGGCGTTTGCAGCCAGCGGGAGACTTTTGCCATGTCTCCGAGTGTTTCATTTGCCAAAGCCAGAACACGCGCCAGGCGAACGATACGATCAGACTCCCCGGCGGAAAATCGCGCGTGGGAACTGAGGCGGCGGCTGAGCGTCCGTTCGGGAATCCCGATCACGCGGGCAACGGCGCGACGATCCATATCGAGCTCGCTGGCGAGCGCCGGGAGTATGGCGGCCGGCAGTCCTTCCCGGGTGAGATTGACGAGGTCGGAAGCAGTGCCGACTTCCCGGTGAAGGATCTTCCTGCCGCCTAGAACGGTTGCGATTGTTGCTGCAGTCATTTATGCCACCTGGCTGAATCATAGCGCCAAATGGCGTTCAGGACAAGTATGTCAAGCAGGGTGTCAAGGGATAAGTGCCGCTCTGCTCTCAATCAGAAGCGATCCACTAGCATGGACGCATGATCGCTGGGGTGCCGCTTTCCTATTGGATCGGCTTTCACGTCCTCGTGGCTGCGCTCCTGATGGTAGACATCTTCGTGTTGGACCGGCGCGCGCGTCCGCTTTCCTTTCGTGGCGCCGTGCTGTGGACGTTGTTTCTGTTCGCGCTCGCGCTCGGCTTTGCCGGGTTCCTCTTCGCGTCCCGCGGCAAACAGCCGGCGCTGGGATTTTTCTCCGGCTACATCATCGAGGGTTCGCTCTCCATCGATAACCTGTTTGTCTTTGTGCTGCTGTTCCGCAGCTTTGCACTCGACGCGGCGGCGCAACGGCGCGCACTGCACTGGGGTGTACTGGGCGCGATTCTGTTGAGGGCGGTATTCATCGTAGCGGGGGTGGCGCTGCTAGAACATTTCAGTGGTGTCGAGTACATTTTCGGCGCGCTGCTGCTGTATGCTGCCTTTCGCTTGGTGCGTCAGCAGCCCGGCGACGCGGCAAAGCCTCCAGCTGCAATCCATTGGCTGGGCTTCCGCAAAGGGCATTCACCGCTGGTTCTGGCTATAGTGGCCATTGAATTGACTGACCTGGTCTTCGCCATCGATTCCATACCTGCGGTCTTGGCAGTGACGCACGATACATTTCTCGCCTATACCTCGAATATCTTCGCCATTCTTGGCCTGAGATCGCTCTTTTTCGTGCTTTCCGGGCTATTGAGCCGTCTTCATGCGCTGCATTATGGGCTGGCTTTGGTGCTGGGGTTTGTGGGGCTAAAGATGCTGCTGGCCCACTGGATCGCCATCCCGATCGGCATCTCGCTCGGGATTATCCTGGGCATTCTGGCGATCTTTACCGTGGTATCGTTGCGGTCCCAACCCCTGCCGCCTCGGGCTCAGGGGTAAGCGCGCCGAAGCGTACCTGCCCGCCGCTGAGCAGGGAATGCCGGCCGGCGTAGCGGGCGTCGTAGCGGGCGGGAAAATCGTTGCGGTAATGCGCGCCGCGGCTTTCTTCGCGCTGGAGAGCGCTCTTGACGATGGCGGTTGCCACAGCAGTGAGCGAGCGCGCCTCATGCACGCGACGATTCCAGGTGCGCGGGTCCGCAGCCTGCACCCTCTCAGGCAGTTCGCCCCAATCAGCGTTGGTAAGCAGCTCGCGGTCGCGCAGCAGGCCGGCATGCAGCCACATGTTCTGTTGCAGGCGCGCGATGTACGGCTCGATCTCTGGGAAAGCTGTGAGCTTTCCCTGCGTGGTCTGCGTTCCTGCAGAAACAGTATCCGGCTCTTCGCGCATGGTGCAAGCAGCACGCGCGCCGAAGACGAGCCCTTCCAGCAGCGAGTTGCTGGCCAACCGGTTGGCGCCGTGGACGCCGGTACAGGCGACCTCGCCCGCTGCATAAAGTCCCGGCAACGAGGTCCGCGCATCGATGTCTGTGCATACGCCACCCATCAGGTAATGTGCAGCCGGGCGCACCGGGATGAGGTCGCGACTGAGACCGAGGCCATGCTGGCGAAGAAAGCCGGAAATGCCGGGAAAGCGCTGCACCAGGTCGATGCCAGCGACGTGGCGCATGTCGAGGTACACCGGCAGGAGTTCGCCGGGGCGGCTGCCGAAGCCTTCACGCGTAATGGCGCGAGCTACGACATCGCGCGGCGCGAGTTCGAGCAACGGGTGGTAGCGCTCCATAAAGCGATCGCCGCTTGCGTTCCGAAGGTAGGCGCCCTCGCCGCGCAGGGCTTCGGATAGCAGAAAGCGCGGCACGCCGGGCAGGCTGAGGGCCGTGGGATGGAACTGATAAAATTCCATGTCCGCCACCTCGGCCCCGGCCGCGATGGCGAGCGCAATGCCGTCGCCAGTGGCCACGGGCGGGTTGGTGGTATCGCTGTACACTTGGCCGGCACCGCCGCTCGCCAGCAGCACGGCACGGGCGCGGACGGTGGTGCGGTTCCCTTCCTCATCCAGCAGAACGACACCGGCGACGCGGCCATCCTCGACCAGGAGTTCGATGGCAATGGTCCATTCCGCGAGGGTGATGCCGGGGGTAGCGCGAGCATGCGCAAGGAGGGCGCGGCCGATCTCGCGGCCAGTGGCGTCACCATTGGCGTGCAGGATGCGGTTTCGGCTGTGCGCGCCTTCCCGCGTCAGCATGAGCTCACCGCGACGGTCCCCGGCAGTGTAGCGATCGAAGCCGGTACCCCAGGCAAGCAGTTCTTCCACGCGCGCCGGCCCTTCTTCGACCAGCACGCGAGCCGCAACGGGATCGACAAGTCCGTCGCCGGCGGCAATGGTGTCTTCGAGGTGAAGTGCGACATCCTCGTCGCCACTGATGGCTACGGCGATGCCGCCCTGGGCGTACTGCGTGTTCGATTCGCCAAGCTGTTCCTTGGTGACGACAAGGACGCGGCCAGCCTTCGCGAGATCGATCGCGGCGCGGAGCCCAGCGATACCCGCGCCCATCACGATGAAGTCGGTCTGAAGTCCGCCGCTCGGCATAAGCATGACCATACTTCGAGGCTACCACCGCGTGGAGGGTGGCCTGGAGTAGCCGTCCATGGGCATCTCTGTGCGTCCGGCACCAGCTCGGGATTCGCTTCAATGGCGGCCCGCACCCTGCCATTAGGGTCAGCTTCGGTCGGTGAGAGCGCAGAAGGGGTGCGATACGATGAACGGAGCGTGCAGACCATCCCCGTACGAACTGATTCCGCAAGCTATGATGTACTGCTTGGCTCCGGACTGCTACCCACGCTGGCACAGCGGCTCGATCACGTCTTCGGCACGGAACCGCGCTCTTATTTCGTGGTAACCTCGCCGGGGATCTGGGGGTTGTGGGGCGAGCAGTTGCGCCAGGCGTTCGAGCGCCGCGCCATGCCGCCGGTGCTGCTGGTGCCGGCAGGCGAAGAGCATAAACGCCTGAGCACGGTAGAGCGGCTATGGGAAGAGTTGGCGGCGGCCGGGGCGGATCGTGGGTCCGTGCTGATCGCGCTGGGAGGCGGTGTCATCGGCGACATCACAGGCTTCGTGGCGGCGGCGTATATGCGGGGCATTGACTACGTGCAGGCGCCCACGACGGTGCTGGCGCAAGTGGATTCTTCGATCGGCGGCAAGACAGGGGTAAATCTCCGCGCGGGCAAGAATTTGGTCGGAGCCTTCCACCCTCCACGGCTGGTTGTGGCCGATACAGCGGTGCTGCGCACGTTGCCGGAGCGCGAGGTGCGGGCCGGCTTCTTTGAAAGTCTGAAGGCAGGGCTGATCCGCGATCCTGCGCTGTTTGCGTTCATGGAAAAGCAACGCGGAGCACTCCTGACAGTGTCCGAGGCACGCGGCGAAGAAGCGCTGACCCATGTGTTAGCGGCTTCCGTGCGCGTGAAGGCCGAAGTAGTAAGCGCGGATGAACACGAAAACGGACTGCGCATGATCCTGAACTTTGGACACACAGCCGGGCACGCGCTGGAAGCGGTCACCGGCTATACCGGGGTGCTGCACGGCGAAGCCGTAGGTTGGGGCATGCTGGTGGCTTTGCGAATCAGCCAGAAGCGCGGGCTGCTCCGAAGCGCGGACGCAGAGCGCGCCATCGCCACTGTGCGTGCCTTTGGCGTGCCGGTCATTTCGGAAAAGATCCAGCCGGAGCAGTTGCTCCGTGCAATGTCTGGAGACAAGAAGAACCGGAGCGGCGTGCGGCGCTATGTACTCTTGCGCGGCATCGGCGATGCTTTTGTGACAGATGATGTCACAGATATTGAGTTGAGCGATGCGATTGGCTGGGCGCTGGCGGAAGGTGCCCGGTGATGCCGGCGCGCGGGGCAATGCCGGCTGGCGCCGTTGGCGAGCAGGGGGCGGCCAAGGCAGTCGAGGCCATGTTTGACGCGATTGCGCCGCGATACGACACGCTCAACCATGTGCTGTCATTGAATATCGATCGCTTCTGGTGGTGGCGCACAGCGCGCCGCTTCCGCGCAATATTGCGGCGCGCTGAGGCTCAGATCGTGGATGTGTGCTGCGGCACGGGCGACATGACTATGGCGCTGTTGAAGCGGCGTCCGCAAGGGAGCCGGCCGGTGCTGGCCATCGATTTCGCCCGCGAGATGCTCCTGCGCGGAGCGCGCAAATTCGAGCCGCGCGGGGCCATCGCCATACAAGCGGATGCCTTGCATCTGCCGCTCGGCCCGGGATCGGTGGACCTGCTGACCACTGCATTCGGATTTCGTAACCTTGTCAATTACGAAATGGGGTTGCGGGAGTTCCACCGTGTTCTCCGAACGGGCGGCGAGCTCGGCATCCTGGACTTCAGCGAGCCGGGTGGATGGCTTGGCCGCTTCTATGCCTTCTACTTCCGGCACGTGCTCCCCCGCCTTGGTCGCCTGATTTCCGGGGTGACCGGACCGTATACCTACCTGCCTTCTTCGGTCGAGCGCTTCCCGTCCCCGGAGGAGATGCTGAAAATGCTGAAGGCGGCGGGCTTTGCGCAAGCCACCTGGACGCCGTACACCTTTGGGATTGCCGGACTATACCGGGCCGTAAAGCTCTAGCCGTGGTCGTCGCTCCGCGTGTAGGCTGAACGCTATGGTCCGCGCTACGGAGGCCCGCGACTCTTCGGCCGCAAGACGCCGCCCGGTGCCCGAGCCAGCACTGCCGGAGACCGTTGCGGCGGCAGCGGGCACCCCTGCCATGGCCGCGGAAAAACGGTCCGCCGCACGC
Source organism: uncultured Acidobacteriaceae bacterium (assembly GCA_963767705.1). GTDB lineage: Bacteria > Acidobacteriota > Terriglobia > Terriglobales > Acidobacteriaceae > CAWCJL01. Next base: position 733,818 of record CAVYEO010000001.1, on the reverse strand, counting down.
ATGTCTGTGCTGGCGGCCTGCCTTATGACTGCGCTGAAGCTCCTCACCGGCGTGCTGACCGGGAGCCTGGGCATGCTGTCGGAGGCGGCGCATTCGGGCCTGGACCTGCTGGGCGCCACCTTGACTTTTTTCTCAGTGCGCTTGTCCGACAAACCGGCCGACGAGGGCCATCCCTACGGACACGGCAAGATTGAGAACCTGTCCGCATTTACGGAAACGTTTCTGATGGCGGTCTCCTGTGTTTGGATCGTAACCGAAGCCATCCTGCGGATCTTCGTGCATCCGGTGGCGCTCGCATTTTCGGTTTGGCCCTTCGCCGTGCTGCTGCTCTCCGTCACCGTTGATCTTTGGCGCTCGCGCAAGCTGAAGCGCGTGGCTGAGCGCTCCGGCAGCCAGGCGTTGGAAGCCGATGCGCTTCATTTCTCCTCCGACATCTGGACCAGCCTTGCCGTCATGCTGGGGCTGGCGGCGTCCAATATAGGCGTGCATTACGGCCTCGGCTGGTTGCGTTATGCTGACCCTGCCGCTGCCATCCTCGTCTCATTGCTGATCCTTCGCTTCAGTTGGAATCTGGCCCGGCAAACTGTTGAAGCGCTCCTGGATGCAGCTCCCACCGGGGTGCGGCGCCGGATCTTTGAAACAGCCGCGCGCACCGCGGGTGTGCTCTCGGTAGAGCAGGTGCGGGTGCGGCGGGCCGGCAGCGGCTACTTTGCCGACCTTGCCGTGGCTGTGCCGCGTACCGTCACGTTTCAGCACACCGAGGCGCTGGTGCAGAAAATCACAGCGGCGGTGAAACGCATTCTGCCGAATACCGACGTGGTGGTGCGCACTGTACCGCGCGAAGGGTCCGCGGAAAGCATCTTCGACAAGATCCGCGCCGTTGCCTCGCGCAACAACGTCGTGCTTCACGACGTGAGCGTGCAGTCATTCCGCGACGGTCTGCATGTGGAGCAGCATCTGGAAGTTCCGGAGACGATGGCGTTGATCGCCGCACACGATTTTGTGTGCGATGTGGAAGCACAGATGCGGCAAGAACTGCCGGAGATACGCTCCGTGCTGACCCACATCGAGAGCGAGCCCGCAACCATCGAGCGGCCGCTCAGTTTGCAGGAAGATCGCAGCCTGGAGCGGGAGTTGCGGGAAGCCGCGGCCGAACTGCCGGGCATCGTGGACATCCATGACGTCGTGGTGGGACGCGTGGCGGACCGCATCCACGTCTCCTGCCACTGCACCCTGCCGGACGACTTGCCCATGCACCGCGTGCACGACGCGATCACGTCACTGGAAGACCGCTTCAAGATCGCGTGCCCGCAGGTGTACCGGGTGCTGATCCATCCGGAGCCGGCGACCGACAACCGGCACGAGCGCCGGTCCCTTGAGGGACGCCACGCATGACGCGCAGCAGCAACGGGGCGGCGCAAAGCGGGGTGGCCAGCCCGGTAGGTGGAGCTAGCCCCTTCCGCCGCTTCTTGCAATCCGCCACTGTGGTCCTGGTGTTTATCGTGGTGGCGCTGGTTTCCGCCGTCCTCACCATGCGCTTCGCCATCCACGGCGCCCAGACGGCGATGCCGGATTTGAGCGGGTTGCCGGAAGCCGCGGCCACCGCAAAGGCCTCTGGTCGTGAGCTGACGCTGAGCGTCGACGGACGCTTCTATAGCGATGCAATCGTTGCTGGAAAAGTGTTGACCCAATACCCGCTCGCGGGTACGGAGGTGCGGCGGGGCTCGCATGTGCGCGTGACCGAAAGCCTGGGCCCGCAGAAGGGCGCAGTGCCGCAACTGGTGGGTTTGCAGGAACGGGTCGCAGCGCTGGAGGTGCGCCGTGCGGGCCTTGCGCTCAGCGCCACCGTTTCCATGCCGTATGCGGCGCAACCTGCAAACACCGTCATAGCGCAGGATCCGTCTCCAGATGCGAAGAGGATGGAAGGGCCGGAGATAAGCATCCTGTTAAGTGCGCCCGCACCCGCGCAGGGCATGGCTTTCGTAATGCCGGATCTCACCGGGCAGAATGCGCGCGCTGCCGCCGCAGCTATAACGCGCGCGGGGCTGCATCTCCAGCCGCTGGAATTCCGGGATGTGACGATCCCCGCCGTCTCGATGCAGCCGGGGCAAGCGCCGCAAATGCCAGTGTTGCCAGGAACCGTTTTGGGGCAGACGCCGCAAGCCGGGCAGCGCGTCACAGAAAGTGCAGCGATCACGTTAACGGTAGCGCGTTGACGCGCAGGTCCGTTGCGCATTTTCAGATACGGGCCAGAAACCGCAACCGGACATAATCTGCATGCCAACGGCCCGCCCGGTCAGCAAGTATGGGCTGGAGGAGCGATGTGACTTCCTCAATCAAGTTGTCGCGGGCCGCTGGAGGAATCTGGTCGAGCAGGCCGCGCCGGAAGGTCTGGATCCATGCTCCGATGCCGCCGGGCAGCAATGTTGGCCGGGGGACGAGCTGCATCTGCTCGACGCTAAAACCAAGACCCTCAAGCAGGGCCGCGTATTCCTCCGGCGAATAGAAGACATTGGAACCGGCGCTCTCGGAATCAATCCCATACGGAACAGAGGCGGCGCGCAAGGCTACCCGGATAGCAGCGATGTTTCCGTGGCCGCCCATTTCTGCCGCAAACCGTCCGCCGGGAACCAGGGCCCGCCGCACTCCTGCAAGCACCGCACCCTGGTCCAGCATCCAGTGAAGCGCGGCGTTCGAGAAGACCGCATCGAACTCCGCTGAGAACGGCAGCGCATCCCCATTTACCACGTGAGCATTGAGCCCGCGAAGGCGCGCAGCTTCGATCATCTCTGCCGAGCTGTCGACAGCGACCACATCTGCTCCTGCCTCGACGATCCGTTCCGTGAGCGCTCCGTCACCGCAGCCGAGATCGAGAATCTTCTCGCCTGCTTTCGGGCCAAGCAGCGCGAACACACCCTCCGCCAGATCGGCAACGAATCGTCCGTGGCGCGCATACTCCGCAGGGTTCCAACTCTGTGACATGGCCGCATTATAGGAGAGCTTCGGGAAGGCGGCGGCGTCGCGTGAGTTGCTGGAGCGGGGCTCGTGTGTTAGCGTCCGGAAACTGCAACTTTCATAAAACCAGCGAATCCGCCCTGATGAGCGGGCCTCGCGCAAAGAGAACCCATGCCCCACTTCGCTACCCCGCGCACCCTGATTTTGACCGCCATCGCTTTGTCAGCCTTCTCCTCCGCCCCCCGGATTACAGCGCAGACAGCAACGCCTGCGCCTCCACAATATCCGGCGCTGCCCAGCGAGACTCCCGCGCATCTCGAGCCCAGCACCAGCAGCTTCGATTACGTGCGCCGCGATGTGATGATCCCGATGCGCGACGGGGTAAAGCTGCACACGGTGGTGCTTGTGCCGAAAGGAGCTCATGGAGCCGGAATGCTACTCACGCGCACGCCCTATAACGCGACCGAGCTCACCAGCCACGCTCAGAGTACGCACCTGGGGCCCATCCTGAGCGGCTACGACAACGCAACCGACGTTATCGTCGAAGACGGCTACATACGCGTGGTGCAGGACATCCGCGGTAAGTACGGCTCTGAGGGCGATTACGTCATGAACCGCCCCATGCGCGGGCCCTTGAATTCAACGCCGGTGGATGAATCGACCGACACCTACGACACCATTGACTGGCTGGTGAAGAATGTCCCGGAGAGCAATGGGAAAGTCGGCATTCTCGGCATCTCTTATGACGGCTATCTGTCGCTGACGGCGCTGGTGAATCCGCATCCCGCGCTCAAGGTAGCCGTACCCATGAACCCGATGGTGGACGGCTGGATGGGCGATGACTGGTTCCACAACGGCGCCTTCCGGGAACAGAACATGTCGTACATCTACGAGCAGGAGGCCACGCGTGCCAACGCGGCGGGCTGGTGGACGGGTCACTTCGACGACTACGACGTTTTCATGGATGCCGGTTCCGCCGGCGAGCTGGGACGCCGGCACGGACTGGAGCAGCTCGGCTTCTGGCGTAAGGTCCTCGATCACCCCAGCTATGACGCCTTCTGGCAAGACCAGGCGATGGACAAAATCCTCGCTGCGCAGCCATTGAAAGTACCCACCATGCTGGTCGATAGCCTGTGGGACCAGGAAGATATCTATGGGGCGCCTGCAGTCTATAAGGCCGTCAAGCCCAAGGACACAGAAAACAACCTGTATCTGGCGATAGGTCCATGGCACCACGGGCAGGAGATCGGCGACGGTAGCACGCTTGGCGTACTGAGATTCAACAGCGACACAGGCATGTACTTCCGGCAGGAAATCTTGCGGCCTTTCCTGGCGAAGTATCTCAAGGACGGAGCACCGCAGTCGCACATCGCGCCCGTGTACGCCTTTGAGACCGGCACGAACCGCTGGGAGACACTGCCTTCGTGGCCGGCCGGCTGCGCGGCAGGGTGTGCCATCCACGCCACGCCTTTGTATCTGACCGCGGGCTCCAAGCTGAGCTTCGACGCGCCAAAGCAGACTGCTGCGGCTTTCGATGAGTATGTGTCCGATCCGGCCAAGCCGGTGCCCTTTCGCGCGCGGCCTATCCAGCCCATCGGCTACACAAATGGCATGACCTGGTCACAGTGGCTGGTGGATGATCAGCGCGAGGCCTCGGGCCGGCCGGACGTGGTGTCCTTCGTCTCCGATGTGCTGACCAAGCCGTTAAAGATCAGCGGACAGCCAGTCGCGAACCTGGTCGCGTCCACCAGCGGCACCGATTCCGACTGGGTGGTAAAGGTTATTGATGTCTATCCCGACCAGGTAGCAGACCAGCCGGAGCTGGGCGGCTACCAGTTGATGATCTCGGCGGATATTTTCCGCGGACGCTATCGCGAAAGCCTCGACAAACCTGCCGCCATAGCTGCCAACCAGCCCCTTCCCTACCGCTTTACCCTGCCTACGGCGAACCACGTCTTCCTGCCGGGACATCGCGTCATGGTGCAGGTCCAGTCGAGCTGGTTCCCGTTGTACGACCGCAATCCGCAGACTTTCGTGCCGAACATCTTCTGGGCCAAACCAGCCGATTATCGCAAGGCGGAACAGCGCGTCTACCACGCACCCGGCCAGGCGAGCTCCATCGAACTGCCGGTTGTCGAAGAGCGTTGATGGCTCCTGCACCGATGAAAGCTGATGGGAGGCCGCAAAGCCTTCGGATTGGCACGCCTGCTCGCCGGTCTGAAAGGCGCTGAACTTTCTTTCGATACGTTGCAGATTTTGGCTTCAAGGAACGCGAGCGGAGGAGTAGAGTGGGTTCGCCCTCGGAGCACGCCAATATGTTTTCCGGGGATGGAGGCGTTTATGAAGCTGCGTCACCTGCTCTCCGCCGTCGCCCTGTTTCCCATGCTGGCCTGGTCCCAGGTTGCCGTCACTCCTCTCCGGCAGTTCTCGTTTCACAAGGAAGCGTCGGTCGGGCACGACGCACGGCTCGCGTTCGACCGCGAGTACGCCTACGTCTCGTCACCTGACGGTGAAGTCTTCCGCACCCCGCATCTCCGGGGAGACTCACCGCTCAAGGAGATCTACGAGGGCCGTTTTATCAGCAACCTCGTCGCCTACCCGGACGCCCTTTACGTCCTCGTACAGACCGTCGACGTTCCGGAAGGACAGCCGCTGGAGCATTCTGTGGTCCAGTCTACCAATCACGGCGCGTCCTTCCACCCTGTCGACAAGGGCTTGAAGGAATGTCACAGTGGCTATTGCCAATACATCTGGCCCGACGAGCTGATCCGCAAGGGAAACCTACTTTTCGTGAACGCCGGCGCGGGCCGCAACCTGCTGGTCTCGCCGAACTGGGGCGACGACTGGCGTGTCCTTTCCGGATTCCTGGGCGCGGGCAATTGCACCCTTTCGACCTTTGCGATCTCTCGTTCCACCGTCCTCCAGGGCGGCGAATGCCCGCTCGACCGGGCCTACATCGACCGTGGCACCCTCGCGCCAGACAAGCTGCATTGGCTGCCCGGAGAGGACCTCAAACCCGTCCAGTCTCCTGACCTTGAAAACCGCAACGTTACCGCCATCAAGTTCCAGCCCGGCAGCGAAGTCGTGCTCGCCGGCGCCGAGGGTGCCGTACTGCGCAGCGTCGATGAGGGCCACAGCTTCTACTACGCCTTCAAGATCACCTCAGGTCCCCACTACCCATACATCCACCACATTCTTTTCCCATCGCGGTCTCCTTCCACGCCCCTCATCGCTGGCTTCGATAAAAGCACCGGTAGGCCGTATCTCGCTATAAGCCATGACAACGGCGAAACCTGGACCGATGTTTCCCACCTGCTTCCAGGCTTCTCCCACGACGCGGCCGTGAGCGCCCTAACCGAGGACTCCCACGGAAGCATCATCGCGGCGGTGACAGACTTCACCGACAAGAATGTGATCCTGGTCAAGATCAGAATTTGCGAGTAATGCTCGCTTCATGCACGCAGACTGCAGGCCGGGAAAGGATTTGAAATAGAAGTGCCCTGTCGATGTTGCGGCTCAAACCGTAGTACTTGAAAGGGCATGCGCGTAACGGAGAGCACGATGGGAGGCGGCGATTGCTAGCGTAATGACAGCCTTTCGGATCTACTAGGTGCGAAACAAGCCGAACACGCTTTGCTTTGTCCAGAGATGCATACCGATTTCGAGAACAGCCGGCGGTGGCTACGTCATACTGTTCATCGCATGAAGTAGCCCGCAACGCGCCATGCACTGTCTTCCTTCTGAACGATGACCGTTTCGACAGTGGAGGCTTTGTGGGCGAAGCTGCTGGCATACTCAAGGACGACGTACTCTCCATCCGGCGCGCCGGGCAGGGTTGTCTTGTAGTCTGCCTTTTGGAGCTTGCGGCTTTCAAGCGCGCCGAAAGAACCCCGGGTCGCGCTGATCTTTGTATTCCAATCCCCTTGCGAGACCTGCTTGCGGACAGAAGGGGCGAAGGTCTTCCAACTCTCGTCGTATTGGCCAGCGTCCACCAGTTTCAACCACTTCTCCGCTTCCCTCGTGGCGCCCTGGATATCCCCGGCATGGACGACGTTCTGTTTCGCTTCCGTCGGGTCTGGATGGTCCGACTGCGCGGCGGCGGCGGTAGGTGGAGGGGCGCTAGCCTCGGGCAGGTGACCGGGCTCCTGTGCCGCGAAGGCCCGCCCTGTCAAACATCCCGATAGCAAAAGACCTGCAACAATCGAATGCGGTATCTGCATAAACTTCCCTTCGTTCTACTGACGGTGCGGACTGGACACGACCCCGGCCTGCGCTTTCTGAGGCGCGAGGCCGTCGAGCGCTGCGAAGACCACATTGGGCGTCAGCACTTCTGGCAGCAACTTCGGTTCCGCTCCCGCGGACCCCGGATACAGAGCATAGGTAGGGACGCCGCTGCGCCCCAGAGCCGTTAGTGTCTGAGCAATCGCTTCATCATGCCCGGTCCAGTCTGCACGGACCAATGCGACCTGGCTGTTGCGCAACCTGCTTTCCACATCGGCGCGGCGCAGCACCACGCGCTCATTCACCTGGCAGCTCAGGCACCAGCTCGCGGTGAAATCGACAAACACGGGATGGCCCGCCGCCTGGTATTTTGCGACCAGCTCCGGTGTCCACGGTTCCCATTGTGTCGAGGCTGCAGCCGCGGAAGCAGGCACTTTCGCGCCCAGCGCGCGCACGGCGTAGACTGGCACCGCAATCGCCAGCACCAGCAGCAGAAGAGCCCACGCCGTCGATGCCCTCCGCGCAGGCCAGCGACCCAGGACCCATCCGGCCACGGCCAGCAGCAGAAACGCCAGCAAGAGTCCCGCCAGGGCGTTGATGCCGGCAGATTGCGCAAACAGCCAGACCATCCAGATCACTGTGGCGAAGATGGGAACCGCGGTGGCTTGCTTGAGCACCTCCATCCAGGCGCCCGGCCGAGGCAGCAGCCGCGTCCAGGCCGGCTGGAAAGCCAGAAGAAGATACGGTAAGGCGAGCCCTAGCCCGAGTGCGGTGAAGATGGCGAACGTGACCACCGCGGACTGCGCCAGCGCAAACCCGACCGCCGCGCCCATAAAGGGCGCAGTGCAGGGCGTGGCGACTACCATGGCGAGGACGCCGGTGAAGAAGCTGCCCGCATAGCCCTTCTGCGCTGCCAGCGAGGAGCCCTTTCCCGTCAGACTCAGCCCGATATCAAACATCCCGGCGAGCGACAGACCCAGAAAAAACAGCAGCATGGCCATAATGGCCACAAAGCTCGGAGACTGGAACTGGAACCCCCACCCAAGGTGCTGCCCTTCCGCGCGCAACGTGAGCAGTAGCGCTACTACAGCCCAGAACGAAGCCAGGATGCCAAGCGTATAGACCAGCCCTTGCGCGCGCATGTGGCGCCGCTCTTCTCCCGAAGATTGCACCAGCGCCAGCGCCTTGATGAACAGCACTGGAAAAACACACGGCATCAGGTTCAGCAGAATGCCACCCAGAAAGGCGAGCCCCGAAGCTTCGAGCACTTTACTGCCGCTGCCGCCCTTGCTCGCGACCGCAGCAGATGGCAGAGTTCCGGGAGTCGCGTGAACGACATACGCGGCGCCATCTCCCAGCACGACAACCCCGTCTAAAGCGGCCGGTGATGCATGGAGGTCTTCGCTCTTTGCCAGATCGAGGCGGATACCGTCCTTCAAAGCCTGTGCTGGCTGAGGAGCAGCGTTCTGAACAACACCGCTGTCGAACGGATAGAATTGCGCGCTCTCGACAGGATGCCCGGCCGTCAGCGCGAGCGAAAAGCCCTGCCCATTGGACGCAAACAGAGCGCGTCCACCCGGCGGGAGCGGCTTGGGGACGCGAGCGAGCGCCGCCTGGAAAAGGGCGTTCCGGGTGTAGAACTCCGCATCCGAAGCTGGGGAGAGGGGTAGATCGAGTGTCAGATGAGCCTTGCCGGGGATGCATGCCTCCCGGCACACCAGCCAGCGCACATCGGCAGCAATGGTAGATTTCGGCGCCGATGGCTGTAGATAGGTCGAAAGGTCGCGAGGCGTTTCCACGTTGACAGGAAAGAGGACCTCGCCCTCGTAGCCGTAATCCATCAGCGGCCCCAGCGGCAAGCGCTTGGGTGCTGGGAACAACAGGGAGCCTGCATGGAAGCCTGGCGGCAGATTCCAGGCCACGGCGGGCGGCTCGCCGGAGTCGCCCGGATTGCTCCAGTACACGTGCCAGCCGGGGTCCAGCTTGAAGTACAAACCGAGCTGGAGTTGTTTTGGATTGCTAACGGCAAGCCCAGCAGGTTGGCCATTGACTGTAACAGGCACGCGCGGGATCAGCTCAACAGTCAGGTGGGGGGCATGCGCTGTGCTGGCTGCGCGCGCAGGCCTCGCCAGCGGCGCCAGCAGAAGCAAAAGGCAAAGGACGCATTGGGTAAGGCGGGGCATGATTGCCGGAAACTGGCGGCTCCTCAATCATTGTAGGCCAGCGGCAAGCGAACAGCGTGGCGCGCGGGAGACTTTGGCAGCCTCCGGCCGGCAAATGCTTGCCAGACTGCCCTTACCTCCAAAACGGTGCTCGCCGATTTTGTTACTATTTTGCCAATGACGTTTTGGCTAGCGCCGACATCTCACTAGCTACGAAAGCCGGCTAAGCCAGACGAATATGCAGAAGCCTGCCCCGCGCGTGGGCAGGAAAGGCGACAACGTTCCCCGGGGCTCAATTCCCCTGGACGCCTAATTTGTATCGCTGCGATTCCTTGATTTGCCCTGGACAGAAACAATGCTCCTTACCAGGAGCACGAATCAACGCACGGTAGGCCGTGCCAACGCGTGTGCGCTTGCAGCATCGCTTTTGGCAGCCTGGCGCCGTTCACAGAACCTGCACCTTTGAAATTTGGGAGCACACCATGTTTAACAGGCCCCGACGCCTCCATCTGGCACGAACCGCCCTCCTTGGCGCCTCCAGCTTGCTTCTTCTGCCGGTCGCGGCATCTGCCCAGGCCACCCCAGCCAATGCGCCCGTAAGGCTGATTCCGTCAAGTTTGTGGTTTGGCCAACAGGCCATCGGCGTGCCTAGCCAGTCCAAAACCGTGACCGTGCTGAACAACGCATCCTCCGGGGCCACACTGAACTTCTCCAGCATTGCGGCTGTGGGTGATTATTCGCAGACCAATAACTGTCCCGGATCGCTTGCCCCGGGTGGGAGCTGCTCCGTCACCATCGTGTTTACGCCTTCCGACCGTGGGCGGCGCGAGGGCGGGGTCGTCATCCAGGATGACGCACCGGGCGGCCAGCAGCAGGTCAACGCTGCCGGTACCGGACTCCGTGTGAGCGTCGAGGTGCGGCCGCATGCCGCGTCCGCCCAGACCTCGCAACCGCAGCAGTTTGTGGCCGTCGGCAGCAATACCAACAACGGCGATGTCCTCTGGTCGGTCGATGGCGTAACGGGTGGAACCTCCAGTTCGGGCACGATTTCGGGCACTGGCCTGTATACCGCGCCCGGTCAGGCCGGCGGTCATACTATCCGGGCAGTCAGCCAGCTTGACCCCAGCAAGAATGCAGCGGCGCAGGTGACCGTTGCGCAGGGCCCAGGCGGTCCGCCTCCCAGTGGGAATGGCGTCGTGGCCGATTTCAACAGTGGCGCGCCGACGGCCTATCCCATCCCGGCAGGCCTGCTCGGAGCCGGCTTGGGTGGCGACCTGCATCCCGACTCCCTCCCCTTGATCACACAGGCGGGCCTGACGACAACGCGTTTTCACGCCAATGTCCAGGACACCTTCGCTACCTCGACCGCAGACTGGTCGGAACTCGACGCAAAGCTGTCGGCTCTGAAGGGAGCAGGCATGCAGGCGATTCTGGAAATGGACTTTACCCCGAACTCGCTGCTCCCGAGTCCGAATCCCTGCCGCAGCGGCGTGAACCCGAATTACGCGTACCCAACGGACCTGTCGCAGTATTCGCAGATGGCAGCGGCCTATGTGACGCATATCAATAACAATTTCCCCGGCGTCGTCTCCGATTACGAGATATGGAACGAGCCGGATGGGGGTGGTCTGTGCGCACCGCAGCGCACCGAAAAGAGCAAGCTCGACACCTATCTCTCCATCTATGCGGCAGTAGCGCCGGCGCTGCGGGCGGCGGCTGGGCAGACGCCGATCCGGATTGGCGGAGCCACACTGGGCGATCCCTTTTTCAACGCCAATACGTGGCTGCCTGCGCTGCTCAGCAATCCCGCAACCGCGCCCTATGTGGATTTCGTGAGCGCGCACTATTATGCCTCGGGCCGCAAAGAGGCTAATAGCGGCATGACGTGGGATGGCGCCGGCGGATCGGTGTCGCTCTTCAATAGAACGCAAAGCTATGACAAAGGCATTGCCGCGGCCTACCTCAATCTCGCCTCGCTGGTCTCGCAGGGGTCGCAGCCGAATGCCGCTTCTACTCCTATCTACCTGGACGAGTACAACTCGGACTGGGCATTTCAGGATGATTGCTGCCGCAACGATGCTACCTATGCGCCGCTGTGGAACTCTGTCGCAATCGTCGATCTACTCAACACCGTGTATTCGGGTGCGGCGGCGGTGCCGAATAAGGTGCTGTATTACGCGATCAGCAACCATCCATTCTGCCTGCTGGGCGTGATCGATGCGCAGATGGGATGCCATTACCCTTACGACGGTTCGGCCCCTCAGCCCTATCCGCAGTACTACGCATTGAAGCTCTTCGGCGCGAATGCGTTTCTCGGCTTGCAGAGTGGCGGATATATGGCCAAGTCGGTCAGCTCCGCGTATCCAAACCTGCTGGCCACCGCGTTTGTAGCTGGGGGAGCAGACACGATAGTCCTCGTGAACCCACGCAGCAGCGACGCCAACGGCGTGTCCGTCACATTCCAGAACCCGGGAGTGGGTGGGAACGCAACGCTCTACACCTTGAACAGCAGCAATCCGGCAATCGCCGCAACTTCAGTAGCGCTGTCTCCAGCAAATAACGGACAAAGCGCTACCGTGTCGGTCCCGAGCCACTCGGTGGTTGCTGTATCTGTACATCCGTAAGCAGCCCTGCAACCAGGAAAGCCCGGCATCCTCGCCGGGCTTTCTTATTGGCCCTGGTCTTCAGTCCCGCTCAAGCCGCCTGTGCCGCGTGATCGATAAACAAGCAGCGATCCATTACGACTTTGATGCCGTCTGCCTCGGCCCATTGTGCAGCTTCTTCATGGCACACGCCCTGCTGCAGCCACAGATAGGGAATCTTCAGGCGCATGACATCTTTCACAATCTCAGGCACATACACTGGCGCGCGAAACACGTTGACCAGATCGATGCGTCCGCATGCTGCGCACGCTTCATCGAGTGTCTTGTAGACCGTCTCGCCCAGAATAGTAGGATGGCGCGCAGCAGGATTGATCGGGATGATCTTGTAACCCTGCTGCTGCATATAGCGCGAAACACTTAGGCTCGGACGGCCGGGCTTATCCGACAGCCCGACTACGGCAATGGTCTTGGTATTCTCGAGAATTGTGTGAATTGTTTCAGGCTCGTTCATCTATTCCCTCACCATGCAAAGTTGGATGCCCAAGCCTTCTCCGGATGCAGAGCGAGTCTTCAAGAGATCAGATATCCAGGTCATCGCCCACTGCCGCCGGGACGCCCCCCTGCCGCTTGAGCAGCAGGTATCCCCGGATGAAAGGCTCAAGCGCGCCATCGAGTACGCTGTCCACGTCGCCCACTTCCACTTTCGTGCGGTGGTCTTTCGCGATGCGGTAGGGCTGCAGCACGTAGGAACGAATCTGGGAACCGAAATTGATTTCGAGCTTGGCGTCTTCGATCTTGCGGGTCGCGTCCTTTTTCTTTTCCAGCTCGTACTCGTACAGCCGTGAGCGCAGCATCTTCATCGCCTTTTCGCGGTTCTTGTGCTGCGAGCGCTCGTTCTGGCACTGCACGACGATATTGGTCGGAATATGCGTGATGCGGACGGCGGAGTCCGTAGTATTCACGTGTTGTCCGCCCTTGCCGCCAGAGCGGTAGGTGTCAGTACGTATGTCATCAGGCTTGATGTCGATCTGGATGGTATCGTCAATCTCCGGCGAAACGTAAACACTGGCGAAGGAGGTATGCCGCCGCTTGGCCTGGTCGAATGGCGAAATGCGGACCAGCCGATGCACGCCAGTTTCCCCGGAAAGCAGACCATAGGCGAACTCGCCAGTGATGGTGAAGGTCGCGGATTTGATGCCGGCCTCTTCCCCGTCCTGGTAGTCGTTCATCTCCGTCTTGAAACCCTGGCGCTCCGCCCAGCGCAGATACATGCGCATCAGCATCTCGGCCCAGTCCTGCGACTCTGTGCCGCCCGCGCCCGGATGGACCGTCACGATGGCATTGAGCGGATCGGTTTCGCTGGAAAGCATGGTGCGGGATTCGAGGGCCTCGGTATAGGAGCGCAGTGATTCGATCTCGCGCTCGAGCTCCGGCTCCACCGCCTCGCCTTCGCGCGCCAGATCGAAATACGCATCGACATCGCTGGTACGGCGGGTCAACTCCGCGTCGTAGGCGAGCTGCGACTCAAGCCGTTTGCGGTCGCGCATAAGTACCTGCGACTGCGCGGGATTGGACCAGATCGAGGGATCGGCGAGCTTCTCTTCAACGACGCTCAGTTCCCTGCGGAGCCGAGCCGGGTCAAAGATACTCCCGCAGGTCGCGGACTTGTTCGCGCACGGGACCGTAAGCGAATTCCAGATCGTTCAGCATATCTCTGAGCGTGACCCGACTTTCTAGGAGACTTCAGGATGCCTGCCGCTTCGCCAATTTACGCACGCCGCGCGCCAGCATCGCTAACGAGATTATCCCACACAGGCCGGCAAAGACATCGCCGTGGAGGGTGTAGAAGGTGAGGTCATCGCGAAAGCCATACCGGACCGCAAGCGAGGTGAAGACGTGCCGTGGCGCACTCATGGTGAGGCGGCCGTAGGGATCGATAGCGGTGGTCACGCCGGTGTTGGTGTCCCGCAGCAGCCAGCGGCGGTTTTCGATAGCGCGCATGCGCGCCATGTTGAGGTGCTGCCAGGGGGCGCTGGTGTCTCCGTACCAGCCGTCGTCGGAGATGTTGACCAGCACCTGCGCCCCGAAGAGAGCAAATTGCCGGACCTCATCGGCGAAGATGGATTCGTAACAGATAAAGACACCGTAACGGTGACCTTTAAGCCGGAACACGCTGCGCCTGGAGCCATGGGTGAAGTCCCCGGCATTGCCCGTCAATCGATGCGCGAACACAAACAGGTTCTGGTACGGGATGTATTCACCCCATGGCACCAGGTGGATCTTCTCGTAGCGGCCCACGATATTGCCATCGGGCGCGAAGACGGTAGCGGCGTTATAGAAGTCCCGATGCCCCGGGCGTACATCGATGGCGATATTGCCGGCGATTACCGGGGCTTCTGTCACTCCCGTCAAGTCACGCATCAGTTCCAGGAAACGCGGATCGCGTTCGCGGAAGGGCGACGGCGCTTCCGGCCAGACGATCAGGCTGGGGTGCGTCCCGCCCTGGCAATCGGGACGCTGCAGCCGGGCATCGAGCTCGGGCATGCCGGAGAGGTAGGGCGTGCAGGCCTGCGTGCTTGCTTCGAGAAAGCGTCTCGTATCCCGGTCCCACTCCGGGCCCACCCAAACGTTGTCCTGCTGCACGCTCAGGTTTTCCTGGAGCAGAACAGCGGAGGCCTGGGTTGGCGCAGACGGAGGTGAAAAGAGAGTGCCGGTATGCAGCGCGACCGCAACGAGCACGCCGGCAGCACCCAAGCCCCAGCGCTGCCGCGGCCTGGGCGCCAGCAACGCCCCCGCGAGGATGGCATTGATAGCCAGTAGCACAAAGGTGATGCCATACACGCCAGTCCACGGAGCCAGGCGCGTAAGCAGGAAATTGCCAACCTGCGAGTAGCCTAGCTGGTCCCATGGCACCTTGATCAGATGAGCACCCAGCAGGTCGATGGCGGTCCATAGGAACGGGGCGGCCACAAGCGGTGCGGCGTCGCTGCCAAAACTGCGCTGTAAAAGGCCGATAATCCAGCCGAAAAGCCCGAAATACAGCCCCATAATGAGGCTATACAGGACCAGAATTCCGGCAGAAGCCGACGCTGGCAGCCCACTGTAGTAGTACATCGTCTGGTAAATCCAGTAGCAATTCACCGCGTACCAGACAAAGCCGCAACTCCAGCCGACCAGGAAGCTCGTCCAGTGCGGATGCGCCGTATGGCCCGGGCGAAGTAGCGCGAACAGCAGAGGAACCGCGCCGATCCAGGCGAATGCAGTGCGCCATAGCGGTACCGGGCCGGCCATCGGGAAAGGTAGGTTGAGCAGAAGGGCGGAAAGAATTGCCAGAAAATAGCGCCGCCACGGAGTACCCATGCCGACCGAGTCTATCACCGGAGCAGGGCCGCTACCGAAGCGCCCCCTTCCTGGTATTTGCCTGGAGTTAGGGGCGGGGCTTGTGAACGCGCTACACTTAGCTTCATGGCGCTTGCTTTATTCGGTATGCGGCTGCTTGAAATCATTTTCTTTATCGGCGTGGCCGGCTCCTCGATTGTGGTCGTCTTGAGTTTTGTCGAAGACCTCCAGGAGCTCTTTGGGGCGGACGAGTTGCCCGGCAGCGCTGTTGACAAGACGACATAGGCGACGTTGACGCTCACCTCTAACGGTCATACACTCAGCGTTGGCGCCGGATCGAGCCAGCTTGCCTGTGAACTCGTGAACTGGCTTGGCGTTCCAAGGACCGAATGGCCTCCGAACAAACAGTAACTGCACCTTCGAATCGCGTACGGCTGGTTGTCGCCTCGTCGGTGATGTTGACGTTTATCTCCTTCTGGCGCGCGGCTGCGGTTGTCCTCAACGACCTGGGCTCTTCGGCCTTTTATGCCGGCGGCATTGCGGAAGAGGCTGTTGGCAAGTCCGCTCCGTGGTTCATTCTGGGCGTCATGCTTTTCTCCTTCGCCGTGCGCGCGGTGTATGTAGAAAGCTGCTCGATGTTCACGCGTGGCGGCGTATACCGTGTCGTGAAAGAGGCGCTGGGCGGCACCTTTGCCAAGCTGAGCGTATCGGCGCTCATGTTCGATTACATCCTGACCGGGCCGATCTCCGGCGTCTCTGCCGGGCAATACATCACTGGCCTGCTCGACGAGTTGCTGGTCGTGGCTGCGCAGCATAACTGGCTGCCGGTAGCCATGATGGGACCACACCACCATGTACCGCAACTCAACATGGATCTGACCTCCGCCTTTTTCGCCGCGGCGGTCACGATCTACTATTGGTGGCAGAACATCAAGGGCATCGAAGAGTCGAGCGACAAGGCTCTCGACGTGATGAAGATTACGACCGTGATGGTTGTCATCCTTCTTGCCTGGGGCATCTTCTCGGTCTTCCATGTAGGCGCCAAGCTACCTCCCCTGCCTAGCCCGTCCACTTTGCATTTCAGCCAGGATGCGCTCGGATTTCTGCGCCATACCCGGCTACCGGGCTTTCTCGGCCTCTTTGGCATCCTGATGGCCTTCGGACATTCCGTGCTGGCCATGAGCGGTGAAGAGTCACTCGCCCAGGTAAACCGCGAGATAGAGCACCCCAAGCTGAGGAATCTGAAGCGCGCCGCGATTGTGATCGCGATTTACAGCTTCGTTTTCACGGGAGGCGTTTCGCTGCTTGCGGTCATGCTGATACCGGATGCCGTACGTGTGCCGGTCTATCGCGACAACCTGATTGCGGGCATGGCGATGTATCTGGCCGGGCCGCAAGTGATCCGGATCGTCTTCAGGGTCTTCGTCGTGATTGTCGGCTTTCTAATCCTTTCCGGCGCAATCAATACTTCCATCATCGGATCTACCGGCGTGCTGATGCGCGTAGCCGAAGACGGTGTGCTGACTGACTGGTTCCGCAAACCGCACCGCAGATTCGGGACCAGCTATCGCATCGTGAACGTCGTGGCGATTATGCAGATGTTCACGATTGTGGTCAGCCGCGGAAACGTGATCACTCTGGGTGAGGCGTACGCCTTTGGCGTGATCTGGAGCTTTACCTTCAATTCACTCGCCATGTTGGTGCTGCGCTGGAAATATAAGGGCGAGCGCGGGTGGAAGGTGCCTCCCAATATCCGGATTGGCAAGACCGAGGTACCGGTCGGGTTGATCTCGGTCTTCATGGTGTTGCTGTCGACGGCCCTGGTGAACCTCTTTACCAAGTCCGTAGCGACGGTCAGCGGTATCGTTTTTGCCGGGGCGTTTTTCCTGATCTTCAGCGTTTCAGAGAGGCAGAACAAGAGCCGCCACGCGCTGACGAACCGGCAGATGCGAGAGCATTTCCAACTGCAGCACGAAGACACCATTGGTCGCGAAGCTTTGCAGATCCGGCGAGGCTGCGTAATGGTAACGGTGCGCGATGCCACGAATCCGTTTGCCTTGAAGTGGGCGCTGGCCCGCACCGATACCGACGAGCAGGACGTCGTAGTGCTGACCGCGCGCATGATGGGCGCCGGTGGACCGGAGTATCTTGATGCTGCCGAACAACTCTTCAGCGAACATGAGCAAATGCTCTTCACCAAGGCAGTTTCCGTGGCGGAAAGTTTCGGAAAGCATGTGAACCTGCTGGTGGTTCCGGCAGGAGATATCTTTGCCGCGCTGGTGCAGACGGCGAATTCGCTGGAAGCCGCGCTGGTCGTCTCTGGGGTTTCTTCCAAAATGACTGCGCAGGAGCAGGCCTACCATGTGGGTCAGGCATGGGAAGCGCTTCCGGAACCGAAGCGGCAATTTACCTTCAATGTCATCATGCCGGACGGCACATCGCAGGCCTACCACATCGGCCCGCACGCTCCGGCGCTCCAGCCGGACGATGTGCAGCTTGTGCACCGGCTGTGGCTGAACTTCAGGCGCGACCCCATGCTCGATACACTGCACCACAGCGATATCGTGACTTACGCGCTCACACGCCTGGCGACGGAATACGGCCGGGACAAGCAGGAGATACTCAAAGGCCTGCGCCGGAGCCTGCAAGACGGAACAAGGCAACATGCGCTCGCTTCGGCGAAGTATCCCAAATTCACGGAAGGTCCTAGCGACTATGACATCCTGTCGCCAAAACCACCTGCGGAAAAACCGGGACCTTCGTCGTAGTCTGCATACATTCTTAGCTGGCCCGGCGTGGCTTTTTTGTCCCAATAAAATCTAAATACGCACTTTCCATCTAGCACTCCAGCCAGAAGTCGTCCATAATCAAAGGGTTGAAGATAGGTTTTGAACCTACCCAATTCATCTGGAGGTAAGCTTGCAAGTTCAGCAGATAGTGGAAGAGATCGATCAGGAGATAGCGCGGTTGCAGCAAGCGCGCGCCTTGTTGGCGGATGAGCCGGCGCGGCGCGGGCGTCCACGGGGTCCGGGGCGTCCAAGGAAGGAAGCCTCTGCTGCCCCCAAGGAAAAGCGCAGTGGAACCCGCACCATGTCGCCCGAAGGTAGAAAGCGCATTGCGGAAGCTATGCGGAAGCGCTGGGCTGACAGGAAAAAGAACCAGCAGTAACTAAAGTTCAGCAGCCCTGAAATCCACCGGGGTTAAACGGAAAGGCAGGTGCAAAGCCTGCCTTTACTGCCTGCTGCTAGCGGAGAGTTTCCCCAGCCTTCACTCGCGCTACCTCGATCCCGCTGCCCTCCAACTGGCTTTCCAGTTGATCGGGAGTGCCGGTCAGCGCGGGAAAAGTGCTGTGATGGATAGGCAGCACTTGCTTCAATCCCAGAAACTTCGCGGCCTGGGCTGCGTGCTTTGGGCCCATGGTGTAGTTATCACCGATGGGCAGCATGCCGAAGTCTGGAGCATACAACTCACGGAAAAGCCGCATGTCGCTGAAGAGGCTGGTATCTCCGGCGTGGTAAAGCGTCGGCCCGTTCTCGACCGCGATCATGAATCCAGCAGGGTTCCCAGCGTAAATCAGCTTACCTTCGTCCTGAATACTGGAGGAGTGTTTTGCCTCCACCATGGAAATGGTTACGTCTTTGAACTGAACGGATCCGCCATAATTCATCCCGTTTGTATTTTCGGCTCCATGCTGTTCCATCCACGATGTCAGCTCAAACATCCCGAGTATTTTGGGTTTGTATTCTTTTGCGATCGGCATGGCGTCATTGAAGTGATCGGAATGCCCGTGGGTGATGAGCAGCAGATCGATCTTTTGCGGCATTTCATAGTTCTTCGGAAATGCCGGATTTCCGTCTATCCACGGATCAATCAGAATGGATGTTCCCCCTGCGGTTTGTATATGTACAGTGGCATGTCCAAGCCAGGTAACAGTTGTGCCGCGTAAGTCGGGCATGAGCAAGACTCCTTTTTCATAGCGCTATGATGGGCTGAGCAGAGAAGCCATGCTGTGCTGCGCTCTCTCGTACCTAAGATGCTCCGGAGGACACCGCTCGTGGCCACCCCTGTTCAACCAGACGCACCAGCGAAAGTGGAGCCGGCGCAGAGCTCTGACCAGTTGCGCTCCGCCTCATTCGCAGGGCCTGACATTCGATTCCATCAGGGGAGTTCCGTTCCGGACGGACCTTCCTTGTGGAGCCGGTTGCGCGGCTTGCGGATCTTCCGTGCAAACTCGGCAGAGTTCCTCATCGCTAATGCGCGGCAATACGGCGACCTGGTGCGTTTTCGTGCTGCTGGCCGCGATGTTTTCCAGTTCAATCATCCCGAACTGGTCGGGGAGATGCTGGTGCGCGACACGCCGCACCACCATCGCGGCCTGGTCATGCAGCGGGCCAGGTTCGTACTGGGCGACGGCATGCTGACCAACGAAGAGCCGCTGCACATGCGGCAGCGCCGGCTTTCACAGCCGGCGTTTCACCGCGACCGCATTGCCGGGTATGGCGAGGTGATCGGCCAGTACGCAAGCGCGATGAGTGGCCGCTGGCGCGACGGCGCCGTTCAGGACCTCCACGCGGAGATGCTGCTGCTCGCATTGCAGATCGTCGGCAAGTGCCTGTTTAACACGGACGTGGGAACGCAGGTGGAACGCATTGCAGCAGCCGTAGACGCGTTCATGGGCTTTCTGCCTCTGGCGTTTGTTCCCTTTTCTGACACGCTGCTGCGTCTTCCGCTCCCGCTGATGACGCGCATCCGCCGGGGGCAGGCGGAGCTCGACGGGCTGATCTACAGCATGATCCGCGAACGCCGTGAGCACCCCGGAGACCGCGGCGACCTGCTTTCCATGCTGCTCGAAGCGGTGGATATGGAGGAGAACACCGGCGGCATGACGGACCGGCAGGTACGCGATGAGTGCCTCACGCTCCTGCTCGCCGGGCATGAGACAACAGCGAACGCGCTGAGCTTCTCCTTATGGCTGCTGGCCCAGCACCCCGAGGCGCAGGAGCAGCTATCGGCGGAAGCGCGGCAGGCCTTCGGCGGGCGTGCCGCTCTGGCGTCGGATTACCCGCAGCTCCCGTACGCCCAGATGGTCTTTGCGGAAGCGATGCGCCTGTACCCGCCGGTCTGGGTGACGGCGCGCACGGCCGCTGAGAGCTACACCTTTCGCGGGGTCTCGATTCGAAAAGGCTCGCTGCTTCTGGCTCCGCAGATCGCGATCCATCGAGACCCACGCTTCTTTCCGGAACCAGAACAGTTTCGTCCGGAGCGCTTCAGCGCAGGGGAGAAAGCGAACCGTGCGCGCTTCGCGTATTTCCCGTTTGGTGGCGGGTCACGCCAATGCATCGGCGAGGGGCTGGCGTGGATGGAGGGCGTGCTTGCGCTGGCAACGATCGTGCGCGATTGGCAGCTTAACCCGGCTCCCGGCGCAAGCGCCACGCTGGAGGTGCTGCCACGCATCAGTTTGCGGCCGCGCGGCGGACTACCGCTGCTACTGCATCGCCGGTAACGAATTAAAGCGTGAAAGCTGCTTGACCGCGACGCACCTCCGGCATAGGCTAACCGTAGAGGCGAACAAATGGCGAAAATGGCCTGCAATGCCGTCCTGCCCCTCTTCCCCGAGCCGTCCGGCTGCAACGGCAACGCCGGGACCGGCACCCTAACCGGCATTGCCAAGCTGGCCGCCACGGGCGAACGCCTGGACGACGGACACCTGATCGAGTTCCGGTCGCTGCCCGTCCGTTCCCTCCTGAACAAGAGTATTTCCAAGCGTCGCCTCAGTATGGCCTGGAGCATCAACCCGTACCGTGGCTGCGAGTTCGCCTGCCGGTATTGTTATGCGCGCTACACGCACGAGTTTATGGAGTTGAGGCGGCCGGAGGACTTCGAGCGCCGGATATTTATCAAGCAGAATGCCGCCTGGCTGCTTCGGCAGGAGATCGGGAAAGTCCGCCCTGGCGAGGAGATCGCCATTGGCACCGCGACCGATCCGTACCAGCCCATCGAGCGCCGTGCGCGGGTGACGGCAAGCCTGCTCGAAGTGCTCGCGGAAAAGCGCGGACTGCGCATCGGCATTGTCACCAAGTCGGCACTGATCCGGCGTGACATCCCCCTACTGCAGCGTGTGGCAGCTGGGAATGACTTGGTTCTCCACATCACGATCACCACACCCGATGCCGCCCTGGCACGCATTTTGGAACCGCGTGCGCCGCGTCCCGATTTGCGCTTCAGGACTGTGTCGCTGCTGAGAGAGGCCGGGCTGCGCACCGGCATTCTATGCTCGCCGCTGCTGCCAGGCATTACAGATACAGCAATGGCGATGGACACGATGGGCCGGGTGGCCAAGTCCGCCGGCGCCAGCTTCTTTTATGCGCAGCCGCTGTTCCTGAAACCGTGTTCGAAGGAGACTTATCTCGACTTTGTGCGGGAACATTTCCCGCAGCTGGAAACGATGTACCGAGAACGCTATGCCACGGACGCTTTTGTTCCAAAAGCCTATGCGGAACGCATGCGCGCGCTCGTCCGCGCAACCTGCAGGAAACATGGTTTGCGGGAGCGGAGCGGTGATGCGCTGCTCACGCATGACATCGGCCTGCCCCCGTCACAGCGTGTGGATGCTGCGCCGCTGTTGCATTCCATCTGGCCGGATCGAAGCGGGATGCTGGGCCTGCGCCGCATGAGCGCGTGACGGTCAGGCCAGCTAGCGCGTAATGATCGCCTCGTAAAGATTATCTTTGGCCAGGAAGAACTTGCAGCCCGCGTAGCCGCCGAAGACCTTCTCGATGTTGCGATTGGTGAAGACCTGCTTGATCGGAATCGCGGCGCTTCCCTGCGTTTCGAGCGTATCGCTATCCGTCAGGTGGTAACGGCAGTAGCCGACATTATCGCCGGTTGCCTTGTTGTGAAAGAGCACCAGAACCTTTCCGCCAGGCTTCATGCAGCTCTTCAAGCGAGTCACTACGGGGGCGACCAGCGACTCCGGCAGATAATCAAGCGTAGTCCACAACAGAATCACGTCGAACTCCCGCCCGGAGAAGTCGAGATTGTGCTCCAGAAATCCGTTCACATCGAACTCAGGCGGCCCGGTCCCGTCAGCCGGTTTCTTCATCCACTCCGGACGCTGGGCCTCCATGACCAGGTCGGCCATATAGACGCTCTGGCCTATGTTGGTGAGAAAGTTAATGTTTGTGGGCGAGGTGGGGCCGATATCGAGCACGCGCAATCCTGTTTCCGTGCGCAGTTGATTGAGCAGGGCTGACCAACTGCTGGAGTGGCGTGCAATCCGTGGTCCGGTAAGCACGGTCGGACTTCCGGAGTTCGGCGAAGCTGACGGTTTTTGAAAGATGTTACGGAACACGTATCCCTTCTGACGGCGGATAACTCCAGATAGGACGGCGGCTGTAGAGATCACTTTGGCGCCGCTGGTGTGCGATGGAGGTGGAAGTGCTAGGCTGTCTTCTGTCCCGCTGCGCCCTGCACCAGATCGACCTTGCCTTTGAAGTTCGCGTTTTCCTCGATCGATAGCCGTGCCGCGGAAAGATCGCCGGTGAGGCTGCCGCCCTGCCGGAGTTCCACGCGTCCGCTGGCCTGAATATTGCCATTCAAGGTGCCGAGGATGATAACGTCGCGAGCGGCAACGTTCGCTGCCACACGGGCATTCGCTCCAATGGTCAACCGGCTGTCCTTCAAAGTGATCGTGCCCTCGACCTGGCCATCCACCTGCAGGTCTTCACTGCCATTTACTTCTCCGCGTATCTGTACTGATTTGCCGATCACTGCTGCGCCGGACTCGCCTGCGGCCATGCTCGATCTCCCGTTTCTAAATTCGCGACACTGCCCGCACTATACGCAAGGAAGTAACCGCGCCGCAACCTCCGAAGGTGACCGTGGTTCCTCTTTGTACACGACCATTGTGGACAACCACCGTCTATCAAGTGGTATCCATCTATTACCGTTTGTTAAATTCCGCGCTTAAAGGAGGCCGGCCATCGCCGTGAGGACCTTTCGAGATATCGCTTTTGCCCGGTGTGTACCGGTCACCGTTTTGCTTTCTGCGGCGCTGCTGCCCGGGTGTGTTCTCGCGCAGGACGCGCAGCCGGTCGATCCGGTCGCCCTGGTACGCTCCGCCTCGTGGAACGAGCTCCACTCTTCGGGCAACCGAGAGCATTTCCGCTACCGGCTGGAGAAGGTGGATGCCAAGGGCTCCTCGGTGAAGGAGATCGTGGAAACCCGAGACGGCGATGTGGCACGGCTGCTCGAGAAAAATGGAAAGCCACTTACACCGGAAGAGCAGCAGGCCGAAGTCAATCGCCTCAACAATCTCGCAGCGCATCCGGAGCTGCAGCAGCATCGCCAAAAGAAAGAACAGGAAGACAGCGGCCGGGCAGATGAGATGGTCCGTCTTCTTCCGGATGCTTTTCTTTATACCTACAAAGGAATGGTAGACGGCCCGAGCGGCCCGGCATACAGGCTCGCGTTCCAGCCCAACCCGAAATTCCAACCGCCGGACCGTGAAGCCGAGGTCTACGCCGGCATGGCGGGCGAGCTATGGATCGACAAGGCAGAAAAGCGTATGGCCAAGCTCGATGCGCACCTGATCAACGACGTTGACTTCGGCTGGGGCATTGTGGGCAGGCTTTATAAAGGCGGGAGCATCCTGGTGGAGCAGAAGGACGTGGGCGAAGACCACTGGGAGCAAACGCACATGGTGCTCGATCTAACCGGAAAAATACTGATGATGAAGGGTATCTCCTTCAAAACGACCGAGACCGCAAGCGGCTTTGCGCCGGTGGAGAAGACGATGGGCTACCAGGATGCCATTCACCTGCTTCTGCATCAGTCCGGGGAGGGTCAGGCCTCGCGAGCCGCTCAGTAGCCCTCAGGAGGTGCCAGATAGGAAGAGAGGCGCTCACGTGAGCGCCTCTCTTCTTCATTGCCGCTGCTCTTCGTTGCCGCTATGTCTAGGCAAAGTCCGAGCCGTCTCCGCCGCCGAAATCGCCTCCGTCAGAGCTGCCGCTATCGTCATACGAGGCGTCATCGAGACTGGAATCCGAACCGCTATCCATGCTATTCGTATCATCGCCTGTTACGTTAACATCATCCGCCTGATCGAGCTGCGGGTTCAGGTCGGCGTCACTCCCCTGCGGAAGGAAGCTGCTGTCCTGCAGCCCTTGGGCGCCGGAGCTGGCATCGAGGCCGGAGCCCCCGAACTGGTCTGCGTTCGACAGGCTGCCCCTGTCGCCAGGTGAGTCGTAGTAGTTGTTCACGATCGTCTCTTCACCCGGCATACCGGTACCGCCGAGGAAAGCACCGCCACTGCCAAAGCCGGCAGCATGACCGAAGCCATGCATCAACGACTCCACCCCTTGGAAGGCCAGAGCGCCGGCAGCCACTCCGGCAGCCGTCGTGGCTGCGGAGCGCAGAAAGCTGGAGCCGCCGCCCGGGGCACCACCGACGGGAGCAAAACCCTGTTGCGCAGGCGGGTAGTTGCCTTGCTGTTGCCCATAGCCGGGCTGCGCGTAACCGGGCTGCGGAGGCGGATAGTTCCCGCGTGCTGGCGAGAGCATATTGGGGCGCGGGCCTTTGCTCTGCTTCGTCCTTGTGGCCAAAGATGCTGTCCAGGAAGCCGCCGGACTTGTGCTGGGAGGCTTGCGCTTGTTGTGCCTGCTGGCGCAGCTGGTCCATTTGCGCTTTGGCTTGCTCGAGCGCGTATTTCTGCACCAATACAGTTTGCGCCAGGATATAAAGCGCGTCGGGATTGCGCCCGAGCCGCTGCTGTAGAAGATCTTCAGCTTCCGCATCCTTGTCGGGAAGGCGTGTTCCCTCCACACGGCCAATAAGGTCGGAAAGCATGTTTCGTTCCTGCGGAGTCATTGGTTCTCCTTCGAAGAGCGATCGATCGCTCCTGCTGGGCAGTTGGATGAGCGCAGAAGCCTTGGCGGTTATCGCATCGCATTCAGGCTCGGGCGAAGGTCCGTACCTCTTCCCTGCGGACAGTAAGCCGGGCGACCAGGTCCGTCCGCACTTGGTAGCCGCGTCCGGGAGTCTCTGGCACAGCGATCTCACCAGTTGCGGAAACTTCGATGGCCGGTTCGACTATGTCCTCTGCCCAGTAGCGTTTAGAAGCCGAAACGTCGCCCGGCAGTTGAAAGTTTTCCAGCGAGGAAAGCGCAATATTGTGCGAACGGCCAATGCCGGTCTCCAGCATGCCGCCGCACCATACGGGAATACCGCGCTCCTCGGCCGCATTGTGCACGGCGATCGCTTCGCTAAAACCGCCCACGCGGCCGAGCTTAATATTGATGATCCGGCATGACTCCATTTCTATGGCAGCCAGCGCATCTCTCCGGTTGCGGATAGACTCGTCCAGACACACCGGCGTTTCCAGCCGTTTTTGCAGCATGGAGTGGAAATAGAAGTCGTCGGCCCACAAGGGCTGCTCGATCATCATGAGCCCGAACTCCTCGAAGCCGACGAGATAATCGATGTCTTTGAGCCGGTAGGCCGAATTTGCATCAACGCTCAGAGCTATAGCCGGCCAGCGTGAGCGCACCGCCTCGAGAACGTCGATGTCCCAGCCGGGCTTGCACTTCAGCTTGATACGTTGATAGCCCGCGGCCAACTCGCGCTCGATCTTGGCAAGAAGAACTTCAAGCGACGGCTGGATACCGATCGATACGCCACATGGGATATTTTCGCGCGTACCTCCGAGAAGGCGCGCGAGCGGCTGCCCTTCCAGCTGCGCTTCCAGGTCCCAGACGGCGTTCTCCAAAGCAGCCTTGGCCATCCGGTTGCCGCGCACGCGGCGGAAGACCTCCGGGCACTCGCCCCCACTGTCGATGTCGCTTGCAGCCAGCATCGGCGCCAGTTCCCCCAGCAGCACTGTCCAGGCTGTATCCACGGACTCTTCAGAAAAATAGGGGTGCTCGCCGGCCACACACTCGCCCCAGCCTACGAAGCCCTCGGCATGCACTTCGGCCAGGAGCACGCGACGGTTGGTGGTCTGCCCGAAGCTGGTCTCGAATGGCTCGATCAAAGGCATCCGAATTTCGCGAAGCACGATAGCATCGATCTTCATACAGGTTATTCGCCCTTTTCGGTGGTTCCTAGCTGCTGGCAGCGGCCCAGTTCAAACCAGCCGTTGCCTTCCGTGTCGCGAGTGAATCCGGTAATGGACAGCCCTCGTCGAAACGCATCTTCGAATCGCTCTCTGTTTTCCAGTTGGAGCGAAAGCGCACGCTCCCGGCCCTCTGTGGATTCTTTCCAAGACATCACCGCCGCAGGAAGCGCGATCCGCTCTTCTACGGGCAGCGGGGGTAGCGCATGGCCCGCGATTCGAGCTCGCACACGGGGCCCATCGAGATCCCATTCGGCGACCAGTCGATCCGTAGGGCGCCCACCCTGCAGCCGAGCCGAGGATACACCATGAAAGTTCGGGCAATATGAACGGGCAGTCGCCCCTAGTTTTACGATATTGAAATAAGCGTTCTTGATATCCAAAGGGTCAAAGGTCCACTCCATACACACAAGCCCTCGGGAGAGCGCCTCGTCTCGCTGGGATAATTTCAGGTCGCGTCCCAGACCGACATTGCGGTATTCCGGGACGACCGCCAGCATGTGCGAATGCAGATATGCCCGTCCGCTCCTCACGCCGGGAATGGCCATTGCGAAGCCGACAAGTTCTTCTGCTGCTTTGCCCTCACCTCGGCTGAAAGCGCCGATGACTTGTCCACCGATGTGCTGAGCCACCGCGAACAGCCGCCGTGGAATTACGTCCACCGCATCGTATCCCCACGTACGCGCTTGCAGCTCCACACAGGCATCGAGCTCATCAAAGCCGCTGCAGGAGCGGATAGTGATTTCCGCATCTAGTCGTCACCGCTGGCCTGCCTCCGGCTGAACGCCAGCCGAATCGTCTACACTTGAGCTCGCGGTTTCATCCCGCAGCTTCGCCGCACTCCAAAGCGTTTCCCAATCCGCGGCCGTGTGCTCCCCAAGCGGCCGCTCGACCGAGGCTTCCATAGCCGCAAAGCGCCGGCGAAACTTTTCGGTGGCGCGTTTGAGGGCTAGTTCGGGATCGATATGGAGATGGCGCGCCAGGTTTGCTACGGTGAACAGCAAATCCCCGAGCTCCCCTTCCGCCGCCGCGCTGGCTTCGGTTCCACCGGCCGGCATCTCCGCTTCGAGTTCCCGACACTCCTCCGCCACCTTGTCCAGCAATCCACGGGCGTCCGGCCAGTCGAAACCTACTTTGGCAGCCCGGGAACCGAGTTTTCCAGCCTCAAGCAGCGCCGGGAAATTGCGCGGCACGGAATCCAGCAGCGATGCGGGCCTCGAGTGAGCATCGAGCTGCGCGCGGTCTGCTTTCTCGGCCTGCTTGATGGCCTCCCAATTTCGCAGCACCTGTACCGCCTCGGTGGTTCCGGCGGCATCGACAATCGCGCGGTTTCCCGCTGCGGCTGACGGCCTCCTCGCCAAACACATGCGGATGACGCCGCACCAGTTTGCGGTTCAGATGGCCGAGCACGTCCGCTATTGAGAACAGGCCGTCGTCCTGTGCCATCTGGGCGTAGAACAAGACCTGCAACAAGAGGTCGCCCAACTCTTCCGCCAGGTCCGTCCAGTGGCGCCGCTCGATGGCATCCAGCACTTCGTAGGTCTCTTCCAGCGTGTATTTGCGGATGGAATCAAAGGTTTGTTCCCGGTCCCATGGACAACCGCCCGGCGCGCGCAGACGCGCCATGATGGCCACACTCTCGCGAAACAACTCTGAGGCTAACCACTGGACCCGCTCATCAGGGGCATCCTGCCGCGAGCTAGCGTGTGCCCGGTGGTCCTGCTCGGCAGTGCTTTCGCTCATAATTCCACTGTATCGCAGACCGCGAAGCACGCTCTGGCGCGGGCACGGGGTGCACGACGGGTATACTGCCGCACAATGCCCTTCGGAGCGCGCAACCCATGACGGCGATCAGTGCGGTCTTTGCCGCCCTGTTTGGGCTTGCATTTGGAAGCTTTCTCAACGTGTGCATCACGCGGCTCCCGCAGCATGGATCGATGGTGCGGCCGCGCTCGCGCTGCCCCCGGTGCCTGAATGAGATCGCGGCGTTTGACAACGTGCCGCTGCTGAGCTGGGCGTTGCTCCGGGGCCGCTGCCGCAGCTGCCGGCAACCGATCCCGATCCGATATCCCCTGGTGGAGGCCGCTGTTGCAGGGCTGTTCGTCGCCTGCTTGCTGGTATACGGCTTCAGCCTGGAAGCTCTGGGCGCGGCGGTCTTTTGCTGGTTGATGGTGGGCTTGTGCGTGACCGATGCCGAAACTTTCCTGCTGCCGGACGCGTTGACCTTGCCGGGGCTTGCTCTTGGAGTGGCGTACCGTGCCGCGCTCGCTGGAGCGGTGCCCGGGAACCGCTGGCGGGAAATGGCAAGAGCCGGTTTTCGCGCTGCGTTGGCAGCAGCGGCGGCTGCGCTGGCACTACTACTGATCCGCTGGATCTACTATGCGGTGCGAAGACGCACAGGTCTGGGCTTGGGCGACGTAAAACTCTTTGCCATGATCGCAGCGTGGCTTGGCTTCGAGCAGTCCGCCCTGGTTCTGTTTCTGGCTGTGGTCTTTGGCGCTATATACGGCGTGTGTCTGCTGGCCCTGGGAGGGACAAAGCAGAAAGGGGAGCCCATTCGAGTTCCCCTCGGTTGTTATCTTTGTTCAGCGGGGCTATACGCGCTTTTCTTCGGACCCGGCACGCTGGGCTGGTATTTGCACCTGTTCCCTGACTTATGAACTACCCGATGTGGAAAGACGAAGCGTGCGCTATGGCAGGGGTCCGCACCACTTGCACCGTAATGGCATGCCGGATACGCTGCAACTGCCCGGCATGATGACGGAGGTGGAGCGCATGGTAACGGCGCCATTGGTCGATGCGCAGCGGTCCCAACAGGAAATGCTGGCCGACCCGCTCCATGCCGAACTGCTGGCGGCAGTTGTCGAAAACCGCGTCCGTGAGGGCGAGCTCCGCTTGCAATAGCCGGAGCAAATCCCTGCCCGTGGCTGGCGGCAGATCGTCAATCGGCACGGTCGCCGTTTCCGCCGGAACACCCAGAGGCATGTGCCCCAGGCTGAGGACCATCAACTGCATAAGCCAGTCGGCGCGGGTGCGCCGGGTGCGGGTGGCGATCCTGCCCTTCAGAAGCCGCTTTTCCAACTGCTCCCGGGTAGTTCGGAGCGACAATATCAAATGCTCGACCACCTGCTGCATCGTCCAAAGGTGCAGTTTCCCTTCGGGATGTACCTGGGACAGCGCAGTATCGATGCCTTCCAGTTCTGCAGCAAACCGCTCGGCGGCGTGGCTCAGTACCTGATGCATATAGAACACTCTCTGTCTGTGTCGAAGCGCTCCGAAGCTGCCCGAATGCAACTGCCGGCCCGCTGCAACACCGCAAGTAGCAAAGCTGTTACTGCCGGAACGATAACCCCGGCGAGTACCCTTCACAACCGCCCAAAAGTGGTATGTTGCTGATTCTTATGATTCTGCCCGGGAAGTGTTACTTGTGCGCCGCAAGCGTGTTCAGGGCTTTGCGCGCTGGTTTCGCCTTAGCACCGTCGGGGAGTATGTCGAGGTACAACTTGTAATTGGCCAGCGCTTCATCGGTATGGCCGAGCTGTCTTGCCGCCTCTGCGAGCCCGAAGATGGCGTCCGTGTTTGTCGGGTCGTTCTGTGTGGCTTCCAGATACCGGGCGTAGGCTCCCTTCCAGTTCGCGGCGTCCAGGTAATAGGTGCCCACCTGGACATCCTGCTTGGCCTGCGCCACGGCCGAAAGCGAACCCGGAGCCACATCTTTGCCGGGCTTGGGCAGCCGCCGGCGATTGGTCTCCTTGTCCATGTCGCGATCCAGATCAGGATCGCGCGAGGCGCTCGAACTTACGCCCGAAGGTGAGGACGAGCCGTTTCGACTTGCCTCCTCTGCCGCTTTTCTGGATACATCTTCTGGGAATGGATTGTCGGCCGCGGTCGAAGGGTGGTCTGGCGCCACCGCTCCCGCCTGGGCTGGGGAATTCGCCGGGCTAGTCTGCTGACTACCTGGATCGGGCGGCTGATTCGCAGCGCCGGAGGACGCCTGCCCCGATGCTGCGCGGGACTGGTCTGCGGGGAAGGGATTGTCATTGGCGGCTGACGATGGCTGCCCGTTCGTTTGAGATTTTTGCGCGGCCTTGTCCTGCTTCTGAGACGAGTTGCCAGCCTGCTGCCCAGGGGCGCTCCCGCAGAGGCTGCAAAGGCACAGCGCGAGCACTGCGGCCCGGGCCTGCGCTCGTATTGAAGCGGCGGAGATCACTCTTCCAGTTTAGACGCGGCGATGCCGGATAGGGTGCGCGAGCCCGGGTCGTCGCTGCTATACTCGGCGAAATTCCACTGACCGGAACACTTCTTGCCTATGGGCCTCATAATCCGCTCCTCCGCCATTCACGCCGCTGGCTGCTATACCACCTCCGCCGTCGGGAAAGGCACACGCCTGGTCGAATACACCGGTCCGCGCATCTCCAAGGAAGAGGCTGATCTTAAGTACGAGGGCTCACCGACGACCTACCTGTTTGGCATCGGCGATGGAACGACGGTCATCGATGGGCACGGCACAGCCATGTTTATCAACCACTCCTGCGCGCCGAACTGCGAAACGGATGAAGTCGATGACCGCATCTGGATCGTGGCCCGGCGCGACATCGCCGCAGGTGAGGAACTGACCTACGACTACTTCCTCTATGACGGGGATGAAAGCGAAGCTCGCTGCACGTGCGGCGCGCCGGCGTGCCGAGGGACGATGTATTCCCCGGAAGAGATCAAGCGGCGCAAGCGTAAGTCAAGTAGGGCGGCTGGAAAGAAAGCTGTATCCAGAAACACGTAGGTCCGCTGTGCGTGGATACAAAACGCCGCTGTTTTCATCACAGCGAACCATACGTTCAGAATGATGACGCGGCTACACCCACCCGAAACTCTACTTAAGGCCGCTTAAGGCCGCGAAAAAGTTCCTGCACGTCAATGGCTATTTCAGTGCCTTTGCCCCGCAGCACGGGTTCTTTTCGCCACTCGGTAAAATTCGGCGACTCGCAAACGTAGCCGCGCCGCAACTTAGAATCGATAACCCATATATTCGGCACACCGAAGCTAAGGTAATCTTCGATCTTCTCGCTTGTACTGTAGAAGGTATCTCCCGGAGATAGGATTTCGATCAAGAGCAGAGGAGCATGTGTAATGATCTGCTCATCGGGCGCGTCCTCATGCAGCACCACTATATCGGGAACGCGGAAGTGGGCTGGGGAGATTTGGCAGCGCAATTCAGGATAAACATGAATGCCCCAGGACGCTTCCTGCATAAAGAATGCAGCTATGAGTAATGCTTGCAGTCGAGCGTGATCCTTTTCTCCCCCATGACGCTCCTGAAGAACACCATCCACATAGTCGCAATCGGGGCGGTAGCTGCTGTGAAGATATTCTTCAACCGAGACCAAAGCCGCAACTACGCTCATTACAGCCTCCATGTCGCTTGATCACAGGATTGTTTTCTGCAGCATAAAATCCGGCAATTGAGCCGGGCACTCCTAAAACTTCGCCAGTTGCGCGATCGCCTGGTACACGTCTTCCGGCTGCGGCAGGATCGCATCTTCCAGCAGCGGCTGGTACGCCACAAACGTATCAGTGGCGGCTACACGCTTGACCGGCGCATCGAGCTCGTCGAAAAGTTCGTCAGCGATACGCGCCGCGATCTCCGCGCCATAACCCCAGCTCAGCATGTCTTCATGCGCAATGATCACCCGGCTGGTCTTGCGAACGGACTCGGCGATCGCTTCCCAGTCGTACGGGCTGAGTGTTCGCAGATCGAGGACCTCCGCTTCCACGCCAAGTTCGCGACTAGCCCGCTGGGCTGCCTGTAACGCACGCGGAACAAGCGCGCCATAGGTGACAACGGTGACGTCATCCCCTGCGCGAACGCGCTTGGCCTTGCCAAACGGAATCATATAGTCCGGGCCGGGATACGGCGCGCGGCCAAAGGTTTCCCGGTAAAGCCGTTTGTGCTCCAGAAACATCACCGGATCGTCACAGCGGATCGCGGTACGGAGCAGGCCATTGGCATCGAGCGCGTTGGACGGGAAGACCACACGCACCCCGGGCGTATGCGTAAAGATGCTCTCGCCGGATTGCGAATGGTAGATGGAACCGCCAGTCAGATAACCGCCGATGGCCACGCGCACCACGGCCGGCGAAGCGAAATTGCCATCCGACCGCCAGCGCATCAGGCTCAACTCATTGCGCAACTGATGCATCGCGGGCCAGATGTAGTCGAAAAACTGTATCTCGACCACCGGCTTGAGCCCGCGTGTCGCCATGCCGACCGCGCGGCCAACGATGTTGGCCTCAGCCAGCGGGGAGTTGAAGACGCGATCGCCGCCGTACTCGCATTGCAAACCAGCGGTGAGTTTGAAGACCCCGCCCTTCCCTTTTACAGTGCCGTTCTGCAGATTGGCCTCACGGCTGCAATCGGCAATATCTTCCCCAAACATGACCACGCGGGGATCGCGCCGCATCTCGTCACGGAGGCATGCATTGATCAGATCGGCCATGGTGCGGTCAGCGCCCGCAGCTTGCGCCGGGTCGGTGCGAAAGCGATCACTCGCCGGGTCCAGTCCCGGGGAATACACATTGCGGCGGATGGTCTCGGTCTTCGGCAAGGCCGCGTGGAGCGCGCGCTCCGCCGCTGCCTGCACTTCATCGTCCACCGACTTCTCCAGCCGGGTGATGCCGTCGGCCTCGAGAATGCCTTCCCGCAGCAACCGCATTTGCATCTTGGTCAGCGGATCCCGCAAGGCATCGGCCTGCAGTTCGGCTGCCGGACGGTAAAGTTTGTCGTCATCGGAAAGCGAGTGGGAATACGGCCGGATCACATGCCCGTGCACAAACGCCGGGCCCTTGCCCGCGCGGCAGTGCGCAACGGCCTGCGTGAATGCAGCGTAGCTTTCCACTGGGTCTGTACCATCGATTTCGGCGAAAAAGAAATCCGGAAAATTCGCGACCAGCTTCGATATATTTCCGCCCGGCGTGTTCACTTCTACTGGTGTAGAGATGGCGTAGCCGTTGTCTTCCACCACGAACAGGACAGGCAGTTTCAGCGTGGAGGCGGAACTCAGCGCCTCCCAGAACTCGCCCTGGCTCGTCGTGCCTTCGCCGACCGAAACGTAGGTCACCTCGTCGCCATGAAACGTGACGTCGCGAAATGCGCGGTAGTCGCCAGTGTGCGTTACTGCCGCTTCTGGATGACGAGCGAAGTAGCGGCCAGCCTCCGCACAGCCAACGGCCTGGAGGCACTGCGTAGCTACGGATGAGGATTGCGAGACGATGTTCAGCCGCTTGTTGCCCCAATGCGACGGCATCTGCCGCCCACCACTTGCCGGGTCCGCTTCCGCGCCCACGGCCTGCAATAGTTGTTCTTCCGCGGTCGCTCCCAGCGCCAGGCAGAGCGCCCGGTCGCGGTAGTACGGATAAAACCAGTCATAGCCGGGGCGCATCGCCAGTCCGGCGGCGACCATCATGGCCTCATGCCCAGCGCCGGAGATCTGAAAGAATATCTTCTGCTGCCGCTTGAGCATTATCTCCCGGTCGTCGATGCGACGCGAAAGGTACATGAGCCGGTACATTTCAATGAGCTGCTCCGGGCCGATTCCGGCAACTGTTTTCGTTGCGACCGTTTCGCGGGCCTCGATTGCCAGGTTGGCCATGCATACCTCTCATCAGGGAGCGTTGGGAGAACTGAAGATTGTATCGCGCTTGCTCGCCCATCGGTGGACTCTCGATGAAGCAGAGCCAAATTGGAACTGGCGCTTGCAGCTTTTCCGGCGCTCTGCATCCCAGCTACATTGACCATCTTTTTCCCGTCGTGCTTTAATCAGCGCTTTCGGGCTAATCCTTTTCTGGCGCCGACACACTGGATCGCGCCGTCATAGCTCTCATGCCAAAACATCTCAGGAGGATGTAGACATGTTGAATGGCGCTCTGCTGGCCGCATACTGGCAAACGAACGGTGCGGCCGTTTCCAGCAATGGCAGTATTTATCTTTGGATTGCTCTGATTGTTGGTGTTCTAGGGCTGCTTGTGGCCCTGCTGATCTCCCGCGCAGTGCTCGGCTCGGATGTGGGAACGCCGGAAATGCAGGCCATCTCCAATGCGATCCGTGAAGGGGCGGAAGCATTTATGTCTCGGCAGTACGGCACGATTGCTGTCATCGCCGTCGTGCTAGCAATCGTGTTGTTCGTTGGCTACCGGCTTTCGCCATTTACTGCGCCGTTTGCGAACAAGGTCGTCATCAGCTTCCTGGTCGGCGCGGTCTGCTCCGGACTGTCCGGCTTCACGGGCATGTTCGTCTCCATTCGCGCCAACATCCGTACAGCCAGCGCGGCCCGCACCAGCCTGGGGCGCGCGCTCCAGATCTCTCTGCGGGGTGGCGCGGTCACCGGCCTGGTGGTCGTCTCCCTTTCCCTGCTGGGCATCGGCATTCTCTTTTATCTGTTCGGCGGTTTCGAGCATCCCCGGCAGACTCCGTATGAGCTGGTCGGCTTCGGCTTCGGCGCATCGCTGGTCGCGCTGTTCGCGCAGCTCGGCGGCGGCATCTACACCAAAGCCGCAGATGTGGGAGCGGACCTGGTCGGCAAAGTGGAAGCCGGCATTCCCGAAGACGATCCACGCAACCCCGCCGTCATTGCGGACCTGGTAGGCGACAATGTCGGCGATTGCGCAGGCCGCGGTGCGGACATCTTTGAATCCACCGCGGCTGAGAATGTCGGCGCCATGATCCTGGGTGCGGCGCTCTACCCGGTTCTGGGCATCCGTGGCATTCTCTTCCCGCTTATCATTCAGGCGATCAATATCATCGCCTCGATCATAGGCGTCAGCGTTGTACACTCCGGCGAGCAGGAAGACCCGATGCACGCGCTGAACCGGGGCTACTATGTCACCTCCGTCGTGGCGCTCGTCGGCTTTGCGGCCGCGGTCTATTACATGCTGCAGGGGCGCTGGTGGCTACTCGGCTGCGGCGTCGTCGGCATTGTCACCTCCTTTCTCTTTGTGCGCATTACGGAGTACTACACCGAAACCCGCTACCGTCCGGTACGCTCCATTGCCGAGGCGTCGCTGACCGGTCCGGCCACCAACATAATCAGCGGCATCGCCGTCGGCATGGAAACGCCGGCCATGCCGGTCCTGGTCATCAGCGCGGCGCTGCTGCTCAGCTACTACTTCGGGGTTCGGGGGCTAGCGGATGCAGCCCTCTCCAACTACGCGAAAGGCATCTACGGCACGGCCATCGCGACCATGGGTATGCTTTCCGCGTCCGCTTACATTCTCGCCATGGACACCTTCGGGCCTATCACGGACAATGCCGGCGGCATCATCGAGATGTCCAACCAGCCGGACGAGGTACGGGAAAAGACAGACAAGCTCGACGCCGCCGGAAATACGACCAAGGCCCTCACCAAGGGATACGCCATTGGCTCGGCCGCACTCGCGGCGTTCCTGCTCTTCTCTGCTTATCTGGAAAGCATCCACGACATCGTCGCTCAGCGCTTCGCCAGTTATGGACAAGCGCTCACGGCAAACTGGAGTTTCTCGAACGTAAACCTGGCAAGCGTCCCGGTCTTTGTCGGCGCATTGCTGGGCGCAATGCTGACGTACCTCTTCTCGTCACTCGCTATCAAGGCGGTCGGCCGCACCGCGCAGTATGTCATTCAGGACGTGCGTGCGCAGTTCAAGGAGAACCCGGGCATTATGGCCGGGACTTCCAAGCCGGACTACGGCCGCTGTGTGCGCATCGTTACCGGAGCAGCGCTCAAGCAGATGGTCCTGCCAGGCGCGCTGGCTGTGCTTATGCCCCTGGCCGTTGGTCTCATCTTCCGCAACCTCAGTCCGAGCTTCCGGGTACGCGACATGGATACCTCCGTGCTGCCGCTGCTCCACGGCACGGCAATCAATCTGAGCGGCGCAGAATCGGTCGCGGGCCTTTTGATGGTGGGCACCATCTCCGGCATCCTGCTCGCCATGTTCATGAACAACGGAGGCGGCGCCTGGGATAATGCTAAGAAGTGGATTGAGACCGGGCAGTACGGCGGCAAGCGATCGGAAGCGCACAAGGCCGCAGTGGTCGGCGATACGGTTGGCGATCCCTTCAAGGATACTGCCGGGCCGTCGCTCCATGTGCTTATCAAGCTGCTGGCTACGGTGACCCTCGTGCTCGCGCCCTTGTTTGTGTAGCGGGTAAGCGAAGAAGCGGAGTGGCGAAAGTGTGGTCAGCATGAAAGTGGAGAGCCAGGCTGGTCTTGAGATCCACTTCTTTGCTGGCCCACTCCAGGCTTGAGCGTGCTCTAACTGGTGTCGCCCACCTGCCTACTCTCGCATTTTTTCTCGCACGCTCTTCGCCAGCTTTTCAATCTCTTCGGCTTTCTTGATCACGTCGATCGAGAGCATGTCCTTGTTGGTCTTATCGACCTCGGTTTTGAGCTCTGTTGCTAAAGCCAGCAATTTGCCGCTGTCTTTAACCAGTTGCTCCTGCCGCTGCGCATTGCGCGCCAGCGCTTGTTTTTCCCGCTGCTTGCGCATCAACGGGTCATTTTCTTCTTCGTTACGGCGGCCATCCGCATTGCCGAAGGGTGGTGAGGGCATCTGTTGCATGCTTCCGGCGGGAGTTTGCGCGAATGCCCACTTCACGCCCGGTCTTCCCGCCGCTCCCAGGAGCGCCAACGTGACGGCCGCCTTATTCACCCAGCGCAACTTGCCCCATTCGCTTCGCATCCGTTCATTATAGAAACGCTTTACCTCCTTTTGGAAAGGCCTGCATGCTCCTGCTTGCGCCCCCGAACGCGCACCAGACCGCACCCATTTTCTTCCACAACCTATGGGAAGGCTGGCTGGACAATGCACAAGACTTTGTCAGCCACGACCTGCCGCGGCTCATCGGCGTGCTGCTCGTCGCCTGGCTGCTCATCTGGCTGGTGAGCTATGCCACCGGCCGCATGCGCTACCTGGCGGAGCGCCACGCCAACAATGGTCTGGCGCGGGCCGCGCAAATCAAGACGCTCGCCTCCGTGATGCGCGCCACCGGCATCGGCATCGTCAGCTTCGTGGTAGCGCTCCAGATCCTTCGCGATGTTTTCAACTTCAATCTCGCTCCGCTGCTGGCTTCTGCCGGAGTGGCCGGCGTGGCTATCGGCCTGGCCGCGCAGACCATCGTGAAAGATATGATCAACGGCATGCTGGTGCTGGTGGAGGACCAGTACAACGTAGGCGATGTCGTCACCCTTGCCGGCATGACTGGAACGGTGCAGACCGTATCTCTGCGCAAGACCACGGTGCTCGGCTTTGACGGCACGCTCTACATCATTCCCAACAGCCAGATCACCAACGTCGTCAACCAGAGCCGCGAGTTCTCCACGCCCACCGTAAACATTTCTGTAGATTTCTCAGCCGATCCAGACAAGGTCATAGCGCTGCTCACGAAGATCTCGATGGAGGTGCGCAACGATCCCAAATACAAGGACATATTCTTGAACGATCCACAGATCTTGGGTGTGGATTCGATCAAAGGCTCCGAAGTCATCTACCCTATCGGCCTGAAGACGCGCAACCGAAGTCAGTACGACGCGGTGCGCGACATGCTGAAGCGCATTCACAATGCGTTCGAGAAAGAAGGAATCCTGCCCGGCAACCCGTATCGGGTGAATGGGGGCAATACAGCATTAAGTCCGCAGAATGCGCGAGGTAACACGCCGTCACATGACCCGACCACCGACAAGCCCAACCAGACGAACCCATTTACGGGCGAGGGCATGTAGTATTCCGAGGCTATGTGGCCAGCGTCTCTAGCAGGGCCTCTGCGTTCGTCACCGGTGGGAGGCATTGCGTTCCTCGACAGACAAGGGCGCGCGCCTCGCCCGATTGTAACCGTGGCAGTT
Organism: uncultured Acidobacteriaceae bacterium; assembly: GCA_963767705.1. Lineage (GTDB taxonomy): Bacteria > Acidobacteriota > Terriglobia > Terriglobales > Acidobacteriaceae > CAWCJL01. Next base: position 695,564 of record CAVYEO010000001.1, on the reverse strand, counting down.
GCGTTAATGTTTCGGCCAGCATCGGCGGCAGAGCTTCCGGGGACGTGTTGCCGAGCCGCAGCACGCTCTTGTTCACCAGGAACCCGGTCATGGCGGCGGCCTCGAGTTCGTCAGCCTGCATTCCCTCGCCAGTGACGACCACCTCAACAGGAGGCGCGAGCAGGGCGCGCAGCGCGAGTCCATAGGTCCCGGCGTACAAGCCTCCGAAGTGCTCCACAATTCCGGCGAAGGCCTCCAGGGTGTCTTCTGCCAACTCGCGGTCTTCCGCTCGGCCAGTGAGAGCGTTGAGCCGGATGAGCGCCCACGCTGCCGTCGGATCGCCAGCGGGTGTCGGTGTGTCCTGTAGTGGTTTGCGTAGCGCAGCCAGCGCGCCAAGTGCTGCGTCGCCTTCCGGCGCTGGGGCGTCAAAGAAGCCGCCGCCGGTGCGGTCATAGAAACGGTTCACCATTTGCGCCGCCAGGGTTTCCGCTGCGTCGTAGTAGCGGCGCAACAGTGTGCGCTCCCACGCGTCCAGGCAGGCATGGAGCAGCAGGGCGTAATCGTCGAGCATGCCGGGCACCTGCGTCGCTCCTGAGCCGGCGCCTGCTTCCGCATAAGCCACAACGTGGAGTAAGCCGTTCTCTGGCGACCAGGCCTCATCGAGAATGCGATCGAGCGTTTTGAGCGCGAAGGCTTTTGCTTCTTGATGGTGCAGAATCGAACCGGCCTCCAAATATGCCGAGATGGCCATCGCGTTCCAAGCGGTGTACACCGTCTTGTCCACAAAGGGTGTAGGCCGCTCTGTCCGCGCCGCATACAGCTTGCGTTTTGCAGTGCCGAGCAGTTCACCAGTCGCTTCAGCACTGCGCCCAAGACGAGCAGCCATCTCCTGCACCGTATGGTTCACATGGAGCACATTCTTTGCCGGGTTGTGGTGCATGTCACCGAGCTCGCCAATGTCGTAATAGGCCGCTGCTATTTTCAACTCTTCGGGCGACAGCACTGCGGCGGCCTCCGCTTGTGTCCAGGTGAAGTAGTCGCCGTCATCATCGAGCGTCATGTCCGCATCCTGCGAGGCATAGAAGCCGCCGTGCTCGCGGTCGGACAACCACGCGTCCATCCACGCAATCGTTTCACGCGCCACACGCGCAAATTCCGCCGCGGCTTCGATACCGGGATAACTCTGGAAGGCATGCACGTAATTCTTCAAGAGCCCGGCGTTGTCATAGAGCATCTTTTCGAAGTGCGGCACCACCCAGCGCTCGTCTACTGAATAGCGATGGAACCCGCCGCCCAGGTGGTCATAGATACCGCCGCGTGCCATTTTGCTGAGCGTCACCAGCACCACCTCACGGGCAACCGCGTCGCCATTGCGCACAGCGGCATCGAGCAGCAGATCAAGGGCGGCAGGATGCGGGAACTTGGGCTGCGCGCCGAAGCCGCCGTGGTGCTTGTCAAACTGCTGAATAGCGGACCGCACGAGTGTGTCGATGATGGACGCGCTCAGGCTGCCGTTGCGGCCGGCAAAGGCTTCGCCATGCTCGATCGCGGCCAGAATGCTCCCCGCCGATTCGAGGACCTCTCCATGCCGGGAGCTCCACGCATCCGCCATGGTAAGCAGCACGCGCTCAATGCCCGGGCGTCCATAGCGGTCATGCCTGGGAAAATAGGTGCCGCCGAAGAACGGCCGGCCATCCGGCGTCAGGATCGCGGTCAGCGGCCACCCGCCCTGCCCGCTGATAGCCTGCACCGCTGCCTGATAGCGGCTGTCCACGTCGGGGCGCTCATCGCGGTCCACCTTGATGGCAACAAACCGCTCGTTGATGATCGGGGCCAGCGACGGATCTTCATAGCTTTCGCGGTCCATGACGTGGCACCAGTGGCACCACACCGCGCCAATGTCCAGCAGCACCGGCTTGTTTTCCCGCTCCGCGCGGGCAAAGGCCTCCGGACCCCATTCATTCCATTGGATCGGTTGATGCATGGCCGAGCGCAGGTAGGAGGAGCGGGCATCCGCGAGAGCGTTTGTCGCTTCGTGTTCCATTCCTTCAGTGTATCGGCAAAGGTGCGGCGATCACGACTAGGGCCGCGGCACCGTGGCATCGGCATCCTGCGTTTCGATCCGCCGTTTGGCCAGTCCAAGGTAAACCCAGGCGGTAGTGACAGAGAAGACGACGGAAAAAATGCCGTAAGGCAGCGCCTCGAAAAAGCGCAGAAAGCGGGACGAGGCGGTGGGGTCGCGAAAATCGTGTAGCTTGTAAAGCGTGATCCCGACCGCAACCGACGCCGAAACAGTGTAGATCGCTACCCGGAAGCGCACCAGAAGGCACGGACGAATGACGAGGACCAGCGGCAGCGCGACAAACAACCCTGCAGCAAGCCCGAGCAGAAATGTCCAGCCACCCCAGGCAACAAATCCGCCGAGCACCAGCAGCTGCGCGAAAAGACGCTGATCTCCCTGGCTGTTGCGCACTGCGATCAGCAGGTTGGTCGGCACCGTTGCAATCTGCCCGGCGAACCAGCCCGCAAGGCAGCTCAGCGCCAAATAGCCGATGCGGCGTGCGTAGCCGAAGCTCGGCACCCGGCGTCGTGTCGTCTGCTCCACTGCGACTGCGCGTGCGCTCATGGAAGAAGACGTCCCGCTACCTGGGTATAGAGTTCAATGGCTTCGGCCAGCTCCTGCTTGCGCAGACGCTCATGCGGCGTATGCGCAACGTGAATCGATCCAGGACCCAGCAGCAGCGGTTCGCCCCAGTTTGTCAGCGCCGGCACATCTGTGGTGAACGACGCAATCATCGTATCGAGTCCCTCGATGCGCTTCATGCGCATGAACGGGATTTCCAGCGTGAAGTCCACCTCCGCCAATCCGGCGACGGCTTCTTCGAGCGCTCGCCGCGTCTCTCCCGATGGCCCAACAAGCCGCACCAGTACCTGCGCCTCGGCCTCATCGGCAATCACATTCGGAGCCCGGCCACCCTCGATGACGCCGATGTTCAGCGTGCTTGGGCCAACTTCTTCAAGCGCCGGCAGCGGCACCTGCAACACGCGATGTAGCGCTTCCACCAGCTTGTGCACGGCGCTTTCACCCAGCTCCGGATAAGCGGAATGCGCCATGCGCCCCCGCGCGCGCACCGCGGCCCGCAGAGTCCCTTTGGAGGCAAGCGCCAGCCGATTGTCTGTCGGCTCGCCGTTGATCAAAAATCGGCTTCCCTTTGGCTGTTCGTTCGCCACCTTGGCCCCGGCGGAGTCGCGTTCTTCGCCGACCACAAAGAGCAGCCCCGCCTTGACCCCTCCGTGGCACAGCCGCAGCGCAGCCGCAATCTGCGCTGCGATGATGCCCTTCGCATCACAGGCGCCGCGGCCGTAGATCCAGGTCTCGTCCTCGCTGCTGGGGATAAAGGGCGGCACTGTATCCATATGCGTGGAAAACACGACGTCAGGCTGTTCGCCCCGGACGCCCGCGTACACGTTGAAGCGATCTGTCGTGGCTCTTCCCTCGCCCACCCTGGACACCGGCATGCGTTCCGCAACGAACCCGCACTCGCCGAGGAACCGGTAAAGGAACTCGCCCACATTGCCTTCGCCATAGGTAATCGACTCGATGTCGATCAGTTGTCGCGTGAGTTGCACCGGATCCAGAGGGAGTGAAGGAAGAGGCATCGACCTCAGGATACTCGACCCGGTCGGTAGAATGAGTATGGAGATACCATGCCCGATACCCTCCCTGCTCACACGGTCACCGCGGGTCAGGCGCGCCTTCGTTCGTTTGACATCCCCGGACCGGCCGGCCGTCTCGAAGCTCTTCTCAACGCGGGCCGCGACGATGCGGAATACGCCGTCCTTATCTGTCATCCGCACCCGATGGGCGGCGGAACCATGCACAATAAGGTCGTCTACCACGCCATGAAGGCCTTTCAGGGCTTTGGACTCCCTGTGCTGCGCTTCAACTTTCGCGGCACTGGGCGGAGCGAGGGCATGCACGATGCCGGTCGTGGAGAAGTTGAAGATGTAACTGCCGCGCTGGACTGGCTGGACCGGGAGTTCCGGCTGCCGATCCTCTTCGCCGGCTTCTCTTTCGGGGCCAACGTAGGCATGCGTGCTGCATGCGGCGACGCGCGCGTAAAGGGCCTCGTCGCGCTGGGGCTGCCCGTACGCGCGGAAGGTCGCGACTACACGTATCACTTCCTATCCGGCTGCACACTTCCGAAGCTCTTCCTGAGCGGCAGCGAGGACCCATTCGGACCGCGAGGAGAAGTGGAAAGGATCGTGGCCACCGCGCCACCGCCGGCAACGCTGGTTTGGGTACCTGGCGGGGACCATTTCTTTGCCGGCAAACTTGCGGACATGCAGCTTGCGCTGCGCAGCTGGGTGGAAGCGCAGTTCCTGCCGCAGATGTCCGAGTCCCGCCGAGATTAACAGAGCCATGGCGCCCGGAACAGCAGGCGATCCCCATGCAACATTGCACGAACACGCCCGCAGCATCTTCGCGCAGGCATTCGCGCAGGCAGACATCCAGCAGGCCTTCGACCGGCGCCTCCGCTTTGACGGCCCTGTTCTGGCGCTCGGACCACATGATGGGCGAGCCGGGCTCAGCATTGACCTGTCTCGCTTGCAGCACGTTCTGGTGATTGCGCTGGGCAAAGCCGCAGTGCCCATGGTCGAAGCACTCTGCGCGCGCTTGCCCCAGGGTCTGCGCATAGGTGGCGTTTGCTGCGCACCGGAGCTCCCCCAACACAAGCCGGAGGCCCGGCTCTGCTACTTTGCAGGCGGCCATCCCTTTCCAAACGCCGCCTCCTTTCGCGCAGCCAGGGCAGCGCTGCGGCTGCTGCGTTGCGCCACGGAGCGCACCTTCATCTTCTTTCTCGTGAGCGGTGGTGGCAGCTCACTCTTTGAACTGCCCGCCAGCCCGGATATCTCGCTCGCAGACACCATTGCTTTCCATCGTGCGCTGGTCGGCTCCGGCGCCACCATTACCGAGATCAACGTCGTCCGCAAACGCTTCTCGGCTGTCAAAGGGGGCCGTCTGGCGGCGGCGGCTGGGGACGCCCACACGCTTACGCTTCAGATCGCTGATGTCCCCGCCCCGCATCTCGATGCGCTCGCCTCCGGCCCTACCATTCCGGATCGCTCCACAGTTGAGCAGTGCCAGGAGATTCTGGTCAGCTACGAACTGCTCGCTCGTTTTCCTCCCGCTGTCCGGCACTTCTTTGAGCGCGTGCACCGTAGCTCGATAAATTCGCAAACACTTGCCCCTGCTGAGGCAAGCGACTCTGCGTTCCCTACGCAAAGGTCGCGCTCGGAAACCCCTCCGGTAATCACGCTCCTGTCCAATGACGACCTCCTGCGCGCGGCGGCCGAAGAAGCACGCAGGCTCGGCTACGCAGTCGTGGTGGACAATACCTGCGATGACTGGGACGCCCACGCAGCCGCGAATTACCTTTTAGATCGCTTATTCGCCCTGCAGCAACGGTTCCCTCGTCTCTGCCTCCTTTCCGGAGGCGAAGTGACCGTGCGTCTGGGAAGTCATCCCGGGATGGGCGGACGCAATCAGCAGTTCGCGCTGCATTGCGCTCTCTTGCTGCATGATCGCAACTCCGGAACAGGCTCGCCACCAGCCGCTCCAGCGGCGCGGGCAACCGTGCTATCGGCGGGAAGCGACGGCATCGATGGCAGCAGCCCAGCCGCAGGGGCCATTGCAGACGAGACTACCGTGTCTCGCGCGCGCGTCCTGGGCTTCGACCCGCAACGGGCACTCGACCGATTCGATGCCTACCCGTTATTCGCTGCGCTGAGCGATACTGTCCTGACTGGTGCTACAGGAAACAACTTGCGCGATCTCCGAGTGTTGATAGCATCAACACTGGATGAAGTATCGTGAATTTCGGACACAATGTCGTCTACATGACAGACACCAAACCTTTGTACGCTTAGCTTCTCCTTACACCTCTTGAACTTCAGCAGTTCCTGTGCCACTTGACCTACGGAAGAGTCCCATGAGCGCATTACCCGCTACACAACTCGATTCGCTCGACCGTCCGGTTTCACAGGCCCAAATTCTTCTCGTCGGCAACGATGCTGACCTGCTCTCCTATCGCGAGAAGGTACTCCGCTCTGCGGGCTGGGCGGCTACCTCAAAGGCCCCAGCGGAGGTGACCGGAAAAACGTGTAAGACGAGCGACATCTGTCTTGTGTGCCACACCCTGTCTGCGCAGCAACGCGCCGCACTGGTGCGCACCCTGCGAGAAGATTGCCCGGACACGCGCATCCTTGCCATCACCACGGGGGACATCGGGCGGGCTGAGGCCGACCGCTTCGATGCCCTGATCGACAATCTGGAAGGTCCGGCGGCGCTGATTCGTAAAGTCCGCCAGCAGCTTGGCATCGGCTCGCTTTGATAGCTTCCATACCACCTTCATCCAGGTAGAACAGCAATCCCCATTTCGCCATCCTACTGCTCTGTGCTGGTAAGCAGCCGCAAAGGAGAAGTGATGGCAACGAAAGAGTTCCGCTGCGCAGACGTGGGCTACAAGGAATGTGACTGGCGCCTGGAGGGCAACTCCGTCGAGGAGATGGTGCCGCAGATCGAACAGCATGCCTTCCAGGTGCATCACCTGGAGCTAAAGGGCGAAGCGGTCGAGCACGTGCGCGAGGCGATCCACAACACTTAGCTCACTTAGCTATAGAAAGAACCGGAGCACACGGCAGGACGCGAGTCTCTCCGGCCTGCATCGAACCTCGTATGCCCATACGAAAAGAGTGGACCGAATGGCACTTGACACCACGTGGATGGGAGACCGGCTCTACGCGCGTCGAGGGCGAGGGCAACGCGTGGCGCGACGAGCCGGAGGATCGCGTTCTGAGTTTTGTGTACAAGGAACAGCAGGCTGCTGCTGACCCGGCGCCGGTGTGTACGGCGGAAGAAACCTGGCGCACAAAGGACCTGGCGCAAGTTGCGGAGATCGATAGCCTGCTGAGCCGATACGGTACCTGCCCTCGCGCCCTCCGACTTTAGTTACCCGCGCCAGGCATCGAATGCCCCGTCGCGAATGGCATGACCAAGCCGCTCGATGTCACCGGAAATCACGCGGTCTTCGCATAGCCGCGGCACAATGGTGCGCACCTGTGCGCGTGCTGCTTCGACGGCTGTGGCAGCGCGAAGCGGGGCGCGGTAGTCTAACCCCTGGGCAGCGGTCATCAACTCGATAGCCAGCGACATCTCCGCATTCTCGACAATGCGCTTCAGCTTAAGCGCAGAGGTCATGCCCATGGAGACGTGGTCCTCCTTGCCGCCAGATGTGGGCACCGAATCCACACTAGCCGGGTGTGACAGGACTTTGCTCTCATTCAACAACGCCGCTGCCGTAACGTGCGCGATCATGTAACCGGAAGAAAGCCCGGGATTATCAGAAAGAAAAGCTGGAAGGCCCTCGTTGATATCGGGGTTGATCAACCGATCGATACGCCGCTCGCTGATGCTCATCAGGTCCGCCATTGCAATGGCGGCATAATCCAGCACCAGCCCCAGCGGTGCGCCATGGAAATTTCCCCCGGAAAGGATTTCAGCAACAGGCGCAACCCTCTCCCCTGCCCCATCTCCGTCTGAAAAGATCAGCGGGTTGTCCGTAGCCGAGCCGCTCTCGATCTCAAGAACTCCCGACCGCATGCGCCAGTGCGGTGCGCACTGCTCCGTGTACCTGCGGCATGCACCGCAGGCAATACGCATCCTGCACGCGCGGATCGCCGGTTCGATGCGACTCGCGGATTTCACTCTCCATGGTCAGCGCCCGCAGGTGCTCAGCCGCGGCTAACTGCCCAGGATGCGGCCTGGCCTGGTGAATGCGCGCATCGAAGGCAGTGGGCGTGCCTCGCAACGCTTCCAGCGACATCGCACCAGCGAGATCGGCGAGTTGCGAAACGCGAATGGCCCGCTGCAGCGCCAATCCACCCACGGCGCACATCGCCTGGGTCCCGTTCAGAAGAGCCAGACCCTCTTTCGCTTGCAACCGCAACGGTTGCATACTCGCTTGCGACAAGGCCGCGCTGGCTGCCATACGCGCCCCGCCGTAATCTACTTCGCCCTCACCCAGCAGGGCCAGGGCCAGATGCGCCAGCGGCGCGAGATCTCCGCTCGCCCCGACCGAGCCGCGCGCCGGCACCACCGGATGCATGCGCGACTGCAGCATGAACACGAGAAACTCAACCACCTCCGGCCGGACGCCGCTCAGTCCTTTTGCGAGCACGTTGGCGCGCAGCAGCAGCATCGCGCGCACCTCGCGTTCTTCCAGCGGCTCGCCCACGCCGCAGCAATGGCTGCGCACCAGGTTCCGCTGCAGCGACTCCAATTCCTGCGGCCCGATCCGAACATCCGAAAGCTTGCCGAATCCAGTGTTGATACCATACGCGGCCTCGTTTCCAGCCGCCGCCGCTTCCACCACGCGGCGCGATTCACGCATGGGCAGGTAGGCCGCACTGGCAACGGCGACAGGCAATTTGCCATCGGCCACAGCTTCGATCTCTTCGAGAGTGAGCGGTTGGCCGTGTAATTCGAGCGGCAAGGATGAGGCGGTCTTCAACGGTTCAGTCATGGGTCACGGAAGCAAACCGATTACTATACATGCCCCGCCGCGATGATGACCACGTGGCCACGCGGACAGACGTCCCCGAATCACCGCGAACCGACGCGCACACCTGACACCCTCGCTACCGCCGTTTCCGAGCGCGACAGCAGGGCGAACGGAATGCCGATTGCCGGGATCCAGTAGATCAGCGACCCAAGCACCCACATCAGCGCGCCCGCAGCCACCTGGTCGTCCAGCGGCGAAAGGCGGCAAACGCGCGGGGCTTGAGCGTACGTGGGATACCAGACATGGCCCGAGAACGCGAAGGAGGCTGACAGCGCCGTGTTCACGATATCGGCCGTGATGAGATACGGCACCATGGCCCAGCGCGACCACAACGGACGGCTCGGCCACGGCTCGATCACTCTCCACCAGAACAGCACCGACGTAAAGAAGAAACAAGCGTGCTCACAATCGTGCACCGTTTCCGAGCGCAGCGTCAGCTCATAGGCAGCGGGCACGTGCCAGGCCAGGTAGGCAACGTTCATGCCCAGCCAGCCCACCGCGGGATGCCGCAGGAAGCGCCGTACCGCATGCATGGCGCGCGTGGCCAGCAGCGGCCCCAGTATGCCGCGAATACTCCAGCGCGGCAGGCCGCGCAGCAACGGCACCATGGGCGCGCCAAGCACGATCAGAGGCGGTGCTACGGACATCAGCATCAGGTGCTGTGTCATGTGCGCCGTCAGCAGCAGGTCGTCCAGTGCGTCGATGGGCGAGGCAATCGCAATCCATAAAGAGACCAGCCCAGCCAGAAAGCATCCGGCCCGCCACGGCGGCAGCTCGCGCGGCCGCGTGCGCAGCGCCACACGCCATCCGCGCATATATACCCAGGCTGCCAGCAGCAAGGAGCCGGTGGCGAAGGGCGGTACGGACCACCCATGGACCAGGACATCGGCGAGAGCAGGACTCACTCGTGCTGCACGTCTTTCAGGTTCTTCTCCAGAACTTCATCCGGGGCCGGCTTGTCTGTCTCCGCCAGGTGACGCGAGGCGTCGCGCGACGGCCGCTCCTCCGGCGGGTGCAGCGTCTCCAGAAATGAAACCAACGCTGTTACTTGTGGCGGCGAAAGGTACGCACCATAGGCGGGCATGTTGCCGCCGCCCTGGATGACCTGGCGGATGAGCTGGTCTTCGGTCAGGTGGTCGGCAACATGGTCGAGCGCCGGCCCGCGCCGCCCGCCGGCGCCGCCCAGCGCATGGCAGTTGCGGCACTGCTTGGATTGAAAGACCAGCGCACCCTGCCGTTCGAGCGGCGTCGTTCCGTGCACGAAATATACCGGTACCGCATCGCCGCTCCAGGCATCCATCTTCGGACTCCAGGGCGTGTACTGGCCCAAGTGCGTCAGCGTGCCCCAGCCCACGGCGAGGACCATCACCACCAGTACCGCAACCGGGCGGCGATGCCAGCTTTTCTCGCCGACGCCAGCCACAAAGGGCAGCGCAAGCAGCACGCCGATGCCAATGATGGGCGCAATCAGGATCACGGGAGTTTCTATGCTCGGCGGCAGAAAGGCCAGCGCACTGTAGATCCAGAGAAAAAAGAAGTCCGGCTTGGGAACAGTCTGGAGGATGGTGGGATCGGGCGTGCCTGTCGGCCCGATTGGGCCCAGAATCGCGGCGCACACGGCGACCGCCAGCAGGATTCCGGCAGCAAAGAAAGCGTCCTTCCACACCGCGCCCGGAACAAACGGAATGCCGTCCTTGTGGGCCAGCTCGTTGTATTCCTGGATATAGGTGTCGCGCTTGACGATGCGTCCCGGCGCGGGCCATTCATTGATGCCCAGCGTCAGCACCAGCCAGGTATGCAGCCCGGCGAAGGCGAGCAATGCCGCCGGCAACACAAATACGTGGAGCGCGAAAAAGCGGGACAAGGTAGCGCCCGCGATCACCGGACCGCCCAGCATGAGGTGCACCAGCTGGCCGCCGATCAGCGGCACCCGCCCCATGATGGAGGCGCCGATGCCCAACCCCCAGTAGGCGTCCTGGTCAAAGCGCAGCACCTGCCCGGTAAAGGCCATGCCGAGCGTCATCAGCAGCAGAAAAACGCCCAGCAGCCACGTGAGCTCACGAGGAAACTTGTAGGCGCCAAAAAGGAAGACCTGCGTCATGTGGATGAGCACGATGGCGACCATGAAGTTCGATCCCCAACCGTGCATCCCGCGCAGAAACCAGCCCAGCGGAAGCTGATGGTTCAGCACCTGCAAGCTGTTCCATGCCTCTCCCGCGGAGGGCACATAGATGATGGCAAGAAGAACGCCGGTGACGATCTGCAGCATCAGCAGCACGAACGCGGCACTGCCGAAGACGTACCACCAGCTCGCGGTCTTCCTCGGCACGGGGTGCTCGGCGGCTTCCTTGACGAAACCTTCGAGCTGGACCCGGCGCTCTACCCAATCGTAGACGTTTTTGTACCAGGGCATGGAGTGATTCCTTTGACGAGCTTGGCCTCATTGGACAGGGTCGGCATTTGCCCTGCATCGATCATCAGGACGTCGCCATCCAGACGATTGGGATACTGAAAAAGCCCGCGCTCCGGCGGCCCCGCGGCGCGCGAGCCGTCGGCGTAATAAATGCCTCCGTGGCAGGGGCACATGAAAAGCTCCGATTGCGGGAACCAGCGCACCGGGCAGTTCAGGTGGGCGCAGTTTACGGCGAATACCTTGAACTGCCGATCCCCTTCCCGGCGCACATAGCAGGCGACATTCGCTGTTTCTCCATCCCACTGGTGCGAGTAGGGATTACGAAAGGTGGCGACCTGCGTGCTGCCCAGCGCGTAGTCGCCTACCTTCCCGAGAGAGATCCAGGATTTGTAACTGCTATCGCGACGTACCGGATCGAGCAGGTAGCGCACCACCGGGGTGGCAATCGCCGCGGCCACCAGCGCGTTGACCGCGAGACTGACTTTGAAGAGAAAGGTGCGGCGCGAAACTCCTGCCGGCCCGTCTGAAGAGGTGCGTTCCGCATGTTCCCGGACCGTGCCCTCGTGCTCGGGTGTCCAACCCTGCTTTTCTGTCATGGCTTGCCTCCGTTCGATTTCTCTCGGCCGTTCTTCTTGAGCACGCCCTGGGACCGCGGCGTGTCGATGCCCTGCGGCTGCATGGGCACGCTCCCCGGCGGGGTGGGGTGGGGCGTCTCCAGTTGCTGATACGGCTGCCCGGGCCGCGTCTGCTTTTGCGCCAGCATCCAGGCCACAACGTCGTTTACGTCGGCATGGCTCATCGGCTTGCCCGGGATATCGTTGCGCCAATCCGGCATGCCCAGATCCGTGCGGCCCACGATGGTGGCCGTGCGCAGCGATTGCGCGGTCATCAGCGCCAGAAAAGATCCGTTCACTACCGAGCCGGCTTTGCCCGTTTTCCCACCCGCCGCGCCATGGCACCGGGCGCAATAGGTGGTATACGCCGCCTCGCCCCGGTGGACGTCCCCAGGCGCATCGGCCGCATAGGGCGGCGGGTTCAGGCCGGCCAGCACGTTGCCCTTGTACCACCGGGCCCGCATACCTTTCACCAGCACATCCACCTGCTGCGCAGTCAGGTCGCCCCCGGCGCTCCGCAGAAATCCCGGCATCAACGATCCGGGCACACCGTTGCCGGTCGCACTGCGCAGGGTTGCGTCGTCTACCAGCGCCTGGTATTCCGGATCGGCAAGATTGTTGGCCGGGCCTTCTTTGCCCTCGGCCCCGTGGCAACCGGCGCAGTTTTGCGCATACAGCTCGTTAAAGGCCAGAACATGCTCCGGACGCGGCACTTCCGGACCGGCGGGTGGCTTCCCCGGCAGGTTGCAGCCGGCCATGGCGAGTGCTGCAGCGCAACCCAGTGCGCCATGCAGTAGGAAGCGATTCATATGCCTCCGCCCTGCGGCCCATGACCGTGCATGTGTCCGGGCGTTTCCACGCCCAGGCGGACAGAGAGCGGCACGTTCTGCAGCCGCTTGTAACGTCCGGTATGCGCCACCACATACCCGGCCACCAGCCCAAAACCTACCTGTGACAGCGCAAACCACCACCAATTAATGCGGTTGTCGAAAAAGGGATTGACCAGCCCGAGCACCGAATGCAGTATCCCGGTCCACAACGCAGGCGCGATCAGGCCACCCAGGATGATTGGGTGCTTGGGCATGATCGGCAGGAGCGCCCCATAGAGCAGTCCGACCATGAAGGATGCGGCGGTGTGAATGATGACCGCGATCACGAAGGCGGTGAGATGGAACGAGGCGATCTGCTGATTGGTCGGGTTCGTCCACATGGCCACACCCGCCCCGCCTAGCAGGTTCACCACGTACCAGATGCTGTGATATTGAATGACGCTGTAAATCTCCGCCAGCACGATCATCACCGTGCCACCGGCAAAGCCGCCTTTGATCCCGGACAGGAACGGATAGGTTTCCAGCGGCAAGGCCGCGCGATGCGATTCGTCGCCCTGCACGCGCGCTATATTGGGGCGGTTGGTTGCCACCGGAATGATCTCTGTCGAGACCTCGAAGAACTCGTGCTGCTCATGCGGCAGCACCTGCCGGAACCAGCCGATGATGCCCGCCACAATCAGCACGATGCCCAATGCGCTGATGATGTAGTTCGTCACCAGCCCGGCAAACATCAGCGTCAGGCCGAAGGCCAGGCCGAGCGGCCATGCGGTTCCCTTGGGCAGGTGGATGCGATGCGTTTCCAGGTGCATCTCCCCATGGAGGTTCTTGTCCATACTCTGCCCCTATCTCCCGATCACGTAGACCACGGTGAACACCACGACCCAGACCGCATCGACAAAGTGCCAGTACAGCGAGAGCACCTCTACCCGCTCGGTGTGCTCCGTGCGCAGATGCCCGGTGAGATTGAAGATCAGCACCACCGTCAGCATGATCAATCCGACGATCACGTGCGTGGCATGCAGGCCGACCAGCGAATAGAAGGTGGTGCCAAAGACGCTCGTGCTCACTGTGAGCCCGTCATGGTAGATCAGCTTGTGCCACTCCTTGGCCGTGCCCAGCAGAAAGACAAGGCCCAGCAGGATGGTAAGGCCCCACCATGCGCCGAAGACGCGCAGGTTGCGTTTGTGGAGCGCACGCTCGGATAGCCAGATTGTCAGGCTGCTGGAGAGCAAAAAGATGGTGTTGAGCACCGGGAGTTCCAGCACATCCTTCGGCTTGGGCCCGGAAAGACTCCGGCCGATGTAGTAGATATACGCAACCACGAAGATGATGAAGATCGCGCTTTCCGCGATGATCAGCGAGTACATGGCCGACGCGTCCGCGCGAAGGCAATGACCAGGCAGGGTCGCCCTGGCTATGGTCGAGGGGTATCGTGCTCATCGAGTCATCTCCCCTGGCCCATGCCTTCGTACTGCGAGTCCGGATCTTCCGGATGCTTCAGGTCCCACAAAGGTCTGCGGCTTGCCACCTCGGGTTCGGTAGCGAAGTTGTATGCGGGCGGCGGCGAGCTTGTGGCCCACTCCAGCGTCCATGCATCCCAAGGGTCCGGCCCTGCCGGCTCGCCCTTGTAATACGAGTAGATCAGGTTGTAGACAAAGATTCCCGCAGCAATGGCCTGGATCACCGCGCCCACGGTGGCCACCATGTTCCAAGGCCCCCATCCGCGGTCCGCTTCATAGGTGTAGATTTGCCGGGGCATCCCGAGTATTCCCGCGAAGTGCAGCGTGTCAAAGGTCAGATGGAAACCGATCACCTGAAGCCAGAAGTGCCACTTTCCGATGCGCTCGCTCAGCATCCGGCCCGTCATCTTGGGATACCAGTAGTAGAACGCGGCAAAGATCATCATCAGAATGCCGCCCACCAGAACATAGTGGAAGTGAGCCACGACGAAGTAGGAGTTATGCAGTTGCCAGTCAAAGGGCGAGACCGAAAGCATGATGCCGGTCAGACCTGCGATTACCCATTGCGCCACAAACGCGATCGAAAAGAGCATGGGCACTTTGAGCACCAGCTTGCCGCCCCACATGGTCGCCAGCCAGTTAAACGTCTTGATACCGGTTGGAATCGACACCAGCATGGTGGACAGCGTGAAGAATGCGTTGGAAACCGACGACATCCCAACGGTAAACATGTGGTGGGCCCAAACGCCCAGGCTCACAAACGCGATACCGACCGAAGCGGCCACCATGGCCGGGTAGCCGAAGATCGCCTTACGTGAAAATGTGGGAATGATTTCGTTGGCGAAGGCAAAGGCCGGCATCACCAGCACGTACACCTCGGGGTGGCCGAAAATCCAGAAGAAGTGGATCCACAGCACGGCCGAGCCGCCGGCCTGCGTATCGAAGAAATGGCCGCCGAGGTACCGGTCCACGCACAGCATGATCTGCGCCGCAGTCAACGGGCTGACCGCAAGGATCACCAGACCCGACGTTACAAGATACAGCCACACCAGCAAGGGCATACGAAACAGCGTCATGCCCTTGCACCGCATACAGAAGGTGGTCGCGATGAAGTTAATAGCCGTGCCAATTGACCCGAAGCCGCTCACGATCAAGGCGAGAGACCAGTAGTCAACCGTATGGCCGCGGGAGAAAGCCGGCTCGGTGAGCGGCGCATAGGCAAACCAGCCCACGTCCGGCGCCGTGCCCGCACCCTGCAACCCCGTGCCGCCGATAAAGCTGTAATACAGCAGCATGCCGCCGAACGCAGTCATCCAGAACGAAAATGCGTTCAGCCGGGGGAACGCCATATCCCGCACGCCCAGCATCAGCGGCACCAGGTAATTTCCAAAGCCGAACAAGATCGGCATTCCCACCAGAAACACCATCGTGGTGCCGTGCATGGTGAAAAGGCGGTTGTACACCTCGGCTGTCACAAAGTCGTTGTTCGGAACCGCCAGCTGAAAGCGGACAAGCAGCACCTCAATGCCAGCCACAATCAGGAACACCAGCGCGTACAGGATGTACATGATGCCGATCTTCTTATGATCGACAGTGACGACCCAGTCGTGCACCTTTTCGAGAAATGTGCCCTCGAATCCGCGCGGCCGGGTGACGTCAATCGCCCCCTCCAACCCTCCAGGCACCGGTATGCTCGAACCTGCCATTTACCTTCTCCGTCCTTCAGAACCGCACGGGCGAAATGCGCCGATAGGTCTCGCGCTTCGCTCGCCCGCCATCGAATCAGCCTCTCGCGGAAGCTTCACTTCAAAGTGCTCAGGTACGCCGTGACATCGTGGAGCTGCTCAGTATTCAAGTGCATGGGCGGCATCAGCGAACCGGGCTTGAATGCATCCGGACTTTCAATCCAGCGCTCGAGATTATCCGGCGTGTTCACCACTGCGCCCGAGGCAATGGTTTTGCGGCTCATGAGATGCGTTAGATCCGGGCCAAAGCGCCCGTTGGCCACTGTTCCGGCAACCGCGTGGCAGTTGATGCAGGCCAGCGACTCGAATTCCTGGCGGCCTACCGCAACCGCGGGATCCTGCACCGCCGGCTGCTGCTGCTGCTTTACCCAGGCGGCAAATTGTTCGGGCGTGTCGACATACACGCGCAACAGCATCTTGGCATGTTCCGGACCGCAAAACTGCGCACATTGGCCTTCATACAAGCCCGTTTCGTGCGGATCCATCCAGATATCGTTGATCCTGTTTGGAATGGCGTCCTGCTTCCCCGCCAGCCGGGGAATCCAGAAGCTATGGTCTACATCCGCGGAGCTGATCTTGGCGAAGGTCGGAGCCGGGTGTGCCGTGTCGCTGACCGGAATGTGCAGTTCGTTGGCCGTCACAATACCGAGCTTCGGATAGCGAAACTCCCACCAGAACTGGTGCCCGATCACGGTCACGTCCAGCGCAGATTTCGGCTTCGGCGCATCCTGGATCGCGAAGATCATGCGCGCGGTGGCCAGGAACAGCACCACCAGAATCAGTACTGGGATGAGCGTCCAGGAAAGTTCGATCTGGTTAGAGCCGAAGACCTGCGGGGGCTCCGTGCCATCGTCGTCCGGGCGCATGCGGTAGCGCACAACGGCCGTAACCAGCAGCACCGTCACCGCGACATAGATGCCGCCAGTGATCGTCAAAACAAAGTAAGCCAGACTGGTGATCGACTTGGCGGGCGTTGACACCGGCGAGAAGATACTGGTGTTCTTGTTCACTGCCCAGGCGCACTGGGCACAAACGAAAAGAAGTGCGGCGGGAAGACTGCCGAGCATCCTGCGCGCGGCTTCGCCGATTGCAGAACGCCGGACATCGGCAGCGTTGCCGTTCCCAACGTGGTCACGTTTACGACCACATCGCTTCACAAGCGTCTCCCAGTTGAAGTTCACTGCCTGAGTACGATGATACGCATTTGCGCGCGGTTATCCGTGCGCCACTCTGCGGCAGGAAGGAATTTTTTTCGCATCGTCGACATGCTCGCGACACACCGCGGCAGCCTTGTCTTCCGGAGCGCTACCGCAAAGCGCACCCCGGAGCCTGAGCGATCAGTGCCGCAGCGGATAGCTTTCCGATGCACCCGTGCGCTCGTTCAACACGCTCATCTGCCCGCCTCCAATGGTCAGCTTCAGGCCATAGCCCGCATCCGGCGCGTGGGCTGCGGGCGCCTTCACATTGGCGATGTACTTCGCCTGGACGTTGTGTGCCTGGCCGCCTTCTTCGGAATAATGCAACTGCCACAGTTGCTTCAATCCGGGGACGTGCGCAAACGTTTCGAGCGTCGGCGTCGACCCGCCCTTGGTCGCCCCGTTGTCCATGATGGCGATCACCGGCGTGATCGCGTCCACGAGCGCCGGGCTGCTGGACTGGTACCAGCCATGATGCGACACAATAAGCGCATCGATGTGTCCCAGCTTGTTGACCGGGCACATCAACTCCATCTCCTTGTCCCAGGTCAGGTCGCCCAGATCGAGCACGCGGGCCTGCTCGAAGTCGATCTCAACGCCGAGCGATCGCCCATTCTCCGTCTGATCCGCAGGCCGCTTCTCCGACTGCGCGCAGTATGAGTTCGCCGCGCCGCCGCCGGGCAGCGGATGCTCCAGCAGTTTGCCATCCGCGCTGACGACCGTGGCTTTCATGTCCTTGAACGGCAGCACATCGCCCGGTTTGGGCACAATGCGATGGATACCACCTTTCGCCAGGATCTTCTGGTATGCCTCCCAGCCGTGCTCCGTGTCGGCGTCCGCCGTTTCGCGGTTCGGGCCGTGGTCGATGAATGTTCCAACTGGGATTCGCTGGAGCAGTTGCGGCACTCCCCCAACGTGATCCTGATGAAAGTGCGTGATCAGCACGTAATCGATCTTCTTCAAGCCGGCCCGTTTCGCAGCGGAGGCAATGCGTTCCGCATCGCGGCCATCGTTGCCCGGCCAGCCGGTGTCGATCAGCAGAGATTCCCCGCTCGGCTCCACAAAGAGCGTCGATTGTCCGCCTTCGACGTCGATGAAATAGATCTGCAGCTTTCCGGCATTCTGCGCGCCCGCCGCTACCGGGACGCCTGCGAGCGCGCCCGCCAGCGCCAGCCCGCTCCAGATGCAACTCCGCTTACGCCCTCTGACCATCGCAGCCCTCCTTCTTGAAAACCTACCCAGATTACTCCCTCATAGAGGCCGCCAAGCAGCAAGCGTCCGTAAAAGCCTTGTGTACTATTCCCTTGTCGTCCACCATGCTTCCTTTCTTCCGGATCCTGCGTTGCTGCGCCGTCCTGTTCGCGTTTGTTTTCGCGACCGGCTTCCCTGGCGCCCCGCTTGTGCGGGCACTGGACAATGCAAAACCATTGCGCAGCGACGGCCGGCAAACCTGGCAAACGGGCAGCGGCCTGCCGCAAAACACGATCCACTCCATTCTGCAAACGCGCGATGGCTTTCTGTGGCTGGCCACCGAAGGCGGGCTGCTTCGCTTTGACGGCGCGGAATTCACCGTCTTCGATACGCACACCGCCCCCGAGCTGCGCAGCAATCTTATCCTCAGCCTGGCCGAGGCAGCGGACGGCACTTTGCTCGCGGCGACCTCTGAAGGCCTGCTCACGCTGCACGATGGGAAGCTGCGGCTGTTCAGCACGCAAGACGGCCTGCCCGGTACCGCCGTAACACGTGTGCTCTGCGCTGCGGAGGGGCATTGCTGGATCATCACCGCAGACGGCATCGCAAGCTACCGTGGTGGCGTCCTGCACCCTTTCGCACTCACTCCGACCCTCAGCAGCAGCAGCGAGCAAACAACAGCAGCTCTCGCGCACGACGGTTCCCTTTGGGCGGCTACATCGGAGGGCGTAGTGCACCTCTTCGCAAACGGCCTAACGGAACGCGTTGCGGTCCCGGTCACCGTGCTCTCGATCACGGTTGCCCAGAATGGGGAGGTGATTCTTGGCAGCCGGGGCAAGCTCTTTCGTTACCGCCGCCGCGTGCTGACCTCGGAAGCCATCCCGGCCAATCTCGAGGTCGCGGCGACGCTCGCCTCCCCTGCCGGTCCTTTGTACCTGGGCACCCAGCTCGGACTCGGCATTCTCTGGAGTGGCGCATTTAGCTTGCTCACCACTAAGGAAGGCCTGCCTGCTGGACGGGTCACGAATTTGTTCGAAGACAGCGATGGCGCACTCTGGATCGGCACGGAGCACGGTGCCGCCCGCCTCTTCGCAGGCAAACTGGAACCGCTCGTCCTCAGCGAAAGCTCGGGACCAGTTCTCTCGATCGCGGAGGATCGCGAAGGCGATATCTGGGTGGGGACGGACGCAGGCGGCCTGACCGTACTGCGCGACCGCACCTTCACGACATACACGACCGCAGACGGGCTGCCCGCAAATACTATACGGTCCATCTTTGCTGGCCGCGATGCTACGGTCTGGGTTGGTACGAGCGGAGCCGGGCTTGCGCGCTCCGCCGGCACCACGTTCGCAAGGGCGCGCGATGTCGCCAGTGGTCTTTCCAGCAACACGGTTCTCGCCCTGGCCGAGACAACCGAAGGCACACTTGCCATCGGCACGCCGGACGGGCTGGACCGGCTGCACGGAGGCCAGCTCACACGAACCACCTCCGCCGATGGCCTGCCGGATGACTTCGTTCGCTCACTGCTTTCGACCGGCAAAGACGAGCTATGGATCGGCACCCGTCATGGACTGGCGCATTGGCGGCCAGGCGAAAATGCAAAGGCGCCGCGCGTGGACGTCTTCAGCCAGGGCGATGGCCTTCCCAGCGACGTGGTGGGGGCACTGGCCGAAGACCGGCAGAGCCCTGGCGCAATCTGGGCCGGAACACTGGCCGGCTTGAGTCATATTGACACCGCCGGTCGTATTGCTAACCTGTCTGCCGCGCAGGGGCTCACCTCGGCGATCGTGACCGCACTGTACCAGCAGCTGGACGGCACACTCTGGATTGGCACCAGCGGTGGCGCGCTCAACCGTCTTCGACAGGGCCGCGTCACAGCCTATCCGACACAAGATACGGGCTTGCCCGAGACCGTGTCCAGCATCATGGAAGACGGGAGCGGCCATCTCTGGCTCGGAGCGCCTACCGGCATCTACCGGGTTTCGCTCGCGGATTTGAACCAGCATGCCGGAGACACCCGGCACCAGATCAGCGTGGCCCATTACGACGTCTCCGATGGCATGCTCGTACCGGAGTGCTCCACCGGACATCCCGCCGCCGCCCGCGCCGCAAACGGCACACTCTGGTTCGCCACCCTGAAAGGTGTCAGCACGGTAGACCCTGGGCGAATGCGCGAGAACACTGTGGCGCCCCCAGTGGTGATCGAGGACGTCGCGGTTGACGACGAAGCCGTCTCGCCCCGCGCGCCCTTTCGCGTCGCGCCCGGGCGCACTCGCCTGGCTTTTCATTACGCCGGACTCAGCTTTATCGCGCCTGCAAAGGTGCGCTATCGCTACAAGCTGGAAGGCTTCGATAAGCAGTGGATCGATGCCGGCCCGCGCCGCACCGCGTACTACACCAACATTCCACCCGGGCGGTACACCTTCCGCGTGCTCGCCGCCAACAATGATGGCGTGTGGAACCAGACCGGCGCAGCCATTCGCTTTTCTGTCGATCCGCACTATTACCAGACCTGGTGGTTTTACACGCTGCTGGCGTTCCTGCTCGCGGCGTTCACTTACGCACTGTACCGGCTTCGTGTGCGCGCGGTGGAACAGCGCTTCAGCGCTGTGCTCGGCGAACGCAACCGCATCGCGCGCGAAATCCACGACACCCTTGCCCAGGACATTGTCGCCATCGGCGTGCAACTGGAGCTTGCCTCCCGCCTGCTCTCTTCCTCCGCAGAGGCGGCGCGCTCACAACTGAATGCCACGCGCGCGCTAGTGAAAAGCAGCCTCGCTGAGGCCCGGAGTTCTATATGGAACCTCCGCTCGGCTACCGCGGGGAGCCTTGATCTTCCAGCCCGCCTGAGCAGCACACGAGAGATTGCAGCAGCAGCCGGGCTCCAGTTTGCCCTCCAGGTAAACGGGGCCTACCGCGCCGCGCCGGCAAGGGTCGAAGACGAACTGGTGCGCATCGCCACGGAGGGCGCGCAAAACGCCGCCCGGCACGCCGCGGCCACCCGCATGGACATCACACTTTCCTACAGCACAAGAATGCTTCAGCTCACGATTGCAGACGACGGCCGCGGCTTCGTTGCCGACCCGGAAGCACTTGCAGCGGGCGGCCACTTCGGCCTTCAGGGCATGCGCGAGCGCGCCGCAAGCATTGGCGCACGGCTAAACGTCGAAAGCCGCCCCGGAGAAGGAACGCGCATTTCCGTCATCGCCGATATACCATGAGGTTCGAGCCCACAGCCGCGATGAGCACGCCTATCCAACTCATGGTCGTTGACGACCACCACATTGTCCGCCAAGGGTTAGTCGCGCTGCTGAAGACCGTCCCGGACATGCAGGTGGTGGCTGAGGCTTCCGACGGCCGGGAAGCCCTCGCGCTCTTCCGTCAGCACCAGCCCGATATCACCCTCATGGACCTGCGCATGCATGGCGCGAACGGCGTGGAAGCGACGACTCATATTCGCGCGGAGTTCCCCTCCGCCCGCATCATCGTGCTCACCACCTTTGATGGTGACGAGGACATCTATCGCGCTCTCCAGGCGGGGGCGCGCGGCTATCTGCTCAAGGGTATGGACATCGACGAGTTGCTGGCCGCGATCCGCGCCGTGCACAGTGGCAAGTCCCGCATCCCCGGCCCAGTAGCTGAGCGCCTGGCCGAGCGCATGCACGGACCAGCGCTGACGGAACGCGAAACGGACGTGCTGCGCCTGATCGTGGGCGGTAACAGCAACAAGGAGATCGCGAGCGCGTTGTTCATCTCTGAAGCCACGGTCAAGACCCATATCAATAGCCTGCTTGGGAAACTCGGCGTAAGTGATCGCACGCAGGCCGCCACCACCGCACTCCAGCGAGGCATTGTTCACTTTGACTAAGCCCGACCGCCGCTCTTTCCTGCATACTGCCACGTTCGTCGCAGCCGGTCTGGCTGTACTGCCCGTGTCCGTGTACGCGCAAACGCAGTGGCGCACCGCCACGGAAGACGAACTCAAGACCGTCATCCCGGCCCGCGCCCCGGTCATCTCCGAGCGGATTGAAACCGAGTTCCGCACCGCTTCCGGCATCACGGATGGCAAGGGGCATTATGTCGCCGGGGTCGTGATGATCACCGCCGGGTACTCCGCCGAGGGCAAGTACTCGCATTACTTTCTGGCCCAGGTGCCGATCCGCGTTGGCAATCTTCAATTACTCGCCGGCGATTACGTCTTTGGCTGGACGCGCTCGCAGGATGCCCTGAAGGTCAGCTTCTATCAAGCCTCGACAGGCAAGCCGCTCGGCCAAGTCGATGCCACTCGCAACCCCTCCGTCACGCGCGTCGAGAGCTTCCGCATCTGGCCTCCGCACGCCTCGGGCGGCGAACTGCCATTGATTCAGATCGGCCGCTTTGCCTTCCCCTATACACTCGAGCAGAAATAACAAACGCTCCGGCCGCATCGTCAGGTCCAATAGAGAATCTTCGCGAATGGTAGCCGATCCTCGATCTCGCGCTCAAACCAGGCGCGCATCTCGGCCATGCTCTCCTTTGCATACACATACTTGAACCCGCCGAATTTGGTGCGCTTCTCCGCCCGCTGCTGCTCGTCCATGTCGAGCGTCGTGCGCGGGTACCAGCCCAGCAGTACCTCCTTCGAACCCGGCGTAAAGCGGTGTGTGATCAACTCGACCGTAAGATCCCGGGACGGAATGTCGGCGAGTGCATCCGCAGCAGCCCTCAGCAACGCGCCGTACTGCTCCTGCCAACCCTCCACCGGCATGATGGGAGCGATGGTCAGCCCCACTGGATAGCCAGCCTGGGCCATCTTGCGCATCGCCGCCAGCCTGCTCGCGACCGGCGCGGTGCCGCCCTCGAAGTCACGCGCCACTGCAGCCGCGTTCACTGAAAACCGCACCCGCGTGCGCCCCTGGTGAGCAAGACCGAGTAGCGGGTCCACATGGTCGAACTTCGTGGTCCAGCGAAGTTGCACCGGCGCTTCCCAGCTTCCGAAGAAGCGGATCGCCTCCGCGAGTGCCCCGGTCAGGTGCTCGATGCCGAGCGGGTCCGTGTAGCAGGAGGCCTCGAACGTCGTGCCCTCCTCGGCCCGGCTCTTCGACCGCGAAGTCACCTGCCCTTTGCCCAGATAGCCGGGTAAAGCGTCCAGAATTTCCGGCAAATTGGCGTAGGCGCGCGTCACCGGCGGCCCGCTCAGCGATCCGGCTAGATAGCAGTACTGGCAATGCGCCGGGCACCCTTGCGCGAGGTGAAACTGCCAATCCGCGCTGGGCGGAATGGGCTGCAGTTTCCGCTGTCCGGGAGGCGAGGCCACGATGGCGAGTGTCGTCTTGGCTAGCGCGTACTCTCTTCGTTGATCGTCCGCCGAGAGCCCGGAAAGCCTATTCACTTTCAACCGCACCACCTCAGCCCCGAACGATTCCGCCCGCGCCAGCATCGTCTGCCCATGCTCCCAACCGAGCGCCGCTGGCGTGACGAGCACGCGTCGCGGCCGCCACAGCTTTGCAGAGCGGTTGGCGCTGCCGATGTCCTCTGATCTGGCAAGTGGTGGAACGAGCGTGGTCACCATCTGTGATTTAGATGGCTTCTGGCGAAAGCCGATACGGCCTTGCTTGAGCCGGCTTCCACAACATCGCATAGCTGTTCGTGTCGCGCTCCAGGCCCTCCAGCCAGACTGGCATGGCCTCGCGGTCCGACACAGAGCGCGAAATGTGGCGCCTTCTCCTTGCCAGTCGCGCTATCATCGCTACACTGCAGAGGATGTGATGGTGGCCGCCCGGTCTCCGCAATCATCGGACCGTATCTTCCGCTTCGGTCCGTTCGAGCTCACTCCGCATCTGGGCGAGTTGCGCCGGAATTGCCGGCGTGTAGATCTACAAAACCAACCGATGCTGATTCTGCTTACGCTGCTTGAGCATTCAGGCGAACTTGTGACGCGGGAAGTGCTCCAGCGGAGGCTTTGGCCGGCAGACACTTTCGTCGACTTCGACATGGGCCTGAATACCGCTGTTCGCAAACTTCGCCAAGCGCTGGGTGACTCCGCCGAACGCCCCCGCTACATCGAAACGTATGCGCGACGCGGTTATCGTTTTATCGCCCCTGTGGCTTCCGCAGATGCATTCCCTCGGGATGGCAGTCCGAACGAGCCTCCGCCGACTAACCTCCCGTCCGCGTTCATAGAGCGGCCAACTGCAACGGTTCCCGATCCTGGCCCGGTATTGGGGAACGAAGGGCAGATCGTGGCTGCACTTGATCGGGCCGGCCCGCTGTTACATTCGATTTCTGACCTGCCGATAGCTGCGCCCCCGGCCTCCACCGCCCCTGCCAGCAGTTTGTCAGCAACCCGTCGGTCACGCCGCTTGCCCTTTTCAACCGTAAGAGCTGCCGGAGCACTACTGGTCCTTGCATTGCTCCTGGTCGGAATGCTGCTTGCCAGCCTGCTCACGGTTTGGAATCGGTGAACCCTTCACCAGCCCAGGCAACGCGCATACGAAGCGGACGCATCGGGTGCGCCCGCTTCCTCGTCACCGGCCATCACCTTACGGCTATTGACCTTCAGCAAGCAGTGTTTCAATCTGACCGGAAGCTGCGATCTCTTTATCCCGTGCGGACTTCCGTTGCCAAACACGATAGCTCCTGCTGTCGCCGTCGTGGACGATCTGCTGCAGACGGTAGTCCGCTCCAGTACGGAGGAAGACCAGCTTCGAGTGCTCCGCGGGAACCCGAGAGTAGTCGGCGTTCGCTATAAACAGAAGACCGTGCCGGCCACTTGCGTCGCGGATGTTGAGAACATTCTCCGGACCCATCTGAGTGACCGTATAGTGCCCCGGGGGCAGCTTTGTCCCGGCCGCCTGGAAGGCGAAGGGAACGTTAACGGACATCAGCCTGCCATCCATGCTTTGGGCAAATCCAACGGCAGTAGCGGACGTGAAGATGGTGGCTGACAACAGAGCAGTTGCGAACATCGCGCCGGCGTTCTTCATATGGGTTCCTCCTCAGGTGTTGCCGGAATCTCCGGCTCACATCTGCACTCTCACCCATGCCGCTCACCGGTTCCATAGACCGTTGCTGAACTGTAGCTGAAGGAGTTATGAACTTGCATCTACTCCGAAATCAGAGACTTACGCCACCCTTCCACGATTCACCACTCGGGGAGCTAAAAGGGTTCCGCCCTCATGGCCTATGCTTCGCAGCTGCCAGCGCCTCCGCTTTCAGCACCTTGCCGCCTTCTTCCAGCACGTAAAGCTTGTTTGCCCCCAGGTTCTTCCACGTATCCACCTGCCCGGAGGGCCAGCGGATCTCCACCAGGTCCACCATTTCGGCCTTGTCCAGCCCGAAGTGCAGGCGCAAGTCATTTTGCGAGAAGTAGCTTCCCCCGCTCCGCACTTCGTCTATTTGCGCCAGGGGCCGCGTGGGGTCAGCCACGCCGGGCTTGGCTGGGTCAACCGCCGTCCCGGTCTTCGCCACGACCTTGACCCGTGCCCCAATACCCGTCCGGTTGGACTTCACGCCGACGGTCTTGATCTTGACCCAGTTGCGCTTGAGATCGGAGTCGCATCGCAACAATTGCGGATACGTATTTACGCAGTTCACCACGATGTCCAGGTCGCCGTCATTGTCGTAATCGCCAAAGGCGCAGCCGCGCGCCGGTACCGCCGCCGTGATGCCCGGGCCGGCTTTGTCCGTCACCTCTTCGAAGCGCCCGTTGCGCATGTTGCGGTAGAGGTATTTGTGCTCGGCATAGGGAGCTTCCGTCTTCGACCCGCTCACCTCCGGATATACGTGCCCGTTCGACATGAAAAGGTCCAGCCAGCCATCGTTGTCCATGTCGAAAAAGCCGACGCCCCAGCCCAGGTACCGCGTATTTACGCCCAGCCCAGACAGGTAGGTATGGTCCTCAAACGTCCCATCGCCCAGATTGGTATAGAGCGAATCCGTATCCCCGGCGAAGTTCGTCTTCACCAGGTCGAGGTTGCCATCGCGGTTATAGTCCCCCACGGAAACGCCCATCCCCGCCTGCGGCTTGCCATCCGGCGAGAAAGCCGCCCCGGACTCGATCGCGACATCCTTAAAGGTGCCGTCTTTCTGGTTCTGGTAAAGCGTGGCGGCGGTCGAGTCATTAGCTACGTAGATGTCCGGCCAGCCGTCGTTATCCAGGTCGGCCACGGCCACGCTCAGCGCGTAATTGCCGGTCGTAGCCCACATCCCGGACTTCTCGCTCACATCTTTGAAGGTGCCGTCTCCGTTGTTGTGGTAAAGGACGTTCTTGCCCCCGGGCAGCCCCGGCGGTCCACACGCCACCAGGATGCTCTTGTACGTGCACGGACCCGACTCCGGCACCGGGGCTGTCTTGAGATCGAGATCGATATAGTTCGCGACAAACAGGTCCAGGTGGCCGTCGCGGTCGTAGTCCAGAAAGGCGCACCCGGAGTTCCACCGTGTCTTTGCCTGCGTTAGACCGGCCTTTACCGTTGCATCTGTGAAGGTGCCATTGCCGTTGTTGTGGAAGAGGGCATTCTGTCCGTAGTAGCTGACGAAGAGATCGTCGTGGCCATCGTTGTCATAGTCGCCCACGCAGCAACCCTGCCCCCAGCCGCTGCGCGCGAGCCCTGCCTTAGCTGTCACATCCGTGAATGTGCCGTCGCGATTGTTCCTGAAAAGATGACACGTCGGTTCCTGGCCTTTGCCGAATCCCTCAAGCCGCCATCCATTGACCAGGAAAATGTCGATCCACCCATCCGCGTCGTAGTCGTAGAACGCGACCCCGCAGCCGGTCGTTTCCAGCAGGTACTTGTTTTTGCCCTCGCCCCCGTAGATGGTTTTCGCGTTCAGCCCTGACTGCTGCGCTACATCGACATAGCTCACCCCGAGCGGCATTCCGGTAACAGGCGAAGGAGGGCCGGGAGGCGGTGCGATCGGCTTGGTCTGGTACTCGTGTTGCCCCGCCGGCCCTTGCTGTGCAGTGCCGCCTGGCTCCTGCCCGGCCGCGAAAACGCTCCGTTTCCAGGGCGGCGTCGCTAGCCAGAACACATCCGCTAACGGCAACACCAGCGCGGTACGGCTCAGCGACTTCAGAAAACGACGGCGGCTCCAATGCAAAACGGAAGTACCTCAGTAAGGGATTGCTATCTGGACCAGAGCCGCCAGTATAAATGTCTGACCGCTAGTCAATCCTGTGCAATGAATTGCGCCGTCCAGCGGCCTGTGCGCCCGGTGACACTGCGCCTCCGCCATCGGCGCATTTGATCCTTTACACGTGGCAACCGGCCTGCAATAAACCCGGGCCCAAGTTGCCGATTTTGCCAGACGATCCGCATACTGCCGTCGTTGGCAATGCTGCCGTCCGTGGCGCAAATTTGCGCACGGAGCCCGTCCCTTCGCGTGCAAACCAAATCATTTTATTTGGAGTCATACACAATGTACGGTTGCTAACCGTCCACGGAAGTGTCATGGCCGCGGTGTTGCGGGCGATCTTCGGATATTGTTTTCTCGTCTTTATAGTGCGTGTTGTGGGCAGGCGTCCCGGCAAGCAGCTGACCCCCTTCGAGTTTGTTCTGGTCTTTTTTCTCGGCGGCCTCACCCTTACCGGGATGGTGGGGGATGAGGTTTCTCTCAGCAACGCCGTCTGTCAGATTCTCACGGTCGCCTTGGTGCATTTCTCGATTGTTTGGGCACGCACCAAGTCGCCGAGGATCGGCCGGCTTTTTGACGGCACTCCCATGGTGCTGCTTGAAAAAGGCCAGTGGCGCCCAGAGACAATGAAGCACATGCGCATAGCCGACGATGACGTTATGGCCTCCGCGCGCGACCAGGGCCTGGAGCGGCTGGATCAGATCGAATACGCGGTGCTCGAACGCAACGGCGAGATCAGCATCATCGCCCAGAAGGCATCCTGACCTCAGGACGATCCGCCACATTGCTACTTACAAGGAGGAAATGATATGGCTACCGTTCCCTTCAAAAAGCCTGTTGAAGACTCTGTTTCCAAAATCAACAACGAAATCGCGGTCGGCGAAGATCTTCCCTTTCAGCGAAAATGGTGGCGGTTTGAGAAGATCGTTTGGGTCGTCTTTACCGCGATCGTGATCCTCGACCTGCTGGGGGCCTTTGGCCGCGGCTACCTGGCCCACAACCGCATCCACACAGCCGACGGCGCCATGCAGCTGAAATACGATCGCATCGCGCGCTTTGATACGCCCTCTAACATCACAGTGCAATTAGGCCCGGGAGCGATCCACAACGGAACAGTCCAGCTCCTTGTCAGTCAAAGCGTCATCTCACAGATAGGTGCGCAGCGCATCAGTCCTCAGCCGCACTCCTCCACTGTCGGTGCTGACGGTGTGCTGTACAGCTTTCCGGCAACCACCGCTCCCGCCATTGTGCAGATCGCCTTTCAGTCCTCCAAACCGGGACTGTTTCATTTGAGATTCCAGGTGCCTGGATCGGAAGCGCTTAACGCACGCGTTTTTGTCATGCCGTAGGCGGAGCGGAAAAGACCTATGTACACCATCATCCATGCGATTATCGGCTACTTCGTCCTCTTGCTCACCGTGCGCGTGTTGACACGGCGCCCTGGCGGCCAGATGACTTTATTCGAATTCGTCATCGTCTTTCTGATCGGCGGCATCATCATTCTTTCCACGGTGGGAGACGACCGCTCGGTTACGAACTGCACCTGCGCCGTCATTGCAGTCGGCATCATGCACCAGCTTGTCTCGCGACTGAAGCTGCGCTTTCCGCGTTTTGGAGCCATCGTAGACGGCACACCTTTGGTCCTGCTAGAAAACGGCCAGTGGCACAAAGAAGCCATGCACAACACGCATATCAACCCAGATGACGTCATGGCGGCTGCCCGCACCAAGGGTGTCAAAACGCTGGCGGGGGTGAAATACGCCATACTCGAGCGCAATGGAGGCATCAGCATCATCAAGGCCCAGAGCTGAACTGGGCTCAGGTAGCTTAGCAAGAGGCCAATACGGTACTCTCAAAGCTGGACCGATCTATCGATGAAACTGCTCTTCAGCATGGCTTCCCTGTTTCTGGCTTCTGCAACCCTGGTTCCCGCGACCCTGGGGTTTGCGCAACAAACCACTCCCTCCACTACACCTGATGCAGCTCCGGCCGCAAGCTCCGCGGCTCCGGCCAGTTCCGCGCAAATGCCTGCCGCGGCGCAGGACCTGCCCGACTCCCCAGTAACCCAGGCGCCGCCGCCCAGTCCGGAACCCACCGGCCCCACAGCCGTGCTGGACACCACCATGGGCCGCATCACCTGCCGTCTGTTCGATAAACAGGCACCGCTCGCAACTGCCAACTTCATCGGCCTGGCTGAAGGGACGCGCGACTGGGTCGACCCCACAACGCACGCCAAGATGCACGGCAAGCCGCTCTATAACGGCACACAATTCCACCGTGTGATCCCCGACTTCATGATCCAGGGTGGCGACCCGACGGCAACCGGCATGGGCGATCCCGGTTACCTTTTTGAGGACGAGGTCGACCCAGCGCTGAATTTCGACGTTCCCGGACGGCTCGCCATGGCCAACTCCGGTCCCGGCACCAATGGCTCGCAATTCTTCATTACCGAAGCGCCCACGCCGCACCTCAATGGAAAGCACACCATCTTCGGCCAGTGCGATGCGCCGTCCGTGGACGTGGTCAAGACCATCGCCCGCGTACCGCGCGATAGCAACGACAAGCCGCAGGATCCCGTAATCCTCAACAAGGTCACCATCGTGCGCGAAGGTCAGCCGATGCCACCAGCACCTTCTGCGGCCGCCGCACCTGCCACGCCGTCCGCTCCAGCCACACCCAACGCGCCCAAGCCTTAGCTTCAGCGCCATACACAAAGGAGAAAGCATGCCCCGTACCCCCGGCACCTATGCCGTTATCAAAACCAGTGAAGGCACCATCGTCTGCCGCCTGTTTGAAAAGGACGCGCCCAAGACTGTCGCCAACTTCATCGACCTCGCCGAAGGCAAGCGCGAGTGGACCCATCCCAGCACCGGCAAGAAGTCGAGCGACAAGCTGTACGACGGTACGGTCTTTCACCGCGTCATTCCTGATTTCATGATCCAGGGCGGCGATCCGGCAGCCAACGGAACGGGCGGCCCCGGATACCGCTTCGAAGACGAAACCAAGGGCTCGCCGCACCGCTTCAACCAGCCCGGGAAACTCGCCATGGCCAACGCCGGCCCGAACACCAACGGCTCCCAGTTCTTCATCACCACCGCGAACACCGACTGGCTCACCGGCAAGCACACCATCTTCGGCGAAGTGGTCGAAGGCCAGGAGATCGCCGAGAAAATTTCCCGCGTTCCCCGCGGCGCACAGGACAAGCCGAAGACGCCAGTGACGGTCGAGAGTATAACTATCGAGCGGGTGTAGGAGGCCCATTGAAATCCATCGCAAGTAGCCAGGAAATCAACGAACTCGCCCAATTCTTAGCGGTCGATATTCCAGCACATGCGCAAGCTCCCAACCCAGGAGCTTGGACTGCTGCGGTGTTTGGAGCCTTAGCTAAATTGGCAAACGAGCGATCGTGGAAGCTGTACCCAGAAGAGCGTCCCTATAAAGGAGAGTACTTAACCGACTTCATGCTGTTGAAGATGGTTACGGACCTCGGGTCGCGTGCGAATCCCAATGGCAGCATCCCCGTAGCGATCACGTGGGAAATCTATCCTGGGCATTCGACAAGCTACGTGGAGTAAAAGCTGATATCAAGCTGTTCATTTTTGAGGGGAATTTGTCAGCTTTACGACAGATTCTAAAGGATTACCTTGGGAGTTACGCCCTGCTGTCCAGTTCCGAAGCTTATCTCGCTATCAGCTTCAACGAAGGCGAACCTGAATGTTTTTGGTGGCAGCCACAGCATGATGGGGTGCATGACGAAGAAGAACTGGGTCTCGAAGCAATTCCTGTTCGCAAGTAGTGTTAGGCCCGCAGCACTGCGGGCCTTTCCGCTTGTAGAGTTTGCATATCAGCTCGATCGGATCATTACAATTCTGCCGTTTCGTCCCATGGTTCCTCAATGGGATCATTGATCTGTTCCCATTCGGCGATGATCTGGTTCGTTTCTGGATCGGCGTTCGCGGCTTCGCACGCCGCAATCAACTCACGTTCATGTTCGCTGCGCGCTCTATCTTCCATCCCGTCCTCCATCGAATCGCAATTTAGGAACAGTCTGCTCGTACACGGCCGCACCTCAGACCCCGATCACCGCGCACAGCTCCTTCACCGAATCCGCACTCTTCTTGAGTGCCGCGGCTTCTTCATCCGTCAGCTTGATCTCTACAATCTGCTCAATGCCGCGCTCGCCCAGCTTGCAGGGCACGCCGATGTAGAAGCCATGAATGCCGTATTCCCCCTGCAGATACGCGGCGCATGGCAGGATCTTCTTCTTGTCTTTGAGAATTGCCTCCACCATCTCGACCGCCGCAGCGGAAGGCGCATAGAAAGCCGAGCCGGTCTTGAGATACTTCACGATTTCAGCCCCGCCGTCGCGCGTGCGCTGCACCAAGCGGTCAAGCGTCGCCTTGTCCATGAGCTCGGTGATCGGGATTCCAGCCACGGTCGAATAGCGAGGCAGCGGCACCATAGTGTCGCCATGACCACCGAGTACAAACGCTGTTACGTTCTCGACCGAGACCTTCAACTCCTCCGCGATAAACGTGCGAAAGCGTGCCGAATCAAGCACGCCGGCCATGCCGATCACGCGTTCACGATTGAACTTCGACTGCTTGAACGCCGCCTGCGCCATCGCGTCCAGCGGATTCGAAACAATGATCAGGATGGCATTTGGCGAAGCCGTCGTCACCTTGCTTACCACGTCGGACATGATCTTGTAGTTGGTCTGCAGCAGGTCGTCACGACTCATGCCGGGTTTGCGCGGAATGCCCGCCGTGATGACCACGATGTCTGAGTTCGCCGTGCCTGCGTACTCGTTCGAGCCAGCCACGTGCACGTCGCGCTTTTCGATCGGCATAGCCTCCTGCAAATCCAGCGCCTTGCCCTGCGGTATGCCTTCCGCTACATCCACCAGCACCACATCCGCCAGCTCCTTGGCCGCGATCCAATGGGCCGCCGTCGCTCCGACGTTCCCTGCTCCTACAATTGTTACTTTCTTCCGCATATCTCTCCCCTTCCTAGGTCGATTGGACTTACAGTTCCTGCGCTGAAGGCGCGTTTGCCTGCAAAGCTAGCCCATGTTCTCGATCATGTGCGTGGCGAACTCGCTTGTCTTTACCTTCGTCGCGCCTTGCATCTGGCGCTCAAAGTCGTAGGTCACGTATTTCTGCTGGATCGTTTTCTCCATCGAGCCCTCGACCAGCCGCGCCGCCTCATGCCATCCCAGAAGCTCAAACAGCATCACCCCGGATAGCATTACGGAACCGGGATTGATCACGTCCTTGTCCGCGTACTTCGGCGCAGTGCCGTGCGTGGCTTCAAAGACCGCATAGCCGTTGCCGATATTTGCGCCCGGCGCAATGCCGAGACCACCCACCTGCGCCGCTGCCGCGTCCGAGATGTAATCGCCGTTCAGGTTCGGCGTCGCCAGTACGCTGTACTCCTCCGGCCGGATGATGATCTGCTGGAAAATGGAGTCGGCGATCCGGTCATTGATCAGCACTTTGCTCTTCCATTTCCCCGCCCCGTGCGAACTGCCGATCTGGTCAATGACCTGCTTCACTTCCGCATACAGCGCACGCCGAAAATCCTCCGACCCGAACTCCAGCCCCGGCTCGATCAGCGCCGCATTCTGCTCTATCGTGATTGAGGGGTTGGCTTCCAGGTTGCCCAGGATCCAGCTTTCCCGCTCCGTGATGACCTGGTCGCGAAACTCATCGACTGCTACTTCGTAACCCCATTCCCGGAACGCGCCCTCCGTGAACTTCTGTATATTCCCCTTGTGCACCAGCGTCACGGATTTCCGGCCTGTGTCGATCGCATGCTGGACGGCAACGCGCACCAACCGCTTGGTGCCGGTGATCGAGATCGGTTTGATGCCCACGCCGGAATCCGCGCGCACCTTCTTCTTGCCGCCCATATCGTTGTTCAGAAAATCGATCAGCTTTTTCGCTTCCGGCGTCCCCTGGCGGAACTCGATGCCCGCATACACGTCTTCCGTGTTCTCGCGGAAGATCACCACATCGAGCTTCTCCGGGTGCTTCACCGGGCTGGGCACGCCGGCGTAGTACTTCACCGGCCGGATGCATGCATACAGGTCGAGCGTCTGCCGCAGCGCCACGTTCAGCGACCGGATGCCGCCACCGACCGGCGTAGTGAGCGGGCCCTTGATGGACACACGCAGGTCTCGCGCGGCGTTCACGGAATCTTCAGGCATCCAGTTCTGAAATCGCCGGTATGCCTTCTCCCCGGCGAAAATCTCGAACCACTTCACCGAACGCTTTCCGCCGTAAGCCTGTTCCACGGCCGCATCGAAGACGCGCTGCGACGCACGCCAGATATCGCGGCCCGTGCCGTCGCCTTCAATGAACGGGATAATCGGGTGATCGGGCACATGATACTTGCCGTCGGCATACTGAATGGCCTCGCCGCCCGGCGGCAAGGAAAGTCCGTTGTAGCTGCTTTGCATGAGGTGTACTAGCTCCGAAGACAGAAGTGCGTGGCGGGCGTGAAAAACACATCTGAGGCTATCACCGGGTGCGGATCGTGGCAATTGCGCACTCCCGAGACGCTCAGGACCGGCCACGCTTGCATCTGAATTACCTTCAACAGTGCCGTCATCTCCTCCGGAGTTGCTTATGGGCCGCTTGTTTTGTCGTGCTAGTTTCCTGCTTTCCTTTTGGTGCTCCGTTTTGGCAGCGCCGCTCCTAGCCCAGCAAACGCCGCCCATCCGCGTCGCCATCGTTGGCCTGGTGCACGGGCATGTGCAGGGGTTTCTGCAGCAGCTTCCACAGCACGCGAATGTGCAGTTGGTGGGCATCGCCGAGCCGAACGAACAGCTTCAGCAGAAATATGCCGCACTCTTCCACCTCGACCACTCGTTGTTTTTCCCCAGCACAGAAGCAATGCTGCACGCGCGGCATCCGCAGGCCATTCTCGTCTATACCTCAATTGCCGATCACCGCGCCGCCATAGAAGCCGCAGCCGCCGACGGTATCGCCTCCATGGTAGAAAAGCCTCTGGCCACGACGATGGACGACGCGCTGGCCATCCGCAAAGCGGCTCGCGCGCATCACGTGCCCGTGCTGGTGAATTACGAGACCACCTGGTACGCATCGAACCGCGCCGCCTATAACGAAGTGCAGCATGACCGCATCGGCGCGCCATGGAAGGTGGTGGTGCACGATGGCCATCGTGGCCCTGCGGAGATCGGCGTCGGCCCGGAGTTCCTGAAGTGGCTGACCGACCCGCAGCAGAACGGCGCCGGCGCGCTCTTTGACTTCGGCTGCTACGGCGCGGACCTGATGACCTGGCTGATGCACGGCGCGACACCGGTTTCCGTAACGGCCGTGACCCAGCACCTGAAGCCGCAGGAGTACCCGCACGTCGATGACGATGCTACCGTCATTGTTACCTACCCGCACGCGCAGGCCATTCTGCAGGCTTCCTGGAACTGGCCGTTCGACCGCAAGGACATGGAGGTTTACGGAAAAACCGGGTATATCGATACCGTCTTCTCAGTCAAGCAGGACGGGCTCCGCGTACGCTATGCCGGCGACAAAGCCGAGACGACGAAAACCGCCCCGCCCCTGCCTGCTCCAGAGGACAATTCCCTCGATTACCTCACTGCCGTGCTCCAGGGCAAACTCGATCCGCACGGCGACCTGACGTCGCTCGATACGAACATGATCGTGATGCAGATTCTGGATGCGGCGCGCACCTCTGCGCAAACGGGGCGCACTGTCACGATCCATCCTTTGCCGGAGTAGACTGGAAGCAGCAGCAGAGGAAGAGCAGGTCCCGCCATTGAAGCGCTTTTTCGCAGCCCTCACGTTTGTTCTCGCCACGCTCACTGTTTCAGCAACACACGCCCAGCAGTATTCCGCGGACAAGCCTCTGGGCGCCACGGCCCAGTCTGCGCCGTCCTACCTGAAAAACGCCGGCATCGACCAGAACCTGAGCACAGAGCTTCCGCTCGGCAGCCACTTCCGCGATAGCACAGGCGCGACGTGGCCTTTGGCAGCTACTTCACGCATCGCCCTGTCGTCATGGCGCTGGTCTATTACAAATGCGGCATGCTATGCCCGCAGGTGCTTCATGGCATGGCCACGGCTCTCGCGCAAACCGATTACACGCCGGGCAAAGATTACGACGTGCTCGTCACTAGTATTGACCCCACCGACACGCCCGCCGATGCCGCCGCAGCCAAGCAGCACTTCCTCGGCATGATGCACAACGCAGACGCGTCCGGCAGTGTGCACTTCCTCACCGGCGCGCAGCCGGAGATCACCGCCCTGGCGCATGCTGCGGGTTTCCACTATGTGCGGGTGCCCGGACCCGACGGCAGGATGAACCAGTTCGCACATTCAAGCGTGATCATGATCGCCACCCCCGACGGCCGCATGTCGAAATACCTTACCGGCATCGACTACCAGCCCCGCGATCTCCGGCTCGCTATCCTCGAGGCCAGCCATCATCGCATCGGCTCGTTCTCCGATTTGGTGCTGCTCTACTGCTGCAACTATTCCCCTTCCGAGGGCCGGTACACCGTCTCCGTGCTGCGCATACTGGGGCTGGCAGCGCTGGCTTCGCTGGGCGCGCTGGTCACCCTGATCTACATGATCGCGCGCAAGCCGCGAGCTGCGGTTTAGTTTCCATCACGGCGCAGCAGCGCTGCGGCCCGGCCCAGTACGGACCGCATCATGCTGTCGTTGTCGTACCCCGAAGCCGCCGCTCTGCGCTGCCCCGCCGCCGCGATGCGCGCACGCGCCGCTTCATCCGGCAGATAACGGTTGATCTTTGCCAGGCACTCTTGCCCGTCTGAAAAGAAGACCGCTTCCTCATCCTCCCGAAAACAGGCAAGGTGCTCCGCGGTGCGCTCAGCCAGCAGAAATCCGCCGCAAGCCGCAATCTCGAATGACTTGTGCGCCACATCATCCATATTCCCATGGGTCACAAAGCTCAGATTGATGCGCGAACCCCAGATCGCTTCGCGATACGCATCGCCCTTTAACTCGCCGATGCGGAAAATGGCCGCGAATGCGTCAGCTGGCAGCGCTGCTTCCCAATGCGGGCGTGACCCCGAGACATCGAGCGGCGTACCAGCCCTCCAAAGTGACGCGAGAAATGCCCCACGGTCGTCGTACGGGGTGCCAACAAACGAAACGGCCCGATCGCGGTCGCGATCGCTCCATCCAACCGGAGGCGGAAAGTGCACCGTCGGCTCATAGGTAAACAGGATCCGCATAACGTTGCGCCCGCCATGCTGTTCGAACTCTTTCACGCTCGATGCTCGCGGCACTGCGTGCAGATCGTACTCGGGCAGCGCCTTGCGAAAGAGCCGCCACCCCGGATCGCGCCTCGGCCCGAAAGGATTGTCGTTCACGTAGTCGATCGTAACCACACCCATTGCCCGCAATTCGCGCAATGTCTCCGGCCACAGTCCAAGCACCTTGTCGCACCAGGCTACA
Source organism: uncultured Acidobacteriaceae bacterium (assembly GCA_963767705.1). Taxonomy (GTDB): domain Bacteria; phylum Acidobacteriota; class Terriglobia; order Terriglobales; family Acidobacteriaceae; genus CAWCJL01. The sequence continues at coordinate 658,937 of CAVYEO010000001.1, read as the reverse complement.
TTCACCAGGCCGGCGCGGGCCGCGGCCAGCACCGCGCGGTTCAGGCGGACAACACCGGGGCCGGCCTGTAAACGATGCTGCACCTTGCCCCACATGCCGCGCACGCCGGTGTAATCCATCGTATCCAGAGGCACGACCGCTTCCACCCCGATGCGGCGCAGCGCTTGCAATCGGAATGCTCCGTAATAGCCCGGCGTAAGGCCGGAAAGGTAAAGCACGCGCAGGTGCTGAAGGGCGAGGCCGGTCTGGTCCGCTGCGGGCATTCCCCTTATGTTCCCATACGTGGGTACCGCACCCGGCACACCGTCGCTCCATGCCGCATTCGCCGGCTCCGCGGAACTCTGTGAACGCCGCGTAAATTCATGCTGCTTCCACCACGAACTTTCGCGCCCAGCCCTCCCGTCTTGCATCTCCCAATGTGTTACTTTTCATTTGGGACGTCTCGCGCTTCCCACCCCCAGGGAGGGTTTATACATTGGCCAAAAGCATGGTCCCGAAGCGGCTCTTTTTCACCAAGGGCGTCGGGAAGCACAAGGAACGGCTCACCTCGTTCGAGCTGGCATTGCGTGACGCCGGGATAGCCGCGCAGAATCTTGTCCGCGTCTCTTCCATTTTCCCGCCAAACGCAAAACTGATCACCCGCAAGGAAGGCGTCGAATATCTTTCTCCCGGCGAAGTCGTCTTCGCGGTGGTTGCGGAAAACTCCACGCGCGAGCCGCATCGCCTGGTCGCCTCCAGCATCGGCGTGGCCATCCCGACAGATCGTAACACTTACGGTTACCTGAGCGAGCACCACAGCTTCGGCGAGACCGAAGAGCAGGCCGGCGAGTATGCCGAAGAACTCGCAGCCGAAATGCTCGCCACGACCCTGAACGTTGAGTTCAACCCGGACACCAGCTGGGACGAGAAGAAAGAGATCTACCGCATCTCGAACAAAATCGTCCGCACCGCCAACGTGACGCAATCGGCCATCGGCGACAAACGCGGGTCTGTGGACCACGACCATCGCCGCAGCTATCCTCATCTTCGAATAGCCCCGCGGATACCACGGCAGGCGCGGGCCACGCGGCTCGCGCCTTTTCACGTATCTGAATCATCCAAAAGAGTAGCTATGGCCATTCCTTCCAATTACCGCATCGGGCTCATCCAGATGTCCTGCTCGCCAGACCCAGAGGCAAATCTGGACAAGGCCGCCGACCGTGTGCGCGAGGCCGCCCGCCAGGGAGCACACGTCGTCTGCCTGCCGGAGCTCTTTCGCGCGCAGTACTTCTGCCAGCGGGAAGACACCGCGCTCTTCGACCTCGCCGAATCGATTCCGGGCCCCAGCACCGAGCGGCTCGCGGCGGTTGCACGGGAAGAAAAGGTGGTCGTCATCGCTTCGCTTTTTGAACGCCGCGCTGCGGGCCTGTACCACAACACCGCCGCCATGATCGAGAGTGACGGATCGCTCCTCGGCCTCTACCGCAAGATGCACATCCCCGACGATCCGCTCTACTATGAAAAGTTCTACTTCACGCCGGGCGATCTCGGCTTTCGCGCATACGACACTTCTGTTGGCCGGCTCGGTACACTCGTCTGCTGGGACCAGTGGTATCCCGAGGGCGCGCGCATCACCGCGCTCCAGGGCGCGAACGTGCTCTTTTATCCCACGGCCATCGGCTGGCATCCATCGGAGAAGGAGGAGTTCGGGGCAGCGCAGTACGACGCCTGGCAAACCATTCAGCGTGCGCACGCCATCGCCAACGGCGTCTTTGTCGCCGCGCCCAACCGCGTGGGCTGGGAGAACGGCAACATCCGCGGCAACTTAGTCGAAGGCCCCGGGCTCGAGTTCTGGGGCGGTTCCTTCATCGCCGACCCGTTTGGCCGCGTGGTCGCGCAAGCGCCACATGACCGCGAAGACATCCTCATTGCGGAAGTAGATACCAAGGCGATCGAAGAAACGCGCCGCCACTGGCCCTTTCTCCGCGACCGCCGCATTGACGCGTACGCGCCGATCGTGCACCGCTTTCTCGACCCCGTGAGTGGTTCGCAATGAGCGCAGCTACAAGTATGACGGCCGTTCATACAACGCCCCGCGCGCTTGGCTATCGCATGCCCGCAGAGTGGGCGCGGCACACTGCCACCTGGATCGCCTGGCCGCACAATGCCAACGACTGGCCCGGACGCTTTCAGCCCATCGCCTGGGTGTACGCGGACATCGTGCGCCACCTGTCGCGGGTGGAAGAGGTTCACATTCTGGTGAACAACCACGATGCGGAGAAGCGCGCCCGCCGTTTGCTGACTCGTATCCACGCCACCATGGAGAGGGTGTACTTCCACCACTGGCCAACCAATCGCATCTGGATGCGCGATTCCGGCCCCATCTTTCTCACCAGGCCGGCAGAGCGGAGCGGTGATGCGGACATCCGTGTTCATGACCCTGTTGCGGTTACGAATTGGAAGTTCAACGCCTGGGCTAAGTATGACGACTGGCGGCTGGACAACGAACTGCCTGCCCGCGTGGCTGGATTTCTCGACCTGCCCGCCTTCGCGCCCGCGGTCCGTCTCGCCGACGGCGCCGAGCATCCAGTCGTGCTGGAAGGCGGCAGCATCGATACCAACGGCGCTGGTGTGCTGCTCACTACCGAAGAGTGCCTTTTGAGCGAAGTGCAGCAGCGCAACCCCGGCGTCAGCCGCGAACAACTCGAGCAGGTCTTCCATGACTACCTTGGCATCGACCAGGTGCTCTGGCTCAATCGCGGCATTGCCGGCGACGACACACATGGCCACGTGGACGACATCACGCGTTTTGTGAACACAAATACTATCGTAACCGCTGTTGAGCCAAATACCGCCGACGACAATCACCTTCCGCTGGCTGAAAACCTCGACCGCCTCCACGCTGCCCGGGACCGTGACGGCCAGCCTTTCCAGATCGTCGAACTGCCGCTTCCCTCGCCCGTTATCTTTGAGAGCCAGCGACTGCCGGCCAGCTACGCGAATTTCTACATCGCGAATGGCCTGGTTCTCGTGCCTACCTTCAACGACGCGAACGACCGTATTGCGCTCAACACACTGGCCGACGTCTTCCCGCAACACCAAGTCATCGGCATCCACTGCGGCGATTTCATCTGGGGCCTCGGCGCCCTCCACTGCATGACACAGCAACAACCCGCCCCGAACGATGGGACCACAGACCCGCCATGATGGGCACGCCGATGACCGACCAGGACGCCATGCACGCCGCGCTCGCCGAAGCGGAAGCTGCCGCCCGCGCCGGCGAGGTGCCGGTCGGCGCCGTGGTGCTCGCCGAGGGGAACATCATCGGCACGGGACAAAACCGTGTGCTCAGGGAAAACGATCCAACCGCCCACGCAGAGGTCCTTGCCTTGCGCGCCGCCGCCCGCACGCTCGGCAACTACCGGCTTACCGGGTGCACGCTCGTTTCCACGCTCGAGCCCTGCGCCATGTGCGCCGGGGCAGTCATGCACGCGCGCATCTCCCGCCTCCTCTTTGCGGCGAGCGATCCCAAGGCCGGCGCTGCTGGCTCCGTACTGGCCGTGATCAACCACCCCGACCTGAATCACACGTTGGCGGTCCACTCCGGCTTAGCCGCGGAGCGGAGCAGCACGCTCCTGCGCGACTTCTTTCGCGAGCGCCGCACCGCTGCAAAACCAGCCGGAGGGCCTGCGGAACCGCTGGAGCCCGGCTCTACAACGCAGGGGTCAGCGCGTTAGAATAAACACCATGCATGTGACGGTTTACTCTGCTTCCTGGTGCCGCGACTGCCGCGAAGCCAAGCGCTTTCTTGATCAGCACAAGATCGCCTATACAGAGGTCGACATCGAAAACACGCCCGGAGCCGCAGACGAGGTTCTGCAAAACGTGGGCAAACGCGCTATCCCGCAGTTTGTCATCGACGGCAGGTGGATACAGCCGTACAGGCCAGGCCGGGGATTTCTTTACGAAGAAATGAGCGAGCTGTTGGGCGTTCCCACTCGCTAGAAGTTCGCAGCGCTCCCGTCAGATAATGCCACCGGCAAGAACAGGAGCGCCTCGGCTAGGAGATGCTCACAGCGCTCGTTTCATTCTCCACCAGCGTTTTGCGGAACGGCATGCGAAGACGGCGTACACGCTGCAGTTTGGTTTCACGATCATAGGAGCGGACACGCGCCGCCAGCAGGTCTTCAAGACGGATCAGTCCCAGTAGTTTTCCTGTTCCCCGCTCCACCACCGGCATAGCATAGATCTGCTCCGAAGCCATGCGCTCAGCTAGCTGGCGCAGCGTTTCGTCTGCGTATGCTGCCTTCACCGAATGGCACGGCAATCTCTGCGCACTGGCATCGCTCGACTCCGCAAATAAGCGCAACTGCTTGCGCGTGATCACCCCCAGCAACTCGGTATGCGGTCCCACGATGGGATACAGTCTTTGTCCCTTCTGCTTGCGCATTCCTGACGCCTCTTGGGCGTCACTGGCCTCTCGCGCTGAGCCAATCCACTGCCGCACCTGCGCGGGACTTGCACCAGCCGGAAGCACCACCACGCCGGTGCGCATCGCCTCCGCTACCATCATGCCCTCCAGCGGATCCACGCCGTATTCGCGGCTGAGGTGGTACCCCCGACGACTGAGACGTTCAGTCAGGATGGAACGCCGCTGCAGCAGAACTGTGAGCGCGTGCGCAGCTACGGCGGCTGAAAGCAACGGGATCAGCAGTCCGTAGTTGTGGGTCAGCTCCACACTCATCACAGCAGCGGTAAGCGGGCAGCCAATGGCGCCGGCCAGCACCGCAGCCATGCCAATCAGCGGCCACGCCCCGGGCTGGATAACAGGCAGCACATGCGTACATGCCGCGCCCAGCGCGCCGCCGATCATCAGCAAGGGCGCAAGGATACCTCCGGAGGTCCCGGAGCCGAGCGAAAACGACCAGATGATGCTCTTCACAATGAGCACGCCGGCGATCATGCTCCAGGCCAGGTTGCCGCCCACGAATCCGCCAATCACGTCATAACCCGTGCCCAGCGCCTGCGGAAAGATCCAGCCGCCCAGCCCGATCACCAGGCCACCGATAGCCGGCCACCACATCCAGTGGATCGGGATGTGCTCGAACAAGTCCTCGCTGGCATAGACGGCCCGGCTCAGCAGCAGTGCAACGATGCCGGCGAATGCGCCGACGATCAGAGCCGCGAATACCGCATCGGCGGACACCGGCTGCTGCATGGGTATCATCGGGAACAGCGGGCCTGCGCCGAGCAGCAGCCGCCGTAATGTTCCCGCAGCCGTGCTCGCCACCGCGACTGGCACCAGGCTACGCGGCCTCCATTCGAAAAGCAGCAACTCCACCGCGAGCAGGATGGCCGCCAATGGCGTGGCAAAGGTCGCGGACATGCCCGCAGCCGCGCCCGCCACCAGCAGTGTTGTCCGCTCGGCATCGCTTAGCCGAAAAAGCTGTCCGATCAGCGAACCGATAGAACCGGCCGTCATGATGATCGGTCCTTCCGCGCCAAACGGACCGCCGGAACCGATCGCAATCGCTGCTGAAAGGGGCTTCAAGACGGCGACATTCGGGCTGATCTTTGCGCCATTGATCAGAATGGCCTCGATCGCCTCCGGCATGCCGTGCCCGCGTATCTTGTCGGAGCCGAAACGCGCCATCAGTCCCACGATCAGGCCGCCGATTACCGGGATCACAATCGCGATGGCGCCTAGATGGTTCTGCGCCGGACGCACATAGGACCAGCTCAACCGCTGAAAATAAAAGAGATTTGTCGCACCGTAGATCAGGTGCAGCAACGCCCACGCCAGCACGCTGCCGGCGCCGCCCAATAGTAATCCCAGCACGCTGAGCAACAGCATGCGGGAGTCCGCAGTAAAGTCGCGCAATTTGGACGCAGCGTGGCTCCCGATCTTCCCCCCAGCCTCGATCACGCTTTTGCCTCAGCCTTGCGCGCCGTTCCCAATACGTTCTTGAGCGAGCGGATCAGCTCCGGACCCGCCCTTTCCAACTCCTCAAGGTGATAGCTGGACAACGAATGGACCAGCCGCTCGCCCTGCGCCGTGAGCCGCAGGTACACGCGGCGATGGTCGATCGGGTCGTGCACGCGGCGTAAAAGGCCCTGGTCGATGGTGCGGTCCACCAGCTCGACAGTACTGTTGTGCTTCAACTGCATGCGCGCAGCTACGTTGGCAATCGTCGGGCCCAGGCCATCCGGCATGCCGCACACGGTAAGCAACAGCTGGTGCTGCTGCGTTCGCAGCCCCGATTCTTCCGCCGCCTGTTGGCTAAAGTGCAGAAACTGGCGCAATTGAAAACGAAACTCCGCCAACCGCTGAAATTCTGCAGCGGTAAGCTTCTTGTCATTGCGGCGCTTTTCCACTCCACTTTCCGCCCGCGCAGCCATGGGGATGCTCATGATTTGTATCGTACCACGATACGATATAAGTCACCCCGCGGCCCTATGCAACGCTGACCACATCGCCGTCTGCCGGCCCCGGATCGTTCAGAATGGCGCGTGCGTCTTCCTCATCTTCCGGACTCACCTGCAGCTGCAGTCCGTCGAGACCGTTCCCATACAACCGGGATGCATTCTCCCCGACCAGGAAGCTGGTAATCCCCGCTGAATCCAGGCGGCTCTTCGCCAGTTCCGCTAATAATGTGTCTGAATATCGTTCAATTGTTACCAATTCTGCCCGTTCTTCTGCCGCCATCCGTGCCTCCTTGCGGTGCTGAGCGCCGGATTCATTCCTGCGCTCCAGCCCGTTCACACCCGTAAGATGCGCAACGATAGAATGGGGAGTTCTCCCCGCGAACGGGTTCCGGAGGTTTCTGCTTGATCGCACGCTATACCCGGCCGGCTATGGGCCGGATCTGGACTGATGACAACAAATACCGCATGTGGCTTCGCGTCGAGATTGCCGCCTCGGAGACCCTTGCCGAAGACGGCATCGTGCCCGCCGAGGCTGCACGCGCCATTCGCGACCGCGCGGACTTCGATCTCGTCCGCATCGCGGAGATCGAAGCAGAGGTCAAGCACGACGTCATCGCCTTCACCACCGCCGTGGCGGAGAAGATCGGCCCGGAATCGCGCTGGCTGCATTACGGCCTCACTTCCAATGACGTAGTAGACACCGCGCAGGCGCTGCAGATCCAGGCCGCGTCGGCGATCATTCGTGAGGATCTGCTCGCACTGCTCGCTGTGCTCAAACGCCGCGCGCTCGAGTTCAAGCACATTCCCACCATCGGCCGCACCCACGGCATCCATGCCGAGCCCACCACCTTCGGCCTCAAGCTGCTGAACTGGTACGCCGAGACGGAACGCAATCTCCACCGGTTCGACGCTGCTGCCGAAGACATGCGCGTCGGCAAACTTTCAGGCGCGGTCGGCACCTTCGGCCACCTCAAGCCGGAGCATGAAGAGCGCATTTGCGAAAAGCTCGGCCTCACCCCCGCGCCCATCGCCACCCAGGTTATCCAGCGCGACCGCCACGCAGCGTACATCGCCACCCTCGCGGTTCTGGTTTCCACTCTCGATAAGATCGCCACGGAAATCCGCCACCTTCAGCGCACGGAGGTGCGCGAAGCCGAAGAGTTCTTTTCGGAGAAGCAGAAGGGCTCCTCCGCTATGCCGCACAAGCGCAACCCCATCACCTCGGAGCAGATCAGCGGACTGGCCCGTGTGGTGCGCGGCAATGCGCAGGCCGCTTTTGAAAACATTCCGCTCTGGCACGAGCGCGACATCTCGCACTCCTCCGTCGAGCGCGTCATCTTTCCGGATTCCACGATCCTCGCGGATTACCTGCTCGCTAAAACCACGTCGCTGATTGACAAGCTGCTGGTCTATCCGCAGCGCATGCTGCGCAATCTTGAAAGCACCGGCGGCCTCATCTTCTCCGGCCAACTCCTGCTCGACCTTGCCGAGTCCGGCATGTCGCGCGAGGACGCCTACCGCCTGGTGCAGTCGCATGCCATGCGCGCCTGGCGCGAAGACCGCGTCTTCCGCGACGAGATCGCGGCCGAGCCAGCCATCACGGCCCGGCTCTCCCCGGAGCAACTCGCGCGCAGCTTCGACCTCCATCGCCAGCTCGGCAACGTGGACGCCATCTTCAACCGCGTGCTTGGGGCGTAGCCGTTGACCGCGGAAGCCGGCGTGCATCTCACGGTTGCCATCACCGGCGCAAGCGGGTCTGTTCTCGCGCAGCAGCTCCTGCTGGCGCTTGAAGCAGAAGCACGCGTCGCCACCGTGAATCTCGTCCCGTCAGAAAACTCGCTCCGCGTCATAGCCGAAGAGCTCGGCTTCAGCGGACGCCACGGGCTTGTGGAGAAGCTCCTCGGCCACACGTGCGCAAAGATACGGCTGCTCGGGGACGACGACATCGGAGCGAATATCGCCAGCGGCAGTTACCCATCCAGCGGCATGGTCGTGCTTCCCTGCAGCATGGGAACGCTCGCCGGCATCGCGCATGGCATGGCATCCAACCTTATCGAGCGCGCCGCGGATGTCTGCCTCAAGGAACGCCGCTCACTGATTCTTTGCGTGCGGGAAACCCCCTTCAATCTCATCCACATCCGCAACATGCAAGCCGCAGCCGAAGCCGGCGCGACCATCTTCCCCGTGATCCCGGCCTTCTACAACCACCCCTCCGGTACCGAGGAGATGGCCCGCAACTTTGGCCATCGCGTCCTGGCCCACCTTGGCCTGCCGCAGCCGGACGCGTATGTCTGGAAGCCGGAGTAGACCTGTTACGGTGCGACTTCTTATGCGCGTGAAAGCAATCAGCGTGCCTGCGAAACCTCCAGGCTGGCCCCCGGCGCCGGCCCATTTCCCTTCAGGAATTCGAGCACCTTTGGCCCGATGCGGTCAGCGCACTGCCCCGGCGCCAGGTGGCCACAGCCGTCGAACAACTCCAGCGCCGACTGCGGAATCGCCTGATGCATCGCAATGCCCATGCTGGGCGGCAGCAGGTGGTCGTCCTTGCCCCACACAATCAGCACCGGCATTTTGAGCTCGCGGAGCCGCGCATCCAGCAGATCGCTCCCGGCAAACATCGACTGCACGCTGCGCTTCGTCACCCAGTTCGTCTTTCGTCCGCGCCGCAGCATGTCCCGGACGAGAAAATCCGGCATTCGCTCCGGATGGGGCATCAGCAACGCATACAGCCGCTGCAGCCCCTCTGGCGTCCCCGGCGTGAAGTCGCTTGCATCGAAGCCTGGCGTGAACTCCACGCCCGCGGCGTCAAACAGCATCAGCTTACTTATCCGTTGCGGATCATCCAGCGCCACCCGGCCAGCGACCCACCCGCCCATCGACCATCCGCCAAGCGCAACCTTGTCCAACTGAAGCTTCGTCAGAAAGGCCTCTACGATCTCCGCTTCTTCCGCAATTGAATATGAGGCACTGGCGGGCCTGTCCGAGCGGCCATATCCGAGAAGGTCCATCGCATACACGTGGTAGCCGGCGGAGGAAAGCTGCGGCATCAGATTGGCCCAGTCCTCCGCCCTGCCGCCAAGCCCGTGCACCAGCACCACCGGCGCGCCACGACCGCCTTCGAAGTAGTGAATGCGATGCCCTTCAAGCGTCACCTGTTCGCCATGAAAGCCTTTTAAACCGAGCCGCACACGCGTGATCCCGGACAGCACAGCGAGCGGTCGCATCCACACCACAGCCGCCCCGATCGCCGCCACCATCACCAAAACCAGCAGGAGATAGCCGTAGACCCTAAGACCGATCCGGAGGTCCTTCCGGGAACTGGATGGGGCAATGTTGCGTCTTGGCTGGGTAATCCGCGCCTTGCGCCGCGTCAAGACCTCGCCTCAACCGTGGCCTTCACCGGGTCTGCGCGCTGGAATGCCTTTTCGATCACCTTCAATGTAAAGGGAAGCACAGCAAAAGGACCTTCGGAGCTCAATTCCGCGCGGTTGGCCCAGTGCACCTCGAGGGCATCGCTTGCACAGCAGAGTTCGCCGCCGGCAACTCGGCAAACATAATCGATCAGGACATAGTGGAAGCGCACGCGGGTTGAATCTTCATCATCGAACGCGATGTGGTCGAACACCTCGATCACTTCCAGCGGCTCCACATGCAAGCCAGTCTCTTCCTCAACTTCACGAATCACTCCGTCTTGGAGTCGTTCGCCCAGCTCAAGCGCACCTCCAGGCAGCGACCAATGCCCTTTCAACGGCTCCTGCCCTCGGCGAACCAGCAGAACGCTCTCGCCTTCAATTACAACTGCTCCCACGCCCACAATCGGCGCTTCGGGAAATTGTCTTTGCATATTCCTCATCTGCGCAGGCGCGCTTCAGTCTGCATGCATTCGGCTCTTTGGGCCAGCTACTGCAAAGCCTACTCCGGCCGCAGCGGATTCCCGTACTCTTCGGCAAACACGGTGCGCGACATGGAGAAACGTCCGCCGTGGAATTTCTCAGTGCCTCTGGAATGTCCGATCGCCAGCAGCGCCACAATTTCATAACTCAATGGCAGTTTCAGCACATCGTGCACCTTTTCCTGCTCAAACCCTTCCATGGGCGCCGTGTCGTAACCCAACACCTCAGCCATCAGCATCATGTGCGTAAAGGCGATCATGACCTGGCGGTTCAACCACACCGGCAGGTTAGGATGGTTGGACAGGTAGTGAGGTATGGTCGCTTTGGCCTGCTCGGCATAGTTCTCCGTCATGCCGCCTTCGCGCCCCATGCGAAGCATCTCGTCGAGGTCGCCGTTACGCCAACCGTCGGCATCGCCGCAGGCCACCAGGATCACCGGCGCTTCTTCGACCTTTGGCTGGTTGTAACAAGCTGCGCGCATGCGTTTCTTCTGCTCCGGCGAACGCACCACCACGAAGCGCCAGGGCTGCATGTTATAACCGCTGGGCGCCTGGAGGCCCGCGTTCAGAATCTTTTGGAGGTCCACATCCGGCACCGGTGTGCCGTCAAAGCTGGGCGTGGCCCGTCGCGAATCGATCACTTGGGATAACGTCTTTTCGGTTTCGTTCATGCAGAAAACTGATTCACCTTCAAATAACACCTCTTGATTGAGGACCCAATTGCCTCCCCAAAATGCGCCCACACTCCGGCTACCCTCAGTGGATTTCCGCCATGGGAAGCTCCAGGGCGAAGGGCGTGCCGGCGGGTGCGTCGGCAAAGACCCACAGCCCGTGAAAGCCCTCGCGCAGTTCAGGATGCTGCGCCAGAAGCGCCTGCATCAGCCCGACAGTGCGCGCTCGCGCAGCAGGAAGATCGCTGTTGTCGGGCACGCTGTAGTGGACCACCAGGTCGAGGCCGCCGAACGTGTCATCGGTCCTTAAACTTGTAATCGAATAGTTGCGGCCGTTGCCGCTCAGCATCATCGGCGTCGTACCCGGAAGACCCGGGGGCCTCACGCCATTCTGCTCGGTCAGCAGCTTCTCCAGGTTTCCGGTAGTCAGGAAGCTGACAGGCCGCAGAAGGAAAGCCGCCGTTGTGTAGTAGAAATATGCATTCCAGTTCTGCTTTTTCGCCGCAAAGCTCCGCGCTTCCGTCCAGTACCATAGGCCATCGTGCCCCGCTGCGATCAGCGGTTTAGGAAAGAAACCCGCCAGTTGCCATGGCCCATTCTGCTGCAGCAAAAGGGAAATCCCCTGGGGCTTGGCAACTCCTGTCGCGTGGACGAGAGCAAAGGCGTAGCGCCCCGGCGGCAGCTGCGGGATGGTGAATGTGGCGTGTGCTGCCGTGTCGGCGCCACCGCAGAAAAACTCCGTCGCGTCCTCCGGGGTGGGTTGCGCGGGAGTGGAGGTTTGCGCCGCAGTGCCCGGCGCGCCGGCTCCGCTTGCATCCAGCAGATACACGGCATCCACCGTGATCGCGGCGCCCTTGATGAGGGGCGCGATGCCCTGCACTGCCTGCGCAATTCCATTGAAGTTCGCCGCAACCGCCGGCACGGTCGCCGCCTTCACCCCGGCGCTATCGCCGGCCTGCACCTTCGCGGCAAGCTGTCGCGCCGCTTCCACGATTTGCGTGCGCTGCGCTTCGGGCATCTGCGCCTGGGTAACACAGGTAACCCCTTGGGCCGCAAACGAGTGGGCGGCCAAAATCACCGCTGGTAACAGCTTAGGCGAGGCAAAGCGCTGTAAAATCGAACTTAGGGCCGAGCGTGAAGACACTTCCCCTACTTCACCACAAAGCTGGCATGGAGCGCAAAGCGGGTAGGCGCAGCTTCTGAACAGAAGGAGAGCGGCGAGTGAACGAACGCCGTCTGTACTGATATGCAAGGATACGAACTGAGCCGGAATTCGTCGCATCGCGTGCGCCCTGGGCCTGTTCCAAATGCCGGCGTTCTTACGGCAATGCTGCTGGGGATATGCCTGCTTGTCCCCGTGACTCCGGCCACTGCCCAAGCGCCCACGCAGACGCCCACCCCATCCACCGCTCCGGCACAGAAGCCAAGCGCCGCTATTTCGGCGAACACGCCTTCGCCTGCCCCGGCCGCAGTGCCTCAGCCGGAGGTACCGCCGAACCTGCTGGACCAGCCTCCTTCGCCGGCTACCATTCTCGAGCAATCCGGCACACTGTCCGTCAAAGCCAATAATTCCAGCCTGGCGCAAATCCTGCACCAGGTCTCTACCAAGACAGGCATGCAATTGGAAGGTCTGTCCGGCGACGAGCGTGTCTTCGGAAGCTTCGGCCCCGGCACCCCGCGTGACGTCCTGATCAGCCTGCTGAACGGCACGTCCTACAACATCATGATGATCGGCGATTTGGCGAACGGCGCACCACGGGAACTTCTGCTCACGCCCAAGAGTGCTGCGACGGCGAGCGCACCCCCGTCGAATACGCCAGCTACTCCCGCCGCTGCGGACGATGAGAATGGAGGCGACGATGCTGAGCCACCACCTGAGGACGAAGTCCGTCCCGGAGATGTGGTCGAGCAGCAACAGGAGCAGGAGCGGCAAAACAATCCTCCTGGAGCACCAACCGGGCCGAGGACACCGGAGCAGATGCTGCAGCAGCTACGAAACGCGCAGCCTCCAGCAGACTCCCAGCCGCCTGCCGACGCGCAACCGCAGTAAGTACGCGCGTCCAATCCGCCTCTGCCTCTCGCGGCGGGATGCCGCTCGCATGGGAAGCTCCATCTGCTTCAGAGCGGCTTGGCAGGCCCGGCCGCTCTGCTTCGCCTCTGAATCGCAGCTAGGTGGCTGTCTGCACCTGCGGTACCGGCGTTTCTGTCGCCAGTTGCGCGTGCGCCGATCCTGTTTGCAGGGAGCGTGCATGTACTTTTAACAACGCGAAGACACCCTGGCACGTGGCGTAGCCAAGCAGAACACCCAAAGCAAGCGCGGCGACAACCGCACATGTCAAACCCAGCAGATTCATTGCATCCATAAGAGCCTTTTGCAACCTGTCCCGTTCCGCTTTTTCATTTCAAAGCTTTTGTTTTCGGTCCCACTACAATTTCTGCCTGCGCCCGTCTTGAAGTTCGATGTGATTGTCGCAGAAACGCAACCTGCGTTGACCCCTGTTTCTATTGCCGAATAAGATACGGGAAGAGCCTTTTTCCTCTGCATCCCACAGCTTTTCCGTAGCGCGTTCGAGTCTGGATTGCGCCGGTCGAGTTCCGCTCATCACTTCATCGTCATCTACGGAGAACTCTCCATAACCCTTTAGTGCTACTCATCCATGCCGATCACCAACATCACTGTCCGCGGAGCTCGCCAGCATAATCTCCAGGACATCAGCGTCGAAATCCCGCGCAATACGCTCACCGTCATCACCGGTCTGTCCGGCTCCGGCAAGTCCTCGCTCGCGTTTGACACGATCTATGCCGAAGGCCAGCGCCGTTACGTGGAAACCCTCTCCGCCTATGCCCGCCAGTTCCTCGACCAGATCGAGCGGCCGGATGTGGACTCCATCGAGGGCCTCAGCCCGGCCATCTCCATCGAACAAAAAACCACCAGCCGCAGCCCGCGTTCCACCGTCGGCACCATAACCGAGATCTACGACTACCTCCGCCTGCTCTACGCCTCCGTCGGCGTGCCCCACTGCCCCAGCTGCGGCAAGCCCATCTCCCGGCAAACTGCCGAGCAGATCGTCGAGCGCGTTCTCACCCTTCCTGCCGGGGAGCGCCTCACCGTCTATGCGCCGATCGTCCGCGGCCGCAAGGGCGAGTTCAAGGACCTTCTCGACTCCCTTGACCAGCAGGGCTTTCGTGCCCGCATCGACGGCGAAATGCGCGACCTCGCCGACCCCATCCAGCTCGAAAAACGCAAAAACCACACCATCGAAGCCGTCGTTGACCGGGTCGTTCTCAAACCTGCCCCCAACGAGGCACAAGCCAAGCGGCTCGAAGCTTCCATCGGAAAAGCCCTGCAGCTCGCCAATGGACTGGTGGTCATAGGCACGTCCGACGCCTCCGAACAGCTCTACTCCTCGTCTATGGCCTGCCCGGATTGCGGCCTCGACATCCCTAAGTTGGAGCCCCGGAGCTTCTCTTTCAATAGCACTTATGGTGCATGTCCGGAGTGCCATGGCCTCGGCAGCATCTACGACTTCGATCCGGCAAAGCTCATCACTGACTGGTCCAAGCCCCTGCTCGATGGCGCGCTCGGTCCCGGCTCCGGCTCGCAATATCTCCAGCGTCTGGTAAAGCTCGCCGCGCAGGCTCACAAAATTCCACTCGCGACACCCTTCGAACAGCTCACCGACAAACAACAGGGGCTCCTGCTCTACGGCCCGGGAGAGGGGCAAGCGCCCCGCACCGGCTTCCACGGCGTCATCGCCTGGCTGCGTGACTCGCTCGAAGAATCTAAGTCGGACAGCTACCGCGAGTGGCTCATGAATTACATGTCCGCTACCACCTGCCCGGTGTGCCAGGGCAGGCGCCTGCGTCCCGCCTCGCTCGCCGTCAAGGTCGGCTCGCTGTCCATCGCCGACTTCACCAGTCTGCCCCTGGGCCGCTCGGTCAAAGTGGCCCGCGATTTCGAGTTCTCGCAGCGCGAGGGTCTGATCGCCGGCCGCCTCCAGCGCGAGATCGTCGAACGCCTTGAGTTCCTCAACGCGGTCGGCCTCAACTACCTTTCGCTCGATCGCAACGCCGCCACCCTTTCCGGCGGCGAAGGGCAGCGCATCCGCCTGGCCACGCAGATCGGCTCCCGTCTCCGGGGTGTCCTCTACGTGCTCGACGAGCCCTCCATCGGCCTTCATCAGCGCGATAACCAGAAGCTCATCGCCGCGCTCGAATCGCTGCGCGACCTGGGCAACACCGTGCTCGTGGTCGAGCACGATGAAGACACTATCCGCCACGCGGACTATGTACTCGACCTCGGCCCCGGCGCCGGCAAGCTCGGCGGCCATGTCGTCGCCCAGGGCACGCCCGCCCGCATCATGGCGACCCCTGCTTCGCTCACCGGACGCTATCTTTCCGGCGAAGCTGGCATTCTGCACCGGCCCGAGCCGCGGCCCCTCGGCCAGAACTGGATCACCGTCGAAGACGCGCGCAGCCACAACCTGAAAGAGATCACCGCGCGCTTCCCTCTCAACGTCATGACCGTCGTCACCGGTGTCTCCGGCTCCGGTAAAAGCACCCTGGTCAACGACATCCTGTACCGCGCCCTTGCCCGCGAACTCTACAGGTCCCGCGAGGCGCCCGGCGAACACCGCGCGATCAAGGGCGTCGACCTGATCGATAAAGTCATCCGCATCGATCAGTCGCCAATCGGCCGCACGCCGCGATCGAACCCTGCCACCTACACCGGCGTCTTCACCGCGATCCGCGACCTCTTTGCGATGCTGCCGGAGTCGCGCGAGCGCGGCTACAAGCCCGGGCGCTTCTCCTTCAACGTCGCCGGTGGCCGCTGCGAAGCCTGCCAGGGCGAAGGCCAGCGGCGCATCGAGATGAACTTCCTTCCCGATGTCTACGTCCTGTGCGACGTATGTAACGGCCGTCGTTACAATCAGGAAACGCTCTCCGTCCGCTTCAACGGCTACTCCATCGCCGACATTCTCGAGCTCGCCATCGAAGACGCCGTGCCCGTGCTCGCCGATATACCGCAGGTCCACAACAAGCTGCAGACCCTGGTCGATGTCGGCCTGGGCTACATCCACCTCGGCCAGGCCGCCACCACCCTTTCCGGAGGCGAAGCCCAGCGCATGAAGCTGGCCCGCGAGCTTTCCAAACGGCAAACCGGTAAAACGCTCTACCTGCTTGATGAGCCCACCACCGGCCTGCACTTCGATGACGTTCGTAAACTGCTCGAAGTGCTTCACCGTCTTACGGACCTGGGAAACAGCATCATCATCATCGAGCACAATCTTGACGTGATCCGGAATGCCGACTGGATCCTCGACCTTGGCCCGGAAGGTGGCGAGGACGGCGGCCACATCGTTGCCGAAGGCACGCCCGAACAGGTCGCCCGCGCAGCCGGATCGCATACCGCAACCTTTCTCCAGCGCCACTTCCCCGTTTCCGCCTTGCCCCTGCCCGGCATGCCTCTTCATGACACGCCTGCTCCCCCCACACCGCGCCCCCAATGGAAAGCCTTCCAGCAACGGCAAAATGAACGGTAAGCTCAAGAGCAGCAAGAAAGGCGCGCTCGTCGTCCAATAGCAGCCACCATGTCCGCCGACCCCGAGCTCATTCCGCCTCCCTTTGTCGCGCCCTGCACCGGACGTTCTCCTTCCTGCAGAAGACGACTATGCGCAGCTGACCCCTGCGCGCCCTGGCGCGATCCCGCATCTGGGACACACGGCGCTGCTGGTTGCCATGCTCATCACCGCCGGGCTGCTCGTCGGCCTGGTGCTGACCGGCCTTCTCGAACGGCTGCCTCTTTTTCGCCATGAGTCCTTTTCGCAACTGCAAACCGACCCGCGTGTCGTCATTCCGCTGGAAGCTGCCATGTACGCGATCGCGGCCCTGCTGGCGTGGCTGACCTTTCCGCGCCTGTGGCACCAGCCATTGCTGCGTGCCCTGCGCTGGAATGGAGCGGTCGCCCGCCGCCGGGTCGCCGTGCTCGCCGGCGTTGGCGTCGTCGTCAGCATTTGTGTGCAGCTGCTATCGAACTATCTGCCCATCCCCAAGAGCCTGCCCATCGACAAGTTTTTCCAGAACCCGGTCGGTATCTGGATCGTTGCCCTCTTTGGCGTCACCGTCGCTCCTTTCTTTGAGGAGGTCGCCTTTCGCGGGTTTCTCCTTCCCTCCCTTGCGAGCGCCTGGGACTGGATCGCGCGCGGGCCGCATTATCGCAATGCGATCGTCTACCCCGTGGAAAGACTCGACCTCAATGCGGAGCGGCTTGGCCGCTCTACAGAACCGTTCGCTCTCCATCCTGGTCCGATACTGGCGCAGCAGGGCCGCGGAGACCCCACCCTCTTCGGCAAAGGCGACCCCCAGTGGAGCACGCCCGCGTTGGTCTTTGCGTCCATTGTTACCAGCATCGCGTTCGCGCTGCTCCATGCCGAGCAACTCGCCCACGCCTGGGCCCCCCTCACGGTGCTTTTCTCAGTCAGCCTGGTCCTCTGTACCGTACGGCTGCGGACCCATTCGCTGGCCGCCAGCGCATTCGTCCACGCCTGCTACAACGGCACCATCTTCATCCTGCTCTTCATCGGAACCGGCGGCTTTCGCCATCTAGACAAGCTCAACGGCTGACTCGTCCCGCTATCTCTCACCCGCGGTGCTCGTCAGCTCCGCATCGCGGAAGCAATCTCTGCTCCGCCAACCCGCAAATTCCCTGCGCTACACTGTCGCTCAGCATGTCCGAACCCCTGGAAGACGCTGCCGATCCAGCTTCGCAAGCGAACCCGCTGTTGACCGAGCCGGAGGTCGTCCCTTCCCAGGCCGATATTGCGCTCTCCGCTTCTGCGCCGAAAGGGCGTCGCGCAGCCGCCACCTTCATCTTCCTCACAGTGACGCTCGACATGCTGGCGCTGGGCATGATCGCCCCCGTGCTTCCTCGTCTCATTACGAGCTTTCTCGGCGGCAACGCCGCGAGCGGCGCACAGATGCTCGGCGTCTTCGGAACCGTCTTTGCGGCGATGCAGTTCTTCTTTTCCCCCGTCCTCGGTTCGCTCTCCGACCGCTTCGGGCGGCGCCCGGTCGTGCTGCTCTCGAATTTCGGGCTTGGACTGGACTACCTGGTGATGGCCTGGGCGCCGGCTCTCAGCTGGCTGTTTCTGGGCCGCCTCATCTCTGGCCTGACCGCTTCAAGCATTCCTACGGCCATGGCCTATATGGCCGATGTCACTCCAAGGGAGAAACGGGCCACAGCCTTTGGCATGTTGAACGCCGCATTCGGCGTAGGCTTTGTGCTGGGCCCCGCGCTGGGCGGCCTGCTGGGGAATGTCAACCCACGCCTGCCCTTCTGGGTAGCTGCTTGCCTGAGCATGGTGAACGGGCTTTACGGACTGTTTGTACTGCCGGAATCCCTGCCACAAAAAGATCGCAGCCCGTTTTCCTGGAAACGGGCAAATCCCGTGGGATCGCTTTCCATGCTCAGCAGCACACGCACTCTGATCGGGTTATCCGTCTTGCTGCTGCTGGGCTACATTGCCCAGCAATCGCTGATGAATGTCTACGTCATCTACGCTGATTACCGCTATCACTGGACGGACCGCACAGTCGGGTTATCGCTCGCCACGGTCGGCATCTTCACCATCATCTATGGCGCATTTCTAGTGAAGCGAGTTGTAGCAAGGATCGGTGAGCGAGGAGCCATCCTGCTCGGGTTCCTGGGCGGCGCAACCGGATATGCATTTTTCGGATTCTCAAGAACCGGCGTGCTGTTCTGGCTGGCGATCCCGGTTCTGAATCTCATGTCTTTGGCCTGGCCGTCCGCGCAGAGCCTCATGTCGCATGGGATCGGCCCATCCGAGCAGGGACAGTTACAGGGAGCTATCAATAGCCTTCGTGGCATCGCCGGGCTGATCGGTCCCGGACTGTTCACCTACATCTTCAGCAAGTCGATCGGTTCCAACGCATGGATCCATATACCGGGTATGCCGTTCTTTGCCGCTTCCAGCATGCTGCTGGTCGGTCTAGTCGTGGCTGAGCGCGTCACCAGGCGTCCTGCGGCCGGCTAGGTAGCGAGTGCATCGTGCTGCGAATGCACGCGCTACACTGAGGGCTCATGACCGCCCCCGCCCAGCCCCGCGCCGCCCTGCTGAACCTTCTCTCCCGCCTCTCCTTCCGCCTGGGCGATTTCCAGCTCTCCTCCGGCGGACGCAGCGACTACTACATCGATTGTCGTTCCACCACGCTCCACGCCGAAGGTGGACGGCTCACCGGCCTCGCCATCCTCGACCTGCTCGATCATCATCACCTCCATCCCCACGCTGTCGGCGGACTGACCCTCGGCGCCGATCCCATCGTCTCGAACGTAGCCACCGCCAGCGCCTACCGCGCCCAGCAGACCACAGGCAGCCGCCTCATCCACGGCTTCCTGGTTCGCAAATCAGAGAAGACCCACGGCACCGGGCGGCGCATCGAAGGCTTCGCGGAAGCGAATGCACCGGTGCTCATCGTGGACGACGTTTGCACCACCGGCGCCTCCACCATCGTCGCGATCGAAGCCGCACGTGAAGCCGGCATGCGCCCTGTCGGTGTTGTCTGCCTGGTCGAGCGGCTGGAAGCCGGAGGCCGCCCCGCCGTCGAAAACGCCGCCAACGGCGCTCCTTTCCTGAGCCTCTTCACTTCCGACGATGTCCGTGCCGAGCACGTCAAGCACATGCCCATGTAGTGATTGAATTCTCTTCCGAGATTAGCTAAACTGGACTCAGCTAACAGGAGCAAGAGATGCAGACAGCTACCATCCATCAAGCTAAGACCAACCTGTCCCGCCTCATCGAACAAGCGCAGCAGGGCGAAGAGGTCATCATCTCGCGCGGCAAAACTCCGGTTGCCCGGCTGGTGCCCATTGACCCAGCGCCCAAACGGCGCCATCTCGCCATCTTCAAGGGCATGATGGATATTGGAGATGAGATCAACGATCCATTGCCGGAAGAAGAGCTGCGCTTGTGGAACTGCGAGGATAGCGAAGCAGAGTGAAATTCCTCGCAGACACACACGCCTTGATTTGGGCAGTGGATGACAACATTCGGCTGTCCAATAAGGCGCCGGGAATGCCTGTCAGGCTTGGAGAATCAGATATTCATCTCCGCCGCATCCGGATGGGAAATCGCTACTAAGTTCCGCCTGGGGAAACTGCGGACAACTGGCGTAGACCAACTCATAGCCGACTTCCCCGGCAGCCTGCGCCGCCTCGGCTTTCACGAGCTGCCTGTCACACTCGATCATTCCGTCCGCGCCGGTCTTTTGCCGGGCACCCACCGCGACCCGTTCGACCGCCTGCTCATCGCCCAGGCTCAGGCCGAGAACCTGATCCTGGTCAGCAACGAGCGGGTCTTCGACAACTACGGCGTCAACCGCGTTTGGTGAACCCCCGGCGGTCGCTGAAAAGCCTCAATGCCCCATTTGCTCGCCGGGTACCGGCTTCCGCTTAGGCGGCCGCCGCATGATGAACGGCAACGGCGTCAGGCACGCAATCATGATGCTCAACACATAAAAAGCATTCATGTAGCTCAACATGGCGGACTGCCGCACCAGGTCCTGGTAAGCGCGTCCCACTGCCATTTGCGCTGCCATCGCGGCACTTTCCCCTTGCATTCTCAGGGCTGCCGTCGCGGACGCAATATAAGCCTGGTAGCGCGGACTTCCCGGAACGACATTGGCCGCCAGCACTGCCTGGTGCGTCTGCGCCGTGCGCGCCAGGAACGTGGTTAGCATCGCCGTGCCCATGCTGCCGCCCAGGTTGCGCGCGAAGTTTGAGAAGCTGGATATCTGGTTGTTCTTCTCCCTTGGCACGCCCACATAGTTCAACGTGCTGATCGGGATGAAAACAAACGCGAGCCCCGCTACCTGGAACATGCGCCACAGCACCACGGTTCCGAAATTCACGTCAAGATCCAGCCGCGTCAGGTTGTAAATGCCGGCAGCCGTAACCGCATACCCGATCGCCACCAGCCAGCGCGCATCCTTCACCTTGCCCGTCAACTTCCCCGCAATCGGCATCATCGCCATCATCAGGAATCCCGCCGGGGATAGCGCTTCTCCCGCCAGCTCCGCCGTGTAACCCATGAGCGTCTGCAGGAACTGCGGGACGATCACTGTCGTCCCAAAGAGCACCATCCCGAGCACGAATTGCAGAAATACCGCCGTGCCGAAGTTACGGTTTTTGAGCAGCTTCAGATCCACGATCGGGTCCGGATGCCTCCATTCCCAAATCACAAAAGCGACCAGCAGCACCATCGCAAGGATGAAGGCTGTCGTAATCTCGCTCGAACCGAACCAGTCCTTCTCCTGCCCCTTGTCGAAGAAGAACTCGAGCGTGCCCACGCCCATGGCCACAAGCGCCAACCCAGTGAAGTCTACCGGCGACTTCGTATTACGCTGTGCCGTGATGTATGGGGGATCTTCTACCAGCCGGTTCGTCAGGAATAGCGACAAAAGACCGACCGGCAGGTTGATGAAAAAGATCCAATGCCAGTTCAGATTATCGGTGATCCACCCGCCCAGCGTCGGCCCGATCGCCGGCGCCGCTACCACCGCCATGCCGTAGACAGCAAAAGCCTGCCCCCGCTTCTCGATCGGAAATGTATCCGCCAGAATGGCTTGTTCGCTCGGCGCCAGCCCGCCCCCACCGAAGCCCTGCAGAATGCGGAAGAAGATAAGCAGCGGCAGCGACGGCGCAAAGCCGCACAGCATTGAGGAGATGGTAAAGATCACCACCGAAGTCATGTAGAAGCGCTTGCGTCCAAACCGCGATGCAAGCCACCCCGAGATCGGCAGCACAATCGCGCTCGACACCAGGTAGCTGGTCAGGACCCACGTAGCCTCATCCTGGCTGGCGCCCAGCGAACCCGCCATATGCGGTAGCGAAACGTTGGCAATCGAGGTGTCCAGCACCTCCATGAAGGTAGCCAGGGTGACTGTGAGCGCCACAACCCAGGGATTGTGCGCAGGCTTCCATTCGTCGTGATGAAAGGTGTTCTGGGTTGCCAAGGAGAGTATCTACCGAGAAAAATTGTATTCAGAATGTAGGCCCGATGGTCTGCGCCTGGAGCGCTTGATCCAGGCTCGCGAACCTTCTGTTAAGCACCGCAAGTTCTTGAATATAAGGACCTTGTTGCGCACGACCTCAGGATTGGCTAGCGATTTCAGAACCCATTGAGCTCACCTGCCCAGCCCAAATCGTCGACCGCTCCTATTACGTGATGAAAAATGTCGCAAGATGTCGTACCCTGTTTATACCACTCCGTTTTCTGAGGTAACCCTAGATGTGCCAGGTACGGGACCAGCTTGAACATAAGCTCCAGGAAGCAAGCCGCCAGTTTGTGCTTGCCGATGCGGACGCGCGCCGCGCGCCCTCTCACAAAAACTCGTCGCAACTCCTGGTGAGCAAAGCCGATGAGATGAAGCACGGAGCCGAATTAGCTTTACAGCGGCACCTAACCCAATGCCCTTATTGCCAGGCGAACTGACAGCCCTTACCCGCCAGAAAATCCCAACTGCTTCTTAGCAAAATAGAAACGACCGCGGGTCCAGCCCCCGGTCGTTTTCACTTGCTTGCGTGCCGTTACCGTTCAGAAGCCCGTTGTTCCCGGAGTGCTTGCACTCCCCTGCTGCATGTTCGACAACACTTGCACCTCTACCCGGCGATTCTTCGCCCGGCCAGCCGCAGTTGAGTTCGGCGCGACCTCTTGGTCTTTCCCGATGCCGATCAGGTAGAACTTGTGCGGCGGAATGTTGTACTTCGAGGCCAGGTATTGAACCACCGCCTCGGCACGGCGCTGGCTCAGTTCATAGTTGTACTGCGCGCCTCCCACAGAATCCGTCCCGCCAGTCACTTCCAGAATGTATCCGCGAGTCGAGCCAAGCTGTGCTCCAAGCTGGTCCAGGTCCGTCTTGCTTGCCTTCGTCAAGTCGGCTTTGTTAAAGCCAAAGGTCACAGAAGTATCTGCCACCTGCTTGTAACTGTCCAGGTTCGAGATAACGCTCGACAGCGAATCGGCGCGGTTCACTGCTTCCTGCGCGCTTCCCTGCGCCTTGGTAGCCGCCTGCGTTGCATTTTGCGCGTTCTGGGTTGCGCTATCGGCAGACTGCTGCACCTGGCTTATTCCCTGGTTTGTGCGGTCGCCCAGGTTCTGCAGGTCGCGATTGTTCTTCGCCGTCTGGTCGTCCAGTTCGTTCGTCTTCTGAACGAGCGGCGCCGTCTGGCTGCGCACATACTTCTTGCTGGAACAGCCGGCCGGCAACAACAGCGCGAAAGCACCAAGCGCGCACGGCAGCAGCAAGCGGGTAGCTCGGTCGATCTGGGTCATGAAAGTGTCACTCCTTTAAGTTCGCGCTGGGTGCAAATCCCATCACGTATGCTGCTTCGGCCAGGGGATAGGGCACTCCGAAGCATCTCTGTTCACAGCTTTAGATGCACGGCGTCTGCCAAAGTCAACCAGCGTCGAATTGCCGTATTTGTACAGATATCCTGACCGCCGGCACGCCCCGGCACGCCGTTCCGTGTACCTTTTACGCAGTACGAAACGCTCGTCCGCGGCCCGTGCCATGCAAGTGGCCGTATGCCTGCGACCCCTCTCCTATCGCATCGAATCTCTCTTTCAGCCGCGGTCAGAGCAGCGCGCCAGGACGTCTTGCACACCTTACAATGGATACAGTAGTTGCCTTCCCGCATGGACCTCGAGCAAAAGATACGGACCCTTCCCACGCGCCCCGGCGTGTATCTCTATAAAAATGCCGAAGGTGAGGTCATCTATGTCGGCAAAGCGAAAAACCTGCGTTCCCGCGTCCGCTCTTATCTGCTCGCCTCCTCCCAGGCCAATGCCAAGACCGGCTCCCTCATGCGCGAAGCCATCGACCTCGATTACATCCTGGTCGACAACGAGCGCGAAGCCCTGGCCCTGGAAAACAACCTCATCAAGCAGCGCAAGCCTCGCTTCAACATCCTGCTGCGCGATGACAAGACCTATCCCTACGTCAAGCTCACTTTAGCCGACCGCTACCCCAAGGCCTTCGTCACCCGCCGCCTCCGTAAAGACGGCAGCGCCTATTACGGCCCCTACTTTCCCGGCAACCTCGCGCACCGTGTGGTCGAACTGCTCCACCGCAGCTTCCTGCTCCCCTCCTGCAAACTCGACCTGTCCCGCTATCACCGCCGCCCCTGCCTGCAGTACTACATCAAGCGCTGCCAGGGTCCGTGCGTCGAGGGCCTGACGACGCCGGAAACGTATCGCGAGTCGGTGCGCGATGCCCAGCTCTTCCTTGAAGGGCGCCAAAACGAACTCGCCCGCTCCCTCACCGAGCGCATGGAAACGGCTGCGGTCGCGGAACAATTTGAACTCGCCGCCAAATACCGCGACCTCCTCATCACCATCGATCAGGTGCACGAAAAACAGCGCATCGCCACGGCTGACGACGACGATGCCGACGTCTTCGGCTACCACTACGAAAACGGCATGCTCGCCGTCAATCTCTTCCACATGCGCGGCGGCAAAATCGTCGACCGTCGCGAATTCTTCTGGGAAGACCTGCCCGAATTCGTAACCGACGACATGGTCGCGGGCGACGATGCTGCGGAACAAAGCGCCTCCGCGCCTCCGCCCCTCGACGATTTCGCTCCCCACGGCGCGCCGGACGCACAAACCCGGGTGCCCCATCCTGAGCAGCTTCATCGCGAAGGGTGGGACGCCACGAGCCCGTCCCAGCCCTCCTTTCACCCTCCGGCTTTCTTCTCCGCATTCATCAAACAGCTCTACATCGACCAGCCCTATGTCCCGCGCTCTATCCTGCTTCCGGTGGACTTCCCGGACCGCGACGCCCTTTGCCATCTCCTGGCGGAACGCACCAGTCATCGCATCGAGATCGTCGTGCCGCAGCGCGGCGAAAAGCGCTCGCTCGTGGATCTGGTTGGGCAGAACGCGAAGCAAAGCTACGACCAGCGCTTTCGCGTCCTGCAGCCCACCCAAAAAGCCATTCAGGAATCGCTGCAGGAAATCCTCACCCTTCCCGAGCTGCCGCGTCGCATCGAGTGCTTCGACATCTCCCACATCCAGGGCGCGGAAACAGTCGCTTCCATGGTCGTCTGGGAAAACGGCGCAATGAAGAAGTCCGACTACCGCAAGTTCCAGGTCAAGACCGTCGCCGGCGTCGATGACTTCGCCTCCATGCGCGAGGTCGTGGGCCGCCGCTACAAGCGCGTCGTAGAAGAAGGAATCACCCCCGGCCCTAGCACACGCGGAACTAACACGCCCGGCTCCGCCATGCCCAGCCTGGTCCTCATCGACGGCGGCCTCGGCCAGCTCCACGCCGCGGCGCAGGCTCTTGAAGAACTCGGCATCACCACCCAGCCGCTCGCCTCCATCGCCAAGCGCGAAGAAATCATCTACCTCTACGGACAGGAGGACGACCCCATCGTCCTCGACCGCCGCTCGCCGGTGCTTCACCTCATCCAGAAAATCCGCGACGAATCTCACCGTTTCGCCGTCACCTACCATCGCAAACGCCGCGAAATCCGCGACCGTCAATCCGAGCTCCTCGAAATCCCCGGCGTCGGCGCACACACCCGCACCCGCCTCATCGAACACTTCGGCTCCCTTCGCAGCATCCAACAGGCCACCCTGGAAGCCCTCACCTCCGTCGTGACCCGCAAAGTTGCCGAAGGCATCCACGCCCATTTCCACCCCGCAGAGCCCGCATCCTCCAGTCGCCCAAACGCCGCAATCTCCACTACCCTCATTTCCATTCAGGGACACGCTGCGCTTCGACCTGGAGAATGAGAACCAGACATCTGCAGTTACCGTGAACAGATAAAGCAGCCAGACTGGGTCGGCGAGCACGCCTCGGCGGAATAAAATCTGCGGCATCCTGGTCTGCGGCATCCTGGTCTGCGGCGGATCCTGGTCTACGGCATCCTGGTGTGCGGCATCCTGATGCAGGAACAGGCCACCAGATCGCCAAGAATCGCAAAATTAGCAGTTGACATTGACCGATAGTCCACTACCATTTGGTTGTGGATAAATTGGATACAACATTTGCCGCTCTGTCTGATCCAACCCGGCGGGCGATGATCGAGCGGCTCTCCCACGGGCCTGCCTCTGTGCATGGATTGACGGAACCGTTTGCTCTGTCGCAGCAGATGATTTCAAAACATATTGCCTACCTGGTGCGGGCCCGGATTGTGATTAAGACAAAGCGTGGACGGGAGAGCGTATGCACGCTTAGGCCCGAGGCGATTAAGACAGTCAGCGACTGGGCGATCAGCTATCGCCGGTTCTGGGAAGAGAGTTTCGACAAACTGGATGTAGTTGTAAATCAAATGAAGAAAGAGAAGGTCAGAGATGACAGAAAACACGGTTAGCGAAATTGAGCGGATGGTCGTTACAAGAGTCTTTGATGCCCCACGCGAGTTGGTTTGGAAGGCGTGGACAGACCCGAAGTACGTGATGCAGTGGTGGGGACCGAAGGGCTTTACTGCGCCGGTTTGCCAGATGGATTTTCGCGTTGGGGGAAAATCACTCTTCTGCATGAAGGCGCCGGATGGGCAGGAGTTCTGGAATGCGATTGAATACCACGAGATTGTTCCGCACGAGAAGATCGTTTTCTCCATGTACTTTTCGGACTCGGAGGGAAACAAGGTTGAGCCTGCGACATTAGGAATAGAACATGAAGCCATAGACGGTGCATACGACGTGACCATCTTTGAGGATCTCGGAAACGGCCAGACGAAACTCACCCAGATCGGAAATGAACCCATGGAGAGTGCGAAAAATAGCGGTCAACTCGAGGGCTGGAACCAGATACTCGATAAAGTTGCTGCGGTTATTGCGGGGCTGGTGCAGGCGAAATAGAAGTGGGATTTTGATCATCGTGCTGCGCTAGATACAGCTAAGGCTGGCGGCGGAGGCCCGGTTAGACCGGGCTTCTCGTCGCCTGGCCCAATCATGGCCCTTCCGGCCAATCGGCCTTACTCAACTGTTGCCTTTAGGCTAATGCACTCATTGAAGTGGCCCGTGCCGTTTGATCATTAGTCCTCACAAACGCTTATTGCGGAAGTTCACCTTGTCAGCCCTGGATGGCTCGACCCGTGATCTCTATGTTTTCGCTGCTCCAGCGGTCGCTGCTCTCACGGCGGTTCTGTCAACAACAGCTCCCAAGGCGAAGCGTTACTGGGGAGGTTGTGCAGATTGGTCCTGTTAAACGCGCTTGTAGGAGGTTGAGAAATCTCCGGAGCCGTTTGGAACCGGTTCAAACGAGTAGCCGACCTGAGGGGCTACCCTTGCACTAGCGCAGGAGGCTGGGACGGGTGATGATGACCAACCTTGCGGCGATTACAGCCGTCTTGCTGGTCTTCTATGTAGGTGTCCGCTACTGTATCAGGCTTCTTCGCGGAGAGATCTCGCCGCGAATCGCTACATGGCTGATCTTTGAGGTAGGAGTCGCCATGAGTCTGGCTTCATACCTCGCCGGAAACGATCACAGCCTCACCAAAGCCGCTCTGAATGCGGCAGACTGCATTCAAGTCTCTGTGATCCTTTTGGCACTTCTGATTGGACAGAAAGGGAACAAAATACAGTTCACCCGCAGTGAACTTCTATCGTTGTGGGTCTCGGGCGTAGCTACCGCAGCCTGGATGGTGACCAAAACCGGGTGGATCGGCTTTGTCGGGTTTCAGGCGGTGATGTCCGTAGCCTACCTGCCTACCTTTGAAAGCCTCTGGCACTGGAAACCCGGAGCACCACCTGAGCCGATGGAGAAGTGGGGCATCAACATCATCATCGCCCTAATGGGGCTTTTGGTTGACGTCACAGGCCGACATGACTACCTGGCGATGGTCTACCCGCTCCGCGCATTAATCCTCTGCGTTCTTGTGGTGGTTCTCATCCTTCGATGGAACCAGAAGAGCCGATGCTTGTGAGATTCCGATTGGTAACGATAAACGCTTATCGCGGAAGTTAACCTTGTCAGCCCTGGATGGCTCGACCCGGAATGTCGTGGTACACACAAGCCGACTTCCGCATACTGATATGCGATAGTTAAGGCGAACCCTCGTTTCAGCAAAAGATACAAGAAGGTGAGGATTTTGCGATGGACCGTCGTCAATTTACCACCCGTTCTTTGGCTGCGATTGCAGGCGCTGCGCTGCATGAGGGCACCGGCTATGGATCGGCACAAAGTTCCTCCACTTTAGACCCCGGCAGCATCCCGGATTCAATTATCAAACAAGCCCACTTTCCTGAAGGGTTCCTTTGGGGTGCAGCCACGGCCTCGTATCAAAATGAAGGCGCATGGAACGAGGACGGCAAGGGCGAATCCATCTGGGATCGCTTTGCGCATGCAACGGGAAAGGTGCGAGGTGGCGTCACCGGCGATGTGGCCTGCGACCAGTACCATCGTTATCCGCAGGATATCACCCTTGCCAAACAGCTCAATTTGAAGAGCTATCGTTTTTCCATCTCATGGCCACGCATCCAGCCCACCGGCGTCGGGGCTCCAAACATAAAAGGCCTGGATCATTACAGCCGCTTTGTCGACACGCTGTTGGAAGCTGGCATTCGTCCGTGGTGCACCATGTACCACTGGGATCTTCCGCAGGCACTCGAAGACCGCGGCGGCTGGCCGAACCGCGAATTGGCTGGCTATTTCGCGGACTACGCAGGTATTCTCGCAAAGCACCTTGGCGACCGCATTACGGTCTGGGCTCCATTCAACATGCCCTGGGCGATCGCTTTTATGGGCTACGCTGCAGGCGCGTTTCCTCCATGTCGCAACAGCTTCAGCGACTTTCTCAAGGCAGCTCACACACTGGCGCTCGCCCAGGGCGAAGCTCATCGCGCAGTCAAGGCCGCCTCGCCTAAAGCCACAGTGGGCAGCGCCTATGAGATGGCGCCCGCGTACCCGAAAACGGACTCAGACGATGATCGGGCTGCTGCTGCCCGGTATCACGCAATGAACAACGTCTTTTTTCTGGAAGCTGCAATGCATGGCCGCTATCCGAAGGCGTTTGTCGGCGAGCCTCCCCTCGCCGTGATGGGCTTCAAAGCTGGCGACGAGAAGCTACTCTACGCGCCGCTGGACTGGGTGGGCTTTCACTACTACACCCGTCGTGTGGTGTCGGATGCAAGTAAGGAGAAGCTCCAGAATGGCGGCAATTTCAGTGGCACTGAGATTGAGAGCAATTCGCCGGGCGGTCGCGATCCATACACACGATTCCGTGCCACCATGCCCACAGAAGGTCCGCTGACGGAAGCTGGGCTGGAAGTATGGCCGCGCGGGATCTACGACCTCGTAACAACCATTAGTCGGGAGTACAACCACCCGATCATTGAGATCACCGAAAGCGGTTGCGGCTATCTCGATTCCCCGGATGAGGAGCAGCATGGCCGCATCCCGGACACACGGCGCATCCTTTGGTATCGCGAAACGCTCGCAGAGTTGGCCCGCGCGATCGCCGATGGGGCCAAAGTTCGCGCCTATCACGCCTGGACGCTGCTCGATAATTTCCAGTGGGCTGAGGGTTATACCGAGCGCTACGGACTGGTCTACACGGACTTCCGCAACCAGAAGCGCACCATCAAGGATTCAGGCTATTGGTTTGGGCGAGTCGCGGCCTCAAACCGTCTCGATGTTTAAGCCGTTTGGATAATCCCCGGAAACGCGGCTTGCGTTCACAATGCGGTTTTGGGCTGAGTTGTTGCGGCTCGAAGCAATGCTGGCGCGAAATCCGCGCCAGCATTTGGCATACTTATTCCCTGGTTTCGTTACACTTGAAATAGGGCGAACAGTTGAGATATGACAATCTGCTTTTGAAAGTGTCTATAAGTTCTTTGTTAAGAGGACTTTGCGTGTAACTCATTTGCTTGCAGGAATTTAGCGGACCACCCCTCAACTAAGCCTATTGTTTGCAGGACTTTAGCGGAAAAGTCCTAGGGGGTGGGGGTTCTGGTGTCGATGGGTAGGAAGCAAGCGCTGCTCTGCCCTTAACCCACGCCTTCTAACTGCGAGAGCCGAACAGCCGCGCCAGGCCGCGCTTCCGGGGTAGCTGCTCTCCCGGCGCACCCTGCCGGCCCGCAGGGCTGCCGTAGATCTCGTTGCAGATTGCGTGGCCGCAGCCGCACGGCAGCAGTTCGTCCTTGGCGTGCTCCTCGCACCACTGGCTGCAATACGAATGGCTGGTGATAACGACACACACGCACTTGCGGTTGGCACACTTGATCTGCACGTCTTACGCCTCCGGGGCTTCTCGAAGAGTTTGGATGCGCGATCCCAGCGCTGCATTCGCCCGGCCTGGGGCGATGGAAAATCCACGCCATACCCTGACAAAGGTAATGACCCTTCCTGGTCAACGGTTGCGACCTCTGAGGGAGCGACATCGCACCTCCCGCAGCGTCAGAATGAAGTTCGGCTATGACATCTCCTGAACTCACCCACGATGCTCCCGTAGACCAGACCAAGCTCTTCCTCATGAAGGGTCGGTCCGCCGCCATTTGTCACGCCTGCCTCAAAAGCGTCAACCGCAAATCGCTCTCCCGCTGCCAGCACTGTACCCATGATTTCTGCCCGGGATGCACGGATGCTTGCCGCTGCCAGTCCAAGCCGGCCTTCCGCATCAACCTGAACTTCTGGAAGCGGCACTCGACTCCCCTTCCGCCGCGCACACTGGCCCTGGTCCGCTAGGCCCTGGTCTCCCGAGAGAACTCGGCGGCACTCCTCAGGAGCGCCGCCGAATGCACTCCTCGTAGAGCCGGATGTACTCCGCTGCCGGGCGCCCCCACGAAAAGTCCTGCGCCATCCCGTTGCGCATCAGGGTGCGCCATGCTTCCTGATTGCCAAACGTCCCGAGCGCCCGCCGGATTGCAGCCATAAACGCCTCCGCCTCGTAAGGGGAGAACTTGAACCCCGTGCCCGTCCCGGTCTCCGGATTCCACTCCTCGATCGTGTCATCCAGCCCCCCGGTGGCATGCACCACCGGCACCGTTCCATACTTCAAGCTATAAATCTGGTTCAGCCCGCACGGTTCATAGCGCGACGGCATCAGAAAGATATCCGCGCCGGCTTCTATCTTGTGCGCGAGTGTGTCGTCGTATGCGATTTTGACGCCCACCTTCTCCGGATTCCGTTCGGCGAAAGAGCGGAACAGGTTTTCGTAGTACGCCTCTCCTGTACCCAGCATCACCAGCGCAATGTCCTGCTGTGCAAGTTCGTCTGCGATCTGCGCCAGGAGATCGAACCCCTTGCGCGATGCAAAGCCGGAAACGATGCCGAGCACGGGCGTCTCTTCCCTGCCCAGCTTCAGTCCGAATGCATGCAGAAGATCGCGGCGGCATGCGGCCTTCTCCTCCAGCCTCTCCGGGACGTAATGCGCGGCGATTTTGCGATCCGTCGCCGGGTTCCATTCCTCGTAGTCGACGCCGTTCAGTATCCCGTAAAGGTCTTTCGCGCGGGCCCGAAAGACCGGGTCGAGTCCGTTGCCGAAGGCCGGCGTTTGTATCTCCTCAGCGTATTTGCGGCTCACCGTCGTGATGACGTCGGAGTACACGACGCCACCCTTTAGGAAATTGACCTGGTCATAGAACTCGATGCGCTCGGAGGTATAGAGATCCCAGGGAAGCAGCAGTTTATCGATAGTCGTTGAAGGAAACCTGCCTTGAAAGCCGGCGTTGTGTACCGTCAAAAGACACGGGATCTTATGCAATATCGGATCGTAGTAGTAAATGCTGCGCAACATTACAGGCAGCATCGCCGCCGGCCAGTCATGCACATGGAAGATATCCGGCGCACCGAGTTGCTTTACGCTTTCGAGCACCGCGCGGCAGAACAGACCGAAGCGCTCCGCGTTGTCGCCATATTCTCCCGACTGCGTTCCGTAAATCGCCTCGCGGTCGAAGAACTCCGGGCAGTCCAGAAAATAAAACTGCACCCCATGCTGCACGCCGCCATCGATCACTGTCACAAAGCGATTGAAATGCTGGAACGGAATCGTAAGGCTGGGAATAGCGGCTTTGCGCTCTTTGCTATGCTTCTGCACTTGGCGATAGAAAGGCAGATAAACGGTGACCTGATGCCCTTGCCGCACGATCTCGCGCGGAAGCGCGCCGATGACATCTGCCAATCCGCCTGTCTTTGCGTAAGGTACGCACTCTGCAGCCGCAAAAACTATATGCATCGTCGCCTGCTCCTGCCCGAAGAAAAACAAATACTCTGGGTAGGATTCTAAACGCCACGCGACCAGCGTGCTGCGGAGCGTGCATGCAGAACCGGAAGCAAAGCAAGCCGAAGCTCGGCCAGAACTTTCTCATGAGCGCGACTGCGCCGGCCGCCATCGTGCGTGGGCTCGGCAATCTTTCCGATGCAGTTGTACTTGAGATCGGGCCAGGACGCGGCGCTATCACGGATTTGTTGGCGCAAAGCGCAAAACGCCTGATTGCGGTGGAATATGACCGGGCACTGGCCGCGCAATTGACGGAACGCTACGCAACAAAACCGCACGTCGAGATTCTTACAGCAGACATTCGGATGGTCGATCTCGAAACCATCGCCGCAAGCGCTGGGCACACACTGCGGGTCGTCGGCAACCTTCCGTATGGCATTACGTCAGAGATACTCCTGCATTTATTCGCCAGCCACGCGGCTATCGACCGCGCCGTGCTGATGGTGCAGCGCGAAGTCGCAGACCGCATAACCGCAGCACCTGGAAACCGTGACTACGGTCTGCTTACCGTTACCACGCAGTTATACGGCGATGCGGAGTCGCTGTTCACACTGCCCCCCAGCGACTTCGCTCCCCCGCCAGAGGTCTACTCCACTGTCTTCCGGCTCGAGGTCAGGCCAAGGTTCGAAGAGCTTCACGTGGAGCCCGCACGCTTTCTGCAATTCCTGAGACGATGCTTTGCTCAGAAACGAAAGATGCTCGCGAACAATCTCCGGCACGCCGGATATACCCCGGGACAGGTTCATGATGCATTCCGCTCCTGCGAGCTTGATCCATCGGTGCGGGCGGAAGCACTACCGATCGCGCTTCTGGCCTGCCTGTACCGGCACCTCGCGCCCGTTCCCTAACGACCCCGAGGTACGCCTGCGGGCGGAGCAGGAGGTGGGGACGCGACACGCGGCATCGGAGCCGGCGAAGGCGCCGGCATTCGAGGCTGCGCGGGCATAGGCATGGGGCGCGGCGCGGGCGAGCTTGGTCGCACGAAGATGGGCGCAGGTGTTCGCGCGACAGGTGCGGGCCATGGTGTCTCGTTCCCACGGACCAGCGCTGGCTGCGGAGTGCTGGGACGCACGGGCACGCCTACGTGAGCGGAGCCAGGCCCCCAGACGCCGCGCGGGCCCACTGCCAGCGTATTGCCTGACTCCGGTAGTGGATGAGGGCTTCGCGGCAAAGGCATCACAGTTCGCCCATCGAGGTGAACCGGCGTAGTACGCAGTGCTTGCACGTCGCGCCAGCCCCGCTGTTGCAAGGGTCCGTGGGCCGCCGGACCGCGATCCACCTGAACCAGATGGCCACCCGCTCCACCTCCGATGTGACCGCCGGGAATAGGCCGCGGGGGCGGATGATAGCCAGGAGGAGCATTCCATACTGTCAGAACTGGCGACCAACCCAGGCCGCACTGCCCCGGTATCCAGCCCCAGCCGAAAGTGTCGAAATAATTCCAAGCGCCGCACTGGTACGGCAGCCATCCCCAGGGGTAACCAGAAATCCAGGTATAGCCCCAGCCGGGGTAGTTGGCCCAATAACCATAACCGTAAGGATCCCATTGCGGTCCTACTCCTGCCGGCGCCCAGACATTTCCGTAGCCTTCGACGGGATACCAGTTGCCGTAAGCATCAAGATCGTTCCAGCCCGGCTGATTTGCGTCCCCGGCAGCGTCACGGGCTTGGGTCTGGTCTTGTGACATGACAGCGATCTCCTGATCGCGATCGCTGTTCCAGCGGTCCCACGTGTCTGGCGCCACTCCATCTGTGAGAGAGTACGGTCCGGCATTATGTGAGCTGTTCAAACGAATACTCTGATTGCGAGCAACATCCTGCGTGAACGCACCGCCACCGTCCACGTCAACAGCACCTTCCAACACGGCCAACTCAGGTGCGTGGTCGAGATTGATACGGAAGATGGAGTTATCCGTCGGCCGCGCTGTGGCTCCGGCAAAGCGCACCACGTAATGCTGCCCTTCGGTGACGTTCAGTTCGAAATACACGAGACCCGACCGCTGCTCTACTTCGGTATGCAGAGAGCGGCCATTTGCAGGATGGAGCCGGGTGAGCTGCAGGCTGGAGTTAGGAGTAAGACGGGCTACACTCCCGTCGTCGAACTCTATTTCGGCCTGACCATCGTTTGCAGTCTCGACGCGGTATCCCTCGAGCAAAGGCATATTGGCGACAGCTTGCGCGAAGCCAGTGCTGCTGCCATCTAAAACGCGCACCACGCCACTGACATAACTCAGCCGTACCGCTACCGGAGCATCTCCCTCCGCCTTGGCTTTGGCGGCGCCCAACGCCACGAGCAGAACTACGCAGATCAGCAAACGGAGAATCCGGTCACTTCGGCGCAAAGGCTTTCGGTGCTTCTCCATCTGCGCCTCCATTCCACAATATTGGACGCGGGAAGGGTGGGAATGTTGCTACGGAGTTACTTCGGAGATGGCGCGCCCTCGCCCTTTTCGCTCACGGTCAACAGCTTGCGGGCACGCCGTTGAGCATGCTCCATCACCTGATCATCGGCGATGATCGCTTGCAGCGTGGGTGCGATATTGCCGAGCTCCGTGGCTTGGCCATTCTGCACAAGGGTTTCGAGCGTTTCCAGTTCGGCATCGAGAGTCAGCCGTCCGTGCTCGTGTTCGAGATCAAGCCTCCGGCCTTCCTCAAGGGTAGCGGCAGTGCCTTGAAGTTCTCCGGTAAGCCACTGGATTTGCGCGTCTTTGCTGTAGTTATAAGTGCAGCTTCCCTGCCCATCCGGCCCCTGGTAGCTCAGCGTCTTTTTGCCCTGAAAGGCAACGGAATCATTGCCGGACTCGCACGGGATAGCGAAAAACTTCTTCTGTTTTGCAATAGCGAAGATCCGGTCCGCAACTCCCTTCGTGATATGAATGGGGCGGTCCTGCTCCTGCGCGGGAAGCGCCGCGATGTCCCCCGGCGGGGTGTGGCCGGGGACGGCATGGAAGTGGCCGCTGCCGTCCGGATGCACCAGCAGCGTGTAGCTGGCTGGCTGGAGTTGAGGATTCTCGAAGCGGAACTCGACCTGGGGCTCAGTCCCCGACGGAGGCTGGGACGGGGCCTGGGCAGCCGCCCCGGAGTAAAGCAATGCGCCCAATAATGTAGCGATGTGAAGGCGAATCAACGTCTGGATCCTGCCTGGTAAGCAAGTGTTTGCGCGGTGTGGGCGTGGCAAATGGCGATAGCCAAGGCATCGGCTGCATCGGCAGGCTCGGGAGCGGTTGCCAGATCCAGCAACCGGGCCACCATGAACTGGACCTGCTCCTTTTTGGCAAGGCCATACCCTACGACTGCGGACTTGATGCTGAGGGGAGCGTATCCGGTGACAGGCAGTCCCTGCGCCGCTGCCGCCAGGAGCGCGACACCGCGCACCTGGCCGAGCTTCAGGGCAGACTTGGCGTTCACGGAATAGAAGACCTCTTCAATGGCCACCGCTTCCGGACGATAAAGCTCGATCAGGGCGCTGAGTTCCGAGTAGACCTGCAGCAGACGGACCGGCAGTTCCTGTTTCTTCGAGAGGCGTATGCCGCCGGCGGCAACGCCGGTGAGCTGGTGAGTGCTGGGATGGACATCCACTACGCCGTACCCGGTGCATTCCGTACCACAATCGATGCCGAAGACGCGCATGGGAGGAGTGTACCGCGATGGTGAGCTAGCGAGGAGGGCGTGTTTCAACCCCTCGCGCCCGCTGACCGGCCGCCGTGCTCAGGACAGTTTGGAGATGCCTTCAAAGGTTGAGCTGGCCGTCGCATACAGCTTCCGTGGCATGCGGCCTGCGATATAGGCCTGTCGGCCGGCGAGCACGGCATGCTGCATGGCTTCGGCCATCAGGACCGGGTTCCGGGCACCGGCGATGCCAGAGTTCATCAGGACGGCGTCTGCCCCGAGTTCCATGGCAAGAGCGGCGTCCGAAGCGGTGCCGACCCCGGCGTCAACGATCAGCGGCACCTCGGTGATGAGCTCGCGGAGTATGCGAAGGTTGGCGGTGTTCTGGATGCCGAGCCCACTGCCGATAGGGGCGCCGAGTGGCATGACCGCAGCCGCGCCAGCATCAATCAGGCGGCGTGCAAATACGATGTCATCAGAGGTATACGGGAGAACCGTAAAGCCTTCCTTTACTAACACCCGGGTCGCTTCAAGCGTCGCCTGGACGTCTGGGTAAAGGGTGGCCTGATCGCCAATGACTTCGATCTTGACCCAGTCGGAGAGGCCGACTTCACGGCCGAGGCGGGCAGCGCGAATGGCCTCTTCGGCCGTGTAGCAGCCTGCTGTGTTCGGTAACAGGAAGTAGCGCTGCGGGTCGATAAAGTCGAGCAGTGATTCCTTTGAGCGATCAAGGTTGACGCGACGAACAGCCACGGTTACCATTTCAGCGCCTGAGGCCTCAATGGCCCGCTGCGTTTCCGCTCCGTCCTTGTATTTGCCCGTGCCTACGATGAGGCGCGACTGAAAGGCTTTGCCGCCAATGACCAAAGGTTCCATGTCTTGATTGTAGCCGTTTCCAGGACACTCAGGAGTAGCGATCAGAACAGTGGAGAGACACTGGCCAGGGCACTTCTTCCTGAATCTTACAAAGGACCGTGCCTTCACCGTACGCGTGGCCACCTACAGTGGTTTCACCTACGGATGAAGCACAAGCGTGCGTTCCAGGCGGAAAGTCAGGGCGGTCTCAGCCGGCACGCTGATCTGTTTGCCTCGAGTGAATAGCTGCGTCAGCGCACCCCCGCCCGCGCCGGCCGCCGCGCCGATACCTGAACCTTGCCCACCCCCGAACACGGCCCCGAGGAGGGCGCCAAGACCCGCGCCACCACCAGTCCACTCAGCCGTCCGGCGATTGAAGCCGAGGCCCTTCTTGTTACTTTCCGCGACCGAGGACGTGTCGACTCGGTATTCGCGGCCGTGAACATCGACGGAGTAGAGATCGAGAACTAATTCCGGGCTGCGCACCGCGCCACCGCCGCGAACATTGCTGACGACCAGCTTGGCTCGTGTGCCTGCGGGTAGGGCGATGCCGCCGGAACTGTCACTCACATTCTGCTCAATGATCGCGGGATAGAGCTGGCCGGAGGAATCAGAGCCCGACTTAATGGAGTTGTCCGTGCGCACGACGATCTCAGTGCCTTCGGGGATGACCAGCCCCTCAACGTGGTGCGTGGCAGCGGGACGTGTTGGGGAGGTGAGGATGAGCGAACTGATGTCGCGCAATGGGAACTGATAGCCGATACCGCCGCTGCCTTCGAATGGAAGGACATCGGCTCCATTCAGCTGGCCGGAATAGGTTTTTCCATCGCGCAGGGTGACGTGGTCTGCGGTGTTGGAAAACACGAGCGACTGGACGTCCGCGACGGGCAGGTCATAGTGGATGCCCTGGTCGTCGGTGAACGAAAGATGGCCATTCGCGGGAGGCGTGAACTGGCCGGAGTAGCTGGTGCCATCATGCAGCACGATAATATCGGCGCTGGCGAAAACGGAGCTGGAGAGCACGGCCCAAAGTATGCCTTGCTTAAGAAATTTCATTCCGGTCAATTCCCTCCGAAATCAGCAAAGGTAGCGTACAAGAAAACGGGATCCGGCCGAAAAATTTCGCGTAACTGCGGCGAGACAAAAGGTTTTAGATGACCGGCGGTCTCCTGTTTCAGGTGCCGCGCGTACTCTGCAGCATTGAGATAGATGCCGGTAACAGCAGGCTGGCCCTGATAATGCTTAACTATGCACATTGCCGGATCCTGGATTCTGCTGATCTTTATCGGCGTAACAACTGCCCTGATTCTTCTGGTGCTACACCGGACAAAGCTCGGCCACCTGATTCATCAGCAGATCCCGGACCGGCCGCACAGGCGGCTGTTCCTCGCTTCGGTCAGCTTCTTCATTACCTTTCTCGCCGTACGGCTCCTGGTGGCCTCAATCACGCATCACATTGGCCCATTCGGCTATGTGGAGATGGGAGGGCGGCACATCCACCATCTGGTGTGGGGCATTCTTCTGCTGCTCATCGTCGGCTATGCGGAGATTGCGGAGGTGGGCAGGAACGACACCGCAGTCTCGATATTTCTGAGCCGATTACTGGCCTTAAGTTATGGTGTAGGCGCAGCACTGACGCTCGACGAATTCGCACTCTGGCTGAACCTGGATGCAGCGGCCTATTGGTCACGGCAAGGCCGGGAAAGCATCGATGCCGTGGTGCTATTTGGGGCGTTGCTGGCAATCGGAACGTGGGGCGCGCCGCTGTTTCGCCGGCTGGTGAGAATGCCGCATTTTAAGTAGCAGGCAGCCGGAAACTAAGCGATCCATCCCCCGCCCACCACCACGTCGCCATCGTAGAAGACGGCCGACTGGCCGGGGGTCACAGCGCGCGCCGGCTCGTCAAAAGTCGCTGTGATCTCGTCTTCTCCACCAGGTTCAATCGTGGCCCATGCAGGCTCGTGCCGGTGACGGATCTTCACCTGCACGCGCATCGGCGCATCGAGCCTCTCGATAGCAATCCAGTTCAATTGCCGCGCCACCAGTCTCCTGCTCAGCAGCTCGTCCTCGCTGCCCACTGTCACCTGCCTGGATGCGCGGTCAATCTCGATAACATAGAGCGGCGTCGGCGAGGCCAGCCCGAGTCCCTTGCGCTGCCCTACCGTGAAGTTATGCACTCCGTCGTGGTGCCCGCGTACCTCACCACCTACCGTAACTAGCTCGCCGCTGCTGTCCGGCATGGCCTCGCCTTGCTCATCCAGGTACGCATCGATGAACTGCTTGTAGTCGCCCCCGGGAATAAAGCAGATCTCTTGTGAGTCCGGCTTGCCGGCCAGCGCCAGCCCATACCCCCGCGCACGCTCCCGCACCTCCGGCTTGGTGTAGCCGCCAAGCGGGAAGAGCGTGTGTGCGAGCTGGTCCTGGGTCAATCCGAACAGGAAGTAGGTCTGGTCCTTGGCCGTATCCACTGGCCGCTTCAGAATCCAGCGGCCTCGTTCCGGATCGTACTCGTTGCGCGCATAGTGCCCGGTAGCAATCAGGTCAGCGCCAATCTGCCGCGCCGTCAGCAGCAACTGGTCGAACTTCAGGTGGTTGTTGCACAAGCTGCACGGGATCGGCGTCCGGCCGGCGAGATATTCGCGCACAAACGGCTTCACCACCTCGCGCTCAAAGCGCTCCTGATGGTTCACCAGGTAATAGGGAATGCCCAACCCCTCGGCCACCCGGCGCGCGTCATACACGTCGTCAATCGAGCAGCAGCGTCCCTGCACCTGCTCCGGTATACCCTCGCGGCCTGCCAGCCGGCGCTGGTTCCATAACTGCATCGTCAGGCCGATCAGCGTATGTCCCTCTGCCTGCAGCATCGCCGCCACGGTGGACGAATCCACACCGCCGGACATTGCCACCGCTATTGTCTTGTTCTCCATCTCGATCCTTGCAATTCCTAACCCTTGTCATTCGGAGCATGCGCCTTGTCATCCCGCGCGTAGCCGGGAGCTGCTTTCCCCGATAGCTCTAAACAGCCGTCGCTTCCACCTTCCGGTACGTCGGCGACAACTCCCGGAGCCGGCTCACAGCGCGCGGCGCCACATCGAGCGCAAACTCCACATCCGCGCGCCCGGCCTCGCCGGCCTCAACCAAGCTCGAATCCAGGCTGAAACGCAGACTCGCCCTCGCCCGCTCCGGCAGCACGCCCATGGCAGTCAGCACATGCGAGGGCTCCGTCGCCCCCGACATGCATGCCGAGCCGCCCGATACCGCCAGTCCCTTCAGATCGAGCGCGATCACCAGCGCTTCGCCCTCAAGGTGGTCGAACCAGATGTTCGTCGTGTTCGGCACCCGCGGCGACCCGCCACAATACACGCCCGCCTCATCCACGCGCTCAAGAATGCCTGCCTCCAGCGCATCGCGTAACTGCGCCAGCCGCGCCGGCCCATCGCTCGCCACAAACCGAACCGCAAGCTCCGCCGCCTTGCCCAATCCCACTATCCCCGGCAGGTTCTCCGTGCCGGCGCGCCGCTGCCGCTCGTGCGGGCCGCCAAAGAACAGCGGCTCCGGATGCGTCCCGCGCCGCACAAACAAGCGCTCCCGTCCCCTGTGGCGCATGCATTTTGTGGCCGGAGATAGTCAACAGGTCGCAGCCGATCGCCTTCACGTCGATCGCGAGTTTACCTGCCGCCTGCACTGCATCGGTGTGGAAGTACACGTCCGCCTCGGCCGCAACGCGCCCGATCTCCTCGACTGGCTGGATCACACCAGTCTCATTGTTGGCCATCATTACGCTGATCAGCTTGGTCTCCGGCCGCAGCGCCCGTCGCACGTCCTGCGGGTCGACCATGCCCGACTCTCCAACCGGCAGAAACGTAACAGCGACGCCCCGCTCCCGCAACCGCTC
This sequence comes from uncultured Acidobacteriaceae bacterium, assembly GCA_963767705.1. GTDB lineage: Bacteria > Acidobacteriota > Terriglobia > Terriglobales > Acidobacteriaceae > CAWCJL01. The sequence goes on along the minus strand of CAVYEO010000001.1, from coordinate 618,364 downwards.
CGCCGCATGGAGCACCGCATGGTGCTCGATCGCGCTCGTGATCAGGTGATCACCCGTCCCTACCAGGCCAAACAGCGCGAGGTTGTCGCCTTCCGTCCCGCCGCTGGTAAAAACCACTTCCGACTCGCGGCAATGCAGCATGGCGGCAACATTTTCCCGCGCCTGCTCCACTGCTGCCCGCGCCCGCTGCCCATGAAAGTGGATCGACGATGCGTTCCCGAACTGCTCGGTAAAGTACGGACGCATCGCTGCAAACACCTCAGGCGCAACAGGCGTAGTGGCGTTGGCATCCATGTACACGCGCCGCATACCTCCATGGTACGCCAATCAGGTTGGCTGCCTTACCTTCCGATCGCCCGCTGCGGCCTACGCTTTCGCGTACCGCAATCACCGCGGAGCGACAGGGATGCTACCCTTTCTGCGGTGCCGAAGGGCACAGGAGAAAACGATGAATGCACACAAGATGGCTACGCTTGCGCTTTGCGGGCTGGCGTTCACCAGCGCGTTTGCCCACAGCCAAACCATGGGCCAGGGCAGCAGAATGTCGCCCGCTGCCCAGCAGGCAAACGGCCAGATGAATACCATGGGCCAGCAGGCCGGCGCCGCAGCGCAGCAAACCATGCAGGGCGGCGCGCAGATCACCCCATCCAAGATCTACGGCGACATGCTGCGCCTCTTCGAGCAGCAGATTGTCGGCGCTGCGGAAGCCATGCCGCCAGACAAATACAACTTCGCGCCGACCAGCGGCAATTTCACAGGAGTGCGCACTTTTGCGGCTCAGGTCAAGCACCTGACGCAGGAAAACTATGCATTCTTCAAAGACTTCGGCATTGGCGCCGCACCGGACAAGAGCAAGCTCGATGCTATGACCAGCAAGGCCGATATCGTTCAGACGCTCAAGGACTCTTATGCTTATGCGCAGAAAGGTGTCGATTCCATCACGCCCGCGAACGCATTCATCGGTCTCACCACTGGGAAGCATCCGCAAACCCGTGCCGGTAACGCCAGCTTCGCCCTCGCGCACTCCATGGATCACTACGGGCAGATGGTCGAATATCTTCGCATGAACGGCATCGTCCCGCCCGCCAGCCAGCATAACGGCCAGTAGGGCTCGGCACGCGTGCTCTCCCCGATGCGCGGGAGCGACGGAATCCGACACCGCTCCCACGCCTCATTTGCTGAGCCCCTATCCTTGAAAGGCAGCCAGCAGAAAAGCAGCCAGCCGCATGGTGAGTACAGCGAGTTCCAGACCCGGTCGGCCAAGCGCCATCGTCGGCTTCCACCAGGACGAGCGGACCGACTGGGTTGCGGATCTTTCCTGCGGCCACGCCCAGCACGTCCGCCATCGCCCTCCGTGGGAACTCCGCCCCTGGGTTGTCACCGAGCAGGGCAGACAGCAGCGCCTCGGATGCGCGCTCTTGTGCACCAAATGCATTCCACGTGATGAGGAATCGATTTAGCAAAGCCCGCTCGTCGTGGCGCTGAAATTGGATCTGGAGCCATCAAGGCGATACAACGTTTACAGCGCACCCGCTATACACAAAAGGATTTTCATGTGCTTTTCTGCTACCGCGAACTTTGCTGGAAGCGCCGTCCTGGGCGCCATCGGCGTTGCCACGCTCACAAAAGTAAAGCACCGGCGGCAACTGCTGCTTGCTGCGATGCCATTGCTGTTCGCTGCGCACCAATTCATAGAAGGATTCGTCTGGCTCGGGCTCGATCACATCTTGCCCGCGAAAGTCGCTCACGATGCCGGCGCGGCATTCGTTTTGTATGCGCAGGGCCTGTTGCCGTTTCTGCTGCCGCTCAGCGTTGTGCTGGTCGAGCCTACAGTGCCTCGCAGGCGACGGATGCTGCCCTTCCTGCTTCTGGGCGGCGTGCTGGCGCTGTATATCTTATGGGGGCTCGTCGCCTTTCCACTGCAGGTTTTCGCGCGCCACCACAGCATCGTTTATGCCAACGCCGCAACCACCAACATGCCCGTCGCGGTGCTTTACGTGATTGCAACCTGCGGAGCACTGTTCTTCTCGGGATTCCGCGATCTCCTTATTCTCGGTATCGCAAATATGGTAGGGCTCATCGTCGTCGTGCTGGTCATGTCCTATGCCTTTACTTCCGTGTGGTGCGCCTACGCTGCAGTGGTCAGCATCCTGATCTATTTTCATTTCCATCAGCGCCGCCGCCTCAGTTCACCCACGTATGCGCTGGCTGGTTAAAAGCATGTAATCGTAAGCGGGGCTGACGACGCTGGTTCCGGCCCCATATAGGTGCCCGGAAGCAGCGCAGCTCGGAAATAATAGTGAGCGTGACCGCAACGGGCAACACTGCGCTCCTCGGCGAGTATCTCGTCTACCTCCGGGTCGAAAAAGGCCTGCGTCCGTTGAGCTGTGAAGCTTACGGGCGCGATCTAGCCACCTTCGCCGAATACCTCGAGACAACGCACGCACTGCTCCAAACAGCCGGGCAGACCGATGTAGCTGGTTTCGTCGAGCATCTTCACCGTCACGGCATCGAGCCGCGATCGGTTGCGCGCAAACTCTCCTGCCTCCGCGGCTTCTACAAATGGTTGCTGCTGGACAAGCGCATCCATCACGATCCGACCGTCAACATCGAATCTCCAAAGGCCTGGAAGGTGTTGCCCAAATCGCTCGCCGAAACCGAGATCGCAGAGATGCTCGATACGGCAGCAACGGCGGCAGCCCACCCCCAGGCCGGCCCCCTCGCACTCCGCGATCGCGCCATTCTCGAGCTTCTCTATGCTGGCGGCGTGCGCGTCTCCGAGCTCACCGGCTTGCGTTCGGAAGATCTCCAGCTCGATGCCGGCCGCGTCCTGGTCCGCGGCAAGGGAGACAAGGAACGCATCGTGCCGCTGGGCCGCGCAGCTGTTCAAGCATTGGAGCAGTACCTGGAGCAGGGCAGGCCACAACTCGCCCACCGCGCGCGCGAGCACGGACTGTTTCTTTCGCAAGCCGGCCGGACGCTTACGCGCGAGTGGATCTGGAAGCTGGTGAAAGCAAAATCCGGTGGCAGCCCGCACATGCTTCGCCATAGCTGCGCCACGCACATGGTCGAACATGGGGCCGACCTCCGCAGCGTGCAAACGCTTCTGGGCCACGCCGATATCGGTACTACGCAGGTCTACACCCATCTCGCGCTCGGGCGATTGAAAGCCGTCCACCGCGCCCACCATCCGCGCGCCAAACGCATGGCCGGCATAGGTCCCCAGAAGCAGTCAGCTCTCCACGAACAAGCAGGACCCGCACAGCCGCTGGACCCGGAGCAGCGTTCATGAGCGCACGAGCGGACATCTGCACCCTGGCCGAAGCCTTCTTATCTGCTCTCGAGCACGAGCGTGGCGCTTCACCTCACACCTTGCGCGCCTATCGCCGCGAAGTGCTGCAGTTCGCCAGTTATCTTCAGAAGACATTCGGCGCCGCCGTAGAAATCCGCCACGTCGAGCACCAGCACATCCGCGCTTATCTTGCGGAACTCTACGGCTCTGGCCTAGGCAAGACCTCCGCAGCGCGTGCGCTGGCCTCCATCCGTTCCTGGTATAAATGGCTCGCCAAAATGGGCCACGTCGAGCAGAATGCCGCGGCCCTCGTCGCTACCCCGAAACGCCCCCAGCATCTTCCCCGTGTGCCCACCATTGAGCAGATGAACCGCGCTCTCGACACCGCACCCGCGAGCCCGGGCGACGTACCTGCCTGGCCCGCGCGTGATCGCGTTCTCTTCGAACTTCTCTATGGCTGCGGCATCCGCAACGCCGAGCTTGTCGGGCTCAACCTCGCCGACATCCACTGGGCAAACGAAGCGATCCTCATCCGCGGGAAAGGTAAAAAGGAACGCTATGTACCGCTAGGCGATGCCGCCGCCGTCGCCCTCCGCGCCTATCTCCCCGAACGCAACGCCAGGCTAGCCGCCGCGCACAAGACCACCGAAGCGCTGCTCCTCAACGCCCGCCTCAAACCCGGTAAACATCAGAGCGCAGCACGCCTTACCACCCGCAGCGTCGCACGGATCGTGAAGCAGATCGCGACCGCTCACGGCATGGCGCCGGAAACCCATCCTCACACCCTGCGCCACGCCTTCGGCACCCACATGCTCGAAGAGGGCGCTGACCTTCGCGCCATCCAGGAACTGCTCGGCCACGAACGCCTTTCCACCACCCAGCGGTATACGCAGCTTACGGTGCGTCAGCTCACCGAGGTCTACGACCGCACTCATCCCCGCGCCAGGTAACAGACACTGTGCGCGAAGCTACTGCGCAGCTACCACCCGTTCGTGCTCCTCCAGATACGCCCGCGCGTGCGTCAGCTCCGGTAAACCCGTATCCGCATCCTTCCACGCTCCCAGAAACTGCCGATACGCGTCCACTGTTGCCTTGGCATCCCCGCTCTCCTCGTCCGTCTGCGCCAGCCCGTACAGCGGAAATCCCGAGTTTGGACGTTCTTTCAGCGCCTGCTGATACGCCGCTCGTGCCTCGTCATACTTCCCCGCGCGCAAGAGCAGCTCGCCTTCCGTCTCCCCCACTGGCCGGATAAAACTCGGCGGCTCCCTGTACCCCAAATCCTTCTGCTCCGCCTGCGCCGCATCGAACAGCTTTCGCCCCTGCGTAACCTGTCCTTTCGCGATCAGCAGAGCGCCGCGTAACTCTAAGGAGAGAATCGAAAGCGTGGCCACCAACGGCTTCAGTCGCGCGTCCTGCGAAGGGGCCGGCTTCACCGCTTCCGGGTTTTTCTTGGTCGCAGCTTCGGCTCGGTCAGCGGCCTTCAGCTCTTCTGACGCCCGCCAAAGCCCGGCATCCAGTTTGCCCGATGCAGCCTCCGCCACCCCCGGCGCATGCTCACGGAGAGCCTGCATCCCCGCCGCGAAATCCAGCAACCCGGCTGCCAGGAACTGTAAGTGCGGCAAGGATGCGGGCTGTGGATGCGCCCTCACCATCTCCGCCACCCGCGCGTACTCGCCCGTACGCATCGCTACCGGTAACTGCGGATCGATCCGCGCAATCGAATCCCGCGCCGAACCGACATACAACGTCTCTTCCCGCTGCCCCCGAGCCCCCGTCAACTTCGCGGAAAGCGCCGTTGCCTCCTCCAGCTTGCCTTGTTCCATCAGGTTGGCGATCGCATACATCAAGTTGTGAACGTAGTTCCAGTCGTCATCCACCGCCACATGCTGTTCCCGGAGATACCGCTCGTCCACCACCTCCGACGCCGCGAAGGCTGCCTCCGCCCGCGCGTAATCCCCCGTCCTGTAGTAGATATGCCCCGGCATATGCACCATGTGCCCGGACGCCGGCGCCAGCCCTCCCAGCACCGCCGCGCTGTGCAAGCCCTCTTCCGGATGCGCCCCAGCCTCCACCGCATGGATCCAGTAGTGGTTGGCCGCAGAGTTCTCCGGCTGCTGCTTGAGCACGCCCCCGATCAGCCTCCGAGCCTCTTGCTGTCCTTTAAGCGGCTTGCCACCCTCGTCATACCCGTCGCTCACTGCTTCGGCCAGGAAAAGCGGCGCGTTGGTGTCGCCTGGCATCGCCCTCACCGCCTTGCGCCAAGTGGCAATCTCGGCCGCCTTGTCCGGCTCGCCATCGTCTCCGGCTGCCTTCAATGCAGCTTCGTGCTCCAGCGCAGCCTGGATATATAGCCGCTCCTGCGCCGACGCGTACCGCTCAAGGGTCTGCGCCCGGTCCAGTGCCGTCAACGCGTAAGGCTTGGTGCTCTGGCCCCGGAAAGCTTCTGCTTCGTACAATCCCCAGTAGCAGATCGCGCATTTCGGATCCACCCGTACCGCCTGCTCAAAGGCCCGGGCCGACTCGTAGTCCCAGAAGTCATAGAACAGGTTCAGTCCCTGCGTGAACCACTGCTGCGCTTCGGGGCTTCGACTGCTGATCCGCATCCGCACATCGCCAATCCCCGTCATCAGCAGCGGCTGAGGCATGTTGTCCGGCGGAACCACAGCGCCTCCGCTGCCTCCCATCGCCATCCCGCACCCCGCACCCATTTGCGAGGCCCCTGCCGGAACCATAGCCAGCACGCACGCGGCAACACTGACCACCACGGTAATCAGGGGTCGATACATAGTCGTCCTTCAGATGAATTGCAGGTGATTCGAGGCAGACGCTTGAAACGAAACTGCCCCCAAACTGGCAGGGTAGATTAAACTATATAGGAGCTATCGCGAGACCCGGAGCGTCTATCAGATACAGCTCCTTCCATCCCGATCGGCCAGTCACACGCATCGCATCGGAAGGGTTCAACAGCGCGGCTCACGTAAAGGAACACCTACTTTGATCGGTAACGCAATCACCAAGATTTTCGGAACCAGCAACGAGCGCGCCGTCAAGCGCCTCCTGCCGACTGTGCAAACGATTGGAGAGTGGGAGCCCAAGCTCCAGCCGCTTTCCGACGCCGAGCTGCGCAACAAGACTACGGAGTTCCGCGCCCGGATTGCCGCCAAGCTCGACGGCATCGAGGACAAGGAAGAGCGCCGGCTCGCCGAAAAAGCCGCCCTCGACGAGATCCTGCCCGAAGCCTTCGCCGTCGTTCGCGAAGCCGGCCGCCGCATCGTCAATATGCGCCACTTCGACGTCCAGCTGATCGGTGGCATGGTCCTCCACCAGGGCAAGATTGCCGAGATGAAGACCGGCGAAGGCAAGACGCTTGTCGCCACTCTGCCGTGCTACCTTAACGCGCTCGCCGGCCACGGCGTCCACGTCGTTACCGTGAACGACTACCTTGCCAAGCGCGATGCTGAGTGGATGGGCAAGATCTACGAGTTCCTCGGCCTTACCGTCGGCGTCATCGTTCACGACCTCGATGATGCCCAGCGCCGCGCCGCCTACGCCGCCGATATCACCTATGGCACCAACAACGAATTCGGCTTCGACTACCTCCGCGACAACATGAAGTTCGAGCTCGCCGATTGCGTCCAGCGCGGCCACTATTTCTCCATCGTCGACGAAGTGGATTCGATCCTCATCGACGAGGCTCGTACGCCGCTCATTATCAGCGGTCCCACCGACCAGACTACCGACAAGTACGCCCGCGTCAATCGCATCATTCCCGGCCTCCAGCAGGGCGAGGAAATCGAAGAGGGTGAAACCAAGACGCTTACCGGTGATTTCGTCGTCGACGAAAAGCACAAGACCATTGCGGTCACCGACGAGGGCTGGGAGAAGATCGAAGGGCTGCTCGGCATCGGCAACATCGCCGAAGTGGAAAACTGGGACCTCAAGCACCACGTCGAAGTCGCCATAAAGGCCCACAATCTCTACAAGCGCGATGTGCAATACGTGGTCAAGGACGGCGAAGTCATCATCGTCGACGAGTTCACGGGCCGCCTCATGCCCGGCCGCCGCTGGTCCGACGGTCTTCACCAGGCCATCGAAGCCAAGGAAGGCGTCAACATCCGCCGCGAAGACCAGACGCTGGCGACCATCACCTTCCAGAACTACTTCCGTCTCTACAAAAAGCTCAGCGGCATGACCGGCACCGCCGAAACAGAAGCCGCCGAGTTCGACAATATCTACAAGCTCGACATCGTCGTCATCCCCACCAACAAGCCCATGCGGCGCGCGGAAAATCAGGACGTCGTCTTCCGCACCGCGAAAGAAAAGTACTTCGCCGTCGCCGACGAAATCGCCAAGCTCAACGAGGATAAGCAGCCAGTGCTGGTCGGCACTACTTCCATCGAGAAGTCTGAGCTGCTCTCCTCCATCCTGCAGCGCAAGGGTGTCAAGCACGTCGTGCTGAACGCGAAGTTCCACGAGCGCGAAGCCGAAATCGTCGCCCAGGCCGGACGCCTCGGCATGGTCACCATCGCCACCAACATGGCCGGCCGCGGTACCGACATCCTGCTCGGCGGCAACGCCGAGTTCGTCGCCAAGCAGGACCTGCTCAAGCGCAACCTCGCCCGTGCCGTCTCCGCTGCCGAAGGCGCCATCTCGCCCATGGCTGCCCCCGGCATGCTCCGCTTCTACTACCAGGGGCAGGAGTTCGAAACCACGCAGGAGAATTGGGACCGCGCCTTCCAGGTACACCAGACCAACACCCAACGGGAGCATGAACAGGTGCTCGAAGCCGGCGGTCTTCACATCCTCGGCACGGAGCGGCACGAATCCCGCCGCATCGACAATCAGCTCCGCGGCCGTGCCGGCCGTCAGGGTGACCCCGGCTCTTCCCGCTTCTATCTGTCGCTCGAAGACGACCTCATGCGCATCTTCGCCAAGGAGTGGGTCTCCACCCTGCTGCAGCGCCTGGGTATGGAGGAGGGTGTCCCTATCGAATCTGGCCTCATCTCCCGTCGCATTGAATCCGCGCAGAAGGCCGTCGAAGGGCAGAACTTCGAAGCCCGTAAGCACCTGCTCGAATACGACGATGTCATGAACAAGCAGCGTGAGGCCGTCTACGGCACTCGTCACCAGCTACTTGAAGGGTTGGATCAGAAGGAACTGATTCTAGAGGATTATGTCGCAGGATTTCTGAGCACGATTCTGACAGAACACGCGCCTGAATCCGCCCATCCCGACCAGTGGGACGTGGCTGGCATCACCACCAAGCTCAAAGAGCAGTTTGGATTTGACCCCGCATCTGAGGGCGTTGACTTCGGCACGCTCAATCGCCATGAGCTCGGGGAAACGCTCTTTGACAAGCTCAAGGAAAAGTACGAGTTCAAGGAAGCCATCATCGGCGGGGAAACCATGCGCTATCACGAGCGCATGATCATGCTCAGCGTTCTCGACGGCCTGTGGAAAGACCACCTCCTCAACATGGATCATCTCAAGGAGGGCATCGGCCTACGCGGCTACGGACAGCAGGATCCCCTGGTCGCCTATAAGAAAGAATCCTTCGACATGTTCGAGGAGATGATGACGCGCTTCCAGGAGGACACGGTCCGCTATCTCTTCCTGATGCAGATCGTCGGCCCTGATGGTCAGCCGGTTACTCAACCGCTCGGAGTCACCCACACTGTCGAGCAGGCTCCCCAGCCAGAGCCGGAACCCGTGGGCGCCGGGGCGCTCCGCGGCGGGCCCGCGCCCAGCAACGGCAATGGCCGTGTGCCTCAGCGGCAGCTTTCGCCTGAGCCTTCCCCGGTTCCGCAGCAGACCTGGAAGCCGATGCCGGTTGGACGCGCCACTACCACCATTGACGAGATGGAGCGCGATTTCGAGCGCCGCAAGAAGCGCGAACTGGCGCAGGCTCACCTCGCCGGCGCCGCTGGCACACAAAACGAAGTAGCTCAGCGCCGCACCGGCGAAAAGGTCGGCCGCAACGACCCCTGCCCCTGCGGCTCCGGCCAGAAGTATAAGAAGTGCCATGGCAAGGAAGCCGAGGGGTAGAACATTGCAGTTGCCGTGCATCACATAGCGGCAACTTCCCTGTGGAATCGATTGCCTAAGTTACAACCTGGTCGAGCCGTTCCCTGCTGCACCCGTCTTGGACACTGGGGTGGTGTAATTCTCGTCATCCGGATAGCGCACCGCTGAACCGTAGGAGCGATGGCGGCCGGAGAACTCTTCCACCAGTGTTTCCACTCCCACGCGAATACCTTGAAAGATACTGAACGCCTGGCGGAAGGGGAAGGTGATGCCGTGTTGCACCTTCGCGGTGGCCTGCCCGAATCCCTGCTGCACCTTGGCGGTCGCCTCACCGATGCCCTGCTGCACCCGTGCGGTTGCATTGCCGATGCCGTCCAGTGTGCCGGACACGATGTCATCCACGCGCGTGGCCTGGTGATGAGTGCGATCGAGCACGTCGTTGAAGGTTGAAGTGACGCGCTGTACTTCTTCGCGAACGGTGTGGCTCATATCGCGAGCCGTGTTGCTGATGTCTACTACATTGGTGGTAACGGTCTTGATCTTTGGCGAGACGTCGTCGCTGATGTCCTTGATCTTGGGAGAAACGTGGGCCACGATACCCTGGATGTCGCCTGTGATCTTCTTGATCTTGGGAGACAGGTCGCTGGCCAGATCCTTGATCTTCGGAGACACGTCATCCACTACCCCGCGCACAGTCGCAATCATGGGAACGACCTGCGGAGCGATCTGCTTATGGTAGTGATCCATCAGTTCGTGGACCTTTTTACGTGTCTTGAGAGCGGCAAAGGCCAAGCCAAGCAGCACGCCAATTTCGATCAGGACTCCAATGGCGATAACGATGGTGAGCGCCCAGAGAACAGTATTCAATCCGTGGTCCATGAGGAACCTCCCTTTGCTGAGATCGCACTAAAAGGTCGCGAACCAAGCTTGTATGGTGAATCACCCAGTCAGTAATCGCGGGTCCAGCAGCTTCGGCAGTTACACGATGCAGCGGGGCCCCTCTAGTTAGGGGCCTCGCTGCTGGACAAGCGTCAGTTAGGCGTTTGCCGGCGATTCAGAAGGCGAACCGGCAGGCGAGCCTGAAGCGGAGCTCTCCGAACCCGAGCTTGCCGAGCTGGACTGATAGGCCTCTTTGCCGGCGTTGACGGCAGAGGTGACCTTGGTTGCCTGCTCATTCACGACTTGGCGACCGCGATCGACATACTGGTCCCACTGGGCCTTACCCTTGTCGACAATCTCCTTGCCTTTATCGACATATTCCTTGCTCTTATCGACGTACTCGCTCAGTTGATCCTTGCCCTGGTTCACCAGATCGCCGACCTGTCCGCCGACCTCGCGCGAGCGCTGGCGAACATATTCCGTGCGTTCCTGCACCGTAGAGGCCAATTCTTCGCGCGTTTCGCGACCGGATTTCGGCGCATAAAGCACACCCAATACCGCGCCCGCGCCCAGCCCGACCAGAAACCAGCTGAAACCACCACCATTTTCAGAGGACATGCTCTCTCCTTTTGCAGAGTTTTCGGCCATGGATGGAAAGTGCGCACACACGCGCTCTCCCCGGGCTCATCTGCGTCTGAGTCCCTAGATGCCTTTTTGACCGATGGCGCTGCACGGGACGATACAGTAAGGAAAAGAGCCGCGACTTTTAATTGGCGCGCACGTCTACTGGACAGCGATCATTCCCTTGCATGCTCAGGGAGAGTTTCGTTGCATGGCCGGAACAGACTTCTGCAGCGATAAACTGCCTCGATGGAGATTCCACAGATGAAGCAACATTCCTTGTTACAACGCTCTTTGGAGGCTGCCCTACTTGGGACAGTGCTGCTCGCAGCATCCGGCTGCAAGCAGCCGGGAGCCGCACACGAGACAGCGCCCCCAGGACAAACGCAGCCCGCGCCGCGCACCGACCAGGAAGTGGCCAACGACGTTCAGAGCCGGATCAATGCCGAGTCCGCGCTGAGCGGCCAAAAAATACAGGTAAGCGTCACGGACGGAACGGCCACGCTGAATGGATCGGTGAATAACGACGCGGCACGCGCGCTGGCGAGCAACGATGCGGGCGCGGTGAGCGGTATCAAGACCGTGCTGAACAACCTGACGATTGCAGCGCCCACCACGCAGGCAGCCGCCCCCGTACCGACGCCAAGAGAACGGACGCCAGAACGGAAACGGGAGCGGACGAGCAGCCGCCGGCGGGACACCAACATGCAACAATCGGACGCGAGCGCTCCCACGCAGAATGCGGCCAACGCCCAGCAACCGCCCTACCAGGAGCCGGTGCAGACAGTGCCGGCCGCGCCGCCTCCGCCGCCCCAGCCGGTGGCCAAGACGGTCACCATTCCAAGCGGCTCCACATTGCCGGTGCGCATCACGGAAAGTCTGGACAGTGGTCAGGCTAAACCCGGGCAACAGTTCCACGGAACACTGGCCAACGACCTGGTAGCCGATGGCATGGTGGCCGCGCCGCGGGGAGCCGCCGTGACGGGGCGCGTGGTGGATGCCAAGGACGCCGCGCACTTTGCCGGCAGCGCGCTGCTTTCTGTCGAGCTGACCTCAATCAGCGTGAACGGGCGTCAAGTGCCGGTGGTGACCAATACGTTCGCGCAGCAAGGCAAAGGTCGAGGCAAGAACACGGCCACCAAAGCAGGTGGCGGAGCGGCGCTCGGGGCGATTATCGGCGCGCTCGCGGGCGGCGGCAAGGGCGCGGCCATCGGCGCGGCATCCGGCGGCGGACTGGGCGCAGGCGTGAACGCGGTCACCCGCGGTGAGCAGGCGAAGATCCCCTCCGAAACCCTGCTCAGCTTTCAACTGCAATCGCCGTTGAGCGTAACCACCTCACGCACTACTTCGCAAACGCCGACGTATAACGACGACAGCAACACTCCGCAATTGCAACCACGGTAGCGCTTCTCAATTCGGTACAGAAGCGGCTGCTCCGGCAGTCGCTTTCTTGTGCTGATCGCGACACAGCTATGAAATGTGAATGAACGCAGCGGTGTAATCGTAACAGCGAGCATTTCTGATCACGACCGGGTCGGCGCGTAACTAGCCATAGGGCCGCTTTCTAACGCACGGTCCACCAGTTTCGGGACCTCGAAAGCGTGGCGCGAGTTCGGGCCGGGCGTAGATTGTCGGCGGAAATCCGAAGCGCGGCTGCGGGCGTGGAAGAGCGCGACAACATCTTTCCGGATAGGGACCCGGGTCTGTGGAAGAGCGCGATCTGACCCGCAAGTAGCAACTGGAAGCACACAGGCCATACCCTCTCGGGTATGGCCTGTGTGCTGGTGAGGATCGGGGTTATTGGACGTTTACGGTTACGGTCGCGGTTTTCACAATCGCGCCGCTGGTTCCGGTCACGGTGACGGTGTAGGCGCCGGCGGTCGTGCCTGGATTGCCCCCACCGCCGCCCCCGCCCGAACCGCCGGACCCCCCACCGCCGCAGCCGAGCGCTCCGCCCGCCACCATCAACAGCAGCACGCCGAACAAACGCAACCATCCCGCACGTTCAAGAGCCCGGCGGCGTCCTGGAATGCCCAGCAGAAGGACACAGCCCAGGGCCACGCCGCCACCTGCATACCAGCGGCGCTCGAGTTCGTTGAATGGAGAATGCAGCGCGGCGCTGGTGGGAGGGGTCGCCGTGATAGTGAGGGTATCCGTTGCTGCTGCGGAGTTGATGGTGACGCTCGAAGCTGCCAGCGCACATGTGGGGGCGGCCTGCGCGCCGGCAGGGCCGGTCACGGTGCAGGTCAGGCCCACACCGCCGCTGAAGCCGTTTGCAGGAGTGATGTTGAGGGTAGTCTGCGCCGTGTTGGTGGTGGCGCTGGAGTTGGCAATCGTCAGCGTGGCTGCCGTCGGGGCTAGAGTGTAGGTCGGGGTGCTACCGCCACCGCCCCCACCTGTTCCGGTGACGTTCACGGTGCCGGTGCTGCCGTTGTAATTGCCGTCGCCGCTATAGGTCAAGGTGAGCGTCTGGGCGCCAGCGGGTACCGTCGTCAGGTCAATGGTAACGGTGGCCTGGGCTAGCGATGCGCCTGTACTTGGGTCTTGCGCGGCCGTGACTGCGGTTGCGGCGCCAATGGCAGTCGCGCCATCGGTCACCGTAATGGCGCCCGTAGGCGAGGCTGCGCCGCTGAGTGGCGTGGGGGTGACCGTTACGGTGTATCCGGCTGACCCGAGCGGCGGAGTGGTGGAAGCGGTAGCAGTAAGGGCGGTGGGAGCCTTGGCGATGGTAAACGCGGCCGGGCCGCCTTTGGACGCATTGAAGCTGAGGTCACCGGAGTACGTGGCTGAGATCGCATGCTGCCCGGTGGCGAAATACCCGGGCAGATATTCCGCCGTGCCGCTGCTGTTCAGGTTGAGGGTCACAGGGGCCGAGCTGCCGTCCTGAAATGTAGCCGTCCCGGTTGCGAACCCATCCGCCTGGTTCGCGGGAGCATTTACGCCCGTAGGGGTGATGTCGGCGGAGACATAGGTGCCGTAAGGTACCGAGCCGCCAGGAGCAATGGCTACGGGGTTGCCATTCTGGTCAAAAGTAAACACGCCGAGGTTGATGTTGCTGGCTTCCGGAGTTACGGTGAGAGTCTGCGGAGCGGACTTGCTGCCACCGTAGACGCCATCGCCGGAGTACTGCGCGTACATCTGGTAGGTGCCGCCCGGCAGGCTGTCGATGCTGTTCGACGTCGCTGTTCCATTCACCAGGGGAATCGAGCCAAGCCCGATGTTCGTAGCAGGCTGCGCATTGGTGATGAAGCCGACAACGCCAGTGGGGGTTCCGCCGGAGGTGGAGGCTACGTTGCCGGTGAGGGTGACGGCCTTGCCATGCTGAAAGCTGGTGGGCGCAACGGACAGGGTGGTCGTCGTTCCCTTGAAGGTGATGGCGCTCCAGTTATTGACAAGCTGGGTGACATCCATGCTGCCGAGACCGGTTGCGAGGTCGAAGCCAGCGGAGGTGTCATAGCCGGTGAGGAATCCGTTGGCGCCGCAGTCGAGCGACCCGGCGGTGCATACAACGGAATTGTTGCCGGTGGTGACGTCGTGAAAGACCGAGGGATGCTGGGCGGCGACGGGGTAAAGCGTGAAGTCGGCCTGCCCTTGCGGTCCATATTTCTGGTTGACCAGGGCGAGGATGCCGGCCATGGCTGGAGCAGCCGCCGAAGTGCCGCCAACGCCGTGAAAGCCGAAGGCTCCTTTGGAGTCGGGCACGCAATCGGTAAATGCGCCGGTGCTGTCCGTGCCGGAAAGGCAGGTGAACCAGGTCGCATTGTGGAAGCCATCACTGGCAAAGAGGGAGATGTCCGGGATATCGCGCGTGGTGTCCGTGCCACCGATGCCCTGCTGCCATCCGGGCTTGGCGTATCCGGTCAAGCCTGCTTGATCCGCGGGACCGCAGGCGAGGAAGTTGCCGGTATTGGGGTCAAACTCCGGCGCAATACAGCCGCTGGATCCGCCCCCTGCGCCCACGATATTGGTCTGGTTGGTTGTGGGATCTGTAAACGGAAGGTTTCCGCTAAGGGGACCGATGTTGCTCGTCGAGTCGTTCCACGGTATTTCCGGGATATAGCTCTTGGCGGATTCATAGCCGGATGCGTTGGCGGTGTTCCAGTATTGCGCCTCGTTTGAGGTATTCAGATTGAAGTCGGTGCCGCCGACGGCGATGTTATAAGGGGTGGACGCCAGACCGTTCACCTGTGCACCGTACTGGGCGCTGGTTTCCGTATTCTGATCGTCACAGGCCGCCGAGCCGCTGTCGCCAGTCGATACGGTCACCGAGATGCCCTGGGCGGCTGCCTGCTCCCAGAAATTGAGCACCTGTTGGTTGCCGGTTGTTCCAAAGCTGAGTTCGCATAAACCGAAGCTGACGTTCAGAATTGTGGCGGCATTCTCATCCAGGGCACGCTGAATAGCAAGGTTCAGGCCGGCCTGGAGCGTGGTATCGGCCGCGATGTAGAGCCTGACCTTTGCGGCCGGGGCCAGGGCGCCTGAAACTTCGGAATCCAACAGCGCCTCAACGTCCGCACCGCTGACAACGCCTGGGTCGTTGCCGTCCACTATTACCTGCGGCGTGTTCGCAGGCAGACCAAAAGTCGTCCGGTAATGGTCCACATCGGAGGTGTTGATGTTGGAGACGCCCGCGACGGCAATCGTCACGCCTGTGCCGTCAAGGCTTTGGCTCGCAGCATAGTGTGTATTCAGGGACGAATTAGGCGTGTCATAAATGGTCGCGGCGTCGCCCGGTCCCACATAGTAGCCGTTTGTTCCGTCGCTGTTGGGAACGGTCACCTCCGGACGGGCGCTGCTGCCAGGGGTGCGCTGAGCGGTCTTCGCCACTGGTGGGGTATGCATGGGCCGCGGGTGAAAATCGTTCAGCGCGGAAATGCCCGCGACTACAGGGGCCAGAGCGGCGGGGATCTGCGGGTCGGTGGTATTGGCCACATGGCGTTCGCCATGCACGCTGTACTGGTGGATGGCTGTATGGAAGGCGCTCTGGACTTGCCCCGTATTGCCGGAAAATTCGATGGTGGTCTTGCCCGCAGAGACGTGGGCCACGTTGAAACCCTGGGACTGGAGCCACGCAATGGTGGCCTGGATGTCGGAGTCGGCGGGACCGAACTGCTCGCCAAACTGCGACGGCGTCAGCCATTTGTGGTAGCTGGGGGTGCCCGGCGTGTGCACGTCATTCAGAAATTGTTTGAGCTCCGCCTCTTGCGCTGGTGGGCGTTTGAGCACAAGGAGCATGCGGTCAGCCGGTGTTGACGAGGGCAGGGCCCCGAGGTCCTGCGCCTTCCGCAGCAGCGGGTGCACATTGCCTTTGAGTGTGACGCGCTGGGCGGTATCTACGGCCTGCGTGATCTGCGGGACAGCTTTGCTGGCGGCATGGGCGAGCGTGCCCGACGCAGCCACAAGAGACACCAGGGCAAGGGAACGAGCGCTCTGTAGAACTTTGCGGATCATGCTTTTCCTTAAAAACTGCAAGTTTGTCGTTTCGAAAGGCTCCGTGCCTTGCACCAAGCCATGAGTTTGCCTTTGTCCTTGTCAAAGGTTCGAGAAGCCGCCACACACTGCGGACCTCCGACCTGCGGACGGGCGCATCAAAACGCGCGTCCTCTATGTGCCGCTTATTATGTCAACAGAAACACGCCAGGGCTATAGAAGTTTCTCACTACCACTTTTGTGGGATACATCGCCGTGCCGAGGTTTGACTTCACCCGGCTGCCCCGGTAGTTTCGGTTACGTGTCCTCCCTGGTGCGTGTTCAAGGGGAGAACGCTCGAGGGTTGCATCCACCTATGCCTGTTCCCTTCCACAGCCGGCACTTCGCCGGAGTGCTCGCGTTTGCCTCGCTGCTGCTTACCGGAGCCAGCATTGTCCGCGCCCAGAACGTACCCAGGCAAGACGTTGCCAAGCAGGATCTCGCAAGCGATGAGCTCGCTCAATTCGAAAAACGCGTGACCACAACGGTCCTGCCCAACGGGCTCACGGTCCTGTTATGTGAACGGCCCGAAGCGCCAGTCTTTTCCTACTTCACACTTGTGAATGCGGGGGACGCCAACGATCCGGGTGGGCAGTCCGGGCTGGCGCACATGTTTGAGCACCTTGCCTTCAAGGGCACCGAGGACATCGGCACCACGGACTGGCCGGCTGAGAAGGTGGCGCTGGCGAAGGTAGAAGCGACCTATGCCGCGTATGACTTTGAATACCGCAAGCGTGTGGGGCAGGACCCGGCAAAGCTCAAGCAGCTCCGGGCCGATTTCACCGCAGCACTTGCGGCGGCGCAGAAATATGTCATTCCTAACCAGTTCACGCAGATTGCCGAGGAGAACGGCGCCACCGGCATCAACGCCGGCACCGGCCTGGACACCACCGAGTATTTCTGGAGCATGCCGGCAAACCGCTTCCAGCTCTGGGCCTATATGGAGAGCGACCGCATCGGCCACCCGGTTCCGCGCGAGTTCTACAAGGAGCGGGATGTAGTCCAAGAAGAGCGACGGATGCGCATCGACTCCGACCCAATCGGCCGCATGGTGGAGCAGTTCGTGGCCAGTGCGTATGTAGCGCACCCCTACCATCGGCCCGGCATCGGCTACGAATCCGAGATCAGCCAATTGACCGCGACCGAAGCAGATGTCTTTCACAAGGCCTACTACACTCCGTCGAATATCGTGATCGCGGTCGCGGGCGATCTGAAACCGGCGGAGGTGATGCCGGTGATCCAGAAGTACTTCGGCCAGATACCGGCGGGGCCGAAGCCGGAGCCCATGGCAACGGTCGAGCCGCCACAAACCGCCGAAAAGTCGGTCGTGATCCGCGAGGCGACACAGCCCTTTTATATCGAGGGTTACCACCGCGGGGACTACCTGGATCCAGACAACCAGACTTACAACGCGATCAGCGACATACTCTCGAACGGGCGTGTTTCGCGCCTTTACCGATCGCTGGTACGCGACCAGCAGATCGCGGCAGCGGCGGAGGGTTTCAGTGGTTTTCCCGGCGAGAAGTATCCAGGACTTTTCGCTTTCTATGCGGTGCCGCTCCCTGGCCATACGCCCGAGCAGATGCGCACCGCCATTCACAAGGAGATCGATCGCTTGAAGACGCAGGATGTGAGCGACGATGAACTCGCCATGTTCAAGACCAGAGCGCGCGCCGGGCTTCTCCGCTCCCTGGGAGACAACGAGGGACTTGCCTCCGAACTCGCCACGTACCAGACCCGCTATGGGGATTGGCGTGAGCTTTTCCGGCAATTGGCGCGCATAGACGCTGTGTCCAAGGCAGACATCCGGCGTGTTTCCAACAAGGTCTTTGTCGAAAACAACCGGACCTACGCGATGATCGAGACGGTCGCTCCGCAAGCGCCACAAGGCCAGCCTACTACTGCCGCCCAGCCGCAAGGGGGTGCACAGTGAAGCGGGACGCGCGCGTTCTGTCGCTTGCCTTTGCCGTGCTGGTCTCACCTCTGCTGAGCGGTGCGAGGGCGCAGACGGCTACCCAAAGCACAACGCAGGCGACGGCGCAAAGCATGCCCACGCAACAGGCGCAGCCGTGGAAATCGATCCCGATCCCACCCCTGCCGGCCTTTCATCCGGAGCAGCCGAAGCGCGTTCAGCTAGCTAATGGGGCGATCCTGTTCCTGCTGGAGGACCACGAACTGCCGTTCATCAATGGCTTTGTCGAGATGCACGGCGGCGGTCGGGATGTGCCCGAAGCAAAGACCGGCCTTATTGACCTGTACGGTGAAGCATGGCGCACTAGCGGCACGGCTACGCACACCGGCGACCAACTCGACGACATCCTGGAAGCCAAGGCAGCCAAAGTTGAAACCGACGGCGACGTGGACTCCACCTCGCTCAGCTGGTCCTCGCTGAAGGGCGACTTCGACCAGGTCTTCGGAATTGCCGTCGACTTGCTCGAGCACCCGAAGTTTTCCAATCAAAAACTCATGCTGGCCAAGCAACAGATGGCGGCCAGCATTGTGCGCCGTAATGACGATGCCAGTGGGATCGCCGGGCGCGAAGCGGCCAAGCTGGTCTACGGCGCGAAGAACCCATATGGCCGCCAGCCGGAGATCGCGACCGTGATGCCGGTGACCACGGCCGATCTCGAGCAGTTCCACGACCACACGGTACTTCCGAACAACATGATTATCGGGGTCATCGGCGACTTCGACACAGCGGCGATGGAAGCAAAGCTGCGCGCCGCTTTTGGAGGCCTGCCGAAGGGCGCATCACTCCAGTCCCCGCAGGAGACCTTCCCCGGCCCCACGCCGGGCGTCTATGTGGTGGATAAGAACGATGTGAACCAGAGCAATGTATGGATCGTGGGCTTGGGCACGGAGCGCAATAACCCGGACTATTACGCGCTGAGCGTGATGAACCAGGTCTTCAGCGGCGGGTTTGGGTCGCGGCTGTTTCAGGAGGTGCGGACCAAGCTGGGCCTCGCCTATTCGGTAGAGGGCGCCTATGGAGCTTCCTACGATCACCCCGGCATGTTCTACGCAGTGGCCGCGACCAAAAGCCAGACAACGGTAGATGCCACGCAAGCGATGCTGGCGCAGATTCGCGATCTCAAAACACAGCCATTCACCGATGTGGAGCTGCGCAAGGCGAAAGATGAGCTGTTGAACTCCTTCGTCTTCCACTACGACTCGAAAGACAAGGTGCTGGCGGAGCGAGCCCGGCTGGAGTTCTACGGCTATCCGGCGGATTTTCTGGAGCGCTACCGCGATGCCGTGGAGAAGGTAACGACGGCGGACCTCGAGCGCGTGGCGCAGAAGTATATCGATCCGGCGAAGCTGGCGATTCTGGTCGTTGGCAATCAGCAGCAATTCGGCGCGCCTTTGTCCAAGCTGGGGACGGTGCATCCCATCGATATCACGATCCCGATGCCGCCGGGGATGGCGGGTGGCGGTGGTCCGGGCCAGGGCGCACGATAAAACAGGACGCACCACACACCAGGGAGCACGAGAACAGGATGCGATTAGCCATTCTTATTATGGCCGCGGGCAAAGGCACGCGGCTCAAATCGAAGCGGGCCAAGGTGTTGCACGAGATTGGCGGACGCACGCTGGCAGGCCATGTGATTGCGGCGGCCTGCCAGCTGGTGGAGCCCAAGGACGTGTTCGTCATCATCGGCCACCAGGGAGATCGGGTACGCGACTCTCTCTCGCCTACCGGGGTCAATTTCGTCACGCAGGGCGAGCAGCGAGGTACGGGTCACGCCATTCAGTGCGCGCGTGAAGATGTGCAAGGGTACGACAATCTGCTGGTTCTGTCGGGCGATGCTCCACTGATCACGCCGGCGACGCTGGTGCTGCTGCGCGACTTTCACCTCAGCGAGCGCGCCGCGATGACGATACTGACCGCCGCGCCCACGGACCCTGCCGGCTATGGACGGATTGCCCGCCGAGCGCCCGGTTCCGCGGAGGTAGCGGCGATCATCGAACAGAAGGCGCTCACCGCCGAGCAGGCAAAGCTCCGCGAGATCAACTCCGGCATGTATGCGTTCCGCACCGGGCCGCTTTTCAAGCACATCGGCGAGCTCTCGACGAGCAATGCGCACGGTGAGTACTACCTGACCGATATGGCCGCGATTCTGGTCAAGGCGGGCGAGCGCGTGGTAGCGCTCGAAACCACTGACGCGCACGAGGTGCTGGGTGCAAACACGATCGCGGAGATGATGGATCTTGACGCGGCGATGCACCTGCGCAAAGCGCGAGCGCTCATGGCGGAAGGCGTCACGATTTATCGGCCGGAGACATGTGTCATCGATGCCGGTGTCAGGGTCGGCGCGGACACCGTGATCGAGCCCTTTGTGCAGTTGCTGGGACACACGATTGTAGGGACCGAGTCGCGCATCCGCTCCTATTCGGTTCTTGAGAATGCGACCATTGGCCACAAGGTTCTGATCCGGCATGGTTCGATCATTACGGAGTCGACCGTGGCGCACGGAGCGCTGATCGGCCCCTATGCGCACCTGCGGCCGGAAAGCGAGATTGGCGAGGGAGCGCACGTGGGCAACTTCGTGGAAACCAAGAAGGCGCGGCTGGGGGCGGGGGCGAAAGCCAACCACTTGAGCTATATTGGCGATGCGGAGATCGGCAGCGGCACCAATGTTGGCGCGGGCACGATCACTTGTAACTACGACGGTTTCCATAAGCACCGGACCGTGATCGGCAAGAACGCATTTATCGGCAGCGATGCCACGCTGGTAGCGCCCATCGCGATTGCAGATGGAAGCTATATCGCCGCGGGTTCCACCATCACGGAGGATGTGCCGGAAGGCGCGCTGGCGTTGGGACGCGCCCGGCAAACGACGAAGGAAGGCTGGGCCAAGCGGCGGCACCGGCAGGAGCATCCGGCAAAAGACTGATCGCCGCTTCGGAGGCGTCTGCGCGTTGGTAGAGTGGAGTGCATGAACATCCGTGCCCCACTTCCCCCGGCCTCGCTATCCGCCGCCTCGCTATCCCCGGCCTCGCTATCTTCAGATGTGCTCCCTCGGGGCTTCCGTTATGGCGCGGTACGCGCCGGAATTAAGGCCAGCGGCCGGCCGGACCTGGCGTGCGCAGCGGCTGCGCACCCCGTAGCTGCGGCGGCCATGTTCACGAGCAATCGCGTGGTTGCCGCGCCGGTCGTTGCGGGTCGCCGACACCTCAAGCACACAGCCGGGCGCACCCAGGCAGTCCTGGTGAATGCGGGTAACGCCAATTGCGCAACCGGGCAGGCGGGGCTCGATGCCTGCCAGCAGATGTGCGCCGCAGCGGGTGTTGCATTCGGCTGCGAGCCGCATCTGGTGTTCCCTTCCTCGACCGGAGTCATCGGCGTGCCGCTGCCGGCGGAGAAGATTGTTGCCGCGCTGCCTTCGCTGGTGGGAGCGCTCGGGGAAACCCCAGAGCATCTCCAAAGCTTTGCGGAAGCCATCATGACTACGGACACACGTCCGAAGCTGGCGCATGCCGCGTTCGAGACCCGCGGTAAGACTGTGCGCATCGCGGGCGTTGCCAAGGGCGCCGGCATGATCTGTCCCCGGCTTACGAGCGCCTTGCACGCAACCATGCTGGTTTATCTCTTCACCGATATCGAGAGCGATGGAGCAGCGCTGCAGCCCTTGCTCGAAGCAGCGGTGGAGGAGAGTTTCAATCGCATCTCCATCGACGGCGATACTTCCACCAATGACACGGTGCTGCTGCTTGCCAGCGGCGAAAGCGGCGTTGCGCTTAAGGACCGAGATGCGCGAGAGTATTTCTCCGCCGGCTTGACGGAGGTATGCGCATCCCTCGCAAAACAGATCGTGGACGATGGTGAAGGCATCACTCACGTTGTCGAGCTCAGGATTGCAGGTGCGGCAAGCCGGGAAGACGCGCTGCGCGTTGCCCGGAGCATCGCCCATTCCCCGCTGGTGAAAACGGCATGGGCGGGCAACGATCCGAACTGGGGAAGGCTGCTGGCCTCTATCGGGAATGCGGGGGCAGCGGTGGATCCGTTACGAATCGCGGTCCGCTTTGGCGACCTCGCCATCTGCGAACGAGGGGAGCGCGCAGCGGGATTCAGTGAAGCTGCGGCACACGCCTATCTGCAGCAGCGTGAGTTCACGGTGCATGTGGACCTTGGCCTGGGCGAAGGCGCATGCCGGTTCTGGACGACGGATTTGACGGCCGAATACGTCCATATCAACGCGGATTATTCCACCTAGCCAGAGTGCCACAAGAATGGTGCATAGCGTGCAAACCCGCATCAACATTACTTTCCTGTTACCTTCGGCAAGCTCTTGCACAGGCTTTCCCACACTTCTGTTGAAAAGGACAGCTTGCGTGCCTGCCGCAGTTGTGTTTTGCTTGCCAGCTTGGGCGGAGAGCCGCTGCGGGGCACTGCCTACGTTTGCTGCGAGATTGCATGGAGGCGCGCTTGCTTTGCGGGCCTTCCCCAGCGCCGCGACCGGGGTGTCCGTAGTATTCTGCTGAGTGATGAATACCAAGCTTGCAGACCCCGTCCAGACTGATTTTTCCGCTGAAGTGGCCGAGTGGATGGAGGCGTTTGAAGATGTCATCGCCCAGGATCCGGCTCAGGGTACAGAGCTGCTTGCGGCGCTCCGGCAGCGCGGGCGAGAGATCGGCGTATCGGCTCCCAACGAGCTGGTTACACCCTACCTGAACACCATTCCCAAGCACGAAGAAGAACCCTATCCAGGCGATCGCGACTTGGAGCGGCGTGTAGAGGCTCTTCTGCGCTGGAATGCGATGGCCATGGTGCATCGCCAGAACAAAGATGACGCAGGCATCGGCGGGCACATCTCGACCTATTCGTCACTGGCAACGTTGCTTGAAGTTGGCTTCAACCATTTCTTCCACGCCAAGTATGGCGACCAGCCGGGCGACTTTATCTACTTTCAAGGCCATGCCTCTCCAGGTGTGTATGCGCGGGCCTATCTGGAAGGGCGGCTCGACGACGAGCACCTGCTCAATTTCCGTCATGAACTGCGCGGCAAGCCCGCACTCTCGTCCTATCCTCACCCATGGCTGATGCCGAACTTCTGGCGCTTTCCCACCGTGTCGATGGGTATAGGGCCGCTGAATGCTATCTACCAGGCGCGGTTTATGCGCTACCTGGAGAATCGCAGCCTGATCCAGAAAACGCAGCGCAAGGTCTGGGTGTATGTCGGCGACGGAGAAACGGACGAGCCGGAAACGCTAGGCGCGTTGAGCGTTGCTTCCCGCGAGAAGCTCGACAACCTCATCTTCGTCGTGAACTGTAACTTACAGCGGCTGGACGGCCCGGTGCGCGGCAACAAGCGCATCATCGACGAGTTGGAAGGCATCTTCCACGGCGCGGGCTGGAATGTCATCAAGGTCATCTGGGGTTCCGATTGGGACCGGCTTTTTGAACGCGACTACACGGGACTGCTGCTGAAGCGCATGGAAGAGTGTGTGGATGGCGACTTCCAGGCTTTTAAAGCCAAGGACGGCGCATATCTTCGCAAGGAGTTCTTCGGCAAATATCCCGAGCTGCTTGAGCTGGTTAGCGACATGACCGACGACCAGTTGGCGAGGCTTCACCGCGGCGGTCACGATCCCGCAAAGGTCTACAACGCCTACAAGCGAGCCGTGGAGCATAAAGGCGGCCCGACCGTGATTCTGGCCAAGACGGTCAAAGGCTATGGGCTTGGCTCGACCCAGGCGCGCAACGCATCGCATCAGGAAAAAAAGCTGACGGACAACGCGCTTGCCGCGTTTGTGAAGCACTTCGATATTCCGGTTTCAGAAGAGACCGCAAAGCACGGCGTGCCGTATCGCCCCGCAGCGGACAGCCCCGAACTCCAATACCTGCAGGAGCGGCGGCGGAAGCTGGGCGGCTACCTGCCGCAGCGCACCGTACCTTCCTACTCTTTCAAAGCGCCGAAGATGGAGTTCTTCAGCGAGTGGACCGCCGGCTCCAAAGGACGCCCCGTCTCGACCACCATGGGCTTTGTCAGCATCCTTCGCGCACTGATGAAGGATCCGGATGTAGGCAAACTAATCGTACCTATCGTGCCGGATGAGGGCCGCACCTTCGGACTCGAATCGGCCATACGGCAGGTGGGCATCTATGCCCCGGAGGGGCAGAAGTACAAGCCGCACGATGTGGACATGCTCCTCTACTACCGCGAAGAGCAGGATGGGCAAATTCTGGAAGAAGGCATTACGGAAGCAGGTTCCATGGCCTCCTTCACAGCGGCCGGTACGGCCTATGCCAACTACGGCGTGCCTACGGTTCCCTTCTACATGTATTACTCCATGTTCGGCTTTCAGCGTGTGGGCGATATGATCTGGGCCTTTGCCGATTCGCGCGGCAAGGGTTTCCTGATGGGCGGCACGGCCGGGCGCACCACTATGTTGGGCGAAGGGCTGCAGCACCAGGACGGCCACAGCGTGGTGCTCGCAAGCACGGTGCCCACCTGCGCCACCTACGATCCCGCCTTTGTTTACGAACTCGCGGTCATCCTTCAGGATGGCATGCGGCGCATGTACGCGGAAGGGGAAGACCTCTTCTATTACATCACCATGTACAACGAAGACTACGCCATGCCGGAGATGCCCGAGGGCGTGCGCGAGGGTATTGTGCGCGGCATTTACAAGTGCAAGGCCGCCCCTGCCGGCGAAGCGCAAGTGCAGCTTTTCGGCAGCGGACCCATCTTGAACGAGGCGCTGCGCGCGCAAACCCTGCTGGCCGAGAAATACGGCGTGCAGGCGGATGTGTGGAGTGTGACCAGCTACAACGAGCTGCGGCGCGATGCGCTGGCAACCGAACGCTGGAACCGGCTGCATCCCTCCGAGCCGGAACGGCAGCCTTACATCGTGACAGCGCTCGAAGGCGCAAAGGGGCCGATCATCGCTGCGTCGGACTACATGAAGGCCGTCCCCGACCAGCTTGCGCCATGGTTGACAGCACGGCTGGTTTCGCTGGGAACGGACGGCTTTGGCCGCAGCGATAACCGCGAGTACCTCCGCCGTCATTTCGAAGTAGACGCCGAGTCGATCGCAACCGCCACGCTTTCCAAGCTGGCCCGCGACGGCGTCTTCGATGCCGCGCGCGCGCAGCAGGCCTTCGCCGAACTCGGGCTCGATCCTGAGCAGCCGAACGCGGCACGGGCCTGAGTTGGGCGCGTCCTTGATGAGCAGGAAGACTCATCGAGCATCGGCTATTGCAAGCACGCCGATTCTCGATGCCGCCAGGCTCAAGGCAATCTACACGACGATGCTGCGGTTGCGTGCTCTCAAGCAAGGCACAAGACTGCGCTCGACCGGGCCTGCAGCCGTGCTGGCAGGAGTGCTTTCGCAACTGCGGGAGAACGATGCTGCCGGAGGACTTTCTTCCGAGGTACTGGAGGCGCTGTTTGGCAACAATGCGCCGCACTGGATTCCTGATGTGCGGGAAAGCATTGGCCGATTACAGATTGCGCATGGGGTGGCGCTGGCCAGCAAATCAGCAAGGCAGGACGGTGTTGTGGCCGTGTTTTGCAGCGGGCTAGTGCTAAACCGGGAATTGGATAGGGTGCTAGCGTACGCGGGCGCGCAGATGCTTCCCGTTCTATATGTGGTGCAGCAAGGGCCTGAGCGTCCCAGGAAGCGGGGTTGGAAACAGACTTTCCCCAGCATTCCTGTAGACATGCACGATGCCATTGCCGTGTATCGCGTGGCGTATGAATCGATCCAGCGCGCACGGAACGGCGGGGGCCCTACCTGGATGGAATGCAAGCCATGGCAGGTGCGGGCGCGCTTGAGAGATGCTGCCGGTACTTCTGGCGAGAGCAGTCCGGTCGTGAAGCTTGAAAACTATATCGCTGCCAGAGGCTTTGACCCTGAGAAGTGGAAAAGCGTCACTCCGGGCAAACGATACGACAGTTAACCGTCCGAAGCTACTCGGTCATCAACATCACTTCCGTGCTCTTGATCAGTGCGGTGACGGTGGCGCCTTTTTCCAGCCCCATCTCCTCGACGCTGCGCCGCGTGATGACGCTTTCGATGAGAAATTCGCCAACCCGCACCGCGACACGTGCTGTTACTGTGCCCAGCACGATCTCCTCAATCGTTCCCTTCAACTGATTACGCGCTGAAATCTTCATGGTTCCTCCTTTTACTGTTTGATTCTTAGATCGCCGCCGCTCATTTCCTTGGGCTGTTCGAGGCCAAGCATGGCCAGGATTGTCGGCGAAATGTCGCGGAGTGATCCTCCGTCGCGCAAACGATACTGTTTTGCGTCCTCGCTCACGAGAATGAAAGGCACTGGATTGGTTGTGTGCGCGGTGTGCGGGCCGCCGCTCCCGGGGTCGACCAGCATTTCGGCATTGCCGTGGTCGGCGGTGATCAGCATACGCCCGCCGTGCTGCTGTAGCGCACGATAGATCTGGCCCAGGCAGGCATCCACGGTCTCGACACCGCGAATCGTGGGCTCCATCTTGCCGGAGTGCCCGACCATATCGGCGTTAGCGAAATTGACGACCACCAGGTCGAATGCCGTATCTGCCACCGCCGCGGTGACAACATCAGCGATGCCGGCAGCGCTCATCTCCGGCGCCAGGTCGTAGGTGGCCACCTTCTGCGACTGCACCATCTGGCGGTCCTCGCCGGGAAACTCCTTTTCGATGCCGCCATTGAAGAAGTAGGTCACGTGGGCGTACTTCTCCGTTTCGGCTACGCGCAGGTTGCGGAGGTTGGCGTTCGCCAGCATATTCGCAAGCAGGTTCTCCATCGACTCCGGCAGGATGACCATGGGCAGCTTAAAGTGCTTGTCGTACTGCGTCATAGTGACGTAGTGCAGCCCCTTGGGGATCTCGCTCCGCGGGATCGCGGTGTCCAGATCATCGGCTCCGGGAAGTTCGCGGCCTCCGCTTGCGGTCAGCCCGCTTTCCCGCGCCAGCACACGCGTGATCTGCCGCACACGGTCGGCGCGGAAGTTAAAACAGATGCACACATCCTCATCGCGCACCTGCGCCGTGGGCCCACCATTCTCATCAGCGACGACAAACGGCACGACAAATTCATCCGTGATGCCATTGTTGTAGCTTTCCTTTACGCGGGCGATGGCGTCCTGATGCAGCCCGCCTTCGGCGTGGCCGTGCAGCATGGCATCCGAGGTTTTCTTTTCACGCTCCCAGCGACGGTCGCGGTCCATGGCGTAGTAACGGCCGCTGACCGTCGCCAGCTTGCCTACGCCAACCTCGCGCATGGTGAAGAGGAGCTTCTCCAGATAGCCCACGCCGCTGGTAGGCAGCGTGTCGCGTCCATCGAGAAACGCATGCACGAAGACGCGCTCGACACCGTGGTGCTTGGCGGCCTTGAGCAATGCATGCAGATGCGCTTGCTGCGAATGAACACCGCCGTCGGAAACGAGGCCAAGCAGGTGCAGTTGGCGGCCACCCTCACGGGCATGAGCCATCGCTCCCGCAATCACGGGATGATCATAGAAAGCGCCGCTCGCAATCAATGCGTCGATGCGCGTGATATCCATCGAGACAACGCGCCCCGCGCCGATATTCAAATGGCCCACCTCGCTGTTACCCATCTGCCCGTCGGGCAGGCCGACGAAGTGATCCGAGGCATGCAGCAGTGTGTTGGGGTATTGGGCGAGCAGCCTGTCATATACAGGCTTGCGGGCCTGGGCGATCGCGTTGGCTTCACGCTCCGCGCGATAGCCCCAGCCATCCAGAATCGTGAGCACGAGTGGTCGCTTCATCTTGTTTTCTTCCAAACAGAAGGACCGCCCGGCTTGCGGCGACGGGCGGCCCGGGTGGATCCAGCCTACTGTTGCGGAGGCTTGGGCGTGGTGGAAGAAGTTCCCGTGGAAGGCGCACTTGGCGAATCCTTCAGCGAAGGAGCAGGCGCGCTGTTCGGAGCCGTGCCGGTGCGCGGCGATGCGGTTCCGTTGGTAGACGCGCCGGTGCTGCCAGCCCCCGGCGCATTGCCCTGCTGCTCCTGCTGGTATTTTTTCTGTGCGGCTTCAATTTCCGGGCGGTGGCGATCGATCACTTCACGGCCGATCTTCTGCCCGTTCTGCTGCGAGGTCACCATGATGTCGCGCATCAGCATCGGCATGCTTTCAAGCATGTGCCGGCCGGCCGGGGTGCGGTAAAACTCCAGAGACTTCGCCGCTTCGTCTTCCGAGATGTATTTCGCGTAGATCGGCTGCAGCAGAGCGACGTAATCGACGTTGCTGAAGGTGGTCTGAAAATCCGTCCACACGTCTGCCGGAACGAACGGCGCCTGCTGCTTCTGCATGGCAATTGTTTGGTTCAGCATGTTGTCCATGAGCTTCTTGTAGCCCATGAGCTCGAACATCTCGCGTGTCTGCGCCTGTGTGATGGGATGCGCGGGCGGCGTGGGCGCCTCGTTCTGGCCAGTCGCGGCAGTGGAAGATGCTGGACGGCTGCTGGGCGCGGACGCTGCTCCGGTCTTCGGGGCGGCGTTTGTCGTGGAAGACGTGCCAGTACCCGCAGGTGAGGAGGTAGTGGTTTGGGCGGAGAGGCCGGTCACAGTCAAGCCACACGCCAGAGCCAGGGTGCAAAAACCATACTTCATAGTTAATCTCGATCCTTTGTAGAAATGGTGAGTGCCGGCACACCTGCGCCGGCTTTATGCGCCGTAGTTGACCGCTTCCAGGCCGAGGTATTCGGCGGCCTGCCCGAGCTCTTCCTCGATTCGGAGAAGCTGGTTATATTTCGCGACGCGGTCAGTGCGCGATGCCGAACCGGTTTTGATCTGCCCCGCTCCGGTGGCCACGGCGAGGTCCGCGATGAATGTGTCTTCGGTCTCACCGCTGCGGTGGGAGATGATGGAGGTGTATCCGTAGCGGCGGCCGAGCTCAATGGCTTCGAGCGTCTCGCTGACCGTGCCGATCTGGTTGACCTTGATCAGGATGGAGTTGGCGATGCCCTCCTCGATCCCCTTTTGTAAGCGGTCTGTGTTGGTTACGAATAGGTCGTCGCCCACCAGCTGAATGCGCGAGCCGAGCTGTTCAGTCAACATTCGCCAGCCTGTCCAGTCGTCCTCGGCCAGGCCGTCCTCGATGGAAACGATAGGGTATTGCCGGACCCAATCCGCCCAGTAGCGCACCAGTTCTTCACTGGTCTTTTCCGCGCGGTCTGACTTCTTGAACACGTACATGCCACTGCTCTTGTCATAAAACTCGCTGGCGGCTGGGTCGAGTGCGATGGCGATGTCCTCTCCTGCCCTGTAGCCGGCCTGTTCGATGGCCTCGAGAATGACCTCGATGGCTTCGACATTGGACTTGAGGGACGGCGCGAAGCCCCCCTCATCGCCGACGGCGGTGTTGTAGCCGTGCTTCTTGAGCACGCTTTTGAGGTTGTGAAAGACTTCGACTCCCCAACGGAGAGCGTCGGAGAAGCGCTCCGCCCCGACGGGCATGATCATGAATTCCTGGAAATCGACATTGTTGTCCGCGTGGGCGCCGCCGTTGATGATGTTCATCATCGGCGTAGGCAGCACGGAAGCATTGACGCCGCCAAGATAGCGGTACAGGGGAATCTTTAGGGCGTTGGCGGAGGCGCGCGCGCAGGCCATGGAGACGGCCAGGATGGCATTGGCCCCGAGGCGGTTCTTGTTTTCCGTGCCATCGATGGAGATCATGGTAGCGTCCAGCAGGCGCTGGTTGGTGGCGTCCAGGCCAGTCAGCTCCGGGGCCAGGATGCTCTCGATGTTTTCAACAGCCTGGAGAACGCCTTTGCCGAGATAATGCGACTTATCGCCGTCGCGCAGCTCCACAGCCTCGTGCTCGCCAGTCGATGCGCCGCTCGGTACAGCCGCCCGGCCCACCACGCCTCCAGCCAGGACCACGTCCGCTTCTACGGTTGGGTTTCCGCGCGAGTCCAGAATTTCGCGCGCATGAATCTGGGCAATCTCCGTCATGTCACTCCTTGTAATGTGGTGCCGCAAACGGTCTCTCAGTTTAGGACGGCGATCTACGGGAATGGTTTCGCCGCCGGCGCCACCAATGGTGCTGATCCACTCTGCCATGGGATGTTTATGCGCTTTCCTATGCAGGCTTCAGGTAAGGTGCCCCCGCAAGCCAGCCTCCGCAGTCTCTGCGATTCTAACAAAGAGGGGGCATGCGCCGGGTTGACGCCGCCTGTGCTCCTGGCGAGGTCTGCTTGCGTACGGGTTTACCGTTTGGATACATAGGGTGCGGCAGGCGGTGGTGCGTGCTCCGCTTGGTCTAAGCTCAAGGTGATTCCTGTGGATTCGTGTCAATAGCCGGGCCGCACGCAATCGGCACACCCATGCATTCGCTTCAAGGAGCCTTCATGAAAGTTCTCGATGTATCCGCTGCGCTGGTACTGAGCGGCGCCGCAGCTTTCGGACTGAGTACCATGCCCGCTCACGCGCAAGTTCCGGCCGCAAATGCCGCGGCTGCCCCTGCGGATGCTGCCAAGCCCAGCGCCTATGAAGGCGTCTCGCAGCCGCCGGCCGGCGACGTGATTACGGCCACGGAAGCAGCTCCGGCCGTCCAGCCTGTAGTCCCCGCGCCGCCACCGGCCGCTGCAACCGCGCCGGCAGCCGCGGCAGCCCCGTCCTGCAGCAACTGATCCGGACTACGGAATCGTGGAACAGCCGGCTGCGGATAAGGCTGCAGCTGCCTCCGCCAGCACTCAGAACACTCCCAGGCTGCAGTCCCGGACGCACTTCAATCCCGACGCCGACATCGTCACCTCTGTTTCCCAGCCGGACAATGAACTGGCCGACGGCACGCCTCTCCACGCCCGCCTGGATCAGGAGATATCCTCCCGCGAAAACGGCGTGGGCACGGCCTGGACCGCGCAAGTCTCTCGGGATGTCATGCAGAATGGCCGGGTCTTCATTCCGGTTGGCTCCGTGATCCACGGACGCGTGACCCATGCCGATTATGGCCGCCGTATGTACGGACCGGCATCCCTGCGGCTCACGCCTGATGACGTGGTTCTGCCGGACGGCACGCGCTATGCCCTGCATGCGCTGGTAAGCCAGACAGCCAGCAACTCCAACACCAAGATGGGGCGCGAGGGCGCGATCCAAAGCAAAGATCATCCGAAGCGCGTGGCGGCGGAATACGCGGCAGGCGGCGGGAGCGGCGCTGTCCTGGGAGCGGCAATAGCGGGCCCAGCCGGCGCGATTGCCGGCTCTGCGGTCGGAGTCGGCGTGGTCACCGCACATTGGCTCCGGACCAACCATGCCGCCGTGCTGCCGGCCAACTCTGAAATTACCTTTGGCTTGACACAACCGTTGGCCTTGAACACGGCGAGTACCGCCCACGAATAAATGTGAACGCCACGTAAAGATCCAAAGGGAATGCTTCGGCCTTCCCTTTTGTTCTTGCGCTCGGCCAGGCGAACTGGTCTGATCGAGAGCCAGCTACCGCAGCACGCCAAGAGCCCACCCAGGAGGGGACGACCATGGCACAAGCTGTACCCGATCAGCCGCTCCAGCCCTATCTCGCCTTCAAGGACGCGAACGCTGCAATTGACTTTTACCAGCGCGGCTTTGGCGCTCTCGAGGAATTCCGGTTGCCCATGCCTGACGGACGTGTAGGGCACGCCGAACTCAAGGTGGGCAACGTTCATTTCATGCTGTCGGACGAATGGCCGGAAGCCGGCGCTCTTTCGGCTGAGCACTTCGGCGGTACGCCCATTGCCCTATGCCTGTACGTGGAAGACGTCGATGACTTTGTAAGCAGGGCTGAAGCTGCTGGCGCAAAGCTCCTGCGCCCGGTTGCAGACCAGTTCTACGGAGACCGGTCAGGGACCATCATGGACCCATTCGGGTACAGATGGACCATTGCCACGCATAAGGAAGACGTCTCCGCTGAAGAGATGAGCCGCCGGATGGCGGCCTTCTTCACCTCCCAGAGTTGATGGGCCCCAATACCACCGGCTCCGCTCGCGAGACCATCAGAGCTGCGGCGGAACTGCTTTCTGCTGATCGGTTTCTGCTTTTTGCCGATCAACGATGGCATTGTCCTGCTGCTTGTCTGCTTTGCTCTTCGTCTTGGCAGACTTTTCCTCTTGCTTGGCCGCCTTGTCGCGTTGCTTGTTCGCCTTCTTTTCGAGCTTCTGCTGGCGCGCTGCTTCCTTAGCCTGCTTTTGCTGGGCCTTCAGGGCATCTTTGTCCGTGGTGGGCGTGGTAGGTGTGGTCGTTGTGCTCGTCGTGGTGGTTGTTGCGGGGGCCTGGTCAGTCTGTGCCCATGCAGATGCGCTCACCACGGAAGCGCCGGCCATCAGCGCGGCCCCCAGCAGGGCGGACGAAACGATCGATTGTGCTGTCTTCATAACTTCTCCCTGGCCGTCTGAAACAGCCGTTGCTGCACATAAAGGATGCTCCAAACCGCGGGAAAGCTGTGCGACGCTAGAGGATTTATGGAAGAGGCTCTTGTTACAATCGCCCAGTGACCGGGCGCTTCTATCGACCAGAATTAGATGTGCTGCGTTTTTTCGCTTTCTTTGCAGTTTTTCTGTGCCATGCTCTGTCATTTCAGTCCAGAATTGTCGGCATTCTTGATTATGCACTCGCTTATGGTGTGCAGATCTTCTTCTTACTAAGTGCATACCTTATCGGCGAGTTGCTCCGCCGTGAGAAACAGGATAGCGGAACAATTCATATACGCGCGTTCTACATGCGCCGGATGCTCCGTATATGGCCGCTTTATCTGGGCGTTGTCTTCACGGTTTACTTCGTGGGGCTCAGATTTCTTCCGTTCCACTTGCCTCGTGGGGTGGTCCCGAGCTATATCTTGGTTGTCGGGAATTGGTATTCGCACCGGTTTGGTTATCGAGGGAACCCGATCAATCACTTGTGGACCATCTCGATTGAAGAGCAGTTTTATCTATTCATACCTGTGCTGGTCTTACGTCTCAGCCCACGCAGTCTACTAAAGGTCTGCATATTACTTGTACTTACTGCATATGGCGCAGTGTTAGCTGAGAGCTGCCTCGGAGCGAATGAGTGGCAGATGACCACGGATAGCTTTATCGAGTTCCAATTCTTTGCGGCCGGGCTCTTCATCGCCTCCTTGTTGCGAGGAAAGGTGCCCCGCTACGCTGCTTCGGCAAGACTCGCGTTATTTTTGGCCGGTTTGGCCTTCTGGATTTCATCCAGCATCGTCAGTGAACATCATGTCACGAGCGTCCCGCCCTTTGCGGGTATCGCGCGATTCGCCCTGAGTCTATGTGGATCGCTTGCTATTTTCTTCGCGTTCCTTGGAATGAAAACAGAGTGGATTCCTGGCTGGCTCGTTTACCTGGGGAAGATCTCTTATGGGCTATATGTCTTCCACTACATAATCCTCAATACATTCGGGTTTAATCACGTCTCCAAGTGGATGAGCCTTCTCGGCTTCGAGCATACCGAGGTAATGACTCACGCTGTACTCGGCTTTGTGACGACACTTTTAGTTGCCCATCTCTCATACAAATACTACGAATCACCCTTTCTACGGATCAAAGGGCGCTTCGAGTGGGTGCGATCGCGATCGATCTAAGTTGAGTGGCGGACAGCGTCATCTGGCTACACCGTGGCCTGTAGCCCTTCGAGCAGCCGCCGCCAGGTCTTCTGGTTGCGGCGATAGTTCTTGCGCAGGTCATCCAGAATACGTTCGAAATCGGCGTGATTGTGGAGCCGGTTCCAGGCGGGGTTCTTGCTGAACCAGGGGTAGTTCTCGTTGCCCAGGTAGATGGCGCGGCGCAGCCAGTGCAGCGCTTCACTTTCATCACCCTCCACGGCAAAGTACGTGGCCAGACGATAGGCCATTTCACTGTCAGCTTCTGCAGCTGAGAGGGAGTCTTCCTCGATGAGAGAAGCGGCGCGTTCGCGATTGCCGGCCTGCACATAGCAAAGCGCCAGCGTGGGAAACGCTATGCGCATGCTGTCATCTTCGCGGATGACCTGTTCGAGAATGGCGATCGCTTTTGCCAGGTCTCCCTGGCGCATGTGCTGGTATGCAAGCGAAGTGCGCAACAGCGAATGCCGGGGCTCGAGAGTCAGTCCCTTGCGCAATTCTTCATCGGCCAGTTCGAGCTGGTTCTGGTATTGGTAGACTCGGGCCCGGTGGTTGTAGATGGCCGGAGCGTTCGAGGGGTCCAATTGCAGCGAACGGTTGAACTGGTCCAGCGCATCCTCATACATGCCGTCCAGCCGCAGGGTGATGCCGGCCACCAGGTGCACATTCCAGTCGTTATCGGCGGTTTGGAGGAGGTGCTCGACGCCGTGGCGCGCGCTTTCCTTTTCCCCCCGCGAAAGCAGCATGTAGACGCGGTACAGATTGGCCTCAACCGAGCCGGGATCGATGGCCAGCGCACGATCGAACGCCTTTCGTGCACTCATCAAGTGCATCTGGCCGCCAAAGCCATGGCGAAGGTACTGCAGGTGGGCCATGCCCAGCCCGCTCCACCCTGGCGCAAACTGCGGGTCCTTTGCCGTCACGCTTTCAAACTGCTCGCGAGCGCGATCCAGGTCGCTCCGGGAACCGGACCGCGAGACAAACGATGAGAAGACCGCTCGGGCCTGCAGGTATTCTTCCGAGATCGCCTCGTCCAGATGAAGCGTACGGTTCGCTCGCTCTCCATTGAGCTGCGGCAAGGCGAGTCCCTGGCCGATGCCCTGCAGGGTGCTGAATACCTCATTGCAGATCTCCGTCTGCACGGCGATCAGGTCGAAGGACGGAACGCTGATGGCGCCGCCCGTGCGCACGCTTTGCTTGGCGACGTCGAGGAGTTGCCAGTTCAGATCGAATCCATGGTCGGAACGCAGGAAGTTGCCGGCGAGCACATACTGCACCAGCAGTTTTTGCCCCAGGGCCAGAGGGTCGGTCTGTTGCACCGAAACAGGCAACTGCATCAGCGAACTGGAGGGCCGCACTACTAAGGAAGGCATACGCGCCAGCCGGGCAGCAATGGCATCCGCAAGGGCAAAGCCGTACATCGGCGAGCCCTCTGCCCGGCCGAAGTTTGCAAACGGGAGCACAAGAATGGTCGATTGCTTTGCGCCCTGGTCCGCAGATTCCCGGAAGCGCTCCGCCAGCATGGCGAGCAGGCCGGTGGCCCGCTTCTCCCGTTCAGGCGGGGAGATGCTCGCCGAAGCCGCTTCCCCCGGAAGAAGGCTGCTCTCCAACTGCATTGTGCGCATGATGGTGCGCAAGGCCTCCCGAACGTCGGCCGCGGACGCATATCGGTCCGCCGGATTCTTCTTCAAACAACGATCGATGACGCTGGCCAGTTCCCGCGGCACCTCTGGACAGCAGCCGGAAAGCGGTGGCGGATCGGCATACTGAATGGCGCGCACGCTTTGGAACTCCTCGCCATCGGGACGCACAAAGGGGTGGCGGCCGCTGACCAGTTCATACAGGATGACGCCGAAAGCGAAGAGATCGCTTTGCACACTACTTTGGCCGGTGACGAACTGCTCCGGCGCCATGTAGGCGATAGTGCCCCCGCGCGCTGTATAGGTCACCTGCACGGTTCCTTGTTTGCGCCGCGCGGGCTTGGCCGGGTCGAAATCAGCCTCTTCCGGGCTGAGCCGGCGGGCCAGGCCGAAGTCGAGAATCTTGACCAGGCCGCCATCGGTCAGCATGACATTGGCAGGCTTCAGGTCCCGGTGGAAGATGCCGAGAGTGTGGGCTGCGCTCAGCCCTTCCGCGATTTGCGCCCCTACCGAGATCGCAAGTTGCACGCTCGAGGGACCCTGCGCGATCAGACGATCGAGCGAACGGCCCGGCACGTACTGCATGACGATGTACGCCTCATCGCTGGACTCGCCAACCTCGTAAATGGCGCAGACATTCGGGTGCTCGATGGCGGAAGCGAGCCGGGCCTCCCGCAGCACGGTGGTCCGCATCTGTTCGAGTGTGAGAGCGCCCCGCTTGAGAATCTTGAGCACAACGGGCCGCATAAGTAAGCTGTCGTTGGCCAGGAAAGCCACGCCGCTGCCTCCCGCACCCAACTTGCGCAGAATCTCGTAATGCTCGATGGTGCGGTGCTTCATCACCCAAGTGTACCGGGACACCCGTCGCGTAATTTGAACGCCACGCAACAATCGCGGACCCATTGCAGTGTTGCCAGTGCGTGCCCGTCTTTGCTCGATATTTATCTCCTTCAGCCAACGAACGCGCTGCGCCTCGCCTCTTACTTAACGTTGGATCATGAATCCCAACACTACGAGGTAGCGCTATGAGTTTGTTCGGCAAAGATATCGACGATATGAAGCAGCTTTACATCACGCAACTCCGTTATATGTACTCGTCAGAGAAGCAGATCGTGGACGGGCTGGAGAGCATGATCAAAGCCGCTACGGATGAGCAGTTGAAGCAGGCATTCCAGTCCCACCTGCAGGAAACGCGGGTACATGTACAACGGGTGGAGAAAATCCTGACCGACCTGACAGGGCAGGCCGATGACAAGAAATGCGCGGTCACCGCGGCTCTGATCCTGGCTGGAGAAAACGTCGTCAAGGAGACCCAGGCGGGTCCCGTGCGTGATGCAGGCCTGATCGCGAGTGCGCAGAAGATTGAGCACTTCGAAATGGCGTCCTATGGATCGGCACGCCAATGGGCACAACGCCTCGGCTACAACGACCAGGCGCAGAGTCTGAATCAGACTTTGCAGGAAGAGGGCCACGCGGATCATCTGCTCACGCAGATCTCCGAGCGTGCCAATCGGGAAGCGACTCAGGCCGCTTAACAATCTTTCGGATATTTCAGAAAACCGCAGCCTTCCGGCTGCGGTTTTCCCATTTTGGGAAAGAGGAGTGGTCATTCCCTGGGAACCACCTTTGGTCAGCAATACCGGGCCAGCCACTTACTCGCGAGTCTTGAAATAAACCAGGGCTGTAAGCAGAGCAGTCGCAATCACGGTCGCGAACTGGTACCAGTAAAAGAACGGGAAACCGAGTAGAACCGGGCTGTTGCGCGCATACATGCCGGGAAAAACCAAGGCGAATAAAGGAAGCAGCAGCAGCCAATTCCACCGCGCGCGCCTGTTCCTGCCTGAGGCTGACATGGCCGGATTATAACGGCAACTGCCAGCTCGCGTTGTTCTTGCTTCCACTCCAATGAACCTTTGCAGCACTCTGGCTACAACGAAGGAAGCAGCCCTATATGCGTTTTGCTATGGTTTACTGCTCACATCTTCCATGGGCCTGTCGATCTTGTGCATATGAAGCGAAGAACCATAGTGATGGTGACAGTGGTGGGAATAGCCCTGTTACATGCGGCGATTCTTGCGACAGTCTCTCGGCCGCTGGCGCTATCCAACACCATCCAGCTTCTGGCTCCGTTGCTTGCTGCCCTGTGCTGCGTGGGCAACGGCCGCGATGCAGGAACTCCCTATCTGCGACGGCTGTGGTACCAGATCGGTACTGCTTTTGCACTCTGGACTGCTGGTCAGGTCTGGTATCTGGTGACCATATTCGCAGGACGGCCAAACACATTTCCGTCCGGCGCGGACTTCCTTTGGATCTTCTTCGGGCTGCCCATCTTGTTGGCAACAGCCCGCACGCCTGGCCAGACGCGCCGCGACCTCATTCGCTGGCTCGATGTTGCCCAGGCCTGCTTTTCCATGAGCACGCTCTGCATTCTGGTTCTGCTGCAAACGGCAGATGCATCGCCTGTACTGGTATACAACATCCAGAGCGCGGCACTGTTGCTGACCTGCGGACTGCGCTTCGCAGTGGAAGTGCGCGGCCCGAGCCGCATTCTGTTCCGCGATCTCACCATCTACGTGTTCGCAAACGCGCTCTGTACTTTTATCGGTATCTTTAGTGAGAGCCATGGATTTCCAGCCGGCACCATCAGCGATTTGGCCTGGAGCGCGCCCTTTTTCCTGTTCATCCTGCTTGCTGTCCGTCCGCAGGTTCGGGAACACCTCCGATCCAAAGGTGATGTGTTCCCCGGTGGCATCGTGCCCGCCCGCGTGCATACGGTAAGCGCATTGGGGCTGGCTCTGGTCTCAATTTTCTCAGGCGCAGCCCTGAGCATGCAGCGGCCCATGTGGGGTCTTCCCCTTCTTACTGTTTCCTGCCTCCTGTTTGCGCTCCGCATCGCCACCCGTGAGGTACAACTTCGCCGCGCCCAGGCGCAGGCGCAGGAGGGCGAGGAGCGCCTGAAGTTTCTGGCTGAATCCATCCCGCATCACGTTTGGACGACCTACCCGGATGGAGCCCTGGAGTACTGCAACCCTCAGGCGCAGGAGTACTTCGGCCTGGCTCCGGAACAGGTTCAACGCTTCTCATTGCATTCGCTCATCAGCCCGGAAGACATGTACGCCTGCCGTGCCGGCTTTGAACAGGCCACGGCGGATCGGCAGGAGTTTCGGACAGAATGCCGGATGCGGTCCGGCTCCGGTCTCGAACACTGGTTCCAGATCCATCTGCTCCCTCAAATCGACAACGAAGGTGCACTGGTCCGATGGTTTGGCACCAGCACGAACGTGCACGATCGCAAAGATACGGAAGCCAGGCTGGAACACGCCGCCCTTCATGATGCCCTGACCGGACTGGCGAATCGCCAGCTGCTTTCCACCCGGATTACCCGCGCTCTGCACCAAAGGCGTTCTGCCAACGGTTCAGCCGAGATCGCGCTACTCTTTATCGACCTGGATAGGTTCAAACTCATCAATGACAGTCTGGGGCATGCCTTTGGCGATCGCCTTCTGATGGAAGTGGCCGCCGCGCTTCAGCTTGCGGTTCGTCCCGGCGACACGGTCACACGGTTCGGGGGCGATGAATTTGTAGTTCTTCTGGAAGGAGTGGAAGGCCAGGAAACGGCCCATCTCATTGCGGATCGGATTCTGGATCGTTTGCAGTCCCCCTTCGTGCTCGAGGACAGGAGCCTTTATATCAGTGCCAGCATCGGTATCGTGCTGGGCGGTGAAGCAGATAACGCTGACGATCTCCTGCGCGACGCCGATTCAGCCATGTACCGCGCAAAGTCCCAGGGACGCAATCGAGCGCAAACCTTCGATCGCTCCATGCTGGCCCAATCAGCCCAGGAACTCGAACTAGAGACGGACCTGCGACGGGCCATCAAAGACAACGCTTTAGCTGTGTGGTATCAGCCTATCTATTCCATTTCAGACCAGGTAATTGAGGGTTTCGAGGCGCTCGCGCGTTGGCCGCATCCCTCGCACGGCATGGTGCCGCCCTCGCGCTTTATTCCCCTGGCTGAAGACACCGGGTTGATTATTGAATTGGGCAGATGGGTACTGGCGGAGGCTTGCGCGCAATTACAAGAGTGGAATCGCCGGTTCGGTTCGCGTCTCTCCATCAGCGTCAACATCTCGCCGCGGCAGTTTTCGGATCCGCGCCTGCTGCAATATATCCGAGAGGTTCTGGAACAAACGGAGTTGCCGCCGGAACTTCTTAAATTGGAGATCACGGAATCAGTCATGCTGGCAGATCCGAAGTCTGCCGAGAGTGTGCTGCTGGAAGCGCAGGCCCTGGGCATCAAGATTTGCCTCGACGACTTTGGAATCGGCTACTCGTCTCTCAGCTACTTGCTGCAGTTCCCCTTCGATACGGTAAAGATCGACCAAAGTTTCGTTCGTGATCTTGATCGGGATCACGTACGGACTGAAGTTGTGCGCACGGTGGTACAGCTCGCGGCCAATCTGAAGAAAACTGTTGTTGCAGAAGGTATCGAAACCGAAGGCGAGTTGCAGCAACTCTGCCGCATGCATTGCGACTCCGCCCAGGGCTTCTTGCTATCCAGACCACTCGCTCCCACCATCATGACCGAGCTGCTCCGTTCACAGTCGGCGAGCCATACCGTCTCGCAACCCGCATCCCTTCGCGGTGAAGCATTTCATCCCTCCCACCCGCTGCAAACTGCGGCTTCCCTTCCCCCATCCACACTCGACGCTTCAGCTCTGGCCTAAGCGCCAGGCGCGCACGAGGCGCTCAGTCTATTTGTGCGACATTGTTCATGGAGGCGGCGTTCAGACGGCGTGTTCTGACGGTGATCCCCAGATCCGGCTGAGCAACAGCTACTCACTTAAGTGCCCCGATCTGTTTCAATATTCCGAGCTCATCCGAACTACCCCAACGCTCCACGATTTTGCCACCTTCGAAGCGCGCGATCTGCATACCGCGCGCTTCGACCTTGCGCCCGGTGGCAGGGACTCCCATAAAGCTGCCTTTCTGCGTTCCGGTGATGGTATACGCGATGGCTACATTGTCTTCATCCGCGACCAGGTGATCGACCGCGATCTCAAGATCCGGAAAGGCCGCACGAAATCGTGTAAAGAACTCGATGAAGCCCGCTGGGCCTTTACCTTGATCGGGCGCTGGATCGTGATCCACGACATTGGGCGCGAAGACCTCGCGTAGGACCTCGAGATGTCCCTTGTTGATTGCCTCGCCCTGCTTCTTCTGTGTCTCGATGTTGTCCTGCTTGCTCATGCACTCTCCTTCAAGTTTTGGGATGCAGGGCAGTGGATGCATGTTCACGTGCCAGAAGCCGATTGCTCAAGGCGAACGGGGAAGATGTGGAGACGGTATAGGAGCTCTTAAGCACGCGAACAGCAGGATTATGCTCGACATCCACACACAGGCAGTGAACTCGCATAAACGAGCCGCTCAGAGC
Organism: uncultured Acidobacteriaceae bacterium; assembly: GCA_963767705.1. Lineage (GTDB taxonomy): Bacteria > Acidobacteriota > Terriglobia > Terriglobales > Acidobacteriaceae > CAWCJL01. The sequence goes on along the minus strand of CAVYEO010000001.1, from coordinate 577,466 downwards.
AAGGTTGTAAGGATGATGGTGCCCAACGTGGGTCAGAGAGAGGTTGAAACTGACTCGCTTTTGATACCCCGGCGGGCGTAATGGGCCCTAATCGGACCCTGATTCGAATGTCACCTACAGGTCCCATACAATCTAAATTCCTTCAGAATGTATGGCGGGGACGACGGGGCTCGAACCCGCGACCTCTGCCGTGACAGGGCAGCATTCTAACCAACTGAACTACGTCCCCAAACCGGTTAACCGGAGCGCCAGGCGGCGGCTTCGGCGAACTGAACGTAGTGTACCAGATGCATATGGCTGCAAAACGTTATGTCGTGGAAAAGCCGGCGTGCCCGTTCCGGTGCCCAGCGTACTATTAGCCCTGCTATGGATTACGTCCTTTCGCTCGACCAGGGCACAACCAGTTCGCGTGCCATTCTTTTCGACCACGACGGAAAAATCCGCGCGGATGCACAACATGAATTCCCCCAGCACTATCCGCAGCCGGGCTGGGTGGAGCATGACCCCTTCGACATTCTTACTTCACAACTAAGCGCCGCGGTGGAAGCCCTGGGGCGCGCCGGAGCGCGCCCTCGGGATATTGCTGGCTTGGGCATTACCAATCAACGGGAAACCACGCTGGTGTGGGACCGGAAGACCGGCCAGCCTGTGTACCACGCCATTGTGTGGCAGGACCGCCGCACGGCGCCCTTATGCGAGCAGTTGCGCAAGGCGGGTGCAGAGCAGACGGTACGGGAGAAGACCGGCCTGCTGCTCGATTCGTATTTCTCCGGAACAAAAGTCGCATGGATCCTCGATCATGTGCCAGGCGCGCGCACCGCTGCTGAAGCCGGCAAGCTGGCCTTTGGCACCGTGGATAGCTGGCTCATCTGGAACCTGACCAGCGGGCAACGCCACGTTACCGACCGCACGAATGCCTCGCGAACGCTGCTCTACAACATCGTCGAGGACCGCTGGGATGCGGATCTGCTCAAGCTGCTCAAGATCCCCGAAAGCATGCTGCCGGAGGTGGTCTGGTCCAGCGAGCGTGTCGGCGAGGTAACAACCACACTCGGCCTCGGCTCGATCGAGATCGCGGGCATTGCCGGAGACCAGCAGGCCGCCACCTTCGGCCAGCTTTGCTTAAATCCAGGAGATGCAAAAAACACCTACGGAACCGGCTGCTTTCTGCTGCAGAACGTGGGCGATCGCTTTATGCTTTCGACCAACCGGCTGCTCACGACCTTGCTCTGCAGTACGGAAAAGAAGCTGGCTTATGCGCTGGAAGGCTCGGTCTTTATTGGCGGAGCCGTGGTGCAATGGCTGCGCGACAATCTGAACCTGATCCGCGCCTCCAGCGACGTCGAGGCACTTGCCGCGAGCGTGGACGACAGCGGCGGCGTCACCTTCGTTCCCGCTTTCGTCGGTCTGGGCGCGCCGCACTGGGACCCGTATGCGCGCGGCATGCTGATCGGGCTCGAACGCGGCACCGGGCCTGGGCACATCGCGCGCGCGGCTCTGGAAAGCATCGCGTTCCAGGTTGCGGACGTGATTGAAGCCATGAATGCCGATGCCGGGAGTGCCTTGCGCGAACTACGCGTGGATGGCGGCGCCGCTGCGAATGATCTGCTGATGCAAATACAGGCAGACCTGCTGGGCATCCCGGTAGTACGGCCGCCAGTGGTTGAAACCACCGCCCTCGGCGCAGCCTACCTGGCAGGACTCGCGACCGGCTTTTGGAACGGCCCGCAAGAATTGTGGAAGCAGCGCGAAGATGGCCAACGCTTCACTCCCAGGATGGATCCCCAGCAAGCACGGCGGGCCCGCAACCGCTGGCAAGACGCTGTGGGGCGTTCCAAGAGCTGGCTCACCGAGGAGCATGCACGATGAATCGTGAAGAAATGGTGGCCCGCGTAAAGCAGCGCACCGAGCCGTGGGACATGGTCGTGATCGGCGGCGGCGCCACCGGTGTCGGCATCGCGGTCGATGCCGCCACGCGCGGCTTCGACGTGCTCCTCTTCGAGCGTGAGGACTTCGGCAAGGCTACCTCCAGCCGCAGCACCAAGCTGGTACACGGCGGCGTGCGCTATCTCGAGCAAGGCAATGTTTCGCTGGTCATGGAAGCCCTCAAAGAGCGCGGCCTGCTGCGCGAGAACGCGCCCCACCTGGTGCACGATCTGGCCTTTGTCGTTCCGAACTACTCCTGGTGGGAGGCGCCCTTCTACGGCATCGGCATGAAGGTCTATGACCTGCTTGCGGGCAAATATGGATTCGGCCGTTCGCGCATCCTTTCGCGCGAGGACACGCTGGAGCGGCTTCCCACCATCCGCACCGACGGCCTCAAAGGCGGCGTGGTCTACTACGACGGCCAGTTCGACGACACACGACTGCTCATGCATCTTGCCGAGACCGCAGCCGACCACGGCGCGACTCTGGTCAACTACGCCGGCGTCGTCGAGATCACCAAGGACGAGGAAGGCTTCGTCAACGGCGTGATTGCAGTCGATGCGGAAACCGGCGAACGCCTCTCCGCGCCGGCACGCACCGTCATCAACGCCACTGGCATCTTCACCGATGAAGTCCGCAAGCTCTCCGACCCGGAAGCTTCCGGCATGGTGACACCGAGCCAGGGCATCCACCTGGTCTTCGAGCGCTCTTTCCTGCGCGGCGACAGCGCCATCATGGTGCCGCACACCAGCGATGGACGCGTCCTCTTCGCCATCCCCTGGCACGGTCACACCGTGGTCGGCACCACCGACACCCCCATCGACGCGCCCAGCTACGACCCGCTTCCCTTCCCGCAGGAGATCGACTTCATCCTTGAAACCGCCGAGCGCTACCTGAGCCGGCCTCCGAAGCGCGACGACATCCTCAGCGTCTACACCGGGATACGCCCGCTGGTGCGGCCCATCGGCGGCAACGGCAAGACCTCCGCCATTTCCCGCGACCACACTATCCATGTGGACAACTCCGGACTGCTCACCATCGCCGGCGGCAAGTGGACCACCTATCGCCACATGGCCGAGGACGCCGTGGACCACGCCATCCTGCTGGGCAAGCTCAACGATGCCCCTTGCGTGACGGAGCACCTGCACGTTCACGGCTACATGGAGAACGCCGAACGGCTCGGACCTCTTGAGGTGTACGGCTCCGATGCGGAGCAGGTGCGCGCCATCGCCGCAGCCGATCCCGAGCTCGCTCTCCCCCTCCATCCCGCACTTCCCTACATCGGCGCCGAAGTGGTCTGGGGCGCGCGGCAGGAGATGGCCCGCACCGTGGACGACATCCTTTCCCGCCGCACGCGCGCGCTTTTCCTCAACGCCGCCGCCGCGCAGCAGATGGCCCCCGCCGTGGCTCGCATCCTGGCCCGCGAACTGGGCCGCGACGATGCGTGGATCGCAAACGAACTCGCCGCCTTCAAAGCCCTCTCGGACACCTACATTGTCAGCTAAGCCGCGCGCGCGATAATGTGTGCCTGCACCCTGTTACTTGCTGTTCACCGAAGCACGGAGGAGCAACAACCGATGCGGTCACCGATCCTGGGCGAGTTCATGGGCACGCTCATCATGATGCTGCTGGGCGACGGCGTCGTCGCCGGCGTCCTGCTCAAACGTTCAAAAGCCGAGGGCTCCGGCTGGATGGTGATCACCACTGGCTGGTGCTTCGCTGTGCTCGCCGGCATCTTTACCGCAACCCTCTTCGGCAGCCCGGACGCGCACCTCAACCCCGCAATCACGCTGGCCTTCGCCATCAAGAACCGCAGCTTCGCCGCGCTCGCCCCCTATGCGGCCGCGCAGATAGCCGGAGCCTTCACCGGCGCCGTCCTGGTATGGCTGCATTACCGCCCGCACTGGGCACTTACCGAGGACCGCGCGAGCAAGCTGGCCTGCTTCTGCACCATCCCTGCCATTCGCACGCTGGGCTGGAATCTGCTGAGCGAAATGATCGCCACGGCCACGCTGATCCTGGTAGCCGGCGCTATCAGCTCCAAACTGGTGCTCTCCACCGGCGCGGCCGCCGGGCTCAGCCCATATCTGGTGAGTTGCGTCGTCTGGGGCATCGGCCTTTCGCTTGGCGGCACCACCGGCTACGCCATCAATCCCGCGCGCGACTTCGGGCCGCGCTGCGCCCATGCCGTCTTGCCCATCGCGGGCAAAGGCGGCTCCGACTGGAGTTATGCGCCCGTGCCCATTGTCGGTCCGCTCCTCGGCGCGCTGCTGGCCGGGTATGTTTTGCGCGCGCTCGGCGCGTGAGCCGTTCAGGGCTGCCCAAGATCGAAGATCAGCGTTTGAATGCCGTCCCGTTCCCTCCGCAGCAGCGGCGCCTCGCAGAAGTCACTCACCATATGCGGGGAATCCATGCCGGCATCGATCGGCTCCACCGCATGGAAACAGCCGGTGTACGGCTCCCACGCCGTGCCCACGTAATAGCGCGCGCCATACGCCCGCAGCGTCGCGCGGAGGTCGTCCTGCCGCCGAATGTGGTCGAGAAAGCCGCGATCCATCATTAGCCCTTCCGCCTGCACCACGGGTTCCGGCAGCAGGTACGCGGTCATCCCGGAGCGGTCGCCCATCGCGTAGATGCCAGGATGCGTGGCGGCAAAGGCGCGCACCTCTGTCGCAGTCTGGTAAAAGTCCAGCTGCCCCGGTACCCAGGCGAGCGTGCCGGCCCGTACCACCGCCGCCAACGATACCAGCGCGGCCAAAGCTTGCGGGGCCACCCGCCAGGCATTCGCGGCAGACCTGCGGCCCTCGCCGCGAGCGAACGACGCCAGCGTGCCGAACCACAGCGCCAGGCTCCCGCACAGCGCCATCCGGAAAATCCAGTAGTACCAGGGCCACATCTCCCAGTCGCTGCGCAGCGATAGCACCAGCACCAGCACCCAGGGAAAGAGCAGCATCGCCCCCAGTACCGCGCGCTGCACCGGGCGGAAGCGGCGGAGCACAAACGGCAGCAGCGCGGCTCCAGCGATGGCAACCGTCAGGTTCAGCTTGGCAAAGCGCGGCACGTCGAGCACGCTGTACCAGATGATCGGGGCCACGCTGTGGTGCCAACGCAATTGCTTCGCCAGCCCGGAGACCGGGAACCACAAGCCGAACACCAGCCGGCTCATTACGAAATACGCGGCCAAGGGCAGCAGGCCCGCGCCCAGCGATGCCACCTTCGTCGGCGTCAGGCTTCGCCGCACTTCCGGCGTCAGCAGTAGCAGCAAGCCGAGCAGCGCAGCAAAGAGCAGGCCGTCCATCCGCGCCAGCACCACCAGCGCCACCAGCAGGCCCGCCCCCGCCCACCAACCGTTGCCGCAAGTTGCCTTCCAGCCCAGCACGTACACGCACAGCCCCAGCGCCAGCGGGAGCGCCAGCGTAACCTCCATGCCATAAAAAAACAGATCGAGCGAGCAGATCGCCACGTAAGCCGCCAGCGCCGCAGCCACCCAGCCCCGGACACCGGCCGCGCGGAAAATCCGAAGCGCAAACGCATACATGGCGACCGTAGCGGCAACGCTGGTCAGCGCGACAAAGCTGAGAACGGCGCGCGGTCCGCCCGAAACGCGGGCAAGCGCCGTGAGCAGCAACAGCCACAGCGGGTGGTAGCCGTTCGTGCGCACCAGCCCGTTGAAGGTGGAGCCGTGCCCCGCCGCCAGATTACGGGCAACGATCAGGTAATAGAAGAAGTCGTCGCGCATCCAGGTCATCCATGGATAGCGCGCGAACTGCCCCGGCCAGAAGGGCCGCGAAGCGATGACCGACGCCGCGCACGCGACCAGAAAACCGATCAGCAGATCGAGGCGGCGGGAGGAAGAGGAACGATTGCGTGACTCACTCGGGGGAAGCGGCATGGCAATGGTGTTGAGCGTACACCATGTGCGCGGCCCAGTATTGGGCGCCTGGGACCTAGGCTCTGGAAGAGGGATGGTGGGCAGTGAGGGACTCGAACCCCCGACATCCTGCTTGTAAGGCAGGCGCTCTAACCAACTGAGCTAACCGCCCATCCGGCTAATTCTGATTCGCTCGCGAGGGTTGGAAAATACCTCTCAACGCCAATTGACCCCAATGTACCAGAAAAGGGGATACATCCTCGAACGAGCCTCTATTGCAATTCAATCTGGAACCATCCCGTTAACACAGGATCGCTGGACAAGTGGTCCTAAATTCGCTGTTCCTTCTTGAGCCGATCACTCAAAGCGGCTTTCAAACTCCTATATAAATCTGGGCAGTCTGCGGCTGTTTCTTGGCTCGTCATCAGCACTTCTCCATTTTCAATCCGAAAGGTAGCCGAGCCCCCTCCCGGCGAGCTTGTGTCATGCGACTCAAAATACACAGTACCCGATTCCATCACGACGTCTACGATCTGAATCATATCCTCAGTCATGCATGCGAGTGTACTTCAACCGGGGCTGCTTATTTGAATACTTAGCTTCAATCAAACGCTCTAAACAATTAGCCTATCAGCCCATCCGGTGGGCTGGTGAAAGCAGCGGCGACTTATCCAGCCTACAAAGGGCTCTCGTGCCTTCAAGCACTGTTGTGGATGCAACCCGCTCAGAACCTTAAGGCCAGAGTTCGTAGCCTTATCAGTGGAACTTTCGCCCACTTCCTGCTACGCTCTGCCCCATGCAGGTCACCATCACCATTCCCGATGAACTCGCCGCCCAGGTGCAGGCGCGCGGCTTGGAGCTGGACACCTATATCTCCAACCTCATGGCGGAAGATCTCTCGCTCCAGCCCGCAGACCAGGGCAAGCGCCGAAGAGCCGTGGAAGCGACGCTCCGATTCGCAGACGAGCATGGCTTCACATCCGGCGGCCAGAATCTCAAAAGCATAATCCATGAGGGTCACAAATACTGATGCCATTTGTGCTTGACGCCTCGATGACGATGAGCTGGTGCTTCGCCAACGAGAGAACCTCCTATAGCGAGAGCGTCCTCTCGGCGCTGCTGATTTCCTACGCAGAGGTTCCGGCGCTTTGGCTCGTTGAAGTCGCGAACGTGCTGGCTATCAACGAACGCAAGCAGCGGATCACAAGTCTCGGGTCGGTAGAGTTTCTTGAACCCTGGCCGCACTAGGTGGGCTCTTTTTTGCAACTGCCGCGCACGCAGACCGACAACTGGCGGCTCCAACTCAACCCAATGTACCAAAAAGGCACTTCGGCTCGCGCCATGCGACCAACTCGCTTTCTAATGCAGCGGCCTACCCCGCTTCGGCAGTTCAGGGGTACACAAACGACCATTCTCTCCCGTGAAAGCTTTCTCACGCCAGTTCGCAAGTTGAGCTTGCAACAACTAATCGCGGTGTGGTGTTGTTGCTCCGTTGGCATTTGTAGAAGGAGCAAGATGAAAAACCTAGTCGCGGCGGGTTGTCTATTCATCATGATGACATCAAGTGCGATGCCGAACGCACAAGTGGGAAATAATCCACCCATTCCTCCATCCTGGACTCAGCGTCCGGGAGCAAGCCCCACACCCACTGTCCGAAACAACCAGTCGGTGGAAGACCCCGCGGACCGCATGCAACGTCAACAATTGAGCAAATTGAATGAGACGAGGCAGGAGCAGGCGAAAGCTGACGCTGCTAAGTTGCTCGCGTTGGCAACCGAGCTGAAGCAGGAGGCAGACAGCATAAACAGCAGCACCTTATCGGCGAAGACCGCTAAAGATGCAGACGAAATTATTAAGCTGGCGAAAAGTATCAAGAGCAAAATAAGGCCACTGTAGCAAGGCGCGACGCGACTCATGGGCTGATAGACTGCGCCCGTGGGTTCTTCTCCTTCAACATCAGCGAACGGGACGCGACAACTGATAATCAACGCCGATGATTTCGGCTTCACTTGCGGTGTGAACCGGGCCATTCTGGAGCTCAACCGCGCGGGCGTCCTTCCCTCCGCAACGATGATGGCCAACGGCCCCGCCTTCCGCGACGCAGCCCACGACGCCTTTGTGCAGCCGGAGCTTTCCGTCGGCTGCCACCTGGTGTTGGTCGATGGAGCTCCCGTGCTGCACGCGACCGAGCTGCCCACGCTCGCGCCCGGCGGCAGCTTCCGGCGCACACTCGGCGGATTCCTGAGCGACCTGCTGCGCGGACGCATCCGCGAAGCCGAGATCGAGGCCGAAGCCACCGCCCAGATTCGGCGCTTGCAGGCGGCCGGCATCACCGTCTCGCACCTGGACACGCACAAGCACACCCACGTCTTTGCCCGCGTGTTGCGGCCCGTCCTGCGCGCTGCGCTCCGCTGTGGCGTGCCCGCCATCCGCAACCCCTTTGAACCTTTGTGGGCCACACGCGTCACCCCCGGCGCTCCCTGGCAACGGAGGTGGCAGGTACACCTGCTGCGCTCCCAGCGGCCCTATTTTTTTCGAGCCGTGCGGAACGCGGGTCTTCGCACCACCGACGGCTGCGTCGGCGTGCTGGCCACGGGCACGCTCGATGCGGCCACCCTGGAGCGGCTGCTGGCGGCCATGCCCCCGGGCGCGTGGGAGCTGGTTTGCCATCCCGGCTACCCCGACCCGGCGCTCGTGAACACAGGTACGCGGCTGGTCGCGACGCGGGAAACCGAGCGCGCCGCCTTGCTGGAGGTGTTGCCGCAGGCGCTGGCCGGGAACCCCGCACTGCGCCTGATCAATTTCGAGCAGCTCGCCGGTTGAATCGAAAAACGCCCCGCGCGCGTCAAACATGCGCAAGGAAAGCGAACCCACATTGAGGTATTCACAGCTACTGTGGCGTAGTAATTCGCCGGATCTGCCACACTGGAAATAGAGGGTATTTCATCTCTTCCCCAGCGGCCGAGCCTCCGCGTGGAGCGGGCCAACTCCAGAGTGTTACCAGGTCGTTATCCCGTTGCATCAGAAGGAGTGCAAATGCCTCGCGTAAATCCAGTGCCCACAGGAATTTACCTCTAAGTCTTGCGATATGAGGAATTTACCAGCGCGCCCCCGGCTAAGCTCTTTACTGCCAGGAATTTAGGGGAAAAGACCCAGGGGCGGGGAGGGGGGAAGGGGGGTTACGACCCCGCTAACCCTGCACTCAGCACAACGACCGCCCGCAGAAGAGCCCTATGAAGATCGGCATCACGTGTTACCCAACCTATGGCGGCAGTGGCGTGGTGGCAACCGAGCTCGGCATCGAATTGGCCGCGCGCGGACACCAGGTCCACTTCATCACCTACTCGCAGCCCTTCCGGCTGACCGGCCGCGAGAAGGACATCTTCTACCACGAGGTCCCAGTCTCGAACTACCCGCTCTTCCAGTTCCCTCCCTATTCGCTGGCCCTGGCCACGCGCATGGCCGAGGTATCGGAGTTCTACGACCTCGACCTGCTCCACGTCCACTACGCCATCCCGCACGCGCTCAGCGCGCTGCTGGCCCGGCAGATGTGCGCGACCCACAACCGGCGGCTTCCCTTTGTCACCACCCTCCACGGCACCGACGTGACGCTGGTGGGGATGGACCGGTCCTACCTGCCGATCACAAAATTCGGCATCGAGCAGAGCGACGGCGTGACCGCGATCTCGCAGTACCTGCGTGATAAGACGCTGGCCGACTTCAAGATCGCGCGGCCGATTGAAGTGATCCCGAACTTCGTCAACTGCGACTTGTACAAGCCGCTGAATGGCGATCGCGCGGTAGCGCGGGCCGCCTATGCCGAGCCCGGCGAGAAGGTCCTGATGCACCTCTCGAACTTCCGGCCGGTCAAGCGCGTAACCGATGCGGTTGAGGTCTTCGCGCGTGTGGCGGAAAAGGTCCCTTCGCGCTTGCTGCTGGTGGGCGATGGCCCGGAGCGCTCGCTCGCAGAGCAGCTCTCCTTCAGCAAGGGCATACGCGACCGCGTGCACTTCCTCGGCAAGCAGGAGAGCGTGGCGGACCTGCTGCCGCTGGCCGACCTGATGCTGATGCCGAGCGAACTGGAATCCTTCGGCCTGGCGGCGCTGGAAGCGATGGCCTGCCGCGTCCCCGCAATCGCGACAGCTGTAGGCGGCGTGCCGGAGCTGATCGACAATGGCATCACCGGATGTCTTTTCCCAGTGGGGGCGGTGGATGCAATGGCAGAAGCCGCAATTCATCTGCTGACCAACCCGGCGAGACTGGAAGCGATGGGAACAGCCGCCCGCGCAACAGCGCAAAAGCGCTTTTGTGCATCCGAAATCATTCCCATGTACGAGCGTTATTACGAGCAGGTGCTGGACGGCGCAGGCGGATTACCGGATCGACCGTGACTGTGCCGTGGGGATAAGTAGCGACATGCGTAACGAATCAGCGCAAGCTGTGTTGCAGGTGTGAGCGGACCTCCCCCGGCTCTTCGCCGTCCCGAAGCAGGACGGGCATTTCAAGGGTGATGCGCGTGCCCCGTCCCGGCCGGCTTTCCACCTCAAAGCGGGCATTCGCGCCATACAGCACCTCCAGCCGCTCACGCACATTGCGCATGCCGATGCCCGCGCCCTGCCGACCCACGCCAGGAGGCCGCGGCGATCCCGACTCCACCTGCCGGGCCATGCCCACCCCATCGTCTTCCACCTCCACCACCAGCTTGCCGGCGAGCACGCGGCTGCGCAAGGTGATAGTGCCGCCGGAGATGCGCGGCTCGAGGCCGTGCTTGATGCTGTTTTCAACCAGCGGCTGCAGCAACATGCTGGGTACCAGTATGGCCAGTGTTTCGCGGTCGATCTCTTTGACCACCTGGAGCTTTTCTGCCCCAAAGCGGACGACTTCTATACCCAGGTAGTCGTCTGTAAACGCGAGCTCTTCTTGGAAAGGAACAAAGGTATCGTGATCGCGCAGAAGCGCGCGCAGGATGTTGGCGAGCTTGACGATCATCTCGCGCGCCATCTCCGGCTTGAAGCGCACCAGCGACGCGATGGAGTTCAGCGTATTAAACAGGAAGTGCGGATTGATTTGCCGTTGCAGAGCGTCAAAGCGCGCTTCGAGCACCAGGCGCTTCTGTTCCTCAAGCTTCTCCTCGATCTGAATGGCGTTCCAGATCTTCAGCGGGATACCAACAACTACCGCCGGGCAGGCGTAAATGGCCAGGCGCACAACCCAGCTTGCCGCATTCAGCGTAAAGAGCCGGTGCGGGTAAAGGATGGCAATCTGCATCCGGATGGCCTGCATGGCTACGATCAGGAGCAGCAGCAGCACCTGCCGGTCAATGCGAGGCCGGCGCAGATTGCGGCGCACCCAGCGGTAAATACTTAGATCGATAAACGGCGAGAACGACCAGACCTCCTCTCGATCGACCTGGCGGCCGTATAGCCCGAAGACCAGGCCGACGCACAAATAGAACGGGAGGGTGAGGTATTCATGATGCCCCATCGCCGGTATAGACAGAACTGCCGCCCCCAGCATGGCGGAAAAGGGGCCGAGCAGTATCCCGAGAATAATGGTGGTTTCAAAGGCGATATCTGCGGCGAGGAAGTTCGGGACAGTTACGCGCGCCCAAACGCCCAGCGTGAGCGGCACGCAGAGAAAGGCGATGAGCCCAAGCGTCTGCCCGGTGGTGCGACGCTCGGCGAACAGGAGCCGCTGGAAGACTCGCGAGCGGGCGAGCGCGCTCGAAACTGCAGCCGCGATGCCCAGCTTGATCAGCAGCGAGATAAGGACGAGTTTCGAGTCGTACATGGGACCGGCGGTTTGGAGCCCGCGCCTCCCCTTTCAACCTGAAAGCACAGTTCCACAATACTCCGGAGTTGCGCATGAACGTACGTAACGAAGGGAACCGCCGAGAGGGTACCTTCCGAAAGCGAACCAAGATTGTTACGCGTGTGCCGCGGTATACTCCAGCCTCATGGCGGTGATTCTCTCCATGCTGCGCGGCGTCAACGTGGGCGGCCACGGCAAGATCAAGATGGATGCCTTGCGCGCGCTGTACACCAGGCTGGAGCTGCGGGATGTGCAGACGTATGTACAAAGCGGGAATGTGATCTTCCGGACGGAAGAGCCGGACCATTCTGTACTGACGCAGCGTATCCAGGACGGCATCGAGCAGAGTTTCGGCTTCCGTCCGGAGATCATCCTGCGCACGCTTTCTGAGATGAAGGAGACAGTTGCTTGCAATCCGTTCGCCGGTCGTGCGGGAGTAGAGCCCAGCAAACTTCTGGTTCACTTTCTGGCGAGTGATCCTGGCCAGAAGATCCGGGATGAGGTGCTTTCATTGAACGGTGGCCCTGAGGAACTGCGTCCGATTGGCCGCGAGCTTTATATCTACTTTCCCAATGGCATGGGACGGCCGAAGCTCTCATGGGCCAAGTTGGAGCGTTTGTTGCAGACACCAGGGACGGGAAGAAATTGGAACAGCGTCATGCACATGCTCGCATTCATGGAACAGTTGGAAGCCAGCGAATAACTGCGCAATCGTAGCGCGTCCACATGCGCAGTGCGTGTACGTCAGGACAGCAGGAGCGGTAGCCTGCAAGCCTCCCCGTATAATCAGGAAGATGGCTTCACCCATGGTTGTCACCAAAGTCGCGGATGCCGACTTCCCCACGCGCTGGGGCCACTTCCGCATTCTTGGCTTCGAGGGCGTGCTCAGCCATCCGGACCCGTGCCGCCCGGGCGATCCTGTTCCGTTGCGGCGCGTGGAAGGTTGCGTGGCGCTCGTATTAGGCGACATCCACAGCGCTCCTCCGGTGGTGCGTATTCACTCCCAATGCCTTACCGGAGACGTCTTTGGCTCGTTGCGGTGCGACTGCCGTCAGCAATTCGAGCTCGCGATGGAGCTGATCCGGACTGCAGGTGCGGGCATTCTGCTTTACGAGCAGCAGGAAGGCCGGGGCATCGGCCTGATGGCGAAGTTGAAGGCATACGAGTTGCAGGACCAGGGACTTGACACCATCGAAGCCAATCTGGAGCTGGGCTACAAGGCGGATTGTCGCGTTTTCGAGCTGCCGGCCGAGGTGTTGAAACAACTCGGTGTGTACGCCGTTCGCCTGATCACCAACAATCCGGAAAAGATCGAGGCAGTCGAGAGCCACGGCATTCGTGTTGTGGAACGGATCTCGGCGGAAGTGCCAGCGGCTTCTCCGTTCTCCGAGCGCTACCTCGAAACCAAGCACGAAAAGATGGGGCACCTGTTTGCCGGGATGGTGGCGCAGGGCAGTGAGTCTCCGGAGTAGAAGCGGCGCGGCTCAAGAATCTTCCACACGACCTGACGGCGCGTAGCGGCTTGCCATAACCACCTTCGCAGTCGTGATCGCCTGCCCAACGTGCCGCTGGGTGTGATCTGCAATATGCACCAGCAGGCCACCCACGGTCGTTGGTAATTGCTGGCGGCCTACGTTGCGAGGCTGCTCCAGATCGCACCCGGCAAAGGCGCGGACACGGCGCGAAGCGTCCTCGATGGCGCGCTCAAAGTTCCGTAGTAGCACATGCGCCATGATCCCGCTGCTTTCGCTTTCCCGCTTCAAGGCTCCAAGTTGTTCGGGACCAAGCTGTTTGCCTTCAGCGTAGGTGAGAAGGCGATCCAGACTGCCGCAGATGTGCTGCACATGGAAAGCAATGGAGGGCAGCTCCATCGGGCGGGCATTGACTTCCAACCCGGTCAACCCTCTGCACCAGTGGGTTACGTCTTGCCGCGCCAGTTCAAGTGCATGCAGCACGGCCCGCACCACCGCCGGCGCTTCGCTCAGTGTTCCCCGCAGCCACGGCTCAGTCTGCCTTTGTTGATCGGTCATCTATAGCCCCTTTGTCTTGCGAAACGCACGCACCACCTCAGCCGGATCACGGTGCTGCCCGTCGACCGCCTCATTCATGCACCGCATTTCCTCTGCCGTGATCCTGCCGGCGAGCTCAGCAAGTGCGGCGCGCATAGCGGGCCAGCGTTGTAGCGCGGCTTCGCGCACCAGCGGCACGGCCTGGTAGGGCGGAAAGTAGTGACGGTCATCGGCCAGCACCTTGAGCCCAAAAGCGGCGATTGGGCCGTCGGTGGAGTTGCCGGCAATGATGTCCACCTGGCGCGCGTTGAGCGCGCGGTAGAGAAGGCCGAGGTCCATGGTCCGCGGCGGACCGGCGAACTTGAGGCCATAGGCCGCACTCAGCCCGCGCAGGCCGTCCGGACGCTCCTGAAATTCGTAACCGACGCCGAGTCTCCATTGCGATGCATAGGGCACGGTCTGGCTCAAAGTAGAGAGATGCAGCCGCGCAGCATCGGAGCCGCGCACCACCATGGCAAAAGTGTTTTCAAAGCCAAGCGGCGCGCCGACGACGACGTTGTAGCGCTGGCGATAAAGCTGTGTAACAGTGGCGAGCACCCGTGCCGGATTCTTCTCCATCGGTTGCTTCAGAATGGCGGTAAGAGCGGTGCCGGTGTATTCGGGATAGAGATCGATGCGTCCTGCGGCCAAGGCCTGCTGGCATATGTAACTGCCGGCGAGATAAAAGCGGCGGTCTACCTTGAGTCCTGTCTTGGCTTCGATCTGTTGAGCAAGCAGTTCCCCAAGGACGACCTGCTCCGTGAAGTTCTTTGCGCCGACAACAGGCCGGTCCGGGCGCGGAGGCGAGCATGCGCCCGCAAACCACAGGGCTGCTGCTGCGCAAAGCATCGCAGCAACGCGGCGGAATGCATTCAGTTGGCCGATCGTCCCCGTCATGGTTCGCGTCCACCAGGCACGGTCAGGCGACGTTCGAGCATCCCAAGCAGTGCGTCAGCGGCAAGCGCGAGAAGTGCTGCGGGAACTGCGCCCAACAGTACCAGCCGGTTGTCCACCGAGGCCACACCGCGGAAGATGAATTCGCCCAGGCCGCCCGCGCCGACCGCTGCGGCAATGGTGGCAATCCCCACGCACGTAACCGTAGCTGTTCTCATTCCCGCAAGGATGAATCCTGCGGCCAGCGGCAGCTCGACCTTGAACAGGCGCTGCGACCCGGTCATGCCCAGCGCGGTCGCTACTTCTACCACATTCGAGTCCACGCCGCGGATGCCCGCATAGGTATTGCGCACTATGGGCAGCAGCGCATAGGCGACAAGCGCCACGATGGCGATGCGGGCAGCCTGCGCGCCGAGCCAGGGCAGAGGCAGGAGGAAGCCGAACATCGCGAGGCTGGGAATTGTCTGCAAGGTGTTGACGACGCCCAGCACAGGCCGCGCAAGCGCGTCATGACGCGTGAGCAGGATGCCCAACGGCACGGAAATCAGCGTGGCAATGAGCATGGCCGAGCCGGTAAGCCAAAGATGCTCAGCAGTAAGCGTGGCGACCTGGCCCCAGTGCTCCGCGAGGAAGCCGGCGTCCATCATGAGCTCACTCCTGTGTGCTGCTCCGGAGCACGGTGGACAGCCCGCACATAGGCCTCCACCGCGGGCGCGCGGGAACTCAGAAAGGCAGCGGCAGGCAGATCGGCCGCGATCCTGCCAGCTTCCAGTAGCACGATGCGGTCAGCCAGATAGATCGCTTCATCCAGATCGTGCGTGACCAGAAGTACCGTGATACTCGCGCCGGCAGTGAGAGTTCGCAGTACGTCTTGCATCTCCGCCCGAGTAAGAGGGTCGAGTGCGCCGAACGGCTCATCCATCAGCAGAATCTCCTGCCCAGCCGCCAGCGCGCGGGCCAGGCCTGCGCGCTGGCGCTGGCCTCCGGAGAGCTGGTGCGGGAGCCGCCGAGCGAACTCAGCGGCATGGAGGCCGACCGTTCCCAACAGTGCACGAGCGCGTGCAGCAATCTCGGGCGCTGACTTTCCTTCCAGCTCAAGCACCAGGCCGATATTGCGTTCGATCGTGAAGTGCGGGAAGAGTCCGGTCTCCTGGATGACATAACCGATGGAGCGGCGGAGTGCGATCGGGTCCTGCTCGGCAACGGAGTGGCCCCGCACCCAGACCTCGCCATCGGAGATGCGGTGCATGCGGTTGACAGTGCGCAGCAGCGTCGTCTTGCCCGAGCCGCTGCGGCCCAGCAGCGCGGTCGTAGTACCCCGCTCAATGGTCAGCGAAACACCATCCAGCAATGCACGCCCGTCCGGCAGGCGATAGCTTACCTCACGAAACTCGATGGCGGGCTCAAGCATGGGCGCGGTCGGTGCTGCCGCTAACGCAGGTGGTGGACTGCACCCATGGTACGCGTCCACTTGCACCCGCCCGTCAATCGGATGCTGCTAAACAGCCTCGCCGATCTCGTCTATCTCCGGAGCGCCCGTATCGGGGTCGTCCAGATCCGGATCGTCCGGTGTGAGATCAGGAGGAACCGGCGCGCTCATCGCGCTTTCAGGAGTCGGAGCTGGCTGCCCTTTTACGCGCACAACGGTGATCTTCGAAAATCCCTCTTTGAAGCTCGGCGGACGGAGCCGCTCGCCCATCTTCTGCATGGATTCATCGCTGACCGTACGCTCGCGACGGCGGTTGCGCTCCATGCAGATTTCAAACGGGACATCGAAGAAGACCGCCTGTACTTCATAGCCGAAGCTCTTCGCCATTTTGATCCACTGCCGGCGTTCGTGCGGCGACAGGTTTGTGGCGTCCACATAGTTCCAGGGCATCTTCGCAATCAGCCGGGCACGCAACAGCGAGCGCAGGGTGGAGAAGACCAGACCCTGATACCGCTGCTCGGTGATGTCGTCGAAGAGGATGGAACGCAGCATGTCACTTGAGAGCGGCGTAACGCCGCGGCGCTTGAACCAAGTGGTCTTGCCGGAACCGGGCAGGCCAATGGTGAGCACAACGAAGCCGCGCGAAGGGCGCTGCGCACCCGCCTGCTCTGAGGGCAGCCCGGATGGAGATTCCGGTTGCGTTTCAAGTACCAGCTTGCCTTCGCTCACCAGTTTGCGTTCGGGCTCTGCGTTGTTTGCAGCCGGGGAGCTTGAGGAGGAATCCCCATCGCCCTGTGGAACACTCTGGGTTTCGCGAGAGGCTCCCTGTTCCGGGGCGGCCTGCTGCGGGCTTTGGTCCTGAGAGCGTTCCTGCTCCGAGCCATTTACACTGGCGGCTCCGTCCGCGGCGGCGTCACTTTCCGGCCCCACGACGCCCAGGTCGGAGCCAATGACCGGTGGCTGCTGATTATCGGCAACAACGCTGTCCGGCTCTTGACCGGGGAGGTCCGGCGAGGTGTCCGCCTGTTCGCTCGCTGATGATGCTCTGTAATCCACGCCCGCGTAGTTCGGCTGCAACGGCGCTGGCTGATTCTGCGGCAATTCCTGACCTATCTTGCCCGTCGATTCGGAGGTGTTCGGCCCACGTTTGGAACGTCGTCTCATGCGTTCGCGCACCCAGTTGCGCATGATGAGGATGTACCACACTCTCGCGGCGCGCCGCAAACCGCAGAGGCATGCACCCGCGCGCTCTTTGGTACACTCGACCACGGTAGAAGTTTCCGGATTCCGAGTTCAAACGGCACATGCCTGCGATGCCCGCGCATCGCCCTCACGCATACCGCATCACCCCACAAGGAGAAGGTTCGTTTATGGCAGTTAAGGTTGGCATCAATGGCTTCGGCCGCATCGGCCGCAACGTATTTCGCGCTTCGCTGGGCAATCCCGATCTTGAGTTTGTCGCCGTCAATGATCTGACCAGTCCGGCAACGCTCGCACACCTGCTGAAATACGATTCGATCCTCGGCAATCTCCATCACGAGATCACGGCCGGCGAAGATTTTATCTCCGTGGATGGCAAGAAGGTCAAAGTCTTTGCCGAGCGGGATCCTGCAAAGCTGGATTGGTCTTCCGTAGGTGCACAGGTCGTGGTGGAGTCCACCGGACACTTCACCGACGGAGCGAAGGCCAAAGCGCACCTGCAGGGCACGGTCAAGAAGGTCATCATCTCCGCACCGGCGACCAATGACGACATCACCATTGTGCTGGGCGTGAATGAGAACAAGTACGATCCCGCCAAGGACAACGTGATCTCAAACGCCTCCTGCACGACCAACTGCCTGGCGCCGCTGGCCAAAGTGCTGGACGAGGAATTTGGCATCATTCAGGGGCTGATGAATACCATTCACAGCTATACGAACGACCAGGTCACGCTGGACTTTCCGCACAAAGACCTGCGCCGCGCCCGCGCCGCTGCGCTGTCGATCATTCCTACCTCCACTGGCGCGGCCAAAGCGCTGCACCTGGTGCTGCCGCAATTGAAAGGCAAGCTCGACGGCTTCTCCCTGCGCGTGCCCACGCCGGTTGTTTCCGTTGTGGATCTCACGGTGACAGTGGAAAAGCCGATCACGCGTGAGTCTGTGAATGCTGCCCTGCAGAAGGCTGCCGACGGTCCGCTCAAGGGCATCATGGGTGTTGAGACCAATGAGCTGGTTTCGGCCGACTTCAAGGGCAATCCGCTGTCTTCGATCATCGACGCGCCGTTGACGAAAGTGATCGGCAACATGGTGAAGGTCATCTCCTGGTATGACAACGAGTGGGGCTACTCCAACCGCGTGCGCGACCTGATCCTATTCCTGAACGCAAAGGGTCTATAGGGCGAAGTGGAATCGTCATTCTTAGCTTTGCTGTCCGGCGAAGAATCCATGCACAAATGCGGGTGAGGGATCCGGCTCCCAGGTGCGTGGATTCTTTGCTCTGCTCGGGATGGCGATCCGATCCGGTCGCATGCAACTCAAGAGAGCGGAGTCCTCCCATGCGCCAGAACATTACCGGCAGTTCCCCGTTTGAACCACGGATCGGCTTTTCCCGAGCGGTCCGCGTTGGCAACTCCGTCCACGTCTCCGGCACTGGGCCGGTGGGTGCGGATGAAGAAGATGCTGCGGCGCAGACCGGTCAGGTGCTGCAGATCATCGAGCGAGCCTTGACAGCAGCTGGCGCGAGGCTGACCGATGTAGTGCGCACACGCATCTATCTGACACATGCAGAAGACTGGGAAGAGGTCGGCCGCGTGCACGGCCAGGTCTTTGGCGCGATTCGTCCGGCGGCAACCATGATTGTTGTCGCCCAGCTATTGCATCCATCATGGCGCGTGGAGATCGAGGCAGATGCCGTGATCGAACACGCAGAAAGCTAGCCGTCTATGCCGATTCCATCCATCCGCGATCTCGACCTGCAACACAAGCATGTGCTCATCCGCGTGGACTTCAACGTGCCGCTGTCCGAAGACGGCTCCGAAATCCTGGACGACACGCGCATCCGCGAAACATTGCCGACCATCGAGTATGCGGTGCGCCACCGCGCCAAGGTCATCCTGGCCTCGCATCTGGGACGACCGAAGGGCAAGCCAGATCCGAAATACAGTTTACGGCCGGTGGTGGACCGCCTGCGTGTGATGCTGGACCACGCCATCGGGGAGCAGGTCAACGTCGCGTTCTCGCCGGATTGCGTCGGACCGCTGGCAACGGAACTGGCGGAAAAGCTTGAAGATGGAAAAGTGCTGCTGCTTGAAAATCTCCGCTTCCATCCAGAAGAAGAAAGAAATGATCCTGCATTTGCGAAGGAGCTCGCGAGCTTGTGCGAGATCTATGTCAACGACGCATTTGGAAGCGCGCACCGGGCGCACGCGTCGACAGAAGGCATCACGCACTTTGTGAAGCAAGCAGCAGCCGGCCTTCTGCTCGAAAAGGAGTTGAACTACCTGGGCCGGGCTCTCGAGAATCCGGACAAGCCGTTTGTCGCCATTCTGGGCGGTGCCAAGGTCTCCGACAAAATCGAAGTCATCGACAATCTGCTCAACAAGGTAGATGCCATCCTGGTTGGCGGGGGCATGGCCTATACGTTCCTCAAGGCAAAGGGCCAGGAGGTTGGCCGATCCCTGGTAGAAGCCGATAAACTGGAGGTTGCGCGCGCCGCACTGGAGAAGGCCGAAGGGAAAGGTGTTCGCTTCCTGCTTCCGGTGGATCACGTGCTGGCCGACCGCTTTGCCGCGGATGCGAAGACGCAGGCGTTCGCCGGTGATGGCGCGTTCCCGGCGGAGTGGATGGCGCTGGACATTGGACCGAAGACCATCGAGCTGTTCAATAAGGAGATCATCGACGCCCGTACCATTGTCTGGAATGGGCCCATGGGCGTCTTTGAGATGCCGGCCTTTGCGGCGGGAACAAATGCAATTGCAGAGGCGGTGGCCGCAAACTCCGAGGCGACCACGATCGTGGGAGGCGGTGATTCGGTTTCCGCTGTCAAACAAGCGGGAGTGGCTGACAAAATCACCCATATTTCCACCGGGGGCGGGGCTTCTCTGGAGTTTTTGGAAGGTAAGACGTTGCCCGGTGTTGATGCATTGACTACAAAGGCTTAAGCTGTTCGAGGTCCTTCTTCGCTGTTCCGTTTGTGAGGAGAACGTTCGTGCCCTCGGCCTTTCTGGTGAACGCTGCTGTGCTGTTCGGTGGAGTGGTGGCCTTTGTTGTAGCTGGATTTGCCGGCACATTTTTCTCGCGGCTCCAGCCCTGGCGGTACAAGCTGATGCTTGTGCCTCTCGGGTTCGTGGTCGCCGGCGGCATCGGCATCTCCGCTCACGCTCACCTGCTGCGGTGGTGGCATAACGGTCACTTTCACCACACTCTCGCAGCCGGCTTGTTCCAGACGGTGGTACTGCTTCTGGTGGGTAGTGCGGGAAGCCTCGCCGGCTTGGGATTAGGTTCGAGCCTCGACCGTCGCTTCCCCGATCCGCCTGCATACGGCATTTCGAAGTATTGGGACCGGCAAAACGCGATTGCGGAAAGCCGCCCAGCAGGAGTGACCATCGCCGAAGTCTCGCCTTTGGCAAAGGTGGTTCCCATATCCGACGGCCGGCGACAGCCTGGCGTTCTGCCGAAGGTGCGCGGCATTTCCCATCTCGACTAACCGGCTTCTGTAACAGCGACTGAAAGGATCACGCATGCGCACGCCCCTGATTGCCGCGAATTGGAAGATGTACAAGACCCCCGAGGAGGCGCGGCGTTTCGTGGAAGTGTTTCTGCCCATGGTGGATACTGTGTCTGTGACAGAAATGGTCCTGTGCCCGCCCATGATCGACCTTTCGGCTGTGCTGGAGGCAGCCAGCGGCTCGCGGGTCCATGTGGGTGCACAGACCATGCACTTCGCCGAAGAGGGAGCCTACACAGGCGAAACATCAGCGGGAATGTTGAAGGCGGTTGGAGTCACGCATGTGATCCTGGGCCACTCCGAACGGCGGCAGTACTTTTGCGAAACAGACGAAACGGTAAACAAGAAGCTGCGTGCGGCGCTCAAACACGGCCTGGTGCCCATCGTATGCGTGGGCGAGCATCTTGAACAGCGCGAGCGCAACGAGACGGCGCAGGTGGTGTGCCGGCAAACCAGCGGCGCCTTTGCCGGTCTCTCGGCGGAAGAGATCGCCCCGGTGGTGATCGCTTACGAACCCATCTGGGCCATCGGAACGGGTAAGACGGCTACGCCGCAGATGGCAGCCGAGGCACATGCGACCATCCGGGGAGAGGTGGCCTCGCTGATGAGCCACAAGGTCGCGGAGCACATGCGCATCTTGTACGGAGGCAGCGTCAAGCCGGAGAACGCCCGCGAACTCCTGGCACAGCATGACATCGATGGCGCACTGGTCGGCGGTGCGAGCCTGGATCCAGAGTCGTTTGCAAAAATTGTTGCGGCGGCAGGCTAGTTGCTTGGATCGGCTAAACCAATGTACAGGTAACGATCCAGTAGCACTCAGCGCCAGCCTCACTGCACCACTCCACCCTCGGCCCCATCTGTCGGGGAGGCGACCTCTGCATCGAAAGCAGCTTTGACCCGCGCCATGGTCTCCTCCGGCGCAAGGCCTTGGCGTTGCTGATAAAAGTTGGCGACATGCCGCAGAACATCGGCCAGCACCACACCCCACGCGGTCGGGTCATCCCACCCGCCCATCTCCAGGCTCACGTGGAGGTCGCCGCCGGCCACCCAGGCGCGGATCAGTTCAAAGGACTTCGGGTCCGCCTTTGCTCGCGGTGGTATCGCAAGCTGGTTTTTCTCGCTCATGCTTCGTGCCTCCGTGGGCCAGAAGCGGCTTTACAGTTTCGTGTACACATCGCTGCCCTCCACCTTGACCTCATATACCTCGACCCTCGCCAGCGGCGTGTGGGATGCCTGCCCGGTCTTGGGATCAAAGGCCCATGCATGCCAGGGACACACGATCTTACCCTCCTCGATAGTGCCTTCCGCAAGCGGACCGCCCCGATGCGGACACTCGTTGTTCATCGCTGAGATCTCGCCGCCTATACAGGCCACGCACAGCGTCTTGCCGCCTGCGGAGAATTCTTTGGCCTCGCCCTCCGCCGGCAGCTCCGCAGTGCTGCACAGCCGCATAAAGTCGCTCATCCTACCTCTTCCTTTGCCCAGTGTAAGCCCGGCAGTGGTTGGCATTGCATCTGCGCGTTCCCTTCCCTTTGCCATCCTGCTAGGCTGAAAGTACATGGAATCCATGCCCTTGAGTCCCGCCGCCGAGCCTGCTGCCAACGGGCTCTGGTGCCCAGTCTGCGCCCGGCCGGTAAACGATCCGCTCA
Source organism: uncultured Acidobacteriaceae bacterium (assembly GCA_963767705.1). GTDB lineage: Bacteria > Acidobacteriota > Terriglobia > Terriglobales > Acidobacteriaceae > CAWCJL01. The sequence goes on along the minus strand of CAVYEO010000001.1, from coordinate 555,134 downwards.
CCTGCGGTGACTGCTCAGCCGTGATCTGCCGTGTATGCGGCACGCCGCTCGAGTCCGCCGACGAGCTCGCCTTCGGCTGACGTATGCCGCGCACCCGATCTTCGTCGCAAAACCCACAGCACCCGGACTCCGATCCGCTTCGCCCACGTAACCCACTCGTCAGCCGAGGCTGGCTTTTGGGAGCGGTCGCCAGCATGGTCGCTTCCGCCATCCTGCTGGGTTATCTGTGTATCGTTCTGCTTTTCTGGCAAGGCCAGTGGCAGCTCATCTTCCACCCCTCCAACCTGATAGGGGCAACGCCGGCGAGCGCTGGCATGATCTTTGACGACGTTCACTTCGACGCTACCGATACCGGGCAGCTGCAGCTCAACGGCTGGTGGATCGCCGCAGCCGCGAATGCCCCTTTTATGCGTCTGACCGTTTTATATTTGCATGGGACGACGGGTTCCCTTTCGAACGCTCTACCTGATATCGAGGCGCTCCATGGAGCAGGCGTTCAGGTGTTCGCCTTTGACCCGCGCGGCTACGGACACAGCGTGTGGGCGACGCCCTCAGAGGAGCAATGGAACACGGATGCGGATGCCGCATACCGGTATCTGACCGAAACCCGGCACATCGATCCACATACAATCCTGGTCTGTGGCGCGGGTCTTGGCGCAGCCGTTGCGGCGGAGACAGCGCACCGGCACCCGCTGCTTCCGGCCATGGTGCTGCTTGACCCGCAGCCACCCTCGGTCGCACTGCTGCGGAGCGACCCGCGATCGCATCTGGTGCCGACTGGCCTGCTGGCTCGCGATCGATTCGATCCCGGCCCGGCGCTTGCGTCTTCCGGTGCGCGCAAACTGTTTATTCTGGACGCCGCAGCACCGGAGCGTACTCATTACCTGCAGGACGCGGCGCCACCCAAGGTGGCCGTCCGCGCTGCCATGCACGAAAGCCTAAGCGCGTTCTCAGAAACTCCCGTTCGACAAGCGTTCCAACAGTTCCTGGAAAGCGTGATGGACGGTTTGTAGCCGCGCTCCTGCTATCTTCACCAGAGCATCTACTTTCAACCGGAGTTCCGCATGTTTTCATGGCTTGACCGTTTGCAACCTCTTGGCTCGCTTGTTTTGCGTCTTGTGCTTGGAGTGATCATGGCCTTTCACGGCTACAGCAAGGTGATCCCGCATGGCGCGTTGTATGGATTCACTGGCATGGTCGGACATCTTGGCCTGCCGCCATGGATGGGCTACCTGGCGGCCTTTACTGAGTTCTTCGGTGGCATTCTGCTCATCGTGGGGCTGCTTACGCGCATTGCGGCCTTTGCCGTGGCAATTGACATGGCTGTGGCCATCGTCAAGGTGCATCTCCACCACGGATTAATCGGCCAGGGCGGTTTTGAATACCCGCTTGCGCTATTTGCCGGTGCGCTGATGCTGGTCACAACTGGGGCTGGCTTGCTCGGGCTTGACAGTCTGATAGGCGGTGGACGCAGAACTGCGCCGGTACGCACGCGAACTCCCGTCCGTTAAGCATTCCCGGTAGCCATTCACTGTTGAGAGCCACCTCAATCGGTTCGTCTGAACGGCTACAATGGAAAGTGGGGGTCGATGCCCAGCGCCCCCTGCCTTTATCCATGGCCTATCAGGTTCTAGCCCGTAAATACCGCCCCCAGTACTTCCGCGACGTTGCCGGACAAGAGCACGTCACGCGTACACTTTTGAACGCTCTTCAGCAGGACCGCATCGCGCACGGCTACATCTTCAGCGGCCACCGCGGCATCGGCAAAACAACCATCGCTCGCATTCTGGCCATGGCGTTGAACTGCCAGCGTGCGATCGGGTCAGTCGAGCGGCCCACCCCCGAGCCCTGCGGCACTTGCGACTCGTGCACCGAAATACGCGCAGGCAACGCTGTGGACGTCATTGAGATCGATGCGGCCACAAACCGCGGCATTGACGAAATCCGTGAGCTGCGCGATGCGGCCCGCTACCGCCCCGCGCGGGATCGCTACAAAGTCTACATCCTGGACGAAGCGCACCAGATCACTGATGCGGCGTTCAACGCGCTGCTAAAAACGCTGGAAGAGCCGCCCGAACACGTCATCTTCATGATGGCGACAACCCAGCCCGAGGACATCCCCCAGACCATTCGCTCGCGTTCGCAGCACTTCAGCTTCCATGCAGTCAAGTTCGACGACATCCTTGCGGAACTGCGCGGCATCGCGGAAAAGGAAGGAATCGCCTCAGGGGACGATGCCCTCGCGCTGCTGGCCGAAGCCGGCGACGGCTCCATGCGCGATGCCCTTTCCATCATGGACCAGGCAATTGCCAGCGCTCCGCTGGTAGATGGGCGACCGCACGTGGACGCGGCGGAGATCCGCGAGCTGATGGGGAGCGTGCCGAACAGCGTCTTTGAGCGGCTGCTCGAAGCCGTGAGCGAGAACGCTAGCGCCGCGGTGATGGAAGAAGCCAACCGCCTGCTGAATGCCGGCAACAGCCCTTCGCAGCTGGCCCGGCAGTTCGTGCGCTATCTGCGGAACTGCCTCATGGCCAAGGTGGGCGGCGAACAAACCGAGTTGCTGCAAGTTTCCGCGGACGAACGCGCGCGCGCCGCGCGAACCGCGATGCTCTTTTCCGAAGAGGACCTCCTGCGCTTCCTGCAGGTGATGCTGCGTACCTTTGACGATTTGAACTACCGCCAGGAGCAGCGGTTTCACCTGGAGCTTGGGTTGCTGAAGCTAGTGCACATGCAGCGGCTGATTCCCCTGGAGCAGGTGCTCAGCCAACTTCCAGGCACTGCGGCGCGCGGCGTCCTGCCGACTGTTCCGAGTTCACCGGCGGCAAGTACGCCTAGAGCGGACGCTGGCGCGGCGCGGGGACGGATCGCAGCGCCTCCTTCCGTCCCGCCCCCTGTTCGGTCGGGCAGCGCGCCGGCTCCGGCGCAAAAGACCGACAGTCCAGCACGGCCGGCGTTTTCGCCCTTTGAGGCAGATTCGCGACGTAAGGCGGCTGGCGATTCTGTGAATGCTCGCCAGCCTGCCGTCATCCCAGAAACCATTCAGGACACATCCACGGTTACTAATTTGGCCGTCGAGGAACGGCAGGCGGAGCCTGCCCATGCGGGAAACGGCGCGCATCCGCCTCGGCTAGCAACTCCGTTCCCGGCAGTCGAAAGCCAGTCTGAGACGGCAAGCAAAGCGCCGCAAGGAGTCGTGGGCCTGGCCGAACCTGACCCGATCGCTGTTGCGATCCGGCATGAGCCGCCGAACCCGGAGATTGCCGGCAGAACAACGCCGGAGCAGGACTGGCGCACGGCTGCGGCGGAAGAAGAGCTGGCCGAGGACGAGCCGGCGGGTGCGCCGCCAGTCGATCTCGACAGCCTGCGCGATGCGATCGCCACGTCTCTCGACGACAAGGGACACAATACTGCCGCAGCCTTGCTGAGTGCTGGCCGCTGGTCGATTGACGGCGACACGGTGGTCGTCGAGGTAGGCGTCAAAAAAACAATGCTTGGATTGATGATGAATCCGGAAGCCGAGCGCATAACAAAGAAAGCAATGGCGGATGCGGGCGTAACAATGAAGTTTCGTGTAATGCCTGGAGAGGCGGGAATGGCGCCGGGCGGGGCCACTCGGCCTGCACCGACGGGCAGTATTCAGTCACTGGCGCTCGAAAATCCGCTGGTCAAGCAGGCACAGGAGCTTTTTGGCGCGGAAGTCCGCAGCGTGCTCGATCTCCGGGATAAGAAGTAGCAAACAGTATCGGCGTGAACGGCAGCAAATAATCGGCACAGGAGCAGCGCAGTGAACCCACTCGAAATGCAGCAAATGCTGGGCCAGGCCAAGCAGATGCAGGAACAACTGCAACAGCAGATGGCGCAGACCGTTGTGGAGGCATCGGCCGGCGGCGGCGTGGTTACGGTCAAGATGAACGGACAAAAGCAGGTGCTCGCGCTCAAGATCGACCCCACCGCGGTAGCCGGCCTAGGCGCAAACAGCGCCGATGTCGAGATGCTCGAAGACCTCATCACCGCGGCACTGAATGAAGCTGGACGGCGCGTGGACGATGCAATGAAAGGCAGCGTTTCCGGCATGCTTGGCGGGTTAAGCCTGCCCGGCTTTTAAGATTTCTGCTTCTGAAACAGCGCTTCCGAATGAGCGCTCCCAGCCGAGCGCGCGAAAGATAAGAACGTGTCCCGATTTGCAGAACCCATGGCGCGACTCATAGAGGAGCTGCGCAAGCTTCCCGGCATCGGCGCCAAAAATGCCCAGCGCCTTGCCTTCCACGTGCTGCGTTCCAGCGAAGCCGATGCAGCGGCGCTGGCCGATGCTGTGCGCGACCTGAAGGCACAGCTCCGGCTGTGCTCTGTCTGTAACAACATCACCGACGTGGATCCATGCGTGTACTGCACCAGCCCGACACGCAACCAGCACCAGGTTTGCGTGGTGGAGGAGCCGACCAATATTGCCGCAGTCGAGCGCACGCGCAACTACAACGGCGTCTACCACGTACTGCATGGCGTGCTCTCGCCTCTGCATGGCGTAGGACCCGAGCACCTGCGCACCGGCAACCTGCTGGCGCGCGCCGAGGGCGGCGAGGTGGAAGAGATCATTCTGGCCACCAGCCCCACGCTGGAAGGCGAAGCAACCGCCTCCTATTTGGCCGACATGCTGAAGCCTCTTCCGGTGCGCATCACCCGTATCGCCACCGGCGTTCCTGCCGGAAGCGATATCGAATATGCCGATGAGGTAACCATGTCGCGCGCTTTGGAAGGTCGCCGCGAGGTCTGAGATTGAGTGCTTTTATCAGGTCTGTTCAGCGCGTGGGGGCCAGAGCTGGGGCGCCATGCAGGATTCGGATGATCTCAACCGTGTGATTGTTTCTGCCATACGCTATGTACGGAAGTGGCGTTAGCACCAGCTCTCGAGAATGACTTACCCGTCCTGGTCGGCCCCGATCTGGAAAGCGCTCCAAGGAGGGCGCAATCCTCGAAGATGCTGATCTTCGAGGTCGGGCGTGAGCGTAATTTCCATAGAGTGCATTTCAGCAGATTTGTTTAATTAGACGAGACTCGTTCGTTCAGCTCCGCAAGCGCGCCAGCAGGTCTTGCGGATGCACCGGCTTGGCTAGAATTTCGAATTCATGTCCCTGCACGCGCGCGCGGTCCAGAAGATCGGCCGTGGCAGCCTGCCCGGAAAAGAGCAGGATTTTGCATGCAGGCAGCATGGTCCGGATTTTGATGGCCGCGTCGATGCCGTTCATATCCGTCATGATTACGTCGGAGATCAGCATGTCCGGCCGTAGGCTCTTGGCCGTTTCGACGGCCTTTTCTCCGCTATATACCGCTGTAGCTTGAAAACCGCTCTGATTCAAAATGATGGCGAGTGTATCGGCAATAACACGTTCATCGTCTGCCACCAGGACCTTAAGTTTCATCTGTGAATCGGACATTCGCTCCTTCTTCAACCCATCTGCGTTGGCACTTTGGCGCACGGGCCGGCGTGCCACCGGCTCATTCTTTCTTAAGCTCCCTAAGGATCTCTCGCTTGGATGATACGCTTTTTGCTGGGAGATGCCTTCATCTTCCTGCAATCACAGAAACTTAGGCTCGGACCATGCTGTATGGACGACCGTTCCAGCCGTGGTCCCTCAACATGGCGACCTTCAGTTCTGGCTAGATCGGCACACTGCAGTAAAGAACGGAGCAAAGGGCAGCATGGCAGATACGATCATCCGGGCACAGCAGGTCGAAAAATACTATGCGCAGCCGAGCGAAAACCGGATCCAGGTGATTGCGCCGACCGACCTGTCCATCGTTCCGGACGAGATTGTCGCGTTGCTGGGACCTTCCGGCTCGGGCAAATCCACGCTGCTGCGCATGCTGACCGGGCTCACCAAGCCATCGGGCGGCGAGGTATTCTGGCACGAAAAGCCGATTGGCCAGACGCAGATTAATGTTTCGATCGTCTTCCAAAGCTTCGCTCTATTTCCGTGGCTTACGGTTCTGGAGAATGTGGAGGCACCGCTCAAGGCACGAGGATTGAGCGCAGAAGAGCGACGCGAGCGCAGCCTGCGCATTCTCGATACCGTCGGCCTCGATGGATTCCAGGCCGCATTCCCCAAGGAGCTCTCCGGGGGCATGCGTCAGCGCGTCGGTTTCGCCCGCGCCCTGGTGGTGCAGCCGGAAGTGCTCTTCATGGACGAGCCCTTCTCTGCCCTGGATGTGCTGACGGCGGAGAATCTCCGCAGTGAGCTCCTGGAGCTGTGGCACAAAAAAACGATTCCTACACGCAGCATTTTTCTTGTCACACACAACATCGAGGAGGCAGTGCTGCTGGCCGATCGCATCATCGTGCTGGGGCGCAACCCCGGGCACGTGCGCACCGATTTCCGCGTCACCCTCCCCCATCCGCGCGACCGTAAATCACAATTCTTTACTCAGCTCGTGGACTACATCTACAAGGTGCTGACGCGGCCGGATGTCGCGCCCGCAACCGCGCCATCTGGACCGGCGGTGCGCGATCAACGGCAGATGCACTACCAGATGTTGCCGCACGCGCGTCCCGGCGGCATTGCGGGGCTGCTTGAACTGCTGATCGACCAGGGTGGCCGAGACGACATCTACCGGCTGGCTGATGAGCTTTCCTTCGAGATCGACGATCTGCTGCCGATCGTGGATGCTGCGCAACTCCTGGGCTTCCTCACGGTCGAAGAAGGGGACGCTGCGATCACCTCCGCCGGGCGCGAGTTTGCCGAATCGGAAATCCTCGCGCAAAAGGAAGTCTTTCGCAAATCCGCCTTGGAGCACGTTCTGCTTCTTCGCCAGATCACCCGCGCGCTGAACACAAAGAACGACCACACGGTTCCGGAGGAGTTCTTCCTGGATATGCTGGACGAGCAGTTCAGCCAGGACGAGACGCTCAAGCAACTCGAAACCGCCATCAACTGGGGCCGCTATGCAGAGCTGTTCGACTTCGATGCCGGGCGCCGCCGCTTTGTGCTGCCGGAGACCGACGTGACCGCGGACTCCATAGAGGAAGAGGTAAGAGCCGAGTGAGCGAGCCCCGCAGCGTGACCCCTGCCGGCCACCAGAGCCACACGCTGTCGCGCACGCTGGTGATCGAGCGCTCCTGGCCGTTCGTGCTCGACATCACCGTCGCGGCCATCTGTCTCGCGGCGTTCTATGCCGTGGTGCTCATCGGGCGCTACTGGTTCGGCCATCCGGTGCCGGCGGTTGCGCTGTCTCGCTCGGCGAGCGCGCTGCCCCTCTATGCCCTGTATTCGATTGTGCGCATTGGCATCGCATACTTGTTGAGCCTCATCTTCGCTGTGGGGTATGGGTACTTCGCTGCCTATCATCCTCGGGCGGAGGCGCTGATGATTGCCATGCTCGACATCCTTCAGTCGATCCCGGTGCTAAGCTTTCTGCCCGGCGTCATGCTGGCGATGGTCGCCCTGATACCCACGCACCAGCTCGGCATCGAGCTGGGCGCCATCCTGCTCATCTTTACCGGGCAGGTGTGGAATATGGCGTTCTCGTTCTACTCGTCCATTCGGAGTATTCCGCGGGAGCTTCGAGAGGCGACCGCCGTTTTCGGGTTCTCGGCCTGGCAGCGTTTCTGGCAGCTGGAGCTGCCCTATTCCGCCATCGGACTGGTGTGGAACTCCATGGTGTCAGTGGCGGGCGGATGGTTCTTCCTCATGGCCTGCGAAATGTTCGTGCTGGGCGACCGCGATTTCCGGTTACCCGGACTCGGCTCCTATCTGCAAACGGCGGCCAGTATCGGCGATACGCGCGCCATGGTCTGGGGGCTGCTCACCATGGTCGCCATCATCGTGCTCACGGACCAGCTTGTGTGGAGACCGGTGATCGCGTGGGCGGACAAGTTTAAGTTCGAGCAGGTGGAAAGTAGCGAACGCATCAGTTCGCCTATCCTGCACGCATTGCGCAATTCGAATGTGCTGGAGTGGGTGCGGTTCCGCACCTTTGCCCCGATAAGCGAACGCATCGCCACCAGCATGGCCCGACGGCATACGCAACGCTTCAGCCTACCGGCAACGACAGCAGGCCGGAGCCGGCGGTCGTTGATGAGCCAGGGCGTGCTGCTCGCTTTCGGCATCGCGCTTGCCATCTTTGCCGCTGTCCAGGCTCTGCTGCTTCTCCGGACTGTTTCAGGAGCGGAGTTTTTGCAGTTACTGAAGGGAGCCGCAGCCACGTTTCTGCGTGTCAACGTATCGCTCCTGCTCGCAGCTGCCTGGACGATTCCCGCCGGAGTGGCCATCGGGTTTCACCCAAAACTCGCGCGCATCGCCCAGCCTCTTGCGCAGATCGCCGCATCAGTTCCGGCAACGGCGCTGTTTCCGGTGCTCCTGCTGTTCTTGATCCGGGCTGGTGGCGGGCTGGGGGTAGGCTCGATTGCACTCATGCTGCTGGGAACGCAGTGGTACATCCTTTTCAACGTTATCGCCGGCGCGATTGCGATTCCCTCCGATCTGAAGGAAGTGTCGAACCTCTTTCATTTCGGGAGTTTGCAGCGCTGGACCACCGTGATTCTGCCCGGCATCTTTCCCTTCCTGATCACCGGTCTGGTCACAGCATCCGGAGGGGCCTGGAATGCCAGCATCGTAGCGGAATATTTCCGGCTGCACGGACAGACGCTGGAAACCCTGGGGCTTGGCGCCGAGATCAGCCGCGCGAGCGACCACGGCCAATTCGCGATTCTTCTTATGGCCACAATCCTCATGGCGCTGATGGTGGTGACGGTCAATCGGCTCGTCTGGCGGCCCTTGTACCGGTTGGCAGAAACCAAGTACAAGCTGGAAGGCTGAGCGCCGGAAACGCATACCTGAAAGCTCCCGCAAATCACACAAACTACGGTAGGATAGCTCTGATGGCCGAGAGCGAGCGCATGATTCTTCTTGTGGAAGACGATCCCGATCACGAGGCGCTGACTATCCGCGCCTTGAAAAAATCCAATATCGCAAACAACATCCAGGTAGCCCGCGACGGTGAAGAAGCGATCCAGATGCTCTTCGGCACGGGTGAGGGCGCCCTGGAGAAGACTCCACAAGTGATCCTGCTGGATTTGAAGCTGCCGAAAATCGATGGCCTGGAAGTGCTACGCCGCATTCGCGAATCGGAAAAGACCCGCATGCTTCCCGTCGTGATTCTGACCTCCTCGGATGAGGAAAGCGATATGCTCCGCAGCTATACGCTGGGGGTCAACAGTTACATTCGCAAACCGGTCAATTTCGACCAGTTCGCGGAAGCTACCCGGCAGCTGGGCATGTACTGGCTGGTGCTCAACGAATGTCCTCGTCCCCTCAACCGATAAAGACAAAAACCCTGCGCGTCCTTCTGGTGGAGGACAGCGAAGATGATACGCTGCTGATCCGGCGGCATTTCCTGCGCTCCGGATACCAGCCGGCCATTACGCGCGTGGAAACCGCGCAGGCTATGCAGCTTGCATTGACGGATGTCGCGAACGACTGGGACCTCGTCCTTGCCGATTACAACCTGCCCACCTTTAGTGCGCCAGCCGCCCTGCAACTGCTCAAACGGCACGGTGCGGACATTCCTTTCATCATGATGTCCGGCGCTGTCAGTGAGGAAACGGCGGTTGCGGCGATGCGGGCCGGCGCACACGACTACGTCTCGAAGCAGAACCTCACGCGCCTTGTCCCGGCGATCGAACGCGAGATGGGGGAAGCCCAGGCGCGCCGCCACAGACGCGCTACGGAACGGGCTCTGCGCGCCAGCGAGGAGCGTTTCCACCTCCTGATCGAGGCAATGCCAGTGGGTTTGCTGATCCTTGAAGATGACGATAAAGTGGCCTACGCCAACCACGCGATTGAGCGCATGCTGGGCTATGGCGAAGCGGAGCTTCGGGACGGACATGTTCCTTTAGTGAAGATTCTGCAAGAGGAAAACTGGGAAATCTTCACTCGGCAGCGGCAGCTTCTGAAAGGCAAGCTGCGGTCCAAGCCCTTTGAAGGCGTGTGTCGCACTCGTGGCAGCGAAGAAGTCTCGTTGCTCATCGGCTTGACAGCGCTGAACCAGGACGAGACAGAGCAGCAGCAGATCGCCGCTTTCTTTGTTGACCTGACAGAGCAAAAGCTCGGCGAAGAGGTGCTCCGCCGCACCGAAAAGTTGGCCGCTACCGGGCGGCTTGCCGCTTCGATCGCACACGAGATCAATAACCCACTCGAATCGGTTACAAATTGCCTCTACCTGCTCAGCATGCGGGATTTGGATGCCCCGGGACGCGAGTACCTGGACATGGCGCAGCAGGAACTTAACCGCGTGATACAGATCACCACTCAGACCTTACGCTTCTATCGGCAAAGCACACGCCCGGTGGAGACTCGGGTGGCCGAACTGTTGGACACGGTCGTGACGCTTTATGAACCACGCTGCCGCGGTTATGGCATTCATATCGAACGGCGCTATGGCTCCATTCCGCTGGTCACCGGCTTCGATGGCGAGATCCGCCAGGTATTGGCCAATCTTGTAGGGAATGCCGTAGATGCCATGCACAAGACTGGCGGCCGGCTGATCCTTAAGACCAGCTACGGCCACAACTGGAGGTCGGGAGAAGCCGGCGTAATCGTAACCGTGGCGGATACTGGTTACGGAATGGACCGGGAAACGCGGCGACGCGCCTTTGAGGCCTTCTACTCCACCAAGGGCATCACCGGCACGGGACTTGGTCTTTGGGTAAGCCAGAACATCCTGGATAAGCACAGCGGCGTCATGCGCGTACGGAGCCGTCCATCTCAGCCCCAGAGCTCCGGCTCCTCCGGCACGGTATTCAGGCTGTTCTTGCCCGTGCAGTTCCATCCTGCAACTGCCGAAGCCAGGTTGCAATCAATGCCTGTGTCTGCCTAGCAGGTACGGCCGAAGCTGCATCCGGGTGCCATGCACGCTCCCTCCGGGGAATGCGGACAGCCTCAGCGCGGAACAAGCAACGTTTCCCGGTTACACACCCTTCTGAGACAAAGACACTTCACTGGACAGGAAATCACCGAAACATGGAAATCACCGTTCTTCCGGGAAAGCCCTACCCGCTTGGCGCCAAATGGGACGGCTCCGGCACCAACTTTGCTCTTTATTCCGAGCACGCAGAAGGCGTGGACCTCTGCTTTTTTGACGAAGACGGTAAGCAGGCCGAAACTATCCCGCTCGAGGAATGCACGGCCTTTGTCTGGCACGGGTATTTGCCAGGCGTGGAGCCCGGACAACGGTACGGCTATCGCGTACATGGCCCGTGGGACCCGGCGAATGGACAGCGGTTCAATCCGGCGAAGCTGCTTGTCGATCCCTATGCTCAAGCCGTAAGCGGCTACGTGGAGTGGGACCAGTCCATCTTCCCCTACACGTTTGGCGGCGAAAACGCCGACCTGAACAAGAACGATGAAGACAGCGCCGCTCGCATGCCCAAGTGCGTCGTCGTGGACCCGCAGTTCGATTGGGAAAATGACAGAGCGCTGCGCATACCGCTGGCCGACTCGATCATCTATGAGATCCACGTCAAGGGCTTCAGCTATACCAATCCGGACATTCCGAAGGAGTTACGCGGCACCTATGCCGGGCTTGCCCACCCGGCGAGCATCGAGTATCTCAAGCGGCTGGGCATCACGGCTGTGGAACTGCTACCCGTTCATCACTTCATCAATGACAGCACGCTCGTCGATAAGGGACTCACAAACTACTGGGGCTATAACACCCTGGCTTACCTAAGCCCCGCGGGCCGCTACAGCGCTTCGGGCGATACCGGTGGGCAGGTACGCGAATTCAAAACGATGGTTAAGGAATTGCACAAGGCTGGCATCGAGGTCATCCTGGACGTCGTTTACAACCACACGTGCGAGGGCAACGAGAAGGGCCCGCTGCTTTGCTTCAAGGGCATCGACAACCTGGTGTACTACCGGACGGTTGCCGATGACCCCCGCTTCTACATGGACTACACCGGCACCGGCAATACGCTGAACGTACAGCATCCGCAGGTGCTGAAGCTTGATCATGGATAGCCTGCGGTACTGGGCCACGGAAATGCACGTGGACGGTTTTCGTTTCGATCTGGCATCCACGCTCGCGCGTGAACTCCACGACGTAGACAAGCTGTCAGGCTTCTTCGACATCATTAACCAAGACCCTGTGCTGGCCAATATGAAGCTGATCGCCGAACCGTGGGATGTAGGCGAAGGCGGATACCAGGTAGGCAACTTCCCTGTGATCTGGGCGGAGTGGAACGGTAAATATCGCGACACAGTGCGGAAGTATTGGAAAGGTGACGAGGGCCAGTTGAGCGACCTGGGCTATCGCCTGACCGGCTCGAGCGACTTGTACAAGTACGATGGGCGGCGTCCCTATGCCAGCATCAACTTCGTCACAGCGCATGACGGGTTTACCTTGCGCGACCTCGTCAGCTACAACGAAAAGCACAACGAGGCAAACGGCGAAGATAACAAGGACGGCACAGACAACAACGAGTCATGGAACATGGGCGTCGAAGGGCCAACGGACGATCCGGAAATCCAGCACGCCCGTGAGCGGCAGATGCGTAATTTCCTGGCGACACTGATTCTGTCGCAGGGTGTTCCCATGATTGCCGGCGGCGACGAGATGGGTCGCACGCAGGGCGGCAACAACAACGCGTTCTGCCAGGACGACGAGATCAGCTGGTACGATTGGACGCGCACGCCGGAGAAGGAGAAGCTGATCGAGTTCACACGACGCTTGATCACCTTGCGCAAGCGCCATGTAAACTTCCGCCGGCGCAAATTCTTTCAGGACGCTCCGATCCATAATTCCGAGGTGCGGGATATCGCCTGGTACGGGACGGATGGGAATGAGCTCAGTGCAGAGGCATGGGAGTCAAGCTGGGTGCGGAGTTTGGGCCTGATGCTCAATGGCAAGACTCTCCGCACCAAGGATCAATTAGGCAAGGATCTCATTGATGACAGCTTTCTGCTGTTACTCAATGCCTACCATGAAGGCGTCGAGTTTACGTTGCCGCCCACCCCAGACAATGGCAAATGGCAGTTGTTGGTAAACACAGACGATCTCGATAATCCGTTCGCGATTAAGGATCTCCCCGCGACAGTGATCCTGAGCGGACGATCCGTTATGCTGCTCACCGAGTGCAATGCCGACACGGCAGTAGCCGCTGGCATTCCACGGGGAACGGGCTTCAAGGAGTGAGAGCGCTTCGCTGGGGCGTGGTCGGTTTCGGCCTGGCTGGCCGGATCTTCCACGCCGCTGTGATCGATGCGGTCGATGGACTGGAACTTGCGGCCATCGTGCAACGCCGGGGCGACGATGCGCGCACGGCGTACCCGCGTCTCAGCGTCTTCCGCACGCTCGAAGAGATGCTTGCATCCGCCAACGTTGACGGCGTGACGATTGCGACACCGAACGATACCCATGCCGCGCTAGCTCGCCAGTGTCTCGAAGCCGGCAAGCACGTCGTGGTGGACAAGCCGCTCACCGTCACTTCCACCGACGCTGGCGATTTAATCGCGTTGGCCCGGGCACGCCGACGCATACTAACGGTTTATCAAAACCGGCGCTGGGATGGTGATTTTCTGACCATACAGCAGCTATTGCGTTCCCAGGTGCTTGGTGAACTGCGCAGCTATGAGTCCCACTTCGACCGCTTTCGCCCAGTTGTGAAGGCGGGTGCTTGGCGCGAGAGCGCCGTTGCGGGCTCAGGCGTGCTCCTGGATCTCGGCTCACACCTGGTGGATCAGGCGCTGGTGCTCTTTGGCGAGCCAGCGGCGGTGTACGCTGACGTGCGCAGGGAGCGGCCCGGAGCAAAGGCCGATGACGCTTTTGACCTTCGACTCTTCTACCCTGAACACGCCGTCTGGCTCCGTGCTTCGTGCCTGGCAGCGCTGCCTGCTATTCGGTTTATCGTGCACGGCACGAAGGCGAGCTATCGGAAATTCGGACTGGATCCCCAGGAAGACAGGCTTCGTGCTGGCGATCTGTTTCAAAGCAAGCCCTGGGGTCAGGAGCCGGAGATTGCCTGGGGAACACTGACACGGGCAACGGATGCCGGCGCGGAAACCAGCTCTGTGCCCACGCTCCCCGGAGATTACCGCAATTTCTACAGCAATGTGCGCGACGCTATCTTCGGGATTGCAGAATTGGCTGTACCTCCCGTGGGCGCCTGGCGCACGCTTCGCATTTTGGAATGGGCACAGCAAAGCAGCGAGCAACGTACAGTTGTTCCGTGCGACTGGTCAACAGAGCCGTGAAGGAACGTTCCGGACCACCGCTTGAGGAAGCACAACTTCAGGAAACCAACTTACGCAGGTTCTCGTAGCTGATCCGCAGGCTCTCAATTGGGTGCTCGGATATATCCTGCTCCACGAAGTAGTGTTCCACGCCTAGCTGCTGAGCGAGAGCAAGCACGTCCTTGTAGGGAACCGTGCCTTTCCCCACTTCCGTGAAGTGCTGCGCGTCATCGTTCAGCTCTTGCGAGGTAGGCACACCCGCTTTTCGGTCCTTCAGGTGCAGCATGCGTACGCGTTTGCCTAGCTGCTTTAACATCAATAGGGGGTCACGACCCGCCTGTGCGATCCAATAGCAGTCCAACTCCAGGTACACGAGCTCCGGGTCGGTTTCCTTGAGCAGGATGTCGTACCCGGTGGCTCCATTGAGGTTTTGGAACTCGTAGTTGTGATTATGGAAGGCAAAACGCATCCCGTGCGCCTTGCACAACTTTGCCCAGCGGTTAAAATCGGCAGCTGCGCGATGAAAGCCGTCGATGGAATTCTGTTGTGACGACGGCAGCATCGGGCACACCATCCACTGCAACCCGAGATGCTGGGCATAAGGGACCTTGGCAACAAAGTTCTCGTAGTCGAAGTGCCCGCTCGGTGCCCGCAAGCCTGCTTTTTGCACCATGGACCGCAGCTCCGGCGCAGCATACCTGTAGATATTCGAGTAGAACTCGACTTCTTCGTACCCGATCGCTCGAATTTGCTTCAAGATTCCAGGAAGGTCCGTTTGCGCCATCTGACGGACGGAGTAAAGTTGAGCACCGAGTGGAATGTGCTCTTCCGCCGCGAGTGCAAAGCCGGGCATAGCTGCAGCGGTGAGAGCGAGAAACATGCGCCGTGTGATCATGCTGGCGCTCATCATAACGATTGGCGCCTTTGACTTCCAGAGTAGATGGAAGAATCTGGAGCTATAGGCATCTTCTCTGGAACGGGGTTGGCGTGCGGCGCGCGAAACAGCCCCACACTGCAAGCAAAGCCGAGCAACCGGTCAGGACCACTTTAGACGTCGAGAGAACTCTCCTGACGTGTTGCCCACCAGATACCGACTGCAATCTGCGATGCACCTACAAGGCGTGTCAATTGCGGGCGCTCCGCGAGGAATCCCATCAGGGTGCGCCACGGTTCCGGTCCGACCTTCCAGGCCTTTGCATCCCGATTGGGCCGAACCACTGCGAGCAGTCCGTCGCCGATCAGGACCATTGCCGTAAAGTGCTGCACTCTCCGAGATATCGCCATTCCATTCTCCCGTGAAACGCTACACCTTTGCTGATTCCTCTTCCCTCCAGCAGGTTGGCTAGACCGGTGACGGATAAGTCCGGCCGTGCACTGAAAAGAAAACGGGGCCACGCATACGCATGACCCCGTTGGTGAATAAGACGATGGATTGCTGTGGGCTACTGAACGGACACCTGCAACGGCAGTGTATGTACCAGAGTAGTGGTCGTATTCGGTTGCGCCTGGTTCAGGATCTGCGCGGATGCAGTTACAAGTACGGTGTAGGTTCCGGCCGCCAGAGTGGATGCAGCCGGTCTTGCCGCCTTCTGAAGAACAGCGCTGCTAGCCGGTTTGCCGCCAGCCTGGTCGGCAGTCTTGTTGGCATCCGCACATCCAGCAATGGAAAGCGAGAAGACGATGACCAACACGGCCCCGAGCATCGATTGCCAGTTCCGGCGGCGTGCCGGAATGCCGAAGAGGAAGATGCAGGCAAGCGCCGTGCCACCCGTTACGGTCCACCAGGACGAATGGGCATTGGTTGCAGTCTGTCTCGCGAGCGGGAAAATATATCCCGAAGCCAGCGTGCAGGAGACGCTTACGGTTGCGTAACGAGTGGAGGAGAAGCTTGGCTTGGTAGGTGTTCCCCTGCACTGGAGGCCGGTAGGGACCGTGTAGGAGAGTGTGATGGGACTCGTTGCCCCGTTGAAGTTGTTGAGGGCGGTGAATTGGAGCGTGAAATTGGCCTGTGGATTGGTTGAACTGAGAGGCTGCGTCACCGAGTTGGACTGGAAGGAGAAATCCGGGGCGGTGGCATCGTCGAAGATCGTAAGGCGATATACGTTGGTCGATGGCGAGTGCGTCGCGTCTCCCGTGTATTGAGCCGTAATGACGTTTGCTCCGAGGGGCAGGACCAGCAGATTGTTTGTGCCAAACGGGACAAAGAAAGTCACTGCACCATTTGTCAGGTTGCCGTTTCCTATGTTCGTTCCGTTGGCATAGAACTGCACATTGCCTGTTGGTGTCGTGCTGCCACCGGTCACGGAGGTATTGAAGGCAACGGTTGAGACATCGAAGAACTGGGTTGCTCCCGGCGTGGTGGGGGCAAGCGCAACCTGGGTAAAGGCTAGCCCTGCCGCACCTCCATTCACGATAGTCAGCGGGACCGAACTCGACGCTGCATAGTTGGAGCCGCTCGGAACATAAGTGGCGACGATGCTCTGACTGCCAACACCTATTTGCGAACCGTGCAACCGAAGATCAGCCACCGAGACGGCGTTTCCGCCGTTGAGCCCGGGCCGCAGCCCTCCGGAGCCAAGAAGTTTGGTGCCCAGATAAAAGTTTATCTGGCCAGCAGGAGCGACTCCCTGGTTTGCAGCCTGAGAGCTGACTGTGGCAACCAGGTCGAAGACCGAGTTCGAAGAAGGCAGGCTGGTCAGTGTGGAGGTAAGCGTGGTAGTCGTCGCGGCCTGGCCTACTGTGATCTGTAAGGAACTGGTGGAGCTAGTGGTTCCAAAGCTGGGGTCGCCGCTGTAGAAGAAATTCAGACTGTGAAAGCCCGGCGCAAGCACGGTGGTAGTGAAAGTCGCTTCCCCATTTGCGTTAAGCGGCAGTTGAGTTACCGTCTTTCCGCTGTCCTGCACCGCGACCGAGCCGGTCGGGATGCCGAAGTCGTTCGCATTCACTGCCGATACCAGCACACTCGCGGTCACTGCCGTTCCATATGGAACAGTGCTCCCGGAAGGAGTGCCGCCCGGCAGCACAGTCAATTGCGCGGGCGATTGGTAGACCGTGATCGTCACCGGTGGGGAAACAGCGGCGGCATAGGTCGAATCGCCGGCATAACGGGCCGTAACCTGGTAGGTGCCGCCCGGCAGGCTGGTCAAACCGCTGTCCACTGCCGAGCCATTCGACAACGTCAGCCGTTCCAGCGCTGCATTGTTAGGCAGTGGGCTGTTCGTCACCACTGCTACATCGCCGGTCGCGGTTTGAGATCCGCCAGTCACGCTCACATTGACTTGCACCGGATCGCCGTGGTGGATCGAGAGAACCGGGGTGGTCGTGCCGGGTTGTGTCAGCGTCAGAGTGATCGCGGCAGCGGCGGTGTTTGCGGGGCGCCAGTTGGCGATCAGCGCTGACGCATCCACACTGCCCAGACCGCTTGCGGGATCGTACCCGGCCACGGCCGAGTAAGCCATGTGTCCGGTGTTGTTGTAGATGAAGCCGTTGGTGCAGTTCGGGGACCCGGCAGCGCAGGCCACTGTATTGGTTCCAACTGTCAGGTCGTGAAAGGCCGCCGGCGTGGCGCTGGCGACCGAATAGAGCGTCGGATCAAGATTGCCTAGTCGACCATTGACTCCTTTGGCTTGGACGATCAGCGCAGCCAATCCGGAAAAAGCACCCGTGGCGCTCACCGTGCCCCCGCCGGCGGTATAAGCCAGCGCACCGGGAGTGCTGTTAACGCAATCCGTCGCCTCAATGCAAAGCGCATAGGCGCTGCCGTTGCCCAGAGCGCCGCCAAACAAGGAGACGTCGGGAATCACACGCGCAGAGCCGACGATGTTCCTGGCTGCCGCAACCTGCCAATACGGCACAGGGTACGGAGCGCCGGCGCTGTTCTGTCGAGTATCGCCGAACTGGCTCAGCCCGCCACCGGTCGCGCTTACCACCGGTGTGGTGACCAACTGGTCGGTCACGGCATAGCTCTCATTGTATGGCTGCTCCGGTACATACCCCTTTGCTGATGTGTAGCTTGCACCGCTATTGTTCAACCAGTACTGCTGCACAATCGGGCTCTGGGTAAAGTTGCCGGTCACTGTGCCCGCAGGGCCGTAGTAGAAATCTGTTGAGCCCACCGCGGTGACCCAGGGGCTGGAAGCGTAGCCATTCACAGCCAGGCCTTGCGTGGCGGTTGTCACGGGAATGCCGCTGGGCAAACTGTCGCAGTCGGCCGAGCCCTGGTTGCCAGCATCCACCAGTACGGAGATGCCTTGCGCAGCGGCTTGCTGCCACAAGGCCCCGTAGAGCGTGTTGCGGGCCGAGCCAATGGCCTGCTCACAATTGTCGAAGCCGAAGGAAAGCACCTGCACCTGGTTGTCTTCCACCGCGCGGATGGCTGCAAGGTCGATACCCGGCTGGCCTGCTGTGGTCGTGGCTGCATAATAGTAGACCTGGGCGCGAGGGGCGGTTGCGGCAATCAGTTCCATCTGCGCATAGGCAAGCTCCGCATCCACGTTGATGCCGGGATCGTTGCCGTCGATGACCACGACCGGCTGATTCGCCGGAAGGCCGAAGGAGGTACGGTAATTGGCCACGAAGCTCAGATTGAGGTTCGAGTCGCCGATCACACCGACTTTCACCCCAGTGCCGTCATACTGCGACGGGATGTCATAAATCTTCGCCAGATCGCCAGGGGTGACAATCTCGAGGGAACTGACCGTGTCCTCGTACATGGGCCGGGCACGATGCGTAGCTGGATCGAACTGGATCTTCTGTGCATGAAGCGCATGCGACGTCTTGTAGTCATTCAGCGCTCCGATGCCCGCGACTACCGGCGTGAGAGCGGCCGGAATTTTGGGATCGCTTGCGTTGGCGTGGAACTGCTGGCCATGCGCCACATACGTATGGATCTCTGTCCCGAAGGCGCTGCGCACCAGACCCGCGGTGCCTGAAAACTCAATGGCCATGCGGTTCTGAAATACGCGACCGACGGTAAAGCCCTGAGCCGATAGATAGCTGGTTATGCTTTGCAGGTCCGCATCGGCCACGCCAAATTGCTTGCCAAATTGTTCCGGCGTCAGCCAGTGGTGGTAATTCGCTGAGCTGGCATCCTGCTGGCTGCTGACCAGTTGATCAAGCGCAGCTTGTTGTTCCGGGCTCCGCCGGAGCACCATAACCATGCTTCCCGTTGCGGTGTTCTCGGGTACCGCGCCATGGTCGAAGCGGGGCCGCGCGAACGGGTGCGTGTTGCCCGGGAGTGCCACCGAGGCAGCTCCCACCGGGGCTAAAATGCGTGGAGTTGCGTGTGCACCAGCGGAGATCACCTCCGGCGCTTGTGCTCCGAAAGCCATGCTGACCAAACCAAGTGCAAAAGCAGAAGCGGAGATGCCACTGCGTGTGATGGAACGAAATGTGCGTGCCATAGCCATCCTGAAAAAGTTTCCGGTTAACGTGCCGTTTCGTTGACTTCCCTGGCGATCCCTGCGGGCCCGTTCTGGCTTTTGCTCACCATTGCTCCGAACGGCTTCCGCATGCAACCAGCGCAGGCTATCCTCTTACCGGGATTCAGCAACTGCGCTTACCTACTCAAATTCTGACTTCAACTGAACCGTACAACTGTGCGCCGGCGTGAGTACACGCCAATTCAAAGGACTGCTCTGTCAACCGCAATCTTACAACGCATGCTCCCTACCTGGCGCGGCTAAGACCAGCACGCCATCCAAAGTAGATCGCCCTTAACTATTTTATGGAAGAAGTTCTTCTCTTGACTGCGCACAGTAGTCTACTTCCAACGTTACCGCGGCACGGTACTGGCCGCTTTTGGCAATCATACGTCACCTCATCAGTTGTTTCATGAAACGAAAGTGAACCAGGCGTCTAGCCTGGCTCACTTTCACGCACTCGCTTTGACGCTTTTCGTTTGGCGGCTATCCCAGCCCTCCCGTGGTATGGTGCGCGGGCATCTGCTGCACCTTGCTGTGGCGGATGGAGTAGCCGAAGTAGATGCCTAGGCCCAAGACAAGCCACACTCCAACGACTTCCCAGGTAAGCAGAGGTAACTTATAGATGAGATAGAAGGCGCTCAGAATTCCCAAAATGGGAACTGCCGGCACAAAAGGTGTGCGGAACGGCCGGTGGAGCTCGGGCAATCGCACACGCAGAATCCATACACCCGCGCAAACGATGGAGAATGCGAGCAAGGTACCCATGTTGACTAACTCCGAAAGTCTATCGATAGGCAGCAGAGCGGGAAGGAATGCGACGATGCCCCCGACCACAATGTTCGAAATCCAGGGCGTCCGAAACTTCGGATGGATGGCCGAAGCCCAGGGCCACAGCAGCCCATCGCGCGACATGGAAAAGAAAACCCGCGACTGGCCGAGGAGCATGACCAGCATCACCGTTGCCAGTCCGAAGACGGCCCCAACCTTGACCAGGAGACTGCCCCAACTGATGCCGGTAGCGTCGATACCCACCGCCACTGGGTCTCCCACGTTCAGGACCTTGTAGCTCACCAGACCGGTGAGGGTAAGCGAAACCATGATGTACAGAATGGTGCAGATGACCAGCGAACCGAGAATACCGATCGGCATATCCCGCTGCGGATTCTTGGCCTCCTGCGCGGCGGTCGATACCGCGTCAAAGCCGATGTAAGCGAAGAAGACCGAGGCCGCACCCGCCGCGATGCCGCCGAATCCGAAATCCCCATGCCCATTGGCGGGCGGAATGAAAGGGTGCCAGTTAGCCCGCGCGAGCCCCGGATGGTGCAGCAGGAAGCCGATGCCCAGCACCAGAAAGATGCCGACAATGGTCAGCTTCACAAAAACGATGGCGGTATTGAAGTTGGCCGACTCTTCAATACCAATCACCAGGATGGTGGTGATGACCAGGATAGCCACGAACGCGATCACATTGAATACGCCTGTCACGTGCTGCAGGGTTGCCGGATTTGTGCCTGGCGGAAGCGATGCAAGTTCTTGCCACTTCCCCTGATACTTATAAAGCACATGGCCGTAGGTGGTGATGAATCGGCCCGGCAACGGAACATTCAACTGTTCGAGAAGTGAAACCAGATATCCTGACCAGCCGGAAGCCACCGTTGCGGCGCCAAAAGCATATTCCAGCACTAGGTCCCAGCCAATCATCCAGGCGACGAACTCGCCCAAGGTGGCATACCCGTAGGTGTAAGCGGAGCCGGCAATGGGGATCAGCGAAGCGAACTCCGCATAGCACAACCCGGCAAACGCGCAGGTGATGCCCGCCAGGATGAACGATAGCGCAATCGCCGGGCCCGCGTGCTTGGCTGCTGCCTGGCCGGTGAGTACGAAAATGCCTGCGCCAATCACGGCGCCGATCCCCAGGGTGATTAGGTTCACCGGCCCGAGAGAACGCTTGAGCGTATGTTCCCCTTGCTCGCTGGCTTCGTTCAGGAGCAGCGATAGGGGCTTGGTGGCAAACAGTCTAGCCAAAGGTCCTCCTGCAAAGTGACTTCATACTACGGGAGTTGCAGCATTCCGGCGACTCCACACCAAATAAACCGGTACGCCCAGCAGCACAATAATGAGACCTGGCCATGTGTATTGGGGCTTGTAGCGTAGCAGCACGGCGCAGATCCACGCCGCCATCAGGATGTAGAGAGCAGGTAGGACCGGGTAGCCGAAGGCGCGGTAGGGACGAGGAGCATCCGGCCGGGTCACGCGCAGAACAAACAGACTACCGATGGTCAGGATGTAAAAAACCAGGGCCGCGAACATGGTGAAGTCAAGCAGTTGGCTGTAGGAGCCGGACAGGCAGAGCAGGCACGTCCAGCCGGCCTGCACCACCAGGGAGACCGCCGGCGTCTTGAACCGCGGATGCAAGCGCCCAACCGAGCGGAAGAAGAGTCCGTCGTGGCTCATGGCATAGTACACGCGTGCGCCAGCCAGGCACATGCCATTGGCGCAGCCAAAGGTGGAGATCAGGATCGCGCCAGCCATCAGGTAGGCCCCGCTCGCGCCAAAGATCTGCTCCAGCACCGCCGTGCTCACCCGGTCTTCCGAAGCGTACTGGATGCCGCGCGCCATGATCGTGGTCCCATGCGGATCCCCATGGAGGGGAAGCACACAGAGGTACACGAAGTTCGCGGCTATGTAGATCGCGAGCACCAATCCCACGCCCAGGGCCAGTGAGAGCGGCAGGTTACGGCTTGGGTTGCGTACTTCGCCAGCCGTGAAGGTGACATTGTTCCATGCATCTGCAGAAAACAGCGAGCCCACCTGCACGACGGCCAGAATGGTGAAGAGACCCACCATCGCAATCGGTCCTCCGACGCCCACCTGCACCGGATGGAGCGCCGCCAGCGAAGCATTCTGCCAAAATGCATGGAGGCCTGGACCGAAGTTGGCGGCCAGCGCCGCGTGGTTCCGGCCGACGGCAAAGCCGAAGAGGATCAACCCCAGCAGCGCTGCAGTCTTGGCTGTGGTGAAGATGTTCTGCACCATGGCGCCTGTTTCAACGCCGCGAACATTGATAGCAGTTACCACGACCAGGACCAGAATGGCCACCAGGTTGGCGGTATTCAGTCCCAGTTCCATATTGCCCAGCACCATGGGACCTACACGGAAAGCGGGAACGTGGCCCAGGTGCAAAAGCCAGTGCGAAGAGGAGATGGTAGGAAAGAAGACGCCAAGAAATTTGCCAAACGCCACCCCGACCGCCGCAATGGTACCGGTCTGGATCACGAGAAAGAGCGTCCACCCGTAGAGGAAGCCCCACATGGGCCCCAATGCCTCACGAAGGTAAACGTACTGGCCTCCGGCACGCGGCATCATGGCGGCCAGTTCGCCGTAGCTGAGCGCACCGATGATCGTCATCACCGCCGTGACCAGCCATGCCGCGATAAGCAAAGCCGGCGAGCCCACGCCACGAGAGATATCTGCCGCAACGATGAAGATGCCGGAGCCGATCATGGAACCGACAACAATAGCGGTGGCACTGAACAGACCCAGGCCCTGCACCAGCCTGGCTTCATTGCCGGCGGCGGCGGCAGCGGCGCCAGGTGACTGCTCGGTGACTGGCAAGCCGTTTCCGCCATTGGGCGCAGATACGGCGGGAACGGTATGGGTGCCGCTTGTCTTCGTTGGAGTCGCTTCGGGGTCGGTGAACACTTAGCTGTATGTTCTACCGGAAAAGATGGAGAAAGTCTCGGACCAGCTCCGCGCTGCTCTCGCCAGGGCGGGGCAGAAGACTGGAGATAACGGCCACAGCATCGGCCCCAGCTGCGAAGATTGCGCCTGAGTTCTCCGGTGTGATGCCGCCAATAGCGACCAGTGGCTTCGCGGTAAGGCGGCGAACAGCGGCAACGCCCTCGATGCCCACGGCCGGGTCTGGATTCTCTTTCGAGGCGGTGGGGTACACCGGACCGATAGCAACGTAGTCGGCCGAAGTTGCGTCCGCTCGCCGCAACTGCTCTGCGGTGTGCGTCGAAATACCGAGGATGGCTGAGCGCCCGAGAATGACGCGCGCCTGCTCGATCGAAAGGTCCTCCTGCCCGAGATGCACGCCGTCAAAGTCAGCCTCCGCACACAGGTGAACGCGGTCATTCAGCAGAAGCGTCGCTTCGCTCTTGCGGAAGATGGTGCGAAGCAACCGGGCCCCTTCCAGCACCGCAGCATCTATAGCGTTCTTGTCTCGGTATTGCAGGAAGCGGATGCCGGCTCGGTGGAGCTCATGGGCGTAGTTTTCGATAGAAATACCGGCTGTACCGAGGAGTCCCGCATCCAGAATGGGATAAAGCCGGGAAAGTCGTCCAAGCGCAGTGTTAGAGGACATGGCAGGTTTGGCGTGGGTTCGCGCCCCTTCTTCGGCTGGCATCCGCTTGGTAACCAAGCCTGGCTCTCTCGTGAAATGTCTCGCGGGTCACCCGAGTTTCGACCCTGAGTTACTTCTATCATTTACTGAGGCCCACCTCCTCCTGTACTTTTCACCAAGGTCTCCACCACAAACTTACACATGAGTCGATCGAGCGCTCAGGCATGCGCCGGTTGCTTCAGACGAGGAGTGCTCTTGCACATGCTTCAAATATTGAGATCGGCGTCTTTTGCACCCGGTCGATGGATAGCAGTTCTCGCAACTCTCTTGCCTTTGGCCTCCGGCGCACAGACGCTCGCTCCGACAAGCCTCTGGTTCGGCAGCGTTGTCAACGGGCAAAGCAGCACGCCGAAGCTGGTGATTCTTACTAACCGGCAGGCGACTCCCCTAACGATTCAGAGTGTAGGCACTGCGGGAGACTTCGCCCAGACAAACAACTGTCCGACAGCCGGAGCCGCGCTTTCTCCGCAATCCAGTTGCACCATCTCGGTCAGCTTCAAACCGCAGGCGAATGGCAATCGCTACGGGTCGCTCTCCATGCTGACAAGTGCGAGCTCGACCGCGCAGACCGAGCAGTTAGGCGGTACCGGATATGTGCCGGTGCCACTGACGCCGGCCAGCCTGTGGTTTGGCCAGGCGGCTATCAACGTCACTACAGCAGCCAAGACCATTATGTTACGCAATGGTCTGTCGCCCGCCGCGCCACTTGTGCTGAGCGGAATCCAGGCTACCGGCGATTTCGCGCAGACGAATACCTGTATTCCAGCCGGCAGTAGCACCGCCAGTCTGACTGCTGGCGCAAGCTGCACGATTGCAGTCACATTCACCCCCAGAGCCGGTGGGCAGCGGACGGGCACCATCAACATTCTGGACAATGCACCCGGCAACCCGCAGTCCATCACGACCGGGGGAACCGGATTGGGCGTCAGCGTGGCCCTGAGCCCCGCTTCCACCACTCTGCAAGCCGGCCAAACCGTCCAGTTCACCGCTTCCGGCAGCAACACCAGCAACGCGAATGTGACCTGGTCTGTGAATGGGGTGGTGGGCGGCGCAGCCGGAACAGGGACGATCTCAAATGCCGGCCTGTATACCGCTCCTTCCGTACCAGGCGCCTATTCCGTGCGGGCGATAAGCCAGTGGAACCCGGCCATCAGCGCCAGCAGTCAGGTCACGGTGAGCGGTGGAGCAACTGTGGTCGCTGATTTCGGGGCGCGGCAGAATGCGGCGTTTCCCATTCCGGCCAACCTGCTGGGGATCGGGTTGGGCGGAACGCTCCAACCTACTTCCCTTCCGCTAGTGACCCAGGCCGGGCTCAATACCACTCGCTTCCATGCCAATATTCAGACCACGTACGGTTCTTCCACCCCTGACTGGACGGCGCTCGACGCGCAGTTGACCGCGATACAGAATGCAGGCATGCACGTCATTCTGGAGATGGACTTCACCCCGACCTCGCTGCTGCCGGAGACAAACCCGTGCGCAAGCGGAGTGAGTGCTAACTATGCCGCGCCGGCGGATCTAAATCTGTACGCGCAGATGGCAGCGTCCTATGTTTCGCACATCGACGCAAAGTTTCCAGGTGTTGTCCAGGATTACGAGATATGGAACGAGCCGGATGGGGGCGGTCTCTGCGCCGGAGTCAATACCGAGTCCGACAAGCTGAAGGCCTATCTCGGTATTTACGCGGCGGTCGCGCCAGCACTGCGCGCAATCGCGCAGCAAGATGGCCACAGAAATCCGTATCGGGGGCCCAACACTGGGCAGCACCTATGCCAACGCTGCTACCTGGATTCCCGCACTGCTAAGCAATCCCGCTACCGCGCCTTATGTCGACTTTGTGAGCTTTCACTACTACATCGCCAGTCCCACTGACGTGCAACACGGCCTTTCCTGGTCCGGGAGCGGAAGCGGCACGACCGCAGCGCCATCGCTGCTGGCCAAGACGCAGGATCCACGCAGCGGCCTTGCCGCTCTGTACAAGAACGTCGCAGCCCTGGTACGCCAGGGCAGCCAGCCAAATGCCGCCGCTACCCCTGTCTATCTCGACGAGTACAACTCCGACTGGGGTTTTGTGAACGATTGCTGCCGCAATGATCCGACCTATGCGCCGTTGTGGAATTCACTGGCGATCGTCGATCTACTGAACAGCGTGTACAGCGGCGCACCCGCCCTGCCCAACAAAATGCTGTACTACGCCGTGAGCAATCATCCCTTCTGCCTGGTGGGCCAGATCGATGCCCTGATGGACTGCCGCTTCCCTTACGGCGCGCCAGGAACCGCTCAGCCTTACCCGCAGTACTACGCCTTTCAGCTCTTTGCTTCAAATGCCTTTCTGGGGCTGAATGGCGGAGGAGCGATGGCTCAGTCCGTCATCTCTGCTAATCCAAACCTGGTGACAACCGCTTTGTACACACCCGGAGCCGATACCGTGGTGATGGTCAATACTTCGAACACCGATTACGCGAATGTCCCGGTGCTCGCAAACAACTCCGGGTACGCTGCCGCCCAGGCCACACTCTATACGCTCAACAGCAGCAATCCCACCATCCTGAGCGAATCTGCAGCGTTAGTGCCTGCGGGAACCGGGTATACCGCTTCGGTCACAGTGCCCCGCTATTCCGTTGTCGCACTTTCCATCCACTCGTCGTCAGGATCGACCAAACCGCTCAGTGGCATCACCCACTGACAAGGGGACAGAAGCAATCGGTAACCAAGGAAGGCACACATGCGCAACTGCGGGTGTGCCTTCCATTCTTCGCGCATGACAGCCGAGGACAGGACTACTTCGCCACCAACTCGATCCGCCGTTCTTTTTCCCGCTCGAAGAACCGCTCCATGAACTTGGTATCGAAATGCCCTTCGCGGAACTCCGGATCGGCCAAGATGCGGCGGTGTAGCGGGATCGTGGTATGAATGCCTTCCACGATGAATTGATCCAGTGCCCGTTCCATCCGAGCGATGGCTTCAGTACGGTCGTGCCCATGCACGATCAGTTTGGCGATCAGCGAGTCATAGTAGGGCGGCACGAAGCCTTCCGCATATTGCGCCGTATCCACGCGCACTCCGGTGAATCCGGGCACGTTGAAGGCGGTGATGCGTCCAGCTGAGGGGGTGAACTTTTCCGGATGCTCAGCGTTCACGCGGCATTCGATCGCATGCCCGCGAATGGGGATCGAGTCAGGCACAATGGCTGCAAGTTTCTCGCCCGAGGCGATGCGCAGTTGTGCCTTTACTAGGTCGAGGCCCGTCACCATCTCGGTTACGGGATGCTCCACCTGGATGCGCGTATTCATCTCGATGAAGTAGAGCTTGCCGTCCTCGTCCATCAGGAACTCTATCGTGCCGGCATTCTGATATCCGATGTGTTCCAGGCAGCGGCGAATGGTCTTGCCGATCTCCTCGCGCATCTTTGGCGTGACCTGTAAAGACGGGGCTTCTTCGATCAATTTCTGGTGGCGGCGCTGGATGGAGCATTCGCGCTCTCCGAGCGAAAGCACGCTGCCATGTTCATCGGCCAGTACCTGGAACTCAATATGCCGGGGACGTTCGATGAACTTCTCCAAATACAGGTCGCCATTGCCGAAGGCGTTCGCCGCCTCCGTCTGCGCGGCCTGATAGAGCGCCGGCAGTTCGGCTTCCGAACGGATGACGCGCATGCCGCGCCCGCCACCGCCGGCCGAGGCCTTGAGGATGACCGGGAAGCCAACGGAACGCGCCCACTCCTGCGCCTCGCCTTCGCTCTGAATGACGCCTTCAGACCCGGGCAGGATAGGTACCTTGGCGCGTTTCATCGCCATGCGCGCCTTTTCCTTTTCGCCCATTAGCCTGGTGACCTCGGGCGGTGGCCCGATGAACTTTATGTTGGAAGCGCGGCAAACCTCGGCGAAGTTGGCGTTCTCGCTCAGCAGTCCGTAGCCGGGGTGAATCGCGTCCACGTCGGCGATTTCCGCCGCGGAGATAACGGCCGGCACGTTCAGGTAGCTTTCGGCGGAGCGGGGCGGTCCGATACAGATGGCCTCGTCGGCAAAGCGGACGTGGAGCGAGTTGCGATCGGCTTCGCTGTACACCGCGACCGTGCGGATGCCCATTTCCTTGCAAGCACAGATAACGCGCAGCGCAATCTCGCCGCGATTGGCGATCAAAACTTTTCGCAACATGTTCTCCTATCGGGGCCGGACGGCGAAGAGCTGCTGGCCGTACTCGACGGGCTGTCCGGTGGTGACGAACCGCTTCACGATCTCGCCCGCGACATCGGACTCGATCTCGTTCATCAGCTTCATGGCTTCGATGATGCACAGCACCTGTCCGGCTTCCACCTGGTCGCCAGGCTTCACAAACGCCGACGCTCCAGGCGAGGGCGACTCATAGAACGTGCCCACTATCGGCGACTTCACGATATGGAGACCGGCTTCGCTGCTTTCCGCAGAGGCGTTTGCAACGCCAGCAGGTGCTTCAGCCAGCGGGGCTGGCTGGCCGCCAACGGCGGGCAGCGGAGCCGGAAATCCCGCGTTGGACTGTTGCTGCGACAGCATATGCGCGAAATGTGAGAGGTCCATCGGCGCTCCCGGTGCGGGTGCGGGCTGCCCGATGCCGGCAAATTTTAAGCGCACTTTCAGGTCTCCGCGCTCAAGGTCGAATTCGCCGACCCCATGCTCCTTCAGAAATTCGATCAGTTGCTTCAGCTCTGCTATCTCTTCCGGATTCATGTGTTCGGTCGTTCTCCGCTTTCTATGCGCTGACTTTCTATACTTCGAGGTACGATTTGGCCGCTGGGGTCAATATCTCGGCGCCCTCTTGCTCAACCACGACCGTATCTTCGATGCGGATGCCAAACTCTCCCGCGATGTAAATGCCAGGCTCGATGGTAATGACCATGCCCGGAACCAGTTGTGTTGCCTGCCCCGCTGCTATTCGCGGCCCTTCGTGTATCTCTATCCCCACACCGTGGCCGGTGGAATGCGTGAAGTGTTGCGCGAGCCCCGCATGGCGTAGCACGCCGCGTGCCGCTTCATCCACTTCGCCGCAGGTCATACCGGCCCGCACTGAATGTACCGCTGCTTGCTGCGCCGCCAGCACCGCGGCATACGCGTCCCGTTCGCGCGCGCTCGCCCGGCCCACGTGCACAGTACGAGTCATGTCCGAACAATAACCATTGAGGATAACACCGAAGTCCAGAGTCACGAATCCGCGACGCGGCAGCCTGGCCACTGTGGCATGGCCGTGCGGCAGAGCGGAGCGCGGACCACTGGCGACGATCGTCTCGAAGGACATTGCCTCCGCCCCGGCACGGCGCGCGGCGTATTCCAGTTCTGCGGCGATGTGGATCTCCGTCGCACCCGCGCGCAACTGGGGCAGGATCCCGTTAAAGAGGCGCACTCCCAGATGAGCCGCTTCCCGCAATAGGCGCAGTTCATCGATGTCCTTTACCAGTCTCAGGGTCGCGATGATGGAAGATTTGAGCGGCTGAAAGAATGCTCGCCGCTTGCTCGTCAAGGCTTTTCTCATGCCGGCGAGTTGTGCAACCGTGGTGTGTTCCGGATCGAAGGCAGCACCGATGACGCCGGTGGACTCGAGCCATACGCAAGCCTCGGCAAGGGCCGACTTTTTTGCGATGACGATGCGCATGGTGCTGACCTGTTCCCTGGCTTGGAGCGTATAGCGTCCGTCGGTGAACAGTGCCGCGCGGCTTGCTGTGACGCAAACGGCTGCGTTCGAGCCAGTAAATCCGGTCAGGTACCGGACGTCCGGAAGATGAGTAACGAGCAGCGCATCGACATTCTGGGCGCGCATGGCGCGCCGCACCATGCGCAAATGTAGCGTGTGGTTCATCCTGCGCTAGATATATCAGAGGAACGGGATGATTATCCGCGTTCCCCGGCCCGCGCTGGCTTCCTAGGTCGCCCTGGACGGACAGAGCCTACCGGCTTTGCCGGCGCCCTCGCTTCCCCGCTTTCCGCATTCGCGGCCCGAGCCTGCGCGGCGCTTTCAGCCGATTGCTGATCCATCCACTCATGGAGCCGCGAACGCTGGAAGCGCCAGCGGTTGCCCAGCTTGAAGGCCGGAACGAAGCCTTCCGACGCATACCGGTACAGGGTATCGGCGCTGATTCCCAGGTATTCCGCCGCTTGGCGGATGTCCATTACCTCGCGTCCTTCAATGCTTGCCACGATCTTCTCCTTCGGAGCTTTCTTCCGGTCTGCGGAAGGGCTATCCGGGCGAGACAGAAGACCCGGCGCACTGTGTATACCGTGTTCTTGAACCAGACTTCAAGACACACGTACCGGTTTCGGAGGTTTTCCGCCGCGGATCGCTATTACTCTTCTGGGTTCCTTCCGGAATTCTACGGGCGAGCTGGACGGATTTCAGTGCTTCTTTTCCACAGGTGGCCGCAGCGGCACCGAACTGTCCAGCAGGTGCATTCCAAGGTCGCTGACCTCATTGGCTGCGTTGCTCAGCACCACCACGCCGCGCCGGGCTTGCGGGTCTAAGCCGATGAACGCGGCAAAGCCGCCGGTGCCGCCCGAGTGCCACACCACCTCTCCATGCGGCATACGCGAAATTCGCCATGCCAGTGCAATCTCCATGCCAGGCGTATCCGTCTTCCGCCGCACCGCCTGCAGTTGGTACGTCATGGCGGAGGCGAGCGGCGTCCGGATAAGCCCAAGCTCAGCTGCTAGAAACAGCAGGAGGTCATGCGCGGAAGAGTGCAGCCCGCCTGCTCCGGCCAGGGCGCCCATCTGCCAGTGTTCCGCCGGGCGCAGCCGCGCAGTATGCCCGGGAGCCAGCCGGCTTTGCATTGCTGCGCTCAGTGCGACGCCGGTGCTTCTCATCCCGAGCGGCTCCGTGATCCGTGTGCGGACCATCTCCGCGTAGGGCTCGCCGGAGCGATTGGCCAGCGCCTGCCCCAGCACTCCAAAGCCGAAGTTCGAGTAGCCATAAGCCGTTCCCGGATCGTGCGCGAGATGGGTTGTCCCGAGCGCGTCAAACAGTTGCTGCACCGTGTAGTGAGCAAACGGGTCATGCGGATCGGCATACGGCGGCCGTGGGGGCCACCACGGCAGGCCCGAGCTTTGCGTCGCCAGATCTACCAACTCGATCTCCTTGCCATGCCCGGCTGGCGGGTGAACGCGGCCGGGCAGGTAGCGAGCCACAGGGTCATCCAGCCGCACTTGTCCAGACTGAAGCATTTGGGCCAGCAGCAGACCGGTAAAGACCTTCGTGACTGAACCAACCTCGAAAACTGTGTCCTGATCCGGCGCGGAGCGCTCATCCCGGCTCAGGCGGCCATAAGAGACGAAGCGACTTCCATCTGACGTGACTACGCCGGCAACCATGCCGAGCGATTGTCTCTCAGTGTCTACACGCTCCACCAGCAGCGCGCGGATTTCGGCATTCGACAGCATCGGCGGAGCGGAATCCACCGCCGGCAAGAGCTGCACAAAATTCAGCATCCCCCAGAGCAGAACGCATCGACATATCAAGGAAGCACCGGATTGCGGCATTAGCGTTCAAGACGAGAAGCTTCAGCAGAGTATGCCAGAAGTGGGCCGCTCAAACGAAAAATCCCGGTCAGCGAAGCTGTGTCTGGTGTGAAGGCCACAGTCCCCGTCGATATCTCCTGCTTCCGCTCCGTCATGTTCTACCGGCTGGCGCGCGCAACCGGTACACTGCCGCGTATGGATCGTCGCAGCTTTCTAACTACCACTGCCGCTGCAATGCCGGCTATGCACATTGCAGCGCGCCACCGCGCGCTCGCCGCGACTTCCAACCCGAGCGATCCACTTACCCGGTTCTCTACGTCGGCTGCCGGGTGGACGATTCCGCGACCCATGTATTGGAGTTTCGATAATCGCGATCCGCGCATCGAGATGGCGGGCTATTCCCTCAGTTTTCAGGTCTTCACCAACGGCCCGATTGAGAACACCTTTTCGCTCGATGCTCACAGCATCATGCAACAGCACGAAGGCAACCGTTGGACGATGAAGGCTTCCCGCCTTTCCTGGCCCGGTCAGCAGCAACCCGCTGATGGATCGTTCACGGCAGAGGCGGTCGTCGACGGCGATATCGTCACCCTGCGTACCACGGCAACCGCGGTGGAGAACATCCGCTGCATCAAAGTCCGCGTCCACCGGCTCCCGGCGGCGGCTTTCGGCCACACTGGCTGGCAGGTCACGCCCAACTTCGCCCCGGTGACGCCTGAAGGCGTGACCTCCAACTACCCCGCCTATACCGGGGGCATGCCGGTCTGGTTTCTAGGGAACGAAACACGCGGTATCGCCTTCTCTTGTCTCGACCCGACACACACACCCAAACGCTTCGGCGCGCAACTTCAGGGAGACGGCATAGAAGCGCAATTGATTGTGGAGCAGGATGCGATGCATCTCAGTCCCAGTTTCGAGGCGCCAGCCTGGCAACTCCGTCGCAATACCACGATCGGCGACGCCATCAACGCACACATGCAACTGCTCGAACGCGAAGCCGGCCTGAAGCGGTGGGAAGATCGCACGGATGTGCCGCCCTGGGCGCGTGAGATCGATCTTGTTGTCACCCTGCACGGCATGCACTGGAGCGGGTACATATTCAATGACTACGGCCAGATGCTCGAGTCGGTTCGCTGGGTGACCGACCGCATTGCGGGCAAGCGCGTTCTCTTCTTCCTCGCCGGATGGGAAGGACGCTACTACCGCCAGTACGGTGACAGCCGCCCAGACGATCGCATGGGCAGCGCCGATGGCCTCAGACGCCTTGTCCAGGGCACGCATGAACGCGGCGCTCATGTGATGGCAATGTTCGCCGGCAATGGTTCGGATATGCGCCTGCCCGGCTTCGCGCAGTGGGGCGCCGACTCCGGTTTCCATGCATTGCCTGGCGGACTGGATTGGAGCCCGATGCGTGGCTACCAGGTGGACTGGGCCGAGATCCGGGCCGGCGTCGAGGGCGGTGTCTGGCTCAACCCCGGTGCTCCCGGCTGGCGCGACCACTTGATTCACCAAGTCGGTGACCTGAATGCCACTTACGGCTTCGATGGCAACTTCTTCGATACTCAGCCAAGCGGCGACAATGACCTGCGCTACAATCCACTTGCCGGGCTGCGCTCCCTCGCCGATGCGCTCCGCAGCCGCAAGCCCGACCTCCTGCTTGCCACAGAATCCTGGTTCGACCTTTCCCTTCCGATTATTCCCATGTCGCAAACGCCCGACGGCCCCACCGGCTGGAGCAGGAGATACCAACGGCGCTTTGCCCATCTGTCGCTCGGGGAACCGAGCCGCGGCTCCACTGGCGTCCACGAGCTCGGTTTCGTTCCTTACGATCTCAGTGACCTGCTCGACACCTTTGACCTGCCCACAGTGTCGTTCGTCGAGAACACGTATCAGTCCGCGCCACAAAAGGTGGAGGCGGTGATTGCCGCGGCTAAAAAAGCATCGAGGGCGATATCCGCTGGTGCAGTCTGATTCACCACGTCTTTCGACGGATTGACAACACCCCTCCAAGGAGCCGTTCTGGCGACCGGCCTCGCTTCGGCAGGTCTCGCTTATAGATAGCTTCGGCTTGATTGCGAAAGCGGCAGAATGAAGCGGTAGGCGTTCAGGCCACCCCTTCGTATGCCCACCGCGTGTCAATGCCGACGGCGGCGTGCTACTATCCCCAACATTCGTCGCACATGAGAATGAATCGTTATCTTTTACGCAGCACGATTGTGGGTGCCTTGGGCGGACTGCTGTTTGGGTTCGATACCGCTGTCATCTCCGGCACCACGCGCACGCTGGTTCCCTACTTCCATCTCTCGCCCCGTGGACTGGGCGCCACGGTTTCCGCTGCATTGGTCGGCGCGGTACTGGGGGCAATCTTTTCCGGTCTGCCAGGAGAAAAATACGGACGGCGAGACAGCTTGCGGGCTATGGCGCTGCTCTATGTCGTTTCTGCGATAGGTTGTGCGTTTGCCTGGAACTTGCCGGCCCTGCTGGTCTTCCGCTTTCTCGGCGGCCTCGGCATCGGCGGCTCCTCCGTGCTTGGCCCGATGTACATCTCGGAGCTCGCGCCAGCCAAGATACGCGGCCGGCTCGTCGGTACCTTTCAGATCAACATCGTTGTCGGTATCCTGCTGGCTTACTTTTCCAACTACCTGATCGGCCTTGCGCATACCGGCATTCACGAATGGCGATGGCAGCTCGGCATCTCCGCCTTGCCAGCAATCTTCTTTCTGGTCATGCTCTTCGGCATACCGCGCTCTTCGCGCTGGCTGGTAACACAGAGCCGGACTACGGAAGCGCGAGAGGTGCTGGAACTGACCGGCAGCCCCAACAGTGAAGCCGAACTCCAGGAGATCATCGACTCCATCCACCTGGAGCGGTCGAGCGAGCCTTTGTTCCAACGGAAGTACCGCTTTCCCATCATGCTCGCGATCATCACAGGGGCATTCAATCAGCTCTCGGGCATCAACGCGATCCTGTACTACCTGAATGACATCTTTGCCAAAGCCGGGTTCGACCCGCGCCACTCCGACCTGCAGGCTGTGGCCGTAGGCGCCACCAACCTGGTCTTCACGTTGATCGCCATGTCCATCATCGACAAGGTCGGACGTAAGTGGCTGATGCTGGTCGGCTGTGTTGGGCTAACGATCTGCCTGGGAGGCGTTTCGGCTATTTTTTGGACGCATAGCCATCAGAACTGGCTGGTCTGGCTGCTCATGGCCTACATCGCCTGCTTCGCCAGTTCGCAAGGCGCGGTGACCTGGGTGTATATCGCCGAGATCTTTCCCACCCGCGTCCGGTCCAAGGGGCAGAGTCTGGGGAGCTCGTCGCACTGGGTGCTGAATGCGATCATCTCCCTTATTTTTCCGATCCTTGCGCGGAACTCCGGCGCGTACCCATTTATATTCTTCGGGTCCATGATGGCTCTGCAATTTTTTCTGGTACTGTTTCTGTATCCTGAAACCAAGGGCATCAGCCTGGAAGCGATGCAGCACCGCCTCCATGTGGATTAGAGATTACGCCGGCTTACAACTAATGACGTATTGCCGACGAACACCAAGCGAAAGTAAAACGTTTTCACGGTCCAGAGGCAACTCAACACGATGTGCTTTCATCCCTTTTTTAAATGTATTCCCGCCTGAAGATGAGTGCAAATATCCTGCTGGTTGATGACAATCCTATCCAGGCGGCAACGCGACGGATGATTCTCGAGAAGGCTGGCCGTTCGGTCAAAGTAGCCGAAAACGGTGCGCGCGCCCTGGAACACTTTCCTGCCGACAACAATGACCAGCCCTTTCGCATGATCATCACCGATCATCTGATGCCGGAAATGAATGGCCCGGAGATGGTGCGCGAACTGCGGAATCGCAGCGTCTCATTACCCATTCTTGTATTAAGTGGCCTGCCGGATGCCGAGATGGCCTATGAAGGCCTGAACGTTCTCTTTCGTCTAAAGCCGTTTGCGCCCGATGCGCTCCTGGCCCTGGTGCAGCAAACCCTTGATCAACCGATGGCCCGCACTGCCTGATCTCTCATGCCGCTGTTCAAGCCACGGTGAATTTGGCCAGCTCTTAAACAGCATATTGGGAGTAAGTTCCTCTATGCGCCTTTATTGCGCAGCGTAGCCTACCATCTTCCATTGCCCGTTTTCTTCCTTCATCACCAAACTTTCCAGGCTGGGATGCCCGTCGCGGAAAGCCGTCTCCCAAACCAGGGCGACATAGACACCACGCGCCAGTCCGGGCAGTTCCTTCTTGTATTCCGCAGTGTTGAGGGTCCGGCTTAGAACGGGGTCCAGCGGCTTGCGCACCGCATTCATCCGGCGAACCCATGCCGTTTGTGGCACCTGTTGCTGGAAATAGCTGGATGCCGCCTTCCAACTCGCCTCGTACTGCTCGCGGTCCTGCACCTGCAGCCACGCTTCCGCCGCCTTCTGGGCGGCCTCGATCTCCATCGTGTGGGCTTTATCGGCCCTCTGCTGCGATTTGCTTTCCTGTCCGATGGCGATAGCGATGGGCGGCCCTGCTGCCACAATCAAGCCAAGCATCAGTGCGCCGGCCAGCCTGCACCATGGCGCGGTGAGGCGCGTGCTGCGATACGCGATAACAGGTAGACCGTACTGAGGGCACAAAAGATCTTTGTTTACGGGTCGCACACCACAAACTTACACCGCATTGCCGCCGTGATTCGATCTGTCACTTAAGTCCCGGTCACAATTCCATCTGCTCATGTATCGGGCGCAGTTCGCTGTTATCAGGCAATCGCAGGATGGCACAGTCGGCTCAGTATTGCAGTGCTCGGGCTAAGACAGCGCACATGAAGAACCGTGCCAGTCCTCCTCTGCTATAGGGAACATGGAAGATGGAAAGCTTACTGGCGTCCCCGACGGGATTCGAACCCGTGTTACCGCCGTGAAAGAGGTATAACGCAGGGTCTCCGTGGACGATGGCGAACAATGACGAATGCTCACAATGATCAATGTTTACGCGGTTACGGCTTGCTTCCATGGGTTTGATTGTACGCCATTATTCGCTTGCGTTCACACCCGTTTTTTTGATATTATTTTGACATGTCGAGACTGGCACAGGATGCCAAATTGCGCAGTCGCTCATCACGGCGACCACTGCTGCAACACCCGCAGCCGTACTACAGCAAGTTGCTCAAAGGGCTGTCACTCGGCTACCGCAAAGGTGCAAAGGGTGGCACATGGATTGCCAGACGCCATGAGAGCGGTACTAAATACAGCTTTCAAGCCGCTAGGCAGTGCCGATGACTATGCCGACGCGGACGGTACAGCCGTGCTGTCATTCGATCAGGCACAGGAACAGGCGCGAGTATGGTTCCAGCGTAGAGCACAAGAAGATGCTGGAAATGTTCAGACTGGCCCATATACGGTCGCGCAAGCAATCGAGGACTACATCACGGAACGGGAACGCGGCAAGCGCAAGCCGCTTGTACGAACCCGCATCGTGGCACAGGCACACATTCTGCCCATGCTCGGCAGCATTGACCTGAATAAGCTGACACATGGGAAGCTGAAGACATGGCGCGACGAACTGCAAACGGCTGCCCCGCGTGTCCGTTCCAAAGTCGGCAAGCCGCAAGCATTCCGTGTGTTCGATTCAACGGATGAGGATGCGGTACGCGCACGGCAAGCCACGGCGAACCGTGTCCTGACCACACTGAAGGCCGCATTGAACTACGCACTCGAAACGCATCACGTCGCCAGCAACGCGGCATGGGTCAACGTCAAGCCGTTCCGCAACGTGGATGTGCCAAAGGTGCGCTTCCTGACCCCGCAAGAGGCACAGTCGCTCGTTACCGCATCCGCTCCTGATTTCGCCCTCTTGGTGCAAGCGGCATTGCTAACGGGTTGCCGCTATGGTGAGCTAAAGGCAATGGAAGTTGCCTCATTTGATCGCAACAATGAGAGCCTATTCATCGCCAAGTCAAAGAATGGCGAAGCGCGGCATGTCTTGTTAAATGCGGAAGGCGTGGCGTTCTTCGAACAGCTCACCCGTGGTAAGAGCAGCAAGCAACACATGTTCGTTCGATCCAACGGCAAGCCGTGGGGCGACTCAGAACAGAAGCGGCCAATGGATGCCGCGTGCGAAGCGACTCGGTTGGAACAGGTGACGTTTCACATCCTGCGACACACCTATGCGTCACAGCTTGCCATGAATGCCGCACCAATGAAGTTCATTGCCGATCAACTTGGACACAAGAGCACGCGCATCACAGAGCGGCATTACGCACACCTTGGAGACGCGTACAAGCGGCAGACCATCCAGCGCACGCTACCCTCTTTCGGCTTTCTGAGCGCGTCCTGAGCCTCCGGACGGCCCGATAGCCTCAGAGGACAATGGGGAGAGCGGGAAAGCCCCTTTGCTGGCGTTTGCGGGGCATGTGCAGGCGACGGCTTAGGTCCCGGTAGCGGCAGGCTCCGCGAGTTTAGCGGCGGCATTGCTTCACTCTGGATCACTCCCGTTATCAAAATGCCACAAGATTGGACAGCAACTAGCGATGCTCCGATATCGCTGCTCAAAACGAATGCGAACGAAGTCATTTAACATATATGGAATGCGACTTGTTCTTCGCCTTCTGATTGTATCTGCCTTTGTTTTTTCGACTGTCCGAAGCCTTCACGCGCAGTTTGTGGCCCCCGTAACTGAGATTTTGTACCGTACAGTTTTGATCCAAACATCTGTTAACGAGCGCGGTACGGCATTCTCAATCGATGTGAACGGACGTGAGTATTGGATTACAGCGAAGCACGTTCTGACTGGTGCGGCTCACCTCCCTGTCGGAGAGATCACCGATAAAACTGTAAGGGTGAAGCTCTCTGGACTCCTGGTGCGAAAGGGGAACAATGGGTAGATGAAACGTTTACAGTTATAGATCCGGGGAAGGACATCGATATCGTCGTCCTGGCGGCCAAAACACCGATCCTTCCGAACAATGTTCTGAGCGTCGAAGGCAGGTACGCAGGGAGCGCCGTTAGGTGGTGAGTGTGAGTTCCTCGGGTTTCTCGTATGGCGAGAGCTGGCGCGCACAGTTAAGCGGCGGTTCAGTCCTCATGCCATTCATCAAACATTGCACGATTTCTGCACATCCTCAATCGCTCAACATGGGTTCTCGACGGCATCAATAACAAAGGATTCTCTGGCGGTCCTGTCATCTTCCGATCGGCGAGGAGCAGCGAGTAATGGCTGTCGTTTCGAGTTACCACGTTGAACCTGCAGAGGTCCTGAGGGTCGAGACTGTGCCGAACAAGAATGTCAATCCCGCTTCAGCGTCGAAGAAAGCGAGAGCCTCGCATCAGCCGCAACCGACGGTTCAAGTTAATGTCAACTCTGGCTTCATAATCGCAACCGACATCTCGTTTGCGATTGATGCGATACAAGCAAACCCAATCGGTCCCTTGCGTTCTCAAAAGTGAGCACTTAACCGTAGGAACACGAACTGCACCGTTCCCGGCCATCCTTGAGCCGAGAATCCATAGGCGCAAGCATCTGTGTTGCCTGTCACCGAGCAAATTCCAGCGGCATCACTCGCACATTCCACTCCTGAGCCAGCAACCCATAGCGGCAAGCATCTGCGGCATGATCCGCTCCAGAGCTATCGACATCTTCGACTCGCTTGATATCGCGGCCTAGATACGGCACTGTTGCCCACCAGTATTCGCAAGCGCGACTGACATACAATCCCGGCTTGTCCGGCTTCCCTGCATCGGCCAGCATCCGTTTCATACGTTGCCAGCCGGTAATGCGATCCGCTTTCCTAGCCGGTTGGAAGTACACACCATGGGAAGAGAACTCTTCCGCTATCGAGCCGTTGCTTGATCCGATCCGGGCAAAGCAAGCATCGTCTGCAACACCCTTTGGCTGCACTTCCCAACGCTTGCAAAGTTCTTTGATCGCCTCAGCAGTAATGCTGGCTGTCCAGCCAAGCCCGGTTGTGAGATTGTCGCGTTTACAGCCGCAAGCTCATCCACCAGAACAAGCGAGTTGCGCGGGTAATACAAACCGTTGACCTCTTCACCGGGCGATCTTGCAATCAGGTATGTCACGCTGGGAGCCGCAGAGCCGAAGTCATGCGCCAGCCACCTGCCCCAACTTTCCGGTATTTCTTCCCATGGGTCTACTGCATTCCGGCTTTCGTCCAATACCATGGCGAAGTAAGCACCGCGATTCACCGCCCAATCGCCATCAGTCCAAGCTCTCAACAACTCTGGATCATCCGGGCAACTGGATTCGAGTTGATCCCGGTATTGCTGCCGGTCAATGAGGCTGTTTCCTGCGAAGGTGGATGGGCAGTAAACCCATTGTCGCTTGCTCTTTGGCTCAAGGAACGGCTTCCACGGAGCACCCTTGAACACATACCGCTTTGCTAGCCACGCATGACCTTGCCCACCTGGGTTCGCAGCCATGGCAACACGGATGGGAATGTCTTTAGCGCCCCGTAGATTGCTACGCATGATGTCGAGCAGATCGGGAGTGGTGTATTGTCCGACCTCATCAGGCAGCAACAGAGTGAAAGAGCGTCCCTGATACTTCTGATAGTCGGCTGGACTCTCAAGCTGGCCCAATTCGAGGTAAGCGCCGTTGGGAAAGCGCCAGATGCCCTCCGTTGCATTGAACCTTGCCGCTCCACCGTAGACAATGCCAAATAGCTCCCTTGTCACTAGTTCGAAGTCGGCCATGCCCTTGTAGGTCTTGCGAAGGTACAGGATGCGTGCTCGATGGCCGTACTGCTCTGCATGTCGCAACGCCAGCAAAGCGAGACCGTAGCTCTTCCCGCCACCCCTGCCACCGCCTAGAAACAGGTCGAAGCTCTCAGGAACGGCTAGTAGTTGTTGCTGGAAGCTGTTTAGCTCGATTGTCTGTGTTGCTGCCGTTGCCATCGATCACCTTGTACTGTTCCGGCGTCAAAGCGCCGGGGATGTTGAACACCACAGAGACGCGGTTAGCCTGTTCCGATTGGTCGCCCTCACGGTAGCCGTGGCGAGCTTTCAACAGGAACATGGCGGCAACCTTGTCATTGCCTTCGACAGCGAGCTTGTACAGAACATTGTGCAGTGCTTGCCGTTCCTGTTCCCTGCCCTGCGACAGTGCTTCGCTCAAAGCCTGATGCTCTTCCAACCATCGGTTCAGTAACGAAAGCCCGATGCCGAAGTGCGCAGAGATGCCAACCAGACTGAAGCCGGTAGCAGCGAGTGCGCGTATCTCTTCGGCTGCATTCTTTGGTGGATGTTTGCGTATGGCTGGCATAAGTAAAAGATAGGGAGCAGCGCCACCCGGAGGCGTGCTCCCGTACCTCAGCTAGTTGCTAAGGAGAAACGCGAGTGGGACGGCCTTCCGTTGCACGACACGCGACCAATGGGCAGCTTGCGACAGATCGGCCATTGCGGGTGACTCACCGGCAATCGTTCCTTCTACCCATTGGAAGCCTAGCGGGTGCAAAGCACAGTTGATGCGACTGTGCAATGTCTGCTGACCACCACCATTACCAGCCATGGGAAGGTTGTAGATTTCCGTTCCCGGCGCAACGCGAGGCTCTGCGACTGCGTAACCAAGTGCTCCACTACCAAACAACACCGTCGTGTATACGCCACTTGCCGGAGTAAGCCCGTCATCAATGATGACAGCCATTCCCCGGTATGTTTTTATTTGTGAGCCTTGACTTGCCGGATGAACTGGATTTCATCATTCCGCAGTGCATACCCATAGACCTGCGAATGCATTGCGATTGCCTTGAAGTCGTCTAGCCGGTCACCATTCGTCAGTGCAGCATCGATCACGGCGGTTGCGCTGAAAATGTTATTCGCTGCTGGAGTAGCACCCCCCGTCGCAGCAATGTTGTACACCATATCGCCATTACTGTTGAGGATGTTGCCTTGTGCTATCCCGTTCAGTGTGGCGACTAGACGCATCTCCATCTGGCGATCCCAATAGTTCACAACCCGATCTCTCAAAGCCAACAACGGATCACTACCGGCAAGTTCCGAAGCAAGCGACATAGCCGACCAGGATTGATGCAGGAATGCTTTTCTGACAATCTGTTTTCCGCTGGTGAATTTCTGCGGCACAGACATTACCGTCGGATCATCACTAGTGATGTCCGCTTCTACATCCGGCAGATCATTCCAGAATGGCGCTGTGAAGGATTGTGCTCCGGCATGTAACTGCGATTGCATCTCCCCATTCTGCGTGACTACGCCAGAGCGGTAGAGTGCGGTTGACACTACAGAGTTCTGCACTGTGTAAGCAGTAAACTCGCTAGGAATGACAACATCAGATAGCTGTGTTACAGCCATGGCGGTCTAACCTCATTCAAAGATTGGTTGATCTAGGAAATTCGGTTAGACCGACTGGTCTCCGAACGTCTCGACTGAGACGGGGTGAAGCTGGAAGGGTGCGCGACTGCGCTATGAGCTGCTACCGCAGACAACATCTCACATAGAGACTCTACCTCAATCCAAAGGTTAGTGGTGCATCTTTTTTAGCAGGCTCTTGCACATTCGAAAGAGAAGAGCGCCGCCCATAGGAAGAGATACCGCCGGAAGGCCCGAAATAGCGGGTTATCGCTTTGAACTTCTTAGCCGCATCACTGGCTTTCGAGCCATCGGTATAAGCCTCAGCAGCAGTGATGCCGAATAATCCTTGCGGCGAAAATGGTATCGGCTTGCCATCCTTGCCGTTGACTGTCTTTCCTTCCTGTGTAGTGATTAGCAGCGTGTCGCCCTCTGGTTGCAGCTTGTACACCTTCTCAAACTCTGACAGCCATAGCTCTGGTACATCGCTAATCTCTGCGGCCATCTTGCGGAGTGGCTGATTGACGCGCACATCTGTAAGCGTCTCCTGCGTCTCAGCCAATTGCGACTGCAAAGCAGCATGGGCAGACTCCAGCTCTTCCACCTTTGTCTTCAGCTTCCGGTTTTTCTCTAAAAGCTCGGACTTCACTTGCCGAAGTGTGGCAAGCTCGGCTTCTCTGTATTCGGTGTCTGTTCTTCTGTATCGGGCATTGCTACTCCTCAGCTTTGCTTAGAATTCGCTTGTACGAACTGCGGTATCTTATCCCACTCCAACGGCATATCCGCTACAACGTTGTTCTGTTCCTTGACTGCCACTTCATTATGCTCTCTATCTTACGTCCATCCCAACGCTCTTCCTTAGTAGCGGAAAATTCCAATACTTGCCTTGTCAAGTATGCTGTTTCTTATGTTGCTCGTCTCTTCCCCATCCACGTCTGCGGTCTGTACTCTATAATTCAGTTTGCTCTATCTTATCAAGTTACCAAACGCAATCTCTGTTCCTCTATTAGTCAGCGACGTTCCTTAAGCTAATAGGTAGCTTATCTGCTGCGAATCTATTGTTGACTAGTTCTACGTCAGCGTCCCACAATATCCGCTCATCTGCACTGAGATCGTTTCCGACTCTCGTTTACACTTCTTCCCAATCTGCGCACAGTTTCCTGCCTCTTCGCTGACATGTACGTTCGCTTCCTGTCGGCGCGCAGCAGTTCAGGGCAACCTCCTCCTGTAACCAGGCTCAATAGCGATGCGGCAGTGCTCTAGTTTCTTGATTCGAGCAGCCACTTGTCTTAGCTCTTTCAAGATCACTCACGCCGCGTGATTCGCTATTATATCTCTTTTCTACCCGTATATCTCTGCTTTGCACTTACCATAGATTTATCTTCTCTCACTGTCAACATAGCATAGAGTGTGCTAAGGTTCAAATTGTGTGTATACTTATATCTAGACGACACCGAACCTCTGCTTATCCTCTAAGGAGCCAACTATGAATACGCCTCTCTTCTTATCCGTCATCGAAGCGGCACGCCATATCGGGGTCGGACGCACTTACCTTTACACCTTGATCTCTAGTGGCGCTATCCGCTCCGTTCGTACAGGTCGCCGCCGCCTAGTCTGTACCGAATCTCTCAGGCAGTGGGCCGCAAACATGTCAGCCGATGGACTAAAGGCCGCTCAGAAGGACGGCGGTGCTCTTTGACGCATCCCCTGATATCCGTGATCGAAAGCCTTCTTGCTCCACCGATGGATTCTAAGTCGTTCGCCTCTACACACCAACGAACAACTACTTGCTCGGCTACAAAGCCGATTGTGAGTTCTTTGCCGCAACCCTGTTCGCCGCTTCCTGATTCGTTCAGCAATCTGCGATGAGTTCGATCCGACACCACAAATGCGTTTCCAATCTGTCTGGTATCGCCGCCCGAAGCTATGGTTACAGGTCTCACAGATCGGTATTGAAGTGCACCAGGTGCAATCGCTCTGGAGGGGCAATACTCCACCATTCCAAGCCATCTATCGCAAACCAGCGGAATGGGCAGATGTGGCGTCTGACGCGGCAATCGCTTCGATAGTCGCAGAATGCCACCGCAGAGAAGGGATGGATTGGAGCGAGTTTCAGAAGTGGATGTTGCTCCTACAGGATGC
The DNA here is from genome assembly GCA_963767705.1 of uncultured Acidobacteriaceae bacterium. Classification (GTDB taxonomy): domain Bacteria; phylum Acidobacteriota; class Terriglobia; order Terriglobales; family Acidobacteriaceae; genus CAWCJL01. The sequence goes on along the minus strand of CAVYEO010000001.1, from coordinate 511,158 downwards.
ATGTACGGAGAAACAGGCACTGCCGGGCGCGTTCAGTGAATGCAAACACAATGCAAGTGCTGGCGCTGCGTAAGCAGTTGGCCCAATCGGGATACCGGCCTGTCGCAGTCGAAACAGGAGGAAAGAGACCCGTTGGCGCGGACTGGCCAAATAGAGCGAGACAAAACCCACCGGAAGCAAGTCTGACGATGCCCACAGGGGAAGCTCTGAACACCGGCATCCTCTGTGACGGTCTCCGTGCCATAGACGTGGATATAGACGACGCAGCCATAGCCGCAAAGGTCGAAGCGTTAGCTGTCGAGATGCTTGGACTCGCGCCGGTAAGAGTTCACGGCAACAGTTCCCGGCGCATGATGCTGTACCGGGCTGCCGAAGGCACACCAAAGAAAGTAACAGTATCAGGCACAAGGGGAAGTGTCGAGGCTCTAGGACAAGGGCAACAGTTCGTCTTTGCTGGCTTTCATCCGGACGGGAGCGAGTATCAGTGGCTCAACGGCGATCCAGCTCCCTACCCTGCTTCGATGCTGCGGCCCATTACAGAGGCCGCACTAGGAGCCTTCCTAAGCGCCTGCGGTTCACCGATTGGAGCCAAGCCTACTGAAGCGCAAGCGAAGGCTCCCAGCCCGGTTTCTGTCCCTTCTCTCCCCAGTTCGCGCCCATCTGCGACTGAGCATGAACGTAGTGTTGCGGCGAAGGCTCTACGCGATCACGCCAGCACCCTGGCTGCGGTTTCCAACGGTCGCAACGTGGCCTTGAACTCTGCCGCATTACCGCTTGGCGAGATGATCGCAGCGGGTTGGATCGAACAGACAACAGTCGAGTCAGCATTATGGGAAGCATGTGCCGCAAACGGCTACCGCGCTAAGGATGGCGACACAGAAGCATGGGCGACGTTGCAAAGCGGCTTGCAAAAGGGCATGTCGCAACCGCGTCCCGCTCTACCCATTGTCTCTGATACGGATGGAATCGAGTTGAGAAGGAGGATGACGCAGAGCACGGAAGCAAGCCCGCTCCCTTTTTCCATCGACAGCATTCCCAGCGTGTTTTCCTTCGATTCACGAGACATCGAATGGGCAGTGCCGCATTTGATCGCCTTTGGTGCCATCACCATGATTTCGGGCGATGCCGGTTCCGGCAAATCGTCATTCATCACTGCCGCAGCCGATCACATTGCTAGCGGTCACATGTTCCTGTCGAGACCCGCGCATTCTGTCGTCAAGTGTCTGTATTTGGATCGTGAGAACTCTTTGCCAGTCGCTCAGGAGAGATTCAGACGGCTCAAAGTCAACGATGGCGGCAACTTCAAATACTACGGTTCGCACCTGAATGGCGAAGTGCCCTTGCCGGGTGATCCTGCCATCGTGGAATGGGTAAAAAGTAACGGGAAGGTGGTCATTTTCGTTGATTCTCTAATTGCATTCTTCCAAGGTAGTGAGAACAGCTCGAACGATGTACGGGCATTCATGCAGCAGCTACGAGACTTGGCAAATCTGGGAGCCGCAGTTGTGGTGCTGCACCACACCGGCAAAGGCGAAAGCACACAAGAATATCGCGGTTCGAGCGACTTCAAAGCCGGTATCGATGTCGGTTATGTACTTAGAAACTATGGTGGAGCGCGTTTGACCAATTTGAACCTAACCACATTCAAGGCGCGGTTCACTGTGATCGATGTGCCAAGCATGTCGTATGAGAGTGGAACATTTACCTGTCTCAACTCACCGGATGCGCTGAGAACCGACTTGCTTGCCATGCTACAAGCGAATCCGGCTTGCCTCAAATCAGAGTTTGAGAAGTTGGCAATCGGTAAAGGATTCAATCGCGGCAAGGTGCGACAGTTCATTGACGATGGAGTCGCTTCTGGCCTCATTCAGTCGCTTCAAGGTGAGAAGAATGCCCAGAGGCTTACTGCCGTAGAGCCTCCTTCTCTACCCATGCTTATGTGATGGTCTCTTCTCGAAAGCGGGGTTCCAGTTTGCCAGTTCGCCACCTATAGGGTGGCGAGAAAGCGGCAAACAGCATGGTGGAACCTGTTTGCCAGTCTGCCAAATAGGGTACGGCAAACTGGCGAACACAATGGAATCAGCAACTTAGAGTCAATGGGAAGAGTTCAGTTTGCCAAGTTTTCAGTTTGCCAAAACCTCCGGCAAACTGCCCTCCGGAGACTCTCCATCCGGCAAACTGAAATCGGCTTAAAAGTGACCCGCCGGTAAGCTAGAGGTTGCCTCTGTTCGCGGTGAGCAGGCGCAGTCTGGCGTACATCTAACCTGTTCGTAACAGCACCTCAGCCGCATGGGTCTCCTCGACAGTCCCGATAACTGGAAGACTGCGGTAGACCGTGCAATACAGCTTCGACAGAAATCCGCTGTGTTGGCTGAGTCAGCCAAGGTGTTATGCGACACAGCGAGAAGTTTACGGGCGGATACACGACGCTTGAGAGCTATTATCATGCCTCCCGTCGAGAAAGAATGAACAAGTCTTGAAGGCTTGCCGCAAGATTCAGTCGCACTCGGCAGCCGCAATGGGCAGGGCATTGACTGACCCGCAATTTTGATCTTATTTTGATATGTTTGCGTCGGCTCGGGGCTGTAAACCTGTAAGTTATTGATTACATTGGCGTCCCCGACGGGATTCGAACCCGTGTTACCGCCGTGAAAGGGCGGTGTCCTAGGCCACTGGACGACGGGGACGCGGTGCTCGCGTGAGCAGGCGAGCGGGCGCTCGCACCCTTTGACTCTAGCAAGGGCTCCGGGGTGTGTCAAAGCGCCCGCGCAACCTCGATCTGCTCTAACGATCTGCTATAACGCAAGTACGAATGCGCCGATTCAAATACCTCGACACGCTCACCATCGTCTTCGTGGTGGTGCTCCTGGTTTCCAACCTCGTGGGCCCAAAGATATGCCAGGTGGGCCCGCTGAAGTTGAGCGGCGCGCAGTTGCTCTTCCCCATCACGTACATCTTTGGCGACATCTTTACCGAGGTGTACGGCTACGCGGCTTCGCGCCGGGCCATCTGGATGGGTTTCCTGGCCATGGGCCTCCTGTCCATCTTCGGAGCCATCGCGGTCGCATTGCCGCCAGCGCCGGACTGGCACAACCAGCAGGCCTTCGCCATCGTCTTCGGACTGGTGCCGCGCTTCGCCGTCGCGAGTTTGATTGCCTACTGGGCGGGCGAGTTCACCAACTCCTACACTATGGCCAAGCTGAAGCTGCTCACAGGTGGACGCTGGCTGTGGACGCGTACCGTTGGCTCAACGGTGACCGGGCAGGCGGTGGATACGGCGCTGGTGATCACGATCGCCTTCTGGGGAACGCCGTGGAGCACGATCGGCAAAGTGATCGTCTCCTCGTATGTGGCCAAGGTGGTCTACGAAGTCCTGGCCACGCCGCTGACCTATGCGGTAGTGCATGGGCTCAAGCGTTCAGAAGAGGTGGATGCATTTGACGTGCGGACGGACTTCAATCCGTTTCGCTTTCGCTCGCGCGAGCGCGCGCCGGAAGCCGAGGTAATTACTGCTCCCCTGCACTGAGTATGTCCTCTAAAAGCGAAAGGCTCCGCGAACGGAGCCCTTCTGAACCTCTTCAAGATGCTAACGCAGGCAGCCTATGCGCTGAAAGAGGAGCCGCAACCGCAGGTGCTCTTGGTATTTGGGTTCTCGAACTTGAAGCCGGCGGCCTCTAGCGTCTCCACGTAATCGACCACGCAGCCATTCAGGTACATGAGCGAGGTGGCGTCGACGAAGACCTTCATGTCGTCGAAGCGAAAAACCTTGTCCATCATGCCCGCCTGGTTTTCAAACGACATGGAGTACTGGAAGCCGGAGCATCCGCCGCCTACGACACCGATGCGCAAGCCGGCCGGGAGCGGATCCTGGGTCGCCATGATCTCCCGGACCTTCGCGACCGCTGTCGGCGTAAGGGTAAGGGGGGACGTGGCGGGTACGGGTGAACTGGTTACTGGTTCGGCGATAGTGGTGGCCATCGAATCTCCTTTTACAAGGACTAGTTTAGTCCTCATTTGCCCGGGAAACAAGGGGAGACTGGCCCTCCAGGCGGACGCGACTTACACAACACTGGCCTGTCCCGACCGGCAACCCTGTCCCTCTACTGTGCTGTGATGCGGCCGGCGATGCGGTTGTACTGTTCGCGGGTGAGCAATCCCTTTTGCACCAGTGCGCGCGTGGAGCGGTAAGGGCGTCCCTGCGCGATGTCGTGCGCCTTTGACAGGCTGATGCCCGGCAGCATGGCCAGTCGGACTTCATTCGCCGAATTGATATCCAGGCGCGCATTGTCGGTGGAGCCGTTGCCGGAGCTGTCGCTTTTCAGCCCGTCGTGGACACCCTGGGCCACAGCACCCAGTCCCTTCGCCGCCTCCTTTGCGACTGTGCCAGCATTCTGTGCAGCTACCTTTGCTCCCGCCTTCAGGTCCCGGGTCGCCTGTGCGGAGTTCTCACGAATTTGCTCATTGGTGGGCGGAGCGGGCTTCTCAAAACAGGCCACGGTCAACGTAAGTGGCGCGGCCACGACAACAGTGAGCAGGGCGCGGGCTGCAGTGTGTGCAAAACGTGTCATGCGGAGACTCTCCATGTGCGGCGACGCTGTGCTCCAGCCGCAGCACACACATGGAGGCGCTTTTGGCGGCGCAGGTTGCTCTCCGAAAACCGAAGCGTTCAGCGAGTTGTTACGAAAGAGAGTACGCATCGCCCTTGAAAAGGCGCGCAACCGACAAGAGCCGGAAGGCTTGTCGCCCTCCGGCTCTCGACCAGACAGCAGACCGGCTTAACGCGGCGCCGATGCTGTGGCTGTCGTCAGCTTCTGGTGCTTGGGCAGGAATTGGTCTGCCCGCTCTGCGGCGTTCTGGGGAATGCTAACGCCCATGGTACCCACCGGCTTGATATTCGGCCCGAAGTAAGGGTCGGATGCAGCAACGGTAGGCACATCCACATCTGCAATCGTCGTTTTGAAAGTGGTGTTGATTGTGTCGATGAACTGATTGGCCACCAAAGCATAACCAGTATTGGTCGGGTGCGTGCCGTCCAGGCCGAAGAAGCCGCCAAGGAATGCCGTGGTCGCGTTGTAGTTGTTAATCGTGATGCCAGCCTGCAGCTTTACGAAAAGCGCGTGGATATCGACCACGGTAGCGCCATTCGCCGCTGCCTGCTGCGCGATGACCTGGTTGTATTGGTCCACCTGCTGCTGTACCTGCACGACCTCGGCCGCGTTCAGAACCCCAGCGTCGTCAATGGGACCTGCGGTCTGGCCTGCGGCAAGCGCCTTCAGGATGGACTGAACCTCGCCCTGCCCAGTGGCATTCACATAGTCACCCGCATAGGTGGAGCTGGTCGGCTGAATGCCGAGGATGGTGCTGAGCTGCGCGGCAGGCACTCCGCTGGCCGCCGAAGCCTCAGCCAGCACGGTGGCTGCGGGCGTCAGGTACGGAACAGAGGTCACATCCGGTATGTTCCCCACCAGGAGAGTGGCCGTGGTCTGGCTGTGCAGCGTGGTAAGCATCTGGGTGTAATCGCTGGTGAAAGTGGCGATCGGGGTCATTGAGCTCGGCATACCGCTCTCGTCGGCGACAAGAGCGTCTTCGCTGCCGATCCACGCAATCACGGTCGTGGGTTTCAGCGCGACCGCCTCCTGCAACTGCGTGTTGGTGTTGCCTACCGGAAAGCCAAGCACCAGATTGGTGATGATGTCTTCATTGCTGGTGGGCGCAGCCGTCGGCGCGGCGTTGATGAGGTCGTGGAGTTTGTGTCCCGGCACGGCGAGATCGGTGGGCTGCACGGACGGATTGTCTCGCCCGGTGCTGGTGCCGGAGGTCGACTGGATCACAGGGGGCGGCCCCACGCTCACCAGTTCCAAGACGGCTGGCGCTCCCGGAGGCGCAATCAAGGGCTGCACAATGGTGAATTTGGCCTGCGCGGCGAGCAGCGCGGCGTACCCATGCGGCTGCTGCGTGTCGAGCAATGAGCCATTCTGAAAACCGGCGGTAAGCGAATCGCCGATAAAGACTGTTGTCGCGAAATTAGGCGTGCTCGTGGAGGGCGGGGGCGTTACGGGCGGCGTGCTGTGGCCGCCGCAGGCAAGCAGTGTGGCAATCCCGACGGACGAAGCGGCAGAGAACAACAAACACAGAAAACGCTCGTTCGTGTGCGTGTAAAACAAAGGCATGCATGACTCCTGACACATTATTACAGGTCAAGCAGGCGGTGAGGTGCGAGCTAGCATGTGCCTGTGCCGTCCCATATGGCGTCATCAGGCCATGACGGCGAAATGAGCGAATCGCTCGCTCATTTCGCCGGTTCAGACAGTGAGAGGCATCACTTGACGGATTGGGACAACACAGCCGAAGTACTCGCCTGGAAATTCCCGTTGCCGTTATAGGTTGCGGTGATGGCATGCTTACCACGCGCCAGTGACGAGGTTGTGTAGGTGGCTGTCGAAGAAGTATTCAGAGAAACCGTAGTTAATGTCCTTGCGCCATCCTTGAAAGTAATGCTCCCCATCGGCATTCCTGCGTACTGGGGCGTCACTCTTACGGTAAATTTGACAGACGAATGGTATGTGGAGGGATTGGCAGAACTCGTCAACGCCGTCCTGCTTGATGCCTTGACGACAGTTTTGACAAATGTAACCGTATGCGGGTTGAATTCGTAGTCCCCGCTATAGGCGGCTGTCAGGGTATAAGTTCCCACACCTAAGCCGTTCGGCACGCTGACATCGGACCCAACGGCGGCGGTGCCTAACAGGGTCGTACGATTTTTGAAAGTGACTGTTCCATCGGGCGGGCTGTCGCTATTTTGGGAAAGCGACGGCTGCACGGTTGCCGACAGACTAAATGGCTGCTTGTAGACCAGCCTGGCTGGGTTGGTTGTAGGAATTACCGTGGTGCCACTAAGATTCAATAACACCAGAACTCGTTTTGCATCCGACCCGGTAGCTCCCGGAAAAGGTAAAACCACCGCGTCCCGTGCTCCGTCTCCGTTAAAGTCCGTAAGTGCAAGTGCGTTGGAGTTGCCATTTGTCGTCGTCGGCCCTGCGAAGTAGGTACCGTTTCCTTGGGACAGGTAAACTGAGGTTCCCGTGTTTGTAGCACAAAACAGATCTGAAAGGCCATCTCCATCCAGATCGCCCATGAGGAAGTTACTGCACATGCCGAATGCCTGTGAGTAAGGCGTCTTCTGGAACGTTCCGTCACCCTTTCCTAGATAAGTTAGAAGGTTTGAGGATGGATTGCCCGAAGATCCAGTGGCGATCAAATCGATCTTGTTATCCCCATTCACGTCACCAAGACCAATAGGGCCGCCGTTGCATTCACCGTTGCCAACGGGCTGCGGTGGCCCGAATGTGCCGTCTCCGTTACCCACCTCGACATAAACACTCTGAGGGCAATCGTAAGGACTCTCCACCTTATTGTTCACGACCGTTATCAGATCTAACTTGCCATCCTTGTTTAGATCAGCGGCAATAGCGGGACCTGCTCCATAAAAGCCTATGTTTACCGGTGCCCCGATGGTAAATGTGCCATTGCCTTTGCCCAGGAGCGTGTACTGATTCGCCGGTGGCGTATCCGTGTTCCACGCAATAAGGTCCGCTTTGCCATCCCTGTTGAAATCTCCACCGACACCTAAATATAGAGGCTGGTCGGTAGCGGGGAGCGGAGATAGAAAGTGAAAATGGCCATCGCCCGTGCCGGCGTAGACCCCAGACGAGGTAGCTAGATCAGGCTTCTTGTCACCGTTGAAATCCGCAACAATGTTGCCGTAGTAGTCGGACACGATCGACTGCTGAGTTTGGGCGTGCGCAGCCAAGGGCGAGTACAAAGGGACTGTGTGGAAAGTGCCATTTCCATTTCCCAGAAATACTGCAATTTGTGAGCTGGTAAGCACAACCAAATCTTTTTTGCCGTCCAGGTTCACGTCCGCAACTACCACATTTAGCGGCTGGCTATTCAAAGAGTAATACGTGTAAGACCACCGGGGGTTTATTCCCGCACTGTTGGTTTGAGCAGGAAGTGGAAGTGCCAGCAACAAAGCGAGCGAGAAGAGTGTAGTTTTCATGAATCCCACCATCAACACAGAAGTTGAAGAGAGGCGGCCCGGGAAAAAGCCTCGCGGCATAGTATGCCTCGCACTTAAAGCTGTCAACCTTGTAAGTGGCAGCCCCCAATCGGTAGCTAAAACGACTTTGACAATTCGCAGCTGGGGTCAGTTCGGCCCTTGCAAAAATGGCTTTTCAAAGCCACAGTCACGGGACTATGATGCAGAGCCAAACGGCCCCTCTACCCCCGAGCCTGGCTGAACGTCAACCCCGCCGAAGGTACCTGGGACCGGCTCCGAAGAGAACGACGCCGAGGTGCTCAATGAGCGTACTTACTGTGTTGTGGATAGTCTGGGCCGGACTCGCTACGATCTCCCTGGCTCTGCTTGCCTACCGTGGAACCCTGACCCGTTACGAAGAAGACTGTTTGTTCCTGGACGACTGTGCCGGACACGAGCGGCAGGAACAGGAGCGCATTCTGGCCAAGGTGCGCAAAGTGCAGCCTGCGGTCCGCGTCCTGGCCGGGGCGACCTGCGTCATGACGGTCGCGATCATCGGCATGTATGCATACAACGCGGTGCAAAGCTTCAACATGCGGTAAACGCAACCGGACATGCGGTGGTGCGCACGCCGGCCGCAGACCGCATGCGCCGGATGTCATGCTATTCCTGCAGCGACATATCCGGCGCCGCGCCCGCAGCTTTCGCTGCTTCGACCGTTCCTTTGGCGGTCACGTTGACCTCTGCCTGCTTGCTGTAACGGTTCAGCATCGTGCTCGGATTGCGCATGCCCCAGGCCACATAGGGAATGGTGAAGTGTGTCGTGACGGTGAGCGCGCTGCCATGGCGCTCCACATGGAGGTGCAACGAAAGCGGATGGTCTGCGCCGTGAATGTTGAAGATGCCGTCGGTCGTAACCTCCGCCACTCCATCGTGCTGCGGCAGCGCACCCTTCAGATGCTCAGCGTGGAAGAAAATGGCAGGATAACGGCTGGTTTCAAGCACCTCAGATTGCATGCGGCGGTCCGTAGCCGAATTGCCGGTTGTTGCCGCCGTAGCGTCCACCAGGATCTGTCCCTGCGCAAGGCCCGACTGCGGATCGGCCGCAAGCGCTCCCCCTTTCAACGGAAAGGTCGCGCGCACATTGCGGAACGGGTTTTTCACGGTGACGTGAATCTCCGTCGAGGCAGGATCCAGGTGAATGCTGAGGTTCCTTGCCGGCGCACTCGCCTGCCCAAACACTCCCAACAGGCCTGCGGGACCGAAAAACGCTAGAGCTGACAAGCTGGCAGCGGAACGGAACCATCGAGCGCGCGAAGACGTGCAAAGAGCCTTACACAGGGACATAGAAGCGTTTTCCTGACCGGGCATGGAGCGCAGCAAGGGAAGATGCGCCACGTGCTGCATCCGTTGGCTCGGCCCGCATATCTTCGAAGGTGCCGGCCACGGTGTTTTGCGCACCGGGGTTCGCGCCCCGGCAAACTTTCGGAACATACTGCCTTCTCTTTCCATGTCCGCTCTGCGGGACGAGCCGCTAGACTCAGTTTGGATTCGAAACTATGGGACTGGCAAACAGGCTGCACCATAAGCTCTTTGTTGGATCGGGTGTGCGTGGTGTCTACCCGAGCTTTGCCGCGGCACGTGCTGCGGCGCCGAAACGCGCGCGCATCGGCTACGACCATCAGGAATCCAGCAATCTGTATCCGTATTTGTTTGAGCACACTAAAATCAGCGACTTTGCTGCGCTCTTCCACTTCGCGCAGTTGCTCAAGCCGGGCAGCAGGCTTTTCGATTTCGGCGGCAACACCGGCGTCCTTTACTACGCGTACCAGCGGCGCTGGACTTTTCCGGACAGTATGACCTGGACGGTATGCGATGTGCCTGCAGTGGCGGAAGCTGGCCGGGCGATTGCGCAATCGCGGCCAAGTGAGGGACTGCGGTTTACTTCCACCTTCGCCGAAGCGGCAGGTTGCGACGTGCTGCTTACCTCCGGCACCCTCCAGTATGTGGAACAACCCCTCCCTTCCCTGTTGGCTACTCTGGGCAATGCAGGACCACGGTACGTGCTCGCCAATCGCACTCCTCTTTGGGATAGACCGACGATGGCCACCCTGCAAAACATTGGCCCGGTCACTTGCCCATACCAGATCTTCAACCGCACGGAGTTCCTGGCAGGTATGGCTTGCACCGGCTACCGTGTGATCGACACCTGGGACTGCCCCGAAAGCGGCATCTCCGTCCGCTGGCGTCCTAAAGCGCGCCTCCGCGGGTATACGGGTATGCTTTTCGAGCGCACTGGCGTATAGCAAGCACTTTTGTCGTTGCCCTGGCAGCTTCCCGCCACAGGATAAGACTTTCCTGAACTCATCTCGCTGCCGCAATATGTGTCCGTTCCTGGACAGGCTTGTGTGGAATCTGGACACGGATCGATCACAGATCACCCAAAGGCCCCGTATCTTCCCCTCATTTTCGTTATCGCAATTGGCAGGCGACGTGCTCTGACGTAGAGGTGGAATGAGGTGGTTCCGGCCCTATGCACGCGCTTGCGAATCAGATGCGGTACGCACTTCGTCAGCTTGGGAGGCATCCTGGTTACGCGATTACAGTGCTCCTGACACTTGCCCTCAGCATCGGCGCGAACACAGCGATTTTCAGCGTGGTGAATGCGCTGCTCCTGCGGCCGCTCCCTTATCCGCAACCGGACCGGCTGGGCACACTGGAAATGGTCTCGGGAAAGGGAGGAGCAGAGGAGGCCAGCATCGATGGCACCACCTTTGACCAGATCCGCGACCGCGTACCCGCCGTGATGGCTGCTGTGTCGAGCGGCGGAATAACTTCGGGGGTCAACCTGCAGACCCGGTCGGGCGCACAGTATGTGATTGCGCGGCGCATTTCGGCACACTACCTCGACGTGCTCGGTATCGCGCCTGTGCTAGGCCGCAACTTCACGGAAAACGAAGACCGGCCAGGTGGACCCAGTGCAGTCATTCTGAGCCACGCCCTTTGGCATACGCTTTTTCACGATGACCCCCATGCGCTCGGGCAGCCGCTGCTGATCAAGAGCGAACCTTTTACGATTGTCGGCGTGCTGCCTGCTCAAGTGACCCTGCCGGGTGGTGCGCAGATCTGGACGCCTATCCGGCCCAGCCAGCAAGGCGAGGGCGGTGGCGACAACTACGGATTAACGGTGCGGCTGCGCCCTGGCGCGAACTGGGAGCAAGCCAACGCACAGCTTGCGCCCATCCGCAGCCTGACTCTTGATTACATCGAGAGGTCCCACCTGGGCGCGGCTCTCCACTACCGCATGGTCCCGCTGCAGACAGGTCAGACGCTTGAAGAACGCACCCCGGCGCTGATCCTTCTGCTTGCTACGGGTGTGATCCTGCTGATCGCCTGCGCGAACCTGGCCGGACTCACCCTGGTCCGCGTCTCGCAGCGAGCTAGCGAGTTTGCGACACGGCTCGCGCTTGGCGCTTCGCGCTGGATCGTCGTCAAACAGCTCTGGTTGGAGTACCTCGTGCTCGCCCTCATCGGCGCAGCTGCAGCTCTGGCGACCGCAGCGCTCATGCTGAGCGGGCTCAATGCGCTCCTGCCGCCGGAAATGCTGCCAGCGGGCGGTATGCATTTCGATGTGCGCGTCCTCGGCTTCACCCTGCTCATCGCCCTTGGCACGAGTCTGCTCTTCGGCATGATGCCGGCTCTGGCTACGCGCCGGCTCGATCTCCGGTCGGTGATCAACGCCAGCAGTCACTCGGTTTCGCGTGGCAGCCGGGTACGCCCCTGGCTCATAGGCGGTGAGGTCGCGCTTACGGTCGTCCTGCTGGCCGCTGCCGGCCTGCTGGTACGGTCGCTCGCTTACCTGCAGAACCTGCCCCCAGGCTTCAACGCACATAACATGATGACCGCCAAGGCCTCGCTCGACGATGTGCGCTACCACAATGCCGCAGCCTTTCACACGCTCATGACCGCGAGCGTCGCCGCCATGGAACGCATTCCAGGCGTGCAGTCCGCGGCCGTCGGACTCAGCCTACCCTATGAGCGCGGGCTGAATTACGGTGCTACCGTGAAGGACGGCAAAGTGGCTGGCCAGCGCAGCAGCACAAACCTGGTGTACGTCACACCCGGCTACTTCAGCACGCTCGGCATGCACATGATCTCCGGCGTGGGCTTTACGGAAGCCAATGGCGCCACGGCCGAGCCGGTCGCCATTATCAACCAAAGCTTTGCGAGGAAGGTGCTGGGCGGCGGCGACCCCATCGGACGCCATATCGCAGTGGATGGGGAAAAGGTAACGGCCCGTATCATCGGTGAGGTCGGGGACGTGGTGAAGAGCCCCGGTCTGGATGCAGCGGCGCCTCTTGCCAGCGAGCGCACGGTGTACATTCCGGCAGCGCAGACGAGCAGCGGTTTGTTTTCGATCGCACACGTCTGGTTTGAGCCGAGTTGGATTGTCCGCACCTCCGGTCCCATCTCCGGGCTTACTGCTTCCATGCAGCGCGCCCTCGCTTCCGTGGATCCCAACCTACCCTTTTCCGGCTTCTACAGCATGGAAGCACTGCAGGCCGAAGCGCTCACGATGCAGCGCGTTCAGGTCTCGCTTCTTAGCGCCCTCGCCATCCTTGCCCTGCTGCTCTCCGGGGTGGGCATTTACGGTCTCGTCTCTCACGCTGTGGTCGAGCGCCGGCGCGAAATGGGCATCCGCCTCGCGCTGGGGTCCACGCGGCAGCAGGCAATCAGCACGATCGGCCGCTCCGGCCTGCTCGCCGCGATTGCCGGATTAGCCGCCGGCCTCCTGCTCTCCATACCGGCCCTTCGTGTCTTGCGGACCGCTCTTTATGGCGTGGGTGTATACGATCCTGTGGCGCTCGCGGCAACCTGCGGCATCCTGCTGGCAGTGGCGCTCGTTGCAACCGCCATCCCTGCCTTCCGCATTGCCAAGGTGAATCCGGCCGAGACGCTTCGAGTGGAGTGATCCGGCTGCGGCTGTTACACTTGCCCGCGAAACTTGAGGACCTCGCCGGATGCTCCGATTCGCTCGCGCTCCACGCTTGACCGTCCCTGTCTTCGCCTTCGCCTTTACCTCCACGCCCGTTCTTCTACATGCGCAACAACCCGCGTACCTCGATCCCGCGCTGCCGCCGGAGCGCCGCGCCGCCGACCTCGTCACGCGCATGACGCTTCCCGAAAAAGTCTCGCAGATGCAAAGCCATGCGGTGGCCTATCCCGCGGCTCGGCATCCCGGCGTATGACTGGTGGAGCGAGGCGCTGCACGGCGTGGCGCGCTCCGGATATGCCACAGTCTTTCCGCAGGCCATCGGCATGGCCGCCACCTGGGACGCCGACCTCATTCATCAGGAAGGCGAGACCATCGCCCGCGAAGGCCGCGCACATTACAACATGATCGGACGCGACAAGGACCATGACATCTACTACGGGCTCGACTTCTGGTCACCCAACATCAACATCTTCCGCGACCCGCGCTGGGGTCGCGGACAGGAGACCTATGGCGAAGACCCCTTTCTGACCGGCCGCATGGGCGTCAACTTCGCGCGCGGCGTGCAGGGCAATGATCCCAGGTACTACGCTGCCATCTCCACGCCCAAGCACTATGCTGTGCACAGCGGGCCGGAAAGCGAGCGTCATCGTTTCAACGTCAACCCATCGCCCCACGACCTGGAAGACACCTACCTTCCCGCTTTCCGCGCCACCGTTGTAGAGGCAAAGGCCGATTCCGCCATGTGCGCCTACAACGCGGTCGATGGAATTCCGGCGTGCGCCAACGCGCACATGCTCAACGGCCGCCTACGCGACATATGGCACTTCAACGGTTACATTACCTCGGACTGCGGCGCGGTCGGCAATATCTCGGAGAAAAATGGCCATCACTATGCGCCCGATCTCGCCCATGCATCCGCGCTTGCGGTAAAGGCCGGCACAGACCTCGACTGCGGCGACGAATATCAACACCTGGTGGAAGCGGTCGAGCAGCACCTGATCACCGAGGCAGAGATCAACCGGTCCGTCGAGCGCCTGTTCACGGCACGCTTCAAACTCGGCCTGCCGCCCGGCCCCGCGGCTTCCGCTGGGCCGTTTGCAAACATCACCGAAGCCGAAATCAATTCGCCCGCGAATCAGGAGCTGGCGTTGCGCGCCGCCCATGAATCCATGGTGCTGCTGAAGAACGACGGCGCGCTCCCCCTCAGAAGCGGCATCAAGACGCTGGCCGTCATCGGCCCGAATGCAGCATCGCTCACCGCGCTCGAAGGCAACTACAACGGCACCCCACGCGACCCCGTTACACCGTACGCCGCGCTCCGCAAACACTACCGCGTGCTCACAGCCCAGGGCTCGCCCTATGCGGAGCAGCTATCCCTTCCCGTCCCGCCAGAAGCGTTTCACTCCGGCGCGGGCACACCAGAGGACGGCCTGCGCATGGAGCTATTTAACAATGCCGACCTTTCCGGCACCGCAGTCAGCAGCACGGTTCCGAACATCGACTTCGACTGGAGCGGCGCTGTTCCACCCGGCCTGACCAGCCGTGAATTCAGCGCCCGCTGGAGCGGAACGTTTACGCCACCGGCGCCCGGCGATTACACCTTTGACGTCGCGCTGCCGGACTGCTACCCGTGCGCCGACCAGGCACGCATGCGCGTTCTCTTCGATGGCAAACAGAGCTATGAACAAGCCATCACCCCTGCCAGCCCGCGGGCCCGGCACAGCGACAAATTCACTGTTCATTTTGACGACACCCGTCCGCACGCCTTTCAGATGGATTTTTCGCATGGCGCCGCACTGCGCGGTGCGGCCATCGCGCTGAACTGGAAGCCACCCATCGCCGCACTCCGCGAGCAGGCCGTTGCCGCGGCCAGGCAGGCTGATGCAGTCGTCGCCTTCGTCGGGCTCACCGCCAACCTCGAAGGGGAGGAGATGCCGATCGATGTTCCGGGCTTCCAGGGCGGCGACCGCACTGACATCGCCCTGCCCTCTGCACAGCAACAGTTACTTGAAGCCGTTGCCGCTACCGGCAAGTCGCTGGTCGTTGTGCTTATGAACGGCTCTGCGCTTGCCGTCGATTGGGCGCAGCAGCACGCGAACGCGGTCCTCGAGGCCTGGTATCCCGGCGAGTCCGGCGGCACCGCTATCGCCGATACGCTGGCCGGGTCCAACAATCCTTCCGGCAGGCTGCCGGTGACGTTTTATGCATCCACCGACCAACTTCCGCCCTTTGACGATTACGCAATGACCAGGCGCACTTATCGCTACTTTCCGGGTAAGCCGCTCTATGGCTTCGGCTATGGGTTGAGCTATTCCAAATTTAAGTACAGCGCGGCGGACAGTAACCAAAAAATGCAAAGCCTCCCGGCAGAGCATCTTGGCGAGCACGATGGCGCTTCTGTCTCCATCACGGTGACTAATACTTCACAGCAGGATGGCGATGAAGTCGCAGAAGTCTACATCACCCCGCCCACGGGGCTGGCGGGCGCTCCGCTGCGCCAACTTGCCGCCTTCCGCCGCGTCCATCTCCGCGCTGGAGAAACGCACCCAGTCACGCTGACCTTTGGCGCCCGCGAGCTGAGCACCGTTGATGAAGCGGGCAAGCGCGCAGTCCGCCCGGGGGCCTACACGCTCTATGTGGGCGGCAGCCAACCAGGCGATGGCTCCGGCGGCATCACGCAAACCCTGACCATTACCGGAACCAAGCCGCTTGCCCAATAAGAACAGCGCGAGGTTACGTTTCCGAGACCACGAGCCGGTCTGCCGGTTTCAGGTAGCCCTTACGCCGGAACCATTCCTCCATCGCCGCCGTGAGCGACGACAAGGGTACGCGAAAGCCGATCTCCAGCAAGCCGTCGCCCGCGGGGAGCGTGTCGTCGAAGATGGCATCGTTCGTGAAGTTGCGCATGGCGAAGTTATCGATCCATGCCACCGGACACGGCTGAGCGACTGGACACGGCTGGCCCGAAGCATCAACGGACACATACTCAATCCTCAGCTTGCGGGCAAACACGCCTAGCTCTCCGTCTTTGGTCCGGCAGCGCGCACATCGGCGCTGGCGTCGAACTTGCGGAAGTTCTCAGCGAATTTCTTCGCCAGGTCGGCGGCTTGGCGGTCATAGGCCGCCTTGTCGGTCCAGGCATTACGGGGGTTCAGCAGGTCGCCCGGAACTCCCGGGCAGCTCGTCGGAATGCTCAGGCCGAACGCCGGCTCCGTTACGTATTCCACGTTGCGCAGACTCCCGTCGAGCGTAGCCGTTACCATGGCACGCGTGTGCGGCAGGCTCATGCGCCGGCCCACGCCAAAGGCGCCCCCAGTCCAGCCCGTGTTCACCAGCCAGCACTGCGCTCCATGCTGCCGCAACCGCTCACCCAGCATGGCCGCGTAGACCTTTGGCGCGAGCGGCAAGAATGGCGAAGCGAAGCAGGTAGAAAACTCCGGTACCGGCTCCGAGCCAAGGCCGGCCTCCGTTCCCGCGAGCTTTGCCGTGTAGCCGGAAAGGAAGTAGTACATGGCCTGTTCCGGCGTAAGGCGGGCAATGGGCGGCAGAACGCCGAAGGCGTCCGCAGCCAGAAAGAGCACGTTCTTCGGCTGACCCCCTACGCCTGGAATCACCGCGTTTTGAATGAATTCCACGGGGTACGCTGCGCGCGTGTTCTCGGTGTGGCGGATGTCGGTGTAATCGGGTTCGCCGGTATTTGAATCAATGACTACATTTTCGAGCACCGCGCCGAAGCGGATGGCATGGAAGATCTGCGGCTCCTTTTCTTCGGAAAGGTCCACGCACTTGGCGTAGCAGCCGCCCTCAAAATTGAAAACTCCAGCCGGACTCCAGCCATGCTCATCGTCGCCGATCAGGCGACGGCGCGGGTCGGCTGACAGCGTTGTTTTACCCGTGCCGGAGAGTCCGAAAAACAGCGCCGTGGCGCCGTCTTCCCCCACGTTCGCCGAGCAGTGCATGGGAAACACATCGCGCTCCGGCAGCAGGAAATTCATCACGCCAAAAATGGACTTCTTCATCTCGCCGGCGTACTTAGTACCGCCGATCAGGACGATTTTGCGCGTGAAATCGGTAATGATGAACGTACTGGAGATCGTGCCGTCGCGCTCCGGAACAGCGTCAAATTCCGGCGCGGCAATGACCGTGAACTCGGCCACATGATCCTTCAGTTCCGCCGCCGTGGGCCGGATGAAGAGTTGTTTAACGAACAGGGCGTGCCACGCATATTCGGTGATGATCTGGATGGGTAACTGATAGTTCTTGTCCGCGCCGGCTGAAAGGTCCTGTACGTACCGGTCGCGCTCCCGCATGTGCGCGACTACGCGGTTGAGTAGCGCTTCGAACTTGGCGGGATCAAATGGCTGGTTGACCTTGCCCCAATGCACCCGGTCGGCGGTGATTGCGTCTTTGACAACGAACTTGTCGCGCGGCGACCGGCCTGTGCGCGCTCCCGTCAACGCGACCAGGGCGCCGTTGGAGGCGAGTCGGGCTTCTCCACGGGCAACGGCAGCTTCCACCAGTTGCGCGGTCGACAAGTTGCGGTGGACGTGCGGTCCCTCCACCAAAGTATTCGGAAGCTTGCTCGCGGTTACCGCGCCCATACCCACCTCTTCTTAGCCGGTCGTGCGGCACAAAACTTACCATTGTGCCATTGCGGTTACGGTCCTTGCAAAGTGGGATGCCTGGAGAGTAATCGTGCAATTTCGATTTCCCAGGCTGGGAAGTGAATATGATGCACAGGCAATTCCCCTCTTGCGCCTCTGCTACCAGCCTGAGAGCATGGCTGAATGAGTTGGCCCATAAGACTCGCTCTATTCGCCGGCGGTCTGCTGCTGATTCTGATCGCGATCGCTCAACTCCATACCGGGCAATGGGTCTTCAACAATGCCAGCTACCATCAGACCACCTTCGCCGCTGGCGGAATCGCTGTTGGTGCTGTGATTTGCCTACTCGCCTTTCTCCCGTCCGGCGACTGGGTATACAGGCATATCAGCACTAAAACGTCTAAGCGCGGGATAACGGCCCGGAAGCGGCATCGGCGGCACAAACAGATTATTTAGCCCCGACGGTTCATTCAAACTGCACCGCGACCTGCTCGGGTAAATTCCACACAGGCCTGCAGGATACAAAGGCAATGCCATTCTGATCAGTCCGTACCAACTCACCCGGCTTGCCCTAATTGCCGGTCTGCTGAATGGGCTCGGCGATTACAGGCAACACGGGCAGGGCGGCCGTATTCCCCGCCTCCCGCAGCACGGCCTGGAGGTGGTCCAGAACCTCTTCGGTGCTCATGTTGTAAATTTCGCGGCCATTGTCATAGCCTTCCGCGATCGCCTGCTTCAGGTAGCGGCCTGCGATCTGCGCGGCCAGGCGGTCCGTAATCACATGGCCAGTACGGCGCTTCTGCTCCACCCATGCCTGCGCCGGCAGCGCGATCCATACCGGGCGATCGTTGACATCGAAGCGGACATCGATCGCATCGGCGTGGCGGGTGGCGATGGCCACGATGTTAGCCCGCCATTTGCAGTGCAGCGTTTCTGCCGTCCAGCGGTCGGCGACTTCGAAATTTTCATACATGGCATGCCCAGCCTATCGCTATGCGTCCGCGCGGGCAACACAGAGTATTGGAGATTTCTTTCAGGCTGTGCAAAAAAGATCGCGGTGGCGCAAAAAAGAAACAAATGTTTCTCTACTTCCTGCGTCCTACAGGTGCGAAGAATAACCCGATGTTCGAAGGAGTGTGTTAGTCCGTGCCCCCTAAAACCCCCCGCGTTACCCCGCGCAGCTTCGAGGAAAAGCTGCGCGAACAGCAACAACTCTTAGAGCGCTCCATGCTTTCGGCCGTAGCGCAAGGCCGGGAGTCGGCAGCGGACGAAACCCAGGATGTGGCCGACCAGGCCGTAGCCTCGTACCAGAAGGAACTGCTCTTCAGCCAGGGCACCACCGGTCATGCGCAACTTCGGCTTGTCCGGGAGGCGCTGAACCGGCTGGAAGAGGGCAGCTTTGGAGAATGCACGCACTGCGGTCAAACCATCGGGGCTAAGCGTCTTGAAGCCCTGCCCTGGACCCCTTACTGCATCGCCTGCCAGGAAAAAGTGGAAAGCGGCGAGCTGGAGGCGCCCGGACGCGCCGCGTAGGTTGGTTGCCAAGAGGCAGGACACAGCTTCCTGCACCAGCCCTGGAGCAGCACGGTCCCGATCAAAAGGCATCCGGCTCCGGATGCCTTCTTGCTATACTTCTTTCATCCAACACTCCAGTCATTCAGCTCGGGGTTTACTGCCGCGTGCACTTAGCGCCGCATGGCAGGATCTCGCAGCGTAGCAAGGATTCTTCTCGTGGACACACAAACCCGTCACGCCCTCCAGCAAGGGGATGCCTTTGCCGCAACCACGCAGACCGGTCTGGACTGGGTAGCGGCAAATCGCGGCAAGGTACTCCGCATCGCCATTCTGATTCTGGCCCTCATCCTCGTTTTGATCGCAGCGGCCGTGATCTATAACCAGCGGAAGGCAGCGGCAGCAAATGCCTTTGGGGAGGCGATGAGCACCTACGGCACACCGATCGCCGATCCGGCCCAGCCGGCGCCCCCGGGTATGAAGACCTTCAGCAGCGCCGCAGAGCGGGCCAAGGCCGCCAACCCTCAGTTCATGGATGTGGCAAACAAGTTCGGCAGCTTTGAAAGCGGCGAGAACGCCCGGTACTTTGCGGGTATTACCTACTCGGACATGGGACAGACAGCGCAGGCCGAAACTGAACTGCGTAAGGCTGCCGACGGCCATAACAGCAACCTGGCCTCGCTCGCGAAGCTAGCATTAGCGAACCTGCTTGCTCAGTCTGGACGCACCTCGGACGCGGTAAAGCTTTACCAGGAACTGATTAACAAGCCGACGACGGCGGTACCGGCAGGCACGGCGCAGCTCCAGCTCGCGGCGATGTATGAGGCTACCAACCCGGCAGAAGCCACCAAGCTCTACACCAGCCTGAAGGACAAGAACAAGAACTCGCCTATCGGGGAAATTGCCGCGCAAAAGCTTGCCGGCGGCAAGTAAGCTAAACGGTGCAATCGCCCGGCCTGCCTGAGCACACGCTCCGGCAGGCCGTTTTACAGGTGCACCGGGCACGCGTTCTGCTCTAAAATGCAACGACACCCGAGCGCTTCCCCACGGCGCCGCGTCTATAAGACGAGCTTCCATGAGCACATTCGAAGGACAGTTCGCCGGCCTGCTCGCTCCTGATTTTGGGGCCACCGACCCGCTTGCCTCTCCGCGCACAGTGGATGAGCCTCACAGCGCTACCGCGGCCGAGGTGGACGCCATCATCACCCGCCTGGTTCATGAATACTCGCAGACGCTTTACCGTGTTGCGTTCTCGGTGACGCGCAACGCCGCAGAAGCCGAAGATGTGGTGCAAGAGACGTTCCTGCGTGTGCTGCGCCACCGCGACCGTCTGCCGGAAATTCGCGATGCGCGAGTATGGCTGGTGCGGATTACCTGGAACCTAGTGCTCGACCGCAAGCGCCGCAGCAAAACGCGGCCGGAGAACGAGGACATCGCGGACCTGGTGCGCATTCTGCCAGCCAGTGGATTCAGCGCCGATACAGCTTTGATCGCCGCCCAGCGCCATGCGCGTGTACTGGCCCTCATCGACCAGCTTCCGCGCAAGGAGCGCGAGGTGCTGCTGCTGTCCGCGCTGGAGGAGCTGAACTCTACCGAGATCGCGACCGTCCTCAAAACGACGGAGTCGACGGTCCGTTCACGGCTGTTCCGTGCCCGGCGCGCACTGGGCGCCATGCTGGGAAAAGAGCGCGCGACAAATCCGACGAAGCATGCCGGAGTTCCTGGCAAGCCAAACGCAGTGGCTCCGCCAGCTTCCGTATGCCCGGAGCCGTCTGTATGACAGATCCAATCTCTCCCTTGGCAGACGGCACGCGGCAAGATTTTGATCAGACGCTGTCCCTGCTCGGCCGCGAGCAGCCCCGCGCCGGCCTGGAACGCCGGATGCTCGCCCAGCTCAAACACGCGACTCCGTATCACCCGTCGATCATCCATCGCATCGTGTTGGCACGCCGGACCGCACCCGTGTTGTGCGTTGCGGTAGTGGCGCTGTGCGCGGTGGGCGGCCTGCAGTACTACGACACGCACCAGCACACAGGATTTGTTCCCGCGCATCCGCGTGCGCAGGCAGCGACGCACGGGGTTGCTGCGGCTGCGGCAGTAGCAGTGGCGCAGATACCCATCCACCCTACATTGCAAAGCCGCGGACGCCGTCGTCGCGCGGGCCGTGGACAGCATGGACGCGTCCTCCTGCCGCCCGGCATCGCCGCTCCCACCCAGCGCAACCTGCGCCTTGCGCCTGCCCACTAGTCGCAATTGAAACGTTCACTTCGGGCACACACGGAGATGCGACGCATCCCTCCGTCTGCCTGCCGGTGCCTGCTGCTATCCCTGCTCGGATCCGCTGTGTTTCTGCTCGCGAACGGGTCCTCTGCCAGCGCCGCCACGGACAAGCCTCTGCCTGACATTCCGACGCTTCTGCACGAAGTAGAAGCGCACCAGGATGAACTGGACCGCGTGCGCGAGAACTACACCTTTCACGAGGTGCAAACGCTCACCATGCTCGACAAGAAGGGCAAGGTCCACAGCCAGGAGAATAAGGAAAACGAGGTCTTCTATGTGCACGGCCACCAGATCGAAAAGCTGATCGGAAAGAACGGCAAGCCGCTCAATCCTGTAGACGCCAAGAAGGAAGAAGACCGCGCCACCCGTGAAGCAGAAAAGTATGCCAAATCCGGACCGAGCACACCAGACAAGGACGACGTCTCGGTATCGCGCCTACTCGAGATTATTAACTTTTCCAACCCTCGCCGTACAGAGAAAGACGGTCGCAGTGCCATCGCTGTCGACTTCACTGGCGATCCCCATGCCAAAACACACGGTCGCGGCGAGGATGTGATCAAGCGCGTGCATGGCACCGTCTGGATCGATGAAGCGGCCCGCGAGGTTGTGCAGATGGATGCCACCTTCGACAGCAATCTCCATCTTGGTTTCGGCATGCTCGCGACACTGGAGAAAGGCAGTGCCCTGTCTTTCCACCAAGCGCTGTTTCGGAATGAGGTTTGGCTGCCCACGGCCATCAACGGACATTTCGACGGTAAGGCGCTCATGTTTGTCGGCTTCCATGTCACCCTAGCCATCCGCTATGACGACTACCGCAAGTTCGGCGCGGAAGCCACGCAACTGCCCGGCGCCAAGCCCGCTTCCACCCCGCGCTAAAGACCAGAGCGCGTCGCATGGGCCACAGCGGCCCCGCTCCAGTCCAGCGTAAGAACGGTGATGTCGTCTTCTTGTCCGAACCTTTGGGCAGCGTCGGCGATTTCCGCAGCCGACATCCGGCTGGAATGCCTGGCGCGTTCGAAGCCGAAAAGCTCGCCGTCCTTGCTGCGCGCCTCGGTCACTCCATCGGAAAGGAACGTGACGCGGGCATTGGGCATCAGCAGCGCACGGTTCTGCTCGTACACCACTCCGGAGACAATGCCCAGCGGCAGGTCCGACGGGCACTGCAGCTCTTCACCATTAACATACGGTGACAAGTGCCCAGCATTCGCAACCGTAAGTTCACCGTCTTCCGAGATACGTGCGCACAGGCAGGTGATGAAGCTGTTGTCAGTAGCCGCCACTAATTGATCGTTCAAACGCGACAGCAGCTCCGCCGGTTCGATCTCTTCCTGCGCCAACGTGCGTATCGCCCCTACCGCCAGGGTGCCCAGCATCGCAGCCTGCAGCCCTTTGCCGCTTACATCGCCGATCACGACCAGCAGCGCATCTTCTGATTGCGGCAGCACCTGGAAGAAGTCGCCGCCCACCTCCTCGGCAGAAATATAAGCGACTTCGGCGTGAAAGCCGGGCAGCGCAGGCAAGTTAGCCGGCACCAGCCGATGCTGCACATCGCGGGCCGCATCAAGCGAGACCGTAAGCCGCTCCTCTTCGCGGCTGATACGGGCAAAACGATACACCAGAACGCCGGAGATGCCGGTATACCAGATGAGGTTGGTGATGTCGTCCAGAGTGATCGGAAAGGGCCGCGAAACGAGCACCACCGTTGTGAAGTCGAGCGCTACCAGCAGGTGCATGCCAAATGCATGCAGCAGCCAATCCGTGACGGAAAACCATACCAGAATGGTATTCAGCATCACCGGCCAAAACATCAGCCTTGCATCCGGCTTTCCGGCTTTCCACGCTTGAGCCATCAGCGTAATGGCGCCTGCGCAATAAGCCGTATCCCCGATCCAGCTCAACAGGACAAACCCTGGCGCGGGCCGCACACCATTGTAGAGAACGAACCCCGCAGTGATTAACAGGGACGACAGGATGAACAGAGAGAGCCAAGACCTTGCACGTACCTTCACGAAGGAAAGAAAGAACAGCGCGCCAGTTAAATTGGAGGCGAACGAGAGGAGGTTGAACATCGTTACTGCCCAGAGAAGCGCAGTACCCTGTTGCGCGAGGAGAAGCCAGGGCAAGAAGTTGGCCGGGATCAGGCAGTTCACTCCAAACCACAGATATGTGTTCTCGCGGCGGCGAAGCAGGTACAGAAGAAGGCTCGCGAGTCCGGCCAGTACTTCAATGACATACAAAGTGTATTGGCCGCCCAGGCGAAACAGGTCGTCGCGCTTTTGTTGCTCAAAGCGCTCAGTCATCGCTACAGAATCGCCGGCATAAGACTTGCCACGCGGGCCGGCCACTGCGAAAGCAGACACGTTGGGTTCCTGCCAGATGCGCAGCGCGATCGTCACCGCATGGGGCTCTGCCATCGCTTCTACCGGCACGGTGAAGAGGCGGCTGGCCCCTACGATCCTTCGCGCGTGCGGCGGCATAGTTCCAACCTCGGCGATCAGCCGCCCGTCTGCGAAGAGCGCGTAGGTGGATTCTATGAATGGCAGCGCAATCAGGAATGAAGACGCACGAGGTCGGACGACAACCTTGAATCGGTACCAGGCCATACCGGTGAGCTGTGGGTACCCTTGCTGGGTCCAGCCCTCATCGGAGCGCAGCAATGGCCAACTGGAATCATCGAACCTCGGCTGGGCCCATAGTGGACCCGCCCGGGCTGGCCTGGAATTGTTCGCGATCAGGTCCGGTGAATCCCCCGGCTGAAAGCGCCATTGCCTACAAGTGAAGTGACGGGTTCACGATCTCGCTCGAGATCGAAAACCTGCGCGCGCGCCGCGGACACAAAGCCGATCAGCAGCACCCAAGCGCCTAGCCAAAGGCGCCATGCGCCGCTCCGCATCATCGATTTTGCGCGTTACGCCGCTACGGCGGAAGCCTTCGCCGAGCTCTCATCCGGGTGGAGGCTGGCGTATTTCGTGATCCCCACCATCGTAAAGACCTTCTGAAAGTGGGGCGTCAGTCCAAATACGGAAACACACTGTCCTGCCTTCTTCGCCTCGATCATGAGTTGAATCACCAGCGCGATCCCGCTGGAGTTGATGTAATCCACCTTAGAAAAATCGAGCAGCACGGCTCGCGTATGCATGCGATCCAGCCGGCTATACGTCCCGAGCACGGCATCGCGAGAGGTCGATGAGATGTCCCCGCTGAAGCGCAGTACCGTCAAAGGCTTGCCAGCGCTGTCCTTTACCGTATCCACGATCGTCTTGGTTTCTGTCTGCATTTCAGGATGTCTCCTTGTGCAAGCGAATCATGAGACGGGCATAGCTCTTGCCGGTCTCGGAGCCTGGGACCCACTCTGCTTCATCCACCAGTGCCTGAATCAGGAACATCCCCATGCCGCGCGGGTCTTCATCGCCCAGCATCTTGCGGTCGATATCTGGCACAGCGGGCCGGTGATTCATGCCCTCGCCCTCGTCCACCACCCTGACCTCCAGCCGGTCGTCATCGACGGAGAGGAACACGCCGACAGAAAGCTGGTCGTCAAGATGGTTGCCATGCTCGATGGCGTTGATGCAGGCCTCCGCCAGGGCCGTTTTCAGGTCTTCTACCCTGTCCTCGCTGAACCCCATGAGCTTGGCGACGCTGGCAGCCGTGCTCATCGCCACCTTCTCATAGCCCATGCGGGAAGGCACCCGCACTTCGACAGACGTTGGTTCGCTCAATTCCAATCACCCTCCTGAGCTCCCCGGTCGATATCTGCACAGGGCCAGCGGCAGACTGCCAATGCTGTCATATCATCCGCCTGCGCCGCGCCGCCAGAGAAATCGGCAATCGCACGCCATAGCCGGTCCAATGTGGTCTCGCAATCGAAACCCCGGCTAGCTTGATACATTGCCAGCAGGCGATCTTCCCCAAACTCTTCCTCCCCGGCAAAAACTTCCGTCAGCCCATCGGTATAAAGAAGCAGGCGCGAACCGGGCGGAAAAGTGTGACTCTCGGCCCGGTACTCCATCCCCGGAAGCATTCCGATCGGCGGCGCGCTGGCCTGGACCAAATGAACGTTTTCCGGCCTCGGGGCATATCCGTCCCTGCTCTCTGACTCGCTATTCGCAGTCAGCAGCATGCCCGGGTTATGGCCCGCGTTCACTACCTCGATGGTGTTCGCTGCTGGATCGAGCCGTACCAGGATGGCGGTCACATACTTCCGCCGCGCTTCTGGCCCCTCGCTCCAGTGCTGCTGATTCATGCGGCCGGCGATCTCGGCCAGCGGGAGCTCGGCCAGCGCCATGGCGCGGAAGGCAGCGCGAAAGGCCGTGCTCACAATGGCTGAGGCCAGCCCCTTGCCGGCCACATCCGCCACAATCATTATCTGCTGGCCGCCAGGCAGGCCCAGAATGTCTGCATAGTCGCCACCCACCTCAAAGCAGGTGGTGGAGCGAAGGGCCAGTCCGTAGTCTTCGATCTCAGGCATGCACCCAGGCAGCAGACTGCGCTGCAGAGCTCGTGCCGCGTCCAGATCCTGCTGTACTCGGGCCCACTCCACATCGCGCTCGTGAAAGCGGGCATTCTGCACCGCCACCGCGGTCTGCAGCGCCAAGCCCTCCAAAAAATCCTGCTCCGAAAGCGTCAAGGGCCGGGTGCAGGCAACCACCAGGTCTCCGAGGGGCACCCCACCCGCTCCCTGCAGCGGGAAACGCGAGCAGCCCGTCCAGGGCTCCGCCGGCATTGTGCCGTATTGCAGCCGGGGGGCGGTGACTGCGGCGCCATCCACCTCAAGCTCGCGTACCGCAATCCGCAACGCAGTCATCAACACGCCATGAAGCGATATGGTGCCATGGACCTGCCGTGATGCTTCCAGGAGTGCCTGCAGCCGGGCGATCTGCTGCAGCATGGCGAGCTGCTCGTCACCATCCTCCAGAGCGCCGGTACCGGTCGCCGCGCCGGCCAGTTCCTCAGCGTAGTCCATTGTTCACCCTCAAAGCCCGGTACCGGCAGTCTACACCTGCCCCCGCTTTGCGCGCCCGGCAATTCCGACCCAACCTCCCGCACATGCTCAAGGCATCCCGCTGCTCTTCTAGTCTCCTTCCTCGATCTGAGCCGGTGGCCTCAAACCACAGGGTCTGCAGCGTCTATAGTGGCGATATGCCTCCCGCCCCGCAAACCATTCGCAGAAGCCAGCGCCTGCTTGCCTATGCGGCGATTTACGGTTTCTGGGGCGGCTCATTTCTGGCCATCCGCGACATCGTTGCCGTGACCCCGCCCTTCTTTTCGGCTGCGCTCCGCTTTGTTCTCGCGGGCCTGGTGCTCTATGCTTGGGCGAGACTGCGTGGTAGCCGGAGGCTGATTGCACGCGAATGGCGGCATTCCGCGCTGATGGGCCTGGTCATGTTCGGCGGAAACTATTCGTGCCTTTTCTGGGCGGAGCAGCGCATCAACTCCGGTCTCGCGGCTGTCCTCACGGCTATGGTTCCGGTGTGGATCTTCCTTGGCGAGTGGCTCTTTTTCGGTACGCAACGGCTCACCATAGCCACCTTTGGCGGCATCCTGCTCGGTATAAGCGGCGTGGTCATGTTGTCGCGGGCCTCCGTCACCGGCGCGGGACCGCATGGAGACATGGCAATAGCGGCTGGAGTGCTTCTGCTGGGCACACTCCTTTTTTCCGTCGCGTCCTTATGGAGTCGCAAGCTGACGCTGCCACACGATCAGGCCCTGCGCGCCGGGGTGCAGATGTTGCTTGGCGGCGGCGTGCTATTTCTCGCATCCGCCCTGGCCGGTGAACTGCCTTATCTACCCGCTGCCGCCCACGCCTGGCAATGGCACACGCTTGGCTCTTTCCTGTATCTCGTCATCGCGGCATCCATCCTGGCGTTTACCGCTTATACCTGGCTACTTCACCACGACTCGGCCACGCGGGTCTCCAGTTATGCCTATGTGAACCCCGTGGTTGCGCTGGCTATCGGCAGCCTCTTTGCCGGCGAGCGGATGACCGGCGCGCAGTGGGCTGGCACGGTGCTGGTGCTCTTTGGCGTTTTTGCCACGCTGATGGGCAAGCAGCCTGCTGTCGCCACCCTGCCGGGCGAGCCCGGGGTGGAGTTAGCCTCCGACTGACTCTGCCGCACCCGGCCGGAGCTGCGCTGCCGCAGGCCCAGGCTCCTGCGCTCCCGGAGACGGCTCCACCTGCACCCGCAGCGGCGGCATGCCCACTACGTCATAGGTGGCAGAGGCTATCCCGATACCGGCCTTGTCGAGCGCTGCCAATATATCCCGGCTCATCTTGTCTTTCAAGTCGCGGATGCCGCTTTCAAGCGAAAGAAAGCGCACCGTCAACTCCAGCCAGTTCGCCGTAATTCGCCAGAAGACACGTGGTTGCAGCTCGGAGCGTTTCACGAAATAGCGCCGCTCCAATTCCGCTAGCGCCGGCTCTGCCAACTCTCCGATCTTCACCGTGTGGCGTCCCGCAGCTTCCAGCAGTGCCTTCTCCGCTACGTCATGCTTCACGTCGTAAGCCACCGGCACCGACATCTCCTCCCAGATATAGGGGAACTCGCGGGTGAAGTTGTACACCGGATCGGAGAAGATCTTTGCGTTTGAAATGGTGACGATCCGCCCTGTGTACTGCCAGCTCTTGACCCACATCGCCGGTTTTGCGTCCTGGATCGCCGGCGGCTCGCCGATTTCCATTACGGTGGTCTGGATGAATGACAGCGCGATCACATCCCCACGCACGCCGCCCATCGTAATGCGATCGCCCACGTTGAAGGTCTTGCTGCGAAGGATAGTGATATAGCCCGCCACCGCCGCGACCGGCTGCTGCAGCGCAAAGGCCAGGCCCGCTCCCACCAATCCGAATGCCGTCGCTAGCCGCGCCGGATTGTCGAACCAGATCGAAATCAACCCAATCAACGTCAGCAGCGTAATGATCACGTTGATTCCCTGCCGCGTCCAGAAGACCACCCGCGATACGTGATACCGAGAAGTGAAAAGCTTCGCCAAGGCCCGCAGCGCCTTGCTGATCACCATCATGACAATGACAAACACGATGGAAAACAGCAACTTCTTGCCGCTGTCCGGGTCGACCCCCACTAACTTCACGCCAAAGATCTGGACCACATGATTCGGGCCAACAAGCTGAAAGATGGATCCCATCGCGATTCCTTGCCTCCCGGAAACTTCCCGACATTGGTAAGACGCTGGCTGACTGCCCGGCGTAGCCGCTTTGCTTGTGCGCACATTTAGGTCTGGCGCAGGAACGTCGCTTCCCCTATACTCTGTCCCATCGGAGCACGGCATTGGCAGCCTGAACCCTCCGACCCGGCGAGGTGCGCCTTCTCCAGTCAGACTCCTCTGGCCCAAGAGACTCCGATGGTTCCGGCAGCAGAAACCCTTTCCTGGCGCGCGGCCACACGCTTCCTGCGAAGTCCCTTTCGACCGCTTGCTGACGCCCTGAGCTCCACCCTTTACCCCGCCGATTGCCGTCTCTGCTCCGCCCCGCTTCTGCGCCTTTCTGCCGCACCCGTTTGCCTCCGTTGCCTTGATCGCCTCAAACCGCAGTCTGGAATCCTGTGCCAGCAGTGCGGCGAGGACCTCGGGGTTGCCAGCTTTTCTACCGGTGATCTACGTCCTCCCAGCGACCGCCTTTGCCAACCGTGCCGGCTGGCGCCCCCTGCGTTCCGGTGCGCCCTTGCCTTCGGCGTCTATGAAAACGAGCTTCGGGGGCTGATTCACCTCCTGAAGTACAGCGGTATGACATCGCTCGCGCGCGAACTGGGACAGCGGTTGGCCCAGCCGGTCGCCCAGGCTGCCGACCTGCCATCCGCCCTGCTGGTCGTGCCCGTGCCGCTCCACCGCAGCAAGCGCCGGCAACGCGGCTTCAACCACGCCGGCCTGATTGCCCGCTCCCTGGTAAGTGAACTGCGACGGATCGCGCCGGAGCGGCAGTGGATCTATGCCGCCACTGCACTGGAACGAACCCGTGCCACCGAAAGCCAAGCCAGCCTTACTCCCCGGCAACGCCGGCAGAATCTTCGTGGCGCTTTTGCCGCTCGGGCGCAGAGCCGCATCGCCGGACAGCATGTGCTGCTCGTTGACGATATCTACACCACCGGCACTACCGCCCGTGCCGCCAGCCCGTGTGCTGCTTGCCGCCGGCGCGGCCTCCGTGTGGGTGGCCACGGCGGCCCGTGCGCAGCGGGAAGGCGTGGCGCAATGGGATGCCGATGCCTCGCTCGGAAGACCGCTGGAAGCTGCAGGCTTCCCTGCGGCTCACGGGACGCAAGAACGGGAGTTGTACGTCTAACGCACTAGCGAGCAAAAAGGGAGTTGAGATGTCGCTGGCAAAAGCCGTCGTCCACACACGCAAGACCAAACACCCGACCAACGTGCATCAGTCCCACGCGTCTGCCTCGCAGGGAAGCAAGGAGATGCGTCTCGCTCAGCCGACCACCATGCAAAAGCCCGTGCTGGTGTTGAACGCGTCCTACGAGCCCATCAACATTTGCGGCGCGCGGCGCGCTCTGGTGTTGGTACTCAAAGGCGTGGCCCGCACCGAGGAAGAACAGGGTGCGATACTCCATGCTGCGCGCGCGCGCATCCCTATGCCGTCTGTCATCCGGCTACTCGAGTATCGCCGCATCCCGCACCAGACCCGCGCCCTTTCCCGGAAAAACATCCTGCTGCGCGACCGGAACTCCTGCCAATATTGCGGGGTGGTGTTGAACGCTGGTGAGCTGACGCTCGATCACGTTTTGCCGCGCTCGCGGGGGGGCTTGTCTACCTGGGAAAACCTTGTCGCGTGCTGCCACGGCTGCAACCGCCGCAAGGGCAACCACCTGCTTCATGAACTGCCGGAGATGAACCTGATGCGGGAGCCGCGGCCCTTTTCCCTACACACCAGCCGCCATATTATGCGCATGATTGGCCACTCCGACCCCAAGTGGCGCCGGTATCTCTACTACGAAGAGGGCTACGGCGAGGCTTCCGGGGCAGCCTGATACGCGCGAAGGTTGTGCGCATGTACACGCCTCGGCAGACAAGCGCAAATCCGAATCGCTATATCTGCTCGCATACCTTGGAGATATCAATGGTGGACTTCGGATACTTCAGATCGAGTCCGCGCATCGCTTCTACCAATATCTTTGAGATAGCAACATTGCGATACCACTTGCTATCGGCAGGAATAATGAACCAGGGCGCATGTTTGCGGCTGGTATGGCTGATCGCGTCCTCATACGCCGCCTGATACTTGGGCCAGAAGACGCGTTCCTTAAAGTCGCTTTCGCTGATCTTCCAGTGCTTGTCCTTGTCGTCGCACCGTGCGCGCAGCCGCGCCGTTTGCTCTTCCTCGCTGATGTGCAGAAAGAATTTGAGTATGGCCACGCCATTGTCCGCAAGCATCTGCTCAAAGTCATTGATTTGTTGAAAGCGCTGCCGGGCTACTTTGTCGCTTACCGTGCCGTGCACGCGTGTGACCAGCACATCTTCGTAGTGGGAGCGGTTGAAGATGCCGATCATGCCGCGCCGCGGCAAAGCCAGATGCGCACGCCACAGGAAGTCGTGGGACGCCTCAAGCGGGGTTGGCACCTTGAACGACGTAACGGAGCAGCCCTGCGGGTTTATGCCGGTGAAGATGTGCCGGATGGTCCCGTCCTTACCCCCGGTGTCCATGCCCTGAAGCACCACCAGCACGGCTTGTTTTGCCTCCGCGCTCAGCCGCTCCTGCAGTTTGTCCAACTCCTGCCGATGCTGCTCAAGATAGCCGTCAGCCGCAGCCTCGTTCTTAAACTTGCCTGTGCTGGCGGTGGAATAGTCCTTCAGTCGAATTCTGGTTTTCGGCTTTACGAGGTAAGGAGAATCGATCTTCATAGCTCTCCACTGGGATGCAGACGGGGAGCATGCAAGCAGCAGCGCAGTGAAGAACCGGCGCTTCCGCCGGCTCGTTCACTGCGCTCTCACGGCCTGAACGGCCCTGAATGCCTACTTGACTTCTGGTGTTGTCTGGTTCGGGGTGACCGCGACATTCGCATCCTGCTTGGTCACAACGTCAGGCGAACCCTTGATGCCGTCCTTGAAGCCTTTCAGGCCCTCGCCCAGTCCCTTGCCGAGCTCCGGCAACTTGCGCGGCCCGAAAACCAGCAGAGCAACAACCAAAACGAGAATAAGATGTGTCGGTGTGAGTAATTCGCCCATCGTGGATTCCTTCCGGCGTCCGTGGCTCGCGCCCGGCAACCTGCAGCATGCCGTTTCCTATTGTCGCACAAGCGCTGGTGGAAACTGCCCGCACATAGGATGTACGCGAGAGCCCCCAGGGCCAGATGTCACTCCGGTTTAGAAAGCAGAGTTCCATTTCGGGAATCGGCGCTCGCGCCATCCAGCCGTCCGGCCACCAGCCGGTAAAAGCTCACCAGGTTTTCATCTTTGCCCAGCGTCAGGCGCCGGTACACCTTCAGTGTCGGGTAGAGTTTGGACCCGCGCACCTCGAGCGTGGGCACCGCTGCCTGGCCGCCCCCCGCGTACGGCGACAGCGACCATTCCCCGTCCCAGCGAAAGCGCATTACCTCGCCAAGATAGCTGCCCCACAATCGCGATTGGAAATCCAGATCGACGGCTGCCTGCCCTTCAAGCAGCGCCTCAAGTACCCCGACCGAAGCAGGCGTAAAGTCGAGCCGCACGCGATGCTGCGCCTGGGCCATCCGGACCGCCTCCTGCGCATAGGCCCGCACCATGCCACCGATCGAGTCGTAAACCTGTTCCGCGAGCCGCTCTTTGCTGTCGAACATAGGTCGATGGTATCGCGTTCCCTTTCCCCACTGTAGCCGGTCAGCCCACCTGCTGCCACCGAACCAACACCGCCTTGTCATTCGAGCAAAGCCGAGGGATCTGCCTTTCCCAGTTTGTGCTCTTGCGCAAAGCGCGTCCGCTTGAACGGCCAGTCCCTCGCATGGATTGGAAGGGCCATGTATCTTGAAAGACGAGAGGGCGCGCTCACGGAAGGACCGCAGCGAGCACCCAATTTGGAGGCAAGCAGTTTTGGCTAAGCAATCCCGAGGTTCTTCTGGCGCGCGCTATGCGGCCGCAGTCTGCCTGACTTTTCTCGCAGCGTCGCCTTCCCTGCACGCACAAACCGACCCCGCACAGACGCAATCCCCCCAGACCCAGCCGGCACAGACGCAACCAGTCCAGACCCAGCCCGCGCAGCCCCCCGCCACGACTCAGCCGGGAGCCGCTGCCCCGCCGCCATCGCAATCGCAAACGCCCCCACCCGCGCAGCGTCCCACCGACATCCGCAACCGGCCCCTTCCGCCCGCCCCGACCGTTGAAACCAACGGGAATCCTTATGAATCCCTGGCCAATGTGCGCTACAACAATACCTGGGACCTGTATGGCGGATTCGCCTTTTCGCACTTCAACTCCGGGCCTGCGCTCTTTCAGGGCGCCAACCTTGGCGGCTTCGACATCCAGGGCACGCGCTGGCTGACCCGGCGTTGGGGCGCAATGGCCAATGGCCGCGGCTACTATGGCACGAACGGCGTCCGGCCCAATCCGTATGGCATCCGCGGCCCGCTCGTCTTTGAACATCTGTTTCTTGGCGGCGTCAGCTACCGCTCGTTTCACAACCAGCACGCCGCCGTCGATCTGCACGCGCTTGCCGGCTATGGACTGGGCAACTTCGAACACGCGCTCGATGGGGTTCCGCCGCAAGCAGTCGGGCTGTTCTCGAATGGCGGTTCTTTCGCCACTGCCCTGGGCGGCTCGCTTGACCTGAACCGCTCGCCCAAGCTCGCCTTTCGCCTCTCGCCGGATTACATCCTGACCCGCTACGGCGGCTACAGCCAGAACGAGTTCGGCATCTCCGTCGGCATCCTGTACCGGCTCGGCCTGGGCAAAGGTCCGCACGGAAAGCAGAGTCCAGCTTCTAGCCGCTAAAACCCGCTTCTCCTCTCACCCCTGGCGTCAAATATTCTGGCCCGATCGGATGCTCCACCGTCTGCTCGACAATTTGTGTCATGGCCTCCCATGCCCGCTCATCCAGGTGCCAGCCCATCACGCCGTCAACAGCCGCCAGTTGGCTTGGCTGTTTTGCCCCCCACAGTGCCACGCTGATACCGGGCTGGTCCAGCGTCCAGCGCACCGCCAGTTCCAGCACGCTCTTGCCATAGTGCTGCTGCGCAAAGGCATCGAGCCGGTCAACGGCCGCCAGGTACTGCCCAAAGCGGGGCGGCTGAAATTTCGGATCTGCGCGGCGAATGTCCCCCTCGGCGAAAACAGTATCCATACGCAGACGTCCCGCCAGCAGGCTGCGGCAGAGCGAACTATACGTCAGCACCGCTATCCCGTGCTCCCGGCAATATGGCAGCACCTCGGCATCGATTGCACGTTCAAACAGGTTGTAAGGGGGCTGGTTAGCGTGGATGGGAGCCACAGAGCGAAAGGCATCCATCTGCGCCGTACTGAAGTTGCTTACGCCGATCGCGCGAATCCGGCCCTGCTGCAAAAATCGCAGAAAAACAGCAGCGATCTCTTCCATCTCGATCAACGTGTCCGGCCAGTGCACCATGTATAGATCGACATACGAGGTGTCCAGCCGCGCCAGTGACTCGCGCAGCTCGCGTTCCAGGCGCTCCGGGGTGGAGTTCGCAATCACTTCTCCCGGACGCCCGGGCACATCCCACTCCAGGCCGCATTTGGTCACCACATAGAAATCCTCTCGTCGCCCATACTGTTTCACCGCCTTGCCTACAATGGTTTCCGCGCGGCCATGACCATAGACAGGTGCCGTATCGATCAGGTTCATGCCGTGCTCAAAGAGAGCCAGGCAGGTCCGGACCGCGTCGCTCTCCTCCACAACGCCCCACTCCGACCCGCCAAGTGCCCAGGTGCCCAGTCCGATGCGCGATACCTCTGTGCCATGAATGGTGGTGTATTCCATAGCTGCACCGTAGCATGCGCAGACGGTACGGAAGTCTCGGGTGTTATCGCTTTCCCGTTGCAAAAACTCCGCAGCCGCAAAGAAGTCGAGACCACGATCAGTGGGACCTATCAGCTTGGCTTGAGATTCAAGCGACGCCACTCGCGCCCGGCTGCCAGCGCAGGCGCGCTCGGGTTTACCAGACCGACGTCGCGACGACATCGGTCGAGGTCGGCGTATCGTCGATTACCCTGATATGCAGCACAATCTGCATGTTCTTGTTTTGCCAGCCCTGGGGGGCGGCTTTCAGTAGCTCGGCCATCTTCTCCGGATTGGCGAGGACCTCGCCAGAGGCCTGTGTCCCATATTGGCCTATGCCCGCCGCCGTCATCAGTACCGCGCCGGTCTTGGAGTGGAGAATACGCGAGATGATCGCGTAATCGTCGAGCGTTCGCCCATCAGCCGTCTTGCCGACAGACCAGGTTCTTCCCGCCGCCGCCCGCTCCTGTATGCGATCCCCCTGCTCCAGCACGTAATGCAATTCGCTGGTCATTTCCAGCGTCCAGCTATTGTTGAAGCCGCCTATCAGCACCGTGGGCGTGCCCCGCAAGTCCCCGAAGGAAATGTCAGTGGCATAGCGCAGGTCGAAGGGTTTCTTTAGCCGCGCCAGCAGCGCGGCGATCTGCGCGCTGGCCGCTGCGTCGCCCACCGTAACGAAAGAGTTCCGGACCGGAATCAGGTCGGTCGCCTTTACCTGCTGGTTCGGATCGAGTTCGACAAAGAACTCCGGCCCAGTGTTTTCCATATTGTGGCTCTTGCGGTAGCTGTCCAGAAACTCCGGCGAAAACCTGTAAGCGGCATTCGAGCCCAGATACAGGAAAGCGGGCCGGGCGCTCTGCATCACGGGCGCCCAGAACTGTCGCAACGCCGTATCCGCCGGGAACAAAAGCCTCCGTGCGCCCCAGGCCAACACGCACGCGGCTGCCGCCACCACCAGAACGATAAGCAGGACCAGAGCGCGCCGGGGAAATCTATCATGTTGGGCTTGCTCCGGTTCGCTGAGTACCGCCGGTTCAGGAACCTGCACTACCGGAAGCTCAGGTTGGAAGTTTGGGCGTGCCTCCGGGAGGGTTACGCTTTCCGCAGCAGGCGCCAGTGATGGGGCGCTTGCCCAGATAAAGGAGGCGCGATACGCGCCGGGAATGACCTCGATGCGAACCGGTGCTTCATGCTGCCCACGTTGCTGATAGAACTGCGCAAGCCGCTTGCGCACGTCCGCCGCCCGAACGCGGACCACTGGATCTTCGCCGGTATCGTAACTGCGGCTGCGACCAAAAACCTGGATGCCGATGACGCGCTCCCGCAGCTCTGCGTCGTTTCCAGCAAGCGAATGCTCGACGACGTATTGCAGCATCTCCTGGCACTGCTTTGACGTCCGGAACGGCGGGCTTTCCAGGATCTCGTGCAGGGCTGCCAGGATGAGTTGCCTCTCGTCCCCGGACTCCCTGTGTCCTTCAACGGAAAAGTCTCCGACCTTTGCATGCGTTGCCATTCCAGCACTTCCCCACTTCCACACCAGTAGCGAACGTATTTTACCGTCCCGGTAACCCTAAGGCAACGCAGCACTTAGGCCTGAGGCTGGGGGTCTTTACCGTAAATCGCCTTGCGGGCGTTCCGCTTTGTGAATTCGTATTGCGAGCGAACTGAACCGGCGCGCCCAGCCTTGCTGAAGATTCAGCAGCGCGCTCCGACCCAGGGCGCCACCTTTCTAGTTCCAAGGAGCTGAATATGTTTGGACGGGCGATCTGTA
The DNA here is from genome assembly GCA_963767705.1 of uncultured Acidobacteriaceae bacterium. Lineage (GTDB taxonomy): Bacteria > Acidobacteriota > Terriglobia > Terriglobales > Acidobacteriaceae > CAWCJL01. Next base: position 475,017 of record CAVYEO010000001.1, on the reverse strand, counting down.
GAACCTTGCTCCTACCCGGGCTCTTTTGCCTGCTCGCACTGTTGCTTTCGCCGGTGCGCTTGCGGGCGCAGGTGGAGACCACGAACGCTACTCTGAATGGAACCGTTACGGACAACTCCGGCGCCGTGGTCCCGGGAGCTACCGTCACGGTCACCGGGCCGCAGAACGGCATCAGCCGCACCTTTACCACTACGGACAACGGCACGTACTCCTTCCGCCTGCTCCCGCCTTCTACCTACACGTTGCGCGTCGAGGACCAGGGATTCAAGACCTATCAGCAGGAAGGTATCGCTCTGCTGCCCGGCCAGACCGCCAGCCAGAACGTCACTCTCCCCGTCGGCACCCAGGCGGAGGAGGTGACCGTCACCAGCCAGGCGCCATTGTTGAACACGGACAACGCCAACCTTTCCGCCGAAATCACGGCCAAGCAGGTGGTCGATCTGCCCCTCAATCTCCGCAATGTCTACGGCCTGGCAACGCTTAACTCCTCCGTCCAGAACTCGAGCGAGAGCCAAAAGGTGAACGGCGGCGGAACCCAGGACACCGCGGACCAGGACATCTCGTTCCTCAACTTCGGCGGCGGCTTCTTCGGGACGACTGCCTTTCTGCTTGACGGTGTCTGGGATACGGCATCCGACTGGGGCGCCGTGGTGTATGTGCCTTCCGTGGAAAGCGTGGAAGAGTTCAAAATCCAGACCAATTCCTTTACCTCGCAATATGGCTTCAGTACCGGGAACGTCATCGATGTCGTTACGAAATCCGGGACCGACAGCTTCCACGGCGATGTTTTTGAGTTTCTGCGCAACGACAAGCTGGATGCAAACAGCTTCTTCAACAACTTCAACGGTCTGCCCAAACCATCCTTCCGCCGCAACCAGTTCGGCGGCTCAGCAGGTGGCCCTCTATACATTCCTGGCTTATATAAGCAGCGAAAGAAGACGTTTATCTTCGGCGTCTATGAGGGTTTGCGGCAAAGCACGCCAGCGACGTTTACGGCCACTGTGCCCACAACTGCCTTTCGCAGCGGCGACTTCTCCGCGCTGCTCGGAGCCCCGGCGGGAACGGATGCCCTGGGCCGTCCCATTCTGGCCGGCCAGCTTTACAACCCCTTTAGCTCACGGCAGATCACGCAAGGACAAGCGGACCCCAGAACCGGCCTGATCGCCAGCGCGAGCGGCTACATTCGCGATCCCTATCCGGGCAATCAACTGCAGGGCGCTATCAACCCCGTCGCGGCGGCCCTCACCAAATTCTTCCCAGCTCCAACGAATAACGGGATAGCTAATAACTTTGCTGCCTCTGCCTCGGCCCCCGCTACCTCGAACGAGTACCTCATCCGTGTGGATCACAATATTAGCGATGCCTCCCGCATCTACGCCCGGTGGGCCCAGAAATACGAGTACAAAACCAACTCGCCTGCCTTCTACGGAAACAACGACCTGGGCGGCCCGGGCAATATCCGGCCCAACAACCGTTTCAGCTTCGTTGTCGGGTACAGTCGCATCCTCAACCCGACTACCGCGCTCAGCGCGAATGCCGGCCTGAGTCGCTGGGCGGAGGACACGCAATCGCAGGGCTATCCCTTTGACCAGACCAGCGTGGGACTCCCCGGCTCGCTGAACGCGAACTCCCCCATCTTCCCTATCGTCAACGTGGAAGGGCAGGCCTCGCTCGGTCCCGTGCAGGGCGGCCAGGGCGCAGGCTACAGAAATGTCGGCAGCGTGTCGGTGGACCTGACCAAGAGCGCGGGAAACCACTCACTCGGCTTCGGCTTCATGGGCGCGCTAATGCAGAATAACGGCACCGGCATTCCCAGCACTTCCTTCTCTTTCGATCACGGCTTTACCGCCGGCCCCGACCCGACCAAGAGCAGCACCGGTACAGGCTTCGGTTTTGCTTCCCTGCTGCTGGGCACGGCTACCGGCGGTTCCACCGCAAACAACTTCAATCCCGCGATCACCAAGAAGTACTGGGGATTCTATGGCCAGGACGATTGGAAGATCACGCCCCGGCTTACCCTGACGCTGGGCACGCGATATGAATGGCAGCAGCCACCCACGGAGCGCCACGATCGCCAGGCCTACTTCAGCTACACGGCTCCCAACCCGATCGGCGCAGCCATCGGCCGCACCCTGCCCGGAGCATTGGTTTACAACGGCGACGGCAACCGCAGGACCCTTTACGACACCTCTTACACTAACTTCGCGCCCCGGTTCGGATTCGCCGAGCAGGCGACCACTAAACTGGTCGTGCGTGGCGGGTACGGCATCTTCTTCGCCCCTCAATACTTTGGCGGCGGCTATAATCCTGGCTTCAACCAGTCCACGCCCTATACCGGAAGCGTCGATGGCGGCGTCACCCCATTCACTACCCTGAGCAATCCCTTTCCTAACGGCCTGATCGCGCCCGCTGGCCGTTCGCTCGGCGCTCTGCAGGACGTGGGCTTCGGGACTACCGGCATCCCCAGCCACCGGCGTTCGCCTTACATCCAGAATTACTCGCTCGGCGTCCAATACGCGTTCACGGACAACGACGTGCTTACGGCCACTTTCGTCGGCAATCACGGCGCCAAGCTGCTGCTCAGTAACTTCGTCCACAGTCAGCTTGATCCCTCGCTCTTGTCTCAGGGAAATGCCCTGCTCACGCTCGTGCCCAATCCGTTCTATGGCCATATCGCCAACAGCGGCTGTGGTCTCAACCAGCCAACCATCCCGCAAGGGCAACTCCTTCAGCCGTACCCGCAGTTTTGCGGCGTGAACGAGCCACAAGCCCCGGTCGGATTTTCGATCTACAACGCACTCCAGGCCGACTACAATCACCGGTTCCACGGCGGCCTCAACGTGCTCGTCTCCTATACCTATTCCAAGTTCCTGGACAACGTGGAGGGTACCAATGACTGGGCGGTCGCCGGTTCACAGGGCGTGCGCAACTATTACGACCTAGCGGCGGAAAAGTCGGTGGACGGAAATGACATTCCGCACAGCCTGGTGGTCAATTACATCTATCAGCTTCCGGTCGGGCGCGGGAGAAAGTTCGGCTCGAACATGAACCGCGCTACGGATACCGTTCTAGGCGGGTGGCAGGTTTCTGGCATCACCAGCCTCAAATCCGGCACGCCACTCGGCATTACTGGCGGCGGTAACTCAAACCTCTTCGGCGGAAATCAGCGGCCGGACATCATCGGCAACCCAGCTCTCGCCCACCAGACCATTGACAAGTGGTTCAACACGGCCGCGTTTGCCCCAGCCGCGGCTTACACCTTTGGCAACACGCCCCGCTACTTCTCCACCTTGCGTGCTCCCAAGTTCGACAACTGGGACATGGCGCTCGAAAAGGACTGGATGCTCCATGAACTGATCCGCCTCCAAGGCCGGGCTGAGTTCTACAACGCCTTCAACCACCCCAACTTCTATGCCCCCGATACCGGCATCACCGATGGAGGCTTTGGCACTATCCGGCAGTCCTTCGGCGCGCGCAGCATCCAGTTCGCGCTAAAACTGTACTGGTGATGATGCGAACACTTGTGTCCCTTCTCGCCGTGGCCTTCCTGGGCGGAGCCTCCGTATGCGCTTCCGCTCAGGCCGGCACGCCTTCTTTCGACCAGTTGCTCACCGGGGCGAAAGCAGCGCAGTCACAAAACGACTTCGTCACCGCGGCGGCAGACTACCGTGCAGCCACATCCCTGGACGGAACCGTTCCCGAGTTGTGGGCCAACCTGGGCCTGATGCAATACCTCTCGGCAGACTACATGTCCGCCGCCGCAAGCCTGGAGCGAGCCCTGGCCCTCAAGCCAACACTCTTCACACCCATCCTTTTTCTGGGCAAGAGCTATCTCGCCATGCAACAACCAGCGCGCGCCACTCCGTATTTGCGAAGGGCGGAAGTTATGCATCCCACTGACGCCCAGATCCCTCTTGCGCTTGGAGACGCCTATGTGGCGGCAAAGGACTATGCGGCGGCCACAGACGCCTACACGCGTGCCACAGATCTCGATAACAGGAACGCGCCCGCGTGGTTCGGACTGGGCTCCGCACATCTTGCGCAGGTCGAAGCGGAAGCCCGCCGCCTTTCGAGCGACAAGGGCCCATCCCCATGGCGCGATGCCCTGCTCGCCGACTCCCTAACGGAACAAGCGCGTTACATGGAGGCCGCGGCGATCTACCAACGGCTGCTTGCCACTACCGATGGTCCCCCGTGCCTCCGGGCAGCTCTGGGCAATGTCTCCTTGCGCAGCGGCCGCGTGAACGATGCGAGAGCGGCATTCAATCAACAGATCAGCACTGATCCCGGATGCTCAACCGCATGGCTGGGCTTGGCCGATGCCGACATTCTCGGAGGGAACAGCGAGGGGGCGCTCGGCATCCTCGAGCGGCTGTCGTCGAACGATGCCGGCTTCCTGCGGGAGCATTTTGCCTCGGCCATGTCGGAACTGCCCTCGTCCAGCCTCCGGCAATTCAGTGCGGCCGTCGAGGCCCGGCATGCCTCGGGTCAAATGGATCAAGGTGCTTATCAGGTTCTGCAAAACGCTCTGGCCGGCAGCGCCCCAGGCCGGCCCGCACCTGCAAAGCCGGTCGTCCCGCATCTTCGAAAAAGCCCGTCAGCATGGCGCGCTTCCGGTCAGTTCTCACAATGTGTAAACAGCCTCTGGCCAGAGCGGGCCACACTCGGCGAGAAAGACTTGCAACTACTTGCCGAATGCGCCCACATGACCGGGAACAATCGCATAGCATCTATGTCGGCATCGCAACTCATACGCCGGTTTCCGGAGAGTGGCGCGGGATTCTACTGGGCGATCCGCGCCCATGAGTGGCAAGCAGTCACGGCCCTCGCCCACTTTGAAGAGCTCGCTCCCGACTCTGCGCAAACGCACCTTCTGCTGGCTGACCTGTATCGCCACAAGGGAAAGCTCGCCGATGCTGCCGCCGAATACCAGAAAGCTCTCGCCATAGCGCCTTCGGACCATGGAGCGTTGCTCGGCGCTGCCGCCACCGATCTCATGGCGGGCAGAACTGACGATGCAATCGCCACCGCACTGCGCGGCCTTGCGCAGCAGCCCGGTGATGCCAGGCTGAATCTGCTCGTGGCAGAAGCCCTTGCAGCGCAGAACAAATACACCGAAGCGGAGCCTTACCTGCTTGCCAGCCTCCACGGCGACCCGGAACTGCTCCCTCGCGTGCATGCGTTGCTGGGGCGCAGCTACGCCGCTAGCGGCCGGACAGAGGACGCCATCGCACAACTCAAGCTGGGCGTCGCCAGTGACGAAGACGGCAGCGTGCATTACCAACTGGCGCGCCTGTACGGAAAGATCGGGAACAAAAAAGAGTCCACCGCAGCCATGGACCAGGCCCGGCAACTGGAACAGGAACGCCGCGCCCGCGCCGTGGTCGCCGTCAGCGATTCGCGGCAGGAGCCACCCTCGCCTTAGTTCAATCCACTGCCATGCGAAATGGCGCACCAAGTTCCCGCTCACTCATCTGGCTATCCTTTCTTCCAAACCCAAGGAGCAACGAGAAACATGGACGGGAAACAAAGCCACTGCTGGTTCCACCCTTTGTTTCTTCTGCCGTGCATCGCATTGTTTCTGCTGGCGTGTCTTGCGTGCCCGGGATCCGCTGCGGCGCAGCTCGCGCCGGCGCAGAGCAGAATCTATCCCGTCCCCGCTGCCATCCGCAGCAACCATTTCCAGGTCACCATCAACGGCCGTAGAGCAGATGTGTCGCATGCAGCGTCCGCATATTACTTCCTCAACTTCGATATCATCGGCAACGCTCGCATCTCTATCACCGCGCCGGACGACAACTACTGGAAGCGCGGCGTCGACATCCAGCCATGGCGTCTGAACATCCGCCCGGTGGTGCAAGGCAGGACCATCAGCTTCACCCTGCACGCCCCGGCCAAGCTTTCCGTCGAGCGCCCCGGCGATCACTTCTCCGATGCTGAAATGCTTTTCCTCTTCGCGAACTCTCCAGAAGGCGCCGTGCCCACGCCGGCAACCGCCGGAGTGCGCTATTACAAGCCAGGGGTCTACCACGAAAACATCGACGCGCATAGCGGCGACATCATCTATCTCGCGCCCGGCGCAGTCGTTTTCGGCGGTCTCAACTTCTGGCAGGTGGAAAATGTGCGCGTGCGTGGACGCGGCGTCCTCGTGTACGACGGCCCGCAGGACCCCACTACTGACCAGGGTTGGATGCATCGCCCGAACTGGCACTGCATCGTGATGGACAGCGCGCGCAACATCGAGATAGACGGGATCACCTGCGTCGTGCGCAGCCGCACCTGGATGATCCAGATGAAGGACTCGCGCCACATCGCCTTCAACAACATCAAGGTGATCGGCGGCAGCAGCAGCGATGCCAACCAGGACGGCATGGACTGGCTCGGCGGCGGAGACACCGCCGTGCGCGACAGCTTCTTCCGCGCGGCTGACGACGTTTTCGCCCTGCAAGGTAACTGGGACGGTTACAGTCAGGAGGCGATGCTCACCCCCGGCCACGACGTCAGCAACATCTCCATTGAAAACAGCGTGGTCTCTACCAGCATCTCTAACATCGTTCGCGTGAACTGGCCGCAAAAAATCTTCAACAGCAGCAACTTCATCATGCGTAACGTAGACGTGCTGCACATGGGCTTTGGCAGTTGCGGCGTCCCCTTCGCTCTCCTCGAGCTTTGGGCGGACCCCGCGGGTAAGGGCGAGCACACAAACTACCGCCTGCAAGATATCCGCCTGGACGACTGGTACTCCCTGCTGCAACTCCGCCAGCCCAATCCCGCCATTCACGACATTACCCTCGACCATGTCTGGGCCATTGACACGCCCACCATGGCCGCGTCGGTTCTGTCCGGAGACGTCACCGAAGTGACTCTGAACGACATAAACATCAACCGCAAGATCGCCACCCGTGCCGCTGATATTCCACTGGAAGTGCGTGATGGCGCGCAGCTGCCATCCTTTTCAGATTCCAACACGCCGCTCACCGCGGCCTTCGCCTACAGCAAAGGCATACTCGCCCCCAAGCGCGCGATCGTCTTCGATGCGTCCGCGTCCACGGGCACTGACAACAAAGGCGGCCTTGCCTACGAATGGTCTTTTGGCGACGGCCACTCAGGGACAGGCCTTAGGATCCAGCATGCCTTCCCGGACGAAGGCGGCACCCAACTTGACGGCTCCGGCCGCTTTCGTGTGCTGCTCAAAGTGACGGATCCGACGGGTCACGCTGCCTGGACCGCGCGCTCGGTCGTGGTCGCCTCTTCGGCTCTGCCGGCTGTGAAGCATAGCGCCTCACCTGAAGCAGGGTTCGTTCCCGTCACCGACTTCGCCTCCCCTGTCGCCTTCCCTGCAGCAGGAGCGCTCGCGCTACCCCGGGCCGACGGCCCTGCGGAAAAATCCGCGCAGCCCACCCCCGGCGCCCCTCTTGTGTTTGACGCCTACCTCCGCGTGCCCGAGGACGGTGGCTACACTTTCTTCATTCTCTATCCGGAACGCGATCGCCTTACCATCGATAGTCGCGTCATCGCAACCGGCCCCAAGCCTCGCGCCCAGGTCTGCGGATCCTCCGGAAATGCAGTGCAGCCAGCGGTTGGCAGCGTCGCGCTCAAGGCGGGCCTGCACCGCATCCATATAGAAACAGTAAAGGTGACAAATAGCGACGGCCCGGTCCTATGGTGGGAAGGCCCGAACCTCCTGCTATCCCGTGTTCCGCAGGATGCCTATCTTCACGGCAAGCCCATGTAGCCCAGCACGCATTTCGTCCTGGTTACCTCCGCCGGCGCAGAAGAAAAAGCACCAGCAGCACAATCAGCAACAGGCCCAATCCGCCTGGCCATACGAACCAACCCCCGCCGCTGCTGTAGCCCACGGCAACACAGCCGCACAGTGTTCCAGCTACAAGCATCGCTGTCGCTAGCATGCACACAAGCTGTGCCGCCGATCTCAGTTCCATTCGCCTCATGTGTTCCCTTTCGGCATCGATACTGCGTGCATCCTGGCCAACGAGCGCCCTTACCCTGGTGTGCAACATTCGGGTGTGCAACATTGGCCCGCGTGCGTGATCTTTGGATGCACGCACTGTATGCTGTCGCTACTCACCTTCGCTCTCATGGCTGAAAAACCACCCTCCACCGCTCGCCTTGAAGCATTCTCCGACGGCGTTATCGCCGTCATCATCACCATCATGGTGCTCGATCTCAAGGTGCCACACCCGGATGGAGCCGCCGGCCTCTACGCCATCCTTCCCACCCTTCTGGTCTATCTACTTTCCTTCACCTTTACCGGCATTTACTGGATCAACCATCAACACCTTATTGAACGCATTGAGTCTGCCGACAAGCTCATCCTCTACGCTAATCTCGGCTTTCTTTTCTGCCTTTCTCTGCTGCCCTTCTTTACCGGATATGTTCTTGAAAAAAAGCTGAACTCGTTTTCAGTAGCGCTCTATGCCGTCTCCATGGTCGTCACTGGGTTTTCCTTTTTCCTGCTTCGGCTTACGATCGGCCGCGCGTTGCGCCGCTCCGGTGGAACACGGGCAGAGGATGCGGCAGCTCAGCGCAAGCACGTAGGGAGCCTTGTCCTTTATCTGCTAGCGATTCCACTCGCCCGGTTCCATCCTGGCCTCGCGCTCGCTACCGTTGCGCTTGTCACCTTGGTCTGGATCGTTCCCGATCTCGCGACGCACCGGAGCCATCTAAAGCAAGAGGACGAATAAGAGGACGGCCACTGCTGCTATGTGCATTCGTGCACGCGCTATCCCGGAGGGAATTCATGGCTCAAGCCGAAAGCAGTGAGATCCGGACAGGCTGCGCCGGGTGGTCGATTCCCCGCCTCTACAGTGAGCGCTTCGGAAGCGAAGGCACCCATCTGGAACGCTACGCCCGCGTGCTGCCCTGCGTGGAAATCAATTCGTCCTTCTACCGCTCCCACCGGGCCTCTACCTGGGCGCGATGGGCAGACTCCGTCCCGCAGGATTTTCGCTTTTCCGTAAAGGCGCCGAAAAGCATCACTCACGAAACGGCCCTGGCCTGCTCTCAGGAACTATTGAGCGCGTTCCTGCATGAGGCACTCGCTCTTGGCGACAAACTCGGCCCCGTGCTCTTTCAGTTGCCGCCGAAGTTGGGCTTCGACCGGGCGCACGCAGCCGCATTCCTGACCTTGCTGCGCTCCCTCTACACCGGACATGTAGTCTTCGAACCACGTCACCCGAACTGGTTTACCCCGGAAGCCGATAATCTCTTCCAGGAGTTCAGGATTGCGCTCGCCGCAGCCGACCCGTCGCCCGCTGGCGTGGCCCTCGCACCCGGCGGCTACCCAGATCTGGTCTACTACCGGCTCCACGGCTCGCCGGATCGCTACTACTCCACCTACACGGAAGACTTTCTTGCCGCTCTCGCCGAAACGCTACGGGAGCAAAGCCGCCACGCTGCCGTCTGGTGCATTTTCGACAACACCGCCGCAGGAGCCGCAACCGGCAACGCCCTCATGCTGGCCAGTCTCGCAGGTCCAACAGCGACCAAGGCAGACCAGCTCTGATCCTGCGATTTAGCCTAGGCGTGCACGCCGGCTCAGTGCGACTATGTAAATGCTATGCAACCTAAATGATAAGAGGACTTTCATCTGAAATCCGCTACGCTTGTCGATTTATTGGATCTTTGGGGGATTGATCTTCGCGAAGGTTCCGCAGTTCCGGCCCGCGTTCTGCGTCATGCGGGTGACGGGGGCGCACCTCGTCAGCTCTATGACCTTGGGGCAGAAGAATTTGAGTGGTATCAGGGCTCGCAGAATACCCGGGTTTTTGGAGATGCCGAGCTCTTGATCAGCTTTATCGGAGTTCGCGAAAATAACGAAGCTGACTTCGTCGGCGTCTATCGTATTGAGTCAATTTCAGAAAAGCAGCTTGAATTCCCACTTGCGTCCAGGGCTCCCATAACTCTGAGAGAGAAATGCAGCACTAAATACCACTATAGATTCACGCGCGAAACGCAGTTTGATCAATTCAAAGAGAAGATACGGATCGCCTGGGATTCACGTGCCGATCTCTGGGTTCAAAGCTTCCCAAAAGCAAATAAGCGAATCGTCGGTGTTAAAAGTAGTTCAGGCGAGTGGTTGAGTCCAAAAGACAAGAACTCCTTAGTCGAATTCGGAGTGTCTTTTCCAGAGGATGACAGGAGTCACACTTCCGATTTGTATCCGGAGGGTCAACGAAAGCTTCGAAGCCACATTAATATCGAGAGGAATAGAAAACTTGTTGCAGATTCGAAAGCTCGTTTCAAAAAAGATCACGGTCGACTATTCTGTGAGGCCTGTGGGTTTGACTTCCTCGCAAGATATGGGAGGGAATATATCGAGTGCCATCACACTATTCCAGTGCACAAGCTTCCCTCAGATGGGTTCACAAGCATCAACGACGTGGTTCTCCTTTGTTTTTTGCCATCCTTGCCAGTGAGTTCGTCATAGGTGAGACGCTTGCCTACGATCTGCGAGACCACGGTGTCTAAAACGCTCTGCATCCGTATACCCTTACGGTAGTTGTAGCGAAAGGCCTGTTCGTCGATATAGCGGAAGAGGTGAAATGGTTCGACGCTCACATAGGTGCCGTTCAGCCCACGCTTTAGAAGACTCCAGAAGTTCTCCATACCGTTCGTGTGGACGTTCCCGCGAACGTATTCCTCTGCATGGTTAATGATCTGATGAATGTACTTCTCTTCCAGTCCCCAGTACGAGACAAGCTCATCAGTGAACACGTTGGAACCCGCTCTCAACATTGAGTATGCACATGGCCGTGAAGTGTTTCCTTATCGCGGTTCTCAACTACACTGCCGTGCGAACTTTGCCGCCACGCTGAAGCATCCCCATGACGACCGCCTTACCGGAAGGGCCGCGACCAGTAATCTTCACCCTGCGCTTGTTGGCGTGCATGTTGCGAGCCTTCGCAAATTGTCACCGTACAATTCACTTTCATGATCCCTGGCTAGACGTCGATCAGCTCAAGCTACTTTTAGCCGACAACGAGCTCTCTGACTGATTGCTAAGCGCTGACAGCATGTGCGATGCAGGAAGCTGGAGAGGGGTTGATATAGGTCCGCGGGACCTTACTGCGGTTTTGCCTGCCCGGCATCCTTTTCGGTCGCCTGGCCGCTCTGGTCCCCGGTCCCGTTGCCCTTGTAAATCGAATACTGCGACACCGGCCGCTTCATCTTGATCGTGATCTCCTTGGCCTTGGTGTCCACCAGGTAATCGTTGCCAAAGGTCTGAAAGCCATCCGCGATGATTTGCAACCGGACTGTATCGCCCACAGGGATGATGTCCAGCGCGGTCTTCCCCTCATCGTCCGTCTTTAACTCCATCGCGCCCTCATCCTTGCCGTCCTTGATCGGATGAAAGATCACCGCAGCCCGGGGGATCGGCTTTCCATTCGACTCCCGCACCACCGTGATATCTACCTTGGCCGTGTCCGGCGGAGGCGTATACTTCCGCCCCCGATGCTGCCCCTGCGCACTCAGACCACCGGCCAATACCCCGGCCAGCAAACTCGTGGAAACAACAGAATGAACGAATCGAGACAACATGGTCATATTGTAAGTCCGCCCGTCGCTCCCGTCACTCGACGCAGATACGGCTCTCTGTGCTGTTCCATGCGCCGGAGCTCATCAAATTCATCCAGCATTTGCCTGACTGTAACGTTACGCGGCATCCCTTTGTAGCGAGGTACTCTCATGGCACCCGCGGCGCACACGGCAGACTTCTCGGCGATGGACAACGCTGACATCTCCAAACTGCACTGGAAGATCATGTTCATCTCCGGCATGGGCTTCTTCACCGATGCCTACGATCTCTTCATCATCGGTGTGGTCATGGCCCTGCTCAAACCGCTGTGGCATGTAGGCAAGCTGGAGGAGGGCCTGGTTGAATCGACTGCCCTTCTCGCGGCCGCCATCGGCGCGCTTCTCTTTGGCCGCGTTGCCGACATGCTCGGCCGCAAGCGCATCTACGGCGTCGAGGTCCTTGTTCTCGCAGCCGGAGCAATTGCCTCCGCCTTTTCGCCCAACATCTGGTGGCTCATCGGCCTTCGTTTCATTCTCGGCATCGGCATTGGCGGCGACTACCCCGTTTCCGCCACCATTATGAGCGAATACGCCGGCAAGGCGCATCGCGGCATGCTCGTCACCCTGGTCTTTGCCATGCAAGCCGCCGGTCTCATCCTGGGTCCGCTTTTCGCCTCTGCTCTCCTTTCTACTTCTCTCTCCCATGACATCATCTGGCGCATCCTCATTTCCCTGGGCGCCCTGCCAGCCCTTGCTGTCTACGGAGCACGCCGCCATCTGAAAGAAACCCCTCGATTTCTCAAGGCCAACGCCCAGGAAGAAGATGACTCCGGCAAACTGAAAGCTGCTGCCCACTGGGACAAGCACCACCACTCCGTCTCCTTCTGGGACGGCTTTCACCGCATGGTCAGTAATAACCGCATTCTTGCCCGGCTCATCGGCGCCAGCGCAGCCTGGTTCCTGATGGACTTCGCCTATTACGGCAACACCGTCTCCAGCCCGCTCGTCCTCTCCGCCTTGGGCAGCGATAAAACCATCCTGCAGAAAACCCTCACGCAGCTCGCCATCTTCGCCGTTTTCGCCGCCCCCGGATACGCCGTTGCCGCCCTCACCATGGACAAACTCGGTCGCAAAACCATCCAGTGCCTTGGCTTCGGCATGATGGCCGGGGCCTTTGGCCTCCTCGCCATTATTCCCAACGTCCAGAAGCTCACCTGGACCTTTCTGCTGCTCTACGGCTTCAGCTTTTTCTTTACCGAGTTCGGCCCCAACGCCACCACTTTCGTCTACCCCTCTGAAATCTTCCCGGTAAAGGTCCGCACCACAGGTCATGGCATCGCCGCCGCCATGGGCAAGCTCGGCGGCTTCTTCGGTGTCTTCACCTTCCCCTTCTTTATGCGCTGGCATGGTCTGGCCGCCGCGGAAGGCACAGCCGCCATCGTCTGCTGCCTCGGCCTCGTCACCACCATCTTTCTCCTCCCCGAAACCAAGGGCAAAAGCCTCGAAGAGCTCTCCGCCGAACCCGCCACCCCCATCGAAAGAGCCGCCGCTTAAGGGTTTCCTCCAACACAGCACCCCATGTCATCCTGAGCGAAGTGGGCCGGACGTATCGGCCCACGAAGTCGGAGGCCTGAGCCTCCCTCCATTCAACACTCGCCCTAATCCGTGTCATGCAGTTAATATGAGCATATCCAGCTCACATCCTTATTCCCAAAAGTTGACACGCCTCCCCCAAAAGGCGTACCTTAGCAGTTGTGGGGCGACACTGCTAACAGCCGGCGCCCTCCCAATCGCACCACCCCAATCATCAAGAAACGCGAGACCTTAATCCTCTCGCGCCCAAGGAGAAGCAAGGAATGGCATCTGCAACAGCATCCGTAGCGACGTCCTTCACCCCGCTCCATGATCGCATCCTGGTCCGCCGTATCGAAGAGACCGAGAGCATGCGTGGCGGCATCATCATCCCCGACACTGCCAAGGAAAAGCCGCAGGAAGGCGAAGTCATCGCCGTCGGCAAGGGCAAGTCCAACGATGAAGGCAAGGTATTCCCCCTCGACGTCAAAGCCGGCGACCGCGTCCTCTTTGGCAAGTGGGGCGGCACCGAAATCAAGATTGATGGCGAAGACTTCCTCATCATGAAGGAAGAAGAAATCCTCGGCATCCTCAAGAAGTAGTTCAGCTCGGAGCGCATTACCGATTGTCATCCTGAGCGGAGCCTGGCGGAGTCCAAAGGACCTGCGGTTCCACTCAAGCGCAAGCAACAGTCCAGCAATAGGAGAACAACACCATGGCAAAGCAAATTCTGCACGGCGAAGATTCCCGCCAGGCGATCCTGCGCGGCGTTAACACCCTCGCCGACGCGGTCAAGGTCACCCTCGGCCCCAAGGGCCGCAATGTAGTTATTGAAAAGAAGTTCGGCTCCCCGACCATTACCAAGGACGGCGTCACCGTCGCCAAGGAAATCGAGCTCAGCAATGCGCTCGAAAATATGGGCGCCCAGATGGTCCGTGAAGTAGCTTCCAAGACCTCCGACGTCGCTGGCGACGGCACCACCACCGCCACCGTCCTGGCCCAGGCCATCTACCGCGAAGGCGTCAAAACTGTAGCCGCCGGCGCCAACCCCATGGCCCTCAAGCGCGGCATCGACAAGGCCGTGGAAGCCATCGTCGGCAAGCGCGACGAGCAGGGTAATGTCCAGGGCGGCGCGCTCAGCAAGTTCTCCAAGCCCGTCACCGGTGAAATGATCGCCCAGGTCGGCACCATCTCCGCCAACTCCGACTCCACCATCGGCACCATCATCGCCGAGGCCATGAAGAAGGTCGGCAAGGACGGCGTCATCACCGTCGAAGAGTCCAAGACCCTCGAAACCCAGCTCGAAGTCGTTGAAGGCATGCAGTTCGACCGCGGCTATCTCTCGCCCTACTTCGTCACCGATCCGGACCGCATGGAAGCCGCCCTCGACGATCCCTATATCCTCATCCACGAGAAGAAGATCTCCACGATGAAGGACCTGCTGCCCATCCTCGAGCAGTCCGTCCAGACCGGCAAGCCCCTCCTCATCATCGCGGAAGATGTAGATGGCGATGCCCTCGCCACCCTGGTCGTCAATAAGCTCCGCGGTTCGCTCAAGGTCGCTGCCGTCAAGGCTCCCGGCTTCGGCGATCGCCGCAAGGCTATGCTGGAAGACATCGCCAAGCTGACCGGCGGCAAGGCCATCACCGAAGACCTCGGCATCAAGCTTGAGAACGTGAAGCTCGAAGACCTCGGCCGCGCCAAGCGCGTCACCATCGACAAGGACAACACCACCATTGTCGAAGGCAAGGGCGACTCCAAGGCCATCGAAGGCCGCGTCAAGGAGATCCGCAACCAGATCGACAAAACCACCTCTGACTACGACCGCGAGAAGCTCCAGGAGCGCCTCGCCAAGCTGGTCGGCGGCGTCGCCGTCATCAAGGTCGGTGCAGCTACCGAAACCGAGATGAAGGAAAAGAAGGCTCGCGTCGAAGACGCCATGCACGCCACCCGAGCTGCCGTCGAAGAAGGCATCGTCCCGGGCGGTGGTGTGGCCTTCATCCGCTCCGCCAAGGACGTCGATGCGCTCATCGGGACCCTCCAGGGCGACGAGAAGATCGGCGCCCAGATCGTCCGCCGCGCTATCGAAGAGCCGCTGCGTCAGATCGTTGCCAACGCTGGTGAAGAAGGTGCCGTAGTCGTGGGCAAGATCCACGAGAACAACGACACCAACTTCGGCTACAACGCCGGCACCAACAAATACGAGGACCTGGTCGCCGCTGGCGTCATCGACCCGACCAAGGTCACCCGTACCGCTCTCCAGAACGCAGCCTCGATTGCCGGCCTCATGCTGACGACCGAAGCCATGGTCTCGGAAATCCCCGAGCCCAAATCCGCAGCCCCCATGGGCGGCGGCCACGGCGGTGGCATGGAAGGCATGTACTAGGGACTGGCCGTCCAGGCAAACGCGCTCTCCGCGCCAAACCCCCGGACAGCACCTGCTACACCAGAAAGCCCTCGCGCAAGCGAGGGCTTTTCTTTCTGTACAATACCTTCAGCCACAGGGAGGTCTGCTATGGAAATCGAATTCTCCCAGCAATTGGAAGCAGCCGTCAAGATACAGGCCAATCGCCGCGGCCTTCCTCCTGCCATATATCTTCGTGAGCTTATAGAGCGCGACCTCGCCTCTTCAGGAGATGCGATAAATCCGAATCGCCCATTCAAAACTGGACGCGGCATGCTTAAGAAATACGGACAGGCTCCTACGGAAGAAGAAATCGATGCCAACCGCGCAGAGATGTTTGGAACCTTCGGGGAAGATTTTTGAATGTTGTCGCCGTCGCCGACACGCATACGGCTCTCTGGTATCTTTTCGATGACCCCCGACTTGGTCCTACGGCAGCGGCTTTCATCCAGAACGCTGCCGCTACCAGACAAAAGATCGCGATCTCAACAGTATCCCTTGCCGAAGTAGTTTACCTCATCGAGAAGCACCGCATCCTGCTCTCTGTGTACGATGATCTGATGCTCGCCCTGAGCGATCCCGAGCACGTCTTCACTGAGGCCGTCTTCACCAGCGCCATCGTGCACACAATGCGCGATGTCCCACGAACCCAGATACCAGACCTGCCCGATCGCATCATTACGGCCACTGCTCTCTACTTTAACGTACCGGTCATCAGCCGCGACCGTCACATCCGTAGCGCTACCCTCATGACGATCTGGTAACTTGATCGACGCCTCATGCTGATGACCGAAGCCATGGTCTCGGAAATCCCCGAGCCCAAGCAGGCAGCCACCGCCGGCCATGGCGGCGGCATGAAAGGCATGTACTTAGGCTCACCGCGTCGGGCACATGCGGCTTCGCTGCGAAAACCCAACGGGCACCTGCTACGCAAAGAAAGCCCTCGCGTCAGCGAGGGGCTCTTCTGCAATGAATCAGACGCACTCAATCCTAAGATACTGAGCGCTTCGCATTAGATCTGCTCAGTTAGTCTGATAAACATCACCGGCTAGCCGCCTTGTCCAACGTTGACATGATTCCAATCCCGCATTCCTCATAGCGCTTGGCGCCACAAGTCTCAATTCCACTCGATACGTATAAGCCTCCGAATGTAACGACAATACTATAGGCAGCCATCTGCCCTTCTTCTCCTCGGTAGCTGGCCAACGGATCGAGTGAACTCATGTAAATGGCCCAGATAGGGATGTAATGCCCTTGTGCGTCAGTATCCTCTGACGCTTGCTCGTATCGTGGGCTCTTTGCAATGTCGTCTCGGAATGCGGTGGCAACTGTAGGTCCTATATTTTCGCTTCCTGAATACCGAAATAGACTTTCGTCTTCGGTGAGCTTTCTGCAAAAAGCGGATGGCTGAGTTGCGCCAACAAGAGAATCACCGGAAGAAAACGCATGATTGTAGATAGCACGGCTTACTGCACATCAGTGCTCCACTTTTGTGGGAGATGGTCTATTCTTAAATAACGCTTTCGCCGGGGTGCCCGATTCTAAGCAGCCTTATGGCGAAGGATGGGAGACCACAACGGCCTGCCTGTCACTTCCCAAACCCATCTCCACCAACACGGTCCCACCCTCCACCCGCATAAAACCCTGAACTACGCCACCGCCAATCCAATTCACAATCCGGGTGCCCCATTCTCGCCAAAGCGAGGGTGGCATATCCCGCCGCGCCGCCTTCCTTTCGCCCTCGCCTATACCGACGTGGAACCTGCAAAGTGACAACAAGCACCGTCGCCCCACTGCACCAGCCGGTGCTACACTCCCGGCATCATGAAGTACGCCGCCTTGTTAGTTTTTCTCACACCACCGATCGCCGCCCTCGCCCAGCAGGACATCGGCACGATCTGCGGCACCGTCGAAAATGAACTGGGCCAACCCGCAGCTAATATTAAGGTCGTCGCTATGCCCGCTGTCGTCGGTGGCATAGTTCCATGGTTCAAAACCGATGCAGCCGGCCACTACTGCGCCATTCACCTTATAGTGCAGCAGACATACCAGCTCACCGCAGACGATCTCGACGCAGGCTATCCACCGATGTACGACGGCTTATACAGCCAGCAGCCGCTTCCTGACCTTGAACTCACGTTCAAGCACTCTCAAACGACCTTCAACTGGCGCATTCCCTACAAAGCGGCACGCTTCCATCTCCGCGCCATGGATGCAATTACCGGAAATCCGCCCCGCTCCATCCACTATTCGCTCGTGCTGAAGAGCAGCCCGGCCATCGGGCGCGTGACCGCCTCTGGTCCCGCAGACATGCAGATCCTTCTACCCCCAGATACGGACCTTCTCCTGAAAGTCGAAGCGCCCGGCTACTGGCAGTGGCCCGCAAACGAAACTCCCGGCTATGTCATCAATGCCGGTAGCCTCACCGAAGTGAACCTTGATGTCCCGCTTCAACCCCATCAGGACTGAAATTTAACGACGCATCGAGTGGGATAACCCACACTTGCTTCTTTCTTTTAACCGTCGTACATTTGCTTCGTACTACGAAGTATCTCCGAAAGGCGGCACACTATGAAAACCTATCCCATCGAAGAAGCCCTCCGCGCCCAGAAGGCACTGCGGGAAGCAGCGGGTCTCGGCCCGGAGATGTTTCCCGTCCAGGCCTTTGTCGGCATGATCAGCGATGAAGTCGAACAACTGCGCAAGCAGGGCAAGACGGACGAGGACATCGCACGCATCATCGGCTCCAGCTCAAAGATTGAGATCACGGGTTCCGAGGTCGCCGAACATTACGCTTCCCCCGAGGACCGGCATCAGCCGCACGATTAGCCTCCACCAGGCCGGAATCCGACAAGCGCTGCGGCGACGGGCCCGGCACCGCAGCGCTTGCCTTCCCCGCGCCGCCCGCAGACGGCCTGCCTGCACGCACAAGCGCCTCCAGCCCCTCGATCAGGCCCCTGCGCTGGCCGGCATCGATCGCACGGAACAGCGTCGCCATGTGCTGATGGAACTCAAGCGACGCCGCATTGTGCAGCGTCTTTCCACCCGCCGTCAGCGCGATCAGCACCTGCCGGCGATCTTGATCGCTTTTGGTCCGCGTCAGCAGGCCGCGCGCCTCCAGGCTATCGATGGTTTTCGTCACAGTCGCGGCACTCAGATTCATCGCGTGCGCAAGCTCCGTGAGGGTAAGGCCGTGCTCGCTCGTCGGCAAAAGGTTCAGTGTCATGAACTGGGTTGCACTCAGGCCGGCCTTCTGGAAGCGGTTAAAATTGGCCGCCTGGATCAACTGCCGCGCTCCCATCCACGCCTCCAGGAAGCGCGACACCTCCCGTTTCGAAGGAACTTTGGTCATCGCTTCATTCTCAGGCAAGCGGCGTTTCCGCGCAGCGGATCCGCCACGCGACACCTAACGCTCTATCCCGGCCGGTTCGCATCGCGCCGCATAGATCAAGTTGTGCAACCTGCGCTGCCGCGTGCAATCGCCCGACTCCGTTCCCACGGCGATCCATCCCGGCACCCGCATCGGCCACGTCCATCTCAAGGTGGCGGACCTGGACCGCGCGCTCGCCTTTACGTCGGCGTCCTCGGCTTTCAGGTCACGGAACGTATCGGCAATAGCGCTGCGTTTGTCTCCGCAGGTGGCTACCACCACCACATCGGCCTCAACACCCGGGAAAGCCTTGGCGGCCCCCCGCCCGCGCCCGGAACCACCGGCCTTTACCATGTCGCCGTCCTCTACCCCCACCCGCGCCGCGCTCGCCGATGCCTTCTACCGGCTGCTTGCCCGTGGCATCCCGCTCGACGGCGCAGCCGACCATGGTGTCAGCGAAGCCTCTACCTGCGCGACCCGGACGGCAATGGCGTCGAACTCTACTGGGACAACCAACGGATCAGTGGTCCCGCAGGCCGGACGGCACACTCGCCATGCTCACCCGCCACCACGACCTCCGTGGACTCCTTTCCGCCCGCGATCCATCAGCCCCACCGCACCCTGGTGACGACCTCCCAAACGACCCGCCCGATTTTAATAGTACCGCCCCATAGAGTCCCTGACCTTCACGGTCCAGCGTCGCTGTCAAACCTTACGATCTACCCCAACAAGGTTTCTGGTCTCGCACCGGTCGCCACCTGTGACGCTGACTGTCACGATAGCCGGTTCCTTCGCAGTTGGAAGGTCTCTCCGTCCCGGAAAGAGGCCACAGAAACGGACACAGCTCTCAACCCGGAAACTGGAGTAACGCCGCACTACTCTGAAATGCCCCCGCCCTCTGCGGCATGGCGCTCAATACAGGCTGAACCAGACGGGCTCGTCAACTTGACTCGTGAGGTCGGCTCAGTTCGAGCTGGTTCGGAGATCTCCGTCGTATGGATCACAACAATCATCGGTTCTGATCGAGAGCAAAACAAGCGGGTGTCCATCGGCTGGATTCGTGAAGCCTGGGTGTACAGCAACGGAAAGCTCGTCTTTGCTGACAAGAATCTTTACGGCGTACCTCAAGCAAGCAAACCACCAGATGGACGACTGGGTCTTGAGAATGGATCTTTCAGTCTCCCGCTGCACAGAGGACGCAACGAGATTGCCATCACTGTGGATGACAATCTTCCCGGCAACACTCAGCACTACGGTTGGGGCGTGAAGCTAAGGTTCAGCAACCTCCAGGGAATGCACATAGTCGGCGATAGTTCGCGAAACTTGGCTCGAAGTGGGCCCTAGCGCGCACCAAGGAGCTGATTCCCCGGACTAGTACTCTCTCGTGCCGCTCGACAGCTCTTATCACCCCAGGGCACGTCCTTTCTGTACTTGGAATCGGGAACTATGACCGGTTCATAAGGCGTCCCGTACTACTGTCAGGCTGCGCTATCGATTCCGCCGCGTTTTTGAATGTGTTGAAACGCGTGGCTTCGGTAAGGGCAACAGAGCCATCCGCCAGCAACTGTGATCCAAGGCCCCGGTACGCGGACCTCGGGCGAATGGAACAAGCTCGCTTGGCGATCGCATACTGGGCAGCTCCGGGAAAGGCGCGGAATGGTCACTTAGATTGGCGCATGGCAACCTTCCGCGTACCCCCCTAAATCCGCGCCGTCTCCCGCGCCACTGGCCCGGCTACCCGCTGGGCGATCGTCTCGAACTCCTCGGCCCGGTGCGCGGCTGTATGCTTCTGGAGCACTCGCTTCCGCGCCGCCTCGCCGATAGCCACCCGCCGATCCTCCGGCACCGTGGTCAGGATCGCGGCCACTTCGGTGGCATCGGCCGCCAACAGAATCTCCTCGCCCGGCGTGAAGAACTCTTCGATCCCTGGCCATGCGTCGGAGATGATTGCCGCCCCGCACGCCGCTGCCTCGAACAACCGCACCGACGGCGACCACCCCGCCGCCACCATATCCATCCGTGTCAGGTTCAACGTAAACCGCGACGAAGAGTAAAACGCCGGGTGCCGCGGCGGCGGCACGTGCGGAAAACGCCAAACATTGTCCGGCCACCCGATCGTCTCCGGATACATCGGTCCGGCCAGCACAAATCGCGCCCGCGGCAGCATCTCCGCCGTATCGCAAAATAATGCCGTCAGCTTCGCCTGCCGGTCCGCCGCATACGTCCCGAGGTAGCTCAGATCACAACGGAACTCCGGATCCACCGCAGTCCGCTGATGCGAAGCCGGATCGACCGAACAATAAAGCGGCGTCGCCAGCGGCGACCCAAACCGCTCCTCCAATTCCCGCAGCATCGGCCCACCAGTAAAGCTCATATACGCCCGATAGTGCGGAATCTGCCGCGCCTCGATGTACTCCGCCCGGCCCTCAGCCCGCAGCGACGCCACCGTCACCGGCGTATCGATGTCATAGAACAGCACCGGCGCAAGGTCCGTGTCGAACAGGAGGTCAGCCGCCGCAATCGCATCCGGGAAGTACGACCCGATCACCACCACATCCGCCCGCCCCGCCAACTCCAGCACCGTCCGGCTTGCCGCCTTCCATTCCTCGTACAGCACCAGTTCGCAGAACCCCGGGTCGGGCAGATCGCGGCTCCCCCGGTACCAGGACACATCCTTCTCCACAAACACAATCTCATGCCCGCGATCGGCCAGTGCCTGGCATAACGACCGGTAGGTCGTCGCGTGCCCGTTGCCCCACGACGACGTGACCGTCAGCCCGAGAAAGACGATCCTCATGCGGGCTGCTCCTCCAGCGCTGCTTGCCGCACGGACGTCCCGTCCGTGCAGAATCGGGAGCGCAGCGCCGCATCTACCAACAGGGCGCGCTGCGTATAGGTGTGGTCTCGTAATGCACGGGCACGGAATGCCTCGCCGATCTTCTTCGCCGCTGCGCGATCCAAGCGGTTCAGCGCATCAGCCACCTCCTGCGCGGAGCGCACTACCAGAATCTCTTCGCCCGGCGCAAAGCACTCGTCGATCCCCGGCCAGTCGTCGCACAGCAGGCACGACCCGCTCCCCGCCACCTCAAAGACCCGGGTCGGCGGTGAAAACCCGAAACTTGCCATGGATGCGCGATTGATATTGAGCACCATCGCGGCCGAGCAGTTAAGGCGGTTATGGTCCGTCGTGGGTACATGTCCCAGCCACCGCACATTCGCCGGCAGCCGCTTGTCTCCCCACCCCTCGCCGCCGAGCAGGAACTGCTTCGCCGGCGCGAGTTCCGCCGCGGCCAGAAAAAGCTGCTCGACCCGCGCTTCGCGGTCCGGCAGCCGATTGCCGATGAACAAGAGATCGCACGCCACGCTGGGATCCGCCGGCACGGGATGGTGCGTATCCGGATCAAGCCCGTTGTAGACGCTCAGGAAGGCGCGCGCTCCAAACGCCCGATACTCCCGCTCGACCGCCGGCCCGCCCCCGTACGTCAGCACCGCATCGTAACGCGGCACCGCGCGCACGAACGGATCGGCCGGATGCTCGTGCATGCGCGCAATTGTAGCTGGCGCATCCACGTCCCAGTAGGCCACCAACGCTTCTGGCTGGCACTCCAAAACCCGCAGCTCCAGCTCGTCATCATCCGCGCCGATGCCGCTGTGCTTGATCACCAGGTCCGCGCTCCTGGCCAGTTGCAACATCGCGTCCACCTCGCGCCCCGGCGTGTACACGACTGACCGCACGTACGAATAGTTGCCGGCATCGCGTTTCTCCTGGCGCCCATACGCATCCGGCTCGGCAAATGTGATCTCGTGCCCCAGCTGGTGCAGCGCTTTGTAAATGCCGCGGTAGTACGTTGCCGCGCCATTCCAGTACGACGACACAATGCTCGATCCAAAGACGAAGATCTTCATTGGAGAACCTCTTCGCAAATGGCTGTCAGTTCCTCCGCGCGATGGCTGCACGTATGGCGCTTCAGCACAGTGGCAAGCCCCTTATCCGCCTGCGAGCGCGCCAGGCCTTCGTTGCTCAGCAGTTCCTCGATAGCCGCGGTCATGTCGTCCGCGTTGCTCACCATCCGGAAGTCGCCGGGGCAGAAAAGCCGTTCGCGATCTTCCCACGGCGCGGAGATCAGCGGAATGCCGGCCGCTAGCGCCTCGAAGACACGGATTGTCGGTATGCCCGCCATGGCAGCCGTGTACTGCTGCCGCGGCACATGCAAAGTAAGGCGGGCGGAATTATACGCGCGCTGCGCGCCGAGATTAGGCAGGTAGCCGCGATATTCGATCCCCGCTTCGGCCAGCGCCGCCCTTCCCTCCTCGGGATAACGCACTCCGTGAACGACAAAACTGTACAACGGGAGACGCTTCGCCGGCTCGATCATGAACTCCTGCAACTCCCGGCTCCGCTCTCCATCACCCCAGTTGCCGATCCATACCACGTCCGCGATTTTCTCCTGCGGATCGGGAAAGAAAATCGACGTGTCCGCCGCTTCGTGCAGTGTCCAGACTTTTTGGAGACCAAAGCTGTCGCGATAAATGGAGCGCAGCGCGTTGCCAAACACCAGCACCCCGTCGAAGCGCTCCACCTGAAGCTGCCGCATCTGCTCCGGCGAACTCGAAGCTCGATGGTGTGTGTCGTGAAAGAGCATTCGGCAGGCAAGCCCCTCGCGCATATCGAACAGCGCCGATATGAACTCCGGCGAGTGCCACTCGTGGACCAGCACCACATCGGCGCGCCGGAGCGCTGCGCGCAGAAGCGCGGTATCTCTCTCGTGATAGCGAACGATGGTCAGATCGCGATACGCAGCGGCGAACTCCGCCAGCGCCGCCTCACCCCGCTCACCCTCCAATTCCAGGAGACTGTCGTGGGACCAGCTGCTTTCCGCCTCGTAGCACGTCACCGCGTGCCCCATCTCTCCCAGTGCACGCGCCAGGCCGCGCAAGAAGTGCGCGTTCCCATTGTTCCAATCTGAACGGAGCGAATGCACAAACATCGCGATCTCGAGCCTACGCGACATGGACCTCCCTTTCCTGTAGCGCGCCTGATCGTTTGCCGGTCAACGCGGCATACAGATCGCAGTACTCGCTCACCATTGTTTGGGCGCTGTACCGTTCGCGTGCGCGCTTTCCAGCAGCCGCAGCAGCCGCCGCTACCATAGATGGATCGCCGGCAAGCTGCTGCAGCAGCACTGCCAGGCTCGCGGCATTATCACGCTTGTAGTAAAGCGCCGCGTCACCCCACACTTCGCGTAGCGACGGAATGTCGTTCAACACGAGCACGCATCCGGCCAGAGCCGCTTCCAGCGGGGCCAGTCCGAAAGGCTCGTATCGCGAGGTCGCAATATATAAGGCGCTCTCATCGAGCAGTTTGCTTATCGCAGGCGAATCCAGTGCTCCAAGGAATTCGACGTTCCGCCGAACTCGCATCTCCACGGCAGCGCTCTTCTGCCCCGGCTCAGACGCGTCTCCAGCGATGTAGATCGGTATCTCGGTTTCCAGCCCCAATAGAATTCCAACATTCTTTCCTTCGTCCCAGAGACGCCCCGCCGTAGCGGCTTGCCACTTCTTGGCAGTGGCGGAAGTGCCCGGAACGGTCCGGCCATTTGCAATGGCAGAGCATCTAGCGGCCGCAACTCCATAATGGGCAATCACCTGATCGCGCATCCATACGGTCGGCGTCACCACCGCGTCCGCCCCGGCCAGTCCATGCCCGACGATCTCGCGGTACCGATCCATCCATGCCGACCGAGGCGGCGCAAAGCCGTGCCGCGCATGCCACCAGCTCACTACGTCGCTGTGCGCCACGACCACCTTGGGAACACGGGCCGGCAGCGAGCCATACCCAAACTGATTGCTATGCACCAGGTCCGGCGACTCGCGGTCGATCAGCGAGCTGAGAAAAGTACAGGATGCTTCGAAGGAGGCATGCCCGTCGGGCATCCACTCCAGTTTGTAGTCCGTCGGAACAAAACGAAACAGCGATGGTGACGCATGTTGCATCCACCGTCCGGCCCACCGCTGCTGCGCTTCAGACGGCCAGCGCCCAAAGCTTACCAAAACCACTTCGTGTCCCCGGCCCGTCAACCCTTTCACCAGCTCTTGCGTGTATGTCCACACACCTCCCACCGTGTCGGTGGTCATCACGAGACGCATTCCAGCTCCTCAAGCGGAACGGGATGCTGCTCCTGGATATCGCTGTAGCCTTTATCCGCAAACAAACCCAGGTAGTACTCGTGCGCGCGCTCCCAGGCCGTATCGTCCGGCTGTGCGCCAAAGGTCTGTACATACTGCGGACTGCCGGGAAAAGGGAACATCGGCACCGGCTCGCTCACCCAGACACCCGCGGCCTTGAGCTTCGCCTGCCATGCCGCGACCAGCGCCGGATCGTCCTTGACTGTCTTGATCAGGTTCGCCTGCACCCAAGGGATCCGCTGCCGCGCATAGATCAATAGTTCCGAGATATGGTCCGTCGTCAGCCGGCAATTCTTGTTCATCTCGTCGCGGCCTTCTTCGGTGATCGACTCGATCCCGCATTCAATGGAAATGCAGTGCGCGCGCCCCAGCAGGTCCAGCGACGCCTCATCCCACAGATCGATGCGCGACTGAAAGCCGATACTGAGCGGCCGCTTTGCGATCTCTTCCAGCAGCACATGAACCTGCTTGCCCACGCCAAAGATCTCATCGATGAAGTAGATATAGGTGACGCCGCGTGCGATCAGGGCATCGATTTCCGCGATCACGGACTCAACCTTGCGTTCGCGGTACTTGTTGCGGAAGAGCGTCTTGTTGCAGAAGGAGCACGACCAGGGGCAGCCGCGCGCAAACTCCACCTCCGCACCCAGCCCCGCCACCTCGGTAAACACATGGTGCTTGTGTGCGTGGAGCTCAACCGGATAGTCGCTGTAGTCGAGCGGCCCGAGCGCCCGCATGTCCGTGACGCCCAGCCCCGGATTCATGTGTATCTTGCCGTCTTCCATCCAGTAGCAGCCGGCGATTTCCATCCGCGCCTTCGACGCCAGTTCCCCAAGTGTCTGGTCCGGCTCACCGCGCAAAACAACGTCCGCACCCGTCTTACGCAGTGTGGCCGCCGGGGTCGCCGAGCCATGCGGACCGATGGCCACCTTGATCGATGAGTCGCCGAGCGCCGCAAACCACTGCCGGGGCACACGCAACTCCGGCTGCGGGCATCGCCAGAACAGATACGACGGGGCTGTCGGGATCACCAGAAAGTCTTCGCGAAAAGAATCCAGCTGCACCCGAACCTGCTCCGGCGTCAGCGACTCCATGTGTGCGTCGATCAGCAGAACCTCATGCCCCGCACTCTTCAGCATCTCGCGCGCAGAAAGCAGCTCCAGCGGGAAATGCGGCTCCTGGCAGCCGAAATATGTGGAGCCCTCAAACGACCATTGCGGATTGACCAGTGCGTACTTCATGCCACCTGCTCCGCGATCAGCATCTGGAGCGCCTCTTCGTGCCGGTCCCGCTCCGCCCTCATGGCCCTCGAGTTCGCGTGCCAGAAGGCCTCGATATCTGCGAGCGATTGATCGATCGAGCACACCGGCTCCCACCCCGCATCGCGACTCAACTTGGAGTGATCGGTGATATAGAGCGGCTGGTCGCCGGGCCGCACGGCACTATAGGTGCGAGTAAAGCGCTTGCCCGTATGCTGCTCGATACGTTCCAGCATGCCTTGTACGGAGATGGCCCGCTCCGGCCCACCACCCACGTTATAAACCTGCCCGCGCGTGATCGCGAGCGCACCGCGCGCGGCCTGCATGGCAGCAATCAAATCGCCCACATGGAGCACATCGCGCACCTGCAGCCCATCCCCATAGATGTGGATCTCTTTCCCCATCAGCGCCGAGTAGAGGAAATGCGCCACCCATCCCTGGTCTTCCGTACCGAACTGGCGGGGACCGCAGATACAGGACATGCGGAAGACCACTGTCGGCAGCCCGTAGATACGCGCGTAATCGCGCACATACTGATCCGCGGCTCCTTTGGAGCACCCATAGGGCGAATGAAAGTCGAGTGGCATGGACTCGTCCACACCGCGAAAATCTTTCTGCGCAGGCACATACCCCGCCTGCCCCGCTTTCACGGGAACACTTTCCAGCCCGCCATACACTTTATTGGTCGAAGTGAAGAGCACCATCGGGCGCTCGCCGGTCTTGCGCGCCGCTTCGAGCACGTTCAATGTGCCCCGCGCGTTGATCTCGAAATCCGTCTCCGGATCGTCCACCGACGTGGTGACCGCAACCTGTGCCGCAAGGTGGTAGATTTCCGTCACTCCGCGCACTGCTTCCTCTACCTGGTCAGAGCTGCGCACGTCGCCGATCACGAACTCGAGCCGTGACGGCTTGGTCGCCAGGCTCTTCAGCCAGGCCACATTGAGCGCCACTCCGCGCCGCGACAAATTGTCGAAGATGCGCACGCGCGCATCCGTGTGCTGGAGAAGATGAGCTGCCAGATTGGAACCGATAAAGCCCGCGCCGCCAGTGATCAGGACGTTGCGGTCTGTGTCGTTCGCCATCGATAAGGCTCCTTAATATCTCCTGTTTAGGCAGTCAAGCCATAGGTACTGAGTTCACGGAGCGCCATCTCGGCATTGTCCTCCGCCTGCTGCATCCGCAGCCACGCCGCCAGTTCGCGAAAACCCTCTTCATGCGTCATGCGCGGTTGATAGCCCAGAACCTTCGTTGCCCGGCTCACATCTGCATAGCAGTGCCGGATATCCCCGGCCCTGTATTTCTGCGTGACCACTGGCGCGATCTCCTTGCCCAGCGCTCCGGCCAGCAACTCGGCCACGCGCAGGATAGTGATCGGCTGTCCCGAACCGATGTTGAGAACCACCTGGTCGGCTTCTTTTGACTCCATGGCCAGCAGGTTGGCCTGCACAATATCGTGAATGCTCACAAAATCGCGCATCTGCGTGCCATCCTCAAAGACCAGTGGGGGCAAATTGTTCAGCAGTCGCGAAGCAAAGATCGCAGCTACCCCCGTGTAGGGGTTCGAAAGCGCCTGGCGCGTGCCGTAGATATTGAAAAAGCGTAGCGCCGCTACCGGCACGCCGTAGGTCCGGCCGTAGATCAGGCACATCTCTTCCTGATCGCGCTTGGCCAGCGCGTAAATGGACGTCAGCTCGGAGGGCTTGTCTTCTCGCGTGGGACGTGGCGCCAGCGTGCCGCTGCACACCGGGCATACCACGTCCCAGTTGCCGGCCTTGAGCTGCGCCGTCTTGCGCACCGGCGGCGCCACCACGGCATCGCAATCTGCGCAGAAATATGTGCCCTCGCCATAAATGGACATGGACGAGGCCACGATGATCTTCTCGATGTTCGCTTTCGTATCAAGCACGGCCTGCAGCAGTTCAGCGGTGCCCTGCGTGTTCACGCTCATGTACCGGCTGATCTCGTACATGGACTGTCCCACACCGACGGCCGCGGCAAAGTGGAAGATGACATCCACGCCGTCGAGCGCCTGACAGAGCATGTCCCGGTCGCGCACATCGCCCACCAACAGTTCCACATCCTCGGAAAGATACGACGGAGGAAGATTGCCGCCGTGCACCTGCGGCGTCAGGTCATCGAGAACGCGGACTTGGTGCCCGGCCCGCAGCAGTCCGTCCGCCACATGCGAACCGACAAAGCCGGCTCCCCCGGTGATGAGTACCTGTTTTCCTTTCACGCCTTCACTACCCCCTGCTCTTCGGTAA
This sequence comes from uncultured Acidobacteriaceae bacterium, assembly GCA_963767705.1. GTDB lineage: Bacteria > Acidobacteriota > Terriglobia > Terriglobales > Acidobacteriaceae > CAWCJL01. The sequence goes on along the minus strand of CAVYEO010000001.1, from coordinate 446,424 downwards.
GAGGTGATCCTTGCCCTGCGTTTGCTTCGTTCCCGGGCGGAGCATATCGCTCTGCCGCCCATGCCGCAAAATCGGCAAAGTCCCGGTTGTTGAGCGGTGGGCTGGTATGGTGCGCTTCGCGTCCCAGGTGTTCCGGCGTAAAGCAGAGGGTGAGGGTCGTCCGGAACGGCGCCAAAGCGGCCATCTGCCGGTCAAACCAGGCTTCCGCATCCGGACGATAAAAGTCCGCCCAGCTGAGCCCTGTCCGCAGGTATTGCACGTTGTGCTCGCGCATCCAGCGCACCGCATCGTCAATCCGATAGTCCTCGAAGTGGAACCATTGGCACAGGCCCACGTCGCCCTCATCGGGAAAATGCGCAGCCGCCAGCTTGGGCGTGCCGTCATGCCGCAGCAGGCCAAGATAATAATGCCGGTAATAGGAGCTGCCCTCCGCCTCCTTGTGCCGCGTCTCCGCCGGCCAGCTCGGCGGCAGGTCAAAGAGGCTGTACCAGTGAATGCGGTCTACACGTCCACGCAGCAGCTCCAGGGTGCGAACCAAGCCGAACTCCTGTACCTCTTCCGCGCCGAAAGAAGAGGCTCCTACCTCGCTCACCCACACCGGCTTGCCGGAAACCTCTTCTGCCTCCGCGATGCGGTCCGGCCACTCGTTTACGCTCCAGTGGTTCCAGTCCAGCGGAAACCCGTGCACAGCGACCGCGTCCACCGCCTCCATCACACCAAACCCACGCATCCGCCGCAGGAAATCGGGGTCGGCCGAGGAAACACCGCCGAGCACAATGGGGATTTCCGGGTTCACGCGCCGGATCGCAGCGGAGGCCATTTTCACCATGTCGGCAAATTGCCTCCACTCCGGGTCAAGGTGAAAGTTCCAGTGCGACAGGTTGTTGGGCTCGTTCCAGATCATGAATGCTTCAACCACAGATCGGCCTCCCTTCTCCCCGCGCCTGTTCCGCCGCTACCACACCTCACCTGCCAGCTCGCTGTCTTGGATGAATTTGCCGCGCCGCTGCGTCTCCCCGGGGGCGCACCACCAGGTCTCCGCTTCCGGCCGATTCACTATCTTGAGCCCGGTACTCCGCAGCATGGCCTCGGCCGCTGCTGCGTTGGGGATCCACCAGTTGGTGCAGTCCCTCGCAAACGTGCGCTCAATGAAATGCATGCGCGGGAAATCCTGCTCGCGAAACGCCTGCTCTTCCCAGAAGTCGTATTCCGGCGTAGGGGCAATCTCCTGAATGCCGCTCGGCGAAGGTCGAATCATGGTCTGAAAAAGCAAGTGGCGCCGTACCTTCTTCACCACTTTGTCCAGGGCATACAGCGGGTACCGCAGGTGGTAGAAGACGCCCAGAAACAGGATGATGTCGAACGACTCTTCGATGGAATCGAGTTGATAGACGGACATCTTGCGGAACTCGATATCGTACCCGCTTTCCTCGGCCGCAAAGCGCGCCTGCCGGAGATAGTCCTCGTCCGCATCGATACCGAGCACCCGCCCGGCCCCGCGCTTCTTCATCTCGTGCGCGTAAAAGCCGGCGTTGCAGCCGATGTCCAGCACGCTCATGCCATCGAGATTTGCTGGAACCGCGCTGGCGATGCTGCGCCATTTTACCGTCGGGTAGTCGCCCAGGAAGTGATCCGGTGCCGTCTCCTCTCCGCGTATCCGCAGATTATGAAACCACGGACCAAGCTCATCGATCCGCTGGCGAAGACCACTTGAGCTGCTTTCCACCGCGCTTCCCGCACCTTGCGACTCACCCATCGTTTCTCTCTTCCCTCCCTGCCTCTAGCCCAATCCATGCTCTCGTTGCCGAAAGCCTTCAGTTCTGCGAAGGATCAATATACATGCTCTGTCCTAAGGTAAGTAGATGCTTGGAATTGCCTGTGCGTCAACAAGTTGGACGAGGAAAACAGGGCAGAACACTAATTTCTGCCCATACGGGTTCTCCACCGAACCGATGATTCGGACGCATGCGCGGCAGGCTTGTTCACGGCCTTTTCCCGTGATCCCGCTTCGGCTTGCCCTTTGGCTTGGCTGAGGGCTTCTCAGTTGTCGCCGCTTTGGCCGCCTTCTGCGGTGCTTCCGCCAGTGCGGCAGCGGCCTTCCCTACGGGCGTTTTTGCATCGGATCGCGCTTTGGCGGCTGTCTTCTTCGCTGCCCTGGGCATTGCTTTCGGAGCTGCGGGTGCCGCCAGCGCGTTCGACTCCCGTGCCGGTATCCGATCTTGCGCAACGTTGAAACTGCCCACCGGCGTTGCCTTGGAGCTTTCCTTCAACAACGCCTCCAACTGGTAGCCCGCAGTACGCGCTGCAGTCTCGGCCTGCCTGATCTTCTCGACCAGAGCACCGAGTCTGGAGAGCTCTTGTGTCTTCGGCTGCGCATCCTTGAGAAGTGCCGGCAGGAGCAGCCACCACAGCAGCCGCTCATATGGCTCCTTCACCAGATAAGTGCAGCCATCCGCATTGTGCACGCCGGCCAGCCAGCGCACGTCGTTGTTCTTCCAGTCCTCGCTGGAAAGCGAGGGAGCACCTGGTTCCGGCCGGCCTTGCCGTTCCAGCAGTACGCGAACACGGGCCGCAGCGCGCCAGCCCTCATCCCCTTCCAGACCCAAGACATGGAATGCTTGCGCCAGCGCATGCCTGAGGCGCAACTGGTCGAAGATCGCGAGCGCTTCCTCGGGCCGCGCCTCGATCGCTTCTGCGAGAGTCTGCACGGCACACCAGCCCAGCACCGGTCCCCATACCGCGGTTGCATCCACACGCGGACTTCCAGTCGGCAGGACGGTTCGTGCTTCCTCTGGCCAGCGCTCCGGATACCGCGCTTCCAGATGCGGAATCTCCATTGCCGCTCGTACGCAGCGGCGCAGCGCATTGCGCAGCTTGTCGTTATCCCAGGCGCGCTGGAGGTTGCGACCGAAATGCTGCTGCAGGCTGTCCTGCGCTTGTTCCACAAATGCGGAACCCTTCACCACAAAGTCATCGAGAAGCGCGTCTGTTTCCCGCTCCACCTCGCGCCCGCCAGCCGTTTCTGGCTCCGAACTGGTTTGCGTACCGCGGTGCTCGGAAATCTCGGCTACCCTCCTGACCAGCGTGGGCCCAAGCAAAGCTTTTAGCGCGCTATGCACGGGCTCGAGGCGCAAATTGACAAACGCCTCGTCGAGACTGGGCACGCCGCTCCCGCCGAGCATGTCGTGCAAGCGATCCCAGGGCTGCTCTGCTGTGGCGCGGAGCTCCCGCCAGTTCAGCAGAACGTGGTACTTGTACGCCCCCAGCTCGATCGAAAACCCATGCTCTACCAGGTCCGAGGTGCGGCGCAGGTGCTCCAAACCCGTACTGACGTCGCGGTATGCCAGGAATACCGAACCGTCGTTTGGCAGCTGCAGTCCTTCCTGCAGCGTCATTTGCCGCAGGCCGCCGGTAGCCTTGTCTGCGAACCCGGTCGAGTGGTGCACAGTGCCCCGAGTCGTCCCGTAGCGATTGTGGTAGAGCACCAATGCCCGCTGATCGCCGCGGCGGTTGGAGTACGCGTACACGTTCTCATCCACCGTGCCGTTTTCTGTCCAGAAGTCGTACAGGAGGAAGTTGTCGCTTTCCGCAAAAAGCGCGCGCTGGTACAGCAGCGGAGCGATCTCGCGCTGGTGCCGGTCCACCAGCCACTGGTTGGGCGTCTCCTCGTAGCGCGGCTTGTAGAACTCCATTCCATACTTCTCGGTAAAGCCCTCGACCTGCCCGTGGCCGAACATCGGCAAGCCGGGCAGTGTGGCCATTAGCGTCGCCACGCCGAAATACTTGTCCCCGGTCCCGAACTGGTCGATCGCGGTGCGCTCGTCCGGATTGCTCATGAAGTTCACATACCGCTTCATGATCCCGGGATCGAACTCCATCGTGGTCTTGAGCAGGGTACGGTAGTGTGCGTTATCTTCGTCGCGCAGTAGGTTCATGAAAGCGCTGTTGTACACGCGATGCATGCCGAGCGTGCGGACGAAGTAGCCCTCCATCATCCAGAAGGCTTCCGCCAACAGCAGCGTATCCGGCACCTCCGCCGCTACGCGGTCCACCACTTCCCGCCAGAACTCGACCGGAATCAGAGCATCGAACTCCGGGGTCGGCATACTATATTCCGCGCGTGACGGAATCGCTCCGCCGGCGCCGGGCGCCGGAAACCACAACCGCTGAATATGCCGCTTGGCCAGCGTCATCGCGGCATCGAAACGGATAATCGGAAACTGCCGCGCCACTTGCAGGATGGTTTGGATCACCTGCTCGCGCACCGCCGCGCTCAGGTAGTCGAGCTGCGCGGTGTCGTTCCAGGGAAAGCTCGTGCCATCGTTGCCGTGGTAGACATAGCGCGTCTCGCCCGTCCACTTATCGCGCCGGCGAAAGACCACGGCCGCATCGGATTGGGAATAATAGTGGTCCTCGATCTTGATCTCGACCCGCCCATCGCTCGACAAATCCGGACCTTCGAAGCTATATGCCGGGTAAGGCGAATCCGGCCGCGACAAAAACCACTCCGGGTGCTCAATGACCCAGGTCGAATCGATGCCCATATGGTTCGGCACCATGTCGCTGGCCAGGCGAATGCCGCGTTGCCGTGCCCGGTCGCGCAGGTTGCGATACGCCTCTTCCCCGCCCAGATCGGCCGCGATCACGTAGTCATACAGCGAGTACGCGGAGGCCACCGCATCCTCCTTGCCGCACAACCGCTTGATGGTGCGCGAAGCCCGGCTCCGTTCCCATAGGCCAATCAGCCATAGTGAGTTCAGTCCGCGATAGGCCAGTGTCTCCAGTTCCTCGTCCGGAATCTGATCGAGCCGCGTGATCGGCCTCCCGTAGCGCCGGGATAGCTGATGCAGCCACACATAGGTGCTCTTTGCGATCATCACCGTCGTCGGCATCCAGGCTGTGTCCTGGCTGAAGCGCTCGTACTCGTTCTGCGTCACCGCGAAATCCGGAAGATCCACCCGTCCCGGCTGAAAGCCCCACTGCCCACGACGGCGGCGCTCTTCGGCAGCCGCACGCTCAGCCTCGGTGGGTGGATGAAAACGCATCCAGACTGCGACCTCTTCTTCCCTCAGCACATCACCGGCCAGCAGCAACAGTCGCCGCAGCGCTTCTCCCCCCACGATGGGCGACCACTTCTCCTGGATAAATGCCAACTGCCCGCTCAAAGAGTCCGGAGACGCCAGCGCCGGCGCCCGCAGCATGTCGATCAGATTCAGCTTGTCTGGGCCAATCGGCGGCTTGGTGGCAAAAAACGGCCGCAGCCCTGCTGATAGCTCGGTGTATTTGGTTTCCTGCGTCAGAGCCGCGTCATCGAAAAGCTCTTCAAACGGCTCGAAGGCGGTGTTGGCATTCGCCAGCCACAGCAGGATGAGCTCTTCCAGCGCAATCTCCCGGTGTGCTACGCCGTCCGTCTCGCCCCCGAGCCAGGCGGCCGCCGTCTGCTCACCGCGGAAAACCGGCGTCCCCGGAAACTGCTCGACAAACCGGAGCAGCAGCCGGTCCAGCGCTTCGCCGCCCATCCGCCCCTGAAACCACTGCAGCGCGTCCCGCATGACAGCGGCATCTACCGTCTCGCGATAGTGCGCCATCAGCATGTGACTGGCTTCATCGATCAGGCCCATGGCGAACAGGGCGCCCGGATTGACCGCCAGTTCCGGTGACTTCTCCGCGCCTCGCGCCTGGTTCATGCGATGCGCCAGATCACGGCTGGCCGCGATATCGGCAAACACTACGTTGCCGGAAAAAGAGAACAGTGTGTCGCGGACGCCGTAGCGTTCCCTAACTTCGCGCGCGATGTGGAATTCCATCAAGGGCATTGTCACTCCATGCTGCTTTGAAGACATAGCTCTGCGCAAGAGGTCTGCGCCATTCTGATGCCGATTACCAGGCTTCTGCCTTCTGGAAAGATGCGCGTGCGCCCGCATCCGGCGCTGAGCCACCACAGGGGCTCGCCAATTCGTCCGAGCAGATGGCAAGGTGGCATGGTGTTGTGTTTCGCTCTATCGGCAATACCTCAATGCGGAGAATCGCCAAAGAGCAACCCGGCGCGCGGAGGGTTGGGCCGGCCACTTTACGGAAGGTTAAAGGAGGTGCGTACAGCAGCGTTCTTTCCGCGATGTTGCTTGTAAATCAGCCGCTCCAGCTCGATAACCGGTCCACCTCGCGCCCGGTCTTGTTCTCCTGTGCTCCATTCAGCCGCCGTCGGTCCGCATGCGCAGGCACGATCAACGAGTCTCTGTCCTCGTCTGAAATAAGCGCGCGCACGAATCGGTGCACCGGTACGCTGCCGGCCAGAATCGCGAGCGCGAAAATCTTGCTGAGAAACAGTGGGGGACCCTCCGCCCAGAGCTGCTTTAGACACACAACTTCGCCGGACAGGTCCGGGTGGAATGTTCGTTGATCCCACGTTCTCTGGTCTTCGGGGTGGTCCGGATACTCTTGAACGACTTGCGTAAAGCTGCGGTATATGCGCCAGTTCAGCGGCTCCTTGTACTGTGGCATCACCAGTACGGTACTCTGCCGTCCACAGCGAACTTCTTCAGCAAACTCCGAAAAATCCGCGGCATTTGTCAGATTCAGAATAGGGTTCGGCTCACATGCATGCCGGTCTCCACCTGAAATCACCACCTGGTTCCATGCAGCAGCCAGTTTCTGTACTCTGCGGTTCTCGCGCGGACCGCGCATTCCGTTCAATTCAAAGGCGTGAAGATAGGAGTTGGCCACCTCCAAAAACCGCTTAAGCTCGAACTCGAAAATGTCGCGCGCGACTCCATTAAAGTTCCAGACGGGATGATTGAAAACCAGGAGAAGCGCAGGAATCCGCGACAACTCTCTCAAAATCCGAAGGATCTCCTGTTCGTCTGCCCTGGCGCTGCTTTCCAGAAGCAGACTCATCATCTCCTGAGCCAGCGACGCAGGGACGTTATGCACGCCGAGGTGAAATACCGCCCGGCCAAACGGAACAGTCCACTCCACCGAGATCGGCACTTCAGTGCGATCTGGAAGCATCCGCAGCAGGTTCGCCGCCTCGATGTTGTTGTGATCGGAAAGAGAAACCATCGGTTGCAGACCCAGCGCCTGGATCTGCTTGTATTCCAGATCATAGGCAAGCCGTCCGGAAAGCGGAGGCGTCCAGTAAGCCTGGCTAAAGTCCAGCGTGATGCCGCACCCGCGCTTGCACCGCTCCCGTTGCTGCGCGATCCATGACCGCAGCAGACGGTGTTGGTCCAGGAATTTCCCGAGAAACTCAAGATTCTCTAGCGAATGCCTCGTGTGGCCGTGCAGCGAGACCCCACCTCGAAAAAAAGCCTGCGGGTCTTTGTTCCTGGACAAGAACAACATCTGATTCTGCACCTGGCCTCCAGAGCCCAAACCCGATTCCCCCAGAAGAGTCGCTCGCCTCATGCGGGCGACCCCATTCCCAGCAACTCTGATGTTCCAGGAATACATCTTGTGATGCGCCGGACGATTCTAACCGATTGCCCTCCAAGCGGCGTGGCGAAGAACAGAAACTGTTGCGATCTGGAACGTAGCCGCGCCAGCCCGTATACTGCGCTATGCGTATGGAATTGAACGCACATCTTACTCGCACATCAGAGCTACTGCAGGAAGGGCACACTCTAGCATGTCGTATCGGAACGGCGCAATCCACTTGTCCCTATGCGTCCTGCTTCTCCTGCTGACCAAACCTTTAGCTTTCGCTACAGACCAGACCGGCCACCCGGCGATGCCATCCTTGAGTGCAGATCAAATCGTGGCGCGGATGGTGGACGCCAACAGCCGCCGCGCCGAGCGGCTCCGCAATTACACTTCGCTGCGTCACTACTCCGTTGAGTACCGCGGCTTCCCCAGCAATTTGTCCGCCAGTATGGACGTGGAGGCCACGTACACCGCGCCCTCGACAAAAAGCTTCCGCATCCTTTCCGAGAGCGGTTCCAAGCTCCTGGTCAACCGCGTCTTGAAGAAGCTGCTCGAAAGCGAAGAGGAAGCGGCCAGGAATCCAGGCCAGTCTGCCTTGACGCCCGCCAACTACAATTTCAGCCTGTCTGGAACCGACCAGGTGAACGGGCAGCCGGCCTACATCCTGCATGTAGACCCCAGGGCTGAGAGCAAGTTCTTGTATCGAGGCAACATCTGGGTGGACGCGAGCGACTTCGCCGTCGCGAAGATTGAGGCGGAACCCGCCAAAGACCCTTCGTTCTGGATCAAGAAGACGGAAATCCATCACGTCTATAAGAAAATCGGGGAGTTCTGGCTTCCCCAGCGCAACCGCAGCGAGACGTCCGTCCGAGTCGGCGGAAAAGCCACTCTGACGATCGACTACGGCGAGTATCGAATCAACACTGCAACCTAAAGCATCTGTATGCGCAGTGATCGACGCCAGCCTTGATTACAAGTTTCCAATGTCGACATCTGTAATAAACATCGAATAGCGTTGCTGATGCGAGCACTCGAAAGGAGTAAAATCATGAGCGAAATCAAGCTCGGCGGGCGGTTCACGTTTCCCGGCACGTCACTTACAGTTCATCGGATAGGCTACGGCGCAATGCAACTGGCCGGCCCCGGCGTGTGGGGGCCGCCCAAAGACACGGACAGTGCCATCGCTGTCCTCCGTGAGGCAGTTGCGGCGGGTGTGGACCATATCGACACATCTGACTTTTACGGCCCGCATATCACCAACCAGATCATCCGGCAGGCGCTGCATCCGTACCCGGCGGAATTGGTGATTGTCACCAAGCTTGGTGCCCTGCGCCCACCTGACAAATCCTGGCAGCCGGCTATCTCGCCCGAACAGTTGACCGCGGGTGTCCATGACAACCTCCGGAACCTGGGCCTGGACGCGCTCGACATCGTCAACTACCGCGTGATGGGATCAGGCCACGGGACCGGGGAGGGGTCCATTGCCGAACAGATAGCAGTGCTCGCCGAGCTCCGGCGTAAGGGACTGATCCGGCACATCGGTCTGAGCAATGTCACGGCAACGCAAGTAGCAGAGGCGCAGGCGATCACGGAGATTGTGTGCGTGCAGAACAATTACAACCTGGCCTACCGCCACGACGACGCCCTGATCGATCAGCTGGCCCGGCGGGGCATCGCGTACGTTCCGTTCTTCCCGCTCGGCGGGTTCAGTCCGCTGCAGTCGTCTACCTTGTCGGACGTCGCGGTCCGGCTCGGGGCCACACCCATGCAGGTCGCCCTGGCTTGGCTGCTGCACCGGTCCCCCAACATCCTGTTGATTCCCGGCACATCCTCTCTTTCCCACCTGCGCGAGAACCTTGCCGCAGGGCAGTTGACGCTGTCGCCGGAAATCCTTGAGGAACTGGACGGCATCGCTGCCACGGCAGTGGAGCATTGATGGCAGCTGGCTATTCAGTCTTCTTTGCCGGATATCGGGAGGCTGCGTATAGTGTCTATTCTTGTCTAAGGACCACATAAGTCCTGCTGATATCCCACTCACCCGCGACCGAGTCCTTGCCATGGCCGAAGATGTCATCCCACCGCTTCGGCCTGGCCCAGGCCACCGTAGTGGACGTGGCACTCGGAGTGAGCCATGCGGCCGTCTACCGGCACGTGGCAATGAAGGCCGAGTTGCGGGACCTGGTCGTCGGGCGCGCAATCATGGGCACGGTTGTTCTCGTTCACCCAGGCGCACGACGCTCTCAGTCACTCTAAAGTTGTTGGGATTTGGCTCCTCAGGTAGGACTCGAACCTACAACCCTTCGGTTAACAGCCGAATGCTCTGCCATTGAGCTACTGAGGAGTGTGGTGGCGGGGAGAGCGGCGTACCTCTCTCCCATTCTTATAGCAAACGCGCCGGGCGCAGTCAAAGATTGTAAGCGACCGTTTTGTGCTACTGCCAAGTCAAAAGTGCCGGCGTAAAGTGCTCACCCCACAGTCAACGTAGATAGCGCAGCACTGCGGCCGCGGCACGGCGGCCTGAGGCCAGCGCCCCCTGGGTGGATGGCGTATCGCGATAGTCGCCGCAAAGATACACCCCATCGGCGACCTCCGGGGCGCTCCCTTCCCATGTCGTGTGCCGGCACAGCGGCAACGCCTGGTGGATGGGGTAGCCGCCCACCACGGTCCACTTCGCCACATCCGCGCCGAACCATTGCCGAAGTTGTGCGCGCGCGTCCACCTCCAGGCGTTCCATGCCGGCGGCATCCCGAGGCGCCTCGCCTACAATGCTGGCCGCTACCAGGTGCGCTCCCGGTGGCGCATAGCGCTCGCTGACCTGGCTCATCACGGCTAGATTGTTCACCGGACCGGCGCTGGGACCATCCCCGTTCAGCACCAGTATCGGGCCCTCCACCGGCGACTTGGGCGCAGCATAGTAGAGCGTCGTCGTGTGCGTCCAGCTGTGTTCCGCCTCGTCAGAGCGAAGCGGTATTTGCAAGCCGGCAAGCAGTTCACGCGCCTGCGGGCCAGGCACCGCGACCACCAGCGCCCGTGCCTCGATTCGATTGCCGTTCGCATTCTCCACTCGGAAGCCAGCCTGCTCGCGACTGATCCGTTTCACGAGTGTATGGGTTAGCAAGGTGTCGGCCCGCAAGCGCACCGCAAGCTGCCGCGGAATCATCTCCATTCCCTGCTCAGGAACGGCTGTGCCGCCGAACGCGAACATCCGGAAAAGAAACTCAAAGAAGCGGCTCGATGTGGCAAGTTCTCGTTCAAGAAAAATGCCGCTGAAGAAAGGACGGAAAAATCTCTCGATGATGCGCGGCGAAAAACCGAACTCTTTGAGAAACTCTTCCGTTGTGCTCTCATCCCGGGTAAAGAGCTCCGGCACGGTGCCGCGCCCAACATGCGTGCGCAGTTTGGCTACGCGCAGCTTGTCACCCATCGTAATGACCGGGTCGAATACGAGGCCCAGCGCGGCTCCCAGCGAATCGCGGAAAGGATCGGCGAAATGGTGGAACTTCCCGCCCTGGCGCACCAGCGCACCGCGCGTAAAGCCGCGTAGGCGAAGCGCCTTGTAATCGAGAAATTCCTTCGCATCCGGGTAGTCGGTCAGTAGAATTTGGAAGCCGCGATCCAGGCGGAAACCATCCACTACATCCGTCCGGATGCGCCCTCCCGGAGCGTCGGCGGCTTCCAGCAGCAACACACTCAATCCAGCGGCTTCCAGGCGCACCGCGCAACTCAGGCCGGCAAGACCAGCGCCAACGATGGCGACATCGATCATGCATTCATTCTGTCATCTTCCCGACATTCACGAAGTGCGCTCCGCGCAATCGGTTGCGACGAGAGCGACAGAAATGCATCCATCGACTATGCCTTCTGCAAACCCCGATCACTTCCGTAATGGCCGCTTCTTCAACCGCGATGCGCAACCCCATGGTGTCCTCGACCTGTATCGCTGGATGCGCCATCGCCAACGCGGGCCGTGGCGCCCATGGATCTCCTCAGAACCCGGACCCAAGCCTCCGGAGCGGTTGAAAGGCGGTGAGCTGCGCGTGACTTTTGTGAACCATGCGACGGTGCTGCTCCAAGTGGGCGCGCTCAACTTCGTCACCGATCCAATGTGGTCGCTGCGCGCCAGCCCTGTGCAGTGGACCGGGCCCAGGCGTCATCGCGCCCCCGGCATCCGGTTTGAAGACCTCCCGCCCATCGATTGCATCCTGCTGAGCCACAACCATTACGACCACATGGATCTGGGCACCTTGCGTCGCTTGCTGGAGCGCGACCATCCGGAGATCTTCTGTCCCCTGGGACTGCGGCGTCCTTTGCGGAATATCGGCTATCGCACCATCCACGAACTCGACTGGTGGCAGCACCAGGCGTTCCGCGGCGTCGAGGTGCACTGCATGCCCGCGCAACACTTTTCCGCACGCACGCCTTTTGACCGCGACCGCACGCTTTGGTGCGGCTGGCTGCTGGAGCCCGCCCACGAACACAAAGAAGCCGATCGCGGATCAGGCAACGTCTACTTCGCCGGCGACACCGGTTTCGGACCGCACTTTGCCGAGATCGCCACGCGCTTCCCCGCCCCCAGCTTTGCCATGCTGCCTATAGGCGCCTACCGTCCGGAGTGGTTCATGGGCCCGGTGCACATGTCACCCGACCAGGCGCTCGAAGCGCACCGCATCCTCCGCGCGGAGCAAAGCATGGCCATCCACTTCGGCACCTTTTCCCTCGCTGACGATGGCGAAACCGAGCCGGAGGACCGCTTGCGCGAGCTCCTCGCCGGAACGGAGGAAGCCAAGCGATTCTGGCTGCTCCGCGAAGGCGAGGGCAAGCAAATCGCAGACCCAATCGCGTCAAACCGCGCAGTGAACTCTTTGTCAGCGACCGCACCCGGATGACTGAGCCTTGGACAGACCCGGGCAGCCGCAGTCATTCACGAAGGGAAATCGGGACGAAGCTCCTACCGCTGCTTTGGCCACTGCTGTCCCTTGCGGTATACGCTGAGGACCTTTACCGTCTCACCCTGAACCCGATACGCAACCACTGTTTTGATGTCGGTGAGAACCAACTCTCGCGTTCCCACTACCCGGCCATCCCGGCCCATGCCGGGATGCCTGCCAAGAGCGTCAACGCCGCTTCGACACATCGGACCTAACACCTACCGCGATTCGCTGCGCGGCAACCTTGAGCCAAAGTGAACTGAAGTCTGGAGTCACATACAACTCGCGAAAATCTTCGACGTCACCGGCCAACGCGAACGCGCCGTCAACGAATACCGCAAGGCCGTCCAACCATGACAACACCCAAGGCGCCGTCAACCAGGCCCGCGTCTAGCTCCAGAAACCCTATATGCGTGAAGATACCGGCAATAGGTATCCATATACATGTTAAGCTAGCTTAAGCTAGTTACAGGAGCACTTATGCTGCAAATAGGCGCATTTGAAGCAAAGAACACACTGGGTGCCCTTCTGGATCGTGTTGAACGCGGGGAGGAACTTATAATTACACGTCATGGCAAAGCAGTGGCTCGCCTGGGCCCCCCTTCCGGGAGCATCGACCAGGAGCAGGCACGAGCTGCGGCGAAGCGTATTCGCGAACGAGCTGCGAGCATGCACTTGGGTGCGTTTGATTGGCAAGCTCTCAAGGATGACCGCGATCATGAGCGGCCATGAGTCTTGTGCTTGATAGCTCAGCAACACTGGCCTGGATCTACAGCGATGAGACTACCGCAGCCATTCGCCAGGTATTCGATCAAGTCGTTGGGCAAGGCGCATGGGTGCCCGCACTCTGGCGTTTGGAAGTGGCCAACGTACTGGAAATGGGCGTTCGACGAGGTCGCCACGACTCGGTGTTCCGCGATGCGATGCTCGAAGATCTGGCCCTGCTTCCCATTCGCCTGGACCCCGATACCGACCAACACGCCTGGGGTGCCACTCGGCGACTTGCCTCGCGCCATCGGCTTACGATTTACGACGCCGCCTACCTCGAGCTTGCGCTGCGCCGCAGCCTGCCTCTTGCGACGCTTGATAAAGATTTACGCTCTGCTGCTGAAGCCGAGAGCGCTATCGCTGTCGGCGTTTGATGCCAAGTCTCGAAACAAAACAATGCCTAGTTAGAGAATGGTGTTGAACAACCCACAACGTGAGCTTAGCAACGCGTGCCTGAGATTGGCGAAGAGAGCGATGAGCCCTGGTCGCTCTCCTCTCGGATTCTTTTGTCCAACCTTATAGCTAACGTTTCGGCTTATTTGGATCTACATAACCAGGCTTTCCAGTTTCAGGGTTGCTATTCCCCTTTGTAGACCAGTTGTTGTATTTATTGCTATCTGCTTTGGTTCGGTCATGAGGAGCTACGTAAGTACCATTGCGCTTTTCATAGCTGCTGACATGCTCGGTCGAGCGGCTAGAACGGCCTGTACTGGAGTGAGCCGAATGACTTGAAGAGTGACTGCCACCGTGGCCCGGACCGTAGGCCAAGGCGAAACCTGCTGAAAAAAGAACGGATGTACAGAGGGCTGTCACTAGGCGAGCGATTGTATGCGTCATTGTGTCTCTCAGGAATACCTGACTTGAGAGCCTTGGGGCTACTGACAATAGAAAATACATTGAGCAATCGAACTCTGGCAACAGTTCCTTAAGCAGACACGATTAGCACTGCTTGTCTTCCCTCACTTTCAGCGCCGTCGCCACCCTGCAGACCAGCAGCCCGATATGTACCAGCACCGAAGCCTAATTCAACAGATACGCTCTTACGCCAGCTATCCCAGAAGCCCATACTGCTCAGGAGTGAAACTCCGTCCGACCCCGCGTCGGCCTTCACTCATTGCAGCACCGTCATCCTCAACGGGCTTGCCGGCCCCTGCTACGATCAGCCCACACTGATGAAGCTCCACTCCGCCCACCTCCTCCTCACTGTCGACCTCCTCGGCACCTTCGTCTTCGCCCTGGAAGGCGGCTCCGCCGCTGCAGAAAATCACCTAGACTTATTCGGCATTCTCGTGCTCGCCTTCGTCACCGCGGTTGGCGGAGGCATCATCCGCGATCTCCTCATCGGAGCCGTCCCGCCTGCCTCCATCCGGGACTGGCGCTATCCCGCAGTCGCGCTCGCTGGTGGCCTCGCCGCTTTTGTTTTCTTTGAGCAGGTGCAGCGCGTTCCACCCTCGCTGCTCATGTATCTCGACGCCGCTGGACTCGGCCTCTTCGCCGTCGCCGGCACCACCAAAGCACTGACGTTCAACATGCATCCATTGGTCGCCGCTCTCCTCGGCACCATCACCGGAACCGGAGGCGGAACCATTCGCGACATCCTTCTGGCCCACGTGCCCGGCATTCTCCAGGCGGACATCTACGCATCGGCAGCTCTTGCCGGTTCCGTCGTGATGCTTATTGCTCTCAAATCAAAGCTGCCACCACCATGGGCAGCCGCGCTCGGTGGCTCTGTCTGTTTTCTGCTTCGCGTCCTAAGTGTCTGGCGCGACTGGAACCTGCCCCGCATCGCCTAGCGACTCCAGCTTCAATCGCTCGCAAGCTTTGCGGAACTGGGCTCTCCGACTACCTTCGCCGCCGTCTCCACCCCAAACACCGGTAGCCCATCCCGCTCCAGCAATCCGACTTGCACCAGCACCGAAGCCTGGTCCCAGTAGATATGCTCATGCGCGAGCTTGCCGTCCCGGAATCGAATAATCGCCACCAGCGGTATTTCGACCCGCTTGCCCGTCGGCGCGAGGCCGGGCAGCATCCACGGCATCTCGATCGTGTGCGTGAAAGAGAAGATCATCTCGTCCACAAGCTGATCTTCGCCCACCGTGCGCGATACCGGCGTGAGCGTCGTATCCGGCGGCATGCACGGAATGAAATCCCGCGCATAGAACTCCCGCAATGCCGCCTTACCATCCCCGCCCGTCATCACCGGAATATGGTTCACATACGCGTCCTCCACCATGGTGGCCAGCGTCGCCTCCACGTCCCGCGTCACAAATTCGTCTCTGCAATGTTCTTCCCACAGGCTTTTCAGGTCTGGTTCTGGCATGCCCGGCATTCTACCCGATGGAGAGCCGCACAACCCGATCCTGTATGCCAACGCCCTTACATTCGCGCCACGAACTCCCGGCATCCAATTTCCCCGAGACCACCATGCGCGCCAGCATCCCAGCCCATCCTCCTCACCCGCCCAGCCCCGTCCAGGAGAACATCCGCTCCATCGCCCAGATGGAGCGCACTCTGGAAGAGGAAAAGACGCTGGTGGA
This sequence comes from uncultured Acidobacteriaceae bacterium, assembly GCA_963767705.1. GTDB lineage: Bacteria > Acidobacteriota > Terriglobia > Terriglobales > Acidobacteriaceae > CAWCJL01. Next base: position 430,772 of record CAVYEO010000001.1, on the reverse strand, counting down.
TCGCATCGCCTCCGGCATCGCCGCCTTCTCCGGCAGCTTCGCCTTTGTTGCCATTCACTTCGTCCTGATCACGGCCTGGTTCGTCGTCAACACCGCGCACGTCCATGGCATCAAGCACTTCGACCCCTACCCATTCATCCTGCTTGCGATGGTGGTGTCGGTCGAAGGCGTTCTGCTCAGCACTTTTGTCCTGATGAAACAGAACCTGATGCAGCGCCGCTCCGACTATCGCGCCCAGGTCGATCTCCAGATCAATCTGCTCTCGGAAAAGGAGCTCACCAAGTCGCTCCAACTCCTTCGCGCTGTTTGCCAGAAGCTCGAGATCCAGGACCCTGCCCTTGATGCTGAACTCGAAGACATGAGCCGCGCCACCTCAGTCGACGAACTCGCTGAAGAGATCGAGGAACAAATCCCTCCGGAGATTTAGCGAGATCCTTGCCAATGCCATCCCAAGTCTCCCAAGCCGATTTCCAATCCCTCCTGGACGCAATCGCCGCCCGCACCGCCGACCCTCGCGCCGGCATCTTCGGTCCGGAGTCCATGACCTGGAAGGTCAACCGCGAATCCGCGCTCTTCCTCGGAGCAGGCCGCGCCGCCCTCCTCCAGCTCGCCCATCCGTGGGTCGCCGTGGCGCTCCAACAGCACTCCGACCTCATGCGCAACCCGCTCGGCCGCTTTCACGGAACCTTTCGCGTCGTCTTCTCCATGATCTTTGGCACGCGCGACCAGGCCTTCGCCGCCGCCCGCCACCTTTACCAGCTCCACACATATATCGAAGGCCGCCTGCCGGACCCCGTTGCGCGCTTCCCCGAGCGCTCCCACTATCAGGCGCTGGAAATCGACGCCCTGCGCTGGGTATATGCCACGCTGGTGGAAAGCGCGGTCCTGGCCTATGAGCTCGTCCAGCCGCCCCTCACGCCGGCCGAGCGCGAAAGCTACTACCGCGAAAGCAAGACCATGGCGGCCCTTTTCGGTCTCCCCGCTCATGCTTTACCGGAGGACTGGGCTGGCTTTGAAACCTACAACCGCGAGATGGCCGCCTCCGACACCCTCGGCGTCAACGACCTTTCCCGCCACATGGCCCACCGCCTGCTCCAGGGCGCCGGCTCTTGGGTCGTGCCGCCGCGCTGGTACCGGGCTCTGACCGCCATGCTCCTGCCGGACCGGCTTCGGGAAGCCTTCGCCCTCCGCTATGGCGCCGCCGACCAGGCCTCCCTCGAACACGCCAGCCTCTGGCTCCCGCTCCTCTACCGCACCCTGCCGGAAAGCGTCCGCTTTGTCGGCCCTTACCACGAAGCCCGCGCCCGCCTGGCCGGCCACACCTCCGGCCCGCTCACCCGGCTCAGCAACCAGTTCTGGATCGGCCAGCAGCACCTCATCGCTCCCTAGACCTTTTCTCTCGCCGCCCCATCCATGAAAATTTGCTTCGCCGCAAACCGGCCCACCACCGTTTGTCGGCACCGCTGGTCAAAGCTCCCCGCAGCGGTATATCGTGGTCAGTTGCTCTTCCGCATCGGCCCGTACCGAGCCATCCCCCGGGCCGCGAGGAGAGCCAGACAATCCCTATCCATGGAGCGTTTTATGGCGACAGTTGCGCATCCTGAAGCCGAGGTCAAGCAAGATTTCCTGCCACTGAACGGCACCGATCACGTTGAATTCTACGTAGGCAATGCACGCCAGGCCGCGTACTACTACCGGCTGGCCTTTGGACACAAGCTGGTGGCCTACGCGGGGCCGGAAACAGGCCAGCGCGACCGGGCCTCATATGTGCTGGAACAGGGTAAAATCCGCATCGTGTTGACCACACCCCTGCGCTCCGAAGGAGCGATAGCCGATCACATCTTCCAGCATGGCGATGGCGTAAAAGATGTCGCGCTCTGGGTGGACGACGCGCGCTCAGCCTGGCGCGAAACTACTGCGCGCGGCGCGCAAAGCATCCGCGAGCCCTTCGAGCGCAGCGACGAGAACGGCACTGTGACCATGGCCACCATTGCCACCTATGGCGACACGGTGCACACGTTTGTCGATCGCTCGCGTTACACGGGCCCGTTTCTGCCCGGTTTCCGCGCCACTCCATCAGACACCATCGCGCGCCCCGTCGGCCTGCTCCATGTGGACCACATGGTTGGCAACGTGGGCTGGAACGAGATGAACCGCTTCGTCGATTTCTATCGCGACGTGATGGGCTTCGGCCTGTATCAGCACTTCGACGACAGCGACATCTCCACGGAATACTCCGCGCTGATGTCCAAGGTGATGGCAAACGGCAACGGCCGCGTCAAGTTCCCCATCAACGAGCCCGCCGAGGGTCGCCGGAAATCGCAGATCGAGGAATACCTGGAGTACTACAAGGGGCCGGGCATACAGCATCTCGCGCTCGCTACCAACAACATTCTGCAAACCGTGGAAACCATGCAGCAGCAAGGCGTTGAGTTCCTGAAGGTACCCCACTCGTATTACTCGTCCCTGCAGGACCGTATCGGCAAGATCGATGAGCCCATCGAGGAACTCGAAAAGCTCGGCATCCTCGTGGATCGAGACGATGAAGGCTACATGCTGCAGATCTTCACGCGTCCTGTAGAAGACCGTCCGACGCTCTTCTACGAGATCATCCAGCGCAAAGGAAGCCGCTCCTTTGGCAAGGGCAATTTCAAAGCACTCTTTGAAGCCATCGAACGCGAGCAGGCCGAACGGGGCAATCTGTAGCAAACTCAGTGGAAAGAAGGTCGGCAGCATTCCTGCCGACCTTCTTTCCTTTGCCTCCTCGCAACCGGAGCTCGGTGACGGGAGCGATCTACAGACACCCCTACCGTGCGGTAAACGTCAATGCTGTCTCCGGCGTGACCTTCGCCTGCTTTTTGCCCGTAAACAACGCACCTGCCGTGCCTGCGCCCGCGCCAATCAACGCGCCGATGCCTGCGCCTTTTCCCCCGCCGGCCAACCCGCCAATCGCAGCACCGCCCGCAGTCCCGCCGCCAATCTTCATCGCGTTGCTCTTGGTATGGCCTTCGCCGTCGCGCGACAATACATCCGTCGTCACCGGCGTACCGTTCACGGAGGTGACGCGCAAGGCCAGCAGCCCCGGCGCCTTCAGCCGGCCCGAGTCCTTGGACTCCACCACCGTGCCCCGCACCGGCGCTCCGGCTCGCGCCACCACGCGACCGTTGCTTCCTAGCGCATCTTGCGAAAGCGTGCCTGTCCACCGCTGCCCTACCGTCGCCTTGCCCGACTCCAGCGTGTCATTGATGCGCACTGTCATCGTGGTACCGGCGGGTATGCGCGCGTTGCTCCTGGCCCGGTGCTGCTGCTGTGCTGCTGCGCTCCCTGTTAACAGCAACAGCAGACACACCACTTGCACCATCCAATCCCTCGACTTGCGTATTGGCCTCATCTTCTGCTCTCCTTTGTCTTCGTGTGCGGTTTGGCATCGCAACGCGCACGCGCATGGATTCCATACCCATGAGCGCAGACTGAGATGGCGTGGAAGGTGTCGGGGTTTTCCTCGCACGCGATACGCGTACGGATCAGACTAGATTCCCCATGCACGTTCGCGTTCGCACACCCTATCGGCCATGACTCAACCCTGCACTCCACCGTTAGCCTTACCCCACAGCTACCCCGGCAGCCTTCTGTCGCGTGACTTCTTTCTCCCTTCGCCTGACCTGGTGGCCCAACGCCTCCTGGGCAAGCTGCTGGTGCGCACCGAGGGTGCGCTCCTCCTTGCGGGCCGCATCGTCGAGACCGAAGCCTACTTCGGCGAAAATGATCCCGCCGCCCACTCCGCCGCCGGACGCACAGCGCGCACGGCCGTGCTCTTCGGTCCACCCGGCCACGCCTACGTCTATTTCATCTACGGCATGCACCAGTGCCTCAATGTCTCCTGCGAGCCGGATGGCGTTGCCGGATGCGTGCTCCTCCGCGCCTTGGAACCGATCAGCGGGCTGCCGGAGATGGTCCGCAACCGCAAGCTGGATCCTGAACTTCCGCCCGCGCGTCTCGCCCCGAAACTCACCTCCGGCCCGGGACGCCTTTGCCAGGCTCTCAACATCACCCGCGCTGCATTTAACGGAGCCGACATGACCTCGCCCGCCGCCAACCTGCAACTCCGAGACGACGGCTACACGCCCGCCGCAGTCCTCACCACACCCCGCATCGGCATCACCAAAGCCGCCGACCGCCCCCTCCGCTTCCTCTTACCGGACAACCCCTACGTTTCCCGCTGACCGGCACGTATCGGCTACCCAAACACTCCCAGAAAGGAAATCTTCCGGCGGCTTGTAGAATTCCGGTCTGGCCGTTCGTCGTTGTAGTGAAGGCCGGGCAGAGAACCCCGCCTAAAGAACGATTCCAGGAGAAGACATGCCGCAATATCTGGTTGCTATTCAACACCCCGAAAACTACGACCCGTCGCTGGAAGGTGAAGCGATGATGCGCGACATCGGCGCACTCAACCGAGAGATGGAAGCCGCAGGCGCCCGTTTCTTCGCAGGCGGTCTGGAATCGGCAAGCCACGCTAAATCGCTGCGCAAGCAGCCCGACGGCAACGTCTCCCTCACTGACGGCCCCTACCTAGAAGCGAAGGAATACATCGGCGGCTTCTGGATACTCGAGTGCGCCGACATGGACGAAGCGCTGGCCTGGGGACGCAAAGCCGTCGTCGCCTGCCGGGTTCCTGTCGAAGTGCGCGCGTTCCTCCAAATGCGGCCGATTAAAAGCTAGCTCACACAGCGATGATCCGTCGCCAACTGCGCGCACTGCGCGTGGAACGATGATCTGCGCCCAAACGCGCTCCTCACAAGGAAACTTTATGCGAAAAACAGTACGCCTCATTGCGACCACAAGCTTCGCGCTGCTCGCTGCTCTCAGTACGGCGCACACAGCAGAGGCGCAGGACACCACGACGCCCGACTCAAACATGGCGTCCATCAACCAATACCTTATGGAGAACAAGAGCATGGAAATCGCGCTCGCGAGAAGCGCAGCGCCAGAGTCCATCTCACGCGATGCAGACGTTCTGGTGCTTGGCCGTCACGGATTCGAAACCGCGGTCAAAGGCAATAACGGCTTCGTCTGCATCGTGGCGCGCTCGTGGACATCCGCACCGGATGCTGACTTCTGGAATCCGAAAGTGCGCGTCCCCATGTGTGTCAATGCCCCGGCCGCACGTTCCTATCTCTTGCGCGTCACGAAGGAGACGGGCTGGATTCTGGCAGGACAAACGAAGACCCAACTGACCGGGACCATCGCCGCCGCCATCGAGAAGAATGAACTGCCGGCGATGGAGCCTGGGGCAATGTGCTACATGATGTCGAAGCAGGGCTATGGCGGCGACAGCGCGCCACACTGGCCTTCCCACCTCATGTTCTTTTTTTCGGACACCGACCCCGCGATCTGGGGAGCGAATCTCCCGGGCTCTCCCGTGGTTGCGGTTGCTGATCCGCCGGAGCACCTGACGCAGTTCGTCATTCCAATGCAACGGTGGTCAGATGGAACGGAAGATCTTCAGGCGGCGCCTCATGTCCATCCATGAAGTGCTGCGCGTGGTCAAACCAGTGCAAAGGAGGATTTCAAATGAGAAAGCTCAAAAACATCGAACACGTCTCACTGGATGGGTAATCCAGGTTCACGGCTCGGCATAGTAGGCCAGGAAAAATGTCTGAACGAGTTGTCGAATTCCGGTCCCGCCGTTCGTCGTTATAGTGAAGGCGGGCAATTTGCCCGGCTGAAGACCATTCCAGGAGAAGACAATGCCGCAATATTTGGTTGCTGGTTACCTCCCCGACGACTTCGACCCCTCCCAAGTGGACGAAGCGACGGGCCGCGAAATCCACGCGCTCAACAAAGAGATGATTGCTGCCGGCGTCAGGAAATTCGCTTGCGGTCTCGGGTCCGCGAAGTCGCTGCGGGCGCAGACCGATGGCGGAGTCCTCATCACCGACGGGCCGTACCTTGAGACCAAGGAACACATCGGTGGTTTTTGGATATTGGAATGCGCTGACATGGACGAGGCGGTGGCATGGGCACGCAAAGGCGTCGCGGCCACCCGGGGGCAGGTCGAGGTGCGAGAGATCTTCTTCATGCCGGCCCCCGCACAGGACTGAGCGGTACGGCAACAGCACACTGGGCCAGACGGGACAGAATACTTTCCGGCATCGCCGGCGCATGTACATCATGAACGTGTTCGCCTGACGGCTAAGATGGAGTCAGGCGAACATGAGCGATGTCCACAGGACAATCGAGGCTGTCTGCAAGATCGAGTCCACACGGCTCATCGCCGCCATTGCCCGAGTCACCCACGATATCGGCATCGCAGAAGAACTAGCCCAGGACGCCCTGGTGACTGCGCTCGAACTCTGGCCCGAAGAAGGCATTCCCGAAAATCCCGGAGCGTGGCTGATGACAGCGGCCAAACGGCGCGCCATCGATTCATCGCGCCGTGGTCGCATGCTTGTGCAAAAGCACGAAGAAATTACCCGGGAGCTGGAATGGCAGCAGCAGCGGCTCGGTGAGGCTATGGACCAGGCACTGGATCAGGTGATCGACGATGACGTTCTGCGGCTGATCTTCACCGCGTGCCATCCCGTGCTTCCTGTGGAAGGACGCATCGCGCTCACGTTGCGCCTGATCGGCGGCCTCACCACAGCGGAGATTGCGCGCGCCTTTCTTGTGCCGGAAAAGACAATGGGACAGCGGATCTCTCGCGCCAAGAAAACCCTCTCGGAAGCTCACGTCCCCTTCGAGACGCCGTCTGGAGACGAGCTGCGCCGCCGGGTAGAATCTGTGCTTCTGGTCGTCTATCTCATCTTCAATGAGGGATACACCGCGTCATCAGGAGAGGAGTGGATGCGGGCTGCACTTTCGGAAGAGGCACTGCGTCTCGGACGCATGCTGGCACAGCTTCTTCCCGACGAATCCGAAGTTCACGCTCTTCTTGCGTTGATGGAGTTGCAGGCATCGCGCACTGCTGCGCGTCAAGGAAAAGACGGCGAAGCAGTTCTGTTGCCGGACCAGGACCGATCCTTGTGGGACCACGCGCAGATTCAGCGAGGCATGACCGCGCTCGAACACGCGCAGAGACTAGGCGGTGGCGCAAAGTCTTACGCGTTGCAGGCAGCCATTGCTGCCTGTCATACGCGAGCTCGCACCGCAGAAGAGACAGACTGGGACCGCATCGTTCTTCTCTACGACGCCTTGCTGCAAAGTCACACCCATCTCCAGTCGTGGCACTCAATCGCGCAGTCGCCGTCGGCATGGCGCAAGGCCCAGCCGCAGGACTCGACGCACTCGATCGAGCTGCCACCCTCGCCGGTGATTCCGCGCTGGCCGGTTACCATCTCTTTCCCAGCGTTCGCGGAGACCTGCTGATGAAGCTGGGCAGGCTCTCTGAGGCGCGTCGAGAAATTCAACGCGCCATCGCAATGACGAAGAACCTGCGGGAACAGGAATTGCTGGAGAACAGGTTGACGCAGTTGGAGAAGGCAGCCCTATCCGCATAGGTGTGGTCCTGTCCTTGGAAACGCGCTTTGGTGCGTAGGTGCGCCGCAGGCAGCAGAAGGGGAACGAGGCTGCTACAAGATTTGCAGCCCCACCGCCTCTAAACGGATACCTTCCGATAAGACGACTTCTCGGTACTGATCCTGCTTCAATGAGTGCATTGGTGATGATGCACTTTGGGACGCACTATGCGTGCAGGATGGCAGAAGTATTTGACCGCACGATTTAGCCTAATGTTGAGGCGTAGAACGCCATGGAACTCAAACTGACGGCTTTAGTGATTGGCAATTCCGCATACGAAAGCGTTGATGCGCTTAGGAACCCGACGAATGATGCTGAGGATGTCGCCAAACTGACGGATCTCGACTTTGCGGTGACAACTCTGACCGATGCCACCAGGGAGCAGATGGGAACTGCGCTGGAGCAATTCGGCGGAGCATTGAAGACCAGTAGCGTCGGCTTGGTGTTCTTTGCGGGTCATGCGTTCCAGATCGAAGGCAAGAACTATCTTGCACCCGTCGATACCAGGACCACCATGGAAAGCAGCGTCAAGTACAGCGCGCTCGACCTGGACTTTGTCCTGGACGTAATGAAGCTTGCAGCTTCTCCGACGAACTTCGTCATCCTCGATGCCTACCGGAACAATCCTTTTGCCGGCCGCCTACGATCGATTGCATCGAACGAGTTGGCTTCAGTCTATGCGCCAAAGGGCACCCTGGTAGCGTACTCGACTTCGCCCGGCCAAACCTCGCTGGATGGGATAGGCCGAAATGGGCCATACACCGAGGCCCTGTTACAGCATTTAGGCACTCCGAACCTGCTAGTCGAAACGATGTTCAAACGGGTGCGCAGCACGCTCGAAAGTCTACCAACGGCCGCCAGACCTCCTGGGAACATACGTCGCTAACCGGTGATTCCGTTTCCACCCATCCGTCAGGGCTGCCGTTTCAGGGTACGGCGCGACTGCGATCGCCGACGGCCTCGCTCCTCGCAGCGGGACACCGGTTGGCGTCGCTGTTGAAGGGTTGAAGACTCTTAACTGGTACAAGCAAAATGACGCTCTCGATGCCCTCACGCCGGAACAGATCCAGTCATCTTCGGCTGATGAAGCTTTCATATGGGCGCAACATCTATCAGGCTGCCTGTGGCAGTGCCAACTCGGCCCGATTGTTTCTAGAAGAGTTTGCGAACAAGACCGCCGAGCTCAGTGAACCTCAGCGCAAAGCCATTCTTGATGGCATGCTCTACGAGGTATTCTTCGATTCCGAAGGCCAGCACCGCGAGAAGCCTAAGCTCGGCAGCTTTGACGAGCTTTTTAAACTGCAGGCGAATACTGCACTCGCCGACAGTTTCAGCTTCATTCAAGCCTGTCTGGCACCGTTTGCCGACTACTATTTTAAGATCCCCGGAAGTGGCAACAAGGTCACTCTCAACGACAGCAGATGAAACTGGTGCTCGCGTGATAACCGGCGTCTGGTGGGATAGCGTCAGCATCCTCAGTAAGAATCAGGTCGATGAGTCTCTGTCGGGCTGGTTTGTGCCCCGCGATCAAGAGTATAAGTACGGTGAACTGGTCGAGTACCTATCGAAAGAGCTTGTGTTGCCGCTTCAGCAGTTGAAGGTGGAACCGGACTTCGCTTTCACGAGTGAAACTTATTTCGTCTGGCCCGCTGGATTCGAGGTACAGAAGCCCGTTACGGCTGTGTCTTCACTGCAAGCCTGAATAGAGGACTACCGTGCAAATCCTGATCGGCGGACCAGTCAAAGGGACGGAAGCGAAGGCACTTGGAAGAGGCGACGCTGGGACAACATTCCAGAGTGGCCAACCTGATCAGTCGTCATAAACGCGCTTATGTGTCGCTACCGTTCAACCAGCGCCAGCGCACAATCAACCCGCCACAACTTTGCCGATTAATTCGCCTTCATTTGCTACTCTTAAATAGGGACCCAAAATTAAAACACACCACCCCAGCCGCCCACAAAGGCGTCTAAGTTCTTTGCAGGACTTTGCGTGTAACTCGTTTCGATACAGGATTTTAGCCGGATACCCCCGGCCTAAGCCCCCATGCTTTGAGGAATTTAGCCGAAAAGTCCTAGGGGGTGGGGGTACCCGTCCCGAGCAGCACGTTATCGATCAGCCGGGTCGATCCCACAAAGGCCGCCACCGCCAGCAGCGTCCCCGCCCCCGCCGTCTCCACCGGGATGAGCGTATCCGGATCGACCACGGCCAAGTAATCCAGCCGCACCGCCGGTTCATCCGCAAGCACTGACCGTCCGACATCCAGCAACCCCTCCGCCCGGCGTTCCCCGGCCTGGTAGGCCGACTGCATCGCCAACAGCGCCCTGGGCAGCACCAGTGCCTGGCTCCGCTCCGGGGCCGACAGGTAACGATTGCGCGAAGAAAGTGCCAGCCCGTCCGGCTCCCGTACCGTCGGACACACCACAATGTCGAGATCGAACTTCAGGTCCCGCGCCATCGCCCGCAGTACCGCAACCTGCGCCGCGTCCTTCTGCCCAAAGAACGCCCGGGCCGGCTTGACGATGTGGAAAAGCTTGGCCACCACCGTTGCTACCCCGCGAAAGTGGCCCGGCCGCGACGCCCCATCCAGCCGGTCGCCTATCCCTGCCACCTCAACTAAGGTGTCGTCCCCGTCCGGATACATCTCCGCCACCGTCGGCGCAAAAACAAGATCGACGCCCTCCGCTTCCAGCAACGCGCAGTCCTGTTCGAACGTGCGCGGATACCGCGAGAAGTCCTCCTGCGGCCCGAACTGGGTCGGATTTACGAAGATGGAAACGGCCACCGCACCGCAACTGTGCCGCGCCGCACGCACCAAGCGCCAGGTGCCCCGCATGGAGCGCGCCCATAGTCGGCACCAGCCCCAGCATTGTGTCTCCGGCGCGCAACTCACGTAAGGCAGCCCGCGTCTCCGCGATAGTGGTCTCGATACGCATCGTGCCGGATCAGGCCTTGCGGCGCGCGCGCCCCGGTTCAGCCGGCAAAGCAGCTCGGACTTCTGCCGGCAGGTGATAGCTTTCCGCCTCGGATGGATATACCCGTGCTTCCACGTCGCGCCGGTACGCCGCAATAGCCGAGCGGAACACCTCCGCCGCGTCGCCGTAACGCCGCACGAACTTCGCCGGCTGGCTGAAGCTCAGGTTGACCATGTCGTGAAGCACCAGGATCTGCCCATCGCAATCCGGACCGGCGCCGATCCCGATGGTCGGTATGATCAGCTCGGCCGTAATCTCCGCCGCGACCTCGCGCGGAATACCTTCCAGCACCACGGCACACGCGCCGGCCTGCTCGAGCGCCCGGGCCGAGTGCCGCAGACGCGCTACCGCCGCCTGCGTCTTGCCCTGCACCTTGTAGCCGCCCATGCGGTGGACCGACTGCGGCGTGAGCCCCAGATGTCCGATAACTGGAACCTCCGCCTCGGTGAGCCGTTCCACCAGTTCCGGCCGCTCACCCTCCACCTTCACCGCCTCCGCCCCAGCCTCCTTCAGGAAGCGCGCCGCATTGGCCACGCCTTCGGCCAGGCTTGCGTGATAGGAGCCGTAAGGCATATCCGCCACCAGCAGCGCGCGGCGGACCGCCCGGCGCACTGCCCGGGTGTGGTGCAGCATCTCGTCCATGGTGACAGGCAAGGTGCTGTCGAGTCCCATAACCACCATGGCGAGCGAATCGCCCACCAGCACCATGTCCATGCCGGCTTCGTCCACCAGCCGGGCAGTGGCGTAGTCGTACGCAGTGAGCGCCGTGATGGGTGCCCCCTGCTTTTTTTTGTTGAGAAGGGTTTCGACCGTGGTCTTCGAGCCGCTGGCGGGTTCTGCCGCACTGCGGAATTGCGTGATGCTCATGGGGTCTCCAGTGCGGCTCCCCGTCCGGGGATGCCACCCGTTTCCGCGGTGAGTATACGCCCGGAGCCGATGCGCAGTAAATGACCGGCACAGTAGCACTTTCGTTCCATGGTGCGGCAGCGTGGCCGGCTTGCTACACTGCTCAGAATGCTTCTTCCCCTCGCAGTTGCTGGCGCAGCCGCTTCACTGGCCGGGGGTGGCTTTCATTATGCGGCGCTCTCGCCCGGTTCGCGCTTTTTCGGAAAGGCGCTGATTGCTGGCAACGATCCGGCTGAAATTGCACTCACCTACGATGACGGTCCGAATTACCCCTACACCGGTCAACTCCTGGATGTACTCTCGCGTCATCGCGTTCGCGCCACATTCTTTCTGATTGCCCGGTACGTGCAGCAGAAACCCGAAGTCGCGCGCGCGATTCAGTCAGCCGGGCACCTCATCGGCAGTCATACCGTAAACCACCCCAAGCTGATGTACTGCTCCAGCCAGCGCATCCGCGAAGAACTGTCGGGCGCCACGGCTACCCTGGAAGACACGCTGGGTCAGCCGGTGCGCTACTTCCGGCCCCCTTTCGGTTCCCGCCGTCCGGAGGTCTTCCACATCCTGCGCGAGATGAATCAGATCCCTGTGCTCTGGAATGTGACCGGGTGGGATTGGAATGCCCGCTCCGCCGCCGAGATCGAGAAGCGATTGGAACGCGGGATTGTGCAGAACCAGCGCCGGCACCGCGGCAGCAACATCCTGCTGCACGATGGTGGGCACCTCCAGATGGGCACGGACCGCAGGCGTACCGTAACCGCCACAGCCAACCTGCTGGCCGTGGCTCCGCGGGGCGGCCTGCGCTTTGTGACCGTGGACTCCTGGGATCACGCGGCATCGCAGCCAGAAGCACACATGTCAACGCTTCCCTAGCCGCTCGCCACCTTTGCATTCATATCGAGGCTGCCACTAGCTGGGGCTGCCACTTGAAATGCACTGGCCGGAAGCATACAACGGGATTGCCTGCTGGAGACCCGCCCATGCCCACCTGTTCTCGACGTTCCTTTCTGAAAGCTGCCTCCGCTGCCGCCGCGGTTTCAACGTGTACCACACGCCTGTCGCGAGCCTCTGCCCAGCCTTCTCTCGCGCGTCCGCCAAAGCTCAGCACCTTTGCTTATGGCGACGTAACCCTGATGCCGGGACGCGCACAGGCGCAACTGGACGAGACCCACGCCGTGCTGATGGGTCTGAACCTCGACGATCTTCTCCGCCCGTTTCGCGTGCGCGAGGGCATGACCGCGCCGGGCAGCGACCTCGGCGGCTGGTATGACGCGTTCGCCTTCGCTCCGGCCCACGCCTACGGGCAGTGGATGTCCGCGCTCGCCCGCTCCTACGCCATTACCGGCGATCCGGCAACACAGGCCAGGGTGCATGCCATGGTTGCCGGATATGCCAGCACCCTCGATCCGGAAGGCCGCTTCTGGATGGACAACCGCTTCCCGGCCTATACCTACGACAAGCTGACCATCGGACTGATCGACGCACACTCGCTTGCGCACGATCCCATGGCGCAGGACACGCTCAGGCGCGCAACCACCAGTGTTCGTTCATTTCTGCCCCCAAAGGCGCTAACGCGGCCGGAGATGGAAGCGCGTCCCCATCGCAACATCAGCTATTGCTGGGACGAGAGCTATACGTTGCCAGAAAACCAGTTTCTCGCCTGGCAACGCACTGGCGACCCGGCGTATCGCACCGCCGGCGAACGCTACCTGCTCAATGCTGAATACTTCGACCCGCTAGCCCGAGGGGAGAACGTGCTTCCGGACAAACACGCCTACAGCCATGTGAATGCCCTGAGCTCCGCGGCGCAGGCTTACATGGTTCTAGGCGACGACAAGTACCTGAAAGCAGCGCAGAACGGATTCCAGTTCGTGCTCGACCAAAGCTTTGCAACCGGTGGATGGGGGCCTGCCGAGCGCTTTCGCGTTCCCGGCAGCGGCGACCTGGGTAACGATCTAACGGACACGCACGCCAGCTTCGAGACGCCGTGCGGCTCCTATGCTCATTTCAAGATCGCGCGGTACCTGATGCAGATCACCGGCAGCGCGCAGTATGGGGACAGCATGGAGCGCGTGCTTTACAATACCGTGCTCGGCGCCAAGACACTTGAGCCCGATGGGCACGCCTTTTACTACTCGGACTACAGCTACACGGGGCGCAAGGAATACCATCCCGATCGCTGGCCGTGCTGCGCCGGCACGTTGCCGCAGGTCGCGGCCGATTACCGCATTAGCACTTACCTGCGCGACCGCGATGGCGTGTACGTCAATCTGTATCTGCCGTCGACGGTGCGCTGGCAGCAAGGCAGCACGCAGTGTTCGCTCGCACAGAGCGGCGATTACCCGTACAGCAGTGACGTTCGCTTCCAAGTAGCGGTGTCGCGTCCTGCAGAATTTGCACTGCGCTTTCGCATTCCCGCCTGGGCCCAGGGCGCTCAGTTGCGTGTGAACGGAAAGCCGGTTCAGGCCATCGCCCCGCGTTCCTTCGCCGCGGTGCAACGCACATGGCAGGACGGCGATCGCGTGGAGCTTACGCTGCCTCTCACGATGCGCCTTGAAGCCGTGGATGCACAGCATCCGAAGACTGTCGCGCTCATGCGTGGACCGGTGGTCTTCTTCGCGCTCACGGACACAATGCCGAAGATCACTGTCGCAACAATTGCTCGCGGCGCAGACCGCAGGCTTATGCCAACGATGCGCTTGTCGTGCAAACTGCGAACGGCCCGTTGCGTATGGTTCCGTTCCCATCGATTCGCGAAGAGAGATATATCACTTATATGCAGGTGTAACGATTTTTCTCGCTATCAACAGAGATACAAGGGCGGCGCAACGCAGAGCGGCGCGGCTTGCTCTTATCTCCCATGGCAAACACGAGCAAGAGCAACGGCAAGTCCTACACGAAGACCTCGCGATGCTGGCCCGGATATGAGCCAGTACCCGGTAAGAGTGAGCATGAAGAAGGAAGCTGCCGCAAGAAGCCCGCGAGCCGCAATGGCGGCGAAGAAGTAGATCGCGAGACCTCCCGCGAAAAGCAGATCAGCCAGGGTGGCAAGCGCGCCGAACAGGCAAAGTCCAAATCTCCTTCCGCGGCCGAGCGGGCCAAGGCGCGGCAGGCGAAAGCGAAGAAAACCGTCGGGAAGAAGTCTGCGCCAGCTCCCAGCTCTGGAAGCAGGAAGTCCGCCTCGAGTGCGCGGACGAAAAGCGCCAGCAGCAGCCGCGTGAAGAAGACGCCGGCCAAGAGCCGCGCACGCAAAAGCGCCACCAGCCGCAGCGGCGCAAAACGCACGGCAGCCTCGGCCAAGTAGCCTAAGGTCGCATACCCCCAGGGCGACGCCAGCACACTGCGCTCAGGGTACGTCCGTCCGCATCCCACGTAACTATGGATCGGATTCCCTACCTCGGCCTACCCAATTGTCTCCGCCTTCGCAACGCTGATGCAGAGCTCATCGTGAGCACAGATGTGGGCCCACGCGTGCTCCGCTATGCTCTCACGGGAGGCGAGAATGCCTTCGGCGAATATCCAGACAAGGCTACCGAGACCAGTCTGGGCGCGTGGAAGCCGTATGCCGGCCAGCGCCTTTGGGCCTCTCCAGAGCTCTTCCCGGCCACCTATGCGCCCGACAATAGCCCGATCGCGCATAGGCCAACAAGCGAGCTGAGCCTTGAACTCGAACAATCGCAAGATGCTGCCGGGCTGGTCAAGCAGATGACCATCACGCTCGCCGAGCACGGTCCGGGGGTTGAGATCACTTACAGCATCACGAACCGAAATCTATGGCCCATCGCCATTGCGCCGTGGAGCATCGTGGCGCTAAACCGCGGTGTGGCCGTTCTGCCGCGCGAGCCGTTTCGTTCACACGATCAAACCGTTTCGGTGGCGCAGCCGCTCTCGCTCTTCTTCTTTACCGACCTGCAGGACTCGCGTTACACCCTCGGGCAGAAATACATTCTGCTGCGCGCCGACGCGCAGCACACCGCAGCACAGAAGATCGGCATCTGCAACAAACGGGGCTGGTGCGCTCACCTGTGCGAAACGTCGCTGCTCATGAAGCGCTTTACGTATGACCCCGCCGCCATTTATCCCGACGATGGCGCGAACAATGAGGCCTACGTCGCTGGGGCATACATGGAACTGGAACTCCTCGGCCCCGTTGAGACGCTTCAGCCGGGTGAGACGGCCAGCTTCCGCGAAAGCTGGCAACTATTCCCCGGTTCGTCTGCGGACTTCAACTCGGAAGACGCCGTGCACGCCGCGCTCGCGCCCCATCTTTAACCCCGCGCGCTGTCGAACGAAGCTCTACGACGGAATCAGACCGGTCCAGTCCAGCACGACCTTGCCGGTCTGCCCCGAGCGCATCGCCTCGAATCCCTGCTCGAAATTTTCGTAACCGTAACGGTGCGTTATCACCGGCGAGATATCCAGCCCCGAGCCGATCAGCACCGACATTTTGTACCACGTCTCATACATCTCGCGGCCATAAATGCCTTTGATCGTAAGCATGTTGAAGATCACCTTGGACCAGTCCAGCGCGACATCCTTGGCCGGAATTCCCAGAACCGCAATCTTGCCGCCGTGCGCCATATTGTCGATCATGTCGCGGAAAGCGGCCCCATTGCCAGACATTTCGAGCCCTACATCGAAGCCCTCGGTCATCCCGAGCTGGGTCTGCACCTCGCGCAATGAACTCTCCCGCGGATCGATGGCCAGCGTCGCACCCATAGTGCGGGCGAGCTCGAGACGGTATGGGTTCAGGTCCGTGATGACGACATGGCGCGCTCCCGCTTTCTTCACCACCGGAATGCACATGATGCCGATCGGGCCCGCTCCCGTGATCAACACATCTTCCCCCAGCACCGGAAAGGTGAGGGAGGTATGGACCGCGTTGCCGAACGGATCGAAGATGGCCGCGACCTCCTGATTCACACCGGGGTCGTGACGCCAGATATTCGTCATCGGCAGCGCAATGTACTCGGCAAACGCGCCCGGACGGTTCACGCCCACGCCCATGGTGTGCGCGCACAGGTGCCGCCGGCCGGCCATGCAGTTGCGACAGCGACCGCAGGTCACGTGGCCTTCTCCGCTGACAATATCTCCAGGATGGAAGTCGTTGACGTTCGCGCCTACCTCGACCACCTCGCCCACGAACTCGTGCCCGATAACCATGGGCACCGGTATGGTGCGCTGCGCCCATTCGTCCCAGTCGTATATGTGGACGTCGGTGCCGCAAATTCCCGTGTACCGCACCCGGATCAGCACATCGTTGATACCGATCTCCGGCACCGGAACATCTTCCAGCCACAACCCGCGTTCGCGGCGCGCTTTTGTAAGAGCCTTCATCGTCCTGTTTTCATCTCTCCAGTTAGAGCAACTGGTGAGTGTACCTGCTAGGAACCGAACAAAGGAATACAACCCCTGCGGGACAGGAGTGAAATGCGCATGCGACTGTTTATGCGGTTACGCCGTTTTTCCTTCGATCAAGCTAAAGAGTGAGACAGGTCCGCGTCTCTAGT
The DNA here is from genome assembly GCA_963767705.1 of uncultured Acidobacteriaceae bacterium. Taxonomy (GTDB): domain Bacteria; phylum Acidobacteriota; class Terriglobia; order Terriglobales; family Acidobacteriaceae; genus CAWCJL01. The sequence goes on along the minus strand of CAVYEO010000001.1, from coordinate 413,871 downwards.
GATGGATGAAATACATCAGCCAGCTCGCCGCGATTACTGAAGCCACAAAGAGCACGAAGCAGTACACGCCATAGCGAAACATGGCGCGCGCGTTGGATCGCTGCGTGATGCCGAAGACCACGGAAGCAAAAAGCGCGAAAAGCAGCACTGCGGTGAAGTGGGAAGGCGCGAAGCTCATGGCTTCCTCCCGGTATGGATATTGTGCGCATCCACTGCCGCGATGAAGTTGAGCAGCCCGGCCACTACGATGAACTTCGTGCCGTAGTCTGCCGTGACGACCTGTACAGGAGCTGTGCCCAGGCCAGAGAGACGGCCGATCGCGTAAAGCACGCCGGACCCGAGATCGCCTACGAAGCCAAGCATGTCCAGCAGGTTGCCCGTGTTCGCCGCGTACAGCTTGCCCCCCATCAGCAGGCCAAGCGCAAACATGAGCGCGATTGCCGCGCATAACAGCAGGCCGCGCAGCGGACGGCGCGCGACGAAGTGCCCGGCGCCGGGCACCAGCCAGCCCGCGATCAGCGCCAGGGAGACGGAGCTGCTACGTTCGGCCCGGGCGGTTGCGTGGACCTTTGTATCGACAGTCGTTGCCATGGGTTCTCTTCAAACTATATCGCAGGCTGCTGCTCAGATCCGGACCAGCTCCGTCTGCACCCGCCCGGTGACGCGCGCAAGGCCCGGTTCCGCGATCATGTCCACCTCGCTGCGAATGCCGAACTCTGGCAGGTATACGCCCGGTTCGACGGAAAAGCAGGTCATCGGCAGCAAGAGCCGTTCGTCGTGCGTTTCGAGATTGTCCAGATGCGCACCATTCCCGTGAATCTCCGCCGCAATGTTGTGCCCCGTGCGATGCGTGAAGAATTCAGCGTACCCGGCTTCCCGGATCACCGCCCGCGCCGCATCGTCCGCTTCCCATCCGGCAATCGGCTTACCCGCCGCAAATGCATCCGCAACGCAAGCTACAGCCGCATCGCGCGCATCGCGAACGGCTGTAAAAACGCGCTGTTCTTCCCGGCTCGGTTCGCGCTCCACTACGCCCGTCCATGTGATGTCGTAGAAGCAGGAGCCCTCCGCTGCTTCCCGCCCCCAGATATCGATGAGCACGAAATCGCCGGAGCGGATCGGGGCGGAGTTCGCGGCGGTCGGCTCATAGTGGGAGTCTGAGCTGTTCGCGTTTGCGGAAACATTGGGACCGTTCTCCCACACCAGCCCCTCACTACGCATCGCATGGCTGAGCCATTCCACCATCGCGTACTCCGACGTGCCCCGCCCCGAACGCACGCATCTCCCGATCTCGCGAAAACCTTCGGCCAGAATCGCGTCGATCTTTCCTTGCGCGCGGTAGTGGCTCGCGATCTGCTCCGGCGTCAGTACGGCTTCGAACTGGCTGACCAGGTCGGCCGAACTCACGATGGTCTTCCCCATTTCGCGCAGCAACTCGATTGTGCCGGCATCCACCAGTGAAACGTACATGATCGCGTTGCGCGGCGAATATTGCATCGCAAACCGGCCGTACGGCTCCAGCATGGAGCGCAGGCTGGTCTCGAGTTCCTGCCATGAAGAATAGACCTGCTTATCTCCAGGCAGCGGGTCCAGACGGCCTGCTTCGATGCGATGCACCAGCTTGCGCGGTACGCCAGTTGCCGGAATGAAATAGTACCAGCGCCGCGTCACATGGAGCGACGCACTCAAGCCCAGGATGCGGTAGGCGATCGGATCGCGATGGTGGTGATCGAAGAAGAGCCAGCCTTCAAGCTGCTGCTCGCGAAGTGCGGCCTGGATCGCGGGGACGTTCATGGCTCCCCATTCTAAAGGAGGCGCATCCCAATGAGTGCGCGCATGATATCGCGCCATTCCCGCCACACGTGAAACAGATCCCTCCAGAACACAATGCAGGTCTGATTCTGTCCGCCGCGCTTGCCTTCCTGGGCGGCTACACAGACGCGGCCACGTATATCGCGTCCACCGTCTTCGCCGGCCATATCAGCGGCAACTGCGTTCTGCTGGCCATCAGCGTGGTTACCCTGAAGTGGCACGACGCCGCCATTCGCGCAGCGGCAGTGGTCTTCATCGTGATAGGCATTGCCGTGAGCTCACTTCTGGATATGCCCTCGGTGCGAGCTTCCGGCATCCCGCCCCTGACGCTAGGACTCGCGGTGGAATCGCTTCTGTTCTTCGTTCCAGGCATCGCAACCCTCTCACGTCATCCCATTCCCACAGTGTGGAGCGTGCTGCTGCTATGCATCGCTTTGGGAATCCAGACCGGGGCGCTGCGAAGAACGAACGGCGTTAGCGTGTACACCGCGTTTATGGCCGGCATGGTGGCCCGCCTGGCCGAGAGAGAAACTGCCAGGCTTGAGGATCCCGACAGTTCGGCTGATAACAATGCGCGGACCCTGACCACTCTGTTTACGACGTTCATGCTGGGAGCGCTTGCAGGCGCGCAGGCAGCCGTCCATCTGCCCCGGTGGACGTTTTTCGTTATGGCGCTGCTCCTGGTCGTGCTGGCGGCTCTGCACACCACACGCGCTCAGCGGATGCGCGATGCCCATAGGCACGCATGACTTCGCAATCTCCAGAGCCCGGAACCCGTCGAGCACTTCCCTATTGGCTGGTCATCAGGTTAGAGTTTGAAAGACAAAGTTCGAGATACAGGGAGCACCGCAATGGGCATGGCATGGTTCGGGATCAGCAGCATCGTTGTAGTCTTCGTATGCTGCATCGCTTGGGCAACACGCGGACAGCCGCTGAGTGAATCCACACACGAAGACGAGCACTCCTGATTCCGGGGCGCGGCAGGTAACACATTAGCGCTTGCGTGGCGTTTTCAACCACACCATGCCGGCGACAAAGAAGAGCGCAGACACAAGCAAAGCGAGCAGGGCATGCCCGCGATGGCCGTAGTGAACGGCAAGTGCCGCGTCTCCCCACCATACGGCTGCACCTGCGAACCAGATCCAGTAAGTGCGTGCCACTGCTTCACTCCCGGCGGGCTCTTGACGGTTCACCCGCCGCCCTCCTCTTCACTCTTGCCAACTCGTGCCACAAGCACGCTCACCGTGATGAATGCCAAACCGAGCACCACGAATGTGCGTGGCCGGAGAGACCCAAGCGAAGATAGCAACCACAGAACCGCAACCGAGAACGCCACACTGTACGCCTGCATGCCGGTGAGCATAGCAGCCTGGGACGGCAACTCTCTAGGCCATCATAAGCTCCAATAGTGTCGCAGGTAACGTGTGCCGCCCGCGGTCCGCGTCGATCTCGAGTTCTACAGAGATCACATCCCTGAGATCGACAGCATACTCCTCGACCTCCTCGGTTGACCCGCCGGGGCTGAACCCCCACTGCTGCCGGACGATCTCTATGGCCTTGTCGGTCGGGGCAGCGCTCGCGGTCCAGTACCGCAGGACGAATTCCTGCTGCCGTTCGCGTTCCCGCTCTTCAAACCGGAGCCGGATGCGTTGTATCCGCTGCGGTTCATCAAAGCGGAGACGGATCGTCTGAACACCTGGCGCCGCAGCGCGCCAGCCGTGATCGCGGCCGCCGTCCAATGCCAGCTCGAAAGGACGACTCGGATCTTCCGACGTCAGTTCCACGCTGGCTATTTCCTCCAGATTCAGCCACTTGATGCCACTCTGCGCAGCTTGCGCTTGCGTCGGTTCTCCTACGATCTGCTTTCGCATAAATCTCTCGCGTAACTCTACTACGATGCGTTCGCCACCCTGTTGGGCACTCGTCTGCGACCTCCGTGCCATTGCTGGGCACCGCAGGTTCGGCAAAAATGCAATCTATGACAACCCTCGTTCAGCAGCGTATGCATATGGTGGAACGGCTCCTTCCGGCATTGGATTGGCTGGCAGGGCACACCGAATCCAAGCTTGCCGGAGACCCGGCGCATCTGGTTCTTGGAGATCGCGGCGAAGAGCTTGCCTACTTTCACCTGCGCAAAGAAGGCTGGATCGTGACTGCGCGTAAATGGCGGTCGGCCAAGCAGCCCGGCGACCTGGATATCGTCGCGTGGGATGGCGACACATTGTGCTTTGTGGAAGTCAAGACACGCAGCAGCCATCATGTAGCCAGCGCGGAATCCGCTGTGGATTCCGATAAGCGGCGTATGGTGCGCAGAATGGCGCGTTTATACCTGCAAACGCTGCCGGAACAGCCCGGATCGGTGCGTTTCGACATCGTTTCGGTATATCTCGACGAGCAAAAAGCGCCGGAAGTGAAGCGGATCCCGGCTGCATTTGCGTGGTCGGAGCCGGCCTACCGTTGGAGCTAGGGGCTTCTTCTGTTTTGATATGGCAGGCATTCCCCCGCGATTTACTTGCATTGCTTATACGCTGGCACGGAGCATCGTCTCAATTGGGCAGGGTTGGCGAGTTGGTTGAGTCACTGGCGCCTGCCTACAGAGACACCATTCGATGGCGCTCTGGGTAGATGTCTCACTCGCGGCCAGGCTGGATTGGCACCGTGCCTGGGTTCAGATCCTTGCCTTAATCCTGGCGCGCTATACGGTCCAGGCGGAATGCTGCCGCCACGAAATCTCCCCGGAGATCGACATCCACCCCGTGCGACATCCAGTACGCGCCGCTTGCAGTTTCCGGCGTGTCCCTGGCCGCGGCTCCGGCGATTGCCTGCATGCGATATTGCGCCCCCACCTCCAGCCCCTGTAGAAAGACGCGCGGGAACGGATATTGGAAGTTGCTCGAATGGAGAAAGGTGAAGACAACCGCCTGGCTCCGGTCTTTGGCAACTGACTCTGTTACGGACACTTCGCTGCCATTCCGGGGCGAAACCAGCCGGTACAGCGCCCCATGCTGCACCGTCTCACGCACGTCTTTGTAGGCCCCGATCAAGCCCTTCGCAGTCGCAAAATCTTCCGGCTGCCACTTGTTCAGGTTCGCGCCGATACCGAGACCGCCCTGCATCGAGGACAGAAACCGGTACTCCAACGACGTCACCCGGCCATTCACCCAGTTCGGCGAATCCGTGACCCACGCCATCATCACCCCCGGCGTATACCCGTAGGTGAAGCCGTCCTGGATCAACAACCGATCAAACGGGTCGGTGTTGTCGGAAGGCCAAACCTCATCGGTATAGCGCAGGATGCCAAGGTCCACACGCCCACCGCCGCCGGAACACGACTCAATCTCCAACTTCGGGTGCTTCGCCCGGAGCTCCTTCAGGATCGAATAGAGATTTTCCGTGTACTTGACGTACACCTGCTGTTGCAATTCTGGAGCCACGGCCGGCCACCCCGGCTCCGACCAGTTCCGGTTGTAGTCCCACTTCAAGAACGCGATATCGTTCTCCGTCACCAGCTTGTCCAAAAAGCCGTACACATAGTCCCGCACATCGGGCCGGGCCAAATTCAGCACGAGCTGGTTGCGGCCCTGTGTCCGCGGACGTCCGGTAAAGTTCAGCACCCAGTCCGGATGTTTGCGATAGAGGTCGCTGTCCGGGTTCACCATCTCCGGTTCCACCCACAAGCCGAAGTCCATTCCCAGCGTATGTACCCGGTCAATGAGCGGCTTCAGACCGTGCGGAAACTTTTGTGGGTTTACATTCCAGTCGCCCAGCCCAGCGTTGTCGGTGTTCCGCTGCCCGAACCAACCGTCATCCATGACGAACCGCTCGACCCCGATGCTCGCCGCCTTTTCCGCAAGCGCCATCTGGCCCGGCTCGTCCACGCTGAACTCGGTCGCTTCCCAGGAGTTATAGAGGACCGGTCGCGGTTTTGGATGCGGAGCCTGCGGCAGCACCTTTGCCAGTTCGAAAGCATGCAGCAGACGCGAAGCCTCGCCTACTCCCTTTTCCGTATAGCCGCCGTAAAACACGGGCGTTGCAAGCTGTTCTCCCGGTTTGAGGGTGTACCCGAAATCGAAGGGATTGAAGCCGCCGGTGACGCGTACATCGCGCACCGTGCTCTGCTCGATCGTAATACGCCACGACCCGCTCCAGGCCAGTGCACCAAACCATACGGGGCCGTGCTCCTGGTCGTCAGAAACGGCATTCCCGGAAGGACCACTTCCGGCGCCGCTCTCCGCGCGCGCAATGGCAAACCAGGGGTTGTTCTGGTGGCCCGTGGAGCCACGCCGGCTTTCCAGCACGCGCGCGCCGGGACGCAGCGCCTCGTGCTGCAACTGGTCCTCGCCCGCCCAGCGGCCGGTGAGGTAATAGAGCGAATAGTCCTGCCCATGGGGCAGGGTCCACGCACCGGCCGCGGCCTGCTCGATCCTGAGCGGCTGCTTCGTCTTATTCGTAACCGTGGCAGACCGACCAACTATTCCTGTCGCCGTGTCCACTTGATACAGCAGTTCCACAAAGACATCGCGCTCAATATCCTTGAGCGTCACCGTAAGCCGGTCGCCTTCGATCCGGTGCGAAACGTAATGGAGCACCAGGTCGCGATTCCCATCGGGAAAGGTGATCTTCAGCGCTGGCTCGACGTAAAGGCCCGCACCCCATCCGGCGTACTCCTGCGGCGTGGTGGTCGTGGACAGGTCGAAAGAGGCCTGCTCCTTTACGCTGTGTGTAGCAGGGAGCACGTCCGCCGCTCCCAGTAGACCGCCCCAGTAGACCGCCTGCAGTTCGCTGCGTTCGTTGACCCCGAAGGCATACGTGACTGCGCCGGCATCAATGCGGAAGACACGGTGCGCTTCGTCGTAACGGATCTGCGCAAGGCTCAAAGCGCAACTCCCTTTAAACAAGAGGAGGAAAAGTCCAGCCAGCCAGATGATGCGTGGGCGCAAGGAATGCATCGGGACTCCAGAAAAATCGTTAACTGCCGCCGCCTATTATCCAGCCCACGCCTCCCACTCGCAAATTTGCGCTCGGAGGGCCGCCATGGCGTCTGCCGATGTGCTTCAGGAAGCTGCTTCAGCCGCCAACAGCCGGACGCCGCCCAGCACGGCAGCAGCTTCAGGCTGTAGCCCATAACGCGCGATCAGAAACTCTGCAGTTGCGTATGTCAGGCCGACTGCACCCTTCTCATCCGCCGCTACGAGGATCCTGAGTGGAAGATCGATGGCCAGCGAAGGAGTCGCCACCATCAACGGCGTGCCTGCCCTTGGGGACCCGAAGAGAACCACCTGGGTCGGCGGCATGGAAAGTCCAGCCTCGCTCGCAGCTTTCCGGTGATCGATGAGAGCAAACAATGTCAGACCGCGCCGCGCAATTCCATCCCGAAGCTTTTGCACCGTATCGTCGAAAGAATGCCGGCTGGGAATTTGCACAAGCCCACGAGTTTCGAGTTCTGAACTGGACATCGCTCACCTCTCCTCATCTGTGATCTTAAGGTCTGTTTCATGAAACAGGATGCGAGCAGGAGTTCTCCGCGCGCCACGACCTGAAGCGTGATGCAGGGATTCTAAGTACGTTACCGTCTAAATGACTCATCCGAAGTGGCTTAGGTTTGCGCATCTCTTTCGCCTATTCCATTGGTAACCAATTCAGAGTGAGACTATCACCGATAGTGCGGCACAGACGTACTCGTATGCACCTTTCATTTCTCAGAGCCATTCGCCTTTGTGCGCCATTCGCTCGTAAAATGGAAGCTCCCCCTATTACTCTGTACCGGAGGAACCGGCCGCTCTTTGGATCAGAGATTCGTCCTCACATACACGGTGATGCATCTCGCGCGCAACCGGGCCTTCATTCCAAACGAGAGGTCTCGCTTCCACGGAAGCGTGTCGTATTCTATGTTCCGCAAATCGTCATCGATCCTTTTGCTTCTTCTGTGCTGTGGGTTCAGCCTGGTGTGCAGCGCGCAGCGGCCCGGCAGCATGAATATCGCCACGCTTTCTCAGACGCAATGGCCTAATCCCTCGCCCACCATCATGCGTACTCGTAGCAACGAACGCTGGAGCATGATCGAACCCTCTCGCGGCCAGTATTCCTCCACCTTCGCTGGCCTGGACCAATGGATTGCCGCGGCCCAAAGCCACCATGCGCAGCTTCTCTATACTTCTACGGGTGTGCCGCACTGGGCCTCGAGTAGTGCGAGCCAGCCGCCGCGCGATCTGGATACCGCGAATGAAACCTGCCAAGCGCCTCTGGCTGGCGTGGTACGTCCCAACGGGGATTGCATGTGGGCAGAGTTCATGACCAAGTTCATGCAACATGTGTGTGGCGTCAACTACCAACCGAACGCTCCACTTTACGGCGCTTGCAAGGTCAGGTACTTCGAAACCTGGAACGAGTTCAACGATGGCCAATACTGGACATCGAATTACACCGACATGGCCAAGATGGCGAATGACGCTGCGACCATCGTCAAGAAGTACTGCGGGGATTGCCTGTTCCTGGCCGGAAACACGTCTGCAGGCGGTGACGGCTACAACCCGAACTACTATCACAATGCCGCGGTGTCGCCGCGTTTTGACCTGGCTTTGGGACAGTTTCTGGATGCCTGGCACGCAATTCCCAATGCCACATTGCCGAATGCCGTAAGCTACCACGCCTACAACGCGCGGCGGACTGTCATTCCGTATCCCATGCCGGAAACCAACATTTCCCATAGTAGTTCCATGTGTACAGCCAGCAATACGCCTAATGCCAACTGCCGTACTCCCATATTCGAGCAGACCGCAGCAGTGCGGGCAGTATTGGCGCAACGTGCATGGGCAGCTCATCTGCCAATTTGGGACACTGAGGGTGGCTATGGCCGCAACGACGATCTGACGGACGGGGTAAACCAAAACGATTCAAACACTTCAATGCTGCGTCAGGCGTATGTTGCCCGCTGGCTGCTGGGCATGGGTAGCACAGGCACAGTTACGAATCTGTGGTATGTGTGGGATGACCCATGCTGGGGAACGATGTACAGTACTGGTGCAGCCGCAACCAATTGTCCGGGCACCGCCACAGCGAGCGTAGGCTACACTCCCGCCCATCAGGCATGGGTAACAACCAATGCGTGGTTGAATGGCGCGACCTTCTCAGGACCTTGCACCCACTCCGGTGATATCTGGCGCTGCTATATCACCAAACCGGGCGGATACCGGGGGCTGTTCCTGTGGACGACGGCCTGGCTGGCGAGCGCTTCCGTTGGGCTTGGACAGCCGTCCTCTTACCATGAATATCGTGACCTGGATGGCAATGTCTATAACATCAGCGGAGCCAGCAGCGTAACAGTCACGAACCGGCCGATTCTGGTGGATTAGAAATCAGATGATCCAGAAGAGCGGCGGCTGACATTTCCACCGTTACCGCCGCTCTCTTCACTTACAGCGCAATGCATTCGCGTGGGAAGCAGAAATGGCAGCAAGCGCTGAGCTTGCTGCCATTTCTGCTGTGGTGATTGTGGTTACGGGATGATCGAGAGGGTGACCGTATGCACACGCCCATTCGCCGTGGCAACGAGGGTTACGGGGATGGCGACGCCTTTGGTGGCATGCGCGCCTGGAGCAATCGTCAGCATGCGCATCGAATTCGCCGAGGCCTTCACCGGAAGAACTGTCGGAGCGGCGAGAAGCATCGATGCATCGGCGGGAAGACCGGTAGCGGTGATGGTCGCCTGAGCATTGGCGAACGTGGAGCCGAACGACTTCTGCATCAGGTTGATGTTTACGGAACCCTTAGACGCTTGGTAGATCCGCCTGTCTGTGAAGACTCCGAAGTCGGATTGCGCCGGGCCGGCGGGTTTGCAGCTACGCTGTTGCAGGGCAGAGTACACAGGCTCGCTCCACACAGAATTCTTATCTGCACCCGTTGCGGACTGCCATTGATTCAGTGCCTGCCGGTGTCCCCCGGTGACGGAAAAGGCCGTCGGGCGGTTGGGGTCGTACCAGGTGTTCTCGTCAGATACGAGCGTTTTCACGAAGTTCGTCCATGCCGAACCGGAGACATACGTGCCGATGACGTTTTCGTTGGAGTAGCTCCAGTCCTCGATAATGTTCCCGGTCAGGGTGATGTCGGACGTGGTCACGTTGTGATACTGCCCAGTCTGCCAGTCGCTGAAGTGCCGCCCGCTGTTTGGGCCAGCGATGTAGACTTCGCCCTGGATAGAACCCACAACTCCGGGACCGCCGTTGTCAAAGAGCTTGGAGTTGGTCAGCGAAAAGTTCGAGGAACTGTTGAGATTCGCGCCCAGACCGCCGTAGCAGAGCACGGAATTCGTCATGCTGATCGGTCCGGCGTTGAGCTCAACCTGAAGGTTCCCCAGCAGGTTGCCGGCCAGGTTCGCGTTGTCTACCGTGATATCGCGATTATCCGTATCGAACCAAAGTCCCTGCGCATGGTTGTTGTAGGCATAGATGTCCTTTACAGTGGCGCCGTGGATCTGCCAGAACTTGATGGCGCCCATGCCCCAGTCATAGAACGCGCCTTGCGCCCCGCGCCAGTTGTTGTAATCCATTTCTGTGTTCGATAGCAGCAGATTCGTGCTGCGCGCCAGGTTCATACCGAACCCGCCGTTGTAGCTGGCTACGGAGTTCTGGATGGTCACATCATTGACGCTCCACACGCCGAAACCGCCCCAATTGTTTGTCGAAGCCCAGATCTTATCCACCAGGACGTTGCTGCTCTTCGAGACTTCGCCGCCCTCGCTGCCAATGCAATTCGCAGCATGCTCCATGCCAATGCCCCGGACCACGAAATTTGTCCTGCCGGATACTGTGAGCGTGGTCGGGCGGGTCGCGACTTCAACCGTCGCAGCATTGAGATCGACGCCTGACGGCGGAGCGACACGAAGCCGGCTGTTGGTTTGATCTACAAAAAAGGTGCCCGGAGTAAGTAGTCCTGCATCCAGCACCTGCGTCAGCGGTGTTCCGTTCACGATCACCATTTCTCTGCGGAAGACGATGGGCTGCAAGCCGGAGGGCCATGCATTGGGTAAGGGGCACGCGCCGAACTTGTAGCTCCATCCGTGATCAAAGATAGCTCCTGCACCCTCGTCCGCCCAGCCCGTGTAAACATCCGATCCGGCAATGGTAACAGTGCCCGGCGTCACAGCCTCCAAGGTGATCGGCGCTGAGGTGTGCTTGTAAGTGGGCCACACAGCTACAGTTTCGCGATAAGTGCCAGGAAGAATTTCGACCCGGCTGCCCTGCCCTTTATGATTGAACTGGGTATCGGCCTTATAGAATCCAGCTTGCACGGTGCGGACCGGGGCGCTCTGGGTGCCCGCGTTGCTGTCTTTACCATTCATCGCATCTACGTATATGTAGTTGCTGTTGCTCTCTGTGACGTTCGCCTGGGCGTGCGCGCTCTTGCCCGAAACAGCAAGAGCGGCAAATGTGAGTGCAGTAACTGCGAAACTTATACCACGCATGAGTTAGCCCTTCGAGTGCAAGTATTCAGACGACCTCCCTCACAAGCCTCTATTTACGGTTGCGATATATAAGCAACAGTCAGTGCTTTTTATTGGGTGTGCCGATTCAGTAAGTTGATTGTGCAGTTAGATCGCTGGGCAGAAAACCCCTAAAAGGTGCTACGCCTAAATTGCATACCGGCGGTAAAAGTTGCTCTATTTCGCCATGCAGATTCGGCGGAAGAGCGTGAATCCATGCCGCTTAAGTTGTAAGCCGATGACCTTTAGGGCACGCAATCGCGCATACACCTTGCGTTAGCGCATGATACCGCGATGCCGAGCATGCACATTGGTAAAGAGTCGCAAGGTGCTTCAGCAGTTTGGAGTACAGCAGGGTAGCTGAAAATCGCGGGAGTGTCCGGTGACGTCCAACTCTCCGACGGTTTTCAGCTAGCTAAATAGCACTTGTCAGAAGAGCGATCTCTGCATCCCTGCAGCCGGGACTCTGCACGGCAATAGCGTACGCCGTTAGGCGGCGGATGCTGCTGATTGCTGACAAAGGGCCGCCGCGGCTGAAAGACCCTTTGCCTTACGCCTGGATCTCGGCGTAGGCCTAGGGCTCACGGTTCACAATGCGCACGCGGAAAGGCGGCCTGGCGGCCTCCGCCGGGTCCTGGCTGAAGGTTTCGGCCGTCTTTGCCGGATCGTAACCTCGCCATAGCCAAGTCATCTCCTCGACAAACTCTGCGCCGCCCGCGGCTGCCGTGTGTGGTCCGGTGCCGAACGAGAACCGGTAATCGTACCCCTTCAGCTTGAGCGCATTCGCCATACGAATGTTTGCCATGGGCCATGAACCATACTGTGGGTTCTCCTGGTCGTTGCTGCCGTCCTGAAGCCATACGCGCAGGTTGCGATGGTTCTCGCGGAGGACCTTGTCTGGGTAGTCCTGGCCTCCATCAGCGACCATTGGATCTTCATGCCACTGGATGGCGGTGAAAGAGCCTATCCAGGAGATGACGCGACTGAATTCATCGGGCATTTGCCAGGCAGCGTTGAAGGCGCAGATGCCGCCCGAGCTCAAGCCGGTGATAGCGCGCGAGTAGGCGTCTGTGCGCAGCTTGTAATGCTTGGCCACCTCCGGCAGCAGCTCGTCCCGGAGAAAGCGCGGATAGCGATCAGAGACGGTATCATATTCAGTCGAACGCATCGAGTCCTTGAGCGTGCGCGACCACTTCTTGCTGTAGCCATCTACGAAGCGGTAGGTTGGCGTGCCAGGCGAGCCCGAAATGTCACCCGGATTAGTGAAGACACCGATGATGACCGGGATCTTGCCCGCCGCAATCAGATTGTCGAGCACGTTGAGCGCGGGATGATCGCCATTACGATTCAGGTACCCTTCCCCATCCTGAAAGACCATCACGGCGGAGGGCTTATCAGGCCGATATTGCGCCGGGACGTAAATCCAGTAGTCGCTCACCATGCCGTCGTAGATTTGGCTGCGCAAGGTGAGCCGTTGCGAGAGCGTCCCGGCCGGAACGCCCGGCCGCTGCAGGGCATCGCCAGTGAGCGGCGGCGGGGCAGGTGCCGGCCCAGAGTTAGGACCACCGGGGCGCTGCGTTGCCGGGGGTTTCGGCTGTTGCGCAGCTAAGGGCAACGCCATCGCAATCAGGGCTGGAACCAGAACGCAAGTCATCCGCACGGGGCTTCTCCGCTACACGTGTGAGCTGTCCTTCAGATGCTTCCTGAAAGCAGTTGGAGGTACCCGATGCTGCCCTGCACAAGAGCTTTCGTATATTGAGCTTCAGCCAGATAGTTTCGGCGATGCCGCTATCGCAGCTCCACGATGATAGGCGTGTGGTCGGACGGCTTTTCCTTGCTGCGCGGCTCTCTATCGATGTGACAACTCTGCAAGCATTCGGCCAGTGCCGGAGACAGCAGAAAGTGATCGATCCGGATACCGCGGTTGTGTTCAAAAGCCTGCCGAAAGTAGTCCCAGAAGGTGAAGAATCCGCCCTCGCCGGGATGAAGCGAACGGAATGCGTCCGTATAGCCGAGATCGAGCAGCGCGCGATACCGCGCCCGCGGTTCCGGCTGAAACAGCGCGTCCCGTGCCCATGAGGACGGCTTGTGGCAATCGATATCTTCCGGGATGACATTGAAGTCGCCACCGATCAGCGTTGGAATGGCGTCCTGCAACCACGCACGCATTTGCTCCGCCAGCCGGTCCATCCATGCCAGCTTGTAGGCAAACTTCTCGGTTCCCACCGGATTGCCATTGGGTAAATAGATGTTCACGATGCGTATGCCCTCGATCATTACCTCCAGAAACCGGGCATGGTCATCCGCCGCATCGCTGCCGAGGCTCGTGCTGATGACCTCCATAGGACGGCGCGACAGGACGGCGACGCCGTTGTATGCCTTCTGCGTCACAGCCGCGCTCTCATAACCCAGCTCACGAAAGACCTCCGCGGGAAAGGCCGTCCCTTTTAACTCCTGCATCAGAAGCACATCCGGCTGCTGGCGCTGCAGCCACGCCGTGACATGCTCCAGCCGCGCTCGGATGGAATTCACGTTCCAACTGGCTATCCTCATGGTTTCCTTTCACTCTGCCCGCTGCTGTATGGAACGGGTACGCTGCCCCGTTCCACTGACGCCCCCCACCCGCCGCCACCGGGCGTTTCGATCCGGATGCGATCGCCCCGTTGAGCTTCGATGCTGCACTTGGACGGGAGCTCCCGAGTGACGCCGTCGCGCACCAGCAAATTGCGGCCTGCCATGCCCGGGTTCCCACCGGACAGGCCGTAAGGGCGGAACGTCCTGCGATCGCATAGGAGCGTGACCTGCGCGTCGGCCAGAAGTTCGATCTCGCGCACAATGCCATCACCGCCGCGGAAGCGTCCTTCACCGCCGGAACCCGGTCGATAGCTGTATTGCCGCACCCGGAACGGATACGCATACTCGAGTGCTTCGATGGGCGTATTGAGCGAGTTTGTCATGTGCGTGTGGACTCCCGATAAGCCGTCTCCAGTGGAGTGCGCGCCCATGCCACCCGCAGTGGTCTCGTAATAGGTAAACGGCCTTCCTGTGCGCGGGTCCGTTCCCCCAATCGTCAGGTTGTTCATAGTGCCTGAGCTTGCCGCCGGGATCCGGTCCGGGATTGCTTGCGCCAGCGCGCGCAGGAGCACATCCACAATGCGCTGCGACGTTTCCACATTGCCGCCGGCGACTGCCGCCGGGGGCCCGGCATTCACAACAGTGCCTTCCGGCGCCCGGATCTCGCAGCATCGCAGGATGCCTGCTGTTGTGGGCGCGTCTTCCGCGAGCAGGCAACGCAGGACGTAGAAGCACGCCGAGGCAGTGATGGCATAGACCGCATTCACGCTGCCGCTCACCTGCTCAGATGAGCCGGCAAAGTCGAACAGCATGGAACCGCGCTGCGGATCGATATGGATCGCGACCGCTATGCGCACTGGCTCATCCGACACTCCGTCATTATCGAGAAAGTCCTCGCTCGCAAACACCCCGTGCGGCATGGTGCGGATCTCCGCTCGCATGATCGCTTCGGAATACGCCAACAACTCCTCCACCAGCCGGACGATGCTTTTCGCTCCATGTCTTTCGACCAGTTCCTGAAGCCGCTCGTCTCCCACGCGGCATGCGCCCATCTGCGCGGCGAAGTCGCCTGCCCGCTCCGCGGGTGTGCGCACATTGGCGAGCACCAACGACATCACGGCCTCATCGATCTGGCCGCCGCGTACGAGGCGAATCGGCGGAATGCGGATGCCCTCCTGAAAGATCTCCCGCGCCGGGCCCATGGAACCGGCAAACATGCCGCCGACATCCGCGTGGTGCGCGCGGGCCGCCACATAGAACTGCGGACGCCGGTCCTGGGCAAGAAAGACCGGGGCCACCATGGTGATGTCCGGCAGATGCGTGCCCCCTGCATACGGATCGTTGAGGATCACGATATCGCCGCGCTTCATGGCGATGCGCGCCACCGCTGCTTCTACAGACATCGGCATGGAGCCAAGATGGACGGGCATGTGGTCGCCCATGGCGATGACGCGACGTGCACCGTCAAACAGTGCGCACGAATAATCGCGCCGCTCTTTGATGTTCGGCGAGACGGCAGTGCGCCTGAGCGCCGAGCCCATCTCTTCCGCAATGGAATACATCGCGCTTTGAAAGACAGCCAGCTCGATCGGATCGGTGACCGGGTGCGATCGTCTCATCCGTGCACCTCGATCAGGAGATTTCCTCGCGCGTCCACCTGGAGATGATCGCCCGGATGGAGCAGCGTTGCCGAGCTGTATTCGCGCACGAGTGCCGGTCCTGGGAAGGCATCGCCGGGATGGAGCAGTTCGCGCTCGTACAATCCGGCTCCATGTGGGACGCCTTCAAACAGCACCGTTCGTCTGCCAGCTATCGCGTGGGCTCCATCACCCGGCGTGCATGGCTGTTCATCCACATGCACTGACTCGGCCGGACTGACCAGCCGTACGCGCACATTCACGATCTCTACCGGACGCTCCTCATCGGCAAAGCCGTACAAGCGCCGGTGCATCTGGTGAAAGGCGGGCAGCATACCGGCTCCGTACGGCACGTTTAGCTCAAAGGCCTGACCACGGTAGCGGAGGTCTGCGGAGCGATGCGAAAGAGGATTGTCGGCGGCCTCTTCGCTCTCATGCCGCCCTCGCTCTTCCAGTTCGAGGAAGTAGGGCTCCAGCACCACCTCTTCAGACGTAAGCATGACAGTGCGGGAATAGTCCCGGACTTTGTCGGCGAGCAGGATTCCGAGGGCCGAGAGGGCGCCCGGCATTCGCGGCACCAGCACGCGGGGAATGCGCAGCGCACGGGCCAGCGCAGCAGCATGGAGCGGGCCGCCGCCGCCGAAGGCCACCAGTGTAAACTCGCGCGGATCATAGCCTCGCTGTACCGAGATGAGCCGGATGGCCTTCTCCATCGAAGCCTCCACCACGCGCACGATGCCGCTTGCAAACTGCTCCACAGAAACGAGCGGACCCTTGTCACGGTCCATGCAGACACGCGTCCGCTCTGCACCCAACCGCACGGCCCCTCCAAGAAAGCGCTCTGCATCGAGGCGGCCCAGCATCAGGTTGGCATCGGTCACCGTCGGCCGCTCGCCGCGCCCAAAGCAGATGGGGCCTGGGTCGGAGCCGGCCGACTCCGGACCCACGCGGAGAAGGCCGCCCGTGTCAAAGCGCGCAATCGACCCACCGCCCGCGCCTACCGTGTGAATGTCCAGCATGGGAACGCTGACCGGGATACCTGCGATCACGGCTTCGTTGCTGATGCGCAGCCCGCCTGCAGCAGCATCCACCAGGCATACGTCGGTCGATGTGCCGCCCATATCAAAGCCGATGATGCGGTCATAGCCGGCCATCTGCGCCATGCGATAGGCGCCCAGCACTCCGCCTGCAGGGCCCGACAGCACCGTGCGTACTGGCTCGCGCGCTGCCTGCGAAGCCGGAATGATGCCGCCCGCCGATTGCATCACCTCTACCCTGCTGCCCGGATATTGCGTCTTCAGCTCTCGGTCGAGCCCGGCCAGATAGCTTTGCATCCGCGGCGCCAGATACGCATTCACGGCAACAGTGGAGGCACGCTCATATTCGCGGAACTCTGGAAGGATGCGATGCGAGGTGGAAACCGGGAGCCCAAGCTCCGCGAGCGCGGACTCGACCAGGATTTCGTTCTGCGGATTGGCAAAGGCAAACAGCAGTGAGAGCGCGACGGATTCCGCGCCGGATCTTTTCACTGCTTCGACGAGAGCTTTGAGCTGCTGCGGGCTGGGGCTTGCCAGCACCGCTCTTTCCGCAGTGGTGCGCTCAGCAATACCGAAACGCCTTTCCGGCGAGACCAGGCACTCGGGAGCCGCTTGCAGCCAGTCGTAGAGCTTAGGACGCGTTTGCCTGCCGATTGCAATCGTGTCCGCAAAGCCTTCCGTCGTCACAAAGGCCACCCTGGCACCCTTCCGCTCGAGCACGGTATTCGTACCTACGGTTGTGCCATGTACGACGACCGGTGTTGTGCCGGGGGCGATTTGCTCGAGTGCCGCAAGCACGGCGCGGGCTGGATCGTCTGGAGTGAAGAAGACTTTCAAGACTTCCAGCTTGCCGTCCCTAAGAAAAACGCAATCCGTGAAGGTACCGCCGGAATCGATCGAGATGCGTGTGGTCATATGGCTAAAGAATATCCATGGCGGATAAGCTGGTGGGCGCCGTGCTCCTGAGCTCCCCACCGGCTGCTCCGATAGTATCGGGCTTCCGTGAAGGCCGCTGAGCCGCAGGTTTGATGGAGGAACATGCACGCGTCAATGGCAGGCGGATGGCAATGGTTGATCACCGCACCGGCCGCAGCCAAACGCGCGCTGCTCGCCGCCTCGCTCGGCTGGATGCTCGACAGCATGGACGTGATGCTCTTCTCGCTGGTACTGCCGGAGCTGCAGCGCGAGTTACACCTGCGTGCATCCACAACTGGCCTGCTTATGTCCCTGACCCTGGTTTCCGCTGCAGTGGGAGGCATCGGCTTCGGATGGCTGGCAGACAAGCTGGGACGGACCCGCGCGTTGACGGCCAGCATGCTGATCTATTCCGTATGCACTGCGCTTTGCGGTCTTGTGCATACAGCGGAACAGCTGGCGCTTTGCCGCATTCTGCTTGGACTGGGCATGGGCGGTGAGTGGGCAGCGGGAGCAGCGCTGGTTGCGGAAACCTGGCCCGGGCGAGATCGCGGCAAGGCGCTGGCGGTTGTGCAAAGCTCCTGGGCCGTGGGATATGCATTGGCCGCCGCCCTGGCCGGCTTGATCATGCCCCATTTCGGCTGGCGCCCGGTGTTCTTTCTCGGCATCCTTCCAGCGCTGGTGACCTTGTGGGTGCGCAGAGCAGTGCAGGAACCCGAACTGTGGCAACGCAAGAAGGCGCAGCGACCGGAGATATTGGATCTTCTACGTCCGCCCTTGCGACGCGCTACGATGATCACCGCGTCCATGAATGCGGCGACGCTGTTCGCGTGGTGGGGGCTGTTTACCTGGATCCCGCGCTTCCTTTCCCTGCCGCTGGCCCAGGGCGGAGGAGGACTGTCCATCGTGCAAAGGTCGTCCTGGACGGTAGTCATGCAGGTCGGTGCATTCCTCGGCTACATCTCGTTCGGCTACCTAGCGGACAGCTTCGGCCGCAAGCGCACTTACATCGCCTTTCTGCTTGTCGCCGCGCTGGCGGTGCCCTTCTATGCGCATGCTGGGAGCGCTCGCATGCTGCTTGTTCTGGGGCCAATCATCGGCTTTTTTGGCACCGGATACTTCAGCGGCTTCAGCGTAATTGCCAGTGAGTTATTCCCCACCGCCGTGCGGGCCACGTCCATGGGCTTGGTCTATAACTCCGGAAGGCTCGCCAGCGCTGCGGCTCCATTTCTGATCGGGTACATCAGCGAGCGAAGCAGCATGAGCGCAGCGCTGACCACCATTTCGTTCGCGTTCCTAATTGCTGCGCTGATCGCGACCGCAGTCCGGGAGACGTGTAACCAGCAGTTGGAGTGAAACCGGTCTAGCTTTCCAGGATGACCACGGCCACGGCGAGATCCCGTGTATGGGTGAGCGTGAGATGAATTTGCTGCACTCCCATCTTCGTCGCGCAGTCCGCTGCCCTGCCATGCAGGCCCAGAACGGGACGGCCCCCCGGCTCCCTGCCCACCTCGATCTCCTTCCAGGAGACGCCCGCTGCGATGCCGGTGCCAAGCGCCTTGGCTGCCGCCTCCTTCGCGGCAAAGCGTGCTGCGAAGCTTTCTGCGGCGGTATGGCGCTTGCGCTGGCAGTAGGCGATCTCGCCGGGGGTGAAGACGTGGTCGAGAAAGTGCTGCCCAAATCGCTCAATCGACCGTGCAACCCGGCCAACCTCCATCAGATCCATCCCTGTTCCACGAATCATTCGCTGTCCTGACCTCGTCTGAGCGCCCAAAGCTGTGCCCCGCTGTGGTGTGCACAGTACCATGGAGCCGCCGGTACAGGTTACTCCTTAGCTGTGGAAAGTCACGGCCGTACCTCTTGATGAACTTACGCCGTCGGTGCGCTGCGCCGATGGAGAGAACATGAAACGCGTGATCGAAGACCTGCTTGGAATGCTGCGGTACGAGCCGCTCCACCCTTTGACCCTCACGACCTACTGCCCGAGCGATCTGGACAGCGTTCTGCAGCTGCTGCCGTCCGCGCTCTCTGCATGCGGCGGCTGGCTGCTTCGTCAACTTCCGTCATCCGCCGGCGTCGCGCGTGCTGTCTTTGAATGCGAGCGCTCTACCTTGATAGACATGTACGCCGCGCTAGCCCGGCTGGGGCTGCTGCTTGACCGTTCGTCCGAGCTGGCCTTAATACAGACGTGCCAATGCGCGCGTTATGCGCAGACTTCGACACATTCGAGGTGATCACGGTCGAGCTCCACATCGAGCAGCGCGAGGCAGACACGCTGCTGCCCATGGCGGCGTAGCTATCCCGCCTCCACCAGGCCATACCGGCGCTGCCAGGCTAGTTTGAGACGTGTGGAAACCTGGGCTCGTTCCTCCGAGCTGGCCTCTTCCTCCGCGTTCAGTGCGAAACGAGTGGCCTCCACCTTTGCGAGTTCGAGCAGTTCGCGGTCGCGCTGCAGGTCGGCGACCCGAAAGTCCGGCAAGCCTGCCTGGCGCGTACCGAAGATCTCGCCCTGCCCCCGCAGGGTCAGGTCCAGTTCGGCGAGCTCAAATCCATCCTGGGTGCGCACCATGGCGTTCAGGCGCTCTTCTGCTTCGGGAGACACCCTGCCGCTGGTCATCAGGATGCAATAACTCTTGGCGGTGCCACGGCCTACGCGCCCGCGCAACTGGTGCATCTGCGCCAGGCCGAAGCGCTCCGCGTGTTCGATTACCATCACGGTAGCATTAGGCACGTCCACGCCGACTTCGATGACAGTGGTGGCGATCAGCACATCGATTTCGCCCCGCTGAAAGCGCCGCATGATGATCTCTTTCTCGTCCGCATCGAGTCGCCCATGTAGCAGGCCCAGCCGTAACCCGGCCAGGGCTCCGCTGCGGAGCTCGTCGTACATGTCGGTGGCGGCCTTGAGCGTGGGCTTCTCGAACAAGGAAGCAGTCTGGCCGGCCTTCGCGTCCTTCGCTCCCTTTTTTGCCGGCGGCTCCTCCGTTCCGTTCTGGGCGAAGTCCAGCTCCGGCTGGTCTTCCCTGGCGCCTTCGATGACCGGGTACACGACATACGCCTGGTGCCCGGCCGCGACCTGCTTGCGCAGAAATCCCCAAACGTCCGCAGCGCGCTCATCGCTCACGCGCCGCGTCACAATCGGGGTGCGTCCGGGCGGCAACTCACTCAGAACACTGAGGTCGAGATCGCCATACAGCGACAGGGCGAGCGTGCGCGGGATGGGCGTCGCCGTCATTACCAGCACATCGGGCTCCCCTTGCCCCGGCTTCTTCATCAGGCGAAAGCGCTGCATCACGCCGAAGCGATGCTGCTCGTCCACAACCACCAGCCCCAGCTTGTCGAAGTCGACCTTTTCCTCGATCAGGGCATGCGTGCCGATGATCAGGTCCGCTTCGCCACGGGCGATGCGCCCGCGGGCGGACCGCTTCCGGTCTTCGTCCAGAGAACCGGTCAGCAGCACCACACGGTAAGGGCGCGCGGCCCGCTCCAGCAGCTTGCGTGCGCCCAGGTAGTGCTGGGTGGCCAGAATCTCCGTCGGCGCCATGAGCGCGGCCTGATAGCCATTCTCAACCGCTACCAGCATCGCCTGGAGCGCCACAATGGTCTTACCGGAACCCACATCGCCCTGCAGCAGGCGGCGCATCGGGCTGCTCTTCCGCATGTCCGCCACGATCTCGCTCAAGGCCTGCTTCTGCGCTGTAGTCGGGTGGAAGGGCAGCACCTCACGAAGCGCCGCGCGCACCTGCTCGGTGGTTTCAAAGGCGATCCCCAGCCGGTCTTTGAGCTTGCGCCGTTTCAGCTCCAGGCCCAGCTCCAGATAGAACAGCTCCTCAAAGATGAGCCGGCGGTGCGCGGGCGTGCGTGCTGACTGCAACTGCGAGGCCGCTGTTCCACTTTCGGGAAAGTGCACCTGCCGCAGTGCCTCTTCGCGCGAAGGCAGCCCGAGCCGCGCAAGCATTTGTACCGGCAGCGTCTCCGGAACCTGCCCCTTGAGCTCTTCCAGCAGATCGTAAAAGACCCGCCGCTGCCAGCGCGTGCCCAGCTTCGCGCCCCCCAGGCTTTCATAGACGGGCGTGATGCGGCCGACTTCCAACTGCTGCGCGGCTTCGTCCTCGGTCGAGGGCAAAATCTCAAATTGCGGCTGAATCATCTTGAAGCCGCGGCTGGAGCGCGATGGCTCCACCCGGCCGTAGAGCGCTACCATCTGCCCCGGCTGGAATTTGTCTTTCAGATATGTGCCGCGAAACCAGATGCACTTGAGCGTGTCCAGTCCCTGACCAACGGTCATCTCGAAGATCGGGATGCTCTTCGTGCGCAGCACTACGCTCCCGCGCACCTCGCCCACTACGCTCGCTGTTTCGCCCGCTTCGAGTTCGCGAAAGGCACGCATGTTTGCCCGGTCCTCATAGCGAAACGGCAGGTGAAAGAGCAGCTCTTCTACCGTGTGGATGTCCTTGGCAGCCAGCGTCTCCGCTATCCGCGGCCCGATGCCTTTTACAAACTGTATTTGTGTATCGAGGGCCAGCACATCCTGATGGTACAGCCCCGTGCGGATGCCGGAACAAGCGCGACTTCCCTGCTGATGCTGCTACACTGCTGCCACTTGAGCCAAAGGACTGTGACCGCGTGAGTGTTGTCGAACTCGACCAGGTAGCAAAGGCCTACGACGCGAAGGTGGCAGTGCGCGACCTGAGCCTGCGCATTGAAGCGGGCACCATCTTCGGCCTGCTCGGCCCAAATGGCGCCGGCAAAACTTCCACCATCCGCATGATTGTCGGCATTACTTTGCCGGACAGCGGGGCCGTGCGGCTGTTCGACGAGCCGTTCCGCCGCGCTGCGCTGACGCGCGTGGGCTACCTGCCGGAAGAACGCGGGCTTTACAAAAAGATGCGCGTGCTCGACCAGCTTATTCTGCTAGGGCAGTTGCATGGCCTGGACGCCGGAACCGCGCGGCAGCGCGCCCAAACGTGGTCGGAACGGTTAGAGATTGCCGACGCTCTGGACAAAAAGACGCAGGAGCTGTCCAAGGGCATGCAGCAGAAAATCCAGTTCATTGCGACGGTCATGCACGAGCCACGGTTCCTGATCATGGATGAGCCCTTTTCCGGACTGGACCCGGTGAATGCGAGCCTGCTGGAACGGACATTGCTCGAGCTGCGCCGTGGCGGCTGCGCCATTCTCTTCTCCACGCATCGCATGGATCAGGTGGAAAAGATGTGCGACAGCATCTGCCTGGTGGACCGCGGCCACGCCGTTCTCGCTGGCGCCATGCGCGAGGTCAAATCCCGCTATCCGCGAAACCGCGTTCTGCTGGATTTCGAGGGCGATCCCGCGCTGTTCACAAAGCCCGAACTGCTCGCCTTGGCGGAGGTAACCAGGATCTATGGCACCCATGCAGAATTGAAGCTGTGCGACGGGGCGGACCCGCAGCAGCTTCTACGCTTGGTCGCGCAAAAGCTGCAACTCTATCGCTACGAACTCGTTGAGCCCTCGCTGGAAGAGATTTTCATTCAGACCGTAGGAGGTCGCGCGCATGCGTGAAGCGTTCCTGATTGCCAGGCGGGAGTACCTGGAACGCGTGCGGACCAGGGCGTTCCTCCTCACCACATTTCTCATGCCCGCGATCCTGATTGCCATTATGGGCGGTAGCATCTTCGCGTCTATGAACGGCGGGGGCGGTGGGCAGCACATTGTGATCGCATCCGCCAACGCACAACTTGCAGAAGCCGTCGCGCAGGAGCTGAAGACGCAACAAAAGCATCCGCCGCTGACGGAGGTGCAAGCGCCCGTCACTCCTGATGTGCGCGATGCACTCATACGCGCAGTGGATGACAAGCGCATTGATGGCGCGCTGTGGCTCGGGCAAGCACCACAATCCGCAGGATCCAGTGGGAACCTGGACCCGGAATATCTTTCGCGCTCCACCGCGGACATCGCCACCACGCAGCAGATGGAACGCGCTGTCACCAGCGCCGTGATGCGCGAACGCCTCAGGCATGAGGGTCTCGCCGCCGGGACAATTGACGCTTCCTTGAAGCCAGTTGAGGTAACCACGCTCAAGGTGAAGAACGGACGGGCCTCCGCTTCCAGCTCCATCGGCAGCTATCTCAGTGCTTACATCATGGTGTTCCTGCTCTACTTCACGGTTATTTATTACTGCATGAATGTGGCGCGTTCCGTGATTGAAGAGAAGACATCGCGCATCTTCGAGGTACTGCTCGCAACCACAACTCCAGAGTCGCTCCTTGGCGGCAAGATCCTGGGGGTGGGCGCGGCCGGCCTGACGCAGATCGGTATCTGGGTGGCAGCGGCGCTGCTGCTCACAGGTTCTTCCATGATGGTGAACGCCGGGCACACGGGCGCTGGCCTTGCCGCGCTCGGCATCACAGCGCCGCAGGTGATCCTGCTTGTGGTCTACTTCCTGCTTGGCTTCTTGTTCTACAGCGCGCTGAGCGCAGCGCTCGGCGCGAGCGTGAGCAGCGAACAGGAGGTGCAGCAGTTCAGTTTCTTCATCTCGCTGCCGCTCCTGCTCTGCTTTATCTCGATGAACTACGTGGTGTCCCATCCAAATGCACCTGCGGTTGTGGCTTGTTCGTTCTTCCCTCCGTTTACCCCCATGCTCATGTACCTGCGAGTGGTGGCCCAGCAGCCTCCCCTATGGCAGATCGCGCTCTCGATCCTGCTCATGGCGGCTGCAATCTACGCGATGCTCTGGATCGCTTCGCGCATCTACCGCGTCGGCATCCTGATGTACGGCAAGCGCGCGACGCTGCCGGAGATGCTGCGCTGGATGCGCTACAGCTAGCTTCCGCTCCCAATGTCAGCAGGATCGGACCGGCAGTTTTCGCCAGCGCAGCGCATGCTGCTCGCGGTTGTCCCGCTCGTAGCGGCGGCGCTGCTGCGCCTGCTGCATGCCACGCTGCGCTATGAAGTGCTGTGCGCGCCGGGCGGGTACCAGTACGGCTGGAACGAACGCGGTATCGGGTGCTTCTGGCACCGATGCCTCTTATCCGCAGCCTGCTACTTCCATGGGCGCCCGCGCACCACGCTGCTGATCAGCCAGAGCTTTGACGGCGAGTTGATCGCGCGCACTATCGAGCGCCTCGGCTTCTTCACTGTGCGTGGCTCCAGTTCACGCGGAGGCGCCTCCGGGCTGCGCGCTTTGGCACAGGCCGTCAACGATGGCGCGTCTGCCGTCTTCCCTGCGGACGGGCCCCGTGGGCCGCGCTACCAGCTCAAACCCGGCGCGATCAAACTCGGCCAACTCACAGATCTACCGGTCGGCTGTTTCTATTTCCTGCCCGCGCGCGCCTGGCAACTGCGCTCCTGGGACGGCTTTCTGATTCCGAAGCCTTTCTCGCGCGTCATTGTCGCCTGGGGTCGAAGTGTCGTTATTCCACTCGAGCTGGACGAGGCCAGCTTCGAAAGCAAGCGGGTTGAACTCGAGCGCGCCATGGAAGATCTGCGGCATTTCGCCGAAGACCACCTCGCCTCTGCAAACGCATCCGCTACCCGCCTCTGAAGACACGTTCCTCCGCCTAAAATGGAAAAACGTGCTCGTCTCCGATTTTAATTTCCACCTACCCGAAGAACTCATTGCGCAACAGCCACCCGCAGAGCGCGGCGCTTCGCGGATGCTTGAGCTCGACCGCAGCACCGGCGCTTGGCGAGACGGCTGGTTCCGCAGACTCCCGGACCTGCTCCGTGCGGGCGATGTGCTGGTGTTAAACAACAGCCGCGTCATTCCCGCGCGCCTCTTCGCCCAGCGACGCTCAACCGCCAATCGCGCAGCACACTCCTCCCCGGGTCGCGTCGAGGTTCTGCTTACTGAGCAGCAGAGCGCGTGGGAGTGGAAGGCGCTGGTCAAACCGGGTAAGAAGGTGCCCGCAGGCGAGTATCTGGACTTCTTCGAAAGCGTGGCGGACACAGAGCCGCTGCTCAACGCAGAGGTCGTCGGTCGCGGTGAGTTTGGCGAGCGGCTGCTTCGCTTCGCCCCCATACAGGACTTCTACTCGCTGCTCGATCGCATTGGGCACATGCCTTTGCCGCCCTACATTCGCCGCGGCGATCAATCAACCGACCGCGAACGCTACCAGACCGTCTACGCAGGCGAGCGCGGTTCCGTAGCAGCCCCCACCGCCGGCCTTCACTTCACGCCGGAAATCCTGGAACGCATTGCACAGCGCGGGGTAGAGGTCTGCTACGTCACGCTGCATGTCGGCCTCGGCACCTTTCGGCCCGTTCGCGTGACGCGATTGGAAGAGATCCGTCTCCATACCGAGCACTACACGCTGCCGGAACTGACAGCCAGCGCCGTCAATGCGGCTCGCCTCGAGGGCCGGCGTGTGATTGCTGCCGGCACCACGACGGTGCGGACGCTGGAACACTGTGCCGCGCAAACTCCGGATGGCACACTCGCTCCGCATACCGGCGCAACGAGCATCTTCATCGCGCCGGGGTACCGATTCCGCGTCGTGGATGGGCTATTAACAAATTTCCATCTACCGCAGTCCACGCTGCTCATGCTGGTTTCCGCTTTTGCCGGGCGGGAACACGCCCTGGCCGCCTATCGCCATGCCGTGGAACAGCAGTACCGTTTCTTTTCCTATGGTGATTGCATGTTTATCGCATAGGCGGCACACTGAGGGACGGCCCCAAACTGCCATGCCAGATCACAACGAAAAGCCGCCCATCTTCCTGCTGGATGCAATGTCGTTCATCTTCCGCGCCTACCATGCCATGCAGCGCGCGCGCCCCATGTCCACGCGCACCGGCGTGCCCACGGCGGCCACCTACGTTTTCGTGAACATGATCAACAAGCTCCGCGAAGACTTTCAGCCCGAGTACTTCGCCGCGATCTTCGACACCAGCGCGCCTGTTTTCCGTGACGAGCGCGCGAAAAGCATCACCTCCGTACGCAAATGGAACATCAAGACGCAGCAGTTCGATGAGGTCGATTACGGCGGCTACAAGGCCAATCGCGTCGCCATGCCACCCGATCTTTCCCAGCAGGTTCCTTATATCCGCCGCTCGCTCGAGGCTTTCCACATTCCGATCCTGCAATATGGTGGATTCGAAGCCGACGACCTCATCGGCACACTCGCCAACAAGGCGGCGGCTGCTGGTCACTGCGTGTACATCGTTTCCAGCGACAAGGACATGATGCAGCTGGTGACCGATCAGATCCAGGTGCTCAACCCGACCAAAGACAACCTGATCCTGAACCCCGCAAAGGTCGCGGAGGTCTTCGGCGTGCCGCCAGACAAGGTGATCGACGTGATGGCCCTGCGCGGCGACTCAATTGACAACATTCCGGGCGCGCCTGGGATCGGCGAAAAAGGATCGCTCGAACTGATCCAGCAGTTCGGCAGCGTGGAAGCAGTGCTCGACCATGCCGACGAGGTGAGGCGCAAGACCTATCGCGAGTCTTTGCAGGCCAACCGGGACACCATCCTGCTGAGCAAGGAATTGGTCACTATCCACAACGAGGTTCCGATCGAGCTCAATCTAGACGAGATGCGGACACAAGCGCCAGACCTTGCTGCCTGCCGTGCGCTTTTCAGTGAACTCGAGTTCACGACGCTGCTAAAGGAGCTGGCTCCGGCGGCAGATGCGGCAGAGATCGACCTGGTGCTCGATCCCACGGACGAGCAACTGGAGGCGTTCTTTGCGGCGGCGCGCGAGCGCGGCTTTGCGCTGGCGCTCGATACCTCGCCGCTTGAGACCGCAGGCGAGCAGGTCAGTGAGACAGAGGCCGAGGCGGCCGAAGAGGAGGCGCCGGTCCAGCAAACCATGTCGCTGCTCCATGCGGTCGAGGTCGCAGAACGGAAGGAGCAGGAAGCGGGGCAGGAGCACTTCGTTGCTGTTGCTACAGAACCGGAACGCGCCCTGCGCATCGGTCTCCGTTCGCCTGCTGGCCCCCGGCTTCGCACGTTGCTCGAAGACGAATCGGTTCCCAAGGCAGTGCACGATCTCAAAGGCACACTGCGTATTCTGCAGCAGCACGACATCACGCTCCGTGGCGTTGAGGATGACGTGATGCTTTACTCGTATCTCGTTAACCCGACCCATACGACGCATCGTCTTTCCGACGTAGCTGCGCGTTTTACCAATAGTCCGCTGAAGCAAACAGCCGAGCGCCAGTTGCTGGAGCAGGCGCACGCCGTGCACGTGCTCGGGCCGCTGCTGCGGGCAGACGTGGACCAACTGCAGACCCGATCTGTCTACGAGACCATCGATCTTCCGCTTGTCCCCGTACTGCTGCGCATGGAAGCGGCGGGCGTGCGCGTGGACTCGGGCGTGCTGCAGGAGATGTCCGGGCGCCTGGCCAGCGATATGCATCGGCTCTCGGAAGAGATATACGAGCGGTCCGGCCATCGCTTCAACATCAATTCACCCAAGCAGCTTGGCGACATTCTCTTCAACAAAATGAAGCTGGCCAAGCCCATCAAGTACGGCAAGGGCAAGGTCATCTCCACCGCGCAGGATGTTCTGGAAGAACTGGCCGCGCACGACCCTGTCCCGCGCCTCGTGCTCGAATACCGCCAGCTGGCCAAGCTCAAATCTAACTACATCGATTCGCTGCCGCTGCTTGCCCACCCTGAAGGCCGTGTTCACACCACGTTCAACCAGGTGGGCACCGCGACCGGACGCCTCTCCTCCACGAATCCTAACCTGCAGAATATTCCCATCAAGACCGAGCTCGGCCGCGAGATACGCGCCGCATTCATCGCCGCTCCAGGCCGAGTCTTCATGTCGGCAGATTACTCGCAGATTGAGCTGAGGCTGATGGCGCACTATTCGGAAGACCCTCTTTTCCTGCGCGCTTATCAAACCGGTGAAGACATCCACACGCTTACTGCTTCTG
This sequence comes from uncultured Acidobacteriaceae bacterium, assembly GCA_963767705.1. Lineage (GTDB taxonomy): Bacteria > Acidobacteriota > Terriglobia > Terriglobales > Acidobacteriaceae > CAWCJL01. The sequence goes on along the minus strand of CAVYEO010000001.1, from coordinate 385,551 downwards.
AGGTGTTCGGCTTCTCACCTTCTGTAATGAGTAAAGAGGTCCGCAACCGCGCCAAGGCGGTGAACTTCGGCATCGTCTACGGCATCTCGCCGTTCGGGCTGGCCGCCCAACTCGGCATTTCGCAAAACGAAGCACGCCTCTATATCGATACCTATTTTGCGCGCTACGCAGGCGTGCAGCAGCACATTGACCGCGTGCTGGCGGAAACGCGGCAGAACCAGAGTGTCCGCACGCTCTTCGGCCGCGTGCGCCCCATTCCGGATATCCAGAGCCGCAACGCCAACATGCGCGGCTTCGCGGAGAGGACGGCAGTGAACACGCCGCTGCAGGGCTCTGCCGCGGATATGATCAAGATCGCGATGATCCACATTGACCGTCGTCTGCAAGAGGAAGGATTTCAGTCCGTCATGACCCTGCAGGTACATGACGAACTCCTCTTCGACGTCCCCGAAGACGAAGTCGACCGCATGCGCACGCTGGTGAAAGAAGAAATGGAAGGCGTGATCGAACTCAAAGTGCCCATCGTCGCCGATGTAGGAACAGGTCAAAACTGGCGCGACCTTACGTAGCTCGCGCTCACGCCATCGGGTGAAGTGCTCTATGCTCCCAGCTCCGCGCGGATCGCCTCGGCAATCCGATCCGCATGCAGCCGCATGTGCTCCTCAGACTCTGCCTCGATCATCACGCGCGCCAGCGCCTCTGTGCCGGAATAGCGCACCACCACGCGCCCATTCTTTGCGAGCGCAGCTTCTGCTTGCTGGATGCTCTCCGCGATCGCGGCCACCTGGTCCAAGGGCCGCTTTTCGCGCACGCGCACGTTCACAATCACCTGCGGAAAGACCTTCAAGTCCGCCGCGAGTTCGTGCAACGGCTTGCCGGAGCGCTGCACAATGTCCAGCACCAGAAGCGCGGTCAGCAGCCCGTCCCCGGTCGTGCTCTTCGCGGGAAAGAGGATGTGGCCAGACTGCTCCCCACCCAGCGACGCGTGATGTTCCTGCATTTGCTGCAACACATACTTGTCGCCCACGGGAGCGCGCAACATACGGATGCCATCGCGGCCCAGCGCAGCCTCCAGCCCCATGTTGGACATCGTTGTCGCCACCACCAGGTCGCCGTGCAGCTCGCCCCGTGCCTTCAGGTCGCGCGCGGCCAGTAGCAACACAGTGTCGCCATTTACTACGCGTCCCTGCGCATCGGCGAAAAGCGCTCGGTCCGCGTCGCCGTCCAGCGTAATGCCAAGCTCCGCACCCTCGGCCTTCACTTCGCGCGCCACCACCTCCGGATGCAAGGCTCCGCAGTCCGCATTGATGTTGCGCCCATCGGGATGAGCATGTGTCAGATGCACCGCACCGCCCAGTTCCGCAAACAGCTCTGGGGCAATGGCCGAAGCTGCTCCGTTCGCGCAATCTACCACGATGCGTTTGCCCGCTAACGTCAGCCCGGGGACTGCGGCGCGCAGAAAGACTTCATATTCCTGGCGATACTGAGGAACCGGCTCGGGCCCCTTCTCCGCGCCCGCGGAAGGCGCCGTTTCGCTCCCAAGCCGGCGGAAAATCTCGTCCTCAATCGCCAGCTCCACCTCGTCGGGCAGCTTGTATCCATCGCCGCCAAAGACCTTGATGCCGTTATCCTGCCAGGGATTGTGCGAGGCCGAGATGACCACGCCCGCCGCGAAGCCGTGCTTGCGCGCTAGGTAAGCCACGCCGGGCGTCGTAATGACGCCGGCGCTTTCCACCGTAGCACCGCCCTGTTGCAGCCCAGACGTCAGCACCGCCGCAATCCACTCGCTAGACTCACGCGTGTCCATTCCCAGCAACACCCGTGGGCCCAGCAGCACGCCAGGCGCTTGGTTCTTATGCCCCAGCGAGTGGGCCAGCGCCACACCTGTTGCGTAGACCGTCTTGCGATCCAGCGGCGCTTCTCCGGCAACCGCGCGGATACCGTCCGTACCAAACAGCTTTCTCATGCACTCTTTCCCGTGATCTGACTTTTCAAAGTACCGGCAGCAAGACGTGTGGTGATCGACTCCCCTAACGCTGTCTGTGCTGCATCGCGCAACAGCGCGCCATCCTCACGGAAGACCAGGGCATACCCGCGATGGAGCACGGCCGTGGGAGACATGCTTTCGAGGCGCGCGGTCAACGTGGCCAGCCGCGCCGATTGTCTTTGCAGCAAGGTCTCGTGGGCACGCGCCATCCGGCCCTCTATCCGCATAATTCGTTCTGCGCTTTCCCGCAGATGACGCGATACATCCTGCCGCAGCAGGCGATCCGTCCGGTCCTGCAATGCCGCGCATCGTTCTCCATGCTGTTGACGCCATATCCGCTCCAGGCGGTACTGCAGCTCATCTACTCGCTGCTGCTTCCGCCCGAGCGCGTCCTGCAACCGCGCAAAGCTGGCCGCCACCGCCACCCGGCCATAGCGCTCGTTCGCCATCATCATGCGGTAGCGCACCGCCCGGGTCATGCGGAGATGCAATTCGTCAACGCGGTCTTCTACTCTGTGCAGCGCCGACGTGATCAACTCCGCAGCGGCCGAAGGCGTCGGCGCGCGCAGGTCCGCGACGAAGTCGGCGATGGTGAAGTCTGTCTCGTGCCCCACGGCGGAGACCACCGGCAGCTCCGACCGCGCAATCGCACGCGCCAGAAGCTCGGAGTTGAACGGCGCCAGATCTTCAAGCGAGCCGCCGCCGCGCGCAACCACGATCACGTCTACACAGCGCGTCTGGTTAAAGTACAGAATGCCAGCCGCAATCTCCGCTGCAGCCGAGTCACCCTGCACCACCGCCGGATGGAGCAGCACATGGAGCGCGGCAAAGCGCCGGTTGGTGACGTTTAGGAAGTCTCGAATGACCGCACCTGCGGGTGAGGTGACAATGCCGACGCACCGGGGAAACATCGGCAGCGGCCGCTTGCGCTCTTCCGCAAACAGTCCCTCGGCCCCGAGTCGCACCTTGAGCTGCTCGAACGCGACTTGCAGCGAACCGATGCCCACCGGCTCCAGCGTCTCCGCCACAAGCTGCATTTGCCCGCGCTGCTCGTAAACAGAGACCTTGCCGCGCGCGACTACTTGCAGTCCGTCCTCCGGGCGAAAGCGCAGAAGCGTCGCCTGTTTGCGGAAGAGCACGATCGGCAGTTGTGCGTCGCCGTCTTTGAGAGTGAAGTAGAGGTGTCCGGAGGGAGCAGAGCGCAGGTTCGAGATTTCTCCCTCGACCCAGCAATCGGCATAGACGCGCTCGACGTGGCTGCGGACCTCGCCGACCAGTTCGCCCACCGTCCAGACGCGGCGGCGCGCGGCCGCAGTCTTTGCGGCCGGCAGTTCCGGCTCCGGTTCGGCCGGATCGGTGAAACGGAAACCGAGCTGCGGCAGAGATTCCTGCGAGAACGAAGAGCTGTTCACCAATTGTCGAGTCTACACCGCCCCGGCAGTCGCGGACAGTTACGGGATCGCCTCTAAACCCGCGCCCAGGCTGCCGTACGTCTACTTCGTCGGGCTTTCCGCAGTAAAGCCGGAACAGCACGGCTTCATCACCGGCTGGAACTCCATCAACTCGACGCGTGTGCCGTCAGGGTCATATAGGTTGGCCTGCCACTTGCCGTCTTTGCCCATCTGCGGTCCGTCGTGGCGCGGGCTCAGCCGGTCTGCGCTGATCAGCGTGGTCATGGCCTGCTCCATATTCGGCACGCCCAGGGAGAAGTGATTCAGCACGCCTAATTGCCGCGCATCCACCCGGTCCGCCGATGGCGTGTCCGATCCGTCGCCCGCCATCATGTACTCCAGCCAGTCGTACCCGTCAGGGACCTGCTGCGACACCCAGTCCACCTTCCCCGGCTGCATCGCGCCATACCAGTAGGGACGGAAGCCGAGCACGTCCTTGTAGAACTGGTCTTCGGCTGCCTTGTTGCGAACCAGAAAACCGACATGGATCACCCGGCTGCTGATCGGGTCTGTGCTGACTATGCCGGCATTTGCTCCCGAGCCTTGCACAAACTGCACCCGGTTGCCCTCCGGGTCTTTCACCTCGAACCAGCGGCTGCCGTCACTTCCCGTCTGCACTGCGGTGATGCCCGGTGTGTGCTTACTGGAAAGGTAGCTGTGCATCCCGTTCACGTCGTCTGTGTTCCACGCTGTATGGTCCATGCGGCTGATGCCCTGCCCGGGAGGCAGCGGCAGCACCTCGACAAACTGCGCTGGGCTAAAGTAATAACGCGCTCCGGCAGCAGTTTCCGGATCGACGCCCTTCGACGCGCCCAGGATGCCGGCATAGAAGTGCTCCGCAGCAGCGGGATCGCTCGCATATACGGCCATGTGAGAGATACCTGTAATGTGCGGCCTGCCCGCTTGCTGCTGGCCCCACCCGCTGCACGCTGCCGCAGCGAAAACAACACCCGCGCAAACGCTGCGCATCCATCCCTGCTTCATCGTAAGCTCCCGCATAACCGCCCTGAATCCCTGCTTCTATTCGCGCTCTACTCAGTTCCTTTAATTGCAACCGCAACTGTTTCGTTCGGCTCCCATAACTCTACCCTGTTCCCTTCCACATCGGTGATCCAGGCAAAGCGCCCGAAGCCATAGTCCTCGCGCTTCGGGTCGATTTCCACGCCTGCAGCGCGCAGCCGTTCAAGAGTGGCATCCAGATCCGGCACGCGCAGGTTGAGCATTGCTGGCTGGCCGCCTGGACCGAAGTACTCGGTATTCTGTGGGAAAAAGGAGAGCAGCGTGTGCCCGGAGCCGTCTCCTTGCGAAAGCTCAAGCGCGCCATGCTTGCGCTCGAGTGCGAAGTGCTGCTCATACCAGCGGTAAAGCGCTTCCGGATCGCGCGCTCGCAGAAAAACACCGCCTAATCCGATAGTCTGCATCACACCTAGCCCTCAGTCACGTCCGAATAATAACAGCGCAAGCGTCTCTTTGTGCCTGCGCTCACGCCGGCTTTCGCGTCCCTCGCTGGGAATGGTGCGTTCCGGCTTCGGCTGGCCCACGCGTGCACGGGCGTTGGCCTTGACAGCCTTGGTCACGGAGAACTTCGCTGGTCTCTTCTTCTTCATAGCTCCCTTACACTCGACTCCTCGGCGCGCGCCAGCGTTTGTCCCGTCCGCCACGAGTATGGAATACTTTGCCGGAAGAGCCAAGCATTCGCTCCATCACACAAGGCGGTCCCCCAACATGGAAGAGCGTGAATTCTTCGACGAACGAGCCGAGCAGCGCAACCATACGCTCACCTGTCCGCACTGCGGCAAAGCCGACGAATACCAGGTGAGTTGGCTGGTTCGCCGCAAGAAAGCTACCGTGCCACGACATGCCGATGAGCGCGACCGTGCACGTTTTGCCAAAGCGCAGTCCTATATGGTGCGGCGCGACGACGCAATCGGGTGCAAGAACATACGCTGCCGCAAGCGTTTCGAAATCGCCGGCCTGCAGTCTGTCGCGTTCATCTAGACCGGTCAGCCAGCCATAGGCCACCATCCGGAGCAGAGCGAAGAATCCGTACCAAGCGTCAGGGTCCAACAAAGGTTTTCGTGAGTCGCAGCACTGCATGAATCCTTCGGTGGCGCTCAGTTCGGTGGCGCTCAGAATGACACTTGGAGCCTGTCGCGATCAGCTACCCAGCGAAGCCATATCGATCACGAAACGGTATTTCACATCGCTCTTAAGCACCCGCTCATACGCTTCGTTGATCTTCTGTATAGGTACCTTCTCAATGTCGGCAACGATGTTGTGCTCCGCGCAGAAGTCCAGCATCTCTTGCGTCTCCTTCACACTGCCAATCATGGACCCGGCCAGCGAGCGCCGATTTGTAACCAGCGAAAATGCGCTTACAGGGATAGGCTGGTCGGGCAGCCCCACCAGCACCAACGCGCCATCCAGCCGTAGCAGATTCAGGTAGGCATTGATGTCGTGCGGCGCGGAAACCGTATCGAGGATAAAGTCGAAGCTACTCGCGTGCCGAGCCATCGCATCCGGATCCTTCGACAGCACAACCTCGTCGGCGCCCAGCCGCTTGGCATCCTCTTCCTTGCCCGGCGAAGTCGTGAACTGCACTACGTGCGCTCCGAACGCATGCGCGAATTTGAGGCCCATATGCCCGAGGCCGCCCAGGCCGATCACGCCGACTTTCTTGCCCGGTCCCACGCCCCAGTGCCGCAGCGGCGAGTAGGTGGTGATGCCCGCGCACAGCAGCGGCGCGACCGCGGCCAGATCGAGTTTCGGCGAAACGTGGTAAACCCAGTGCTCGTCCGTGACGATGTTGTTGGCGTAGCCGCCGTGAGTCACATCGCCGTTCGAGTCACGCGCGTTGTACGTGCCCACCATGCCCTTCTCGCAATACTGCTCCAGGCCGGCTTTGCAATTCCCGCAACGGCGGCAGGAGTCTACCATGACACCAACGGCGGCCAGATCGCCTTCTTTGAACCGCTTCACCTCGTTGCCGACCTTGGTCACCACACCGGTGATCTCGTGGCCCGGCACCATGGGGAAGATGGACCCGCCCCACTCATCGCGCGCCTGGTGGATGTCGGAATGGCACACGCCGCAGTACTTGATTTCAATGGCGACATCGTGCGGACCGGGGTCGCGGCGTTCGAAGTTGAAAGGCCCGAGCGGTGCCTTGGCCTGCTGTGCGGCATAGCCGTGAGACTGAATCATTGCATTCTCCTGAATGTGGTTTGGAATCGGGACCTGCGGCGGAAACTTCGCCTTGACGCTTAGATTCACTCAGCCCAGTCGAGTTGTAATGAACCCGGCGACCACATCAGAGTCCGCCACGAGCGGCGCCGCTACCAACCGTTGCAACGGCTTCCCCATACCGCTACGGCTTCCGCTATACTGTCGCTTGGCTCGCGACCGGCCCCGGCCCGCATCGTAGAGCCGCCACGACCAGGAGACGAACGCATGGCCAACATGAGCCTTCCCCCCGAAGAACGCAACCTTACTCCCGCTCAAGTGGAGCGGCTGGACATGCGCCGCCGCAAAGGCACTCTGCTGCTCACCATCGCCGGCATGTTTGTCTTCATGGCCGTCCTGCTCACTGTATGGGCGGGGCAAGACTGGCAGTATTCCCCCGGCATTGCGCACCCCATGATTTATTACTTCATTGTGGCCTGCGGCATTGCGGCGATTGCCGGCTCCCTCGGCATGTACCTGCGCCGGGGAACGCCAGAAATCCAGTAACGGCACACCGAGCGGACGAGGCGCGTCTCTGAAGACGCGCCTTTGCTGCGTCTGAAGGAACGCGCCGGCGCAACCGGGTCCCTTTCGCCCGCCACCTTTGTTTCGCCCTATACTTACGGGTTGGTCCTATCTCCGCTCGATCGCACAGGAGCCCGTTTTCATGTCTGCAGTTCGCAAGGAAAAAGATTCGCTTGGATTCGTTGAAGTGCCGGAGCGCGCCTATTACGGCGCACAAACCGCACGTGCTGTTGAGAATTACCCCATCTCCGGCATGCGCGCGCACCCGCTGCTGATCGGCGCCTTCGGGATGGTGAAGCAGGCCGCTGCTGAAGCCAACAAGGAGTTGGGCGTGCTCGACGACCGGCGAGCCGACGCCATCATCCAGGCAGCACAGGAGGTCATCGACGGCAAGTGGAACGACGAGTTTGTCGTCGACGTCTTCCAGGCCGGCGCCGGCGTCAGCTTTCACATGAACACAAACGAGGTAATCGCCAACCGCGCCAACGAGATCCTTGGTGGCAAGCTTGGTGAATACGCCGAGGTACACGCCAACGATCACGTCAACTACGGCCAGTCCACTAACGACGTCTTCCCCACCGGAATGCGCGTGGGCACGCTTTTAACTCTCGAAACTCTCTACCCGGTGCTCGATAACCTTGCCGCCACATTCCGGCAGAAGGCGCAGGAGTTCGACGGCATCCTGAAGTCCGGCCGCACTCACATGCAGGACGCGGTGCCCATCCGCCTGGGGCAGGAGTTCGCCGCTTACGGCCTGGCCATCGAAAAGGCGAAGAGATTCATTCAGTTCGCCAGCGATTCTCTCCGCGAACTGGGCTTGGGCGGCAGCGCAGTAGGTACCGGCATCAACACGCACCCGGATTACCGCGAGAAGGCCGTCGCCAACCTGGCCCGTCTCTCCGGGCAGCAACTGGTCCCCGCTCCGGACATGCGCTGGGCGATGCAGTCGAACGCCGGCATGGCCGATGTGAGCGCTGCCCTGCGCGGACTTGCCCTCGAAGTGATCCGCATCTCCAACGACATCCGTCTGCTTTCTTCCGGCCCCAATACCGGCTTGGCGGAGATTTACCTGCCCAGCCTGCAGCCCGGCTCGTCCATCATGCCGGGCAAGATCAACCCGGTCATGCCGGAGTTGGCCGCAATGGTTGCTTTTCAGGTCGTCGGCAATGATACGGCTGTCGCAGTGGCCGTCCAGGCCGGTCAGCTCGAGCTTAATGTGATGATGCCGACGATGGCGTACAACGTGCTCCAAAGCACGACCATCCTCGCCAACATGCTGCGCCAGTTCAACGACCGCTGCATTGCTGGCATCACGGCGAACAAGGAGCGCTGCGATTTTTACGCGCAGAGCACAGTGTCGCTGGCCACCGCGCTTAACCCCTACATTGGCTACGCAAAAGCCGCCGAGATCGTGAAGGAATCCGTCGCCACCGGCGAGTCGATCATCAAGATCGCGCGTTCCAAGAACCTGCTGAGCGAAGAGGAGATCAGCGCGATTCTCGACCCGGTGCGCATGACCGAACCGCAGCACCCGCTCGAGTCCGCAAAGCAGCGCGACGCCAAAGTCAAAGCTTAGGCACAACCAAGGCCGGGATCGCTCCCGGCCTTTGCATGAAGAGCCGAACCCTATCTGCGTCCGAACCGATACAGCGCTCCCAACGTAAATCCGCGATTATTCTGCGTTTCCCCGCCGAAGGTGGTCACGTAGTAGGTGGGCGTTACGCGGATTGCGAGCGCCGGGCTCACGCTGTAGTCCACCGGTACGCCGACCGCGGCTGTGAATCTGAACTGGTTGGGGTACAAGCCCAGCAGCGTTCCCGGGAATCCATTCGAATCTCCGTCGAACAGGTTTCTGCTGACGCCAGCCAGAATGTGACCGCTCACTGCCCAGTTCCTGCCCTGGTAGAAACGGTATTGCGGACCGCCCATCGCGGAGTAGTTGCTGATGAACGGCTTGAACAGGACGTATTCGTTATTACCCACATAGGCATTCGAGTAATAGCCGCGCAAATCCGCAGTGATGCCGAGCTTGGGCCGGATGTACTCGGTGAGATCGACGTTCCAGCCCGTTTCTGTGGTGTGTTGCAAGGAGTGACCCGGACGGAGTCGAAGGTACGCATACCCGAGTGATACTTCGTACTTATGGCTGTAGGTGTCCTGGATGATGGCCTGGATGCGTTGCTGCCGGCGCGCGCGTACACGGGCCTGGGCTTCACGCGCCAAACGCAGGCGGTCCTGCTCGTTCGGGTACGACGGCGCATTCGATTGCGAAGCCGGCGGGGCGGCTGCTGGTGCGGCCTGCGGTTCCGGTTCGGTTTGCTGTGTGGCAGCGGGTTGGGTTTGCTGCGTGGCAGCGGGATCGGTCTGCTGTGTCGCAGCAGGTTCGGTCTGCTGCGCGGCAGCGGGATCCGGCGCCGATTGTGCGAAAAGCTGCACGCCTGCCAGGAAAGAAAATGTTAGAAGCGGATACGCAACGTATCCCAGGGTCTTGCCATAACGCATGAATGCTGAGCCTCCACTGCTCGGCTGCTTGCTTGAATCCACCTTGAGAGTGCTTTCATTAGTATTAAAGCACTTCATAGCCGTCCAATGGGGTGCACGCCCTCAGCGCGCATCTGACTTGGGCAGTCATTTTCACTCCAGTGCTTGCAAAGGAGCGTATATGCGCGGGTTCTTGATAGGTCTTATCCTTGGCATTCTTTTGGTTCCGGCTGCTGCTTTCCTTTATCTGCGGTATGGGCACCCGCCGGTCGCCGTGGCTGATCCGTCGTTCCCCTTTGAAGCGCAGATCGTGCATGTGCCGCTCGACCGGCGCGTTGAGAGCGAGGCGCCGAAGCAGGCGCCCATCGAGCCGAGCGAGACCAATCTGGAAGCCGGTGCTCACATCTACCGTGATCAGTGCGCGGGCTGCCACGGACTCTATGGCAGGCCTGCTCCCTTTGCGAAGATGGTCTTCCCGTCAGCGCCACAGTTGTGGCAACCGCACGGGCACGGAGTCGTGGGCGTCAGTGACGATCCTGCCGGAGAAACCTACTGGAAAGTGGACAACGGTATCCGGCTTACGGCCATGCCGTCCTTTCGGAAGGAGCTGAGCTCCACCCAGATGTGGCAGGTTTCCCTCCTCCTTGCGAACGCGGACAAGCCACTCCCGGGCAACACCCTCGATCTGCTCAAGCAGCCACTCGCGGGCGACAGTTCGGGATCGGGCGACGCATCTGCACCCGTGCAGTGACGTTGATCGCGCCGCCACCCTATTTGAGCGCGTAGGTGATTCCAGCAGTGAACTGAAATGTATTCTTGCGGAAGCCGAGCGGCGGGTCGTTCAGGAAATTGTCCTGGCTGCCCAGGGTAAAGCTGAGCCGCTTGTAAACCGGGAAGTTCAGGTTGGCGAGCGCCAGGGCGGAGTATGCACGCGGCACATTGAACGCGGGCGTGATCGTCACGCTCTCGTTGAAAAGCAATCCACGAGGCAGCTTGCGCAAAAACGTTTCCGTGACGTTGGCGCCGATGATGTTCACGTTCGGCGTACCGTTCGGGCTGTTGGTGCCGTTGTAAAACTGCTGCTGCTCATAGTGCACATCACCCTTGAGGTCGAACTGCTGTCGCGGCTGTTTCACCACGGTCCAGCCCGCGCCGGCTCCATAGACTTGCTGTAACTGCAGGCCAGAGCCGATGTTGTGGTCTGCGCTTGCATCCACCAGTCCATACGCACGAGGGCTGAAGTATTGGTCCCGCTCGGCATCGCCATGCAGAATATTCGTCTTCGCGCTGGATGCTGCCTGCACCCCGGAAATGAACGGCTGGGTCAGCAGCCCATACGTCGCACTCAGATTGAAGAGGGTCTTGTTGCGCGGATCGAGCCAGTCCACCGAGGGAATAATGCGCACCAGCGTCGCTGCGCCGGTCAGCGTCTGGCTGGTTTGCGTGGCCTGCACCAGTGTCGCTCCAAGCGTCACACTTCCATTCCAGCCATAAAAGAAGCCGGGCTCGCGGATCACCTCAGTCTGAAAGGTTTTCTCGTCGATCAGGTAGTTGGCATCGCTCAGCGGGATCTGGCGGCTCGCTCCAGCCGCAGAGCTCACCGAAACATTTCCGTCCGCAACGCTCACTGTTCCCTGCGGCACGTCGGCCGGCGGGGTCTTGGGACTTACCTTCTGCCCTTTGCGAATCACGGCGAATTGCTGCGCGGATTGGATGGATTTGACCTTGTCTTGCTTTACGCTGATGTCGCCGGCGATGTCGCTGTGAAAGCTGACCGTGCGATCCACTACGCGCAGCAGCTTCCCGGTAAGTTGATCGCCATTGGTAAACACAATGACATCTGGCGTTGCAGCGCTCGGCGTTTTCTGATCGGCCGCATACAAACGCACCCCGCCTGTTGTCAGACCAATACACGCAAAGCATGCCAGCATCACACCCCGGGTTCGGCTACGGACAAGAATCGACATCGGACATGCTCCTCAAGGAAAGTCTTGCAGCGTGCCGCACCTGAGTTCCGATTATGCCAGCGATCCCCTGAGCAGGCCAGCGATCTTCCAGGCCTGCACGACTGGGGATGCCAGACGTTGCTACCATGAAATCAAATGGCATTTACGGCAGAGAAAGCGCTTCTTGCGCTTGCAAGCAACGACCTGATCGGCCTGGGCATGGAGGCGGACGCGCTCCGCCGCACACTGCATCCACAGAACACCGTGACTTATACAGTGCTCACTACAGAGATGTTGAACACTGCGGGAGACGCTACAAGCCTTACCGATACAGCATCTCAGGCCGCGGGCGATGGGTGCGTTGCATTTGTGCTCCCAGCCGCTTCCCTGCGCGGCGCTCTCGCGTCCAGCGGCACGCTGGAAGAGGTTCACGCAATCCAGACATCCTTTCCAGAGCTGGATCTGCATGGACCAGGAGCCGAAGCGATCCTGGCGTGCACACGGGACAGCGGCCTTTCCCTCGGCAATGTTGTGCGGCGGCTCCAGGATGCGGGCGTGCGGTCCATCGGCCCTGATCGTGACAGCGCCGCTTCCTTTCCCTTCGAAGAGGTGCTCGCAGTGCATCGGGCATCACATCAGCTTGGCATGCCTTCTATCGCGTCTGTAGTGATGGGCACTGGAGAATCGGCGGAAGAACGAGTCGGCCAGATCGATGCAGTGCGCCGCCTCCAGGAGGAAACCTTTGGCTTCGTTGCGTTCGAATTGCGCGTGCATCATCCGCAGGGCCCGCAGGCACGCCGTGAAGAAGAAGCTACCGCAGTCGACTACCTCAAGACTCTGGCGATTTCGCGCCTGATGCTCGCATCCATCCCACACGTACAGGCGGGCTGGACTGTTCAAGGGCCAAAGGTGCTGGAACTGGCGCTACGCTTTGGCGCTGACGACGCCGGAACCGTCGCGCCGCGGTGGCTGGAACCCCAGCAGCCTGCGCATCACAGCGGCGAGGCTGAACTGCGCAGGATCATCCGCGACGCGGGGTTTACGCCCGTCGTGCGCGACCTTCTCTATCAACGTAGTCTGCTCCACTCCTGAGGCAGGCTCCCGTACAATGAAGCATTGCCCATCCTCCTGCGGAGATACCACCCTGCTGTCCTTACTAGCGTCGCTGTCCAGCTCTGTCTCTCTGCATGTGCCGGCGCCGTCGGGAGGCACAGCCGCATTCTGGCTATATGGACAGCGCGGCCTGAGTCATTACTTCCGCACGCATTACGCTGACCGGACCTTTGAGCACCTGTATCAGTGGAACCCGTTCGACACGGCGCTGCTGGTGCCCTACTTCATCGTCATGGTTGTGCTTGCCTTTTACGGCATGCACCGCTACCAGCTTGTGTATCTCTACTACAAGCACAAGCGCAATGCGGTCACCGTTCCGCCCGCGTATTTCGATACTCTGCCGCACGTCACCGTCCAGCTTCCCATCTATAACGAGCAATACGTTATCGATCGCCTGATCGATGCATGCTGTAAGTTCGACTATCCCGCGGACAAACTGGAAATCCAGGTCCTGGACGACTCTACGGATGAAACCCAGCAGGTCGCGTCCGGCATCGTGAATCGATATCGCGCCCTTGGTCACAACATCGTCTATCTCCACCGCACGAACCGGTATGGCTACAAAGCTGGCGCGTTGGACGAGGGGCTGAAGCAGGCTTCCGGCGAGCTGGTGGCCATCTTTGACGCGGATTTCGTGCCACAGCGCGACTGGCTCAAATTGGTGGTCCATCACTTTACGAACCCGCGCGTGGGCATGGTGCAGACGCGCTGGACGCATCTGAACCGGGATTACAGCTTTCTGACGCAGGTAGAAGCCATCCTGCTTGATGGGCATTTTGTCCTCGAGCACGGCGGCAGGTCGCGGGCTGGAGTCTTCTTCAACTTCAACGGCACCGCAGGCATGTGGCGGCGTGTTGCCATCGACGAAGCTGGCGGCTGGCAGCACGACACGCTCACCGAAGATACTGACCTGAGTTATCGCGCGCAGTTGAAGGGATGGCAATTTCGCTATCTGCAGGATGTGGAGTGTCCGGCCGAAGTGCCGATCGAGATGACGGCATTTAAGACGCAGCAGGCGCGCTGGGCCAAGGGCTTGATCCAGACTTCAAAGAAGATCCTGCCCCTAGTGCTTCGGAGCGATGCCCCGTTTCACACCAAGCTTGAAGCTGTGTATCATCTCACCGCAAATATCAGTTATCCGTTGATGGTTGTGCTTTCCACACTACTCATGCCGGCCATGGTCATCCGCTTCTACCAGGGCTGGTTTCAGATGTTGTTGATCGACGTGCCTCTCTTTCTCGCCTCCACATTCTCGATCTCCTCCTTCTATCTCGTCTCACAAAGGGAGCTGTTTCCGCGAGCCTGGGGTAAGAAGCTCATCTATCTTCCCTTTCTCATGTCGCTTGGCATCGGTTTGACCGTCACGAACACGCGTGCCGTCCTGGAAGCGCTGCTGGGCATCAAGAGTTCGTTCAAGCGCACGCCCAAGTATAGAGTCGAGAAAAGGGGAGAGAAATCTCAGGCCGCAAAGTACCGCAAACGTCTCGGCATCGTCCCCTGGATCGAGCTTCTGATTGGCTGCTACTTCGTTGCGACCATCTGGTACGCCATCGCCAACGAGAATTATTTTACCGTTCCCTTTCTCCTGCTCTTTGTGGTCGGGTACTGGTACACCGGGCTGCTTTCGTTATTGCAGGGCCGCTTCGACCGCTGGCGTACGGGCGCAAATCTCGACGAGTCCTCCCCAAAGCCGTTCCCGGTCGGCGTCTAGCAGCCGCTTGTCTGCCGCTCTGCGTTACTCCTCGTCTGCAGTGCGGCTTTCGTTAGTAGAAAACCGCGCCACCCTTTCCGGCTCGGCTTGATCTTCAGGAAGCCGCTTCCAGCGTTCCCGTCCGGCGGCAAAAACGCCGGACCCGTTTCTTTCTGGGTACCCCATGCAACGTTGCTTCCCAACTTGCCCATCTGACCCCTTGGCAGCACGTAGGCTCCTCAGCACTCTCCCAAGCACGCATGGGGAGCCCTCTATATCTGATTTTTTTATTTGAAAGTGGGGATTCGAATGGCGCACGGACTTATTTGGTGGATTATCGTCGGGCTTATCGCCGGTTTCTTGACCGGCAAGCTCATGAAGGGCAACGGCTTTGGAGCGATCGGCGATATCATCGTCGGCATCATCGGCGCGATCATCGGCGGTTTCATCATGCGGGCGCTCGGCGGCAGCGGCCAGGGCGGCATGATCTACACCATCATCGTGGCCATCGTTGGCGCGATCATTTTGACCTTCCTTCTCCGGCTCATCACAGGAAATCGAGCTCGAGTGTAACGCTCTCAACCGGCAGTCCAAAACCGCGCCTTCCCTCGGCGCGGTTTCGTTTTATCCGAGTCATTTGCCCTCTGCCGCGCTTAGACTGGGGGCAATGCCTAACGCTCGCTATCTTTCTGTCCTGCTGCTTCTGGCTCTGATCGCGCTTCCCTGCGCGAGAGCTATAGATCGCCAGCCAGATGCGGCCTACCACGCACGCCGCGTTGCACTGGCCAATAAATTGAACGGTGGAAGGGCCCTGTTGTTTGGCGCGGACGAGCCCTCCGTAGAGTACCTCGATTTCCGGCAGGACGAAGACTTCTACTACCTGACTGGGTGGAACGAGCCCGGGGCCGCCTTGATGGTGCTGGCGCCGGCACCGGCGGCCGGCGGCCAACCCGCCCAGCCCTACCGGGAGATCCTCTTTCTGCCGCAGCGCAATCTCCGCACGGAACTCTACACCGGCATAAAGCTCGATGCCGCGACACCTGATGCGTCCAAACGCACCGGGGTGGCGGAGGTGCGCGCGCTTTCCGATCTGCCAGCCGTCTTTGCGGAACGGCGTGGCACGCCCTTGTGGACGCAAACCGACGTGCCCAAGAGCAAGTCCGCCGTGGACTGGACCATGATCACGTTAGGCCTGAGCCAGTCGCCTGCCATGCACGACGTTCGCGAGCTAACGACGGAACTGCGCGCCACCAAGGATGACGGGGAGCTGGCACTGCTGCGCAAGGCCAGTGATGCCTCGATCGTGGCACAGCGAGCCGCTATCGCCTCCATCCGCCCCGGCATCAACGAGCGCGTCATTGCCGGACTTCTGAACGGCACACAGCTTGCTGAGGGCTGCGAGCGTCCCTCTTACCCACCCATCGTCGGCAGCGGCCAGAACTCGACCGTGCTGCACTACTCGGCTGATAACGCAACTATGCAGAGTGGCGACGTCGTGGTTATGGACGCGGCGGGCGAGTACTCGATGTACGCTTCCGACATCACTCGCACCGTGCCAGTGAGCGGCCACTTTACCGACCGGCAGCGCGAAATCTACAACATTGTCTTAGGAGCGCAGCGCGCCGCTGTTGCCGCTTTCGTCGCTGGCAAATCGCGCATCAACGATCCCAGGCACCGCTTCCCCGACTCGCTCGATATTGTCGCGTTCAACTATATGAATGCGCATGGGAAGGATCTCCACGGCGAGCCCCTCGGGAAGTATCTGATCCACGGGCTCGGCCATTCCGTAGGCATCGACGTGCACGACCCTTACGACTACACCAAGCCTCTCGAAAAAGGCGCCGTCTTTACGATTGAACCCGGCATCTACATCCCCGAGGAAAAGATCGGCGTGCGCATCGAGGACGTCTTCTACGTGGACGAGAACGGCAAACTCGTGGACTTGATTGCTGCGCTGCCGCACACCGCGGAAGACATTGAAGCGCTGATGCACGACCGCGCCGCGGCTTCCAGCCTGCCGCTTCACTTTGCCGAGCAGCCGCGCATCAGCATGCCGCATTGATGCGCGAGATAACAATGCGCCATCTTCCGATTCACGAGATACTTCACTCGTTCGCGGCCATCGGAGCCGGCTTTCTGCTGATCGCGCTTCTTACGGCAGGAACCACGGGGGCTCTTCGCAAGCTCGCTCCGAGCTGGAGCACGCCGTCTGAGGGCAAGGCAAGCCGGGCTGCCATGTTCGCCAACCTGTTTTTCAGCGCTCTGTTCGGCAGTGTGGGCGGAGTGCTCGCCGCCTTCCTCGCTCCCGGCCGACCACTCCTTCACGCCATGCTGCTTGCCCTCGTCGTGCTCGTGATTTCCGCCCTGGCAGCGTTCGAACTGCGCCACACCTACCCGGCTTGGTACCAGGCAGCCCTACTCGCGCTTGCGCCTATGGCGACGCTGGGCGGCGGCATCCTCGAAGTGCTGTACCGGTAAGCTGCAAAGTAGAAGCGGCCCCCGAAGGAGCCGCCTTCCGCGAACCTGAACCAGCTACCAGCGAACGCCGAACGTCACCGGAATCATGCTGACGGTACCTGAGCCGACTTGCGAAGCTGTAGGACGAGGAGAATCGACCCACAGGTATCGTGCTTCCGCGTAGATCATTGTGCCGCTGTCGCTGATGCGATGCGTCAACCCTGTGCCGATATTCACCCCGCCCTGATTGCTGGAGAAATGGCTGAGAACCTGGGTGCCGTACTGGGGATAACAATAGCCGTAGAAGTCGCAAACGACACCCTCGTATACCGGCTGGGTGAATGAGGTGAGTTTGCGATAGAATCCGCCGCCTCCCGTGATATAGCCGCCTATCTTGCCGCTGGTTTTGTAGTAGTAAATCGGGTCCAGGGTTAAGGACCAGAGATGCACATTCCCCTGCGGCGCCGACTCGGAAGCCAAAACCGAATTCGGGATGCCCGTCCGGTTGAACTGGTATTCAGCAAGAACGCCGAAGCGCTTCGAGAAGTTATAGCCGCCTCCGGCAGTGATGTTCCACCCGAATGTCTGGGTCTTCTTGGTATTTCCAAGTGGCGCGTCGAAGCCGAAACCGGCTTCTATAGCTATCTTGTGATAATCACCCGATCCGTAGCTTGGATACTGTTTGTATCCGCCGTTGCCATAGCCGCCGCCACTGTTCGGATATTGGCTGCCGGATTGCGTACGAAACTGGGCCTGCGTCGCATAATCGGAGCTGGAGCTGGACTGGGCAAAGGCGGCAGGCACAGCGACAAGGGCAGCAAGCGTGGCCAGCCCGCAACGGCTAAGAAGAGAACGACAGATCATAAAGAACCCCTGGATCGGAGATAGCGCGGGATTGCACCCACATTGATTGGACACTAGGGGAGATGCGAAGTTTTCAATGCGGGGATGCATTTCGCGCCCACACAGAAAGGCCGACTCGAAAGCCGGCCTTTGATCGAATACCGCATTCTTCTAGTGAATGTCGAACTGCTCCGGATGCAGCGCGGGGTCGCTCTTCACGATCATGGTGCGGCCGGTCATCTCCTCGAGCTCATTGAGCCAACGCCCGTTGTTGGCCTTGAGGGTTTTCACCACCTCGGGATTCACGCGCAGCAGCACGTCGTGCTTCTCCAGATGCTTCTGCATCTTGCGCATCTCGGAATAGATCTCGTTGCACACGGTCGTCGGGCTTTTTACCATGCCGGTGCCCGCGCATACTTCGCACTGGGTGCTGAGCGTGCGCTCGAGCGACTGCTTGACGCGTTTCCGCGTGATCGCGACCAGCCCGAAGTCATTAAACTGGAGCACCTTGGAAGGCGCGCGATCAGCCTTGAGCGCATCTTCGAGCGCTTGCATCACCTTATGGCGGTTCTTGCGCTCGTCCATGTCGATGAAGTCGATCACGATGATGCCGCCCAGGTCGCGCAGCCGGATCTGCCGCACGATCTCAGGAATCGCATCGAGGTTGGTCTTCAGGATTGTGTCTTCGAGACGAGCCGTTTTGCCAACGTACTTGCCGGTGTTGATGTCGATCGCCACCAGCGCTTCCGTTTGATTGATGACGATCGATCCACCTGACTTCAGCCACACCTTGGACTTCAAAGCCTTGGTGATTTCATCCTGGATGCCGAACTGCTCGAACAGCGGCGTCTCCTTCGAATACAGCTTGACGCGGCGCACCAGTTGCGGCTGGAAACGGTTCAAAAAGCGCACAATGCGCTCGTACTCCGTTTCACTGTCTACCCAGATAGTCGAAAAGTTATCGGAAACCTGATCGCGCAGAATACGCTCGACCAGGTTGAGATCGTGGTAGATCAGCGCCGGCGCCTTTGCCGCGTCAGACCGCTGTTTAATCTCATTCCACAGGCTGATCAGGAAGCGAAGGTCTGCACGCAGTTCCTCTTCGCTCGCACCGTCCGCCGCTGTGCGTACGATAAAGCCGCCCGAGGTCTGCCCTTTTTCGCTGATTAGGATACGCTTCAACCGCTGGCGCTCTTCGTCGGACCAGATCTTGCGCGAAACGCCGACGTGGTTCACCGTCGGCATGAACACGAGAAACCGGCCAGGAAGCGCGATATGGCTGGTAATGCGAGCGCCCTTTTTCGCGATCGGCTCCTTGGCGATCTGCACCAGGATCTCCTGGCCCTGCTTCAGCAGCTCGCTGATGATCGGCAGGTCCGTTGTTTGCGCGCTTTGCCGCCGGTGCCCACCACCGCCGCCGTTGCGCCCACCGCGGCCTTGGCGATGGCGTCCACCGCGCCCCCGGTCCTGCTGTGTCCGCGGCTCACGCCGGGTCTGCGCAGGTGCTTCTTCGGTGGTTACCGCGGGTCCCTCCTCGAAGCCGTCTTCTTCATCGGCTTCGTCGAATTCATCTTCCGCCTCATCTTCCCCGGGAACTGCGACGTTCACCTGGCGCTCGATCTGCGCCTCGCGAATCAGGTCGCCGAGCTCCGGTGCTCCGGCCGCCCGTTCCAGCGTTTCTTCTTCCAGGTCTTGGTAATCGTGTTCATCGTCATGGGCGTAAATCGGCGTGAAATCGTATTCCTCTTCATCGATCTCTTCTTCTTCGACGAAGCCGTCACCGGGGGTGAAGGCGCGCACGTCATCCAGAGAGGATGGGGACGCCTCTACTTCGGAGCCTGGATGGGCACCAAACTGCGGGCTGGACGCAGAAGCAGGCTCCGCTTCCGATTGATCGATTCCCGCTTCCCATGGACCCCGGTCCGAAGCCAGGTCCGGCTCTGGCAATTCCGGTTCCACATCGAGCGTGGTCGGTGGAGCGGTCTCGATGAAGTCTTCCTCGGGAGCATCCTCGACCGGATGTGCCGCATGCATGGTCGCTGGATTGCTAGAGGTCGCCTCAGCGCTGCTCTGCTTGGTATCCTCCTCGAACTCCGCAGTCAACCGGAACTCGCTCCGGGCGGCCGGGTCTATGCGGTACGATACCGCGGCGTTTTCCGGCTCGAATTCGGTCTCCTCTGCCGCAGGTTCCCCTGCTTCGTCGATGCCTGATGCGGCGTCGATCTCCTTGCTCATCTCCTGTGAACCGAGCGTAGCCGGGCTCACGTCATGTGCTCCCTCGTGCTCCAATCGGGCAGCCGGGGTACTGGATGCAGTCGCATCCGTAGCCCTCCATTCGCCTTCTTCATGCGCGCTCGGCGGTGCAAACTCCGCCTGAGAGGCAAAGACATCGGCACTGTCCTGAGCTTCAGCGTGTGCTGGAGGAAAGACCTGATCGATGTCCCGGGCGACGCTGGACGCCTCTTCATCCGCAATCTCCTGCGGGGCTCCCCATGATGCATCCGCTTGGGGACCGCCAGGGAAGCTAGCTGCTTCCGTGCTGAGCTCAGATGTGTGCTGCTCCGCTGTTTCGGCTGGGTAAGAAGCGGAAGCAGTTTGTGTGGCTTCGCCTCTGAGATCTTGAGCTGTATTCTGTGCGTCCTTGCGGTACCGCGACATCGACTCGCCAGGAAGCAGATTGCTGACGCCATCCCACGCGAGCGGCTGCTCGATCAGTGTGGAAGGCCGAGAGGTCGAGGCCGGAGCCTTCGCCACGGGCTTGTCTTCCCGCGCACTATGCTCGCGCTCGGCCGGAACCTGCCCGTACTTGGAAAGCGATTCACCGGGAAGAACCAATGCCGGGGCAGACGCAGCGGCCTGCCCGGGAGCGGGTGCGAGGGCTTCCATCTCTCCACGCCTGGAGGTTTGCCGTACGGCGGCTGCAGGCGCCTTGACTTCCATTACCGGCGAACTGACATCCTCTGTCGCGTCCTCCGCTTCATTGCCGTTCTGCCCGGCATCGGCCTGGGGCTGCGCGGCGCCATCCCGGGGGCGAAAGCCGCGTCGGCGTCCTCGGCGGCCGCGCCATTTGCGCGTCCCCTGCTCAAACTCTTCGCCACCCTGCGCGCCGTCCTGTTCCGGTTGGGGTTGTTCGGCGGCTGGCGCCAGCCGGGTTTCTACCTCTGCAGGCCGCGCTTCTGCGGAGGAGGGCCTGCCTTCACGCCGACGCTGCTCCTGGCCGCCGCGTGGTTCACGCCTGCCGCGTGATTCCTGGCTGTCGCGGGATTCACGTCCACCGCGCGACTCTTGGCCGTCCCGCTGTTCCTGACTGCCGCGCGGCTCTTCGCTGCCACCACGGGGCTCCTGGCTGCCACGCGATTCCTGGCTGACTCGCGGCTCCTGGGTGCGGGCATTCTGACCGCCGCCTGACCTGACCTGCTCGAACTCCGCCGAATCTTCCTGCTCTTCCAAGAAGTCGGTGACATAAAGAAAGGCGTCGCGCTCCAGCCCTACATCGACAAAGGCCGACTGCATGCCCGGAAGCACGCGCGTGACCCTGCCCTTGTAAATCGAACCGGCGAGCGTGTATTCGTTTTCGCGCTCGTAGTAAATCTCTGTGAGTTGATCGTCCTCAACAATGGCAAGCCGTGTTTCGTGCGGCGTGCTCGATATGCAAATCTCTTTCGACATGCTCCTGCCTCATTTCTGCCCGAGCGCTTTCATGCGCGCGAGCGGCAGGCTCGAGAGATCAGAACGGGAAACTGCCCATTCCCGGAGAACCGGAGAGGATAGGAAAAGACCGAGGGGTAGCCACGCAACAGACGAGGGGAAAGACGCTCTTTGGGGTGAGGCAATGCAAAGACCCCCGTCTGCGACGAGGCGGGGGCTCACGAAAAGATTCTGCTTGTCCTGGTGGGCTATCCACGCGCAAGGAGTTTGTGACCACTGCAGCCAAGTCTGTCGGCGGGGTCGTTCCCTGTCCGTACGCGTTCATTTCTTGTATCCTGCCCGGCCCCGGCGATCCGCCCGGCCGGCCTAACTTTGGGTTCAAACCAAACCTGTCCATACAACTACGGCCCACCATGTGGACCGCTTGAATACTCTTCAGTTCACGAAGCGGTTCATGCGCACGTTCATCACGATACCGAGAGCCAGAAACGTGAACAGTACCGAGGACCCGCCGTAGCTCATAAGCGGGAGCGGGATCCCAGTGACTGGCATCAGCCCCACCACCATCCCGACATTCACAGCGATCTGAAAGATGAGCACTGCAACCACACCCATGATCAGAAGCGTGCCGGATAGATCGGCGGCTGTTTGTGCGTTTTGAATCAAACGCATCAATATGAGGAAGTATAGCAGCAAGACAAACACCGCGCCGACGAAGCCGTGCTCCTCGCAGAAAGCGGCAAAGATGAAATCTGTGTAAGGAATGGGGAGGAAGTCGCCCTGTGTTTGCGTGCCCTTGGTGGCGCCGCGCCCCCACACACCGCCATCGCCCACGGCTATCAACGATTGCCGAATCTGATAGCCCGAACCACGCGGATCGTCATCCGGCGATAGAAAACTCGTCAACCGGGCCTTCTGGTAGGGCTTGAGTCCCTTGTGCCAGACCGGGACGATCAGCAGCAGCGCCGTGAAGACTAGAATCAGCGCCTGCTTCCAACGGATGCCCCCCAGAAAGAGCCCGATCAGCAACACCGGTGAATACGTCAGCGCGGTGCCCAGGTCCGGCTGCTTCAGCACCAGCAGCATGGGCACGCCCACCAGCGCAAAGCCCTTGAAAATGTCCTTCCATGTAAGCTCTTTGCCCGCCAGGCTGGCGAAATAGCGAGCGACCGCGACGATCAGCACGATCTTCACCCACTCCGACGGCTGGAAGTGAATGCTGCCTACCCGGATCCAGCGCCGCGCCCCTAGAACCTTTTGCCCCACCACGATCACCGCCAGGAGTGACACGATGCAGAAGCCGTAAATCCAATGCACTACGTTCAGCAGCCGGTGGTAGTCCACAAAGGACAGCACCAGCATGGCCACTGCACCGCCAGCCAGCCAGAAGATCTGCTTGGTCTCAAAGCCGACAAATTTCGTGTGCATGGTGGCGCTGTAAATCTCCGACACGCTGATGATCGACAGGAGCAGCACAAAGCTCATCAGCACCCAGTCAAAATCCCGGAGGCGCAGAAACCGTTGCATGGCTATCTGCTCCCTTGCGGAACGCCGCTGATTTCTGCAGCCTTCGGCAAGCCCCGCAGCCCCCACCTGGGCCGGTCGCGGTACTGGCGCTTGGGCGGGACGCGGTGCCGGCGATTGCTTTTGCTGCTTGGGCGCGGATGTTGACGGTGTTGACGGGTTCAGCGTGAAGTGGCCTCCGCGCATTCCGGTACCTGAAGTAGCTCCAGCCGGAGTCGGCACCGGGCTTGGCGGCTTGACCGGCTTGCCACCGAGCTCTTCGGTCCCGTTCGAGCCGGCGGACGCACCTTCATCCGACCAAACTGCTCCCACCTCCGTGGGCGTCTCCACTTTCGCTTGCAGCAGATTCCCCTCCAGCCTCCGATGCTTGGTCACATATGCCGCGATCACCTGCGCAGCCAAACGGCCAGCAAGGCGGCCGTGCTCGCCGCCTTCAAACAAGGTGCACACCACGATGTCCGGGTTGCGCCGCGGTGTTACGCCCACAAACCAGGCGTTGTCCTGCATGGCCCTGCCTCCGCCGCCCACACGCCCCTTGAGCTGATTGCTCACCACTTGCGCCGAACCGGTTTTGCCGGCGAAATCGATCCCCTGCAGGTGCGCGCTGGGTGCGGTCCCTATCGGGTCCATCACCAGCGCCATCGCGTCGGTAATCGTCTCCCAGTTCGCCGGATTCAGCGGAATCGTGGCGTCCCCGGTGCCCGGATACGTTTCCAGCTCCGCCTGCCGGTAGTCCGCCGGCAACTGGTCCGGGAAGACCACATGTGGCCGCTTCAGCGCTCCGCCTGAAGCGATGCCCGCGATGGCTCGCGCCATCTGCACGGGAGTCGCCGCAACAGCCCCCTGCCCGATACCGACGGAAATCGTCTCGCCGGCAAACCACTTCTGGTGGTAGTTCTTGAGCTTCCATTCTTCCGACGGCATTACGCCGGTGACTTCATTCGGCAGGTCGATTCCGGTCTTCTGCCCCAACCCCAGCATGTGTGCCCATTGTGCGATCTTTTCGATGCCCAGCCGCTCCGCCAGCGTATAGAAGTACGTGTCGCAGGACTGGTAAATCGCCTTGCTGATGTCCACGGAACCGTGCCCCCCATGCTGCCAGCACTTGAAATACCGTCCGTAGAAAGTGCCGCCACCGGGGCAGCTCACATGAAGAGTTTGCGCGATCCCCTCCTGCAACCCCGCTGTGGCCATGATGATCTTGAAGGTTGAGCCCGGTGCAAGCTGCGCCTGGATGGCTTTGTTGAGCAGCGGATGGTTGCGGTCTGTAACCAGCTTGGCCCACTGGTCGCGCGAGATGCGCACCGCAAACTCGTTCGGATCGAACGTCGGCCGGCTCACCAAGGCCAGCACCTCACCCGTATGCGGATCCATCGCGATAACCGCGCCTGTCTTATCGCCCAGCGCCTTTTCCGCCGCCCGTTGTATGTCGATGTCGATGGTCAGCTTCAGGTCCTTGCCCGGAGTCGCATGCTCGGAGCCGAGCTTGCCCACCTCGCGACCGTGGCTGTCCACCAGCACGTCGCGGGAGCCGTCCGTCCCACGCAGCAGCGCGTCGTAGCTTTCTTCGACGCCAGACTTGCCGACCACGTCACCAGGTTCGTAATAGGCGTACTTCGGGTCATTGAGCATGTCTTCGCTCACCTCACCCGTGTAGCCGATCAGGTTCGCGGCGAAGCCGTCCCGAGGATACAAGCGGCGCTGTTCGTCGATGGTCTCGAGTTCCGGCAGTTCGTTCCGGTGCGCCTCGATAAACTCCTGCTCGTCGGGAGTAATGTCAGCCTTGAGCGGCAGCGGCTGGTACTTGGGCGCGAACTTATAGCGGTCGAGCACCGCCTGAATCTGCTCCACGGACATATTCAGTCCGCGGGCTATCTCCGGCAAATCGCCCGTCAGGTCCCGCATCCCTTCGCGCACCAGAAAACAGGAAATGGATGGGTAGTTGTCGACTAATAGGCGCCCCTCACGGTCGAAGAGCCGTCCACGCGGTGCCAGGATCGGCACCTTGCGGATGCGGTTCGCCTCCGCCAGTTCGTGGTAGTTCTTGGCTCCCACGATCTGCAACCGCCACAATCCGGTGACCAGCACCAGCAGCACGGCCAGGATGCAGTACTGCACCACCGTAAGCTTGATCGCCGATACTTTGTCTTCCCGGTTCAACATAAATTCCCGTGCCCGTCCTGCACGCCCTAGACCCGCCGCCGCGTGCGGTCCAGCAATGCAAACAAGAGCAGCCCCAGCAGGGCGTTCATGGCCGCTTTCAGCAGTTCATGCATCCAGTTCCATCCCAGATTCATCGCCAGCAGCCGCCGCACAATGCTGAAATACAAGAAGCTCAGCAGCATCGTGAAACTGAAATTCATCACGAGCCGCGTCACCTGGTTTTCTACGTCGATCTTGAGTCCGATCGAGGCGGCCAGAAAGCCGATCAGCGTCTCCGAGATGCCGTATATCCCGAAAGGCCGATGAGTGAGCCCATCCTGGATCAGCCCTATGCATGCGCCCAGAAGCGTGCCGGCCATCGGACTCCGCCAGGCCACGGCGAAGTAGATGGTGATCAGCAAAGGCAACTCGAAGATGTCGAGCTTGGGATAGCGAAGCGGAATGAGCGCCTGCAGAAACAGGGCGAAAAGCGGCACCAGCACGACCACTACAGCAGGAAAATGCGCCTGGTTCTCCCTGCGCGCATTGGTGCCCATCATGGCCATCACTGTGGCTGACTTTCCTGAACAGGCGGATTGCCTACCCATTTCGGCTCGACGTACGCTGTGCGGGGCTTGGCTGCGAGTGCTTTGTTCGCGGGAGTGGCAAGCGCCTTGGCCACGGGCGTCGCACTTACCTGCGGCTGGTTCGTTTTCTTCGGCCCAGGCGCAGCAACCTGCGTCCCGTGCACAGCAGTCTTTGGATCCGCGGCCGTGTGCGCTTCAGGGCCATCCACCACTGTCGTATGGACCACACCGTTAGCAACCAGCGCCACCCCATTTGCCGCATGAGGTCTCGTCGTTGCAGCTTTAGGAGTCGTCCCGGTGTTTGCCGTCAATCCATCTGCCGCATGGATGGCAGATGACGGCCTCACCATCGCATTTTGTCCTGCACTGCCGGTTCCGCTCGCTCCGCCGGTCTCGTCCACCTTTGGCATTGCATGCTTCGGCTTCAACGGCACTGCGACGGCGCCCACATTCGCTGTGGCAACAACCACTGGAGGCCTGCCCGGAGTCAAGCTGGAAGCGGGCGGGGTTTGGTTCGGGGTAAACCGGTCCGCACGGAGAGGCTGCGGCGGCTGGATGGGCCGCCCTACCTCCTCGCCTCCCGTCGGCTTCTGTTCTGCAGCCTTGTCCACCTCGGGTTCGTTGGGATCAGTCAGCCCCGGCAGTTTGTCGGCCAGAATATCGGAAGCCCGCTGCTTTTCCGTTTCGATACCCCCGACCGCCTCGCTCCGCGCCAGGTCTCGCTGAGTCTTCGAGGGCAGCGCATCGCTCGTCCCGGTCACCACCAGGACCTCCTCCAGATGCGACAGGTTGGCCGCAGGCTTCAGGACGATGTCCACATACGGCTCCCGCTCTGGATCGGCGACGACCTTCTCTACCGTGCCCACTGGCAGCCCGCGCGGAAAGATCTGGTCGCCGCCGGAGGTCAGCACCGGCTCGCCCGGCTTGATGCGCTCATCCGGCAGGATATCGATGACCTGCGGCTGGCCGTAAGCATTGCCCCGCAACACACCACGCAGCCGCGTCTTTTCCAGCAGCACGCCCGCTCCGCTGCTCTGGTCGTTGATCTCCAGTACCTGTGAGGTGTGCGGGAAGACCTCCTTGATCTTGCCCACAATGCCGTCCGGCGTGATCACCGGCTGGTCGATGGCCAGCCCGTCACGTGCGCCCTTGTCTATGTAGAGAACGCGCGACTGGTCGCTGCCAGCCGTGCCGATCACCTGGGCCGGCACAGTCGCGCTCACGTAGTGTTCCTTGAAAGCGAGAAGCGTCTGGAGCCGCTGTCCCTGCCGCGCATCTTCAAGCAGTCCGGCCTGTTCCAAACGAAGGCGATCCACTTCGTTCCGTAGGCTCTGATTCTCTTCCCGCGTGTGTCTCAGGTCGATATAGTCGCCCCAGAAGCCGCGCGCGTCGGAGCCCGTATGCACAACGGCCTTCTCCGGCGGCGCGATCAGCGCCACCACCCAGTGGCGCAGCAGGCGCACGCCTTTGCCGCCATCGTTGTTCGCGGCCGGGGTGCGCACCTGCACCGCCAGGGCGATGAACTGCGCCAGCAGCACAACCAGCAGCACCAGCAGGTTTCTATAACGGCCGAGAAAGGTATCCATGATCCGGGGTAGAACGGGTTGGTTGTTTCCGTGGGAAGCAAATATCGGAGCACATCATGGCAACGCACCGGTCTGTCTCGTGTTCGGCCTAGTCGATCTTGATTTTCCGCAGAAGCCGGAAGTCGGAGAGCATCTTGCCCGTCCCCAGCACAACAGAAGCCAATGGATCATCCGCGATAGAAACTGGCAGCCCGGTTTCTTCGCGAATGCGCTTATCAAGATTCTTGATCAACGCACCGCCACCTGTCAGCACAATTCCTCGATCGCTGATGTCGGCGGATAGCTCGGGGGGCGTCCGCTCCAGCGCGACCCGGATCGCATTCAGGATCACCGAGATGCCTTCCGTCAGCGCCTCGCGGATCTCCGAATCGTCAATCGTGATCGTCTTGGGCACGCCCTCGATAAGATTGCGCCCCTTAACCTCCAGCGTCAGCGGCTTGTCCAGAGGGTACGCCGAGCCGATCTCCATTTTGATCTGCTCCGCCGTCCGCTCCCCGATCAGCAGGTTGTACTTGCGCTTCAGGTAATTCATGATGGCTTCGTCCATCTGGTTGCCGGCCATGCGGACGGAACGCGAATAAACGATGCCGGAAAGCGAGATCACCGCGATGTCGGTCGTGCCGCCACCGATATCCACCACCATATTGCCGCTTGGCTCAGTAATAGGCAGGCCGGCGCCGATCGCCGCGACCATGGCCTGCTCCACCAGGAAAACCTCGCTGGCCTTGGCGCGGTAAGCCGAATCCTCGACCGCACGCTTTTCTACCTGCGTGATCTCCGAAGGCACGCCGATCACAATCCGTGGATGCACCAGCATCTTGCGGTTGTGCGCCTTCTGGATGAAGTAGTTCAACATCTTCTCGGTGACCTTGAAATCCGCGATCACCCCGTCCTTCATCGGCTTGATGGCGACGATATTGCCGGGCGTGCGTCCCAGCATCTCCTTCGCCTCCTTGCCCACAGCCTCCACTTCACCGGTATTCTTGTTGATCGCGACGATCGAAGGCTCATTCACCACAATGCCTTTGCCGCGGGCATACACGAGCGTATTGGCCGTACCCAGGTCGATGGCCAGATCGGAGGAGAACATACTGAAGAGCGAACGCACCCCGTGCGAGCGCGTATTGCGCGAGTGAAAACCGTTGTTTGGCATGCGGCCTGGGCGAGCTTTCCTGTGGTGGAGGATTCTTTGGTCATTGTAAGGCCGATTTCTTGCCAACGCATATCACACAAAGGTGGTTCTCTCAGAAGTCAACCTCTGTGTTATGCCATCCTAATTACGGGCGATAGAACAAATTCCCATTTTGGAACCGCAGCTTGGCGTGGTCATGCGCGCATTCTCGCCTGAAAGCGGTACCCCGAAAGCGGTGCGCGCCGGCAACGGGATGGCCGCTCACTAGTGCACCATCCACTGCTGGCAAATTCCCATAGCGGTCACGTATGCTTGCCTGTTTGGCCCAAAAGGCCGGAAGAGGAAAGATGGCTCCCAAGACATTCAATAATCTGATCGGCGGCAAATGGGTCGCCTCTCACAGCGGTAAAACCTTTGAAAACCAGAACCCGGCGGACACCCGCGACATCGTCGGCATCTTCCAGGCCTCCGATGCTCTCGACGTGGATGACGCAGTGAAGGCGGCGGCCAAAGCCTTTGAAACGTGGCGGCTGGTGCCTGCGCCTAAGCGCGCCGAGATTCTCTACCGCACCGGCGAGTTGCTCAGCAAGCGCAAGGAGGAGTTCGCCCGCGACATGACGCGCGAGATGGGCAAGGTGCTCAACGAAACCCGGGGCGACGTCCAGGAGGCGATCGACACGGCCTACTACATGGCCGGCGAGGGCCGTCGTCTCTTCGGCCAGACGACGCCATCCGAACTCCGCAACAAGTTCGCCATGTCCATCCGCATGCCGGTCGGCGTCATCGGCATGATTGCGCCGTGGAACTTCCCCATGGCCATTCCGTCGTGGAAGCTCTTCCCTGCGCTGGTCTGCGGCAACACCTGCGTTTTCAAGCCGGCGGAAGACACACCTCTCTCCACCTTCCATCTGGTCGAGACGCTCATGGAAGCCGGCCTGCCGGAAGGCGTGGTCAACATCGTCACCGGCTTCGGGCCGGAAGCCGGCGCACCCATTGTGGAGCACCCACAGGTTCGCGCCATCTCCTTTACCGGATCGAGCGAAGTGGGCCGCATGGTCGGCCAGACCGCGGCCGGGCACTTCAAACCCTGCTCGCTGGAAATGGGCGGCAAGAACGCGATGATCGTGCTCGACGACGCGAACCTCGATCTCGCACTGGACGGCGCCGTTTGGGGCGCCTTCGGCACCACCGGCCAGCGCTGCACCGCCACCAGCCGCATCATCGTGGACCGCAATGTCGTCCGCGAGTTCACCGACAAGCTCGCCGTGCGCGCGCAGAGCATGCGCGTGGGCAACGGCCTTGAAGAAGGCATGGAGATGGGCCCGCAGGTCAATCCGCAGCAGATCGAGACTTCCACCCGCTATGTAGATATCGCGCAGAAGGAAGGCGCACGCCTGGTCACTGGCGGCAAGCGGCTGACGGAGAGCAACTACAACAATGGCCACTTCTTCGCGCCAACCATCTTCGCCGATGTCGAGCCGGAGATGCGTATCGCGCAGGAAGAGGTCTTCGGCCCGGTCGTCAGCGTGGTCGAATGCGACGGCATCGAGGACGCCATCCGCATCGCCAACGGCATCAAGTACGGCCTTTCCACTGCGCTCTACTCCCGCGATGTCAACAAGGCCTTCCGCGCCATCCGCGACCTCGAAGCCGGCATTACCTACGTCAACGCCCCGACGATCGGCGCTGAGGTCCACCTGCCCTTCGGCGGCGTGAAGCAAACCGGCAACGGCCACCGCGAAGGCGGCACCGGCGCGCTGGATTTCTACACCACCTGGAAATCCGTCTACATCGACTACTCGGACAAGCTGCAAAGGGCGCAGATCGATACGGGGGAGTGAAGTGTCTTTAAGTTGTCAATAGTGTTTGAGCACTTCTATGCGCTTCAGCAATCTTGGTAACAAGAACCTGGTCTACAATCCCGTCGGCAGGTAACGTGAGGGGAGTTTGATTTAGCAAGCTGAAACGAATGCCTTGCTTTCGAAATTGAATTCTTGCAAATGCGCGAGAACCTTCAGTAGAGACAACTTTTGCTCGGAGATCAGGGACTGCTGTTTCATAGAACTCGGTTGATGGTAGTGCAACAAGCGCTTGGCGGATCGCTTCAACTAACGGCTGCAGGTTACGAGGAGTGATGATTTGCGGCTCTCGCTTCACCTCCGTAAGAGCGACTGCTGGCAACTTAGGCGAGGAGAAGAGATCGTGTCCCAAAGCCTGAAGCACGAATTCGATCTGAGCAAGAAACGAATTCATGCTGGCCTTCTCTGTATCACCCATGCGAGGCTGCCGGGGCGTAGCAACATTCGTCACCGCATGATTACCGGCAGTTCTTGTTTGCTCAATAAGCTGAGCTTCCAAGTACCAGGTTTGGCTGGCATTTAGTTCCAGGCCGGAACGACAGAATACGAATGCAGTTGACCAAAAGTCCTTGCTCTTGTTGTGCAGCGCGAGGCGCTCGTCCACACTGTCGCCTTTGCCGATGTATATTTTTGAAACGGGCGTATGACTCGACTCGCTGGCTGTCACATCAGAGGGACCTATAAGTATGTAAACGCCGGAAACAGTTAAACCGGTTCCTTGCAGCGCGGCCTCAACGCGGTTGCGGGAGATCATCAAGCAATTGCCACTCCAGTTCTCGGTAGTGATCTGGCGCAACCCATCTGGAAACGCATCTAGAAACCTGATCGTGAGAGGTTCCATTGACTCTAAGCTCCTCCGAAACCGCACGATCATAACAGCAGGTATCAAT
This sequence comes from uncultured Acidobacteriaceae bacterium, assembly GCA_963767705.1. Classification (GTDB taxonomy): domain Bacteria; phylum Acidobacteriota; class Terriglobia; order Terriglobales; family Acidobacteriaceae; genus CAWCJL01. Next base: position 354,468 of record CAVYEO010000001.1, on the reverse strand, counting down.
GTAGACCAGTTGTTTCGAGTGAAATTGCCCCATGCCGCTCACCCAACAAGAATTGCTCGCTGAAGCCTTGCAATTGCCCGTGGAGCTACGTACTGCATTGGCCGATTGTCTTTATGAGAGCGTTGAAGCCGAGATGGGTCCACCAGACGAAATCGAACAGGCTTGGCTGGAAGAGGCCGAGAGGCGAGTTCAGCGACTAGACCGCGGAGAAACCGAGCTGATCCCGCATGAAGTTGTTGTGCAGCAAATCGAAGCTATGCTCAAACATTGAAGCGCATCACATATCTCTCTGCTGCAAGAAAAGAACTGGCAGAAGCTGTTGATTGGTACAGAGACAAATATTCAATTAGCAGATCGTTTCTTCCGCGAGTACCTAAACCGTATTGCCAAAGTTCAAGCAGGACCAAAGCGCTTCAGGCAGGTGCGTCTGCCCTTCAGACGCGCGAACTTCCTAGACTTTCCTTTTTACATCATCTATCGCGAGACTCCTCGCACAATTCAGATCATCGCCATAGCCCACACCAGCCGCCACCCCGGCTACTGGCAGGGCCGCCTTCCTGAGGTATGATCATGTGTTTGCCCCAGCTTCAGGAGAACCCATGATCATCGGAGTACCCAAGGAAATTAAAGATCACGAGAGCCGCGTCGGCATCACCCCCGCCGGCGTAAAGGCCCTTTCCGATGCCGGGCACAAGGTCCTGGTCGAGACCCACGCCGGCGAACTTTCTGCATTTACTGACGACGAGTATCAGTCCGCCGGCGCCGAGATCGTCGGCTCCGCCCACAATGTCTGGGGCACGGCTGACATGGTCGTTAAGGTCAAGGAGCCGGTCGAGAAGGAGTACGGCTTCTTCCGTGACGGGCTCACCCTCTTCACCTATCTCCACCTCGCGCCATTGCCCGCGCTCACGGACGAGCTCCTGAAGAAGAAGGTCACCGGCATTGCCTATGAGACGGTCCGCGACCGCACCGGCGCGCTCCCGCTGCTCACGCCGATGTCAGAAGTAGCCGGGCGTATCTCCGTCCAGGTGGGCGCCTCGTACCTTGAAAAAGAACATGGCGGCCGCGGCTTGCTGCTGGGCGGCGTCCCCGGCGTGCCTCCCGCCAATGTATGCATCATTGGCGGCGGCATAGTCGGCACCAATGCCGCGAAGATCGCCCTCGGTATGGGCGCCAAGGTCACCATCGTCGACATGAACCTGAACCGGCTCCGCGAACTCGACGATATCTTCGGCGGCCGCGTCTATACCCTGGCCTCTAACTCCTACAACGTCGCCCAGGCCACGCGCGAAGCTGACCTTCTCATCGGCGGAGTGCTCATCCCCGGCGCGGCGGCTCCAAAGATCGTCACCCGCGCCATGGTCGAAAAGATGAAGAAAGGCGCGGTCATCGTCGATGTGGCCATTGACCAGGGCGGCTGCATCGAGACCGCCAAGCCCACCACGCACAGCGATCCCTCGTACACCGTCAACGGTGTGGTGCACTACTGCGTTACTAACATGCCCGCCGCTGTGCCTAACACCTCAACACTCGCTCTCACCAATGCCACCTTCCCTTACGTGCTCAAGCTGGCACAGCTCGGCGCGAAAGACGCTATTTTGGCGGACCAGGGAATCGCCGAAGGAGTGAACACGATGGATGGCACGCTCACCTACGAAGCCGTGGCGCAATCGCAGGGCAAGCCCTGGAAACCGGTTCGCGAGCTGCTTCAAGTAGCATGCAATGAAGACAACAAAGGGCGTGGCCGCGGCCACGCCCTTTCGCTTGTTCTGGCGCCAGCTAACGCACCGTCACACTGTTGTCGAGCCGAAAGACCAGCACGGTCTCTGCGGGAATCGTCACCTGCTGGTTTCCCGTGAAAGCGCCGCCAGCGCCACCAGCACCAGCTCCCGCCAGGCCACCGATCAGCGCACCTTTGCCACCGCCGGCCAAGCCACCGATCAGGGCGCCCAAACCGCCGCCGCCACCGGCAAACAACGCGGTCCGCTTCCCTTTGCCCTTTTCTACCCGTTCAATGCTGCTGGTCTGCACCGGAACATCTCGTCCCCCGGCGCGAATCGTGTCCAGCCGAAGATCCAGCTCCCCTGCTCCCTTGAAGCGACCCCGCGTGGTAGCTGTTACGATCGTGCCGCTCGCTGCGGAACCGGCGCGGATCACCGTACGCCCACGCACGACCACCGGCGCAGCCACCGTGCCTTGGAATGGCTGTCCCGACTGACTCGTTTTCGAGCTCAGCGTCTGCCCCAGGCTGATCCGGATCGCTGTTCCGGCAGGAATTGTGTAACTCACGGGTGCGGCTGCAGCAGCGCTTTGCGCAGCAGGCTGCGATTCCTTGTATTGCGGCGCAGGCGGCTGCTTGGCCGCGTACTGCGGCGCGCCTTGCTGTTCCGCAGCAGGCGGCGCGGCCTGTTGGCCGTTCATGGCGGACTGCTGGGCCGCCCCATTCTGGTCTCCTGCAGCCGATGGCGGAGGCGCCTGGTTTTGCATCGGTTGTTGCGCAGTTTGGGCAGGCTGCTGCTGGTTGCTGTTGCTGTGACATCCTCCAACGCAGAGCGCGCCAGCAAGGGCAACTGGGAATAGGAATCGGGGTAGAAGGGTCTGTCTCATAGCGGGGATAAGCATAGCATTTATCCCTTGCTGAATCAGCCCCGGCGTTCATATGAGTTTCATCCCATCCGTCTGGCGACGCCTGCTTATAATCAGAGCGTTCAGGGAGAGGAGCGCGCCGTTGTCGACGCGACGCCGGGTCACGATCGGCTTGCTCACAGCGTTGGTGGTGCTGGCCATCGTGCTTGAAGCTGCGCTGAACGCTTTCAACATACGCTTCCTGCAGCCCATCAGCCCTCCACAGACTTTTGTATTTACTGCCCTTTCCGCGCTTGTTTTCCTGCTCTTGATCGTTGCGCTCGTGCTGCTGGGCCGCAACGTCCTGAAGCTCTACGCCGATCAGCGGAGCTGGGTGCTTGGCTCCCGCATCCGCACGCGCCTTCTGCTTGGGGCGCTGATCGTCAGCTTTGCGCCGGCGCTTTTTATGTTCCTCTTCAGCTACGGCCTGCTGAACCGTTCGATTGACCGGTGGTTCTCGCAACCTGTGGCGCAGCTCCGGGAAGACTCCGTCCGCATCGCGCTGGAGCTGTCGCGCTATGTTGCGGAGAATGCACGCGCGGAAGCGCAGTCGATCGCCACATCGCCGGGCATCGATCACGCCCTCGCCCTGCGGCGGTATCCGGCGGTGCTTGACGTCATTCGCAAGCATGGCATCACGCTTGAAGGCGGCTTCTCTCTGCTTTACTGCGACGCGCACCCTGTCGTGCAATACCAGGTGCCAGCGGCAGCCAGGCGTTACGCCGTGCGTCCCTGGATGGACGAAGCGCCGTTCAAATCTGTTACCGACACAACCCCGCTTCCGGATTTATTGCTTGCCGCTGCTCGGCGAACGGACCAGCCCGCTGTGGCCATCGACGGCTCGGAGTATGTACTCGGGGCGGCCAGCACGTCCAGCGGCTGCATCGCTGTGGTCGGACTGCCGATGCCCTCCGGCCTGAGCACTACAGTCCGCGACATCCGCTCCGGAGCGAACGACTATTGGATTTTCTTCCGCGCCCGCAATCGCATTCGCAGCACGTACCTGCTCTTTATGCTCCTGCTCACCACGCTGGTGTTTTTTGCCAGCAGCTGGCTTGCGCTCCACCTTTCAAAGCAGGTCACCCAGCCTATAGAAGCGCTGGCCGACGCCATGGACGAGATCGGCGCAGGCCGCTACAGCCACCGCGTCACTCTAGGCGCGACGGAAGAGTTCCGAAACCTGATCCGTTCGTTTAATGCAATGGCGGCGGACCTGGAGCAGAGCCGCACCCTGGCCGAAACTTCCACAGCACAGCTTTCGGAGGCGAACCGCACACTGGAAGAGCGGCGGCACGAGCTCGAGATCATCCTCGAAACGATACCGAGCGGCGTAGTCACACTGGATGCGCAACTTCGCGTGTTACAAGCCAATCGCACCTTTTCCGACCTGGTGTTGCCTCCGGTTGTTGAGGGTACGCTACCCGCCACATCTGTGATCTCCACTTCGCTGGAACTGCTTTTTCCGCCGGACCTCGCAGAAGAGCTGCGCCGGCTCGTGCGCCGCAGCCAGCGCATGGGCCTTGCCGCCGGGGAGATCGCGCTGCCTTCTTCTCGCGGCCCCATGCACCTGGCCGTAACCGTGGCCCTGCTCCAACTGGGGCGCGAAGGCCGCGGCTACATTCTTGTCCTGGAAGATGTGACCGAGTTCCTCCGCGCTCAGCGGCAGGTGGCCTGGAAGGAAGTCGCGCAGCGCGTCGCCCACGAAATCAAAAACCCGCTCACGCCCATTTCGCTTTCCGCCGAACGCATCCGCCGGCATGTGGACCGCCCCACGCCGGAATCTCCCGCTGTAATTCGGAAGTGCAGCGATGTCATCCTGGGCTCGGTGGAAACCATGCGCACGCTGGTAGATCAATTTGCCGCGCTCGCCCAGTTCCCTGCTTCCTCCGTGCGGCCCGTCGCGCTTAATACGATCGTTGAAGCGGCGCTGCTGCCCTTCGCTGGACGCCTGGAGGGGATCCGGCTTGACCGCCGACTCGGACGCGACCTTCCGCCTGTACTTGCCGACCCTGAGGGCCTCAAGCGAGCACTCGCTAACCTTATCGACAACGCCGCGGAAGCCATGCAGGACAGCCTGCATCGCCAGCTCACGCTCACCACCGGTCTGAACGAGGGCCGTACCATGGCCGAGATTGTGGTTGCCGATACCGGCCATGGACTTACCAGTGAAATCCGCGAGCGTCTGTTTCTTCCCTATTTCTCCACTAAACAACGCGGTACCGGCCTCGGTCTCGCCATTGCGGCCAAGATCGTGCAGGAGCATCAGGGCACCATTCGCGCTGAAGCAAACCTGCCTGCCGGGGCGCGCTTCATCCTTGAGATCCCGCTGGCAGACGGTATAGCGCACGAAGAGACCGCGAAACCCGTAGCCGAGGCTGCCGGGCGATGAGCCACGTACTGATCGTCGATGACGAAGCGGAGATTCGCCAATCCCTGGCGGAGATCCTCACCGAAGAGGGATATGCCGTGACCACGACCGCGACAGGCGGAGAAGCGCTCATGTTGGTGCGTGACGCCGCATATGACGCGGTGCTGCTCGACATCTGGCTGCCGGACCAGGACGGCCTCGAGGTGCTGGGCGAAATTCGTAAACTCGACGAGGAAGGCCGCCCGGAGGTCATCATCATCTCCGGCCACGGCACCATAGAAACGGCCGTGCGCGCCACCAAACTCGGCGCCTTCGATTTCCTCGAAAAACCGCTCTCGCTCGAACGGACGCTCATCCTGCTGAAGAACACGGTTGAAGCCCGCCGGCTACGCCGCGAAAACCAGGAGTACAAACGGCAGATTGCTACAGCCACTCCCATCACTGGCGAAAGTGTTCCGGTTAAAGCGCTTCGTCAGCAGATCAAGCTCATGGCGCCCACGAACGGTCGCGTGCTCATCTTTGGCGAATCGGGCACGGGCAAGGAACTCATCGCGCGCGAAATCCACGCGATGAGCCTGCGCCGCGACAAGGTCTTCGTGGAACTCAACTGCGCCGCCATCCCGGAAGACTTCATCGAGAGCGAACTCTTCGGGTACCGGCACAATGCCGTGCCCGGCGGCCCGCCGGAAAAACGCGGAACACTGGAGCGCGCCGATGGCGGCACCCTGTTCCTCGATGAAGTGGGCGACATGAGCCTGAAGACGCAGGCCAAGGTGCTGCGCGCCATGGACGAGCAGCGCTTTACCCCGGTCGGCGCCACGCAAGCCATCAGCGTGGATGTGCGGATTATCGCCGCCACAAATAAAAACCTAGAAGACGAGATCGCGACCGGCAACTTCCGCGAAGACCTCTTCTACCGGCTCAACGTGATTCCGTTTTTTGTTCCGCCGCTACGCGACCGCCGCGAAGATATCCCGCTGCTGGTGCGCGAGTTTCTGAAAGAGTTCGGCCGCGAGTATGGGCGCCCCCGTGTAGAAATCAGCGACGAGGCGATCACCATGCTCAAGCAGTACCAGTGGCCGGGCAACGTGCGCGAATGCAAGAACCTGGTCGAGCGCATGCTCATCCTCAATCCGCAGATTGGACGCATTGAGCGCAAGCACCTGCCCATGCTGGTCTACCGCGACCCCGGCAGGCTTTCGAGCGACTTCGGGTCCCTCGGCGAAGCCCGCGAAGCCTATGAGCGCGACTACATTCTCAAAAAAGTGGACGAGTGCCATGGCAACATCAGTCGCGCGGCCGAGGCACTTGGCCTCGACCGCACGCACCTGTATCGCAAGATGAAGGCGCTCGGCATTAACGCGCGTGACTGAAGCCGCGTCTGTTATCTATCTGCAACCCCGGATGGGCGCTCAGCCCGGAAGACCCGTCATCCCTGAGCGCAGCTCAGGATCCATGCGGCCCTACTTTGAAAGCGGCGCCTCACCCTTCTTCCACTGCGCTCCCGGTCGCGCCACGGCATACATCTCTGTCCCAATCCGGTCGAAAAGCCCCATGCGGTCCTCTCCGGTTTTGTACAGATCGAAGTGCGTCCGCCCCGGGATGTAAGTGAAGTGCGGATCGCCGCCCAGCTTGTTCAGCACCTGCTCAAAGAGCCGTGCCGAACCATCCAGATAAAACGTATCCGCGGTGCCTACAAATAGATGAATGCGGCCTTTGAGTGCGGCCCCGCGTTGTGCCCATTGCGTCTCGGCGATATGCGCCAGGTCGTAATGATCGCGCCAGTAGGCCACCACCTCCGGATGCACCTCCCCGGTCACGTGGTCGAACATCGGCTCGGGTGCGCCGCTGTCGGCTTTCGGCGAAAAGACCCAATCGAACGAGCGCATCTGTCCGCCATAGGGGCCCAGCACGTCTTCAAGCTTCGCAAACTGCTCGAGCGTTGCTACCACTTTGCCATCCGCACGCATGATCGGCCAGGCCGTGCCGTCCGGCTTGCGATATACGTTCGCGTGCGGCGCGTAGAGGTCCGGCCCAGTGAAGTTATGGAAGTCGCTGGGGTCGGGAGAAGTGGACCATGTACCGCCGAAGATCTGCGGATAATTCACTTCGAGCTGCAGCGTCGCCCAGCCGCCGCTCGAATGGCCATTGAGAAAGCGCGCATCCCGCCGCGGATCCATCCCATACCTGTGCTCCAGGTAGGGGATGAACTCCGTTGTCAACGCCGTTCCCCATGGGCCGTCGTTGGCGGAATCTGCAAACTCGTGAGTTCCCTGCGGGCACGATTCATCCAGCATCACCCAGATCATGGGCGGCATCGTACCCGCCTCCATGCGCTTGCGAATGCTCATCCCTTGCGCCAGCGCGTATTCAATGCCGCCACCGAAGCCGTGGGTCCAATATGCGGTCGGATACCTCGCCCTCGCGTGCGCATCGTATCCCGGAGGCAGAATCACCCATGCCTCCACCTGCATCGGGCGTCCCCAGAAGCGCGTTAACGCGGCGCTCCGCAACGACACCTTCTCGGCAATGCCCGGCTTTGCGTCGGCCCTTGCCTTGGCGAGAGATGCAGCCCGTTGCGGGTTCACCCCGGGATGGCGATCCAGCACCAGCGCGGGTTCCGCGCCCTCTCCTGCTGTCCAGCCTTTCAGCGGCGCCACCGCGCTCACCCAGTCCGTCTCGCCTCGGCCCGTGTAGTTGTAGCTGTGGTCTACATCGAGCACCGCCTGCGCCTCGTAGTCGCCAGCCGGCAGCGTACTGAAAGGCTTGGGGAAATTTGCCTCCTCCGTATCGACCTCCACAGATGAGCCAGGCTGTACATCCCGAATCTCCTTCGCTGCAACGAAGACATCCTCCGGATGAAACTCCTCGACGTTTACTTCCTTGTCGGTAACGCCCGCAGCAGGACCATGCTTCACAAAAATCAGCAGACGCCCACTCACCGGGGCGCCTATGGAGGGCGCAACCTCCACACGGAACAGGACTGGCTTGGCTGCTCCTGTCGCCACCTGTGCTCCCGCGCCAACGCTCGCACCGGCGAGCAGCAGCCCTCCCAAAATGCCACGCCAACCGCGCAACCTTACCATCGTTGTCTTCCTTTGCTGATCGAGAACACTCGGGGAAACTATAGCGCATCGCCGTGCTCCGCCTTGAGGCAAAGCCGCGCTAGTAGCCCTCGCTTACCACGTTCTGCAGCGGCTCGCCGGCCATGTACCGCCGTACCTGGTCCGCGGCCAGCCGGATCGCCCGCTCCATGAACCTGGGGCTGGAACCAGCGATATGTGGGGTAATCAGGACGTTCGGCGCGCTCCACAGTGGGTGTCCATCGGGCAGCGGTTCGGGGGCTGTCACATCAAGCACGGCCCGTACCTTCCCCGCCTGGAGAGCTGCGACCAGCGCGCCCGTGTCCACCACCGGTCCTCGCGCCACATTCACCAGCAGTGCCGCGTGCTTCATTTTCGCCAGCCGCTCGGCGTCAAACAGGCTCTTCGTCTCCGCCGTCAATGGAACCAGCAGCACCACCACGTCAGCCTTCGGCAGCAGTGCATCAAGCTGCTCGATCGGCTCCACACCTTCGCGCCTGCGCCGCGCAACCCGCAGGAACTCAACCCCGAACGGAGTCAACCGCTCCTCCACTGCTTTCCCGATCGCGCCATAGCCAACGATGAGCACCGTCTTTCCTGTCAACTCTTCGAGGAGCACTGGGGGCACCCTGGGCCCGTCTTCCGGATGAGCCGCGGTATACAGCCTTTCCGCCCCAAACCGCAACTTCCACTCCGCCTGCTCCTGCATGTGCACATAGAAAGGCAGGTACTTCAGCATGCCCAGGACGACAGCAACGACATATTCCGCGACCGAGATATCATGCACCCCTTGGCCGTCGCACAACGTAGCGCCTTCCGGCACAAACGGCAGCAGCACATCGACCCCCGCCCAGAGCGCCTGCACGAGTTTGACGCCGCGCACGCGCGCAGCCACCGCCTCCACCTGCTTGGGATACAGTGGCGGAATCCAGACATCCAGGGCCACTTCGCCGGCCCCATCCGAGTCCACCCGCACCACCTTGGCCCCTTCAGGAAACAGCCCTAGCAGCTTCTCATCCACATCCGCCGGCACACCCACACGCACCATCCCGCCACCTCACTCTTGCGATCCTAAACAAAACGCGCCACGGCTGTTTGACCGTGGCGCTCGCTGAGACCCCAACCGCATTACTGTTTCTGATGGAAAACGGCGTTATTCACATCCGGCCAGAACTCCTTCACCACAAACGTGCCGCCGTCGATAATTACACTGGTCAGCCAGCGTTGCCCCACTTTGGTCCAGGTGCGGTACTGGCCTGGATAGTAAGCAGCCGATATGCCCGACGCGATGCCTGCGCCGCCAATCTCGGACGCGTTCACAGTCTCACTCCCACTGTCAGTGCGCGTGATCAGCGTTCGCGTGAAGGAGTACGCAGTACGTTTGAAAATGTTGCCATGGCCCAGCGTGTAGTACCGGCTGTCTTCGCGGAGCACGCTCGGCAGAATACCTTCCACCAGGATGTTCTCATCCGCATAGTCCGCAAACGTGTGCCAGTAGTAGCGCCCAAATCCAGCCGCACCCTGGTGGAATGCAGGATACGAATTCGTTCCCTGCGCGATCCCGGTTTGCACACCTACGAAGATGAACGATGAATAGTCAAAGCTATCCTGGAGCGCGGTTTTCATCTTCTCTTTCGGCCCCTGCGCCGGCAGCTTGACGTCTGCGCTGACGGACCGGAAGTTCGGCACAACACCTAAAATGCGCTTTGTCTGGTGCGGTGCCGGCCCCAGTTTCTGCTCTTTTGTCGTGCTCTCTACACTGGATGAACTCGTAGTTTGCGGAGGCGCTTGCACGGATGCATCCGGCGCATCGGGCAGCATGGCCAGCCCTGCATCAGGCGCCATAGCGCCCGATGCGGAAACGATTGCCGCCTGCTGGGCCATGGCATGGGGATGGCACGGTACAAACAGACCGATAGCCGTAGCCGCCCATAAAAGTCGTGTGACTGTAGCTGTCATATTCCTTATAAGATTCGCGCCGGCTGTTCCGGGTTCATTAACCGCGCACAGGCATGGTCCTGCCGTGCTCTTCTGGCACGCTGCTTCGGCCGCCTGCGCCCAAACAAGGTTACAGCGCGCGGTGCAAAGACTCCAGCCCCTCTTCTATCGTCTCCAACGTAGTCGAATACCCGAACCGGACATGCCCTTCGCCCTGACCGCCAAAGACCACGCCGGGAATGGTGGCCACATGCGCACGCTCGAGTAGCTGCGCAGCGGCCTTCGTGCTGTCCTTGCTGATCCTGCTGACATTCGGGAAAGCATAAAAGGCGCCCGCTGGCATCTCGCAGGCAAGGCCAAGCGCATTGAGGCCGTTGACCAGCAGGTCCCGGCGCTTCCGGTACTCCTGGCGCTGCGCTTCCAGGTAGGCTTCAGGCAGGCCAAGCGCAGCAACCGCCGCCCACTGCACCATCGTCTGCACGCCATTGGTGGAGTAGAGCACCAGCTTCTTCAGGCCAGTCATGAAGGGCTCTTTCGCCACCGCATACCCAATGCGCCATCCCGTCATGGCATAGCTCTTTGAAAAGGTGTAAGTAGTGATGGTGCGCTCCGCCATGCCGGGCAGCGATGCAATCGACACATGCTCGCCATCATAAACAAGGTCCTCATAAGCTTCGTCGGCAAAGACGATGAGGTCGCGCTCGATCGCAAACGCCGCGACCTCTTCCGCTTCCGCGCGGGAGAAGACCACCCCGCTCGGGTTCTGCGGAGTGTTGTAGTAAATGGCGCGGGTAGCGGGGGTGGAGAATTGCTCAAGCGCCCTGCGCATCCCATGGTGGCGCGCGCTCGTGGTCGGAACGAAAAGAGGGCGACCCTGTGCGCCAATGATCATGTCCCGGATCGGCGTCCAGTAGGGAGAAAACACCAGAACATCGCAGCCCGGATCAATGACTGCCTGGAAAGCGACGTAAAGCCCTTGTGCTCCACCCACCGTGACGATGATGTCGCTTTCCTTTACGTCAAGGTGGTTCTTCCGGCGAAGCTTTTCCGCCAATGCACGCCGCAGCGGCTCAATGCCGGAAGACGGCGCATACCGCGTCTTGTTTTCCGCCGTCGCCTGCGCGAGAGCGGCCTTGATCGGTTCCGGCGTATCGAAGAACGGCTCCCCACCGTGGAACGCAAACACCCTTTCGCCGGCTGCGCGCAGTTCCATCACTTTGTTGCGCACCTGCACGATGGCGGAAAAGCCAACCTCGTCCAGCCGCTTTGCCAGCCTCAACCCTTGCTGCTTCCGCACCGTTACTCCTCCCGATTCGCATGCCATCGTTCCCGGCCGAATCGCAAACCTTATAGAGTAAGGTGTCAGAACGCCACCTGTCACTTGCGCCGACGCGTCCTCCCCCTTCAGGCTCGGGGCAGTGCTATGCTGCGCGTATGCGCCGTCATCACGTGTGGTATTTGCTCGCGGCTTTCTGGGGCGCAGATGCTGTGCTCGGCGCGGCACGCCGGCACACGCCGCAAGCGCTGCTGACTGCATGCTTTGCCCTGTGCTTCGTCGCAGCCGGACTCTTTTTCCGCAGGCGCGAACAGAACCGCGTGCGGAGGCGACGTCCCACTTAAACCGCCATTCGTCCCGAGTACACCGCCATGCCCGCTACAGCGTCCACCTTGATTTCGGCCAGCGCTTCTATCTCTGAATAGTCGCGAATGCCGCCCGCCACAATGAGCTGTCGCTTAGTTCGCTGGCGCAACCGTTCCGCAACGGCGAGCGGAAAGCCCTGCATGGTTCCTTCACGATCGATATGCGTGTACAGGAAGGCGCTGCAGTACGCTTCCAGCGCCTCCATTGCCTCTTCCGGCGAAAGATCGACGTGCTCCTTCCAGCCCTTCACGGCCACACGACCTTCCCGGCTGTCCACGCTGAAGACCAGGTGCTGCCGCCCCACGGCGTCCATCAACGCCTGCGCGAACTCCGTCCTGATCAGAGGATGAGCGATAGCGGCACTGCCGTCCTGCAGCTGCCCTGTGCCGAACAAGGCCGACCCGATAATGACCCGGCGCGCCCCAGCGGCCAGCACAGCTTCAGCGCACGTAACGGAGCGAATCCCTCCACCTACCTGGCACGGCAGCCTCTTCGCAATCTCCTCGATCAGGGCACGGTTTTCGCCTTGCCCCATCGCTGCGTCAAGATCAATCAGCTGCACCATCGGGTAGCTTGCGAAGCGATCGATCCAGAGGTCGAAGTCATCAAAGGCCAGCTTCAATTCTGCGCCTCGCTACCAACTGGACAATGCGGCCACCCATCAGGTCGATCGAAGGAATCAGCATGGAAGCCGCACCGGAATATTCTCGCTGCTCAATTCCTGCTTGAGCGCGCGCACGTCTGCTATGCCGAAGTGAAAGATACTGGCGGCAAGGGCCGCATCGGCTTTCCCTTCGCGAAAGACCTCGGCAAAATGCCTGGCTGTTCCCGCGCCACCGGAGGCGATCACCGGGATGCGTACCGCATCGCTGACAAGCGCTGTCAGTTCGCAATCAAACCCGGCGCGCGTGCCATCCGCATCCATCGAGGTCAGCAGGATTTCACCCGCGCCGCGGTCCTCCGCTTCCCGCGCCCAGTCCAGCACGCGCTTTCCCGCCGGGGTACGCCCCCCGCTTACAAACACTTCCGCTGCATCCGCCGACTCAGCGACATCGCGAGGCCGACGCGCATCGATTGCCACCACCACGGCCTGCGCCCCGAAATTTCGTCCAATCGCGTCAATCAAATCCGGACGCGCCACCGCAGCCGAGTTGATGCTGATCTTGTCGGCGCCCGCATCGAAGACCGCAGCAGCATCCTCGGCAGAGCGCACGCCGCCGCCCACCGTAAACGGCACAAAGAGCTCGCGTGCCGTGCGCCGGACCGTATCGATCAGCGTCGATCGCCCTTCATGCGTGGCGGTGATGTCCAGCAACACGATCTCGTCCGCGCCGGAGTCCGCGTGCCGCCGGGCCAGCTCCGCCGGATCGCCTGCATCCAGCAGATCGCAGGAAGCGGACGCCTTTCACCACGCGGCCATCCCTCACGTCGAGGCAGGCGATGATGCGCTTCGTCAACATGCGTCTTCGATCTCCATGAAATTCCGGAGCACCCGTAGTCCAGCTTCGCCCGACTTCTCCGGATGGAACTGGATGCCGAAGACGTTGCCGCGCTCGACCGCCGCGCTGAACGGCTCGCCGTATTCGGCAACCGCGACTGTTTCTTTTACTTGCGGCGCCCGGTAGCTATGGGTGAAGTACACGAAACTCCCGTTCTCGATCCCACGAAGAATGCGCGAAGCCGGATCGACCTCGATGGAGTTCCAGCCGACATGCGGAACTTTCAACGGGCCCGGGAAACGCTCGCAAAGACCCGGAAAAATGCCCAGGCCCTGCGCATCATCAGCTTCCGTGCTGCCCTCAAAAAGCCACTGCAGCCCTACACAGATGCCCAGAAAGGGCGTGCCCCTGTCCATGCTGTCGCGGACAGCAGCAGTCCAACCCCGCCGAAGCTAGGGCCCGTGTCGCGGAGAAATGCCCGACACCCGGCAGCACGATTCTTTCGGCACGGCGCACTACCGCCGGGTCCGCCGTGATCTCCGGCTCCGCGCCCACCGCCCGCAGCGCCTTCACTACGGAGGTGAGATTGCCGGCCTTGTAATCAATGACCGCGATCACAGCAGGCCCTTGGTGCTGGGCAGCATCTCCGCCATTTGTTTGTCTCGCGAACAGGCCACGCGCAACGCACGCGCAAACGCCTTGAATAACGCCTCCACTTTGTGGTGGTTCGATCGCCCGTACAGTGTCTTCAAATGCACATTGGCGCGGGCCCCGCGCGCAAAGCCCTCAAAAAAGTCTTCCACCAGTTCACTTTGCAGGTCGCCCACCTGGCGCTTCTTGACCTTGGTCTTTACCACGCAGGCCACGCGCCCGCTCAGGTCTACCGCGGCTACAGCCAGCGTTTCATCCATGGGCATCACAAAATAGCCCGCGCGCATGATGCCCTTCTTATCGCCAAGCGCGCGGTCAAAGGCCTCGCCCAGCGCAATCCCGACATCCTCGACCGTATGGTGCTGGTCCACGTCCAGGTCGCCAGCACAGCGTAATTGCAGATCGAAAGCACCATGCCGGGCAAAGAGCTCCAGCATGTGATCGAAGAAGCGGATGCCGGTCTGTACCTGGTATTGCCCGCTGCCTTCAATGGTGAGCGCGAGGGCGATCTCGGTTTCGTTGGTCTTGCGATCGATCGCCGCTGTCCGCAGCTCAGCCGTTTTCGCTTGGCTCATGCCCTTGTCCATCCGATCTCCGCCAATGACTCGGCCAATGCCTGTACTCCAGTTCGCATCTGCTCCCGCGTGCCAACGGTAATGCGCACACAGCCGTCGCAGCCGGGATCGCCCGAGCGGTCGCGTGTTAACACGCCACGCTTTCGCATCGCCTTCACAAACGCATCATGCTTGGCGCCGATACGGGTCAACACGAAGTTAGCGGCGCTGGGCCAAAACTGCACGTCCAGGGCGGATAGGGCCGCGACAAGCTCCGCGCGAGCCGCACGCACCTCGTCCACGTACCAGCGCAGGTGCTCGGTGTCTGCAAGCGCCGCGGGCAAGCAGGCGAGCGCCAACTGGTTCACGCTGTAAGGCGAGATGACGCGCCGCAGCCAGTACATCACCTCTTCGCTCGCCACCAGCGCGCCTAGCCTCAACCCCGCGAGCCCGTAGGCTTTCGAGAACGTGCGCGCCACTACGAGATTCGGCACCTCTCCGACCTGATCGATCACACTCTCGCCGAAGAAGTGAAAATACGCCTCGTCCGCCAGCACCAGGGCTTGCGGGGCGGCGTTCGCGCACTCCAGAATCTGCATTCGCGTGGCTGTGCCGCCGGTCGGGCTGTTGGGATTGGCAATGGCAATGAGCTTGGTCTCCGGCCGTATTGCGGTATACAGCGCGTCGAACGGAAAGGCGAAATCCGCACCGGACGCAACGCGATCGACCCGCGCCCCGGTGGCCGACGCATACACTTCGTACATGGAGTAGGTCGGCACCGGCAACAGCATCGCGTCTTCCCGATCGAGAAAGGCCTGGCACAATACGTGGATGGCTTCATCCACACCATTGGTAAGCAGCACCTGCTCGGGTCGCACGCCGAAGTCAACAGCGACCAGCGCTTCCACGCTTTCGCGCTCCGGATACCGCGTCAGATCGGTCGCGGTGATCCCCTGCAAAGCCTCGATCACCTTCGGTGAACAGTCAGTCGTGTTCTCGTTGAAGTCGAGCCGCAGGCCGTCGCGCTCGCCAAGCGGAGGATGGTACTCCTTCATACGCTCCACGGCTGCGCGCGGCCTGGGGCTCACGGCGGTGTTACGCATCGGGCATTCTCCTGCGAATTGCTTCTGCATGGCCCGGCAGGCCTTCCATCCCGGCAAGCGCCATGGCCGCCGGTCCCAGCGCCCGTACGCCTTCCGCCGTGTACTCCTGGATGGTAATCAGCTTCACGAAATCGAGGACGCTCAGCCCGCCGCGCACGCGCGCCACACCGCCTGTGGGCAAGGTGTGGTTGGGTCCGGAAATATAGTCTCCCAGCGGCTGCGCGGACCAGTTCCCGACGAATACCGATCCGGCGTTCTTCACCCATTGGAGGTCCTCCGCGCTGTCCACGGTGAGGTGCTCAGGAGCCAGCCGATTGGTGAAGGTCCGGGCTTCTGCCATCGTTCCTGTTACAAAAATGACGCCGCTTTTCCCCAGCGACTTTCGCGCAATCGGATTGCCCCTGGCCTGCCGCTTGACTTCAGCAAGCACGCCTTTCGCCAAAGACTTATTCGCGGTAATCAGAATCGCCAGAGCCTCGGGATCGTGCTCCGCCTGCGCGACCAGGTCGGCAGCAATCAGCGCCGGGTCGCCCCGTTCGCTCGCCACCACGATCTCCGTCGGCCCGGCGAGCATGTCGATGCCGCAATCGAACGCCACGTACCGTTTGGCAGCCGTCACGTACAGGTTGCCGGGGCCAACAATCTTGTCCACACGTGGCACGGTTTCGGTGCCATAGGCCAAGGCAGCGATGGCCTGCGCCCCGCCGATTTGGTAAAAGTGCTCAATGCCCAGCATGCCCGGCCGCGGCCAGCGTTTCACGCGCCGGCCGAGGTGAAACAACGACAATCTGCCGTACGCCCGCCACATGCGCCGGCACCGCGGCCATCAGCAGGGTCGAAGGCAGCGGATGCCGCCCGCTCGGGCACATAGCATCCGACCGAGCCGAGCGGACGCACTCGCTGCCCTACCGTCACACCGCTTCGCGGGTGCAAATCCCACTCTTCCGGCATCTGGCGGTAGGCGAAGTCCGCTATGTTGGCAGCGGCGGCTTCGAGAGCGTTTCGCGTGGACATCGGCGCCTCTCGCCACGCCGCACGCAGCACCTCGGCGGGAATACGTAATGGCTGCTGTTTCGATATTCCGTCCAGCTTGACACTATAGGCCTTGAGCGCTCGATCGCCCCCGCGGCGCACGCAATCGACAATGCGCTCCACGCGCGGCCTCACCCTGTCCAGCCCCGAGGCGCCACGCCGTTCAAGCGTCCGCAGCAGCCGTTCCGCGCGCTGGGCGCCGCGACCGCTCGCTTCTATCCACTTCATCTATCCCGGTCCTCCCTGCGCTACAGCACGATCTTGTTCAGCGGATATTCCACAATGCCGGTCGCCCCGGCCGCCTTGAGCTTCGGCAGAACGTCTCGCACCACTCTTTCGTCCAGAATGGTATTCACCGCAACCCACTCCGCATCGCGCAGCGGGGAAACAGTAGGCGAGTTCAATGCCGGCAGCACCTGCAGCACGCGATCCAGGTGCTCCTTGCGCACGTTTAACATCATGCCCACCTGGCCCTGTGCCGCGATCGCACCGTTGAGCATCGAGCGCCAGGTTGGTAATCTTCTCGCGCTTCCAGGGATCGCTGTATGCGGCTTGGTTGGCGATCAGGTGCGTCTCGCTTTCCATCACCGTATCGAGAATGCGCAGCCGGTTCGCCCGCAGCGAACTGCCCGTTTCCGTCACCTCCACCACCGCATCGGCCAGGGTCGGCGGCTTCACCTCCGTTGCGCCCCAACTGAACTCGACTTTCACAGGCACATGCTTCTCGGCAAAATACCGCTTCGTGACCTCCACCAGTTCCGTCGCGACCGTCTTCCCGGCTAAATCCTCCGCCCTGTGGAAAGGCGAATCCTCCGGCGCAGCCAGCACCCAGCGCACCTTCGTCCGGCTCTGCTTGGCATAGGTCAGACTGGTGACGCTTTCCACATCAAGTCCGCTTTCAACCACCCAATCGATACCAGTAAGTCCAGCATCAAGCACGCCTTTCTCGACATAGCGCGCCATCTCCTGTGCGCGGATCAACATACATTCGATCTCGCTGTCATCGATGGTCGGGAAATACGAACGTCCATTCGCGTAAATGCGCCAGCCCGCCCGTTCAAAAAGCGCGATGGTGGCATCCTGCAGGCTTCCCTTTGGGATGCCCAGCTTGAGCTTTTGCAGCGGGCCCGTCATTGGGCAGCCTGGAGTGCAGCTTCTATCTCCACCGGCCGCGTGAAGCAGCTCACCGTGCCCTCATGGCACACCAGTCCGTCGCCTTCCACCAGCACGCGAAATAGCAGCGTGTCCTGGTCGCAGTCCGTTGCGGCGCTCACGATGCTCAACCGGTTGCCGCTCGATTCGCCCTTCATCCAGAGCTTTCCGCGCGTGCGACTCCAGAAAGTGACGTATCCGGTTTCCTGCGTCTTCGCGTAGCTTTCCGCGTTCATGAAGCCCACCATCAGGACGTCCCCTGTGGTCGCATCCTGCACCACTGCGGGCGCCAGCCCGTCCATTTTTTCAAAATCGATTACAACTGCCTGTTCTGCCCGCTCCATCCGCGTCGCTCTCCTTGTCGATGATTCCGATCTGCGCAACAAAAAACACAAAACCCGCGAGTGCTCGTTGCACTTGCGGGTCGCTTTTTCTGTTCGGTTCTAGTGTTCTACTCGCCGAAAGATGCCACCCGCACGTGCTCCACGTGGTGATGATGGCAATGATGGCGGTGTACTCGCATCTTCTGTCGAAATCCGTCCTGACGTGAGTCTACAGACTTTTACTTCGATTGCGTGAGGCCCACCGCAGTTGCTTGCCCCTGAAAGGTCGCTGTGCGATCGACTTTCTACGCGCTTTTCCTCGGCTGTGTGGATGGTGGGCGAGGCGGGGATCGAACCCACAACCCTCAGCTTAGAAGGCTGATGCTCTATCCAATTGAGCTACTCGCCCGCATGCTCATTGTAACGTCTTGGTCGGAAACGGGCATTTGCAGGATCGCCCCGGTCAGCTCTTCCAGCACCCTTTCCCAAACGCGGTACGCCGAAGCGCCATCATTCCCCAGGGCCCACACATACACCGTGACAGCGAAGCCGGGGATGGCATCGACCAGCGCCGGGCGGACCACAAACTCGCTCCGGCTCTGCGCGGCGGCACTGGTTTTCACCGAATGCACCCAGGCTCTCGCCATACGCTCGTGAAAAGAGAAACTTTGAAAGGGCTCGTCATCCCGCGCCAGCATATCGATATAACAGCCGAAGCCAGCCCCGAATGTTTCTTCGTCCAGCTCCGCCGCAATCCCATCGCGCTCCTCGGCATCAAGCGCCCATGCATCGCACTTCGCCGTCCACAGCTTGCCTTCAGGCGCGTTCAATCGAATCAGCGCGGCCCGAAGCGCGGGATGGGCTTGGGCCTCGGTAATCTCGTGCACACAGGCCGGCCCCGATCGCATGTCTACAAATTGCACCGCGGCATCCGGGGACGCCCAGGGCACGGTGACCACTGGGTCATCCTGCCCAGCTTCGACGCTCCATTCCGCGTCCATGGCTACTGGTCCACAGCCCGGCGAAGAAAGCTGAAGAGGGCCTTCTCCGCCCAATAGCCGTCGTACCCATCTGCCGCCTCCAGAAAGGCGCAGTGCCCTCCGTGCGAGGGCTCATGGAGCACCACCTGCGGGTTCTCCAGCAATGCCATCCGCGTCTCCGGCAGCATGCGCACAAAGGGATCGTCGAGGGCATGAAGCACGAGCGTGGGTACCGCAACGCGGCTGGCCACGCGCGCACTCGAAGCGCGGTGGTAGTAATCGTCCGCTCCCGCGAAACCTGAATAGCGCGCGGTGATGCGTTCGTCAAACTCGCGCAGGCTGCGCACGCCCCTGCTGCTTTCCGGAGCATAGATCTCCGGGAAAAGCGCCACCTTGCGCGCATATCGCTGCAAAAGTCTGCGGAGAAATTTCCATTCGTATACGCGATTGCGCCACTGATGGAGCGCATCGGCAGAGGGCGCCAGGTCCATGGCGGGCGATACACCAACGACGGCCCTGAGATACGAAGGCGCCGCTTTTCCGCATTCGCCGGCATACTTGAGGACGAGGTTGCCACCCATCGAATATCCCACCAGACCCCAGGCGGTCAGCTCGTGTTCGACCGTGAGCGCAGAGACAACTGCGCCGACATCGCCCGACATGCCAGAATGATACAGTGTCGGTGACAATTTCTCCGTGCCGCCGCAGTTGCGCATGTTCATGCGCACCACATTCCACCCCGCCGCCCACATCCGGGCCGCGTTCCCCAGCACATACTGCGAACGGGACGAGCCCTCGAGTCCGTGGACCAGCAGCACCGTCAGTCGCTCGCCGCGCACCTCTGCCGGCTGCCAATGGCAGTGGCACAGTACATGGCTGGCCGCTCGCTGTGCCGTCGCCGACTCCACTTCAATCACACGCGCTTCCGGCTCTGGCAGCGCGTAACTCCGGCGCATGTAGTTGCCTGCAAGCGTCTGCAAATGCCCGTTGCGGAGAAAGCGCCGCGGCAGGAACGTGCCGAAATCAGCATCCCTGGCCGCGTCGAGTATGCCATCTTCGACCGGCGCCGCTGCGTCACTCAGCTTCATCGCCCCGCACCTCCGTGAGCACCTGGCGGGCGCGCAATGCGCCATCGGGCGCTTCTTCATGCTTGAAGTAGGCGTACACCTCGCCGGTGTCACCGTCCGCTTGCAGCCGCTGCGCTATCAGCGTGCAGTTCCGCCTCACTGTACTCACTCTTCCGCAGGCGATAGCAAGTGAATGGCGCAGTTCGCTTCGCCGGCGTCTGCAACTCATCGCTTTCGGCCACGCACAGCGCTGCCCCATGCCGTTCAAGAATGGCAAACGTCGCATCGGTAAACCACGACGCATGCCGGAACTCGAAGGCGAGCCGCAACCCCATACCTGCCGCATCCTGAAGGAACCCGTCCAGCCGCTCAGGGTCTCCCTTGAACGTAGGCGGTAACTGGAACAGCACGACCCCGAAGCGCACCGCATCCACTGCGGGCGCAATGGCAGCGCGGAAAGCCGCGAGCGCCTCGCCGCACTCTCGCAGCCTGCGCACATGCGTGATCGTCTGCGGGGCTTTGAAAGAAAAGCGGAAGCTCTCCGGAGTCTGCCGCAGCCATCGGTCGATCAGCGCCACCTTGGGCAACTGGCGAAAAGTGTAATTCACCTCAACTGTATTGAGCTGCGAGGCATAGAACGGCAGCATCTTTTTGGCCGAGGTCCGCACTGGATAGAAGCCCGGTTTCCAGCTCGCATAAGCCCACCCGGATGTGCCGAGGTAGACATTTTCCCTGGGCCGCTGACTGGTTTCTATGGAGGCTTGCATTCTTGTCGGTTGAATAAGCCGCTGCAGAGACGACAGGCTGGTCGGGGCGGAGGGATTCGAACCCCCGACCCTCTGCTCCCAAAGCAGATGCGCTACCAGACTGCGCTACGCCCCGACTCCCCTGATTGTATCAAGCACTCCGCTCGCCACGGCCTGGCCTGCCGCCTATCCGTGCTGCAGGCGACCAACCAGCCAGACCAGCAGAACAACTGGAACGAGCAGGATCGCGCAGGCCAGGAGCGCCAGCGAAAACAGAAACACCCAGTCGCGCCAGGTATGCCGCCGCGGCTCCGTCACATGGCGCGTCAGCAGCGCATAATTCCGGCGATTCGCCTTCCAGGCAATGTCGAACATATCGCCCAGGATCGGGACCATACCCACGATGACATCCACGCCCAGGTTTACCAGCATGCGCAGAAGCGTGACGTACGGCACTCCGCGCACCCACGCCGCTGCTATGATCACACAGGAAAGCACGCCGCCCGCGATATCGCCCAGCCCCGGAACCAGACCGATGATGCCATCCAGCCCGAACCGAATCGGCGTGCCCGGTATGCGAAACCGGTCGTCGAGCAGGTGTGTGAAGGCGTCCAGATTGCTATCGCTTAACAGGCCGGTGGCCGGCCCCAGACGGGGCACAAGCCGCTCTTCCGGGCTATCGAAAGTCGCCGTCGTTCTTTGCCCGTCTGCCATACCGCCCCTGAGACCCATGCGGCTTTAGGATGCAGCCGGCCTTTCGCGAGGCATACCGTTCCGGGAAGATGCTAAAATCACCAAGTCACACGGCGGCTATAGTTCAGTGGCAGAACACCGGTCTGTGGATCCGGGTGTCGCGGGTTCGATCCCCGCTAGCCGCCCCAGAGAATGAACAACTTAGCGCCACGCGGGTCATCTTTAGGGTCACTTTAGACCGCTCATGCGATCCTCATCTCCTGCGGTAATACCATCTGGACGACCTTGCTGGCGGCCGCAATGACCCTGCCCCTCACCATTGGCTACACGCTTCTGCTGCTCTACGCTTACCGGATCATACGAAGGCTAGGGCAGCGGGAGCGGCGGTTTATCGCCATCATTGCCAACCCAGCGGATATGCCAGCAAAAAGCAGTCATCGACGCAGACGCGCAGAGCCGTGAGATGGATGTGTACTTCTTCGCCCGCCCGCCGCATCTGTAACGGTTGATTTATAGCGGCCACTCGGAGCGCCAACTCCTCGGCACAACAGC
The DNA here is from genome assembly GCA_963767705.1 of uncultured Acidobacteriaceae bacterium. Lineage (GTDB taxonomy): Bacteria > Acidobacteriota > Terriglobia > Terriglobales > Acidobacteriaceae > CAWCJL01. Next base: position 332,520 of record CAVYEO010000001.1, on the reverse strand, counting down.
CATCAGTCCTCGTCCTCACCCTGCGCCAGAGTCGCGTAGTAGTCCTCCGACATCTGGATCACCTCAAGCGCGCTATCCTGGGACGGCTCATACACCAGTTCGCCGCTCTTGAGATGGGCACCGACCGACCGGGTGATCCGGAAGCTGCGCCGCGTCGCGGGGAGATCGGAGCGCCAGCCCTCGCGAATGACCGCCGCTTCTAGTTCTCGACGGCGAATCGGCTTATTTCCCGTATCGATGAAGTACTCGGTGATTGCGTCGAATCCATGTTTGAAGCGTGAGTATTCACCCTCGCCATGGCGCTTGCTAGTGATCAGTTTGTCTAACGCCTCAAGCAGCGCCACGTCGTTAGGCGACTTCTTTCGAAGTCTATCCAGTATCCTCCTGCGCTCCTCCATGTACATGCGCAGGCTTTCGCTTTGTTCTGCCACCATTCGCTTTGGCTAAACAGCCAAACGCATACTGTCTAGTATTTCCGGATGGTAATCACTGAAATTTCCTACTACTAAATGGCAGCTCACAATACAGTTGGGTGGCATACAGCAGATGCACTCGCGAAACACTCGGTGCGAGAGTCTAGAAGGGGATCTTCACCAGGCTTGATGGATACTTATTTCACGGTTTCTACGGTACCCTGCCTGGTTTATAAGGGCCATTTCCGGTCTTACTGCTAATCGTGTCATTTCGTGCATGGTTCTGGTGCCGCCCATAACCGTTGCACTGCGTTTGATTGCCTACAGTTCAGGTTCGATCCCCGCTAGCCGCCCCAGTCTGCCTCGCGATCCCTCAAAACTCCCGCTCGCGAAGAAATCCGATTCCTCTTCGCCCTGCTCCTCATCCTAAGGGTGAACGCGCCGCAGGAGTTCCCCGCCCTGCGAGCCCCGGAGAGAGCACACGTGGCTGACACCCAGGCAAACAATAGCGAAAACGAACACAGCGGCAATGGGCAGGAGCACCAACCGAAGGTCCTTCTTATTGCGCACGTAAAGGCGCATCTGGTGAACGGCGAAGCCTTCGACCTGCTGCCAATCAAACACGAAGAAGACGTGAAGAACGAGGTCAACGCCCTCATTGCAAGCTGGGCCAGCTCCGGTTTTCTGCTGCGCGGCCGCCACATCTACCCCTGGCACCAGGTCAAAATGGTCGAGGTTCTGGAAATCGAGGAGCTTCCCCTTCGCGAAGCGCACCTGCGGCTGGAAGAACTCTACGCAGCCGACCGCGCCCGGCTGCAGGACACCTTCTGGCGGACTCGGAAGAAGGCCGCGAAGGGTGGCGGAACTGACAAAGATAAAGACAAGGACGAGAGCAAGAGCCAGCATTGAGTCTCCAGTACTGAGCTCGAAGACAGGAAGGCCGGGATCGCGATCCCGGCCTTCTTGTCTGTGCGTCATGCCTTGTCAGAAATCGATACGCGCGAAGAACTCGATCACGCGTCCCGCATCTGCGGTCGGAGACAGCCCAAACAGGCTGTTCTCGATCGTGGCATTGGGAGAACCGAAGCCGATCGGCGTAAGGTTCTCCTTGTTGAAGAGGTTGTAGGCATTGGCCTGGAACTTGAACGTCGACTCATGCCCCATGACGCTGAAGCTCTGCGTCTTGGCCAGGCTCAGGTCGGTGTCCATGTAGCAGGGGCCATTCCAGGAGTTGCGCCCGATTGCCGGCTGCCCCGGTTTCGCCGTCTTGCCCACCAGGAAATACGGCGCGCCCGGGTTCACCGCGCTCGCCGTGGTGTTTTGAATACCCGCGAAGTTGGTCCCATTGATGTAAGCATTGTTGGAGCAGGAGTTATGCGCTCCGCCGTAGTAAACGGTGGGCCGCGTGGGCGCAATCGTCGCAGCGCTCTGCACAAATGCAACCGTGGGCTGTCCTGTTACCGGCGTCCAGGGAAAGCCAGTGTGGTAGGTGTAGATGCCGTTGATCTGCCAGCCGCTTACTATCTCGCCGACTAGGCCGTGCCCGTTGTTGTACTTGGGCAGATCCCAGTTGCCGGAGACGGTCACACGGTGCCGCGCATCGAAGTCCGACGGCCCGTATTCAGTCGCCGGGAACGCCGGGTTGGTCTGGTTGGAACTCGCAGCCAGGCCCCTCGTTCGAGAGCTGGTCCATGCTCTTGGAGAAGGTGTAGGAGCCATTGATATTGTAACCGTGCGTAAATCTTTTTGCGAGCGACAGGTTCACCCCGTTGTAGTTGGTATACACATCGTCTGTCGGTACATAGGCGTTGCTGAAGGGCGAAGTAGTATTCGGAAGGCAGGTGCCCGTAGCGTCCGTCGAGCAGGTTGGGTAGAGGAAATTCTGGTCTACAAGCCGCGGGAAGTGGTGCCCAAGGCTCCCCTGATATCCCACTCCGGCCACAAGGTCATGGGGCAGTTGATACTCCGTTTGCAAGGACATGGAGTACAGAATGGGTTGTGCTGTCCGCTGAGCGGCGCCGTAAACATCGATCTCGCCCGCTCCAACGGGAATGCCGGTTACGGGGTCGAGGCCCACCTTCAAATACGGATTCGGGGCATAACTGAAGGGCGAATCGCTGCTTCCCGTGCCAAAGACAATGTGCGTCGAAGAAGCTGGATGCGTGGCATCTCCGCAGCACAGCCCGAATTGAAAATAGGAAGGACCGTTCTGATAAGTATTCAGAAACAGCACGTCGTCCAGCCGGTCATAGGAGATGCCGAACCCGCCCCGCAGCACCATCTTCCCGTTGGTCTGCGAAGGTGTCCAGGCGAAGCCTAACTTGGGACCCCAATTGTTGTAATTCGAATTGAAGAGGTGATTTTTCGGCGCAAGCACCGCGCTCCTGAGATAGGTATCGTATGTCGGCCCAAACGTCGGCACATAGGTCGGAAATCCCTTGTTATACAGCGGCTCGAAGTACTCCCACCGCAAGCCTGTGTTCAACGTGAAGTTCGGCGTCACCTTCCAGTCATGCTGCACAAAGGCCGCGATGTCGTGGTCGCGGAAGTAATGCTGCGCATTCGGCGGTCCGCCGGTCGCCGGGTTCACCGCGATCTGCTCGAAGACAGGCGCATCGTTCGCCCAGTTCCAAATTCCGGCGAAGACATAGTCCGGCCGCGCCAGGCCGCCCAGGTTGTCGTTGTCCTGCTCCCACCGGACCTGCCCTCCGTAGCGGATGGTGTGTGCGCCGAAGTTCTGCACCAGCGTGTCGCGGAACTCATACGTATTCTGCGCCAGAATTGCCGGCGTGTCCGTGCTGGCCGCCACCCCCGAATGCAAGCGCCCAAAGGTATAGTTCTGGACTTCAAACTGCGGGATTCCCCAGTTCACCACGCCCCTGGAGTCGTTGATCTGGTTGTCCGCGAAGCGCGTGTAGTTGGCCGCGCGCCTCATTCACCAGGTTCGTGTTGAAGGTGTGGATATAAACCAGCGTTCCGGAAGAGTTGAAAGGCTTGAAGGGTACGGTCGAGATGGCCTGCCCGCCCGTGCTCGCGTCGCCGCTGTTCTGGTCCAGCTTGACGAAGAAAAAGCTGGCGGCAAGCTGGTCGCGCTGCGTGATGTTCCAATCCACGCGTCCGTTGAACTGATTGCCGCGGAAGTTCGCCGGCGTCACGATTTGCGCGAACTGAATATCCGGAACCCCGTCCAGTCCTCCACCAATGGTAGGCGTTGCCGCATACTGGCCAACGGCGCCGGTCAGCGATCCCACATCCACGCCACCGGGAACTTCCTGGCAGGTCGGCGCCGGGTTGGGAGCGGCCGTGGTTGGGGTAGGATTGGGCTGCACGTTGGCGCAAAGCGTGTTCAGCACCTTGATTACATGCGGCGCGGCGCCGGGCGAGGAAAGCACGTTGCCCACGATTCCGTTGCCGCGTGCCGCCCCCAGCGCAGCGCGAAACTGCGGGGTGGTGACATACTGCTCCGAAAAGCTGTTGTTCGCATTCTTCACGCCCTCATAAGAGCCGAAGAAGAAGAGCTTGTCCTTCCACAAGGGAAAGCCGATGCTGGCCGCCCACTCGCGTTGCTTGTTTTCCACGCGCGTGGGAAGCGCACCCGCCGGGCCGCCATATTTATTGAACGCATTCAGGCCGGGCTCGTCGTATTGAAAGAACAGGCTGCCATGTATATCGTTCGTGCCGCTCTTGGTTACAGTGCGTACGATCAGGCCCACGTTGCGGCCCTCGGTCGCGTCGAAGTTGCTGCTCGTCGCGGAGATCTGTGCCACGGACTCCGGGTTGGGCGTCACAATAGCCGACCCGCCATGCACCAGGCTGTCCACGCTGACGCCATCGATGAGAAATGAGTTCGACGTGAGCCGCTGTCCGGCGGCAGACGCCTGCACCTGGTTCTCCGTCTGGAATATGCCGAAGTTCGATTGCCCCGGGCCGTTGTTATTAGGCAGCGACACGCTGCCGCCCGTACCGCTCCGCGCCGCGTCCATGGTCGTGCCCGGCGTTGTGCGCAGCAGTTCATACGGGTCGCGCCCAAAGGTAGGCAGGCGCGTCACATCCGCCGCAGAGATGGTTGTGCCTACACTCCCGTCAGCCGTGTTCAGCACAGGAACATCGTTCGCAGACACAGTGACCGTCTGGGCGGCGGCGCCCACCGGGAGCTTGATGTCGATATTGCGCGGCGTCTCCGCCGCCAGCGTGATCGCCTGTGTGGATCCCTGAAAGCCCGGGGCGGCTGCTGCTAACGTGTACGCGCCGGGCGCAAGCTCGTTAAAAGCATAGTAGCCCTGGGCGGAACTCGTCGCCGTCTTTACCGCCTGGGTACCGTTGTTGGTCAGCGTGACGGTTGCGCCGCTGACCACAGCGCCGGAAGTATCCTGCACTGTTCCGGAAAGGCTGGCATTGAATTGCGCCCACGCTGAAGAGTGAAGAGCGGCAAGGATGGCGAGCAGGAATGCCAGCCGGAGCAGCGGCTGACCTTGGTGTAGACGATGACGCATGGGGCCCCCAGAAAGGTAACGGTGCCTGCATTACAGAGCAATATCTTGCTCCCTGCAGCAGCGCGAGCCAGATTAGCCCCGTTTTGCGATCATTTGCAACCACCAGTCGCCCGAAAGTTCTCGCCGCATTCCATCAACGAATCAGCAGCGCGCTCCGGGGAAAGGCAAATGCGACGGCGTTGTCATCGATTACATTGACCTGGCACGTATACAGCCCCGGCTTAAGCGCGGTCAGCGGCACATCGAACTGGAAGGCGATGGCATTTCCGCCGGGCTCGTTGGTGCGCGTCGCCTCCACCACTGGCGTTTCATAGACCTTGGTCGAACCCGACAGGAACTCAATCGACGTAAGCACATGGGGCCCCGAAGGCCCAGCCGGTAAAGCCTTCGCGCCCATTGCTGGCTGCTGTTGCGGCCCGTCGTGGCCATGCGACGGATCGTACACCTCATACAAGAGATACAAATGCTGTTCCGGATGAAACACGTGTGCGACGTTGGGAATCCAGAGCAGGCCGCTCTGCACCAGCGGATCGGATTCCTTGCCGGATGCCTTCGCCGCCGGCATCCTCTGGCTGGACAGCACGATGGACGAAAGCTTTACCGGCGACTTCGTCAGGTCCGGTACCGTGATCCCGGAAACGAACGAGCCCATGCGCCCCGTCTCGTTCTCGCGCACCACGAATTTCAGTTGATATTTTCCCGGAGGCAGGGTGAAGCTGGTTGCATACTGGATGTTCTTGCGCGTCACCTGCTGCGCCTGGTCGATCGCCAGCTTGACCGTCTGCCGCACGTCACCAATAGGGTGACCGGCTGCGTCGTTCACCTCTCCAAGAATGTCGAGCGTCGCCTTGTCCCGGTTGCCGCCCTTCACAAACGGAATCTGCGAGCCCGGAACGATCAAGGCAATGGGCACCGTGTACCGTGGTGGCCTGGCCGGTGTTCCTGCTTCTTCGCGGAAGTAGTACGCAGCCAGGTACACGGCTACATCTGTCGCCGGCAGGTCGCTGCGAAGCTGCTCCTCCAGTTGCCGCTCGCGGTCCTCATGGTTGGAGTGCCGGTAGTCTGCGGGGGCGTAGTAGCCGGGCCGGTATTCCAGCTTCACGTCCGGACGGTTCACCTTCACGGTCAGCTTGCGGTAGCGCCCGTCGCGGGCTGGATCCGTCGAGCGGAACCCGATCACGTAGTATGCCGAGGTGTCCTGCTCCATGCGCGCAAAAGCTGGGGCGAAGTCGTTGGAATCGCCATAGAACTTCCCGCCGGTGTCGGTAGCCAGCGTGGACAGGACCTCCTGCGAGTTGAAATTGCTGTCGAAGTTGTTCTGCAGCGCAGCACCGTTGTACGCAGTTGTTCCGCGCAAGCTTCCCGTGGAGGCGTCTCCCAGCGGCGTAATTGCTTCGAGCCCTCGCGCGTCCACACTGTAGATCGACAGGTTGGACCGCACCGCCGCATTCACCGCTGCGCGCAGAGATGCCTGGTTCTCGATCCCGTTGCGCTCCAGCCCTCCGGAAAAATACAGCAGCGACTTCTTCTGGTTCAAATAGGCGAGCGACCGCGAAATGGACCCGAGCGCGAAGAGCTCACGGTCCGTGTTGATGTCGTTGTACTCGCTCTCATCCGGAGTAAAGGAGCTTGCATCCTCCGTTTGGTTAGTGGTTGAGGTCGCGCCCGCGCTGAATCCCTGGGGCTGCGTACCGTTGTAGGCGCTCAATGCAGCAAGCAGTCGCTGCTTGTCGGCCGTGAAATCCTGATCGACAGACAGGGAGGAATCAAGCGAAACCGCTGCCACCAGATCGGCGGGCTGCATCTGCCGGGTGACGAAGTTGCGGGCCGCCTCTACGGAGCGCTCGATATCTTCCGGCTGCATCGAGGTGAGATCGAAAAACAGGATGATCAGCCGGTGATCGCGCAGCTGCTCCGCGCTCCCGGTACCGGCGCCCTTGCCCAGGACTAGCTGACCGGAGCGCCCACTCACCATCGCCTCGTTCAGCGGCGTGGCTCGGTCGATACTCTCGAAGTCGAATGAAAGAATGCTCTGCGGCTTCCCGTTCTCCGAGATGGTGAAATCGTCCCGCGTCAACCCCCGCACGGGCTCGCCGGTTTTCTTATCCCGCACCACCACATTGGTCAGGACCAGGTCGTTTTCCACCTTCAGCGTGAAGTTGGAAGCTGGCTGCTGCTCGTCCTGCGCATGCGCCCATACGCTGGGAGCGAGGAGCAGCAATACCGCGAGAGCTCTGATCAAACGACGCACAGGTGTCGGCCTCAATACCGGAATCGCGCTAGAAACGTGAACTGCCGCATGGGAGCAGCCGAGGTGACCTGCCCGTAGGTCCCGGATTCAAGCGTCGTGTCCACGCCCGCATATTGCACCGTATTGAACGCGTTATCTGCCGTGGCTCGCACCTCGAAGGTCCGTGTCTCTGTAAGGTGAATGGTCTTGGCAACGGACATGTTGAACTGAACCGTGCCCGGCCCCGGAATGGAATAACGTGAAGCGCTGCCGTACACCTGGTCCGAAGGCAGCGCCGCAAACGCTCCCTTGTTGAACCAGTTCCGGATCGTGCCTCCGCCCGCAGTAATCGACGTGCCATACACGCGGTTTGGCCGCAGAGAGCCAGCACTTCCGCGCGCCACGTCCGCGATGTCCGCCTCATAATGCGGCGTGAGCGGCTCGCCGGTTGCGAAGACAAAGTTCCCGGACAGCGACACATTGCTGACCGCGTGCGACAGCCAGCGTCCGTTCGAAAGATAGTGCGCATCGGGGCCGAAGGGCAGCTCATAAAGGAAATCACCCTTGAGCTGGTGGCGTATATCGAATGGCGAATTGGACTCTTCCGCAAGCAGGTTTTGCCAGTTCTGCGCCACCACCGTGCCGGTCCCGCCATTGCCTCCGATCGAGCTCGCATTGTCGATCGCGTGAGCATAGGTATACGTCGCGCCTACGGCTACTCCGTTCGCCAGACGCTTACGCAGCCGCACCGTACCCGCGTTGTAGTTCGAGAAGGCTACCGAGTCTTCATAATCATAGAAGGTACCGCTCAGTGAGCCCGTCGCAGACCGTCCGGGCGCCGTCACGATGTCCAGCCGGGTTCCCTTTGCTCCGTTCCAACCCACGTTCAGCACAATGCCCAGCGGCAGTGTGCGCTGCACATCGAGGTTCCAAACCTGCACATAGGGCAAGCGGAAGTTCTTGTTCACCGAGTAGCTTCCGAGCGACTGCCCTGCGTTGAATCCGTTCTGCAGCGTGATGGCGGCCCCGCTTGTCGCCTCGTTCACCTGCACATCCGCGAAGGGCGGCTGGAAGGCCAGGTTCTGCACGAATTTCACATATTGCCCGTTCGCAAAGTTCACTCCATAGCCGCCCCGCACCACGGTATTGCGCACCGCCCGCCATGCGAACCCTACGCGCGGCGACAAATCATCGCGCTCGGGATAGATGAGCGTCCGCGGATACTTGCCCGTGAAAGCACCGATGCCATTCGGCATCACCGTCGCTACGCTCGCGAAGTTGTTGCCTGGGTCGAGTGTCGCAAGCCGGTCGTTCTTCTCCGCATAAGGCGAGAAGTACTCATACCGCAGCCCCGCCAGCACGGTGAAATTCGGCAGCAGTCGCCAATCGTCCTGCATATATGCGTCGTACACGTTCTCGCGCAGGTACGCCTTCTGGTACGGCGCCTGGAGCGAGGTCTGCTGCGGCAAACCCAACAGAAGATCAGCCAGTGCCGACCCGTTCGTGGACACTCCGCTTGGCCCCGCGCCGCCAGTTCCATTAATGGAGCTGGCTCCAGGCGCTTGCGTCGCGAAGCCGGTAAAGAAGAAGGTTCCGGTCGAGTTCGCCTCTCCGATCAGGTCCAGGTGCACCCGTTTGAAGTCGCCTCCGAATTTCACGTTGTGCTTGCCATGTACCCAGGAGCTCGATTCCGAAAGTCCCACGCTCTGGTTGAGCTGGAAGCTCGGCTGCTGCTCATTGAGCCCGCTGAACTGCGTCAGCGTCACGCTGGGCAGCCCGTAGTTGATGGGGTTCGCCGCTGCCCCATTCAGGATGTTGAGACCCAGCTCGCCGGCGATATTCTGCTTGCCCGTGAAGTAATTCGAAAGCTCCGTATTTGTCCGGTTCCAGTTCACGCCAAAGTTGTTCGTCAGTTTGTTAAGGCCCAGCGTGTACCCCAACTGCAGCGAGTACTGATGGGTCTGCTGCTTGCCTCCGAGCTGCGGAAACAGGTTCAACTCATCGGCCGCGGCATGGCTGTAGTTGAAGTTCGCGTTGATGCTCTGCCGCAGCCCGGGCGCGCTTGCACCCATGAATTGCTGGATCATCGAAGACACTGCGGATCCCCCGCCAAAGGTGCGCGTGTAGCGCATTCCTACGGTGGTCGTGTTGGTTTCCGCGGTGGTCAGCCGCTGGTAGTTCTGGAAACTCGTTGTCGGCAGGTTCGGCGGGGGAATGTAGTCCAGCAACGCACGTGCCTGCGGACTGATGCGATCTGGGAGGATCGTATTGTTCGCAAACGGCTGCCCCGTCTTCGGGTCATAGATGGTCACTGGAAGACCGCTCGGCGTGGTCAACCCGGAGAAGTTGCCGCCCCGCTCTGCTGCCGTGGGCACTGTCCCGTATTGGTCGAATGGTAAGGATGCGCGCTGCCCGGCAACCGTGAAAAACAGGAAATCCTTCTGGTCGTGGGTGAGCAGCCTGGGAATGTACGGCGCCCCCACGAAGGTCAATCCGAAGTGGTTGGAGCTGTAATTCGGCTGCGCAATCTGTTGCCCGCGGATGGCGAAGTCCTTCGCATCGAGCGCGCTGTTGCCGCCGTTCCAGAAGATCGCGCCGTGCGGAACATTGGGCTTCAGCTTGCGGAAGTTTATGCCCCGACCGCCAAAGCCGCCCGGGCCACCGAAGCCCCCGCGTCCTCCAAATCCGCCACCACCCGGACTGCCGGAGCCACCCGGACCGCCGGAGCCACCCGGACCGCCGCGTCCGCCCGCCCCACCCGCACCGGGAATCTGCGCCAGCGTCTGCTGCTGCTGCAGATCTTCTATGTTGTCCCGAAGCTGGTCCATATTCACGCCGGCCAGCGGATTCGTGGTCCCGCTCTGGCCCGCGACGGCCACGGACTCGCTCCCGAAGTCACTGTTTCCCGCAATCGAAGGAAGCGCAGCGCCGTTGGCCGCCCCTTCACTTCCTGCGGCAATCGCACCCAGGTTGCCCGCGAGCAATCCAAGGCTTTGCGCGCCATTTCCTTGGTATTGGCGCATGCCGTTTGCAGAGGGACGACCCTGCGAAGAAGCGCTCTTCTCCTGCATGCTCTCGAGTTGTTGCTGTCGCGAGGCGAGCAATAAAGCGAACTCCGTCCGCTGCTCCGGCGCGCCCCCATGCAGCACCACCTCTTTCGTGATCGGAGCGAAGCCTGCAAACTCCGTGCGGAGCACGTACCGTCCGTTCTCCTGAATGCGCATGGCGAAGTTGCCATTGACGTCCGTGGCCGTGGTGTACTTCGTCCCGGTCAGCGTGTTCGTCGCGGTAAGGCTCACTCCCGGCAGCGGCGTGCTGCCCGAACGCACCGTGCCTCGCACGGTGGCGCCTGCGCCGGCTTGGGCGGGCTTGGCATCGGCCACCACCTCGCCAGACTGCGTATTCCCCTGCAATGGCTGTGCCTGTGGAGCAGGCGTCGCACCCTGCTGCCCCGGAGCATGCGCACTCGCAAGTGCAAGCAGCATCATCAACGGAAACCCGCGCCCGGCTAATATCGCTGTGCGCATCAACGCCCCTGTGCCCCGGCGTCGAGCCAGGGCTCGTGGCCACTCGGATTGAAGAGGTGCAGCACCGTAGCCGTGAACGCGCCATTCTCAATGTGTCCTTCCGCGCGCACGCCCCCTCCCACTTTCACATCTGCCAGCGTTACCGAATCACCCCGCAGGCGAAAGGATGTGTTCTCGTCCACCACGATCGTTTGTGCTACGCCATCCAGCCGCTGAATGCTGATGCGGGCACCGGAGACCGCCGTCACCTTGCCCGCCGACCAGGTCTTGCCCAGGCCCTCTTTTGCTTTCTCCACCTCGGCGGCATCCACGCCGATCAGGATCGCCGCCCCTACCTGGCGCTTCTTCGCATCCAGATTACCGGCAGCAAACACCATGTCTCCGTTGTGAATGTCGGCCGGCTTCGCTCCTTGCCCCTGCTTCATAATCCTGGTATTGGGTCCGTACACCAACCGCCACTGCTCGCCGCTGTCCGTCTTTACCGTGAAGGCATTCGGCGCGCTCGCGACGACCGTGCCGCGGATTGTGTTGTCCCGCGTGAACTGTGACCAGCCCTGATCGTCCGTCTCCTGCGCGCGCAACGACGAATTACCGAAAAGGCACGAAACCAGCACGCAGCCCAGCGACGCCCTAGCTGCTGCCTTCCAAACGCCACATTGGAGTCGCATATTGAACACGGTTGTAAAGATGCAACACGGTTGTGAAGAGGCCGTTAGATCATTGCTCAATAGACGCCCGAGTCTCCGGAAAGGACGCGCATCCGTGTGCCCTGCCACTCCTCCACCCTTCATAAAATGAAGTACACTGCCTCGAACCATGCCCACTCCAGAGATCCACGCCCACCCTGAAAAGCACTTCGAATCCAGTGAACTGGTCCGGGACATCGTGATCGGCATGTCGGACGGCCTTACCGTTCCCTTTGCGCTTGCGGCCGGCCTTTCCGGCGCGACTAATTCCGCACATGTGGTCGTACTCGCCGGTCTGGCGGAAATTGCCGCCGGCTCCATCGCCATGGGGCTTGGTGGATTTCTGGCTGCGCAAGGAGACGCGGAGCACTACAGCAACGAGCGGCTGCGCGAGGAGCGCGAAGTTGTGGAGCGCACGCGCGATGAGGAAGAGGAAATTTACGAGATCTTCGAAGAGTACGGCGTGCGTCGCGATGAATCCGCCGCCGTGCTGGGCGCGCTCAAGCGCAACCCTCAGGCCTGGGTAGACTTCATGATGCGCTTTGAACTCGGCCTTGAAGAACCCGAGCACGGCCGCGCGGGCCGGAGCGCCATCACCATTGCCCTCTCCTATATCGTCGGCGGCCTTATACCGTTGGCGCCCTACATGGTCGTGCATACGAGAGCGGCTCTCGGCCTTTCCGTCGTCATTACGCTGATCGCGCTCATCGTCTTTGGCGGCGTCAAGGGCCGTCTCACCGGGGCCGGCACGGTGCGCAGCAGCGTGCAAACAGCAGCGATCGGCGGCCTGGCCGCGCTGGTCGCCTATGGACTCGCGCGTCTGCTCAGCGCAGCGTGACCAGTTGGCCTGCTGGGCATCTGTGCTCATACCATCATGCGGCTTCGCATCGCACTACACACGTTAGACAAGTGCTGTCGCACCATTGAATCCATCAGCCGGATAAAAGCATCTACCACCGTGCGCGTTCTGCATAATGCGTATTGGCCTGACACTTCCGTTGCTTGCTTGCTTCACATCGGAAAGTACGGAAGATCGTGCTTCAAGTTACTTCTGGTACTTGCCACTTCCATCGTGCGAGGACTCATATAACCGTTGCAGCGAGAGTGCCGCGTGTACGACGAGACAGGCGCGGTTCATTTCGCGCCAGTGAATGCGAATCGTCAACACGCAAGGCAACAAAGCAATGGAAACACTGTCTAATGGACGGAAGGATAGCCGCAGCGAATGATGACGCCCACCATCGAACTTCCCAGCCAGGCAACGCTCGCCTCCTTCGATGCGGTTCGGCGGCAAACAATTTCTCTTTGCGCACCGCTGACTCCTGAAGACATGATGGTGCAATCCTGCGCGGACGCGAGCCCCGCAAAGTGGCACCTCGCGCACACGACATGGTTCTTCGAAACCTTTATTCTGCGCGAGTTTCTCCCCGGCTACACCCCTTTCCACCCCGACTTCCTGTGGCTCTTCAACAGCTACTACAACTCACTCTCGGACCAGCCGGAAAAGAAGCTGCGCGCTTCCTTTTCCCGCCCGGAGCTCTCCGCGATTCTGGAATATCGCCAGCATGTCGAGGAAGCGATTGCGCGCCTCGTCGAGCGTGGTCTGCCGGAGGAGGCGCAGCGTCGTCTTGTGCTCGGTATGCATCATGAGCAGCAACACCAGGAGCTGCTCTGCTATGACATCAAGCACGCTTTCTGGACCAATCCTCTGCACCCCGCATATATCGATGCACGCCCAAATCTGTTCACAGGTTCCAGCACGGCCCTGCGCTGGATGGGCCACGAAGGCGGGCTGCACGAGATCGGTCACAAGGGTGAAGACTTCGCCTTCGACAACGAGTCCCCCCGCCATCGCGAGTTTCTTGAGCCGTTTTCACTCGCATCGCGTCTGGTGACATGTGGGGAATATGTGGAGTTCATGATGGACGGCGGCTACGAGCAGCCGGAACTGTGGCTGGCCGAGGGTTGGGACGTCGTCAAGCGCGAAGGATGGCGTGCTCCTCTCTACTGGCGCCAGACTGATGGCGGCTGGCTGGTGTATACCTTGCGCGGCGCCTTCCCCCTCGACGCCATGGCAAATACGCCGGTTTGCCATATCAGCTTTTTTGAAGCGGACGCGTATGCCCACTGGGCCGGCAAGCGTCTGCCCACAGAATCCGAATGGGAAACCGCGTCGCACACTGTGCCGCTTCAAGGGTCCTTTCTCGAAACAGGTCTCTTTCATCCTGCGCCGGCAAGCGACAGGTCCGGCCTGCAACAACTCTTCGGCGACGTGTGGGAATGGACCCGCAGCCCCTACATCGGCTACCCCGGCTACATGCCTTTAGCAGGCGCGCTTGGCGAGTACAACGGCAAGTTCATGTGCAACCAGATGGTGTTGCGCGGAGGCTCCGCCGTGACCCCGCTGCGGCACATACGCCCAACTTACAGAAACTTTTTCGCCCCCGCCGCTCGCTGGCAGTTCGCCGGATTCCGGCTTGCCGCCAATGCGCAGAACTAACTCAGGAGATCACGAACTGCCATGCATGCAACCCTGATTCAACTTCCGCAAGCTGCTTATACGCCACTCGGATCGGAGGTCTGTCGTGGGTTGACAGGCCGTCAAAAATCCCTGAGCCCATGGCTGTTTTACGACGCGGAAGGTTCTCGTCTCTTCGAGGAAATCACAGAACTTCCTGAATACTACGTGACGCGCACCGAGCGCGAGATCCTGCACCAGCACGCCGATGCGATCGTGGACTACGCTTCCGCTCAAGCACGCCCCAGCCACCTCCACTCCGAACAGCTACGCCGCCTTACCGTGATCGAACTCGGAGCGGGCACCGCGACCAAGACCGGGCTCCTGCTCGCGGCTTTAGTGCACCGCCAGGGAGCCGCTACCTACTATCCCATCGACATCTCGGCTACCGCGCTTGAGGAAGCACGCAAGCACCTGCTGGAGCAGGTACCCGGCACTACGGTAGAGGTGCGCCTGGGCGATTACACCGACGGCCTGGGACGCATCTCCGCCGAGGGCACACGCAGGCTGGTGCTTTATATCGGGTCCAGCATGGGCAACTTTGAGCCGGCTGCGGCCCAGCAGCTTCTCAAGGATGTGCGCCAGCAGCTTGCACCCGGAGATATGCTGCTTTTGGGTCTGGACTTGGTCAAACCCATTGCGCCGCTCATCGCCGCATATGACGACGCAAAGGGCACAACCGCCGCCTTCAACAAGAACGTGCTTACGCGATTGAATCAGGAACTCGGTGCAAACTTCAATCTCAGCAAGTTCCGCCACAAAGTGCGCTGGAATGGCGATCTTTCGCGCATCGAGATGCATTTGGAAAGCCTGGAGCAGCAGATCGTCTCCATCTCCGCGCTTGACCTCGACGTGCCTTTTCGCCGCGGCGAAACCATCCATACAGAGAACAGTTACAAATATACGCCGGATCGCGTGACGTCTTTGCTGGCCGGCGCCGGTTACGGCATAGTCCATTCCTGGACCGACCCCAAGCAATGGTTTGGCGAGTACCTGGCGCGCGTGGTCTAGATATCGGGAGAGTGCTTCGTTCCCCGATGTAAAGCGGCCGTGATTGCTCCTCGCATCACTTCGGACAAGCTGGGCTGGTGCTCGAACCAGCCCACTGCGGAAAGTCACTTACCGCCGCCGCGCTGGCGCCGGTCCAGCACTCTTTTTAGCGTGGGCGGGCGGCGGAGGCGGCGCTTCGTCCTCGTCCTCATCGTCGTCTTCGAGATCGTCGTCCTCATCGTCGAGGTCATCGTCCTCATCCTCGTCGTCTAAGTCGTCCGCATCCTCGAGATCATCTTCGTCCGCATCCTCGTCTTCCGGCTCTTCGTCCTCCTCATCATCCTGCTCTGAGGCTGCTTTCAGCAGTGGTTTCGACTGGTCCTGGATCTTCTTGGCGGTTTCCTTCTCTTCATTCAGGTTTTCGGTCAACAGAGCGATCACCTCTTTTTCTCCCAGTTCCCGCCCAATCGCAATCGCCGCCGTATATCCGGCGATCTCGTAATGCTCCACCCGCAAAGCTGCGCCTGCTATGCCGACGTCCTTCAGTACGCCTTCGGTGTCCTCGTCCTGGATCTGCTCGTTTGCCTCCTCGACCAGGCCCTCCATCCCGTTGCAATGCTCGCCTGTGGGCTTTTTGTTCAGCTGAGCAAAAGCCTGTTTCAAGCGCTCAATCTGGCCTTTCGTCTGTTCCAGATGCTCGTTGAAGAGGTCTTTTACGGGTTTGCTGGATGCGCCCTTCGCCATTTTCGGCAGCGCTTTCACCAGCTGGTTCTCCGCGCTATACAGATCGCGCAGCTCTTTCACGAATACTTCTTGCAAGCTCATGTGCATCCTCCACGCAATGAGATGCAGACCTCAGACGACCGCTGGCCGACCGGAAATGACGATACCGCAAAGCTCGTTATCGCTGAGAGTGGCCCGCCAGCCAACTGTCGAGTCCGCATATCGGTATCCTGGCAGAGCGGCAGCCGAAAGGAGCCGCTCTGCTCACCGGACACTCACGCCGTGGGATTTCTACAGCAGACCGCACTCATGCCGTGGACCGTGGCCTGTGGATCACTGTTTCACCTTGCCCGTCCGGAACCGCGAGATCGAAACATAGAAGGTGTTCGCGTCCGTGCCCGGGTTATGCAGGCTGATATTCGCATTTGACAGGTGCTGATAGCGGTATCCCACGCTGATCGCCTCCCGCGGCGTGTGGAAGATGTTCACGCCACCCCCAAAGTCTACGATATACATCCACTGTGAGCCTTGCGGCGACAACACCCTGTCCATGAAATAGATAAAGCCGCCATTGGTGCTGAGAAACGGCTGCACCCGGTGCCTGGGGAGATAGTCCAATTGCAGCCCTACCGGGCTCAGGCCGCTGCCGTAGGTGCGCTTTCGTTGCGAATACCGGTCAGCACCATTTGGCACTGGCTCGTCCAGCATGGCCAGTACCGTCAACTCCGGCGAATAGCGAAGGGCCCAGCGCCGGATGCGCGCTGAATAGATAGGAATACCGGAGATCTACGGGCATAAACTTGACGTCATCCGCGTATCCCCAGATGTGTCCGCTGATGGGAGAAATGCCCCACCATATACCCAGTTCGTGCACGCCGCCATACCGCGACCACGGCGCCTGGTCACGACCCACAGCATGGCTGATGGCTCGGCTCGCGGATGTATCTGCCGGAGCATCCGGCGCTCCCGAGGGTGCTCCCGCATCCGGATTGCTCCAGAAACTCGTGGCTTTCACGGTGCGCGTATCTCGATACCACGGCGGTCGGAGGCGCAGGATGTTCGCAGTGGCTCGGGTTGGATTTAGAAACTGGTAAGCAGTCAGCAGTAAAGGGTTGCGACTCCTGTCTTCCAAACGCGTAATTACATGCTTATCGAGCGCATCTTCGGCAAGCGTCCAGCCCAGACCTCCTATCGGAGTAGTGACCAGTTCCACCCAGCCGGTCTCGTTGGTCAGCTTGCCCTTGTCGTAGTAAAAGTGATCGCCGTTGTGCCCAATACTGGCCTCGCCGACCGGGCCCAACTTCCACTCCAGGCTGTACGCAGTAGAAAATGCCATCGCCCGCAAACGGCTATGCCAGTACGGAGCTGTGTTCGACTGCTCCAGCACCTTGCCTCGCGGATCGTTCTGTATCCAGAGGTTGTTCGTGATGGAACCCATGAAAGGGTGCCCCACGTAATCGTCCAGAAACGGATTGTCGTCCGACCAGCGGTCCCATCGCCAATCGTCTACAGAATCGATGTAGCGGTGCCACCACTTACCGTGCGTCGTTTCCCACCGGTACCAATAGCTGGTGTAGACATTGCCGGCGTTCTGAAAGGCCAGATACGTCCCCGCCTCGATCGCCAGATGTCCCCAGCGCTCGCCGCAACCTTGGTTTCGGCCGTCTCCCTGTCCGCAACCTTCTGGTGTCTGCTGCACACTTCCGGTCCCTGCTGAGGAGACGTCCGGCGGAGCGAAAGGAGGGGAACCGGCCTGATAGTAAGCAGGCTGGTCTGAGGCGCTGATTTGAGGCAGGCTGGTCTGATTCGAGGAGCATTGGTTGCTGTGTGGCCTGCGGCGCATCCGGCAGCACGGAGTCTGCTCCGGCGGTCTGCTCGAAAGCAGCCACTTCAGCCGCACGCGGAGTTTGCGCAGAAGTCAGTGGAGCCCACAGCAGCAGGAAGCTAGCCGCCACTCCAGGCCACCTTGTTCGCTTCAGGGGAACGGCCGAGGCACATCCCCCAGCGATCACCTCTTTGAGCGGTGTTGGGTGCAGCAGATGCAAAGAGCGCACGACCTCTCTTCTCTGAATGCTTTATGCCGAACAGAAGAGTACCCATGCCGGGAGAGATAAACCAGCAGAAATCCCGAGGCCTCTGCTCCGAAGGCTATCCTTTGGTCACAAGCATGAAAAGTACCATGGCTGGCAGGAGTGGCGATATGAAGTAAGCGCGAATCTCGAGGATCATGCCCAAAGGCATGGCTCCCACATGAGGGAACCCGAGTCATTGCCGCTAGTTGCCCTTGGCGTATTGCATCAGTTGTTTCGTGCTCTCCACGGCTGTGGCTTCCAGCAGCCCAGAATTACCGCAGTTGTTCACAACGAACCCTGCATCTTCCTTGTGAACAAAGAGAAGATATTGCTTGCCCACCTGCATCGGAAACTTTTCTGCGCTGTTTTCGCTGAAGATGGTGACCTCGTTGCTCTTGATCATCTTGCCGTGCAGGATACGATCGACGCGAATCGTATAGTTAACGCCGTCCACATGGGTCGCACCGTCCGGAAGAAACTGCGCTGTTTCCACAGTGCCAACCAGTGTGGAGCCGGCTGTGTGCACCTCATCACTGACCGAGAGCTGCGTGCCCTGGCACTGACCCAGAGCAGCGGCGGAAGCTGAGGAAAGAACCAGGGCGAGTGCGAAGGCGAAGTGTTTCATGGTGGGCGGCTCCAATTTCCTGTTGGTTTGTGTGTTCTGTGGTGCGTGAAAGGATCATGACACGGTGAACTGGGCGAACAATTAATTTATTGCTTGAAACGGACCCGTTTTCCAGTACCTCTGCGTGCACTTCGCAGCGCCTCCTCGATGACTCACGTTATCCTCGGCGGGATGCTGTACCGCACGCCCACTGCCCTATCGGACGCCCAAACGCGTCTGATCGCCTTATAAAGATCTGTTTTCCGCCAGGGGCAAGACTCATGCCAAAGTTCCTTGCGAACACAGAAAGACGCCTCTGCAGCCGCTCGAAGTAACTTCGCACTCCGACTCTCAAACAGCTGTTTTTCTCGAAAAAATGAGCTCTTCAAAAGACAAAAACAGCGCCTTTGCGCGTGTTTTGGGGATCTTTGTTACTGGGGTGTATTCCTGAGGTCATACCAGCCGCGGGACGGATCCACCGGTTCCAAAACCGGTCAGGATCGCAGCCACCCCGGGCCGGTTCGGCTGCCATCTCCACGCGCGCTCTTCTCCCGCACTCGGCAGAGCCAACACAGTGACTTCGCCAAAAGCGCACTCTACACTGTTATTCGACTGTGGCCAGAACAAGTGCTTCCGGAGAAATAGTTTGATCTGCAAACTTCCAAGCCGCGCATTCCTTACTACGGCTGCCCTGCTCCTTGCCGCGCCCTTGCTGGTGGCGCAGGCCAAGCTTTCTCCGCATTGGGAGGACTTGACGGGGCCTGATTTTGTACACGCGATCCAGCAGTCTGAGGGTGTGTGCCTGCTTCCCTTCGGCATCATCGAGAAACATGGTGCCCACCTGCCGCTTGGGAACGATTTGATCAACGTGCGCTTCGTGACGGAGAAGGCCGCTGAGCAGAACTACGCCGTGCTCTTTCCGCCCTACTACTTCGGGCAGATCGCCGAGGCGAAGCACCAGCCCGGCACGCTTTCCTACAGCATGCACCTGCAGCTTGAACTCCTGCAGGAAACCACCGATGAGATGGCCCGCAACGGCTGCAAAAAGATCGTCATCGTGAACGGGCATGGCGGCAACGAGCATCTGCTGCCCTTCTTTGCGCAGCAGCAACTGCAGACGCCACACGATTACGTAGTCTACGTGTACCGCTGGCAGGCTGGAGGAAAGGACCGCCCCTACAAGCCCGACGGGCCGGACATGCATGCCGGGCAGGCCGAGACTTCACACACTTTGGTCGCCGCGCCTGGACTGGTCCACATGGATCGCGCGGGGCAGGAATCGGGTGCCGACCAGAAGCGCCTCGAACTGCCGGAGGGTTTGTATACGGGGATTTGGTGGTACGCGAGTTTCCCGAACCATTACTCCGGCAATGGCGCGGACGCCACGCGCGCTCTGGGCGAATACGACACAGCAGCGGAGACGAAAGCAATTGCGGAGGTCATCGCGGCCGTAAAAGCGGACAAGAGCGCCCCGCAACTGCAGAAGGCGTTCTACGAGCAATCGCAGCACCCGCTGGAAACGCCGCAATAGCGGGCCGCGACATCAGAGAACCGCGACCTAGGCGGTAGGCCGGTCCGGCTCCGGCAGGACTGCGCAGAAGTCGTGCAGAAAGCGCTCGCTGTAGCTTTCCAGCAGAGATTGCACCCGGCTCGGGTCGGGCGAGCGCACGATGAGCCCGGCATGATGGTGCTTGTGGATACGGTGGGCGACCTCGGGATCGCTGTAGGCGGATGTGTCCGGCTCCGCCTGCTGCGCCAGGCACAGCACACTTCCGGCGTAGTCGCTGTGCAGTACGGGCAACGTATACGGCTCGCCGCGGACTGCTGCTACCTCGATGCGCGCCCACTCCACCCAGGGGTTTACCCCGTAGCTGTTTTCAATGACATCGGCGATATAAGCTCCACCCACCCGCGCGGCTGCTTCCAGGAAGTAAAGCTCACCATCCTCTTCGCGTTGGATGTATTCGGTGTGGGTCACCCCGCGGTCCAGACCAAAAACGCGCACCAGTTCGCTGTGCATCGCGCCCAACCGCTGTGTCAAAGGCGCATCCCGCTCGAGCGATCGTGTTGTAAAGACGCCGCCCCCCTGCGTCAGTTGCATGGGCGGCTTGCCGTACCCGTGCGCGGCGGCCAGCAGCACTTTCCCGTTGCTGACGATGCCGTCCACATGGAAAACACGGCCGGGCACAAAGCGCTCGAGCACGTGAAAGCTTTGCCGGTCGCCGAGCACGTCAAGCGTGCGCCAAAGGTCTTCAGGAGTGTGAAGCTTTTTAATGCCGACAGCCGAGGCCTGCGTGCGCGGCTTGAGCACCCAGGGTGCGGGAACCGCAGCCATCCATACGCGGAGGTCGTCGTAATTGAAGACTCCGGTGAACTCCGGCACGCGGATGCCGGCTTTCTGGGCCACATCGCGCATGGCCAGCTTGTCGCGAAAGAGATGCGTTGCGCTGGTGCCCATGCCGGGGAGGCGCATGTGTTCGCGGAGGGCGGCCACGACCTCCATATCGAACTCATCCAGGGCGATGATGGCATCGAAGTGCCGGTCGCGCGCAAGCCAGGTGACCGTGTGAATGACCTGTTCCGGAGTCATCCCGCCCGGCATGGTACGGAACTCGGCGAGGATGTCAAAAGGCCAGCTTGCGTGGCGGAGCCGTTCTTCCGTAAGCAGCGTGACATCGCAGCCCAGGCGGGCGCACTCCTGCAGGAAGGCCTGCCCCTTTTCAAAGGTGCTGATGCAGAGGATCCCGGGTCGTCGCGTAGCCATGTGCGACAGTCTAACCCGTCTTCGGCGGCGTGGATCAAGAAACTCTGAGGCCCGCAGCAACTGTCCAGCGATGCCGTACCCGGCGCTTACGTCCCGGTTGCCCTTTGGGGCGACGCCGTGTCTACCGGGCTGGCTGCCTTTGCCGGACTCTCGGAAGCTTCGCGATGCGCCGGGGTCAGTACGCCTTCGATGCTGCTGTTTACAGCGGCTCCCACCAGGAGCATCAGGCCGCTGACGTAAAACCAGGTAAGCAGGATGATCACTGCGCCGAGCGATCCATAGGTTGCGGAGTAGCTATTAAAAAAATGTAGATAAATACGGAGGGCAACAGAGGCAAGGATCCAGCCGAGAATGCCCACGAAGGCCCCGGGGGTAATCCATTGCCAGCGACCCTGCTTCACATCCGGCGCCCAATAATAAGTGATGGCAAAGAGCAGGGCGAGAAGAGCGAAAGCGACTGGCCACGCGGCAATACGAATGATGAGGGCGATAGGCGTGCCGAGGCGCAGGAAGTGGACAGTGGCGTTCACATAAAAGAGCACGCTCATGGCCAGGAACATGATCACGGCAGTCACCAGCGTGAGGGCGATGGCGGTCAGGTACTGCTTCCACAGAGGCCGCGTTTCCCGCACCTTGTACACAGCGTTCAGCGTGTCTTCAATCGCCGTCATACCGGCCGTGGCGGACCAGAGCGCAACGACCGCGCCAAAGGCGAGCTTCCCGGCGCCGCTGGCCCTGGCTGTCTCGTGGAAGGCGCCAAGAAGAATCTGATAGGCGGAGGGCGGAAGCAGCCGGCTGAGATTGGTGAGCAGGTTCTCGATTACCGAAGAACCGGCGCGGCCCATGAGACCCAGCACTGAAGAAAGAAAAACCAGGCCGGGGAAGATGGCGAAGAAGAAGTAATACGCGAGCTGCGCTGAGCGGCCAAAGACGTCATCGTCCAGAACCGATTGCCAAATCTGCGCACCCAGCTTTCGGACAGAGATCCCTTTGAGAGTCCATAGGGAAATCGGATCTTTGCCGAACTGTTTGATCTCGCGTTTGAGCTGCTCTTGGATTCCTGTTTTCATAAGCCGGCGCCACAGACAGATCACTTTGATGCGGTGCGATGGAGGAATGTCCGATCGCAGAAACGTTTCCCCTGAATGCTACCCTACCGTGTGGACGATCAGACATTAATAACGAACCGTGGAGATGGCCAGTTCGGGCGAAAACAGCCCAGTCCAGACGTGGTCAGTCCAGACCTGATCAGTGCGGACCTCGAAGCGCGATCAGGGCTGCCGATGGCTGGCGAACAGTTGCGCGCCATAGACAAGGCCCGCCTCCAACGTACGGCCCCCGCCTTGAGAGACGGTCAGCCCGAAAGCCAGCCCGGACCGATGACCGGGGCGAGTCGTTTTCTGCGGGCCTGCCTGCGCCAGCCGGTGGACCGCACCCCGGTATGGTTCCTGCGCCAGGCCGGCCGATATATGCCGGAATATCAGGCCGTTCGCAAGCGCCATTCCTTGCTGGAGATATGCAGGAACCCAGAGCTGGCGGCTGAAGTCACGATCACCGCGGCGGAGAAGCTAGACGTAGACGCCGCGATCATTTTCGCCGACCTGCTGCTGCCCTTCACGCCCATGGGGCTGGATTTCGAGTTCCAGGCGGGCGAAGGCCCGGTGGTGCGCCACCCCGTACGCACCGGTGCGGATATCGATGCGCTGCGGACAGATCGCGCGGCCGAACTCGGCTATGTGGCTGAGGCGATCGCGCAAAGTGGCTGCCCACTTTGGCGACCGCATGGGGATCATCGGCTTCTGTGGCGCGCCGTTCACGCTGGCCAGCTACATGATCGAAGGCGGCGGGTCGCGCAACTGGATTGAGACCAAGACATTGATGTACCGCGACCCTGGAGCCTGGCGGCAACTGTTGGCGAAACTGGTTGAGGTGTTGACCGCCTATTGCATGCAGCAGGTGGAAGCGGGCGCTGACGTCATCCAGATTTTCGATAGCTGGGTGGGTTCGCTGGCCGTGGCCGACTACCGCGCCTTTGTGCTGCCGGTCACAACAGAGCTGGTGCGATGGGTGCAGGCCCTTGGAGTTCCGGTGATCTACTTCGGCGTGGATACGGCGAGCCTGCTGCCGGCCATGCGCGAAACCGGCGCGGACGTCATCGGGCTGGACTGGCGGGTGCCGCTGGCGGAGGGCTGGCGCGCTGTGGGTCCGGGCTGCGCGGTGCAGGGCAACCTGGACCCTATCACCCTGTTTGCCGGGCCGGAGCTGCTGCGACGGCGCGTGCGCGAGGTGCTGGCCGAGGCCGCCGGCCGCCCGGGGCACATCTTCAACCTGGGACACGGCATCGTCCCCGGCACACCGGTAGAGAATGTGCAGCGGGTAGTTACGTATGTGCGGGAGTTCGATCCAGCGGAAGGAGGCGGCCCGGATGGATATTGACGGGAGGACCGCTATTCTGCTGCTTGCGCATGGCACGCCGGAGACGCTCGATGACATTCCAGCCTATTTACGGAATGTGACCAGCGGCCGCCCGATGCCCGATCCGGTCATCGAAGAAATACGTCACCGCTACGGTTTGATCGGCCACAGCCCGCTGACGGAGCTGACCTTTGCGCAGGCCCGGCTGCTCGAAGCAGAGATGGGGCTGCCGGTGTACGTGGGCATGCGTAACTGGAAGCCGTACATCGCTGACACGGTGCGGCAGATGCGCGCCGATCACGTAACTGTGGCAGTAGCTTTGTGCCTGGCGCCACAGAACTCGCGCACCAGCGTGGGTCTGTATCGCCGGGCGGTGATGGCCGAAGCCGGGACTGCGATTGCCATCGAATTCATCGAAGGCTGGGCCGAGCATCCGCTACTGGCGGAAGCCTTCGCGGACCGGCTCGCCGCAGCTTGGGAGCGGCTTTGCGAAGAAACCGGCGAGCGCGCGCCGGTACTGTTCACCGCGCATAGCGTGCCCTGCCGCACCATTCAAACAACGCCAGCCGCAGGCGACCAGCAACGGCCGCAAGCGCCAGTTGCGGGCCCCGACCCTTACGCAGTGGAAGCAAAGCGCACCGCCGCGCTGGTAGCCGGGCTCATGGGCGAGCATGGGCTTACCGAGCAGGATTGGTTTTTCGCCTTTCAAAGTCAGGGCATGTCGGGCGGTCCCTGGATCGGCCCCACTGTCGAGGACACGCTGACAGCAGTCCGCCAGGCAGGGCACAGGACGGTGATGATTCAGCCCATCGGCTTCCTGTGCGACCACGTCGAGATCCTGTACGACATCGACATCGGCTTTCGTGAGTTTGGGGCGAAGATCGGGCTGCGGGTGGAACGGCCGGAGTCGCTGAATGGATCGCCCCTCCTGATTGCAGCCTTGCGCGACCTTGCCGGCAGTGCGCTCGATCGTCTCCAGGCGAGGATGCCTGCGGCGGAGCCAGGTGCCGTCGCACGCTAGCGCAGGACGCAGGCGCGTCGCTATTATCGGCGGTGGCATCAGCGGGCTTACGGCTGCCTACGAGTTGCAGCGGATAGCGCAAACCGCCCCCGTCGAGCGCGGGTGGGAGTGCACGCTCTTCGAGGCTTCGGCGCGGCTCGGCGGCATCGTGGAGACAGTCCGGGAGCAGGGCTTTGCCGTGGAGTGCGGCCCTGACTCCTGGGTGACCGAGAAGCCCTGGGCGCGGGAGTTGGCCGAAGAACTGGGTCTCGGCACGGAGATCATCCCTTCCAACGACGCTCGCAAGCGGACGTATCTGGTGCAGGAAGGCTCCCTGGTGCCGCTGCCCAGTGGCATGCGGATGATGGTGCCGACGCAGTGGAAGCCGCTGCTCGCTTCCCCGCTCTTCAGCGCGGCAGCGAAGCTGGCGTATCAGCAGGAGCCGGAGCGCGCGGAGGAGTTGAAACAAACTTCTCTGTTATCGCGAGGTGAAAGTGCTGATGAGTCAGTGGCTGACTTCGTTCTGCGGCACTTCGGCAGCGAGGTGACAGATAAGGTCGCGGGGCCGTTGCTGGCAGGCGTCTTTGGCGGAAATGTTGCCCGGCTCAGCGTACGCGCCGTGATGGCGCCGTTCGTCCGCATGGAGGCGGAGTACGGCAGCCTGATCACCGCGCTCGAACAGCGGAAGCACGCAGCCCCGGCAGCGACGTTTACCACTTTGGCCAGTGGGCTCGGTACGCTGACGGACGCCCTGGCTGCCCACCTGCCACCCGCTGCGGTGCACTGCGGAGTTGCGGTGGACGCGCTGGAACGGGTGGGGCGTCAGTGGCGGGTGGTCACTGCAGGCAATGCGCAAGTCTTTGACGCGGTGATTCTCGCAACATCGCTCGATCCCACACGGAGGCTCCTGCGCTCGATTGCGCACCACGCCGCGGAGACCGCGGCGGCACTATTGCCGGAAGAAGCCTCATCCGCCATTGTGGCCGCGCTTGGCTTCACTCTGCCTCAATCGCATGCCGTCAAACTTCCGGAGGGCTTCGGCTTTCTCGTGCCCCCACAGCCAGTCGCCGGTCTTGCGACTGCGCAAGACCCGGCCGCACTGTCCCTGCTGGCGTGCACCTTTGTCGAACAGAAGTTCGCACACCGTGCGCCGCCGGGCGGCATCCTGCTGCGCGGCTTCTTCGGCGGGGATGCGGCGAAGCGGCTGGCCGGCTGCTCTGATGCTGAGATAGCGCGGCTGGCGCACACGCAGCTTGCGCGATTGCTGGGGCCTTTACCGCCGCCCGTGCTCACACTTGTGCGGCGCTGGCCGCATTCGCTGCCCCAGTATGCCGTGGGCCACCTTTCCCGCCTGAAAAAGCTGCACACGCATATGGAACAGCTGCCCGCACTCATCCTGCTCGGCAATGCGTACCGTGGCGTTGGCTTGCCAGACCTGGTGCGCGATGCGCGAGCGGCTGCGCGCAACCTTAGCTCGCTGAAATTTTGAGCTCGTCCGTCGTAGTTTGCTCTGATGAAACCGCTATTCGCGACGGCAAGAGAAAAAGCGTATTCCTTTCATCAGAGTATTTGGCGCCACATTAAGGGCTGCACAAGGCCGAAGTTACGAATGCTATCGTCTCCCGGCCCAGAACCAGATTCGCCATCCACCTATGCACACGCACCGCTCGGGGAAGATGAATAGATCGCAGAAGGTTGTTATCGTCGGCGCGGGTCCCGGTGGCCTGGCCTCAGCTGTGCTGCTGGCGCGCTCTGGCGTAGATGTCACGATCGTAGAAAGCCGCGGCACGGTGGGGGGCCGCACCTCCACCATTGAGCGCGAGGGCTTCAAGTTCGATACCGGGCCCACGTTCTTTCTATACCCGCGCGTGCTCGAAGAGATCTTCAACGCGGCGGGACGCAACCTGCAGGCGGAAGCGCCCATGGTCCGGCTGGATCCGCAGTACCGGCTGGTCTTTGGCTCCGGCGGCGAGTTGCTGGCCACCCCCGATATCGCCCGCATGGAGCAGGCCATCGCGCAGCTCTGCCCCGGAGATGCAAAGCGGTTTCACAACTTTCTGCGCGACAACCGCGTAAAGCTCGAACGCTTCATTCCCTTCCTTGAGTCGCCCTTCGAAAGCTGGCGCGACCTGGCGAAGCTATCCATGCTGAAGATGCTGCCATTGCTAAAGCCCTGGCGTTCGCTCGACGGAGACCTCCGTAACTACTTCCATGATGAGCGCATTCGGCTCGGCTTCAGCTTTCAATCGAAGTACCTCGGCATGTCGCCCTTCACCTGCCCCAGCCTGTTCAGCATCCTTTCCTTTCTGGAATACGAACACGGCGTCTTTCATCCCATCGGCGGATGCGGGTCTGTCACGCGGGCCATTGCGCGGGTCGCTGAAGACCTGGGCGTGCGCATCCTGCTGAATGAGCCGGTTGAAGGTATCCAGTTTGAAGGTAAGAAAGCCACCGGTGTGCGCACAGCAAAGCGCACCTTGCGCGCCGATGCAGTGGTGGTAAACGCGGACTTCGCGCAAGCCATGGAACGCATGATCCCGAACCACCTTCGACGCCGCTGGACTGATAAGAAGATTCACAGCAAGAAGTTCTCCTGTTCCACCTTCATGCTCTATCTCGGTATTGAAGGCCTGCACGAAGACGTATCCCACCACACCATCTATCTCGCCAAAGACTACGAGCGCAATCTTCGCGACATCGAACGCGACCACGTGCTCTCCGACGACCCCTCGTTCTACGTGCAGAACGCCTGTGTTACGGACAGCAGTTTGGCGCCAAAGGGCATGAGCACGTTGTATGTGCTGCTTCCGGTGACGCACGAGCACGAAAACGTGAACTGGGCCAGGGAGCAGGACCGCTTCCGCTCCGTGGCGCTTCGTCAACTGGAGAAGATCGGCATCAGCGGCCTTGAGAAGCGGATCCGCTACGAAAAGGTCCTCACCCCCGCTTCGTGGCGGACGGAGTTTGGGCTGCATCGCGGCGCCACTTTCAGCATGGCGCACAGCCTGGGCCAAATGCTGCATCTACGCCCCCACAACCGGTTTGAAGATGTCGATGGCGTGTACCTGGTGGGCGGCGGCACGCATCCCGGCAGCGGGCTGCCAGTCATCTTTGAGTCGTCGCGGATTACCTCGCGGCTGCTGCTGGAAGACATGCAGGTAGAGCCGCAGTGGAATACGGCGGAAAGTCCACTTGAAGAAGCAGTGTGCGAGGCGGCATCCTAACGTGCAGGAACACGTGCCCATGTCTTCCCCTTCGCCCGCCCAAACATCGCGCGCCTTGCTGATGGAGGCCCGGACTGCGCAGTCGCGTTGGGCGGCAGCCAGCATCCGCGGGCGCCTGCGGGTCATCCGGCGCTTGCGCCATCTGCTCGCTGCCGATCCTCTTCCGCTGGCGCGCACCGTTCCCCTGGATATTCCGGGAAGCCTCCACCGGACGGTTGCCGATACGATCGTCGCCGAAATCCTGCCCCTGGCGGAGGCTTGCCGTTGGCTCATCCGCGAGGCCAGGGAGATTCTCGCGCCTGAGCGCCTTGGCGTACGCAGCCGGCCAGTCTGGTTGCGCGGGGTGGACGCGCAAGTCTATCGCGAGCCTCTTGGCTTGGTGCTGGTGGTGGGCCCGGCAAATTACCCCCTCTTCCTCCCCGGCGTGCAAGTCCTGCAGGCGCTGGTGGCAGGCAACGCAGTGGCGTGGAAACCTGCGCCTGCCGGCAAGCTAGCAGCGGAGGCGCTGCGCTACTTGCTGCTTGAAGCAGGGCTCGATCCCGCGCTGCTCACCATCCTCGATGCCGCGACTGCCAGCGTAGACCAGGCGATCCACGCTGGCGTGAACAAGGTGGTCCTTACCGGGCATGTAGAAACAGGCCGCACCATTCTGCGGCTCTGCGCCGAGACGATGACGCCAGCCACCATGGAGCTTTCCGGCTGCGACGCAGTCTTTGTGCTGCCAGGAGCGGACCTGCGGCGCGCAGCAGAGGCGCTCGCCTTCGGACTGCGCCTGAATGGCTCAGCCACATGCATGGCACCCCGGCGGCTATTTGTATCTTCCTCTGTGGCGGACAAGCTGCTGGAGCTTCTGCGCGAACGGCTCGCGGGTTTGCCGCCAGTTCCGCTGAACTCGCGATGCGCTGAAGGGCTTCGCGAACTGCTCACGGAGGCAGAAACCTGCGGAGCGGAAGTAGTCGAGGAGCGCGATGGGGCGGCCTTGCGGTATGCGCTGATCTTGAACGCCACCCCGGAGATGCGCGCCATGGAGACCGATATCCCGGCTCCGCTGTTGAGCGTTTTGCGCTTCAACAACCTCGATGCCGCGGTGGAAGCGCATGGAGCATGTCCTTATGCGTTGAGCGCGGCCATCTTCGGCCCGGAGAACGCCGCGGCACGACTGGCATGGCGCATCTCTGCCGGTACAGTGTTGATCAATGATTTGATTGTGCCCACAGCGGACCCTCGGCTGGCCTTCGGCGGCCGGGGACAAAGCGGCTTTGGCCTGACACGCGGACGCGAAGGGCTGCTGGGTATGACCGCTCAAAAAACGGTGCTGCTGCAGCGGGGACGCAGCCTGCGCCCCTACGCCCCGACCACACAAGCGCACGAAAGCTTCTTCGCGGCCTTCCTGCAAGTCGCGCACGGCGGGTGGAAGGCCCGAATGCGCGGCATGCGCGCGCTGGCCCAGGGAGCCAGACGGGTGCGGTAACAAACGAATGTGCGCACGCGCAAGTGGAAACTTTCCCGGCGCGGCAGCGCACCAGCATAGGAGCAGGGAGAAACATGCGGGTTGCAATAATCGGTTCCGGTTTGGGCGGTCTTTCCGCAGCGTGTACGCTGGCGGCCCGCGGCTACGACGTCGAGGTCTTTGAGAAGAACCCGTGGCTGGGCGGCAAGGCTGCTGTTCTAAAGGAGCATGGCTTCCGCTTTGACATGGGCCCAACCATCCTGATCATGCCTTCCGTGCTGAATCGCGTCTTCTGCGAAGCGGGACGGCGCATGTCCGACTACCTCGATATGGTGCGGCTCGACCCGCAGTGGCGGTGCTTCTTTGAAGACGGCAGCGTGCTCGACTTGAAGCACGATGTGCGCGCCATGTCCGCATCGCTGAATGCGCAGGAGCCAGGGCTGGGCGATCGTTACACCGAGTTCATGCAAATGTCGGAGAACCTGCACAGCATCTCCGACCGGTTCTTTTTCTGGCGTTCCATCGGCTCCATGCGCGACACCTTCGACTTCGGTGGCGCCATGAATATTGCCGTGCTGAAGGACGTGATGCGCATGCGGCTGGGCCAGACTGTCGGCAGCACGATACGCAGCTTCATCAAGGACCCGAATGTCGGCCAGATGCTCGACCACCTTGTGCAGTATGTGGGTTCCTCGCCGGACGCCTCGCCGGCCATCCTGTGCTCGATCGGCCACATGCAATCCGAGGAAGGCATCTGGTATCCCATGGGCGGCACGCGTGCCGTGCCGGAAGCCCTGGTGAAACTGGGCACGGAGCTCGGCGTGCGCTATCGCACGTCCACGGAGATCGAACGCATCCGTATCGCCAACGGCAAAGTCGAGGGGCTGACGACGACCGCAGGCCATGTATACGATTTCGACGCAGTTGTTTCGAATGAAGATGCCGTCCGCACCCACCGTGAACTGATCGGCGGCGCAGTGGCGGCGAGCTTTGACAAGCGCCGCGCTTACGAGCCCGCCTGCTCCGGCGTGGTGCTCTACCTGGGGCTCAATAAGCGCTACGAACACCTGGCGCACCACGACTTCGTCTTCTCGCGCGATCCGCAGGAGGAGTTCCACCACATTTACGACCTGGGCGAGCCCGCGCCCGATCCGACCTGTTATCTGGCGTCCACTTCCCAGACAGAGCCAGCGACAGCCCCGGCAGGCGGCGACGCACTTTACGTTCTGGTGCACACGCCGTACCTGCGCCCAAAACACGACTGGGCAAAAATGTTCCCCGCGTATCGCCAGGTCATCCTCGACAAGCTGAAGCGCACCGCAGGGCTCACCGATATCGAAGACCGCATCGTCTTTGAGCACGCGCTCACTCCGCTGGATATCCACAACCGCTACAAGGTGCTGAATGGCGCAATTTACGGCATCTCCAGCCATGGCCGCTTCAACGGGGCATTCAAGCCCGCGAACGCCAGCACGGATGTGGAAGGGCTGTACCTTGCGGGCGGCGCCGCGCACCCCGGCCCCGGTATGCCGATGGTGATGATGAGCGGCTGGATTGCGGCCGATACGCTGGACCAGCACTATCGCGGTACAACCACAGCTACAAATGCACGGCAACAGGCGGAAGCGCTGCTGGCGCACGCCGGATGAGCATGCGACTTCTTGAGAAGAGATCGAACAGCAGCGGCCTGGTTCATCCTTCGCCGGCGCTGCTGTCGCTCTTTGCGCGCTATCTTCGTTGGTACATTCCGCAGAGCTTCCACGCGCTTCGGCTGGCGCATCCAGAGCGCTTTCCGCGGCACGCCGAGCGTCTGATCGTGTGCTTGAACCATCCTTCGTGGTGGGATCCCATCGTCTCTATTGTGCTCTCGCGGTTTCTGCTGCCCGGCACCGACCACTACGCGCCCATGGAGGCCTCGGCCCTGCGCCGGTACGGCTTCATGCGGCGGCTCGGACTTTTTCCGGTAGATAACCAATCACCGCGCGCGGCTGCGCAGTTCCTGCGGACGGCCGCCCACATTCTCAACACGCCAGGTTCCGTTCTGTGGGTAACGCCCGAGGGCCAGTTCACAGACGTGCGCACGCGCCCCGTAGCGTGGAAGGCAGGGCTCGCTGCGTTGCTGCATCGCGCTGGGGAATGCACCGTCGTCCCGCTGGCGCTGGAGTACACCTTCTGGGACGAGCGGCGGCCGGAAGCGCTGGCGTTAGTAGGCGAACCGCTCACCATAGCGGACGGATCAGCGCGTACCGCAGAAGCCTGGCATGCGGAACTGCTGCGCTCCATGGCAGCAGCCCAGGATGAGTTGGCCGCGCTCGCCATGCTGCGTGATCCCGCACGCTTCACGGCTGTGCTCCGCGGCAGAGCGGGCGTGGGCGGCGTCTACGAAGCATGGAAGCGCACGCAGGCGCGCCTCACCGGACGCCATTACGCGCCCGAGCACGGGAGCATCCCCCACGCATGAATCTCGCCACCTGCATCCACGTAGCGTTCTGGTGTGCAGCCACGCCGGCGGGGCTGTTCCTCGGTAACCTGCTGCTCTATCGCGAGCCGCCGCAACTCCCTCCGGGCAGACACCCGGCCGTCTCTGTCCTGATTCCGGCGCGCAACGAGGAGGCCAACATCGGCGCTGCGATCGCCAGCGTGCTAGCGTCCACGGACGTCGATTTCGAGCTGATCGTGCTGGACGATGGATCGACCGACCGCACCTCCGAGATCATCGACGGCTACGCTGCGCAGGATGCGCGGGTGCGCGGTGTGCAGGGACCGGCGCTGCCCCGCAACTGGGCGGGCAAGGCACACGCCGGGCATGTGCTTGCCGGTCTCGCGCGCCATCCAGTGCTGTGCTTTGTGGATGCCGATGTACGGCTGGCGCCTGCCGCGCTGTCCCGCATGCTGGCCATGCTCGAGCGTTCCGGCGCAGCGCTGGTCAGCGGCTTTCCCCAGCAGGAAACCATCACATTTCTGGAGTGGCTGCTGTTGCCGCTGATGCACTTTCTGCTGCTTGCGTATCTCCCGCTGGCCGGCATGCGCCGCTTCCGTGCGCCGGGTTTAGGCGCGGCCTGCGGCCAGTTCCTGATGCTGCGGCGCAACGCCTATCTCAACACCGGCGGCTATGCTTCCATTCGCGGCACCATGCACGACGGCATCGCCATGGCCAAGCTCTTCCGTAAGCACGGGCTGCATACAGACCTTGCAGACCTTACCCACCTGGCGCGGTGCCGCATGTACCACAACGCCGCGGAGGTTTGGAACGGGCTGCTTAAGAACGCTACGGAGGGGCTGGCCGCTCCGGCGCGCATCGTGCCCTTCACGTTGCTTTTGCTCGGCGGCAATGTGCTACCGTGGCTGATACTTATCTACCTGGCTTTCGTGCCGCATAACGCCGGCCTCACTCCTGCCCTGCGCTGGCAGCTGGTCGCGGCCGTGGTTGCGGCCCTGCTGCCGCGCGCCCTGGGCGTGCTCCGCTTTCGCCAACCGGTTGCCGGCGCGGTTCTGCACCCGCTCGGGATCGTCGTCCTCTTGTGCCTGCAGTGGTACGCGCTGGGGCGCAAATTGCTCGGGCTCAAAACCACATGGAAGGAGCGTGCGTTCAGTGTTGGTTAGCCTCGCGTCCCATCACCCACGGAGAAGGTCGCGCTCAGGCTTCTCCCTGCGCCAGCGGCTAGCGGTTGCGCTCTGCGCGGCCACGGCGTTTGTATCTTCCACAGCGTTCGCGGACCTCGGAAATTTCACGCAGAAGTTTGGCGCCGCCCGCGCAGATTACTTCCACGCTCTCGAAGGGGATCGCTCGGCGGAGCTGCGCGCCGGTGATGAGTTTTCCGTGCTCGAACGCGAGCGGCCGCTCGATCCCACCGTACTGGCTTACTCCGGCAGCCTGCAACTACTGGAGGCAGCGCATACCTGGGCCTTCTGGAACAAGCACAAGCTCGCCACCGAAGGGCTCGAAAAAATCGACCACTCTTTGCAACTGGCGCCCGATAACCTGGAAGTGCGCTTCATCCATGGCGCCACCACGTGGCATCTGCCCTTCTTTTACCACCGTAAGTCGCAGGCCGAAAGCGACTTCGCCTTTATCGCGCCACGGGCTGAGAGTGCTGCGAAGCGCGGCACGCTTCCGCCTCCACTTGCAGCCGCAGCATTGGACTACTACGGGCAGATCCTGGCCGACCATAGCGACACGCACGGAGCGCGCGCGGCATTTGAAGCGGCGGTGCGCATCGACAAAGCCAGCCCGGGCGGCCAGGACGCCTCCGAACACCTGCAGTAGCGTCCTGCATCAGGACTGCCGCTGCGTTCATCGTCGTTCCGAGAAACCGGCGACTCTCCTCCTGCTACACCGTCTGTCTTTTGCGCTTGCGTGCTCGTGAGATTATGTAAAGTTCGTCTCACCGGGAACTTCACAGGATTACCATTCGCATGCCCATTGTTCGCCTCTTTCGCAGCAATCTGTCATTTGTTCTACCTGCGGTTGCAATTTCTGCGCTCGCCATTTCCGCACACGCGCAGACGCCTTCCGTCGCTGCTGCAACCGCGATCACCCTGGACGTGGATGCCTCGGCGATTACGCGCAAGCTCGTTTCCGCGCGTGAGCGGCTGCCAGTGAACTCCGGCCCCCTGACGCTGGTGTATCCCGAATGGATCCCCGGCAATCACGGCCCCACCGGGCCGATCACAGATGTGGTCAGCGTTGAGTTCCTTGCCGCGGGCAAGCCGCTTCCATGGCAACGCGACGGCGTCGACATGTATGCCTTCCATCTCAACGTGCCGGAAGGCGTGACGGAAGTCGAAGCCCGCTTCGCTTCCGTCGGTGAGTTCGCTCCGGGCAACGATTTCGGCCTCGGCAACACCTCTACCGCCGTCCAGGGCGACTTGAACTGGGACCAGATTGTGCTCTACCCGGCGGGGGCCCGCCCCGACGACCTTTCCGTGCAGGCTTCCGTTACGCTGCCGGCCGGCTGGGACTTTGCGACGGCCCTGCCCAACGGCCTGCGCGAAGGCAGCCGTGTGCGCTTCCGCCCCACTTCGCTGACCACCCTGGTGGATTCGCCCGTGATGATGGGATCCATCTCCAAACAGTTCGATGTCACACCGCAAGGCGAATCGCGCAAGCACACGCTCGCCCTCTTCGGCGAGACCGCGGCGGACCTTTCGCTATCCGACGAGCGGATCGCTGGATTCCGCAACCTCGTCGGGGAAACCGGAGCCCTCTTCGGCGCACGCCACTATCACGATTACCATTTCCTGGTGGAAGCGCATGACGATGCCAACAATGGCCTCGAGCATCACCAGTCCAGCGATGACCAGGTACCGGAACTCGGCATGGTGACGCCTGCCTTTAATGCGGAAAGCGGTTACCTGCTGGCGCATGAAATGACGCATTCCTGGAACGGCAAATATCGCCGGCCCGCCGGCCTGGCCACCGCGAACTACCAGGAGCCGATGGTCGGCAATCTGTTGTGGGTCTACGAAGGGCTCACCAGCTACTTTGGCGAGGTGCTTGCCGTGCGCGCCGGCCTGGACACGGCCGATAATTTCCACGACCGCATGGCCAACAATGAAGCCGTGCTCCAATACCGCACCGGGCGCGACTGGCGTCCGCTTGGCGACACAGCCACCGCCGCGCAACTGCTTTATCTTGCCTCACCACATTGGGAAGGGCTGCGCCGCTCCACCGACTTCTATATCGAGGGGCCGCTGCTGTGGCTGGAGGTGGACAGCATCCTGCGCACGGAAAGCCACGGAAAGAAGAGCATCGACGACTTCGCCCGGGCGTTCTACGGACCTCCCGATCTTGCCGACAACGCCGAGCCGCGCCCGGTACCCTACACCTTTGACGATGTGGTGAAGGCGCTGAACGGCGTTGTCCCCTATGACTGGGCAGGGTTGCTGCATAAGCGCGTTGAAGCCCTGCGTCCCGCGCCGCCCGCTCCGGGTCTCGCAGCCGCGGGCTGGCAAGTCGTCTACACCGACCAGCAGAGCCAGGTAAGCAAGGATGCGGAAGCGAACACCGGAGCCACCGATCTGCGCTACTCCATCGGCCTGCTGCTCGATTCGAACGGTGAGATCATCGACATGCTGCCGGACTCTGCCGCAGGCCGCGCCGGCCTGGCGCCGGAATGGAAGCTTGCCGCAGTCAACAAACGGGTCTACTCTGCTGACGCCCTGAAGGAAGCCATCGTCGCCGCCAAAACCACGCAAAAGCCGATCGCGCTGATGGTGCTGCAGAACGGCTACTACGCCGATTTTTCCGTCGACTACCGCGACGGGCTGCGCTATCCGCATCTCCAGCGCCTTGCCGGTAAGCCGGACCTGCTTGCGGAGATTGCCAAACCGCGTCGACGTTAAAGCGGGCGGGCTTTTTATAAGAGACAGCAAAGACCGCAGGGAATCGTAGCCCGAGTGGGCATGCTGCGACTACACCAATGGCCGCACCGCAGAAGCACTTCACCTCAGTGGCCCTGCAACCGCGCCCTTGCCGCGCCTCTGTATTCAGAGCCTCTTTGCTACCCACCACGCAAGTATGGCGACGGCCACCCATGCCACGGCTGCCATCCCCAGCACCAGCCACGTGCCATGTCCCGGCAGCCCGCGCCATACCACCAGCGCAAATGCAAGCAGCCCCATGCATCCGATCGCCGAGCCGCGCGCATCTACCGCCGCGGCTTCTCTTCCGCGCCCGATGCCGTTCATGCCAGCGCGTTGCCTCTGCTGCTTCTCATGCTTTTCCACCAGCGTAACCGTCGCCGGGAAAATGGAAGGGAACGCCAGAAACAGACCACCAATCACTGCCCCGTACCGATCGGCAATCATCCCGGCGAGCACTGTCACGATCCCGCCAAAGGCGAACCGGAGCAGATACTCATACCACTTGATGCCGCGAAGCGCCGAGAAGCGGGCCTGCACCCTCATCGGCCGCCCCGCAGAGCCAGAAGCCAGATCCCAAACGCTACACCCAGCCAGACTGGCAGCAGGACCGTTGTGGTCAGCAGCGCCGACCGCTTGTAACGCATCAGCGCCCAGCTCACACTGCTCGCATACATGCAGAAGGCAAGCGCACCGGCCAGCATGGAGTGCGCCTCGGTAGCGGCGTACGGCTTACCCTCACCGGCAATCGTCAAGCCAAGCGTAGCCAGGGCAATCGAAGGCGCGGCGCCAAAGAGCCCGGCAAAGCTTTTTGGCCGAAAGATATCCCCCAGCGCTGAAAACGCACTGACCACCAGCCCGCCAATCAGGAACCTCCAAATCAGGTCTGTCACAGCTCAGGATTGTGAAAGGAATGTAAATGCACCTTCTTGGGAGGGCGCCGACGGTCTTTCGGTTGTTCTCGCGCTCCTTACTCCACGCCATTCCGCCGCGGTGCTCGACTGCAAACCATTGCCCTCTTCTTGCCTCGGAGCTTCGCGCCTGGCCCGTGCATCTATCCAGCTATAATCAACAGTTCCACCCCACCCGCCGAAAGGACCGCCGATGCCTATCCAAACCACCGCCAGAATCTGGCACAACGGCACTCTCATCCCTTGGGAAAAAGCCCAGATCCACGTGATGAGTCATGTGGTGCACTATGGCTCTTCGATCTTCGAAGGCATCCGCTGTTACGCGCAGGAAGACGGCACAGCCGCTATCTTTCGGCTTCCCGAGCACATGCAGCGCTTGCTGGATTCGGCCAAGATCTACCGCATGCCCCTGCCCTACTCGATTGAGCAACTCAACACAGCGGCCGTCGAGCTGGTGGAAGCCAACGGCGTCGCTCCTTGCTACATCCGGCCGGTCGCCTTTCGCGGTTACGGCGAAGCCGGCGTCAACCCCCGAGGCTGCCCGGTCGAGATCTACATGGTGAATTATCCCTGGGGCAAGTACGTCGATGGCGAGCACGGCGCAGACGTCTGCATCTCCTCCTGGAACCGCCTGGCTCCCAACACCATGCCGTCCCTCGCCAAAGCCGGCGCCAATTACATGAACTCGCAGCTCATCCGCATGGAAGCAGCGGAAAACGGCTACGCCGAAGGCATCGCCCTCGACGTCAACGGCTATTTGTCGGAAGGCTCCGGGGAAAACCTCTTCATCGTTCGCAATGGCACGCTCTACACAGCGCCGCTCGCCAGCTCCGTGCTCTCCGGCATCACCCGCGACGCCATCATCACCCTGGCCCGCCACTTCGGCATGCCTGTCGTCGAGCAGGCGCTTCCCCGCGAACTCCTCTACATTGCCGACGAGGCCTTTTTCACCGGCACCGCCGCCGAGGTTACGCCTATCCGCTCGGTCGATCGCATCCTGGTCGCCGATGGCCACACCGGTCCCATTACCCGCCAACTCGCTGACGAATTCTTCGGCATCACCAGCGGTAGTCGCCCCGACCGCTACAACTGGCTCACCCCCGTCAACGTCCGCGCCGCCCAACCTGTCGGCGTGTAATCAGTTCTCCATCCAAATCAAAGGGCAGCCCGCACAGGAGCTGCCCTTATTTTTCGTCCGGAGCTTTCTAAAACAACTCCAATCGCTGATGCTGCTCCTCTATGAGCGAGCGCTTGGCTTGCCAACTTTCCGATTGGTATTACATACGAAGTCACAAGTCTATGGAGTGCGATAGATTGTTGGCCCAGCCAAGAAGTCTGTGCTAGTGCCGATTGCCGCACCCAAACCACCGCCCAGAAAGGCGAAAACGACGGTAAGCAGGTGGCCATCCTCTTTGCTGTTATATTCGACTCCAACCCGGCTCCGGTTCCTGCGCCGACACCCGCACCGATGCCAGCCCCTGCCAACGCTGAGATAAATTGCCGCGACAACTTCACCGTCGTCACCTCCGGCTTCAGGTACACCAGCCGGTGTGTGACGGGGATGAAGAAGATCGTTTGTGTCTTTGTGCATGTGAGCGTGTCTAGATCAGCGGCGATGAAGCTGCATGTTGTCGGCCGGTGCCTTGAGGACACGCGGATAAGCGTGCCACGATCAATCGCCTGTACTTTCGTCCAGTCTGATCCAGCTTGCTGAGCTCGCCCTATTCCCGAA
Organism: uncultured Acidobacteriaceae bacterium; assembly: GCA_963767705.1. Taxonomy (GTDB): domain Bacteria; phylum Acidobacteriota; class Terriglobia; order Terriglobales; family Acidobacteriaceae; genus CAWCJL01. The sequence goes on along the minus strand of CAVYEO010000001.1, from coordinate 294,405 downwards.
CACATCAGGAAGCTCAGTACTACCATCAGCCAGCGAAAACCCAATTCACGTCCATGTACGTTCATCTTCACTCGCCCACACTCCGTGGCTCGATGGAGCCAGGCTGATACTGGTTCACCTTCGGCAAGTCCCAGTCGGCTCGCGCGTCTCGCATTATAGCTGTCGGGTGTCGTCGTTCTGAGTACATGGAGAATCCATCCGAGCTCTGCGCTTGCATCCATAACCGAGAAGCCACGCAGACCTGCGATAAAGGATTCAATCCAAAACCTGCACGGCGCGGGTGCAAAGCGCAAGTCAGAACAGATCGCGGCGAGAGCAGCACGTAAAGCAGATGCGAAAAAACGCAGACTCGAAGCTGATACATCCGGCGACAGTATCCCGTCGACCTCCTAGCTCGCCTTCCGCAGCGCCACCGCATGCGCCAGCTCGATATCCTGCTTTAGAAAGCTGTACAACTGCTCGCCCGCCGGCCCCTCCGTCCGCAAGATCGCTGAAGGATGGATCGTCGCCACGACGCGCTCTGCATACGGCGAGCTCACCACCATCCCGCGCTGCTTCATCAGCGCAAACTTCGCCCCCAGCAGCGACTTTGCCGCAGTCGCCCCCAGCGCTACCACCACTCGCGGCCGCACCGCCTCTATCTCCGCGATCAGCCACGGCCTGCACGCCGTAATTTCCGACAACCGCGGCGACTGGTGTATCCGCCGCTTTCCCCGCTCCACAAACTTGAAGTGCTTTACCGCGTTTGTCACGTACATGTGCGTTCGGTCCAGCCCAATCTCTTCGATCGCGCGATTCAGCATCCGCCCCGCCGGCCCCACAAACGGCAGCCCCTGCTTGTCCTCCTCGTCGCCGGGCTGCTCACCAACGAGCATCAGCTCCGCTCCGGCCGGTCCAGCGCCCGGCACCACCTGCATTGCATGGCAATACAGGTCGCACCCTCGGCATTCCGGCAACGCCTGCACGATCCGCGGCAGCGTCTTCTCCGCCGGAACGAACGGCTCCGCGCTTTCCTTCGTCTGCGTACGTATCATCGTCTCCACCCGTCCCCCGGCCGTCATCAGCAACTGCGGCAATATCTCCAGCTCCGGCAGGTTCTGCCAATACCGCACCGGCATCTCCGACCGCATCGCCCGCGGATTCAGCCGCGCCGGGTTGAAAATCGACGCGTAATAACTCCGCCACAGCCCTTCGAGCTCATCGCCCTCCGGCGCTGCCTCCTTCGGATACCCCGGGCCCCAGCTAAGTTGCTTCTCCTCCGGGTCCCACGACACCGACTGCTCCGGCGTCAGAATCGTCCACTGCATCAGCGGAAAGCGCTCCTCGAAAAACGGCGCCGCCAGTTCCAGCACCCGGTGGTCCGGCCGATACCACGCAATGAAATGCTCCTGCCCGTCCTCATCCGTCACCGACCGGAAGCGTACAAACGCATGCATCTTATGCAAGTCGCGCCGCACCTGCCGCTCCAGCCTACGGAATACCGCAACGTCGTCGTCCGTTTCCACATGCAGCAGGTCGCGATTCCGCTGCAGCCGCCACAGCAGCCGGTACAGCAGCTGCCAACGCCCCGGATCGCTGTGGCACGCCACCACCTTTGCCGCTTCCACAAATTCGCGCGGCGCCACTGTACTCCCTACGGGCACATACTTCAGCCCCGCCTCTTCCTGAAATCCCAGTTCCAGCGTGCGCGGCGTCGACGCATCCGTGATCGCCACGTCATCCGGCTGAACGCCTTCCATCAACAGGCTCCGCGCCGCCTCCCGCCAGGCCGCAAACGTCGGCTCGATCGTCACCCGGCGCACGCGTCAGATCTCCCCTGTAACCGCTGCGGTGGCAGAAGCAAACAACTCCATCTGCGGCGGCGGCGCAAGCATCTCGCCCAACCGCGGCGCTTCCAGCCGCCTCGTCTGCGGAACGTGATCAACAGTGGTTACAAAATCCCGCGCCTGCGACATCCGCACGTTCAGCTTGCGCAGATCCTCAAGTGTTAGCTGGTGGTACTTGCGGATCTTCAGAATCCGCTGCACATTCCGGTGCCCGATTCCCGGCACCCGCAGCAGCGCTTCGCGCGTCCCCCCGTTCACGTCCACCGGATAAAACTCGCGATGCCGCAGCGCCCAGCTCAGCTTCGGATCGCGCGTCAGGTCCAGATTCGGCTCCTCCGCCGTGGTTAGCTCGTGCCCTTCGAAACCGTAATAGCGCATCAGCCAGTCCGCCTGGTACAGCCGGTGCTCACGCACCAGCGGCGCGGCCTTGAGTGGCAGACGCCCGTCCGCCTTCGGATACGGACTGAACCCGGAATAGTAAATTCGCCGCAGCTTGTAGTTGTCGTACAGGTGGGTCGCCGTTTTGATAATCTGCTGGTCCGTGCTCGGAGTGGCTCCCACCACCATCTGCGTACTCTGTCCCGCCGGCGCAAATCGCGGCGCTGGCAGGCTGCGTTTGCGGTCCTCCTCGGTCTCCGTCTTGCGGTCGAAAATCTGCTGCATCGCAGACTCGATCACATCCACCTTTTTGTCCGGCGCCAACTGCACCAGGTCGCTCTGCGTCGGCAGCTCGATGTTCGCGCTCAGCCGGTCCGCCCACCGCCCAGCTTCGTCGATCAGCGCCGCGGACGCTCCGGGAATCGCCTTCAGGTGAATGTACCCGCCGAACCGGTGCTCCTCCCGCAGCGCCCGCGCCACCGCGACCAGTTGCTCCATCGTGTAGTCCGGCGTCTGAATGATTCCGGAGCTCAGGAACAAGCCTTCGATGTAGTTGCGCCGGTAGAAATCCAGCGTCAGCGTCACTACCTCTTCCGGCGTAAACCGCGCCCGCTGGATGTCGCTCGACACCCGGTTCACGCAAAAGGCACAGTCATAGTTGCAATAGTTGGTCAACAGCAGCTTCAGCAGCGAGACGCATCGACCGTCCGGCGTATAGCTGTGGCAGATGCCCATGCCATCCGTATGCCCCAGCCCCGTCCCCGTGCCCGCGCGCTTCGCACCTGAACTCGCACAGCTCGCGTCATACTTCGCGGCATCCGCCAGAATCTCAAGTTTGCGCTGCACATCCATGCATTAGAAAAGATGCGCCCACCTGGAACAAGTCGCGCGCTCTCACTACTTTACCTTTGCCTTGTAAACACCGGGAAAGACTGGCTTTCCACCAGCCTTCACGCATCGGTGGGAATGTCGCGGGATCCAGCACGCGAGGTTCTGCCGTTCCCAGTTAGGACCCCGATTACACTCGTATCTGAATGCAAGCACCAGCCCAACCTCGCACCGACCCGAACACCCTTCTCGACTCCGCCCGCGCCCATCTACACGCCCGCAACATCCCCGCCGCCCTCGCCTCCATTGACCAGGCCGAACGCGCCGGCGCCGACCCCAATACCTGCGCCGGCGACCGCTGGCAATGCTACATGCTTCTCGGCGACTTCGAACGCGCCTGGGAACAAAATGATCTCCTCCGCGCCCGCAATGCCCCCGACCCGCACCGCTTTTGGGACGGATCATCCTGGCGCGGCCAACGCGTCATGCTCCGCTGCCTCCATGGCTTCGGTGATGCTATCCAGTTCCTGCGATACGCCCCTCTACTAAAGGCGCAAGCCGCCGATCTCACCGTGGAATGCGCTCCCCACATCGCCCCGCTGCTGCGTCTGTTTCCCGGCCCCGACCGCATCACCACGTGGGGCCCCGATGCCCCCGCCGAAGAACCCGCCTGGGACCTTCAGATGGAGATCATGGAGTTGCCCTACGCCTTCCGCTCCACGCTCGAGACCCTGCCCCGCTCCGTCCCGTATCTGCGCCTTCCCGAGCCCCTCGTCGCCGCCGCTGCCCAGCGCATGGATCACGGAGGGCGGAAACGCATCGGCCTCGCCTGGGCCGGCGGCGAGTGGAACCGCTCCCGCTCCATACCCTTCCATATCCTTAAACCGATACTTCAGGATTCCGGTGCGATCTTCTACAGCTTGCAGGGTGGAGAAGACAACGCAGACTGGGATGCATTCTGCGACAGCCATGGCCTGCAGAACGGCTCGGGCAAGCCGGGCGGTTCAGACCTGAAGAGCGGTTCTGGTCAGCATAGCGGCTTCCGATTTTACGACACCGCCGACCACGGCTCCGGCCTCCTCACCCTCGCCGCCGCCATATCCAATCTCGACCTTGTCATCACCGTTGATACTATGGCCGCCCATCTTGCTGGCTCCCTCGGCATCCCCGTCTGGCTGCTCCTCCAGCACGCCGCCGACTGGCGCTGGATGACCGAGCGAAGCGACTCCCCCTGGTACCCCACCATGCGCCTCTACCGCCAACCCTCCCCCGGCAACTGGCCCGCCATCATCGATGAAGTCTCCAGGGCGCTCCGGTGCTCTGACTGAAATTTTGACCTAGGAATTAACTGCCCTAGAACTAACTATTGAGGTAGGTCCGGGCTTTTCAAGCCTGGACCTACCCTTCGTGCGGAGGACTCTCCCCCGCTTACTTCGCCGCCGGTACGTCGATCCGGAGAATCTGCCCCACAGCTCCGGGCGCCGCTCCCAGATTCGAGACGTACAGCCACCCATCCGGCCCGAAGGTCATGCCGGTGGGCACCGCAAGTCCCGAAACGACCGTTTCAATTTGACCCGAGCGAGTCACCCTCACAACTTTGCCCTTGCCCGGCGTCGGATTTCCCGGCGCGTCGGAAAGCTCCAGCACATAGAGCAATCCATCCGGTCCGATCTTCATGGAAGTGATCGTGGTAAACCCGGCCTTCGAGCTCACAACCTTCCACCGTTCAAATGAGTTGCCCACGTCGAAGCCTGGCAGCGGAGTCGGAACGGAGATGTCCCTCGCGATGGTCATCACCTTGGCCCACTGCGGATCGATGGGGAAGAGATTCAAGTTGCCGACGTACAGCACCTGATCATCTGCCACCAGCGAAGTGGGTACGATATGTCCCTGCGAAGCGGAAATGTCGATCGTCTGGTATACGCTGCCCGCCGTTGTTATGACGAACACCTGGCCATGGTTCGGCTCTATCGCGTACAGGCGACCGTTGTAGCTGATCATCCCGTACCACGATCCATCCGGCTCATAGTCATCGGCGCTCGTGTATCTCGCCGGGTATTGGACAAGAGCATGGCTCAGGTTCGCGACAGACGTCCACTTGCCGGTTTTCGGATCCACTCGAAGCAGTGAATTCGGAAAGCTCGGATTTCCATGCGAACACCCACCGCCGGCCGTTTCCGTATATAGTTCCCCGTTCAGAAATGTCAGGTCGGCGACGCCTAATGTGCCTTTCGGACCCGCCGCCGAGGGCAGCCCTGAGGTAAGCGTCGTTCGGTGCCCGCTCTTGTCGATCTTCGAAATGCGCGCCGTCAACCCGCCCTTGTACGGCCCAACTGGCGCCGGTACCTGGGTGCAGGTGCCGACGGTAGATTTGGTTCCACCCAGCCCCGCCTCCGCAACATAAAGGCTGCCATCCGGCCCGAAGGCCAGCCCTCTGGGCCCTTGCAGCCCAGAGGCATACACGGTAGTGCTCGCCGGCAATTGCGCCAGCGTCTGAACTCCCGCGCCGCTCGCAACAACGGCGGCGCACAAGAACGACAAAGTAAGTCGAGTAAATTTCATGACATGTCTCCTCGGGAGGTACGCACGTAAGGCAGACATCAGGCCAGCTTCAGCCCGTAGCGATACGCTCTCAAATGGCCGGGGGCCCGGTCAGGGCGCGTTATGCCATAGGGGCTGGCACCTGCGATCCAAGACCGGGACAATTCCATAAGTCCTGGTCCGAGACAGTACGCCTCTAATCGCGACCGATGCTACGCCTGGCCGGTTCGCTTGTCATCAAGAATCGCAGGAACTTCGCGCATAGAGCTCCCAGGCACCATAGCCCAATGGAGCGCAGCCCCGGCGCTGTTCATTCGGGAGTCCCTGCTACCATTCCAGAGACCATGCCCTGGGACCAGTACGACGCTTACCTCTTCGACATCGACGGCACTCTGCTCACCTGCCGCGATGCCGTTCACTACTTCGCCTTTTGTGAAGCCCTGACCGCCCTCGCCGGCACCCCGACCAACCTCGACGGCGTCCTCGTCCATGGCAACACCGATGTCGGCATCCTTCGCGACGCCCTCGCCCTGCGCAACGTCCCGGACAACGCCTGGCGTCCGCAGCTCCAGCAGACCATCGATGCCATGGCTCGTTTTGTCGCCGCCCGGGAAAGCGACATCTGCGCGGAAGCCCTCCCCGGCGTCCACGAGGTCCTCGCACATCTCAAAAAGCGTGGCGCCGCACTTGGCGTAGGCACCGGCAACCTGGCCGCCATCGGCACCCTGAAGCTCAAACGCGCCGGCCTGGCCCACTTCTTCGATTTCGGGGCCTTCAGCGACCAGTTCGAATACCGTCGCGACGTCTTCCGCTCCGGCATTGAGGAGGCCCGCCGCCGTACCCATCCCGACGCGAAGGTCTGCGTCGTCGGTGATACCCCCTCCGACATCCAGGCCGCTCACGAAAACGGAGTGGACGTTATCGCTGTTGCCACCGGCATCTTCACTCTTGATGAGCTTGCCCGCGAACACCCGACCCTTTGCATCAACACCCTCGCCACATTGCTCCCCAAATCGGGGATATCATCTCTGCTGAAGTCACCGACCGCGATAGCGGACTGAGGGCTGGGAGTTCCCTGCGCCGTTATCCGGGTCAGGCGGCGTGAGAAGCCATGCCATTGTGGGGCTGTGGTACCATGATGGAACCGGCTTAAGCTGTTGAAAACAAACGCGGAGAGATGGCAGAGCTCGGTTGAATGCACCTGACTCGAAATCAGGCATACCTGTAAGGGTATCGGGGGTTCGAATCCCTCTCTCTCCGCCATCTATTTTAGAATCAAGGTCCTAGCAGATACGAACCGGCAGTACCCTTCGTATTCCCCGCAAACTTGCAGGTTTCGAGTGGCTAATGGAAGTGGAGAGCGTTCTTTCGCGGGAGCCATATACGCCGTTTTCTCAGGACTTCTCTGATGGCGATTTCGGCACTTCCCTTTCCATGCGCAACAGAGTCGGAGAGATTTGACGCTATGTCAGCGGCATGATCTGGGTCCGAACCTGGGTTCGCGTTCAGAGTGCAGATATGTCGGCGGGATCTGCAGAGAGCTTGCGTTTGCATGGATTACTGCTTGACACTCGATATGGACCTTGCCGGCGTGCCGAACGACTGCTCCTGCCAGTCCATCGGGATGGAGACGAGCAGATCCTCGAGCGAAAGAGGAAGCGACTCGGGTCGGGTCATCACTTGCTCGATTTACTGCGTGCGCAGATGAACCAGCTTCATCTGCGCACGGATAAAGCGCGGTGACACTCGATCGATAGCAGCCAATTGCGCAATGCTGTGACAACACGTTCGAGGCCGAGCTTCAAAAATGCATGCGCTCGCGCCAGCTTGCCCTGTCGCGGAGGCCTGTACGATGAGGCGGTCGAAAAACCTTCTGGTGCTACGGTGGTTTCGTCGTGAAGCGCGGCGAGTAACTGGGTAGGCGTCTCGATCCACTCAAGTATGCGATCCACCACAGCCTGTTCGAGATCATGCGCCGGCATGCGGGCTGGCGCGTCGCTCCCTTCGATCTTCTTGAGTACGGCCTGCGAGGTGTAGTAGCGATAGCGGCGGCCGTTCTGCTGGCGTCGGTTGGTCTGTAGAGCGTACCTGCACGATCGAAAAGAATGCCGGTGAATAAACTCTCTTTGGTGGCACGCACCTTGCGGCGCTTGCCTCGGATGTTGTCGTCGAGCAGCGATTGAACCTTGTCCCAGGTCTCGCGATCGATGATGGCGGGGTGCTCGCCGGGAAACGATTCCGTTTATGTTTGACCGCCTGAATATCGGCGCACATTGGCAGAGAATTGCACTCGGTCGGATGAGGGGGACCATGAGATCAGAGCCAGCACCCACCGTCCTTCGGGAACACGGAGGCGGAAAAATTCTATAATGCGGTCCGTAAGCTGTTCAGCGTACCCAAGCAGGAGACCGAGAAGCGCAAAGCCGAGTGGCAATGTTTGCGCGCCAAGAAGAGCATGGCCAAGAGCAGCCGGACAGTCTGATTCAAGCGGCGGTTTTTCGGTTTCGCCGCTCAGAAGCTGCTCTAACGTCTTTGTTGTTGGTACAACATTTCCTGGCGCGCTCGCGAATCAGACTGGCTTTCTCTCTCAACATGCGTGCTCGCTCGACAGTACGCTGAACGTCCCCGGGCTGTAGCCTATCGCCCATCTTGGCTTGTACACCACAAAGACGCACCACGTTGTCTCTGACAATTCTATCAACTTCGGCCACTCTCGACGCCTTTCTGGGTCGAGAGCCGACTACCGTACAGTCGCCAAATGAGCGCGGTCGTCCGTAGTGAAAGTAGCAACAATGTATTGAGCCGCCTGCACGGCAGGCGGGTGCTTTTCTGTTCAAGGCAGCTCCAGGCGATTGGGTGAGGATTTTTGCAGGCCTCTAGCCAGAATTGCGCCGGCGAATGTCAGGCTCGCTAATAAGAGAATCCCTGCCCGCGGTGAGCCGAAATAGCTATCTCCCCAGAACTTGATATTCGGCGCAAAGAATCCTCCGAGATTGCCTATGGTGTTGATGAAGGCCAGACCGGCAGCTGCAGCCCGGCCAGATAAATAGTTCGTCGGGAAAGTCCAGAAGAGCGGCTGCGCGGCGATGAAGCCGGAAACAGCGACGGACAGTGCGCAGATCCCAGCTCCGGCTCCCAGCAGAGGAAAGGCAGCACTTGCGCAACCGGCTACCAGCAGGGTGAGAGCCGTCAATTGCCGGTGTCTGCCTGTGCGGTCGGCAAAGCGCGGCAACCAGAAAGACGCCGCCAGTGCGCAGAGCCACGGAATTGCGGACACAACGCCCACTTGCCATCCAGCGGAGCGGTGCAGAATCCCAGACACTTCGCTCGGCAGGTAGAAGACTGCGCCGTACACGCTCGTCTGGATGAGCAGGTAAATGAGCGTGAACAGCAGCATGCGGGAGTCGCGCAACATGGGAAGTATTTCGGTGGATGTATGAAGGTGGCGGTCCTGTTTTTCTTGCCCCAGCGCTTCTGTCAAGGCCTTCCGCTCATTCGGGGCAAGCCAGGCGGCCTCCGAGGGATCATTATCCAAATACCCGTAGGACCATATGCCGACGGCAACCGCCAGCATGCCCTCTATAAGAAACATCCACTGCCAATTGCGAAGCAAACCTCCGGTATGCATTTGCAGGAGCAGGCCGGATACTGGTCCTCCGCAGATGAATGCCAGGGGAGCGCCAATATAAAAGAAGCCGAGCACCTGACCACGCACTCGCGAGGGAAACCAATAAGTGAGGTAAAGAATCACACCCGGAAAAAATCCAGCCTCCATCGCTCCGAGTAGCAGCCGCGCGAAATAGAAGGAGCGAGGGCCCTGGACGAATAAAGTGGCGACGGACACCAGTCCCCAACTCACCATGATCCGAGCCATCCACGGTTTCGCTCCGATCTTATGCAACATCAGATTGCTCGGAATCTCGAAGACCGCATAGCTGAGGAAAAAGAGACCCGCGCCAAGAGCGTAGCTATGGGGAGAGATCCCTACCTGCGTTTGTAACGCCTGTTTGGCGAAGGCGATATTTGTACGGTCCAGAAAAGCGACCACATACATGAGCAACAGGAAGGGCATCAGCCGTCGCCGTGCCCGTGCAATCGAAGCATCGAGCGTGGAGGGCAACGGAGCCGTTGGCAGAAGATCCGTGCGCTGGGTTTTCCTGGACACGTTGCTTAGCATCCGCGGCCTTCCGACCTGTTCGAATGCGAGATGCGTGCTGCATGGACACCCTTCCTCAACGGCTGTGGCATGGACACAGCGTCTCGCCGGGACTTCAAAAGGTCGACGAATCTGCCGGAAATTCGGCCGCTAAACGATCAGACCGAGCGCTGTTTGCTGAGCCCTGCACACAACGAGAATGCCGGACAAGATAACGTCTTGACAGAAGAGAAGCGCATTCAGTAGCCTTGCAACTCGAAATAGTTCCTCTATGGAAATATAGCGCACAGCGGGCCTGCCGACGTGCCGGAGAGTATATGGATCGACGGGAAGCTCTGAAGCTTGCGGCGGCAGCAGCGCTAGGATGCACTACCAACTCACTGGTGGCATCACCATCCGCGACCCCGATTATCGACAGCCATATTCACCTGTTCGATACCAATAGGCCGGGCGGTGTTCCATGGCCTTTGAAAAGCGACACCGCGATCTTTCGTCCCGCATTACCGGACCGCTACGCGCAGATTGCCCGGCCTCTGGGAGTTGTCGGAGCCATCGCGGTGGAAGCCTCCCCTCTCCTCAGCGATGACGATTGGGTATTGAAGCAGGCCGCCAGTCACCCTATTATCGTGGGCTTCGTGGGAGACCTGATACCCGGCACTCCTTCCTACGGGAAAGACCTGGACCGGCTGCGAGCGAATCCCCGGTTTCTGGGAATTCGCTATGGAAATCTTTGGGACCGGGATCTGTCTACAGACATGAAAAAGCCCGGCTTTATCGGCGACCTGCGAAAACTTGCTGCATATGGACTGTCATTCGATACGGCAAACCCGGATCCAAAACTGATCCGCACCGTTCTCGGCCTCTCTGAGCAGGTTCCAGAACTGCGCATCATCATCGATCATCTGCCGAACGCAACTCTGCCCGATGACGCTACTGCCCAGAAGGAATATTGGGCAAACGTAGAGCGGCTCGGCCGGAATCGATCCATCTTCATCAAGCTATCGGAAATCCCGCAAAAGCAAGCCAGCCATGTCGAACTGGACGTTGCTTTCTACCAACAGAAGCTGGATAGAATCTGGGACATCTTCGGCGAAGATCGCATTCTCTACGGCAGCGATTGGCCCAACAGCGACCACCTGGCGACCTACGCAGAAACTCTCCGGCTCGTCCGCAGCTACGTTTCGGCGAAAGGCGGTTTAGCTACACAGAAATTCTTCTGGAAGAATTCGATCGCGGCGTACCGGTGGCGTCCTCGCATAGCAGACCAGTCAGTTCTGCAGCGAACAGGCTAGCACTCCTGCGTCCACAGGCGAGCGCATACGCTGGTACTTGACAGCAAGCTCACCTGTCATTCTGTTTGGTAGTTGCTGTATCGCATGATTTTTCAAATTGACTGAACGGGAATTGGAGAACGAAACGATGAAAGAAAAGGCGGACGGGAATACGAGCCTTCCATACAGAAGAATCATATCTGCGACGATGTTGTTGCTGCTCGGAGCTGGAATGGCCACCGCACAAAGTGCGTCCGACTCGCTTGCAAGCGGGTTCGACAACCCGCCGAGCGGCGCCCGTCCACGGGTCTGGTGGCACTGGATGAACGGAAACATCACCCAGGAAGGAATCAAGCTGGATCTGGAGTGGATGCACAGGGTAGGACTCGCCGGATTTCAAAACTTCGATGCCGCACTCTCAACGCCGCAGGTCGTTCCGCATCGGCTCGTGTACATGACACCGGAATGGCAGGATGCATTTCGCTATGCCACCAATCTTGCGGACCAGCTTGGCTTTGAGGAGGCCATCGCGGGTTCACCTGGTTGGAGTGAGACCGGCGGTCCATGGGTTCCTGCCTCCCAGGGCATGAAAAAGTATGTGTGGAGCGAGACGGTTGTTCAGGGTGGCGAGCCATTCACGGGAACGGTGCCGCATCCACCAGGGAACACCGGCGCCTTTCAAAACATCGGCGTACAGGATGTGCTGGGCGCGCCTCCGGGAGCAAAGGCGATTCCGCAGTTCTATGCGGATGCTGCGGTGATCGCGTATCGCCGGCCGGCAAGTGATGTGAGTGTCGACTCTTTGCATCCCAAGGTCACCGCGAGCGCCGGTACACCTGATTCGGCGATCCTTGCAGACGGCGACCTTACCAAGACGACCGCGATTCCGATTCCATCGGGCGGGAAGGAAGCGTGGATTCAATATGAGTTCGATCAGCCGCAGAGCATCCGTGCCTTCACGCTGGTGATGAACAAGATCAACGAGTTTGCGGCGATGTTCTCCGGAGTGGGCAATCCGGATGTTGCGCTCGAAAGCAGCGACGATGGGCAGAACTTTCATAAGATAGCGACGATGCCCGAGGGCAGATCGCCCGAGTACACCGTCTCCTTCGCGCCGGTAAAGGCGAAGTTTTTCCGCGTGGTGTTCGTGCCGTCGCAGCCCCCGCCACGGCCGGATTGGGCGACCGGCATTGACCCGAAGTCGCTCGGCATGGATGTCACCACGCCGACGAGCTATGAGATCGCCGAACTGCGTCTCTCTCCGGGTGCGCGCGTCAACCGGTTTGAAGAGAAGGCAGCATTTGTGCCGGTGCCGGATTTGTATGAGTTCGCCACGCCTGCCGTGGATCCCGCGGATGCGGTCCACAAAGGAGATGTGGTCGATCTCACCAGCAAGATGAAGCCGGACGGCACGCTGGACTGGACGCCTCCTGCCGGGGATTGGGTGGTGGTGCGCTTCGGTTATTCGCTGCTCGGCATTACCAATCATCCCGCGACAGCAGAGGCCACTGGACTTGAAGTGGATAAGCTCAATCGCGGTTACGTAAAGAACTACATGAACAATTATCTGGACAGCTACCAGAAGACCGTAGGTCCCAACATGATGGGCGCTCGCGGCATTCGGTATGTGATTACGGATAGCTGGGAAGCTGGCTCACAGAACTGGACCGACGATATGATGGCGCAGTTCCGCAAGCGCCGAGGTTATGACCCGCTGCCATGGATGCCGGTGCTCACTGGCGCGGTGGTGGAAAGCGCACAGGCGAGCGACCAGTTCCTTTGGGATTTCCGCAAGACCATCGCTGACCTCATTGCGGATGAGCACTATGGGCAGGTGCAGGCGTCCCTCAAGGAACACGGTATGGGACACTACGGTGAATCGCACGAGGACGGTCGCGCCTTCGTTGCCGACGGTATGGAGGTCAAAAAGCTTAATGACATTCCGATGAGCGCCATGTGGACGCAGACTCCCGGCGTGAATAAGGTCCAGTACAACTACAACGCCGATGACCGCGAATCCGCTTCTGTGGCGCACATCTATGGGCAGAACATCGCCGCTGCGGAGTCAATGACAGCAGCGGCAGCGCCCTGGGCTTGGTCTCCCGCTACATTGAAGCCGACGGCAGATCAGGAACTTCTAAATGGGATCAATCGCTTTGTCATTCATGAGTCCGCGCATCAGCCGCTCGTGGGACCAAAGACACAGCCGGGCCTGACGCTTGGGCCTTTCGGGCAATGGTTCAATCGAAACGAGACCTGGGCGGAAGATGCAGGTCCGTGGGTCAACTACCTCGCACGCTCGAGCTATCTGCTGCAGCAGGGCCACTTTTCCGCAGACCTGCTCTATTTCTATGGTGAAGACTCAAACCTCACCGCTATTTTTCACGCCAAGTCGCCGAATGTACCAGCCGGCTATGGATTCGACTACATCAACGCAGACGGCCTGATCCATGAGATGAGTGTTTCCGACGGAAAGATCACGACCAAGAGCGGCATGAGCTACCGAGTGCTTGGGCTTGATCCTTACAGCCAACATATGTCACTGCCCGTACTGCGTGCGATCCACACGCTGGTAGAAAACGGCGCCGTTGTGGCCGGGCCCAAGCCGACGGATGATCCCAGCCTTGCCGATGACCAGGCGGAATTCCAACGACTGGTGAGCGAGCTCTTTGGCAACGGCAGCGGCGTACATAAAGTCGGCAAGGGCACCGTTTATGCCGGCCAGAGTCTGACCGATGTATTTCACGCACTGAATGTGCTGCCGGATTTCGACACTGGCAAGCCGGCAACAGAGACAACGATCCAGTTCGTGCACCGCAAGCTTGCGGATGGCGACCTCTACTTCCTGGATAATCGCAGTGAAAACGCTACGTCCGTGGACGCGAGCTTTCGCGTAACCGGCAAAGCTCCGGAACTGTGGCACGCTGAGACGGGCAAATCGGAACCTGCCTCATATCAGATTTCCGCAGGCAGGACGACGGTGCCGCTCCATCTGGAGCCGTGGGGAACGGTCTTCGTGGTTTTCCGCAAGCCGGCCTCGGAGTCGTCCAATGTGCTGCCAAAGACGACCGATGCAGAACTGACGACGCTGAAGGGCCCGTGGCAAGTTAGCTTCCAACCGGATCGTGGCGCACCACCGTCCGCCACTCTCGACACTCTGATCTCCTGGAGTGATAGCCCGGATAACGGGATCAAGTATTTCTCTGGAGCCGGAACCTACACCAAAACCATTCAGGCACCGGCGGATTGGTTCAACAAGAACGGGCACGTCTGGATCGATCTAGGCGACGTCAAGAACCTGGCTCGCGTAACGGTGAATGGCAAGGACCTCGGAGTTGTGTGGCACGCGCCTTACCGCGTTGACGTCACATCAGCACTGAAGCCCGGCGCCAATGAACTGACAGTCAAAGTCACCAACGCATGGGTCAATCGGCTCATCGGCGACCAGCAGCCGGGAGCTACCAAGTACACCTTCGCGGATGTAAAGCCGTATCGAGCGGACTCACCACTGCTGCCCTCTGGACTTATCGGGCCTGTTCGGTTGCTGAAGACAAACACACAATGAACACCGTGATTGCAAGGATATCTCCATGAAAAAATCTCGATCACGTGGCGCAGAACGAAAGGCCGCGCACGTACACAACAGGTCTTAGCCTGCTGCTTTTCGGGTGTGTTCTCAGTGGTACAGGCGTGATGAAGTCGGCATGGGCGCAGAGCCCCGGGCAGCCGCCACATGTTGCCATCAGTTGGGACAAGACGACCATCGTCTCGCGTTCTACGCCGACGCTTCAGGTTGTAGTGAATCCGATGCTGCGGCCGGGATCTCCCATTCACGACGACGCGTTCTCTGCGCTTAAAAACATGGGCGCGGATTACGTGAGGTATGTGCCCTGGCTGCCATATCCGCGGCTGGCTGTAGCAGAGCTGGAGCCGCCCACTCCAGAGAAGACGTCATGGGATTTCTCGGTGATCGATCCCATGACCAAGGATTTTATGGCGGCCACCGAGGGGCACAGCACGGTGATAAACTTCAGCACCATTCCCACCTGGCTCTTTAAAACGGACAAGCCGGTGACTTATCCGAGCGACCCAAACCAGGTGGTCTGGAACTACACACAAGGAACCGAGCTGAAGGATCCGTCCGGCAAGGAACTTGGGGATTACTATGGGCGGCTGGTGAGTTGGTACACCAAGGGCGGCTTCACCGACGAGAACGGCAAAGTGCACACTTCGGGCTATCACTACAACTTCCCCATTTGGGAGGTGCTGAACGAAGTAGAAGCGGAGCACAACACCACGCCGAAGCAGTACACCGAGCGCTACGACGCGATTGTCGAGGGCATTCGGAAGGTAAGCCCGGAGACGAAGTTCATGGGGCTCGCGCTTGCCGATCCATCCAAGGATCCCTCGTGGTTCGAATATTTCCTGAACGCGGCGAATCATAAGCCGGGCATCCCGCTCGATTACATCTCGTATCACTTTTACGCCAGCCCCACGCTGTCGCAGAACATCGACGACTGGCAGTACACATTCTTCGACCAGGCAGATCGCTTTCTGGCCACTGTTCGATACGTGGAAGCGATTCGTAAGCGGCTCTCGCCTGCCACCAAGACGGATACGGATGAGCTGGGCGTCATTCTTCCCACCGACGGACTGGAAATCGCTGAGTCGAAAGCCAGGCCCAATACGATTCCGGATCGCTACTGGAATGCTGCCGGGGCTCTCTACGGCTATCTTTTCATCGAGCTCGCCAAGCAGGGCATCGACGTCATCGGCGAGTCGCAGCTGGTTGGGTATCCATCGCAGTTCCCTAGCGTGAGCATGATCGATTGGACCAACGGCAAGCCGAATGCACGTTATTGGGTTCTGAAGCTGCTAAAGGACGACTTTCATCCTGGAGACAAATTTGTAGACACGAACCTCGGCTCCAGCTTTGGTTCACCGACGGACGTCGAAGTACAGGCCATGCTCACGCCTCAGGGCAAAAAGCTCCTGCTCGTAAATAAGCGCAACCGCGAAGTGGCCGTGACTTTGCCCGACGATGCAAAGAACCTGAACCTGAGCACGGTGGATGAGGCCAGCGGCGAAGGCCAGGCTCGGAGTTCGCAACAGAGCGGCCCGGCATTAAAGCTGGCACCCTTCAGCGTAACGGTTGCGAGCTGGCCGTAATAAGGAGAGCGATGCACAGAATTGCGTTCTGTCTGCGTCTTCGCCCCGGCACCGGCCCCGCATACGACGAGGCGCACCGGCAGGTGTGGCCAGAGATGCTGGCGCTTCTCAAGCGCGCCGGCATCTCTGACTATTCAATCTTCCGCCGGGAGGAACTGCTGTTCCTGTATATGCACGTGGAGAACTTTGAGCAGGCCTGGCAAACGATCGAAGAGGACCCAGCAAACACGCGGTGGCAGGCAGCGATGGCGGCCTACTTCGAGCCGGTACAGGATGCGGGTCCGAACGAACGCTTTCCCATGATGCGCGAGGTCTTCTTTCTCCCCTGAATCGCAACGGTTCCGCAGGTCTGTGCAAACCTGCAAAGAGGTGGAAATGGCAGCATTATCCAGCCTGCGCGTCGGCCTCTGTGGCATAGGGCTCGATGTTTACTGGGCCCAGTTTCCCGGACTGAAACCTGAACTGGAACGATTGGTGCAGAGCGTCTCACGACGTCTTGAGCGCCCCGGGGTGGAGGTGGTGCACCTCGGCCTGATTGATACACCCACATCTGCGCGAGAAGCTGCGCGGGCCTGCCGGCGTGCCGACATCGACATACTGTTTGTTTATGTGACCACATACGCGCTTTCGAATACGGTGCTGCCGATCGTTCAGCGAGCCGGCGTGCCCGCGGTCATTCTCAATCTGCAGCCCGCCGCCGCCATCGACTACCGCGCGTTTAACCAGCTTTCCGACCGCACGGAGATGACAGAACGCTGGCTGGCCTACTGTTCCGCCTGTCCCGTGCCTGAAATTGCGAACGTGCTCATGCGGGCTAAAATTCCCTTCCACCAGGTAACAGGTGTGGTCGACGAAGATGAAACCTGGGAGCAGATCGAGCAGTGGCTCGCTGCAGCCCGGGTGAAAGCAGAGCTCGCGGAGTGTCGCCTGGGCCTCATGGGTCATTACTACAGCGGCATGCTGGACATCATGACCGATGTTACACAGATCTCCATTCTGTTCGGCAGTCATATCGAGATAGTCGAAGTAGACGAGCTCAGTGATTTGCGTTCAAGGGTCACGGAGAACGCCATACAAAGCCGGATCCGCGACTTCCACGCGCATTTTGATGTCCAGCCCGACTGCCCGGAGAAGGAGATGGTGCGCGCCGCCCGCACCTCTGTTGCGCTAGATGCTTTCGTGGAAAAACATCAGCTTCACGCCCTGGCTTACTACTACATGGGATCCGGCAATGCGCCGAATGAGGACACGATGAGCTCCATCATCCTCGGCACGTCGATGCTTACCGCCCGCCACATTCCAGTTGCGGGCGAGTACGAGGTAAAAAATGCGATCGCTATGAAGATCATGGATGGTTTTGGAACAGGCGGGTCCTTCACCGAGTACTATGCAGTCGACTTCAACGCCGACCTCGTGCTCATGGGACACGACGGCCCTGGACACATCGGTATTGCGCAAGGCAAGACGAAGGTGCGCCCGCTCCAGGTCTATCACGGCAAAGTAGGCAGGGGTGTATCAGTGGAAATGTCCGTGAGATACGGGCCCGTGACGCTGCTTTCCGTGGTGGAAGACGCGGAGAAGGGGTTCAAGTTTCTGGTAGCTGAAGGGGAGTGCGAAGCCGGAGAAATTCTCCAGATTGGAAATACCAACAGTCGCTATCGCTTTCCAATAGGCGCACGAAATTTCGTCGCGTCCTGGAATGCGCAAGGACCGGCACACCATTGCGCTATAGGCGTGGGCTCGGTAAGCGATCGCATTGAGAAGCTGTCGAGGCTCCTGAATTTGGGCTTCTGCAGGATTTGTTGACCGAAACACACCATGGCGCCATACGAGTCGCCGGTGCAGCAAGTGACTTCCGCCGTCCGGCTAGCCTTGTTGCGTTTGAATTATTTCTATTGAAATAAAGTTTTCCTTGACATCTTTGTTCGCCGGAATGTATCTTCGGGCGCGTTACGAAAAGCTTGGCTTGAGAACGCAGAGAATCAGCTTTACTCGTTTCGCTTGAAATGGACGAGCTGAAATGCAACCTGCGAAGTTTGGGGAAACTACTGAGCTGGTCCGGCGAAGATCGGCAGCATTTCAAAATTGCGAGGAGACGAGTGATGATGCACAGGACGATTCGGCAATTTTGTCTGCTCACCCTTGTGGTGCTGGCCCTGCTTGGCAGCGCGCATGGGCAGGCAGGCGCGACGGGAAGCATTCTTGGCAACGTTAAGGACAATGCGGGCGCTGTGATCCCAAATGCTACGGTAGCGATCACGGACACAAACACCGGTGTCACCAAAACGGTGAACACGAATGCATCTGGCGACTACAACGTCCCTGACCTGATTCCCGGACCGTATAAGGTTGCCATCAAGGCTCCCGGCTTTGGTGAGCAGGATGCAAACAACGTCGTCCTGGAGGTGGCCCAGAGTCGCCGCGTGGACGGCACGCTGGTGCCGGGCAGTGTAGTAGAGACAGTGCAGGTCAGCTCTGGCGCAGCCGCCCTCAACACCGAGAATGCGGCGGTGACACAGCTCGTGAGTCAAAAACAGGTCGATCAACTGCCACTGAATGGCCGTAATTTTCTCAACCTGCTGTTCATCACCGCGGGCGCCGTGCAGACCGTGGGTGAACAGGGGCAGATGCGGCAAGGCGAGGGGAACGCCATCAGCATCAACGGCGGCCGCCCAGAGTCCAATAACTACACGTTGGACGGCATGTCGAACACAGATACGGCGCTCAATACACCCGCCGTCATTCTGTCGCAGGACGCCATCCAGGAATTCAAGGTGCAGAGCGAGACCTACGGCGCGGAATACGGCTTCAGCGCCAACCAGATCAACATTGTCAGCAAGAGCGGCGGCAATCAACTGCATGGCTCATTGTTTGAGTTCAACCGCAACGACGCATTCGATGCCAACACGCACTTCCAGCCGGTAAAGCCGGTACTGCGGCAAAACCAGTTCGGCTTCGTGCTGGACGGCCCAGTCTATATTCCAAAGCTGTACGACGGACGCAACAAGACATTCTGGCTCGCAAATTATGAGGGTTGGCGAATCAGCACCGGGTCCAATGGCTACTACAACGTCCCTACCCAGGCCGAGTTGAACGGCGACTTCTCCGGCACCGGATTGCCTGCTTATGGAACGGCGGCGAACCCGACGCCAGCTTGCACCACGGCCTTGGGCGGCGGCAATCCTTGCTTGCCGATTGATCCAAATACCGGGGCGCAATTTGCGAACAACATGATCCCCACCCCGCGATTCTCGCGTCTGGCTAATGTCGCCTTGGCGGCGCACCTCTTTCCGGCACCGAACTGCTTCACCGCGGATTGCCTGGGTAATTATCACCTCGCAACTGCGCTTCCCACGAAGACCGATCAGCAGACGTACCGCATCGATCAGAATCTTGGGCGGTTCGGCTCCTTGTTCTTCCGTTACACCAGGGCCAATTACGATCTGCAGTCAGTCGGCTCGGTTTCGCTCCCGTTCGGCTTGAACATCTTCACGGAACAATCCACCAGTTGGACCGGCTCCTATACGGCTACGCTTGGCAGCAACGTGGTGAATAACTTCCGCTTCGGCAATCTCAGCGCAACGGCTATTCAAGGATCCAGTCCTGCGCCTGCATCCGTGGTTCAGGCTCTGGGCTTTACAGGGATCTTCACCAACCTTCCCGACTATGCGCGCGGTTACCCGGGAATCAGCTTGCAGAGTCTATCTGGCAACGCCGGCAGTCCGGGAAACAATCCCACGACGAGCGACATTCCGATGTGGGAGTATGCCGACTCGCTCACCATCAATCATGGAAAGCATACCTTCGGTCTCGGCGCAGACGTACGCACCTGGGTACAGAAGCGCGATCTGTCCACGAACTTTCTGGGCAGCTACGGCTATAACAACAACCTTATTACAACCAACGGCGGTACGGCGTTTGCGAATGCAAGCAACGGTACGAACAATTGCCCCACTGTGACCTGTGGTACGGGCAATGCCGTGGCCGACTTCCTGCTCGGCTACTACTCAGGCGCGAGCACCTTCCAGCCCGGACCCTTCAGCGCGACCACGGGAAACCCAGGCAATACGAATCAATACCACTTCCTGTACGTTGGGCCGTACTTCCAAGATGACTGGAAGGTCTCGGACCGCTTCACCCTGAACGCCGGCATCCGCTGGGATTATCGCAGTGTGCCTTACGAAACAAACAACAAGCTGTTCTGGATCGACTCCGCGAATACCAACGGCGGCCTCTGCTTCGCAAACAAAACACTGCTCACCGACGGCATAGCACCTCCAGGCAATGGAATCTATGACTATTGCGGACGTCGCAATCCCGCCGACGGGTCTAAGTTCCCCTTTGCTCCCCGTCTTGGATTTGCGTATCGACCCTTTGACAACAAGACGGTGGTGCGCGGCGGATACGGCGTCTACTTTGACTCCTCCGAGACGCGCGAGATGGACAACTCGGGTGACCTTTACCCGTTCGTGATCCGCGCCGCTCTCAATCCGACGATTCAGAACGTTCCCAAGGTGACGGATCAACTGTTCCCTGTTACAAACCAGCTGCTACCGGTCGCGGGCGGCGCAACGGCGGTACCGGGCACATATCAGGCAGGCAGTCAGTTCATCGCGGTCATCATCTCTAACCATCCGGTCAACCCCTACGTGCAGCAGTGGTCTCTCTCCGTCCAGAGGGAGATCGCACGCAATACCACCCTTGAGCTGAATTACGTGGGCAACAAGGGTACGCACCTGCTGGATAGAATCAACATCAACCAGCCCTATCCCGTAGCAAATCCCGCTGTGTGCCAAGCGGACCCGACTGCTGCGGATTGTCCCGTCGCGGCCCGTAAGCCATACGTGAACTTCACGGGTGATACGACGCTGAATAGCGAATGGAGCGGCTATTCGAACTACAATGCAGCCAATGTTAAGTTGGAGCACCGCGCCACCGATCTAGCTCTCCTGGCGGTCTATACCTGGGCCAAGAGCATGGATGACAAGTCGGCGGCTGCGGGGATCGGCGCTTCTGGCGGTGGCTATGCAGGACACGAAGACGACCACAACCCATCCATGGATTATGGTCGCTCCGACTTCAACGTGAACCAGCGATTTGTGGCCAGCTTCGTGGATGCGTTGCCGGTAGGCCGCGGCAAGAAGTTCCTTGGCGGCATGAACCGGGCTGCAGACCTGGCGATTGGCGGATGGCAGGTTACCGGTATCGCCACCTTCCAGACGGGATTTCCTTTCTCGGTGTTCGCGCCGGATGCATTCGGCCTGTTGTCGGCTCCAAGCCAGCGGGCGAACATCGTCGGCAATCCCCATGGCGGCTTCCACAAGAGCATCAACCAATGGTTCAACACCGCTGCGTTCACCGCTCCACTGGCCGGGCAGTTCGGCACCAGCGGGCGCAACATCATCACTGGACCGGGCATCAACAATTGGGACATCGGCGTAGACAAGAACTTCGCTATCACAGAGCGAGTCAACTTCCAGTTCCGCGTGGAGTCCTTCAATACGTTCAACCACACGCAGTGGGGAGTCGATCCAAATGCGCCAGGAGTGGGACCCGGGGCCGAGCCGGTGGATTCCAATATCGCCGATCAACCACCAGCTACCAACACCAACTTCGGCCGGATCATCTCCGCACGGCCGGGCAGAATCATCCAACTTGGTGGAAAAATAACCTTCTAGCTCTTGTGGTCTGCGGGCCGCCATCTTCTCGGCGATGGCGGCCTATTGGTTGCAAAAAGCTACACTCACCCATGCCTTTCGTAAAGAGAATCGCAATGCTCGCGCTTGCCAGTGGCGTCTCGATCTTCGGGGCTGCCGCCGGGGCGCAAGCTTCCCCTGGAGATGCCACTTCGCAACTGCTGGACCAAGGCAGGCAGGCGCTGTCCGCCGGGCATTTCGATGTTGCCGAGCGGGACTACCAGAAGGTGCGTGATCTGGAGACCAAGCTCGTTGAGCCGCACGTCTCTCTTGGCTTGATCTATTTTGAAGAGCGCAGGTATGAGCAGGCCGTAGCAGAGCTTCGCGATGCGCTCAGGCTGCAGCCGAACCAGACCAAGGTCAGTTCCCTGCTGGCCATGTCTCTCGCTGAACTTGGGCGGTATGAGGAAGCTGCACCGGGCCTCGAGAAAGGATTTCGAACACTCACGGATCCTGCCGTGAAACGCATGTGCGGCCTCGAGTTGCAAAGGACCTACACGGCCCTCCATCGGAATGCAGATGCCGTGCAAGTTGCATTGGAACTCAACCGGCTATATCCCGACGATCCGGAGGTTCTCTATAACGTGGGCAAAGTCTACGGAAGCCAGGCCTTTCTCTCCATGCAGAAGCTGGCAGAGGTTGCACCGGATTCCGTGTGGAGGCACCAGGCCCAGGCGGAAGCCTTGGAAAGCCAGGGCTCGTACGATGCTGCCCTGCAGGAATACAGAAGGGTTCTGGAGCTGGATCCGCACCGGCCCAACATTCATTACAGGATCGGACGTACCCTGTTGGCTCGATCCAGCTCCTCGAATGCAGCCGCGGACAGCGCGCAGGCGGCTCAGGAGTTCGAGCAGGAACTGCAACTTGATCCGGCAAACGGCAGCGCCGCCTACGAACTGGCGGAGATCTACCGCAAGGCCAACGAGTACGGGAAGGCGCAGGAACTGTTCGAGCTTGCGCTGAAGTATTATCCGGACTTTGAGGAAGCCCACGTGGGCTTGGCCGATGTGCTGCTCAAGGAGGGGAAGCCCGCGCCGGCGGCGGAGCATTTGCGCAAGGCGCTGGCGCTGAACTCTGATGATGAGGTCGCCTGGTATCGTCTCGCCCTGGTAGAAAGAAAGCTCGGCGACACACCCACGGAGCAGAAGGCGCTGGCGGAATTTAAACGCCTGCATGCGAAGACACTGGAAGCGCGCGGTGCGGCGAGAGCCGCGCCCGAACCTTCAGAAGTGACCAAACAGGAACTGGACGCAAAAGCTGTGGAGTAGCACAGACCCGGAAAGGGTGAAAGATTGGGCGCGAACGTTGCACTCGGGGTGGTCTTCCATTGGCTGGGAGGGCTGGCATCGGCCAGCTTTTACGTGCCGTATCGCGGCGTGAAGCGCTGGGCTTGGGAGACATACTGGCTGGTCGGTGGTGTCTTCAGCTGGATCATTGTGCCGTGGCTGCTGGCCGCCATCATGACGCGGGACCTGCTTGGCGTTCTTCATCAGGCGCCCACCTCGAGTCTTGTATGGTCGTATGTTTTTGGTGTCTTGTGGGGCCTGGGCGGGCTCACTTTCGGCCTCACCATGCGTTATCTCGGCATGTCTTTGGGCATGGCTGTGGCGCTGGGCTACACGGCCGCATTCGGCACGCTGATCCCGCCCATCTTCCGCGGAGTATTCGTCTCACAGGTGCTGGGCACACGCTCCGGGCTGATCATCCTGATCGGCGTTCTGGTGTGCCTTACAGGCATCGCGTTTGCCGGAGCCGCCGGCGTCTCCAAGGAACGCGAACTTTCCGAGGAGCAGAAGAAAGCTTCCATTGCAGAATTCGATTTGAAGCGCGGTCTCATCGTAGCCACGTTTTCCGGCATCATGAGCGCCTGTTTTGCGTATGGTCTCGCAGCCGGCGATCCGATCAAGGTCATCACGCTGCAACACGGCACGTCTACGCTGTGGCAGGGCCTTCCCGTTCTGGTGGTAGTCCTCGCGGGCGGCTTCACCACGAACTTTATCTGGTGCGTCCTCCTGAATATACGTAACCGTACTGGATACCAGTATTTCCGTGCCGACACGACTGCCAACGCGAAGGGCGCAGCAGACAAGCGAGCCTTCGAGAATGCCATCGACGGGCCAGCCTACGAAATCGTAGCGGAACTTCCGCAGCGGGCAGATTCGGTTGCACGCACGCCCATGCTCACCAACTACATCTTCTCGGCGATTGCGGGCACAGTCTGGTACTTCCAGTTCTTCTTCTACACCATGGGCGAAACGCAGATGGGCCGCTTCGGATTCTCGAGCTGGACCCTGCACATGGCCAGCATCATCATCTTCAGCACGCTCTGGGGCATCGCACTCAAGGAATGGAGCGGGGTTGGCCGTCGCACCAAGCTGCTGGTTGCGGCTACGCTGGTTGTGCTCGTGGGTTCAACCATAATCGTGGGATATGGAAATCTGCTGGGTTCCGGACCACAGGTGCAGAAGGCAGCCCTGCAGCAGAGTGCGCGTCCGCATTGATTCCTGCGGCACAACCCTCCACTGGCCGACTCCTCACCGTCCGTTTGTGATCACCAGCTTCGGAGCATTCAGTATCCCGGAAGGCAACGGTTGCAGGTTCTCCATTCCCTGCGGGATGAATCGCTCTCCGTAGCGGTCATTCAGCAGGCGGTCGTCTGGAAGCGCCTTGCCTGCCATCTCGTTGATCGCGGTGTTTCCAACGACGATACGCAGCGTATTCGCGCCGTTCCGCACAAACGGCGTGATGTCCAGCGAGAACGGCGGATGCCACACGGACCCGGCGCGCTGCCCATTCACAAACACCGCAGCCGCCTCCCGTACCGGGCTTTCCAGGTAGGCGCGCATGTTGAACTGCTGGGTCGGGGGCGCAGGGGCGACCGGCGTCCCTGGCCCGAAGTCTAGAACGATGGAGCGGTTCCTGCCATTCTTCCCCAGTGGTAAACCAATCGTCTTCTCGTAAACAGCTTGCCCGGAGTAATACGTATGCTCCGGGTCGTCGCTCCAGGAACCCAACTGTGTGGGGCGCATGGCCGCGTTCGCATCGCCAAAACCAACCTTCCAGTTGCCCGCGAGATCGATGATGCTGACTTTCCCGCCGGTCGTTGCCACTGCTGTACGCGGGCTCTTCGCAGTGTCAGAAAAGAAGAGAATGCTTGATTCGTACGGCTGGAGATCGAATGCGATGCTTCCTGTGCTATCGACCGCTGTAACCGTACCGGTGAAAGGATCCCACCATTCGGCATTCTGCGCGGAGCTGCGAAATTTCGCGCTGAACCGGTGCGGCTGGTTGCTGGTGTTCGCCATGAAATATAAGTCGCCGTCCGGCAGTTTGCGATGGATAGAGCCGATTTCCGGTGTAGCGGGCGCCAGCACAACGTCGGGCTGGAGATAGCCAGCCAGCGAGCCTCCAAGTTGGCCTTCGTCCTGGATGAAGTGCCCTGGCGCTTCCGGCTGTCGGAAGAGCCTTTGCGAAAGCTCGCGTATCTGGGCAGCTTCACCTTCTGCCCCGATCAGACCAGGCGCAGTAGAAGGCACACTGCGCGTCGCAACCACGATGCCGCCGCGGCGCGCATAGTCCTCAATCTTGCGATAGGTGGCTAGTGGCAGGCGATTCACGCCCGGCAGAATCAGTATCGGATACGGAATGCCAACGGCGCCGATTGCATCGGCATCGATGAAGTCAACATTGAAGCCGGCATCCAGTATCTGCGGAATCACACGCGTGCCCAGTAACGCGGCAACCGATTCATCCATGCTCATCTTCGCGGCGCTGCTTTCAAAGCCTCCGGCGCTGGTCACGCTGGCCGGCGCTTCCTTGTCGGCATGGAAGCCGGCCCAAGCGTCATCGTTGGGCAGAAGAAGCGCTACCTGGTTTGCCGGTTTTCCCAACCGCAACGCGAACGAGACCCGCTGGAGATAGGCGGTGACGTCCGGCATAACGAAATGCCAAGGGTTGTGATCGTTGAGTGCCGCGGCCGCGTACATGCGCCATCCCGGCTCGCCCGCGGAAGGGGGCGAGTACGGCCAACCGTGCCCGATCAGCTGATTGATACCTTGGAGAAAGTGCAGGTCAGCCTCGGCTTTCATGTCGAGCGGCGTTGCCCGAAATGCCGGAGAGTGCAGCCATGTCCAGGTCTCGGAAGAGGTGACCGGCTTGCCGAGTAAATGGCTTGCCGAGGCGGCCCAGCGCGTATCGGAGAACTGCCTCCACATGGAGGTCGTCGCTTTGCCCTCGCCCTCGGGCAAGTCGGCATACCGATTGCTCCATAGAGTCACCGGCGGAATCCCGTAAGTTTGCGAACGGAACTGCGTGTGATGCTCGTGAGCCCAGTTCCGCAGCGGCAGCAGATATTGCTCATCCGCCAATTCCGTCAGTGTCTTGCCCCAATCGTGCCGTACGGCTTCTGTTTTCGGTCCTATGTCGCCGATCAGCGCCGGCAGATACGGGGTCAGATCGTAGCCGCGCCGCTTCTGGAACTCGGAGATCAGATTCGCTGTCCAGTCTGACCCATATACCTCCAGACTGTCGCTAAAGGCTGCATATGGCGGCTGACCGCCAAAGGCGCCTATTAGCCGATCTCCTACTGCCTCAAGATGATGCTCGATTGCGCGGTGGTCATAATGGTCGAGTACAAACCCCTCGGCGCCCACGGCTGGTCGCTTTACTGTCATCCCAGTCCGGCTGGAGATGAAAAAGGCGGCGTTCGATCGACGCTCCATATCCTGCGGCAGCTCCAGCCGAAGTCCCTCAGGCAGTGCCGCTGGTTTCGCATCCTTCCATGACAGAGACCTGCCCGTGCCCGGCACAAAGAAGAGCGCCAACAGCTTCTCACCGTCGGACATATACGGCACCGTGATGGAGGAGGTCTGAGCCGAAATGGGGACCGTCACCACACGAAGCTGTCCTGCGGCCTCATCCACAGAAATATGCGGCCCCCCGAAAGGCCAGCCGCTGCCCAAAGTGATGTCAACCCGCAGGCCTAGATCTCGGGCCTTTTGTGCGGCGAAGCGCAGTTGCCGAAGGTGCTCCTCTGAAACATACGGAACGTTCTGAAAGCCAACCGTATCGTCATTCAGGGCGAGGGGATAAAGCGTTGCAATCTCGACTCCCCCGATTCCGTCTGCCTTCATCTGCTCCAGCTCGCGTCTCAGCTCATCTTCTTTTACGGCCGGCCCGAACCACCACCAGCGCATCATGATGCGGCTGTCTGCCGGGGGATGAGCAAAGCTGTCTCTAAGCTTGTTCACCGTTGCGGCTGCGGTCTGTCCATGCAGGCTGCCGCCCAGAAAAGAAAGCACCAAAGCAGCCGCGATGCATCCTGCGAGATGTCTTTGAACCGCATGCTGAGCACTGCTGCAAACCGCACGCATGCCGCTCGTCCGCTGATACTGCACGCACCTGCTCCTTGTCCCAGTCGAACACGATAATTTCTTTGCCAAACCAGAACTGCTGCCCGATGTTAGCGCATCCAGAACCTTATAGGTGGTATACACATCGGTCGAGACTCGCCAATTTCGCCGGCCTTTAAGCCCGGCAATGGTACAGCATTCCGCTTCGATATGAAATATGATTTCTATTGAAAGACTCAGGCTCCAAGGTCTACACTCGGCATTGTTCTGCAATGAGCCCCGGAGAACGCAGCATGCGCATCGATGATTCCTTTGCGGAAGTAGCCACATGGCTGAACCGCTTCATGATCGAAATTCCATCCTGGGGCTTCGCCAATACCGGAACCCGCTTTGGTAAATTTCTGCAACCCGGTGCGGCAGGCACGCTGGAAGAGAAGTTTGCAGATGCGTCACAAGTGCACGCCCTCACAGGCGTAACGCCGACGCTGGCACTCCACATTTTATGGGACCTTCCGAACGGCGTACAGACGGTGCCGGAGGTAAAGCGTCTGGCCGCCAAATACGGCGTCCGTCCGGGCTCTATCAATCCAAATTTGTTTCAGGATCAGGATTACAAGTTCGGATCGATCTGTAACCCGGACGCCTCGATTCGCCATAAGGCGATTGATCACCTGTTGGCTGCCGTGGAGATAGCCCGGGAACTGCATTCGCGTGATATCTCGCTTTGGGTGTCCGACGGTTCGAATTACCCCGGAGCGCAAGCCATCCGGCACCGCATCACCTGGCTGGAAGAAGCGATGTGTGCCACTCACGCAGCGCTCGACTCCGATCAGCGGATGCTTATCGAATACAAGCCGTTCGAACCAGCCTTTTACCACACCGACATTGCGGACTGGGGAATGGCCGCCCATCTAGCCCAAGTCGCTGGCCCCAAAGCGCGCGTGCTTGTGGATACGGGGCACCACTACCAGTCGCAGAATATTGAACAGATCGTCGCCTGGCTGATGCACCTGAACCTGCTCGGAGGCTTTCACTTCAACGACAGGCGTTATGCCGACGACGATCTCACCATCGGCTCCATCGATCCCTACCAGGTCTTTCGCATCTTTCACGAATTGCTGAGCGAACCAGACCCCGCCGTCGTCGCCGATGTAGCGTTCATGATCGACCAGAGCCACAATGTCAAGGGCAAGCTGGAGGCCATGGTCCAGACTGTCATCGCCGCCCAGGAGTTTCTGGCGAAGGCCGCCCTTGTGGACCGTAGCCGGTTAGCTGAGCTCCAGCAAGCCTGCAAGACAGTGGAAGCGGAAGAGTATCTGCGGGATGCCTTTTGGACGGATGTGCGCCCACTTTTGGAGACCTGGCGCGAAAGCAGGGGATTGCCTGCGAATCCGTTGCAAGCGCTGCGTGACAGCGGATATGTAGAGCGTGCAGAACGAGAGCGACGCGCGCGCAACGCAGTTTCGAGCGGCAGCTATGCGTGAACTTCCAATGAGGATTCAGGGCTATTGAGGGCCGGACGTCCAAAAGAAGCAATAGCATTGCGCCGGATGCAGCCGGCCGGAGATGAGGAAACATGTCAGTATCGGTCGCTTCCAAACACAAGGTGGATCTGAAACATCTCGAGGACCGCTGGGATGAAAAGTTGGCCGCAACGCTCGATGCGCCCGAACTGCTGCGCTACCGTTCCAACTTGCTTGGCTCGGACCTGCGCATTACGAACTTCGGCGGTGGCAATACCAGCTCCAAGATCGAGATGCCCGATCCGCTCACCGGCAAGCCGGTCATGGTGCTTTGGGTCAAGGGAAGCGGCGGTGACCTCGGCAGTATCCAGAGGTCCGGCTTCGCCACCTTGTATCTGGACAAGCTGCGCGCCCTCGAGAACCTGTACCGCGGTGCAGATTTGGAAGACGAGATGGTGGCGTATTACCCACTCTGCACCTTTGGACTGAATCCCGTCGCGGCTTCCATCGATACCCCGCTGCACGGATTCCTGCCCTTTGCGCATGTGGATCACCTCCATCCGGATAACGCCATCGCTCTGGCTGCCGCGGCAAACGGGCATGAAAAGATGCAGGAGTTCAACCGCACTTACGATCACAAGCTTGTCTGGCTGCCATGGCAGCGCCCGGGATTTGAGTTGGGCATGATGATGAAGCGCGCGGTCGAGCAAAATCCTGATTGCGACGGCATCATACTGGGCGGCCATGGCCTCTTCACCTGGGGCGACACGCAGCGCGAATGCTACCTGAATACCATCGCCATCATTGACGAACTCACCGGCTTCATCGAGAAGCATGTCGAAAAAAAGGGAGCCCGTATCTTTGGTGGCCAAACTGGGAAAACACTTCCCGATCGTAAAGAGATCGCGCTGGAGATACTGCCCCACATTCGTGGCCGGGTAGGCGCGCAGAAGCGTCTCATTGGCAGTTACTCTGATCTTCCGGAAGTGCTTGAGTTCGTCAACTCTGCCGACGCAGAAAAGCTGGCCTACCTGGGCACCAGCTGCCCCGATCACTTTATCCGCACAAAGATTCGTCCCATGTTCGTCCATTGGGATCCGGCAAGCGGAACAGGCGCTCTGAAAGAGGCTATCGACAAGCGTATCTCCACCTATCGCATGGAGTACGCGGACTACTACCGCAAGCACGCAGAACCCGCATCGCCAGCGATGCGCGACGCCAATCCCACCGTGGTGCTCATCGCCGGAGTGGGCATGTTCAGCTTTGGGAAGAACAAGCCGGAATCCCGCATCACCGGTGAGTTCTACGTGAACGCAATTCACGTCATGAAGGGCGCTGCCGCACTCGAAGAAAAGGCGCCCGGCGCGCGTGTGCCGCAGTGCGGCTCGGACGCATTGGCCGAGGCCTTCCAAATCTATAGCAATTACGTTTCGTTGCCCGCCTCCGAGGCATACCGCATCGAGTACTGGGCGCTGGAGGAAGCAAAGATACGTCGCCAGCCGCCGGAAAAAGAGTTGAGCCGCCAGATCGTTCTCGTCGTGGGCGGTGGCAGCGGCATTGGACGCGAGGTGGCGCTACTGGCAGCTGAGCGCGGCGCACACGTCGTGATTGCCGATCGCGACCAGGATAGTGCCGCGCGGGTGGCGGATGAGGCTAAAGCGAAGTCCGGTAACGAGGGCGCTGCGGCTTCACCAGTCGATATTCGCAGTCGCGACTCCATCCGTGAAGCCATGCGGCAAACGGTTGCCCAATTCGGCGGGCTCGACATCCTGGTGAATACTGCCGCGTTATTCCCTTCCTCGTCGACGGGAGTCATCTCCGAGGCGCAGTGGGCGCTCACACTCGAGGTAAATGTCACCGCAAATTATCTGCTGGTGGAAGAGATCGGAAAGCTGTTTCGCGACCAGGGACTCGCCGCCAATGTTGTCCTGACCAGCTCCGCAAACGCAGTGGTGGCCAAGCGCGGCAGCGAAGCGTATGACGTGAGCAAGGCAGCTCTCAGCCACTTGATTCGCGAGCTTGCCGTCTCGCAGGCCCCTCAGGTGCGCGTGAACGGCATCAGCCCGGCAACCGTCGTGAAGGGCTCCACCATGTTCCCGCGCGATCGCGTGATCGCGTCGCTGAAAAAGTACAGTCTCCCGTTTACTCCGGAGATGTCCGACGATGAGCTGCGGGACAAGCTGGCGGCCTTCTACGCCGAACGCACACTCACGCACCAGCCCATCGACCCGCGCATCTGTGCCGAAGCGATCTTGTTTCTCGCCGGACCGCAGGCGCCCTGCACCACAGGGCATATCATCCCGGTGGATGGCGGATTGTTGGAGGCGTTTCTCCGCTGATGCAAATGACTTTTCCCAGGCTCGGCAGCTCTCCCCCTGCAATCGTCGCCATTGATTTGGGTGCTGAAAGCTGCCGGGTCACCTTGTTGGAATGGAAAAGCGGGGTCCCGCACATTGACCCGGTTCATCGTTTTGCCAATGCGCCGGTCGAGCACAACGGCGGCCTCCATTGGGATCTGAATCGGGTTCTTTCGGAACTTGAGCAGGGCTTGCGCCGGTGTGCAGATCGTGTTTCCGGCCCTATTGCCTCCGTTGGCGTAGACGGGTGGGCCGTGGACTACGTGCGGCTCGGCGAGGATGGTCTGCCTTTCGCGCTTCCCTTCTGCTACCGCGACGCGCGCACCGAAGCTGCCGAGCGCGAGGTCCTTCAACGCATTTCCGCCTTTCAGTTATTCCAGATGAGCGGCGCGCAACCGTTGCGGATCAACACGCTGTACCAACTCATTGCAGACCGCCGGGCCGGGGTCCCCAACCATGCGCCCTGGATCAACCTGCCCGAATACGTGCTCTCCCGCTTGGGAGGTCGTGCCGTTTCCGAATACACGAACGCGGCGCATACCGGGCTGCTGGACGTACGGGCGCAGCAATGGAATAGCGAGATTTTTGATATCTTTGCGCTTGATGTTACATCGGCGCCCGAGCTCGTGCCGCCCGGTACATCACTTGGAAAACTGCAAGGCTCACTTGCCAGCTTGCCGCCCTTCGCTGATACGCAACTGATCGCTCCTGCTTGCCACGACACTGCTTCTGCCATCGCAGGCATTGCCATGGACGGGACAGATTGGGCTTACATCAGCTCTGGTACATGGTCGCTGGTCGGCACGCTACTCGACGAGCCACTGACGACAGGGGAGAGCTGCAAGGCCGGTTTCACCAATCTCTGCGCTGCAGGAGGTCGCATTTGCTTTCACAGGAATGTGAATGGCATGTGGCTGCTAAAGCAATGCATGACTCATTTGTGCGACGAAACGAATGCCTGGAGCGTCCCAGAGCTGATCGCCGCGGCTGAGCGCCTGCCCGCTCCCGACCACTTACTCGAAGTCGACGATCCTCCTCTGCTGCTGGCAGGACAGATGGCTTCCCGCATCAATGCACAGCGACATCAGCATGGATGGGAGCCGATCGCAGAGCATCCCTCGGCCATGCCCCAGTTTGCCAACCTGATCTTTCACAGCATGGCCCATCAATATGCGAAGGTAGTCGATAACATTACTGCACTTACGGGTAAACCGCTCAGGCGTGTCGCCATCGTAGGCGGGGGAAGCCTCAACCGCTATCTGAATCGCTTAACCGCGGAGGCCACCGGTCTCGAAGTCGTGTGCGGCATTCCGGAAAGCGCGACCGTCGGCAACCTGGCCGTTCAGCTTGCTACTCTTGACGGTGGTGCAAATGCGCCCCGCGCGATTGCACAATGGGCGCGCAGGCTCACAGAGTCTTTCCAGAGTTAGAATGCGCATATCTCTCTTCATCACGTGCTACAACGACACGCTCTTCCCGGAGACCGGGAAAGCCGTTGTCGCCGTGCTGGAGCGGCTCGGGCACACCGTGGACTTTCCGCCGGAGCAGACCTGCTGCGGGCAAATGCATTTCAATACTGGCTATCGGCAGGAAGCATATCCATTGGCCAAGCGTTTCATTCAGCAGTTTCGAGACGCCGAGCTCGTCTGTATCCCTTCCTCTTCCTGCGTGGCGATGATACGTGAGTATTACCCGACAATCGCGCGAGAAAACAACGATGCACACATGGCAGCCGAAGTGAAGGCACTGCTGCCTCGCGTCTTTGAATTCAGCGAGCTGCTGGTGGACGCCTTGCAGGTCGAGGATATAGGCGCCTACTTCCCACACCGTGTGACGTACCATGCGAGCTGTCATGGATTGCGCAGTCTCGACTTGGGTGACAAGCCCGTACGTTTGCTGCGCCAGGTACGCGGCATCGAACTGGAACCGCTTGCGGGTCTCGAGCAATGCTGCGGTTTTGGCGGCACATTCGCCATC
Organism: uncultured Acidobacteriaceae bacterium; assembly: GCA_963767705.1. Lineage (GTDB taxonomy): Bacteria > Acidobacteriota > Terriglobia > Terriglobales > Acidobacteriaceae > CAWCJL01. Next base: position 261,392 of record CAVYEO010000001.1, on the reverse strand, counting down.
AAGAACGCTGAGGTTTCAACCGCCATGCTCACCGAAAAAATACAGGCCGTGCTGAATACCAGGGCTGAAGTGTGCACCGCCTGTGACAACTCCTGCCTCATGCATATTCAGGGCATGCTGCATCGCCAATATGCAGGAGTGCGCACCGCGCATATCGCGGAAATCCTGGCCTCCCACGAGGAGCTCCAATGAGCCTGGTCTCTCTCGACCCTCGCACCGCGCCTCCATTCCCGGAGGCTGCCGCGGAACTGCTGGGCGATATGCAGACGCGCAGGAATGTGATCCGCGCCACAGAAGTGATCCAGCGCAAGCGCGCTGCCCTGGTTGAGGAGAAGGCGGATTGGCAGGAACTGCGTGATGACGGTGCTGCTATTCGCGCGGAAGCTCTCGCCCACCTTGACCGCTATCTCGAAGAGTTCGAACAACGCTGTACGGCAGCCGGCGGGGTAGTGCACTGGGCGGCAAACGCGGGTGAGGCACGGCAGATCGTTGTCGCTCTCGTTCGCGAGTCAGACGCGGAAGAGATCATCAAGATCAAATCGATGACCACGGCCGAGATCGACCTGAACGCGGCCCTCGAAGCGCAAGGCATCCGCGCGGTTGAGACAGATTTGGCAGAACTGATCTTGCAACTCGGCAAGGATCAACCCTCGCACATCGTCGTGCCGGCCCTGCATACTAACCGGCAGCAGGTACGTGAGCTCTTTGCGCGCGAGATGCATTTGCCAGAACTGAGCGATGATCCCGAAGCACTTACCAACGCTGCCCGGCTCTATCTGCGTGAGAAATTCCTCACCGTGAAGACCGCGATCTGTGGAGCGAACTTTCTTGTCGCCGACACAGGTGGCGTCTGTATTGTCGAATCCGAAGGCAACGGACGCATGTGCCTGACGCTCCCCGAGACCCTGATCGCCATTGCCGGCATCGAGAAGGTAATCCCGCATTACAGCGATCTTGGGGTGCTGCTGCAAACGCTTCCGCGTTCGGCTACCGGCGAACGCATGAATCCCTATAACTCCATCTGGACCGGTGTGACGCCGGGCGACGGGCCGCAGCGCTTTCATGTGGTGCTGCTGGATAACGGCAGAAGCGACATACTGAAAGATAGAATCGGGCGCCAAACGTTGCGCTGTATTCGCTGTGGCGCCTGCCAGAATGCCTGCCCCGTTTATCGCCAAACCGGAGGACACGCCTATGGTTCGGTGTACGCCGGCCCTATCGGCGCCATCCTTACGCCACAGTTGCAGCATCTTGACCATGCGCAATCCCTACCTTACGCGTCATCCCTGTGCGGCGCCTGTTACGAGGTCTGTCCGGTCAAAATCAACATTCCGGAAGTCCTCGTGTATTTACGCGGACGTGTGGTGGAGAAGACAAGACGAACGTGGAAGTCCGCCTTCGATCAGGAAAGATTCGGGATGAAGATGATGGCCCGCATCTTTCTGAATGCCAAGCGCTTTGAGCAGGCTCAGCGGCTCGCCAGGTCTGCACAAAAGCCACTCATTGCTCGCGACGGCTGGATCCATCGGCTTCCCGGAATGGCGGGCCGCTGGACGGCGGCAAGGGATCTGCACCCTGCACCCGGGCAAAGCTTTCGTGAGTGGTGGAGATCACGCCAGGCGCAACCCGCCGGCCAGCAGTCCCAGACTGGGGTGCCTCCCGCGACGGCGAGTGGTCGCCCATGAGCCGACAGACAGTCCTTGCGAACATTCGAGCCGCGCTCGGGACTTCAGAAAGCACTTCCGCGATTCACATACGGGAGCGCAACGTTGGACATTACAGTGAACAGAACTCGACAGAGATGCTGACTCTGTTCGAGCGTCGCCTGGAGGAGTATGGCGCGCGCGTATTTAACTGCTCAGAAGAAGCAATCGGAGCGAAGATCGCTGAGATTCTGCTGACGTCTCAGCAAACAAAATATTGCTGTGCCTCCGGCATTGAATCCGGAATGGCTGGATGATCGCATCATGTGGCTCCGCGATGGCAACCTCTCACTCAATCAACTCAGCGCTGTCGATGGGGTACTGACTGCAGCGACGGCGGCTATTGCCGAATCGGGAAGCATTGTTTTGCAGCATGGTCCTGCCGAAGGCCGAAGGGCCCTCACACTCCTGCCGGACTACCACTTGTGCGTTGTGCGTACGGAGCAGGTCATGGAAACACTGCCCGAGTGTCTTAAAAGGCTGCTCCCTACGGCCACGCGCCTGACCACATTCATCTCCGGCCCTTCGGCCACGGCAGATATCGAGATGACGCGCATTAAAGGCGTTCATGGCCCGCGCTCGCTCGATGTGCTCATTGTTGGGTGACATGGAACCGCGCTAGTTTCAATAGAGAACTGCTTCTGTTATGCTGGTGATCGCCGGAGGCTCACGATTGGCACAGCAGAAGATCAAGCGGTTTTACCTCATTCCTATCCTGTCCAAAGCGCTCGACATCCTTGAGCTACTGGAATCTGAAAACAAACCTCTTACGCTGGAAGCTATCTTTCAGCGCTTTCAAATATCAAAGACAAGCGTCTACCGCATCCTCAAGACCTTTGTGCATCGAGGGTACGTTGCACAAACCCCACATGGAGCCTATCGCCTGGTGGCCAGGCCTAAGAAGATACGCTTCGGTTTTGCGAGTGAAAGCGCTGAGAATCCGTTCTCCGAGGCGGTGGCGTCCAGCCTTCGGAGCGCGGCGGCGGCCTCCGGCATCGAGCTGGTCATCCGTGACAATCGCTACGACGCCGATACAGCACTGAAGAATGCCAGGGAGTTTGTGGCGGACAGTATCGATCTCATCATTGAATTTCAAATCGAAGAAAGCATCGCTCCTGTTATCGCGCATACTATTTCGCGCGCCGGCATTCCTTTGATTGCCATCGACATCCCGCATCCCAATGCCGTGTATTTCGGAGTGGACAATTTTCAGGTCGGCCTCGAAGCCGGTGAGTTACTCGCACGCCATGCGGCAACACACTGGAAAGGCAAGGTTGATTGGATTCTGGGCCTGGATATCGCGGAGGCTGGCGCCTTCGTACAAAGCCGCATCACTGGCGCGTTTGAAGGTGTTCGGTCCATTCTGCCGGAGATACCATCCTCGGCATATATCCGCCGGGATGGTCGGGGGCTGCGTCAAAACAGCGCTCGCATCGTTTCCGAATTTCTGGAACGCCACAAATCTACTGATCGCATCCTGATTGCGGCTGCTACGGATACCAGCGCGCTGGGGGCTCTCCAGGTCACCCGCGAAATGAAGCGCGAGAAGAACGTCCTTATCGTCGGCCAGGATTGTATTCCTGACGTCATCGAAGAGCTTCACCGGGGAAAGGGGTCGTTAATCGGTTCGGTCTCGCATGAAGCGCACATGTATGGCCCGCGGCTCATTCAGCTTGGTATTGCTCTTCTGCGGGGACACACTGTTCCGCCATACAACTATGTAGAACACCGGGTAATCACCAGCGCGAATATTTCGGAGCGCGCGAGTTAACTAAAGTCACCACACCAACGTCAAAATCGTACTCTAAGCTAGACGTTTCTAACTTACAGTGTGACGATTGTGCGATAATGGCAATTTCCTTGAGCCGCTTGCGTGCCCGCTGCAGAGCCCACCGAACTGCCTCTCCTGCATGCGGTAGGCGAGGATGGGCACCATGAGCTCTTTGCGCAGCTTCGGCGGAGGCTCTGGGTTGAAGTGCCTGCGCTAGATCGGGATAAGCTGGGCTTTGTTCAGTGCGAGCGATTCCGCGATTTCGCGAGCAAGATCCCTTTCCATCGACCTCCTGTTACCTGGCTCTTTCTGCGGAGAAGCCAGGTGTGCACAGTGACACTCTTGCCGGGCAGACAGTCAAGTCCTTGCCACGGTAAAGAATGGATTAAGGCTGAAGCCGAATTCTGCAGCGCTCCGCCTCTCTGCCCTAGCCCACGCAAGCTACCTTGGCGCGTGTTTCCTGTCGTCTCCCGCCGAGATCCGCACAACCCGCAACACCGCAGCCCGATGCGCATAGCCGTTCCTGTGCTTTCGAAGGTGGAAGCCATTTTCGGCATACCGGATGTGCTAATCTTGCTCTGGTTTGTGGCAAACAGATGCTAGTGGGATACGAGCCAACTGGCTTCGGGCCAAACCGATTCCATCAACTGGAATGAAGCTGCGATTCGCATATTCGGCTACCAGCCAGATGAAATCATTGGCCATTCTGTTGTTCGGCTCAAGTTTGCCCGGAACTAAAGGACCATGGACATCTGGTTCTTTGCGATGGACGGAAGTGTGTCGGCTTCGATATAAGTTATGCGCTCCCCCTATAATGTTTGGAGGCCGTAATGAAACGTAGCCTTTTTGCCCAGCTGGCTTTTGCCGCCACGGGGTTGTTCCTGTCCAGCCACGTCGCACATGCACAGAACTGGACGCCCACCGCAACCAATGAAAGTTTCAGCTCTTGCACCTCAAGTCTCTGCATTGACGCGCCACCGCAAGGCCCGCAAGGATTGGATGGTTCTGGTGGTTTTGGCTGGGACAGCAAGGCTAACCGCCCCGTCACCTGGATCGAGGTTGGGAAACCCGCCCCCTTCACCGTTACTGTCATGCAGCCGAGTTCGCTGCCGAACTGCGGGGCGGCCAATCTGACCATCACGCTCACCTACAGTTCGCGGGATTTCGCACTGAATCCCACTGACAGCACCGGCAACACTGGTGCAACTCCCTTTGACCGGGGCGGCGTCGAGAGCTTCACCTACTCAGGGGACTTTCTATGCCATACGGATCATAGTGTCGCGTTCACCTTTACGCCGCAACACGCGACTGATACAGCCTTGGTAACGGCTACGGTCAGCGTCGGCAATCAGCAGGCGTCTGAAACCTTCCCGGTCAGCATTTACAAGAAGCGCTAAGTACCCGGTTCTGGGCCGCATCCTTTCTGGATGCGGCTTGGATTCCCCGCAGACCTGCTTTGCCGCGCTCACTGCCCATGGGTTTTCAGCCCGTATTCAGACGATCGAGGGTGCATCCTATGTTCTGCTGAGAGTTCGAATCGCCTGTTCGCCCGCCAGACAGTCTTAGCGCTGTGTCTCTCTCAACGCAAATCCCTCAGATTCCTTAGAAATCGGCGCAAACTGCCAGTCATTGTTCGGTGGAGAAGCACCAGCGCGATCCGCACGAAGCTGCTTTTCTGGATTGTCGCTCTCGGCAGATGGGAGAAGGTCCGATTTTCGGCACTCGTCCGAGTTGAGGTGTCCTACGAGTTCGGGAGCAGCAAATGAAAAAGGTAGCCTCAAGTATTTTTCCGATGATCGTGATCGATCGAAAGATAGCAAGGCCCTTGCACAGGCAAATTTATGATGCGTATCGCCTTGCCATCGTTGACGGTAGGCTACGGCCTGGGCAGATGAATTCCATCCACACGGGAGCTTGCACCTCAGCTTGGCATTTCGCGTTTACCAGTCTTAAATGCGTATGCACAGCTTTTGTCGGAAGGCTACATTGAGAGTCGCGCCGGAGCAGGCACGACAATCTCCAGTTCGCTACCGGAACGCTTCACTTCAAGCGAATCAAGCAACAGACCGTTGAAGGCCCCTAGGAGCGGACCTCGTCCGATCTCACAATCCGCGTCTGCGCTCCCGCGATTTGAAAAACCCCCATGGCTGCGAGGGCAAGGAGCATTTGGTGTCGGGCGTATCGCTTTCGATCAATTTCCACTTGAGTTGTGGTCCAAGCTGGTCGCGCGGCGGTGCCGTGAAATGAATCCCGAATCACTTGACTATGGCGAACAGATGGGATCCAAGGCTCTTCGGGAAGCGATCACAATTTACCTCAGAACCGCGCGATCTGTACGTTGTGACCCGGGGCAAGTGATGATCGTCAGCGGTTCTCAGCAGGCGCTTGAAATTTCGGCCCGCGTTCTCCTCGACCCAGGGAGTTCGGTGTGGGTCGAGGATCCCGGATATCGCTTTGCACGAGATGCTTTTGCATTATCTGGCTGCCGTTTGATTCCAGTTCCCGTTGATGCCAACGGAATGGATGTTTCCGCTGGTGTTGAGCGATGCCGGAACGCTCAGGCTGCGGTTGTTACACCCTCTCATCAATTCCCACTCGGCGTTACCATGAGTGCCACTCGACGCCTCCAATTATTGGACTGGGCCGCAAACGCAGGAGCTTGGATCATTGAGGATGACTATGACAGCGAGTTTCGCTATTCAAGCTCGCCCATTTCCTCTTTGCAGGGTTTGGACGTCAACGAGCGCGTCATCTATATCGGGACATTTAGCAAGGTCTTGTATCCTTCCCTTCGCCTTGGCTATGTCGTCGTTCCATTAGATCTCGTAGATCGTTTCACAGCCATCCGCCACGCGATGTCCCTTGGAGAGCCCGGTTTTTATCAGGATGTGGTTGCGGAGTTTATCAATGAAGGTCACTTCGCGCGGCATATTCGAAGGATGCGAGTTCTGTATTGCGAGCGGAGAGCTGCGCTGGTCGAGGGCATCCGCAAGGAACTCGGATCGATGGTCGAAGTACTTGGGGACGAGGCTGGCTTACAGCTCACTGTGGCGCTGCCGGCTGACAGCCCCGATCGAGAAGATCGCGGAAAGGGCCGCCCGCCAGAACCTCTTTGTTTGGCCGCTCTCTACTTCTTATCTAAGCGACACCACCCGTCCCGGATTCGTCTTAGGCTTTGGAAACACGGCGGCAAAGGACATTCCTAACGCCGTGCGCAAGCTCCGTAAACTGCTCATCTCCGGTTGAGGGCTTCTGCTTGCACCTGGGTACGGATAATTGTTTCTTTCACTGCTTCCATTCTGGCCACCATCGTAAGCGGGGTGGTGTGGGGGCCCATGATCGATTCCGGAGTGCCTCGCAGCTGACCAGTTGGCCATAATGACTTGTCAGATTGCTCCAGTACCGGCCTGGATTGCTTATCCGAGAGGATGACCGCTCTGGAGAATAGCAGCCAACCCATAAAGTCCAGCCGTTCAGGCCGGGAGCTTAAAAGCATCGTTCAAAAGCCGCCGGGCGAAAAACTCCTAGGCTCACAGCAGCGCTATTGAGTTGCGGGATGCGCCCTGACGCAACATGCCATCGAGCACAGCCCCTGCGATGCGGGCAGTTCCTTGCGATTCAGACACTTAGGTATTTTCGACGGATCACGATGGTTGGAATCCCTCCGAGGCGTGCTCATTTACGCAATGAATGGTCATGTAGAAACGTGGCTATGTGGATATTGCTATAGACCACTTTCTGGACCATTGTGAAGCGTTGGGCAAGATTCATGGACTCACTTTGTTCTATCCGGCCTGTGGATCCAACCCCAATTACACATGCTCTTTGCAGATCAAAGGGGTGCACAAACATCCTTACGATCTCGCCTTTGAGTCAGCAACCAGAAGGGGGAAACAATGCGATCTTACTGTAACAAATTGGCCAGGAGTGTACTAACGTTCGCAATGATCTTCAGTATTGCGGCAATCATTCAAATTTCGCAGCCGGCGGCAGTTGCGCAAACGTCGACGACGGGCGGCATCAACGGTACGGTGGTGGATTCGACAGGAGCGGTTGTCCCGGGCGCCGCAGTCACGTTGAAGGATGAGGCCACGGGCGCCACCATTAACCTCACGAGCAATGCGGAAGGACGTTTTTCCGCGTCTTATCTGAAGCCGGACAAATTCGATGTTTCAGCGACCACTTCTGGCCTGCGGTCTGTGACCACGACCGTCCAGGTATTGACAGCCCAGGAATCTGGCGTGACCTTGACCGTGACCCCCACCGCCAGCACAGAGACGGTTCAGGTGAACGCGAACGACGCGCAGTTGATAGACACGCAGACCTCGAACGTCGTTACTACATTCACCACCCAGCAATTTCAAAACCTGCCCGCGCCGGGCGGTGATATCACGACTATTGCCTACACCGTACCGGGAGTGGTTGTCGGCGCCGGCACCTCAGGTTTTGGCGCCATCGTTTCCGACGGACTTCCAGGACTTTCAAACCTGGTCATTGTCAATGGCGCCGACTACTCCGTCCCTCTATATGGCGGCGTCAATTTTTCTGGTTCCTCTAACCTGACCATCGGCCAGCAAGAAATTTCCCAAGCGTCCGTGGTACAGAACGGGTATAGCACGCAGTATGGACGCCAAGCCGGCATCATTGAAACCTACACCACCAAATCGGGTGCTAACCGGGTGCACGGGTTGGCGCAGTGGAACTACAACAGCTCCGGATTGAACGCCAACGATTTTTTTACCAAACTGGCCGGAAATCCAAGACCCAAAGCAGTCTCCAACCAATACGCCGCCCAGATTGGCGGCCCCATCAAGCACGATAAGTTATTCTTTTTTGCCGACACGGAAGGGATCCGATTTATTCAACCCAGCAGCGGTTTTGTCAATCTTCCTTCTTCGCAGTTGCAGGCTAGTGTTTTGGCCAATCCCAATATCAGTGGCGACAGCAGATCTTTGTATAGCGCCATGTTTGCCGGGGTCAATGCATCTCCGGCTTTGAAGACTGCAATTCCGGTGGTAACTGGTCCAGGGACGCTACAGGATTCTACTGGTAGCTACGGCTGCGGAGGTCTGGCCGGAACGCCGGACTATGCGACCGGCGGAACGCTGGGCACCAACCCGGCGGAGAGCTGCATTAATGCGGCATTTGTCAATCGGGGAGGGCTCAACCGGGAATGGTTTGCGGCTGGAAGGCTCGACTGGAATATAAGTGAGAAGCATCGGGTTTTTTTCCGCGTCACCGACGACCAGGGCTTCCAATCTTCTTTCATAAGTCTCATCAATCCAGCCTACGACCAGGTCAGCAACCAACCGAGCTGGGCGGGACAGTTCAATGATACCTACACGTTCACTCCCAACCTGACCAACAATGTCGTAATCGCAGCGCTTTACTCCAGCGGGATTTTCCAGCCGGCAAGTATATCCGCCGGGCTGGCCGCATCGCCAACGGAGTTCGATCAGGCCAGCAACGGCGGAACGAACGCGACGCCGGGCGTAGGACAGGCAACATTTTTTACTGGATCAACCACGCTGGGAACTCCGTGGATCGATTTCCCCGGAGGAGTGAACTCTACGCAATATCAGGTCACCGACGGCCTTACATGGGTGAAAGGTAACCACAATCTTAAACTTGGATTCGACTTTAGACGATACCTTACCAGCGATGTAAGCCTCCAGACAGCCTCCTATGGCGGCGACTATGCGTTTGGCTCGATACAGGACGAATTTGGTGGCAGCCTCCCGGGGCCGGTTGGATCCTTTTTCATCCAGGCTTTCCCCAAGTTGGGCAATATTCACACAGCTACGTATAACGTCGGACTTTATGCGCAGGACGAGTGGCGGGCGACCCCACGCCTGGTACTCGACTATGGAGTCCGCGTCGACCGCACCGGAGACCCCATTTGTCACGATGGGTGCTTTTCGCAATACCGTGGCGGATTTCCCAACACTTCCGCGAGTATGGATACACCCTATAACGCAACCCTTTCGGCGGGACATAACAGTGTGTTCCCTTCCATTGAAAAGGCGGTTATCCAGCCGCGGGCGGGGTTCAACTGGGATGCTCGTGGAAATGGAAAGACGGTCGTCAGAGGCGGTGTAGGATTGTTTTCCGACAACGCTCCAGGCCTTATTCTGGAGCAAACGTTCCGTTCCTTCCCGAACCTGTATCTTGCGGGCGTTCCTACTGGAAACATTGGAACAGGCGCGGGGAGCGCTCACGCGTTTGCAACCGGTTCCGCAGCCGCAGTGCTGAACGGATTTTCCCAGGGAGCGACATTTAACTCGATATCTGCCCAATTAGCAGCGAATGGTATCCCGTTCTCGCCACCAAACTATACGACCACTCCGCCTACGTTTCACAGTCCGCGGTATCTGGAGTTCAGCATGCAGCTCCAGCGGCAGGTTACCCCATCAGACGCAGTGATTCTTTCCTACGCCGCGAATCATGGCTTTGACCTGTTCATTCCCAACAGCCACCTCAATCAGACGGTTGCCGGTACTCCGTATGCAGCTTCTGGTTTCGACGACCTACCCTCCGCATCCCCCGATCCGCGTTTCGGAACGGTCACAACATTTGCCAACAGCGCCATTTCCAATTACAACGGCGCCTCTATTCAGTACAAACATATCGACCGTCGCGGTCTGAATGCCAATATCTCCTATACTTACTCCCACTCTCTAGACGATATTTCGAACGGAGGCAATAGCCAACTTCCTTACAACGGGTTCGTTTCCCTCAACGGCTCTCAGATTACGCCTGGCCTCCCGTCCGCATTGATGTACTCCAACTCCGATTACGATATCCGGCATAACTTTGTAATGGATCTCGTCTATGTGGAGCCATATCGCTTTCCCAATAAGCTGGTCGGTTTCGCGGCCGGCGGCTGGACGGTGGGCGCCAAGGCATACTGGCGTTCCGGAGAACCGTTCAGCGTAGTGAATGCCCATGCAGGAGCAGCGCTCGGGTCAAATGCGACAGGCGGATCGACGGTATTGGCCCAGGTCCTGAATAAGAACTTTGATCATCATTGCACTTCATTTCCCCATCCGTGCTTTCAGACACCGGGAATTTTCAACGGCGCTGGTCCGTCGGATGCCGGTCCAGGCGTAGTTGTGCAAACAAACTTCGGCAACGTGCCACGGAACGCCTTTTACGGGCCGCACTATTCGGATGTCGACATGAATCTTTTCAAGGATGTTTTCAAAAAAGAATCAGTGATATTCCAGGTGGGCGCGCAGGCTTATAACGCGCTGAATCATGTGAACTTCCAACAACCGAACAACAATGCATCCAACCCGAGTTCATTGGGCCGTATCTTCACAGATGTTAGCGCACCCACCAGCCCGTATGGTTCGCCTCAGGAGCCAATCGTTGCCGGTCGCGTACTGGTTGTACAAGGGAGGCTGGTTTTCTAAAGTCGATACCCCAACGGCGCGAAGCGCGACATTCAATCTGCTCGAGTACTCTTTTGGAATTCAGGAGAGTAGCCGACGCGGACATGTCCTCGGCAGGACCAAGGCCGTTCGCCAAATCGACCAAGCCAAGTCCACGGAGCCGTGATCATATGTAGGCAAAGCTTCCGCCGTGGTTCACGGATGTTTTGAGTACCGGCTCCGTAAGGCGCAAAATTGGCCTTACTCCGGATTCGTCGAATCCAAGAAAGAGAGGCGTCTTTGGCAGTAGTGATTTGGGGGATGACAGGATCGGGGTTTGCCGTGTTGGCAGCGGGGCTCTTTCTCGTCCGGGCGCGGTTCGCGGAAGCTTCGGGCGTCGGCAAAGTTCTGGTGCTCGGGCCTACTTTCGAAGCTGCCGCATTGGCGATCTTTGCGGCAGAGCATTTTCTGGCAGCACGCGATCTGTCAGTCATTGTGCCGCGCTGGCTGCCGGGACATCTGTTCTTGACGTATTTCGTGGGCACGGCACTGCTGGCTGCTGCCATCAGCTTCATCGCGTGGCGGTATGTGCGTTGGTCGGCGTCCCTGCTTGCGTTGCTGTTCCTGATCATCGTCGCCACAATCGACTTGCCCAACCTGCCGAAGCACGCACATGAGCGGCTGTTCTGGACGCTCACGGTACGTGAAACGGCCTTCGCCGGGGGCGCGATGGTGCTGGCGGGCAGCGTATGGCCACGGGGGAGATCGACAGGCAAGGCGCTGATCTGGTTGGGCCGGCTATTTGTCGCGTGTACATTCATCTTCTATGCGATCGAGCACTTTCTCTTCCCCCGATTCGTGCCCGGTGTTCCGTTGGAGAAGATGACGCCCGCTTGGGTGCCAGCGCCGGCGCTGCTTGCCTATATAGTTGGGACAACTTTGCTGGCCGCAGGGGTTGGGCTGATGATTCAACGCACTCGCCGAACCGCCGCCGCCGGTGCGGGCGCAGTGCTTCTGCTACTCACGGTCTTCTTCTACGTTCCAATCCTCGCGACGGAGATTCGCTCTCCACTCGCGATGGAAGGGGTCAACTATGTGGGTGATACGTTACTCTTCGCAGCGACGGCTTTATTGGCGGGCTTCGCGGACTGACTGACAACTCAGATGCACACGTATTATCACGCCAATACAGAAGGTTGGCATGTGAATAACCCTTCCTGACACGCTAAAGGCGGCATTCCCAACAGGCTGCATAGTGCCATGGAAAGGGGCCCTTCCATCCCACATCCGACGTTGATGGAAACGAGGGTCCAGGGCGCACGCTTGGTTCCCTGCTCTCCGGGCGCTCGAACGTCAGGAGGGAAGGCAAGCAGACGCAATCTGAGGAGTTGGTATAGGTTCCCGATCGCAAGGGATCCAGTCGCCTCCCCTCTATTCGCCGTCTCGTTGCTGCAGGAACGAGGAGGGATATCACGTGACCCTTGCGTTACGACGACGATCTCGATCAACCTCGGCAGTCTGCGGTAAAGAATCAGATACGCCCCGACCGTCCCGAACAGCACAGCAAGCGGAGTGCGTGTCCGATGCCCGGGTTGGCTGCCAGGATCTCGAACGCCGCAAAGAGCCTTGCCGTTCAGCGGCTTGCTGCCTCGAGCGCTGTCCTGGCGATCTACTCCCAGACAGAATCGAGGTCGGATCCCGCTGCGCGGGAAAGAACATATCGGCTCATGCGTATCGGCTCATGCGCGCGCGTGCGCCGCGGTTCCCGGGCTTCTGCGCCAGCCTGATTTTTGCTGCTGCCGGGGGTGTCGACATGAGAAAGCGGGGTGGCGGAGCACGGGCAGCCCTCCCAGGGCTCCTGGAAGGCTTCTCGAGCGTACTGACACGCAGACCCGGCGCCGGCAAAAACGATATGGTGCCGATCTTGCTGATGCCTAGCATCAGCACTCCGAAACACATAATGGCTAAGTTAGCCAAGTAGAAGTATTCTCGAAATATGAGAACAGTGAACATCGAGGAGCTGAAGAACCAGCTGAGCGGCTATCTCCAGTACGTGTAGAACGGAGGGGAGATCGTGATCCGGGATCATGCGTTCCTGTGGCTCGGATTTGCCCTTCCGACACGGATCACGATGGGAACAGGAAGCACAGCTCGTCGCTTCCGGAGCGCTGAAGATGCCGGAAGAAGAGATGGACTGGAATGAGTTCTTTCTTGCTCCTGCCGGCAATGTCCCGCGAGAGATTGCCGTTGAAGTCGCGATCGAGAGCCGGGGAGACCGGTGACGCCTGCTTTCTGGGACACAAGCGCCCTGCTGCCTTTGTGCGTTCAGCAAGAGCCAAGCCCCACGGTGCGGCAACTGCTTGAGCAACATGAGATTGCTGTCTGGTGGGCTACGCGCGTTGAGATGCGCAGCGCTTTCAATCGGCTTTTGAGGATGGGTCAGTTGACGGCGCCGGAACCCGCGGGGCGGGAGTGCGGCTTGAGAAGCTTCGACGCGGATGGCGGGAACTGCAACCCAGTGAAGCGCTTCGACCCCAGGCGGAGACGTATTTGACCGCTGGGTCTTTCTGACGTCGCACTCGGCGTACCGGGAGAAGTCGAGCCACTCCATGCGGTGTGGCTGGACTTGCTGGACGGAGACGCGAGCGCAAACATCTTATTAGCGGGATCGCGCTCCTAACCATCGCGGTGGGCTCGATTGGGTGTGGTTCACATTCCGCGCAGCCGAGTGGACCGGGTAATCCCAGCAGCCCGGGAACAACCCCAGGCGATACTCTGTTGTAATCACAGCAGCGGGAGGAACAATCGCCAGCACCCTCACACTGCCACTTACAGTCGAGTGAAAGATGTCCAGGGGGCCGAAGTACTTATCAGTCAACGGTATTGATAGAGGCGAACGCCGGGCTCGATCTGCCGAATATGTGCCGACCATCGTTGTGCCTGGTTTGTTCTCCCGAAGCCGGGGCACGGTACGCAGGCGGTTGCCTTTGCCTTGCAGTTTGGGAATAACCCAGCGCCCTTCCGCTGCTCTATGTCTGAGACTAGATCTAAAGCAGTTCAGCCTGCCTCAGGTCACGGCCGAGCAGAAGGGTTACGATAGGATCACCGGCACAGGTCGCGGGCTCTCAACCGGGAGGCCCGCCCTGCCACTCCGACACCGCTACAGACCTAGACTGTCATTCACGGCCACCACGATCTCCTGCTCCGATCCCAAGTAGCGCTCGGTGGTCTGGATGGAGGAGTGCCCGAGCAGAAACTTGATCTGCTCAAGATCCCCGCCCGCCTTGCGGCAGAGCTTGGCGCAGGTCCTCCGTAGATCGTGAGCCCCGAAGCGTTCGATCCCGATTTGCTTTGCCGATTGCTCGACCACCGACCATACCGCCCAGTCGCTCAGGCCTCTCCCTTCAGCTTCCCGGAATTCAAAACAGACCGCAGCAGCCGGCCGCCTTCGATCCCGGCCGCAGCCGTCCAGAGGTCCACTCCCTGCTTCACCCAGATCGGGACGGCAACGGTCCGGACTCGACCACCCTTGCCGCGCAGATCGGCGATTACCCATCGGCCTTCCCGCAGTTGGAATGTTTTCTAAGAACAAGCTGGCCAATTCCTGACGCCGTAGGGCGCAGCCGACCAGGACGGCCAGGATGCAATAGTCCCGTTTTCCTTTGAGCTTCGAGCGGTCCGGCACCTGGAGCAATTCCCTGGCCTGCTCGCGCGTCAACCAGTTCCCAACTTCGTACCTTTCTGCGGCATGTTTGGGACGCCAGTCAGGTTCCCGCCCTCTTCTGCTGAAAGCATCCCGTTGCGCTGCGCTTCGGTGACCAGCTTGCGCATCGTGGAAAGGCGCACGTTGACTCTTGAAGGGGAGAGCCGGTCCATGGCGGCCCTCCACTCCATCAGGAGCGCCCGGGTGAGCGGCCGTCCAGCCGCAAAAGCAAATAGATCGTCCAGTGCCTTCGCGTAATTGCGCTTCGAGTGTGCTGAGGTGACTGCATGGAGGACCATCTGCCTGAGCTCGAGCAGGCGCCGGTCAGCCGGCGCGGGCGGCGCAACTGCTTGAGGAACCCGGACGAGCGCCGTCGTACTCACGATTCATCTCCGTCAGATTCGTTCTCCCCGGCGCTGCGCACCGCATCGAACTCATCCCGCATTTTTTTTCGACTACGCCCTCGAGATCCTCAATCGACGGCAGATTCTTCCTGAAGCGGAGCGAGCAGTTCGCGGGTCACCCGATATGTGGACACCCCGATCGGTTTCGCAACATCCCGCAAAGCGTACTCGACCACGGCGCCGTTGCGTCCCTCGCAGAGCAGAAGACCCAGGGTAGGCCCTTCCGGCGGAGTCCGGATGAGATCGTCTGCTGCCGACAGGTAGAAGCCAAGTTTGGCGGCGTACTCCGGCTTGAACTTGCCCGTCTTGAGCTCGATGACGAGTAGCAGTGGAGCCGCACATGGTTGAAGAGCAGGTCGAGGTAGCAGGTGTCTTCCCCAACAACAAGGGGGACCTGGCTGCCGACGAAGGCAAAGCCGCGGCCGAGCTCGAGTAAAAGGTCGCGGAGATGAATGAGCAGGCCGCGTTCGGGCTCCCGCTCCTTGTAGTCATCGCGGAGCGTCAGGAAATCGAAGTTGTAGGGGTCGCGCAGGATCTGCTCCGCCATATCGGAGCCCTCGGGCGGCAGAGTGCGCTGGAAATTGGTGATGGCCTTCCCTTCCCGCTCACGGAGCCGGCCCGCAATCATATGGACCAGGATGTTCTGGCTCCAGCCATGTTCGAGAGCCGCCCGAAGGTACCATTCCGGGTAGGGCGGTCCTTGACCCGGTACAGTACCCGAAGACTGTGGCCCCAGGGCAATCGTGCAATAAGCGGTTGCACGATTGCTTCGTCCGGCCATGACTCGGCCAAACCCGCACCTGCGCTGCCCGGGATGCAGCGATAATAGTGCGGTGAACCCTAATGAGCGGAATCGCAAGAACCCTTTGGAATCCAGTTATGGAGCAGGTGGCCACCCGGTTGAAATTGGTCGTGCAGGACGAGTGCAAACCCCTGACGTTCTCTTTGCCGGTGGCTGTGAGCTGCATCGGCAAATTTGCCGGCACGATCAATGGTGCATCGCCAGCGTGACGGACAGATACACTCTCGGTGGTCACAAGACAGATCTCGCCAGTCATGGTGTGGAAGGCTTCGGGTCCTGGAGGATCGTGGACGGCCGATTTTATGCGAATGGCAGAAGCTCGATGCGAGGAATAAGCAGCACTTTGCGATTGCGCTCAAGAGCGGAGAACCCTATGCGTTCGCGGGATTATGGGAACGCTGGCGCGATCCGAGCACTAAACAGCCACTGGAGACCTTCACCGTAATCACCACGGACCCCAATGAAACGGTTGAGTCAATGCATGATCGGTTGCCCGTGATCCTGCGAGAGAAAGACTATGGTCGTTGGCTCGACACAAGTGATAAGGACAGACCCCCGGTCGATCTACTGTGCCCGTATCCAGCCGAGCAAATGACCGCGTGGAAGGTGGATCGTAAGGTGGGGAATGTGCGGAACGACAGCGGCGATTGCATAGCGCCTATGGCGTAAGCGGTTGGTTGCCTTTGCATCCAACAGAGACAGGCTAGCTGCAAGACTTCCTCTGGCGAGAAGGGGTTATGGAACAGGACACTGGTGAGGATTGTTTGTTTGCGGACGTAGTGCAAGACGGTACAACGTTCCGAATGATTATTCAGCGCATGCCGACGGGATGGATGTGGCTGCTATTCAAGGAATCTCATCTTCTAGAGAAGTCTAGGAGTCACTTCGTCACTGCAGAAGGCGCACGCGAAGATGCCATAGCGTACTGGAGCAATCAGATGGGAACGCAAACAGTCCAGATGAACTGGGACAGAACGTGAGGAAAGCGATGCAGCAGGAGGTCTATACGATTGCGTTCAAACTGCACGGTGATCGCTGGAAGTTTCTCGTGATGAGGGAAGTCGGAAGCTGGAGGTACAGCATCATGCAGAACGGGAAAGAGCTGCACTCTTCAGGTCCAGACGAAGGCAGCGCTACCGAACAGGGAGCAAAGGAGAAGCTACAAACGTATCTGGATGAGCACCATGGAAGGCTGATAAACGTTCTGTCTGTACGATGGCACGCCGGCAGCAGCTAATCTCGGGGAAAGCTCGCGAGAATTGCCCTGTACATAGCTAGGCTCCTTTTAGACGCCTTTCGGACTGCCGGATATACTGGTCCAGCGTCTCCCGGCAGCTTTTCTTTCACCAGCAAGAGTCCATTTTGTTAACGCACTGGCGTCTCAGCGGTCCGCTTCGCCTTTCCGCCGCGATACTTGCCAGCAGCCTTCGTGATGGCGATGCCCTCGCGCTGCCGTTCCAAGATCAGCGACCGCTCGAACTCCGCGAATGCTCCTATGACACTCAGCAGCAACTTACTCAGTGCAGAGTCCTTACCAGTGAGCGTCAGCCCTTCCGCGGTAAGGTGAGCTGCACGATTTGCAAAGCGCCCTTGCTCCTGCTCTTCTTCCATCCGCCCCCACACCCGGCGCGAGCGGAAAGGTCTTGCAGTGGAAAGCTCTGGCGCAATCCTGAGCCTCGAGCGATCTCTACTCGCCTCAGCCGAGTGTATGGGGGAAAATCCCTTTTCCTGTCACACAGACCGCAACGCCTTGACGACTTCAATCGACGGGTGCGCCGCTGTCGGAGTTTTCTCGCCAAAGGACGAGACTGACTAAGCGGACAACGAGACCGTATTGCCGTCCGCTGGTGTTGCGCTCACGCTGGAACTGCCAAAATGTTGTTCAACAACCCCTCCAGCACCCCTTTGGGCAAGGTAAGCCTAGAGAACGCGCGAAAACAAGCTCGACGCCATTCCAGCCAAGCCGCCCTGCCCCGGTAGCCGCTGTTGGCCACCTTGTGACAAATGGGAAACGATGAGCGGAAGTGCTGCTGCGAGCGCCACCTTCGCCACTCCTGGTGAAATACCCGCCCGCTGTGCGATATTCGTCGATGAAATCCGATCCTGCCCCTTGCTGCACCTGGTCGGGCGTGATGCTTTGATTCGGCCCCGCGCCTGTCCAAGAGTTCACATGACTCTCCATGCCGTTCTGTTTGAACTTGTCGAGCAGCCCAGCCAGACCGCCCGGATGCTGGTCGGCTTCTTGCGTGAACGCCTGCGCTACGGCGACGTGATTTCCTTCTGCTGCATTTCCTTGTGAACCAGAAAGTGCTTGCAGGCTGTCGAGTAAACCCATGATTTCCTCCTTTAGGTGAACAGGCTTTAGGTGAACGGGCGAAAGCCCGATCTTCTTAGCTTCGATCCTGCCAGTTTTAGCTGCACGCCTTCCCACGTGCAGGATGCGCGCCCGCAGCCTTGGCGTCCGCCTCGCTTTCGTACTTCCCTCCCTTGGTTTTGCCGTAATAGGGGTCACTCTGGCAGTGGTACACATTGCTGGACGTATTCAACCAAACCATGCCGGGTCCACCGCCAGGAGCCTGCGCCATGGTATTGCGACTGGCGCGTGTCATCGGCTTTTCAGAAGACGCCGCTCCCATCGGGGGTGCCGGTGCGGGAGCCGCTGCTGGTGTGGTGATGGGAGTAGCCGCTTTCGCGGGAGCAGCCGCCGCGCTGGAGGGAGCACTCGGTGCGGCAGTGGGTACATCCGCCGCAAACCACTGTTTTACGCCCTGGTGTCCTCTGCATGCGCCTCGTTTCGACACCTGCGTGGAATAGGTTCCGTCCTTACATTGGCCAGTCGCACCGGCGGGAGCGCCTGCAGGCGCTTGCGCGATGACGAAGGGACATAGGGAGAACGTGAGTAGTCCTGCGAGTAGAGCGAATCTGGTTTTCATCGAAGCCTCGTGACAGTCGTGCGAATAGCTCCGCATGACGACAGCTAAGAGTAGCCGAGAGGCGTAACAGTTTAGGTACCTAGACCTTGCCCTTGTAGTAATGGGTGACTGTGAATAGATTTCGCCTTCTCTTCGCCTATACTGGTGTCCATGCCTCCTAAGTGAGGGAGTCCCATCCCAGCCGGTCACCGTGCGTTGTCCGCTCTGCACAGAGCGCCGCTTCTACCTGCCGAACAAGGTGTTTCGGCTCACCGTCCCATAAGCTGGCGCGGGCTCGGTGAAGATATGGGACTCGACATCGGAGGATTTCACCAGGAACCAAGCTGGCCAAAGCTGGGCGGTGCACTGTTGATTGCCACGTGCCTTATTCTGGCGATTCGCACATCAATGGTGGGCGACTTGCCGAGCTGTTGGGCGATGCCTCGGATGCTGGTGCCCTCGGTGCGCAGGCGCTCGACCGCGGCCAGGAGCTTCGCATCTTCATCGCTCCGGGACGGCCACCGATAAGAGTTATCAAAGGTTTCCTATCTCGTTTCTTATGGCAGCGTCGCAGACGGCGTGGTAGGCTTAAGCGCCTTCTTCCCTCCCAGCTATCTTCTCGCAAAGCTGAGGCTCAAGCTATGAGAAACCGTGTTGCGCTATCCTCCGCCGGATTTCGTCTCCATTGCACCCGGGTCGCCATTCATTGCCTGCTTGCGATCCTAATGGCTGGCGTTGCCGCCTTCGGGCAAGCGCGAGAGAGTCTGCAGGTGATCGATCTGGGAGGGCAAACGGCTCCAGAGACATTAGCCAGGGCTCACGCAAAATTGAAGGCTGGCACGGCTATTCTCCGCGTTACCAGTGGAGATCAGGGCGAGATGGAGCGGCTGATCGGTATTCCGCTCATGAGCGTCAACGTGAAAAATGCGACCACGAAAGGTGCATCCGCCAGCAGCGCCGATCTGCAGAGGTCGCCTTCATTGCCATTGCGCGCCGCCGCCGCATACAAGGATGAACACGGCGTTATGCGCTCCGCGGTCGTATTCTCCTCCGACCCCAAACCCGCGAGCGTCGACGGAGGCCGTCGCGATGACCCGTTGAACACCTGGATCGAACACGAACAGGCAAGAACGACTGCTTCAGAGACTGGCGGTGGGCCTGAACCGCCAGCGGAAGCTTGGACATCCCTTTACCGGACAACTCTTCTCAGCGACGACGCTAACTCGAATAGATCCCAGCTTACAATCGGCGTCTTTCGGTTGAATTCTATCTCGAAAAACAGCGACTTCTACATGGTTGCCACTGTGCCGCAGAACTCACCGGCTTGGGATGGATCCTGCCGTTTAGGTTTTGATTGCGGGTGGCATACGCTGTCTCGCGAAACGAGAATGGGTTCGCTTACTACAGTTCCGGATGCAAGCCCAATACTGGTGGACCATGGCCCCACAGGGACTTCAACTGAGAAGACGACGGGATTTCACATAGGCGGCAGTCTTAGTAAGGACGGCCCAGGCGTGGACGTCGGGTATTCAGAAGACTGGAGCACAGATTCGCTCACCACCTTTGATCGGAGTACCGAGACGCAGGGGCACTGGCCGGAGCAGTTCCAGTTCTCCGGTGATGAACCATGTCATCCAATCGGAAACCTGCCCCCGCTGAGTACAGGCACCTCTTTTAGTAGACAGGCGGGCATTTTCGAGGTGCCTTCCTCCACTGCGGAGGTAGTGCTGCCAATTGAGTTTGACACGGATTTCTGCAGTACTCAAAACGGCGCTGACCCGTTCGCTAAGCACTTCATACACTCCAGTACCATCATGAACATTCGTGCGTCGTTTGGTCCTCCGGTCCTGCAGGCTACTCCACCCTCCATAACCATTCCATCTGGGGGGGCGGCAAACATCCTGGTTGACGATTACATCCCTGGTTCGACCGAGGGATTTTCCTGGACAGTGGTCAGTAATCAGCTCTGGGCTACTGTCCCAAGCGGCGGCCCATTCTCGACGACGCGCCTACTTCCAATCACCATTGCACCCGGCACCCAGAACGGCTTGCAGGCAGTTCTTTCCATCAACAGCGATCCCAAGTACGCCGCACCGTCCGTAAGGACCGGGCCCTTGGAGGTGTACGTCAACGTCGGCACCCCGAAGAAGCAACCGGCGGGTGGCGTGCTGATTGTGGGAGGCTACACTGCATCTGGAGTTGAGCCCATCGCTGAAGTGTATGACTACAACATCGGCCATGTGCTACAAACGGGCGCGCCCAAAGTGGCGCGCGTAGGTCACACAGCCACTCGACTGCAGGATGGTCGCGTGTTGCTCGTGGGCGGCGCAACGGCTCCCCCAGGAACATGTCCGTCCTGTTTTGCTCCAGTCACGGCCAGTGCAGAAATCTACGATCCTGCCAACTTCAAATGGATCTCCACCGGAAATCTCAAAACGGCACGCGCTGGACACACAGCAACGCGTCTTGCGGACGGCAAAGTTCTCATCACCGGAGGTAAAAATGGAAATGGGAACTACCTGACGAGCGCGGAACTCTACGATCCCGCAAGCGGCACGTTCACCGACGCTGGGAACATGGAGGTTGGACGGTCCCAGCACTACGCTGACCTGATACGCGCCTCTGGCAACGCCGCACGGGTGGTCATCTACGGCGGAGTGGTTGTAGAGCCTGATAAGAGCAGAGGAGCGGAAGTTTGGGATGAATCCACGCTTACTTTCACTCCTGCCGATTCTTTGCCCATTGGACGGTTTGGGGCTCCTTCTCCTGTGCCTATCGACCGTGACGCGAACACCCTAGAGACGGTAGGCGGAAATGCCGACGGGGCGATAAGTCCAAACGAACTGCTTGTAATGCTGGATAACCCGCCCGCCTTTGCGGCAGGAACCGCGAAGTTGAACCAAGCTCGTGTTTATCACACGCTTACTGCACTCCAAAACCGAGAACTACTGGTCACCGGAGGCGCGAGCGACCCCGACGGACAGGACATACTCCAGGACGGGGAACTGGGTAACGCAAGCGGCTGGACGAAGCTGTCTTCGCAGATGATTGCGAAGCGAGCCTTCCACACGGCCACGCTCCTGCCGGACGGCAGAGTCTTTCTTGCCGGCGGTCGTTCCGCGCCGAATCTCCCGAATGGGACGACAGAGTTCTTCGACCCTGCAATGCAGACCTTCAGTCTTGGTCCTAATATCGCGGGCAGGTATGGGCACACTGCAACACTCTTCTCAAACAGCGTTACCGATCTGGCCGCAAACCCGTCCAATCCTACTTACGGTCAGAACGTAAGCATCTCTGCGCAGGTAAGAGCCGCCTCAGGCGCATCCACCGGCACGATAACGTTTCTGGACGGTTCAGCCATCATCGCCACGGCAAAGCTTTCAGGCGGAACCGCAACCTTTGACGATGCCAAACTTTCTGTCGGGACTCACGTCCTTACCGCTTCTTATAGCGGAGATGAGCCAAACGCGCCCAGCACATCCACTCCGGTCAAGGTGGATGTCACACCTGCCAGTTCGTCCACCTCACTTTCAACGTCGCCTAATCCCTCTCCCCTCGGCCAGCCCGTAGTGCTTACTGCTACCGTTGGATTTCAAAGTGGAACGGGCAGTGATGAAACGGGGACTGTGACGTTTCAGGACGGCACCGCCGTGCTGGGTACGCAGAACCTCGTGGATGGCAAAGCCAGTCTAACTACGTCTTCACTCGCAGTTGGAACACACGCGATCACGGCGACTTTTAACAGCGACAACACCCACAGTTCCAGCACGTCGGCGGTTATCAATCAAGTGGTGAATGAACAAGACACAGTGACCACCATCGCCGCAGCGCCATTGGCGCCCATCTTTGGCCAGGATGTCACCTTTACCAGCAGCGTTTCCTATGCGACAAAGACAGTGCGCTCGAAGGGTGGCTTGACGGGCACCGTGGTTTACAAGGACAACGACTCTGTTCTCGGACAAGCGACGTTGACCGACGGCTCGGCTAAGTTGACCACCTCGGCTTTGGGCTCCGGGCCGCACCGTCTGACGGCTACCTACCTCGGCGATAGTGACGCCGCAGGCAGCACGTCTGCAGCGCTTTTGCTGACAGTTGCCAAGGCGAAGACCACCACATCTTTGCAGTCTTCAGACAACCCGTCCACACTGGGAGACCCGGTCATGTTCTCAGTGCGTGTAATCAGTTCAGCGGGGATACCGACAGGTACGGTGACCTTCAGCGACGGCGCGACGGCGATCGGATCACCTGTGACCCTGGTTGCTGGACAAGCCGATCTGAGCACTTCAGCCCTGTCTGGAGGCTCACACCTGATCAGCGCAGCTTATAGCGGAAGTGACAACTTCGTCAGCAGTTCGTCTCCAGCTGTGCAACAGCAGGTCAATGCTGTATCCACCAAGACCGATCTCCAGTCTTCGGTCAACCCGTCGAGCCCATCAGAGCCGGTAACGTTCACCGCTACGGTAAGCTCAACACGTGCAAACGTCACCGGCAAGGTGACCTTCTATGATGATGCCGCGATTCTCGGGCCTGCCGTCACGCTGACAAGTGGAGTGGCACTTTTCTCTACCACCACACTGACCACGGGCAGCCATGCCATTACGGCCCGCTACTCGGGCGACAAGCAACATGCAGTGAGCACTTCTTCTGTGCTCACGCAGAAAGTGGTCTCGAAACAGATCGACACTACGACCTCTGTCTCCGCATCCCCGAATCCGGCCTCGGTGGACCAGCCTGTCACCTTCCATGTGCAGGTGCTGCAAACATCAGGGAAGAACGTGCCCACGGGGACGGTTGTTCTTCGGAACGATGGAGCGACTTTACAGACACTCACTCTGGATGGGGGAACGGCCAGCTATACCACCTCTGATCTGGGCACTGGCAAGCACTCCATTACAGCGGCGTATCAGGGAGGTTCAGCGTTTACCGCCAGCACTTCAGCCACACTGACTCAGGTGATCAATGGCTTGATCAGGCCTACGGTGACCCTCACCTCTAGTCCCAACCCCTCCATGAGTGGTGAGACGGTCATGTTTACGGCAACCGTAAGCTCCCCGGGCAATCCCACTCCCACAGGCAGCATGACCATCAGTGAGGATTTTCCCAATCAGGTACTTATTTACGGTTCGGCTACACTGCGGGACGGCGTTGGATTGGTAACGACGGAAAAATTAACCGCTGGGATACATGAGATCCGAGCGACCTACGGCGGCGATGACACTCTCTATAGCGGCGCCTCCTCCAATTTGCTGCACCAACAAGTAAATGTCGGTTCGGGTCACGGCGGCTCTTTCGGTATCAGTGGTCCGTCAGAAGGAGTTGTGGGCCTTCCTGCCGGAACGTTTACCATCACGCCGCTGGATGAGAAGGGGAAGCCGATGCCTGATTTTCATGCGACAGTACCTGTCAACTTCAAAGGCCCGGGGAACACTGATCGCACAGCATTGGTCAACTTCGTCGGGGGCGCATCGAAAGCGACTTTCACCTCCGCGTTCCCCCAGGTTGGCACGTACAGAATTGACGCTTCCTATGAAGGCATGAGCGGCAGCCTCGCCATTACGGCCTCTGAGCCTAATGTACAGGTGAGTGCCTCAAATCAGGATGTAGCGGAAGGTACTCCGGTCACGCTCAGTGCGCATGCGCTCGGCAATGGAAAAATCATCACCACCGGAACAATCTTTTTCACTCTGAATGGCCGGGTACTCTATTCAAGCTCCGTCGATTCGGACGGCTCAGTCCAGTTCACCACCAGCTCACTGCCTGAGGGGCACAACGTAGTCTCCGCGGTTTATCGGAGCCCCGACATTTACGGTACAGCGAGACAGGCCCATGCAACGGTCGATGTAGTTGTAGGAAATCAATAGTATTGACGCTGGCTCAGGGAAAAGCGTGAGCCGATATAGATACGACCATCTCTGAAGTCAGCATTTCGTCACACCGGCCCTCCGATACTGTGCGTGGAAAGATAAGCGGGATCTATGAAAAAAATGCTGCTGCTCACCTGTTTTTGCGCTGTTGCGTTCGCTAAAGACGCGCAGATGATCACACTGCAAGTTGTGAATTCCCGAGCCAGCCAACGGCAGTTCTCCACCTACGCGCCAGGCACCACAGCGACCACGAGCACGAAGTGCGATACGTCCGACACTGGCACCAATGCCTCGACAAACTGCACGACCACCACGACTCCTGGAACTCCGCCGCGTCAGGAGAATCACACAGTCGCTCAAAACCATGTACTCGCTATCCTGCCCAATGGACAACACATTACTCTCTGGTGCCAGGCTGGTTTGCGCCGTTGTGCGTCGTTGCAGCCGGGCAATTACCAGGCTGAGGTCAAGGGCAACACGGCTTGGGTTGTCATTCACGAGCTGGATGGCAAGGAACGCAGAGTGAAGTATCGCTCCGTGGGTGGCTGGTAGGGTGGTCCTCCTTTGAGCTTGATTTTACGGCCTTGAGGCCAGTAGCAGGTCAGGTGCTCGCGGGCTGACCTTCCCGACGATGTTGATACCGGGGTCGATACAGATTGCATGTGGAGTGCCCGGCAAATCTTGAACCAATCGCCCTGATAGGAGCTGGGGCAAGAGGAGTCGAATATGGCTCAAGGGGAAGAAGCGCGGCATATGAGGTCGGATACGAGAGTGTCAGTCAGTTTAATCGCGAGTAAAGCCAATTTTTCGGTCAACCACCCGTACGCGATATAAAGGCCATGCGCGAAGCAAATATGGTAACAATCGATACCGCATAACAAACCAGGGTCAGCACGACGCTTTGGCCGCAGGAACTACTAATCAGAGACTTGCAACAGTGAAGCGCCTACCCTATGAGGCTGCTGGTTCGGCCTGCTCAGCCCGGAACTCGCCGTATGCATTCGCCGGGTCAAAGGTTTGAAACAGTTGGGTTCCCGCGCTGGAAGACTCATGATCAGGTGAGAACCCTCTTGCATGCTGCCGATGGGAGGAGTTTCGGCCGCGTGCGAGACCTGGCGATGATCTCGGTGCTTCTGGGCTGCGGCTTGCGACATCCCGGATTATCCGGTCTCGAAGTTGAGGTTTTCCGGCAAGGCAAGGGCACTGGGCCATCGCTCCCGCGGATCATAGGTCTCTACGAACGCGCGTCTCGAAGGGAACGGCACTGGTGGACGACAAATGGCCTATGCACTCGCCGAGCTCCGTCCCGTTCCGACCCTGAGCTTCGAGGCATTAATTGTTGGGCATGTCTGCGGCAGAGGAGGCCGCTCGTATGCCCAAGAGGATCAAGAAGACACCGCCTCGGAAGATCGCCCTCCGCGTGCCGGATCTCGATCATCTAAAAACTTTCGTCCTAAACAGCTTGTGTTCCCCACGTTCGAGGCGCAATTACAAATTTGCAATGGACCAGTTCATCGCTTGGCCATTCATCCGCACTGCCTTCTCCGCGACTCTGGAACACTCGGGATACCGGGTGCGTACGGCGAAAGATGGGATCGAGGCTCTCGAATTGCTCGATGGTCGAACGTCTGATGTAGTCAACTCGGATATGATATACAGATGCCTCGGATGCTGGGATCTAAGCTGTTCGACGTCATTCGCCGGCAGTTTCCGCATATACGCCGCATCATGATGAGTAGCTCGTTTCGGGATGATCAGAGTCCCACGCAGCTTCACGCCCATGCCCTATAACCACAAAGACCGTAAGGGTACTGCTGCTGTGCTTAGTTTCGTCGTAAGTTGCTTTGGCCTTCCCACGTCTTCCCGACCGGTTTCTGTATCTGCACCTCCGGGAAGCAGCAGACCTTGTTTCTGAATTTATACAGGAAAGCAAGCCAGACATCCTGATCATGCACGCCTATGAGGGCGGCCACCCAGACCATGATTGTTGTAGCTTTCTGGCGAGCCGCGCCGGTCGGCAGCTATCGATTCCCGTGTGATACAGCGCGGGCGATGTCTTGCCGCTGTTCCATCTGACGCTGATCAAGCGCGCCGCCATTCCCCGGTATCGTGTTGGCAGCGGAGCAGACGTTCCCGCGATAGGAAGGTGTGGGAATTATGGGATCGTAGGTGAAGGTGTCGGGCATGTCAGGGGCTTTCTGGTCCTCCAGGCAAACGCGGCTTCGCCGCAAAAAGCCTACGCCGATGTTGCACAAGAAAAGCCCTCGCGCAAGCGAGGGCCCTTCCTTTTTGGCTCCAACCAAATTGTCCGTCAATCCGGCGCCAACCAGCTCAGACCTTCACGGATGAGTTTCCAAACGCGGAATGCTGTCGGCACCTAGTCTAGTCGCCGCATAGCCCAAGAACGGAGATTTCTATCGTGACATTGGCGTTGGACACGCCTTCCCCGGTCTGGACCACGACCGGTAGGTAATAACCCGATTGGTACGGCGCGACAACTTTAATGGATGTGTCACTCACGCTCGAATACGCGGTTGACGGCAAGGCACTTCCGCCAACGAGAACGCTGGATACCAGCGATGGATACAGGCCGTTTCCATTGATCGTAAAGGTATTGCCTGCATTGACACAGGTCGGATTCACGGTCAGCACCTCCGGGTCTTGCAGCGCGAAGGTATTGCCGAAGGGCCGAGGAACGGCTGATTGCAGGTTTACGCCGAGCGTGGGGTATGTCTCGATATTGAACGGTGTTTGTTCTATCTCCGAATCCAAAACCAGCTGATCCTGCCCTTCCTGATAGCCCGTGAACGGCACCTCCCAAATCCACTGGTTGTAGAAAGTAGCCAGGTTCCCCGCTCTCGGCTTTCGTATCACATACGTCCAGCTCGGTTGACTGGAAGCTGGATTGCTCGTATTCGTTACGGCGGTTTGCGGGCAGGTAATGGTCTCAGAGTTCGAAACGCTGACGCCCCCGGTCAGAGCCGCGTTGAGACCCTGCAGCTGGTTCCAGCCTGCACTTCCTCCGATGCTCCAGCTGGTGCCGCTGGTCGTTGAGGTTGTGCAACTCGTCGATCCTGGACTCGTTTGAAGCAAGCTTGTTTGTGTCGCACTAGAGGGGTAGATGGAACTGGTGGCCTGATCGAAGGTCAAAATGACCTCGTTGGCGTTTCGGTAATCCATCTCCTGCAGAACATAGTAAAAATCCGCCTGGTTCCTGAACGAACGTACACCCCAGACAGAGTTCACCTCCTGAATCGAATCTCCAGAAGCATTCTGGTTCATTGCGCTGGTAGTGTAGGAGTCGGCAAGCTTTTGTAAGTCATTCGATGAACTGCCACCCGGGGCCTGGGGAACGATTGCGGTCGCGGAGAACACCCGGCTTGCCAGCTCGGTTGTCCAATCGTCGAATGAGTGTGGAAGACTGGCGAAGTAGCCTGCGCGGTAGTCGTAGGCTTTGCTTCCGGGCCGCGACGACCTCCGGAACAGGACGAGCTCAGGCTTCTTGTTCGCTGCCTTGCCTTCCTTGTCTTCTTGTTTCCACTTCGCTGAGTTTGGGTGCCCAATCAGGCTACGCAAACGTTCGGCGTCGGTCTCCGTGGCGCTGGTAAGCACAATTGCCTGGCCGGCGGCGTACGCCCTATGGAGAAGCGGCCTGATCTGCTCGTTGCCCAGGTCGGCGGCTCCTACAAGGATCGGGCTCGGCAGCTTTTTCGTGGCTCCGCCAGCATCTTCATCGTGCGACAAAGGCTCCAGCTTGTAGATCTGGTCCAGCTTACGCACTACTTCGCTATCCGCCGACGGCGCAAATCGAAGTTCGCCCATGCGATGCGGAACCAAGATGCGATCGTTACCAGACCCGCCATCAAGCGCAGGCCGCCCTGTACCGGCAATCAAAACATCGTCGCCATCCCCACCCAGCAGCACATCCGCGCCCGACCCGCCCTGAACGCAATCATCGCCGGACCCGCCGTCAATCACCGCGGGTATCCGCACGCTTGATTTCACCACCAGCACATCATCTCCGCCCGCGCCCCGCATAACAATATGGTCGATCGGACCGAAGCGTCCCAGTATCTTGCCATTCCAGCCCACATACACAAAATCAGGCGCCCCGCCGTTGTGGACCACAATGTGGTCCGGATTGGAGGTTCCGGGCAAAGACTGTATGGCGGTGACCAGCTCGAAGCACCGTCGAATTGGCCAAAGCCAGAATCAGGGATGGCCTTTGCTATGACTTCGGTGCTGAGACAGTGGAATACACTCCATCGTCTTCGTAGAACGAATGCAATACAGCCGTTCAGATTGCCGCCGCCGTCGTATCCTTTGGCGACTGCGGATCTCTTCTGCTTCTCTGCCGTGAGCACAATCCGGTCTCGCCACGTTAGCCAGAACACAGAGACCGCGGGCTGCCGCTTGACCAATAAGAAAGTTTATCGTTTACTAGCTCTTGATGTTAACCTCTTCCAGCATCACAACCCGTGCCTTCCGTGAACTTTGCGCGGATCACGAGCTGACCGCGACTCACCAGCGCCAGGTTCTCTACGAGGTCATGCAGACCATGCCTGGCCACCCCAGCCCCGAAGAGGTCTACGCGCGGGTCAAAAAGCGTATACCCGCAATCTCCCTCGCCACGGTCTACAAGAACATCCATCTCTTCGTCGAGAGAGGCGTCCTGAGGGAACTCAGCATGCACCACGGCTCCCTCCGAGTCGAGCTGAACAATTTTCACCACCACCACATGGTGTGCTCGCATTGTAAGGCGATCACCGACATTGAAGAGAAGGATCTCGGTGTCTTCCAGGCACTGCAAGGCTTGCCCGGGGGGTTTTTGTTGGAACGCTATTCTATCGACGTCATCGGAATATGTGCCGCGTGCCAGAAGCAAAAAACAGCTAGACCCACCCTGCGGTCGAAGTGAAGCAATCGGAATAGGTAAAACGGCCACGTGGTGCGGTTTCAATTTTGGAATTACAGCTTGCCCGGTGGTACAGTCTACGCCGGCGAGATCTGGCGGACGTCGATGACGAGCCGCTACACGAGAAACAATACACGGCAAGGAGAAACTGATGGCTAGCGAACAGACCGAATACACGGCCGAAGCAAAGTCCGAACCGAACGCGCAAGTGGCGGGCGAAGCGAAGTGCCCGTTTGACCATACCGCAGCGTCGAACGGAGACGCAGCGAGCAATGTCGCCGAGCGCCACGCACCGAGGAGCAACCGAGATTGGTGGCCCAATCATCTGCGGCTGGATTTGCTGCAGCAACACTCAGAGCTCTCCAATCCGATGGGTGAGGAGTTCAATTATGCCGAGGAGTTCAAGAAGCTGGACTACTGGGAGTTGAAGAAGGACCTCGCGGCGGTTATGACCGACTTGCAGGACTGGTGGCCTGCGGACTTCGGCCACTACGGTCCGTTGATGATCCGCATGGCCTGGCACGCGGCTGGCACCTATCGTACCTTCGATGGCCGTGGCGGCGGTGGACGCGGTCAGCAGCGTTTCGCTCCGCTGAACAGTTGGCCTGACAACGTGAACCTGGACCGCGCGCGCCGTTTGCTGTGGCCGGTGAAGCAGAAGTACGGCAAGCAGATCTCCTGGGCCGACCTGCTGATCCTAGCCGGCAACGTCGCGCTGGAGACGATGGGCTTCAAGACCTTCGGCTTCGCCGGTGGACGCCCTGACGTGTGGGAACCGGACCAGGACGTGAACTGGGGCGCGGAGAATACCTGGATGGGCTTCGAGAAGCGCTTCTCCGGCCAGCGCGAGCTGGCGGCTACGTATGCCGCAACCCACATGGGCCTGATCTACGTGAACCCTGAAGGTCCCAACGGCAAGCCCGACCCCGCAGCGGCCGCGCGCGATATCCGTGTGACCTTCGGCCGCATGGCGATGAACGATGAGGAGACCGTCGCTCTGATCGCCGGCGGTCACACCTTCGGCAAGACTCACGGCGCCGGCCCGGGGCACCATCTCGCACACGAGCCGGAAGGCGCGCCGATCGAGAACCAGGGGCTCGGCTGGTCGAGCGCGTACAAGACCGGTATCGCGGGCGACGCTATCACCAGCGGTCTAGAGGTGACCTGGACTACCATGCCCCGGCAGTGGACCAACGACTACTTCGATCACCTGTTCAAGTATGAGTGGGAGCTAACCAAGAGCCCCGGCGGCGCATACCAGTGGAAGCCCAAGGGTGACGTTGGCGCGAACACCGTGCCCGACGCCTACGATCCCGACAAGAAGCATCAGCCAGGCATGCTGACCACCGACATCGCTTTACGCGCCGATCCGATCTATGAAGAGATTTCGCGCGACTTCTACTCGAATCCCGAGAAGTTCGCTGACACCTTCGCCCGCGCGTGGTTCAAGCTGACCCATCGCGACATGGGTCCCAAGGCACGTTACATGGGGCCCGAAGTGCCAAAGGAGGATCTGATCTGGCAGGATCCGGTCCCCGCAGTCGATCATCCAGTGGTCGACCAGACAGACGTCAAGGTGCTCAAAGAGAGGGTGCTGGCGTCGGGACTGTCGGTCTCGCAGCTGGTCTCAACCGCATGGGCGTCGGCCTCGAGCTTCCGCGGCTCCGATAAGCGCGGCGGCGCGAACGGCGCTCGCATCCGGCTGGCACCACAGAAGGACTGGAAGATCAATCAGCCAGAACAGCTGGCGCGCGTGCTGAAGGTGCTGGACCAGATCCAGGGCGAGTTCAACGGGTCGGCAACAGGCGGCAAGAAGATCTCGCTGGCCGACCTGATTGTGCTCGCGGGCGGCGCAGCCGTGGAGAAGGCGGCGAAGAACGCTGGTATCGATGTGACTGTGCCCTTCCACCCGGGCCGCACCGATGCCTCGCAGGAGCAGACGGATGTTGAGTCCTTCGCGCCGCTCGAGCCCAAGGTCGACGGCTTCCGCTCTTACGGCTACCAAGACCCGGAGCCGGCCGAGGTGGCTCTGCTGGATCGGGCCCAGTTGATGCGCTTGACCGCGCCGGAACTGACGGTACTGATCGGCGGCCTGCGCGTGTTGAACACCAACTTCGACGGCACGAAGTTCGGTGTCTTCACGGACCGGCAAGAGATGCTGACCAACGACTTCTTCGTGAACCTTCTGGACATGAAGTACGTGTGGAAGGTGACCGATGAGGGGAAGAATACCTTTGAGGGCCGCGACCGGAAGTCAGGCGAGGTGAAGTGGAGGGCCACGCGCGCTGACCTGATTTTCGGCTCAAACGCACAGCTTCGGGCTTTGTCGGAGGTTTACGCGTGCTCGGACTCGCAGCCGAAGCTTGTCGAAGACTTCGTCAACGCCTGGCATAAAGTGATGAACCTCGACCGCTTCGACATAGTCCACACGGTTTGAGCACTTTGCCAGCCTCAGCGACAGAGGCCCGATTCTACATCCGTGTTTTGCTCCTATCAGGGGTCTCTGCCGCGATGACCGCATTCTGTGAACTCCGCACATTTGGGAGCTACCGATGTGGAGATGACCGAATTCGCCAGGTCAGCCCGCAGTTGGGGCAGGGAAGCGTCAAGATAACTCTGCGGCCGGATCGGAAGAATTTACTGGGCATGACCATATTGCCGGTGCGATAAAATCCCTCTAGGAGGGATTTTATATGCCTACAGTTCCTAGTCATCCTGTACACAAAGGTGGAAAGGGCCCTATCCGCTCGAGCAGCACGCCAGTGAAGCTCCCCCCGCCTGTCCAAATTCCCAGGTCTCCAGCACCGAAGTCCTCCAAGTAAGCCCGAATGCCAAGCTCTGCGATAGCTCTGCAGATATTTCTCATCTTGTTGCCGGGCTTTGCTGCTGCCTACATCGTCCAGCTTCTGACCGTTCGAGGTAAGCAAACAGATCTCGAAAAGATCATTGA
The DNA here is from genome assembly GCA_963767705.1 of uncultured Acidobacteriaceae bacterium. Taxonomy (GTDB): domain Bacteria; phylum Acidobacteriota; class Terriglobia; order Terriglobales; family Acidobacteriaceae; genus CAWCJL01. Next base: position 228,995 of record CAVYEO010000001.1, on the reverse strand, counting down.
AGCTCTTCTCTTCAGCTTCCTGATCTACGTTACACAATATCTAGTTCACCGCGGTAAGCCTACAGTGATGTTCATGCACTCGGCCCAAGGCGATACGGTCGATTTTCATCCCGGGAGCCTCGTCTCATTAATTGGGATCACCCTGCTTTATTCGCTAGCAATGATCCTGTTCGTGAACCGAGATGGCACCCGTTTGCTACGCAGTATTGGACTCACTGAACGCACATCACGCAGTTCAATTTGGAACGATGTATTCCAAGGCGTCCAACAGCAAGTGGATCCTGCCCTGGGCTCTATTGTTCAAGTAGAGCTGTCGGACGGCCGCAGCGTGCAAGGTATTGTGAAGTTCTACTCCGATACGGCCGATGAAGGTTCGGTATTTCTCAGCGACGCGCGCTGGATCGGTGACGACGGCAAGCTCGTTTCAATCGTCGGCCCTGGTATTTTGCTGACAAAGACTTCGAATATCGTCTCCATTAGTTTTCTAGATCCGCCAAGCCCTGCTTAAGATTTCGCTGGCGAGTAGGTCCCCACCAGGAGGGCTCCGCCCTGGCGCCCGCAAGCGGTCTCCCCAGGCTTCCTGATGTGCAGCCCCCTCGCGTCGCCCTCCGGGTGGGCGATCCCCCTCCCCGTCGTGCATTTCACGAACGCCGGTATTACCGTCAATCAGGCCTGTCCAATGCTATACATTTAGCCACGATGAAGCCCGCAGGCCAACCCGATGGCGCAATGACGATCCGCGAAGCAGCCGCTTGCTGGAGCGACCCCAGGCGGGAAGATTGAAGCACTGGGCGGACACTTTTGGCGTGAAACTAAGTGACGTTCACATTGGCCACATCGATGCTTACCAGCTCACTCGGCAGAAAAAGGTGGACTCGACAGTTGTGGATAGGGAGATAGCGGCACTTCTCGCCCTCTTGGAGTCACTCGATCTGGACGAGGGCATTCGCTCCCTCTACCAACCCCCTCATCCGGGTTGGGGTGCCCTCAAAGCGCGATTTGGCGGCACTCCCTGGACCCATCCGGCAGTACGTCGAGAATCTAAAGCAGGAAGTCGCTGCCCTGAAATTAGAGAAGCATCAGCTTACCAACCGCGTGCGGAAAATGAACTTCGGCCGACATTCTTCTTGCAAGTCGTCTGGCTTCCTCCAGTCCGCCGCGTCAAGTACAAGCTCTCTCATACCCGCCATCCTGGGATCGCTCCACCAGTTATCGGACATTTGGGCGGAGTAGCATTGATTAAACCTCTTACTTTCAGTAGATTGCTGACACGTTATGTCTGATAGCGTGGATTCTGTATAGTCGCAGTGCAAGCGCTCCGTAAGGATGTCTACATAGGACTCATATGGCCGTCCTTCTTTTCGGGCGGTCTGGAGCCGTGGGTGCGGTGTTTGCGACTGGCGGGTCAGGTTTGCGACGTTTCCTTTGTGAAGAACTATCAGTTCCATGGCCCGAGCTCAGCTTTGAACTCACTGGCACACCAGATTCTTGGGGATCAACTTGAATCAGCCACTCAATGTCTTTCAAAAGTAGCTTCCGCTCGCTGTCCGTCCAGGTATGCCAGTCGACGAGTTCAAGGAGCTTCACTCCCTCCATTGCAAGATATGCAAGCATCGCGCCCCTGGGGTGATCAGAGGTTTCCCTGATGCGCTCGACGGTGCGTTTCATCACGTCCTTCCCTTGGCGACGTAGTTGCGGAGCGTTTGCAACGGTGGCAGAAAGGTTCAAGGCAACCGAACGAATACCTTCTGTCATGGGCTCGCTCGCCGCGAGGATTCGTCCGCGAATCACCGCGTCCTTACCTCCTTTTAGACTGTTGATCGCGGCTTCGTTGATCGCGGCGTCAGCACTGACAATTCGATCCACTACCGCCTTTATCAGCGCTGCCTTAGTCTTGTAGTGATAAAGGACACTTGCTTTGCTGATGCCAGCCCGCGATGCAACTCCCTCTATGGTCAACTGGCCGGCGCCCTTCGTTACGACCACGTGTTCTGCTGCATCGAGCACCTGCTCTTCACTAATGACGCGCTTGCGGCCCATGTTTGTCTCCCACCGCCTGTATAACTGTCCGGTCGGATAGAAGCAAGCAAAGGCCGGTCGAGGGCGATCTGCCTTCGCAAGGACGACGTTCGCGCTGCAGACGAGTTGGCTGAGAAATGAGTATCAGGAGTTGCGACAGGTTGCGGTCTTGACGGTACTGACTGGCTGGCGCAGGCGGGTGTGATCAATCAGATCCCGTCGTATCGTGAGTATCCCCGCACACGCCAATAATCTTCCGGCTGGTCGGCAAGGAACGTGATGCCCGTGATCGCTTTCACATTTTTGAGCCCTAGCTTTACAGGAACCAGAAGGCGTAAGGGCGCGCCATGCTCCAAAGTCAACGGATCGCCGTGGTAGTGCGTTGCCAGGAGCGACTGGGGATGCTGGGCCGTTTTCATGTCAAGCGAGATGTAGTAGGGGTCAGAGTTGCCGTTCGCGTCCAAGTTTACAGAGGACTCGATACGAGCCCATTTCGCCTGAGACACGGGAGGGAAGGCTTGAAGCAGGTCGGTAAAACGAATGCCGCCCCACCACGCGATCTCGCTCCAGCCTTCTACACAAACGAATCGTGTGACCTCTTCGTGCAGTGCAAAACGCTTGAGCAAGGTTCGCAAGTCAAGCGATACTGCCAGGCCAGACTGGAGTCCACTCAGGGTCAGAGTCCATGTCGGGATGTACTCTGGTCCAGGAGTGGCGCCGTTGTAATTGTTCTTCAGACCGGTCACCTGAGACTTCGAGTAGGTAGGCACACGGCGATCGGAAGAGTACAGCGCTTCGGCAACATCATCGTCGATATTGATCGCCCTATCAAGTAGCCAACTCTTGCCTGGCGGGTTGAACTTGCGATGTACGCCAAGCCGTTGCAAGGTCTCGTCGGGAAGTAGCACGGTTCCGGCTGTCAGGGCCGCAAGCGCACTTGCCCCGAAGATCAGGACATCGCGGCGGGTTCGATGCTTCAAAGTGTTGAACGGCACTTCGAAGCTTTCCTCAGACCGTGAAAGACGGTCCGACATGTCGGACGGCTGCCTTCTTTGGGGAACGAGCAACTTGTTATTTGGCGTCACGGTGTCTTTCTCCTACTGTTTCCGTTCGTGAGGACCAGCCGGTTATCATGCTGCGCATTGTGTCCCATCCATCCGCCAACACCAGAACAACGTGGGGAACAAAAAAGAGGATGAAAAAGCACATCAAGCCGAAATGCCAGACGCGCGCGGCGTTGTAGCCGCCAAATGCGGCTGCCAACCAAGAGAGCTGCATCGGTTTGTGAATCGCCCATCCAGAGAGGATGACCAGAATGCCAGCGACCACAACTGAGGCATAAGCAGTCTTCTGAAGCGCGTTGTACTTGCCAGGATGTGCGGGATGAAGCAATGGCCTGCGAAGAAGGAATGCGAACGGGGCCAGAGAGTAGTAACGAGCCATGTGCAGGCCTGCAATGAAATCATCCCGCTGTGGAATCAAGGCTCGCCAGCCCCCTCCAAGAACGAGGCCAAGCAGATACAGCGCCCCATTGGCCATAAACAGGTAGGCGCAGAACCAGTGGAGCCGGAGCGCGAGGCCCAGCATTCCTGGCCCAAGGCTCAGGTGGTTATACACCCAGTCTGGCGGGCTGCAGTAGTGATGCAAGCCAGGCACATGCGCGCACAACCAGATGCCAATGTCCGCGGCGCGATCGAAGTTCCCCGTCCTGTCGGTCGGATGTTGAAATATAGGAGCTGACCAGTAGATCGATATGCCGCTGAGAATCAACCCCAGCAGCAGGGGAATAGTTGTCCAATGCGCCCAGCGCACAAGGATGTGGTGCTTGCGCTGGACGCGAACAACAGCCACACCACTCGAGGCAGCTGCGGTAAACGACGGGATGCTTGAAAGCTTCATCGGCTTCTCCTAACCAGGTGCAGGCTCAGTCCCGGACGCACCTGAGACCGAGCTGCACGAAGAGAGCTATTTTGCAGGCAGGACCAGAATGGTCTGTCCATCGAAACTGCCATCATTTTGCTTTTTCGCAGGAATCAATACATGCTGCCCTGGCTGAAGCGGCTTCTTGGTGGCAGCAATCAAGATGACGGGCGTGCCGACGGGAACCTCAATCTGCTGTCCACCAACATTGAGTTCGGAAGCGGAACCTGTCTTTGCTACCGCGCAATTGGTCATGCGAGAACCTGAAGCCGGGCCCTTGGGCCTGGATGACGCTGCGACTGCGCCGTTCGTCATGCGGCTGTTCGATGAAGCACCTGACTGTGCTCCCTGCATGTAGCTCCCCTCGGCAAGGCCGCGAAACGCTTCCGGAAAAATCTTGATGTCGGTTGCCTGCTCTTTGCCATCCGGACCTTTCACCGATCCGACGCCGATATAGTTGTTCGCCGAGATGTGGCTCATATCCGAAGGTTGTCCCTCGTAGACAGTGGCGGGCTGCACAAGGTGGACGGTTACAGGGCCTTGCTGCGTCTGAAGGCTGATCGCGGTGGAGTTTACGTCTACGACGGCGCCGGCAACCGGCGTGACCCCGGGAGGAAACGACTGGCTGAACGCCGCAGAGGCGGGGATTGCAACTGCTAGAAGTGCTAAAGAAAAGGAAAAGCGCATTGTTAACTCCTACGTTTCAGGTTGGGTTTAGCGGTTGTGGTTGTGCGATCCGGATGCGTCGCAGGTTTCGTCAGCATCGAAGCACCGTGGCTCTAAAGCCACATGAACGCTCACTTGATCTTGTTCCGAGTGGAACGGTCCAGGAGAGGTCTGATGAGCAGCGTCGATCAGTTGCTTCACTCCGATCGATTCCTCGTAAGAAGAGCAACTTCACGGGCGTTGGTAACGATCACTGGACTAAACGGCGGTTATTCCCTCCGCGTTTTCATCCAGCCCTCATTTTATCCGTATGGATGGTTATAAACAAGTCACCGAAAACCGAAAGTTCTATGATTCAGATGGGCTAATTCAAGACGTGTCTCGGTTGATAGGTATCGCTGCTGGAAATCTCGAACCCGCGGAAGCGTACCGGTAAGGGATGTTTCAAGCGGTGCCATCGAGGTTAAGCGTTCTAGCATCATCACTTTCCCATCTGCACGGTTGCGGTGTTTCCACAGTCCTTGCTGCCTCAAGTTGTTACTACAGACAGAAAAGCAGCCCGTGTCGCGTTGCCAGTGAACCCTTAACTCTCGGAGGAACCTTTGAGCCGAGAGCTCAGTACTGCGAAAAGCAGACGGACGAGTGCCAGCCAGCTTCTCGGTTTCCATCTGTCCAATCCTGCCGAAAGCCGGACAACGCGGACCAGCTCGGGTTGCGGAAATTCAAGTACAACCTTTCCCAGCATCTTCGAGGAACTGTCCCGATCTTTCGGGGCCTTCTCCCGGTCGGCACGGCCCAGAAGCGGCGGCAGCTGCTCGATGGTCGGATCGGGGCAGTAGGCCGGGGTTCCAGGCTGGTAACGCCAGACTCCGACAAGGTGCCCGCATCGAACGGATCGAAGCCAAGCGCCTCCACGAGATCCATCACCAGCCGCTTCGACCGAGCGTCATCTCCCGCTACCGGAAGTGCAATCCGGCTCTTCGCGCCTTTTGGAAGACCCTTGCGCTGCAGGCTGTTTGCAGTAATGTTATTGAATGTCTTGATTACTGGGCGCCCCAGGATGCGAGAGGTCCACTCGGACTCTACCAGTCCCGCGTCGATCTCATGAAGTCGTCCGTCCCGAGGCGGATAGTAGTTTCCCGTGTCGATGATCGGCGCGGTCGCTGGCAGGTGAGCGAGCAAGTCTTTTGACAAGGATGCAACGGCCTTCAGGGGAATGGTGAGCACGAGCAGATCAACGCCATCTGCTGCTTCCGACGCAGTGACGGGAAGAGCGCCGGTCTCGCGGGCAACTTGAGAAAGCGTTTGGGGGCCACGCGAGTTTGCGATAAGTACAGTGTGGCCCAATTACCGGAGGTGCCGGGCTAAGATCGATCCGATATTGCCTGCTCCTATGATTCCGATTCTCATCTCATCTCCTCTTCCAGTTCTCCGGGATCGAGCGGAACGGCATTGCTGCAACGACCGTTTTCCTATGCCAACTCTAGATGAGGAAACGATCGTTGTTGATTCAGGAAGAATTGTCTACTCTTGAGAAAGTGGCGAAGACCCTATCAAAGCCCGTCTTTCAGCGCACAGCCAAAGCGGAGATGATTGCTGAGAAGGACCGCGCCATCGTTCTGGCGGCTCGGGAGAATTTTCTCCGCGATGGCTTTGCCGGCGCATCCATGGATGCCATCGCGAAATCTGCCGGTGTCTCTGTGAAGACTACTTACAGCCACTTCCCGAACAAGGATGAGCTTTTCAGCAAAGTCATGGTTGGAGCCTGTACCGACAATCTCTGCGCGGGTGATATTCCATCCGAGGACGCCCTTGGGCAACGGTTCGCATGGTTCTCCCAGGCAACACAGCAGGGACTGCTCGAAGCAGGCAAGGAGTACCTCGGGCACCTACTTTCGGCGGATGAATTGGGGCTTTATCGCGCGGTCACCCGCGATGCCGACCGTTTCCCGGAGCTGGGCCGACAGTATCAACAGACCATCGCACAGGGCAGGACAGGCATCCTGATCGCCTATTTGAGAGGCGTCTTCCGGAAAAAGGGATGGACCGGACGAGACCCGATAAGGGATGCAGCTTCGTATGAAGGACTGCTTCGCGCCAGGATTTTCGAGGAGGCCTTGCACGGTCTGTTAAACGTCAGCTCAAGCGCGATTGAACAATCTGCAGCGTTCGCGTCCAGCACAATGTGGAGTCTGATAGCAGATGACCGCAATAAGTAACGGAAAGCACCGTCGTTCCTTCCAATTTGGGGTCACTACACCAAACCTCCAAAATCGTACGATAAGGCTTTGTTGCGGAAACCTATTGCCAGCGAAAAGGCAATCGCAATTGGGTTTCGCAACGCAAGAATGCTGGTATTTGGCCCGGCGAGGCCGACTTGCACAAACGTTCGTTTGCGCAAGCCGAAAAGACTGCCTTCAGGTCGCCCCTCATCCCAAACGTCCGACAATGCGACTTCTGGTTAGTAACAAAAAAACTTGTGAGCGGTCGTTTGTGAGGGGCTGCTCAGCACGCGTCGTGGCTTGGATGCAAATACTCCTTGCTCATCTCGACGTAACCTTCGCGCGCGGTCTTTTTACCGCGTTCTAGGTAGAGCGCCTCGTCGCGAGGCTGCCATGTGTCAAGGCCGTCGACGTAGCGGTTGTACATGCAAAATGCCGCGGCGATAAGAACGGTGTCGTGGATCTCGATATCGGTCGCACCCTGGGCGCGAGCAGCGTCCACATCGGCTGCTGTCACGTCTTTCCCGTCCCGTTGCACCTTGGCTGCGATCACCAGAAGTGCCTTGAGCTTGCTTGAGATTTCGGCGGCCTGGAAGTCTGCCGTGACGCGCTTGACGAGGTCGTAATCGTCGCTTAGGCAGGCCGCGGCAATAGCACCGTGGACGGTTTGGCAGAAGTAGCACTCGTTCAGAGAGGACACATAGGTGGCGATCAGTTCGCGGTCGGCCTGTGGCAGCGAGTTCGGCGCGTGTAGCAGCGCCTGTGCGAGTTCGTTGAGCGGCTTCGCTGTCTCGGGCCGAAAAGCCATGGCGCTGCGAATGCCTTGCAGGCCTTCGGGAAGTTTGATGTGGGGCATGGTCGTCGCCCTCCGCAGATATGTGTCGACCAAGCATAGCGTGGCCGCGATTGCCGCGACAGGTAGAATCTTTTTTCCAACTTCCGATGGAGGGACAAAAGTGGGGCCGCTCAGTAGCATTCCGATGAACCAAATAAACCGAGCAGCGCGTCGTCAGGGCGTTGCCGTTGCAAGTTAATTTTCGGAGAGCTCTGTGATGCGGTTCAACCTGTTCAGCACGGCTGCGTGTGCCATTGCCGTCGCTACCCCGATGTATGCCCAACTTCCGACCGGTTCCATTGACGGCATTGCGAAGGACGCGACCGGTGCTCGCGTGCGCGGCGTGCAGATCACGGCAACCAGCGCGTCCCAGGGCACGATGCGGGAGGGCCGCTCAAACGTGGATGGCTCGTTCACACTGTCGGACCTACCGCCGGGCGCATACACGGTCCTCGTGGCGTCTTCCGGCTTTGGCGAGGTGCGGTATCCGCATGTGCAGATCGAAGCAGGCAAGGCGACCACGCTCGATACGACCCTGCTGGCGGCTGCCACCATCAACGTGGACGTCGGCACGACGAATGCTCAGGTCGACCTGACGCAATCGATCGTGCAGGGGCAGATCACCTCTTCAACTATTGCGAGTATCCCGCTGAACGGCCGCAATTTTCTTGAGCTTGCGTTCCTGATTCCCGGCAATCGGCCGGCGCCGAACTTCGATCCAACAAAGACGAACACGGTGGAGGTGAGCTCCGCCGGCAGCTTCGGACGCGGCGGCAACAGCACCATCGACGGTGGCGACAACAACGATGAGGTGGTCGGCGGCACGCTGGCAAACCTGCCCGAGGATTCCGTCGCCGAGTTTCAGATTGCGACGGCGCGCTTCACCGCGGAGGTTGGCCGTTCCGGCAACAGCATCATCAACGTCGTGACGCGCTCGGGCACGAACAAGCTGCATGGGTCCGCGTTTATCTTTGAGCGCAACCGTCATCTGCAGGGATTGCCCGCGACCTTTGACCGCACACAGCCTGCGCCGCGCTTCGACCGAGAGCAGTTCGGTGGCTCAATCGGCGGGCCGATCCGAAGCGACAAAGCCTTCATCTTCTCGTCCGTGGAGTTCCGCAACCAGAACGCCGCGCTCGAGACAGGCACCCGCGTCTTCTCGGCAGCGCCGCCATACGGCCGCATCATTAACACCTCGGCGCCGGCTCCGTTGCGCGACCTCCTGCTGTCGAATCGCGCGGATTACCACCTGAACGAGTCAAATTTGTTCAGCCTGCGTTACAGCTTCAATCGCTCCACCGATACCGCGGAAGCCACGGCGGCACAGGCCACGCCGCAGTTCACCGGCGCCGAGCGGCAGAACGCGCTAAACCGCTTCAACTCCGCCGTGGCCACCTGGACGCGCATCCTTGGCACGAAGCGGACGAATGATTTCGCGGTGCACTTCGACAATTTCTACAACAATCTTCCGCCGTATCCGCAGAATCAGTCGCTGACCAATCCGCAGCTAAACCTGACGAACGAGCTGATCTTTCCCGATCTGGCGGATGGAGCGAACTTCAACCTGCCGCAGGCCACGCATCTGGACCGGATCCAGCTTCGCGACGGGTTCACCGCGCTCCTCGGACGGCACACGTTGCACGCCGGGGCTGAGTTTCAGCACTACCGCGTGTCGGGCCAGATCAACGTCTTCGGCACGGGCACGACGATTCTTGTCTCCGACTTCGGCTTTGCCGACCTCAATGGCGATGGTGTCGTGAACGACCTCGACATTCCCGTTGCGGTTGGCATTCACAGCACCGCGCCCATCACGCCGGTGCCGATTCCACGTATCGACAACAACTACACGGGGCTGTATGCGCAGGATGACTGGCGCGTGTCGTCGCGGCTGACGCTGAACCTAGGGCTGCGCTGGGAGTACGACTCCGATGCCACGGGGGAAAGCAGCGCCCATGCGCCGTGCCCGAGCCTCAACGCCGCACCGACCGCTCCATGCACGTGGATGGCAAACGTGCTGCCCTTGCACAAGCAGCCGGATAAGAAAGACTTGGGCCCGCGGGTTGGATTTGTCTATGACCCGTTCGGCCACGGGCGCACCGCCATTCGCGGCGGTTACGGCATCTACTACGACCGCATCACGCTTGAGGCCGGATCAAAGGAGCTGGTGCAGAACGATCGTGCGCTGACAGTGACGCAGTATGCGGGATCGGCCTGCACGAACCCGGGGATCCCCGCGCCCGCCAGCCTGGATCTGTGCTTCGCGCCGGGCTCACGCTTCGCCCCGGGCAGCCCAACCATCAGCAGTGCCTTCAGCGGTCCGCATCAGACCGGCGGGGTCGGCATCGTCGCGCTCGGACCGAACTCGCACCACCCGCTCTTTCAGCAGTTCTCGCTTGGCGTGCAGCAGCAGGTGGGCCGCGACTGGACGGTGAGCGCGGACGGTCTTCATGTGTTCGGGCAGCGGCAGCTGATTGGAAGCCTGCTGCGCAGCACGACCTCCACATCGCCGTACATCCAGTGCCCCGGCGGCAACCAGCTTTGCATCATCACCGATCCGCTGTCCGGCATTTCGGATAGCGTGACCATCCTCGATTCGTCTGCCAAGAGCTGGTATGACGGACTGCTGGTGAGTGCGGGGCGGCGTGGTGGACACTTGGGCCGCGTTGGCTACGACCTCAACGTGAGCTATACGCTGTCGAAGACGTTCGACTACTCCGATGACGACCAGCTCGAGAACAACAACAAGGACGAGCAGGTCAACCTGACCGAGGGCACGGCCGGCCTGCGCAAGGAGAAAGGCTCCGCGTTGACCGACGAGCGCCACCGCATCACCGTGTACAGCCTGGCCCATCTGCCTTACGGTGTCTCGCTCGCACCTCTGTACACCTTCGGCTCCGGCGTTCCGGCGGACACCTACCTCTCGGCAACCGGATCGCGACTGCCGACGCTGCCGCGCAACGCGCTCGGTCGCGAGATCAGGAACAGTGATCAACTTAACGCCGCGATCGACCGCTGGAACGCGCTGCCTCCGTGCCCGGGTGCGTACCCGTGTCTTGCCGGCGGCCAGCTGTCCAATGTGCCGGCGGGCGTCAACTTCTTCAGCCCATTCAGCTCGCTCGATCTGCGGCTGCGCAAGGACATCCACTTCCGCGAGGCGCTGCAGCTGAGCCTGATCGGCGAAAGTTTCAACTTGCTGAATGAGGTGAACGTGCGCGGCTCGGACAATGCGAACTTCGCAGGCCGCAACATCTCCATCAGCCCGTTCACGGCGGCAGCCCCCGTGCAGAGCACCTTCTTCCGCCCGATTTCGGTGGCGGGTGGCTTCTTTGGATCGGGTGGCCCGCGCGCCTTTCAGTTCGCGGCTCGGCTGGAGTTCTGACCATGACTCTTCCTGAGGAGGAACAGCTGACAACGCCGGCAGCTGCGCAGACAGATCACGCCCGAAACCTTCCCGTGGTGGATGAGGAGACTGCTTCGCCTGAGGTGCAGCACCTGTTTGCGCAGTTCCGGCAGGACTTCGAAAGACCGCAAGTGCCCGGCATTCTCCGGTGCTTCGCCACGCATCCGCCGCTGCTGAAACACATGATGGGGCTGGCGAAGGAGATCCTCTTTGTCGATGGCGCGCTGGGAAGGCAGAACAAGGAGATGATCTCCGCGTTCGTATCGGCCTCGAATCGCTGCGGCTACTGCGCGGATAGCCATGCCTATTCCTTTCGCATGCAGGGCGGCACGCAGGACGCGACGGATGCGGTGCTGGCGTGCGATCCGGAATCGAGCGCCGTTACCCCGGAGCAACGCACGCTGCTCGTGTTCGCCAAAAAGGTCACCGACGATTCAGAGGCGATGACGCCGGGAGATATCGACGCCATGCGCGCCGCTGGCTGGAGCGATCTGCAGATTGCCGAAGCGATCCACGTGACGGCGTTGTTCGCGACGTTCAATCGCGTGGTCAACGCGTTCGGTCTGCCATCGCAGCAGCTGTTGCGAACGTATGAGCTGGAGGTGGAGCATGGCCGGTGAACACATCTTCCTTGCCGAAGTCGAGGCTAATCCAAAGCCCGGGCCGTATGCCGACGCCATCGCGGCGGCGCGGCAGAACGGCACAGAGTATTGGGGCATCTGGAACATTCTTGCCTTCCACCCGGCGGCTTCGCATCACCTGTGCGAGCTCTCGCATGAGCTGATGCATAAGGAGGCGCCGATCTCCGCAGCACTGCGAGAGCTGATCGCGGCGTACACCTCCTCATTGAACGAGTGCGACTTCTGCAAAAACGCGCACGCCGCGGTCGCCGCGCAGCTGTACGGAGATAAGGAGTTCGTTCGGAAGGTCCTGCAGGATCCGGAAAGCTCCGCGCTCGACTCAAAAGAGAAGGCTCTGCTTCGTTTCGTGCGGCGGCTCACGCTGGAGCCCGGCACGATCACGGAGCAGGACACCGCCGTGCTCAAGCAGTCTGGCTGGGATGAGCCCTCAATTTACTATGCAATTAACGCGTGCGCGCTCTTCAACTACTACAACCGATTCGTACTGGGAAACGGCGTAAAGCTGGTCTCCGATGAGGCATGTGACCTCTTGGGCGCGCGCATGGCGCAGACCGGTTACAGCCGGCAGCAATCTCCTCGTTTCCAGGATAAGAAGACCTCCCATGCCTGAGCCGTTTGCGCCGCAGCGTCAGGATGAGAGCAGCGCCCGCTACCCGGGCTGGAGTGTCGCCACGGCCGCATTTATGGGCGTGATGACGAGCTTCTCGCCCATAGTTCCGTACACCTTCAGCCTTTTCCTCAATCCCCTTCACGCGGCCTTCGGCTGGCGCCGCGCGGCCATCGACGGCACCTTCGCCATTGCGGCGATCACGGTTGCGCTGGTCTCGCCCTTCATCGGGATGCTGCTGGACCGCTTTCCACCACGGCGCATTATCCTGCCCTCGATCTTGGTGTTTGCCGTGGGGCTGGCCTCGCTCAGCCGTCTTCGCGGCGGCATCGGGCAGTTCTATCTCACATTTTTCGTGATCGGTCTGGTCGCCAACGGGACGGCGCAGTTTGCGTATACCCGGACCATTCTTACGTGGTTTCAGAAGCATCGTGGCTTTGCCATTGCGCTCATCCTTACAGGCAGCGGCGTGGGCTCCATCCTCATTCCGCCCGCGACGCAGTGGGTCATCAGCCACCATGGCTGGCGCAGTGCCTACCTGCTGCTGGGTGGCATTGCTCTGCTCGGCCTGCCGCTGACGGCGCTTCTGATTCGCAACCGTCCGGAGCCGGCACGCGAAGAAAGCCAGCCGGGGGCCGCGGGCGTCACCGTGGGAGCCGCTTTCGCCAGCGCGGCATTCTGGCTGCTGTGCGGCATCACGGTTCTTTCGGCCTTCAGCGAAAACGGTCTGGTCACCAACCTCGCGGCCATCCTTACCGAACACGGCGTGCCGCCGCAGGGCGCTGCGCTCGCGCTTTCTATACGCGGCGGCGCGGGCATCCTCGGCCGGCTCGGCGTAGGTTTCCTCATTGACCGCTTCTCGCCGCAGCGCATACAAACGATCATCCTGGTGCTTGCTGCCCTGGGTACGCTCGTGCTCGCCTTTGCGGAGTCCCCGCTGACGGCGCTGGCAGGCGCGGCCCTGCTTGGCATCGGGCTCGGCAGCGAGGCCGACGTGCTGCCCTACTTGCTCGCAAACTACTTCGGCAGGAAGCACTTTTCCGTGCTGTACGGACTTACCTGGACGGCCTACGCCATTGGCGGGGCGACCGGCCCCATGTTTCTCGGCCATCTTTACGACCGGGCCGGAGCGTACCGTTCGCAGTACGTCGCGTACCTCGCCGGGGTCGCATTCGCCGCTGCCGGTGTAAGTCTATTGTTGCGCCGCGAGCGGAGCGAACACGCACTCGCCGGTCAGCCCGCTCTGGTTGCAAGCCCTATTTCAATGGAGGAGTAACATGCCCCACATCGCACTTGCCGACAATATGCCAGGCATCACTGCGGGCTTCAGCTTCCGTCCGGAAACAGCGAAGCCGATGCGCGAGCTGGCGCACATCCTGCTGCACACATCCGGCCATCCCGGATTCACCTCCGCGGAACGGGAGTTAATTGCATCGTTCGTGTCATCCCGGAACACCTGCTACTTCTGCCAAATAAGCCACGGTGCCGCAGCGACCCACCTGAACGAGGGCAATGAAGCAATCTTGCAGTGTGTGTGCAGCGACTATCGCTCGGCTCCCATTTCAGACAAGCTGAAAGCGCTGCTGGCCATCGCGGAGCAGGTGCAGGTGAGCGGCAAGCGCGTGACGAAGGACTTAGTCGTTGCCGCAAAGGCAGAGGGTGCGACCGATCTTGACATCCACGACACGGTGCTGATCGCCGCCGCGTTCTGCATGTACAACCGCTACGTCGACGGTCTCGCGACTTCCCAACCGCGCGATGTCGCCATATATGCGGAGATGGGCAAGCGCATGGCGGAACAGGGCTATTCGACTGATCAGAACGTATCGCGTCGGTGAAGGTCACACCCGCAGTGATCTTGATGAGCGGACCGCCGCACTACTCGGGTTCTCGCCGATAGGTTCTGATTAACGCCGTTCTCGCCAGTTTGCTCGCTCTATTTCAGGTCGCTAGCGTACGATTTTGACGTCTGGTGTAGTGGCCCCTTCATCCATCTCGGCATGGGCTTTCATGGCTCCGCCATGCCATACAGTCTCGTGGCTCTAGCACGATTCTGGTGTCACAGCCCTGAAAACTGTCGCAAGGTCACAGCGGTGACCCTTCTCCTCGAGTGCTAGCGCATCTTCGTCGAAGGAGGTCGCAACTGTCCGGAAGCAAATTAGGCAAATGGAGTCGTACGAACCGTCCTCGTTATGCCGATGGGGAAATGTCGCAGTCTGCTCAATCACGAAGCGGCTCTTTCCTCGCTTCAGGAAATCAGGGGACGAAGCTAACGAATTGTAGTCGGTCTCACGATCATCTCGAAAGGCAATTCGAACTCACTGCGGCGCATTTTGACGCAGCTTTCAAAAATGGGAATACCTGTAACGTGGATGGAATGAATGAGCGCCACCTAGCAATACTGCTGCGAGCACGAGATTTGAGAGAGCAGGCGCAAACCTTGCGCCAAGACAGCTTATGTAACGTTGAGGCCTCGGTAGCGATTTGCAACGAGCTTCAGTGTAGGCAAACGGGAAGAAGCGAGGTTCAGATCCAGCGCGCCGTTGATCGCGCACGCGTGCTCAAAGAAAGAAGCCGTCAACTCCTCCAAGAAGGTCGATAAGCGGGCCAGGGAATGCGCAGGAGCTGCAGCGCGAAAGACGAAGCGCACTGCGGATTCACAGTGACGCGAACCGCTAAACTAATCCATGCATAGGCAAGAAAATAGAAAAGACCGTTCCGCTACGACTGTGCGACTGACGGCTTCTGATGAGAAGCTTTGCTTTGTGCTTCTGAAGAATGTCGCGGCTGATCCAAAGTCCCAGACCTGTTCCGTTGATCCCCTTCGTGGTGAAGAACGGCTCTGAGATTCGCTTGAGGGTCTGAGCGTCCATACCGGAGCCAGTGTCGGCGACCGTTACCCGAATACCCGGAGTGTCGGTGATAGCATCTTTCGCTTCTCGCGTCCGAAGAAAGATTGTTCCGCCCTGACGTGTTGCGTCGAAAGCATTCCCGATCAGGTTGCCGAATACCTGGCGCAATTCTGAACTGTAGCACCAAACTGAACTGGTGTCCCGATATCGACGGCTAACCTCGATATGGTCTGGCTGGAGCCTGCTCTTGTACACGGCTACTGCCGAATCGAGGATGTTGAAGAGTCTCTCAAACGTGGGCGATGTAGAGGAACGGTGGAAACGAAGGGAATGCGTTACGATCTGGGTGACGCGAGCGAGCTCGTCTTCCGCGAGCATGATATATTCGCGCGTCTGCTTCTCGTCGGGGCTTGTGCGCAGGAGATAGAGCAGATTGGTGACGGATTCCAGCGGATTGTTGATCTCGTGAGCTATGGTGGCCGCCAGGCGACCCGCTACAGCTAGTTTTTCGCTTTTACGGAGCGCTTCTTCCGCTCGCCTTTGCGAGGTGATATCCAGGTTGAAGCCGGCGAAATAGGAATCTCCTTGAGCGTTCTGGAGGAGACGTGCTTGCCCAGAAATCCAACAAACCTCCTGATCGGAACAGAGTACGCGGAAGCTGGAGCCGTAGAAGCCTGTCGCGCGTGCAGCAATGAGCTCTTGCTGTACCCGATCCCGGTCGTCGGGATGAATACGGTCAACGACTTGCGCCAACTGTACGGTGTCGGATCCCTCAAGTTCGAATAATTTTTGGCTCCCAAATGAAAGACAGCAACAGCCTGTTTCCGGATAGTATTGCCAGAATCCCGCTCGCACTGCGGTTTGAGCCAATTCTACGAGCTCGTTCTTCTCTCGAAGCTCATCCTGGGCGCGCCTTCGTTCATCAATGTCCAGTGTTGCGGCGACGCCGCCGATGAGAGCTCCGCGGGTGTCGTGAACCGGCCCGCTTGTAAATGTGACCCAACCCTTGCTGCCGTCGCCACGCTGGTAAAGAAACTCTCCAGTGTGGACCTCGCCATCCTGGAGCGTTTTCGCAAGAGGGTACTCATGCGGCATAACCGGATGGCCATTGGGGTGATAGCTGACGTACTCGCTATAGTTCTCTACGCTTTCAGAAAGGCGCACCGGGTGCCGCAGGATACGTTCCACCTCAGGGCTTCCGCCGAGCAGCCGCCCGGATGCATCGGAAAACACAAGGCCCACTGGAACGTTCTCGATCACTGCATTCAACCGGCTGCGTTCCTCGGCAAGCTCGCTGCGGGTCCGCTCCAATTCATCGATTTCAGTGTTGGTTCCAAACCACTGTGTCACCTTCCCGGTGGAGTCCTTCAACGGGATTACACGCGTGATGAAAGAGCGGAAGACACCATCCTGTCCGCGCAAAGGAAAAATCATTTCGAAGGTTTCACCCGTCTGAATCGATCGATTCCACTGTTCAAGCACTTTGGGCAGGACCGCGGGATCGTGGACCGATTGCCAGCCCCAACCCTCCATCTGCTCGGGTGTAGTTCCGGTGTACTCATACCAGCGACGGTTGTACCAGAAGATCCAACCGTCTCCGTTCGCCATCCAGGCGAGAGTCGGAATCAGATCCACGAATGCGTTCAGTCGTGCTTCGTTGCCTCCCTTGGTTCGCTTTGCTTCGATGGTTCCGGTGACATCGTGGCAAACGATTAGGATGCCGCAAACCTCACCACTTATAGCGCGCAGGGGGCTGTAGCTGTAGGTCCAATAGACGTCCTTCAGAGCCCCTCGCGCACCATCGAACGAGCACGTTTTCCTGATAGACAGTTTTGGCATGCTTGAAGACGGAATCGAACTGCGGACCAATAATGTGCCATGCTTCAGACCACGCCTGAGCGGCGGGTTGGCCTAGCAGAGCCGGATGCTTTTCCGCACTCAGGGGCATGTATGCATCGTTATAGAAATGCAGCATCTCCGGCCCCCCAAAAGACGGAGGTGGGAAAGCGGCTCTCGAGCATCGTGTTGATGGACCACACGAGGGTATCCGGCCAATGCTCGATGGCTCCCAAAGAGGTATCCGCCCATGGAAATGCTCGAATGCGGTCAGCCATCTCCCCCTCGCCGAAAAGGCGGGAGTGCGCTAGCACCGGACTGGTGCCGTTTCTGGGCGGATTGGGATGCGGTCCTCGTTTGACGTGGGGGACGGAACTGGATTCACGGCCTTGCTCTTAGATTACGGTGGATCACGAACCTTTCTCTAAACTTCACAAGATTATAAGGCGAAGCTGCTGGCATAGCAGACTTCGATCGGCATCGCTCGTGAAACAGATTTGATTACCATTGATAAAGGACGCTGGAAGGCATGAAGTCCCGCGCATAATCGCCCATGTGGCACAGCTCAGGCAGGAGCAGGCCATGCAGCGCAACTTTGCATTCTTGACTTGGCGAGTTGACGAAAGTCACTCTAATTGTTCCCGGCGCTTGTCAGCCCGCGCGACCTAACATTTATTCTCCTGCGGGATTGTTGTGAAAGCGTCAACAGGAATATAGCCAAAATTATTTTGAGACAAACGAAACACGTTATTTGACCCAAAACCTTCTCAGTCGGTGTCTGGCCGCGTCTTACAAAAATGAGATCTCGTACAATACCGTTCCAAGCACGCCAGACAATATGAAAACGATGCCGGCCCGTGGTTTCCAAAAGAAGAGGATAATTCCTGGCAGGTCAAATGCACATGAAACAAGAAGCATCAGCATGAGCATAATGGAATAGCTCGCAGGGCCCGTAAATGTTAATCCTAACGCCAGAATTCCGTCTGTCGCTAGAACTAAGGCTCCGGTAAGGATAGCCTACCGGGTCAACAAGATGCGGCCAGGTGTGAACAATCGCCTTCTACTAGCGATGACAGGTGTAGCTTCCATATCCCTCAAAAAAGAGCTTGATCATAGTCGCACTCGCACCACCTACTCTAGATGCACCATCACAAAGAGTCTGATTGCAAGCTTATATGCCAGCTCCTTGGGACTGGGGTAGCTTGGCAGTCTCGTCTTCCCACGTAAGCTTAAATCTAAGCATGCGTCATGAGCTTGGCAAAGATCGTCGGTTGGAGAAGTTGAGATTCCGCCGCCGCCCGGACCACAATAATGAGTTCCAAATAGCCGGTGATCTAAGCGCCGCACGGCTACCACCAAGACCGTACGCTCCGAGGCGGACAAAGCTAAGGGATGTCGATGATCTCCAGAACCAATGGCAACTTATCCCGCTCAGCGTGATGCACAGCTTGAATCGGCAGAGGCAAGCCCGCAGAGAAGTTGTTGCCCGTACCATCCACGCTATCATTCACCACGCCGGACAAAACAAAGTTGTCAAAGACGAACGGCAAGCCATTCGCTTTCAGGGCGGATGGACGATCCATCACCTGGAAGTGCAGGTGAGGTCCGGTAGTGTTTCCGCTGTTGCCTAGAAGACCCAGTTTCTGACCGTCCGCGACAATGTCCCCAACCTGCACGGTGGCGCTGTAAGGTACGAGGTGAGCATAAAGGCATATTGACCATTACCCATGTCGATGATGATGTGATTGCCGGCCGCGTTGTCGAGGGTCGTTCCAACTGGCTCCTGATTCGGAATTTGATCAGACTGATCGTTCACTACCTCAACGACTTTGCCGCACTTTGCCGCGAAGATGTCGGCTCAATAGTAGGGGTACTGATCGAGCTTCGAGCCATCGCCACTATGCCCACCGCATTAACCGCGACATAGTCGACAGCAAAGGTTTTGGCCTGCCAGAACCTTCCGTTGACTGGATTGAACGATGCACGATGGGGTCCCAGATTCGGCAGCATCCGTTCGCATTCAACCAGCCGTTTCCACGGAAGGGCGGCTTCAGCACAAGAGCGTCTCGTACTCCTCGATCTCATAGATTGCCGCGAACTGAAATATAAGCATCGTGCCCGCGCGAGGAAACACCGGCTCAACGACCTCTCCTGCGTTCGAGACTGTCTCGCGCTGCACACTGGATGAATGGCCGCAGGACCGCAGCCGGCGTCGCACTTTGCGTTCTCAGCATCGTGCCTCCATAACAGCGCTAAGTGTCTGCCCTGCGTTCGAGTAAGGCAAATCCATCTTCTCGACATTGTGCAGGTCCACCTGAGTCGCTCTCCAGTCGCCGCCCTCTTTCAGCAGCGTATACGACACAAGCATATCGTTTTGCTTCGCCAGATCGAGCTTGCCGTCCGGATTCATGACCGGGCTCTGCCAGCTTGCCTGCAGAATCATCACGTTCGGCGCAATCTGTCGAAGGTCGATCAGCTGCAAGGGCGGGGCGGTAACGTCATGATAAGGCCCCCCGACGCCGTGAAGAAACCCAAGAGCCTTCTCCAGTGCTTCATGACCTTGCACGAATGTGCCATGCCTGTTGACGGTGTTGGCGTCAGGCGTATGGAGGAGGCAGAGTTGGTGCGCGTCGTGCCTGTTCCAGGCATGTTCCCATTCCGCCAGAAAATCGTTGGCCGCTGCGCGTCCGGCAGTCGGCCCGGTTAGACTTTCACCTTTGAGGACAGGAGTCGCTGCGAGTGCTGCTCTCGTGGCGACGACCTTGCGTCGGGAGATTGAAGGGCTTGTCATAGGGGAAACGTAATGTCTCATGCGGGGTTGAGCCTAGTACGAACCCGACATGCACCACGGAAAGTCGGTTCTGGGAAGTCGCATTGTAGGAAGTGACGGGCACCTTTCAGCGAGCGCGTTCCAATACGAGCTGGTGAGATCTAGGTGAAGCGTCAGTATGTGGGTCCGACGGAAACGGTGTTAGTCTTCAGTGCAACATGAGTTACCGCTTTTCGGCGATGCTACACATTCCCGGTGATGTCCGCGACGCCATTGCTTTTTACGGGCGGGCGTTTGGCGCGACAACAGGCTGGAGTACGCCTCCGGCCGAGGACATGGTGGCGCAACTCCTGATACATGGTGCGGAGTTCTGGGTGCATCCGGCTGGCGAGACGATCGGCAATCCTTCTCCGGCACAATTAGGCGGGACCGCGGTGCGGCTGATGCTCATCGTAGACAACCCGGATGCCGTGTTTGATCAGGCCGTGGCTGCCGGCGCAGTGGTTCGCTCCCCCATGAAGGACCACCATTACGGATGGCGTGATGGCTCAGTCCTGGACCCGTTAGGGCATCGCTGGGAAATCGGAAAGCCGCTTTAGCACACCGATCAGCGACGAATGGGTTCCTCAGAACGTCCTTGTAGAACAGGCTTGGCCAGTGCCCAAAGAGCAATGGTCGACGCGTTTTCTAAAGTCTTCGTAAGTCGCATTGTCGTCAGTAATCGATCCGGATCGAGGAACTGCGACTACTGAAGAGCCTCGTTCCTTTCCCTGCACCCCTCCCTTTCTCAAACAATTCCATGGCCGCCCATATTCTTATTTTATTCTCCCTTCCACAGCTTCCCGCGCTATGCTCCGGGTCATGCCACATCTCCCGCGCTCATCCGCACCTCCGTCGTGTGCTGCAAACGGTGCAGCCGGAACATTCCGAGCCTCACTGAAGGGGTCCCCTCGCAACCGATCATCGTGCAGTGTCTCCTTTGTGACGAGCAGCGGCACTACCTACCATCCGAGGTCTTCCAGGGATCGCTTTCGTATGAAGGCCGCAAACAAGCAGTTCGGCAATGACCCCGCGCTTCAAAGGTAAGCCCGACTTTGACCTGAGTGAGCCGTGCCCTCTGTGCGGATATCGGATCCAGCCGCCCGAGATGCTGCTTGTAGGAACACATCGGATGCGCTGTCCCAAGTGCGGACAAGACTTCGATCCATTTGAGGGCTCGCTTACCTCGACCAAGCAGATGCACGGCTTCGTAAACCGCTTGCATCCGAATGACCGCGTTCTCCTGGTCGGAGACACATGCCGTCCATCGAGAAAATCTCCATCGCCCTTCCCTCCGAGATGGTCGCCATCTTCGCCAGGCTGTTGAGAGCGGCGATTGCGCTTCTTCGAGCGAAGTCGTGCGCGATGCCTTGCGGGACTGGAACAGCAGGCGTCAGCTGGAACAGCGCGGCGCAGCGGAGCTTCGGCAGCTTTGGCGGGAAGCGCGCGCCGACAAGAGCCCCGGCCTTGACCCGGACGACGTCTTTGGGGCGCTCGAACGCAAATACCAGGCCAGCTGCGGCGGGACATCGGCGAAGACGCGCGCCTGGCCGTGACTGGCCGGCAGGTAATCCTGTTCTGGATCGACGGCAAGGTGGTCCGGTTTTGAGCGCGTCGTCTGTGGCGGGCGCGATCTGCCGCCGCAGTTTGAAAGGAGCTCCCCAACCTCATGACAGATACCCGCCTGGAGGATGGATAAATCGTCCACCGGCAAGAGCCTGTTTCGGTCACCGTTTAACTTCTGACTGTCAGTGATTCGGCTTCAATGCGATCCAGGCTGTTCTGAATCTCCTGCACGGCGCGCTGAGCGGCGGGTCGCCAGTCCTCGTCCTTGATTTCGGTCGCGAACAAGACGACCTGAAGTTTATTGCGGACCAGATCGTCCAGCGTGTGGCGGATGTTTATCACTGTCTTCTTGCGCGCACGGCGTTGGGCGGAACGAACGATAAAGAAGACGACGCCGTGGAGAACGCCGACAGCAAGCGCGGAAAGTGCGGCGGCCTTCCAGGGTGCGATGTTGCGGAAGAGGAGAAAGAAGAGCGCCACCACGAGAACACCCGCCGTGGTGAGGATCAGTTCCAGGTATTCCAGCAACTTTTTCATGGTGGAAGCGAGTATACGGCGGAGCTACTGCTGCGACCATGCCTGGTCCATCGCAGCCGTTGTATCTTTAGGGCGCGAAGGCGACTATGGCGCGAGAATGTCCGACTCTGCAGCGGGGCAGGAGGGCTGGACAGCTCTTCCGCCCGCTTCTCCGAATAGCGGCTCGAATGGCGGTGCGTGGCGGGAACGTGGTTTGCTTTGTCGTCCTGGTAGCAGTGCTGCTTCAGGAAGGGTTATTCAGGTTGGGTAACCTTCCTGACACGCTAAAGGCGGAGTTCCCCGCGATCCGTTGCCAGCGAGTCGGGAGTTGTCTGGCTCCGCTGTTTCTCGTGAACTGAATGTCGCATGCCCGACCCTGCAGCGCCAGGAATTCCGCTCATCGGACTATTACCGAGGCCACCAGACAGCGGTGACTTCGGTCCGCGAAAGCTGGTATACGAGGCTGGTCTACAGTGACGCGCTGCACAGTACCATGTTCTCGGTCGGCGAGCGCGTGCAGCTCACGGCCCCTCGAAGCCGTTGAACCGCAATTTGGGCACTGTTGAGAGCATCGATCTGGACGGGCGCATGGCGCTCAGACGCATGGCGAGAGCCAGGTCGAGTCGATCCGGCGAATTACCCGCATCTCCATCAAAGAACATTTCTCTCTGGAAGGCTACCCAAAGATCACTGCGAATTCCTCCCCGGCATCTTCTGTTGCATCTTCCCCGTTAGCGCTGTGCAGATGTCGGAGCGGGCCAGCTGCGCTTCGCTGCCTACTCCTGACCGGAGAGCACTAAGGGTGTTACTCGGGAGTGATCTGACCAAGCCAAGGTACCTGCTCCCTGCGCTCTACTTGTTTCCGAGCTGTCCGGACCAAACTAAAATCGAACTATGGAAGGGCTCCGGGGAGCGTTCGCACTTGCTGAGTACCAATCGCATATTGTTCGGCTGGAGGTCTCGGCCTTTGAGAACGACAGGAATTGGCGCTGGTGTATCTGCAACGCAGATCACAGCGTGATTTGCGGCGGTAGTGATGCGGGACGCTTGCTTGCCACGGAAGAGGCAGCGATGCGTGCAGTTGCCCTGGAAGCGAGGAAGATGGGCTTACGTCTTCCCGATCGCGGACTTGAATGGCAGGAGCGTGGGTGAACCTGGCGTACAAAGGAGTAACGTACATAGTTGCCGATTTAATTACTCGCTAGCAACGTCGCGAAACACCCGGCCATCCTAAGCGAAGCACTATTTAGGAGGCTCTTTTGAACTCAAGATTTTAGGTTTGGTCGCCGCCGTGGCTTTGAGCGGCACGGCATTTGCACAGACCACCGCGCCTGACAATTCAGGCTCGAACCCAAACATGAACACACAGCGCACGGATGACACTCACCACCACGATTATGGGTGGCTCGGATTGCTTGGTCTCGCAGGACTGGCTGGACTGAGGAAGCACGATCACAACCGCGCAGTTGACACGCGTACTGGCTCTGCACGTTAGTTGCTTGAACGCTCCCTGGGGCTTCATGCGCAACTCGCGGTGCATTGCGATGCCGCTGCACCAGCGGGCACTGGGGAGCTATCAGGTCGAGCATCCGAGGGGTTCACACGCCAGCGGAGCGTTAAGATCGCTGCATGAGCCTTGAAGCCGAAAAATGGCTGGCAGTCGGATCGCAATGCAGGTAGAAGCTCCCAGTCGGCCCGTCACCGCCTCTTTGCAGCAGCTTTTCTTCATCGCTCATCGAATCAAATTATTTCACCCACGCGCCCGCGTTTATTTAGCCTTGCTTGCCGCCCGTCTCTTCACAAACATACTGGTACTTTGAACGCAACAATGGAATGATTGACCCATGGCGTCACCATTAAGAAAACCTCGAATTGGCGATGTCGTTGGACTGCCGACATGTCAGGGGACGTTCACGGTTATTGCAGTACGGCCTAATCGCCGAGAAGTCGATGTGAAGCTGATCGACAGTTCCGACAGTATTGAAAAGAACGTACCGTGGGGAGAGCTTTTCTATCGCGACGATCCACACAGCTACTCCGGTCATGCCCCAATTCCGTAGCCCCATACCCCGCTGTGCGTCAACTATGTAATTGCCTGATTTAGACCTAATGATCCAAGTACACATTGTGAGGCTTATGGATATCGCAGGCCTGAACTGGCCCATCCGCTTTCCGCGACTACTATGGACAAATCGGAAGTGTCCGCTCTGTAGCTCGACGGAGCTCCGGACGGCTGAGGCTTCTGCCCTCGATGTTCCACTAACGCTCTTCTTCTTACGTCCAGTTCGGTGCGTGAATTGTTGGAGGCGATATTACTGGTTTGCAAGACGATCGTAAACAGAATCGAAGGGGCTGCAAGAAGTTTATGCGAGTGAAGGAATGGGTGTTGAAGGGCAAAGACGCTCAGATGATCTCCCTTGAGATCGTCGAGGCTGCACGAGCTCTTCAGACCTGCATGGAACCTCTAAAAGCGAAGGCTGTACAGTAGGATGGTCGCCGCTGCGTTGGCTAATGAGCCAGGAGCCACACCTGGAAGAAGTAGGAGGTACAAGTCGATGCACATGCAGGTTGTCATCCAAGACGCACATATTGCTATGCTCCCGGACGCGCAGGTAGCTGAAATCACCCCGCCGGTGGAGCTGGATTCCCTCGGTGGTTTCCTCGAACGCTTGCGCGACCAGGGCTGCGGTCTGGAGGAGATCGAGGCGGTGCTCGCCGGTCTGGAAGGTCAGGGAAGCGCTACCGTCTGGTTGGCCGAGAGCTAGTACGAAGAAGCGTTTCAAAGGCTCTATAACCCTGTTGAGTAGTGCAGCCCGGCTTTGCTCCAGAGTCCAGCCCACAGCCGAAAGGCCCAACATTCCGGGCATCTCTTCTTGAAATCAACCCGAAAGGCGGTCTGGCGGGTATAGCCGTGAGGGCCCAGGAGCCTTCCAGTGTTTTGGGCTCAAGGACGCGGCCTGGGGCTCACGCGTATAGCCGGACCCCACTCGTCTCCCTCTTCAAGCGCAGTGAGCGAAACCGATTCGGCGCGCGACGATCATGCCATCAGCTTTATTGATTGGTAAGTGACGTGACGCAATCATGGGCGTAAGCTCATATCAGCGGAACTCTTCTCTCCTCCTACCCCTCGAGCCCACTCTTATAACCTGTCGGACTGAAGTTTCAAGCTTCCGCACGCGATGAAATGAGGGCCTATGTCCTTTAAAGCAACATCTCTCCCCATCAGCGCGCTTCCTACCTATCCATTGCTCAAAGCGAAATCTGAAGTTCCGCAGCGGAGCGGCTATCCAGGTACCAACCGCCAAAGGACCGGCCAGGTCACCTGTGTTTCGGAAGGATCAGCGGCAGAGTCTCCCGACATGAACTCGACTCCAGACGCTGCGGGCGGCTCGGTTTCGAGCTTCTAAGTGTAGCTTTGAAGAAAGCGGCAGAGTAAAGCAGCGCTGACCTTTCCTTCTCGCCTCCAGCGGTACGCCTTTGCTCCGGACGAGCCACCTACAGGTAGTTTCAGGCACCACAAGGAGCACTTATGAAAATGAATCTCAGCACAAATATGCCTGACGCGGATCAGTTTTCGCCGATCGGGGACGCTATAGCCGTTCTGGCTTATAAGTTGTGGATCGAAAGAGCTAGACCAGCCGGCTCACCCGAGGAAGACTGGTTCCGCGCAATACATCAGATCGAACATTGCCGGACACCTGGTTCCGTTAGCTAATGGTCGGGGGTGGAGTTGCTGTCAGCCGTCTGCGATGCTTTCCGCCGTGATCGTGAACTGAGCACCGGGTGGCTGAAGATCGCGAACGCAAGGAGCAACTCCTTCGAGGTAGGCCGAGCGCAGGCGCAGTACTCCGAAGAGATCGCCGGCAGCCAGAAAAAACTCGAGGGCCTGCCTTAACGGCCGTGGCCTGGTGCGGTCGGTCACCTCCGGTGTCGAACGTCGATGGAAGGGGAAGGCGGAATATCTGTCGCGCGCTATACAAGGCGGCTAGACGAGCTTTTGTCTGTGCGCGCCTAAGCGGCGGCGATAAGCACCTTTAGATCACCCGGCGACAACCACGGCCGCCGCGCGTGGATCATGCGATGGCAGTTGGCGCGTAAGCCGACGCGGCCCTGGCCGGTGAAAGCGTGATCGAAGCGGCGATAATTCATCACCTTCATGTAAAACGCCGTTGGTGTTCCGAAGAGTGCCGCCCGTCGCAGCCCCGAGCGCCTGCGCCGGCCGGGCCATCATTTGACTGAGTGAAGTGATCTCTGCGGAAGTCTTCGCCGGCGGAAAGCCCTTCCCGAACATGCCGCTATCGTCACCCGGAAGTCCGAGCAAATCGCCAAGAACTTTCAGCTTGCCATTGCCTACAAGCGCGCCCATTCTGGTGCCCATCCACGTCCATAAGACATTTCAACGGAGTCTTTCCCATGTCAGAACACGCTTCCAACGTCTCCGCGGTTCCCGGTGCTCTATTGCTTGATCTCGAAAGTGCGGTTTCGCAATCCCGCCAGCAGAAGCCTTGGCAGTCTGGATTGTTCTCCAAGCTGCTCTTCAAGACCGATGACCTCCGCCTGGTTCTGATCTCTCTTGAACCCGGCGCGAGAATGAAAGAGCATCACGCGGATGGAACGATCTCGATCCAATGCTTGCAAGGGAATCTGTGCGTCCATGTCCAGGGTCAGGCCCACGATGTTCATGCCGGGCAGGTCCTTACCATCCTCGCAGGGCTGAAGCATGATGTGGAGGCCCGTGACGACGCCGCATTTCTGCTAACCATCTCGTGGCCAAGTGGTGCCAAACTGGCCGCGCACCGGCACGAAGGATACGGCTCGTAGCTTCCTCGAAAGAAAGTACGCGATAGGTACAGGAGTCTAGAGGTGATTGCTTTTGATGCTGCTCACGCCGCCGTCCATTACCCACCTGACCGCCGGCATCGTCTCTGGATTCGACCTTCGTTCCTCGTAGCGGCAGCAGCGCTGATCCTGCTTCCGCTCGTTGCGGCCTGGGTCGAGTACTTGCTCGTTGGGCTCCCACATATTCCTTCCGTTCCACAGGTCTATCCAAACAACTTCGCAGGACCTCACGGTTTCCCGCTCTGGGTGCGCTACTGTCACTTCTTCAATTTTTTCTTCCTGATGATGCTTCTACGCAGTGGTCTCTCGATCCTCGCCGACCATCCCCGCCTGTATTTCAACAATGACTGCACTCCCGGCAGCGAGTGGATCCGGCTGACACCAATCAAGGTACCCACCGACCGCATCTGGACCGCGAAGGACGATGCTCGGTACGTTTCTCCCATCGTGGCAACGCCGGGTTATCGCCACACGGTCGGCATCGCGCGATCCTGGCATTTCCTCAATGTGTACGGCTTCGTCATGACCGGCATCTTCTTCGTCATCATGCTGTTCGATACAGAGCAGTGGCGGCGGCTGGTACCACAATCGACGCTGGTCGTGCTGCAGGCCTGGAACACCTGGGTCCACTACGCAACCTTCCACCTTCCCCCTGAATTCAACGGCTACTATGGCTACAACGCGCTGCAGCAAATCGCCTATTTTTCGGTTGTATTTGTCTTCGGGCCGCTGGCGATCCTGACTGGAATTGCCATGTCGCCGGCCGCGGTCAATCGATTCCCCTGGTACGCAAAGCTGTTCGGAGGAAGGCAGACTGCTCGTTCCATTCACTTCCTGACCATGTTCAGCTTCTTCGCATTCATTGTCGTGCATGTGACGCTGGTCGTCATGACGGGTTTCATCCGCAACATGAATCACATCGTGATGGGGACCGACGATAGCGATCACATGGGAGTGATTCTCGGCTTCGTCGGAATCGGCTTCGTCGTCTGCTCCTGGATTGTGGCACATTACATCTCCTGGATCTATCCTCGAGCCCTGCAGCATGCGCAGAAGTTCATCACCTACCCCTTGCTGCTCACGACGCTCAATCGCTTGGCGCCAAGCCAGCACTACACGGAGGCCGACATCTCGCCACGCTTCTGGCCCAATGGCAAGATGCCAGTTCGTGAAGACTGGAAGGCCCTCGCCGCCGGAAACTTTACGGAATACAAGCTTCGGGTGGGCGGTCTGGTGGACAATCCAGTCGAGCTCTCTCTAAGGGACATCGAGGCGCTGGCGAAGGCCGAGGAGATTACGATGCATCACTGCATTCAGGGGTGGACCGGAATAGCAAAGTGGGGCGGCCTCCCCATGAAGTCCCTGGTTGAACTTGTCCGGCCGAAGCCGAATGCCAAAGTTGTGGCCTTTTATTCCTTCGGCGACTCGCTCTATGGTGGCGCGTACTACGATACGCAAAGTCTAGATAACGTACTGAAGGCGCAGTGTCTTCTGGCCTCTGAGATGAACGGAGAGCCGCTCTCAGAGGTCTACGGAGCTCCGCTCCGCCTGCGAGTTGAAAATCAGCTCGGATACAAGATGGTCAAATGGATCGAGCGCATCGAGTTCATTGAGTCGGAGAAGAGTATCGGACTAGGCGAAGGGGGAAAGAACGAAGACGATGAGTACTTCGATCTCCTCCCGAATATCTAATGCGTACCCAACGGCATATAGAACATCACGGACAGGCTAGCCCGGCGCTCAGCAATCTCGACCACGTCGGTGTGTTACTCACGCACTTGCGCCTCGACTGGTTGCTGAAGCATTTCCCGCCGCGTCTGGTATGGGCTCTCTACGTGTGCATCAATGGATTTGTCACGATAGGACTTCTTACTGTGCTGGCTCTGCTGACGGGGAGTCCGTTTGTGTTTCCCTCGCTTGGGCCGACTGCTTATCTGTTCTTCTTCTCGCCACTAGCGGAGGCCTCCAGCCCACGCAACACCGTCCTGGGGCATGCGATCGGCCTCATTTGCGGTTACGCCGCTTTCGCGGTAACCGCTGCTTACATGCCACCCTTCGCTATTCATTCAGGCATCCACGGCCCCAGGGTTCTGGCGGCAGCGTTTTCCCTTTCTGCGACAGGCGCATTGATGGCTCTTTTCAAGGTGAGTCACCCGCCGGCAGGCGCGACGACTCTAATCGTGTCGCTGGGCATCATCTCTCAGCCAAGAGAACTCGTGATTATCGAAGTTGCGGTCGTGCTGCTGACAGCACAGGCTCTCGCAATCAATCGGCTCGCTGGATTGCCCTATCCGCTTTGGAGGAGCACACAACCATCGTCACCGATCCCTCAGACCTCAAGGCCGCGATGAAATGTGCTGGCGGCCATCGTCCGTATGACAGGTGGAACTTCCGGCTAGTGAACCGGCTCCTTACCCAGATCGAGCGTGTGCTCAAAGTCAACGCAGCTCAGCGTGTCTCGCTAGAGATCGTCAAGCCGCACGTGAAAGCCTCGTCATCGGTCAAGCGTAACTGGTCGCACCTGTCCCGCTTACGCCAACTATCGTGAAAGGTCAGCGCCGCTTAACACGCACAGCTACAGCCATTGCCTAGCATTACTGTCACACTCTTGGCGCCAGAGCTTGAGGATGTATCAACTATCAAGTCAAGAGCATTGTCCCTGTTCACCTTGGCGATCTTTAACACCGGTCCAGATGCGGTCGAGTTTGTGCGCGTCGTCTGGGACGAGATCGAGCGATCTATAGCAAACGGAGGAGGGGACCGATGATGAAAGCCTCGCGCAACAAGCAGAAGATCGCCGAGCACTTTCGCGGCATGGGCCGTCGGTGACCGACTTCGGGCCGAGCTATAACGTTGCTCCTCAAACATTCCAGCCCGTGATCAGGCTGAACCGCGACACCGGCGAGCAGGAGATCGTCATGATGCGCTGGGGGCTGATTCCCTACTGGGCTAAAGACGCGAAGGTAGGTTACTCGACGATCAATGCGCGCGCTGAGACAATCACGACTGCAGCCACTTTCCGAGAGGCGTTCAAGCGCCACAGCTGCCTGGTGCCCGCGGACATTTTCTACGAATGGCAGAAGATCGATAGCAAGACCAAGCAGCCCCTTGCGATCGCCCTGAAAACCGGCGGGCCCTACGCTTTTGCTGGCCTGTGGGACAGGTGGCGCGACCCGAACGCAGCAGAGCCGCTGGAGACCTTCACGATCATCACCACGGACCCGAACGAGTTAATGGAGCGGTTACATGAACGTATGCCGGTCATTCTGGAGCCGAAGGACTACCACCGCTGGCTTACGCCCGGTGATCCGGCACAGCCTCCGGTCGATCTGCTCAGACCGTATCCGGCAGAACAGATGACAGCATGGAAAGTCGATCGCAAGGTGGGCAATGTGAGGAATGACGATGAGGGCTGCATCGCATCGCTTGCCTGAACGCACCCACCATTGATGCGCTCCCTTCGCGATGGCCCTTCAGATAGTGGCGAGTGCGCGTCTTAGGGCAGATTTCCACGCTTCGGTGAATCTCCGTGAAACCGCAGCATCGGGGGCGATGATATCGAAGGCATGATAACCACCGGGAAAGACAGCGAGCTCGGTCGGAACGCCCACGTCCATCAAACGCCGTCCGTAGGTGATGTCTTCATCGGCGAAGAGATCGATAGAGCCTGTACCGATCCACGCCGGGGGCAAGCCGGCGAGATTTTCAACACGCGCCGGCACAGAGTTGGGCGGTACGTCTGGCGATCCGGCAGGCACGCCGAGCAGTGCCGTCCAGCCGAAGCGATTGCACTGCTCATTCCAGATGAAGCGGCCCATGGACGCGGGTGCGGGCTTGCTGCTGCCGGTCCGATCGTCGAGCATCGGGTAGATAAGAACCTGGAACGCTAGGGGGATCTCCGTACGGTGGCGGGCGCGCAGAGCAAGCGCCGCTGCATGGCCGCCGCCTGCGCTTTCACCACCGACCGCGATGCGCTCGCGATCGATACCGAGTGTAGCGGCTTCTTTATAGACCCATCGCAACGCCGCGTAATTGTCATCGAGCGAACCGGGGTAGCGCGTTTCCGGGGCCATGCGGTAGTCGACGGAGACAACCACGCAATGGCACTCGTGGGCGATGTCCTGAGTGAAAGGGTAGAGCATCGGATTAGGAGCAACATAGCCACCCCCATGAGTGTGAACGAAGACTGGACGATTCTTAGTACCGGGGCTGGGATCAACAATGATGACGTGCACGTCGGGCGCGCCTGCGGGACCGGGAATGGAGCGGCTGACCGGTTGCGGCATGGGTGGCGGCAGCGGCGCCGTGAGCGGGAGCTTGCGTAACTCGGCCAGCCTCTCTGGGGAGAGGACCAGTGGGGGAGTGGCCTTGAGAGCCGGGATGAGTTCGGGGTCGACGAGGCGGTACGGATCGGCGTTGTGCCCAGCGGAAGCCGATTGCTGCGGCCTGGCAACGAGCAGGAGCGCGGGATCTACCCCGAACAAAGCGCCGGCTGCCATGGCAGTCTGGACCAACTCGCGCCGATTCCAATACTTCATCGTTTTCCTCCCGAGAACCTTTCTAGAAACGCGAAGCGGGCTGCTGGGTCAATGTGCTACTTGCAGTGAACGAGCGTCAACCGCCTGTGCAATTAGTTGAGCGAAGTTCTGATCCGGCTAATCAGGCGTTTCGTCCATGGTGACGAGGTCTTCGCCCTTGGTCTCGCGAACCCAGAGCAGGCCTCCGAAGCTGATCAGAGCGGAGGTGGCGAGATAGTAGCCGACGTACTGGAGGCCATAGTTGTGCGCCAGCCAGGTTGCAATATAAGGCGCGAGTGAAGCTCCAAGGATGCCGGCCAAGCTGAAGGCGAGCGAACTGCCCGTATAGCGAACCGAGGTGGGAAAAATCTCAGAGATCACGGTGCCGAGAGGCCCGAAGGTGAGGCCCATCAAGGCCAAACCTATGGCCAGGGTGAGCACGGCGCCGGAGGTGCCGGCTTTGAAGAGAGGCGCCAGGCCCAAGCCGAAGAGGCCGATGGCTACCGTAACCGCAAGCATCACGGGGCGGCGTCCGCGCTCAGCGAGAACGGCCGAAACGGGAATGGTGATTGCGAAGAAGACAACCCCAAATAGTTGCATGAGCAGAAACTTCTCGCGAGTGAAGCCGAGCGCGCTCACGCCCCAAGAGAGTGCGAAAACCGTCATGAGATAAAACAGGACGAAGGTCGCGAGGCAGATGAGGATGCCGGCGATCAGCGATTTGGGGTGGTCGCGAAAGACAGCGACTACCGGCAATTTGACCTGCTGGCCGCGGCTGCGTGCCTGCTGAAAAATGGGAGTCTCGGTGATATTGAGCCGGACGTAAAGACCAAGCAGGACGAGCACAACGCTGGCGAGGAAAGGCAGACGCCAACCGAAGGTGAAGAATTGCTTGTTGGTCAGCAGACGGGAGAGGAGTAAAAAGATGCCTCCGGAGAGAAAGAAGCCGAGTGGCGCGCCGAGCTGCGGAAACATGCCGTATAGGGCGCGCCGCTTGGGCGGCGCATTCTCAACTGCGAGCAGGACGGCCCCGCCCCACTCTCCGCCAAGACCAAGACCCTGGCCGAAACGACAAAGGGCAAGCAGCAGGGGAGCCGCAAAGCCGATCGACCTATAGGTGGGCAGCACGCCGATGGCGAAGGTGGAGATACCCATCGTGCCGAGGGCAAGAACCAGGGTGGTTTTGCGGCCGATGCGATCACCGAAGTGGCCGAAAAGCGCAGAGCCGATTGGCCGCGCTACAAAGGCGATGCCAAAGGTGGCGAGAGAGGCAAGAATGGCCGAAGCAGGATCCGACTTAGGAAAGAAGAGCGCGGGAAAAACCAGGACGGCAGCGGTGGCATAGATGTAGAAGTCGAAGAACTCGACAGCAGTACCGATCAAACTGGCGAAGAGAACTTGGGCGGGTTTGTTGATGGGCTTGATCACCGCCGTCTTGGTATTACTCATTAGGAATTCGCCCGCGGGATTTCGCTTTCATCTTTCCTCATTAATTCCACTGACTTGTGTTCAAAACGCGACGAGTTATTGGCGAGAAATGTGCGCCGCGCGATGGATGGTCGTCAATTGAATACTCAATAGGCTGAGCTGGAAGATGCCTCTGTAACGGAGGCTGAAGGAGGTGAGGTGCTATGTTCGCGTGTTTATGCTCAGCTAATTGATGGCCACCTTGACCCTCTTCTTCTTGGAATGGCACCTTGCCAACGTAATGCGAACCGCGATTGCTTCCGGTTGGCTAGCGGAGACTTATGAAAATTGTGAGAACAACCCAAAGAATGCTCCTCATTCTGACGAGCGTCTTTTTCTTGTGTTGTGTCGATGCAAAATGCCAGATCAGCACCGCCACAGTGCTCGGCAGCGTTTCTGACAGCACGGGCGCGAAAGTGCCTGGTGCGTCCATCGTTCTTAGAGATCTGGCAACTGGTCTGACAGCGACGGTGCTGAGCGATTCACAGGGCTTCTACGCAGCGCAGAGCCTGCCGATCGGATCCTACCAGCTGCAGGCACAGCACGAGGGATTCAAGACCAGCGTCGCGGGACCGGTGACGCTGACTGTCGGAAGACAGGAGAAGATCGACTTCGTGTTGAATCCAGGAGCAGCAATGGAAACTGTGACCGTCAATACAGAGGTGCCGACTGTGGATACGACGGATAATTCTGTTGGGTTTTTGGTTGGACGCGAGCAGGTAGAAAATCTGCCACTGAACGGCAGGAACTTCGTGCAGTTGACTCTCCTGGCGCCAGGTGTCCAGCCCGTTCCTCAGGAAAACACGGAGGGCGCCAGCACCATGGTGCCATTTGGCTTCGGTTCTCCGCAGCGATTTTCCGTTGCCGGCGGAAGGCCCCAGGGACAATTATTCCTGCAGGATGGGACCGATACCGCCGGCGTATGGGGAAATAGCACCGGTGTTAACCTGGCCGGCACTAGCCTTGGTGTCGACGCAATCCAAGAGTTCGAAGTGCTCACTGATACCTACTCCGCTAAGTACGGCGGCAATGGCGGAGTGGTGAATGCGGCCCTGCGTTCAGGAACGAACGAATTCACGGCTCTCTTTACGAATTCGCCCGCAACAGCGCTCTGGATGCACGCAACTTCTTCGATCCTATCTCGGGTCCACTCCCGTTCAGCCGTAACCAATTCGGTGGGACCCTGGGTGGCCCCATCAAGAAAGACAACACCTTTTTCTTTGTGAATTACGAGGGTCTGCAGCAGACTCTTACCGTTCCGATCATCACTGTCGTGCCCAACGCCAATTTTCGCCAGGGACTCCTGCCATGCTCACAGGTCATCGGCGTGGTCTGCAATCCGTCCACCAATCTCGCGAACGTGGGCGTCAACCCGGCTATTCAGTCCTACTTGAACAGCTATCCAGTCCCAAACGGCCCGGACCTAGGCAACGGGACCGCAGAGTCCAACTCCTACTTGAGCCAGCCAGTGTCGGAACACTTCGGAGTCTTCAAGATAGATCACACCTTCTCGCAATCTGACTCCCTGGCCGCCAGTTATGTCATCGATGATGGACAAGTCACTGCACACCCGAATCCAACAGTTATCGATGGCGACTCCCAGCGTAATCAGCATCTGACATTGGAGGAGCGAAAGGTTATCTCTCCGTCTCTGCTGAACGTTGCACATGCATCGTTTGTGCGATCGAAGATCACGGTCGCCAGTAACTACAACCATGCGCTGACGGTTGATCCCAATCAGCCTTATAACGGCACCATTGAGGTGGTCGGACTAAACACGATCGGCGGTGCAGACACTTCGATTGGGGTCGTTAACCGCTACACGTTTCGAGACCAGGTAAGCTGGACGAAGGGCCGGCACGCATTGGAGGCCGGCATGGAAGTAGTACGGCATCAGATCAGTGCGAATATCCCGATCGCAGACGGCGGGGTCGTGCTCTATGCCCCGCTGCCCCTTAGCTCGACTCTCACCTTGCCCGCTTTCCAGGCATTCCTAGGAAATACTGCAGAAGTTTTTGCCGGCGTTCCCACAACAGCGGGTGACTCCAAGCGAGATCTCCGGCACACCAACCTATCTCCTTACATACAGGACAAATACCAGCTTTCGCCTCGGCTCACGGTCAATCTCGGACTGCGCTATGACTTCGAAACAAATCCCGTGGAGGTGCACGACAAGCTTTATAACCTGATACATCCATTGACAGATATCAGCTTCACACATGTTCCCCATGCGTTTGCCAATAATGTGACGCGGTGGAATCTGGAGCCGCGCGTGGGTTTCGCGTTAGACCCGCTTGGAGATCATAAGCTGTCGATACGGGGTGGCTTCGGTATTTTTGACGATCTGCCGCTGGAAATGCAAGTTGCCATCGCTTACCTCTTTAACCCGCCCATTTACTCTGTCGAGGAGATCCTATTACCGACCATTCCCAACCCATTTGGTGGAGGCGGCACGAATATCACCGGTTTGCCCCGCGGAGCTCAGCTCACTGACTACAATAGCAAGATGAACGACTACATCATGCAGTACAACCTGGTCGCTCAGCGCGATCTGTCTCACAATACGGTACTGACCCTCGGTTACCTCGGATCGAAGGCAAATCACCTCTTTATCGGTCAGGAAACAAATGCCTGTCTGCCCACGGGAGTTCTTCCGAGTGGCGCTTACGTTCGCGATGTGAACCCAAATACCTGCGCGGTTCCCAATCCGGCGTTGAGCAGCATTGTCATGCGTTTCCCTATCGGATCATCGAACTACAACTCCCTGCAAATCTCTCTCGACCGAGGCCTTGGCCGGGTTGCACAATTCCGGACTGCCTATACGTATTCAAAATGCATGGACTATGGATCGTATTACACGGGCAACGATTCGATTGGGCCCAACGGTCAGACCTTCGGTCTGCAGGCGGGCTCACTGGCGGGTGTTAACAACAATGACTACGGGCCTTGCGATTATGACCTGCGCAACAACTGGACAAACAACTTGGTGCTGGCATTCCCTTTTCACGGAAACAGGCTTAAGGAAGGTTGGCAACTGACCGCCATCGGTAGTGTGCATTCGGGAACCCCGTTCAGTCCGTTCGACGCTTTCGACCGGGCCAACGTGGGTGCAGGAGGGGCAGCGAACAATGCAGAGCGTCCAGACCTCATTCAGAACCGAAAGGGCAATCCTAGTGGCCGCAGAAATACTTCGACAGGCGTGTATTTCTACGATCCCTCAGCCTTCGCACTCCAGCCAGCGGGCGTCTTCGGGAACCTGGGCAGAAACACGATCACCGCACCGGGAGTGCGCGAGCTGGACCTGGGTTTCGCTAAGGCTACCAAAATTTCCGAACGCACGAATCTGCTGATTCGGGCTGACGCGTTCAATTTGACCAACCACACGAACTTCGGTTTCCCAAACGCTGCACTGTTTGAAGGGGTTGACGGGGCCGGGAGTGCGATTGCAAATCCTGCAGCTGGTCAGGTAACCACGACAGCGACAACATCGCGCCAGATCCAGCTCAGCGCGAAATTCTCTTTTTGACATGTCTGGACAGATGAGAAGTCCATCAGCAAACCCCCATGGTCAATCCTATCCATTACTCGCGTCAGCAGCAGCGTTGGTGTGTTTTGCCGCCACTATGGTGTCGGTCGCGGGCATAACAATTAGTCACTGCAATCACCGAGGCACCGATGCTGGACGTCTACATCGGTCATCCTAATAGGTCCGCCATGTATAGAGCGACGCCAATACATCACTGCCGTGGCAGCTTGGCGGTCTCCGATGTAGCCAAGCGCGAGGATATTTGTTTGGCTGCGCGCATAGTATGAGCAATGAGTCTGCCTTCTTCTACAGCTAGGGAGCATCCAGTTGCGCTCACTGCAGCACGCACAGCCCCGGAGGACTCGAAAATAGGAGCAGCGATCGCACGTATACCCAGGAAGAGTTCGCCATCACTGATGGCATAGCCTTGCGTTCTGACTGCTTCTAATTCACCTAGAAAAGCATCCTTACTCCTGATGGACTTAGGCGATGTGTTAATCGAGCCGAAACGGTCGAATAAATTCTCGATTTCCTTTGCCGGCCGGTGCGCGAACAGTACCTTCCCCAATGCAGTCGTGTGAGCAGGATAGCGAACGCCTATATCCATATCGATTTTCGCGAGATCGGGCTGTTCCACCTTATCAACGATCATCACGAGCCCTCTTTCGAGTACACCAATAAGTCCTGAGTAATTCGTATCAGCCGCGAGCTGGTGCAATATGGGCTCAGCAATGCGACGCAGACCCATCTCTCGCAGAGCACCATGAGCGAGGGCAACGATTTTCAGTCCCATCTCATAGCGGCCATGCTCCGGCTCGCGAACAAGATAGCCTTCACGCTCAAGCCGGCTGAGAATATAGCAAGTCGTACTGGTCGCGATCTTCAGCTTCCTGCTTATCTCTGCATTGGTCACGCCGCCACTCTTCTGGGAGACAAGTTCAAGAATAGCGAGAGCCCGAACAAGTGATGTAGAAGAGCCCTTCCGGCTTTCCATCGTGCCTGGTGTGTGACGTGCGAGTGAGCGACTGGCAGGATAGCCGATCGGGTTATTCGCCAGTGGTTTGAGCATAGAGGCCGTCTTCTTTCCACGCATGGCAGATGATATGCCGGAGATCGTAACAGCCTTTCCGGTGCTGGTTAGGCTCGCGACTGCGCGCGCTCGTGCCCTAACGGCTGTTTTTGGCTCCGCGCATCTGACAGATGAAGTTCTTTGCATCAGTTGTACTTCCGCTCCCATTCCACACTGCGCGTTGGGGAAACGGACAAAGAGGGCGAGTCATCAGTACCGGCTGGCCAGAATCATCATCCTTGTATTTCGTTGCGATGATTTCACCGGGTTCTCGTCCTCTCTCAACCCATGCACGCAGCGCAAGAAAGATGTCATCTTCTGGACCGGTGCTGGTCCTGTTGTCGAGGAGACCGCCGAAGGTGTTCGGGGCCCGGCCCCAGACCGCAGTGCATCATTCCCGGAACCATGAAGAGGCGGTAGAAATCGACCGTGTGTTTGAGACCGCCCATGGTGCTCACCACTTCCTGGTAGTAATTGATCGATTGAAGCGGCGCAGGTGAGCCGTCGTTCCAGCCATGATACTGCAGGAGCTTGCCGCCATGCTTCTTGAAAGCTTTGAGATCGGGACTGGTAGCATTCAGGATGGCGCCCACCTTCTCAGCGGCCGCGCTATCTTTACCGAAGTCCAGATCGAGCGAGTTGTAATGCGGATTGCCGAAGACGAATCCTCCATAAAAGCTGCTTGAAAACAGCAGGTCGAGGCTTGTCTTGGGAGTTGGACCGAATACGTAACTGGAATAGCTGATTCCTGGCGGCCCCGGCTCCGCTTCTGCTCCTGGTTCGTACCCGGGAGAGATCTGCTGGCCCGTTTTCGGGTTCTGCGGCCCCTGATAAATCTTCTTCAACGCTGTAATCTGCTTAAGTGTTAGACAGTCGTCCGCGTCGCTAGCCTTACATAGCAGAACCGAAGGATCGAAGTGACAGGCGAGTGGATCTTTGATAAATTCGTCTTTCACCCCGTCCTGCGTCCCACATGCTTTAAGGGCAGCTTTTTCAATTGCGGACCGCTTTTCTATGGGAATGTAGCTTGCGGGGTCTTTCAGCAGCGCTTGTGAGTTCCAGGCGAAGTTGGCCATGAGCTGCGTCCAGGCGTGCCCGGGAGATCCGGCGAGGATGCCATTGAAATCGTCAGGGAAACGCTGCGCTTCCATAAGCGCCTCCCGTCCGCCTTCCGAGCATCCATTGAAATAGGCGAATAGCGCAGCGTGTCCATAGAACGCCGCAATGAGTTGTGCCGCTACTTCGTGGGTCTCGTGAACTGCCCGATAGCCGAAATCCACGACCTTTTCTGGATGTGCAATGGCCCAAGATCCATCTGTTCCGCCGCCCTCGTGTCCGTCATCAGTAGCCGCAACGGCGTAATTGCGACTGAGATGTTGCAACATGGCCGGATATGAAATAGACCCCGCAAGACCTCCGTTTCCTGCCTGAACCAGCACCCCATTCCAGGTATTCACGGGCATCCATACTTCAACCTCGATTTTGGAATCCGCCGTCGGAGTCGATTCCGCTTTCACCCGGCAAGATGCTTGCAGGTTGAAAGTTTGCGCAGGCAGAACATTGGCGGGCACCTTGATGGAGGCAGCTGTGACAATCTGGGCAGAATGGATTGCGGTATGAGGTACTTTCAGCTGCAACAAACTCGCGCAGTTGTCCTGAGCTACAACGACTCCCGGTGTCAGGGCCAGGAAAGCGAATAGGAACCAGCGCAATCTCCCGATCTTTTCATTCAGCATTCAGTGGCTCCAGAAACCCTCTGTTATCGCGCGACCACATCTGAGGCGCTCCAATTCGTACATCGCCGCTCGAGGAGTCGTCTACAGGCACCTCAACTTATTGAGCATATTTGAAGATTCGGGATTGAGAAGGTTTCAGGTCCAACTCACGAGGTCTGTACCTTCTCTCTCAGCCTATTGAGGGCGCAGTTGACGCCTGCTCTATCGCTGTGCCACCGTTTTCATGGGCAATATAGGACCCGTATGCAGCCAGAGTTTGCACGTCAATATCGTCGGTTCCTTGTGCTTCTGGTTGCTGGGGAAGAGAAGGACAAGCCCCTATTTAGTTACACTCGGGTATAACTAGATGACTATTTTCGAAGATGTAGAAACAAGAAACGCACAACTGGCAGAGGCGGTTTCAGAGCTGGAAGGCCTCGTAGGTGCGCGAGTTACTACAGCAACAATCCAGCGAGAGCATCACAGCGCCGGAGAGTCCTATCATCCTCCGGCACTTCCTGACATCGTCTGCTTTCCGCGGACGACTGACGAGGTGAGCGAGATTCTTAAAATCAGTACGCGCCATCAGATCCCGGTTGTACCTTTTGGAG
The DNA here is from genome assembly GCA_963767705.1 of uncultured Acidobacteriaceae bacterium. Taxonomy (GTDB): domain Bacteria; phylum Acidobacteriota; class Terriglobia; order Terriglobales; family Acidobacteriaceae; genus CAWCJL01. The sequence continues at coordinate 189,362 of CAVYEO010000001.1, read as the reverse complement.
CTGGTACATCGGTGGAAGGGCAGGTGAGTGCACTTCACGGCGGGATCTCAATCGACCTACGGCAGATGAATCGGGTTATACGGCTAAGCGTCAGTGACCTGGACGTCACTGTGGAAGCGGGGATCACGCGGCTGGAGCTTAATAGCAAGCTTAAGAACACCGGTCTGACGTTTTTTATCGATCCAGGCGCAGACGCCACCATCGGGGGGATGGCAGCCACCCGCGCATCGGGAACGACAGCGGTACGTTATGGAACAATGCGCGAGAACGTGCTTGGGATGACGGTGGTTCTTGCCGATGGCCGAATCATCCGAACAGGAAGCCGCGCCCGAAAGTCCTCCTCCGGATACGATCTTACCCATCTCTTCATTGGCTCGGAGGGGACCCTCGGAGTCATTACGGAGGTGATTCTGCGCCTCCATCCACAGCCGGAGGCCGTATCCGCTGCAGTGTGCAGCTTCCACACGGTCCGGGAGGCCATTGATACGGCGATTGAAGCGATTCAACTCGGATTAAGCGTGGCCCGCATTGAATTTCTTGATGACAAGCAGATTGAGGCCGTTAACCGTTACTCCAGGACCGATCTCCAAGTTCTACCAACCTTATTCTTTGAATTCCACGGATTGAACGACAGAGAAGTCTCGGAAAGAGCAGAAATTCTGAAGGCATTGGCGCAGGAGCATAACGGCCGAAACTTTCAATGGCGGAAAGATCTGGAAGAGCGGGAGCTTCTTTGGAAGGTTCGCCACGACGCCTACCATGCTGCTCATGCGCTTCGCCCAAATTCGAAGGTTTGGACGACAGATGTGTGCGTGCCCATATCCCAGCTGGCAGAATGCATCACCGAGACGCGGCGGGACCTAGGGGAAGTATCATTTCCGACCACGATAGTTGGCCATGTGTCGGGGACGGAAATTTCCATGTCCTCTGCGTGCTCGATGCGGACAGTCCGGCTGAGATGGTGGAGGCGACTGCCTTTTCCGAACGTACAGTAAAGCGTGCTCTCCGCATGGGAGGAACATCGACAGGCGAACACGGAATCGGTTACGGAAAGATGAAGTACTTGCCGGAAGAGCATGGCGATGCGTTGGATGTGATGTGGAGCATTAAGCAAGCTCTTGACCCAGATAACCGGATGAATCCTGGCAAAATAGTGGACCTCTCATGCTGAATGTTCGGTAGCTGAGCGAACGAGCGGCGGATTTATACGACCACTGAAGCCCGTAACGCACAGGTATGCTGCACGGCAGCTGCGCTCTACACTGAGCATTTAGTGTGTTACACGACGACGAGTACCGGCTGGACCAAAGTGAGGCTCTGCGGCATTAGCATGCGCTGCTCACTCCAGTGCACGCTACCTGCCGCCGCCTCGCCTATCGATATGTGTAAGGGCGCTGAGATGTCATGAACCGCCTAATTTCACTCCATTTGAAGTCCGATGCCATCATTGACGGCGACGGCGAGTTCCTGCTGAGTGCCGAGATAGCGTTCGGTAGTCTGGATGGAGGCATGGCCGAGCAGAAGCTGGATCTGCTCTAATTCTCCTCCGGCTTTCCGGCACAGCTTGGCGCAGGTACGCCGGAGGTCGTGGGGAGCGAGCTTGCCCAGCTCCGTTCGGCGAGCATAGTCGACGACCACGCGCCAGATCGCCTTCTCGTCCGCGATGCCCTGCTCGCCCACCTTGCCGCCGCGGTTGACCGGCCGGAAGATCGCACCTTTCCTTGATCTCGGCAGCCCGGAGCCAATCATCGATGCGCACCATGACCGGCGCAGGGATCGGCACTGTGCGCATGCGATTGCCCTTGCCGGCCATGTCCGGGATGACCCAGCGCCCTTCCCGGCTGCTCGATGTCTTTTACCTGAACCCGCAAGAGCTCGGCCCGGCGCAAGCCGCAGCCGAGCAACAGAGCGAGGATGGCGCGATCGCGCTTGCCTTTGAGGGTCGTGGGATCGGGAGCGTGCAGTAGTGCATTGGCCTGATCGCGGAGGAGCCAGTTCCCTACCCGCGTTCCCCGTTGCTCCACCCCCTTCACGCGCTCGATCGCCGCCGCTGCTGCCGGATCGAGCAGCCCATTATCAGCCATCTCCCGGGCCAGCTTCCTGATTGGCGAGAGCCGGAGATTGATGGTCGACGCGGAGAGGTTGGCTTCGAGCAGCGATGCCCGGTAGGCCCGACCAGCGCCTTCGAAAAGGTGGCTCTTCCCTGCCCGGCGCGGACCCAGCCGAAGAACTGCCGCAAACTCTTCTCATACGCTCGCCGGGAGTGGGCAATGGCACGTCAACCCAGGGCCGTGATCGGGGTGAATCAGGAACATGGTCAGAGGATTTTCGGCGTGTGCCGCTGCAGCTCACGTCAGCGGCGACCGCTGTACTCTGCGTCAGGCCTGCGCAATTGAAGGCCGCCCTCATCAGCCGCGCAACCTCCTGGCAGGGCATCTAGCCTCTGACTCTCCAACTTTTCGGTTCCCGCGGCCGACGGGACCCGCGGCGCTCTAGTGTGCTTGCCTCTGCCTCTTTGGCAGGAAACCGCAGTGATGCGATGGTGACTATGCGCTCAGAAGCGCACAAGACGGCAAAAAGAACGGAACGCTAATGAACAACATAGTTGAGTTTGCAACACCTTCGGCACCTTGGTTCGGGGCCCTTGACCTGGAATCGGTCGCACAGCTTAGTGCATTCGAGCCATTCGTCGACGAGCGCGTCGTCGCTCGCTTCCTGCAGATCACGCCACGTCGGGTTCTGGAGATGGCGAGGAGGAACGAAATCCCCGCCCATCCCCTCGGGCTCACACGCAAGACTTGGCGCTTTAGGATTTCGGAAATTGACGCGCATTTCAGCCAGCGTACCCAGAAGCAGACCAGTGCTACGATCGGCATGGCAGTTCCCGGAACCCAAGGAAGGAAGCAATCTTGGGCAAAGGGACAGTAAGCAAAAAACAGCGCGCAAACGGCTTGACTTGGATTTACCGGTTTCAGACCACGCGCCCCCTGGACGGCAAGAAGGTGGAGAACACCAAGGTCATCGGCCTGGTGAACGACATCGGAAGGTCGGAAGCGGGGGCGTGGCGAGAGGTCGGTCGTCTGGGCCTCTATCACAACATCGACCAAGCGAACGGAAGCAAGCCGACGTTCCGTGAGCTGGCCAAGCATTTCCGGCAGAACGAATTGAAAAAGGTAAGGGGGATCGGGGTGAAGGCCAGCGAAACGGTCAATACCAGCGAACTCCTGCTAGATAAGTGGATTTTGCCGCGGTGGGGAGACAGGAGGGCGACGGAGATCAATCCCCTCGAAATCGAAGCATGGTTCGAGGCATTGACTTCTCAGCCGCAAAGTAGCACGAAAACGCCCCTGAGCTGGGCGAGTGTCGCGAAGCTGAAATCCATCATGGCTCAGGTATTCAAACATGCACAGCGCCACGAGTTGATTCCGGTTGCCATCGGTCACGATGGTCGCCCCACCAATCCGATGGTGCTGGCCCGGTCTGAGTCGGGCACGGCCTATGAGGCAGTCGTCGTCAGTCCGGAACAGATGATCATCATCTTGAACGAACTCGACACGGCCGACACCCGGCTCGAATGGATACTAGCGCTGCTCCACGCAGCGACTGCGCTTCGGCCGGAGGAGGCGTTCGGACTGAAATGGCAGGATGTCGATTGGCTCAATGGGGAAATCAAAATCCGCCGAGGCTGGTCGAAGGGAAAGGAGACGCCGGGCAAGAACGCAGGGAGCATGACGCAGGTCGTCATGCATCCAGCTCTTGCGCAGGCTCTTCATGCGTGGCGTCTGGAGTCGGTCTACCATCGAGACTCCGATTGGGTGTTCGCATCGGCGAGGTCGAAGGGAAAAACGCCGAGGTCAGCGGGTGTTATTGGCCAGGACTACCTTCGCCCCGCGGCTGTGAAAGCCGGCGTGATCCCCGACGGGTACAAGGGACGGTTTGGGTGGCACAACCTGCGGCACTCGCTAGCCACGTTCTTCGCGGCCAATGAGGTCAACTTGCCGGTCATCCAGAGCATCCTGCGACACTCCAGGCCTTCGACGACGGCGTTGTACACCCATCGGGTCAACGCGACACACATGGCGGCGCAGGGGAAGTTCCTGCACGCGATTAAGGTCACGTCTGCGGCTGGCTAGGGCACTTGGGTCGGATCTTGGGTTGGCAGAGGAAGCGATCGCGGTAGCAGTTCCGCTAAGTTGTTGAGGGATTTGGTGGACCTGATCGGGATCGAACCGATGACCTCTTCCATGCCATGGAAGCGCGCTCCCAGCTGCGCCACAGGCCCACTCCAGGGAAGGACTTCCCTCATTTTCGTTGAGTAAGATGGATTCGTCAATCGCTCTACCCGAGCTCAGGAGTCGTTCGTGCTTCCCATACGCATTTTCCTTCTTGCTGCGGCTTCGGCTCTGCTGACCGCAATGCCTGCTCCGGCCACAACACAAGCCGACGCGCCGGCGACCAGCAACGCGCCCGCGCAGCAGGTGGCGAGCCAGAACCTGAATGCCGCAAACGTTATCCTGGGCGACAGTGTGCAGGCTGCCGTAACTTCGATCGATCGCCTTCACCAAACCCTGGTATCGCTGAACGTAACCAAGTGGAAGGTGCCGGGGAGCGTGCGCAGCACCGCGCAATCGGATGTGGATTCCATGCAGCGGGACGTGAGCAATGTGCTTCCTGACTTGATGGAGAGGGCGAAGGCGTCTCCACGCGCCCTGGGCCCGGCGTTTGCCGTATTTCGCAACATCGACGCGCTCTATGACGTGCTGTTGCGGGTGAGCGAAACCGCCACCCTGGCCAGCGCCCAGGCAGATGCGGGCCGGCTGGAAGAGGCCCGGGCTGGCCTCGAAGAGAGCCGCTCGGTGATCGGCAACGCCATTCTCCAGGCATCAACGGATCAGGATGCCGAACTGGTGCAACTGCGTGCGGCCGCCGCCCGCACCGCTGCAGCTGCGCCTTCAGCCATCCCGAAGAAGACGGTGGTGGATGATGCTGCAACCGCCCCCGCGGCAAAGAGCAAGTCGGCCCGAAAGCGGAAAAGTGTTCCAGCCAACACCGCGCCCGCTCCGCAACAGTGACTCACAACCCGGAACCTTTCCTCCGATGGGGGTGTCTAAGTCTGTAGTGCGGGCATAAAGAGTGAGCGATGCCCGACGCCCGCCGGCGGTGCACTTTTGAGCGTACGTCCGTAACCACGGGCAGAGGGACAAACAGTTTCGCATCCTGATACTGTATGGGGGTTAGTTCGAGTGTCAGCGGGAACGGCTTTGGGCAATCTTCAGATCGCGATCGGAGTCCGGCCAGAAGAGGCCTCGATCATCGCCGAGTTGCAGGCGGGGTCGGAGGAGGCTTTTGCGTGGCTTATCGCCCAGTACCACCAGCCGATTTACTCGCTCATCGCGCGCATGATCCCTAACCAGGCGGATGCGGCGGACACTACCCAGGATGTATTCCTGAAGGTGTACCGAGGCATCGGCAGCTTTCATGGCGAGGCCAGTCTGCGCACCTGGATCTATCGCATTGCGCTGCACGAAGCGTCGAACCAGCGCCGCTGGTGGTGCCGCCATACTCGCAAGGAAATCACGATTGAGCAGGAGCTTGGCGATAGCAGCGACGGCGAACCTCTCATCCTGAAGGACACGCTGGTAGACGGACACGAGTCGCCCTTTGAACTTGCCGCGCACGCAGAATTGCGAGCGCGCGTGGAAGAAGAGGTCCGGCGCGTCCCGGAGCCGTTTCGCGCGGTGGTGATCCTGCGTGACATCGAGGGTTTCGGCTATGACGAAGTCGCCGAGATTCTGAACATCCATCTGGGTACGGTCAAGTCGCGCCTCATGCGCGGCCGTGCTCACCTGAAGGCGAAGCTGGCCCCCTATGCAGAGGTCGCCGCCCGTTCGAAAAGCCCGTTGCGTTCTTCCCCAACTGTCCATCCGCGGCCGGTGCCGGCCCTGAGGGAGGCAAAGTGAACGAGTGTCGCAAGATTTCGAGTCAGTTTTCGGCATACCTTGACAGCCGCGTTTCGGGGGCTGCGATGCAGGAGATCGCTGCCCATCTCCGCGGCTGCGCGGCGTGTACGCGAGAGTTTGCCGCGTATCGCCAGACGCAATCCATGCTGGCGGCTCTTGGACCGGCCAAAGCGCCGGAAGATCTCGCGTTACATTTGCGTATTGCCCTTTCGCGAGAGCGGGCGCGCACTCCCCGCGCGAGCCTGGATCGCTGGCAGATGCATTGGCAGAACACGCTGCGGCCCCTCGCATTGCGCGCCTCGGCCGGGATGGCCAGTGCGGTGTTTCTGATTGGAAGTTTTGCGCTCCTGATCGGCATGTTTGCTACACCGGAGCCGGTGGAAGCGCGTGATGTCCCACTGGATGGCATGTCCGCGGCCCACTTTTTATATACGGCAGTAGAACCGGAACACGCGATCGGCGCGCGGGAAAACCCGCTCATTGTGCAGGCTTATGTGGATGCTTCAGGCAAGGTCTACGACTACCGCATCCTGGCCGGGGATGCCGACCCACAGACGCGTTCAGACCTCGAAAGCATTCTGCTGTTCAGCATCTTTGCCCCGGCCCGCTCGTTTGACCAGCCGGTGCGCAGCACGGTGGTCATGGCGTTTTCCGGGGTGTCGGTCAAGGGCTGAACGGAGAGCGCGCGGTCTGCGCCGCTCACAAGCAATTACTATCAGCCCGCTGAGAGATCGGGCGCGTGAAGCCGCACAGTCGCAGCACCTCCGCGAAACGCGCATTCGATCGCAGGGCATCCCACTTGGGATCAATCGGAAGAAAAACCAGGTGCACATCGCGCGCCTGGTAAGCCCTTTCGAGCCAATCCATAGCTGCTTCGTCTTCCTCCTAGGCCCGCGTGTACCAGCGCAATGGTGTAAGGGCGGAACATACCGTTCGCGCGCAATGGACTCCAAGGTTCGAGCACCTCGCGGGCCTCTTGCACGCGTCCCATCCTGGCAAACAGATACCCGCGGAATGCTATCGTTTTCGTGTTTCCCCCGCTGAGTCGCCCCGCCTTCTGCAGTGCCTCGAGCGCTGGCGCGTTTTTTCCGATCTGCGCATAGGCTTGGGCAAGCTGCCACTGGCCGATCCAGAACTCCGGGTCGACTACAACGGCCTGCTGCGCGAACCGTAAGGCTGCGTCGTAATCACGCGCCGCGAAGGCCACTTGCGCCGAAAGCGCGTGATGCATAGCGTAGAACGGGTCGAGTTCGCGGGCGCGGCGCATCGCAGGCAGCGCCTCTTCATGCCGCCCCATGTGCGATAGAACGATGCCCAACATCCGATGGGCAAGCGGATAGCCGGGATCCAATTCCACGGCCTTACGGTACGCGGCCTCCGATCCAGGCCAGTCCCAGTCCAGCCAGAACTTCAGAAAACCAAGCGAAGTCTGACACTCCACCAGGCCGGGATCGGCATCGAGTGCATGCGCTGCGGCTTCACGAGCGCGCGGCCAAACCGTTGACGGAGGCGCATCACCGGTCACGCAACTGGATGAGTAGGCGTCGGCCAGTCCGGACCAGGCAAGCGCATATTCTCCATCGAGCTCTGTTGCCCGCGCAAAGTATTCAATGGCGCGCCGAGTCGTTTGTGGGGTGAGCTGATACCAGAAGTGCCGTCCATGCAGGTACAAGTCATAGGCCTCGGCATTGCGCGTTTGCCGGCGCTCAAGAAGGTTCAGGCGTTCCGGTGAAAGCCGAAGCCGGATCTGCTCCGCAATTGCAATGCTGAGCTCACGCTGGAAGGCCAGCATGCTGGTGGGCTCGCTGTCATAACATGCCGACCAGATCTGTACCTGATCGCGCGTGCGGACGAGCCTGGAAGCGATACGGATCCGGTCGCCCTCGGCACGCAAAGAATTTTCGATGAGATATGCGGCCCCCAGTTCCTCGCCTATTTCGCCCAGGGATTTGACAGTCTGCTTGTAGCGCATCACTGACGTGCGGCCGATCACGCGTATCTGGTACGGATCGATTTGGCCGAGCGCGACGATGGTTTCTTCGGTGAGACCGTCGGTCAAGTAGTCGCGGTCCGGACCGGCCCCCAGATTCGCGAACGGAAGAACCGCCAACGTGACGTGGCGCCCTCTTTTGCGACTCTGTTGAATGGTTACGCTAGCACTTCGGACCTGAGCAGTGAACTGATAGCCTTTGCCCGGCACTGTGGAGATGAACAGGTTTTCTCCGCGCTTTTCACCGAGCACGCGTCGCAAGATGGAGATGTTCTGGTTGAGATTATTTTCCTCGACCACGGTATCCGGCCAGACCGCGCGCATGAGGGCTTCTTTGTCCAGTATCTCGCCCCTGTTCTGCACCAAGTGGAGCAGGGTTGCGAAGACCTTCGGCGTAAGCGTGACAGGCTTCCCGTTGCGCAGCAGCAGGCGTTTTCCCGCGTCGACGCGAAAACCTCCGAATTCAAAAACCTGCGGCTCAATGCTGCGCATAGGGGCTGGTCGGGCAGTTCAGAAGCTTTCAGGAAAATTCAGCCGCGCGCCAAAGACTGCGGCGACGAATGCGAAGCAGTATAAGCCTGTCACGCTTCCGAAGGTACGGGGCGTTCTGACGTGAGGAGAATTACGATGACCTGGAAGCAGCGGAAAACCACCATCCTGTTGACGTGTGCGGGCGCGCTCGCCCTTGTGGCCCCATGGGGCGCCATTGCACAAACCTCGAATTCGGCAAGAGCTGGGCGCCAGTTGGAAGGAACGTGGCGTGTCAACGTACAGCAGGAGAACTGCAAAACGGGAGCAAAGGTGGGCCCTCCATTCGTTTCGCTCATTTCGTTTGCGCTTGGCGGCACCATGACGGAAACAACATCGAACCCGATGTTCTATCCTGCGGAGCGCAGTCCGGGTCATGGCGTCTGGAGCTACCTCGGCCGCGATGATTATCGAGCGTCCAGCATTGCTTTCATCACGGTGAACGGCGCTCTCACAGCGACGCAGGTCATTACACAGGCGATCGAGATAGAAAACAATCCCGACACATTTACGACCAGTGCGGCAAAGATCCAGTTTTTCAAACCCGATGGCACGCTGCTGCGGGCAGGCTGCGCTGTGGCAACAGGTAAGCGCTTCGAGTAAACCGCTACCGAAGGTCGCCCGCGAGCTGGATCGTACACAGAAACACTCTCGAAATTGTGCACCGAATCCGGCTTGCGGGCCCTGTTGATCCTGGTCCTATCGATCCTGTTGAGGGCGTTTTATCGGCTATGGCCGGCATGAACAAGGCGTTGACCCCTGTACGACCGGTTCCATACACTGGGGTAAGCACCCCTCTGCGCCCTTATGCTGCTGTTCAATCGACCTATCTCTGCCATCGCGCCTTCGTGCGTGCCGCTTTTGCTACTGCTTGCGCTGTGTTCCCCTGGTCCACTATTGGCGCAGACTGCGTCCCAGAGCGGCCCGACGTCCGCGTCGCCGCAAACGTCGTCTTCCGCAAGCGTGAGTACGCGGGCGCCCCAGCCGCCGCAACAAAAACCACCGGCGTTGATCGACCCAGCGGGACCGCAGATCAGTCTGCAAACCAGCGAGGCGCTCTTTGATATCGCCGTGGCACTCAATGCGTGCGGCTACGACGCAGGGCTGGACGAGTCGGACCCAGTGCGACGGCATGTGCGCGACGAGGTAAACGCCGCCGTCCAGAAATCTCCGGCGGCACAGGACGCTCGCGATGGTGTGTGTAGGTTTATCCATCAGCATCGGCTTTCGGACTCCAGTCACGATCTGGCGCAGTATGTGTCGCTATCACTCTACGTGACGCCACCGCCGGAGTTGACGAACAGCGTGGAACTGCCGGAGATGCCGCCGGATTCTACCCAGGTCGTCGAAATCCTGCCGCTGTTGCGCAAGTTCGCCGACACCATTCAGCTGCACGCCATCTGGGTCGGCGTCCGCCCGCAGTATGACGCGGAGATCAATCTCCTTCATGACCCGCTGACGCGGATGATTGTCGAAACAAATGCCTACCTCAAGATGCCGGTCAGCGTGAACACCCGCAGCCGTTTCGCGGTGGTGCTAGAGCCGATGCTGGCGCCCGGACAGACCAATGCGCGGGTGTACGGGACAGATTACGTCGTGGTGGCCTCACCAGTAAATGGACAGGTCCGCATGGATGAGGTGCGGCATACGTATCTGCACTATGAACTGGAACCGCTGCTCTACGCGCGTGCAACGTCGATGGACCGGCTGTTGCCAGTGTTGAAGACCGTGCGCGACGCGCCGCTCGATTACACCTTTCGCAGCGATATCGTGTCCCTCGTGATCGAATGCATGATCCGCGCCGTGGAAGCGCGCACCATGGACACCGGCGTTGCCCCTTACAAAATGCCCGCCGTAGTACGCCGCGAGGAGATGGGAGCGGTAGAAAACGCACGCAAGGAGACCGCGCAGAAAGCTGAAGCAGTACGGCATGCGTCTGTGTTGCGCTCCATGAGCGAAGGCTACGTGCTGACCGGATACTTCTACAATCGGCTGGCAGTCTTTGAAAAGGAGCCGCAAAGCTTTCAGGAAAGCATCGGCGAGATGGTCTATGGTATGGACGTGCCTGCCGAGATGAGCAGCATCAAGAACATCACCTTCACCCAAACAGCAGAAGGCGATGTTGTCCGGCGGAGCACGCGCCAGTTGCGCGGCCTGGACCTGGCCGAGTTGAAGCTCATGAAGGGCGACGTAGATGGCGCGACCAAACTGGCGCAGACGGCGCTCGATGCGCACACGGATGACGCCGCGCGGGCTGATTTCATTCTGGCGCGATGCGCGGTGCTCGGCAGCAAGGTGAGCGATGCGCAGCATGACTTTGAAGAGACGGTGCGCCTTTCCAAGGATCCGCGGCTGCTGGCCTGGTCGCATATTTATCTCGGGCGCATTTACGACCTTCAGGACAATCGCGATGGCGCGGTCACCGAATACAGAGCAGCCCTGAGCGCGCGCGATGGTCAGGTGGACACCAAGGAAGCAGCCGAGCGCGGATTGAAGGCTCCCTATGGGCCGCCGCCGGGAGCGCGAGCCCGGGACGACGACGGCGAAGATGCGCCCACGCCCGCCGAACAGCCGACCCCACCCACTGCGCCGGTTACACCGCCGCGCCGATGAGTACAGACCACAATTGAACGAAATTGCCGGAGTCTCGTCTAACCTGATAGGTGGACACGGCGGAGCAGGCCATGAAGCATGGCGATTTGCACCAGCTCGAAAACGAGCTCCAGCACACCTTTAGCGAGCGGGAACTGCTGGAGCAGGCGGTGACGCACCGGTCGCTCGTCTCGGAGCAGAAGGAACTGCGCCCGGAACAGCATGAGCTGGGCGAGCCGGAGCGCACGCATGCCGAGAAGACCCGCGCGCGCGAACTGCCTGCTGACAATGAACAGTTGGAGCTTTTAGGCGATGCGGTTGTGGGTCTGCTCGTTACGGAAGCCCTTTTTACCCGGTATCCGGAGTTGGCGGAAGGCGACCTGACGCGGATGAAGGCAACGCTGGTAAGCCGGCGGCATATGGGGCAAGTGGCTCTTTCGCTGGAATTGGGAAGATACTTGCGGCTGGGCCGGGGTGAGGAGCGCAGCGGCGCCAGAAAGCGCGCAGTGTTGCTGGCCAACACGTTGGAGGCGGTGATCGCAGCGCTGTACCTGGATGCGGGGTTGGAGGCCACGCGCGTTTTTGTTTTGCGCACCATCGTCGATCCATTTGCGGGCGAGCTTCGTCGAGAGCTGGGGCAGGGAGACTCGATGGGTGATCACAAGTCCGCGCTGCAGCAGTTGCTCCAGGCCAGAAGAGAGGCCACGCCGGAATACCACGTCATGGCCGAGAGCGGACCTGATCATCGGAAGAAGTTTCTGGTTGAGGTGAGTGTGCGGGGTGCGGCGAACTTTCCGGAGTTGAAGGCACAGGGTTCCGGAACCACAAAGAAAAGGGCCGAGCAGGAAGCAGCCCGGCTGCTTCACGACCGCTTGCGCAAAGCCAACGGAACACGTGGTGAAGCACCAATACCGACCCTGGACGAAAAAGCTTGAGCGAAACGGAGTTCGAAGCCGGCGATTTGATCGAGAAGGCACCCCCGCAGCAGCAGCACGGGGTGCCTGCCAGCGCGCCCGGAACGCACATCAACACCACGCGAAACCGCCCACCGCAGGTCGTGTACCCCCACGTGTTCGAAACAGTTCAATCCCTGTTGATGATCATCGTGCTGGCCCTTTTTGTGCTCACGTTTCTGCTTCAGCCATTTCGCATCCCGTCGGAAAGCATGGAACGCACGCTGCTGGTCGGCGACTTTCTCCTGGTAAACAAAAGCATTTATGGACCCGCCGGGCACTGGGGCTGGCTGCTGCCCTACCGGACGGTCCAGCGTGGCGACATCGTCGTCTTCCACTTCCCGCTCGATGCCTCGGAGCACGTGGTGAAGCGTGTGGTCGGGGTGCCCGGAGACCGGCTGCGTTTGCGCGATGGACTGCTTTACCGCAATGGCTCGCTCGTGCGCGAGCCGTATGCGGTGTTCGAAGGCGCACCTCCGGACAGCTACCGCGACCAGTTTCCCGGAGTGACGCAGTATACGGACCCGGGCGTGGACACGCACTGGTGGCTGCAGATGCGGCAGGACCTATCCGACGGCCAGTTGATGGTGCCACCGCACAGTTACTTCGCCATGGGGGATAACCGCAACCACAGCCGCGACAGCCGGTACTGGGGATTCGTCCCGCCGGAGAACATCGTCGGCATGCCCTTTTTGATTTACTTCTCTGTGCGCGAGCCTTCTGCCACGGATACCAGCGCTTTGCCGGATGATAAACTCACCGCAAGCGGCGCAAATAAGCTCCTCGACTTTGCGCGATGGAATCGCGTGCTGCGCGTGGTGAGGTAACAAAGCATGCGCCTGAGGATACAAAAGCCGGAATGGAAGAGCTCGTAGCCCAGCCTGAAGTTGCGACCGAGATCAAGGAGCGGAAGAGCGAAGAAACGCCGCTCGAAGCCTTTGCATCGATCTGCGCTGTACTTGTGATCGGTCTGTTCGCGCTCACCTTTGTCTTTCAGAATTTCGAAATTCCCTCGTCTTCGATGGAGAAGACGCTGCTGGTCGGCGACCACGTACTGGTGGACCGCATCACGCTTGCGCCGCCTGCGCGCTGGGCGCCTTTCGTGCATTACCGGAATGTGCGGCGCGGCGACATCATCGTGTTTTTCAAACCGGGTGAACCGGACCTTTATCTCGTCAAACGCGTCGTGGGTGTTCCGGGAGACCGCATTCATCTCCGCAACGGCATTGTGTACCTGAACGGGCAAAAGCAGGATGAGCCCCAGGCGGCCAAGCCGGATTACGGCGACTATTCCCCGTATCGCGACGACTTCCCTGCCGTACCCACGTCCCAGGCCACGGAGATCACACCGACCTGGGCCGATGAGCTGCCGACGCGTATTCAAGGTGAGGACCTGGTAGTGCCTCCGGGCAGATACTTCGCCATGGGCGACAATCGCCTGGTAAGCCTGGACAGCCGGTTCTGGGGATTTGTGCCTCGGGAAAACATCGTCGGACGCCCGCTGTTTGCGTACTGGTCGTTCATCACGCCAGACGATCAATACGAAAGACAAGGGCTGGCAGACCGCGCTTCGTTCATCGGGCACATGGTGCTTCATTTCTTCGATCAAACGCGGTGGAGCCGGACGCTGCACCCGATTCGCTGAATCATGCTCCGCGCATCGCAGACGGAGAACGAGCCGGTACAGGCGGGGCCTTTCCCCGCCGCTAAACCACAACCTGCGCCGCGCGCCGCACGGACAAGGCGCCGCAAGGCTTTCCTGCTCGGGCTGGTGCTGGCGCTTCTGGCGGGTCTTGCGCTGCCCCCCTTGATCAATATCAGCCGCTACAAGCGTCGCGTGGCGGCCAGCCTGTCGGCGAGCCTCGGCAGGCCTGTGGAGTTGGGCAGCGTGCGCCTGGTGCTGCTTCCCCGCCCGGGGTTCAGCATCAGCAACTTCGCCGTGGACGAGTTGCCGCAATTCGGTGCGGAGCCGCTGCTCCAGTGCCCCAGCGTAACCGCATCCTTGCGGCTCTTCTCATTGTGGCGCGGACGTTTCGAGATCTCGCGCATTTCGCTTGACGAGCCAAGCATTAATCTGCAGCGCGATGCTCAGGGCTACTGGAACTTCGCTCCCGTGCTCACGCAGGCTTCGCGTATCCCAAACGCGCCCACACAGCAGCTGCGGCCGGGCCGTAACCTTCGCTTTCCTTATATCGAGGCGACGGGTGCACGCGTGAATTTCAAGTTCGGGGATGAAAAACTACCGTTCTCGCTTCTCAATGCGGACACGGCGGTGTGGCTGGAAAACCCGAATGAATGGCGTGTTCGATTCCGCGCGCAGCCGATGCGCACGGACATGAATTTTTCCGCCGCAGACACCGGGGTGCTCCGCGTAGATGGGGCCGTACGCCGAGCCGCAACCCTGGGCGCGCTGCCTCTCGCGCTGGATGCGCAATGGGAGAAAGCGCCACTGGGACAGATCAGCCGCTTGCTCACTGGCGAAGACGCGGGGTGGCGCGCTGACCTCGACCTTCGCGCCCACATAGGCGGCACGCCGGACCAGTTGCGGTTGCACACGACAGCGAGCGCGCGCGACTTTCACCGTGCGGAATTTGAACCAATGCAAAGCTTGCAGCTGGCCGCAACCTGCGATGGTGTTTATGCACGGGAAACGCGGCTATTGAGCAGTTTGCTGTGCGTGGCCCCGGCCGGCGGCGGCACGGTGCGGCTCACTGGCACGTTAGCCAGCGTAAACGCTATGCAAGGTTCGGCGCTCAGATTGGAAATGGCCCATGTATCCGCAAGTGCATGGATGGAACTGCTGCGCCACGTGCGTCGCGGCTTTGCCCAGAATACGGAGAGCGGCGGCGAGGCGAACGGGCAATTCGAATGGAATGCCGCGACCCTGGCAGGCGCGAGCCTCGGAAATGGCACTCTGACCGGATCGGCGATCGTGAGCGGGCTTACCTTGCAGCCGCCGGGATCAGCCTCCTCCGTTTCATTGCCTAATCTGTACTGGACGGCGGTTCCGGGGACGCTACCGAACGGGCGCGGCGCCCAACAGACCGAGGGAAATAGCCCAGCACTGCTGCTGGAGCCCGTGGTCTTGCAGATGGGCAGCGCGACGCCGCTCACGATCGATGGGCGGCTCACTGCCCAGGAATTCGCCATGCATTATTCCGGGGCTGCTGCGCTGGCCCGGCTGCTGCCGTTGTCGCGTGCTTTCGGTATTCTGCGCAACGCCACAGCCGGTCTGGCTCCGGCCGGCGACGCGCAATTGAACTTGACGCTGGCAGGTCCATGGATCACGCCGGTTCCCGATGCGGACCTCCCGACCGCTCCTTCGCTGCCCAGCGGAACATTGGGGCTGCGCAATGCCCATCTGCAGACACCATACCTGCGTACCCCGCTGATCATCACCGCTGCGCAGAGCTCCGTTACACCCGGTGAAATTGCGTGGAGCGGAGTGGAAGCGCGGCTAGGGTCCGTTGCGTTTACAGGGAATTTTCGTATGCCCCTGGACTGTGCGCCGCAGGAGCCCTGTCCTCGCCACTTTGACCTGAGCACTGCGGCCATTGATGTGAACGGGCTCCGCGAAAGCCTGGATGGAAGCGCAGGCAAGACTCTGGTTGGGGAGTGGCTGAGCCGCGTGGATACACAGCCAGCGCCGTGGCCTTCGCTCGAGGGAACAGTGCGCGCAGGCAGGCTCTCGCTGGGCTCATTCGCCGCGCAGAACGTAACTGCTGACGTCACATTGGGAGAAGGCAGGCTCGAGATTGCCTCGCTCGATGGACGCGCGCTGGGCGGTTATCTCCATGGCAGGGGGGATGTGAGCTTCTCCGGCGGCCCATCCTACGCCGTTCGCGTCCAGCTTACCGACGGCGAGGCCCGCAGTGTGGCCGCGTTGTTTGGGGAGCGCTGGGGAGCTGGCGGCAGCGTCGACCTGTCCGCAAACCTGAAGCTCCAAGGCGGAACGGCGCATGCGTTGACGCAATCCGCTGCGGGCACAGTGCATTGGGATTGGCGCGATGGCGGGTGGGTGCAGCTCACTGGGACACCTCTGGGAGCCTTCGATCTCTGGACCGCAGACGGCACTCTGGCGAATGGCGTGCTGACACTCACGCGAGGGCTGGTCACGACTAATGACTCCGCCGAGCCGGTCAGCGGCACCGTTACGTGGAAGCGGCAGATCGACCTTCGCGTGGGCAGCGACCTTCACGACACAGTGACGGGTACATTCTCGCAACCCGTACTTACCCCAGCCAAGAATGCCGAATAAACGCTTACGGAGTGTGCTTCAACGTTGTGCGATGCACGCTCGCTTCGACCTCGGGCACTGTTCCATCGTTGACCTGGACTTCATCGGGCCGCCCTTGTATCAGGATGCGGCGCACGGCTGTGCTTCGAGCTGGAACCAGCACGCGCTCCGTGGCTGTGGTTTCCGCGGATGTGACGGTGACCGGCACCTCAGCGGCGGCATCTCCGGAGTTTGAAACTGTCACTGCTACCAGGAAGGAATCCGCGCCGCTGGCCGGGGCGGGAAAGACGCTCACAATCGAAAGGTCCGGTAAACCGCGGTCCCGGTACACCCAGTCCTCGAAAAACCAGTCGAGCTTCTTGCCGCTCGTCTGCTCCAGCAGACGCTCGAAGTAGTCGTCGGTTGTATCGCGGGCCGCGTCATACGAGTGCAGCGCAGCGGCAAGGGACCCATCGCCTGCTATGGCGCGTAGCATCCAGAGTACGTAATTCGCCTTGGTGCGGTAATAGATCGCATCGTGCGCCCGCACAAGTGGCTGGCCAGCATCGGCGTTCGCGGAAGCATTTGCAGGTTCTGCCAACGCCAGTGCGGGGCGCAGACTATCCAGTTGACTGAGCGCCGCTTCGCGCCCGGATACCTGTTCTGTTCGCAGGCTCGCCATGAACTCCGCCACGCCTTCATTGAGCCATGGCCGTCGAGATAGGAAATACGCATGCGCGAGCGCGTGACTCATGGTTCCCACCAGATGATCCGGACCGGTGTTGCGCAAGCCCGTGTACAGGGTCTGACGGTCTTCAAACGGGGCATCTTGCGCGCTGGGAAGATCAAGCAGCGTCAGGTCGCTTTTCGCGTGCGCCCCGAGCCATTGCCGGATCAGGGACGCCACCATGGTGGAAGCGGTCATGTAGCTTTGCGTTGCGGCGAGGTTCTCTGGCCGTGCGAAGAATCGGAGATCATTTCCGGAAGCATCTGTGCGCACTGCGAGAAAGAGCCCAGGAGTGCTGAAACCGAGCGGCATAGGCGGGAGGCTACACGTCAGGATTGTCGGCAGGTCGCTTGAAGTAGACTTTGCAACCGTAGTGAGCGGAACCTGGATGCCGTCGAGAATCGCGACCGTTGGCAATGCAGCGCTGCTGCCTCCGAGATACACCTCGTCCGTAATCGATAGGCTCATCGTTGCGGAGATCTGGCGCAGCTTCGTGAGACCGATCTCGGAGAAAAGCTTGTCACCGTCGCCAAGCGCGACGGGTACAGACGCCACCGGGTACCAGACAACGTTGCCAAAGCCGCGAAGCCCGGTGAAGTCGGGCGCAATGCCATCCCAATCCGCATTCGCGGCGAGATCCGGCGGAGTGCCAATTTCAGTCAGACGCGTCGCGTCCTGCGGGATCGCGCCGGAGTAAAAAGCGTCCAATGCAAGTTCGCCGTGCGGCGGGAGCGGCGCTGATAGGTGCACGACGGCTTCGTTGAGCTTGCCGGTGTGGTCGGCGTCGCTCTTGACGGCGCCAATATCTACTTGCGCCGGCTTGTCTGCGACCCGAACGGACGACCACGTAAGCGAAGACGAGAGTTGCAGCGGCACAACCGTGAGCGGCTCCGGGCCGTCGTTGCGCAAACCGATCCTGGCATGCACGCTGATGCGGTGGTCGCGCGGAATAAGGTGAATGTCTAACGCATAGCGAGTGAACGTGATTGATTCGCGTTCCGCATCTGTCGCTTTCACCGCTGCTGTCGAGACCGCGCTGTTGCCGCCATCGCTCTGCGGTATGTGGTCGCTCGATGCCACAACGGCGCCATGAGGAGCCGCAGCCGGGGCTTGCGCCGGGGACGGACCAGGGTTAGAGGGCTGCTGTGCACGAGCCGCGTTTGCGAGCAAGAAACACGCCAGCGCGAGCCGGGGCCAGCTCACGATCCCAGCCCCTTTTGTTTCTTCGGAGCCACGGAGACCTGCGCGGCCTGCTGGCTGCTGTCGGCGGCTGCGCGACGCTGGCGGAAAGCCTCATAGAGCACCACGGCGCCTGCAGCCGAAACGTTCAGGGACGCTACTCCGCCAGCCATGGGAATGCGCAAAAGGTGATCGCAGGTGCGCCGCACCAGGTCGTGAAGCCCCGCGCCTTCACGGCCGAGCACCAGCAGGGTGGGCGCGGTGAAGTCATACTGGTCGTAATCGGCCGTCCCACGCTCGTCCAGACCCACACACCAGATGTTCCGCTTCTTGATCTGCTCGATAGCGCGAACCATGTTGACCACTCTCGCGATACGCACATGTTCGGCTGCGCCGGCGGAAGCCTTTATGGCTACAGCACTGAGCGGGGCGGAGCGGCGCTCGGTGAGCACCACTCCACTCACTCCTGCTCCATCGGCAGTGCGGAGAAGAGCGCCCAGGTTTTGCGGATCTTCAACGCCATCCAGAGCAAGCAGCAGAGGCGGCTTTTCAGAGGGTTGTAGGAGGTCTTCGAGGTCCAGGAGGGCGCGTTCGCGCACGAAAGCGACGACACCCTGGTGGCCGGAATTGCCGGCCAGCTGTGTGAGCTGTTCCCGCGTCTCGGAACGCACAGCAACGCCCCCGGCCCGGCAAGCGTCTGTCAGTTGCTGCAGGCGCGCATCCTGCCGCTCGCGCGCAACGCATATGTGGTCAAAGCGCCTGGAACCGGAGCGTAGCGCCTCCTCCACCGGGTGCAGGCCGTACAGGATTTCCATTATTTCCAGTGTATCGCCCCTCAATTTCGGCACATTTGGCCGCGTAATCCAAAGAAATTGGAGGACGCGCGAGTCTCAGGGTCTTTTGGCGGCGTCCAATCAGTCTATGAGCACAGCAACCTTTCCCCTGACCGCGCAAGCACAGCAGGATGAGAACCGCGCGATCGCTCGAGGGCTAAAGCGGCAGGACGGCCGCCTGCTCGATCAATTGATCGTCGATTACCAGCATCGGCTGCTGCGCTATCTCCTGTACCTCACCAGCAGCCGCGAGATGGCCGAGGATCTGTTCCAGGAGACGTGGATCCGTGTTCTCCAGCGCGGGAGTCAATACAACGGCACTGCGCGTTTCGATACCTGGCTGTTCACCATTGCGCGCAATCTGGTCATTGATCTCCGGCGCAAGCGCACCATGGTGAGCCTGGATGCATTATGCGAGGGCAATGGGGAGGAACGCCCGTTTGAAGCGCCGGCTGCCGATCCTACGCCGCTTGAGGTGTATCAATTACGTGAAAACAGCGTGCGCGTTGCGGAAGCGCTGCTCACGCTCGAGCCCCTGCAGCGCGAGGTCCTGGTTCTTCGGTTTCATGAGGAGCTTTCGCTGGATGAGATCGCACAAGTCACGCGCGCGCCGCTTTCCACGGTGAAGTCGCGGCTCTATCGCGGGCTCGCGGCCTTGAAGCCCAGAATTGTGGCAGCACAGGGAAACCACCAGGCACGGGAGCCAGGCGTCCAGCCCAGGCGGCAGCTAGAGGTTGAGGCGTGAGTTCCCGGCAAGTTGACAGCAAAGGTGCCGTGCTGCGCGGGTCAGTCGAAGCGTCCGGACCCGGTACGGAGAGGGAGGACCTGCTGGAGTCCCTTGCCGGTAGGAATGCGCAGGGGAGTCTCGCGGTCGCGGAGCGCACCCGGCGGGCGGTTCGCGTATCCGCGAACGCACGGCGGGAAACGCGGGAACAGAACCGCTTCCATGTCGGCGTCGCTGTGGGAGCATTCGCAGTTCTATCTCTGGTGCTTGCGCCGTTGCTATGGAGCAGTGTGGATTATTTGTGCAGCGGCGGTCGTTTTGGAGATATGACGACACAAATGGCTTTCCTGATCCTGCTGTTGTTTGCCACGACGATTGGGGCCCTGATCGCCGGTTGGAAGACACGCGCCACTTCTTCCGATCGCGATAAAGCTTGACGGGAAAACAGAGTACCGTGCAACTTTTCCTCCCCTCTTCCCCGTCTTTCCCCCAGACCATGAGCTACACAGACCGAGTGCGCCAGACGAAGGGTCATTCTTCCATGCGGGATGAATTCAAACTCATTCCGCGCTGGTCGATTGCTCTTTCCGTATTGGCCTTTGTGGGCATGCAGTACATCTTCTGGGTGGTGGTGCCGGAGCATCGGCATCATCCGGGGCCGCCGGTAGGGCTTCGGCTCTACTTCGCGCTATCGTGGAGCGCGCTGGCCGCGCTGTATGTGCTTATGATCGGTTACGTGAGCCGCGATGCTCCGCGCCGGAACATGAGCACGCGGCTGTGGACCATCATCTGCCTGGTCATGCCAGGGGGTATGGGCTCTGTGTTGTATTTCCTGCTGCGGCAGCCGGTCGTATCGACGTGCCCGGCATGTGGCACAGCGGTGTTGAGCGAGTACCACTTCTGCCCGCAGTGCGCATGCCAAATCTCGGCCGCGTGCGGGATTTGCCATCGCAGCGCGCGCGTTACGGATCTGTACTGCGTTACGTGCGGGCACGATTTAGCGATGGACAATACGCCGGAGCGCTTGCGCAGCATCCATTCCTGAGAGCGGTAGCTACGCTCAGGACTCTACGCCGGGCGGAAGAATTGACCCTGCTTCGCGCCCTTCCTATACTGCACTGACGCCATGACAATCACCGCGCTTATCATCGACGATGAACAACTGGCGCGAGACGAGCTCAGATACCTGCTCGATTCCGCGGGTGAGGTCGAGATTCTGGGCCAGGGAAAGAACGGCATCGAGGCGGTCGAGTTGATTCGCTCCCTTGACCCCGACGTTGTCTTTCTTGACGTGCAGATGCCGGGTCTCGATGGATTTGCGGTGATCAAAAAATTGCTGGAGCAGGGTGGCCGGGAATCTCTTCCGCAGATCGTCTTTGCCACGGCATTCGATCAGTACGCGGTGCGCGCGTTCGATGTGAACGCCATTGATTACCTGCTGAAGCCTTTTGACCGGGCGCGGGTGCTGCAGGCGCTGGAGCGAGTGCGCCACCGTTTGTCTGAAGCCCAGGCGGAAGTGCCAGCGCCGGCCGTCCCGGCCGCTGGGCCGCCGTCGGAGGCACGCCTGGATGCTCTGATCCGGTTGATGGAACAGCAGCAGGGCGCGCCCCAGCGCGGGCCAAACAGCAAGATCGTGCTGCAGGCCGGCAGCCGATTGCTGCTGGTGGACCAGAAGGACATCTGTTTTGCCGCCATCGACGAGGGCGTGATCTCGGTGGTCACGCCAACCATCGAAGGCCAATCGAAGTGCCGGACCCTTGAAGAACTGCTGGAACTGCTGGACCCGGCACTCTTCTGGCGGGCGCACCGCTCCTTTGTGGTCAACATCAACCACATCAAGGAAGTGGTGCCGTGGTTCAAGTCCAGCTACCAGTTGCGGATGAGCGACCGGAAGAACACGGAAATTCCCGTGAGCCGTGCACAGACGCGGCGACTTCGGGAGTTGTTTAAGCTGTAGCGGCAGCCGTGGCAGCGGCCTCGGCACGTCTATGTTTTCAAGGAAACGGTGATCTTGCGGGTGTCGCCCCCGGCGGCTTCCATCACGATCTCGCCGTCGCTCCGCTTGACGATGCTCGGAAACTTGTCGCCCCACTCCACCAGCACCAGGCTGTCCTCGCCTGCCAGGTCGTCCAATCCGAGCGTTTCCAGTTGCCGCTCGGCGTCCATGCGGTACAGGTCCAGGTGGTAAAGGCGCACTGGCTCCTTGCGCCCGTCCACCTCGCGCTCGCCCTCGTACTCGTGCATCAAGGTGAAGGTCGGGCTGGTGACTTCATCCGGATCGGCCGCATGCAGCGCATCCGCAATGCCTTTGACCAACGTCGTTTTCCCGGCCCCGAGGTCCCCGCGTAAAATGAGGAACTTCGGCGGTTGGAGCAGCTTTGCCAGCTGGCGTCCCACCTCGATTGTCTCCGCGCTGTTCCCGGTTTCGTAATGCATCGCTGGCCTGGCGCGGGAGGTGGATTCGTTTTCCGGCATCGGCTCTCCCCCTTTCGTTCCTACGAAGACTCCTGCCGCATCGTTCCGGGCAGTCCTTGTAACCAAATGTACCCGGCTTTATCCCGCTGCTGAAAATTGAATGCCTGGAAGAGGTGGGAAACCACATCGGTGGCCAACAAGGTGTGCTCGTTCTGTTCGCGCGCCGCAAAGTCCGCCGCCAGGCCGTGTAGGTACACCGCTGCTTCCACGGCCTCTGGAATATGGTCCTTGTATTGCGCGAGCATGGCAGCCACGATGCCCGTCAGGATATCGCCGCTGCCGCCCTTTGCCAGTCCCGGATTGCCAGTCGTGTTGATCGCCAGCCGTCCATCCGGATGTGCCACGATCGTTCTCCACCCTTTGAGCACCAGCGTGACGTGATGCTCGGTCGCGTAGGCGCGGGCCAGCGGCTCGCGGTTAACCTGCACCTCTGCAATGCTCTTGCCGATCAACCGGGCCATCTCGCCCGGATGTGGCGTCAACACCAGCGTTCGTTTGGAGCCGTCCAGCTTTACCTTGTGTTCGGCGATGGCATTCAGACAGTCCGCATCGAGCACCATTGGGAGCTCTGTCTTATTGATGAGTTCGAGGGCAAACCGCTGGGCGTCGGGCTCCTGCCCCAGACCCGGCCCAATCGCGATCACGGTGATTTTGTCGAGCAGCGCCTTGAGACGGTCTGGCTCAAGGTTGCGCGGGGAGATGCATCCATTCGATCCCTCGATCAGGGGCATGGTCATCAGCTCCGGCGTGGTGAGCGCGACGGTGTCGAGGATGGAGCCCGGGACGGCAGCCGTGACCAGCCCGGCGCCCGCACGCAAGGCACCGTAGGCCGCCATGGATGGTGCTCCGGCTCGTCCGCGGGCACCGCTCGCCACCAGTACATGCCCGAACTTACCCTTGTTGCTGTCGGGGTTGCGCGGGGAGTGTGCGAGAGGCATTGCGCTGCCGGTCCAGGTCAGCCCGGTGCTGGACTGGATGACGTCGGGAGGCGACCCTATCTCCGCAACCACGATCGGCCCCTGCTTGAGCCCCCCGGCTCGCACCAGGCCGCCCCCCTGCGTAAGGTGGCCCGACACATGGGCAAGCTTGGGCGCGGTAAAGGTCACGACAGCATCCGACCGGTAGGCTCCTGGCTCGCTGAAGCTGCGGGAATCCGCGTCCCAGCCCGAGGGCAGGTCGACGCTGACGACGGGGATGTCCGGGTACTTCTCCAGTAATGCGCCGGCCGCCGCTGCCAAACCCCGCAGTGGCGGCTTGAACCCTGTGCCCAATACTGCATCCAGGAAAACGTCTGCTTCCGCGAATGCCTTCAGGACCGCCTCGCTTGCAAGCGATGCTTCATCAGCGGCTTCGATGGGAGGCGCTTCGAGCCTCCGCATCATCTTCTCCGCATCGCCGCTGATTTCCGCGGCCATGCCCAGCAGCACAACGGTGACCTCGATGCCAGCCCCGGCGAGGATGCGCGCAGCTACGAATCCGTCACCGCCATTGTTACCTTTCCCGCATAGAACGACCGCGCAGTCTGTTTGCGGCAGCTCGTTCAGCACGAAACGCGCGACTGCGTGGCCGGCATTCTCCATCAGCGTCAATGAGGAAACGCCGGATTCCTTGGTGGTAGCGCGGTCTGTTGCGCGCATATCTTCGGCTGTAAGGATGTCCATTGCCCACGCATGCCAGGCGCACGCGTCCCCATCGTTCCTTGAAATACAAAAGGCCTCCGCTTGGGGAGGCCCTTTGCTTAACTGAAAGGATGCAGTTACTGGGTGACGCCGTTGGCTGCGGTGCTCTGCGTCAAGCTGCTCGCGGGAGCATCCGCCGGGTTCTTGATGGCGAAGTAACTGTGATCCCAAAGGTTGCGATAGAAGACGCCGGAAAGCTCGGCTGCTTTGGGTCCGAAGGTCGGTCGACCTCCTTCGAGGAAGACCACGGTGACGATGCGGCCATAGCTAGTGTCCGCGAAAGAGGCAAACCAGCCGTAGCGTGTGCCGTTGCTGGAGCAGGTGCCGGTTTTGCCGAGTACCGGGAGCTCGCTGAAGTTGGCCCGGAGCGAGCGTGCTGTTCCGTAAGAAACCGCGGCGCCCATGCCATCAGAGATTTCAGGAATGATGTTCTTGATGTCGAGGGTACGCTTGACGCGCGGCTGAAAGTTGACCGCCTCCGCGGGGGTTTGCGGATGCTGGAGGTAATAGAGGGTGCCCCCGTTCGCAATGGCTGCTACCAGCGCTCCCAGTTGCAGCGGTGTCATGGAAACGCTTTCGCCGAAGGAACACATTTTGCCTACGCCGCCGAGCTTTTCCGGAAGTGCCTCGTTGGGATAAACGCCCAATTGTTCCCCGCTGATATTCCAGCCGGCGAGCTCACCCAGGCCGAACTGATTTGCGTAGTGCCGCACCCGCTCGAAGCCAAGCCGGCGGCCCAGGGCTTCAAAGTAGGCGTTATTCGAGTGTGCGAGCGCTTCCGTCATGTCCATGTGCCAGCCGCCAAGATTCACCTGGGTGTCCTTGGTGACGATACCTTCCTGCAGGGCGGCGAGCGCGACTGAAACCTTGATAGTGGAGCAGGGCTCCGCGCCGCTGGAGAGCGCAAGCTTCTGGTTGACCATCGCAAGAACGCGCCCGTTGCTGGGGTCGATGGCGACGACCGTGCCGTTCATGTTCCCAAGTGCATTGAGAGCCGCTTCCCGCACCACCGGATCTTCCCCAGCAGTGATGTCGCTCTGCGTCAGATCGGTTTCAGCGAACGAATTGCCGGTGAAGTGCTCGTAATACCGATGGCGCACCACTGTAACGCGCCGGAGGCGGCCATTGCGACCGCGCACCAGGACGGTTTGCCTCACAACCATTGCCCGATGGTGCTGAAGGTGGGCCATCCTCCGTCGCGCGTGCGTTCCCTCCTGGACGTGGCTCACACGGCTATGCGCCGCATGGGTCCGGGTGGCGCATAACGAGAGCGGCAGCGCGCCCATAGCCAACATGAGAACAAAGTAGATGTATCGCTTCATCGTTGCCCTTTGAGAACAAACACCGGTATCGCCGGCCAGTTGTGCGTCTGCTCACGCCGTCGCGTGTCTCAGATCGCACCTTTATCGTAGAGATGCCGATCCGATGCGGCATCCTGCTCTATACCATAAGTCATCGGCCAGGTATCCGTCACCGACTTCTCTATTACAGGGCCTTTCGTTACCTCGGTACTATGACTCAAAGGTGGAGCCTGCTGAATCTTTGGTGGGACCCTCCAACTCCGGCAGGCTCCGCTCCCTTACCTTGCGCTCTTGCGCAGAAATGCCGGGATGTCCAAATGCTGGTGCTCATCCTCGTCAGGAGTGGCGAAAGAGTGAGCCTCGCCGCGCTGGGCTCCATCCATAGCCGGCGCGTGGACACGACCTTCCGGTTCGCGCATGTTCAGGTCTTCAAGAAAACCGCCGATCGCCCGTTCTTCATGGGCGGCGCCCTGTCCGCTTACTCCGCCGCTCATGAAGTTGCCCGCGGAGGCGTGCTCGGCGGGAACGGCTTCGGGCAGGTCGCGGCCCAGCGGCTCAAAGACGGAACGGCTTCCATAGTTTCCGAGAAAGCTATCTGCCTGCTGCCCGGCATCATTGGCGACCTCGCTGGCAAAGCGCGGGACAGCCGGCTTCGGCTCCACATGCACGTAAGGGGCGGCCGCCGGTGAAACCTCTGACCCGGTTGTCTTGGTGCGGCGCTGCGGCATGCCCTGGCGGAAGCCGGTCGCGATCACCGTGATTTTGACCTCATCCTTCATGGTTTCGTCCAGGACCGCGCCGAAGATGATGTTGGCGTCCTCATGCGCAGCATCCTGGATGAGTGTGGAGGCTTCGTTGACCTCGCTCAGCTTGAGCGAGCTGGAGCCGCTGATGTTGATGAGAATCCCCTTGGCGCCGTCGATTGCGCCGGCTTCCAGCAGCGGCGAAGCCATTGCGGCCTGTGCCGCCTCCACTGCACGGTTCACGCCGCCGCGGACTGCAGTACCCATGACTGCATAGCCCATGCCGGACATGGTCGTCTTCACGTCAGCGAAATCACGGTTGATGATGCCGGGGATGGTGATGATGTCCGAGATACCCTGGACGCCCTGGCGGAGCACATCGTCGGCCACCCGGAAAGACTCGAAGAAGCCCGCATCTTTTGCGACGGCAAGCAGCTTCTCATTGGGGATCACGATCATGGTGTCCACCGCGTCCAGCAGCTCCTGCATGCCGCGCTCGGCCTGCTGCATACGCCGTTTGCCCTCAAAGGCAAAGGGCCGCGTCACCACCGCGACCGTCAGCGCGCCCATTTCGCTGGCCAGCGAGGCGATGACCGGCGCCGCGCCAGTGCCCGTTCCACCGCCGAGACCAGTGGTTACAAAGACCATGTCCGCGCCTTCCAGCGCTTCGATGATCTTTTCTGAATCTTCCAAGGCTGCGCGCCGGCCCACGTCAGGGTTGGCGCCCGCACCCAGGCCGCTGGTCAGCTTTACGCCGAGCTGCAGCTTGACCGGGGCCTGCGAAAGCTGCAGCGCCTGCACGTCGGTATTGGCGGCGATGAACTCGACACCTTCCAGTTTGGCCGCGATCATGCGGTTCACAGCGTTGCCGCCACCCCCACCTACGCCAATGACCTTGATCTTTGCCCCGCGCGGGACTTCATCGGTGTACTGGATGCGGATTTCTTCGGAATTGCTCATCGGCTCGTTACTCCATTTCAAGTGAATCTAAAGAAGGTGAGGGCGTCTCGCTATAGACTACCCGCAAAGATGGCGCGCAGCTTGGCGCGGAGGCTATGGTCTTCAGCGGCACGCAATACGCCCGTCCGGTGCGTATAGAGCAGCATGCCGATGGCAGCAGAAAACTCCGGCTGAATCAACTCTTCCGGCATCCTGGAAAGCGGAGTGGGGTAGCCAACCCGTGCCGGCACCCGCAACAGGCTTTCCACAACGTCCAGCAGTCCCGCCATCCGGGCGCCACCGCCGGTCAGGATGCATCCGGCTCCAAGGGCATCCAGCACGCCGCCGCTGCGCAGGTTGTCACGCAGGAGGTGGAAGAGTTCACGCGCGCGCGGCTCCAGGATTTCGCCAAGGCTGCGCTGGGAGACCATACGGGTGGGATGTCCGGGAGCCCCGCTGATCTCCACTTCCGCAGACGAAGGCACGGCCGTGACGACGCAGTTGCCGTAGTTGATCTTCAGAAACTCGGCTTCTTCCACGCACACATGAAGCCCGACCGCGAGATCGTTGGTGAAGTGGTCGCCGCCGATCGGGATGACCGCTGTGTGGGCCACCGATCCTTCAAAGAAGACGACCAGCTCGGTTGAACCCGCCCCAATATCGATGAGGCAGACGCCCAGCTCCCGCTCATCTGCCGATACGGTGGCCTCGGCCGCGGCAATCCCCTCGAAGATGGTGTCGGTAACTTCCAGGCCGGCCTTGTTAGCACACGTGACAATACTTTGCGAGGCACTTGCGGAGCACGTCGAGATATGGAGGTTCACCTCCAGGCGGTTCCCTACCATGCCAATGGGATCGTGAATGCCCGGCTGCTCGTCGAGGATGAATTGCTGTGGCAGCAGGTGGACGATCTCGCGCTCCGTCGGGAGGGAGACCGACCGGGCCCGGTCAACCGCGGCGCGCACATCTTCCCGCGTGATCTCGCGTAGCCGGGTACCCAGGCTGATGCCGCCGCGGCTATTAACTCCTCTGACGTGAGGTCCGCCTACCCCGACCACGCATTGCGCAATCACCGCCTGCGCGGACTGCTCGGCTTCGTCCGCGGCGTGGATGATGGATTTCGCCGCAGGCTGCAGATCGGCGATCAATCCCTTGCGGATTCCTTTAGCCGGCACCACCCCGTGACCGCGATAACGCAGGGCGCCCTCGTTGAGCTCGGCCACCAGCACGCGGATCTTCGAGCTACCCGCGTCCAGCACCGTGATCAGTCCGTCTGTCTTCTCCTTCATACTCAACCTCGGGCTGCCGGCAGCCGCGTGCCCTTTCCGGCGGTTTTGGCAGGGGAATGCGGGACGGCATGCCGGGGCGTTGCCGGGTGGGAAAGGTGGTGGAAAGCGGAGGGATGGCGAGAAGTTGCCGGATGTGCTGGTTTCGGCGTCGGCGAGCTTTTGTGAATTACAGGGGCCGGGCTGGTGAGCTGTGATGGAGCCTTTGCGTTCAGCGTCTCCTGACCGGAGTTCGCCGTGTTCTCATCGTTCGCGCCTTTGGCCATCTCCAGCACTGTCTGGTGCTCAAAGCGAAGGTCCACGGCGGCCAGATGCGGGTATTGCCGCTGCCATTCCGGCAAATGACTCTGGAAAGTCCGATAGCGATTGGCGAACTCGCCATCGCCGAAGTGCACCAGGATGTCTGAACCGGAGACCGGCAGCACCGCGCGCACATCTTCCGGATCGGAAAGATCGACCTCGCTGAGTGTTTGCGATACGTTTGCGCCAGTTTCGTCCAGAGCGCCCAGGAATTTCTGGTAGAGCCGCATGCGATCGGCGCGCAGCTCGGGGTCCTGACCCGGAGTCACACCACTGATGACCGGAAACGAATAATGCTTGGCAGCAAGCACCGCGGGAGGCATGGTGAGCAGCACGCCGTTGCGGTCGATCAGTTCGATCCGATTCCCTTTGCGCACAAACGCCACTGGCACGCGCTCGGTGACGGCCACGCGGAGTTGGTCGGGGAGCAACCGCATGACCGTGGCGTGCTCAACCCAGGGCAGGCTTTCCAGCTCCGTGCGGCGGGCAGCTAATGGCACATAAAAGATGTTGCGGCCGATGTCCCCGCCAAAGACGCCCAGCAGCTCCTGCCGGGTCAGCTGGCTGTTCCCGACGATCTGGATAGAAGCAGCGGAGTCGATGCGAAAGCGGGGATCGTGCTCGAAGAAATAGCGTGTTGCTACAAAGATCAGCCACATCGCTGCAAGCGCAGCGACGACGCCCGCGGCAAACACAATGCGGCCGGCGCGGGTGGCCGGAAAGAAATTCCGGCGCACCGGGAGGCGCCGGCGAGCCCTGAGAGGAAGGTCCTCGTCCTCAGCTTCTGCAGTGGGAGCATTCAAACTAAAGGACAGAGGTGCCCGTTCGCGGCGAGGAGCTTCCTCCCGTGGAGGGCGCGGGGAGCGCGGCTTCACCGGTGTCTGCGGACGGAGAAGATCTTCGAGATCCTCTTCATCCGCAAGAACGGCCGCACGGCTGAATTGTGTATCGTTTTTAGACACGCCCGAGCCAGGTCGTGAGAATTGCCTAACCCACTATAACTTGCTCCGTGAATCTGCCGCGCAAGCTTTTGCAACAATGCCGGTTCGGGTATCCGCTAAGGAACTGCATGGACAAGAAGAGGGGGCTACCGCGTCAGGGCTTCCAAAACAAGGGTGCCCACCTGCGAGATGCTTCCCGCTCCAAGCGTCAGCACGACATCGCCCTCCCCTGCCCGGGACGCCGCGCCACGTGCCGCATGCTCAAAGGAAGGCGCATAGCGCACCTCGCTCCTTCCAATGCGCTCAACCAGCCGCGGCGTGGTGATGTCTTCGATCGGCTCCTCGCTGGCGGCGTAGATGTCCAGCACTTCTACAGAGTCGGCCGCGCGAAAGGACCCGGCGAACTCGTCCAGCAGATCGCGGGTGCGGGTGTAGCGGTGCGGCTGAAAGATTACGTGCACGTGCGCGAAGCCGCAATCACGCGCGGCATGGAGGGTAGCTTCGATCTCGGTAGGGTGATGCCCGTAGTCGTCCACCACGGTGACTCCCCGGGCCACGCCCTTGGTCTGGAAGCGACGGTCAACGCCGCGAAACTCTCGGAGCGCTTCGGCGGCAACTTGCGGCTCGATTTCGAGTTGCGTGGCAATCGCCACCGCCGCGGTTGCGTTAAGGACGTTGTGCCTGCCGGGAACGCGGAGGTCGAAGCGCCCCAGCACGCGTCCATCCGCCACCACTTCAAAGCGCGAGCGCAAATCGGCGCCCGGCGCGGGCAGCATCCGTGCCACAAAGTCGGCCTCCGGCGCGAAGCCATAGGTGTACACGCGGCGGTGCACACGGGGCAGCACCGACCGCAACTGTAGGTTGTCCACGCATGCCGTCACAGCCCCGTAAAACGGCACGCGGTCCATGAACTCCACAAATGCGTCTTCCACATCCGCGAGGTCGCGGTAACAGTCCATGTGCTCGCGATCCAGGTTCGTGACCACGCTCTGGATCGGGGACAGCTTCAGAAAGGAGCGATCGCTCTCGTCGGCTTCCGCGACGAGGTACTGCGACTTGCCCAGCCGGGCATTCGACCCCATCGCATCAATGCGGCCGCCCACTACGATGGTCGGATCGAGGCCCCCCGCCGCCAAGGCCGCTGCGATCATGGAGGTGGTGGTGGTCTTTCCGTGCATGCCGGCCACAGCGATGCCATATTTCAACCGCATCAACTCGGCCAGCATCTCGGCCCGCGGAATGACCGGGACCTTTCGTACGTGGGCTTCGGCCACCTCTGGATTCGTCTCGCTTACAGCGGAACTGGTCACCACTACACCCGAGCCAACCACGTTAGCCGCGGCGTGCCCTTCGAATACGGTGGCCCCGAGTTCCACCAGCCGGGCCGTGATCGAGGACAGCTTTACATCCGAACCAGAGACCGGGTAGCCAAGGTTGAGCAGGATCTCGGCAATCCCGCTCATGCCGATACCGCCGATGCCAATAAAGTGGATCCGTTCCGCCTTTGCAAACATTCCGTAACTCTGCCGTGAACCTTTCCCGTCTTGTAAAGTGTTTCAGTGTTACTGTAGCAGCGCTTCAAGCGATAGCTCGTTATGACAAACACAGCGCAACTTTCACCCTGCATTGCGGGTCATAACGAATAGTTCGCGCACAGACTGCCTTGCCGGGGCTGGCGCAACAGCGGCTCCCGATCGCACATGGGATCCGGTGGAGGTGTGCATGAAGCAACTCATCCGTTCTATCCTGCTGCTCGGACTTCTGGCCTTGCCAATGACCCTGGTGCAGAGCGCTGAGGCCCAGGTATCGGTCGGCATCGGTATTGGCGATGGCGGCTACGACGATGGCGGCTACGCAGGCGGCTACGATGACGGGTATTACGGGGTCGCTCCCGTTTGCCCGTACGGGTATTACAGCTACTATCCTTATGCCTGCGCGCCTTATGGGTTCTACGGTCCAAGCTGGTTCCTGGGCGGCATCTTTATCGGGGCGGGTCCCTGGTATCACGGGTATTGGGGCCACGGCTATTACGGCCACGCCGGCTATGGCTGGGGACGCGGTGGATATGGCTACGGACGTGGTGGGTACGGCTATGGCCGGGGCGGCTACGGTTATGGTCGTGGCGGCTATGGCAACGGCGGGCCACATGGGCCAACAGCCTATGGCGCTGGAAACCGTGGCGGATATGGAACTGGGTATCAGAGGGATGCAGGCCGCACTCCATTTAACAATGGCGGTTGGGCACGCGGAACCACAGGGGCTGTCCGCGGCAGTGCGGGCGTTGGTTATCGAGGTGGCGCGGGTGGCACGCCCTTCAGCAATGGTGGACTGGCACGTGGGAATGCACATGCCTTTGCGGGGAATGCAGGAGGGTTCCGCGGCAATGCCGGTGGCTTCCATGGCGGAGGAATGCCGTCGGGTAGCAGCTTCCATGGTGGCGGAGGTAGCAGTTTCCATGGTGGTGGCGGAGGTGGTTTCCACGGCGGCGGGGGTGGCTCTCATGGCGGCGGTGGTGGACACCGCTAATCCAAAAGCACGCATCGGCTGGCAGACTCATCTGTCAGCCGATTTTGTTTTGCGCCAGCCTCACTGCCATTGCGGCAATGTGTTGAGCGGCATCGGGAAACGCCAGCGCCTTCGCCTGTGCGGCCATGGCTTGAAGACGTCCCGGATCGCCCAGTAGTCCCGTCAGTTCACTGAGCAGCCGTTTCGGGGTCATCTCGCTTTCGGGCAATAGCAGGGCAGCGCTCGCTGCTGCCATCACCTCGGCATTCCGGCGCTGGTGGTCATCGGTGGCTTGCGGAAAAGGCACCAGGATGGAGGGCTTCCCTGCCGCTGCCAGCTCGGCGACGGTACTGGCCCCGCTCCGTGCCAAAACAAGGTCTGCTGCCGCAAACTGCTGCGCCATGTCCGTCAGGAATGGCGTCACTTTCCAGCGCTCGGGCGGCGCGCCGCTGGCCTGGTACGCGGCTTGGGTCGCTTCCCCGTGCCGCCCGCCGGACTGGTGCAGGATGGTGAGCGAAGGAAAGGCCGCCAGAAGCTCTGCTGCGATCTCCGCCATACGCTCGTTCAGGGCGCGTGCGCCCTGGCTGCCACCGAAGACCAGAATGTGTGGCGCAGTTTCAGGTTTCTTCTGCTGTAAAGAGAAGAACTCCCGCCGCACCGGAATGCCAGTGATCTCCGCATTGCGGAAGAAAACGCGCGCCGGTGGGAAGTTGACCGCAGCCGCGCTCACCCATTTCCCCACGAGTCTGTTGGCCAGGCCCGGCGCCGCATTCGGCTCGAAGGCGAGGGTCGGAATGCGATCAAGAATTGCGGCCATCATCGCCGGACCCGACGCATAGCCACCCACCCCGATGACCACCCCTGGACGAAAGGATCGCAGGAGTGCCTTGCAAGCCAGCACAGCACGCGGCAGCGCTGTCATCGTCCTGGCACGTGTGCGCAGGCTGACGCTTTTCAGCTGGCCCACAGTCACCAGGCTCAGTTCGTATCCAGCTTCCGGCACTAGCCGCGTCTCAAGGCCACGCTCCGTTCCCACCCAGCGCACTTCAAAGCCATGGTTCGTCCGCAGTTCATCGGCGATCGCAAGGCCGGGGATGATGTGTCCGCCCGTACCCCCGCCAGCAATGAGGACGCGCAATCGTTCCGCCACGCCTAGTCCGTCTCGCGGGAAAGGTTCAGCAGCACCCCGATGCTGGCCAGGGTAAAGAAGATAGAGGTGCCACCATACGAGATAAACGGGAGGGTGATGCCCTTCGTGGGCACTAACGCCAGCACAACGCTGATGTTAAAGAAGGCCTGGATCAGAATCGTCGCCGTGATGCCAAACGCAAGGAAGCGGGCAAACGGATCTTTGGACAAGCTGGCTGTCCGCAAGCCGCGGTAGCCCAGAGCGACAAAAAGGGCGACAATCGCCACCGCCCCAATGAGCCCCAGCTCTTCGGCCACATTGGCGAAGATAAAGTCGGTGTGCGGCTCAGGGAGGTAGAACAACTTCTGCCGCCCTTCCATATAACCGAGCCCATGCAGGCCGCCGGTACCCACTGCAATGAGCGACTGGATGGTGTGGAATCCACTTCCCTGCGGATCTTTCCAAGGGTCAAGAAAAGCCAGCATGCGTGCCCTGCGCCAAGGCACGCGGAAGAGCATCCAGTAGAGCACCGGAGCGGCCACCAGCACGGCGTACCCAAAGTACTTGGTATCCGCCCCGGCCAGATACAGCATCATGGCCGTTACCACCGCGCACACCAGCGCCGTTCCCAGGTCGGGCTCTTTCAGGATGAGCGCAATAAAGAGCAGGCTGGGCAGGGCCGCCGGCAGCAGAGTGTTGCGCCAGTCTTCGATTGTCTGCATGCGATTCTGCAGGAACCATGCCAGAAACAGCACCAGCGTGGGCTTGGCGATCTCCGAAGGCTGGAAGGAGAACATGCCGAATTTGATCCACCGGTGCGTATTGTGGGAGTCACGCATCAGAAACGCGCCCAGCAAGCAGATCATCGTCACCGCTACGGCGGGAAAGACGATATTCGGACGGTTGTACTTGCGGTAATCCACGCGCATCAATACCAGCATCGTGGCCAGCCCACATGCAGCCCAAGCCGCCTGCCGGATCACAAACGTGTACGGCGAACCGAAGCGCTCTTTCGCCATCACGGCCGAGGCGCTGAAGACCATGGCGAGCCCGAAGAGCACCAGCAGCAGGGTGACGCAAAAGAGCCATTTATCAATGCCTACGCGTTTTGCCATGCGTCCACTCCCTGCGTATGCTCAGCCGGCAGCGCAGCTACCAGTTCCTTGAAAACGCGGCCGCGGTGCTCGTAATTATCGAACTGATCAAAGCTCGAACACGCCGGCGAGAGCAGCACGACGTCTCCTGGGACAGCCGCCTCGCTGGCTTTCCGGATCGCTCGATCGAGCGTGCCCGCTCCCACGACCCGCACCGCGCCGGCAAGATGCGCTTCGATCTTTTCTGCCGCGGTCCCGATTGTATAGACGGTCTTGACCCGCTCACCAAGCAACTGCCGCAGTTGCGTGTAGTCGGAGTGCTTGTCTTTCCCTCCCAGAATCAAGTGAATGCCGCCCGTAAATGAGGCGATGGCCTTGGCCGCGGAATCCACATTGGTGGCCTTTGAATCGTTGTAGTACTCGACACTGTTTACGGTGGCGACGTACTCCAGCCGATGCTCGACCGCATGGAATGCAGCGACGGCGCTCGCGATAGCCTCGGGCGCGGCACCGGCCAGGCGGCAGGCGCACACGGCCGCCAACACATTTTCGATGTTGTGCGTGCCCTTGAGCGGGATTGCGCTCACCTTCAGGATCGGCTCAAAGCTCGCCTGCTCCGACGCGCGGAAGACGACAGCCCCGTTCATCACGCAGGCGCCCTGCCGGACCAGCTTGCTGCGGCTGAACCAGTAAACCTGCGACTGGGCGCGCGCCGCGGCCTGTTGCGTGCGGGGGTCGTCCGCGTTCAGCACCAGGAAATCCGCTGCTGTCTGCTGAGCAAAGATCTGCTCTTTGGCGAGCGCATAGTTTTCAAAAGTTCCATGGCGGTCCAGGTGGTCGGGCGTGATATTCAGCATGACCGCGATCTCCGGACGAAACTCGACTGTGGTCTCCAGTTGAAAGCTCGACACCTCGAGCACCGACCATGTGTCCGCGGTGTTCCCCGCCTCTTCTGCGAGTGCGATGACGGGCACGCCGATGTTGCCGCCGACCGCCGTCCGGAAACCCGCAGCGGCGAGAATCTCGCCTGCTAACGTAGTCGTCGTGGTCTTGCCATTCGATCCAGTGATGGCCAGCACCCGCGTGCGGAGATACTGGGATGCAAGCTCGAGTTCCCCGAGAATAGGGATACGGAAGAGCCGCGCCTCGGCAAGCTCCGGCGTGCTCAACGGCACACCCGGACTCACGACGATCAAGTCCTGCCGGCGAAAAGTCGAGCTGCCGTGGCCGCCCGCCTCCACCACGACGCCGGCATCGAGCAGTGCCGGCATCTCCTTACCCAGTGCTTCAACCGTGCGCACATCGGAGACCGTGACCTGCGCGCCCTGCCGTCGCAGAAATAAAGCCGCAGCCAATCCCGACTTGCCCAGCCCGACGACCAGTACTTTTTTACCCTTCAGTTCCATCTTGCCTTCGAGCGATCCATGCTTCGGCGTTTCTTCTAATTTGGCAATGCGCTGTTCCAAGTACGAATAATTCTGCGGAAAGTTTGGTGCACTTAGGATAGCTGACTCTCTCGGGAGCGCGCTCCCACTTTGGTCACCTTTACCGCAGTTTCAGGGTCGTCAGAGCAAAGAGTGCAAACACCAGCGCGCCAATCCAGAAGCGCGCGATGACCTTGGACTCCGACCAGCCCATGAGTTCGAAATGATGATGAAGGGGCGCCATTTTGAAAATGCGCTTCTTGCGCAATTTGTAGCTGCCCACCTGGAGTATGACGGACAGCGCTTCAAGCACGAAGATGCCGCCGATGAAGGGCAACAGCAGCTCTTGCTTGATGACGACCGCGACTGTGCCGATCGCGCCACCCAGGGCGAGTGAACCCACGTCACCCATGAAGACCTCGGCGGGGTGGGCGTTGTACCAAAGAAACCCGATGCTTGCTCCCACCATTGCGCCACAGAAGACTGTCACCTCTCCCACCATGGGCATACGCTGTAACTCCAGGTAGTCGGAGAAAACAACATGGCCGCTGACATAGGTCAGCACTGTGAGCGCGCCAGCCGCAATGATGGTGCACCCGATCGCCAGCCCGTCCAGCCCATCCGTCAGGTTCACGGCGTTGCTGGAGAACACGATCACCAGTGTGACAAAGATGATGAATGGCAAAAAGCTCAGCACCCATAAATGCGGGATATGCGATAGCGCGCCCAGCGCCAGATCTGGCCGGAAGCGCTTCACAAACGGAACCATCAGCCGCGTCGAGTATTCTCCCTGCGCTTGGAGCAGCACCAACGCAACCGCAATGGCCGCACTTACCAGGATCTGCAGCCCCATCTTTGCCCGCGCCGTCAGTCCCAGGTTTCGCCGGTGCGCAACTTTGATGTAGTCATCCGCAAAACCGATCGCGCCGAAGGCGAGCATGGAAAGCATCACCATCCACACAAACGGATTCGACAGATCGGCCCACAAAAGCGTCGGCAGCAGGATGGCGATCGCGATCAGGACGCCTCCCATGGTCGGCGTGCCCGCCTTCTTCTGGTGCGCCTGCGGGCCCTCCTCGCGTATGTACTGACCGATCTGGAATTCGCGCAGCTTGTCGATCACATACGGCCCCACTACCAGCGCAATAAGCATCGCGGTCAAGGTGGCAAATGCCGTACGGAAAGTCAGATACCGGAAGATACGGAAGGGCCGGAAATAAGGGAACAGCTTTTGGTAAAGGAGCCAGTAAAGCAAACTTCCTCCGGCCTGCGCGTAAGGGGGTGTGTGAGCCTATCTTACAGGCGATTCACCCCGCTTCTGCACCAGTGACGGGTCACTTCAATGGTTCACTCCGGACCGGAAAAGAGCCGGCGTGAATTACGACAGCGTCTCCTGCCCAGCCCGCAGCACTTCGAGGGCCCGCTCAAGCCGCACACCGCGCGAGGCTTTCAGGAGAACGGCGTCGCCGGGGCGCAAGTTCGCCCGGAGCCACTCGCCCGCCTCCTCCGGGGTCGGCGCGAAGACAGAAACAGCTCCTGCAGCCCCGGCAGCGCTTGTAATGGCTCGCCCTAGTCCACGTACGCCGACCACGACATCGATGCCCGCCTCAGCCGCCGCGTGACCGCAGCTTGCATGGAGCGCTTCCGCCTGCGGACCGAGTTCCAGCATTTCGCCAGCGACCAGGATGCGGCGCTCGGCTGGAACTGCTGCCAGTGTGCGAATCATCGACCGCAGCGCTTCGGGATTCGAATTGTATACGTCGTTGATGATCGTGGCTCCTCCAAATGCGATCACCTCGCCACGCTTGTCCTGCGGTTCCAACGCGCTAAGTGCAGCCGCGCAACGGTCCAGCGGGATGCCCGCCTCAAGCCCTACAGCGATCGCGGCCAACGCATTCGTGACGTTGTGGCGCCCCAGCAGCGCCAGCCGAACCTCCGCTTCCTTGTCCCCCGCGACCACGCGAAATTGGCTCCCGCACGCTCCCAGTTCTTCTATGTCTTCGGCCCGAACCTCTGCCTCAGGTGCAAGACCGAACGAGACGATTTTGCTTCGCAGCCCCCGCCCGAATTGCGCCACGTACGCATCGTCCGCGTTCAGAAAGGCAACGCCATTCCCTGGCAGGCTCTCGACCAGTTCACGCTTGGCGCGCGCAATGCCCGCTCTTCCGTCCGCGAAATTCTCGGCATGCGCCGTGCCCACATTTGTCACTACGCCCCAGTCCGGCTGCGCAATCTCTGCCAGCCGTGCGATCTCCCCCGCCGCCGACATGCCCATCTCGATCACAGCGACCTCGTCGTCGGGCTCGAGCTTCAACAGCTGCAGCGGCAGGCCATAGTGGTTATTCAGATTTCCCTTTGACTTCAGTACGCGAAACTTCGCAGCCAGCACCGCCGCGATCGCTTCTTTCGTCGTCGTCTTACCTGCTGACCCGGTCACGCCTACTACCGTGCCCTTCCAGTGCCGGCGCACGGCGGAGGCCAGTGTTTGCAAGGCTTCCAAAGGGTCATTCACCGCCAGCAGGGGCCGCATGCGCGCCTCTTGGGGCAACTCAGGCACGCGTTCCCGCGCCACTACCGCCGCACATGCGCCAGCTGTGAATGCCGCAGGGAGGAAATCATGCGCATCAAACCGCTCCCCGCGAACCGCAAAGAACAGATCGCCGGACTGAAGCGTTCGTGTATCGATGGAGTAGCCCGTTGCAACGCCGGCTCTCCCAGTTCCTTCCTGTGTATCGTCAGCTTGGGGAAGAAGCAGTTCCGCCCCGGTCCAATCCGCAACTTGTAGCAGTGTCAGTTTCAATATCGCGCCTTAGCCCTTTCCTTGCTCAAGATGGCGCGTCGCGCGACGGCGACGTCATCGAATGGATACGCCTTGCCCGCTATCGTCTGTGTCTTTTCGTGTCCCTTGCCCGCCAGCAGCACCACATCGCCCGCCCGTGCCTCTTCAATCGCAAGCTCGATTGCCTGAGCGCGATCCGGCTCTACCCTGCACCTAGCATTTGTCTCCCGCAGTCCCGGCAGTATGTCCTCGATTACGCGCATGGGTTCTTCGCTGCGCGGATTGTCCGAGGTCACGATCACGATCTCGCTCACCTGCCCCGCCACACGCCCCATGATCGGGCGTTTGGTGCGGTCCCGGTCCCCGCCGCAGCCGAAGACCGTGATCACGCGACCGCCGCGCTCCCCAACCATTTCGCGCGCCAGCAGCAGCACATTGCGCAATGCGTCGTCTGTATGTGCGTAGTCCACGACCACCGCAAACGGTTGCCCCGCATTCACAGCTTCAAACCGTCCCGGCACTGGCTTGAGCGCAGGAGTTCCCACCGCGATCTCCTGCAGGGTGATGCCACGCGCCATTGCGGCGGCGCTGGCGGCCAGCAGGTTGTAAACATTCACACGCCCCACCAGCTCCGTCGCAATGTTCGCAGACCCCATAGGCGTTTGTATTCGAAAGCGCATACCGCGCATGCCGATCTCGATAGCTTCCGCGCGAAACTCTCCCGCATCGATGCCGTAGCTCCACACCATGGAGCCATGCCCGGCGGCGACCTCCGCCATCTTCAAGCCGAACGGGTCGTCCGCGTTGATGACCGCAATCCGCGGCGGCGATGTACCATAGCCCTCAAAGAGCCGCTGCTTGGCGCGCCCATATGCCTCCATCGACCCGTGGAAGTCCAGATGGTCCCGCGTGAGATTGGTAAAGATCGCGACATCAAATGGCACGCCCCAGACCCGCCCCTGTTCAAGCCCGTGCGAGGATACTTCCATCACCGCCTCTGTGGCTCCCCCGCGCACGCCCTCGGCGAACAGCGCCAGCAAATCCCGCGACTCGGGCGTAGTGTGCGGCGCAGGCCGGATTTCGTCGCCGACATGGTACTCAATGGTGCCCACCAGCACCGTGCGCCGGCCATGCTGCTTTAAGATCTGCTCCAGAAGGAAGCTGGTCGTCGTCTTGCCGTTGGTGCCGGTCACGCCGCTGATCGCAAGCTGGCGCTCCGGATGGCCGAATACATTCGCGGCAATGGCAGCCAGGGCACGGCGCCCATGCGCCACCTCTACAACGGGTACTTTGAGCGGTCCGGCTGACGCCTTATCGAAGGCCGCAGCCGAATCCGTGACCACCGCGGCCGCGCCTCTC
This sequence comes from uncultured Acidobacteriaceae bacterium, assembly GCA_963767705.1. Classification (GTDB taxonomy): domain Bacteria; phylum Acidobacteriota; class Terriglobia; order Terriglobales; family Acidobacteriaceae; genus CAWCJL01. The sequence goes on along the minus strand of CAVYEO010000001.1, from coordinate 149,706 downwards.
GCCACGGCTCCCTCGATATACTCGTTGCCGTCCGTAGTCTCGCCGCGCATAGCCACAAAGACCGACTCCGGCGCAACACGCCGCGAATCGTACTCGACGCCGCTTACATGCGGGTCTGAACCCAAATGGCGCACCACTTCAACGTCCTGGAGTGCCTCCGAAAGCAGCATCGGCTTTACCGCGTGAACCGCACGACGATCTCGGTTCCCAGCGGAACCAGCGTACCGGCTATTGGCGCCTGCTGCCGCGCCAGCCCCGTGCCCAGCAACTGCACGCTCAGCCCCGCGGTCCCCGCACGCTCCACAGCCTGGCGCACGGAATCTCCTTCAAACGACGGAACGGCAACCCTACGCTTCGAGTCCACGACCAGCGGACCTCCCGCAGTTGCGGGCGGTGGCGGGGCTTCGGGATTATTTTGCGGAGCAGGAGGTGCCGCTGCCCGTGTTTCGAGCAGCTTTGCTTCCGCGCTCCCGTTTGTTTTGCCGGGCATCTGCGGCTGCTCCGCCGCCTGCACCGGAGGCAATGCCGAAGTTGCGGGCGGCACATTATGCGGCTGGCTGTCCTTCGCTGCCAGCACGGGCTGCTGCTGCTGAGCGTCCGGCGTCCGCAGCGGATCATCGGCGGGCAGATTGTTGACCTCAGCGAACAAAGCCCCAAGATCTTCGTCGTGCTCCGCCGGCTGCTCGCTCTGCGTTTTCCGCTTCGCCTCGAGCAGTTCCTTCTCTGGTTTCAGCGGCTCATCATGCGGCACGCCCAGGTACTCCAGCACCTGTTGCGCTACTTCCGCGAAGACTGGCGCCGAGACCTGGGTTCCGTAGTGTGCGCCTACGGGCGAATCAATGATCACTGCAACGCTTATCGCCGGGTTGTTCACTGGAGCAAAGCCGGCGAAGGAGGCCACATATTTTGTCTTTGAATACTTATGGGTAGCGACATCGATCTTCTGCGCCGTACCTGTTTTGCCGGCTGCGGTGTAGCCGTTCAGCGCCGCTGGCTTGCCGGTGCCCTCGGTCACGATGCCTTCCATCATCTTGCGCATCTCCGCCGCGGTCATCTCGGCAATAACGCGATGGGCGCCCTCGGGCAAGGGATTGGGCAGCTCCTGCTCCGGATGAAAGCTGTTTGCGATCAGCTTCTGATTGGCCTTTTCATCGGCATGCTCCAACAGGATATGCGGAGGCAGATAGGTTCCGCCGTTGGCGATCGCCGAGACCATCGTGACCAGCTGCACCGGAGTCACGGCCACCTCCTGCCCGATGGCCAGGGAGCCGATGCTGGTGGCGCCCCAGCGGGCTGGCGGACGGAGCAGGCCACGCGTTTCCGCCGGCAACTCCACGCCGGTCCGCGCGCCAAATCCGTAGGCCTTCATGTACTTATAGAAGTTATCGGAACCCAGCCGAAGCGCGAGCTTCACCGCCGCCACATCGCTTGACTCCCATAAGGCCTTCTCTACCGTGATGACGCCCGTGCCCATGTGCGCGTCGTGAATGGTGCGCCCGTGGAGGGTAATCGCACCTCCCTGGCAATCGATCAGCTCCTGTGGGCGCGTCAGCTTTTCATCTAACGCAGCCGAGTAGGTGACCAGCTTGAAGGTCGATCCCGGTTCGTACACATCGCTCACGGCATGGTTGCGCAGCAGGCTGGTGGTGGCGTGGCGGAAGTCGTTCGGGTCGAAAGTCGGGCGGATCGCAAGAGCCAGGATTTGTCCGCTGTGCGGGTCCTGGATCACGACGGTTCCGTTCAGCGCCTTGAACTTCGCCATGGCATGGTCCAGCGCGTGCTCGGCCATGAACTGGATGTTCTCATCGATGCTCAGCACCAGACTTTCGCCTGGGTCCGGCTCCCGCTCCTCAGAGCCCAGGACGTGCCGCTTGGCGTCAAGTGCCGTCAGCATGTGCCCCGGTGTGCCATGGAGACCTGCGTCGTACCGCCGTTCCATCCCGCCCAGCCCGTTATCGTCCGTGCCCACGTAACCGAGCACCTGCGCTGCCAGGTCATTATTGGGGTAGTAGCGCTTGAACTCTTTCTGGAAGTACACGCCCTTTAGGTTCAGCGCTTTCACTCGCGCCACCGTCGCCGGATCGAGCTTGCGCGCAACCCAGGCGAAGTTCCTGGAGGCCCCAAAGCGCGCCGCGATCCCCTGGGCGGAAGTGAAGCCGTCCGTCGGATCGGTGTGCACGACCTTGGCCAGAGCACGGGCGGTCGCCGCCTTGTCCTGGATCTCAGTCGGTACGCCGTAGACGGAGTCCACCAGCACCGTCATGGCCAGTTCGTGCAGACTGCGGTCGTACAGCACGCCACGGCGCGGCGCTACCTCGAAGGTGCGCTGCTGCTGCCGCATCGCGAGGTTGACGAACTCCCCATGGCTCCCGACCTGCAGCCAGATAAGCCGCGCTGCGATCAGCAGAGCCCAAAGGCCGAAGATCGACGTAATGATAAAAAAGCGCAGTCGCCGCGGTGCCGCGACAACTGCGCGCCTAGTTTGTTGCCTTGGAGTAAACCTGAACCTCTTCACCGGAGCGGCAGCAACCCTTCTTCAATCCTGTTGCAGAATCTCCCTTTATCTTACGAGCGGTGCAGTGTGCATTTGCGCGAGTACAGGCTGTCCGGCATCGAAGCTCGACTCCGGCCTTACTACCTGCCCCGGCTTCGGAGCATCCATGCCCATGCGCCGCGCTTCGCGGTCCAGCCGTCCCAAATCGCAGAGCTGCGCTTCTTTGAGACTCAACTGCCGATTCTGCTCCCGCAACTGTTCTACTTGCTGCTTTTCCGCCTCAACCTTGTAGCCAATCTCGATGGAGCTGAAGTGCTGCCATCCGTACAGCATCACCATCGCAAACAGCACGGACATGGCAATGGCAAAGATGCGCATCTCCCTCACGCGGACCGGGTCTGCTGCCTTGACCAGCCGCGTGTTGTCCACATGCTTGGAAAAGAAGACCTCCGGGGTGGGTCCGCGGCGGGCGCGCTGCTGGGCATGCAGTAGTAGCTGGTTTCGCTCCGCTATGTTTATCGTGTTGTCCCGGGAGCCTTCGAACCAACCCTGCCCTGCAATCGCCTGCGTCGCCATAGTCTTCCTTCCGTCTTATATGAGGAATGTGGTCATGCACCAATACTAGTGCACATCCATGAATCAAAGTAGTTAATACACGGGAACCAGGGTAGTTAACACCTCACCTGATTCTCCCAAATACTGCATCTCCAACTTTCAACCGGGTCAAGGTCGCTAGATTTGGAGGGACTTTTGTTACGGTGTCGTACTTTCGCCATTTGGTGCGGTGGGACGACCCTGACCCGATATCCTTTTCAACTGCTTAACTTGTTTTCAGTCCTTTCCGCTGCCCGGAGCTTGGCGCTTCGCGACCGCGGATTTCGATCCGTTTCTTCCTCGTCTGCTGTCACCGGCTTGCGGGAATCCAGGTGGTAAATACCTTCCCTGGTTCCCTCGCGCATGGCGTCTTTCACCAGCCGGTCTTCGAGCGAGTGAAAGCTGACAACCACCAGCTTTCCGCCCGGCTTCAATAACTGGGGTGCGGCTTTGAGCAGCGCCTGCAACTCGCCCAGTTCATCATTCACACGAATTCGGAGTGCCTGGAAGGTTCTGGTCGCCGGATGAATGAAGTGCCGCCCTCGTTGAGGTTTCATCATCGGGGCGCTGCCTGAGACCACCTTGGCAAGTTGTGCCGTTGTGGTAATAGGCCGCGCCCTGACAATGGCTCTGGCAATTCTCCGCGACCTCCTTTCCTCTCCAAATTCGTAAATCAGGTCGGCGAGTTCTTTTTCGTCTGCCTGATTTACCACTTGTTCGGCGGTGACGCCCCGGCGCGGATCCATCCGCATATCCAGGGGCCCGTCCGCCTGAAAACTAAATCCTCTGTGCGCTTCGCCGATCTGCAGTGAACTCACGCCCACATCGGCCAGCATTCCATCCAGACTGCCTGCTTCGAGCAGCCCCTTTGCCGCTGAAAACGGCTCCGGGTAGAGCAGCACCTCCGGCATTGCCGCCCCGAGTTCATCGCGAAGTTGGTCGAGCCGCCTCCCGGCGACCTCGAACGCTTCAGGATCGCGGTCAAAGCCGATCAACCGGCCTTCCGGACCCAACCTCCGCGCTATCTCGAGCGAATGCCCCGCCATTCCCAGCGTCGCATCCAGATAGGTGCCGCCTTCCCTTACGTGGAGAAAACGGATCGCTTGTTGTAAAAGAACCGGCACATGTCGCTTCTCGTCCTCGATCATGCGCTCCCCTTCAGGGGCTTTAAACTTTCCTGCTACTCGCTACAACCCGAAACTTGCCAAAGCCGCTTCGTCATCCGCTGTCATCGGCTCGGCATCCAGCTTCGCCTTGAACAGATCGTGGTTCGCCACTTCCAGGAAGGTCATCTTCCCGAAGACCACCACATCTCCCACTACTCTTGCCGATTCCCGCAGCACCTGCGGCACCAGCACTCTGCCCTGTGGATCCATCTCCGCTACCTGGCCGTAGTAGCTGATCCTGTCCAGCAACTTCTTCTTCGCGGGCAAGCTGTTGGGCATCGCAGCCAGCTTTTCTTCCTGCTTCTGCCACTCCGGCATCGGCCAAACCTGGGCCCGCTCTCCATCCACGCTGGTGATAAAGAACTGCGAGCCGTACTTCTCATCCACTTCCCGCTTGAAGTCAGCCGGGATTTTGAGCCGGCCTTTTTCATCTACGCGGGTTGGGTGATTGCCTCTGAACACTTGCCAAACCCGCTTTCGGTGCTACTCTCGTCTCGCCGCCCTATTTTCTGTTGCGGCTCAACTACTTTCGACCACTCTTGACCACTTCCATCCACATCCTAGCGGGTCTATTGGGGGAGTCAAAGGGGAAAAAGTCACGCTGCCGCGATTTCAGTGGAAGGCATGTGGAAAACACAACCCACAGTACGGCGTGGATTGAATTCCACAAGCGCTAGTGTTTTACGGTCTGAGTCCTGGCCCCGAAAGCCTCTTGCCAGAAACGAAAGTTCGCGGTATACGCCTTTTCTTCGCCATTACATGGGTAATGGATATACCCCGATTGGGGCATTGCTTTTTGCTCGTCGGGAAGGTTCCCGGTCGTCTTTTTAGCGCTAATCCGCGTGCCGGGCCTGGTGAAGACGTCTGAGCCGCGCCTGCTGGTGCCATATGAGGTACACAAGCACTAAAACATTCAGCACTGTCAGCCCCACCTTGACCCAGGTGAAGTGCCGCATGATCTCGTACAGCTCGTAGGGAAGGAACGAGGCGGTCAGAATGATGGTGAAGTATTCTGCCCAGACCCGTTCCAGCACCAATCCCGTGCCCTCAATGAAGTCCAGCAACGCATAAAGGAAAATTGCGAATCCGATCAGGCGGATGCGATGCGGCGTCAGGTTTTCGGCTTTATCCAGCAATAAGTTGACGAAACGGTGTTCCGGGTCAATACGCAAGGCCAGTGCCGCCCTCAGCAGGAATTCGGCGACGTCCCGGTGCACCATCTTGAGCACGCCAAAGCCGAGCGAAATGAACAACATTCCTTTGAGCAGTTTGAAAACGCCAATCACCACCAGCCATCGGTCGTGGTCGTGGCCTGCTGCGTGGTCGTGGACTACTGGCTGTTGCGGGGCGTGAGACGGCATGCTGCTCTAAGCATATCTGGCCAATGCAGTGGACGCTAACGGCGGACCGTTGTCACCCCTTTTGCAGCCTCAGCTTCTTTCTTGCACGGGATACATCCACCAGGGGCACAGGCCCGTTCTTTAAGTGCAGACAGAAGTTGCAATTACAAAGCTGGCTCTGCTCCACACCTGGTTCTGCTTCACGCCTGGTTCACACAGCAGTTCGATTCAGCCATTCAGTCCATGCAAGAGAGGAACTTTCACAATGAAGATGAAGAACCTGTTCGCCCTACTTATCGCTGTCATGTTTGGATTCACCGCGCTCACCGCGCTCGCCCAAAAGGACCCGATGGTCGGCGGCTCCCCTATGTATCCCACCAAGAATATCGTGGAGAATGCGGTCAACTCCAAAGACCACACCACGCTGGTTTCGGCTGTCAAGGCCGCAGGTCTGGTAGAGACGCTCGAAAGCCCCGGCCCGTTCACGGTCTTCGCTCCGACCAATGAGGCATTCGACAAACTGCCTGCCGGTACCGTGGACACGCTGATGAAGCCTGAGAACAAGGACCAGCTCAAAAAGGTCCTCACCTATCACGTGGTCGCCGGCAAGATGTCTTCCAAAGACATCAAGAAAGCCATCAAGGCTGGCAATGGCAAGGCCGAACTGAAGACAGTGGAAGGCGGCACCCTGACCGCGTCTGAGCAGGGCGGGAACATCATGTTGACGGATGAAAAGGGCGGCATGGCCACTGTCACCATCCCCGACGTCTATCAGTCGAACGGCGTTATCCACGTCATCAATGCCGTGCTCCTGCCCAACTAACAGTTTCTCCACGCACGAGGTAAACCCCACTTAGGTGCCCGGACCCGGGCACCTTCTTTTTTGTTTATCGTCAGTGAGATCGATCTCATCGCGGTCCCGAGCGCAATGGGTACGTCAGCTTGATCGCGCAGAACCGCCCAGCACCCCCGCACCTGGCGCATCTAGATTTCTATGACAGTGCCGAGACACACGTATGTCACAAGCGACTGGGTTCCCTACCCAATCGAGCAGGTCTTCGCCTTCTTCGCTCAGCCGAAGAACCTGCCCAAACTCATGCCGCGCTGGCAGAAGCCGCGCATAGCCTCTCTCACACTGGTGCCGCCCCCACCGGGTCCGCAGGATGCTATCTCCGGGGCGGCCGGCAAAGGCTCCCGCATTACTCTCAGCTTCCGGCCTGTTCCCTTTTCGCCGGTTCGACTCCGCTGGCTCGCGCTGATTGACGATTTCTCGTGGAACGAGCATTTCTGCGATTACGAAGTGCGCGGCCCGTTCGCGTATTGGCGCCACTGCCACCGCGTTGCTGCTGAAACGCGCGCAGGGCAGCGCGGCACCCGCATCACCGATGAGGTGCACTACACTCTTCCCCTGGGGCCGCTTGACGCACTCGCCAACGCCGCTTTTATGCAGTGGCAGATTGCAGCCATCTTTGCCTATCGCAAGAAGAAACTGCGCGAACTGCTGTAGCCACCGGTCACTGCTTTTTGCTTTGGTCCCTCTTGAAAACCGCAGTACCCTGATCCAGGGAGCGCCGCAGGATGCAGACGACTATCATTCCCACAGTTTCGATCGCACACTATCTTGCAACGGCGTACCGGCCGGATGTGGAGTATGTAGACGGGCGCCTTCAGGAGAAGAGTATGGGGCAGATCGACCATGAAGAAGTGATCTATGCCCTGCGGCGATTCCTAGAAATGCAACTCGGCGCAAAGGGCTACTGGGTAACCCAGAATACGCGTCTTATGGTCAAGTCTGAGCGCATCAGGCTTCCGGATATCGCGCTCTTTGCGCCAGGAGCGCGCCGAACCTCTGTGATGCGGGAAACCCCGATGTTGCTGATTGAAGTGGTCTCGCCATCGGATACCTTACTCGACTTCGAAGAGCGCTTGGCCGATTACGAAGCCATGGGTGTTGCGTACATCTGGCTGGTGGATCCATACCGGCGTATGGGTTATGTAGCGCACGGTTGTGATGCCAATGGCCTCGAAACAGCGCTGAATCTTAAGATTCCGGAGCTTGACCTTCAACTCAATCTGCTGGAACTATTCGCAACCATTCCCTGGTCTGTGGACGGGAGTATAGCCACGTAGACTGGCCACCTCCGCCCTCCATGTTTTCTCAGGTCGGCTTGTCAGGTCGGCTTATACAGGTCGCTCCGCTCAAGTCCAAGCCTTTAATGGTCTTGCGCCTATATAGCTGCCAGACGTTTGCGTGGTATGCGCTTCAGCAGCGGTTGTAGCTGCTCCAGTGCGGCCTCCACGCTGACTCCATACCTGGCGCGCAGCGCTTCCACTTTGCCGTGTTCGACAAAGCGGTCCGGCCAGCCAATGCGCACCACCGGGACCTCGATTCTCATCTCATTCAGTGCTTCCATCACGGCACTGCCAAAGCCGCCCATGCGCACATGATCCTCAAAAGTAACAACCACAGATACTGATTTAGCGTAGCGCTCCAGCAGTTCCCGATCCAGGGGCTTTACAAAGCGCGGATTGATCACCGCGGAGGAGTAGCCCTCCCGCGCCAACTCTTCGGCAAGTTCCTCCGCCATGGGTAGTAGCGCGCCCAGGCCGAAGATCGCAATCTCCTCGCCTTCACGCACCACTCTGGCTTTACCGATCGGCAGCGCGACCGGCTGCGCCTTGACTGTAACGCCCGGCCCCATGCCGCGAGGGTAGCGGACGGCACTGGGCCCCGGATGCAGCATGGCCGTGTACAGCATGTCCGCCAACTCATCCTCATCCGCCGGGTCCATGTGCACCAGGTTCGGGATGCCCCGGAGATAGCTGATGTCAAAGAGTCCGTGGTGCGTTGCGCCGTCGTCACCCGACAGTCCACCCCGATCCATGCAGAAGACTACCGGCAGGTTCTGCAGGCACACGTCATGGACGATTGGATCGAAAGCCCGCTGCAGAAATGTCGAATAGATGGCGCAGAATGGCTTGTAGCCCCTGGTTGCCATCCCGGCTGCAAAGATCACTGCATGCTCTTCGGCGATGCCGACGTCGAAGTAACGCTTCGGGTGGTGTGGACGGTACAGGTCCAAGGCGGTTCCGTTGGGCATTGCCGCAGTGATGGCGACGACCTTATCGTTTTGATCCGCCAGTTTTACCAATGTTTCGGCGAATACCTCGGAGTACGTCCGCTGCCCCGCCGACTTCGTTTCACCCGTCTCCGGGTCATACGGGCCTAGGCCATGGAATTTCTTCTGTTTGTCCAGAGCGGGCTGAAAGCCCCGCCCTTTCTGGGTGAGTATGTGCAGCAGCACCGGCGATTCCTGCTTTTTCAGGAACTTGAAAGACTCAATCAGCAAGCCGACGTTGTGCCCGTCGAGCGGCCCGTAGTAGCTCAGGCCAAACTCCTCAAACAGCACTGAGGGCAGCAGCAGTCCCTTGGCCGCTTCCTCGGCCTTGCGCGCCAGGTGCGTCACGGTTTTGCCGCCAAATCGCTCCAGCAATCGTCCGGCCCGATCATGCAAATGCTTGTAGTGCTCGTTGGTCACCACGCGATGGAGATAGCCGGCGATAGCGCCAACGTTGCGGTCAATCGACCACTCGTTGTCGTTCAGCACCACGATCAGGCGCTTGGTCTGCTCGCCAATGTTGTTCAGCGCCTCAAAGGAGATCCCGTTCGTGAAGGCTGCGTCTCCCGCGACAGCAATCACATTCTCCTGCGTGCCGGCGAGGTCGCGCGCCACTGCCATGCCCAACGCCGCTGAAAGCGCTGTGCCTGCATGGCCTGCCCCATAGGCGTCGTGGTCGGATTCAGTCCGCAGCATGAAGCCGTTCAGGCCGCCGGGCTGCCGTATGGTTTCAAACCGCTCCCGCCGTCCCGTCAGCAGCTTGTGGATGTAAGCCTGGTGGCTCACGTCGAAAACGAACTTGTCTTCCGGCGTGTCGAACACGTAATGAAGCGCCAGCGTCAGCTCCACCACGCCCAGATTGGGCCCCAGGTGCCCGCCTGTCTTTGAAAGCGTGAGGATCAGACGCTCGCGGATCTCCTGCGCAAGACTTTCAAGCTCGCGGATGGTGAGGTGCTTGATGTCTGCCGGGGAGTGAATTGTGTCTAGTAGATGGCTCATCGATAAAGCTGCCAATCAGGGAAGCGCAGCGCCCGCCCTCGCGTGCGATGGGGAAACCGGCGAACAGTTCGCTCTGTAACCGCATTAACCATGTAAACGTGAGTCTGCGTGAACTCCCGGAACAAGCGTCGCCTCCAATCCAGGAAAATACCTCGCCACCCTTTTTCAAACCGTCCGGCGGTGCGAAGTTGCACGATGCGCGCACTCTCCGCTGCTGCGAGTATACCAATCGAGCTAAGTGCAAACCCGCCGAAGCATAGAGGCTCTACAGCGCTTCCTTTTGCCTGGATGGCAAACTCGCCTGCTCCCATTTGCGACAGAGCATGTAAGGTGAGGAGACGCGATGGCCATGGTTCATTTTGAGGATAGAAGCCGCGCCGAACAGTCAAGCTGGTTCGGAGCGCCAACGGCCAGATCGGGGAGCGCCGTACCAGCAGCCCGGGAGCTTCAGCTTCGCTGTCCGGCGTCGCTCGGGCCAGCGTTCCCTAATCGGGAAGCTCACGGCGGTCAAGGAAAATGCGTCAAACTCGGGGTTGCCGTCGCGGGAGTACCTCTCCAGTAACGCTTTGTAGAAACTTTGAGCACTTCCTAACGCGAAGGTGGCAGTGGCGAAACCCCATCCCTTTGGGAGAATACGGGCAGGCACTTCCCTTGATCCATGCGAGCAGCTCCCATACCGATGATGCATAGAGATGAAGCCGAGAGGCTCAAGTCTCTCTCGCAATACGAGATCCTCGACACCCTGCCCGACCCGGCGCTGGACGAGATCACACGTTTGGCTGCCAACTTCTGCCGAGCCCCGTTTGCCTACATCTCGTTCATCGATGGGAGCCGCATCTGGTACAAGTCCCGCATCGGGTTCCTGAGCCGGCAGCAGCCGCGTGCCTCCTCCGCCTGCCAGTACACCATCCTTGAACCGCATGCGGCAGTCATCGACGATGCCGCCCAGGACTACCGTTTCGCACCCTCAGGCATTCCCCTTGCGGCTGCAACGCATTGCCGCTCCTATGCCGCCGCGCCGCTGCTCGCACCTTCCGGAGCGGTGCTGGGCACGCTGGCCGTCTGCTCGCCGGAACCGCACGTGTTCACGCGCGACCATGCCCGCACCCTTGAAGTCCTGGCGCGGCAGGTCATCACGCGTCTCGAGCTTTACACCAAAACCAACCAGCAGGAACGCGTGATCCGTTCACGCCAGCGCATCGAGCGCGCACTTACGGTGGAGCGCAATTTTGTAACCGCGGTGCTTGACACCATCAGCGCCCTTGTCCTCGTGCTCGATACGGCGGGGCGCATTGTTCGCTTCAACCGGGCCTGCGAGACCATCACCGGCTACAGCTTTGCGGAACTCGTCGGGCGCTCCTTTCCGGAGGAGCTCTTTCCGCTGGAAGAGCGTGATCATGCTGTTCGCATGTTTGAACAAGCCCGCGCCGGCAAACTCGACGGCAACTACGAGATGAACTGGCGCACCAAGGACGGGGGCACCCGCCGCATCTCCTGGACAGCCACCTCGCTGACCGACACGCAGGGCGACGTAAATTTCCTCATCACCACTGGCGTGGATGTGACCGAGCAGCGCGATGCAGAAGAAAAGCTTCGCCGCAGCGAAACCCGCTACCGCCAGATCGTGGAAGGTTCGCTCGGCATCATCTGCACGCACGACCTCGACGGCGTCATTCGGTCCATCAACGCCCATGCAGCCACCATCCTGGGCTACACGCCCGAGGAAATTGTCGGAACACCGCTCGACAGCTATATCGATGACGAGCACAAGGCCGGTTACGAGGAATACGTCACGGCCCTCAACGAGCATCACGAACACCAGGGCCTCTTCTACCTGAAGCGCCGCAACGGGCGTCTGGCCGTGGTCGCCTATCGCAACAAGCTCATCCAGATCCCCGGTACCGAGCCTGTCGTTCTCAGTCACGGCATTGACATTACGGAGCAGACGGACGCCGAAGCGAAACTTCGCGCCCTGACGCGCCAGCGCGAGTCTATTCTTGAGTCTGTCGGCGATGGTATCTGGGGCCTCGACATGCAGGGGCACCTCACCTTCTGCAACCAGATCGGCGCCAGCATGTTCGGCTACACGGTTGAGGAAATGCAGGGCCGGAACATGCATGAACTGGTGCACCACACCCGGACGGACGGTCTCCCCTATCCCGAGGATGCTTGCCCCATCTATAGCTGCCTGCGCACGGAATCCGTGATCCGCGTGAACGACGAGGTGTTCTGGCGTAAGGACGGCACTTCATTTCCGGTGGAATATGTGGCCCGCCAGCTCGTGCACGAGGGCAAGGTCACCGGCATCGTCGTCGCCTTCGAAGACGTTACCGAACGCCGCCGTCTCGACCGCATGAAGGACGAGTTCATCTCTACGGTCAGCCACGAACTGCGTACTCCGTTAACGTCGCTGCGCGCCGCGCTTGGGCTCATTGCCGGCGGCGTGCTTGATAAGCGCCCGGAAAAGCTCGCCCAGATGCTCGACGTAGCCATCGGCAATTGCGACCGCCTCGTTCGGCTGGTCAATGACATCCTGGACTTCGAGCGCATCGGCTCCGGACGCATTCCTCTGCATCGCGACCGCGCCAACGTGGTCGATCTGCTCCGCCGTGCAGCGGATCTACAGCAATCCAGCGCTTCCCGCTCCAACATCAGCTTCCGGATTGACGCCCAGCCGCTGGACTTGTGGGTCGATGCCGACAGAATGCTGCAAACGCTCACCAACCTGATCGGCAATGCCGTCAAGTTCTCGCCGGAAGGCAGTGAAATCCGGCTTGGCGCCCGCGCCACAGGCGATGACGAAGCCATGCTGGAGGTAGAAGACCATGGCCGCGGCATCCCGCGCGAAAAGCTCGAAATCATCTTTGAGCGTTTCCAGCAGGTCGATGCCTCCGACTCACGCTCCAGGGGCGGCACCGGCCTGGGCCTCGCCATCTGCCGCGCCATTGTGGAGCAGCACGGCGGGACCATCTGGGCGGAAAGCACCCCCGGCGCAGGCAGCACCTTCTCTTTTACCGTCCCCCGTTACTCGCCCAGCTGACCCTCGCCTTTTCGAGCTCCAGTCCACGCCTTTCATCCTGAGCGCGTGCGCCGAAAGCCCTTGAGTCTGGCACAAAACCACTCCTGCTCACTGGTACCTGCATCGCAGTCCGGTCAATTGCTCTCGGCAGCTACCGCTCGCTTTCATCCACAGAAAATCGCACCCCGTCGTCAGCTTGATGCTATGCACATGTCGTGATGTGGCGCACCTACCCGCCCCAACGCTTCTTGTCTCCCTCTGATCCTAGGTAACAGTAAGCCCTGTCCGCGTCGCGATACGACGAAACTGCCGCGGTCTTCTGCTTCTAACCTGTGCTCGAAAGGCGACCATGTATTACACCGACAGAAAACTCCAATATCCCGTACGCTGTGAAAAGCCCAACCCGCTCTTTGCCAAAATGCTCCAGCAGGCCATCGGCGGCGTCGAAGGCGAAATGCGCGTCTGCCTCCAATATTTCTTCCAAGCGTGGGGCAATCGCGGTCCCAGCTCCAAATACCGCGACATGCTCCTTCAAACCGCGACAGAAGAGATCGCCCACATCGAAATGCTTGCCACAGCCGTCGCGCTTAACCTCGAGAAAGCTCCGGTCACCATGCAGGAAGAAGCTGCGCAAAATCCGGCGGTCGAAGCCGTGCTCGGCGGCATGAACCCGCGCCACATCCTCTCCGCCGGTCTCGCGGCGCTGCCTGTCAACTCCAACGGCGTACCCTTTGACAGCTCCAATATTTACGCCAGCGGCAATCTGGCGGCTGACATGTACGCCAATGTCGCCGCGGAAGCCACCGGGCGCACCCTGGTCGCCCGCCTCTACCACATGACCGACGACCCCGGCATGCGCGACTTCCTCGCCTTCCAGATGGCACGCGATACCATGCACCAGCAGCAGTGGCTCGCCGTCATCGAGGAGCTCGGCCCGCAGCACCTCCCCATCCCCAACTCCTGGCCCCAGGAGAAGGAACCCAGCCAGTTCAGCTACGCTTTTATCTCGCCGTATGTTGGCGAGGCCGAAGCCGTTCAGGCCGAGCAGGCAGAGCAGCGCTGGGCCAAAGGTCCCTCCATCGATGGCCACGGCGAGTTCCACTTCCTCAAAGCCGAAGGCTATGGCCAGGTGCCCAACCTCGGTCCCGCCCGCCCCGATACTTACGGCGAAATGGCCCAGGTCGGCGCGATCGCAAATGGCGTTCACACCGTCAAAGAGAAGGTCACTTCCTTCTTCGATGGAAGCAAGTAACCGGAGCTGTGACAAAAACGCCCGGTTCACGCTGGGCGTTTTTTGTCAGAGATGCTTTCATCGAACTGTGTCGTCCCAAAGCGCAGTCGAGTGATGATTTCCTTCCTCAACCACAAACACCGGGTGGCCCATCCTGAGCGATTGTGCGAAGGATAAGCACCACGCACTTACTCACTCCCGGGGGCTCATGTCCGTTTATTCGGGCACGGTTATCTGCGCAGCCCTGACCCGCTCTTTCCTACTCCTCCGGTTCCCGCAACCCCGCGATCACCTGCATATCTTCCAGCGTCGTGGTATCGCCTTTGATCTCTCCGCTGGTGGCCAGCTCCCGCAGCAGTCGCCGCATGATCTTTCCGCTGCGTGTCTTCGGCAACGCATCGGTAAACCGCAGATCGTCCGGCCGGGCCAGCGCTCCGATCTCCTTCGCTACCCACGCCCGCAACTCCTCTTTCAGCTCGGGCGAGGGCGCGTGCCCGCTTTCGAGCGTCACGAATGCCGCAATGGCCTGCCCCTTCATTTCGTGTGGACGACCCACCACCGCCGCCTCCGCCACCCGGGGATGCGCAACCAGCGCGCTTTCCACCTCGGCCGTTCCCAGCCGGTGCCCGCTCACATTGATTACATCGTCCACCCGGCCCATCAGCCAGTAGTAGCCATCCTCATCCTGCCGCGCTCCGTCGCCCGTCAAGTACGTGCCCGGAAACTCCGACCAGTACGTCTTCGCATACCGCTCATCGTCATTGAAGATCGTGCGCGCCATCGACGGCCATGGCTGCCGGATGATTAGCAGCCCGCCCTGCCCCTTCGGCACAGCCTTGCCGTCATGTGTCACAATCTCGGGTACAATCCCCGGCAGCGGCTTCGTCGCCGAACCAGGCTTGGTCGGCACCGCCCCAGGAACGGGAGCAATCATGATCGCTCCCGTCTCTGTCTGCCACCATGTGTCCACGATGGGACAGCGTCCGTGCCCGATTTTTTCGTGATACCACATCCAGGCTTCGGGATTGATCGGCTCCCCCACGGTGCCCAGCAGCCGCAGCGAATCCAAACGATACCGTTCCGGATACGTATTTCCCCATTTGATGAATGCGCGGATTGCCGTCGGCGCAGTGTAGAAGATTGTCACCTTGTGGTCGTCGATGATTCGCCAGAAGCGGTCCGGCTCCGGGCAGTTCGGCGCGCCCTCGTACATCAGCGTCGTCGTCCCGTTTTGTAGAGCGCCATAGACCACATAGGAGTGCCCCGTTACCCAACCGATGTCCGCCGTGCACCAGAACACGTCGTCTTCCTTCAGATCGAAAACGAGCTTGCTGGTGTAGTACGTTCCCACACTGTACCCCCCCGTGGTATGCACCAGGCCTTTCGGCTTGCCCGTCGTTCCTGAGGTGTACAGAATGTAGAGCGGATGCTCGCTGTCCAGCGGCTCAGCCGGGCACTCCGCGCCGGCCTTCTCCATCAGTTCGTGCCACCAGTGGTCGCGTCCCGGGTGCATCTCCACCGCCGATCCCGTTCGCCGGTACACGACTACACCCCGCACCGACGGGCATCGTTCAAGCGCCTCATCCACGACATTTTTCAGCTTCACCTCTGTGCCGCGGCGATACGAGCCATCCTGCGTCAGCACGGCCACGCACTGGGCATCGTTGATGCGATCTACCAGCGCCTGCGCGGCAAACCCTCCAAAGATCACCGAATGCACGGCCCCGATGCGAGCACAGGCCAGCAGAGCAATGGCCAACTCCGGCGTCATGCCCATGTAGATAGCCACGCGGTCGCCTTTGTGCACCCCCAGCCCCTTCAATACATTCGCGAAACGCTGCACTTCGCCGTGCAGCTCGCCGAAGCTCAGCCGCCGCACCTCGCCCGGCTCGCCCTCCCACAGGATCGCCAACTTGTCCCGCCGCTCGCCCAGCGCATGCCGGTCCACGCAGTTGTAGCAAAGGTTGGTTTTCCCGCCCACAAACCATTTCGCCCATGGCGGATTCCATTCCAGCACCCGTGTCCAGGGCGCAAACCAGTGCAGCTCGCGAGCAACTCCCGCCCAGAACGCCTCAGGGTCTTCGACCGATTGCCGATACAGCGCGTCGTACTCCGCCGGACTGCGGACATGGGCCTGAGTTGCGAATGCTTCGGGCGGGGGAAAGACGCGGTTTTCGCGCAGAACAGAGCTGAAGTGGGTATTTTCGTGCGTTTCGGCCATAAGGTTCGCTGCTCATTGTAGTACCCGGAAGGCGGGCCTGTTCCTCGCAACCTGCAGCCTGCTCTTACCGTTTTCGGCTTAGGCCATCGCCGCGGCTGCCGCAGGCTGTCCTGCAAACGAGACCGTCAGCACGGTGATGTCATCACATTGCCCGAACTGTCGAGCCAACTCCGCAATCGCGGACGCGGGGAGCTCGCTTGCCTGCTGCGCGCGGTCGAACCCGAACAGGTCGCCATGTTCGTTGGTCGCCTCTACCACGCCATCGGACAAGAATGTCAGCCGGTCCCCCGCTTCCATCTGAAAGCGTTCCGTTCCATAGACGATGCCAAGCGCCAGCCCCAATGGCAGTGCCCCTTGCATCCCAATCGCCTGACCATTCAGATACGGCGGCAGGTGTCCAGCGCTGGCCAGTTCCACCCAGCCATCGCTCTGGAAACACGCAACCATGCATGTGGCAAACCCATTTTCCATTCGCCCGTGGAGTCTTTCATTCAACACCTCCAGCATGCGCGCGGGCTCACTGGTGTATTCCGCTTCAGTGCGGATCGCTCCCACCAGCACCGCCACCATCATTGCTGCCGTAATGCCTTTGCCGGAAACGTCTCCCGCGACCACCAGCATGGAGCTGTCTTTCCGCGGCAGGATTTGAAAGAAATCGCCACCCACCACCTGTGCCGGCAGATATTCACATTCCACGGTGAAGCGGCTCTCCAGCGGAAGGCTCTCCTGCACCAGCACGCGATGCTGCAGTTCGCTGGCCTGGTGCAGTTCCAGCGCCACTGCCTGCTGGGCCGCGCGCATCGCCAGCAGCCGCCGGATTACCAGTATGCTGACCGCCAAATAGAGCAGCACGTTGGCTATGGTGGTCAGCCCTATGCGCAGCCCGTACGGAAACACAAACATCCCGAGATGGAAAGCGAGAAGAAGATCGGTGCCGAATACAGAAACAGCAAGCAGGAGCACTGGAACCAAAGCCAGCAGGCCCTCCGTCCGATTCTTTCGAATGCCTCGGATCACCACAGTAAGCAGTACGCTGCCCAGCACTATTTGCGCCACCAGCACCGCTGCTTGAAAAAATGCGGCCCAATGGAAAAAGGGAGCATGGCTGTGCAGTGGCGGCCGTAAGCATGCGGCTCCCAAGCTGAGCACCGCGGTTGCCGCCCATGTGAGCTGAAGCAGCCAGCGCTGCCCTTTCAGTCCGAACCAGTACCACCAGAACATCGTCCAGCAAGGTAGAACCAGCGGAGACAGGACCGCATCCAGCAGCAGTACCGACCGCAGGTCGGGCAGCACATAGGTGGCGCCGGCCAGAAAGACAATCAATGCGGCTGCCGCCATCACCCATGAAACCAGGACCAGCCAAAGGTATGCACGCTCGTGCCTGCCCAGCAACCATGCCCAGAGTGCGGCAAAGCCCGCTACAGCCAGCAGGATAGCCTGCAGCAGCCCGGACACAATGTAGCCATGAAAGATGGCGTCATCATCGCTCGCTTGCATGAGCTCGATGGTGTTGGCCAGCCCGATTACTGGCGCCTGGTGCATGCCGCCCGCCTCCGGCGTGTTCAGCGCCGTATCGCTCTCCATGTAGAAGCGGAGAGCCAGCACCAACTCGCCACGCACATCCGGCTTCGGCAAAGGAAATGATAATGCCCGCGCGCTATAGACGGTAACGCCACGCCCGTGAAAAGTTCCGAACTGGCCGAGGTAATTTCCGTTCGCGAACACCTGATAGGCATCGTCCACGTCGCTCGGCATCTTGAGCCAAACCGGCGCAGCAGGGTCTTTCAATTTGATCCGCAGCCGATACCACGCATACCCGTACAGGTGGGGGAAACCGCGCGCGGTCCATCCGGGCACATACTCCGCCACTCCGGAGAAAGGGTCTTTTGTGCCCTCGCGCGATTCGACGTCCAACTCTGGCCAGCTCGTATCTTCGAAATCCGGCTGGGCCCACAGAGGTTCTTTATTGGCTACGCCGGCCGGAGAGTCGCCGGGATGAAAGCGCCATTGCCCAGCCAATGCCACGGCCGATTCACCCAGCGTGATCGTTTCCGAGGTCACCGGAGGTCGATGCTTCGCGGCACTGCGCCGCATAGCCATAGGCGTCTGCGCCTGGCCAAGAACGGCCAGCAACAGAAACAGGCAGCATACGCCTATCTTCCTCATGTGGGGGAGCTTACCACCGCAACGTCAAGCTGCAGAGGCAAAATGCATTCGCATCGGCATTCGACTCACGGCTCAAATCCAAATCGCATGCGCCAATTTATAACTCAGCGAAGTTCTTGGGGAGGGTCGTTCGAGAAGCAGGTTTGCTGGCCCTTCCGGGCAGATATATCCTCTCCGCATGGATCAAGAGCTTTGGACATCGGTCGACCAGTATATGAATGACAAGCTCGTTCACAGCGACTCCGCGCTGGACGAAGCCTTGCGGGCAAATGAGGCCGCTGGACTCCCGGCCATCGGTGTTGCTCCCAACCAGGGCAAGCTGCTCGCTTTGCTTGCGCGCGTGCAAGGTGCAAAGCGAATTCTCGAAATCGGAACTCTGGGTGGATACAGCACCATCTGGTTGGCCAGGACACTTCCCACTGGCGGCAAGCTCATCACCCTCGAACTGGATCGCAAACACGCGGAAACCGCTGCAGCGAACATTGCTCGAGCCGGATTGAGTTCCGTCGTTGAGCTCCGGGTCGGACCCGCGTTGGAGTCTCTCGCCACACTGCAATCGGAAGGCTCCGACCCATTCGATTTCATCTTCATAGACGCGGATAAGCCAAATAATGCCGCGTATCTCGCATGGGCGCTGCGGCTTTCACGCCTAGGAACCATCATCGTGGTGGACAACGTGGTACGCGATGGCGCAATTGTCGATCCGAGCACTTCCGACCCGCGCGTCCAGGGAGCTCGCAGCGTGTTCGACATGCTCGCATCCGAGCCGCGCCTTTATGCGACAGCTCTGCAAACGGTCGGCAGCAAGGGTTATGACGGCTTCGTTCTGGCACTGGTCACAAAGGACGCGTAAGCATGCCGAGACGTTTCGTTGGAGATACATCGGCCTCTCGACCGAAGTGCTTCGGCCGCCAGCTTGTTTTCCGCTCATCAAAACACCCTATTTCTGTCTTAGCAGGACTCGCCTTAAGCACCTACTCCTGTTACGATCATCCTGCTGCAAACAAGCTCAGTTCGAGAGGACAATCCCCGTGTTCATCTCTCCGATGTGTCTCCGCATAGCGGCGTTCGCGCCACTTCTCGCTGCAGCCTCCCTCCCAGCCTTGGCCCAGACAGATGTGCTGACTTGGCACAATGACACCGCACGAACAGGGCGTAATCTCGCCGAACACATTCTCACTCCGGCTAACGTGCGCGCCTCCGGCTTTGGCAAACTATTCGAGGTCCCGGTGGACGGAAAGGTGGATGCCCAGCCGCTGTATGTTTCTGCACTTGCACTTCCTGGACGCGGCACCCACAACGTCGTCCTATCAGCCACTGAGCACGATAGTGTGTACGCATTCGATGCCGATACGGGTACGGTTTATTGGCACGTTTCGCTGCTCGGCAACGGCGAAACTCCTTCCGACCCCCGGAACTGCAACCAGGTCCGGCCCGAGATCGGCATCACCGCCACCCCAGTTATCGACCGCAAAGCCGGCACGCACGGCACCGTCTATCTCGTTGCCATGAGCAAGGACACAGCCGGCAAGTACCATCAGCGCCTCCACGCTCTGGATCTCACCACTGGGGGCGAAGAGTTCAGTGGCCCGCGCGACGTCCAGGCTACCTATCCCGGCACTGGAGACAATAGCAGCAACGGCTTCGTCGTGTTTGATCCAGCTCAATATAAGAGCCGTCCCGGGCTGCTTCTCTCCCGTGGAACGGTGTACACCAGTTGGGGCTCGCATTGTGATATCCGTCCGTATACCGGATGGGTTCTCGGTTACAACGAGACCTCGCTTGCCCAGACCTCCGTGTACAACTTCGCCTCGAACGGAAACGATGCCGCTCTGTGGAACGCTGGCGCTGGCCCTGCCGCCGACGCAGCCGGCAACATCTACGTCTCTCTTGGCAACGGCACCTTCGATACGGCGCTTACGGCACAAGGCTTCCCCGCCGGGAACGACTTCGGCAACTCGCTCGTGAAACTCTCGCCCGGAAATGGCATGCCGGGCATAGCCGACTACTGGACGATGTATAACTCGAATGCCGAGTCGGGCCAGGACACAGACCTTGGGTCTGGGGGCGCCATGCTGCTGCCAGGGTTCCAGGACAACATTGGTAAAACACGCAATCTCATCGTCGCTGCCGGCAAGGATACCAATCTGTACATAGCTGATACCGCGAACTTGGGCAAGTATGACGCCAGCTCAAATGCCACTCTCTATCAGGAGCTCGCGGGGGCACTGCCCGGCGGTATCTGGTCGAGCCCGGCGTACTTCTACGGTCGGGTCTACTATGGTCCCGTGAACAGTCCGCTTCGCGCATTTGTCATACATGCGGCCCGGCTGTCCAGTTCTCCGGCCTCCGTCTCTGCAACTTCGTTTACCTATCCCGGCACCACCCCGAGCGTCTCTGCCAATGGGATATCCAATGCCATCGTCTGGGCGGTTGAGAATACCAGCCCTGCTGTCCTCCACGCCTACGACGCTACCAATTTGTCGCGCGAGTTTTATAACAGTAACCAGGCCGCATCCGGACGGGATCAGTTCGGTCCAGGAAACAAATTCATCACTCCTACCATCGCCAATGGCAAGGTTTTCCTGGGAACGCAAAACAGCGTCGCCGTATTTGGACTTATTCATCCATGAAGTAAGCAGGATGCTTATGTCCGAATACCAAGCTGGTTCGTTATTCAGGTCGACAAATGCCGGCTATGGCGCACTCGCCGGAACCCGCGCCTGGGGTTCAAAGTGGAGGTGGCGCTTGATCCACGCCTGCCCCGGCCGCTCGACCCAATACATCGCGGCAATGGCGACCGCTACCAGCAGTGCATAGGAAATCCACGGATCGAATTGGGCTATCCCTAACTTGTCCAGCACCTTTGAATCGTGCAACAGGTTCCACAGGTTGAAGTGCAGGATGTAAAGGCAATAGCTCGCCTCGCCGACCAGAACCAAAGGCGAGATCGCAAACAGGCGCGACAAGACGTTGTGCCCGGCGAGTCCGAGAATAATGAGTGCATAGAGCGGCATCAGCAGGCCGTCGTGCATGAACACATACGGCATCCGTTCGCCCAAGGACAGCACACCATATAGCCCTGCCAAGCCCAGCACTCCGAGCAGCAAACGCCAGCGGCTCTTTTCTCCTACAAAATCGTTAAACCCGGCCAGCGCCATGCCGAACAAAAAAGACGGCAGGTGCTGCACCGGGCCGAACTTGAGCGCGCGCAGCCATAGCCCATTCGAGTAACGCCCGATGTGCAGCTCGCCATCCGGATGGAAGATGGTATACAGGCCCGGCAGGATAAAGCTCGACAACCAGAACAGCAGCATGGCCAGCAGCAAGGCTTTGCGCGTTCGTGGCCAGCGCCGGGCCACTGCCCACGGAAAAACAGCGTAAAAAAAGACGTCGGTCGTCAACGTCCATGCCGGAGTATTCCAGAAAGTGCAGAGCTGCGGTGACCACCCCTGCTGCAGGAGCAGCGTCAGCACGATACCCCATCCAAACTGCGCGTGCGAACGCGCATGCCATTCGTCCGCCAGCATGCCGAGCGACACCACCAGGCTGAAGAGAAAGACGGGATAAATCCGCGAGAACCGCGCCAGCCAGAAGGTCCGTGCACTCATCTGGCCGCGTTCGGCGCGCTCGCGGTAGTTATATGCCAGCACAAACCCGGAAAGCAGCAGAAAGAAACTGACCGAAACGTATCCGTTCTCTACAATCGGCGCAAACGGCCCAAACCACTTCGGGTTGGAAAAGTGAAAGAAAACGATGTTCAATGCCGCCAGCGCACGCATCCCGGTAAGCGCATGCAACTGGGGCTTTCTGGTGACGCTCGCGGCCGGCTGCGTTGTTTCATTTCCGAGTGCGACGGGGGAGGAGTTTAGAAGCGGCCTCATATATACACTTGTGCTTCTGCCAACGGCCTAAAGCCCGCTTGACGATCAGTCTCATGCTGCATTGCTGCTTCAGGTGTACGAGTCCGCTTCTACCGTTCCGGGATCTCCGTTCAGGCCGTCACCAGCGAGCCGACCTTCTCTCCGCTGGCCACGCGCAGAATGTTACCGGGCTTGTTCATGTTGAAGATGATCATAGGGAGGTTGTTGTCCTTGCACAGGCTCACAGCCGTCATGTCCATCACCTTCAAGCCCAACCGCAGAATGTCGTAATACGTGATCTCTTCGAACTTCACGGCGTCCTTTATCAGTACCGGGTCCGCGTCATAGATGCCATCCACCTTGGTCGCTTTCATCAGCACATCCGCCTTGATCTCCATCGCACGCAAGGAGGCCGCCGTATCTGTTGAAAAGAACGGATTTCCCGTGCCAGCAGCAAAAATGACGACGCGCCCCTTCTCGAGGTGCCGAATCGCCCTGCGGCGGATGTAAGGCTCCGCTACCTGGTTCATCTCGATAGCCGACATCACCCGGCTATGCACGCCGTTCTTTTCCAGTGCGTCCTGAAAGGCCAGGGAGTTGATCACAGTGCCCAGCATCCCCATGTGATCGGCGGACACGCGGTCCATGTGCTTTGCTTGTTCGGCCACGCCGCGAAAGAAATTCCCGCCGCCCACCACGATAGCGACCTCAATGCCCAGCGCGCGCACCTTTGCAACTTCGGCGCTGATCTGGTGGACCGTGTCCACATCGACTCCAAAACCGCGGCCGGCCGCAAGAGCCTCCCCAGAAAGCTTGAGCAAGATGCGCTTGTACATGCTAGAGCGAGTGTATCGCATAGGCAATCGATTGCTGGATCAGATTCGCGGCTCTGGCGCTCAGCCAGCCTGGCCGCTGCCCTTCTCCCTTCTTTCCAACTCCGTCAGCTATCATCGTGTGTTCGAGTCCAATGCAGGGACGCAGCCGGGGCCGGCAACTCCGCCCGGTTGACGGAAATATAGTGCTGCTGAAGGGAAGCCATGATGGGCACTGCTGTCCGAGAGATAAGAATCCAGGTAGACGAATCGCGACCCATACACGCCCCACGCGGGCCGGAGTTGCACTGCAAAGGCTGGCAGCAGGAAGCTGCCCTGCGCATGCTGATGAACAACCTCGATCCTGAAGTAGCCGAGCGCCCCGAAAATCTGGTCGTCTACGGCGGCACCGGCCGCGCCGCCCGCGACTGGCCATCGCTGCGCGCCATTGTTCGCGAATTGCAGGACCTTGAAAATGACCAGACCTTGCTGGTGCAATCCGGCAAGCCTGTTGGCGTGCTGCGCACACACGAGCTCGCCCCGCGGGTGCTGCTGGCCAACTCCAACCTCGTCGGCCGCTGGTCCAACTGGGAGCACTTCCACCAGCTGGAGCGCCAGGGCCTGATGATGTACGGCCAGATGACCGCCGGTTCCTGGATCTACATCGGCAGCCAGGGCATTGTGCAAGGTACCTACGAGACCTTCATGGAAGCGGGCCGCCGTCACTTCGGTACTCTCGATGGCAAATGGATCTTCTCCGGCGGCATGGGCGGCATGGGTGGAGCGCAGCCGCTGGCTGCCACCATGGCCGGCGCTTCTTTCCTGGGCGTGGATGTCGATCCGGACCGTATTCGCAAGCGCCTCGGGAGCGGCTACTGCGACCACGTGGTGCAGACGCTCGATGCGGCGCTCGAGATCCTGGACACTGCCCGCGACGAAGGCCGGGCTGTCTCCGTTGGTCTTGTCGGAAATGTAGCCGACGTACTTGCCGAACTGCTGCACAGGGATATCGTACCCGATATAGTTACAGATCAGACCAGCGCGCACGACCCTCTCCAGGGTTACGTGCCTAGTGGCTTCACCCTGGAGGAAGCAGCCGCACTGCGCACGAGCGATCCTGATGCCTATGTCCGCCACTCCATGCAGACCATGGCGAAGCATGTCGAAGCCATGCTGGAAATGCAGCAGCGCGGCGCGGTCGCTTTCGACTATGGCAACAACCTGCGCACCCAGGCGAAGCTCGCCGGCGTGGAGAACGCGTTCGCCATCCCCGGCTTCGTCCCCAAGTACATTCGTCCGCTTTTCTGCGAAGGTAAAGGACCATTCCGCTGGGTCGCGCTCTCAGGCGATCCTGCTGATATCTATCGTACCGATGCGCTCGCGCTGGAACTCTTCCCGGAGAATGAAGGGCTGCGCCGCTGGATCACGCTCGCGCGCGAACGCATTCACTTCCAGGGCCTCCCAGCGCGCATCTGCTGGCTTGGTTATGGAGACCGCGCTCGCTTCGGCCTCGCGATGAACGAACTGGTCCGCACGGGAGAGATCAGCGCGCCTATCGTGATTGGGCGGGACCACCTTGATGCCGGCTCGGTCGCCTCTCCCTATCGGGAGACAGAAGGCATGCTCGACGGCTCCGACGCGGTCGCCGACTGGCCGCTGCTCAATGCACTGGTCAACACGGCGGCGGGTGCGTCGTGGATCAGCATTCACAACGGGGGTGGCGTGGGCATTGGCTACTCCCAGCATGCGGGCATGGTGGTGGTGGCGGATGGATCCGAAGAGGCACGGCAGCGGATCGAGCGTGTGCTCACCACCGACCCGGCCATGGGCGTGTTGCGCCATGTCGATGCAGGCTATGAGCGGGCCAAAGCCGTGGCCGAGGAGCACGGGATAGAAGTCCCGATGCTGCGCAAGGAAGGCGGCGCGCGCTGAGCTCACCGCCCTATGAAGACCGTGATTGGCCGCGGGCTCGGGCGTGGCTGGCCGGCCCCGGGCGTAGCGAGAGCGGCAGGCTGCTGCGTGTTCTCGGCGTGCCTGCCACGCGCGGCTCAATCACGCCCAGCCGCTGCGACCTGGCTCCGGCGGCGATGCGGGACGCGCTGCTACTGTACAGCACCTATGACGTGCTGCACCGGCGTGATGTGCGCGAGTTGGCGGTCGAGGATGTGGGTGATGTGGATCTCGCCAGCGCCTCACCGGAGGAGGCGTTCGGGCCAGTGCGGCAGGCTGTGGCCAACGCGCTGCAAGGGGCAGAAACCGTGGTGCTGATGGGTGGCGATAACTCGATCACCTATCCCGCGTGCGTGGCCCTGGAAGCCGACCTCGCCGACTGTGCCTTGCTCACCTTCGACGCGCACCTCGATCTGCGCCACCTCGATAATGGGCTGCTCAATGGCAATCCGGTGCGCGCGCTGCTCCGTGATGGACTGCCGGGGCGGAACATCGTCCAGATCGGTATCCAGTCCTTTGCCAACTCGCGCGCATACTTTGAGGTCGCGATGGATGCAGGCATCACCGTCGTTCCCGTCGAGCAGGTCGCGGCGGAGGGCATCGAGGCGGTCACGCGACGTGCGTTGGATCTACTCGCAGGCCGAGCGCGATCCCTCTATGTCGATCTCGATCTCGATGTGCAGGACCGGGCATTTGCGCCGGCAACTGCGGGCGCACGTCCCGGCGGACTCACACCGCTTGACATCCGGCGCGCGGCGTACCTGTGCGGCGAGCATGCTAAAGTGCGCGTCATGGACATCGTGGAGCTCGATCCGGAGCGCGATGTGAACGGCATAACAGCGCTCTCCGGAGCGGCTTGCCTGCTGGCCTTTGCTTCGGGTCTCCTCGGCAGATTGGCATCTGTGACTGGCCCAGGCACTTATGTCTAGCAACTCGCAGGCGGCTTACATCGTCGCTCACTGCTCGCAGCTGGTCACCTGCGCTGGGCCGGAGCGCCCGCGTGTGGGCCACGAGCTGCGCGAGCTCGGCGTCATTGCGAACGGTGCGATGGTTGTGCGCGACGGCATCATCGAGGCTGTAGGTACGCAGGAGGCGATCGAAAGCACGCATTCCGATCTGCCCATCGTGGATGCGGGCGGCCGCGCGGTGCTTCCCGGCTTTGTGGACGCGCATACGCATCTGGTCTTTGCCGGCAATCGCGCAGACGAGTTTGCGCAGCGTTGCGCGGGCGCGACGTACCAGGAGATTGCGGCTGCGGGCGGAGGCATTCGCTCGACTGTTCGCAAGACGCGCGCGGCCTCTGAAGAGGAGCTGTTCCGGGCGGCGACGCGGCACGCGGGCTGGTTTCTGCGCGGCGGCACGACGACGGTCGAGGCCAAATCGGGTTATGGCCTTACGCTTGAGGACGAGCTCAAAATCCTGCGTGTTACCCGCAGGATTGGCGAGAGCACTTCCTTGCGCTGTGTTGGGACTTTCCTGGGGGCGCATGACACGCCGCCTGAGTATGCGGGCCGTGGCGATGAATACGCTGAGCTGGTGATCCGCGAGATGCTGCCCGCGGTGGCTCGCGAGAAACTGGCCGAGTTTTGCGATGTCTTCTGCGAGCCGATGGCGTTTCCGGTTCCTATCGCGCGGCGCATCCTCGAAGCGGCTCGCGAGTTGGGCTTTCGGGTGCGGGTGCATGCGGACCAGTTCGAGTGCTCCGGCGCCGCGCTGCTGGCCGCTGAACTGAAGACCACGACCGCGGACCACCTGGAGCAAGTGGACGGGCACGGCATCGCGGCGCTGGCCGCGGCTGGGGTGCAACCGGTGCTGCTGCCAGGCTCGGTGTACGCCATCCGCTCGCACCGGTACGCTCCCGCGCGGGAAATGATAGACGCAGGTTTGGCCGTGGTGCTGGCCACGGACTTCAACCCCGGCTCATCGCCGACGGCGTCCATGGCCATGGTTCTGTCACTCGCCTGCACGCAGATGCGGATGACTCCGGCGGAGACGATCGTCGCCAGCACCATCAACGCCGCGTACAGCCTCGGGCTGGGCGGCCAGGTCGGCTCGCTCGAACCGGGCAAAGCCGCCGACTTCGTCATCCACGACGCGGAGGGCTACCGCGAGATTCCGTACTTCTTCGGCGGCCAGATACCGGCGATGGTCTTCGCCGGAGGGGGGCGGGTCGCCTGAGCCGGGCGGCCACCCTCCGCTGTACCCTCCCCCTCCCCCCTAAAGGGTATATTTGGTTCCTAAATCGTGCCAAATGAGCGACTTAGGCGAGAGGTTTCACCGTAAATACCTGAGCTGTATAGGTTTACTTGCAAATTCCTTCCACTCAATAACTTAGGGCTGCCCGGTGATGGCGGCAGCCCTTTGATGTGGCACCGATTCTCTCGATCCCTATTTCCAGTGTGACAGGTTTGCGGAATGAGTACGCCACGGGACTCCGCGGAAGTTGTAGTGGTGGCCGATCGAGCACGATACGAGTTCAGCACTACTTACCACGGGTTCTGAGGCGCGGCGAGCAAGCCGCGGAAAATGGGTTCACAAGAAACGTACCTGCAATACCAGAGACGAGGAGGCTTCCATCGGCGTTGAAGTGAGCGGTGCGGAACTCTTCTTCCGGAAGGTTGTTCAGCCTTCTCCAGTGGACGCCGTTGTCCCTGGTGATGTACACGCCGGTGAGCGCGGTGACGGCTTCCCGCTTCGGTCTGAGCGGGTCCACCTCGATGCTGTAGGCGCGCAGGTTGGGGCCGGCCTCGTCTGTGCCCCGGTGCAGGAGAAATTTTGCGTCGGTGATGCGCCTGACCGTGCCCGAGCCTGCAGGAAGATACACGCCCCAGCAGGCCGCCAGGTGAAGGCCTCCCACCATGCTCATGCCGTGGATGGCGGAGTCCGGGCCGACGCCGGCAATGCGTCTCCACCTCCGTGTAGAGAGGCTGTAAGCGTAGAGCTGATCGCCTGTGCCCACATAGAGAACTCCGCGGCTGCCGAATTGCATGGAGAGGATGTCCATGCGGGTGGGGAGCGGAGGAAGCGGCCCGTCTGCGACCCAGGAGGCGTCTTCCCCCAGGTGGTAGCTGAAGAGTTGCGGCTGAAGATCGAAGTAGCCATAGCCGAGGATCATGTGTCTGCCATCGGCGGTGATGCCGGCGATATTGGCCCGGACGGGGTCGCCCGGTTTCTTCGGAATGGGTATCTTTGGCGGGGAGTCCGGCACCCGGGGACCTGCGATGGGCTTTACCAGGGGCTCCGACGGGTCCGACTGAGGAAATATCTGAAAGGCGCCCTTCTGGGTGGTGACCACGAAATAGGTGCCGCCGGGGGAGACGCTGAAGCCGTTCCGCAGTCCCTCGCCGATCGTGGCGTCGAAGTAGCGGGAGTCCACGCGCGCGACCTCGGTCCAGGCTGCGCCGCCATTGGTGGATTTCGCGATATAGAGCGCGCGGTCCTGCGGAAGAACCTTGTCGCTCAGGTCTGCCGTAAGGGCCCAGAGCGTCTCCGGGGATTTGGCGCGGGAAGCGGGGTCGGTGGTGATGGCCTCGATGAAGTCGCTGGCGAACTGGTGGCTTCCGGGGAGGGTGGTGACGCGGTAGGGACGGCAGTTGGCCAGGTCGGTTTGTGTGGCGGTGTCCGTAGATTGCGCGTGTACGGTACGTCCAAACGGGAAAATAGGAACGGTTAGAAACAGGAACAGAGCCCCCACCGCCAGGATGGCCCGAGATGGTCGCAAATGCCAAGGCGAGCCAAGCTTCACCGTTCCCTCCCGTAAACGATTCTCTACTATGAACGGAACGCCTCGCCAATTCCAGACCATACACCTCGTATTGCATGTGTTATCGTCGGTTGATAACATCGCGAGTGATGGACCGCGATCCAGGCCTTGACACCCTGTTGCTGCTGGACCGTGAGACCTTCGTCATTGAGGGTTCATTCTGGGTAAAGTTCGAGGTCAACCGAGTCCCGCCGAGCCCGGAGAAGCCTCATGGATTGGATTACTCATTGACCCTGCATGGTGAAAGCGGTTTGCGTCTGCTTGGATTCGACAATGCGCACTCGATTAAGGAAGGCACCGGGCCGGGCGCGCGGACACGCATTGAATACGATCACAAGCACACGGGCGAGCGAGTTCGCTTCTACCACTATGCTGACGCCGCTACTCTGCTCGCGGATTTTTGGCACGAGGTCGACCAGATCCTGAAAGAAAGGAGCACAAAGCCGTGACTACTTTAAAGGTTGGAATTGCCTCCCGTGAAGCCTATAAGAAGCGCACGATGGCCATCGCGAAAGGTGAGTACGTTCCGCGAAAAGATGAGCCAAAGGTTTGGTTTGAATCGATTGAGTCTCTATCTCAAGTGCTTTCCGAGCAGAACAGGATGCTGCTGCAGCTCATCCTTGAGACAGAGCCGCAATCCTTGAAAGAGCTGGCACAGAGATCCGGCCGGGCGACCTCAAACCTGTCCAGAACTCTCAAGAATATGGAACGTTACGGACTGGTGCATTTCGAGCAAGGCCCCGATCGACAGCTGGCGCCACGCGTGAACTACTCGGGTGTGGAGTTGGAGTTGTCGTTTCAGAGATGACGTGGGGGAAGCGGCGTATTCTGCGTGAAGTTTTGGGTACTCAGTATTCCGGCTTTTCACCCTTCGCCGGGATCGAGGTGGGGACGCCGGGAGTGCCAGCGTAGGTGATGAGCAGCACTGCCGGCTCGTCGCCGGTTTCGCCGCGGTGCACTGCGTCGACTGACTCTGCGAAGGCTTCGCCCTGATGAATCGTCCGCGTCTTGCCTGTGGCGCGGTCGTGCACCGTCAGCGTGCCGGATAGCACATAGGCGGCGTTGGGGTAAGGATGGGTGTGCCAGGGCAGGACGCTATGCGGCGCGATGGTCAGCCTGATCATCGTGAGTTGCGGCTGCCTGCTGGGGTAGTGGGTGTAGGGCTTGCCCGTCCATGCCTGGTCGGCCTGCAGCAGGATCTCGCGTTGGCCGCTGGCGACCTTTTGCGAGTCCGGCTGCGCGAACCTGGAGGTCAGGAGCGATCCGGCGAGCAGGGCGGCTGTTCCTAAAGCTCGGCAGGTGGAAGTCACCTTGGATACTCCCTTTTTGGTCTCGACAATCTGCAGGATGCCAGATTTGTCATTGTCTTTACCACAGTCTCAGAATGTTCAGCTTAGGAAAGCCCTCAGAATGTTCGGCATGCCGCTATCTATTTAGCTGCCATTGAGTCTTGCCAATATGTGCGCTACTGCGGGTGCAAATTTTGGAAAGAACTTACAGTTCGAAATCTCAAGCTTTTCGCGTATTGATGGGTCATCGAAGTCCTTGTAGTTGCGATTCAAAAAGCAGCTCTCGTTGGGCTTCGTAGATTCCAAGTGAGAAAGCACTGACGCAAGTACAATCGCGTCTTGTCCCGAAAGACCATACTCGATTTCTATATCGGCAGCTGAACGAAGCACTGCTGAAGTGAGAGAGATGACCTCAGAGGTTTCAATAAGTTCTGATACGGCTCTTCGGACGCCCTCGTATTCAAACTGATCCCTTTCAATCAAGGTCGCCGGTAATTCTCCAAATGTTAGGGGCACCTCTCGGTATGGTCGTGACCTGCCGAGTTCGCGTAGTTGAGTACGCAGCTCATGGCTCAGCCGCAAGCGCACTTTCGCTTTACTCGCGATTGCTTGGTGAGGTTCTGCAAGAGAAAACGCTGGAATTACAAGAGCGATCTGCTGAACGGACGCTAGCTGAATTATCTTAATGCAGCTGTCACGCTCTTCTTGCTCCAACGCGTGCTCGAGCACGAAGTTAGATTCAACGTAGACGTTCATTTGGCCGGATTCATCTCGATTTCGGCCTTCTGTAAAGACGAGAGCAAACCGGATTCTGCCAATGACGCCAGCGAAGGGTCGATTTCCGGCTGATCTAAAGTCGATCTCGCAATGTCAGTGAGCCATGTAAGTATCAGCAACTCGAACGCCCTGGGACTTATGTCGACAGATTTTTGATTCAGTCTTGCGTAATAGGGCTGTAAAGCTCGCGTTGCATCGACTGTGAATTGCGGCAGCATATCCATGGGTGACGAGTTGTCCTGCTTCCAACCGTAAATGCGTTCTGGGGTCGCGATGACAAAGAATTGAGACTTCGGCAGGACGCCATGGGCGAGCATATTTCGGCGCAGCTTTGCCGCCCATGAATCCGACGTACCATGCCGGTTCTTCGCTTCCGCCAACAAGACAATCTGGCCCTCTGGATCGTAGGCGATGAAATCGATAGGAGCATGCGACAGGGACATTAGAGCCTCCAATTGATTATCCCAAATGGGCAAATGAGAAAGCGAGCAAACAAATTTGTCTTAGGCATCCTCAAGAATACGAAGGCCCGGATTGCTCCGGGCCTTTTCAGTTTCTTGCTGTAGTGGAGTTACGCCTGCGCACCTTCTTCACCTACCGCTTTAGTCTGCGCCACGGTCCAGTTGGGGTCGCCGACTTTGAAACGGGCGAAGCGGCGGACGGTGATGTTTTCGCCGAGTTTGCCGACCTTGGTGGCGATCATGTCCTTGATGGAGATGGCCTGGTCCTTGATGAAGGGCTGCTCCAGGAGGCAGACCTCTTCGTAGAACTTCGACATCTTGCCTTCGACGATCTTCTCGATCACCGGGGCGGGCTTGCCGGTCTGCGCGGCCTGTGAGCGGAAGATATCCTTCTCGCGGTCGAGGTCCTCGGAGGTGACGTCCTCGCGGCGGATGTAGCGCGGGTCGGTGGCGGCGATGTGCATGGCGATGTCACGCAGCAGTTCCTGGAAGTCAGCGGTGCGGGCGACGAAGTCGCTTTCGCAGTTGACTTCGACCAGCACGCCGATTTTACCGCCGGCGTGGATGTAGTTGCCGACTGCGCCCTCGTTGGTGGTGCGCGAGGCCTTCTTCTGCGCGGAGGCCATGCCCCGCTTGCGCAGGATCACGAAGGCCTCTTCCATCTCGCCCTTGGACTCCTGCAGGGCCTTGAGGCAGTCGCCCATGGGCGCGCCCGATTTTTCCCGGAGTTCCTTTACCAGCTTTGCATCGATCTTTTCAGTTGTTGTCGACATCCTTGCTTCCATCCTTTGAGTGTCGGCACCCATGGGCGCCGGAGATTGCACATACGAAAAAGCGTGGCCGGAAGAGAGTTCGCGGCCACGCCTGTTTCAAACACCGCGATCGATTGCTTAGTCGCCGCCCTCGGCAACGGCTTCGGGCTCCTCGGCGCCGATGGTGCCAGGGGCCTTGCGAATGCCGCCGCCCAGCGCCGCTTCAAGGTCAACTTCTTCGACCGGCGTCTCGTCCGCGCCGGCTTCAAGGCTGTCGATCGGCTGGCCGGCTACCGGGGCTTCCTCGCCCAGGAAGGCAGATTCAACAGGAAGGGCGGTTGTGCCGGTTGTAGCATCAGCAAACTGCTTGTCGCCGGACATGCCCACGCCTTCGACCACCGAATCGGAGATCTTGGAGGTGAAGAGGCGGATGGCGCGGAGCGCATCGTCATTGCCGGGGATCACGTAATCGACGACGGTCGGATCGCAATTCGTATCCACCACTGCGACAACTGGAATGCCCAGCTTGCGGGCTTCCTTGACGGCGATGGCTTCGTTGTTCGAGTCCACGATGAAGAGCGCATCCGGCAGCCGCTTCATATTCTTGATGCCGGCGAGGTTGGCCTGGAGGTGCTTGCGCTCGCGTTCGAGCTTGATGACTTCCTTCTTGGTAAGCAGGTCGTAGCGGCCGTCCGTGGCCATTTCATCGAGTTCCTGAAGGCGCTTCACCGACTTCTGTACCGTGATCCAGTTGGTCAGCAAGCCACCCAGCCAGCGCTGGTTGATGTAGAACATGCCGCAGCGGTTCGCCTCTTCGGCGATCGCGTCCTGGGCCTGGCGCTTGGTGCCGACAAACAGGATGACCTTGCCCGAGGCCGTCAGGTCGGTAACGTACTTGCTGGCCTCCTTGAACATCTTCAAGGTCTTCTGCAGATCGATGATGTAGATACCGTTGCGCTCGCCGAAGATATATTCCTTCATCCGCGGATTCCAGCGCTTGGTCTGATGCCCGAAGTGAACACCTGCTTCGAGCAGCTCCTTCATGGTGATAGTGGCCAAACGACCTCCTCGTGAATTGCATCCCGCCGGCGGTTGAGCCGCGGCTGGATTTATCCCCCACCCTGGGGGAGATTTACTGCCTTACACCTGTGTGGCCCTGCTCTCCAACTAGGGAAAGCAGGGCCGAAACCGTTCCATCAGAACTCGAAGCGACGGGCAGAACTCGAAGCGATTACCGCTTGGAGAACTGGAAGCGCTTGCGGGCGCCTTTTTGGCCGTACTTCTTGCGTTCCTTGATACGTGCGTCTCGCGAGAGGAGGCCGTCGGCCTTGAGCGTCTTGCGCAATTCCGCGTTGAACTCGAGCAGAGCGCGGGCGATGCCCATCTTGACCGCATCAGCCTGGGCGCTGACCCCGCCGCCGGAGACGCTGGTGAGCACGTCGAAGCTCTGCAGGAGTTCGGTGAGCTTGAGCGGCCGCTTGGCGGAAACGCGCTGCTGCTCGGTGACGAAGTAGGTTTCAAACGGCTTGCGGTTGACGACGAAGTTGCCGCTGCCCGGGCGCAAAAACACGCGCGCGACGCTTGCTTTGCGCCGCCCCGTTCCGTAGTACTGAACCAAATCTGCCATCGGTATCCTGATCTTTCTGTAAATCGTGCCTGGTGCTGTTGCGGTCTTCTAGCGGGCGGCCTCGGCCAAAGTCAGCGGTTGCGGCTGCTGGGCCTGGTGCGGGTGCTTGTCGTCGCGGTAAACCTTGAGCTTGGTGCCCATCTGGCGCCCCAGCTTGGTCTTGGGCAACATGCCTTTTACGGCTTCTTCGATGATCTTTTCCGGCCGGCGGTCGAGCAGGCGAACAAACGACTCTTCGCGCAGGCCACCGGGAAAGCCGGTGTAGCGGCGATAGGTCTTCTGCTGGCTCTTGAGGCCGGTCAGCCGCACCTTCGCGGCGTTGATCACGATGACGTGATCGCCGAGGTCCATGAAGGGCGTGTACTTCGGGTTGTTCTTCCCACTCAGGATGTTGGCCGCCTCGGTCGCGAGACGCCCCAGCGTCTTGCCCGTGGCGTCGACAACGAACCATTTGCGGGCGATCTCATGCGCGCTTGGCATGTAGGTTGACATCGTTCCCATCTCTGCTCCCCAACTTCCGTTGCTCCGCATCCCGGAGCTACGGCACTGCAATGGCTGGCAATGCGCCTGGTAAAGGCGTCTAAGCCCCTGGCTCACCCACGATGCAAAGCTTTCGTCGTGTGAGTCGCGCGTACGAACACCGAAGCGTTCGATTCGATGTCCAGGCCTGGCAGTTCGCGAAACAAACAGCGAGCAGGCGCACCACCGCGCAAGGTCTTCAGAATACCGTAGCCGTAACACTCCGTCAACGGCGTGGCGGGTCGTTGCCATGCGAATCCGGGTCGGCAGTGAAGTAACTCGAAGTGGTGGCGGCGCCGTCAACCTCCGAAAGTTGTATCGGGGAGCCACGTTCGGTTCATTGCCCCGCTCGGGCGCTGGTCTTTAGATGGAAGAGGCTCACATCCCGGGTACCTGGACGGTCCGCAACCGGACGGCCGGGACTGCGGGAGCGGCGCCGAACCTGCTTTGCCGGGGATACTCCGGCGGCCGGTCCGCCGGCAATCTGCCCCCTGTTTCAGAAAGGCCCTGTATGCGTCTACGCTACGCGACTCCCGCCGTTTCGGCTTTGCTTGCGCTCTCCATGGGCGCCCTTTTCGCGGCCACTGCAACTGCCCCAACCGTCCCTCCTGCCGTGAACATTTCCACCGCCGCTGCGACCACGCCCGAAGCCATTGAGCAGCGCCTCCAGGGCAAGACACTGTTTCTGCGCGGCTTCTACCTCGACGACCATCTGGAGTTCGGGACGGACGGCAAGGTGGAGGGCAATCCAGCGCGCGGCTCCTTCACGCTTTCAGGAGTGGAGGTCAAGAAGGTCCATTTCACCAAGCACTCTGTGGAGATCGAAGGAGACCGCGTCGGCTTGCATTTCTTTGGCGCGCTTCCGTACGAGGACGACTCCACGCCGTACGAGAGCATCAAGGTGGCCGGTAAACCGGTCGAGATCACCATTGAACGCCTGGTGATCGAACCGGAAAAGAAGAAAAAGAAGAGCAAGGAAAAGGACCAGGCGAAAGCCGCGAAGGACGGCAAAGGTGGCGCGTCCGTCGCGGTAACCGAGCAGAAACCGACTGAGGGTGAGCGGACCGGCGTGGGTTTGACCGAGAATGACATTGCGAACAGCCCAGCGGAGGTCGAGCCGAGTGCATTGAAGCCGCAGGCCGATACCGCAAAGGACAGTGCCGCGCACCACGATCCCAAGGAAAGCTATGTCGTGCTTTCCGCAGCGCTGGACAAGATTTTCGCTACGGCAGTCGATCAATCCGTAATCGATACCCTTCCGGGCTACTGGCAGACATATTTCGCGACCAAGGCGGGCAAGGTGCGCTCCGCCACGGATGCCGCTGCGCTGCGTGCGGGTGGCGATGTAAAGGCGCCACACCTGCTGACGATGATCAATCCGGATTCCAACGATTACGCCCAGAAGAGCGGTATTGCCGGCATGATCCTGCTGCAGACGGTTGTGAGTCCGTCCGGCAAGCCCGGGCAGGTGACGATTGTGCGGCCTATCGGTTTTGGCCTGGATGAGAAGGCGGTGGAGGCCGTGGAGCGGGCGCAGTTCCGCCCGGGCACGCAGGATGGCAAGGTCGTCCCGGTGCTTGTGAATCTTGACGTTACCTTCCGGATCTACTCGGACCGGACCCGGCCAAAATCCGGATCCGCTCCCTCCCAGGTCGCGCAGAAAGCGGCACCTGCGCCGGAGCTTCACGCCACCGGTGCCACCACGGTGGCGGCTGCTACATTGAAATAGTGAGCCAGAAGTTTATCGATCTGATCCGTCGGGGCGATACGAAGGAAATCGCCGCCTGGGTGGAAGATGATCCGGAGATCGCCGTAAGCCGGGACGCGCAGGGAGTCTCCGCGCTCATGTGGTCGATCTATATCGGACAAACGGTCATTCGGGATTTCCTGCTCTCCGGCCTCCCTGATCTGGATGTGTTTGAAGCCGCCGCCGTGGGCAACACGGGGCGGCTTTCCTTTTTAATGGAGCAGGACCCGGCATCCGTTTCCGCGACCTCTGCCGACGGATGGACACCCCTGCACCTGGCTGCTGCCTTCGGTTCGCCGGACGCGGTCACGCTGCTGCTCCAAAAAGACGCAGACGTTCACCAGAGGTCGTCGAATGCGCTGCGCAATCAGCCGCTGCACGCAGTGATAGCCCTGGGCCGCAACCCGGATACAGTGCGCATATTGCTGGAGCACGGCGCAGATCCCAACGCGGTGCAGGCGGGGGGCTTCACTCCCCTGCTGCAGGCAGCGGCCTCGGGAGATGCGCCTTTGATCGCCCTCCTGCTTGCCGCCGGCGCTGACCGGCAGGCCCGTTGCGACCGGGGCAAGACCGCGGCAGATTATGCGCGCGAACGCGGACACCTCGACGCCCTCGCGCTGCTCGATCCGGATTCGATTTAGCGAGCGGCCGAAGTGCCTGCTCTCTACTCCTCGACGACAACCCCTTCGTCGGGACCGGGCTGCGGAAGCATCTTGTACAGGATCAGCACATTGCGGTTCGGGTCGTTCAGCGCGGGGAAGCTCGCCACTTTCACCAGGCGATCATTGGCGTGAATGTCTTCGAGCGTGCCGGGATCGACATCGTTCCAGGAGGCATACCAGCCGGGCTGGTACGTGTCGACGCGATCCGGAAGATCGTACGTCCCGAAATCGTCACAGATCGCCGGCAGACCGGTCATCAAGCTGATCTCATCGCCACTGATCGAAAGCAGGAGCCGGTTCCCGTTCGGATGGCTGTTGATATAGGCGGTCAGGTTTCGCGCCGCGTTGATCCAGGTGTACTCCGGATGTGCGACGTAACCGATTGTCTGCCGCAGATTGTTTGCCGCCAGCAGCAAGACGACCGCTCCCGCCACAGTGCCTGCTCGCCGGTTCTGGCGCAGAATCGCGGCGACCCCGAGAGCAGCCATGAAGAAATACGGCATCGCCACGACGAGGAAGTACCGCGGCTGCTGGTTGTTGTGCCAGAAGACGAAGAACAGCATCGTGCCTGCTGCAAGGACGCTTGCCGGATACAGCGGGATGCGCCACAACTGGCGGAATGGCCGGAAGAGAGAGAGCAGCAGAACGGCGCCGGCGAGATAGGCGAAACCGCGGTCGGGCCAGAGCAGCGATTTTATAGAGAAATAGCCAGCCAGGATCCAGAGCTTCCAGTTCGCCGGATGGCCCCAGTTATTGGCCTTGAAGAGATAGAAGAAGTCCGCCTTGTAATGCGCACGCACCAGCGCGAAGTAGTAGATGGAGCCGAGGGCTGCGGCGACCAGCGCCGGAACCGCCGCGCGCATCCAGAACTGCCGAAGCTTTTTACGTTGCGGGTACCAGAGCATGTAGAGGATCGAGGGGAAGACGAAGGCCGCAGTCGTCTTGGTCAGCACCATCGCGACCAGCAGCAGCCCCAGCAGTACGCATCGGCCATAGAGCGCAGGGCCGGTCCGGCTGCGCGCGATGGTGTCGGCAAGCAGCATGGCCGCGAGCATCAGGCAGAGGATCAGCGGCTCCAGGATCGCGATGCGGTCAAAGGCGTACAGGAAAGGGCTCGCCGCCGCGATTGCTACCACCGAGAGCGCCACGGTGCGGGACTCCCACCGGCGCACCAGCAAATAGGCAAACAGGAGCGTAAAGCCGAAGACCACCACGGTGAGCGCGCGAACGGCCTGAACACTGACGCCGGTGAAGTGGAAGAGCGCCGCTTCCAGCAGCGGCCAGACAGGCAGCGCCACGGCCGGGTTGAAATCTCCGTGCAGGTACCAGTGGCCCCAAAGAAAATGACGGATCGCAGCGTTCGCGTACCAGCCCTCATCGGTGTACTTCGCCCAGTCCTGCAAGGGAAACTGGTTGGGGAAGTCCGCTGTCAGGTGAAGAAAGTAGAGCCCATACACCAGCACCGTCAGGAGCACCAGGCCGGAGTTCACCCAGAGCCGCCAAGGCGTCTCCGCCGCTACGGTCGAAACAGAAGGGGCGCTCCGGTTGACCAGGACCGGTCTGGGAGCCGCTCGCCCGGCCGGAATGGCGCGTTCCGGGATGGAATACTCCCGGCTATTCGTAAGCCAGGGCGTCAATGGGATCCTTTCGCGCTGCTTTCAGCGCAGGATACACCGCGCCGAGCATCGCGCCGACGAAGGCCAGCAGCGCCGTACGCAGCATCCACGATGGCTGCACCGGGAAGGGCAGCGTGGGGAAACGGGCGCTCATGATGCCCTTGATGGCGAATGTAAGCAGGATGCCCAGCAGAATGCCAGCCACGGAGAAGATCGCCGTTTCGCGCATAACAACGTTCACGATGTAGAGCTTGTTGGCGCCGAGCGATTTTAAGATGCCGATCTCCCGGGTGCGCTCCATCACGGCCGTGTACATGGACTGGAAGATCACGATAAAGCCGACAATGACCGCGATTGAGATCACGACGTTGAGCGCGATGTTGAAGGCCGGCAAACGCGATGGCGTCATCATGGAGAGCCACTCATCCAGCGTCTGTACCTGGTACTGTGCCATGCCTGGGGTGGCGAGAATTTCCCGCCGGATCGCGTCCTGGTTCCGCTGGTCATCGCTCCTTATATAAAAGAGCGAGGCGTTGTTCTCTTCCCCGTTCAGCGCGCCCAGGGTGCGGATGGGGACGAATTTGCGACCACCCTTTCCATGCTCGACGATGCCGCAGATGCGAAACGGATGATTAAAGATCTGGATGGTGTCGCCGACACGGTATCCCTTACCGGTGTGCGCGAAGTAGTCATCCACAATAGCGTCGTTCGGGCCGGTAAAGGGCTGGCCCGCCAGGAAGCGGAAGGGACGCAACGCGTTGTAACTTTCGAAGTCGATACCCCAGATGCTTTCGACCGCGCCGTTGGTGCTCAACTGCGTGATAACGGGAGCAACTACAGCCACGTGGGGCAGCTTGCGCAGGACGTCTGCTACTTTGGCCGGCACAGGGGCGCCGCCTACGGCAGTCAGGAAGCTGGCATTCGGCGGCCGCACGATCATATCTGCGCCAATGCCGCTAGTGCTTTTTCGCGCTCCATTGACCTGGCCGATCATAATAGCAGCGATCGACAGGATCATGATGACCTCGATGGCGACCGCCAGCACGCTGATAGCAGCGCGCAAAGGCCGATGCAGCAGGTTGCCGGCCACAAGCTTGTTCATGTGGCGAGTGTAACAAAGCAAGCGGAGAGCGGACCCCGAACGGGCAGCCTTTCCAGAGCAGTTTTCCTGCTACTGGGAGTCGCTCACTGCTGTGCAAGGCGGCTTTTTTAAGGGAAAGGCTGCGCGGCCTTTTGTGGCTTCGGCTTACCTTGCAGGAAAACTGCTGTACCCCAAAAGTAGTGCAGCGGCGGAAGTTATTCCGGCGTAGCCTCATGTTTGCCTGGGTGCTGGCCGATAAGAGCTATAGCAATGTTTTTATTTGACTGGCACAGAACAAAGACCGTAGGTTGAAAGAAAGTGCCAGGCACGGTACGAACAGGGCTCCTGAGTGCTGAGGCAGCGAACGGATATGGGCAACTTCGGCGAAGATCTGCGCAAGGCGAGAGAGGCACGCGGCGTGACTCTTGAGGCGATTGTCAATGCCACCAAGATAAGCAGCCGCTATCTGCAGGCGGTCGAGCAGGAACGGTTCGACCAGTT
This sequence comes from uncultured Acidobacteriaceae bacterium, assembly GCA_963767705.1. GTDB lineage: Bacteria > Acidobacteriota > Terriglobia > Terriglobales > Acidobacteriaceae > CAWCJL01. The sequence goes on along the minus strand of CAVYEO010000001.1, from coordinate 109,937 downwards.
GCCTGGCGGCCTGTTCAACAAGAGCATCGTGCGAAGCTATGCCCGCGTTGCCGGCCTGGACGAAGAGGCCTGGGTGAATCGCTATATAGCCCTGAGCTCCCAGCCCGAACCTGCGTCGGAGGCTGACCAGGCCTGGGTGGAGTTCGCGCAAAACGTTGGCCGCTCACGCGGCAAGGACGTGAACCGCCCGGAGCGCCATGGCCGCTGGGCTGGTGTGGCCGCCCTGCTGTTGCTGGTCAGCGGACTGAGCTGGTTTGTCTGGGGGTACGTCCAACAGAAGATTGCCGGGAGCGAGCCGCCGACGCCTTCGCAATCCGTTTCCCTGGCACGCTGAGCCTGCCTGGGATCAGGTCAGAGGTCCAGTGTGGACGCCTTCCTATCGCGGCGGCTTCCCGGCAACTTGTTTTCCGCTCATGGAGCGATACCGCGCGTCTTGCGCGCAAATCGGGCGCTCAGCGCCCGTTTAGAAACGCCTCAAGAACCGTGCGGTACCTTTCCGGCTCTTCATACGAGGGCAGGTGGCCGCTCTGCTCGAAAAACACCATCTTCGCCCCTGGAATCGCATGCGCCATGCGCCACGCCGTTAAGGGAGCGACGTTCATGTCATAGCGCCCGGTGAGCACGAGCGTGGGAAAGCGGAAGCCGGGCAGCTTCGACGTGAGATCGAGATCGGCGGTTGCGTTTGAGACCGCCTCGGCGACGGCCGGCTCGTAGCCAAGATCGCCCATATGCGCCATGTAGGCGTCGCGCTTTTCCGGCGAGTAAAAAATCATGCGGAAGTGATTGCGCAGGCTCGCGCGCGCAGCGGCATCGGTGGTGTTACCCAGTTTCTTTTGCTCTGCGGCGTCCTGTTCTTCAATGTCGGGAAAGGTTTCCGGCAGCAGGTGCACCATGCTCTTCCAGGAAGGCGCCGCCGAATCCGAAAGCACGAGCTTGGCCACATGCTCCGGGTGCGCCACGGCGTAAGCCATGGCGAGCAGCCCGCCATAGGAGTCGCCCACCAGCGCGACTTTCTCGATCCCTACTTTTGCCCGCACCGCTTCGAGGTCAGCGACCTGGGCGTCCATGGTCTGCGGCGCGCCTGGCTGAAGGCGCCTGGAAGCCCCGGTCCCCCGCTGGTCGTAGAAGACCACCAGCCGGCTCTCGGCGACCTTCTGCCACATATCGTTTTGCAGCATATAGGTGTGCGGCAGCCCCGGACCGCCATTCACGGCGAGGACGGGCAGCGCAGTGCCACGGGCGCCGAAGGTTTCGTACCCCAGATCTACCTGCGGGGTACGGGCCACTCCGCTGGTATGCGCGACAGGTTGCGCGGGCAGGAGTGCCGGCGAGGCAAGAAGGGCGGCGATGAACAGCAGTTTGCGCAAATAGGTGGCCTCACGCATCCGGGCTGCGCCGGAGCATAGCGCTGTAAGGCGAGATGGAAACATCCTGGTGCGCCTCCCTACCCTTAATCCGTTTCCGCCGGGTGGTGTTCCCGCGGCAAAAGCGCGGGCGCTGTGGTCCCCCGGAGGTAGGCGTCGGTGCCGTCGAGCCAGTCCTGCCGTGGCGGAGTGAAGATGTCCAGATCGATCGTGTCCTCCAGGGCCTCGGCGCTGTGCGGTACGTTTGACGGGATCACCAGCACCTCGCCCGCGCGCACCACCACTTCCCTGTTCTCGATAGAGAATTTCAGCGCGCCGGCGAGGATATAAGTGATCTGCTCGTTTTCGTGCTGATGCATGGGCACCACGCATCCCTTGCGCAGCAGCAGACGCGCGAGCATCGCCTTTTCAGCGGAAACAAGCTGCCGCTCGATCAACGGGTTCAGGTGCTCCACTGGTATTTCAGAGAAGCTCTCGTGCCGTACGGATGCCATCGCTCCATCGCCTCCTGCTTGCCGTTCCAGCATACGCGATCTTTGCCGCGTGATTTGCAGCAGGGTTTGTGCGCCGACCCGAGCGGATTTGGCATACTCTTACGACGTATGGAAACCGGACTCAAAGGACGGGTAGCAATCGTGGCGGGCGCCAGCGCCGGCATCGGCCGGGCTACGGCTTTGGCTTTGGCTGCGGAAGGCGCGCACCTCGCGCTATGCGCGCGCAATGAGGAAAGCCTGGCTTCGCTGGCCGAGGAAGTACGCCGGACCCACGGCGTCGAGGTGCTGACAGCGAAGCTCGACGTGACCGACGATGCCGGCGTGCACGGTTTCGTGGAAGAAGCCTACCAACGCTTCGACCGGATCGACATTTGCGTGGCCAACGCTGGAGGGCCGCCGGCCAAGCCGTTTGCCGAGACCAGCCTCCCGGAGTGGGACAGCGCCTACCAGACGAACCTTCGCAGCGTCGTTTCGTTCGCGCAGGCGGTTCTGCCGCGCATGCGCGAAGGCCATTGGGGACGCTTCATCGCGATTACCTCCGTGACGGTCAAGCAGCCGGTCGATAACCTGGTGCTCTCGAATGCCATTCGCACCGGGGTAGCGGGGCTGGTACGAACGCTGGCGAACGAGTACGGCCCAGACGGCATTACCGTCAACAATGTCGGCCCTGGCTATACCGCAACCGAGCGGCTGAAAGAACTGGCTGTGCGGCGGCAGCAGGAGGCCGGGATCTCCGAATCCGAGTACCTGGCGATGCTCGCGAAAAACGTCGCGCTCCGCCGCGTGGCAGAACCCGCCGAAGTGGCGGACGCGATTGTCTGGCTCGCCTCCGAACGCGCCTCCTACATCACCGGCCAGACGCTGCTCGTCGATGGTGGCGCTTACCGGGGGTTGTAAGCGCGCGACACGCACGCTCGGACGCGTCCGGTGGTGCAAAAGCAAAAGGCGAGTGATTACCTCGCCTTTGCTCGCCTGAGATTCCGATGGTGCTTACAGGGGCTGAACGTCGGCCGCCTGCCAACCCTTGGGTCCCTTAACGACGTTGAACTGCACTGCCTGGCCTTCCTGCAGGCTCTTGAAGCCGTTGGAGCTGATGGCCGAAAAATGCACGAAAACATCTTCCCCGTTTTCGCGGGAGATGAAACCAAAACCCTTCGCGTCGTTAAACCACTTCACTGTTCCTTGTTCCATGGTGATGCATTTCCTAATGTTGAATTGGCGCTAGTGAATCGGAACCTACGGGCAGAACTTGCGGTGGGCGAGAACTGCTCTTGCCCGGTCCTCCGAACGCGATCGTAGTTTACCAAAATCGCTTCGGCTTCCAACCGAAAAACAGGGCTGGCGATTACTTTGGGCATCGGCCTTTCCGTCCGCCTTACGCGGCAGAAATCGCGCCGTATGCTGGACAGATATGCCTGATGATGCGGTGCTCTCTTTGCTCGTCCAATCCCTGCCTGCGCTGCAGCGGGCCTTTCACTCCCTTCCGCCCACTGATCGCGCATCGGCAGACCCCAGAGCCGTTGCGGTGCTCGAGCGGGTAGCGGAGCGACTGGCGGACAACTACCCGTACTTCCATCCGCTTTACGCGGGCCAGATGCTCAAGCCGCCCCACCCCATCGCCCACGCTGCCTATGCGCTTGCCATGTTTCTGAACCCGAACAATCATGCGCTGGATGGCGGCCGCGCCAGCTCTGCGATGGAGGTGGAAGCGGTACGCGCCATTGCCGGTATGTTCGGCTGGGAAACCTACCTTGGCCACCTGACAAGCGGCGGCACTTTTGCCAACCTGGAAGCTTTGTGGGTGGCCGGCCAACTGCGGCCCGGCGAACGCGTTCTTGCATCGCAGGAGGCCCACTATACGCACCGCCGGATCTCCTCCGTGCTACAGCTTCCTTTCGCCGCCGTCGCGACAGATGCGCAGGGGCGCATGGATCCTGGTCGCACTGGAAGCAGAGCTGGCGAAAGGCGGCGCTGGAACAGTGGTGGTTACATTAGGAACCACGGGCGTGGGCGCCGTCGATCCTCTCGATGCGATTCTGCGGTTGCGCGAGCGCTACGGCTTTCGCGTGCATGTCGATGCGGCGTACGGCGGCTACTTCACACTGGCGCGCAATCTCGCTCCCAGCGCCCGCTCGGCCTTTGACGTACTGGTGGACGCCGACTCCATCGTGATCGATCCGCACAAGCATGGGCTGCAGCCCTATGGCTGCGGTTGCGTGCTCTTTCGCGATCCCGCGGTCGGCCGCTTTTACAAGCACGACTCGCCCTACACATACTTCACTTCGGACGCGCTTCATCTGGGCGAAATCAGCCTGGAGTGCTCGCGCGCTGGCGCGTCGGCGGTAGCGCTGTGGGCCACCCAGCAGTTGCTGCCGATGACGCAAGGGGGCGCCTTTTCAGAGGGGCTGGAATCCAGCCGGCGAGCCGCATTGGAACTTCACGAACTCGTAGCGCAGGATCCGCATTTCGTCCCTGCATTTACGCCGGAGCTCGACATCGTGGTCTGGGCGGTGCGCGGCCGGGATGTCCGGCACTCATCCGCGCTGGCGCAAAGGATTTTTGATCGGGCGGCCGCGCGTGATCTCCACCTGGCCCTGGTGCGTCTGCCCGTCCACTTCTTTCCCGGGGACACTTGGCCGAACGCAACAAACAGTGAGTTTGTTACCTGTCTCCGCTCTGTGCTGATGAAAGCCGAGCATGAAGCGTGGCTGCCTGAAATTGCTGTCCGTTTGCGGGCCGCGGCAGACGAGGCCGGGGAGGCATTTTGAACCGTTCCGAGAGCAAACGAACGAAATTACGCGCCAATGAGCATCTTTTTGTCCAGGCGTCCACAACGGGCAAGATTCTTTCGCATCGTACCTTGCTACTCGTGTTGGGGCGCGCAGGAGTGAATGGGGAGGCATTCGATGGCGCCATTCTTTCTGAGGCCACGCCAAATCCGATGTTTTCTGTGGAAATTTTACATGGATCAGGTCACGGCAGTACAGAAGTTACCTACTATGCCACAAATCGTGCATAGGCTTTCACGCAATGACTTGCTAAAATTGCTCAATAGAATCAACACTGGTTCCGGCTGATCACTATGCCGGCGTTTTATCAACCCCGTAGCTGCATAAAATCAGTACGGAGTGCAGGAACACCCGACTCATTTTCGGGTCTTTTTATATACCAGGAACACCGACCGGCCACGGCGCGGAGGATATATCCGGATGCATTACTCGTCGAAGTGGGGAAATTTGTCCCCCTTGAACCTTTCCAACATTGACGGCCACGTAGGGTACTTTTCGATGGAAATCGCCATCGATCCGGGCTTCCCCACCTACAGCGGCGGCCTGGGCGTGCTCGCCGGAGATACATTGCGCTCCGCTGCCGACCTGGGACTGCCTTTGGCCGCTGTCACGCTGCTGCATCGGCGCGGGTATTTTCGCCAGACGCTGGATGGGAATGGCAACCAGCATGAGGCAGACCAGCCCTGGAATCCGGAATCGGTGCTCAAGCCGGAAGAGCCGCTGGTTGCGGTCACCATCGAAGGCCGTCCGGTATTCATCCGGGCCTGGCGGCATGAGATGGAAGGCGTGACCGGGCACATCATTCCCATCTATCTGCTGGATACCGACCTGGAGCAAAACGATCCGCGCGATCGCGCCCTGACGGATCACCTGTATGGCGGCGATACCAATTACCGGCTGGCGCAGGAGATTGTGCTAGGCATGGGCGGCTTCCGCATGCTCGATGCCCTCGGTTACGACGTGAATGTATACCACATGAACGAGGGACATGCCGCGCTGCTCACCATCGCCCTGCTCGAGAAAACTCTGAGCGGCGGTGCATTCTCAAGCGCAGTGGACCGCGATTTGGACCAGGTGCGCCAGCGCTGCGTGTTCACCACGCACACGCCGGTGCCGGCCGGACACGACCGATTCTCGATGGAGCAGGCGTACCGCATTCTCGGACCTGAGGCTACCCAGGTGGTCGAGCGTATCGGCGGGGTTCACGAAGGCATGCTCAACGTCACGTACATCGCCCTGCGGCTTTCGCGTTATGTGAATGGCGTTGCCATGCAGCACGGCAAGGTGTCGCGCGCCATGTTTCCCGAGTACCAGATCGATGCCATCACCAACGGCGTCCATGCCGGCACCTGGACTTCGCAACCCATGCAGACAGCCTTTGACCGCCATCTGCCACGCTGGCGCCAGGACAACGTGCACCTCCGCTACGCCATCGACATTCCGGAAGAAGAGATCGAGCGCGCCCACGAGGAGCAAAAGCGCGTCCTGCTGGATGAAGTCACTGCCCGCACCGGTATCGCGCTGCGTCCCGATGTCTTCACCATCGGTTTCGCCAGGCGCGTGGCCACATACAAACGCGGCGACCTGCTGTTCAGTGATCCGGAGCGGCTCGTGCGCATCGCGCAGGAAGCCGGCGGCCTCCAGATCCTCTATGGCGGCAAAGCGCATCCGGCGGACGAGCCCGGCAAAGGGATCATCCGGCACATCTTCGAAGCAGCGGCTCGGCTTTCCGCCCAGGGGCTCGAAGACAAGCTGCGGATCATTTATCTCGAGAATTACGAGTGGGAACTCGGCGCATTGCTGACCGGCGGTGTGGACCTTTGGCTCAATAATCCGCAGCGCCCGTATGAGGCATCCGGCACCAGCGGCATGAAGGCGGCACTCAATGGCGTACCCAGCCTCAGCATTCTCGACGGTTGGTGGATCGAGGGCTGTATCGAGGGCGTGACCGGTTGGGCTATTGCCGATGGCAACACCGACACTGAAGAAGCAGCCAGCCTCTACAGCAAACTCGAGACTGCCGATACTTCCTCTCTACTATGGCAACCGTCAGGCCTGGCGCAAACTGATGCAAACCACCATCGCCATGAACGGCTCCTTCTTCAACACGCAACGCATGCTGGAGCAGTACATCACGAACGCCTATTATCCCGAAAAAAAGATGACCTGCTCGGCCGAGGCGCTGGAGCGGGCCTTCGCTAAGTAACGCTGGAAATAGATAGCAACCGAGGCAGCACCCCAGGGGTGCTGCCTCGGCTTTTGTGCGATGCGTTGTTCTATAGATGGTCTATAAGATGGTCGTTGGATCGCGCGCCTGCTCCACAATGGCAAGGCGCAATAGGAGGCGACCTTTCCCAAGCGTTCGGGAACCGTACGCTAAAGGGATCCGTATAGCAAAGCGAGGACCCGAGTATGCGCGTGCGCCGGATTCTGACTCTCCTGACAATTTCGTTGGCTTTCTGCATTGGACCGACCGGGCACACGCCCAAGCAGCAGACGTGCAAGCCCGCACGCGCGCCTTTCTCGACTCATACATGCGGAGCGATAGCGCGGCTGTGCTCGCGTCCATTGATGAGAGCTCCACCATGTATGGAAGCGATCAGGCCGAGGTCTTTCGCGGAGCCGCGGGCGTACGAGAGATGATGCGGGAGGATGCTCGTCTCTGGGGCGGAAATGCGGTCGTCGGGCAATGGCGGGACGTCTCCGTAGTACACGGCGCCACCATAGAATCCATCGTCTTCAATGCGCCTTTTTCTGTCGGCAAACGGCCAGCAGTCCCGGTGCGGTTTGCAGTTGTGTGGCGGAAAACCGGAAAGCGCTGGATCCTCGTGCAAGGTTCCAACGCGGTTGTTACACAAGGCCAGAGTGCCGCAGAAATTCTGAAAGGCAACACGAACTGAAGCAAGCGGATTGCAGAGAACGGCGGCCCTTAATCCCCCGCCTGGGGCGCCTCGAGCAGACGATCCTTATGGCCGGGGATAAAGAATAAACGTAACCTGTCGAAGAACAGATAGACCACCGGAGTGGTGAACAGCGTCAGCATCTGCGAGACGATCAGCCCGCCGACGATGGTGATGCCGAGGGGGCGCCGCAACTCCGACCCCGTTCCGGTGCCGAGCGCCAGCGGCAAGCCGCCCAGCAGCGCCGCCATGGTGGTCATCATGATGGGGCGGAAGCGCAACAGGCACGCTTGGTAGATCGCTTCTTCAGGCGACTTCCCTTCCCGCCGCTCCGCATCGAGCGCGAAATCGATCATCATGATGGCGTTCTTCTTCACGATCCCGATCAGCAGGATGATGCCGATCAGCGCGATCACGCTGAGGTCGGTGTGGGTGATCAGCAGCGCCAGGATGGCGCCCACGCCCGCCGAGGGCAGGGTGGACAGAATGGTGATGGGATGAACATAGCTCTCATACAGGATGCCGAGCACAATATACACGGTCCCGAGCGCCGCAACGATCAGCATCGGTTCGCTCGCCAGCGACGATTGGAAAGCTTGCGCCGTTCCCGCGAAGCTGGCCTGCACGGAACCGGGCATCCCGATCTCGCGTTCGGCATTCTCAAGCGCGGTGGTGGCCTGCCCCAGGGCAACCCCGGGAGCAAGATTAAAGCTGAGCGTTACCGCCGGATATTGCCCCTGGTGGTTCACGGCCAGCGCAGTGCGCCGGGTTTCAAAATGCGAAATCGCCGACAGCGGAACCTGGCTGCCATTGCTGGATCGGACGTAGATGTTGCTGAGCGCGTCCGGATCGCGCTGGTACCTTGGATCGACCTCCATCACGACGTAGTACTGGTTCAGCTCTTTGTACATGGTCGAAACCTGACGCTGGCCGAAGGCGTCGTACAGAACGTTATCCACATCCTGCGGCGTAATGCCGAGCCGTGAAGCAGTGTCACGGTCAATCACGAGTTGCGCCTCTAGGCCTGCGTCCTGCTGGTCAGTCGAGGCATCGCGAAGCTCCGGCATAGTGCGCATTTTGGCCAGCAGCCGGGGCGCCCAGTTATTCAGGTCGTCAAGATTGGCGGATTCCAGCGTGTACTGATATTGCGCATCGCTCGCCCGCCCGCCGACCGTGATGTCCTGCGATGACTGGAGAAAGAGCGTTATACCGGGGATGCTGGACAACTTTCCCCGAAGTCGATTGATGATCTGATCGGAGGAAATCTTGCGTTCGCTGAGCGGCTTGAGGGAAATAAACATCCGTCCGACGTTGGTGGTTGCGCCTCCGCCCTGCCCGCCAGCAAAGGCCATGACGTATTCCACACCCGGATCCTGCTGCACGATACGCGCCAACTCCGCCTGCTTGACCTTCATGGCATCGAAGGAGATGTCCTGCGAGGCGCGCGCCGACCCGCCGATGCGCCCGGTATCCTGCTGCGGAAAGAAGCCTTTCGGCACCAGAATAAACAGGTAGATGTTCAGCGCCAGCGTCCCGATTGCGATCAAAAGTACCGGTAGCTGGTGGGCAAGCACCCAGCGTAAGCCGCGCTCATAGCCGCCCAGCATCCAGTTGAAGAATCGCTCACCCAGCAGGTAGAAGCGTCCGTGCGACCCGGGATCATGCTGCTTCAGGAACTTGGCGCACATCATCGGCGTGGTGGTGAGCGAAACCACCAGCGATACGGCAATGGCCACGCTCAGCGTAACGGCGAACTCGCGGAAGAGCCGGCCTACGATACCGCCCATCAGCAGGATCGGTATGAATACAGCGATGAGGGACGTGCTCATGGAGAGCACGGTGAAGCCGATCTCCTTGGAGCCGCGCATGGCCGCATCGAAGGGCGTCATGCCCTGTTCCAGATAGCGGCTGATGTTTTCGATGACGACGATCGCGTCGTCTACCACGAAGCCCGTCGAGATGGTGAGCGCCATCAGGGACAGGTTGTCCAGCGTGTAGCCCAGCAGGTACATGATGCCAAAGGTGCCGACCAGTGAAAGCGGCACGGCTACGCTGGGGATGATGGTGGCCCACGTATCCCGCAGGAAGAGGAAGACGACCAGGATCACCAGCAGGATGGAGATCACCAGGGTTATCTCCACATCCTTTACAGCGGCGCGGATGGTGACCGTGCGATCCAGCACCACCGTCGTGTGAATCATGGGCGAAATAGAAGCCGCAAGGCTGGGCATCGCTGCCTTTACCCGGTCTACTGTGTCGATCACGTTCGCGCCCGGACTCTTGAACACGATGATCAACACGGCCGGTTTCCCATTCGCCAGGCCGGCGGTATAGAGGTTCGAGGTTGAATCCACCACCTGTCCCAGATCGGACAGGCGCACAGCGGCGCCGGTCGCAGCGTTGTAACCCACAATGAGCGAGGCGTACTCGTTTGCTTTGAAAAGCTGGTCGGTAGTCGCGATGTCTGCGATCTGCTGGCTATCCTTGAAGTAGCCCTTGGCCATGTTCACGTTCACAGCGCCCAGGGTTGCCCGCAGGGACTCCAGTCCGATGCCGTAGGCGCTCAGTTGCAGCGGGTTGGCTTCCACACGCACTGCCGGGCTGGCGCTGCCGCCCACAAAAACCTGGCCGATGCCCTGAATCTGGGCGATCTTCTGCGCCAGGATGGAGTCGGCTGCGTCGTACATCTCCGGCTGGTTGAGCGTCGGCGATGTGAGCGCCAGAATCATGATCGGCGCATCGGCCGGGTTCACCTTCCAGTAGTGCGGATTCTGCGGCAGGTTGGCGGGCAGGTTGGCGCGGGCCGCATTGATGGCTGCCTGCACATCGCGGGCCGCCCCGTTGATGTCCCGGTTGAGATCGAATTGCAGGATGACGCTGGTGCCTCCGAGCGTGCTCGACGAGGTCATCTGCGTGACGCCGGCAATACGCCCGAACTGCCGCTCGAGCGGTGTCGCCATGGCTGAGGCCACGGTTTCCGGGCTGGCGCCCGGAAGCGAGGCGGAAACGTTGATGGTGGGGAACTCGACTTCCGGCAGCGACGCCACCGGCAGCAGCTTATAGGCGACCGCCCCCGCCAGCAGCAGCGCGATGCTGAGCAGAAAGGTAGCCACCGGACGGCGGATAAAGGGAGCGGATAGGTGCATGGCCGTGTGCTAATCCGCCGAAACGGCGTGCTCCTCTACATGGGTTGTCCGCGCCGCGGGCCGGCGGGTGAAGCGCTGCGCGAAACGGTCGAAGTAGATGTAGACGACCGGGGTGGTGTAGAGAGTCAGGGCCTGCGAAACGATCAGGCCGCCGACGATGGTGATGCCCAGCGGCTTGCGCAGCTCCGATCCCATGCCGGTGCCGAGCGCCAGCGGCAGCCCGCCCAGCAACGCCGCCATGGTGGTCATCATGATGGGGCGGAAGCGCAGCAGGCAAGCCTGGTAGATGGAGTCCTCCGGCGAACGGCCTTCCTTGCGCTCCGCTTCGAGCGCGAAGTCGATCATCATGATGGCGTTCTTCTTCACAATGCCGATCAGCAGGATGATGCCGATGATCCCGATGACGTTCAGGTCCATGTGGAAGAGCATCAGTGCGAGGATGGCGCCCACGCCCGCCGAAGGCAGCGTGGAAAGGATTGTGACCGGGTGGATGTAGCTTTCATACAGCACGCCGAGCACGATGTAGACGGTGATGAGTGCGGCCAGGATAAGCACGGGCTCATTGGTCAGCGAAGCCTCAAAAGCCTTCGCCGTGCCCTGGAAGCTGGCATTCACGCTATCCGGCATGCCGATCTGCTGTTCAACGGTGTTGATCGCCTGCACGGCGTTGCCCAGTGAGGCGTTCGGAGCCAGATTGAACGAGATGGTGGATGCCGGGAACTGACCCAGGTGCTCGATCGAGAGCGGCGTATTTCTGCGCTCTACGTGCACAAAGGTATTGAGCGGCACTTCGGTCCCAGTGCCGGACTTGACGTAGATGCTGCTCAGGTCGCCCGGATCGGTGCCGAAGTTGGGTTGCACTTCCAGCACTACATGGTACTGGTTCAGTTGCGTGAAAATGGTCGAGACCTGCCGCTGGCCGAAGGCGTCGTAGAGCGTGTTGTCGATCGACTGCACGCTCACGCCCAGCCGGGAAGCGGTGTCGCGATCAATGACCAGCTCGGTTTCGATTCCCTTCTCCTGAAGATCGCTCGCCACATCTCGCAGAGCGGGCTGCTGGCGCAGGGCCGCTACCAGCTTGTGCGTCCACGTCATCAACTCTTCGGAGTTCGCGCTTTCGAGCGAATACTGGTACTGCGTGCGGCTTACGCTGCTGGCCACTGTAAGGTCCTGTAGCGGCTGCAGATAAAGCGTGATCCCTTCCACTTGCTGGACCTTCGCCTGGAGCCGCTGAATGATCGCCGGAGCGCGGTCGGTTCGCTCTTCCAGCGGCTTCAGGTTGATCTGGAGGCGGCCGCTGTTCATCGTGGTGTTCACTCCATCCACGCCGATGAACGACGACAGGCTCGCCACATCCGGGTCCTGCAGAATGACGTCTGCCAGCCGCTGCTGCCGCTGCGCCATGCTGCTGAAAGACACCGTCTGCGGCGCTTCCGAGATGCCTAGAAGGATCCCGGTATCTTCTATCGGAAAGAAGCCCTTGGGCACGAAGACGTAGAGCAGCAACGTAAGCACCAGGGTGCCGATGGTGACCAGCAGCGTGACAAAGCGGTGCCGGAGCACAAACTGCAGCGTACTGGCGTAAAACGCGATGACCCGCTCGAAGAACCGCTCGGAAATGCGATAGAACCGGCCCTGCTGGGAGGCCGGCTTGTGGCGGAGAATCTTGGCGCACATCATGGGCGTGAGCGTAAGCGAAACGACCGCCGAAACCAGAATGGTGACCGCCAGCGTCACAGCGAACTCCCGGAACAGCCGCCCTACCACATCGCCCATGAACAACAGCGGAATCAACACGGCGATCAGGGAAACGGTGAGCGACAGGATCGTGAACCCGATCTGTTCCGATCCCTTGAGCGCTGCCACCAGCGGCGTATCGCCTTCTTCGATGAAGCGAGAAATGTTCTCGATCATCACGATGGCGTCGTCCACCACGAAGCCGGTCGAGATGGTGAGCGCCATCAGGGTGAGGTTGTTCAGGCTGTAGCCCAGCAGATACATGACGCCGAAGGTGCCGACGAGCGAAAGCGGCACAGCAACGGCCGGGATGATGGTCGCGGCCAGGGTACGCAGAAACAGAAAGATCACCATGACCACCAGCGCAATGGTCAGGAGCAACTCGAACTGCACATCCTTGACGGAAGAACGGATGGTCACGGTGCGATCCGTGAGCACGGTGACGTTGATGGCTGCCGGCAGCGCGATCTTGAGCTGCGGCAATAGCTTCTGAATGCGGTCCACCACGCCGATGATGTTTGCGCCCGGTTGCCGTTGCACGTTCAGGATGACCGCCGGCGTCCGGTCCATCCAGGCAGCCTGCATCACGTTTTCCGCGCCGTCCTGGACCGTGGCCACGTCGGAGATGCGCACCGGGGCGCCATTCCGGTAAGCCACAATGACCGGCTTGTATTCAGCGCTGGACAGCAACTGGTCGTTGGCGCCGATGGAATAGGTTTGGCGCGCCCCGTTGAGGTTTCCCTTTGCCTGATCGACATTGGCCGAGCCGATGGCGGTACGGAGGTCTTCCAGGTTCATGCCGTAGGACGCCAGTTGCGCCGGGTTCGCCTGGATGCGTACCGCGGGCTTCTGCCCGCCGGCGATAGACACCAGGCCGACGCCGGAGACCTGTGAGATCTTCTGCGCCATGTTGGTATCGGCCAGGTCTTCCACCTGCTCCAGCGGCATCGAGTCCGAAGTGAGCGCCAGCGTCAGGATCGGCTGATCCGCGGGATTGACCTTGTTGTAAATCGGCGGGTTCGGCAGGCCGGTGGGCAAGAAGCTCTGGGCCGAGTTGATGCCGGCCTGCACCTCCTGCTCGGCCACATCGATGTCTTCATCCAGATTGAATTGGAGCGTGATGACCGAACCGCCCTGCGAACTGGTGGAGGTCATCTGGTTCAGGCCCGGCATCTGCCCGAATTGGCGCTCCAGCGGCGCCGTCACTGCCGAGGACATCACGTCGGGGTCCGCCCCCGGATAGAACGTGACCACCTGGATGATGGGGTAATCCACCTCCGGCAACGCAGATACCGGCAACTGCCGGTATGCCACAAAGCCGGCGAGCAGGATTGCCGCCATCAGCAATGACGTGGCAACGGGTCGGAGGATAAATGGTCTAGAAAGACTCACGCCGGTCCTAATTGTGGTTTCTGCTGTTGTTTGCGCGGCTGCCGCGTTCCCTGCCGGGTTCCTGTGCCCGCTCCCTGCTGGCCATCGCCCTGGCCGCCTTGCGCCGCGGCGCCTTGCCCGCTCTGCACATTCCTCTCGCCGCTATGCAGATTTACCTGTCCGTTTTGGGTGGCCAGAGTGGTGCGGCTCTGGCTAGGCTCGACCTTGGTACCGTCACGGAGCTTGTCGGTTCCGTCCGTCACCAGCTGTTGCCCGGCTTGCACGCCGCTCGCCAGAATAACTGTCGAGCCTTCTGTCGTGTCCACCTTGACCGGCTGCATGGTCACCGTCTTGTCCGGCTTCACCATCCAAACGTAATCGCCGCTGTTGCCATGCTGCAGCGCAGCCGCGGGAATGACGAGGGCATTCGGCCTCTGTTCCAGTACCAAGTGCACGTTGACGAACTGGTTGGGGAAGAGCAGCTCCTCCTTGTTGCTGAAGACGGCCTTCAACTTATCGGTGCCGGTGGTAGGGTCGATCTGGTTGTCAGCGGTCAGGAGCTGGCCGGTTTCCAACCGGTTCACATCCGACCGGTCAAACGCTTCCGCCACCAGCTGCTTGTTGGCGCGCAGCTTGGTCAGCACGCGGCTCAACTGGTCTTCCGGCAGCGTGAACTCGACCGCAATCGGCCGGAACTGGTTCACGATGATCGGCTGCGTCTGGTTGGCGATCACCATATTGCCGGGGTCCACCTGGCGCAGGCCCACCCGGCCATCGATGGGCGAGGTCACATGGCAGTACTGCACGTTCAGCGCATCGGACTCGATGGCTGCCTGGTCCGCCTGGATCGCTCCCTGAAATTGCCCCAGGTTCGACTGGTAGGTGTCCAACTGCTCCTTGGAAACGACGCCCTGGTTATACAAAGCCTTGTAGCGGTTGAACTCGGCCTGGTTGTTCTGCAACTGCGCCTGATCGCGCGCGAGTTGCCCCTTTGCCTGATCCAGTGTTGCCTGATAGGGGCGCGGGTCGATCAGCATCAACTCCTGCCCTTTGCGCACATCCTGCCCTTCGCGAAAGTCCACGCGTACGAGCTGGCCGGTGACGCGGGGGGTCACCCTGACGGAGTAATACGGCGTCACCGTGCCCAGGCCCGTGAGGTAGATGGGCATGGTCTTCTGCTGTACCGGCGTCACCTGCACCGGAGTGGCGCGGTTGGCCATCGCGGCTTGCTTCTGGGCCGCCTGGGCCGCGGCCTGCTTTTTCCCGCTCACGATCCGCCATACCACCGCGGCTACCACCAGCACAAACAGCAGGAGCAACAGCCACCGTAGCCAGCCGCGCTTCCGCGGCGCCTCCGGAGTTTCAGGCGGCTCCGCCGTAGGCACACGGTAGGCGTAAGTGGAACTTGGAACCGGCTCGGTCGACTGCGCAGGCGACATGCGTATTTCCTTCGTCTATGGATTTGCTGCCGCTCCCGCGAGCAGACGGATACGGGGGCTGATCAGTAAGCGCCGATCAGTAAGGTGGACGGGCAAAACGACGGATTAGTTTCCCGCGTCAGGGAACTTTCATGGGTCTGTTGTTTGGATGTAGCGCAATGATGTTTCTGAATCGCCAGTCCGCCTTCGACTATCTAGCAAACTAGCCGATCGGAGACGGTCCGATCGGCGCTGTGCCGGAGCCGCATGTTGCTGCGGTTATGACGCCTGTACACTGGAAGAAGGAGCTGCCGCCCGGCGAACGAACCTGCGGCCTTTGATCGTTGCTCTTCGTCTTCATTCTAGGAATCATGTTCAGGCGGAAACAGTCGCCCGCCCGCATCCAAAGACCCTCTTGTCGATCGCTCGCACCGGCAGGCCGGCAACGATCGCGCCAGGGGGGAGCCCTGACGCCGCAGCACCCTGGAGAATGACTGAATCATGTGGATCGTACGTCTCGCCCTGCGGCGGCCTTATACCTTTGCGGTGCTCGCGCTGCTGCTGCTCATCATCGGCCCGATCTCCATCCTCAGCACTCCGGTCGACATCTTCCCCAACATCAACATCCCGGTCGTCAGCATCGTCTGGAATTACCAGGGCCTTTCGCCGGAAAACATGGCGGACCGCATCATCACCATTACCGAGCGGGCGCTGACCACCACCGTCGATAACATCGATCACATCGAATCGAACTCGCTGGCCGGCGTGGCCGTCGTCAAGATCTACTTCCAGCCGGGCGTCAACCTGTCCATGGCCATCGCGCAGATCACGGCCATCTCCCAAACACAGCTCCGGCAGCTCCCGGCCGGCACCACGCCCCCGCTCATTATCGACTACAGCGCTTCGAGCGTGCCTATCCTGCAGTTGGGCCTTTCCGGGCAAGGCTTATCCGAACAGCAACTCAACGATCTAGGCCTGAACTTCATCCGCACCCAGCTCGTCACCGTGCGCGGCGCCGCCATCCCGTATCCCTATGGCGGTAAGCAGCGCCAGGTCCAGGTCGACCTGAACCTGCAACAGTTGCAGAGCAAGGGCATGTCGCCTTCCGATGTGGTCAATGCCATCGCCGCGCAAAACCTGATCCTGCCTTCGGGCACCGTGAAGGTCGGCACCTTCGAATATCAGGTCGAAACCAACAGCGCCCCCACCACTATCGCCGGACTGAATAACCTGCCCATCCGCCAGGTCAACGGCGCCATGGTGTACATCCGCGATGTGGCCCACGTGCGCGATGGCTTTCCGCCGCAGACCAATATTGTCCGCGTGGACGGGCAGCGCGCTTCGCTGCTCACCATCCAGAAGAACGGCGGCGCCTCAACCCTGGACATCATCAAGGGCATCTACCGCAAGCTCGCGGTCATTGCCCCCACGCTGCCCACGCAGCTCAAGATCACTCCGCTTTCCGACCAGTCCATCTTCGTGCGCGGCGCCATCACCGGGGTCGTGCGCGAGGCCATCATTGCCGCTGTTCTCACCGGCTTCATGATCCTGGTCTTTCTCGGGAGCTGGCGCTCTACGCTCATCATCGCCGTCTCTATCCCGCTCTCGATTCTGGTTTCGCTCATCCTGCTCAGCCTGCTTGGCGAGACCATCAACATCATGACGCTTGGCGGCCTCGCGCTGGCTGTCGGCATCCTGGTGGACGACGCCACCGTCGAAATCGAAAACATAAACCGCAACCTCGAAGAAGGCAAAGAGACCGAGCAGGCTATTCTGGACGGCGCCGCGCAGATCGCCGTGCCGGCCTTCGTCTCCACCATCTCCATTTGCATCGTTTTCGTGCCGATGTTCTTTCTCGGCGGCGTCGCCCGGTACTTGTTCGTGCCGCTCGCGGAGGCCGTCATCTTCGCCATGCTCGCGTCCTATTTCCTGTCGCGGACCGTCGTCCCAACCATGGCCAAGTACCTCCTCAGCGAGCACGATCCGGACAAGCACGCCCAGCAAAGCCGCAATCCGTTCACCCGTTTCCAACTCGCCTTTGAACGCCGCTTCGAGCAGTTCCGCAACTTCTACCACGGCCTGCTGCAGCTTGCCGTCGAGCATAGCGCGGTCTTTCTTATCCTTTTTCTGGTGTTTTCTTTCGGCTCATTTGCGCTGCTCTATCCGTGGCTCGGGCAGGACTTCTTTCCTTCCGTCGATGCCGGGCAGTTCCGGCTGCACGTCCGCGCGCGCACCGGTACGCGGATCGAGGAGACGGCCCGGCTGTGCGATGAGATCGAGCGGACCATGCGGCAGGAGATCCCACAAAAAGAACTCGTCACCATTATTGACAACATAGGAATTCCCTACTCCGGCCTGAACCTCTCGTATTCCAACTCCGGCGTGGTTGGCTCGGCCGATGCCGATATCACCGTCTCTCTCGCGAAAAAACACCGCCCCACGGACGAGTACATCCAGGACCTGCGCGGCAAGCTCACGCGCGAGTTTCCCGGGGTGACCTTCTACTCGCTGCCGGTGGACATGACGACGCAGATCCTCAACTTCGGTCTGCCGGCGCCGCTCGATATCCAGATCATCGGCCACGACATGATGGCCAACCACGAATTCGCCGAGCACCTGATGCAGCAGATCAAGTACGTGCCCGGCACGGCCGACCTGCACATCCAGCAGCCCTTCGACGAGCCGCGGCTGTTTATCGACGTGGACCGCTCGCGCGCCCAGGACATCGGGCTGGCGCAGCGCGACGTCGCGGGCTCACTGCTGGTAGCCCTGAGCGGCAGTTTCCAGACTGCGCCCACCTACTGGCTGAATCCACAGAACGGTGTCAGTTACAACATCAACACGCAGTCGCCGCAATACAACCTGGACACGCTGCAGGACCTGGAAAACGTGCCATTGACGCCAGGTAGCGGCGGAGGCTCGGCGGATTCCGCGGCCTCGACCGCTTCTAACGGAGCGGCCAGCGCTCCGGGCGTGAATGGCGGGCCCGGCGTCAATGGCGCTTCCGCCACCCCTGCCGCCTTTCCGATGGGAGGCAAGCCGATCCAGATCCTTGGCAACGTGGCCACCATCACCCGCGGACAGGAGCTCGCGACCGTGACCCACTACAACATCTCTCCGGTGATCGACATCTTCGGTAACGTGGAAGGCACCGACCTGCGCAGCGTTTCCGACAAGATCGACAGCTATCGTCGCGCGCGAGCGAAAGAACCTGCCGCGCGGCTCGCAACTGGTCATCCGCGGCCAGGTGCAGACCATGAACTCATCTTTCATCGGCCTCATCTCCGGCCTGGCCTTCTCTATTCTGCTGGTCTACCTGCTGATCGTGGTCAATTTCCAGTCGTGGCTCGATCCCTTCATCATCGTGGCCGCGCTCCCCGCTGCCCTGGCGGGCATCGTGTGGATGCTGTTCATCACCGGCACGCACATCAGCGTGCCCGCGCTTACCGGCTCCATCATGTGCATGGGTGTGGCCACCGCCAATTCCATCCTGGTCGTCTCCTTCGCCAAGGAGCACTTGGAGGCCAACCCGGGCGATGCGCGCGCCGCCGCGCTTGAGGCCGGCTATACCCGCTTCCGCCCCGTGCTGATGACGGCGCTGGCCATGATCATCGGCATGGTGCCGATGGCGCTCGGGCTGGGCGACGGCGGCGAAGAAAACGCGCCCCTTGGCCGCGCCGTCATCGGCGGCCTTCTGTTTGCCACTACCGCAACGCTGTTTTTCGTGCCTACCTTCTTCAGCGTCCTCCACGGGGCGCTGGAACGCCGCCGCCTCGCGCGCGATGCGCAAGATGGCAGGCACAACACTGATATCGGAGAGTTACAACAATGAGCGAGTCCCCGCGTCAGGACAGCCCAGGCACCCCCAAGCAAGACTCTGGCACGCCGCAGACTCCCGCACACGGCGCTCCGCCGCCCCATCGCGCCTCCGGGCGCACCACCGTCATCGTTCTTGTCGTCCTGCTGGCCGTGGCGATTCTAGCCGCGGTCGGCGGTATCCTTCCCCGCGTCCATGCGCGCAAAGCGTTGGCGGCGCAAACCAGCGCGCTGGCCGCGCCCGATGTGATCGTCATCCGGCCCACCCCAGGCACCCCCGATGCTGAAATCGTGCTGCCCGGCAACATCTACGCCTATACCGATTCGCCCATCTACGCGCGAACCAACGGCTACCTCGAGCATTGGTATTTCGATATCGGCGCCCATGTGCGCAAAGGGCAGTTGCTGGCCACCATCAGCTCGCCGGAAGTAGACCAGCAGCTTCTGCAGGCGCGCGCCGACCTGACCACCGCCAAGACCAATGCGGGCTTCGCCAAACAGACGGCGAGCAGGTATCAGAATCTGTTGCAATCCGATGCGGTCTCCGCACAGGAAACCGAGAACGCGACCACGCAGGCCGCCTCTTCCAACTCCGGAGTGCAATCGGCCCAAGCCAACGTGCAGCGGCTCCAGGAGCTGCAGTCCTTTGAGCACATCTACGCTCCGTTCAACGGGGTCGTTACCGCGCGCGGCATCGATGTCGGTCAGCTCGTGGATGCAGGCGCCACCCGCGAACTCTTCCACCTTGCCGCCACCGATACCCTGCGCGTCTACATCAACGTGCCGCAGATTTATTCTCGCGAGGCCGTGCGCGGCACCCGGGCGGACCTTACCTTTTCCGAGTTCCCCGGACGCCGCTTCATGGGCACCCTGGTGCGCACCTCCAAAGCCATCGACCCGACCTCCCGGACCTTGCTGGTGGAGGTCGATGTCGATAACCGGAAAGGCGAGCTGGTGCCCGGCGCCTATACGGAAGTTCACATGAAGATGACGCGCGAAGTGCCCACGGCCGCCATTCCCGTATCCGCACTGATGTTTCGCAGCGAAGGCCTGCGCGTGGGCACCGTGGTTCACGGCCCCAACGGCGATGTCGCGAAGCTCGTTCCCATCACCTTGGGCCATGACGATGGGCAAACCGTGCAGGTCGTCAGCGGCATCGACCCCGCTACGCTTGTCATTCAGGACCCGCCAGACTCCCTCATCGACAATGAGCCGGTCCACATCGTCCAGCCACAAGGAAGCAAAAGCGCTCCGGGCGAGGGCGAGCAAGGCGGCACAGGCGACAAGGGCGGACAAGGCAATCCGGGCACAGGGAAGGAGAAGTCGCGGTGAAGCAGCTCTGCAAGAGACGACAGTCTGTTCCCGCGCGCCCTGCGCTCGCCGCGGCTGCGCTCCTGCTGGCGCTCGCGGGTTGCAAGGTCGGTCCCAACTACAAGACACCCTCAGCCGCCATGGCGCCTTCCTACAAGGAAAATGCCCTGCGCACACCGCCACCCAACCCACCCGGCGGCGGCTGGAAAGACGCGCAGCCCGGGGACGACACGCTCCGCGGCAAGTGGTGGGAGATGTACAGCGACCCCGCGCTCAATGCGCTGGAGGAAAAGGTTTCAGTCTCCAACCAGAGCCTGAAAGTCTCCTACGCGCAGTACCAGCAGGCGCTTGCCACAGTGCGGCAATACCGGGCCAATTATTTCCCCACGCTTGACCTGGCCCCCTCCGCGCAGCGCACCAAGCTCTCGCAGAACCGCCCGCTCCGCGTTAACACTACCAACGGCCTCACCTACAACGACCTCATCGCCAGCGGCCAGGCAAGTTGGGAACCCGACCTTTGGGGCGAAGTGCGCCGTACCGTCGAAGAAGCCCGGGCCAACGCCCAGGCCAACGCCGCAGAGCTGGCCAATGTCGATCTGAGCCTTCATTCCGAGCTGGCCCTCGATTACTTCGAGCTCCGCGGCCTGGACACCCAGAAGCAGCTTCTCGACTCCACCGTGGCCGAGTTTCAGCGGCTGTACGACCTCACCCAACGCCGCTTCAAGGGCGGCGTTGCCAGCGAATCCGACGTCGCTCTCGCGCAAACGCAGCTGGACCAGACCCGCGCCCAGGACATCGACATCGGCGTGGCACGCGCGCAGTTCGAGCACGCTATCGCTACCCTCACTGGGGAGCCCGCCTCCACCTTCGCCCTGCCAGCCGCCCCGCTCACCCTCGCCCTGCCGGACGTTCCCGTCGGCGTGCCCTCGGAGATTCTCGAGCGCCGCCCCGACGTTGCCGCGGCCGAACGCCGCGCCGATGCCGCCAACGCCCAGATCGGCATCGCCATCGCCGCCTATTACCCGCGTCTCAATCTCACCGGCAGCGGGGGCTTTGAGGCCAACCGCCCCGGCATTCTCTTTCAGGGCCCCAGCGCCATCTGGTCGCTCGGCGGCTCCGCGACCGAAATCCTGTTCGACGCCGGCCGACGCCGCGCCATTACCGCCGAAGCCCGCGCCGGCTATGACGCCAACGTCGCCAGCTATCGCGAAACCGTTCTTCAGGCCTTTCAGGATGTGGAAGACAACCTCGCTGCCCTGCGCGTCCTCCAGGAGGAAAATACCACGCAGCTCCAGGCCGTCGCCGACGCGCGCCGCTCCCTCGCCATCTCCACCAATCGCTATAAGGGCGGCCTCACCGCCTACCTCGAGGTGCTGACGGCGCAGACCACCGAACTTGCCAACGAGCGCACCGCTGCGGACCTCACCACCCGCCAGTTCGCCGCCAGCGTGCAGCTCGTCAAAGCCCTCGGCGGCGGCTGGAACCGCTCACAGCTCCCCACGCCGTAGCAGCCGCCACCGGCGCTATGGCGTGGCGGTCCCCACAGGCAGTGGATCCGTCGCAAACACCTGGTCCACCCGCCCCGCCGCCACGCGGTACAGGGCAAACCGCCGGTCGTGCGCACCGCGCAGCTCAAATAGCAGATCCCCCCGCCGGTCCCCCGCAGCATCTACCGCATCCACCAGCCGCATCCGGGGTGTGTCCTCTGGGTGTGCCGGGTCGCTCACCGCCGTAAACAGCACGCGGAGCGTTCCGTAGATATCCGGCTGCGCAATGACCGTCACTGACTTTCCCGGCGCGTCCTCTGCCGCACTCGCATCGTTCACATCGGCTGTCAGAACCAGGGTGGCGCCCCCGCCATAGGTCAGCGCATAATTCTGGAACTGCACGTTTCCAAGCTTCACGCTTGCCGCCGCTTGGACCCCGCCCCGCCCCGCTGCCCACCGCTTCTGCCGCGGCGCAATGGCCGCCTCGGACCGCGTGGGTTGGCGAATCGCGCCAGTTTTCAGCCCGCCGGGGTCCGTCTTCGCCCTTGGCGCGGATCCCGCGGCCTTCGCCACCGCCTGCTTTGCCATGGACTCCATCTGGCTCTGGTAGCGCTGCGCATCCGCAGGGTCCGCCCATTCATAGCGGAAGCTCTGCGGCTCCCGGTTGGTCGCGTCGGAAACGGCAATCATCTGCTGCAGTCCCGGAGGCGTACCCTGCAATTGCGCCGGCATCGCCGATCCGCCGCTCACTCCATCTCCCGCGCCGCCCCGCGTCAGGTGCGGCCGGTCTGGATCCGCGCCCGCCACCACCGCCGTTTCTGACGGTGCATCGGCATTTCTCTTCCCGGCAGAGACCCCCTCGGTCCGCCGCCGCAGTGTCGGGCGCTCGGGATCGGAAGCTTCGGTCGCCGGCGCTCCGGCGGGCTGTGAACTTGTACCTTGCGTCCCTCCATCTCCGGACGAGCCCTGGCCAGAGGTTTGCCCACCGGCCTTCCCCGTGCCCGCGGAGTCCGTGGTCTCCGTCGGGCCGGACTTGCCCTTGAAATGTGGTCCACCCCCGGCGTTTTCTTCCTTGACTACCTTCGGCAGTTCCTTAGCCGGGGGTAGTTTCTTCGGCGTGGGCGTCGTAAACGGCTTCCATGCCCCGAAGCCAAACCAGTCCCCACGCACCTCCCCGGCCGTATACACCTCAAACCATCCGCTCGGCTGCCCCGCGTTTTCCAGTTCGTACTCTGTTCCCGAGTCCAACGCCAGCGGTTGCGGCCTGGCCAGGTAAAGGCCCCCGTCCTGCAACGCTCCGGCATCGAAGACGGTCACCGGTACCAGCCGGCTCGCACTTGGCTTGCCCGCTGTGCCCGTCCACTCCAGCACAGCAACGGCACGCGGATTCGCTACATTCTCCTTGGCCTTGGGATCCACATGCCCCGGGTACTGCGCCCACACGCATGGCGCGAACGCAGCTCCCAGGTACCCCATCCACACCAGCATCCATTTTTTCTCGCGCAAGCGCAGCAATCCTATCAAACCCGACCATCCTTTGCGTCCACTATCATCCTATGGTTAGACGTTCGGAATTTACGGTCAACGCATTCAGCCAGCCCGAAAGGAACTACCGATGCAGGTTCACGACACTGTTCCGCCATTTGCCCTGGAAGATGAAAATGGCGAAATTATCCGCATCACCGATTACACTGGTCGTCCCGTCGTCCTCTTCTTTTACCCCAAGGCCGACACACCCGGCTGCACCATCGAAGCCTGCGGCTTCCGCGATACCTTCACGAAGCTCGGTGAAGCCGGCGTGATCGTATTCGGCATCTCCCGTGACACGCCCGCCGCCCAGAAAAAGTTCAAGCAGAAGTATCACTTGCCCTACACTCTGCTGGCCGACGTGGACGAAGAGGTCTGCAATCTTTTTGGCGTGCTCAAGGAAAAGAATATGTACGGCAAAAAGGTCATGGGCATCGAGCGCACTACTTTTCTGATCGGCCCCGATCAGAAAATCGCCCGCGTCTTCTCCAAAGTCAAGCCCGAAGGCCACGCTGAGGAAGTGCTCGCGGCAGTGAAGGAAATGCAGCCGGCATAGTGCGGAGCAGCTTCTACCTGGCAACACCGGTTCTGCCCTGCTCTGGAGGGTGCCGCAGCCTGAACTTCCCGCACAACAGAACGAGGATGCACGATGTGCATCCTCGCCCAACCAAACAGCCTGAGATTTCAAGCTATTTCGTCGTGTTGAACAGCAATTGGAGATAACTATTGTCAGTGGTTGCAAACAGATCCACCCAACCGCGCGTTACCACTGGAGCCGCGAGAATATAGCCGCCCGAGACATCCGGAGTTTGCACGTTAAAGGACTGCAGCTTGCCAAAAGATCCATTCCCGTTGCCTCGCGCGACTGCAACATAGTCATTACTTACCTGCACAGCGACATCCAGTTTGCCATCACGGTCAAAGTCGCCCAGTGCTATGCCCTGGACGTAGTCTTGAAGCACGAGTGCCGAAGCCCAGTAAAATCCGGTGCTCGCCTTGGAAAGCAACGTCGCCACCCTGTTGGCCGCCCCGGGTCCGCTCGCCCGCTGCAGTCCGACTACAAGATCGGTCCGGCCATCTCCGTTCAGGTCGCCCGCAGTGATGAATGTCGGCGTGCTGTCAAGTGTGTAGGCCTTTCCCTGGGAGAAATGTCCCCTCCCGTCCCCGATGAATTGAGTCACCTGGGTGTCCACCAGCAGGGCTAAATCGGTGTGGTGGTCACCATTGAAATCTCCAGTGAGAAGTGCCTGATAATTCAGATCGGCGTCCGGGTACACGAATGTTTGCCCATTCATGAATGTTCCGTCGCCGTGGTTGATGAAGATATCGAGGTACCTCTTGTATGTGCCGCCCGAGAATGGATCGCTTGTCAATACAGCAATATCGGGCTTCCCATCTCCAGTGAAGTCTGCGCTCACGACAGAAAACGCTTGACCCGGGGAAAGCGTCAATCTTTGGCCCGGGGTAAAGTTTCCGTGGCCATCTCCACGGTAGATGAACAGACCGCTGCCAGAACCTGCAAAGATGATGTCCTGATTTCCGTCGCTATTTACATCTGCAGCCGCGTAAACATCAAAGTTCGGCGGATGGGGAAATAGAGTCCGGGTGAAATGCCCTGATCCATCTCCGGTTAGGATCTCCAGTGCCGATGCTCCCGTCTGAGAATCTTGGCTGTACACCAGGAGATCAGTCTTTCGATCATTGTTAAAATCCGCCGCAACGAAGATTCCCGGCTCGTTGGCAGTTGGGATGTTGCGAGGCGCAGAGAACGAGATCGTTTGTGCGAACAAGCAGGGAGCGGAAAGAGATACGGTGAGGGCGAGGGGGATGAAGCGAGAAAGAGAACTAGCCATGGAATTCCTCCTGAGGACTCCACGGGAATGGAACCAAAATCCAGCCTTCGCGACGCAAAAGGCTGTGTGCCAAACCCGGCGGGATATTAGCACATGAGGGCAAAAAATTGCTGCAGGTTCCTAATAGTGGCGGGATCGCCTCTGTCCGGTTGCTTGTACCCGAGAACCACTTGGACCCTTTGGCGTCCCACCAATTCAGCCGGTCTTCATTGTCGGAATCTCGCCTGGAGCCCTGCCGTGCATGCCTTCAGATGCTCATCGCCGGAACCGGCTCACAAGATACAGCACAAGCGACAACAACACGCTGAGCAGGAGCGACGTTCCAAGCGGCGCAAAGAAGGAAATCCGCCGGCCCCGATAGGAAATGTCGCCAGGCAGTCGTCCGAACGGCATGCCAACACGTCCGAGCAGGATTACCAGCGCACCCGCAACCAGCAGCACCACTCCGAAGCCGATCAGAACGCGGCCAAGATCTTGCATCACTCGCGGTTGGATGCTCCAGCGCGCAAGGGCGGCGAGTCAATTGATTTTCGCTGCACCATGACTTCCAGCTCGTCGATCCACCCTTTGAGTTCGGCGATCCGTTCCGGAATCAGGATAGAGTCTCCGTAAAGAAGCAGTTCGGCCTGCCGTGCGAGCTCAGTCCCGCGTGGCAAGCCGAAGGTGCCCAAAATGCCGGCCAACTTATGGGCTGCATCTACCCCATCGTGCCGCGCCTGCTCATCGCTCAAATTCAGCTCCAGCCGCCTCTGGGCACTGCGCAACGATTCCAGGCGCTCCGCGATGGAGCTTCGGCTGCGGACCCAGAGGCTGGCCAGCAGTTCATTGAGCCTGAGCGCGGCGTCGGGCAGTTTCGGTTCGGCAGAGCGCGCCTGTGGAACGTTGGGATTCGGGGGAGTGTTCGGCATGCTCAATTACCCGTTTTCTTCCCAGCCCAGCACTTCAGCGATCTGGTCTGCAAGCGTGAGCGGGTCAAATGGTTTGAACAGGATGCCCGCCACGCCCAGGGAGGCGAAGCGGCGCTGGTCGGAACTTTGTACCTTTGCGGTCAGGAGCAGGACAGGGATGGCGGCAGTAGCGGGGTTGGCGCGAAGATGCTGAAACGTCGTCGGCCCATCCATTGCCGGCATCATCACATCCAGCAGGATGGCATCTGGAAGTTCACGCGCTGCGGTCTCGATCCCCTGTGCGCCGGAGTTCGCCAGCACCACGTCCCAGCCCGCCACCGTCTCCAGGCTGAGCGCGGCAACGTGCCGTATGTCGTCTTCATCATCGATGATCAATACGCGGCGTGCCATGAGCCTCGTTTTTCCTTAGTGTATGGACCGCCATCCAGAACTACAGATTGCGGCCCCTTGCGCTCACAATAGCGCCGAAGCATGGTGCACACCAGCGTTTCCACCTGCTGCGGCTGCACGCGCGCCTTCGTGAGAAACTCCGTCGGGCCAAGCCGAAGCTGATGGCGCTCCCCTTCTTCCACGTCCCGCGCAGAGTACACGACCAGCGGCAAGTGGCGGAGGTCCTGCGTCTGCCGCAGCCAATCCACGAACTCGAGCCCATCCCCATCCGGCAGCAGAAG
This sequence comes from uncultured Acidobacteriaceae bacterium, assembly GCA_963767705.1. Classification (GTDB taxonomy): domain Bacteria; phylum Acidobacteriota; class Terriglobia; order Terriglobales; family Acidobacteriaceae; genus CAWCJL01. The sequence goes on along the minus strand of CAVYEO010000001.1, from coordinate 83,145 downwards.
GTCCAGGATCAGCAGGCTGGGGCGAATGGTCTCGCAGAGCTGAATGGCAGCGCGCCGCGTGCTCGCATGGGAGACGCTGATGCCCGCCCTTTCAAAGGTCGCCAGGATCACGCCGGCCAGGTCCTCGTCGTCTTCCACCAGCAGTACGTGCGTGCCGCCTGTACCCCGGTCCATGACGCGGGCTAGTTCGCGAAACAGCATCTCGTCATCCGGCGGCTGGCCCAGCCAGTTGTCCGGCGTGCTTATGTCCGCTAACCCGTTGGGCGCGGTGCGCTCCAGCCCCGCGCGCGCGGCGCACATGCTTAGTACCACCACCGGCACCTCCGCGGTGGTTTCCTGGTCTTTGAGCATGCGCAGCGCTTGCCAGCCATTCATGTCCGGCAAGGTCAGATCGAGCAGGATAGCATCGGGTTTGGTCTGATGTGCCAGCGCGATGACTTCGTGTCCGGTTTCTGCTTCGATGACGGTATAGCCGCGGGCCCGGAGGCTGTGGCCGAGGACCATGCGGGTTTCCTGGTCATCGTCGCAGATCAAAATATTGCCCTCTTCGCGCACCGCCGGCCCGCTCAGCACCACTGCGTCCTGCCGCGCTACTGCCGGCAGCAACACCCGGAAGCTCGCGCCGCCGTCCGCGTTGCGCTCCGCCCAGATATGTCCCCCGTGCTGCTGCACGATGGTGCGGCAGATGGCAAGGCCCAGACCCGTACCACCCTTCTGCCGCGCATCTGACGCATCGACCTGCTGGAAACGGTCGAAGATCACTTCCAGCTTGTCCTCCGGGATGCCGCGCCCGTGATCCACCACGCTCACCACTACCCCATCCCGCGTATTCTCCACCCGGATCGCGACCGTGGATTGCGCCGGCGAAAACTTGATGGCATTGCTCAGCAGATTGGTGACCACTTGCACCAGGCGGTCCGCATCCGCGTCCAGCGTGATCGGCTCCGCTTCCAGCAGAATGCGTACCCCAGCCGCATCGGCCACGGGAGCCATGGCATCGATCGCCTGCTGGACCAGTTCCGCCAACTCGCAGCGGCGGAAGCTGAGCGGCGCCCGCCCGGACTGCATCCGCTCCAGGTCGAGAATGTCGTTGATAAGCCGCACCAGCCGGTCGGAATTATTGACGGCAATCCGCAGCAGGTTCGTTGCCTTATCGTTCAAATCGCTCAACAGCCCTGTAGACAGCAGTCCGAGCGCGCCGCGGATCGAAGTAAGCGGGGTGCGCAGCTCGTGGCTGACCGTCGAGATGAACTCGTCCTTCATGCGGTCCAGCGCTTCCCGCTGGCTGACGTCGCGAAAGTTCACCACGGTACCCGCGCCCGATCCCTGCACCAGCATGGGCGTGACGGAAAACTCGACCGGGAAGGCCGTGCCATCGGGACGATAGAAGATATCTTGCCCTTGCGCTCCTTCGCGGGCCAGAAAGCCGCGACGGACGCGGCAATGGCCGGCGCATGCGGCAGGATCGCCGGAAGCATCCTCGTGCACAATGCCATGAACAAAGCGGCCGATCAGCGCATTAGGCGTGGTCCCGAGCATGGCGGCCGCCGCCGGATTGGCAAACGTGACGCGGCCGTGCTGGTCCGCGCCGAGGATGCCGTCGGCGACGTTATTGAGGATGGACTCTTTTTGGCGATTGAGTTCCGTGACGCGTTTTTCCTGGGCGGTGCGGGCAAGAAATTGCCCTATCGACGAGCACACCGTCTCCACCGTCGCCATCATCTCCACATTCTCCCGCTGCTTGGTCCGGCTGAACATTTCGATGACCGCAATGGCCTGATTGCCCACGCGCACCGGCACACCCCAGCAGGTCGTCAAGTGGTCAGCCTTGGCCGCATCCCGCCGCAAGAACCGTCCATCCTGGCATATGTCTTCCACCCACATCGGCGTCCCGCGCACCCACACCTGCCCCGGCAGACCTTCACCGGGCGCAAACTCAGCGCCGCTGCTCCTGGCCAGCGAGGCAGGAAATATGCAGTCGGCGGCCATCCACAACGTGCCGTGCCGTAAGGTCTGGCTGTCCGCCGAAGCGCGCCACAGGTGCACCAGGTCGAAGCCAAGATGCGTGCCCAGCGCCGCCAGAATCCGGGGCAGCGCGTCTTCGGTATGGATCGCCTCCTGGATGACCTGGCTAACGCCCAACTGCATGGCCAATCGCCGCTCACGCTGGTTGCGCAGGGTCACATCGCGAAAGATGCAACGGACCGCGCCCTGCGTGTTGCCGTCGCGCAGGCAGAAAAGGCTCGCTTCCAGTTCGCGCACTCTGCCCAGCGTGTCTTCCAGCCGGAGGTGCATCTGCTCCACATGCTCGCCGGCCAGCGCGCGTTCCAGCAGCACTGCGGCCTCCGTCTGCACAGGAAAAGGAAACGCCGCGGCAAAGCTGTTGAGCGCCGTGGCCGCGCCTGCGTCCTTACCGAAGTAATGCTGCCACGCTGTATTCACATAGATGTATTGCCCGGAGGGGCTGAGCATCGCGATCATTTCGGTGAGGTTCTCGAAAAGATCCCGGTACCGGTCTTCGGTCAGCACCGGGCTCTGCTTCTGTTGCTGGGCATGCGCCGCGCTCAGGGCGGCGTTATGGCGCAAGCGCTCAAAGCGGAGTTTACGGAAGCAGAGAACCGCAAACGCTACCTGCACCACCGCCCATCCGCCAAAGACCAGCGTCGTCCTGGGCGGCGGCCAGAAGCCGCCGGGGGCTGGGTATACCAGCGCGAGCATCGTGTATGCAGTGGTCAGCAGGACGGTGGCGAACATCGCCATCCATACAGCTTTCCCACGCAGCCACTCCGTGAATACTCGTTCGTGATCCGATGTATCTCTGGCCTGCAACGTCACTCCAAGTCCTGAACTCGAAACAACGCAACGGTGCTCGGCGGATCCACGCTTCGCGTGAGGTGTTTGCAGGGAGCTTGCGAGCGCGCTTCGGAAGGCATCGTAAGCTTCTGCCTTCCACAGCAGCACACTCGTTCACAACGGCAACACTTCAACGACACAGCAGAAACCAACCTACGGATGCGCGCAACCAGCGATCAGGGAAAGGTGTTCTACAGCCTTGCGTCGTGCTATTTATGTTTGGATTTGCCGCTTGAGTATACGCAGCACAGGGGAAGACTTAGCAAGAGATTTGTGCAAGATGTTGCACTTTTTACAATGATTGCCCAACATTCGGGGCAATTACCGAGCAGAAAAGGCCAGCTTGTGGATCAAATGAAAGGACCCGCAGCCGTGTGCGGGTCCTTTCCTGCCTGGCGATTTGGTGGAAACCTAGGCGGTGACCGGCTCCAGCAGACGCGACCAGTGGCGCTCCAGTCGCTCGGCATAAGCCTGCTTGTGGTACGCATACCCGGTGATCAGCGGCAGCGCGATCGTCGCTTCGCTGAACACCATCTGCTCGTAGGTGGTGTCCACCTTGCCCCAGGAACTCGCCTCTTTGAGCGTGCTTGAGGAAAGCGCGCCGTCGCGCACATCGGCCACCGTGATCTGGATAGCGTATTTGTGCATCGGCGCTTCGCTCCCCAGGATGTCCGCCGCTACAACGATGTCCTGGGCGAAATTCTTCGGCACTCCGCCGCCGATCATCAACAGCCCTGTAGTCGGGTTAGCGATCTTGAGCTGCGTCAACTCGTAGAAGTCCTTCACCGAGTCAATGGTGACCTTGGGCTTGTCGCCACGCGCATGCTGGTGCGCTACCAGGCCAAACCCGGCGGAGCAGTCGCTGAAAGCCGGAACAAAGATCGGCACGTCTTTCTGGTAAGCCGCGAAGACGATGCTGTCCACGCCGCCCCCGTCCGGAGTTTTACCGTTCTTCTGGAGATAGGCGCCCATCTCGCGGATAAACTCGCGGGAGCTGTAGGGACGCGGCTCGAGCGAGTCCGCAATCACCCGCGTCGTCTCGTCGCACTCGCGCAGCTCTTCTTCGTCGATGAGGGTGTCGTAAATACGGTCGATCATTAATTCGCGCAGGGTCGCGTCTTCGGTGCCCTGCTTGTAGAGCTCATCCGCGATCCAGTGCTTGTATCCGAGCGCCTCAAAAAAGTCCTGATCGACGATGTTCGCGCCGGTAGAAACAATCGCGTCCACCATGTTGCTACGGATCAGGTCGATGATGATCTGCTTCAAACCGGCGCTGATGAGCGAACCGGCCAAGCAGAGGATCACCCCGCACTCGGTGTCGCGCAGCATGCGCTCATAGATCGACGCCGCCCGGGCAAGATCACGGGAGCTGTAGGCCATGCTTGCCATCGCATCGACCACCGGCACGACATTGTGCCGCTTGATGTCGATGTGCTCGATCGGATGCTGGAGAAGTTCTTTTTTGGTTGCCATAAGTGTCAAGAATAACAAACCGAAAGGGGCGTTTCGTTGGCAATCCGGTGAATTTTGCCGGTTCTGCAGATACGGCAAGCAACGCGCTCCGGCGTTCATGATGCCGCGGTGCAGGGCAGCTATACTCGCCTCCTATGCCCGCTTCGTTCCGCCTATTCGCTCACCGCTGCGTCACGCTGCTGCTGCTCCCGTCCCTGCTTGCCGCGCCTGCCCTAGCCTGGGGACCGGATGGCCACCGGATCATAAATCGCCTGGCAGCGGAAAAGCTGCCGGCGGACCTGCCCGCATTCCTCCGCTCGCCGTCCGCGACCGCCGAAATCGAATACCTCGGCCCCGAGCCCGACCGTTGGCGCAGCCCCGCAGAGCCGGAACTCAGCGCAGCCCAGGCCCCCGAACATTTCATCGATCTCGAACTGGCAGACATGGTGGGCCCGCTACCGCGCCGTCGTTATGACTTCATCGCTGCTCTTTACGCTGCCGGCCTTACGCACCCGGCGGAGGCCAAGGAACTGCGGCCGGAGAAGGTAGGGCTGCAGCCCTATGTCACCGTTGAAGTGTTCGAGCGGCTGCAAGCTGCTTTTCGCGAGTACCGGACCCTCAAGGCAGCCGGCGGTGATACCAGGCCCGCCGAGGCTGCCGTAATCTTCTATGCCGGTTGGCTCGGCCACTATGTCGCGGACGGCTCCAACCCGCTCCATGTCACCGTCAACTACAACGGCTGGGTGCAAAAAGAGAACCCCAACGGTTACATAACGACTCCGGGCATCCATTCGCAATTTGAAAGCGCCTTCATTGCCGCGAACATCAAGGCCGGAGACGTCGCCCCGTTCCTCAGCCCCGTGCGCACGCTCCACGATCCATTCGCCGACTATCTTCTGTATCTCCGCAATTCGCACGCGCAGGTGGAACGCGTGTACAGCCTCGAAAAGGCCCGCGGCTTTACCGGGGTGGGATCGCCGGAATCCCGCCGCTTTGCCGCGGAGCGCCTGGCGGCCGGCGCCAGCGAACTCCGCGACATGATCGTGACGGCGTGGGAAGAGAGCGCCAAACCTGTTCCGGGGTACGGCGAGGGAAAGACCACCGCGCCGCCATCTCCAGAAATCGCGCAACACTTCCCTGCTAAGTAGAGCGCAGCAACCCGCGTTGTTGCAGCGCGTACCGCACCTGCTCCACAGACCAGTCCAGCGCAACCGTGCCGTCGATCACCAGGTCGGCATGCTTCGCTGAAGGACGCACGTAGCGCTCCGCCATGGGCCGCACCGTCTCCGCATATTGCCGCTCCACAGAAGCAGCCGACCGGCCCCGCTCGCGGGTATCGCGCTGGAGCCGGCGCGCAAAGCACACTGCGTCCGGCGCTTCCACATACACCGCGAAATCGTAGAGCGCGCGCAGTGGCTGGTAATAAAGAGCGAAGTTGCCCTCGACCAGAAGATATCGATGCTCCTCGACCGGCCTCGCCCCGCTTCGCGACCGAGTGTGCGCAGCGAAGTCGTAGCATGGCAGTTCCACCTGTTCGCCGCGCTGAAGAGCAGAGACGTGGGCCACAAGAAGCGCAGCATCCAGCGCCTCGGGAGCATCGAAATTGTGCCGCGCGCGTTCTTCGGGCGGCAGGTGGCCGAGGTCATGGTAGTAGTGGTCCATGGAGAAATGCGTTCCCTTCAGCTCACGCGCCAGTTCCCGGGCCAGGGTGGTCTTTCCGGAACCGGATGGCCCCGCAATCCCCACCAGGATCGGCCGCCCAGTTTCATGTTCCTGCGCTTCGAGCATCAACGCGGACCGGCTGCGACCTCGGATATTGGCGCGCTCTTTGTCGCGAGTAGCGGCAATAACCGCAACAGCAAGCGCGCAAAATCCGCCTGTACCCGCAGCCCCGTCTCCATCACTTCAGCGTGGTTAATGGGCGAGATTGGCGCGGACCCCTCGATACTCTCTCCGCCCGCGGCCACCCCAGCGGCCATGTTCGTCACGCAGGAGATGCCCAACACCTCCATCCCCATATGCCGCGCCACGATCGCTTCATGCACGGTGGACATGCCCACCAAATCCGCGCCCAGCGAGCAGAAAAGCGCGGATCTCTGCCGGCGTCTCGTAGCTGGGCCCGGAGAGGCCCAGGTACACGCCTTCCGGCAGCGTCAAGCCTTCCTCGGCGGCCACCTGCTGCGCCAGCTCGCGCAGGCGGCGGGAATACGTCTCCGTCATGTCGAAGAAGCGCGGCCCCAAGCGCTCGTCGTTTTCGCCCACCAGCGGATTGCGGCCAGTGAAGTTGATATGGTCCGACAGAAGCACGAGCTGCCCCTGCTTGAGATCGCGACGGATGCCCCCGGCCGCGTTTGTCAGCACCAGCGTGCGCACGCCCATCCGTCCCAGCACCCGCACCGGAAAGGTGACCTGCTCCGGCGAGTACCCCTCGTAACCGTGAACGCGGCCCTGCATGACGGCCACCGGAACGCTCCCCGCCCTACCCAACACCAACCGTCCACCGTGGCCAGCCACGGTGGCTTGCGGAAAGCCCGCAATCTCCGCAAATGAAACGGACACTGTATCGAAAAGGCTATCTGCGAACGCGCCCAGCCCGGAGCCCAGCACCAGCCCGATCTCCGGTGCGGCGCCCGCGCGTCCCAGCAGGAAGCGGGCCGCGGCTTCTGCCTTCCCATACACGTCGTGCATCATGTCCAGCCCATCATAGCCGCACGCCCGTGCTGGCCCTCCACTCCGTTGCGGAAGCAGTGCCCGGCCAGCCCTCTGGCGCTTGTGTTAATTTTCAGGGTGCGAAGCCCTGGACGGCGTCGTTTGCGGTCCGTGTTCCCTAAACCCACTCCGCCCGGCTCCAGTCTCCCCTTCGCGCAGAAACTGTTTCGCTATAGGAGATCCATGCCGTCCTACCCTTTCCGCACATTGCAGCATCCACACCGCCGTTATCTCCCTGCCATGCTGCTGGGAGCAGCCGGGCTGCTGCTCGCCGCACCGCTATCCTTTGCCCAGAGCAGCCTGCCGGAGCTGGACGCGCTCGCCGATACCTCTTCTACCGCGGCTCCCACTGAGCCCAAAGCCCCCAAAAGCTTCGACCTGAGCGCGATGGACACCAAGGCCGACCCGTGCACGGATTTCTATCAGTACAGTTGCGGCAACTGGATCAAGAACAATCCCATCCCCGCGGACCAGACCCGCTGGGGCCGCTTCCAGGAGCTCGGTGAACGCAACCAGTACCTGCTCTACCAGGATTTGGAAGCTGCGGCCAAGCCCAGCTCAAACCGCACCCCGCTCGAAGCGAAATACGGAGACTTCTACGCCTCCTGCATGGACACGACCACCGTCAACCAGAAGGGGCTCACCCCGCTCGAACCGGCCCTGCAGAAAATCGCTGGACTCAACAACAAGAAGCAGCTGGCCGATGTCCTGAGCTCGCTTGAGAAACAGAACGGCCTTACCACTGCCGTCTTCCGCTTCTCCGTTCAACAGGACGAGAAGGACTCCAGCAAACAGATAGCTGCTGTCGGCCAGGGCGGCCTGGGTCTGCCCGACCGCGACTTCTACCTGGAGCAGAACGAGCGCCAGCAGAAAATCCGCGACGAGTACGTCCAGCACATGACGAAGATGTTCAAGCTTGCGGGCGACACGCCCGAGCAGGCGGCCGCCGAAGCCAAGAACGTGATGGGCATCGAAACCGCGCTCGCCCAGGGCTCCATTAGCCGCACGGAGATGCGCGAACCGCAGAATCGTTATCACATCATGCCGGTTGCCGACCTTGAAAAAGCCGCGCCGGACTTCAACTGGTCCGGCTATTTCGACACCATCGGCATCGGGCACTTCGACACGCTTAACGTCGCACAGCCCGGCTTTGTTGAAGCGCTGCAAAAGCAGATCAGCGCGCAAAGTCTCGATGCCTGGAAGAGCTACCTGCGCTGGCACGCCATCCACGATGCCGCGCCCTGGCTTTCCGACAACTTCGTGAACGCCAACTTCGACTTCTACGGCAAGACGCTTACCGGGGCAAAAGAAATCCAGCCACGGTGGAAGCGCTGCACCCGCCTGACCGATCAAGCGCTGGGCGAGGCCGTAGGCCAGGACTGGGTCAAGCAGAACTTCCCGCCCACCGCCAAGGCCAACATGGAGAAGCTGGTCTCCGCGCTGGATAAGGCACTCGGCGAAGACATCCAGCAGCTCAGCTGGATGAGCGATGCCACTAAAAACCAGGCTGAAGCCAAGCTGGCCCTCTTTCGCAACAAGATCGGCTATCCGCAGAACTGGCGCGATTATTCGAAGCTGACGGTCGAGCGCAATGACCTCCTCGGCAACTTCGACCGCGGCATCGAGTTCGAGCGCCAGCGCCAGCTCAACAAGCTGGGCAAGCCAGTGGACGAGACCGAGTGGGGCATGACTCCGCCCACCGTCAACGCCTACTACGAGCCCAGCATGAACGACATCAACTTCCCCGCCGGTATTCTGCAGCCGCCGTTCTACGCGCTCAGCGCTGACCCCGCCGTGAATTTCGGCGGCATCGGCGTCGTCATCGGTCACGAAATGACACACGGTTTTGACGACGAAGGCTCGAAGTACGACGGCAAGGGCAACCTGCGCGAGTGGCAGACACCCGCCGACCGCAAAGCCTTTACCGAGCGCACCGACTGCGAAGTCAACGAGTATGGCGGCTTTGAAACCGCTCCGGGGCAGAACCTGAACGGTAAACTCACCCTGGGCGAAAACACCGCCGACAATGGCGGCATTCGCATCGCCTACATGGCGCTGATGAATACGCTGGCGCAGGAGGGCAAGGGCGCCGAAACCAAGAAGGTGGACGGCTTCACGCCGGAGCAGCGCTTTTTCATCTCCTTCGGCCAGATCTGGTGCTCTAACCAGACTGAGCAATCCGCGCGCCTGCTGGCCAAGACCGACCCCCACTCGCCCGGCAAGTACCGCGTGAACGGAACGGTGCAGAATTTCGAACAGTTCGGCAAAGCCTTTGGCTGCAAAAAGGGCACGCCGATGTACCCGGAAAACAGCTGCCGCGTCTGGTGATCCCGGCGCAGCATCCCGAAGGGTCCCGGCCGCGCGCCGGGCCCTTTCCTTTGCACCGGAAAAAGCATCAAGTAGCCGAAAGCGCCACTGCCCTTTTACAATCGGAATGGGATTACCCCACAACACAGATCACGCTGCATGTGCAGCTCTGGCGAGGCCCCCACGCGCCAGGATGAAGGATTTCGATGAAGTTGAAGAAACTCGGCCGGTTTGGTCTGGCCCTGGCAGCATCCGCAGGCATCATCCTTGGCGCCGCATCCTGCACCCAAAGCTTCACGGTCGGGTACCTGTATGTCACGGGGCAACAGTACAACCAGATCGCCGCATACAAGATCGACAACAACACGGGCGCGCTTTCGGCCATTCACGGCTCGCCGTTCGCAGCCAAAGGCGTAAACCCCATTCAGGCAGCCATCACGGCCAACGGCCGCTTCATGTATGTCCTGTCGAATGGCTGCGGCAATGCGAACCAGCTTCCGTGCCCCGGCTCCGCCAATACTTCGTCTTCGCCCAGCTCCATCGACCTGTATTCCATCGGCGGCAGCGGCGTGCTTACCTTTCAGCAAAGCTACTCCAGCAAAGGCCAGAACACTGTCTCCATGGCGCTCAATAGCGGCGGCTCCGTGCTGTATGCGCTCGACCAGCTCGCGCCCGATAACTCCGGGCAGGGCGACATCACAGCCTTTGGCGTGGACGGCAGCACCGGACGGCTTTCGCTGATTACCAATCAGCAGGTCACCGACCCGAATACGGGCACCGGCCTGCAATACTTCAAGGTGGGCACCAACCCGACCTGGTTCAGCTTCTCCGGTTCCGGCACCTTTCTCTACACCATCGATCAGGGCCCCGGAGCGACCGCAAGTGTGGCCGATCCCAACCAGGCTGTCGTTATTTACGCTGTTAATCCCAGCGGCCAATTGACGACAACACAGAATGCGCCCACGCCCACCGGCGCCACGCGGCTTACCTTTATCGCACCCGGCCGCGGCGGCGCCACCGCCGCGAACATGTTCCTGCTCGATGCAGGCGCGCCGGGCAGCAATGGCCTCATCCTGCCTTACACCGTTGGCACCGGCGGCAACCTCGGCTCGGTGACCGGCGGCGCGGTGCCAAATAATGCGCAAGGCGGCCAGGCAGTGGGTCCGCAGTTCGTCACCACAGACTCGACCGGCAAGTTCGTCTACGTGGCCAACTCCGGACCGAACAACGGCACCGCGAGCCCCGCAAGTGTAATTACCGGGTATCTCGTCAACACGGGCACACAGCTCTCCCCTGTGGGCTCTTCGGTCCCCTTCGGCACAGGTTCCGGGCCACGCTGCATCGTGGAAGATCCATCCGTGCAGTACCTGTACACGGCCAACTTCAACGACAGCACGATTGTGGGCAAGGTGATCGACAAGAATGCCGGCGTCCTCAATCCGCTGCGCAGGAATCCTTCCATCGTCGGGCCCGGCAATCCAACCTGGTGCGTCGTCAGCGGGACCACATTCTGATTACGCACCGAGCCAGGGCGGCTGCCACTGCCGCCCCTGGCTCGAAAGTGTGATTTACAATGAACCCGGGTCTTCCCACACATACAGACTTGCTGCAGGAGCAGCCCTTGCCGCCGCATCATGGCGCCAGGACGAAGGACATGCATGAAGTTTAGTAAACTCGGCCAGGCTGCCCTGGCAACTGCCGCATCCCTGGCCATGGCCTTCGGCGTCTCCGCCTGCGGCGTCAGCAACACGATCGATTTCCTCTACGTCGCCTCTTCCAAGAGCAATCCAGGAAACATCAGCATCTATGCGCTGGATAGCGGCTCCGGCGCTTTGACGGAGGTCAGGGGCGGCTCGCCCATCCAGTCCGGTGGCCGCAATCCGGTCGCCATGGCCACCGCTACCACGTCAAAGGGGACGTTCCTGTATGTGGTCAACCACGACGAGAACAATGTCGTCGAGTTCGCCGTCGGTTCGGATGGCAAGCTGTATCCGCAGAACACGTACAACACGCCCGGCAGCAACCCAGACGCCATAGCCACCAGCGCAGACGGCAAGTTCCTGTTCGTGGTCGATGCCTTTCAATCCCAGTTCAGCGCCAGCAACCCCGGCCCGGGCGCCGTGGTCGTTTCCCCGATTGCCACCGACGGCAGTCTGACCCTGAGCGGCAGCTCTCCCATTACGCCCGTCTGCAACAACCCGGTCGCGGTCAATGTGCTCCATGACGGCAGCGCCGTGTACGTCGTCAACGACCCGGCGGGCCTGCTTCCCGCGCTGGGCGATACCACCTCCTCCTCGAATGCCAACGGCAACGGCGGCATCATCTACCCTGCGGTCGGAAACTGCCTGTCCAACGCGAATGCAACCACCAGTTCGGGCCAGATCACCAGCTTCACCTTCTCTGGAGGCACGCTCACAGCCGCGGCTGGCTCGCCCTTTAACGCCGGCGTAGCCCCTTCGGCCATTGCCAGCGATCCGACCAACCGCTTCGTCTACGTGACGGATAGCAAGTCCAACCAGATGATCGGCTACAACGTGCAGCCAAACGGCATTTTGATCCCCATGATCAGCAGCCTTTCTCGCACCGGCGTGTTTCCCGATGCGATCCTGGTCGATCCTCGCGGGCAGTTCATCTATGTTGCCAACTACACCGACAATAGCGTCAGCGGCTATGCCATCAACACCACGACCGGCGTTCCCAGTCAGATCTCCGGAACTGGCGCCTACGCCGCCAGCACCGGGCCGACCTCCATCCTGATGGAGCCGGCGCTGGGCCGCTACGTGTACACCTCCAACTTCCTTGACAACACCGTATCCGGCCTGTTTCTGAACAACCCTGGAACGGGCAGCCTGACCGTAACCCAGAACTCGCCCTACCCCACAGGCGCGGGCGGACAGCCTACCGCAGTCGCTGCGGTACGCCACGGCCCGCACTCCGTGCAGATCACGCCGCAGTACTAGCCCGCTGCTCAGCTGCAGCGCGAAAGGCCCGCCTCATTGGCGGGCCTTTCGCGCATCCAATGTGCCGTATTGCACGCGTTACACTCAACCACAGGAGGGCCGGTCTTGATCGATGAACTGTCCAGGCTTTGGTGGCTCTTCAGCATCCGCGGGCTGCTTTCGCTCACCTTTGCCTATATCTGCTACCTGCTGAGCTCGTCCATGGCCACACTGGTGCTGCGGCCCGCCGGCTTCATCTCCATGCAAGTCATCTTCAGCTTCTACATCATCGCCAGCGGCTTCGTAACCCTCACCGGCGGCCTGTATGCATACGATGCGGGGTTGCAGCACCGGCGGCCGTTCCTTATCAGCGGACTTTGCGGCATCGGGATCGGGGTCGCTTCCTTCGCCACACTGGCGCTCTCCATGCGGCTGATCGACTCATTATTTGGGCTGCATGCCTTCCTGGTTGGCCTCTTTTATCTCATCACTGCGCTGCGCATGCGCGCGGAGCGCACGGCTGCACTGGTCCTGGGCGTCGCTGGCGCCTGTTCCCTTGTGGCCGGCATTCTTTTTATCCTGGAGCGCAACGCCGAGATGGTCCGGGTGACCAGCGGCATCGCTGTATACTCACTCCTCTTCGGGCTGCTGATCATCGCGCTATCTCTGATCCTGCGCGCCTCCCACCCCCGCCGCGCGCTCAGTTCGAGCTAACGCCGCAAGGGTGGAACTTTGAGGGCTCTTTACTCCAGAGTCGCCGTCATTCTGAGCGCAGCGAAATCCATGTAGCAGGCCGTTGCTCCGCCAGCGTATCTATCGCCGCAGTGGATTGCACTGCGGCGGATTGCTCCAGCGCACTCGCTTGAGCAATCCACGGCTCAGAACGATCCGCAGTCTTTGCTATCCTTCACTCCCGTCAATACGCTGTTCGCGGCCGTGAGCGTCCGGTTGTAGCAGTGCCCCAGCGTATCGTGGCTCAGGTAATGCTGCATGCTTTTCTGGCCATAGTGGCTGGTGATCGCGTACCCGCCATTCACTACCGAGATCACGTCCGTATCCTGCGCCGAAAGCACATTCGACACCGCGCTCTCGTATAGCATGCGTCCACCGATGCTCGTCGTATCCCGGGAAAGGTACTTCTGCGACGCGACATTCCCTTCCGTAATGCTTCCGTCTTTGTTGAAAACCTCATCGATGTTGAAGCTGAAGGGATAGGAGAAGTGCTGGTCTTCGACCAACGCGGGTCCGGAGCCGCTGCGGGTCGTTGTTCTCGCCCCGACTTCGGTGGTTTGCGAGATGTCCTGCACGTACTGCGTCGCGCCCACCACGAACCGCTGCGAGTTGCTAAACGCCGTCGTCTGATCCACCGTTGTCTCGACCCGGCCATGAGACGTATTCACGTAACCGCTGATGCTGTAATTGCGATTCGAGACTACATTCACGAAGCCGCGCACCGTGCCGCTCTTGTCCGTGTTGAGCTGTTCAAACGTCACCGGCGTCGGCGCTGGAAAGAGTGTATTGTTCAGCACTCCACCGGTCACCTGCTCCGTCCTGTGGTCGGTAAAGGCCAGCAGATTCGCCGTCGCCAGGAAATAACTGTTCGCGTTGAAGACGCTGATGCTCACCGTGTGCGCCTGTCCATCTGCGAGCACACCGGCAAAGGGCGTCAGGTTCACGCGATAGGGTTTGAAGTTCAGCGTCTGGATGCCCGGAATCGGGGCCCACAGGTACGGATCGATGCCGCCCGTGTACACCCATGGATACACCGGGGCCACGCCGGCCGGCTGCCCGTCGATCGCGATCTCGGTCTCGCGGAAGGCCGTGTTGCCGCAGCTTTGCAGCGGCCCCATAACATCATTGGGCACGCAGGTATACCAGAACTCATCGGCTGACTGGCTTTGCGCAAACACGTCCAGGTAGACCGCCTCCGTGTTGCGCGGCAGCGTGACCGGCTGCGCCAGTTGGCTCGCCGTCGTGTTCAGCGCGACCGCTCCCCCCGGAGCGTTCGGCAATGGCACCACCACGTCGGCCACGCGCGGCGCCGGGTCCTGGTAGGAAGCCGGATAGAACTCCAGTTGCGCATCCGCATAGATGATTCCGTCGTACGTCACACCTCCCGAAACGCCGACAAAGTTGCCCAGGATCGCCTGCCCGCTCTGCGCTGATTTGAAGATGGCGGACAGGTCCGTCTCATCCCGCTCTATGTGCCACGAAGGGCTCAGCGTCTTGCGCGGCTCTGCCGTGGTGCCATAAAAGATATTGGCGTTGCCGATAAAAAACTCTGCCGTCCGGTCATATTGCCGGCCCGCCGTCACCGTAAAATCCGCGGTCAGCACCACCTTGGACCACGGCCCCGGGCACTCTGCCGGCGGCGCATACGAGAAGCTCTTCGGGTTGAAGTCCGCGAACTGCTGGTTGTGCAGCAGCGTAACGGTACAGGGCTTGGTGTGCGGCCGCGGCACCGTAGGGTCGGCGGAAACAGTATTGGGTGAACCGATCTGCGGCTCCGGCGGAGGCGGATTCACTTGCGCCTGCGCTGCCGAAAGACCCGCCGCGAGCACCCCGCCCGCTACCGCCATGGACCATAATCCACCCCTTACTCGCCGAGTCACTCCACTCATTGAAGCTCTCCCTCCCGAACCGTTCGCGCCGGCGTCCGGCCATTTGCAAAACGGGCAACAGCATAGCATGCGGGAAGCCCTGCTGCCATCGTGAACGGCCGCGCACGAAGGACGATTTATTTTTTACTTGCAATGCGCAAGTAAGGCGGCTAACTTGCTCCTGTGCCTGGAAACCCTAAGTCAAAACGACGATCCGGGTGCCCGGTCAGTATCTCTCTCGAGATGATAGGGGATCGCTGGTCGTTGCTGATTATCCGAGATTTGATGGTTCGCGGGTACCGGACATTCAAAGACTTCCAGCAATCGGGCGAAGGTATTGCAACAAATATTCTTGCAGATCGACTGAAGAAGCTTGAAGCAAGTGGAATCATTACCGCGGGTGTGGAGAAGTTAGACGGACGAAAGGTAAACTATCGGCTCACAGAGAAAGGCATTGACCTGGCGCCGGTGTTATTGGACCTTCTGATTTGGGGCGCGCAGCATGAACAAACCGGGGCGCCTTGCGCGCTTATCGCGAAGATGGCTAAGGATCGCGACACAATCCTTGCCGAGGTCCGGCGACGGTGGGTAGAACGGGACCTGACGCCGATTTTACCCAGGTTCGGAGAGTAGTTGTTCTTTGCTGAAATGTCAGCCGTCTGATCACGCTTGATTTCTCGGCCCTAAATTCGATCTACACCCCCGATCTATAACTCCATAGACACTGGAGAAAAACATGCAATCTGTCACCCAGCAGGTTCCGGCCACGAAAAAAGTCTTCTGGATGGGATGGATCATAGGCCTGCTCCCGGCCCTGCTTTTACTGAGCAGCAGCATTTCCCTTTCCATGAGGGCTCCTTATGCCATGGCCGGATTCACAGGCCTGGGCTATCCGGAACGCGTCGCACTTGGCATCGGCATAACCGAGTTGATCTGTGCGGTTCTCTATCTCATCCCTCGCACCTCTGTGCTTGGCGCCATCTTGCTGACAGGCTATCTCGGGGGTGCGGTCGCCAGCCACGTGCGTGCCGGCCAGCCGTTCTTTGCGCCTATAGTCACGGGTGTATTGTTCTGGGGAGGCCTATACTTGCGCGATCCCCGGCTGCGCACGCTTGTTCCCATAACACATACTCTGGGCAGCATGGAACACCGGGGTTAGCTCTCCCGTATATCTCGACTACTCAGCTTGGAAGGACTGGAACACATATTTCAGCAAGGAGTGATCTATGAGCAGCGTTCGAGTATTGGTAGGCACGCGCAAGGGTGCTTTCCTTCTGACAGCAGACGGCAAGCGCGCGCACTGGGACATCAGCGGTCCCCATTTCGCAGGATGGGAAATGTACCACCTGAAAGGCTCGCCCGCCGATCCGAACCGCATCTATGCCTCCCAGTCTACCGGCTGGTTCGGACAACTGATACAGCGCTCCGACGACGGCGGTAAGACCTGGAACCCGGTCGGCAATAAGTTTCCCTATGACGGCGTCCCCGGCACGCATCAGTGGTATGACGGCACGCCGCATCCCTGGGAATTCAAGCGCGTCTGGCATCTGGAACCCTCGCTCACCGATCCGGATACCGTCTACGCCGGAATCGAAGACGCGGCGTTGTTCCGTTCCGCCGACGGCGGGCAAACGTGGGGCGAGCTCGCCGGATTGCGCCGCCATGGCTCCGGCCCCCACTGGCAGCCCGGCGCTGGCGGCCTCTGCCTACACACCATCCTGCTGGACCCAGGCGACCCCGCCCGCATCTTTATCGCGATCTCCTCTGCCGGCGCCTTCCGTACCGACGATGGCGGCGACACCTGGCAGCCCATCAACCGCGGCCTCCGATCGGAATACATCCCCGACCCCGCTGCCGAGGTCGGCCATTGCGTTCACCACATCGCCATGCACACCGCGCGTCCGCAGGTGCTGTTCATGCAAAAACATTGGGACGTTATGCGCAGTGACGACGCCGGCGACTCCTGGCAGGAGATCAGCGGCAATCTGCCGACCGACTTCGGCTTCGCCATCGATGTCCACGCGCATGAGCCGGACACCGTCTACGTGGTTCCGATTAAAAGCGACTCAGAACATTTCCCGCCGGAAGGAAAGCTCCGCGTCTACCGCAGCCGCACCGGCGGGCACGAATGGGAACCGCTCACCCGTGGCCTGCCGCAAAGCGACTGTTACGTGAACGTCCTGCGCGATGCCATGGCCGTCGATGCGCTCGACGAGTGTGGCGTGTACTTCGGCACCACGGGCGGCCAGGTCTATGCATCCGCCGATGCCGGCAACACCTGGGCGCCCATCGTCCGCGATCTTCCGGCCGTGCTCTCGGTCGAGGTCCAGACGCTGCCATGATCCGGCCTGGCACGGTCCGGGTCGTGCTTCCAGCGCATTTACGCATGCTGGCGCGCGTGGAGGGCGAAGTGACGCTCGAAGTCGAGGGTCCAGTCACACAACGCTCCGTCCTGAATGCGCTTGAAGCCCAGTACCCCATGCTCTGCGGCACGATCCGCGACCATGTTACCCAGCAGCGCCGGCCATTCCTGCGTTTCTTTGCCTGCGAAAATGACCTTTCCCACGAGTCGCCGGATACCCCGCTGCCCGCAGCAGTGGCGAGTGCTGCCGAGCCTCTGCTGATTGTGGGCGCCATCGCCGGCGGTTAGTGCTAACCCCGGCTGGCGGGTGTCCCTCGGACTCTGCAACCACAGCGCCGCCACGCGACTCCAACTTACAACCACACCGCCCGAAACGGAGTCGTACCAGAGAGTGAGGTGGGGAAAATGGGAATTACACTGAGCCTGATCTTTGCGGTCCTGGTTATCGGCATTCTCCTTGTGGTCTGGATGATCAACGGCGGGGAAAGCCGGAAAAATGCGCGCGCCGCAGCAAAGCAGTTGCGAGATGCACGCACGGTCGATTCCAATCCCCGCCCGGAGCGCGGCACCGGTATCGACTAACACGCAAGCACCGTCGTGCCAAAGCCTGTCAAAAGCATCCATACCGCAGCCCGAACGACCGCAACCCGAACGGTTCGGGACGAATTCGCGGCTCCTACAGCTCCCGCACGATGATTGCGCTTTGCCGGACCACCTCGTAGGCCGCGTTGATCGTCGCCGTCTTCTGCGTGGCCCAGGCGCGTAGCTCCTCTGCCATCCCTTCCAGCCTGTCCGGGTGCCACTGTGCCACGGCCCGATGCAGTCCCGTTCGGATCTCCGCCGGCGTAGCTGAAAGCGGCACCCCCAGCACGCCGTAGGCTTCCGCTATTGTCAGAGTACGCGCTGGAACGGCAGCTCCGTCCCGCTTTCCTGCCCCGTGCCGTCTTGTACCGGCGAGCGTTTCCGCGGGCGCATGGGTATCGTGCCCACAATAGGGACATTGCTTCAAATCAGGCGCAGTCAGACTTCGGCCGCAGCTCAAGCAGCGGCATGCACGGTAGCCATAGGGACGGGCAGTAGCAGTTACATTCACCATAGCCGTGATGCTAAGCCCGCGCCTGTGCAGCAGAGACAAAAAACTGCACTCCGCGGCTTGCCACAGTAATCGCCGGCGGGTGCCCAAATAGCAAACTTTGGGTCCTAAAGCCTTCCGGCCCGCCCCTCGCCGACATCTCGCCTGGGAGCCGCGATTTCGTCCTGCCCCAGTCTAGGCGACGACTTGATACCGCTCCTGGTGCCATTTCCAGGCCGACGCGATAATATCGTCCAGCTCCGGATGCCGCGGCTTCCACCCCAGCTCGCGCTCGATGCGGGCCGAGCTCGCGATCAGAACCGCCGGGTCTCCAGGACGCCGCGGCAGCTCTTCCACTGCGATCTCGCGCCCAGTCACCCGCCGCGCCGCATCCACCACCTCGCGCACGCTGAACCCTTTTCCGTTCCCCAGGTTGTAAATCAGCCGCTCCCGTTGCTCAAGCGCCGCAAAGGCCAGCAGATGCGCATCCGCCAGATCGGCCACGTGGATGTAATCCCGCACGCAGGTGCCATCCGGCGTAGCGTAGTCCTGCCCGAATATTTTGATGCTCTGCCGCCGCCCCAGCGCCACGTCCAGAATCAGCGGAATCAGGTGCGACTCGGGCTCGTGCGCCTCACCTCGGCCTTCCACCGCCCCGGCCACATTGAAGTAGCGCAGGCTGGCATAGCGCAGCCCTTGGATGCGGCCGATCCAGGTCAGCATGTGCTCCACCAGCAGCTTAGACTCGCCGTACACATTGGTCGGCTTCAGCGGCGCATCCTCGTCGATGGGTGTCTTCTCCGGCTCACCATACACCGCCGCCGTCGAGGAAAACACCAGCCGCTTCACCTCTGCCGCACGCATCGCCTCAAACAGGCTGAGAGTCCCGGCAGTGTTGTTCTGAAAATAAAGCTCCGGCTTCTGCATGCTTTCCCCCGCCTCGATCAGGGCGGCAAAGTGCATCACGCCATCCACTTTTTTTTCCCGCAGCAGCTGTTCCAGGCCAGCGCGGTCGCTCAGGTCCCCTTGTACGAAGGTGGTTCCGGCAGGAACCAGGGAGCGATGCCCATGGGAAAGATTGTCGTACACGATCACCGTGTGTCCGGCAGCCAATAGCCGCAGTGCCACCGTACCGCCGATGTAGCCAGCACCACCCGTTACCAAAATGTTCAAGTATTCCTCCGTTTCGCTGCCGGTCTCTGCATCATCCACATTACTTTAGGGTCTCCAGCATTGACATTCTGTAAAAGAGCAACCAAAGCACTTCTCCCGAACGTCCCACCCCGGTATCATGGAACAGGGCTACGTGTAAGGCCATAAAATTACGGCAGGCTGCCACGACGCGGGCTACCGGTGCATCCCGGTGTTGCTATCGAGTGTAGGGCCAGCCATCGATGAGGTACAGAACCTACACCTCCGTCCCCGGTACGCACCACTTTCGGGGTACTGCTTTCCAATTTGGTTCTGGGCTATCGTTTGAGAACTCGCAGGTACTTTCGTACCGGCGCTAAAAGAGCAAAATTGCCGACCTGTTGAGCCTAGCAGGTCAGGCAATCAGCCAAAGAAACAGAGCACGCATCGCAACCGCTGGGCTGTCTATTGCGTCTTGTTTAGAAAAACAGTGCAGAAACAGCTACAAGCGCATGCGATGCGGGTTAACCACTGACTGGGTAGGAATACATATGCCGACGGAAAATCTCTCAATTCGCACCAACTTCGGATTATTGGAAGAGGAAAAAGGCCGCTGGCGCTCGTTCGGCGCCAGCATGATCACGAACATCGCGATTTTGGCCTTCCTGCTTCTGGTCACCATTGCGCACCACCAGGTGGTGGTCAAGCATATGCAGGCCGCCGAGCTCCTTCTTCCGGTAGAGGTTCCGCCGCCACCGAAGGTGGAAGTGCCCAAGGTCAAGATTGTGGCGCCCCCCCAGCCCGTCATCGCCAAGCTGGATCCGCCCAAGATCGTGACACCCAAGCCGGAGATTGAGCCTCCCAAGCCAGTAAAGCTCGACATTCCTAAGCCGATCCCGGTGATTCCGCCTGCGCCGCCCAAGGCGGTCGCTCCCCCGCCAGCTCCCAAGGTGGGTATGTTTGAGAGCCCCAAGCCCACCACCGTGGCGAACAACATGAATAAGCCCACGCTGAAAGCGGGCGGCTTTGGCGACCCGGTCGGCGTCACTGCGAATCCTAACGCCAACCGTCCGTCCAACATCGCAGCCGTTGGCTCCTTCAACAGCGCTCCCGGCGCTGCGGTCGGCGCTGGCGCGGCCCGTCACGGCAACGTGCAGGGCGTGGCCTTCGGCGCCGGCGTCGCGAATGGCGTCCCCGGTGGCACCAGCAAGGGCGCGGTCGCCTCGGCCGGCTTTGCCAATGGCGTTGTCGGCGGCACTCCAGGCGGCACCGGCCACGGCACCATCGGTCAGACCGGCTTCAGCGCCAATGTCGGCGGCAAGGGCGTGCAGGTCGCGCAAAATAATGCGCCGGCAGCCTTTACCCCGCCCGTCGTCATCTCCGAGCCCAAGGCCCAGTACACCTCCGAAGCACAGCAGGCGAGGGTCCAGGGCGAAGTCACTCTTCAGGTACGTTTCCTCGCCAGTGGTCAGGTGGAAGTCATTCGCGTGGTCAACGGTCTCGGTCACGGACTGGATGAGCAGGCGCGCCGCGTTGCCGAGAACATCCATTTCAAACCGGCCATGCGCAACGGACAGCCCGTTGATCACACCACCTTGATTCACGTGACCTTCCAGTTGGCGTAGGCGTAACCTCAACGGCAACAGGAGAGGCGAACGGTATCCAGAGTGGGTTTGCATGGTAACCACCCAGGGTGGCCGAACTTGCAGAAGCAGTGCAGTCGAAGTTTAGTAGTCAGAGAATCAGGAGCCAGGAAATGAAGCTGCGCAACGTGTGGATGACAACTCTGCTTTTGACGCTTGGCGTCATGGGCGCTCAGGCGAAAAAGAAGGAGAAGTTCGCTCCTCCTCTGGCGCTCACCCCCGAGCAGAATGCCTTGGTACAAAAAGCGATCGCTACGGAAAAGGTGACGATCAAGTCGATCCAGCAGAAGTCCCCACTGGTGCAGACCTACATCCAGAACATGAAGGGCGACGCCAAGCTGTACGCCGTTCCTGTTTCGGACCAGTACATGCTCCAACGGGTGGACTTCGGCAAGAGCTTTTATGGAAAGTCATATGCGGCCCAGGGCAGCGCCTCGGGTTCTGCGCACGGCCTCTTCAAAGGTTCGATCTCGGCGCTGGACAATCTTTCCAAGAGCCTGCTCCCGGGTGGCGTTCGGTACGTTCCGGACGGCTTTCTGGGCATGATGTTTATCGACCCGACCGGCTTCGATCAGCAGCATTATGATTTCGCCTTTGTGCGTAAGGCGTTCCTCGGTTCCATTCGCACCGATGTCTTTGACGTGCATCCCAAAGGCGGCCTCGGCAGTGGACGGTTCACCGGCCGCGTCTGGGTAGACGACGATTCCGGCAACGTGGTCCGCTTCAATGGCACTTACACCGGCAGCGACATGGAAGACAAGAACTCGGATGGAGAATACTTCCACTTCGACAGCTGGCGGCAGAACCTGCAACCAGGCATGTGGCTCCCTGTCGGCGTCTATGTCGAGGAAACCTCCAAGAAGGACAAGGAGCATCCCGTTGCCTTCAAAGCCCAGACATCTATCTGGGGATATTCGCTCAAGATTCCCACCCATCAGTCCGATAACGAATCCATCAAGATCGATGACGTTACCGATCAGAGCGGCAACGCGGAAGATGTGAGCCCTCTCCAGGCGCAGCGCGAGTGGATTTCGCAGGCCGAAGAGAATGTGCTCGATCGTCTCACGCAGGCCGGTCTGCTCGCGGCGCCCAGCGATTTCGACAAAATTCTCGAAACTGTGACCAACAACATCATCATCGGTAACAATATCCAGCTCGCTGCGCCGGTACACTGCCGAGTGATGCTGACCACGCCGCTCGAATCGATCGCCGTAGGCAACACGATCGTATTAAGCAAGGGTCTTGTGGATACATTACCCTCCGAAGAGTCACTTGCAGCGGTACTGTCGTTCCAGCTTGCGCACATTGTGCTTGGACATCACATCGACACCCGTTACGCTTTCAATGATCGGTTGCTCTTCCCCGATGAATCCACCTTCGAGCGCATTCACATGCAGCACACCGAGACCGACGATGTTGACGCTGCGAAAAAGGCTGTGGCCCTGCTCGACGGCTCGGTTTACAAAGACAAGGTCGGCAATGCCGGTCTGTACTTCAAGCAGTTGCAGGATCGCGAAAAGGAACTCGTCGCTCTCAACACGCCGCGCCTCGGAGATTCCCTGCTGAACAACGCCGGCGAACCATGGCTCGTTGCCATCGAAAAAAGATCACCGAAACTCGATATAGACAAGCTGGACCAGATTGCTGCCCTTCCTCTCGGCAGCCAACTGCGAACAGATGCGTGGGACGACAAGGTGTACCGCCTGAACGCCAAGCCGGTTCCACTTCTCAATGCGCGCGACAAGATGCCATTCGAATTGACTCCGGTATACTACAGACTCACGCGGTACGATCAGTCCCAGGCGCAGCAGGCGACCGGGACCAGCGGCGAAGCAGCAAGCGCGCAGCCGGCGCAAACTGGTCAGGCAGCAACCCAGCCGGATCAGACCAGCGCTCAACCGGCAGCAGCAAGCGCGCAGCCGGACACGCAAACTGGTCAGGCGGCAACTCAGCCAGACCAGGCGAGTGCCCAGCCGGCAGCACCACCACAGCAGTAACGGTATGTGCAGGCCTGAGAACTCAACCAGAGAGAGTTCACAGTTAACAAAAGATGTTCCGGAAGGCGGATCTTTACCGGGCCGCCCTCCGTGTACCTCTGGAATTCAGCTTTTTGAGAGATATCCAGTGTTAAGAAAATATCTTTTGCTCGCCAGTCTCCTTCTGCTGCCGGCTGTCGGTAAAGCCCAGGTGGTCGCGGCTGGTCGAGGTGGCAATCAGCAACTCTTTGTGGGCGGCTTTTTTTCAAACTTCAATCCGGATTACGGTTATCAGCGCCTGGATGGAATCGGCGCCTTTGCCGACTACAACGTCACTCCTAAATTTGGTGCTGAAGCCGAAGCGCGATTCCTGCGTATTCACCAGCTCGCCCAGATCCATGAAGATACCTATCTGATCGGGCCGAAATTCAACTACCACAAACGTCGTTTTACCTTTTACGGCAAGGGTCTTCTTGGCGTCGGCGAATTCAATTTCCCTCTCAGCGTCGCCCACGGTGGTTATTTCGCAGTGGGGCTGGGTGGAGGCGTGGATTATCGCCTCACCCGCAGGCTGTATGCCCGTGGCGATTACGAGTACCAGATCTGGCCGGGCTTTGTCGGGCCACCGGATGCCCCCAGCATCGCCAATCGACCGAACGGCCTCAGCCCGAACGGATTCAGCGTCGGCATCTCCTACCGCATCTTCTAGCATCCGCAAAACACAAAATCAAAGGCCCTCGGCTTCCCGAGGGCCTTTGATTTTGCTCGAATGAGCATACCCTGCGGACTGCAAGCAATCCACCAACGATGGTGGCCTTCCTGCCCCCGACAAAACCCAGGTTCACTTCGATGAACCCACATTTGCGTGTGTACGAGGGCTGGCACAAAGACTTCCAACGGTCATGCGCCTGGAGAACCGGGGAGCGGAAAACGCCCAATTCCCTGTTCCGAAAGGACGGCCAGTGCTCCAGTCGGGCAAGCCAATCCGGCAAGCCAGTTCAGGCTCAGCCCGAAGATCTCACCCGGCCGCCTTGTATCGCTTAGAAGTGGTAAGCAACGCCCACCGTGGGCTCGGAGATGTTTCCATACCGATTCGTGCTGATGGTCGTATCCCCGAAGTTGGGTGACTTTGCCACGATGCCCCGGTACTCTGCCCGAATATCGAAGCTCGGGCTGATCTCGTACGCAATTCCTGCCCCATACAGCGCCCCGATGCTCGTGGTGCGAGTCTTGTCGAGAATCTTTGTGCCAGGGTCGTCAATAGGGGAAAAGAGGAAGGCTCCCACGCCGCCTTCGAGAAAGGGGTTGAACTTCCGGAAGGTAAAGCTGAACACGTACGCGACCGAAATTTCTTGAAAGCGCGCATGCACTCCAATGTTCGGCAAGGAACTCGTGCTGAAGTGATCCGTGTACTGCGAATATTGATAGTTCGCCTCCGCAGCGCTTCGCGGCGTCAGCATATAGCGATAGCTTCCCAGCACGCCGATCCCGTCGCCGGGCGAACGGCGCACAGCATTCGCGCTGGAATACGGTTGAAAAATCCCGGTAACACTTCCGCTCACGTCCTGACGGCTTTCCTGGGCGAAGCTCGCAGCGGCCATCAGTGGCAGCAGCAGAAACAGCAGCAAACATTTCTTCATTCGGTCCTGAACCTCATGCCTGTGTGCAAGCCGCAGCATGGCCGCGCCGGCTACGGACGCGGCAAAGTCCCTGCAGGATGGCCCTCGGCTAGTCTGTGCCAATTGTACCTTCGGCGAGGCCCGCAGGCGACTGCCCCCAGTTGCCGCCGAGTATGGAGGCGGCTGCCGCGCAGCAGGGACGCGCCTGTGTACCGCGGTCCGCCTCAGCGGACTTCCCCTCGCTCCGGCTGAAAGTGGAACGGGGAGCGCCGTTCCGCCGCAAAGGCCCGCACTGTTTTTAAAAAAGCCACCCCAGTATAAGAGAGCGCCGTCTTGCTCCTGTGCACCACCCTGAGGTGCCGGTCGATCTTCAGCTCCGGCACCGGCACCTTCACCAGTTCCCCGGTTTCCAGTTCCCGCGCCGCCGCCAGTGCCGGCACAAGCGCGACGCCGTTGCCCAACGCAACAAACCGCTTCACTGCCTCGATGCTCGGCAGCTCCACCCCAATGTTCAATGCGGCTTGGTGCCTTTCAAACGCTTCCACCACCTGCCGCCGCAGAGGTGACGGCACATTGTGCGCCACAAAAGACTCAGCGCCAAGCTCGGCAATCCGGACGCGCTTCCGCTTTGCCAACGCATGCCGCGGGCTCATCACCAACGCCAGCGTGTCCGTGTACACCACGATCGAGCGGAAGTCTTCCTCGCTTGGACGGAACGAGAGAACGCCGAACTCCGCTGAGCGCGCCAGCAAATCTTTCGGGATACAACTGGCCAGCGCCCGCTGCACCGTGACCGTAATCTGCGGACACTGCGCCCGGAAACGGTCGAGCACCGGCAGCAGGTAAAGACAGGTGTACTCATTCGCGGCAATCGTGAGGCGACCCCGCTCGAGCGAACGCAGCTCCGCCACCGCGCTCGCTGCCTCATTGCGCATCAGCAGAAGGCGACTCGCATATTCCCGCAGCACTTCGCCGGCCGCCGTCAGCGTTCCATCGCGCAGCGCACGTTCGAAAAGCACCTCGCCCAGGTCCATTTCGAGCTTGCGAATGACCTGGCTAACAGCGGGCTGGGTGCGCCCTAGGCGCTGTGCCGCGCGCGAAAAGCTGTGCTCCTCCGCAACCGCCAGAAATGCCTCAAGCTGCGCGATGTCCATGCCCGCCTCTCTTCATTAGCAGTTCTTATACTTGCCAGTAGAATTATAACTTTGCGTTATGTGTTCCGGGTGAGACACACTGTTGTGGACGAGCTCTCCTGGGGGATCACCGCCGATGCCGCAAGACCGCATCCACTTCTTCGATACAACGCTCCGCGACGGCGAACAGAGCCCGGGCTGCAGCATGACCATCGCGGAAAAGATCCGCATGGCCCATGCGCTTGAGGCCCTGGGCGTCGACGTACTTGAGGCTGGCTTCGCAGTGGCTTCCGAAGGTGATCAGGCTGCCATCGCTGCTATCAGCCGTGAAGTGCGAGGGCCGCGCATTGCCTCGCTGGCGCGTGCTCGCCGCCACGATGTAGAACTCGCCGCACGCGAGCTTGAGCCGGCGCTTCGCTCACGCATCCACATTTTTCTCGCCAGCTCCGATCTGCATCTGGAATGTAAACTCAAAATCACTCGCAACGAAGCGCTGGACCAAGCGGCGGACGCTATCCGTCTGGCTCGCACCTATGTGGATGACGTGGAGTTCTCGCCCGAGGACGCAACCAGAAGCGACCGCGATTTCCTCGCCCAACTAGTCGCGGTTGCCGTAGAAGCCGGCGCGACGGTCATCAACCTCCCCGACACCGTCGGTTACTGCATGCCCAATGAGTACGGCGATCTCTTCCGCGAGATGCGGCGCCGCGTACCTGCGCTGGAGACGGTGACGCTTTCTTCGCATTGCCATAACGACCTCGGCATGGCTGTCGCCAATACGCTGGCTGCCGTGGAAGCCGGCGCGCGCCAGGTGGAATGCACGATTAACGGCATCGGCGAGCGCGCCGGCAACGCCGCGCTTGAAGAGATCGCCGCCGCCATGATGGTCCGCTACGATCAGTATCCCCAGGATTCCAACATCGTTGCCGAGCTGCTCTATCCGACGAGCCAGTTGCTGGCGGATACCATCAGCTTCGGCCCTTCGCCGAACAAAGCCGTCGTTGGTTCCAACGCTTTCGCGCACGAGGCCGGCATCCACCAGCACGGCGTGCTGGCCAACCCGCTCTGCTACGAGATCATGACACCGGCCTCGGTTGGTGTGCCAGGCAATAGCATGGTGCTCGGCAAACACTCCGGACGGCACGCCCTGGCGCATCGCCTGGAGCAGCTTGGCTATGCCCTGGAGACGACAGAGCTGGAGCTGACTTACCATCGCTTCACCGAACTGGCGGATCGCAAGAAGTCGGTCTACGATCAGGACCTCATCGCCCTGGTAAGCGCGCGTGCTCAGGGCGCGCAGTCCTCCCCCGCAACATTCGCCCATGCTTCGTAACACAGGCCCGCATCAGGAGAAACGGTTCGCATGCAGTTGAAGATTCTAGTCGTCGCCGGAGATGGCATTGGTCCCGAAGTAACTCGCGAGGCAGTGGAAGTGCTTCACTGTGTGGCCGATCTGGGCGGGCACACGTTTCAGTTCAGCGAAGAGCCGATTGGCGGCGCTGCCATCCGTCGCGAAGGCGTGCCCTTGCCCCCGCGCACGCTTGCCGCCGCACTCGACAGCGACGCCGTTCTGCTGGGCGCTGTCGGCGGTAATGAGTTCAACACGCTGCCTCCGGATCAGCGCCCGGAAGCCGGGCTGCTGCAGCTTCGCAAGGCCCTCGGCGGCTTTGCTAATCTGCGCCCGGCCTTTGCCTTCCCTGCTTTGGCCGCTAACTCGCCCCTCCGCCCTGAAGTGACCGATGGCGCCGACATCCTCTTCGTACGCGAACTGCTGGGCGGTCTCTACTTCGGCGAGCCCCGAGCCTGGAATCGCGCAGAGAATGCCGCCTGGAACACCATGCGCTACACGCGCGATGAAGTGGTCCGCGTAGCCCGCGTAGCCTTCGAACTCGCCGGCCGCCGCCGCGGCAAACTCACCTCCGTGGACAAGGCCAACGTGCTCGAAGTCTCACAGTTGTGGCGCGCCACCGTCACTGAACTTGCCGCGCAGTACCCGCAGGTCTCGCTCGAACACCAGTACGTGGACGCCTGCGCCATGCACCTCATGAATACGCCCCGCAACTTCGACGTGGTCCTGACCGAAAACCTCTTCGGCGACATCCTGTCCGATGAGGCCGCTGTCATTACCGGCTCGCTCGGCATGCTGCCATCGGCCACCATTGGCGGGCAGGTCAATCTCTACGAGCCGGTGCACGGCTCCGCCCCGGATATCGCCGGCAAGGGCATCGCCAATCCGCTCGGCGCGATCCTGACTGCGGCCATGCTCCTGCGCTATTCCGGTGGACTGGAACAAGAGGCAGAAGCGGTCGAGAACGCAGTGCGCAGAGTGCTCGAACAGGGGCACCGCACTGCCGATCTTGTACGCGCCGGTGCCGGTCGCCAGGCCGTCACACCTACGGAAGAAATGGGCCGGCTGGTCCACAGCACGCTTACTGAAATCATCGACCGCCAGCAGTCCCTGCACGCGGTGTAGTCTATAGCACTGTTACGGTTACATTCACCAAGGATCCGGAAAACCCGATGTCCACTTCACACACACTTTTCGAAAAGGTCTGGAACACCCACCTCGTCGCGGAACCGGCGGGCGAACCGGCCCTGCTCTACATCGACCTCCATCTCATCCACGAGGTCACCTCGCCGCAGGCTTTTGACGGACTCCGCATGACTGGCCGCACCGTCCGCCGTCCGGACCGCTGCGTTGCGACCGTGGACCATAACGTGCCCACCACGCCCAACCGCCTGATCATCGCGGATGCGATCGCTGCGAAACAAATTAATACCCTCCGGCGCAACTGCGCCGAGTTCGGCATCGAGCTCTTCGATGTCGACTCCCCCGGGCAAGGCATCGTGCACGTCATCGGCCCGGAGCAGGGCTTCACCAAGCCCGGCATGACCGTCGTCTGCGGCGACTCGCACACCTCCACACACGGCGCCTTTGGGGCGCTGGCCTTCGGCATCGGCACCTCCGAGGTCGAGCACGTGCTGGCCACGCAATGCCTGCCGCAAAGCCGGCCCAGCACCTTCCGCATCTCCGTGGAAGGCGAACTGCCCTACGGCGTCACCGCGAAAGACATCGCCCTTGGCATTATCGGTCGCATCGGTACAGATGGAGCAACCGGCTGCGTCATTGAATATGCGGGCTCTACTATCCGAGCGCTTTCCATGGAAGGCCGGATGACCCTCTGCAATATGAGCATCGAAGCAGGCGCGCGCGCCGGCATGATCGCTCCGGACGATACCACCTTCGCCTACCTCCAGGGCCGCCCCTATGCCCCGCAAGGCGCGGCCTGGGACGAGGCCGTCCGCTACTGGCGCTCGCTCAGCACCGACCCAAGCGCAGTCTTCGACCGCGAGCTCATCATCCCCGCCAGCCAGTTCACGCCCTATGTCACCTGGGGCACCAGTCCCGGCATGGTCGTATCTGTCACCGAGTCGGTTCCCAACCCGGAAGCGGCAAACAACGAAGCCGACCGCCGCTCCATGGAACGCGCCCTGGAATACATGGGCCTGCAGGCAGGCGCGCCGCTCGAGGAAATCTACATCGACCGCGTCTTCATCGGCTCTTGCACCAACTCGCGCATGGAAGACCTTCGCGCTGCCGCTCACGTGATCAGTGGCTATCATGTGCATCCCGCAGTGCGCGCCATGGTCGTTCCCGGATCCCAACTCATCAAGGCGCAGGCGGAAGCCGAAGGCCTGGACCGCGTCTTCCGCACCGCTGGTTTCGATTGGCGCGAGCCTGGCTGTTCCATGTGCCTGGGCATGAACCCCGATATCCTCGACCCCGGCGAGCGCTGTGCCTCCACCTCCAACCGCAACTTTGAAGGCCGCCAGGGCCGTGGCGGACGCACCCACCTGGTCAGCCCCGCCATGGCCGCCGCCGCCGCCATTACCGGCCACTTCACTGACGTGCGCGATTGGCAATTCCGCGATTGGCAATCAAACGATGGCAGCCATGCCCTGCAGAACTCCTCCGTGGGGGCGGCCCACACAGCATGAAATCATTCAGCACTCTCACCTCCCACGCCGCCCCGCTCGACCGCGCCAACGTGGACACTGACCAGATCATCCCCAAGCAGTTCCTCAAGCGCGTGGAGCGCACCGGCTACGGCGAGTTCCTGTTCTACGATTGGCGTCGCATCCAGAGCGGAGACAAGGCCGGTGAACCCCACCCGGATTTCGTCCTGAACCACCCTCATGTGCAAGGAGCCGAAATCCTCGTCGCCGGCAAGAACTTCGGCTGTGGCTCTTCGCGCGAGCACGCTGCCTGGGCGCTGGCCGACTTCGGGTTCCGTTGCGTCATCGCACCCAGCTTCGCTGACATCTTCTTTTCCAACGCGCAGAAAAACGGCATCCTGCTGATCACGCTTCCGGAAGAACACGTGGCCACGCTGCTCGACCGCGCCCAGAATCACCGCGGCCACCGGCTCACCATCTCCCTTGAGCACCAGACCGTCACCGACAACCACGGCCTGGAAGCAGACTTCACCATCGACCCCTTCCGCCGCTACTGCCTGATCGAGGGCCTTGACGACATCGGCCTCACCCTCCGCCACACCGATGCGCTGGACGCCTACGAAAAGCAGCACGATGGCGCAGCCTGGGCCGCACCGCGCCCCGAACACGTATCCGCCGCAAGCACAATTCACGCGGAGACCCGCTAAATGTCTACAACCGACGAAACCCGGGTGCCCCAGCCTTCGCGCCTCGCCCAGGCTGGCGTGCTCCCTCAGACTCCAGCGCGAAGGGTGGGTCATGCTGCTGCGGGACCATCCGATTCTGAAGCTTCCGCCGATCCCAACCCCGCCAAGCGCAACTCCGCTCCCCTCACGGAAGGCCCCCACCGCGCCGGCGCCCGCGCCATGTTCCACGCCGTCGGTTACTCGACCGACGACCTCCGCAAACCCATCATCGGCATCGCCAACACCTGGACCGAGATCGGCCCTTGCAACTACCACCTGCGCACCCTCGCGCAGGCCGTCAAGCAGGGCATCCGCGAAGCCGGCGGGACTCCCATGGAGTTCAATACGGTGACCATCAACGACGGCATCACCATGGGCACGCAGGGAATGAAAGCCTCGCTGGTAAGTCGCGAGGTCATCGCCGACTCCGTCGAGCTGGTCGCCCGCGGCAATCTCTTCGACGGCCTCATCTGTATCGCCGGCTGTGACAAGAACATGCCCGGCACCGTGATGGCCCTCGCCCGCCTCGACATTCCCGGCCTCATGCTTTACGGCGGCTCCATCGCCCCTGGTGAGTTCCAGGGCAAGCCCGTCACCGTTCAGGATGTGTTTGAAGCTATCGGCGCTCATGCGCGCGGCAACCTATCCGACGCCGGCCTCGCCGACATCGAAGCCCACGCCTGCCCCGGCGCCGGCGCCTGTGGCGGCCAGTTCACCGCCAACACCATGGCCATGGCCTGCGAGTTCCTCGGCATCTCCCCCATGGGCCTCTCCGGCATTCCCGCCCTTTCTCCGGAAAAACTCGCCTCCTGCCGCGAAGCCGGCGCGCTGGTCATGGACCTCGCCCGCCGCAACCTTCGCCCCTCGCAGATCCTCACCCGCGACGCCCTTGAAAACGCCATTGCCGCCGTCGCCGCCTCCGGCGGATCCACCAACGCCGTCCTGCACCTCATCGCCATCGCACACGAAGCCGGCCTGCAACTCACCCAAAGCGAGAAGGGCGCCTTGGATCGCGACGGAAAGGCGCCTTGGATCGCGACGGAAAGGGCGCGTTGGATTTAGACGATTTCGACCGCATCTCCGCCCGCACCCCGCTCCTCTGCGACCTCAAACCCGGCGGTCGCTACTTCGCCACCGATTACCAGAACGCCGGCGGCAGCCGCCTGCTGGCCGCACGACTCCTTGAAGCTGGCCTGCTCCACCCAGACACCCTCAACGTCTCCGGCCGCACCATCGCCGAAGAAGCCGCGCTCGCCGCGGAAACACCCGGCCAGTCCGTTATCCTCTCCCCCGATGCCCCCCTCAAGCCCACTGGCGGCCTTGTCATCCTCCGGGGCAATCTCGCCCCGGAGGGTTGCGTCATCAAGGTCGCCGGGCATGAGCGCATCGAGCACCACGGCCCCGCCCGCGTCTTCGACTCCGAAGAAGCCGCCTTCGCCGCCGTCGAGTCCGGCAGCATCCGCCCCAACGACGTCATCGTCATCCGCTATGAAGGCCCTCGCGGCGGCCCCGGCATGCGCGAAATGCTGGCCGTCACCGCTGCCATCGTCGGCATCCCCGAACTCGCCTCCACTGTTGCCCTGCTCACCGATGGCCGCTTCTCCGGCGCCACCCGCGGTCTCATGGCCGGCCACGTCGCACCGGAAGCCGCGCTCGGCGGCCCTATCGCCGCTGTGCGCGATGGCGACATGATCCACTTCGACATTCCCCACCGCGCGCTCACCGTTGAGGTCACCGCAGCCGAGCTGGCCGATCGCATGCATGGCTGGCATGCTCCAGCCCCGGCCTTCCGCAGCGGAGTCTTCCGCAAATATGCCGACCGCGTTACCTCGGCCTCTCTCGGCGCTGTCACCACTTAATTTCCGCTACCCGTCCCAAGAATGATCCGTATGGCGACCACCACTGACAACTCGATTCCCCCCGACGCCACCCGCCTCACCGGCGCCGAGATCCTGTGGGCCACCCTCGTCGGCGAAGGCGTCAGCGAAGTCTTCGGCTACCCCGGCGGCGCCATCCTGCCGGTCTATGACGCCATGCGCAAATTCCCCATCCGCCATATCCTGGTCCGGCACGAGCAGTCCGCCGTGCACATGGCAGACGGTTTTGCGCGCGCTTCTGGCCGCGTCGGCGTGGCGCTCGCCACCTCCGGCCCCGGCGCTACCAACATGGTCACCGGCATCGCCAACGCCATGCTCGATTCCGTTCCCGTCCTCTGCATCACCGGCCAGGTTTCGAGCAAGGTCCTCGGCACCGACGCTTTCCAGGAAGTCGACATCACCGGCATCACCCTGCCCGTCACCAAGCACAACTACGTCGTCACCCGCGCTGACGACATCGCGTCCACCGTGCGCGAAGCTCTTCGCGTCGCCACCTCCGGCCGCCCCGGCCCCGTGCTGGTGGACATCACCAAAGACGCCCAGCAGGGCGTTGCTCCGTTTGACTTCGCCGCAGCCGCACCCCGCCCCGCGCGGCCCCACCCCATGCTGCAAGCAGAACCGCCGCACCTCGCCGAAGCCGCACGCCTCCTCCGCACTGCCAAACGCCCCGTCATCCTTGCCGGCCACGGCGTGCTCAAATCCAGCGCTTGCGAGGCCCTCCGCACTCTCGCGGAACGCGCCGAAATCCCCGTCGCCTGCACCCTGCTCGGCCTCGGCAGCCTGCCCGCCTCCCACCCGCTCAACCTCGGCATGATGGGCATGCACGGCGAGTCCTGGGTCAATGAGGCTATCCAGAACGCCGACCTGCTGCTGGCATGCGGCATGCGCTTCGACGACCGCGTCACCGGCGCGCTCAGCACCTACGCGCCCCACGCGAAGAAAATCCACATCGACATCGATCCCTCCGAAATCAACAAGAACGTCCGCGTGGACATCGCCCTCACCGGCGACCTCCTCACCATCCTCAACGAACTGCTGCCGCTCGTGCCCGCACGCGATGGGGAACCGTGGCTGTTGCACATCCGGGAAAGCAAAGGCACCGCTGCCGTCCGCGATATCACCAACCTCTCCGACAATGGCCACCTCTATGCCGCGCACGTGCTGCACGACCTGTGGCGCACCACCGGCGGCAACGCCATCGTCGCCACCGACGTCGGCCAGCACCAGATGTGGGCCGCGCAATACTTTAAGCACGAGCACCCGCGGCAGAACATCACCTCCGGCGGCCTCGGCACCATGGGCTTCGCGCTTCCGGCCGGCATCGGGGCGAAAGTTGCTCACCCGGAAAAGGAAGTCTGGGTCGTCGCCGGTGATGGCGGCTTCCAGATGACGCAGGCCGAGCTCGCCACGGTCGCGCAGGAACGGCTCGACATCAACATCGCCATCATCAACAACGGCTACCTCGGCATGGTCCGCCAGTGGCAGGAGTTCTTCTACGAGAAGAACTATGCCTCCTCGCCCATCCTCTCGCCCGACTTCGCCATGCTCGCCACCGCCTACAACATCCCCGCCATCACCGTGCGCACCCGCGCCGAGGTCGTCTCCGCCATCGACGCCGCCCGCATCACCCCCGGCCCCTACCTCATCAACTTCCTGGTCGAAAAAGAAGACTCCGTCTACCCCATGATCCCCGCCGGCGCCGCATTGCACGAGATGATCCGCAGGCCGCACACCCCCCTCGTCGAAACCGCGCAGGATATTTGAATGCGCACCACGCCTGTCATCCTGAGCAAAGCGGCCGCAGACCACGTAGTCGAAGGACCTGCATTTTGCCCGCACCACCACGAACCCGGGTGCCCCATCCTGAGCAGCCTCACTGCGAAGGGTGGGAAACCACAATCCCTGATCGCTAACCTCTGACCATGCTCCACACCTTTGTAGCCCTCGTTGAAGACAAGCCCGGCGTGCTCACCCGCGTCGCGTCCCTCTTCCGCCGGCTCAACATCAACATCGCCTCGCTCACCGTCGGCCCCTCCGAACGCCCCGGCATCTCGCGCATGACCGTCGTCGTCGACGCCTCGCCCACCGCCGGCCACCGCATCATGGCCTCGCTCTACAAGCTCGAAAACGTCGTCGAGGTCGACGACATCGACCGCGTCTCCTCCATCAGCCGCGAACTCGCGTTGATCAAGGTCGCCGCCACTGCCAAAACCCGCTCGCAACTTTTCGAGCTCGCCAAGGTTTTCCGCGCCAGCATCGTCGACCTCGCCCCCGAATCGCTCATGCTCGAAATCACCGGCTCCGCCAGCAAGATCGAAGGCCTCCTGCAAGTCCTCGCTGAAGGTGACGACCCTATCCTCGAAGTCTCCCGCACCGGCCGCATGGTCATGCGCCGCGGCCACCACACCAGTCGCGTTCTCGAAGCCCTGCAGGACACCTCCGCGCCGCGCCCGAGCAGTGGCGTTCCCGCCGAAGCCGCCGACCTCCTCGACCTTGCTCCCGAAGACCTTCCCGAGGATGTCAAATGACGCCTCTACGGTTACGTTATCTGACCTTGTCATCCTGAGCGAAGTGGCTGAAGGCCACGCAGTCGAAGGACCTGCATTTCGCTACGATCGGCACGAACACTGAACGATACAGAACCGCTTACTTACAAAGGACACCCACCATGCCCAAGACCTACCACGATGCCGACGCCGACCTCGCCCTCATCCAAGCCAAAAAAGTAGCCGTCATCGGCTACGGCTCCCAGGGCCACGCCCACGCCCTCAACCTCCGCGACTCCGGCGTCAACATCCGTGTCGGCCTCGATCCCGCCAGCCGCTCCAAAGCGAAGGCCGAAGCCGCGGGCCTCCAGGTCCTCTCCATTGCCGATGCCGCCCAATGGGCTGACGTCATCATGCTCCTTGTCCCCGACCAGTCCCAGGCCGAGGTCTACGCCCGCGACATCGCCCCCCACCTCACCACCGGCAAGACGCTCCTCTTCGCCCACGGCTTCAACATCCACTTCGGCTTTATCAAGCCCCCAGCCAACGTGGACGTGGCGCTGGTAGCCCCTAAAGGTCCCGGCCACCGCGTCCGCGAGCTCTTTGTCGAAGGCGCCGGCATCCCCGGCCTCATCGCCGTAGCGCAGGACAGCACCGGCCAGGCCCACGCCCTTGCCCTCTCCTACGCCCGCGCCATCGGCTGCACCCGCGCCGGCGTCTACCAAACCTCCTTCCGCGAAGAAACCGAGACCGACCTCTTCGGCGAACAGGCCGTGCTCTGCGGCGGCACGTCGGCCCTGGTCAAGGCCGGCTTTGAAACCCTGGTCGAAGCCGGATACGCGCCGGAGATGGCCTACTTTGAGTGTCTGCACGAGCTCAAGCTCATCGTCGATCTTATGTACCGCGGCGGCCTCGCCTACATGCGCTACTCCATCTCCGACACTGCCGAGTACGGCGATTACACCGCCGGCCCGCGCATCGTCACGGATGAAACCCGCGCCGAGATGAAGCGCATCCTCGCCGAGATACAGGACGGCTCCTTCGCGAAAAAATTCATGGAAGAAAACAAAACCGGCCGCAAGCAGTTCAGCAAAATGCGCGAAACCGAAGCCGCTCATCCCATCGAACAGGTCGGCCTCCAGCTCCGCGCCGCCATGCCCTTCCTCGACCCCGTCGACATCAGCGCTCAGGCCGCAGCCCAGGCCAACAACACCAGCACCGCGCAAGCGACCGACACTCACCAGGAAACCGACGCCTTCACCCCCGTCGCCGTCTAGCCCGCATCACCCGAAATCCGGGTGCCCCATTCTTCGCGCCGCGTCCAAGGCAGACCGTTGCACGAACACAGAGCGCGAAGGGTGGGTCATGCGCGGAAGGCGCATCCGCCTTTCCCTTTCGCCAGCGTAATGCGAAATTGCTAATTCGCCCTGGCTTCGCACTACCGGACATCTTTACCGCGCGCTCGGCAGTCTATTTCAGATAGGCACCTCGCCTCTGAAAGACACCCATGCCCACTGCTCCCGTCGTAGTCATCACCGGCGCCTCCGCCGGACTCGGCCGTGCCATCGCTCACGCCTTCGCGAAACGCGGCGCGCGCATCGCCCTGCTCGCCCGCAATCCGGAAGCCCTCGACGCCGCCCGCCAGGAATGCGAGCAGCTCGGCGGCTCCGCTCTCCCCATCCCCACCGACGTCTCCGACCGCCGATCAGGTGGAAGCAGCCGCCGCGCGTGTCGAAGCCGAGCTCGGCCCCATCGACATCTGGGTCAACGACGCCATGGTCAGCGTCTTCTCTCCAGTTAAGGAAATGGAGCCCGCCGACTACAAGCGCGTCACCGACGTCCTCTATCTTGGCTTTGTCCACGGCACCCTCGCCGCGCTCCGGCGCATGCTCCCCCGCGACCGCGGCACCATCATCCAGATCGGCTCCGCGCTCTCCTACCGCTCCATCCCGCTCCAGTCCGCCTACTGCGCCTGCAAGCACGCCATCAACGGCTTTACCGACTCCCTCCGTTGCGAGCTCATCCACGACAAGAGCAACGTCAAACTCACCACCGTGCAAATGCCGGCCATGAACACCATCCAGTTCGACTGGGTCAAGAACCGCATGCCGGACAACACCCAGCCCGTGCCGCCGATCTATGAACCCGAACTCACCGCCGAGGTCGTCGTTGCCGCCGGCCTCAGCAAGCGACCGCGCCGCGAATACTGGGTGGGCGCGCCCACCGTCGCCGCCATCGTCGGCCAGAAGTTCATCCCCGGCCTCCTCGACCGCTATCTCGGCAAAACCGGTTACAAATCCCAGCAGATTGCCAACGAGCCTAAGGATCCCAACGCCCCCAATAACCTGTATCGGTACGTCCCAGGCACGCACAGCGCCCGCGGCAAATTCACCGGCCGCTCAAAAAACAGCAGCCTCGAAATCGCCTTCAGCCTGCACCGGACCTGGTTCGCCGCAGCCGCAGCGTTGCTAGCCTTAGGCGCCGTTGCCCTTGCCAAATCCCGCGATTGAATGACGTCGAAGTCCCGCCATCCAAGACCAGCCCACGTTGTCATCCCGAGCGAAGCCGAGGGATCTGCTTCTCGCCGCTCTCCACCACCAACCGGGTGCCCCATCCTGAGCTGCTGTTGGCGAAGGGTGGGAGACCACATCCGCACACGGAGCACTGATATGCCCATGCCCCTCCCCTGTCGCACTCCCCTTCTCGCCGCCTGCTCCGTCGCACTCGCCAGCCTGGTGCCCGTCGCCTTGTACCAACTCCATGCCATCGGCCACCTGCCTGACCCCCCAGGCCGCTGGTTTAACTCCGACACCATCACCGCCTCTCCGGCGGCCCATCCCCTCGGCATCCCGGACAGTCTCCCAGGCCTGGCCAGCTATGCCGCCACTCTCGCCCTGATTTTGGCCTCCCGCCGCTCCGGTCCCGCTCGCCGCCTTCTCGGCGCCAAGCTGGCCCTGGACGGCGCCGCTGCCACCTTCAACTTCGTACGCCAAATCGTCGCCTTCCGCTGCCTGTGCTCCTGGTGCACCCTCACCGCCGCCGCCACCGCCGTCATGGTCTACACCGGGCGTCAGGCCATAGCGCACAGCGCCGGCGCTGCCGTCAGCGCTGCACGGTCGTGGACAGAAAGCGAAGACCAGCAGCCCCCGGTACTCGATGCCCTTTCGCCATCGAGTTGACCACCCTCGCCCCGCAACGGCGATCTCTACCAGCCGAACACTGAATAAACGATTCATCGGGAATTGCGCTGGAATCGGCTAACATCTCACCATGCTCAACCCGGCAGAAGACATCGTCGCTGCGCCTCCTTCGCCCAGCCGTCTCGGTGAAATCCTCGATGCGCTCAAGCGAGTCGGCCCCCTCGCTGGCTTGTCGGACGATGAGTTCGCCTGGCTCGCTATACATGGCAAAGAACGCACCATCCCCTCCGGCGACGTCCTCTTTCATGAAGGCGACCCCGTTTCCTCCATGTCCATCCTGCTCAAGGGCGAAATCCAGGTCCGCCGCGAGCGCGGTGGCCCCGCGGCTCTCTTTATCGGACGCGCCGGTCAGATCACTGGCCTCATGCCCTTTTCCCGCATGAAAACCTTTGGCGGTACCGGCTTCACTACCGCTGAAACCTGGGCGCTCGAATACGATCGTTCTCTCTTTCCCGCCATGCTCGCCGCCATCCCCTCCATGGGCCAGCGCATCGTCAGCATCCTTCTGGACCGTGTCCGCGAAGTCACCCGCATGGAGCAGCAGGGAGAAAAACTCACCGCCCTTGGCAAGCTCGCCGGCAACCTCGCCCACGAACTCAATAACCCCGCTTCCGCGGCCCAGCGCGCCGCCTCCGGTATGCTCCTGGAACTGCGCACCTTCGGCCGCGAGCGCTATCGCCTGGGCGGCCTGTGCTTCTCTCCGGAACAGGCTCGCGAACTTCGCCTCTGGGAAGACCGCGTCCGGGCCGAAACCAAAGCCGCTGCGCCTCTCGCACCTCTTGCTCTCGCCGGCGGCCGGGAAGATGCCATCGACTCCTGGCTTCGATCCCACAGCGTTCCGGATGCCTCAGCAGTCGCCACTGACCTGGCCGAAGGCGGCATCGCTCCCGCGCATCTCGATGCCCTGCCCCCCTTCCTCTCTCCCGAAGCTATCTCGGTCGTGCTCTCGCAATTCGCCTCGTCCCTGCGCGCCGAGCGCATCGCCGAAGCCATGCTCGATTCTTCCGCGCGCATCTTCGACCTCATCCGCGCCATCAAGGACTACTCCTACATGGACCAGGCCCCGGTCCAGGACATCGACGTCCCCCAGAGCCTTGAAAACACCCTCGCCATGCTCCAGTCGCGCCTTGGCCGCGTCACCCTCACACGCGAATACCAGGACGGACTTCCCCTCCTGGCCGCCTATGGAAGCGAACTGAACCAGGTCTGGACCGAGTTGATCGAAAACGCCCTCGACGCCATGGCCGGTCACGGCGACTTGCGTATCGGCGTCCATACTCACGGGGAATACCTTCTCGTCGAAGTCGAAAACAATGGCCCCGGCATCCCTCCCGAGCTCCAGGCACGCATCTTTGAGCCCTTTTTCACCACCAAGTCGCCGGGCAGCGGCCTTGGCCTCGGCCTCGACACCGCCCAGCGCATCGTCCGCATGCACCGCGGCTTTATCAACGTCGAATCCCGCCCCGGCCGCACCTGCTTCCAGGTCCGCCTTCCCCTCCACCAACCCGACGCCTACTAACCCCTTGCTGTCCAAGCTCCACCTCGCCATAGCGATGCCGCCCTGGAACATCGCGCCGGAGGCGTCTCCGTTCGCTCGTGCCTGTGCTTTGCTCACGCCATTTTGAGCTAAGCGAAGAATCCAGGCCGACCCGCATGGCATTGCGCGCAACGCCTGCCCCCCTCCTGCACTCCAAGCCAGCAGGAGATTCACAGCGCATGAGCAGTCAGGATGAAAAGTTACTTTCCCGCCGCCAACTCGTCAGCGGCATCGGAGCCGGACTCGCAACCGTAGCCGCCGCCGGCACCCCAGCTTTCTCGCAGACTTCGTCCGCGGCGTCTTCCACCGCGCAGCCTCTCCAAAACCCCACCACTAAATACCCCAGACCGCCGTTCAAGGAACAGCCGCAGCCCTGGCCGGGCCTGGCCAGCAAAATGGACCCGCGCCCCGATCATGGAGAGACCAGCTACAAAGGTTCCGGCCGCCTGCTCGGCCGCAAAGCGCTCATTACCGGCGGCGACTCCGGGATGGGTCGCGCCGCCGCCATCGCCTACGCCCGCGAAGGCGCCGATGTGGCCATCAACTATCTTCCGGCTGAGGAGCCGGATGCCCGCGAGGTCATCGAGCTCATCCGCGCCGCGGGCCGCAAAGCCATTGCCATCCCCGGCGATCTTCGCGAAGAGGAGTTCTGTAAGCATCTCGTCGACGAAGCTGTCTCCGGACTGGGCGGCCTCGACATCCTCGTCTCCAACGCTGGCCGCCAGCACTCGGTCCCCAGCCTCCTGGACCTCACCACGGAGCTCTTCGACTGGACGATGAAGACCAATATCTACGCGCCCTTCTGGATCATCCGGGCCGCGCTGCCCCACCTCGTTCCCGGCGCCACCATCATCGCGACCACCTCCGAGCAGGCCTACGATCCGTCCGAGGATCTGTACGACTACGCGCAAACCAAGGCCGCTACCATGAACTTCGTCAAGTCCCTTGCCAAGCAGCTCGGCCCCAAAGGCATCCGCGTCAACGGCGTCGCCCCCGGTCCCATCTGGACCCCGCTTCAGATCAGCGGCGGCGCTCAGCCGGAAAAATACACGAAGTTCGGGAGCGATTACCCCCTCGGCCGCCCCGGGGAACCCGCCGAACTCGCCTCCATCTATGTCCAGCTCGCCGCACAGGACGCCAGCTACACCACCGGCAACATCTATGGCGCCGGCGGCGGAAAAGGCCAACCGTAAAGGAAACACCTACCGCACACTCAGCCTCATCCGGAAATCCTTGTTTTGCGTCTCGGATCTGCGGCTAAGGTTCGAAAAGAATGGTCGAGCCGTTCACTGATAACACTGTTCAGAGATTTCTTCTCCTGCTCGGCCTGGAGCGCCAAGCTCCGGTGCAGGTCAGCAGGGATGCGGATATTCAGTGACCCTTTGAACGGCTTGTCCGGCGTCTTCCCCTCCGCCTCGCAGAAGGCCAGGTATTCATTCACAGCCCCTTCGAAGTTCTTCCGGAGCGTCTTCACATCTTCGCCGTCGAACAGGATACGGTCCCGGATGCCTACCAGCCTGCCGAATAAGAGGTTGTCCTCGGCGCTGTATTCCACAGAGCCGGTGTAGCCCTTGTACTCCATGGTATTGCTCATAGGCAGCCCCTTTCCGTGAGTTCTTCGACCGCTTCCTTCACCTGATACGCTTTCAGTACATTTGCAGGGTGCGGCTGGTGGATGTATAGAGTCGAGCCCGTTGCTGTGTGGATGAACTTCCGGCCCGATCCGCCGGTCGTCTTCAGCTCATACCCGCATGCCGTCATCACCGTGACCAACTCATCCCAGGTGAAATCTTTGGGCTTGGACATCAGCCGCGCAATTGCTTTGTCCCGTTTGCCCACATCCATAGAATACGGCTGATCGGATCTACCTTGCAACCATATTTAGTTGCATCAGGTCATTGCCCATGGGTCGCCACCCTCAGATAAAGCACCAAAAATCACGCACTCACCCAGTCCACCCACAAGACGGCTAAACGAAACCTTGTCATCCCGAGCGCACCGGCCCCCCGGCCAGCAGTCTTTGCTTGCTGGGGTAGAGAGCCGAGCGATCTGCTTCTTGCGCCACCAACCGGGTGCCCCATCCTTCGCGCAGCATTCAAACCAGACCTCTGCACGAACACAGAGCGCGAAGGCTGGCTCTGCGCGCCAGCGCAGACCTTCCACTGCGCAGGATTATCCAGCAACGAATTCCCGCCAACCTGCTGACCCGCTCGCTACCTAACTCGCTGATCTTTTGTTTTCTCAGCACCTTTCGATTTGCCTCAGCGTCCGGACTCAATAGCTGTAAGTAAACAGCAGCCTGCCACTCGCCTTCAGTTCCGTTCTGGAACATACATAACGAAAGTCATGAATCTACAGAGCTTTCTTAGCCTCCAACGATCTCTCCCAATTACTTTCTAAGCACAGATCCAGCAGCCTATCCTCCTATGAAGGTTTGGAATGTTTAGAATTCTTGCTCTACTTCTCTGCTTCACGATTCCTACCGCAGTGTTCGCCTCTGAAACCGGATACAAGGTGACCTACGACGGCGGCTCTCTGCCGGAGACCAAATCCGGCGCCTCTCTGAAACTCGCCATCGGCGAACATGAGCTTCATATCCTCCGCGGCAACAAGGAACTCGTCGTAATACCTGCAGCCTCCGTTACAGAAATCAGCTATGGACAGGACGTTCACCGCCGCGTTGGCAGTGCCATCGCGCTTGCTACCGTTTCCCTTGGCGCTGGTGCACTACTCGCCTTCTCCAAATCGAAAAAGCACTTTGTCGGTATCACTTGGGCAGACGGCGATAAGAAGGGTGGCTTCGCGGTGCAATGCGATAAGAACGATTACCGCGGTATCTTGGCAGGCTTGGAAGGAGTCACGGGTAAGAAGGCCGTCGATTCCCAGACCATGACCGTCAAAAACTAACGTTGCAAGATGGGGGTGGATAATCGCAGTTCCATCTCCAACTGCATCCGCAGTGCTTCCCACTGCTCTATCCTGCACTCATCACGAGCGTCGAATCTGGGCTCTGCGCGAGAGCGCAGAGCGCCTCGTTTCTGCATTCGCTCGGTTACCATCCTTGGCGCAGCATTCAAACCAGACCTCTGCACGAACACAGAGCGTGAAGGGTGGGCTCTGCGCGCCAGCGCAGATTTCGCGACCCTCTCCCACGCACCGGTTCTCGCCCTCGCCCATCCTTGACATTGTCATTTCGAGCGCCCCGGTCCCCGGCAAGCTCGCTATCTTCCGTGAGTGCGACAGTGCACACCCTTCGAACCTGCAGACCACGACTGCCCACCCGCGTAGAATCTGTCCACCAGCTGCGCTCCGTTGCGCTCGATCACTTCCCACAATGCGACTTATCGCGACGATAGCGATGTCGGTGGACCTGTTGACTAAACCATAACCATTTGGTTATGGTTGTGGCATGAAGGCAGAGCGTGCGAACTCGGTTTTCAGAGCTCTGGCGGACCCTACTCGAAGGGCGATTCTTGCTGAACTGTCGAGCAAAGGTGAACAGACGGTGCATGCGTTGACGAGCTTTGCTGGCGTCTCGCAACCCGCAGTTTCCAAGCACCTTTCGATCCTGAAGCGGGCCAAGTTGGTGCGGCATCGGCGCGATGGGCGGGAGACGCACTACAAGGCCCAGCCTGAGGCGCTGGAGCCGGTGGTGCAGTGGCTCCGCGACTACGGCGTTTTCTGGAAGGACCGCTTCGATCGCCTTGAATCTCTGTTGGAAAGGATGGACCCATGAACCCATCGGAAGAACAGACCCGCAGCGTTGTGATTGAGAAGACATTTGCGCATGCGCCTGAGAAGCTGTGGCGTGCCCTCACTGAGCCTGCCCTCTTGACGCAGTGGCTGTTGAGGAACAACTTTCTGCCGGAGATCGGGCGAGAGTTTCAGTTCAGGAATGAGCCGGCAGGAGGCTGGGACGGAGTGATTGACTGCAAGGTTCTTGCGCTCGATCCGCTAAAACGTCTTGCTTATTCGTGGCGCGCCTTCGGCCATGAAAGCACAGTAGAGTTCACGCTCACTCCGGTCGAGGGCGGTACCCATCTTCGAATGGAACATTCAGGCTTCCGGGCCAATCAGGAAGCTGCTTACCAGGGCGCGCAGTATGGCTGGCAGAGGTTCCTTGGAAATCTCGAACGGCTACTCGATGAGGAGGTCCAATGACAAAGTCAAAGACAGTGGTGATTGCGTTCTGGATAGTGACTGCGCTGTTCTGCGTTGAGATGATCTTCACTGCTTATTGGGAGTGGTTTACTCCGCAGGCAGCGCAGGCTTTTGCGCGTCTCGGTTTTCCGGCGGAGTCATTCCGTGTAGAGCTTTCGTTGGCGAAGATGCTGGGTGTAATAGCGCTGCTGATTCCAGCTATACCCGCGCGCGTAAAAGAGTGGGCCTACGCTGGTTTTGCGTTCAACCT
This sequence comes from uncultured Acidobacteriaceae bacterium, assembly GCA_963767705.1. Taxonomy (GTDB): domain Bacteria; phylum Acidobacteriota; class Terriglobia; order Terriglobales; family Acidobacteriaceae; genus CAWCJL01. The sequence continues at coordinate 39,156 of CAVYEO010000001.1, read as the reverse complement.
TGTGTCGGCTCTGATCGCACATACCTCCATCCATGACCAACGTGCGGCATTTGCGCCCTCAACGATAACGCTATTGCTTGGGACCTGTTCGTATGTGTTGTGGAGACGCTTGGAGAGCCTCCGGCGACCGCCGGTTTCCGCGATTTGAGTTACAGTAGCCGGCTCTCTTCCGCGATGACCGGTCAGCCAGGCGCAATCCACAAGCGTGCCGGACAGGTACTCAGAAACGCGTTTTTCGTCGATGGCCCCGTTCGGCTTCGGCCGGGTCCAACGGACCCGGATTAGTCAACACTGTGCGACATATGAGGACTAATCCTCTCAGCCGACGTAAACTCCTGGAAGCGTGAAATTTATTCAGCGGGGGTCGGTCAGGCATGTTGCGCGCGAGAGTTCCTTCGATGTATTTGTCACTGGTACTGTGCTACTGCGCCGCTGCCGCTCAGGAAGCTCCTAAGCCTGAAACACTCCCAAGGTCTGAAGTCACAGGAACGATCGCGGACGTCCGCAAGATCGTTACCTCGCAGGGCATCGAAGACGACCGCGCCATTCCCATCAATGGAACTCAGCAGTGGATCTCAGTTCGAGGTAAAGATCGCAGAAATCCGATCCTGCTGGTGTTGCACGGTGGACCGGGCTCGCCGGAGATGCCCGATGATTGGACGTTTCAGACACCTTGGGAGGACTTTTTCACCGTCGCCGAATGGGACCAGCGTGGCGCTGGAAAAACCTACAGCCTCAATGATCCAAAGATCGTGGAACCGACAATGACACTGCCGCAGATCGTTAGCGACGCCGAACAAGTTACCGAATACCTGCGGCACACCTATGGCAAGAGGAAGATCATCCTCCTTGGGCATTCCTGGGGAAGCGTGTTGGGTGTCACTCTCGCACAGCGGCATCCAGACTGGCTCTACGCGTACGTCGGCGTAGGACAGCTCATCAATACAGTGCAGAACGAGCGCGAGGGATACGATTTCGCTCTGTCGGAGGCGAAGGTTCATAACAATACCGAAGCGATCAAGGACCTTGAAGCCATCGCACCCTATCCCGGAGATACAGCCACTCTTTCTCTTCAGAAGATTGGCGCTCAACGCAAGTGGCTAATGTACTACGGAGGTCTAGCTTGGGGTCGCAGGGACTTCAAATGGGATGCGGACGCATGGGAGCTTTCCCCGGATTACACGGAGAAAGACCTCGATGCGATCGACGCTGGAAGCGCCTTTTCGATAACGCACCTGCTGACGACGTTCATGCAGGTCAATCTGGACCAGACTACAAAGTTCCGTTGTCCAGTATTCCTTTTTGTCGGACGCCACGACTACACCACTTCGCACACATTGGCAGAAGCATGGTTTCGCAAGGTCAGCGCTCCGCAGAAGGAGCTGGTGTGGTTCGATGACGCCTCGCACATGATCATGCAGGAGGAGCCAGGCAGGTTCCTGCAACATCTCGTCGAGGACGTTCGACCGCTTGCCGTGAAAGCCGGGGACGGTTCTCCCCCTGAGCAAACGGAACGATAGTGTTGTAAGTACCGATAAACGCGCTTGGCGTCACCCATACTGCCAAGGCGCGCCAGACACCATCCGGACCGCCCCACAAAAAACTTTGCCGATTAATTCACCCCAATTTGCTAATCTTGAATAAAGCACCAAAATCAAAACCCACCACCCCAGCCGCCCCACAAGGGCGGCTAAGTCTTTTGTTTGCAGGAATTTGCGCGTAAGTCCTTCCTATCGAGGAATTTAGCCGGGCACCCCCGGCCTAAATCCAATCAGGAGAGGAATTTAGGCGAAAAGACCTGGGGGGTGGGGTAGGAGCGTACATGCCATTCATCGAGTGCCGCCACATCTTCGCCGGAGGGCGCAAGTGCGAGGCCCCCTCCTTGCGGGGAGAGCGCTTCTGCTATTTCCACGCCCGCGCACACGTAAAACCCGCGACCGGCATGGCTGGCTCACATACGCAGCTCACCGCCACTCACCTGGAAGACGCCGACAGCGTCCAGCTCGCCCTCTCAGAGGTCATCGCCGGCATCGCCTCCGGGACGCTCGACCCCCGCCGCGCCGGACTCCTTCTCTACGGACTCCAGGTCGCCGCCGCCAATGTCCGCCACACCCGCTCTCGTTGCGAAATCGGCTCCGTCCAGGACATCTCTGTCGCCGACGACGGCACCCTGCTCGGCCCCGCCGTCACCTCTACCTCCCTCGATACAGACGACGAGGGCTACTCCTGTGACGACTGTATCGACGACTGCGATGACGACTGCGACTGCGAGTGCCACGACGAAGAGCCCGAAGATTCCCTCGACCTCGCCCGGCAGGGCGCCCGCATGCTCGCCAACTAGAACAGTTCACAGGTGAAGGTGGGTGCCCCCATCCTTCGCGCCGCGCTGAGCCCGCATCTCGATGCACTCGAGCGCGAAAAGCCTGCCCTGAGCGTAGCCGAAGGGCGGGCATGCTCCGCAGAAGCATAGGTTTTGCTCTTGTGAGGGCCAGCACTCAGTGCGTGATTGACATCTGATGACGCACGTCCGCGCCGCGCACCCAGAAAATCACATCTGTCGCAATGTTGGTGGCATGGTCGGCAATGCGTTCGAGGTTGCGCGCAATAATGATCGCATTCAAAGCCTGAAGGCTCGCCTCCGGGCTCTGCTGCATCACGCTGATCAACTGCTTGTGCGCGTCGCGGTTCATCCGGTCGATGTCGTCGTCCATGTCGCGTACCGAATCCGCCAGCGGCGCGTCGGCTTCGAGCAGCGACTGCACCGCCCGGCGGATCATGGTCGAGGCATACTCCGCCATCCCGGCAATATCCACCGGCAGGCACACCTCGGGAGCCGCGGCCATATCCCGCGTGCGCCGCGCAATGCTCATTGACTGGTCGCCGATCCGCTCCAGGTCCGCGTTGATCTTGATCACCGACAACAAGAACCGGAGATCCCGGGCCATCGGCTGTTCTTTGGCGAGCAGTTCATACGCCATCTCGTCCACATCGCGTTGCGCATTGTTGATCGCTGTTTCGTTTTCGCGAACGTAATCGCAAAGCTTTGGATCGCGTTGCAGGTACGCGCCCACAGACGACTGGACGGACTGCTGCGACAAGGCTGCCATGGCAAGTAATTTGTCTTTCAGTGCTGCAAGCTGCTGCTGGAAGTGAACACGGGGCACGGCTGTTTCTCCTGTTAGCGATTGTGCTCCACACGGAGCGAATCGAATACGAAAAATCAGCCAATTAGCACAAAAGTGGCACGCCACCGAACCCTGTTTGGAACCGCGCCATCCCGCTTCGGACAACCCTAGCCCAGCCCTTTACGGCCGGACCGCGGCCGTGGGTTCCGCCGCGCACTTGGGCCCGGATGGAAGCGTTTCGCTCTTGTTTCCTTCAAAGCAGGCCCGCACCTGTGCCTGCCCGTACCGCTCCACCGTCGCAGGCGGCGTATCTGCCTGTTGCACTTCCTTGAACTCGAACCGTATCTCGCCTTCCGGCGAAACCCGCCCCAGCAGATACCCATACACATCCGTATGCGCAATCACCGCGTGGCCGCGGTCCGCCGGGAGCCGGTACCGCACCGCTCCGGCCGTACCCACGATCCAGCCCGGAAGCACATCGCGCCCCCCGGCGTGGCATGCCGTTTGGTACACGTCCGACATCACAAAATGCGAGTGGCTGGCCAGAACGTACACCCGCTTGCCAGTCTTCTCCCGAAACGCCACCAGATCGTTGTACACGCGTCGTCCACTGCGTTCCCCCTGCGCCGACTCGTTCATACTGTGCCCGGCCGACAGACTGTCGGGCAGCGCGTCATGCATGCCCACCACCACGGTGCGCACGACGGGATCACTCCCCGCCAACGCGAGCGTGCGCTCGAACCACTGCACCTGCGCATCGTCAAACTGCTCCGGGGACGCATTGTCCAGCGTAATGAAGTCCACACCATTCTCCACCCACCGGTAGTAGGTCCGAAGCTGATGGTCCGCTGGATTGTCTCGCAGCCGCTGTGCGCGCAGGGTGGGGGTATCCTCCCAATCTGCGAACTCTTCGAGAAAGCCGCCGCGCGTCTCGGGCTTGATCAGTTCGTGGTTGCCGATCGCCAGGTAGACCGGCGTGCTGCCAAATGGAGCAATCTGCTGCGCGATGAAGTCGTCCCAGGCGTTGCGCTCGTAGTCTGCGATGGTCAGATGTTTGCCGTTGCGATATTCCGGACTCGCCAGCATGTCCACATCGAAGTCCGAGATCGCGCGATAGTCGCCGAGGTGCCAGTAGAAGCGGGCCTTGTCCCCATGGACGCCTGCAGCGATGGCCGGCATCACGATATCACCACAGTTACGTGAATCCCCGGAAACCGCAAACGTCCAGGAACCTTGCGCCACTGCCGCGCCGGTACCCGCCAGCCAGACCAACATGCACGCCATCAATCGAGGGCCATGCAGCAAGGATCTCCCCCCGTCCATTGCTCGTCCTTTCGCTTCCTCAGTTCGCCCCGGCGCTCCTGCAAACAGTGCAGGCCCCGCATCGACCATACACCTGACCGATCACCGGGAAGTCAAAACGCGATCGCAGCGCGCACGCACAAGTGCTGTCGCCGTTCAGGGCTGTTCGTCCTGCCGGAGCGCCAGCCAGTCACGCTGGTAGGCAAAGCTCACAGCCAGAAGCAACACCCCGAGTCCGAGAAAGCTGAGCACGCGATAAATGGAGCTCAACCCGCTCGCATCGAACAGAAAGACCTTGCCAATCGACAAGGCAAGCAAGACCAGCGCCTGCCAGCGCAGAAATGCGCTGCGACGGAGAAAGCCCACTGCGATCAGCCCCGCCCCGTACAGCATGTACCAGGCGCTATACGTGAACCGGCTATAGATCTCATGATGGGCCCCGGAGGCCTGCGCTCCGCATAGGTCCATCCCAACGCGTCCGCCGCAAGCCCAGTAATGGTGTATCTCAACGGAAACAGCGACAATGGCCACTACGCTAAAAGCAACCACAGCGGTTGCCCGCAGCAGGTTCCAGCCCGTGGACCGCCCGTCGCTCCGAGTGAGCCAGATCGTGGTGACAAAAACAGCACACGCCACCGCTGCGGTTGCAAAATGCGGATTGAGCAGCACCGCAACGGGCTGCCGCAACGGGTCAGTCCACGGGAGGGCCACCACCCCTGCCGCCGACAAAGCCACAAGCCCGAACGCGCAGACATGCAGCACCGGCTCCGTCGAGCGTCCGGCGATCCAGGCAAGCACCAGCGCCTCTCCCAGCCAGAGCAGCACGACGGCTGAACCGTCGAATGCCAGCGGGATCGCAAGCGCCACAAACCCCGCCGCCAGCCCTGCATGCACCTGCCACAGGAGGCGGAGCGCCTCCGTCCGGCCCTGCAGCCGCAACAACCCTGCAAAGACCGCCGCCACTGCGAGGCTGACCCACCCGGCATTGTTCGGCGCACCCGCCCAGCTCACCAGGTGCTGCCCTGCCAAGAACCCAGCCAGGCCGTTGGCGATAGGCAACAGCACGAGCCACTCCCGCCGCCGGCCCATCGCGGCGCGGGCCAGCAGCACTCCAGGCGCTGCTGCGAAGAGAAGGAAGAAGAGTCCAACAAAAACTCCGGTCAGCAGCAGGTCCCGTCGCCCGAAGCTCAGCCACCACCAGACGGTGTAGTAGATTGCGGTTCCGGCGAAGGCGGCCGGCACGAGCTGCGTCCACCCACGCAGCCGCGCCAGGACCACGACCGCGCCATCGAGCAGCAGCAAATAGGAGAACAGCACCATTTCGTGGTTGCCCCCCGTCCAAAGCAGCGCGGGCGTGGCCAACCCTCCGGCCAGCGCATACCCGGCCAGCAGCGCCGAGTCCTGTCGCCACGCCAGCCAGCTATTGGCCACCGTGACCAGCAGCATAAGCAGGAGCGCCAAGCCGGCGGCCAACAGGTGGTACACGCTGTAGGCGGTCCACACCGACAGGTAGGCGATCCCGGTGCCGAGTGCCTTCAGCGTGTGGGAAAATGCGGCGAACCCGCCGCGGCGGAAGCGCTCCGACCACATGGCCAGTCCCACGGCGACGGCCATTCCCACCAGCACTCGGGGCCAGGGCCCAATCCAGTCGCGGTCAATTGCCAGCTTCAAAAACCAGGCAACGGCCGCAAGTACGGCGAAGATGCCGACGCGGTTGAAGACTTGCGACCCGATACGGTTCTCAAGGGAAGGCCGGCGTGCTGAGGACAACAGAGCCGCCGATTGCCGCAACGGCACTGGCTCAACAGCTTCCATGGGCTCAGGTCCCGTTTGGGCGATCGGGACCCGGCTTCCCCGGAGATCGCTCACTTCATCTTCCAATCGAGCTACCCGCTGCTGAAGGACTTGGACTTGCTCGCGAAGCTCCTGCAGAACGGTGGCATTCGGCTGCTCGGCCATGGTGCATCCATATTACTCAGCCGGTCGCACAAAGTTATCTCTGTCTTCGGAACGACGGACCCCGTTCACGTAACAGCCGTGGACGCTCAGGATGGGAATGTGACCGAAAAGATTACGACTTTGGCAAAAAATTGAAATCCATTTGCTATCTGCACTCGTACTTGACATACAACCGGAGTCCGCCTGTGTAGCCTATGCGCTGATATCGCGCAAGATGCCCTTCGGTACTTCCGATTGCAAGGAACTTGATGCAATGGGCAGGAACTTGCCTTACTATGCCTCCTGAGACCATGCATCAGGAACGCTCACACGCGCCGTATCCAGTGGTTCACTCGCGGTCGTGCGTCATGGATGAGGCTCTCATGAAACCCGGCGATCCCCTGTTGGCACGCACCATCCTGCTAGTGGACGACGACCCTGTCAGCCTGGAAATCGTTGCGCTGCTGCTCGGCGCGGATGGCCACCGCGTGCTGCAAGCTGGTGGCGGGGAATACGCCTTGGCCATGCTGCTGTCTTCCGCCGCTGGTTCCAGCAACTACCCGGTACCCGATATTGTGCTCGTGGATATGCAAATGCCCGGTATCACCGGCCACGATATTCGCCGCTACGTCTCTTCGCTTCCCGCTCCCCGGCCGCGCATCCTGGGCATGAGCGCGACTGCTTTGCCAGAGCAGAATACGGCTTTGTTCGACGATTTTCTTCTCAAGCCTTTTGACTTCGAAACGCTTCGCAACGCGATCTCCGGCCTTCCGGCTTCGGGAATCAAGCCCATTTCCAAACCTGCTGGCAGCGCACTGGACCAGGAAGTGCTTCACAAACTCCAGGCCATCCTTCCTCCCGAAGCGATTCACGAGATCTATTCGACATACATTACGGACACTAGGCAGCGGATCGCTGAACTGGAACAACACTCCGGCCAGGACGACCAGGAAGGGATCCGTCGTTGCGCCCACATGATCAAGGGATCAGCCGCCATGGCGGGGGTCTTTGGCATTTTTGGCATCGCGTCCGCGCTAGAGGCGGGCACAATTCCGAAAGAGAACCATCACAGTCTCTTCCAGCACCTTCGCATTGCCTGCGATGATGTAGAACAGATCATCGCCTATAATGCGCCGGAGAGACTTCGATGACCATGCTTGCTCCCCTGACTGAACACCGCAATGGAATTATCCGCATCCTCCTGGCCGACGATCACCCAGTGGTACGCATCGGCGTGCGCAATATGCTTAAGGCGGAAGGAGCATTCGAGGTCGTAGGCGAAGCTTCCGACGGGGATGAAGCGATTACCCAGACGCTTGAACTCCTGCCGGATATCCTGCTGCTCGATCTCTCGATGCCGCGGATGCCGGGCCTTGAGGCGATGCGCGCCATCATGAGCGGCTCGGCCCGAGTCAAGATCATCCTGCTCACTTCGACCATCACCACGCAGCAGATCATTGAAGCGCTGCAGATCGGCGCGCGCGGAATCGTCACCAAAGATGCGCTTATCGATCAACTCACCAACGCCATCGGCGCGGTGCTGCAGGGCGACTACTGGATCCACGGCAAGCGGGTGGTCAACCTGGTGGGCGCGCTCCACGAGTTGATGCAGAAGGCAACGCCGCCCGAGCGCAAAACTTACGGCCTTACCCCACGCGAACTGGAAGTGGTCGGTTGCATCGTGGAAGGCTGCTCCAACCGCGACATCGCCAAGCAATTCACCATCAGCGAAGAAACAGTCAAGCGCCACCTTTCCAACATCTTCGACAAGACAGGCGTTTCCACTCGCCTGGAACTCGCGCTCTTCGCCATTGCCCACCAGCTTGTGGGGCCGCAAACCTAAATCGCACTGCGCTTGAGCAGATAATCGAGACCGCCCACGCGGTACCAGCGGTAGCCATACGCCTCCAGCAGCACACAGTGTTTGCCCGATTCCTCTGCGCGGCTGTTTTCTTCCGAAAGCAGATTAATAAGGCACGCGCCAGCTTCCCCCTCCACCCCCGTGGCAAAGTTCACTTCACAGGGCAGCGCGCTCAGATTATGAAGGAAGAGCACGGAATTGTTGCGCCAGTCATAGCGCATAGCAAACACGGCCGGCGCGCTTGTGCGCACAATCGCGTAATCGCCCCACCCGATTTCGGGCACCTCCTTTCGCATACGGACGATGCGCTCCGTCCAGTTCAGCATGGACTCCGGATCGCGGCGCTGCGCCGCCACGTTAACGTGTTCAAAGCCGTATGGGCCGCCGTTGATGACTGGCAGAACGGGGCGGTCGCTTTTGGTAAAGCCGCCATGCGGCTCGGCTGACCATTGCATGGGGGTGCGGGCGCAGTTCCGCTCGGGAAGCCGGAGGTCATCTCCCATGCCGATCTCATCTCCATAGCGCACGACCGGTGTACCCGGCAGCGTCATCATCAGACTGTAAGCCATCTCCAGCCGTCGACGGTCCCCTTGCAGCATCGGAGCGAGACGCCGGCGTATGCCCCTTCCGTACAGTTGCATGTCCGGCTCTGGAGCAAAAGCGGCAAAGACCGCTTGCCGCTCTTCTTCGGTTAAGCGGCCCAGATCAAGCTCATCGTGGTTGCGCAGGAAGTGTCCCCATTGTGCGGTCGCAGGGCGCGGCTTGGTCGCCTTCAACGCCTGCACTAGCGGGCGCGTATCGCTGGTCGCCAGCGCATAGAAGAGGTGTTGGTTGACTTCGAAGTTGAACATCATCGGCAGCCGCTCGCCGGAATCGCCGAAGTACTTCATATCTATATCCGGCAGGACATTGGCCTCTGCCAGAATGATCGCTTCGCCTTCCCGCCAGGACAGGAACTCGCGAAATTCCCGCAACATGTCATATTGTTCCTTCGGGTGGGAGATATCCGCTCCCTTCTCTGCGATCACGAACGGCACCGCATCCATACGAAAGCCGGACACGCCCAACTGAAGCCAGAAGCCCATGATCTTCAGAATTTCAGCCTGTACCTCAGGATTCGAGGTGTTCAAGTCGGGCTGGAAGTTATAAAAGCGATGAAAATACCAGGCTTTTGCGATCTCGTCGTACCCCCAGGTCGACTTCTGCACGCCGGGGAAGACAATTCCGTCGCTCGCATGTTTTGGCTTCTTCTTCGACCATACATACCAGTCGCGGAATTTCGATTCCGGATCGGAGCGCGCGGACTGGAACCAGGGGTGCTCGTTGGAGGTATGGTTCACCACCAGATCAATCAGAACGCGCAGGCCGCGCTGCTTGCACCCATGAGTGAACTCAACGAAGTCGCCGAGCGTGCCATAGCGCGGATCGACGCCGTAGTAATCTGCCACGTCGTAGCCGTCATCGCGCCCGGGCGACGGCTGAAAGGGCATCAGCCAGATCGCCGTGATCCCCATACCCTGCAGGTAATCGAGGCGGCCCATCAGCCCACGAAAATCGCCAATTCCATCTCCGTTTGCGTCCATATAGGCCGCCACGGAAAGGCAATACACCACTGCGTTCTTGTACCAAAGGTCATGGATCATGCGTGTTGGGAGTGATGCGCCAGTTCCCTGCGCCGTTGGCCGGTCCGTTTTCCGGATAGGAGCGAACGTACCCACCGGCGCTTCGTTGCCCCTTCCAGCAGAACGGTTCCCGGTCCAACTCGCGTATGCTGGTGCCTTCAGGCTGAGAATAGCTCTCCCAAGAGAAGGAGAGCTTCTGTCTGTTGCAGGAAGGATTGGCTCATGAGCACCTATTCCATTGGCGTTGACCTGGGCGGCACCAACCTACGCATTGCGGCCTTTAGCTCGCGATGGAAGCCATTACAGAGCGTCCGCCTGCCCACGCGCGTTCACGCCGGTGCGGAAGCAGTTGTCAGCGACATGTGCCGGGCGATTCGCAGCGTCATGGAAACCTGCGCAGACGTCGGCGAGCTCGAAGGCATTGGCATCGGCAGTCCCGGGCCGCTCGAATTGCCCGAAGGCGTCCTACATAACCCGCCGAATCTCCCCGGATGGAACGGCTTCCGTCTGAAACAAGCGGTCGAGGAGGCGCTGGGCAACACTGTGTTTCTGGAGTGCGATGCGAACGCTGCCGCACTTGCCGAATGGGTGGAGGGCGCGGGCAAATCGGCACAGGCCGATTCCCTTTGCATGTTGACTCTGGGCACCGGAGTGGGGAACGGCATCATTCTTGATCGCAAAATCTGGCATGGCATGGCAGGCATGGCCGGCGAGGCGGGGCATATTCCCCTGCCCGGCTCAAAGCTGGCCTGCTCGTGCGGCGGCGAGGGCTGCCTGGAGCTCTTCGCGTCGGCTACTGCAGTACGCCGCATTACCAGAGAGCGCGCGGCAAGTGGGAAGGCTCTGCGCCTGCGACAGCTCGAAGCAGATAATCCCAACTTCGATGCACGCGACGTTGCTGCCCTGGCGGATGCCGGTGAGGAGAATGCACTTCGCATCTTCCAGGAACTCGGCGAAGGGCTCGGTACGAGTCTCGCGGGATTGATCAATATCCTCAATCTTCAGCTCTATGTCATCGGCGGCGGTCTGGCCAGTGCGTGGCACTTATTTGCACCAGAAATGATCCGCACCATGCGCCGCCTCTCCTATGTCTATCGGCTCACTGAGCCCACTTCTCCCGGTGCGTTCGAAAAGGGAAAGACAGCCGTGGTCCCGGCGCAACTGGGGCCCGATGCCGGCCTGCTTGGCGCCGCCATGCTGCCCTATGCGCAGCAGTTTACGCATTCAGATGATGCTGCGTGGAAGGCTTCGCAGAACACTGCTTGACGCCGTTCGACACGCGTGCGGCTGCCAACCCTTTCCCGCAGGAGATCCACACCGCCTTGCCGGAGCTTGGATCCGGTGGCGGATTTCTACGCGCCTATTGCTGGGTAACCGGCACTGCGACCGACGACAGGTTCCATCCGCGCACTGAGAGTTCCACTGCGCCTTTGGCCGCCTTTTCTGGGTATTCGATGTCGATACTTCGCGACTCGCCGGGCAACAGGGAAACGTAGTTGTCGCTGAGGTAAGCCGGCAACACTTGCGCGCCACCGGAGGCCTCGTTCAGAGTCAGTTTATTGGCCAGCGCCACGCTTGTGCCTCGATTCGTTAGCTGCACATGCACCGTGACGCCATCCTTCGTTTTCGTCGCAGTCGCTGTTGCAATAAGCGTTGCATTCGGCAAGCGCACCATCTGGCGATAGGTGGACTCCTCCGCCGCCAGCCAGTAGAAGTTATCTGAAAGCACCCGGCCTGTCGAATCTTTGAGTTGTAGCTTTACATACACAACATTGGCGAGCAGTTGTGGCGTCAGCCCCAGCTTCGGCCCGGCAGTTACAGCATCCATGGCGACACTGACCGGTTGCGATTGTTCGAGGAGCACCTTGCCTTCCGGGCTATACGCGGTCGCGGTAACGGTCAGCCCAGTGAGCGGCTGCGTGGTCGTGTTCACCACGGCAGTGCTGTAATCGGGCAAGTTCAATTGGACGTGCACCGGCTCGCACGCCTTTTTCACGCCGTAGAACGAGGCCTGCGTGTCGTAATCCGAGCTCAGGATCTGCCACATGGTGCTGGGCCATGCAGGCTGCGTCATCCACAGCAGGCGTCCGCTGTTCGGCGTCCACAAGTGCGCGTCCATCCCCTCGAAAATCGCGCGGTGGTCTACATAATTCAGCATCTGCGCCTTGCGCTCGAAATCTTCGAGACTGGTGGCGGCTCCGAATTGTGCCTCAAGATGTTGCATGAATGGCGCCACCTCGCCGTTTCCGCTCTGGTGCCAATCGTGATACGCCCAGGTATCGCTGACCGGCCAGCGGTCCGGCTCGGGTATCCAGCGCCGCATGGATTCCAGAGTCGGCAGCGAGGCCGTTCCCGTTTCGACGGAGAATCCGTGGTTCAGCGTGGTGAAGTACAGCGCTGGGTCCTGGTAGCGATACGGTCCGCTGTTCTGGAGATTGACCTGGTTGGAGCTCGGCGAGTAGTAGCGCGTGCCGTCGAGGGTCCGCGTCAGCTCCAGCAGCCCCTTATTGATGATGCCCTGCGGCACGCCTTCATTCCGGCCGCACCACATCGCGATAGAAGGATGATTACGGAAACGCAGAATGGTGTCGCGCGCGTTTTTCAGGAACAGCGCGGGGTCTTCCGGCTCCAGGTTGTAGTTCTGGGTCGATGCCCAGAAGTCATTCCACACCAGCAGACCGTACTCGTCGGCCAGATCGTAGAAGACTTCTTCGGTGTTTTGCCCCATCCAGTTCCGGATGATGTTGAGGTTGGCGTCGCGATGCAGGCGAAAATACGGTTCCAGATGCTCGCGGGAGACGCGCTTGCGGGAGTCGTCCATGCCCCAGTTGCCGCCGCGGCAAGCGATGCGGACGCCGTTGACCTTGATGACCAGATAGGGCGAGGCGCCATCTTCGGTAAGAAACCGGACGGCTGGCGAATGCTCAGCACCAGGCTCAAGCGAGGCCACCCAACCGTCCGGCACCTGACGCATGCCTTCGTGCGTCACGTTCACCACTTGCTGTCCTTCAGCGCGCGCCGGCGAAATCTCCGTCCGGCGCAGGTGGCCCGTGCTGTCGAAAAGGCTCACCTCATAGGTAATCTCCCGGATGCCAAACCGTACCTGCTTGGCGTCCGACTCTCCGGCGGAACTCTTGAAGGTGAGCGCGAGCTGGTAGAGCTCAGGCGTGCCGTAACCGTTGGGCCACCACAAGCGGGGATGCGCTACCGCGAGTTGCGCGAACTCGGCCGGCGTCAGCTTGACGGTGCTCTCGCCCGGCGGAAGGGTGACAGTTTTCGTCACAGTTACTGTATCAAACGCTGCCTTGAGCTCGCCGCTTACGGACGCATCCGTCGCGTTGGTGAGCGGGACGGCGATGGTCACATCGGCGCGGCTCGTATCCGGCAGCGGCAGGGTGGTGACCACCTGTGCATCTCCGATCTGCACTGCGCCAGTCGCGGTCAGCGTCACGTCCTGCCACAGGCCGGTGTCCCGATCGCGCACACCGGGAATCCAGTCCCAGCCCTCGGTCGCCGCGAAGGTCGGTCCGTCGAGCACCATTACGCCCCCGTTATCGCCGGGACCAGCTTTGATCGATTGTTCATGCGCGATACCGGGGTGGGGCGGCGGCCAGATGTGGATTGCGAGCGCGTTTTCACGGCCGGCCTCCACCATGCCGGTCACGTTGAAAACGCCGCGGATGAAGGCTCCGCGGACCTCGCCCAGGTCATGCCCGTTCAGCCATACCTCTGCCGCGTAATTGATGCCGTTGAGCGTCAGAGCCAGGCGCTGGCCTTTGCCGTAGCGAGGCCCGGTAAACTCGGTCCGGTACCAGTAGTCCTGCTTGTTCAGCGACTCGGGAATTGCCAGGTTGTTCAGCCCGTAGTCGGGGTCCGGGTACATGCCGCGATCGACCATCGTCGTCAACACCGTGCCGGGAACCGTCGCCGCCATCCAAGCTTTGCTGTCGAACCCCGCGCGCGATATCGTGCTCCCGTCACCGCCGGCCTTTGCGGCTTCGGTCAGGCGCCATCCGCGGGCAAGTGTCCAGTGGTTCTCGCTTTCCCGCTCCAGTGCTGGCTTCATCGGCGGCAACGGCTGGGCTATTGGTTCTGCGAACGGAGCCTTGCTCCTGGGCAAGGTCGATGGATCCTGGGGCGCACGCAGGCCCGCTTGGCCGCGGGTCTGGACTGGCCAACTCTCAGACCCCTGCTCAAACTCCACCAGCGAGAAGTTCGGACGCTGCTTGTACATCTCCGCGATCACCGGCTGGCTCAGGGCACTGCGGCGGAGCATCAACTCCGCGATCCTGCCGCCAAAGTGCCGCCCGTCCGCCCACGGTGGCAGTTTGTCGGGCGCCATCTCGAAGCCCGGGCTCACGGCGCCCAGGATCAGCTTGCCGGAAGCGACCTCCTGCCCATCCATGAACAGATGGTTCCAAACACCGTCAAAGCTCACCGCCAGCAAGTGCCAGGCACCCGGAGCCAAGCCCGTCGCGGACACGAGACTGTCCTCCTCGCCCATGCGGAAGGCCAGCTTGCCATGCTCGATACTGAGGAAGCGCGAATATTCGTCCAGCGGATCACCCACTCCGGCCAACAGTGTCGAGCCGCTTATCTCCTCTTCACTGCGCACCCAGCAGGAAAGCGTCCACGGCATATCCGTCCCGAAGATCGGGTCGTGTTCGCCCAAAGGTTTCTTCAGGCCGACTCCACCCGCCAGGAAAACGCCATTGAATGGCCCATACAGCGCTGGTACAAGCGTGCCTTGCGGCGGAAACGCACTTACAGGCGCGCTCTGCGCGTCAGCGAACGGCTGGGTGAGGCAGAACAGAAATGCGGCGAGAAGGGTATGGAAAAAGGCGGCTTTACGCATGGTATGGGCTGGATCGCTCCTGCTCGATATCGGCACAGAACCGGTACATTAGTACGGCTGCTCCGGCCATGAGAACGATACCATCCGCCGTTCCTCTGTTGAGGCAGCTTGTGAAAGCATCGCTCCCGCGAGCAGTCTGTATACACTGTCAGCTTCGGCAGATCGTTGCAACGTCCGCCGCTCAAAGGAGATCCGAATGCAGGAGCGTGTGCGTAGCTGGCTTGCCGCTTCCCTGCTGTTCTGCGCTTGCGCCATCAGCCATGGAGAGGTCAGCCTGCCGCATGTGCTGAGCGATCACATGGTGCTTCAGCGTGAGCGGCCCATTCATCTGTGGGGTTGGGCCGACCCCGGCGAGACCGTCACGGTGACGCTGCACGCGCAAAACCGAACGGAGCAGAGCAACGCGCTCGGGCAATGGAGCGTGTACCTCGCGCCGGAGGCGGCCGGAGGCCCGTACCAGGTCACTATTCGCGGCGTCGACAATACGGTTACGTTGTCCGACGTGCTCATCGGCGATGTCTGGATCGCCTCCGGCCAGTCCAATATGGAGATGCCGCTCGAAGGGTTTCCCGGGCAGGCCGTGGTCAACAACGCAGATGCCGAGATCGCCCATTCAGACCTTCCCCGCGTCCGTCTGCTTCGGGTGGAACACACCAGCTCCAGCTACCCTCGTGACGACATCAGCTCCACCTGGACCGCGTGCACGCCCGCAACCGCCCGCAGCTTTTCCGCCGTGGCCTATTTCTTCGGCCGCGATATCGAGCAGCGGGAACACGTGCCGATTGGTCTTATCGACTCCACCTGGGGCGGCACGCCAGTCGAAGCCTGGGTAAGCCTGGACAGCCTCTCCGCCGACGCATCGCTCATGCCCGTCTTCGCGGCGCGGGCGGAGATGAACGATAAGGAGGCCGAACTGCCCCGGGTCATCGCAAAGGAAAAGCGCGACGATGCGGCCGCCAAGGCCGCCAACCAGCCCGCGCCCAGGCATCCATGGCATCCCGACCCGGCCTCGTGGGCTCCGGCGGGCCTGTTTAACGGCATGATCGCGCCTGTCGTCCCGCTCAGCATCAAGGGCGTCCTCTGGTATCAGGGCGAATCGAACAGCGGAGCGCTCCGCGCTGGCATGTACGAACGCGTCTTCTCGGCGCTCATCCGCGACTGGAGAATGCGGTGGCAGCAGGGTGAATTCCCGTTTCTCTACGCGCAGATCTCGAGCTTTACCTCCGACAATACTGAAACCTGGGGCATCATCCGCGACGCCCAGCGCCGTACGCTCGAGCTCGCAAACACAGCTATGGCGGTTACGCTCGATATCGGCAACCCGGACAACGTCCATCCTGCGGACAAGCAGACCGTGGGTGCCCGTCTTGCGCTTGCGGGTCGTGCGCTGGCCTACGGAGAGACCGTCGAGCACAGCGGGCCGCTCTTCCGCCAGGCCGTTCCGGAGAATGGCGCCATGCGCGTGTGGTTCGATCATGCAGCCGCCGGCCTCGTCCTGCACGGCACAACGTTGCAGGCCATGGAAGTCGCGGGAGAGGATCGCCGATTCGTCACTGCGACTGCGCACATTGAGAAGAGCAGCGCTGGCGATAGTGTCCTGGTTTCCAGCCCTCAGGTTCCAACCCCCGTCTACGTCCGTTATGCCTGGAGCAATGCCACCGACGGAAACCTCTACAACGCAGCCGGCCTGCCCGCTTCCACCTTTTCGTCCGAGCGCACTCTGCCCCAGCCATGCGGGAGTTGTAGCCGTTGACCGGGGCTCGTCGGAGGTGGCCGGCACCGCTGGCCTCGCGCACGCAGGCCAGCCCTTTCCGCACTCCCCGCATCCATCTCTTCGGAACCACTTATGCGGCGCAGCCATGCGCGGCACTGCTCTGCCTTTCTTCGCCAGGAACGCGCTCACGATCTATACACTCAGGAGCCGAATGCATGATGAAACGCACACTGCCACTCTTTCTTTTAGCCTGCGCTGCCACCGGAGCCCTTTACGCGCAGGATGTCAGCCCTATGGAACAGGCTCCACCGCAGCCCACGCCGGAGATGCGCAATGGCGAACCGCTGTATCGCATCCAGGTTGTCGGCCGCGACATTCCGGCCATCAACTACTTCCATCGCAGCGGTTCCACAAAGATCGGATTCCAGGGCACCAGCCTGTTGCCTGACGGAAAGGGCTCGGCTGAAGTGGAGAGCCGCCGCGGCCGCATGGTCATTGACGCGAAGTTCGAACACCTGCCGCCCGCCAACAGCTTCGGTCCCGAATACCTCACTTACGTCCTCTGGGCAATCACCCCGGAAGGCCGGCCCGTGAACCTGGGCGAAGTGCTACCTGATGGCACCAAGGGCGCCATCAACGTGACGACAGATCTCCAGAGCTATGGGCTTATCGTCACTGCCGAACCCTATTATGCGGTCACCATGCCCAGCGATCTTGTGGTTCTGCAGAACTATGTCCTCCATGACAAGACTTCCGGCATCATCGACACAGTGAATGCGCACTTCACCCTGCTGCCCCGTGGCGCGTATGCGCAAACGGCCGGGCAGCACACGGTGCTTCACCCCATTACGCGTAACGACAAGTCGCCGCTTGAGCTGTATGAGGCGATCAACGCTGTCCAGATCGCACAAGCCGTGGGCGCCCCGCAATACGCGCAGGACATCTTCGGCAAGGCCCAGCAGGAGCTCTCAAACGCGCAGGACATGGACGCGCACCACAGCGAGCGCAAACAGGAAATCACCTATGCTCGCGCAGCTGTGCAGGACTCCGAAGACGCTCGCCTCGTCACGCTACGCAAAAAAATCGCAGAGGAACAGGCAAACAAGGACGCCGCGGCACGCGCGCAGGAACAGCAGGCACAACAGGCCGCGCAGCAATCTCAACTCGAAGCCGAGCGCGCCGCCACGCAACGCGCGCAGGCTGAAGCGCAAGCCGCCGAGGCCCAGGCGCAAGCTGCCAAGGCTCAAGCCGCGCAACTCGAGGCCGAACACAGTGCGCAGCAAGCTAACCAGCAAACCGAGCAAGTGCGGGAACGCCTGCGGCAGCAGCTCAACAACGTGCTGCAAACGCAGGAAACAGCGCGCGGCCTTATCGTGAATCTTTCCGACGTGCTCTTCGACTTCAACAAGTACACGCTCAAGCCGGACACGCGTGAAAAGCTCGCCAAGGTCTCCGGCATTCTGCTTGCCTATCCTGATCTCAAGGTGCAGATCGAAGGCTACACGGACAACGTCGGCTCCGAGCCGTACAACCAGAAGCTTTCTGAAGAACGCGCCGGCGCCGTGCGGGATTATCTGGTCCAACAAGGCGTGCCCGCAGCGAACGTCACCGCCACTGGATATGGGGAGGCCAACCCGGTCGCTGATAACTCGACGGCGGCTGGACGCGCAAAGAACCGCCGCGTGCAGATGGTCGTCTCCGGCGCGGCGATTGGCATAGGGCAGCAGAGCGGGCCCGGCCAGGGCAGCGGCCAGTCTACCGAGAATGGCGCGGGCCAGAATACGACTCCGGATGCAGCCCAGCCGCAAGCACCGGGATCGCAGACCCAGCCAACTCCGCCGCCTCCCAACAACACCGGAGTCAGCAACCCACCAGGAACCCAGCCACAACTATAAACATCCCTTATTCCACATGCGGGGGCTGCGTTTTCGGCAGCCCCTCCCCCTTTGGCGCACAATAGAGCCGGGAGACTTCTGCCAAGTGGCAAACCTAGCGGATTCCGGCCCTCTACAGCCCGTGCGCAACGCTGGAAGGGCCTGCTCCCTCACAAGCCGCTCCGGCAGCAAACGCTCCACATTCATCCTCTGGCTCCAGGGCATCACTTTCGCATGGATGCTGGTGGAATGCGCGGTTTCGCTCTACGCCGCACACGCGGCGCATAGCCCCGCTCTCCTCGCCTTCGGGTCGGACAGCCTGGTCGAGCTGCTTTCCGCCACGATTGTAGCGCTCCACTTCATCCCGCGATTCTCATTGTCGGAACAGCGCGCCAGCCGCGCTGCCGCTGTCCTGCTCTTCGCTCTCGCCGCAGTGGTGGCGGCCACTACAGTCGCGGCCTTCGCTCTTGGCAATCGTCCTGAGTCGAGCCTGCTTGGCATCGGAATCACCCTCGCTGCTCTCGCGATCATGCCTGTGCTTGCGGCGCTTAAAAGGCACGAAGCACTTCGCATCAAGAACTTCGCCCTGGCCGCCGATGCCGCCCAGTCCGCCACCTGCGCCTACCTGGCGCTGGTTACCCTGTTAGGGTTGGCCATTAACGCCGCTTTCGGCATCGCATGGTTTGACTCCGTGGCGGCTCTCGTCGCCATTCCGTTACTGATCGCGGAGGGTCGCAATGCCTGGCAAGGTGCAAGCTGCGGGTGCCACTGAACACCCCACGCGCTCTGGTGAGGTCTGGCCATCTAACCGGCCGCACCACACGGACGCGCTGCTCTCTCTTGCATCCCAATGACCTGAGCCATCACCTCACTGTTTGGAGAAGACGCTGTGCCCACTATTGCTTTCCTCGGACTCGGCCAAATGGGTGCGGCCATTGCTGGATTGTTCGCTGCGAAGGGTCACGATCTCGTCGTGTGGAACCGTTCGCGCGAGAAGGCCGAACCACTCGCAGACGCTGGCGCGCGCGTCGCCTCCACACCCGCCGAGGCGGTCGCCCATCGCGATCTTGTCTTCACCATCCTGACCGACGATGCTGCAACTGAAGCCGTAGTCTTCGGAGCCGATGGGCAGCCCGGAATCCTCACCCATCTCGAGCCCGGCGCGATTCACGTTTCCCTCAGCACCATCAGCGTTCGCCTCGGCCGCCGGTTGGAGGCGTCGCACCGGGAGAGAGGGCAGTATTTCGTAAGCGCTCCCGTCTTTGGCAGACCCAATGTCGCGAATGAGGGCAAGCTGTGGGTCGTCGCGGCAGGCGCTCCGGAGGCCATGGCAATCGTAGAACCTGTACTCCGCTCGGTAAGCCGTGGACTGACCATCCTGTCCGAGCAGCCCTGGCAAGCCAACGCTTTGAAAGTCGGCGGCAACCTCATGATCACCACCATGATCCAGACGCTGGCCGAGACTTTCGTCTACGCGCGGTCGCAGGGGATCGACCCCGCCGTCTTTCACCAGACCGTCAACGACGCGCTCTTCCAGTCCAGGCTCTATGAGAACTATGGAAAGACCATCCTGAACCCGCCGGAACACCCCGGCGCCACTGTCCATCTTGGCAACAAAGACACACGCCTGGTGCGCGAAGCTGCGGCTGACGCTGGCACTCGCATGGGCTTGGCCGACTACTGCGCCGATGTTTTCCGTCGCGCGGAAGAGGCCGGCCTCGCAGACGAGGACTGGGCCGTGGGCCAGTACCGCATCGCAGAAGCCGACAGCACGCTATGATCCGCAGCATCAGGCCGCTAGCGCGAGCCGTTGTTGCAACATGCGAATCAGCGTGAGTTCTTCTTCCCGTAGCGCGTGGGACGACTCTGCGATTTCTCGAACCACATCCTGTTTCACGCTTTCTTTCACGCTTTCGATCATCGCGCCGCTCATGTAAGACTCAAGCACCGCCGGATGTACATAGCATTTCCGGCAAACAGACGGCGTGTTTCCGAGACGCGCCGCAACCGCCTTGATCGCTTCCACCACATTCTTTTTTGCCTGGCTGTCAGACTCAAACGCCGCAAATTCCCGCAGCATCATGCAGGCCAGTACTGTCCCGGCCCAGGTACGAAAGTCTTTCGCGGTAAAGTGCTGGTTGGTGATTTCGCGCAGGTACTCGTTCACGTCCGCAGAATCGATGGTGTGGTGTGTTCCGTCGCTGTCGAGGTATTGAAACAGTTCGTATCCGGGAATATCCATGCAGCGCTTTACAATCCTCGCCAGTCGGCGGTCGTTTACATCGATCGTGTGCTTTACCCCGCTTTTGCCTTGAAAGCTGAACGTCACCGTCGAGCCATCCACGTCTACGTGTTTGGTTCGCATCGTCGTGAGCCCATAGGAGTGGTTTTCTCGCGCGTATTCCACGTTGCCAATTCGTATATGGGTCGTCTCCATCAATCGCACAATCGTCGCCAGCACCTTCTCGCGCGGCATCCCCGGAAGCGCCAAGTCATGCTCCACTCGTTCGCGGATGGTGGGCAGAGCATTCGCGAACATGATCATGCGCTCGTATTTCGTCTCGTCACGCACCTCCCGCCAGTGCGGATGATAGCGGCTCTGCTTCCTGCCTTTGGCATCGCGCCCGGTCGCTTGCAGATGCCCATTCGGCCTGGGGCATATCCATACATCTGTCCATGCGGGCGGGATGGCAAGTGATTTGATCCGCGCGAGGGTTTCCGGGTCGCGCATAGGTTTCCCGTTCGCGTCCGTGTAACGGAAGACCGTGCCCCAGCGTTTTCGCCGTATGCCCGGAGTGGTATCGGAAACATAGCGCAGCCCTGCGGCTTTGGCGCTTTCCGCCGGATCTGTAACTATCTCTGACTGCATATCCCTCGGGAGCAGGTTCGCCGGTGTAAGTAGATCATCAGTCCTATCGGATGCTGGAAAGCTGTAAGCCGTTGGGAGCGGCCTGGCCGAACTGGCATCCAACTGTGTTCCGCCCGGATGTTATTTTGATGACACGCTTTCCTGCATCCCACTCCCAGAAAGTTGCTCACCGGAAACGCTTATGCCCGCACACACATCCCTGCAAGGCAAGACCGTCTTCATTACCGGGGCCAGTTCCGGTATTGGCAAAGCCACAGCCCAGGCCTTCGCCGCAGAAGGCGCCCGGCTGCTGCTTGCGGGCCGCCGTCTCGACCGCATCCAATCTGCAGCGCCGGAGCTGCAGGAAGCGGGAGCAGCGGAGGTGCACGCCATCGCTCTCGATGTCACAAAACCGGATGACGTGGAACAGACCCTCGCACAACTGTCAGAGCCCTGGCGCGCTATTGACGTTTTGGTTAACAACGCCGGCCTGAGCCGTGGCCTCGACAAGCTGTACGAAGGCAAACTCCAGGACTGGGAAGAGATGATCGACACCAACGTTAAAGGCCTGCTCTATGTCTCGCGTGCGATAGTCCCGGGCATGGTCGAACGCAAGAGTGGCCACGTCGTAAATATCGGCTCCACCGCGGGCCACATGACATACCCGAACGGCGCAGTCTATTGCGCCACCAAAGCAGCCGAGCGCTCCATCACGGAGGGCTTGCGCGAGGACCTTCTCGGCACGCCAGTCCGCGTCACCACCGTGGACCCCGGTATGGTCGAGACCGAGTTCAGCGAGGTCCGCTTCCGGGGCGACACAGAACGAGCAGCCAAGGTATACCAGAACATCACGCCGCTCCGCCCCGAAGATATCGCCGACGCGATCGTCTGGGCAGTGAGCCGGCCGGCGCACGTCAACATTTCAAGCATCCTGATCACGCCAGTAGCCCAGGCAAACTCCCTGCTCATCCACCGCACCGGCTCGTAACTTCCTCTTTGTTCAGGGCTGACCTGGGTTCACTGGCTAGAGAGCGCGCAGCCGGCCTTCGATGTCCTCAAGCGCGGAAACCAGTGCCGCCCGGCGATGAGGGCTCGCGGTTCTTTCCGAAAGAATGCGCTCGCGCTGCAATTCCAGTTCCTGCCGATTGCGCTCCCGCCCGCCATCGATCACTTTACGATTGTCCCGCGGCTGCGCTTCATTCTCTGCAACCTGCTCTTCGACTGACTTGCTTTCCCAACCTCTTGCCATAGCTCCATGGTATCCGGTTTGTATTCCTCTCCCGCATCGTTTTCACCGGAGGACCACTCTAAGACACCTGAAGGTGACAGTGACGATGAAGGCATGGCGCATTCCGAAATTCGGTATTCAGGATCTTTCTCTGGACGAAATCCCCACTCCAAAACCGGGTCTAGGCGAGGTTCTGGTCCAGATCCGAGCGGTTTCTCTCAATTACCGCGATCTCATGACCGTCAAAGGACTCTATAACCCGAAGCTGCAGCCCAATCGGATTCCCTGTTCGGATGGCGCCGGCATCGTGATGGAAATTGGCCCTGGCGTGACCCGCGTCAGAACCGGCGACCGCGTGGCCGGAATCTTTATGCAGCACTGGATCGACGGCCCGCCCACTGCGGAAAAGCAAAAGGGTGCGCTCGGCGGCGACATCGACGGCACTCTTGCCGAATACATTGTGTTGCCGGAACATGGCGTCGTTGCCATTCCGGCGCACCTGTCCTTTGAGGAAGCGGCAACCCTGCCCTGCGCCGGCGTGACTGCATGGAATGCCGTCGTGCATGCGGGGGGCATCAAGGCCGGCGATACGGTGCTCATCCAGGGCACGGGAGGCGTCTCCATCTTTGCCCTCCAGTTCGCCCGGGCGCTTGGAGCTCGCGTGCTCGGCACATCTTCCAGCGATAGCAAGTTGGCGCGCGCTGCGGACATGGGCCTGAGCCGGGGCGTGAACTACAAATCCACCACCGACTGGGCGCGCTGGGCAGTGGACGAAACCGGCGGCCGCGGAGTCGATCTGGTGGTCGAAGTCGGCGGGGCCGGAACGTTCGTGCAATCTCTCAAAGCGGCGCGCGTTGGCGGCGTGGTCGCGCAGATAGGCGTGCTCTCCGGCGTGCAGGAGCCTATCGAGATCCGGCCGATTCTGATGCGCGTGCTGCGTGTGCAGGGCATATATGTGGGTTCGCGCGAACATTTCCTGGAGATGAACCGCGCCATTGCGGAGAACGGGATTCATCCGGTGGTCGATAAGGTCTTCCCTTTCGCCGACGCAAAAGCCGCGTTCGAGCGCATGGAGCAGGCTTCGCACTTTGGGAAGATCGTGATCGCAGTGGACAGGCAAGGCTAGTTTTGGGTGAGGATGCAGAACACAAAGGCTGCAAATGTAACTAATCCGTTAACATTTACTAGTTACCTTCAGGTATGCCGTCGTAATGGGGGCGGAAGAAAGTAATAGATTGCCAGCCGCGAGCCTCATGCTACGCTCGGTCTTGTTCAACACTTCACCCAAACAGGTGAGGGATTCACCCGAAAGCAGCATTGCCTTATAGCACGATTCCATAGTTACGTTTTCCAGATCCGCATCGCAACAGAACGCTGGAGCCACCAGCGCCAGATAGTTACGAATTCAGTCTCCGAAAGGGCATACCGATATGAACTGGTTTCGCAGCTTGTTTGCCGCTATCTACGACATTCTCCTTGGTTGCCGCCACGCATCACTTACCCGGCCCTTCACAATCGAACAGGAGACCTACAAGGTTTGCCTGAACTGCGGCAAGCAGGTCTACTACTCGCTCCAGACCATGCGTCCCCTGAGCACGCGCGAAGTGCGCCAGATGCGCGCGTCGCGCGCCATAGACACAATCGCGGTGATGCCGGCTGCTGCTGCCCACCATGCGATCAGCAGCGCACACAATTCGAATGCGGCGGCTTAGCGGAGTCTGGTTGCAGGCACCGAAACGATTTTCACCCAGTTGATCTAGAACTGGAGGCGCTCTCGTATACTCGGGCGAGACCTCGTCTGTCCGGAGCCCGCCCGCGTGATCGTCGACATTCGCAACCTGACCAAGATATACGAGGGCAAGCAGCGCGTTGTCGCGGTCGACGGGCTCAGCCTGGCGGTGCAGGAAGGAGAAATCTTCGGCCTGCTCGGGCCCAATGGCGCCGGCAAGACGACGACTATCAGCGTGTGCACCACGCGCGCTCTGCCCACCAGCGGCACCGTCCTGATCGCCGGGGTGGACGTCGTCAAACATCCGGCGATGGCCCGCCGCGGTATCGGCGTAGTGCCGCAATACAACACACTGGACCGGTCACTGACAGTCTTCGAAAACCTCTATTACCACTGCCGCTACTTCGGCTTTCGCAGCGCCGATGCAAAATCCCGTGCAGCCGAACTGCTCCAGCAGTTCCATCTTTCGGAGCGCGCCGCGGCCTTCCCAGCGCAGCTTTCCGGCGGCTTGCAGCAACGCGTCCAAATTGCACGTGCCATCGCCCACCGGCCGCGTGTGCTTTTTCTGGACGAGCCGAGCGCCGGGCTCGACCCGCAAAGCCGCATCGCGATGTGGGAGGCTGTGGGACGGCTGCGCGAGGATGGCATCACCGTCGTGCTGACAACCCACTACATGGAGGAGGCGGACACGCTGTGCGACCGTCTCGCCATTGTGGATCATGGAAAAATGCTGGCGCTCGATTCACCCATGGCGCTCAAAAGCTCTGGAGACGCCCAGACCGTCTTCGACCTGAAATTGCGGGACGCGGTTGGCGTCGAAGCTGCTGCTGCGCGATTGCGCGGGCTGCCCGGCGTCACAGCTGCCGAGCCGACCGCATCCGGGTTGCGGGTTTTTGCGCTGGGCACGGACGGCTTGCTGCCGCAGATCGTTGGGGCCGCGGAAGGGAGCGGACTTCGTGACATTTCGATCAATGAGCCGAGCCTCGAAACGGTATTCATCCGCCTGACGGGAAGGGATCTCCGTGAATAGTTCTGCGCCTGTTTCCTCTCATGACCAACGGCATAGTGCCCGGGGTTCCGCGCTTTCCGCCTTTGGCGGCCTGATGCTGCGCGATTTCCGGGTGCTTCGCCGCGAACTCGGACCTTTCGCCGTGCGCGTTATTATGCAACCGTTACTGTTTCTATTCGTGTTCACCTACATCTTTCCGCGTCTGGGATCGGGTAATCCCATGCCCAGCGGCGCGATGCCCACGAGCTTCGGGACGGTGCTGCTCCCCGGACTGATGGCCGTCGCCATTATGTTTACCGGGATCGCCGCGGTGGCGCTGCCATTGTCTCAGGAGTTCGGTATCACGCGCGAGATCGATGACCGGGTGATGTGTCCGTTGCCAGTCGCCGCTGTGGCTATCGAGAAGGTCTGCTTCAGCGCGCTCCAAAGCATCCTGGCCGCGCTGCTGGTATTGCCACTCGCCTACTACATTCCTTCGACCCCGGTCGAGGCGCACGTCTCGAGCTGGTTCCTGCTGGTGCTTTTTCTGGTGCTCGCGAGCCTGGTTTCCGGCGCGCTCGGCCTGGCCATCGGCTCCAACGTCAAACCCCAGCAGATCGGGCTTATCTTCTCGATTGTCGTAGTGCCAATTACCTTTCTCGGCTGTATCTACTACCCGTGGGCCTACCTGAATCACATTCGCTGGCTCCAGATCGCAGTCCTGGTGAACCCGATCGTTTACATGAGCGAGGGACTGCGGGCCGCGCTGACCCCGGCCGTCCCGCATATGCCAGCGATCTTCATCTTTCTCGCGCTCCTGGCCTCGCTGGCCATCCTGGGGGCGATTGGCTTCCGCGGTTTTCTACGGCGAATCGTCAGCTAAACCGATCGGTCCCGGCCAGACCGCAACACCTGCTTTCCTTCCGGGTTCCTATACGCGCAGGGATGTGCGGGCTGGGCGGAACGCTCGCTTCTGAAAGCAACGGTCAGGACACTCAACCCAGCGAGCCAATTGGCAAGCAGGCACGTACAATCTTTGCAACAATGCTGGATGGTGGCTGACCTATGAATTCCCGTTTCTCTCGCCTGCTTGGACTCTTTTCGCCATTTCTCGTCGTGGCCGCGGGCTGCGGCGGCGGGAACTATTCCCCCAATCCGACGAACAGCACTTTTTCGATCACACCTTCCACTACCACAGCGGACACCAATCAGCAGGTCCAGCTCAAAGCAACGCTGAACGCAGGGGGCGCAGCCAACGTGCACTGGGCGGTCCTGAGCGGACAAAACGATAGCAACATCGGGCAGGGCTCCATCGACCAGACAGGGCTTTATACGCCCCCACCCGCACTCACGCATGACAGTGTGCAGGTGAAACTCCAGGCCAACCTGATCAGCGACATTTATACAACCTTATCTGCCGTAATTACCGTCACGCCGGGCTTTAACCAGGCGGTAGCGCCGGAGGTGGCCGCGGTCGCGCCCGGCTCTACCGTACCGTTCACTGGAGTCATCGCGGAGTATGGCGGCGGGTCGATCAACTGGAGCCTGAGCAGCGCCGCGAATGCGGTCACGAATCCGGGGAGCAACTACGGTACGATCAGCGGGAGCAAGTGCCAGACCTCATCGCAGAACTACACCTTCTGCACCGCTACGTACACTGCGCCTGCGGGAACTGCGCCTTCGGGCCCGCTCTATGCCTACGCCACCGTCGCCGCGAATAGCCAGTCGGCCAGCTATGCCAAGCTGCTGCTGAACAACGCGGGGGTCAACACCTCGCCTCTCGACAACCAGGCGGCGCAAACCGGCACGGTGGAGATGGGGACCTCGGGTGGCAACACCAACGACTTCGATCTGGACTCGACCGGGCAGTACATCACCGATTGCGCCAGCGGCACCCTGGGCGCGCTCGTGGCGGACCAAAACAATAACCAGTACATTCTCAGCAATAATCATGTTCTGGCGGAGTCCGACCAGGGCACCACAACGGACAGCATCATTCAACCCGGATTGGTCGACACAGGATGCAGCCCGCTGGGGCAGCCCGGTAGCATTGCGCGTGGTATCGGCACACTGCAATATTCGGTACCCCTGAATACCACAGCTACCAATGTGGATGCCGCACTCGCCTCGGCCGCAAGCGGCACCGTGGATGTGACTGGCGGCATCCTTGGCCTGGGCACCGGCGGTTCCAATGGACAACTAGGCGCCGCTCCACCGGCGGGCGGAACCGGCGAGCCGTTGACGGCTGCCAATCTTTTTAACGGAACAATCCCCATCCAGGTCGTCAAAAGCGGGCGTACTACCGGCCTCACCTGCTCCACCGTGGACAGTATCGCGGACAGCTTCCAGGTGGACTATTACAAGGATGCTGCGGGAACCCAGTTCTACACCACCAAGACCTTTACGAATCAGATCGGTATCTCGGGCCGCTACTTCTCGGATTTCGGAGACTCAGGTTCGCTGGTGGTCGATGCGAGCAATGCCCAGCCGGTGGGTCTCTTCTTCGCTGGCGCCGTCGATAGCAGCGGCAATGGCTTCAGCTTCGCCAACCCGATCGGCGATGTGCTGACCGAGCTTTCGCAGCACACGGCAGCTAATGGATCGCTGCAATTGAAGGTCGTGGGCGGAGCGCCGCACTCGGTGACCTGCCTGAACTACGACACCAACACCGCAAGTGCAGGCGCAGTTGTCGCAGTCTCGGCCGCAGAGGCCGCAAAGGCCAGGGCTGCTGCCAACACAACAGCCGCAGCACTGGTGAATCCGGCAAACGGCATTCTGGGCGTGGGAACAGGCAAAAGCCTGGATCAGCCGGGGCGCGCTGCCGTGATCGTCTATACCGATCGAAACAAGCCGGCGCCCACCGTGCCCCAGACCATTGCGGGCGTACCCACGATCGTAATTCCCACCACGCCCGCGAGTGTTGGAAGCGGCAAAGCGCCCAGAAGCCTGAGGCCGGCGGCGGGCCTACATCTGCCACAGGCGGCGCTCAACGGAGCCATTGCGGTGCAAAGGGAGTATGCCGCGCAAATCATGAGCGACCCCGCGTACATAGGCGTGGGCGTGGCCGAAAGCCTGGATCAACGCGGTGAGCCCGCTCTCCTGCTCTTCGTTGACATGAACAAGACACCGAAAGCAGAGCCGTCCACCATTGGCGGCTTGCGAACCAGGTATGTCCGGCTGCACCGGATCCGCATTACGCTTGGAGGCTCAGGCAAGCCCGTGGGACAGACGGTTTCTGGGCGATAGGCATCCGCAACCGCAGATGGTGGCTAGGGTTCTCAGACTCCAACCGCAATCGGCGCGGCCTCGATCTCGTGCATGGTCGCCGGCATCCCGTCCTCAGGGAAGAACAGCATGAAAACCGTCCCAGTCGGGCCGTTAAAGCTGTTTCCAGGACGACTCTTCACCGCAACGGTACCCTTGTGCTTCTGAATGATTTCGGAACTGACCCAGAGGCCGAGCCCCGTCCCGGTCGCTTCCTTGGTGGTGTAGAACGGTTCAAAGATGCGCCGCCGCACTGCCTCCGGCATACCGCTCCCGGTATCCGCAACCACGACACGCACGCCAGCGACACCGTCCCTCCAGCGCACCGAGCGCCGCGCTTCAAGCACGAGCCTGCCCCCGGTAGGCATGGCGTCGAGCGCGTTGCCGATGAGGTTGGCAAAGAGCTGGCGCAGCCCGCCTGACAAGCAGAACAGATCCACCCTGGGTTCGTATCGGCGCTCGATCTCCACATGAAGAGAATGCACCCGGCCCTGGTGCAGCGTGATCATCGAGTCGAGCAGTTCGGTGACGCTGCACATTGCAGGCAGCGTGGACTGCCGGTAAAAACGCAATGTTTGCTGGGTTATCTCAGAAACCCGTGAAACTTCATGCTGCGCCATCTCGGTGTACTGCAATGCCTCACTGGAAAGCGACGGCACACCGCGCAACAGGTAGAGCAGGTTGGTCACTGCCTCGAGCGGATTATTGATCTCATGCGCAATGGAGGCGGCCAGCCTTCCAGCGGCGGCCAGCTTCTCCGTCCGGCGCAGGGCCTCTTCGGAGCGCTTTCGTTCCGTGGTGTCCATGACCACAGCGCCCACCCATCGAACCGCCTGATGACCCGTTTTCACCGGATAGATGTTGACCAACCAGCTCCGCTGCTCGGCTTCTTCAGCGGAAACTTCCCCGCTTTCCTCTTTCAGCGCGCCGGGATGAAACTCAAAATCCTGTACGGCTATTCCAGTGGCAAACACCCGGTCCAACTGCGCCTGCAACACTGCCGCGGCGACCGGCGGGAACATCTCCTCCACAGAACGGCCCAGGTACCGGGTCATCGATATGCCAGTCTTCTCCGCAAGAAACTGGTTCACCCGCACATACCGGCCTTTCCGGTCGAAGAAGGCGAAGCCGATTGGAGCATGGGCCAGCATGGAATCCAATAGCGCCAGCGTATCGCTCAGGCCGGCGCGTTGCTCTTCCATCGACAGCACCAGGAGGTTAAAGGCGTTGGCCAGTTCCGCTGCTTCATTATGACCATGCACCACCAGCGGAAAGCCTTCCTTGGTTTCCGGGTCGCGGATGAGCCGCCGGGTGGCGCCCATCACGGCCCGCAACGGCCGCGTGATGGTGCGGGCCAGCAGCGCTGATGCGATCACGCATCCGATCGCGCCGAGGATGCCCAGCAGCATACTAAGCTGGATCAGCCGGTGGACCTCTGCACGCTCGCTGTCTGCGTTTTCCCGCAGAAAGGCATAGCCCAGCAGGCTGTTTCCGGCATAAAGCGGGACTACGCTTTCGCGCGCTCCATTTTCGTTACGGAACGGAATAGGGTTCAGACTCGGTTGCAGATACGCGCGCTCCAGCGGCGTCAATGACGGCCGGCTCGGGCCGGCGCTGACCAGCGTGCGTCCATGTGGGTCGGTAATGCGTACAGATTCCACCGTGGGAGACGAGTGGATCACACGCGCCATCTCGTCCAGGCGCTCCATCTCACCACTCAACAACGCATCGCTGCTTTCAATCTGCAGCAGATGGGACTGGTACTCCATCCGGCGCTCACCGCGCCAGTGGATCTCCTTCATCTGCGCACGCACCAGCAGGAACGCGAACAGCACCGTAAATAAAACTTCCAGCAGGATGAAACCTGCCGTCAGCTGACCGCGAATGGTGCGGACTTTCAGCCAACTCATAGTTGCGTTTGCCTTCCTTGGGTTTGGCTACAGACTATCGCGTCTGGCAAGAGGAAGGAACTTCTAAAGGCGAGTTGCTCACTTTACTACTAGGGGAGTTACCCCTCTCGTGTGGTGGGCCGCACTATACTTCAGCTAGTTCCGGCTGATGTTCGAGCTTGCGCGCGATGTCATCGGCGATCTGCCGCCCGTGGAAACGCCCATTTTCAATGAAAATCTCATTTGTGCGAGAGCCAGCCACGATCACGCCGGCCAGATAAATGCCCGGAACATTGCTTTCCAGGCTTTGCGGATCGCATGCGGGACAGCGATCCTTTCCTTCAATCCGCACGCCCAGCGACTCCAGAAACTCGAAATCCGGGCGGTACCCGGTCAGGGCAAAAACAAAGTCGTTTTTGATCGTGCGCTGACCTTTCGGTGTTTCTAGATCCACCGCATCTTCACGTATGGCGGTGACCCGGGAGTCAAAATACGCCTCGACTTCACCGTGCCGGATGCGGTTGTTGATGTCCGGCAGAATCCAGTACTTCACATGGCGGTGCATCTCCGGCCCGCGATGCACGAGCGTCACTCGCGCTCCGTGTCGCCACAGGTCCAGCGCAGCAATCGCGGCCGAGTTCTTGCCCCCGATCACCACGACATCCGTGTCGTAAAACGGATGGGGGTCATGGTAATAGTGCTTCACCTTTGGGAGATCTTCGCCAGGAATGTCAAGATAATTGGGGAGATCGTAGTAGCCGGTAGCAAGAACGATCTTGCGTGTCTGAAAACGTTGCGGGCGCCCAAACAGATCGGTCACCTCGACCATGAACGCTCCGTCGCTGCCGGTCACCCGCTGCACCTGATGATATTGACGAATGTCGAGGTGGTAATGCTCGGCGGCTTTTCGGTAGTACTCCAGCGCCTCGTTCCGGTTCGGCTTCTGGTTCGGACTCGAAAAGGGAAGATCGCCGATTTCCAGCAGCTCCGGCGTGGTGAAGAATGTCATGTTGGACGGGTAGTGAAAGATCGAGTTGCACAGGCAGCCCTTGTCCACCAAAGCCGTTCGCATTCCGCGACGCTGGGCCTCGATGGCGCAGGCCAGCCCGGTCGGCCCCGCCCCCACCACCAGCACATCGAACCGAGTTCCGGCGTGCCGCTTCGCCGCCGAGCTTTCTTCCATCTCGATCTTTTTCGGACTCATGGCTTTAAGACTAAGGGATGCTCGTATGTCGCGCAGCGATGCTGATACCTCAGCGCAACGATACTTTGATCCCAAACCATCCTGGCCTCACCAGCGATCCCGATCAGCGGCCTGGCTCCTTTTCAGATGGACTCTCATCGAGCAACTGCTGTGCCGCCCGGGCCACAGCCTCCTGGTCAGTGGAGTCGCCGGCGTCCTTTTTGACCGCGAGATCGCCGAAATCCTGCGCACCGTAGTCGTAACCCTTGCCGCCGTAGTAATCGGGTCTGCCTTCGGGGATGCGCGTTCGGTCTTCTTCCTGCAAACCCCAACCCTGCTGGTGCGCCCTTTCGCTGGTGGTGGCGCGGTTGTGCTCTCCAAGCCCGCGAGGCTCATGCGCATCGCCCTTCGGTTTTTCTTCAGCCATCGCTCTGCCTCCGCTTTCCTTCTTAGTCCGATGGACCTGCAGGCCCTGTGGATGCCCAATCTATCCTGACGACCGGAGCCGGTTTCCGTACAATAAGTCCAGGGAGTCATTCGCGACCGGACGATCTGCCCTGCTATTGAAGAAAACCATCGGTTCGCGCATCGAATAACCAAGTGTCAACGCAAACCATCTCGAGCCCGGCTGCTGCTTTCGCAAACGCCTCCCTTCTCCCCGGTGCAGCTCTCCCCGCCAGGGTAGCCGGACCGCGGATGATAGACCGACACGGCCGCACCATCACCGACCTGCGCGTTTCCGTGACGGATCGCTGCAACTACCGCTGCGTGTACTGCCGCACGGGAAATGAGGGCGCGCAATATACAGAGCTGGCCATCGAAGATTACCTTCCGCATGATCCGGGTCTTTGTCGACCTTGGCATCGAGAAGGTGCGGCTGACCGGAGGCGAACCCCTGTTGCGCCGCGGACTGCCCGAACTCGTTGAAGAAGTCGCCAAGCTGCGCACGCGCTTCGACGCGCAGGGTGCGCCGCTGGAGGACGGCGGAGGCGCCCCGCTCGATATCGCCATCACCACCAATGGCCACCTGCTCGCCAAGGAAGCGCGGCGATTGAAGGATGCCGGACTGACCCGCGTCACCGTGAGCATGGACGCGGTGGACGCTGACACCTTTGCCCGTATCACGCGCGTCCCCGGCAGCTTTGAAAAAGTGCTGGACGGCATACGGACAGCGCAGGCCGTCGGTCTGGGACCCGTAAAGGTCAACTGCGTACTCCTGCGCGGCTTCAATGAGGACCAGATCGGTGCCTTTGCCCACTTCGCGCGGCGCGAAGGCGTGGTGCTTCGCTTTATCGAATTCATGCCGCTCGAGGAGGATCGTATCTGGTCTCCCGATACCGTGATCCCGTTCGACGAAGTGAAGCGCCGTCTGAGCGAAGTACGTCCGCTGGTCGCGCTTCCGGCAAACCATCCGGGCGAAACAGCGCGACGCTTCACGTTTGATGACGGGATCGGCGAGATCGGTATCATCGCTCCCGTCTCGCAGGCCTTCTGCGGTGCATGCAGTCGCATCCGGCTCACTTCGGACGGCAAAATCCGCACCTGCCTCTTCTCACAATCCGATCACGACCTGCATGCCGTACTGCGCAGAGGCGGGAGCGACGTGGAGTTGGCTGCCTTTATCGAGCGCATTGTCGCGACCAAAGAAGCGCGTCACCATATCGGCGAACCGGGTTTTCTGAAGCCCTCTCGCAGCATGGTGCACATCGGCGGGTAATTGTTCATTCAACTGTGGCAAAATTACAGATAGCGCCTCCCGCTGCCGTGAATTGAACTCTGATTTATTCGGGCGGGAATGTGCGCATCTTCGCGGCCGGCCTCGAATGTTGTAAACAGGCCTTGCGCACAGGCGGTGGTTCTCGTGGAAGAGTCTCGCAAGCAGATAGATGGACTCGACGAATTGACCGTCTTCCATAGAGTGGCGCGCGCCCTCACCTCTTCCCTCGACCTTGATTCCATCCTGCGCAGCATCATGGAACAGATGGAGCAGTTCTTTCGTCCGGAGAGCTGGTCCCTGTTGATGGTCGATCCCGACAAGAACGACCTCTATTACGCGGTGGTGGCCGGCAAATCCGCGGAGACGCTTCAGGACATCCGGATTCCCATGGGCGAAGGCATGGCGGGCTGGGTCGCAAGCCATGGCGAACCGCTGATCATCACCGGGACGGAGATCGCTGGACGCTGCTCGCCCGCGGAATCCACGCCGCCGCTGGTGTACTCGGCTATTTCCGTGCCGCTTCGTTCACGGCTGCGCACGCTCGGCGTGATCCAGCTCTTCAATTACCAGCTTGCCGCGCTCACCGACCACACCATCACGTTTCTCCATATCCTGTGCGACTACGCGGCCATCGCTATCGAAAATGCCCGGGCAGTGGAGCGCATCCAGGAGCTCACGATCACCGACGATTGCACGCACCTGTACAACGCCCGGCACCTGCAGACAGCCCTGGAAGCCGAAGCGGAAAGGGCCCGCCGCTTCGGGACGCCGTTCAGCATTCTGTTTATCGACTTGGATCGCTTCAAGCAAATCAATGACGAACACGGACACCTGGCGGGCAGCCGCTTGCTCGCCGAATTCGCAGCGACGATTCGCAGCAACCTGCGCGTTGTTGACCTGGCGTTCCGCTATGGTGGAGACGAATTCGTCATACTGCTGCCGCAGACCGGGAAACAGGCGGCAATCGGCGTCGCTCAACGGCTGCTTCAATGTCTGCGGCGCTCAAGGTTTCTCTCGGATGAAGGACTGCATCTCCAGATGCTTGCCAGCTTCGGAGTCGCGGCGTTTCCAGAAGACGCACAGTCTGCACAAGAGCTGGTCCACGCAGCAGACGAAATGATGTATGCCGTCAAGAACACGACGCGGGACGGCATTGCCGCGGCTCAGGTCGGAATCATCTCCACTTAGCCCGCCTGTCCATTCCTGCGCAGCTGATATAACACCATCAGTCGTATGTCACAGATCAAGCCTCGTTCCGCCTCGACGTCCACCCGTCCAGACAGCCTTGCGCATGCGCTATATATGGCTTTGGCTGTTCTCTCCGGCGCATACATCCTGCTCTTTTTCTGCACCGCCGCCATGCGCGCCAGCTTCCCTTTACAGTTGGAGTGGCTGGAAGGCGGCGTGCTGGACGCAACGGGCCGCGTGCTGACGCATCAAGGCGTCTACGTGCAGCCGACCCACCGCTTTATCCCGTATATCTATACCCCGCTCTACTACTACGTAGCCGCGGGAGCCGCAAAGATGGGCGGCCTGCACTTTGCCACGCTGCGGGTCCTCAGCACGCTGGCGACGGCCGGCTGCTTCGTTCTGGTATTCACGCTGGCACGCCGGCTGGCCAATGGCAGCCGCTATGCGGGACTGCTCGCCGCGGGGCTCTTTGCCTCGCTCTATGGCGTGAGCGATAGCTGGTACGATCTGGCCCGTGTGGACATGCTCTTCGTGCTGCTGGTCCTGGCTGCGATATACGCCTCGTACCGCGGCCACGCGCTGCTTGCCGGGATCCTCTTCGCCTGCGCCTACCAAACCAAGCAAGCCGCCCTTCTGATAGCAGTCTTTGTGCTGCTGCATGAGTTCGGCCGCATGCGGAAGCTCTTGCTCGGATTGGGCAGCTTCGTGCTTATTGCCGCTAGCTCAGCGTATCTGCTGAATCGTGCGAGCGGGGGCTGGTACGCCTATTA
This sequence comes from uncultured Acidobacteriaceae bacterium, assembly GCA_963767705.1. GTDB lineage: Bacteria > Acidobacteriota > Terriglobia > Terriglobales > Acidobacteriaceae > CAWCJL01. The sequence goes on along the minus strand of CAVYEO010000001.1, from coordinate 4,058 downwards.
CACCGTGTTCCTGCCGCGTCACCATGCGCTCGTTCCCCGCGGCGTTCTCGTCTTTCTGGCGAAAGACTTAGTCGTGCATCTGCTGCCTGCGCTCGTGCTCATCGGTATGTTGGGCCTGGCTCTGTGGCGACGCAGAGAGCTGAAAGTGCGCGACGCCCGCTTTCTGATCGCGGTTAGCCTGGGCACCTTCCTTTCCGCGTTCGCCGGACGCATCCACTCCGGCGGTTCCGTTAATGTCGTTCTCCAGCTCGATGCGTGGGTTGCCGTGCTCTTTGGGGTTGCGCTGCACAGGCTTCTTCATCCAGACGTGCCCGGCGGTTCCGCATTGCCGCGCCGTCTGGCCGTGTTGGGGCTAGGGCTGCTTCAGTTTGCGATCGTGGTCTACTTGCCAACCCGGCTGATCCCCAGCCCGCAGTCCCGGCGCGAGGCCAATCTCATCCTGGACCGCCTGACGCGGATTCCGGGCGACGTGTATGTCGCGGATAATGCAGCCGACCTGCTGGAACGCGGGCGTCCCAGTTTTGCCAACGCGAACGCGATTTTTGACGTACTCCGCGGCGATAACGGCCCACGCGCGGAGGCGCTGAGGGCCGATCTCGCACAAGCCTTCCAGCAGCGCGAGTTCTCGGCCATCGTCTCCGAGCGCCTCCTTACCTCTGACTTTCCATACACAGGTGCGCCACAGGGCATCCTCTCCGGTTATGACCTCAAGGCAGTCCCGATGTTCCCTCAAGGCATGGAGGCCGCAACTATCGAACCGCCGCGTGTCGCTCCGGTCTACACCTTCTTCGAGGACAAATAGAGCGCGCAATTGGTTATCGTTCGCGCTGTAGCGGCAGGATAGCGTTCGCGTTCTCCGGCGCCTGCGGGTCGATAGCGAAATCCCATGCCGAAAGGTTGATCTCCTGGGGGGATAGGACCTCCATCAGCGCGTATTCACCGATCAGCAGGGAATCCTTCGGCACCACCTTCATCCAATGCCCTCCCGGCAGAATGCTCGCTGTTGTCGCAATCGCGTCCTGCGACTGCGACATCCGCCCAAGCGCGCTGATCTGGATGCTGCTTACCGCGCGATAGCCTTTGTGCTCCTGTACTCGCACAACGACATACTGGCTCTTCGGAGAGCTCACGGCTTTCGGCTGCGTGGCGGAAACCCCGTGGGTATCGACCGTGACGGCATCCGGGCCAGGCTCGTCCGCCTCCTTCGTCAGGCTGATGTAAAGAACGGGCTGTGCGCTATGCAGCCGAACCTTCGCCCGTGGTCCGTCCAACGTGACCTGTTTCTTGCTGCCACCGAGCGGCCCCAGCGCGCTCCGCAGCACATTATGGCCAGTTTGCTGGTTCACGTCTCCGCTGTTTTGCGTAAGCGTCACCAATTCTGGCGTGTCATGGAAATAATCGAGCGCCCACACGCCATCCTGGTCCGGCAGCCGCAGCCCGGGAAGCACCTCTGGCGTCCGCGCCTGCTGCTCTGCCCGGGCCTGCTGTTCTTCCTTATCGATCGCTGCGGCCTCGTTTTGCCCCTCCGGCGCCTGGGCTCCGGGCGTATGCTCCCGTGCATACTTCTCCGTAGCCGCCCAATCCACCAAGTTCAGCGGCAACTCTTCCCAATCGCCGCCGCGCTCCGCGCTGATGTAGCGGACGCGATTGCCCTTGATCTCGAATTTGGCGATGCGCTGGAAGGAGCCATCCGTAAGCACCAGCCGATGAATCGTCGCGATCGTCCCCGGATCTGTAGGCGCAGCGGTTTGCGCGGAAACTGATACCGAAGTGACTAAAACCGCAGTGGCAAAAGCGTGGCGGAAAGGATGCATCACGCCGGTTAGACGGGAATGCCCCTGTTCTCGTTGCAACTCTCTTTTAGAGTAGTTCAGGATGGTGGCCTCTCCTGGACACCCGTCTTCGCCACCGGTCGCCCCCGCCCTTCCCTTCCCCGCCCCACTCTGCGATACTTGATCGTGCCCACCCGGTACGCCATCCAGACCCCACAATTCAAGGTGAAGCAGCAATGTCGGCAAAGTACATCTTTGTGACGGGCGGGGTTGTGTCCTCGCTAGGCAAGGGACTCGCGGCGGCCTCCATCGGATGCCTCCTTGAGAGCCGCGGCCTCAAGGTCAACCTCATGAAGTTCGACCCCTACCTCAACGTTGACCCCGGCACCATGTCGCCTTTCCAACACGGCGAGGTCTTCGTCACCGACGACGGGGCCGAAACCGATCTCGACCTGGGCCACTACGAACGCTTCACTCACGCCCACCTGACCCGCGATAACAACCTGACCACCGGCCGCATCTACGAGCAGATCATCGCCAAGGAGCGCCGCGGGGACTACCTCGGCAAGACCGTTCAGGTTATTCCTCACGTCACCAACGAGATCAAGAACGCGATGCGTAAGGTCGCGGCCGGCTGCGACGTGGCAATTGTCGAGATCGGCGGCACGGTCGGCGACATCGAATCGCTGCCTTTTCTCGAGGCCATCCGCCAGATGCGCCAAGACCTGGGACGCGAGAACACGGTTTTCGTTCACGTCACTCTCGTTCCATGGATTGCCGCCGCGCAGGAGCTGAAAACCAAGCCCACCCAGCACTCCGTCAAGGAGATGCTCTCGATCGGCATTCAGCCCGACATCCTGCTCTGCCGCACAGACCGCTTCCTGTCGCCCGAGATCAAGGGCAAAATCGCGCTCTTCTGTAATCTTGAGCAAAAGGCGGTGATCGCCGCGAAAGATGTCGAGTCCATCTATGAAGTGCCCTTGAACTTCGCCGAAGAAGGCGTGGACACGCTTGCCCTCAAATATCTCCACCTCGAAGCGGCCGCGCCGGACATGTCGCGCTGGCATGAACTGGTGGAGCGCGCTTACCATCCGCAGGACGAGGTTTCGATCGCCATCGTCGGCAAGTATGTTGAGTACGAAGACAGTTATAAATCCCTAAAGGAAGCGCTGGTCCATGGCGCGCTCGCCCACGATCTCAAGCTGCGCGTCACCTGGATTGAGGCCGAGGGGCTGGAAGACGCGAGTTATCGCGAGCAACTCGCGGGCTTCGACGGCATCCTGGTGCCGGGTGGTTTCGGCAAGCGCGGCATTGAAGGCATGTTGAATGGAATCCGCTATGCGCGCGAAAATCGCGTGCCGTTCTTCGGTATCTGCCTGGGCATGCAGACTGCTTCGATTGAGTTCGCACGAAACGTGTGTGGCCTGCAAGGCGCCAATTCCAGCGAGTTCGACCCCTCCACGCCGCACCGCATCATCTACAAACTCCGCGAACTCACCGGCGTTGAAGAGATGGGAGGCACCATGCGTCTGGGCGCGTGGACCTGCGTGCTCGAGCCCGGCTCACTCGCCGCGAAGGCCTACGGCCAGACTGAAATCAGCGAACGCCACCGCCACCGTTACGAATTCAACCGCGAGTATGAGCCGCTGCTCACCGGTGCGGGCCTCCGCATCACCGGAACCACCAACGACGGCACCTATGTCGAAATCGTGGAACTGCCGGAGCACCCTTTCTTCATCGCCTGCCAGTTTCATCCCGAATTCAAATCCAAGCCCCTGGAACCCCACCCGCTCTTCCGCGATTTCATTGCCGCCAGTTACCGCAACCGCGTGAGCCGAGCGACCGAGAAGGACGCAACCGAGCTGCAGGCCACAGTAGATTAGCGCTTTGGCGGAGCGGATGTGGTGTGTACCAACGGTGTTGAACCAGCGCTGCCGCATCGTTCGCAACACGTTATGGCGTGATAATCCGGCGCGCCAAATCCGGTGCGATCGCGTGGACGTGCTTCACATTCCATGTATAAATTCGCTCTGCACATGCTTTTCGCGCACAATGCAATAGAAGCGCATCGTAGATGCGGGAGCCCGCAATGCCTTGTTCGGCCAAGCTCCTTACCGCCGTAAAGTACTGCCGGGCCATCTAAAGACACGACGCGAAACCGTGCCTCTATATGGTTGAGTAAAAGCAGCACTGCTTCGGGCTGGATTCTGTACGGTCCAGGCGTCTTCGTAAGAACGGAATAGCACTCCGCAATGGTGTGGGCGGCGCAGCACGGCTCATCGGAGG